>NZ_CP150151.1:4800000-6965501 GCF_037963295.1 Paenibacillus sp. FSL F4-0243
ACCTGGCATATTTACTTCAGAAGCCGTAATCCCCATCATTGCTGCTGGGTTATGCAGTGGTGCAAGGTCAAACAATTGACGAATTTTCGTTTTTGCGTCAGCATCCACAAGTGCCGAGGATTTGAAGAACTCTCCACCATGCACTACGCGGTGACCTACAGCATCAATTTCTTTAATAGATTCAATTACACCATGCTCTTTGTCTGTAAGACAAGCAAGGACTTTGCGGATCGCAGTATTATGTTCCAGAATTTCGCTTACTTCTGTCACTTCCGCTTTGCCAGTAGGTTTATGATTCAGAATGGAGGAATCCATCCCGATACGTTCAACCAAACCCTTAGCCAAAACCGATTCATCGGTCATGTTATACAGCTGATATTTCAAAGAAGAACTACCTGAGTTAATAACTAAAATATTCATACACGGTCACCATCCTTGTCGTACTTGAAGAAGCCTTCTCCTGATTTCATACCCAGTTGTCCTGCACGTACCATCTTCTTAAGAATTGTAGAAGGACGGTATTTCAGTTCTCCGTATTCACGGAACATATTTTCGAGTGCCGCAAGTACCGAATCCAGGCCAAATCTGTCAGCCATTTCAAGCGGTCCATATTGGAATTGATAACCAATACGCATAGCATCGTCAATATCCTGTGCGGAGGCAACGCCTTCTTGTAGCACATGCATAGCTTCATTGATAAACAAGCAAATGAGGCGTGATGTTACAAATCCTGGGGATTCATAAATCATTACACCTTTTTTCTCAACAATCTCATCAACAAAGGATTTTGTATCTTCAAAAGTAGCATCTGAAGTTTTCAGACCACGTACGATTTCTACAAGATCCACTTTAGCTACAGGATATATGAAATGCATTCCGATCACGCGTTCCGGATACATCGTAGAACTTGCAAGTTCAGTCAAGCTAAGTGTTGATGTATTGCTGGCAAGAATAATGTGGTTCGGGCATACTTGATCCAATTGATTCAAAATCTTTTTCTTTTCTTCTAAATCCTCAACAATGGTTTCGATAACCATGTCACAAGAGCTGAGCTCCGCGAAATGTGTCACTTTTTGAATGCGGCTAAGAATCAGCTTCTTCTCAGCTTGAGTGATCGCCCATTTCTCCAGTTGCTTATCTAGACTTGTCTCGATCATTTCGTAAGAGTAGTCCAGTTTCTCCGCGGTTTTCTCCACTAGTAATACATCCAGGCCTTTGGCTGCTAACATTTCAGCAATACCTTGTCCCATTGTGCCACCGCCGATGACACCTATTTTTTTGAAATTCATAAAAAAGTCTCCATCCTTTCAGGTATCTATACTTTTGTATTGTACCTTGTCTGTCGCAAAAATTTATAAAGCCCGACATATAATGATATCTTAGCATGCCTGAAAAGTAAAAAAAAATAACCAGCATAAATATTTATGCTGGTAAAAGGACGCTGTCACGAAATTGACATCGAAATTGCTCTCCAGAGAGTACTTCTTCCTTCATTAAAATGTCAAGAGAGTAATCAAATACATTTCGTTGCTTTTCAAGGTGCTCACGAGTGCGCGTCATCAGCTCATCCAATATCTTACTATTTTCCTTCATAAGCTCTTCAGTGGTAACCATTTCCAGCTTAGCAATACCCAGCGAAGTTAAACCTGACTTCATCATCGTTTCCACAATATTCAGCGCCTGATCGAAATCACCGCGTGAACCTGTGCTTCGTCCACCATAATACATTTCTTCAGCAGCTGCTCCACCAAGTGCAATCATAATCTGATCTTCGAGATAATCTTTGGTGTACAAATACTGCTCTTGCTGAGGATTATGTCGCACATAACCAAGGGCTTGCCCACGCGGAGTCAGCGTAACCTGACTAACGCTTCCGGGACGAAGGAGCTCTGCCATGATGGCATGTCCCAATTCATGAATGGCGACTCTCTTTTTCTCTTCGTGATTTGTTTCTCTATCCGTTTTTTCACCCATCATTACCTTGTCAATCGCCATCGACAGATGCCGCTGCTCAACTTTCGTCAAGTCCTCACGCATCATATAAATCGCAGCCTCATTCATGACACTTTCAAGCTGAGCACCGGAAAAGCCATAGGCTTCTTCAGCAATTTTGTCGAGACTCACATCTGGATGAAGAGGTTTATTCTTCGCATGCAATTCCAGAATCGATTTGCGGCCCTTTTTGTCAGGCATGTCCACTTGAATATGACGGTCGAAGCGTCCAGGACGTAGCAATGCCGAATCAAGCATTTCTTTCCGGTTTGTTGCAGCTACCAGTAGAATACGCGGTGTTTCGTTATTATAAATACCATCCATCTCAGTCAACAGCTGATTTAAGGTCTGATCATATTCACGCTGCTGTCCGCCTTCACGTTTACCGCCAATTACGTCAATTTCATCAATAAAAATAATGGCACTCTGTTTATTTTCCTTAACAGCACGGTTACGAGCATCCTTGAACAAATCGCGGATCCGGCCGGCCCCGACACCTACATACATTTCTACAAATTCACTGCCTGATGCAGCCACGAATACAGAGTTTGTATAATGCGCAGCTGCTCTGGCCATAAGGGTCTTACCTGTTCCTGGAGGGCCAGTGAGTAGAATCCCTTTCAAAGGGCGAATCCCAAATTTACTGATCTCCTCATGCCGGATCAAAAAATCAAGTGCCTCACGAAGCTCTTGCTTCGCATTATCTTGCCCACCTATTTCTTCAAAAGTGAGCTTTGAAGGTCCTTCCTTCTTGCGTTTCTTTCCAGCACCAGCGTTCACTGTAAGCCCACCACGCAAATGAGCAATTATAAGTAGTGCAGTGAGCATCCCAGCTGCTATAACAATCGGGAATATATTAATACCTAAAAAAGCCATGAAAATAAACAGTACAGGAATAAATCCGAGTAAAATTTCTTTAAGGTACTTAGGCATTATTCCATACCCCCAAGGTCGCAGGTTTTCGCGGCAAAATAATAAATTTGCTTTCTTTTCCATTACTCAAGCTTACGTACACATTGTTGTCGTCGATATCAGTAGATGCTATCACATCTTTAAATTCCGTATTTTGCTGTTTCAATCTATCAAGTTCTGTAGGTATAATCGTATATTTACGGCTCTCCATGGCTTCAGCTACAGAGAACATCGCTTTATCCCAGTAATCATCCAATAGTTCACTTGAATTTTGCTCCACATCGAGTTTAAGTTTACGTCCTTCAATCACTGATTTTCCTTCTTTGGATACATACGATACTAGATCACGTAAATTCGTGCCCGGCTGCAAATCAAGTTTCAAAGTGACCTCATCGCGGTTAATACTAATATGTGAAGTATTTACTCCCTCAAATCCGGTTACAATCTTTTGGAGCGGTTCCTGTAAAGCAAACTGACGATATAAAAAGAATCCTCCGAATAATAGCATAGCCGACAGTAGAGACGTTATCAGTACAGGTACAAGACGTAATTTCAAGAAACGTCCTCCTCTCAAAGATGAAAAAATGTAAACAGAATGATCCAAAGTCATAGCTGCTAAGAGCTCACCAGAGCCTGACGTTCTACTAACACTGTTCTAATTACAAACAGTAGTATATCACAGGTGTATATACTATATTGAAAAAAAGTGTGAAGATATTTAAAATTTTATTTTTTAATTCTTTCCATTTTATTTAATTTATTGATTTAATTCGACAAAAAAAGGGCTGTTACTCTTAAAATAACAGACCTTTTTTCGTATGAATCTTTAAATCCCAATATATAAATCCACTCTTATAGTATATCACAGTTCGTGTACTAATAGTATATCAAATAATATGTCATTTTAAAAAACAAGCGAACCATAAATGGTCCGCTTGTTTCTCTTATAATGCCTTTGTTTAATTTAGCGGCTAGGTAAACTGTAACCTTCACCCATTTGAGCCCCATCCGAGAACCGATAAAATTGATAATAATATCGACCGCTTTGTTTATAAAAAAGCTGCCAAGCATACTCCCCGTTATATACTCCTGGCAACAACCGCTCAATGCTGATGTCCGGAAGATCGGCTTTTATAAGGCTACGCATTTTCGCTTCAGAGGTCCCTTTACTTAGTTCTTCAGCATATACTGCGTCGGTTCCTTCAGCAAACTTCCCGTCTACAGTAAAACGTACCCAAACCATCAACTCGGTCCCGGCTTCATTCTTCCCTGTTAAGACCCAGTACACCGCATTTTCATCCCACACGGATTTCTGCGCTTTGGTTACCTCTGTCAGACCAGCACTGGTTTTAGCGACATCCTTAGCGATATCTCGCTCGTTCCATTGATCTTTCATAATATAAGCATAGAACTGGATAAGTCCAAACAGAAGGAGCAGAATCAGAACTGACCCCAGGAGGATCCATTTTTTCCTTTTCTTCAAGGTACAGCTCCCTTTCTAGTAATATATCTTTTTTGATTATATAACACACCTGTGTGTTTATCCAAAGTTTCATATCCAATTCAATGATCTAATTATCAGAAACACAAAAGGCTGTAACTTTGCAATCGCAGAAAGTCACAGCCTTTCAGTTATTCGTTATGATCTTAGACTACCGTTTAAGCAGTCCATCAAATGATTCTTGCGCCTTACGACGGATTGCTTCCTCATCTAGCGTTACACATTCTCCATGTTTTACAACCTGTTTACCATTCACCCATACATGCTCAACATCCTTGGCACTGGCAGAGTATACAGCATGAGACAACAGATCTGTGTGTGGTAGCAAATGCGGCTGGTCTATATCAATCGCGATAAAGTCCGCTTTCATGCCAACAGCGAGTCTACCCACATCATTTAAAAAGATAGACTTTGCGCCATACTCTGTAGCTATACGCAGCGCTTCCGGAGCTGGAACAGCCGTCGGATCACCACTTACACCTTTATGGATGAGGGCTGCAAGACGCATCTCTTCAAACATATCCAGGTTATTATTGCTTGCCGCACCATCTGTACCCAGTGATACCTTCACACCAGCCTTTAGAAGATCCGTAACCCGAGCCACTCCACTAGCCAGTTTCAGATTACTTCCTGGGTTATGAGACACGCCTACATCATGACGAGCCAGTATCTCGATCTCTTCATCATTCAAATGAACGCCATGTGCAACAATAGACGGACGTGTGAACATTCCAAGCTTCTCTAAATGCGCTACAGGCCGAAGTCCGTAATCCACCACATTCTGCTCCACTTCGCGTTTGGTCTCGGACATATGGGTATGCATCGGTAAATCCAAATCATGTGCCGCTTGAACAAACTTAACAAAGAAGTCCGGTGGGCAAGTATATGGGGCGTGTGGCGAGATCATCGTCGTAATTCTACCATCAGCCTTACCATGCCAATTTCGTGCAAAAGAAATCGCTTCCGCAAGCTTGTGATTTTGTACTTCCTCTGGGCATAATCCGATTACGCCTCTCATCAGTACAGAACGAATGCCTGATAATTCGACTACCTCTGCTACTCGATCCATATGATCATACATATCCAAGAAGGTTGTAGTACCACCTTTTAGCATTTCCAGTACCGACAAGGAGGTTCCCCAGTATACATCTTCTCCAGTGAATTTCGCTTCCATCGGCCACATCTTCTCTTGAAGCCACACCTGAAGTGCTAAATCATCTCCATAACCACGAAGCAATGACATTGCCGCATGGCCATGTGTGTTTACCAGACCTGGCATAAACAGCAGACGACTGCCATCAACAACTTGTACATCATCTTCCATTAAAGGCTCTTCTTTTCCTATGTAAGTGATCAAATCATCTTCAATAGTCATATATCCATTCAGAACCGGCTCATCCGTTCCCGGAATAAGAAAACGCCCGCCCTTAATAATCGTTTTACTGCTCTTCATTTCCGGTTTCTTCCTTTCCGTCTTTCAAATAATAAGCAAGGCTTTGCAAATCCGTTGTAAAATCGGCAGCATGAACCCGGATATTCGATGGTGTTTTTAGAATCACTGGTGCAAAATTCAAAATCGCCTCAATGCCAGACTCAATGAGAATATCTGCTACATTCTGCGCTTCTGAATCAGGCACAGTAATGATCCCAATTCGAATACCTTGCTCACGAACCGTCTGACCAAGCTCCTCCATCGGTTGAACGGTAAGAGAGTTAATTTTCCGCCCTACCTTAGGTGCATAGGAGTCAAATATAGCGGTAATCTTCATAGTATCTTTCAGATAAGCATTGTAATTAGATAATGCATGTCCAAGGTTACCGGCACCTACTAAAGCCACATTCAATTGTTGATCCAGCTTCAGAATATGACGGATTTTTTCAATAAGATAAGTTACGTCATACCCGATACCTTTTCTACCAAAGTCTCCAAAATAAGCTAAATCTTTACGAATTTGAGCAGGATTCAAATCAAGTTTTTGTCCTAGTTCTTGTGAGGAAACGGTTAATATTTCACGTTTCTGGAGATCATTCAGGAAACGCAAGTACACAGGAAGTCTGCGAACAACGGCTTCTGATATTTTATCCGATTTCATAATTTACCTCCTAATTTAAGTGATATTCTGTTCAAATCCTATCGAAATTTCTGCACCTCGTCTCAATGAAGAGCGGTATTCTTATACCGCCCTTCATTGTAGAGTGATTAATTAGAGGGAAGACGCCCTTTTCAAGAAACGCCTCCGTCCTCCAACCACTCCGCTATTCGAGGAACCATTTGATCCGTAAGCATATGCTCCATTTTCGGGCCAGGCAACGAATACAGGAAATACTTCCCATAGTGAGATTCGATCACCCTTGTGTCATACACAATAACAATACCCCGATCTTGCGCTGTCCGCACCAGTCTTCCAAATCCTTGCTTAAAGCGGATAACTGCCTGAGGAACAGACAACTTCATGAACGGATTCTTCTTCTGGGCTTGTAATAACTCAGACTTCGCTTCCGCTAGGGGGTGATTCGGCGGTTGAAATGGAAGCCTCACGATAGCCAAGCATGTTAATGCTTCACCCGGAATATCTACACCCTCCCAAAAGCTGCTTGTTCCTAACAGCACAGAGGCTGCACTGTCCTGAAAACGGCGGATCAGCTTACTACGGCTGCCCCCCTCCACGCCTTGACCTAGCACCGTGATCTCTTGTGAGGCTAGAGCCTCTTTCAGAGGATCATAAACCTGGCGTAGCATCTTGTAAGAAGTAAACAGGACAAGCATCCGCCCACGTGTTGTAATAGCTGCTTCTGCTAGTGACTGTACGAGTGTATCGACAAATCGGGCATCGCCTACACTCCCCTTCACACTTGGGAAATCCCGCGGAATAACTAACAGCGCCTGCTCCCGATACTTAAAGGGAGAAGGCAGGAGTGATGTCATCAGACGCCCCTCTTCCGCAGCTTCATTAAGTCCGAGATTATCAATCATAAACTGGAAAGATTTATCCACAGAGAGTGTCGCCGAAGTTAGTACGATACTTTTCTTCTTGTCGAAAAACAGCTCCTTAAGCTGATTACTAACATCAACAGGAACGGCATACAGCTGTAGCGATTTACTGCGATAATTTCCATTCGCCTCCAGCCAATATACTACATTCTCATCATTTAATCCCATAAAAAACCGTACTTGCTCACGTATAGAAGCTAAATCCTTAAATAAGCCGCTAATATCGGTAACTAGGCTATCTGAGGAAGATTGACCTTCTTGATCTCGCATCTCATTAAGCATTTTATCACCTTTACGGATAATTTCGCTTAATGTCAGATTCATAGTATTCTCTAAAGCAACCAATTCATCCCAATCTTTCGGTTTACGGGTAGGAAGTAGCCGCATGACTAACTGGCCGGCTTCTCCCGCCGCTGCATCGCTGCGTTCCGGCAAGAGGCTGAATAGTTTATCACTAAGCAGATCCCAGGTTTCTTTTACGGTAAGAAGGTCCGGATAGATTCTATCGATCACTCCGCTCCATTCAGAAGCTTCCTCACTGCCTGATGACTGAAGCATTTGGCGAAGTGTAGGAAGTTGGCCATTTCGACTATCCTTATAAAGACGCGATAGTGTATGTGCCACCGTGAAATGCTTCATATGCATGCCTAAATGCTTGCCAGCCACGTCCTCCAGATGATGGGCCTCATCTATTACAAGATGTTCATAAGCCGGAAGTAGTTGATGCCCAGCCTTAACATCTGCGAAAAGCTTAGAGTGGTTCGTAATGACCACGTCTGCAATACCAGCTTCATGCTTAGCCCGATGATAATAACACTTACGGAACCAAGGACACGAGCGACCCAGACAAGAATCGGTATCGCTTGCCACCGTCTCCCAAAAATCTCCGCCACGTCCACTTAGATTGAGCTCTTCGTCATCTCCTGATTCACTTTGTGTCAGCCAAACGATCATCTGAGCCGCAGTAAGCGCATCTTCCCTCGGACTTATAAAGTCTTTTTTATTAATTTTATGTTCGAACTTACGAAGACACAAATAATGCCCTCTGCCCTTAAAAATTGCAGCTTTAAATGGAAAAGGAACTACCTGCGTTAACAAAGGAATATCACGCTCACGCAATTGATCCTGCAGATTAATAGTATGAGTGCTGACCATGACTTTTTCATTAGTGCGTACGCTTTGGTATATGGCAGGCAATAAATAACCAAGGGATTTACCGGTTCCTGTCCCTGCTTCGATCAATAGATGCTTATCTTCGGCAAGTGCCGTCATCACCTCATTGATCATAATATCCTGAGCTTCTCGGCTTTCATACTGTGGCAAAGTTTCCTTAAGTCGTTTCGTTACTTCATCCATATAATCTGTAAAAGATAAATTGTGTAGTGGATTCTCAGCATGCTCGTCTCGAGGTGGAGCTAATTCGTTCCAGTCTCCTACAGCAAGCGCTAATTGACGATAGAAAGTCAGATCACCTTCGGGCTGAAGCGTCTCCGCTTCCCGTTCACGCAGCAGACCATCAAAATACCAACCCAGATCACTATCCTCTTCCGTAAACAGCTCACAGAGTCTCTGAATCGTCAGCAGAGGCAAATCGTAGAGCTCCTCCAGACATTTCAGCAATACAAGAGCAGTTGCGAGTGCATCACTGTCTGCCTGATGCGGACGATCGTGCGTCACTCCAAAATGTGCACTAACTGATCCTAGTTGATAGGATGTGAGGGAAGGAAAGCAGATTTTCAGAAAATCAATCGTATCTAAAATCCGCCCTTGAAATGGTAAATACCCACATCGGTCTAAAGCATTTTGCAAAAAATGGAAGTCAAATGCGACATTATGCCCTACAAGCACAACATCATCCAAGAGTGGGACAAGCTCCATCATCATCTCATCCAGCTCAGGTGCATCCTTTACATCATCATCGGTAATCCCCGTTAGACCAGTTATAAAAGGAGGTATCGGCGTTCCGGGCTTGACGTAGGAACCATATACCCGGGAGATGGACCGGTCTTCTTCTATAATTGCAAGGCCAACCTGGATAATTTCACCCACGGATTGGGTTCCCGTTGTTTCAAAATCAAGCACGGCAAATTTCATTATAATTCTATTCCCTTTCAATTGAGACTCTTAATCAGCATAACAGAAGTTGCGAAAAAAGGCGATGCACACCACTGGTTCAGGGGATGCATCGCTAGAATGAAAATGCGGAATAATAAACCGTAAACGTAATAATTTACAATAATGAAACAAGCTGATTTCCGAAATGAAGCTTACCTCCTCGGCGGCGGCAAACCTCCAAATTAACGGTTGGTTCAGGAAGTGCCGGGTCAAGTTGCAAAGAAAGGCCAAACAGCTCCTGCGCTTCATTGAACCGTTCTTGAGAGGCCCTGATGCAACCTAAAGCGTTATAAACCATTGCCTTCAGCTTGGTTTCCCGTATCAAACCGAGCATATGGTTCAGATGGCTCCAAGCAGCTTCCCCCTCCCCTTCCTGCAGGTAAGAGATGGCTAAATATAATCGAGCAGCCAAGCTATCCGGATATTGCACAATAACTTCCTTAAACTGTTCAATACATTTTCCATACATCAGCAGCTTATAATACCCCTGACCTCTAACAAAAGTATCCATGCACAGCTCGGGTGCTTCCTGTTCTGGCACTTCCTCTTCAACCACAGTCGTAAAATCTACACTTTCACGAAAGTGACTTAGCTTCTCTGCAAAGGCCAGCCATTCATCCATCACTTTATCACTAAGTCGATGCAGCATATTATAATTGCATAAAAGCTCATTCCGGCGGGCACCCTCCGCTGTAGGGTAATCTGTAACGATCTCCTGAAGCACCTTGTTCATTTCAGCAAACAAATGTTGAAACATGGGCTATCCCCCCTTACTGAAGATGAAATCAGTTCAGCTTGCCTGACTTCATTTTCTGCGAGAACGGGGTCTTTCATCCCTGCCATTCATTACATGGCGTAAGTCCATAATTTAAGCGATTGTAGCATGCAATTCATGATCAGCCAGCTTCACTGGTCTGTTGTTCTCATCCACGAATACCACCGTTGGCTTATGCGACTCCAGTTCTTCCGAAGACAACATCGCATACGAAATAATAATTACTGTATCTCCCGGTTGAACAAGACGTGCAGCTGCACCATTTAGGCAGATCACACCACTGCCGCGAGGCCCTGGAATAACATAAGTTTCTAACCGTGAACCATTATTGTTGTCCACGATCTGCACTTTTTCATTCTCAAGAATATCTGCCGCTTCCATTAAGTTCTCATCAATGGTAATACTTCCCACATAATTCAAATTCGCTTCTGTCACCGTCGCACGGTGAATTTTGGATTTCATCATATGTCTAAACAAGAGCGGCAACCTCCTTTGGAATAAATACATTATTGTCAATTAATCGCGTTCTGCCAAACTTCACGGCAAGCGCTATAATAATTTCCCCATTTACATCCGTTAATAAAACTTCGTTCTCTAAGCCTTCCAGATTAGGGAAAGTCAGTATTTCCGCATAATCAATGACCGCCAAAGGAGAGCTGGAAATAACCGAGGTCAACAATTCCCGCACTTCAGCAACGGTTGTTACTTTTCCTTCTTCAATGGACTGACGTGCTTCACGCAAGGAACGAGATAACACCAGTGCTTGAGAACGTTCCTCTGGAGATAAGAATACGTTACGCGAGCTAAGTGCAAGTCCATCTCCTTCACGAACGATAGGGCAAGGTACAATTTCAACATTCATATTCAAATCAGATACCATTCTGCGGAGCACAGCTACTTGCTGAGCATCCTTTAGCCCGAAGAAAGCATAATCTGGCTGCACGATATTGAATAGTTTATTAACAACTGTTGTCACGCCATTAAAATGCCCTGGACGCGAAGCCCCACAAAGTCGAGTGGTAAGCTCTGATACCGAGACAGTAGTCCGGGTAGGCTGCGGATACATTTCTTCCACACTGGGGATAAATACAATATCGACACCTTCGCGTTCCGCAAGCTCCAAATCACGCTCTTCATCGCGCGGATAGGAATCATAATCCTCATTCGGTCCGAACTGCAGCGGGTTCACAAATATGCTCATAACGACCGTGTTGCTCATTTCTCCCGCCCGCCGAAGCAGACTGGCATGTCCTTCATGTAGGTATCCCATGGTTGGAACAAACCCAATCGGGGTATGTCCACCTTGTCTCATATATTCCAAAGCTTCGCGAAGTTGCTTAATGCTTCTGACGACTCTCATCTTATTCCCCATCCTTTCCGGCACCGCCGTATAAAGATTCCAGAACGGTTTCATCTGCTTTAAAAACATGACCTTCATCTGGGTACGAGCGATCCTTCACTTCTTGCACATATTGGCTGATACCCTCACGAATCAGGCTACCCACATCTGCGTAGGTTTTGACAAAACGTTTCTCACGGTAGGGTGAGGCATAACGCAACAAATCATGGAAAACCAATACCTGTCCATCACAATAACGACCTGCACCAATCCCAATGGTCGGAATGCTCAGTGCCTCAGAAATTGCTTGTGCTACTTCTTCTGTCACCAGCTCCAGTACCACTGCAAAAGCACCTGCTGCTTCAAGGGCCTTAGCTTCATCCATCAGACGTTTTGCATCTTTGGCGTCCTTACCTTGAATGCGGTAGCCGCCAATCATATTTACCGATTGTGGTGTAAGTCCAATATGCCCCAGCACAGGAACTCCCGCAGCTACAACCGCAGTAACTGTCTCACAAATTTCGAGACCGCCTTCCATTTTGACGGCATGAGCCCGCCCTTCCTGCATCAGTCTGCGCACACCCCGCAAGGTTTCATCTATACTTCCGTGGTAGGTCATAAATGGCATATCTGCCACAATGAATGTTTTTTGTGCGCCCCGAGTTACCGAACGAGTGTGGTAGACCATATCGTCAATCGTAACCGGTAAAGTTGTATCATATCCAAGTACCACATTTCCCAGGGAGTCACCCACCAG
Source organism: Paenibacillus sp. FSL F4-0243 (assembly GCF_037963295.1). Taxonomy (NCBI): domain Bacteria; kingdom Bacillati; phylum Bacillota; class Bacilli; order Caryophanales; family Paenibacillaceae; genus Paenibacillus; species Paenibacillus sp. FSL F4-0243. The sequence goes on from NZ_CP150151.1 coordinate 4,812,384, forward strand.
AATAAGATCGATACCGGCTTCTTCAGCAAGTAGAGCCGATGGGTAATCATAAGCAGTCAGCATGCTTAACCGCTCACCATCTGCTTTCATTTTTTTCATTTTCACAATATTAAGTGCTTGTTTGTTTGCCATTTCTCTCTTCGTCCTCCTTTTTGAAATTACATCCCCGTAAAAATCGCAACAAAAAAACCTTTTAGCAACGATTTGCTAAAAAGGTCCGAAGGGCAAAAAAGAGTCACTCGCGATCGTCCCTTCTGTCTCGGTCCTTACGGCTCAGAGCAGAATCCAACGTAACCGTCTAACGCAGTTATGAAGGTGATTCCAATAATAAAACCATTATAAGTTCATCAGATCAAGAGTACAGTTCGCAAAACGATACCGCCTCTGCCCCATAGTATAACAAAAAGGACTCGGAAATACACGAAAAAAATATGACAGGGGATGACACCCTGTCATATAAAAAAGATTTATAAAAGCTCGATTTCACCTGAGCATACGCTAGAAATCTCTCCTGCGCTGTTTTTAAGGATTAGTCCACCTAACTCATCCAAACCTACCACAACACTTTCAGAGCGTCCCTGAGGGCTATTCAGAGCGATTTGGCGACCCAAAGTAACTGACATCGACTCCCACAGCTCTTTGATAGGTTTAAAACCTTGTTCCATGTAAAGATTGAAATGCAGCTCTAACTCATTCAATACAGCTCTTACCAGTTCCGAACGGTCAATAGGGACACCGCCCCGCTGAATCCGAAGAGAAGTCGCTACTTCCTTCAGATGATCAGGATAATCGTCTTCAGTCAAGTTCGCAGAAATTCCAATCCCGGCGATGCAATAATGAAGCTCTCCTTCTCTTAGCGAAGACTCGAGCAAAATTCCACATATCTTTCGACCGCCCGCAAGCAAATCATTTGGCCATTTAATCCCGGCGTCTACTCCGGTTACACGGCGAATTGCCTTACAGACTGCAACCCCAGCAAGCAGTGTTAACTGAGGAGTCTGTAACAAAGGTAACTTCGGACGCAATACAATACTCATCCAAATGCCTTTGCCACGAGGAGAAAACCATTTCCTACCCATTCGCCCTCTAGCACCGGTCTGTTCTTCAGCGATTACGGTTGTTCCTTCTGGTGCACCCTTTTCCGCCAATCGTTTGGCTTCCTCCTGAGTAGATACGACAGACTCCAGGAGCTGAACTCTGTCTAGCCAATTCGAATCAGAAGCTTCCTGCTTCAACCCGGTTAGCGACAGCGCTTTTTCATAGCTCATGTCCATCCATCCTTTTTGCTTCAAGCAGCAATTCTTGTTTATTGTTAAGAAGATCTCCCGAAGCAGTCGCCTGCAGAAGTGCACTCAGCATATTGCCAAGCCAAGGTCCTGGACGTTTCTCAAGCGCTTCCGCCAACTCATTGCCTGTAACAGCAAGCTCCGATAAGCTCTTAAGCGGCATCTGTGAGATCCAGTCTCTTGCAGCTTGCAAATGGATCAAGCCATTTACAAGCTCTGGCGCCGCTGGGGTAGTGACAGCGGGTGAAATCTCTGAAACCGCTGGCGGGTTCGCAGCGGGAAGGCCACCTGCTGGCAGGATCGCCAGCAGCGAGAGCCACCCTTCGGCGGCTTCCACGCCGAAGGTCAGCACGGCGGCGATCCAGCGCCGCCGCAGTAGATCTGTGCCGCCCGGTTCCCCCGGCGGCACAGCCTCCAGGGCAGCGGTCCAAGCTTCGCGGACCCGCAGCACCTGGACGACGCTGGTACGCGTCGTCCCAGAGAACGTCCATGCCCGCAGCAGCTCATCGGCCTCCTGGGCCGACTGCTTCAGGGCATGGAGGAGAAGCACCCACCGCAGGTGGGCGCTCTCCAGTTCCCCTATCCCGGCCGTTAAGGCGGCAGCAGCCGCCAGATCGGTTCCGGTCCAGGGGAACGGGGCTTTGCCGCGCGCGAGCAGCTCACAGCGCGCTAGCATAGCAAGGCCGCGCCGAGGATGCGGCCCCTCTACGATGCGGTCCAGCTCCGCGCGGACACGCTCCACAGCAATATGCGCCAGCTTATCTCGCTGGCGCAGTAGCCCCCTCCACGTATTCTTAGCGATGGAGAAATCTAACACCGATGCGAAACGAACGCAGCGAAGCATGCGAAGCGCATCCTCATCGAACCGTTCCTCAGCATCACCCACACAGCGGATCACACGGAGAGCTAGATCCTTCTCGCCTCCGAAGGGATCAATCAAATCTCCACCCAGCCCGCAGCATATCGCGTTAATCGTAAAATCACGACGACGAAGATCTTCCTTCACATCACTAACAAATTCAACATGGTCCGGACGACGATGATCGATATAGCCGCTTTCAGTTCGGTATGTCGTCACCTCAAATCCATGCCCATCCTGAAGCACAGTAACCGTCCCATGTGCTAGTCCTGTAGGAATACTGCGTGCGAAGATGGCTATCACTTCCTCCGGCACTGCTGAAGTTGTAATATCCATATCATGCACTGGCCTACCCAATAGCTCATCGCGAATGCAGCCTCCAACCCAAAAAGCCTCATGGCCGTTTTGCGTTAGCTCAGAAATTACATTTTCCGCTGCAAGAGCCATAGCAGATGGCGCCATTTTCCATTTCATTACGAACTCCTTACCCCCTGACTGTATCCAGTCTAGGTACCTTGCGCCCGAGCACACGGTAATATATATCCTCATACTGACTTGTAATCGAATCCTTACAGAAATCTTTGCAGGCCGTTTCCAGACAAGCTTGTCTGAACTGCTCCACCATGCGATCATCCGATAGGAGTTTGATTGCATATTTCGCCATAGTTTCTGTATCACCAATTGGAGCAATGAATCCTGTCTTGCCATGTTCTATGAGCTCCGGAATGCCTCCGGTTTGAGAACCTATAGTCGGAACACCACAGGCCATTGCTTCTAGAGCGACCAGACCAAAGCTTTCCTTCTCAGAAGGTAACAGAAGAAGATCAGCCAACGAAATAACTTGAGCAATCTCATCCTGTCTTCCTAAGAAGCGGACTTTATCATCCAGACCCATTTCACTGATCTTAGCTTGAATCTTAGGAAGATCTGGCCCTTCGCCAACAAGCAACAGACGTGAAGGGATTTCACGATTCACTTTAGCAAAGATATCGACAACATCGCTTACCCTTTTAACTGGGCGGAAGTTACTGATATGCATCAAGATCTTCTCCTCAGGAGAAGCAAAATCTTCTCGCAGATTCGATACATCCCGTGGATAATAGACACGATGATCAACGAAGTTATAAGTGAGGTCGATCTGGCGCGTAATATCCAGCACTTCTCGTGTTTCTCTAATGAGATCCTTCGATACGGCTGTTACGGCATCACTTTCATTAATTCCAAGACGGATTAGATCTTTTAGCGATTCATCCTGTCCAAGTACCGTAATATCAGTGCCATGCAAAGTCGTTACAACTTTTATATCATTACCAAGCATCTGCTTAGCAAGGAAAGCACAAACAGCATGCGGAACGGCGTAATGAACATGCAACAGATCTAAATTCTGCATTTTGGCAACCTGAGCCATCTTCGTAGCAAGTGCTAAATCATAAGGAGGATATTTAAATACATAATAATCATTAACCTCTACCTCATGGTAAAATATATTTTTCTGGAATTTCCCTAACCGAAACGGAATGCTGTGTGTAATAAAATGAACTTCATGTCCCTTCTCGGCCAAGAGTTTTCCTAATTCAGTCGCTACTACGCCTGAGCCGCCAAGAGACGGATAACAAGTGATGCCTATTTTCAAACGATCCATATTCCGTCCCCTTCTATACCTTATATAGTTTGATCCCCTGCAGTAAACAGATCTACTGCATAGGGAACTTTTGTTGCAAATCCTTCCGCATAGGGAATAAGTCTCCGCTGTCCAAGCAACATGTCTCTGGAACGAACACGTTCAATATAACCTTCCGTTAGCGGTGTGGATACAGCATCGGCACCGAGCGGCTTGGTGAACTGGGAGCGATAGCAGGACAACACCTGCTCCTTCAGCCCATATTGTTTAGTAACATCTACAATAAGATCCGTACGTCCTAGATCATTTATAAAATAAAAAAACAGCTGTGGAGCCGGAACTGCCGGCTTGTCCGGCATATATTTACGTAGTTTAGCATTAAAAACAGCCTCTTCTACTAGCTTACTGCACGCAATATGATCCGGATGACGATCTTCCCAATAAGGAGCAAAAACAATCGCAGGAGCAAACCGGCGAATTTCGGCTGTCACAGCGGCCACATGCTCTTCTGTTATAAACAGCCCTCTGTCAGATAAACCCAAATTCGTCCGCACAGACACGCCAAGCAGATCAGCAGCTTGCTGTGCCTCTTCCTTGCGTAGCTCTACAGTACCGTTCGAGGACATTTCCGCAGCTGTTAAATCGCACAGACCTACTTTTAGTCCTGCAGCGGTATGCTTCGCAATCGTACCTGCCATTCCGATCTCCGCATCATCCGCATGAGCCCCAAATACAAGAATGTCCAGCTTCATTCATCAACACCTGGTTTGTATTTATGGACGAGTTCACGCCAAGCAAAGTCACCGCGATCAATCGCCTTCACAAGCACCTCAGCTGTTGCGATATTCGTTGCTACAGGGATACCATATACGTCACATAGACGAAGTAAAGCTGTAATATCTGGTTCATGTGGCTGTGCCATTAATGGGTCGCGCAAGAAAATAATAAGATCCAATTCATCTTGGGCTACCATTGCCCCAATTTGCTGATCTCCACCCAATGGTCCTGACATATAGCGATGAATCTTCAAGCTAGTCACATCCATGATCCGTTGGCCAGTAGTCCCCGTAGAAAATAGTTCATGACCTACAAATACATGCTCATAGGCTAATACAAAATTTACGATTTCATCTTTTTTACGATCATGTGCAATAAATGCGATCTTTAACATGGTGTTCTCCCCTGTCTATTCTATAAAGTGCTCAAATCCATAGATCAAGCCAGTGTATCCCATTACCTTTTGAATACCCATCTTAACGCCTGGCATATAGCCTGCTCGCTCATAAGAATCATGCCGGATTTTTAAGGATTGTCCGAACCCACCAAAAATCACTTCCTCTTGGGCAAACACACCAGGAAGACGGACACTATGTATCCGGAATCCATTATAGTAACCCCCACGCGCACCCTCAATCGTTTCTTCTTCTTTAGGGTTTCCTTGACGAAGCTCTTCCCGTACTTCTGAAATCATCTCTGCTGTTTTGACTGCAGTTCCGGATGGAGCATCCAGTTTTTGGTCACCATGATACTCGATAATCTCCAGATGTGGAAAGTATTTTGAAGCTTGAGCCGCAAATCTCATCAACAGAATAGCCCCTATGGAGAAGTTTGGAGCAATAAGTCCACCTATCCCCTGGTCTTGACACTGCTTGTCCAGTTCCACAATTTGCTCCGGTGTGAATCCGGTTGTACCGATAACCGGACGCACTCCATATTTAATGGCTAGCACTGTATTCATATACGCGGATTGTGGTGTAGTGAAATCGACCACAACATCTCCGTTGCTTCCCGCGAGGGCAGCCTCAAGATCTGAAGTTACAATAACTCCTGAGTCTTCGAGACCTACTAGACGGCCTGCATCTATATCCATCGTTGAACGATCTACCGCAGCCGCTAGCTCCAACTCTTCGTCCTGCAGCACAAGTTTAACAACCTCTTTACCCATTCTCCCGCCTGCTCCGGATACGATAACTCTGATCTTGTTGCTCATATCTTTTCATCCTCGCTTTCACTAGTTATATAGTTACTGCATATACGATTGTATGGATTTCTGAAGGTCTACCATCAATTCTCGCAAGCCAGAATCATCCGGATGTAAAGAAATCACTTCTTTCAAGGCGGCCATAGCCTGCATATGTTCATTCACCCGACTATGTGCGATGGCAAGCCATACATAAGCATCCCCATATAATGGATCAAGGGTGATGGCCTCTTTGAGTAGCGTAATCGGATGATACGGGTTACGAGTTTTGTTATCTTCATCTTCTATCAACCGCTTAGCTTCCTGTACATACATCATAGCTTGAAGATGCTGTAGATGTAGACTATACTCAGGTTTGCTGCCATCTAACTTCATAGCCGCCTGAGCATGAACTAAAGCTTTATCTAGCATACCACTGCGGGCATACGTTATGGAACAACGATATCTGACTTCAGCATCAGCCGGACTTGCTGCAATCGCGGCTTCAAAGCATACAATAGCTTCTGCAAAGTCACTACGCAATATAGAGCGATAGGCTTCTCTTACATAATCCCTTTGATCCATATCCTCACCATCCTCACGGCTAAATCCCGTTCGTTTGGTACAGCATATGTTATAGAGGCCTAATCGGTGTCTTTTGGTGTCCAACGACCAGCGTCTCGGGTATTAAACTTATGCATGACCTTATTATGTGCTTCAGTCAAATCAATCCCAAGAGAATTTGCAAAACAAACAGTAATAAACAAAATATCTCCCAGTTCAAGCTCTATAGAATTCTCTGCTTCATCAGACTTCTTCGGCTTCTCACCGAATTCATGATTGACTTCCCGCGCCAACTCTCCGACTTCCTCGGACATGCGGGCTAACATAGACAGCGGACTGAAGTACCCTTCTTTAAATTGCGATATATAAGCGTCTACTTCACGCTGAATGTCACCAAGACTTTTGTCCATAAAATGTATCTTTGCCCCCTCTGTATATCTTGCCTTCTGTTTGCCCCTATGTTATCGTAAAGACGTTTTGAAGACAAATCTTTTTTGAATATTTTAACACCTGCAAGAAAAGGTATACTTATTATAGGAAAAGAAAAACTGCCTTAACAAGGCCTAACGAGGGATTCCATGAATTCAAACAAGGTAATTTCAATCAGCAAAACAGTTGCCCCTATCATGCTCGGAACCGCAGTATATGCATTCGGACTACTGTATTTCATCATTCCCAGTCAACTAATGGAAGGCGGCGTAACGGGAATCACACTGCTGCTTAATTATGCCTTTGACATTCCAATCTTTTTAACAACACTGCTAATCAATCTCCCATTGTTTCTGCTCGGTTGGAAAGTCCTAGGCGGCCGCCAAATCGTATACACAGGGGTAGGAATCGGATCTTTGTCCCTTTTCTTGTGGATCTTCGAAAGATTGATCTCTGCTGGATGGATTGTCCCTTTCAGTACCGAACATGACTTTATTCTTGCTGCACTATACGCAGGGGTAACACTTGGAACCGGGCTTGGGATTGTGTTCCGTTTTGGTGGCACTACAGGTGGCGTAGACATTGTGGCAAGAATTCTGGGACGGAATTTCGGCTGGAGTATGGGGCAGATTATTCTGGCCATCGACATTTTCATTATCGGCTCTTCCATCTTCTATATTCCCAAAGAAAAAATTCTATACACACTCGTTGCAGTGTTCATCGCATCGCGTGTCATCGATTTTATCCAGGAAGGCGCTTATGCCGCCAAAGCATTTACAATCATTAGTGATGAGGCACCCCAAATTGCTGATCTAATAACTGCTGAACTAGAACGAGGTGTAACACTCATCCCTGCAATCGGTGCGTATTCTAAGCAAGCCAAACATATGGTGTACTGTGTAGTTTCAAGGCAGGAAATTCGCCGTCTTAGTTTACTGGTCAAATCGATTGATCCGCACGCGTTCGTAATTATTAGCGATGTGCACGACGTACAAGGCGAGGGATTTAGAGAAACATAAAATATCCCCACAAAGTGGGGCCTTGCTTAGATACGTACTCAGGTACTTTGCGGGGGCCCCAAATATATAAGTTTTGATTCGTTAAAAAAGGAGCGGGGGACTCTTCCCCGCTCCTTTTGGTTATTTATATAACCATTCCACTAAATTGGTTTGAAGTTCTGATTCTCTCCACGGTACTTACGATAACCCGCATAAGCTAATACAGCGATAATAAACCCTGCGGCTAGTCCTCCCCAAATCCCAAATTCTTGTGAGGCCAGGGGTACTGACAAAGCCGGCTCATCCTTCTCTTTTCCGAACATTACCCGCACAGTATCCTGACCATAAGACACAATTTCAAGTAACCGGGCCCGTTCGATTTTTTGTGAGGAAGAAGGAATGCCTGCGGCATATGAGAGCCAAGAATCAAATGTATTTACAACTTCAGGTTTCCGAGAGACGATCACCGCTGGCCGGATATTTTCATACCTGCCCTGTAGCCTCTCTACAGCCGTTTTCCATCCCGCCAGATCATTTGTAGCACCACTTTGCTCCATCGCATTTAAATCCTCGCGAATTAGCTTATAATACTGAAGCCAAATGGGTTGTCCGGGTTGATTCAGACTGTTGGCAGCTAATCGTAACCTGGTAGCTGTAGCCTCCAATTGCTGCTGAGATACTTTTGCACTTGCCACAGCAGCCTTCAGGTCCATAATGACCCCTGACAACGCATTAATGCCCTCTACAGAGGTCATTCCTTCAAAAGAAGAGGACACTATGATCCTAGAGATCTCTTCGGTCTCTTGTCGGACCTTCATCACATCCCCTTCCAAGACATACCCATACAATGCCTCAGCGGCTTGTTCTAGCTGCTGTGCTCCAGTCTTTCCACTCATCACTGTCAAACCGTCGCCCGAACTAACGTCGGCGCTTTGCTTCGAAACCTTGCCAGAACCTTCACCAGCATTCCCTTGCGCTGCTGAAGCTTTTTCAACATTCATGCTGGTCAATAACCAACAAAACACTAGAATAACCAACACATAATATCTCCCTCGGAGCATGAGACATCCCCCTCCTACCTAAGAAGAAACGACGTTGTCGTCTTTATTAGACGATATTCGTTTCTCGTAAAATTATAAGGATAAAGTATAGGATAAAACTTATACTTCTTATAATTCTAAATGTATGGCAGGCGGACAAGGGTTAGAACTGCTTACTAGAACCTGTTCTTAAACTGATAGATAGAGTCTACTGATCTTTGTCTACTACTAAACAACCAAGCAACAATTACACTAAACACCGTTAGCGCCATCGTGAAATATTGCACCTGTGTGACATCATCATTCAGTACAGAAGGTAACCATGGGTATATTCCATAGGAATAGTCCAGCATATCGTTAGCAAGGGTCCAGAACAGCGCTAGCGGAATCATTTTGCGGAAAGAAAAGAATCGTGCATAGATCAAGGCTTCTACCGCCATCCCCAAATGAGAGATCACCAGCATCCAGTCTTTCCAAACTAGAATATCTCCTTGATAACCTCCAGCAAAAATCATACTTACTGCCCAAATCCCATACTTCACAGACGTCACAACCGCTAACGCCTCAATAAGCTCCCTTACATTGTTTCCCGTATAGCTTTTTGGAGGAAAGAGCATTAGCAACAGCGCCAAGGTAAAGAACAAGCTTGCGGTTGGACTATCTGGAACAAACGGGAGCAGCCAAAGCGGAAAGTTAGCCGCCGTGAACTCCAATTGATTGCCATACCATATGTAGCCATAAATGGTACCGAGAAGATTCACAATAAATAACAACCAAATGATTCCTCGGTGCTTAAACAGTTTATCAAGAACGGACATACAGATCATTAACCTCCCAAGTAGTGGCAACTTTACATTTAGACATACAAAAACCTGACCGCAGTTTCGATCAGGTTTTGCGTTATTTTTATTTTACTGTTCGCTTTTTTGTTTGGCAAGCCAGTCTGCCAAGGCATCAATGTCTTGATCCGAAAGCCCCGCTCCCAGAGCAATATCATACATCTTCGGCATCTGTCCTTGACCCTCTTTTATAATAGTAAGGATTGCTTCTTTATCATGGGTGTCCCCAACGCCGCGAAGTGAAGGCCCGCCTGCCCCTTTCAAATCCGCCGCATGACAAGAGATGCAAGTAGCTTGCTTAAACAGCCCCATAGCCGGATCATCCTTATCTACAATCGCTACTTCCTTTGCCTTAACTGCACTCGAGGTTGGAAGCCCCTTCGCCCTATTCTCTGCCGCCTTCTCTTCCCGTTGAACATCTTCAGGAATTTGACCAGTTTCAGCCATTTCATGTTTGTATTCCGTCCAAGCGGTATTTGTTAAGTACACAATCGCCGCTAGCGATAAGAACATCAAAGATGAAGCGATCGGTCTACGATAGAAGCGACGTTCTCTGCCCGTGTCAAGAAATGGTGCTAAAAGAAGTGAACCAAAAGCTACACCGGTTACACCTAATGTACCCAGAACGATATAATCACCTGAAGCATAAGGAAGCTTCAAATACTGATAGAGAAACAAGAAATACCAGTCAGGAATTGGGATAACCGTAGCACTCGCATTCGCTGGAAACCCTAGCGGCGCTGGCTCTGAAATAGTAAGCACTAATATTCCTACAAGTACAACGACGCCAACCATCCATTCTTTCAGTAGAAAGTTAGGGATAAAGGCTTCCGATTTACCAGGATAGGCTGAATAGTCTGGAGGTGTGATAAATCCATTGCCTTTACGAACTCTGGTATCACCGACATATACAACCTTTTCCTTAGAATTGTTTCCATGTGCCATCCGTATTCCTCCTCTCTCAGATTAACTTACAACGGTCCAGAAATCCCTTGTCTGCGGATCATAATAAAGTGTCCTACGAGCAGACTAAGAAGCACCGCTGGGAGGAAGAATACATGAAGTGCGAAGAACCGAGTCAACGTTTCTGCACCAACAATCGTACCGCCTTGCATAAGTTCTTTCAATACGGGTCCCATCACTGGAACAGAGTTAGCAATTTCGAGTGTTACTTTAGTCGCGAAGTAAGCTTTATTATCCCAAGGCAATAAGTAACCCGTTAAACCAAGCCCCAACATTACGAAGAAGATGAGCATTCCAACTACCCAGTTCATCTCACGCGGAGCTTTATAAGAGCCTGTAAAGAAGACGCGCATCGTATGAAGGAACATCATAACAATGACAAGACTGGCACCCCAGTGATGCATTCCGCGAACAATTTGTCCAAAGGCAACACTAGATTGTAAATACTCAACACTTGCATAAGCATTGATAATATCTGGAACATAATACATCGTTAAGAACATACCCGATAAGATCTGAATCACTGTAATAAAAAAGGTCAGTCCGCCAAAACAATACACAAACGCAGAGAAGTGATGGGCCGGGTTAACATGCTCAGGAACCTCGTGGTCGGCCACGTCTCTCCAAATTGGCGTAACATCCAAACGTTCGTCAATCCAGTTATAGACATTTTTAAACATTAGAACCTACGCCTCCTCACTAGCTACTGTATTAGGCACAATATCACCCAAAAGAACCCACCCGTTATCAAATTTCGTTTTATACTGGTCAAGCGGTTTTGGAGCTACTTCGAGATTTTTGCCGAGTTTGGTATAACGTGCACCGTGGCAAGGACAGTGATACTCGTCCGGATGTGCCTTATCATTGTTCCATCCAACCGTACATCCTAAATGTTTACAAATGGGTGAAAGCGCATAAATATCACCCTTTGCGTCTTTACGGATCCACGCAGTCAGCGTCGCTGTGCTGTCGTACCATCCGTCTTTCTGTTTCAATTCAAACGTAAACTCTTGGGGCTCTTCGGTGATTTTGCTAATTTCAGCAACCTTTATAAAATCACCTGCGCCCTTCTTATGTAATATTGGGTCCACGACAAAACGGACCATTGGGAGAATTGTACCTGCCCCCATAAAAGCAGTAGCGCCACCTAGCGTGTAGGTCAAAAATTGCCTGCGCGACATCTCTTTACGGCTGGGTGGTTGTTCAGGCCAAATATCCTGTTGATCATTATGGCTGCTCATACTGTTATATAACCCCCTTCTCAAGATATAAGAAAGTATCTAAGGTGTCCGATCAGAGATGCCTTACTATAAATAATCCGTTTTCAAATCTTTTCAATGAAATACATCACATACCATTTCGATTCAACCTAATAATAGCTTAGGCACTAAAACCCGTCAAGAATATTGTCTAATTTGTGACAGGCCAAAAAGTGATTTCCGCTTACAATTGTTGATTTTCTGTCACATTTAAAAGAGACTCACCGTCCCCACATCTTTTGAATTTTCATACCAATATCACTATTAATCTTACCTTCCGGAGAGCCCTCAATGATAGGCAGAGAGAGTACTAAATCGCTTTCAAAAATTTCTTGTTCCAGAAGTGCTATATCTGCTGTTAACACCACGACATACTGGAAACCACTGGATTTGACTTTTCGGCAAACCTCATTAATTAGATCGACATATCCTTCCCCTCCATACTGAATCGCCGGGTAAGTTACAATCCGTCCCTTAAACGGTATTTCCACCAAATCCATAAAATCACGTAATCTTTCTAATGCTTGAACCGTCTCAGGAGGACTCTCGGACCCACTTAATCCTGTAAAAGGTATGAGACATGTATCATAGAACTTTCGATTTTCTTCCCACTGTTCAACTTCAAAATCACTGAATTTCATTAATGTCATCTCCCTATTTACGATCCTTCTTCGCGTCCACTTTTCACAAATTTGCCCGATGTTACAAATCCCATTATATTGAAAGAGGAGGACAAACGTCTAGATTTAGATTTTCCCCCGGCTTCCTTCACCTCTAATTGATACAGAAAGTGAGTTGAACAGGTACCTATTTAATAAAAAAAGAAATGCGCTAAGCGCATTTCTTTATGCCAAACTTTTAAGTTCTTCTGTAAGATTTCGAAAAGCCAATTTATCTCCTGTAGCCAGCGCCGTGTCAATCTCACGGTGCAAGATGTCGGAGCGACGCTTTCGCAGCGCTTCATCCCACACCATTTCTGCCGCAAGTCCTAGCATCACTTCGTACGTAGCCTTCATTTTGTCCATTCGATACACCTCCGCTGTTTAAGAGATCCTTATTGCTTTAATATTTTGATATCCATCAAGATGATTTTGTTTTCGGTTTCAAAAGTGACGGCACCTACTAAATCATATTCAACAATCCTGTCTACGTTCTACATATTTACCCATTCTGATCAATACTTCATCTAATGTTCCTATCAACAACCAAAGCGAAGTCCTCATCTACGTATGTAATCCCCATAAGCATTTGCTTGTATGCCTTCATACTACTATAGATGTTTAGGCACGGCTATCTCCATCCCCCACGGCGTCATCATCACAGTGAGACCAGCAGTAGTCTCCCCTAATTTAAGCATCCCAAGGTGCACCATCATCCGAATAATTCGTTGCTCCAAAATAGAGGCAGCATTGTCATAATAGAACGGTTTAATTAACCACCCAATACCATCCACTAATGAAGGTACGCTCACCCAATTCCCAGCACTAATGCTTACCCAATACACAAGTGAAGGCAGGTTTGGTACAGCCCCCTTATATAGTTTTAACCAAAAAGAGAATATCTGCATCAAAGAGTCACATTTTCCGTCGGCTAACACTGCCTCTCCAGTCGCCGTAAGCCTTAGCCGAAAACCTTCTTCAGTGATCCAGCGGCGATGACGAACATAATCATACAGGAGCGCTAATCTAGGCGGATAATGCTCACATGCCCTACCATAACCAAATCTCCAGCCGCCTTTGCTAAGAAGATCCTCCGGAATATGAAGTGCATTCATCACTCCTTGCTGATACCGCCTATACATTGCCCCTTCCTGATTAAGCTCTGGCTCATTTTCCTTGATATATCTCAGAAGCATAACCAGATCACTTAATAACAATTCTCCTTCATTTCGATACATGGCTGGTTCAGAGCTAACCGCAACCTTATCCTTGATATGTGCGCTCATCGTCTCACGAAAGCGCTCTTTCAAGTCTTTAGGCACTTGGAACAAGTATCTGGTTTGCTGGGAGGAACCGCTAAAGAGCCAGCCTCCGCTTTTGAAACGAGAAACCATTTCCCGGAAGCCCCCGGTCTTTCCTTCTTGAGCATCAAAAGAAGCCTGTCTAGCTACAGCCAACAAATCTTCCAGACTAAAGTAGCTGCGTTCATCAAAAAGTAATGTATTCAGAAACCGTAGATCCTCCGGAGCACATTCCCGGATATGAGACTCCATAAAACTTCTGCTTCCAAGCATAATCAAAATACTCTGGATCAAGTCATGTTTGGAATTCTGCTTGCATTCACACCGGTAGCGTCCCGCTATGGCGGTCAGCTGTCCAATATCTGCATAAGTGAGCATATCCGCCAGATTCATGTTTTATCGCCTCACCGTTTTACTACCATTATGGGAAATACAGCCCTTTTTATTCCCCTTTGCGCAAAAAAAATAACCCGATGCACGGGTTAACGCTGATTTTGCAGGATATGGCGAGTACAATTATATAGAATAGGGTTCCACTCCCGTTCTTTCTTCTCCAAAATTGTCAGGGATAAATTCCCAATTCGCTCAGAATACTTATCTTTGTAAAATGCAGTATACAGTTGAGCGAGGAATCCTCCATGAGATATGACTAGTATGTTCCGATTGGGATGCTGCGCAGAAATATCCTCCATAAAGGCAAGTGCACGTGCTTGAAGCTGTTCGTCAGTTTCTTGACCAAGTGAAAGCTGACTCCAATCTTTCCCCCACTTCTCTTCACGCTCAGCGGCAGTAAGCCCTTCTACTTGCCCGTAGGCACGTTCCCGGATCCGGTCATCAGGATCAAGCAACGGTACATTTAATTTATCAGCGATGATCTTGCCTGTCTCTGCTGCCCGGGAAAGGTTACTTGTAATGCAATAATCCCAGCGATACGGCTCTTGTAATAAGCGGTCAGCAAGCATAGCAGCTTGCATCCGTCCTTCATCATTAAGCGGAATATCACTTTGCCCCTGTATCTTTCCAATTGCGTTCCAGTCCGTCAATCCATGGCGTATCAAGCCGATTAGCATATTGCCTCCCCCTTTTCACCTAAGTATTTGTCTCTTAATGTAACATGGATGAAATAAAAAGTCTTCTTTTATGCGTATTAGAATACAAAAAAGCCCCTTATCTTTACATAAAGGGACTCCTACATCGTTCTTAACACTATTATATACTGCAATAGCTAAGTCATACATCAATAGACCCTTTATGATCTGCGATATCGATTCAGCCGGGTTAACGAAAACACTGCAAAACCCACGCCAAGCATGGATAACATCATCCAATATTGAGGATGAGTAGGTCCCATATTTACTACAAGCGGTTCAATAATCCCACCTTCAGAGCCTAAAATGGGATATGTAGAAGTCCATTCCATAGAGCCAGCAACGCCAGTCTCTACAATTCCACTTTGAGCCACAGTGATATCTGCAGGTGTTCTAAACATAGTAAAGTAAAGAACACTAGACAAAAATACCGCCAGGAAGCAAGCGATCCAGAGACTAAGCCTATGACGAACAATGGCAGATGTCCCTGCGGATTTCCCATCCCCTGGCATCAACCAAGGACTCTCTAGATAAATCCGCTCCATAACTTTAACATTTATAACTTCTGCACGCTCTTCACTAATCTCTTCTTTCAAATCATGCATAAGCTGGCTACTCTCTTGCCACAGAGACCATTCAGCCGCGCAGTAAGGACAAGTTTCAATATGTTGTTCGAGCAAAATCCGCCTAGGATGTGTGGGGGGAGCGTCCCACAAGAGCGGAATACATTCTTGCGCTTCCCTGCAATTCATTCGCCTTACACCCTCTCAACCTGCTCTTCAACTTCAGGCTCATTGAAATAGGATTCGAGTTGAAGCTTCACACTACTTCTGGCACGAAACAACAATGATTTCACGGAGCTTACACTCTGATCCAAAATTTCTGCAATTTCTTGATAATCCATCTGATCGTATTCACGCAGGATTAGCGCAGAGCGTTGTTTCTCCGGAAGATTATTAATTGCCTCACGAACCAAATTCATCCGTTCTTTACGCAATGCAGCCTGCTCAGGCGCTACTTCAAACGGTGCAACGGGAGTATATCCACTCTCTTCTAGGGATACATTTCCGGCACGATTCTTACGAAGCTCACTTAGCACGGTATTACGAGCAATAGTGTACAACCACGTTGAAAAGGAAGCATCTACCTCTCGAAAGGAATGCAAGCTACGGAATGCCTTGTAGAAAGTCTCCGAACAAAGGTCCTCTGCAATTAGCTCCATTTGTGAGTTTCTAAGCATATGATATACAAATGCCAATATTTTTCGTTGATAACGACGCATTAATTCTGAATATAATTCTGTGTTGCCTTGTTTAATTTCCTGGATCAACTGGGAATCCGTCATGGTGAGATTGGCCCTCCTCGCCCTTGCACGTCTTTTCCCGTCCGGTCCGTACTTATTATACCGGTTTGGGCTTTAAAAGTTGCGCTGGTTTACTACAACTTTTTAGTTTATTACAAGAAGAAACGATATTGTCGACCTTTTATGTAAGACAAACGTTCCTTGTGGGAATTTAAGGGGAAATATATGACGTGCAACTTATCCGTTCTTCAATTTTGAAATACACCTATGTATATTCAAACACCCAATAATTAAGGCATGATGATTGTGATGAATATAAAAAGAAAAATGGCATATTTCTATGAGCATATAAATTTTATAACGAATCTAGAAATATACCAGATCTATTGTATCACAGATTCTCATAGGATGACATTAATAGACTTCAGAGCAGTAATCTCGTCAGCATGACCTGACAACAGATTATAAACGAACATGAAGTTCAACCATAAGACTTTGATCACTGTAATGTGACTTTAATCTCTTTTTAATAAACTGTTGACAAAATGTAAACGTATACATATAATAAAAGTACAGTATGGTTTCTCTCCACTCCTATCCAAATACTACACGGTTCCAATTTATTGTGAACTGTAGCCGCTTACTTTGTAAGCGGTCTTTTTTTGTCCTGTAAGCGCTGTACCTTTTGTTAGATGATCTATAATAGGTTATTTTACTATAGCGAGCGAATTAGCTTCTACAAATCCCCACAGTCATCTATTACCCCGTTTGCGTCCACTTGAAGAGGTATGGAAAAGAGTCAAGATAAACAATATACTAGCTATAAAGATATTTGTTGAGGTGAATATGAAATGAATGAAATCGATGAATCAAAACAACTTGTACTTCAAATCGGCGGTGCCTTGAAAAAGTACAGAAAAGAAAAAAACATGAACTTAGATGACTTAGCGGAATTAACAGGTGTAAGTAAACTTACTCTGGGGAATATCGAACGCGGCGAGACAAATCCAACTTTGGCGATTATATGGAAAATTTCAAAAGGCCTATCTTTACCCCTACTAGCTTTGTTCAAATCTGAAGACCCTGTTAGTTTGTATCGAGCAGGCGAAGGTCTTCGGTTTTCTAATGATCAAAAGAATTGGATCATTGAACCCGTCTTTAAAAACGTAAGCAACGATATTGAAATGTGTCGAGCTTACTTACAGCCAAATAGTTCGTATCACCCTGAAGGTCATCATGTGAATACAACTGAAATTGCGACAGTAATGACTGGTTCCATTGAAATTCAAGTCAATGGTGAGATGTACACATTGAATCAATATGATACGATCAGTTTTCGTGCAGATCGCCCTCACTCTTATACCAATCATACGAATAGCGAAACAGTGCTCCATATCTCCTTAAAATATGGTTTCTAAAAGCCGAAAATTTCACTTATAAAATGCAACTCAGTATTCCATTATATATGGGAACTCAGAGTTGTATTTTTTTTAACTAATATAAAGCACTTCAAGTGATAGGACAGTCTTTATAAAGTTAACTATAAAATACTTATTGTTAATTTTAATATATTATAATATACTTTTATTGTCCGCGCGGATGTTATTTCATAGTTTTTCAATCAGCAGAAAACCAAAAGTACACATAATTCTGGAAGGTGAAATGAAGAATGCCGAACAAGAAAATCTTACCATCATCTCTAGGGCTGCTAATACTCGGCATTATTATTATTGCCGCAAATTTACGTGCTCCCTTAACCTCGGTCGGTCCTTTAGTGGGTCTCATAAGGGAAGACGTTCATATCTCCAATACTTTAGCAGGCCTGATAACAACGGTACCGTTACTTACCTTTGCTTTATTATCGCCTCTAGTACCAAAACTAGGACGCAGGTATGGAGTAGAACTTTTAATTTTGTTTGCCCTGATCTTTTTGACTGTTGGTATTGTAATACGTTCTTTAGCTGGCGCTGCAAATCTGTATATTGGAACTGCAATTCTTGGATTTGCAATTGCCGTTTGTAATGTATTAATGCCAAGTTTAATTAAACGTGATTTCCCTAATAAAATAGGTGCCATGACTGGTATCTTTGGAATTTCAATGAGTTTATCTGGAGCGATCGCATCGGGAATTAGTGTACCGCTAGCCGCAAACGTAGGTTTAAAATGGCAGGGAGCGTTGGGAATATGGGGGATCTTAAGCTTTGTATCGATCCTCTGCTGGTTGCCTCAATTAAGGAAGCATACGAAGCGAACAACCTCGACGAGTCAACAGATGGCCTGCAATGATGTAAATGTTTGGCGTTCCCCTCTCGCCTGGCAAGTAACCTTGTTTATGGGTATGCAGTCCATGATTTTCTATGTGCTGATCGCATGGTTGCCTGAAATTTTAAAGCAGCAAGGCATTGACTCAAGCCAATCAGGATGGTACCTCTCAATAATGCAGTTAGCGCTGCTTCCATTTACCTTTATTGTCCCCGTTATTGCTGGGCGAATGTCAAGTCAACGTTCGTTAGTGGTCATCACAACCATTTTGCTTTTGACGGGAACGCTCGGACTGCTTTACGGAAGCTCCAATATCATTCTGTTGTGGATCATCATACTCGGAATTGGTGGAGGCTGCGCCTTTAGCTTATCCATGATGTTTTTCGGTTTACGTACTAAAAATGCGCATCAAGCGGCGGAACTGTCTGGTATGGCGCAATCGATCGGATATCTGCTTGCCGCAATCGGTCCTGCCCTTATAGGATATCTGCATGATGCGACAAATAGTTGGAACCTGCCACTTTTCATTCTGCTTGGAGCTTCGGCCTTTCTCTTTTTAGTTGGTATAGGAGCAGCAAGAAATCGTTTTGTAGATAGCCAAAATAGTTACGGCGAAATAAACTCAAGTTAATTTGGTTAATGTCAGCCAGGAATTTATAATGAATGGCATGACTTATGTACCTGAGAATTTCTTGGAAGAAATACTGATCGAAATGGAGAAAGCGAGTTCGGGAACAGTTACAAAAAGCCAAATCTAAATTAGAGCGAAAAACACCCAATATAAGCCCTCCAAATGAAATAGCGTCAGTGGAGTCCGAAAGACTACTTCAAAGGTGGTACTGACGGCGGCATGTGGAAGCTAGCAACCAACAAGCCAGAATAACAAAACAGCGATTCTCTAATAACATGAGAATCGCTGTTTTTACTATTTATTACGATTTGAAAATGACCCTGAGCGAACCTTAATACTACACATATACGGTATAATCGTGCTCCTGCAGGAGCACTTTCGCTCGTTCCATATCGTTCTCCTGACGAAAAGATAGGCGCATAATACCCGGCACATCTTCACGACTCTCGATGATTTGTACGTTGCTAAGGTTAATGCCTTGGTCCCCCAGCTCAGTAGCGATGCGACCGATAATCCCCGGATGATCCGGTACATCAATATGTAGGTCAAATAAAGGTGCGATCATGCCTTTACGCCGTTCAGGCAACTGACTGCGGAAGCCATTCGCTTCTTCGAAGGCCTCTTCAATCCCTACGCCATCTTCTCTTTCCAGTAGACGAACAAAAGAAGAAACTTCCTCGTTCCAATCCTTCAATAAACGAAGCATTACGGAACGATTGTTCAGCAAAATGTCTCGCCAAATTATAGGATCACTGGACGCAATCCGAGTGATATCCCGAAAGCCCCCTGCAGCTAGCGTGCTATATAAGGAGTCTGTATCGTCATAGGCACGAATCTGATTTACCAAAGCAACAGCAATAATATGCGGTAGATGACTAATGGCACCTACAATCTCATCATGGCGTTCTGGATCAAGGCGTACTATCTGTGCTCTTGTGTGGTGTAGTAGAGACTCCAGTGCATGATAAGCCTCATCTGGCACTCCTGGAGGAGGCGTCAACACATAATAGGCATTCTCAAATAGCAGTGATGAAGCTGCCTCAACACCTGAGCGCTCTGATCCTGCCATTGGGTGTCCGCCGATAAAATGTACTCCAGGAATATCTAAGGAGACCGCACATGCGGCAATACTAGCTTTCGTGCTTCCTACATCTGTAATAATGCAGCCGGGTTTTAGAGGCAATTTACTTAATTGCTGCAGATAATCCTCTAACATCCCTACCGGTACACATAAAAAAATGAAATCAGCATCAAGTGCCGCTTCTTCAACAGAAAGCGTGGCTTGATCAACCACACCTCTGCTTATATATTTACTCGCGGATTCAGGACGGTGGGCATGTCCTACGACGGTCAGGCCCTCCTTGCCTTTAAAGCAAAGGGCCAGTGAGCCTCCGATCAGACCGACACCGAATATAGCTATTTTTGTCGTCATGTTCTTTGAACTACCTGCCTTTTTTAGTCTAGTCTTGCTGTTTATTACTAAGCCCGCACACCAGACTCTATAAGCGTTTGTTCCAGCGCAGTTATAAACGCTGTGTTCTGTTCAGCAGAGCCCACAGTAACACGAATATAAGTAGGGTAAACTTGATGACCCGCTCTTACTATGATTCCTTTACGCATCAAAGCATCGAAAACCTCGGTTGCAGGTTTACGAACATCTACCATAATGAAGTTCCCGTGTGCAGGGAAGGATTCAAGGCCCAGACGTTTGAATTCACCTTGTAATTGGACAATACCCGCGCTATTAAGACGACGGCATTCCTCCACGTATTCTTGGTCATTCAAGGCAGCAAGAGCCGCGGCTTGCGCAAGACGAGTGGTATTGAAAGGCTCGCGTACCTTGTTGATCAATGAAATAATCTCAGGACTAGCAACGCCATAACCAATACGCAATGCGGCTAAGCCATAAATTTTGGAGAATGTGCGAAGCACAACCAAATTCGTATAACGATTTAATAATTGGATACCGTTGGAGTAAGAAAGATCTGTTACGTACTCACAGTAAGCTTCATCAAGAACAACCATTACATTGGAAGGAACAGCATCAAGGAAAGAAACCAAGGCTTCCTCTGGTACAATCGTTCCTGTTGGGTTATTCGGATTACAAATCCAGATAACCTTCGTACGGTCCGTAATACGGGCCAGCATCCCATCCAGATCATGTGTACCATTTACAAGTGGTACCTCGATGGACACAGCGCCTTCGATATCTGCGTTACTCTTATACACAGAGAAGGTCTGGTCAGCCATGATTGTCTCATCACCTGGCAAGAAGAAAGCACGAGCAATAAGAGCAATAATCTCATCAGAACCACAGCCAAAAATAATATTATCGCTGTTCACACCAAGACGGTTGGCAAGTGCTGCCGTCAACTCAACGGCCGATCCGTCTGGATATAGATAAAGATTCTCAAGCTCTGCTAGAATAGCTTCTTTAGCACTCGGGGAAGCTCCATACGGGTTCTCATTGGATGCAAGCTTAATAACCTCACTTAAGCCAAGCTCCTTCTTAACTTCGTCTATAGGTTTCCCTGGTTTGTAGACAGGGAGATTAACTATATTCGGTTTTGGATTCATGAATAGTCCTCGCTCTCCATAGTTGATTACTCCACTATACACAGGTCAAAATGACACTGTTATGGTCTTTTTAATTGTGCCACAAATTCTCGAATTTGCAACAGCCCCTCATTCCGTGTAGCGGGATTATCGAGCAGCGGAATGACCTCTTCTATTTTACGAACAATCGCACTACCTACTACCACGCCATCGCAAATCTGAGCAAAGCGGGCAACCTGTTCGCCAGTTGAGATCCCAAATCCTACAGCCACCGGCAGATCCGTAGCTTGACGCACGGAATCAATAAACGCCTCTACATCAGCATGGAAAGTGGATCGTTCCCCTGTCACACCTAACGAGGATACACAATAGATAAACCCACTCGCACCTGAGACAATCTTCGCAATACGTTCACTTGAGGTCGGTGCAACTAGTGGAATGAGATTAACGCCAACTTCACTACTGCGGCGGCGCATCTCCTCTGATTCCTCGACAGGAAGATCTGGAATAATAAGACCACTAATCTCATGAGCATTCAGTTCTGCGAAAAATGTATCCAACCCCATTTGCAGGATAGGATTGTAATAGGAAAACAAAATAAAGGGCAGGCTGCTTCCGGCTTGACGAGCTTTTAACGCGGTCTCCATACAGGTACGCAGGTGAACCTCCCCCCGCAGAGCTCGTGCAGACGCTCGCTGAATGACAGGGCCATCTGCTAGCGGATCAGAGTAAGGTACTCCTAGCTCCAAAATGTCTGCACCTGCCGCCTCCAGTTCTGCGATGATGGCAAGCGTAGTCTCCAGATCAGGGTCTCCAACCGTCAGAAAAGGAATTAATGCCGTCCGTTCTTCAGCTTTAAGCTTCCGGAATACCAAATCCATCCGGTTTGTAGTTTCGGTTGTCATTCGTTTCCCTTCCCTTCTGTGTACGCCATGATCGATTCCACATCTTTGTCTCCCCGGCCTGACAGGCAGATAACAACAATATCATCCTTGGTAAGGGTTGGACCCATCTTCACTACATGGGCTATCGCATGTGCTGACTCCAAAGCTGGAATAATGCCTTCCGTTACACATAGCAGCTTCAGTGCATCAAGCGCCTCTGCATCCGTAATCGGAACATATTTTGCGCGTTCGATATCTTTTAAATAAGAGTGTTCAGGACCTACGCCTGGATAATCCAGACCTGCGGAGATGGAATGAGCCTCTGTTACTTGACCATGTTCATCCTGCAGAAGGTAACTCATCGAACCCTGGAATACGCCATGAGTCCCCTTACTCATCGTCGCCGCATGAAATGGTGTGTCAATTCCCTTGCCTGCTGCCTCAACACCAATCATACCGACACCTTTATCCTCTACGAATGGATAGAACATGCCGATAGCATTACTACCGCCGCCTACTGCAGCAACAAGCACATCCGGCAGTCTTCCTTCAGCCTCCAGAATCTGGCGCCGCGTTTCATCACCAATAACCCGCTGAAAGTTACGAACCATCATCGGATAAGGATGTGGGCCTACGGCAGAACCGAGAATGTAAAAAGTATCTTCCACATTGCTAACCCAGTAGCGAAGCGCTTCGTTGCCGGCATCTTTTAAGGTACGCGATCCGGACGTAACGGGAATTACCTCAGCACCAAGCAGCTTCATACGGAATACATTGAGTGCCTGGCGACGAGTATCCTCTTCCCCCATAAATACCTTACATTCCATACCAAGAAGGGCTGCAACCGTAGCAGTAGCTACACCATGCTGACCAGCTCCAGTCTCAGCGATCACCTTGGTTTTACCCATCATTTTAGCCAGAATGCCCTGACCAATCGCATTGTTAATCTTATGAGCGCCCGTATGATTCAAATCTTCACGCTTCAAATATATTTTTGCTTCTCCCAGATGTTTACTTAGACGTTCCGCATAATACAGTGGGGTCTCCCGTCCGGAATATTGCTTTAATAGATAATCTATTTCTTCTTGAAAAGCAGGGTCTGCCGAATACTTCTCATAGGCTTCCTCCAGCTCAATCAATGCAGTCATCAAAGTTTCGGGCACGAAGCGCCCTCCGAATGAACCGAAACGTCCATGCTGGTCCGGTACTTGTGTCATGATTGCTTCACCCTTTCCACAAAAGCTGTCATTTTAATAATATCTTTAACGCCTTCACTCTCTACTCCACTAGATACGTCTACTCCGTACGGAGCATAAGTATCTAGCAACTCTCCTACGTTATTAGGATGAAGTCCGCCAGCCACAAATAACGGCAAACCATTTCGTAGCGCGATTTCCTGATAATCAGGCAACCTCTCCCAAGCGAACGTGCGCCCAGAGCCGCCGCTCTGCTGAGGATCATAAGTATCTAACAATACAGCATCAACGAAGCCTGCGTATTGTTCCAATGTATATTTGTTATCCGCGTCATCACGCTCTTTATCAGCAACAGACAATGCCTTCCACACCTGAACTTGTGGGAAAGCTTGCTGAACCTTTTGACAAAAGGCTGGACTTTCCTGCCCATGTAGCTGAATGACATCTAGTGACACAACGGAAAGCAGTTCGCTCAGCTCATCCAGCTCTGGATTAACAAAAACCCCAGCAGCTTTAGGTTTTTCACTAGTCTTCCATTGCGGAAGTTCAGCAATCAGTTCGGAAGCACGCTCCAGAGTAACCCTGCGACGACTAGGAGCGAATACAAATCCAATATAATCTAGTGGTAAGTGTAACATAGATTTTAGCACTTCAACGTCCTGAAGTCCACAGATTTTTACCAATGTCTCAGCCATGAACGACACGGTCCTTTCCATTTGGAAGCATTCCTAGCAATCCATTTACCGCTTCTTCTACATTTGCCTGACGCATTAGATATTCCCCTACGAGGACCCCGTGAGCGCCAGTCGTTCTTAAGTAGTCAATATCACTTGGCCCTGCAATTCCGCTTTCACTGATCACAGGTACCCCTTGAGGTACTAGTGCTGCCAGCTCTGCCGTTGTCTCTAAGGACGTCTCAAAGGTACGCAGATTACGATTATTAATACCCAGCAGAATATTAGGATGTGTTATCTTGTCTGTACTTAATACCACTGCAAGCTCATTCCGATCATGAACTTCGATTAATACATCCATTCCAAGTCCAGTAGCTATTTCTATAAAATGAGACAGTTTATCCGGTGTCAAAATAGCAACGATTAACAACACCGCATCTGCTCCAAGAATACGCGCTTCATAAATTTGTTTCTCATCGATAATAAAATCTTTGCGTAGCAGCGGCAGATTTACAGCTTCCTTCACTTGCTGCAAGTAAGCAGCGCTTCCCTGAAAATAATCCGTATCCGTCAAAACAGATAAACAATCAGCACCGCCCGCTTCATAACCTTTTGCAATGGAAACAGGATCGAAATCCTCACGAATCAGCCCTTTTGAAGGGGATGCCTTCTTTACCTCCGCAATCAAACCTATATCCCTGTTCTTCCCCTGGGTCAGAGCCTTACGAAAGCCTCTAGTCTGAGGGAGTGCTGCTATATCACGTTCAGCTTGGGCTAGAGAAAAGCTATTACTGAGCGCCTCCACCTCTTTGATCTTTGTAGCGACAATTTTATCAAGATACATAATTAAGCTCCTCCGTCATCACAACAAGCTGTTTCAGCTTGGATAATGCCTTACCCGAATCCACTACTTCTTTAGCTTTCTCGACGCCTCCGGCCATGGTATCTGCCAGACCCGCAACATATATACATGCTCCTGCATTAGCTAACACGATATCTCGGTAGGGATTGATCTCACCTTGGAGCACAGAGGTAATAATTGCTGCGTTCTCTGCTGCGTCTCCACCCAAAACAGCTTCAAGTGGATGTCTGTTAAGACCTAATCCCTCCGGAGTAATTTCATAAGTTGTCACTACACCCTCTTTTAGTTCAGACACTAATGTAGAGGCTGAGATGCTAATCTCGTCTAGACCATCCGAACTGCTTACAACCATTGCGCGCTTGGAACCTAGCTCCTTCAGTACATTAGCCACCGTCTCCGTCTTATTTCGGTCATAAATCCCTAGGAGCTGACGGTCAGCTCCAGCGGGATTCGTAAGAGGACCCAACATATTGAAGATCGTACGTACACCAAGCTCCTTGCGAGGAGCTGCTGCATGCCGCATCGAAGGATGATAAATTTGTGCGAATAAAAAGCAAATGCCGATACGATCCAGACATTCTCGGGCTTGGTCTGCATTCAGATGAATGTTTACGCCAAGGGCTTCAAGTACATCCGCACTTCCCGCTCTGCCTGAAGCAGAGCGATTTCCATGCTTGGCAACTCTTACAGAAGCCGCTGATGAAATAATTGCTGAGGCGGTTGAAATATTAAATTTATGGATGCCGGAACCGCCCGTACCACAAGTATCTAACAAGCGTGCGCGATCAGTCAGTACGGATGTGCCGAACCCTCTCATAGCTTCTGCAAAACCCGTAATCTCCTCCACGGTTTCTCCTTTAATTCGTAAAGCGGTCAGCAGTGAACCGATTTGCGCTTGTGAAGCATCTCCTAGCATTATAGCACCCATTATATCCCGTGCTTCTGTACGTGTCAGATTCTTGCCTTCGATTAGTCCGGCGATTCCTGTTTGAATTAATTTCGTTGCATCCATAATGTTCTTCCTCCCAGCCTTAATGAGTTACTATATAAATCAAACCACTTGTTCAGGGGTATATTCGTACATATAATCTTGGTTGATAACTTGTTTTTCTTTCACTTCGGATGGAAACATAGCTTCTGCCATACGAATAGCTTTCAGCATCCCCTTCGCCTTATTCACCGTTTCTTCATACTCTTTCTCGGGAACCGAATCCCAAACGATACCTGCTCCGGCCTGTACGTACGCACGACCTTTTCGGAAGATGATGGTACGAATGGTGATACAAGAATCCATGTTTCCTGAGAACCCTAAATATCCAATTGCTCCGGCATAAGCACCTCGAGCTTCTTTTTCCAGCTCTGCTATAATCTCCATAGCTCGCAGCTTCGGTGCCCCAGAAACCGTTCCGGCAGGCAGACAGGAGAGAAAGGCATCAAAGAAATCTTTATCCTCACTGAGCGTGCCTGACACATTCGATACCATGTGCATGACATGGGAGTATCTTTCAATCTCCATAAAGGAATCACATTTTACTGAACCAAATTTGGATACTCTCCCTAGATCATTACGACCCAGATCAACAAGCATCAGATGTTCCGCACGTTCTTTTTCATCCTCCAAGAGCTCCGCAGCAAACGCCCGGTCTGATGCTTCACTGTCACCCCTTGGTCTAGTTCCAGCAATCGGCCGTGTCTCCACACGATTTCCATCTACCTTTACGAGTGCTTCAGGTGAAGTGCCAACAATAATCTCCTCGTCCATTTTCAAATAGTACATATAAGGAGAGGGGTTAAGAGTTCTGAGCATCCGATATACATGCAATGGAGAAACTTCCGTTTCAATATGCAACCGCTGTGACAATACCACTTGAAAAATATCGCCTGAGCGAATATATTCCTTCGCCTGTTCTACATTGTTGATGTACTGCTCTTTAGTGAGATTAGAATGAATCTCTCCAAGCTCGATATCCTGCGGAATGCTGCGACGATTCACATTTTCCTTAGGGCCTTCTTTTTGTAGATCTTCGGCCATAGCCTCCAGCTTACGACTCAGGCTTTCATAATTGGATCTGATATCCGAATCTGTATCTCCGTCTTTTACATGCAGGTTACCAACAAGCAGAATCTGTTGCTTCACATGGTCAAAAACAATGATCCGATCGCAAAACATAAATCTTATATCATCCATTTGGAGATCATCCACAGGATGCTGAGGTAACTTCTCATAATATTGCAGCAGATCATATCCGAAAAATCCGATAGCCCCTCCAGTAAATGGAGGCATTTCGTCAAGCTTAGGACTACGGTATGAACGAAGTAACGCTTTAAGCTCCTCAATCGGCTTTCCGTATAGTTGCTTCTTCTCTCCGCCGACTTCAACGTTAATTGCACCCTTTTTACCGGATATCATCAAAAAGGGATCGCTACCGATGAACGAATACCGTGCCCATTGTTTTCCACCCTCTACACTTTCAAGTAAGAACGCGCGATCACGTTCAGCGAAACGTTGGAATAATCGGATAGGTGTTTCCATATCCGCGAGCAGTCGCTTTACAACAGGAATCAGATTATAATCCCGCGACAGCTTTACCACCTCTTGAACACTTGGATTCGTCATTGTTAGATGCCCCCTTAGATATATGAATGGTTCCGAAATACAAAAAAACCCTCTACCGAAGTAGAGGGTTTGTGTAAGTAAGTATATGTTTTTGAGCATTGATTAGCATAATTATGTAGTGTTTACAGACTTATCCCTAAATAAGATATATCACTGATAAATGACTTCAGTGCATATCAAAATAAAGACTCTGCTTACACGATAAATGCTAATCTAAAAAACTTCTCGCACTCTGCTCAACTATACTCATCTCAACTAAACTAAACTCTTCTATACTCGGCTAACTACACTATACATGATGACGAGGGTCATTGACAACCCACAACTATAATTTAAGACTTGCTCTCTGATAAATCCGGACGTAGCTTCTGAGCCTCATTCAGATAAACGTGGCGAATCTCACGCTGCGATTTATCCGTATTAATCTGTACCATCAACCGGATACACATCGGCAAGCTTCCTTTAACTGGGATTTCCGTTGAACACATAAGTGGAACCATTTCCCAGCCTTCAATCTCACGAATAGCTCTTGCAGGAAAAGTAGCATCCAGATCATTGGTCATCGTAATCCATACATTGCTTATATTCTCAGCTATAACATCATTACGTTCTACGATCTCCCGCAGCAATATAACGGTCTCACGTAAAATCTCTGCCTCTTCGTTCTTAGTCACGGTTGTTGCTCCGCGAATTCCTCGGTTTACCACGGTCTTCCCTCCTTCTTAAGCTCTGCGAGAACCTCTCGCACAAGCGACTCCTGCACATCGTTCACAATGCTTACAGAGCCTATGGAATCAGGCACGATAAAGGTCATCTTGCCTTCCTTGAATTTCTTATCATGCATCATAGCGTCCATCAGTTCATCTTCATCATACTCGGAAGGAAGCCGTACAGGCAGTGACAGCGCGGTCAGCATAGATACAGTGTCCTCATAAATGGAAGTATCCCGCCCAAGCTTCGCCGCCAATAGCGCTGAACCCGCCATCCCAATCGCAATCGCTTCTCCGTGCAGAAACACCCCATACCCACCAACTGCTTCAATGGCATGTCCGATCGTATGTCCGAGGTTCAATATCGCTCGAAGTCCATGCTCACGCTCATCATTAGCCACTACATCTGCCTTAATTGCACAGCCACGCTCTAAAGCATAACCTAAGGCTTCGACATTCAGCTCTAGCAGCTCTTCGGCATGATCACGACACCAATATGCGAACTCTTTGTCCACGAGGAGACCGTGCTTTACCACTTCAGCCAGACCTGATGACACTTGCCGTGCTGGAAGAGTACTTAGTGTATCCAAATCGTAGAGTACCATTGACGGTTGATAGAAAGCCCCTATCATATTTTTGGCTAATGGATGATTGACCGCCACTTTACCACCTACACTACTATCATGAGCTAGGATCGTCGTCGGAATTTGCAGAAAGCCGATTCCACGCATATAGGTTGCTGCTACAAATCCTGCTAAATCGCCAACCACGCCGCCGCCTAAAGCTAAAACTGCTGAATTGCGGTCTAATCCTGCTTGAATCGCGGTTGTCATGACTTCTTCATACACGGCTAATGATTTAGAGGCTTCACCTGCCGTCATTATGTGACTAACCACAGTATAGCCGTGAGAACGTAAACCTTCTTCAAGAGCCGGCAAGTACCTTGGCGCTACTTCAGTATCACTCACTACTAACAGTGGACTACGCTCCGAAAATCCGGCCTCAGCACAATAATGGGCGATGTCCTTTAGTAAACCACTACCGATAAGAATAGGATACGAGCGGTCGCCCAAATCTACATTAATAGTACGCATAATTAGTAGCTCTCCAGCTGTGATAGGTAATTTTCATAGTTCGCTTTAATTTCTTCCAGTGAGTCGCCACCGAATTTATCAAGGAATGCTTTTGCGATTTCCCAAGCCACTACGTTTTCCAGAACAACACACGCCGCTGGAACTGCACAAGCATCGGAGCGTTCAACTTGCGCTGTAAATGGTTCTTTCGTGTCAATATCCACACTTTGAAGCGGTTTATAAAGGGTAGGGATCGGCTTCATGACACCGCGAACTACAACAGGCATGCCGTTAGTCATACCACCTTCAAAACCACCTAAGCGATTACTTGCACGGTAGTATCCTTTAGAAGCTTCATACATAATTTCATCATGGACTTGCGATCCACGCAATTTTCCAGCTTCAAACCCAATGCCAATTTCAACGCCTTTGAATGCATTAATCGACATTACCGCCCCAGCGATTGCTCCGTCAAGCTTCCGATCAGACTGTACATAACTGCCAAGTCCGATAGGAAGTCCTTCGACGATACATTCAACGATTCCACCGATGGAGTCGCCCTCTTCCTTAATCTGATCTATGTAAGCCTCCATCTTCTGTTCCGTTTCTTTGTCGACAACTCTAACAGAGGACTGTTCTGTCCGCTCAATCAGCTCATCGATAGGCAGATCGTTAGCAGGCGCTTCAATTTCACCGATACGAATAACTTGCCCTGCTACCTTCACGCCAAAAGCTGCAAGCAGCTGTCTGGCTACAGCGCCACATGCGACTCTGGCTGCTGTTTCGCGAGCACTGGAGCGCTCCAGTACGTTACGAAGATCCGTATGGTTGTACTTCAATCCGCCGTTCAGGTCTGCATGGCCAGGACGCGGCCGATTTACGCGGCGTTTTTCTTCGTCACTGCCAGGAATAGGCTCGATATTCATGATGTTCTTCCAGTGGGTCCAGTCTTTATTCTCTACTACCAAGGCTACTGGAGCACCTGTAGTATAGCCATGACGCACTCCACCTACAATTTGTGCCGTATCTTTCTCAATCTGCATGCGACGTCCACGTCCATAACCCTTTTGTCGACGCTGCAATTGAAAATTAAGCTCTTCAAAATCCAATGTCAAATTACTTGGCAATCCCTCAATAATGGCCGTAAGCTGGGGGCCGTGCGTTTCCCCCGCTGTTAAATAGCGCAAACTCATGCTGCGTTCCCCCTTTTATACTTTTAAACTGTAAACCGCTAAAATCCTAATGATCTTTGCTCATTATAGTATAGGCAATCCTCTTTGACAAGAAAGGGATATCCCTAAAACGACTCCATTCACGACAAAATGAATTGGTTTTTGTGTAAAGAAAAAGCGCCATTCATACTCTAAAGAGTATGAATGGCGCTCCTCGGCTCGGTCCGGCACTTGTTAGCTTCCGATCCGCTGACTTGTTGAAGGAAATGTAGACTTACGCTCTTCCAGTTGCAGAAGGCGCTTCAATTGCATTTCTTCTACACCGAGAATTTGCCCGCACTCACGAACGGTAATAAAGCCTCGTTTGTACGCGGCAATGACCTTGCTTTTGTCCATCGGTTTAACGATCCTTTCGCTTAGCTTACAGATTCTACTACCCAGTATCACTGAACGATAGCGAAAGTATACCTATAAAAGTACACAGACGAAGGAGCAAGAAGTATTTATTTTTTACGATAGAAAAAGGTTTCCGTCGATTCAAAGCCATATTGCGCTGGCGTAAAGATCTGCTCTGTACTACCTACAAACAAATACCCGCCTGGACGTAAACTAGCCGAGAACTTATGGTAGAGCTTATTCTTCGCCTCTTCAGTAAAATAGATCATTACATTGCGACAAATGATAAGATCAAAACCCTCATCGAACTTGTCCAGCAGTAGGTTCTGTTTACGGAAATCTATGTTTTTCTTAAGCGTGTCGCTAACTTTGAATAAATGACCCTCGGGTTTAAAATAACGAGCAGCAACATCCTTAGGCACATCCTTTAAAGAACGTTCCAGATACAAACCTTGCTTTGCTTTGGAAAGCGCACCGTCGTCAATATCCGTAGCCAGAATGCCAGTCTGTCCCAATAAATTCTTATCCGATAAAATCATAGCCAGCGTATAGGGTTCTTCTCCAGTGGAACATGCAGCACTCCACAGTTTCAATCTGCGACCAGATTGTTGTATGTCAGGAAGAATGATATCTCGCAGTACTTCCCACCGATTCGGATTCCGCCAAAACTCGGAGACATTAATCGTCATTCGGTCCAAAAATTCATAAAATAATTCCTTGTCCTTCATCATTGCGGCAAAAAAATCACTAAAGGTTTGATATCCATTCTTCACACGAAGAGTCGTTAAACGCCGCTTCATCTGCGCTTCTTTATACTGAGCCAGATCAATTCCGGTGCTTTGCTTAACATGATGAATAAACCCGATGTAATCTGAATCTGCTGTTAATGCTGCAACATTACGATCAGACATGTTAATCCCCCGCCTCCCGCTTGGCTCCTACATCCAGACTGCGATCTCTTTGTTATAAAGATTCAATTCATCTGGAGTAAAGAAATTAGCAATTTCTCGTTCTGCACTTTCAGGCGAGTCTGATCCATGAATTAAATTAAGCGGTGTATGGCTGGCAAAGTCGCCTCGAATCGTACCCGGCAAGGCTTCTCCTACTTTCGTCTTACCAATGAGTGTACGGGATAATGCTACAACATCATCACCTTCCCATACCATTGCAAACACTGGACCTGAAGTTATAAAAGAAACCAACTCTCCAAAAAAGTCCTTACCAGCATGCTCCGCATAATGTCTTTTTGCTTGGTCTTCACTAACTGTAATCAGCTTTGCAGCGACCAGCTTAAAGCCCTTATCTTCAAAGCGTGAGACAATACGCCCAATTAATCCACGTTGTACTCCATCCGGTTTGACCATCAGATACGTCTTTTCCATAGAGGCACTCTCCAATTTCCCATTAGTTGGGTTGTTTTGACGCTATCTTAACAGAAACCGAGCTTTCTGGAAACGTTTAATTTCATGATCACCAAAATACTAATAAGCTCTACCTGTTACAAAAAAGGCAATATCGCGCAGATTACGCTTAGTCTTGTTGTTAGGCAACTGATCTAGTGCAGCAAGTGCCTTCGCGATATATCGCGAAGCCAGCTCCTCGGAACGGGTGATTCCGTCTCCAGAAAGAATAAGATCAATAGCACGCCCTACTGTGCTGTGCCCTTCACGAATAGACTTCAACTCTTCAAGAAGCGGAGCTCGCAATCTTTCATCCTCCAGGCTATAAATGACAGGAAGGGTGATGTTCCCTTGCCGCATATCACTTCCTGGAGGTTTACCGATTTGCTTTTCAGTGCCTGAGAGGTCAAGTAAATCATCACGAATCTGGAAAGCCATCCCTACATTATATCCATAATTATAAAGTAGACGAGCCACCTCTGGTTCAGCATCAGCAGCAAGTGCACCTAATTGGCAACTGACTGCAATCAACAGTGCTGTTTTACGGCGAATCCGCCGCAGGTAATGACGCACACTTTGCTCACTGTTGAAGAAGTCACGAATCTGCTCCATCTCACCGATCGACATTTCAATCATGGCCTTGGATAAAATCTGATGGATTCGCGGATTCTTCAGCTCCGTCGTCATCACCAGTGCTTTCGCATATATGTAGTCACCGGTGTACATGGCAATTTTATCGCCCCATTTGGCCTTAACAGTAAGTTCACCTCGGCGCAGTTCTGCATCGTCAATGACATCATCGTGAACTAGTGAAGCGCTATGAATTAGTTCTAGCGGTATCGCCACACGCTTCAGCTTCTCAAGATCATACTTTCCAAATTTCCCACCCATCAAAACAAATACGGGACGCAATCTTTTACCGCCAGCTTTTAATAAATGCAGAGAAGTCTCGGTTAGTAGGTCGTCATCACCCTGTACGCTACGGTACAAATCTTTTTCAATCTGATCCATGTCTCTGTTCAGTAATCCGAATATTTGCAGTCGTTTCATTCCTTCACCCGTGTCAACAGTTTATGACTCCAAATCTCCATCTTCACTGCCTGCGGCAGCAGACCCATCTCATAGGCATAGCGGAAATAGAGGTTCAGACCTTTCTGCTGCCTTTCTCCAAAATCATAGCTTAAATTGCGAAAGTACCCTTCCCAATAAGACTTAGTTCCTCCAATTGTCGAACAGGCTGCAAGTACTATAGGATCTAAATCACTTAATCCCCGCAGTTTACTCTCAGCAAAAGCTTCTGCAATCTCCGCAATGGCTTCCGGTTTGTCATTCGCAGCTTTTCGATTCACTGCCCAGACCGCAAAGGTCATCCCTAAGCCCGTCCATTCTTTCCAAAGCTCCGCCAGATCTGTAACGATATACCCTTGATCCTGCCAAGAGGCTTTAATCGCATGATCACCAATGAGTAAGCAGGCATCTGCTTGATGCATCATAGCATCCAAATCAGGATTAGCGCTAATATATTCTGGTTTATTGCCAAAAGCCTTTTCCATTAAAATTTTCAGCAAATTTACCGATGTTGCAGAAGTGTTCGTAACAGCAATCGTACCTGTACCTATCTGTGCAAGAGGCACTCGAGAAAAAAGAAAAATAGACCTCACAGGACCGTCCGCACTTACCGATAAATCAGGTAACAGCAATAACTTATCACTGGCTTCAGCATACGCAAAAGAGGATAATGCACCCACATGAATCGTTCCACGACTCATCCCCTGATTAAGAATGGCAGGTACCTCACTCACCATCTCTGCCGGATATTTCAGTGCAGAGGGATGAAAATTGTGAAATACCGGCCATGAGTTAGTATAGCTGATTTTACCTATGATGGTGTGGCTGTTATTCTCCATCCTTTCAATCCCCCCATCTGCGAAATAATTGATGTTCAATATTAAAGCTGTCAAGCACTTTACCCACCATGAAATTAATCAGATCATCCATACTTTGTGGCCCAAAGTAAAACGCCGGCATTGCCGGAATGATCCGAACCCCCAGACGGGACAGCTTCAACATATTCTCAAGATGAATAGCATGCAGAGGTGTCTCACGAGGAACAAGGACCAGTGGACGTCCTTCCTTAAGCATAACATCAGCAGCACGAGTCATCAGATTGTCGGAGGTTCCATTAGCAACCGCAGACAATGTTCCCATGGAACAAGGCATAATAATCATTCCCTCCACACGAAACGAACCACTTGCAATAGATGCACCGATATCAGCGACAGGATGATAAAGTAGAGAACCGGGATAGCCTTTGAACTTTTCGTTCAAAAAGCCTTCCCGGTCTGATGCGATATAACCTAGTTCTTCTTTAAAAACGCGCCAGCCCGCATTACTTACTACCAAATGAACGGAGTAGCCTAGCGATAGCAACGTTTCGATCAGACGAATACCATAAATAGCACCGCTTGCCCCAGTAATTCCAACCACGAAGTTTTTCGGTTTAGTAAGCGTCATTTTTTGAAATGCACCACCAAGTCAATCAAAGTGAAAGAGAACACCACGATGCTTAGCACGCCGTTCATAGTGAAAAAAGCGGTCTGTAAACGACTGAGATCACTCGGAGATACAATATAATGCTCATAAAAGAGAATAATATATGCGAGGATCATACCAGCCACATACCACCAGCTTAAATCCGTCAAAAACAGCAGCGATACGAATCCAATCGCCGTAAGAATGTGAAACACACGGGCAATAACGAGTGCACCTTGGACCCCAAATCGCACTGGAATGGATTTTAAGCCTTCTTTAAGATCAAATTCAACATCCTGACAAGAGTATATAACATCAAAACCAGCCGTCCAAAACACAATTGTGAAGTAAAATACCATTGAAGTCCAATTCACACTACCGGTCACAGCTACCCAGCCGCCCAGCGGTGCAAGCGCAATGGTAAGGCCGAGGATAAGATGGCATGCCCATGTAAAGCGCTTAGTGAATGAATAAATAACAAGAAGGAATACAGCGATAGGTAACAGCTTAGCTGACAAAGGATTCAATTTAAAGGCTGCCCAAAAGAGCAAGAAAAACGAAATGCCTATAAAAATGACAACTTCACCGATCTTTAGTAACCCTGCAGGAATCGCTCTTCCCGCTGTGCGTGGATTCTTGGCATCACTGATTCGGTCTATCAATCGATTCAATCCCATAGCTGCACTTCGTGCTCCAAACATAGCGATTACAATCCAGCCAATTTGACTCCAGGATGGGAGGCTATCATTCATGACCACAGATCCCAGTAAAGCACCCATAAAGGCAAAGGGTAAAGCAAATACCGTATGTTCAAACTTAATCATTTGTAAAAAGATACCGATTTTCTTAAACATTCCTGTTCTCCTTGAGCCCAATATGTAATGCCGCGATGCCTCCGGTCAAGGGGAAGGATTCCACTTTTTGAAGTCCGGTTTCACGGAAAATAGTGGCCAGTTGCTCCCGGTCTGGGAACATTGCCAATGATTCTGGCAGCCATTTGTATTGCTCGTACCTTTTCGCGAATAACTTACCAAGCAATGGAAGTACACGCTGGAAATAAAAGAAATATACGCCTTTAAACGGCTGTTTCATCGGCTTAGATAGCTCCAAACATACAACCATTCCACCAGGTTTTACTACCCGCTTCATTTCGTTAAGCACTTGAACAGGATCTGGCACATTGCGTAGTCCGAATCCAATCGTTGCATAATCAAACGCATTGTCTTCAAAAGGCAGCTCCATAGCATTGCCCTGCACCAGCGAAATACGGTCCTGAAGCTTGCGCTCTTCCACTTTTCGGCGACCTACTTCAAGCATACCTGCGCTGAAATCCAGTCCGATTACATTGCCAGTCTGCGAAGCTTCCGCCAAAGCGATGCTCCAATCACAGGTTCCGCAACATAGGTCAACGGCCGAATCCCCGCGCTTCATCCCCATCTTCTTCATCGTGAATTTACGCCATGCCTTGTGGCGGCGAAAGCTTAGGATGTCATTCATCAAATCGTATTTTCCAGCAATACTCTCAAATACGGAATGTACAAACTGCTCTTTTGGTTTGCTGTTATCACCCACAGCAGTTGTCGTTTTTTCCATAGTCATCCCTTAACCCTCCACGGCTGCTTGTCCTGTGACCTTCATCTGCAGGAGAAAACGATCCAGCGCGATCTCTAGCTCTTTAAGTAAACTCTCGTCTTTAACGCTTTGCAATAGCCCCTGAATAGACTGAAGCGATTGATGAAGCTTGTCCGTCAGTTGCGAATCACATTTATATTTCATTTTTAGCATCTTCCATTCCTTCTGATCAAGGTTTAGGTCTTGAAGTTGCTTACGTTCTTCCTCTGTTGCAGTCTCCATCATCTTCCAGTAGCAATAGCCATTCCCTGCATTCGCAGGATCATCACTACGAAGAAGTTCAATAGCAACGGTCTCGCACTGACTGAATTCTGCCAGCAGTTTTTCCCACAGCTCCACTAAGGAGTTCTCAATCATAGGCGTAAAAGAAAGGAACAGCCGCATATTCAGCTGTACCATGTGCCGCAAGTATTGTTCAGCCGAAAGGCGTATGCCTCTCATCTTCACGTAGAGATTCGCTTTCAAGACATTGAAATCTGCAATCGCCTTACTCAAGATTCCAATCATCTCGATCTGATCACTCTTTGCAAGCAAATGGTAAAACCAGCTGCTGAAGTAATCGCCAGCTAGTACCTTCAATTGACGGGAA
The DNA here is from genome assembly GCF_037963295.1 of Paenibacillus sp. FSL F4-0243. Lineage (NCBI taxonomy): Bacteria > Bacillati > Bacillota > Bacilli > Caryophanales > Paenibacillaceae > Paenibacillus > Paenibacillus sp. FSL F4-0243. Next base: position 4,849,739 of record NZ_CP150151.1, read on the forward strand.
CGCATAGGGTCTCCCCCCCGTCTATCATTCGAACGGTCAATGACCTCATGCGTGTCCAGACCTAGTTGAACAAGCGCTGTCACAAGCGTGTACAACTCTCCGGCACTTCCTTTTGCAGAAGAAGCATGATTTAGAAAAATATATAACAAATGACCCCGGCCATCAGAAAACGGCGGCAAATCCGTATGCTTCTGAATCATGTCGTAGTCGGTGTAGGGTTTAGCCAGTTGCGGTATGCAGTACGGTTTCATTTCAGCCTCCGAAGCCATTGACATAATAATAATTCGTTTGTTCACAATCTTGTCTATTATATCACATGTTTTTTTGTCACGCACTGTGGTACGCCTGAGTTTCTTTTAATCCATTTAAGGATAAATGAACTGTTTCTTCCAGAGCTCGGTTTCACTAATGCGGAAGCCCGTTTTGAGACGATCCGATATAGGAAGATTACCCGCAGACTGAAGTTCATCTTGCAGCGTATAAGACCACTCAGAACGTCTGATATCACCAGCTAACAGCAGTCGGCGGCTACCAAGCCATTTATCTTCTACCACAATGCGAAGTAGAAGTTGATCCACATTCGAGGTTTCCTGAATAGCAAAGGAAATGGCCAGAGCCATATTTTGATAGAGTTCCTCAGGTTCATGATCGTTCCCGCTCACTTTCAGATCCAGTGACAGAACATGATCTTCCCAGCCAACGCTATCTATGGATAAGGTCAACGGAAGAGCGCCCAGAACATCAACAAGATTGTCATTGCCCAGCACTGTGTTATGGCTGCCAGTAAAAGTCTCCACTGTCCCATTTCTCTGCTGTACGGATGAGTCTAAGTCTGCCAGTTTCGGCAAAATAACAGCAGAGGTCGCAGTCAAGAGTAATACGGCACCAATCAACCAGGCTTTGTTCATGGACACGCCCCCCTTATCCATAGTACCCACTTTTTTTGTGGATATGATCATTCACCCTTACTATATTTTGAAAAAAAGCAGGCTATGCCTGCTTTTCAGCTTTCACTTTCCAATTGTCCGTGTTTCGTTAAAATTTCAGCTTTTCCGCGGATTTTCATTGCTGAGGTATGATCGGTAAATTGGGCAATCAACACCTCACCCTTGTCTAGCTTCTCTGTATGATGAAAGCGTGTATCCGTACCTCTAGTTAGCCCAATGACTTGAACGCCATTTTCTTTGGCCTTAACCACAATATAGTCGCTACCTGTCGGAAGCGGATTTTCGCTCGTATTTTTATCCGTCATCGCTGATCCTCCTCTAAACCTAATGTACAGCCCATGCTATTCCAAAAAACAAATGCCGCCTTGGAGGGCGGCATAGTTGTACTTAAAAAGACTATGGGATTGATATGTAGAAATCTTTATTTGATTCCGTCTTTCAGCGCTTTACCAGGTTTGAATGCCGGTACCTTGCTTGCAGGAATTTCGATTTCTTCACCAGTTTGTGGGTTACGGCCTTTACGTGCGGAACGTTCGCGCACTTCAAAGTTTCCGAATCCAACCAGTTGTACTTTATCACCGCTTTGCAGCGCTTCTGTAATTGCTTCGAAAACCGCATCTACAGCTTTAGTAGCATCCTTCTTGGGAAGTTCAGTTGCTTCTGTAACTACATTGATCAAATCAGATTTATTCATGTTTTCTCACCTCCCTGAGTAAATTTCCGGTATCATACACTGTTTCCGTTTAAACGTAAAATATACGTGATAATCCCGTTTATTACTGAACACTGGCGCCCATAGACCTTGAAGCGCAACAAACTTATAGTAATACAGCCCATCCATAAATTCAAGCAGTTAGACAAAAAAGGAGTAGAAATTATCATCTATGCTTGCATAAACATCTAATTCCCATCTAATTTTATAGACCTATAAGACCAGGTTAATTCTTCTTTTCAGAAAAAAAATTGAGTCAGATTCACCGTTATTATAGGAACTAGGAATCAAGTTTCGTTATTTTTACGCATAAAAAGAGTGGGATCTCTCCCACTCTTCCAATCTGCTTAAATTTAAGTTAGAGAATAATTGCAATAAGTCCGCCTGAGCCTTCATTGATGATCCGACCAAGCGTTTCTTGCAATTTGTAGCGCGCATTATCCGGCATCATCGCGATCTTGCCTTGAATACCTTCCCTCACAATGGAATGCAAGGAGCGCCCAAAAATATCGGATTCCCAAATCTTAATTGGGTCGTTCTCGAAATCCTGCATCAAATAACGGACCAACTCTTCACTTTGTTTCTCTGTACCAATGATTGGTGAGAACTCAGATTCAACATCAACACGAATCATATGAATAGATGGTGCGGTGGCCTTTAAGCGAACCCCAAAGCGAGAGCCTTGACGAATCAGCTCTGGTTCATCTAGCGCCATTTCAGCTAGTGAAGGAGCAGCAATACCATAACCGGTAGTCTTGACCATTTCTAAAGCTTCAGAGAAACGGTCGTACTCTCTTTTCGCGTGTGAGAATTCCTGCATCAGCTGGAGCAAGTGATCTTTACCGCGGATTTCAACCCCTACTACCTCCATCAGAACCTGATCATACAGCTCTTCTGGGGCATACAGATCGATCTCTGCTACACCCTGACCCATGTTCATACCACTTAGGCCTGCTTTATCGATAAAATCATACTCTGTGAACTGAGATACGAGCCGGTCAACATCCCGCAAGCGGCGAATGTCTTTTACCGTATCGCGAACGGAGTTCTCATAGCTACTACGCAGCCAGTGATTCTCTCCAAGCACCATGACCCAGCTTGGCAAGTTCACATTTACTTCATGAACAGGGAATTCGTACAATACTTCACGCAGTACACCTGTTACATCCTCTTCGGTCATGTTTGCTGCGCTGAGTGTCATGACAGGGATATCGTATTTGATGGCTAGCTCGCTACGGAGCTGCTGTGCTTCCTCACTGCGTGGGCGAGTGGAGTTAATGACAAGCACAAATGGCTTACCCACTTCCTTCAGCTCTGCAATGACGCGCTCTTCAGAGTCCACGTACGAGTTCCGCGGAATTTCTGCAATCGTACCATCTGTTGTTACTACAACACCAAGCGTTGAATGCTCCTGGATGACCTTACGGGTCCCGATTTCTGCCGCTTCCTGAAAAGGAATTGGCTCCTCAAACCAAGGTGTAGAGATCATTCGTGGTCCATTCTCATCCTCGTAGCCTTTAGCGCCTTCTACAGCGTAACCCACACAGTCTACCAGTCGAACGTTAACCTCAAGCCCTTCCGCAACCTTGATTTGGACTGCGTTGTTAGGCACGAACTTAGGTTCAGTGGTCATAATTGTTTTGCCTGCTGCGCTTTGCGGAAGCTCATCCACAGCTCTTACCCGATCTGCCTCATTCGTGATGTTAGGCAGGACAATTGTTTCCATGAAGCGCTTGATAAATGTCGATTTCCCCGTGCGAACCGCGCCGACGACGCCAAGATAAATGTCTCCGCCGGTACGCTCGGCAATGTCCTTGAAAATATCCACTTTTTCCAAAAGAGATCCCCTCCTCATATTACTCCGAAGAAAAAATGCCTGAAGAGCATCGACTTCGCGTTCCGCCGGTAATCTGACCCTTGCAGGACATCAACCGGACTTATCGTATGCCCGCCCGAAGCCTAGCTGCTTTCGACCGGGACGTACTGGCCCCGCGCTAAACTCCGAATGCTCGGACATGCATTTGGACTAGTATCATCATATGTATCCGGAACGAATTTATGACCCATAATCGCGCATTTTGCAATGTAATTTCTAAAAATTAGTTGTGCGCGCCGCAAGGCGTCTGACGCCCGGAAGCTTTCTCATCCATCATATGAGGTAGGGTTCATTGATAGAACTAACAAAATAGCCAGCTATAATAGCTGGCCCAATCCATATATGCGTATATACTCTCTATTTCAGTAGCGTAATACCAAATGAAGCTCCGGCATTCCCGGCAAATACAATATTGCCCTTAATAGGTAGTACAACCTCATTGTTACTACTAATGACCGTGTTATTCACTAGGGCTCCCGTTTCATCGTATACCATAAAAGCACCTTTTGCTGGCATCTTAACTACCATTTTCTTTCCAGCCGCTGTTTCGGGAACACTGAACCATCTAGCATAACCATCAGCTTGTATCGTAGCTATCGACGATTTGCCTTTATAGAGCGGCTTCACTCCGTCCTCACTCATATACAAGGTTCCAGCCGCATTAAAGTACTCTATGCCCTCTTTGGCATAGAAAAGAATATCAAATGTATCTCGGCCCGCGATGCCAGGAATTTGGTGCTGGCTCCCAGCCGTATTTGGACCTGTTATCTTCATACCTTTGAAATAACCCTCACTTGTCTGTATTGTTGGCCTAATCATGTTCATATAGGTGATGGAACTGAATTTCTCGCTGACTGGATAGTATAACTTACCTTCTCTTTTTGCCCATGCATCTGCGGTTTGTTTATTCAGTGCTGCAACTTCCAATTTCTCCGCCTTATATTCAGAATACGCAAGCTGGCCTAATTCAGGAACCGAAATATACTGGCTCATCCACAAATAAGTCCGTCCGTTGCTTTCCTTTACAAAATTAACCTTTGTGCTGCCTTCCTCATCAACAAAAGTTCCATCCGTGGTGTAAATAAATTTTTGTTCCGGAGCAGTCATTCCTGATAACAAGAGTTCCCCGTCTTTGATAGCTGCCTTCCACTGATCGCCTAGAGTACTGTAATAACCTGCGTATTTCACAAGATCTTTTGGCATGTCAGCCTTAACTGGCTTGCCAAATGATTTATCTGGCTTGATTTCTGTAATTGCGCCCTTCTCTTTCATCGCCTGAAGGAGCAGTTCACTTGCCAGCAGTTGATTAATTGAGGAGCTCCCGCCCGAGGTAATGACTGCTGCAGCCATATTCTGTACAGGAAGCACGACGAGGGAGGATTGATACATCTGTGTATCTCCTCCTTTAACAAGAGCTTTTATACCATAATCGTTAAAAGGGAATAATCGCACACTATCCCAACCAAGTCCGTAGTCAGCAGAATTATCCCCGTCTTTGGGCCAAAATCCCTTTCTATACTCTTCTTGCTCCATGGCCTGTACTGATTTGGTTGAGAGTACATCTGCTCGCTTCCCAGTAAAGATTTGCGAGAATCGGACCAAATCCTCCGCAGTAGAGTAGACTCCGCCTGTACCAATCGCATTGGTCGTCTCCGTTGGAAGCTGCCCCTCATATGCAGGAGAGTAAAGGCCGGCAAATTTGCTTGAATCTACCATGTCTTGTGGCGTCATGGTATGGTTCATACCCAAAGGTACAGCAAAATTGTCATGAATGAATGTAGTAAATGTCATGTTACTGACTCTTTCTACAAGAATTTCTGCGAGCGTGAATCCATCATTGCAATACACTGAAAAAGCTCCCGGTTCTGCCTTTAATTTCTGTGTAGACAAGTTCTCCAGCAGTGAATCGTGTACGTACGTATCTGGATCATCAAATAGAAATGCACTAGTTAAACTCGAACCCTGCAAACCAGATGAGTGATTCAACAACATGCGTGGGGTAATCTTTTTATAACGTTCATCTTCCATTTTAAAATCCATAATATATTGTACGACAGGAGTATCGAGATTGATCTTGCCTTCATCAACTAATTTCATGACCGCTGACGCCGTAAACATTTTGCTCGTAGAGCCAATACCATAGATTGTTTCCTTCGTTAAAGGGATTTTTCCTGCTTTGTCGTTAATTCCTGTTTGTCCCGATACTTTGATCACTCCATTGTCGATCAAGGCATACTGTACGCTGGTTATCCCATATTGTTCAGTTAGAAGCGTTGCTTTCTCAGCAGCGAGCTTCTCTAGCGTCTTAGAAGAAACCGTAGCTACGCTGCTGGAAGCCATCGCGCTTGTAGGAATAAGTGGGGTCAGGGCTAAGGCCGCTGCAAGCGTCCATATGATATTTTTTTTCATGTCATCAACATCCTTTTGTTTCTAATTTTGAACAATTATGAATTATTCACGATTCATCTCTAGCCTGAACTGAATCTCCTTTCTTACCTTCATTCTAGCAATCCAGTCTTACGCGCCATTAAACAGAACCTTAATTCCATCTACGATTTATGTAAGACAATTAAGCTTCTGTTAAGGCAATATCTGAACAACACAAAAACGCCTAATCCTTCGGATATAACCGAAGCTTAGACGCTCTTAAGCTTTAACTTTCACTTCAACTAGGAGACTGCGGGACAGGCTGATTGTTAATCCATAGATACGGCAAAGACTTCACGGGCACGTAATAGGAAGCTTCCTCCAGATCTAGTCGCAAATCTTTTTTCTCGTCATGTTCCCCACCATTCTTTTCGATGGCAGCTATAATATCAAAGACATAATCTACATAGACCATTCCAGCCTTATCCATGATGAAATCAAGAACCTGCCCGGAATAGACGCTAGTTAATGATATGGAGCTTGTTCCTGCCTTCTTATGATCAATGGTGTAAAGTCCAGGATATAGCTCATCAAGTACGGGCAAAGAGCCGTCATGAGCTGATTTATAACGATTAATCTGACGCTGCACATCATTCACCTTTTGAACGGTAACAAGGTCCATCACCTTAACTACTGGATCACTTTCCTCATTCAAAATAAGAAAATAAGCGCTTCCGCCCTGTTCAAAAGCCGTAGCCGGAATATCATCCAAATATCCCTTATTGTTCAGCTTGCCTAGGTCTATCCGGAACTTCTCATATCTTGGAGTAGCTTCATCCGCATTAAGGATCGGAAGCACACCTTCCTCTTGTTGAAAATCATCAACGGCTGCTTGTATCCGTTTAACACTTTCTCGATAATTAACGCTAGCACGCTTTTCTTCTCCAGGATACAGACATCCGGAAAGAGTAAGAGCGATTGACATCACTACCAGAAAAAGTCTTGCTCCTGCCTTTAGCTTCTTCTTTCTTCGTATAAACTCCAACCGAGTCCCTCCCACGGTGACAATCTAACACTACCACAGCTCATCTTCTTCCCCACGCCGCGCAGCTTCAAGCTTACGGCGTACAGCAGCCTTAAGTGGATCTTCTGGCACCTGAACGGTCACATCGCTCCATACGGCAGCCTGACAAGCCAGACGCACTCCTTCTTCTAACGTAGTTCCAAGCTTACGTCGTTCAATATCCCCTGGCGGTCTCAGCGCTGTGGCCTCTTCAGTCGCAATTTTAACCTTGCACATCAAACAGCCTGCTTTGCCTCCACAGCGAGTGGTAATCGTCACTCCGGCTTTACGAGCTGCCTCCAGTACCGAGATACCACGATTCACCACAGCTTTACGACCTTCAGGTTGAAACATAACGGTGACGCCATTTTGCGATTTCATGATGTTACTTCCTTCCTCAACATTATGTAACTGCTTACATAATCGAAACAACTCCGCCCAATAGGCCAACTAACATGATGACAAACGCAAGGATAGATAGCAGTGCTTTAAGCAGTCCCTTTGTTTTGCTCCGAGCAAAAGTTATTAGAAATACAGACAGTCCCATAATCAGCATTGCAATCAGGGACAACCACATTTTTGTCATCGGATCCAAGGTCAAAGCCCCCATTCGCCTGTAATATATTAGGGATTATTATATCATGACCTTATCCTATTCTGTAAAAAAACATCATTTTTTATATATTATTATTAAGATATTTTAGCTGAGAGAGTTTTACAATAAATAAAAAAAGAGCAAAAGATAACAGAATCTCATGGATTCTGGATCTTTTGCTCACCCAACCTAAAGCTATTTTTTAAGCATCATTTTCATTAAAGACTCCATTGTGCCGGAACCTGCGCCGCCTTTTTTGACGGCATTAATAATTTCCTGCACAGTAGCTTCACTGACCGGCACTTTCGCCATCGATGACACCTGCTTAATTAACTGGCGGAGCTGGGCTTCATTCTGCGTAGTTCCTGGTTTGACCGTACTGGCTAGCTTTTTGACGGCACTTTCCGTAATGTTCTTGCCCGCCTTTTTGTTAATGGCGTTCAATGCATCCTTGGAAAAATCTCTGCTCACTTTTCATCCCTCCTCCGTCAATCCCCAATACAACATATGAGAAATTGCGGAAAAAGGTGAACAGGATCAGGAATGCCACTGCTCCCAAGTTTCCTGAGATATTGCCTCAAGCTCAGGTTTACGATCACGGCCCATCAGAGCCTCAACAGCACTACGTGGACTTCTACCTTTAAAAAGGACATGATAAATTTGATCTGTAATGGGCATTTGGACTCCTAGCTTGATGGAAATGGCATAAGCTGCCTCCGTGGTACGAATACCTTCGACAACCATTCCCATCGACTCCAGTACCTCATCCAGTGGTTTTCCTTGCCCGAGCATAAAGCCAGCACGCCAGTTACGGCTGTGCTGGCTCGTAGCAGTCACTACAAGATCGCCAACACCTGCAAGCCCTGCAAAGGTCAAAGGATTCGCTCCAAGCTCGACGCCCACCCGAGAAATCTCGGCCAGTCCACGTGTCAGAAGCGCCGCCTTAGCATTATCCCCAAATCCTAGACCATCGGATAGACCTGCACCGAGTGCAATAATATTCTTTAGTGCGCCGGCAAGCTCTACTCCTACCTGATCACGGTTCGTATATACACGAAAATCATTGTTTATGAACAATTCCTGTGCTTCAGCAGTACGCTTATCATCAGGTGAAGCCACAACAACTGTAGTAGGACACAGGCGCACTACTTCCTCTGCATGACTCGGTCCGGAGAGAACGACAATCTGCCCTTCGTCACAGCCGAGTTCTTCAGCAATAACTATGGACATCCGTTTCTTGCTTTCAGTCTCAAAGCCCTTCGTAGCATGAACGCATAGCATTTCATCCTTCCAGAACGGCTTCAGACTGCGAGCAACCTGTCGCATACCTGAAGATGGGGCTACAATAACAACCGCTTTAGAACCGGAAACTGCGGTCTCCAGATCGGTGGTTGCAATGATGTTTGCGGGCAGAGAAATCCCCGGTAAATACTTATTATTGATATGAGAACCATTGATCTCGGCAGCTTGATCAGAGTTACGTGTCCACAGATAAACTTCCGAGTGATTCGCAGCCAGCACACTTGCCAGCGCAGTTCCCCAGCTCCCCGCTACTAGTACGGTTACTTTATCAGACAACACGATTCCCTCCTTTTACTTTTGAGCCTATCTTGTTCTCACGGCCCTCTACAATCTTAACAATGTTCGTCCGGTGCCGCCAGAAGGCAAAAACCGCAATGATAATACTGGTCCAGAGCACAGGCTGTGTAAATCCTGTCAATAATAGAAAAACCGGTGTCAGCGCGACAAAAATCAACGAGCCAAGTGACACGTAACGAGTGATAAAGATAGATCCTATGGCGATAACACCAGCGAGCAGTGCAGGCCATAAACACAGTGTGGCCATAACACCGATCGTAGTAGCGATGCCCTTTCCCCCACGGAAACGAAAGTAAAGCGGCCAGTTATGTCCTACAATGGCAGCGATTCCGCAAAGAGCAGCAACCCAGGTTTCCCAGCCGCCTACCCAAGTTCCTAACCAAACTGCGGCAACACCCTTCAGTACATCCAGTACTAGCACAGATATCGCAGGACCTTTTCCCAGTACACGCAGTGTATTGGTAGCCCCCGCATTGCCGCTCCCATATTGACGGATATCAATTCCCTTTAGTAGCTTGGCGAACAGCACACTAAAGCTGACAGAACCAAGCAAATAGCTTACAACGATAACCAGAAGTTCAAGCGCCACACTTCTTCTCCCCTAACCTTCGTTTTCGGATTTGCGCCGTGTAAAGAGACGGATTGGCGTTCCCTCGAAATTAAACGCCGCGCGGATTTTATTCTCCAAGTAACGTTCATAGGAGAAGTGCATCAGCGATGGGTCATTTACGAACACCACGATCGTCGGTGGCTTCACCGCAACCTGCGTTACGTAGTTAATACGTAAGCGACGGCCTTTGTCAGTTGGAGGAGGGTTAATCGCAATGGCATCCGATACAACATCGTTCACCAGATGCGTAGTAATGCGTAGTGCATGCTGTTGAGATACATGCTGCACCACTGGCAGCAATTTTTGCAGGCGCTGTTTAGTTAAAGCCGACAAGAAGACAACCGGTGCGTAACTCATAAACAAGAAGTGGTCACGAATCTTAGACTCGAAGTTCTGCATAGTCTTGTCGTCTTTCTCAATGGCATCCCATTTGTTCACAACAAAAATAGATGCTTTACCAGCTTCATGTGCATAACCAGCGATATGCTTGTCCTGGTCGATGATGCCCTCTTCACCGTTAATTACAACGAGAACCACATCAGCCCGTTCAATCGCACGCATAGCACGCATAACACTGTATTTCTCAATGTTCTCATAGACCTTGCCTTTTTTGCGCATACCTGCAGTATCGATAAGCACATAACGTTGTCCATCACGTTCAAAAGGCGTATCAATAGCATCGCGAGTAGTACCCGCAATATCACTAACGATAACGCGTTCTTCACCCAGAATTGCGTTAACCAAAGAGGATTTACCTACATTCGGACGGCCAATCAAAGCTACACGAATGACATCGTCATCATATTCATCATCTATTTTCTCTGGCAGACGTTCTACGACAGCGTCCAATAAGTCACCGAGTCCTGTACCATGACTACCGGAAATTCCGATTGGATCTCCAAAACCTAGGCTATAGAACTCATAAATATCATCTGCACGCTTCATATTATCCACTTTATTGATGGCAAGAACGATCGGTTTACCTGAACGGAACAGAATCTGAGCTACCTCTTCATCTGAATTCGTCACACCACTCTTTGCCTCACACATAAATACAATAACATCCGCTTCTTCAATCGCCAGCTCCGCTTGAACGCGGATTGATTTCAGAATCGTGTCATCTCCATCAATTTCAATACCTCCGGTATCAATCACACTGAACGACTTACCGTTCCAATCTGAAATACCATAAATCCGGTCACGTGTAATCCCCGGTTTATCTTCTACAATGGCCAATCTATCGCCAATCAGCCGATTAAAAATCGTCGATTTCCCGACGTTAGGCCTCCCAACGATTGCCACAACGGGTCTTGCCATATTCATTCCTCCTGTCATCCTTACGATACTCATCATAGCAAAAAACATTAAAATTGGCTAACACTCATGTTAGCTTTAATAAATTCTTTCTGTCACTGGAAAAAGAGAATCGGCGAACCCCCGTATCGAGGGCTCGCCGATTACTTTACCCGTATATTCAAAAAGCAGGATTAGTTATTACCTTTGAATTTGTCCAACTTGTCACCAAAACGTTCAGCAAGCGTAAAGCTAAGGCCTTCGTTGCTTAGAGAAACGTTAGGGTTATTCAAAACTTCTTTAGGAGCTCTGTCTCTGCTGTTGCTGCGTTCAGGTCTAGCAGTAGGTGCTGGAGCTTCTTCAGTTTCTTTGATGCTCAGGCTAACACGTTTCTCGGATGGATTGAAGTCCAGTACTTTCACTTGTACTTCTTGTCCTTCTTTCAATACTTCGTGTGGAGTAGCAATGTGTTTGTGGGAGATTTGTGAAATGTGCACAAGACCTTCCACACCTGGAAGCAATTCAACGAATGCTCCGAAGTTCACAAGACGTTTTACAACGCCTGTTACAACATCACCGATGTTGATTTCGCCAGCAGCAGAGTCCCAAGGACCTGGAGCAGCAGCTTTAATGCTCAGGCTGATTTTTCCTTTTTCAGGATCAACCTTAAGTACTTTAACACGTACTTTATCACCTTCAGAAACTACATCAGAAGGCTTCTCTACGTGATTCCAAGCGATTTCGGATACGTGTACAAGACCGTCAACTCCGCCAACATCAACAAATGCGCCGAATTGGGTCAGACGTTGTACAGTACCTTCAATGATTTGACCTTCAGACAGTTCAGCCATAATTTTAAGCTTATTAGCTTCGAACTCTTCTTCAAGAACTTCTTTAGCGGACAGGATTACTTTGCTGTTCTCACGGTCAAGTTCTTTCACTTTAACGCGAAGGGTACGGCCTTTGTAATCGCTGAAATCTTCAACGAAGTGACGCTCAACCATGGAAGCTGGGATAAATCCACGTGCTCCAACATCAGCTACTAGACCGCCTTTAACAACGTCAGCCACAGTAACTTCGAAAGCTTCCTGGGAAGCAAAGTACTTCTCAAGATCTTCCCATGATTTTTCGCTATCAACAGCACGTTTGGAAAGAACAAGGCTTTCCTTGTTGTCGTTGATGCTAACAACTTTACATTCTACTTCCTGTCCAACTTCTACTGCTGCAGCAGCGTTGTCCAGTTGTACTGCGGACAATTCGCGAATCGGAATCACACCGTCGTATTTATATCCAATGCTTACATAAGCTTGGTTATCTTCAATTTTGACGATTGTTCCTTTCACGGTATCGCCTTTTTTCAGAGAAATGATTTCCAAGTCAGCTTGGTTAGTCACTTCTTCTTCGTTAACGGCAGCAACTTCTACAGCTCCGTTATTTTCTGTCACAGCGGATTCCACCGCTTCTACGGTTTCATTGCTCTCCGTAGCTTCCTGATTTTTAATTTCTTCAGACATGTGATTAGCCTCCTCGATTCAAAACCCCATTTATTTAAACCTGCGTATAGCAGAGTTCAAAACAAGCATTGCTTGGTATTACAAATTACACTTGAAGATAGTATGTTCCAAAAAATAGCGACTATGCCGTTATTTAATCATAGCACAGGACGAAATTTGTGATTCCGTTTATCCCTTAACCAACAGTTGGTATACCCGACTTCTTCATCTCATTGATGCGTTCCATAATGACATCGGTAACAGCCTCGAGAGATTCACTTCCTGCACCGGCAAATTGACTGAGATCTATAGGAGCCCCATAGACTACAACCATCCGTCGAAAGGGTTTGTACTCACCGACAATAGCGGCTGGAACAACTGCAGCACCGCTTCGAAGTGCAAAGCTTGCAGCACCTTTCTTGGCAACTCCGGCGTCAGAGTTACGCGTACCCTCCGGGAAGATACCCATGACATTACCACCGCGAAGTGTGTTAAGGGCCGTTTTAATGGATTCTTTGCTTACACCACCACGTTTGACCGGAAAAGCACCCAATTTGTTAATGAGCCAGCCAAGCACAGGAACCTCAAAAAGTTCTGCCTTAGCCATATACTTTACTTGACGGTCTAACTTAATCCCGATAGTCATCGGATCCAGCAAACTAATATGGTTGGCACAGAGCAGCACCCCGCCCTCCTTTGGCACATTCTCTTCCCCCACAATCTTAAGCGGGAAAACAATTGCGTAAATCAAGCGAAGCAATCCTCGGCAAAATACATAAATCATAAATGATTTCTCTCCCCGTCAACATGAGATCTACAATGGGATACAATGGCCTCCACGACTTGATCGATATCCATAAAGGTCGTGTCGAGAAGAATCGCATCTTCCGCACGTCGCAGCGGTGAAATCTCCCGTCCTTCATCCAGACGATCCCGCTGTGCAATATCATGTTCAAGCTGCTGAAGCGTCACCGATTCCGCGTCTCTCAATTCCTTATAACGACGGAGAGCTCTTTCTTCCACACTTGCCGTCATAAAAATCTTTACTTCGGCATCGGGCAGCACGGTCGTACCGATATCGCGGCCATCCATTACAACGCCTTTGCGAAGCGCCATCTGACGCTGCAAATGACTCAGTCTGGACCTTACACCTTCGATCTTCGAATACTGCGACACAAGGCCGCTAACCTGAAGACTCCGAATATGCGGCGTTACGTCTTCCCCATTAATCAGCACCTTCTGGATGTCTTTTTCCGGAATAAGCTCAATAACCATATCGTGAACTTTCTGGTTCACTTGATTCTGATCTTCCGGTTCTATGCCTTCTCGGATCATATACCAGGTGATTGCCCGGTACATTGCGCCTGTATCGACATAAATATAAGACAACTTCTGGGCTACCAATCGGGCTACAGTACTCTTGCCTGCCCCGGCAGGTCCGTCGATGGCGACGTTAATTCTGTCGTAAGTATGTGTACCCTGCCTATCCAACGGGGCATTCCTCCTCAAACACTCTTTCATAAGAAAAGCATCTAGCGATGTCAAGTTCGTTCCTGCAATATCAAGGAGCACATACAAATGGATATGCTTGATGATATTATCAAGAAAAAAGCAGGCATTGCCTGCGACTTATAAAATTATACCACAGTTTATACTTCAGTGCAAAATCAGAACACTTAATAGAGCTAAGAAAAATGCCTATCGGTTGCGGAAATCAAACTGTCGTTCAAAGCAGTAACGTATTATTTTCTGACGCTCATTATCCGTAATAGCCACAAATTTCAGCATGGCCAATTGGCGCCCGTTTTCAAGCTTTTTAATCCGAACCACTTCACCTTCAAAGTCCACATGCTCAATACTACCATTTCGATAAGGCACTAGAACCCAGCAGGATAATTTCGCTCCCACCTCGAGCTTCACTTGGTGATCCACCAAGAAAGACGTTCCTCCGCCACCGATATCATCTGTACGTACAAGGAATCTTTTGCCAAAGCTATCCTTCACAGCTAATTCAAGATCTGCATTCACCCGAAAAAAGCTTCGTCTCTGAATTTTGAAAATCGAATCCGCCTCTGGTTTTTGTATCCGGACCATACGAATTACATCTTCTTTAAACCCGAGAACATGAGTATTAAAGTAATTTTTAATGCCACCCTCAGTAATAAAATAAACCGAAAGCTCGTCCCCCATAAAAAGTCGTTTCAGACGACCGTCACTCTCCTGCATAGGAATTTCAATCAGGAATGCGTCGTCCTCTGTCTCTGCAATTCTCGATCTATATTCAACTTCTGCTTCAGCAGCGTCACTGGAAGCAACCTGTATGTATAGATATTCATTAATTTTAGGATACAAAGATGTCACCGCCAAATCAGTATAGTTAACAATGATTATAGCATGGGAATATCACCCAATGAGATAAATATTATTTGAATTTTAAAAATAAAATAGGGCGCATCCAAATAATGGATGCGCCCTATTTTTTCACTTTTGTTCTGCCCCTGAAGAAGGCCTGATTTCTTCCACGGACTCTTCGATGCCGTCGTCCGCATTAAGATAAATACGATACTGAGTACCATTTACCT
The DNA here is from genome assembly GCF_037963295.1 of Paenibacillus sp. FSL F4-0243. Classification (NCBI taxonomy): domain Bacteria; kingdom Bacillati; phylum Bacillota; class Bacilli; order Caryophanales; family Paenibacillaceae; genus Paenibacillus; species Paenibacillus sp. FSL F4-0243. Next base: position 4,864,876 of record NZ_CP150151.1, read on the forward strand.
CTCCGCCAAATTCGTAAGTCAAGACTTCTACGGAGTCATCATTTTTAATCCAAGCCATGCGATGGTAATTCTCATTGAAATCCGAATTCAGAAATTTCTTCGCTTCCGCCAGAGTCAGCTTTGGCTTTGGAATTTTACGATTGTCCTTATGCTCATTGACATATTCGCTAGCCTCAAATCCAACCGCTGTCCCAGTATCAAGTCCAATACGGATCGTCATTTTCTCAGGATAAATCAAAACATCATTTTGGCTCGTTACAAAGGTTAAATTCCCGATATTATCATAACGGTCAGCATTAACCGCAGTCATATGAGGATATCCTTTTTTCTTAAGAAACTGCTCTGCCTTGGAAACTGCTTCTTCTAGGGTCACCTTAGCAGGTCCTATCTCACGGTTATCGTAATAAGAGATCAGTAAACCACCATTTTTGGTGAAATCCATACTGATAATCTGCTTATTATTCGAACCACTGACTGTAGCCGTATAAGAAGGCCACTTCGTATTTTTGCCGTTTTCTTTAACGTCTACCTTAGCATTCGAGCCTGCATTAGCAAACTTAATGGCTTTACGTTTGATATCTTCAACTGAAACAGGGGTACCTCCGAGCATTTTTACAGAGCGTTTATCGTAAATGCTTGCAACTGAAGGACCCCAATCCAGGTCAGGGTAACCTTCGACACGTTTGTCCACCGACTTGAAGCCGTCAATAATCGAATTATCTTCTGCCTTATTCTCTGTAGCCAATGCGGTTTCAACATCCATCCAGCGCAAACGGCTACCAATCACTTTATTCTGAACATCTTGCAAATCTTTTGAGATTTCTCCAGAGCTCTTATACAATGCTTTCAAATTGCTCAATTCACCATCTGTCAAAGGCTTCTTAGCGAAATCACGAATCCCAGCTTTATAAGAAAAGTTTGAGATTTTGGACAGAAACTCCTCCGTTTTGCTAAATGGCAGTAATGTGAGTGGCAACTGATTGATTTCATTTTGTGCCTCACTGGTCATCCGCCACACATTAACAAGTCCTTTGCGGTGCATCCCGTTAGAAGCGGAGTTAACAGCTAGTGTGTTTCCCAGCTCTCCATGAAGACGCTCCACATGGTAAGACAAATCATGAAAGGCACGCTGATATTGGTTCTCCGCCTTAATTAGGATCGCATTCTTCTCCTGATTCTCCTGATAACCCCACACGAGCGCACCAATTAACAGCAGCGCAGTCAGCGGGAACATTACAGCACTTAATCTTTTGTACATAGGGCTACAAGACTCCTTTCGATAGCTTATTGGCGTTAGTTTGACAATAAACTAGGAGTCTTATGCACCCTTCTGTAACACAATATGACTAAAGTGTTTGAATAGAGGGATTTCACTCCAAATTTGCATAGCATAGCGCTTATGCTCTCTCTTCAATTTCAAAGCCACTACTATTACTGCAAAGGCATTGCTTAAAGCCGGTTTGAATCACACCCTGCTCTTTTATCCCTCTTAATATGTAGGTCTCACCGCATTGTTTGCAAAGTATACGGACTTTTATACGCAAAAAAAGACACCTCTCTCCTCTCTGGAATCTCCCGCTAAGGAACAATCCTTTGAATATAAGTGTGTCCATCTCGATTATAGGTTAACCTCTTCTTCTCGTTTCAGAAAGCGGAAAGGGGACCGGCTATTTGCCCTATCCACTTTCCCCATCCCTCCGTACCATAGAATAGCCATCAGAGGAACAATAAACCATATCCAGTAGTTAGCTGTCGTACTCAAAATAAAGTCATAAATCCCATGCCACAACCATGGCAGCAAGATAGAGATTAACAGAATCCCTTTTGTTTTAGCTCCTTTTGAGAACTTGGCTCTCCCTAAATGATAGCCCATAATTACACCAAACATAGCGTGTCCAGAAACCGGAAGCAGTGCTCTCAGGAACATGGAACCGATTGATGCATTGCTATACCAAGCGTACATTATATTTTCTATTGTTGCGAAGCCGAGCGAAATCGCTACGGCGTATAGTATCCCATCATATGGCTCGTCAAATTCGGTGTGATTGTAAATCATATGGTAAAGCACAAACCATTTTAGACATTCTTCCACGCCAGCGGATATGAGAAACGACTCCACATAAGGACCGCCATTCAGCCCCAGCATTAGTCCTCTCTGAATGATCATAACAGGGAATACAATCAGAAGGCCTAGCAGGAACACCTTAATAACGATATGAAGCGGTTCTTGATCATACTTATCTTTCAAATAAAAAAAGGTCAGCAGAGCAAGTCCCGGCGCTACTGCCGACGAAATAACCGATAACACGAGCACCGAATAACCTCCCTATATCCCTAGCGCCTTATTCTGCTGATTACAGCAAGGCAGATAACAGCTTTAATTCAAGAATGACCGCCATACCATCAAGAACAAGAATAGGGCTAATTAGCTAAAACGATGCTTATCAGCCCTATCATGCTATTTAATCCTGACGCTTAAAATGAGTGCACAATAACTGGACTGCATTCTCCGGCATTACTGTCTTCCCGTATTCATCGAGGACAGCTTCAGTAACCGGTGAGGAATCTCCAAACTCAGCTAGTACGCCAACAAGACCTGACAACGCTGTTTCTTCAAATTCCTTAGGATCGAAGTACAGATACCATTTATTGTTATAAGAATACAGTTTCCCCTGGGAAGTAATATTACCAATGAGCACATGGGCCGCTTCAACAAGAACCTCGAAATCGCGGAATGCATATACAATGGAGTCGCTTTGTTCAAGAGTAACTTCCATTTCGTAAATCTCTTCTGGCAATTCTTCTTCCCCGGACGCACCGTACTGATGGTGATCATATTTTCCTCGGGTCACTATAACGACCATGCCTTGGGCGGGCAATGCGAAAACTTCTACGGCAAGCGGACCGGTAGCATCAAAACCTAGTTCACTATATGCTTGGTCCATCATCTCCGTAAACAGGTCATGTACCTTGGGAACTTCCTGCCACATGTCTTCCTTCTGGATGCCCCGCTCGCTCAGGTCGTCAAAAGTGAGGAAAATCCGTATCTTATCTTGACTTAATCGCTCTATTCTCATGACAGGATCCTCCTTTTGCAAGCTCATTTATTATAATGTATGATGAGTCCCGAGTAATGAGCCAAAAATGGTTACTATGTATGTATGTTATCATTTTGCAGAGATAAATGCACGAAAATAAATATATAAAATCCTCTTAAAGCATTGCCACTACTGAAGAGCTTATTCTAATTCATAAACCATTTTAAAGCCCTTGAATATAAAAAAGAATCATTCTGCGGAATATTTCATCCTCAAAATGATTCTGAAGGAGTCCTTTACGGTTACAATCCCGGTATGGCAGTATGCGTTTCTTTAAGAATTTGCTCCACTTCGCTCTTCACTTCAGGATTGTTGCGAATGAAATCCTTCAGTAATTTGAGATTGGATTCTTTTGATTTTGCCGGTGATTCCGTTTTATGCTCAGAGGTTCCGCTGTTCGAACCATTACTTTGAGCATTGCTGCTTGTATTACTGCTTGCATTGCTGCTTGCATTGCTGCTTGAAGCAGCAGTGTTTCCAAACCCTGTCGTAGCCATACCAATTATTTTTTCTTTTGCTTTATCTGCTGCTCCACTCATGGAACCGCCCGATTGCCCCAGCGAAGACATTAGAGAATTCCGCTTTTTGGACATAATCATACTGGCTGCGACGCCCATCAGCACCCCACATAAAAATGACGAAGTATTCATATTTCCAGCCTCCTTGTATGGTAAAATCATGTTTAGTGTTCGCGGAAAGATTGCCGCTCATGCAACCTAATAAGAAGAAAGCGAGTTGAAAAAAGTGGGTAAAATGACATCAGTGCTCCTACTGGCTACCTTACTGCTGACAGCCTGTGGCAACAGCGGTGCGAATGGAAAGACAACCGAGGATACAAACACCACAAACAATACGCCTACGGCGGCAGCTACACAGAGCGCAGAAACTATAGCGCCTTCCCCTGAAGTTACAGCCAGCCCTACCCCTGAAGCGTCAGCAGATGGAGGAACTACAGGTAGTAATAATAAAGCCAGTAAGGATGAAGACTCCGCTGAAATTCCACTGCTGTACCATATGAACAAAAATTACGACATCGTCCCAAATGAGGAAACTACAAATAAAAAAGTCGTGTTGCTCACTTTTGATGACGGTCCCAAAGATGCGGAAATGATTAATCCATTAATGGATGTTCTGGACAAACATCAGGCCAAAGCGATCTTCTTCGTGAATGGATACCGCGTTAAAGCGCATCCCGAGCTTCTAGAGTTAATTCATAACCGCGGAGGAATTATCGGCAACCATAGCTGGGATCATATTGTGTTGAAGGACAAGTCTTACACTGAGGTCAAAAAGCAAATCGAAGACGTTCAAAATGCGGTCAAAGAGATTATTGGTGAAGCACCTCAGTTTTTCCGTCCCCCACATGGTGCTGGTGGAGATGTAGGGAAGAAGATTTCCGCTGAGAATGGGATGTTGTATATGACCTGGTCCAATGGATCACTGGACTGGGAAATGAAAGAGAAAGAAACCGGAAAAACAGATAAGTTAATCAAAAATGTGACGGATCAATTGCATTCCGGCAGTAATATTCTGATGCATGAGCTACCATGGACAGTTGAAGCGTTGGATAAACTGCTTACTACTCTTGAAGGCAAGGGCTATAGCTTTGTAGATCCTCGCAGTATTGAGCTTAAGATGCGCTAATTCCTAATTAGGATAAATAAAAACAGGTAATCCCCTTGATGAAAAGGAGATTACCTGTTTTTTTGTCCACCCGTTCAAGCGGTACAAAGACAGCTTTCTAATGTTTCTCTTTTCGGAGTGTTAGCACGTGCATCTCAGCAGGACTTCCCCAGCGGATCGGCAAGTGAGAGGTTCCAAACCCTCTGCTAATCAGCAGCTTCGCATCCCTTCCTGTCCCATCTCTTCTGGGCCATTGAAACATTCCTGCATCATATTTATGATAGAAATTTTCCACATGCCTATGACCCAAAAAAGGAAGAATGACCTGCCCTCCATGCGTGTGGCCTGCTAATATCAGATCCGCTGGCACACTTTGACGTTTGGACAACCAGAGCGGATCGTGAACAAGGATGATACGACAAGTGTTATTTAGTGAAGAAGCACGTGACGTTAATCCAGGTAATGGACGATAAGAAGTGTTACCACCCTTTTTCGGAAAATCCACTCCCGTTAACCAAAGAGAAGCTCCCTGACGTTCAATACGCACATTCTCATCCATTAACAGCTTTGCACCACTGCCCCGGATAATCTGATCAACTAGTGAAATATCAGCTCGATAATCATGATTTCCATGTACTACATAGGTAGGAGCAATAGAAGTCACTAAAGTCATATTATCAGTCAGTCGATCCAGAGGACTGTTTTTTTCTGTTAGATCACCACCTAATAAAACAGCACCCACCGTTCCCTTTAACGGAGTCAGCAGTGCTGTTGGAAGGCGGCGGCGATGGATATCAGTTATAAATAAGAGACGAAACCCATCAAACTCATCTGGGAGCGACTTCAAAATTATTTCCTCGGTAATAATTCTGTTTCTAAAGGCGTTACTCACCATAATCACAGCAATGATTAGTGCAATCAAAAGCACAAACACAACCAATCCCCAAATCCAAAAAATCACCATAAAGTACTCAAAGGCGGCGCCCCTTCGATTCCCCACCAGAGGAGCGCTACCAGCAATATTACAAAGATGAAAATCAGAGAGTTAACAAACATTTTACTAAGCCGAACACGTTCTGATGAATACGTATTCGAACGTGATGGAACAGATTCTTCCTGCTCTTTGTTTCCAGCGTTAGATCCCTTCGCAGAAGCCGCAGGACGGCGCGCTTTCCTTGACAAAGTTGCCGTTGTTGTCCGGGAATGATTGCTCTTTCTAGGAGCCCCCTCCGATCGCGGATTCGTTTTTTTACTTTTGCCAGAAGTTTTGCCTTCGCCACTGCGCTTTTTCTGACGAGACTTCAACCGGCTCAATTCCTCACTCATGATTCCCTCCTGTAGCGGATCACCAGACCAGAGAAAAGGTCGATGAAGAAATGACATAGTATAGGTGCCCATAGGCTTCCTGATTGAATGTATATATATCCAAGACCATAGCTGCTTAAGAATACCCATCCGGTAGGTACAAAGTGGCGCAAATAGCGAACATGAATAAGAGCAAACAAAATACTCGTCCAATAAGGACCAATGGAATACTGAATGGCTCCTCTGAACAGAAGCTCTTCACAGATCGATACCATAGCTGCAATTACAACAATGTGCCATACGGGCCGATTTCGAAATAAAAGGTCGTTTATTCCCCCGTCATCCATGCTTTCTTCAGGTACAATATGAGTCAATAAATAATCAACTACCAGCATTACAGCAGCAAGTCCAAGACCCCATGCCACAAATTGTACGTTTTCTGGAAAAATTAATAGCTGAAAAGGATTTCTTTTCTGAAATAATATCCATATCAAACCGATAATTAATGTAAGCCCCTGAGTAATGTAGAGATTGAGGAGCAGAAGACGGTCTGTTAACTGACCTGGCTCTACTTTTTTTATCTTAATCTCGCCAAATTTGAATTTTTTCATCGTGACCTGCCTGTTCTTTAATTTTTTGGGGCAGCTCCGAAAGAGAAACCGTCCATAATGTTGCTATCAATACATAATACATAGGATAATTCCCCCAGAAAAAGGAGCACTTATTATGAGCCAACGTAACTCCCGTACACAAATGTTGTACACTCTATTTTTTTTGTTTTTCCTTATTTGCGCCTTCGCCGCATTTTTCACAGGCGTCAAGGTTGGCGCAGACAAAACGGAAGCTAAATATGAGCAACAAAAGAGCAGTAATGGATATGGATTAGAAGAATTCACGGGCTCTTACCAACAGAAGGATCTTGTTACTTTCTATCATAACGTATTTTTGCCTTATCGGGAATTCAAGCAGAATTGGAACACACAAGTGGACAAGTTGGCACGCAGTACAGATGCCCGTGTAAATGCAGCAGCTATGAAGAATCTTAGCCTTCTAGCAGATAAACAATATGAAAGAGTTAACCAGGACTCTATCTTTTCCGACTCTCCCTTATTACATCAATCACAGCTAAACATACTCAAAAGCTTAACTTTATTCTCAAAAGCTTCTGGTGAAATAAGTGCAAGTGCATCTGGTGCAGAGACGGCAAAATTGCTGAAAAATGATCCTTATACTGCCGGTGCGGTTAAATTCGGATTGCTCGCACAAAAGAACTTTTATGATTCTATGCTAAAGTGGGGCTCTAAGACAAACCAGAAAATCCCTTCTGTTGCTGGTGAGCTAAAGACCATGTCCTTTATCCAGTGGAAAAAAATGCCTCTTCTTCAAAAGAACGCATCCATCGCTGATATGATGTTAAATCGCGGAATTTTTGCAGCCTACGATCCTCAGGACATTACTGCAAAAATAGACGATTTGATACATTCTGGTACAGCCAGTTCATTGAATCTTACGGATGTTCAGTCCTCAGTAACCCTGCTTATTTCCACAGGTGCTATACAGGTAGAGGATTTTATGAAGTGGCGAGAGCAGTACTATAGCAAGGAGACGATTCCACAGCTCCCGTTTTTTTATGAATAGAACCAGTCATTGAATCATAACGAAAAATGAAGTTCACTTCAAGAAAGCCTACTTTCAAAGCCTATTGACACATCTACATTACCGTGTTACATTATGAAAAAATTAATCAATCAAAAACGATGATGGAACAAAGATTCTGGAAGTCTTCAGAGAGCCGGTGGTTGGTGCAAACCGGTGACAAACAGATGTCTTTAGCGCTCCTGAGATATTGTATCGAACCTTAAAGTAGGTGCAATCGGATCAACTCCGTTACCAGTGTGGCCTTTGCAGGCCAATGAGGCTGCTTCTTCCAAGTTGCAGTGAATTAGGGTGGTACCACGAAGATAACTCTCGTCCCTTACTACGGCAGTAGTATGGGGGTCGGGAGTTTTTTTAATTTCTAAATACCTAATCTATACTATCCTTTTGCCCAAAGTTACCGATTCCGCGGTACTTCTGCACGCAGCTTCTTTTATGCGACACCGCGTTGATCTACTATTATCGCATGTTTTTTCTCTACTAGTTCGTGAATCTTCAGGTATTGTGGATTGCCCAAAAAGGCGTCCTCGACATATAAAGCTTTTCAACTTTAAGGGGGATAAGAAACCATGTTTAAAGTATTAGTATCGGATCCAATCAGTGATTTGGGCATTCAGCAATTGATGGACGCAGAAGATGTAGTTGTTGACAAAAAAACAGGACTCAGCGAAGACGAACTCATTGCAATTATCGGTGAATACGATGGTCTCCTTGTCCGCAGTCAAACTACTGTAACAGACAAAATCATCGAAGCAGGAAAAAATCTAAAAGTAATTGGTCGTGCAGGTGTTGGTGTAGATAATATCAAACTGGATGCTGCAACAAAGCGTGGTATTGTTGTAATCAATGCTCCTGATGGAAATACAATTACGACTTGTGAGCATGCTTTCGCAATGATGATGGCTCTGGCCCGTCATATTCCACAAGCTTATGCAAAAACAATCGGTGGAACCTGGGATAGAAAAACATTCGTAGGTGTAGAGCTTCGTGGCAAAACTTTAGGTGTACTCGGAATGGGCAGAATCGGTAGCGAAGTGGCTAAACGTGCTAAAGCTTTCGGTATGGAAATTCTTGCTTTCGATCCTTTCCTAACAGCTGAACGTGCTGAAAAGATGGAAGTTAAATTGGCTTCCGTAGACGATGTTGTTCGCGGAGCAGACTTCATTACTGTGCACACTCCACTTACTCCGGAAACACGCCATATGATTTCTCGCCCACAATTCGAAGTGATGAAAAAGGGAATGCGCATCATCAACTGTGCACGTGGTGGTGTAATTGATGAAATGGCATTAGTAGAAGCTATAGATAGCGGTATTGTTGCTGGCGCTGCGTTCGACGTATTCGAGAAAGAGCCGCCGCAAGCAGATCATCCTTTCCTGTCTCATCCAAAAATCATCGTGACTCCTCACCTTGGCGCTTCTACGATTGAAGCTCAAGAAAATGTGGCGATCGATGTTTCGGAGCAAGTGTTGCATATTCTGCGTAATGAACCGTTCATTAACGCGGTCAACATTCCTCCAGTGGCTCCAAGTGTAATGAATAAGCTTCAACCTTACTTCACGCTTGGGGAAAAACTGGGCAGTTTTGTTACCCAAATTGCAGCTGCTGCTATCCGTGAGATCCATGTTGAATACGCTGGTGATCTTTCGGATGTAGATACCCAACCACTAACCCGCTACATTGTAAAAGGTGTGCTCTCCCGCCACTTTGCAGAGGACGTTAATATCGTAAACTCCATGCATTTAGCGAAAACACGCGACGTGAACGTAGTAATAACTAAAGCTTCTAAAACTAAAGGCTTTACCAATCTGATTACTGTTACTCTAAAAGCTGATCGTGACCAAGAGTATCTTGTGGCCGGCACCCTGCTGCAAGGTTATGGAGAACGTATTGTTCAAGTGAATAAGTTCCCAGTTGATATTGCTCCTGAAGGTCATCAAATCTTTGTATCCCATAACGACAAAGTAGGGATTATCGGACTCGTGGGTACATTGCTTGGTGAGAACGATGTAAACATCGCTTCCATGCAAGTGGGACGTAAAATTGTTGGGGGCGCTGCAATCATGCTGCTGACCGTTGACAAAGCCGTTCCTAAGCAAGTCCTTGTGAAACTCGCTGGTTTACCAGAAATTAACACTGCTGAAGAAATCATCCTTCTTTAATCTATAATATAGAAAGGCCATTCCAGAATGTACTGGAGTGGCCTTTCTTATATTTTACGATTCTCTTTCTTCCTATATTATGAACGAAGGGATTATCCTTCCATCAATATCAGTAAAACCATACTTTTCAGCAAGCTTTCCAACCAGCTGCGGCTCACCGGACATAGACATAACCTCTGGATCAGCGGCTAGTGCAGTCACTGCTCGACCAATATATGTCGTCGATTCACTCATTTTCAGTTCCTCAACTTCTTGCCAATGTTCCTCATCTGTATTCATGGCTTCTAGAACCGCTTCTGTTCTCATCCATCCAGGTGAAAGTGGAATAACCGCAATGCCGTCATCCTTTAATTCCTTCGACAATCCGAAAGCCATACGTAAAAGTGCATTTTTAGAAAGATCATAATAAAAGTTGCCTAAATATTTATAATGATACCAGAAGGTTGTATGGATAATTAGACCACCAGTTTTTGCCTTGCGCATGAAGGGAATTGCGTAATAATTTGTGATCATCTGTGCTCTCACACCGGCATTAAACATATTGTCCCAATGAGCTGTAGGTAGCTCCCAAAAAGGCTTTTGCTCGATAGCTAAATCATTGCCTCCCCACACGTTGTTAACTAAGATATCGAGCCGCCCCTGCTCTTCAGCGATCTGACGGATCACTGCTTCTGTTTCTTGATCCTTCGTATGGTCACATTGTATTACCGCACCAGAACCTCCACTCTCTTTTATTTCTCTAAGTACGCTATCTATGCTCCCCTTAATATGCTCTGTGACGGATACATCTGTGGTCCTCCCTGTTATATAGACAAAAGCACCTCTTCTTGCTAATTCTAGAGCGATCCCTCTCCCAGCACCTCTGCTGCTCCCGGTAACCAATGCGACTTTCCCTTTCAATGTCATAGCCCTCAACCCTTTCCACATGAATTCGGATTTCAATATTCTGTGAACATTCCTTACGTTTTATAAGTATAGCCCGTATATATGACATCAACTGACATATATAATATAATCATGATTAAGAAATGATTAATGGTGATCGTCTAATCAATAATTCGAGGAGGTACAATAGCCTAATGAGAGCCGACCGTTTGTTATCAATATTACTTCTGTTGCAAAATCGTGGAAAAATGACTTCTAGAGAATTGGCCCAAACACTCGAGGTATCAGAACGAACTGTGTTTCGTGATATGGAAGCATTAAGTGCTTCAGGAATACCCATTTTAGCTGAACGTGGTCGTGAAGGAGGCTGGATGCTTACTGAAGGCTACCGAACCTCCCTAACGGGAATGAAGCCACAAGAGATTGGTTCACTGCTTCTGTCCGCTGACGCATCTATAATGAAGGATCTGGGGATACAAGACGACTACTCTTCCGCTCTTCTCAAACTAGAGGCTGCATCCTCACATCGACTTAGTAACCCAGCAAATTACCTAAGCGAGCGTATTCATATTGATGGCGCCAGTTGGCATCCTTCGGATGAAACTTATCCGTTCCTTTCTGTACTGCAGAGAGCACTTTGGGAGGACCGCAAAGTAAAAATCACTTATCTCCGAAGCAACGAGACAACGGTCCGTTTCATTGAACCTCTTGGGTTAGTTGCAAAACGCGGAGTATGGTATGTCGTAGCCAAAAGCAAAGATGAACTACGAACCTTTCGTGTGTCCAGATTAGTTAACGTTGAGGAGACTCATGAGTGGTTTAAAAGACCTGATGCCTTTGATTTAAAACAGTACTGGGAAGAGTCCACCAAGGCCTTTAAAGCAGCACTGCCAAAGTATCAAGTAAAGCTAAGGGTTAGAACATCTGTCTTAAAAGAATTACAGCGAGAAAGATTCGTCTCTGTCCAATTGATAGAGCCAACAAGCAATGCAGAGTGGGGGAACGTAGATGCCGAATTTAATACGATCGAGTCGGCCTGCCGGATAATCCTTTCTTTTAGTCCCTCGGTTATTGTACTTTCACCGCAAGAACTTTTAGAGATGGTAAAGTCTGCTATCGCAAAAATTTCCGCTATTTATGAGGATTTTTGACACGAAATCTAAAGAACTACTTCGAAAAGAAGATTTATGTCAGTTCTTACTATAGACCAATCACCTTTAAATCCCATATAATAACACCAATACATAATATTAATAAGGAGGACATTATACCAATGAACTGGATGCATAAACTTCCGTTAAAACAAAGAATTGTTGCCGGATGTTACCTCGTTGCCGCACTATTTGCCATTCCTGTTTTAGTTACTTTTATGATCTTAGGCAACATTATTTTGGGTATTGTTCTAATCGTAGTTCTTGCTGCTCTAACTTTCCCCGTGGCCCGCTTTATCGAGAGAGCGCTTACATCTTCTTTTGATGACATCGCGAATGTATCTCATAGTATTTCAAAAGGGGATTTTACTAGTAGAGCCGATGAGAACGGGTCTATGGGGGACGTAAGTCGTTCCTTTAATACTATGATTGACAAGCTCAAGAAGATTTTGACAGAAGCATCACAAATCACTCGTCAAGTTATGGATGCAAGCCGTGGAATCGAAGATAAGAATCAGAATTTGAAAATTGTCATGGCACAGGTAGCCTCTTCGTCTAACGAGCTAGCTCTTGGTGCAAATGAAATATCTACGGATATCGCTGAAATGACAGAATCCATTAAAGATATTGAGAATAAAGTATCCAATTATACGAACTCAACGAAAGAAATGAACAGACGTTCAATACATACATTAGAACTAGTTGAACAAGGACGGCAGTCCGTTGATACTCAAGCTGAAGGCATGCGCAAAAACATCCAGGCTACTCAAAAAGTAGCTGATACTATCGAAGCCCTGTCTCATAATGCTCGCGGAATTACGATGATTACAAAAACCATCACTGAGATCGCTGAACAGACCAACCTCTTATCGCTGAATGCCTCCATCGAAGCAGCACGCGCCGGGGAGCATGGTCGAGGATTTGCTGTAGTCGCACAGGAGGTTCGTAAACTTGCCGAAGAATCAACGGCTTCAACGAAGGAAGTCTTTGGCTTAGTTCGGAGCATCGAAACTGATATCAAACAAGCGATTGACAATATCGCTATCAACGAAGAAGTCGTACAGGTACAGAATGAGATGATCACTCAATCTGCTCATATCTTTGCTCAAATTGTGCAAAGTGTGCAGTATATTACCGAGCAAATCTCTTCCTTCTCTGCTGAAAGTGATCTGATGTTGGAAAGCGCCTTGAAAATCTCAAGTGCAATAGAGAATATCTCTGCAATCACACAGCAAACCGCTGCCGGCACCGAGGAAGTATCCGCCGCTATGAATGAACAAATTAATGCCCTGCAGTCCGTCGCTGAAGAAACTGAGAAAATGACACAGGCTGTGTTTAATCTACAGAAGACTATCCATATTTTCAAGTTTTAAGTCACTTGCAAATCATATAAACAAGTCCAAAAACTCCTCCTAAGTTTTGACTTAGGGGGAGTTTTTTTATATCTATTATTTCATAGGTTGGACAAGACTTTCGTCAAAATTCGAGTTAATTTGCGAAAATATATTGACAAAGGTACTCTAGGAATATATTGTAAAGGAAAATTCTTCTTATAAATTTTAAAATTAATATTGGCAAAATCTTCGAAAGAGGATGACGCAAAACCATGGATCTACAGCCTCATTTTTAATCAGAGGCCATGACTGCCAGGTTGCAGAAAACCAAGACGACTGAACAATTGTTCAGTCTCTATGGCGATTTATGCCACCAACCTGTGCCCTAATTCAGAGCACAGGTTTTCTAATGTTTGATTTTAAAATAACAATCAACTTGTGAGGTGTATTTTTTGAAGACAGTCGCAGATTACATGTCGGAAGCACTACGGAACCTAGGTGTTACCCATTCCTTTGGTATTATTGGGAAATCCATTTGTCCTATTGTTCTTAAAATGGTAGATTACGGTATTGAATTTATTCCCGGGAGACACGAGTCCAGTTCCGGCTTCGAAGCAGCCGGGTATGCGCTTAAAACTGGAAAACTAGGTGTAGCTTTTGGTACTTCAGGTCCTGGTGGAACAAACCTATTAACCGCAGCAGCACATGCTAAGGCTAACAACCTACCTGTCCTATTTATTACTGGCCATCAATCTATTAAAGAGCTTGGAATTCCCCAATGTCAGGACTCTACTTCTTTTCTAGCTGATTTAGCTGATATGTTTAGACCTGCCACCTTATATAGCAAGCTTATTGAACGTGGAGATCACTTTAACACAATCTTTAATCATGCCATATCCATTGCTTTGAGCGGTAATCGTGGTCCAGTTCACCTTTGTATTCCCTTTGATGTACAAACGGAATTGCTAGAGGAATGTAATATTGTAATCCCTGAACGCGAATCACTGGTTAGCCATGCTAATATCGACCGTGTACTTGATGCTATAAATAACTCTAAGAATCCAATAATTATCGCGGGTAAAGGCGTTAACCGCTCAGGAGCACATAGTGAGCTAATTCAATTAGCGGAAACATTTAATATTCCTGTAGTTACATCTCCAGGTGGTAAAGGGGCTATAGCTTGGGATCATCCACTCTATCACGGTCCAATTGGAGTAGGCGGTTGTACCCATGGGGATGACTTGCTGAATCAAAGTGATCTATTTATCGTTCTCGGGTCACGTTTAAGTGATATGACTATTTGTAATCTTAAAAGGGAAAATCATCCTGCAACATTAATTCAGTTTGATAGCGATCCGACTTTTGTCGGAAAAATATTGTTCTCTAAAACGATTCCAGTGACTGGAGATCTACGGGACAATCTAGTTTACTATCTCAATAATATTGACACGAACAACATCACAAAACGCGAAGCACCGACAAATTCCGATTATACCGAGGAGCCTCCGATTTTACCAAACCTTTCACTTGCATCGGTCTTGAGTATGATGAGTGATTTGATTCCTTATAACAGCACAGTCTTTGTTGATGATGGAAGTCACGGTTTCCATGCTGCGAAATGGTACAAGGTTAAGAAACCGGGCAGTTTTGTTTTCGATGCTTACTTTGCTTGTATGGGTAATTCCATCGGAATGGCGATTGGTGCAAAGGTTGCTGCTCCAGAAGAAACGATCTTCTGCATTACAGGAGATGGCTGCTTTATGATGCTAGGCGCAGAGATTAACGCTGCTGTCTGCAAGGATATTCCTGTCATATTCATTGTTGTGAATAATAAACAGCTAGATATGGCTCTAAAAGGTATGGAAAAAACTACAGGACGTATTGACGGAACTATCTACGAAGTCCCTATGGATGCTGTGAAATTCGCAGAATCACTAGGCGCTAAGGGTTACAAATGTGAGACAGCGGAGGAGTTCGAAACAGCCATCAAGGACGCTGTTGCCATCAACCGTGTTGCCGTCATTGAACTGCTAACAGACCGTGATGAGGTCCCTCCGACTGCTCACCGTACTTTGAACCTAAATTAGGAGGTCACTTATGAAAGACAATGTAAACAGTGGTCTGAACCACTTCACGAATCTCTCTGGAGACTACGGAGCTAAAGCACTGGCTCCGATTAAAGAACATTTCCCCGATTTGGCTGAATTTATTATGGGGAATGCCTACGGCGATATTTTTCAACGCAACACAATCGAAGCTGACTGGAAGGAAATCGCAGTTATCTCTGCCCTGATTTCGATGGGTCAGTTTGATCAATTGGGTGTTCATTATGTCATGGCTCTTCGTGTGGGAGTTACTGTAGAACAACTCAAAGGTATTCTATTACACTTAGTACCCGCTATAGGGGCACCTAGAATCATCACCGCTTTTAATATTCTTCTCGAAACGATTGAAGAAATAAAGTAACTATTTTCAGTAAATTAAAATATCGGGAGAGATGTTAACGTGGGACAGTTTATTTTAAAGACAGACACTACTAAAAAAGTGATCAATATTGAGCTGGAAGGAACATTTTCTGAAGAAGATGGTCTGAAATCTATCCAAGCTTATCAACAAACTATTAATCCTATCACTCCAGCAGACTATGAATTACAAATCGACTGCAGAAAGCTAAACGTAACTGCACCTGATGTTGTACCTCTTTTGGAAGGTTGCTTCGTAATGTTTAAGAATGATGGATTTGTAAAAGTAAATCTAACCCTTGAGAATAACCCAATTCTTAAAATGCAGCTTGCTCGTCTGGGTCGTAAAGCAGGACTAGATAACATCGAGATCATTTCCACCGTTACAGCTTAATTCTTCTTATAACTAAAAAAACTATAGAGTTTTTCAGGAGGATTCATTCATATGACCGGAATTCGTATTCAAGACATTGATATCTATCATCCTAGTAATAAAGTTGGTAACGACTTTTTTATTAAGCATTTTGACGAAAAGGGTATTGATATCCGAGGTCTACTGACCACTTTAGGTCGTGATACGCGCTATAGCATTAAGAATGAGGAAGAAAATTCTCTTACGATGGCTTTTGAGGCTGCCAGTAATGTGTTGGATAAAAATGGTCTCACTGGTGCTGATATCGATCTTATTGCCTATGCAAGTCAAACTCCTGAATATATCTTTCCTACTAACTCTTTAATGATTCACCGTTTAATTAACGGCGCATCCCATACAATTTGTATAGATAGCAACGCTAACTGTGCAGGTATGACTGCTTCCGTAGAACAGGTGAGCCGTCAAATGCAAGCCAATCCTAGAATTAAACGTGCTTTGGTCATCGGATCCGATTATGTAGCACCTCATGCAGATAAGAATGATCCAGTCTATTATGCTAACTTCGGTGATGCAGCTGCGGCAGTCCTTCTTGTGCGCGATGATAATGCGGTAGGCTTCATTGATTCTGTCTATCAAACAGACACATGCGTTTATGGCAACTCCATGTTCCCGGCTGAAGGCTTGGCTAATCTGGGTAGAAAAGGCGTAGCGGCTGGAGAATTCAATGTGAAGTTCATTCCATTTGATGATTCCATTTGCGTAGATGCTGCTTCTGAATCGATTCGCACGCTTCTATCTGATAACAACATAGCGCCTGAATCTATTAAAGCGGCCTGTTTCTCACAGCTTTCACTGCCTAATATCGTTGGTGTTTGTGAAAAAGTGGGTATTGATCGTGAGGTTGCGGTTTACATAGGTGATGAATTCGGGTACACCTCAACCAGTAGCCCGTTTATCGCTCTACACAAAGCTATTACTACAGGAAAGATCGAACGCGGAGATAAAGTTCTGTTCTGGACAGTGGGCGCTGGATGGCAAAACGTTGCATTTGTTATTGAATATTAAGCGTTACAACCTAAAAAGCGGCAGGCCAAGGATTATCCTTAGCTTGCCGCTTTTTAGGTTGATCTGTTCTTTAGGACTCGCTGGCAAAGGATAACCCCTTTTCAGTGAGCGCACGCCGTAGTACATCAATCCCTTTTGGTCCCATCCCATGGAGCTGCAGAAGCTCTGACTCAGTGAGCTTACTGATTTGGTGAATCTGTGTATACCCAGCACCATGAAGTGCTCGAAGTGCAGGCTTAGATAGTCCACTCGGTAGATCAGATTCTGTTCCATTAAACATAGACATATGCATCTCCCTGATCACTGATATCTTTCATGTTTTTCCCAGCCCATGGTACGCGCTACAGCGTCTTTCCAGGCGTTGTAACGTCGTTCACGCTCATCTATACCCATTACAGGTGAAAAGACCCTCTCAGCTTTGTTAAAGCTTTCTAGCTGCTCTCTTGTCCAAACTCCTGAGGTTAATCCAGCCAGAAGTGCTGCTCCCAGCGCAGTCGTCTCCGCATATGTAGTTCGAGTAACTTCACTACCGAGGATATCAGACTGAAACTGCATCAGCAAATCATTACGAACCGCTCCACCATCTACACGAAGTCCGGTCAATGGCATGCCTGCATCTTTTTCCATCGCCCCAATTACATCTCTAGACTGAAATGCTAATGACTCTAACGTTGCTCTTACCAAATGCCCCGAGGTGGTTCCTCTAGTTAGACCGAAGACTGCTCCACGTGCATACATATCCCAATAAGGGGCACCTAGTCCAGTAAAAGCAGGTACGACGACAACCCCTTCACTGTCCTCTACTTCCCGCGCTTTGTCTTCCGAGCCTGCCGGCTCCGTTATGAGTCCTAACCCCTCCTGAAGCCATTGTACAGCCGCTCCGGCTACAAACACACTGCCCTCGAGTGCATAATAGAGCTCATCCCCCATTCCCCAAGCTACAGTGGTCAACAACCCATGACTGGAGACTACAGCTTCTGTACCTGTATTCATCAGAATAAAGCATCCAGTTCCATATGTGTTTTTGGCACTGCCGGGTTCAAGACAAGTATGTCCAAACAAAGCAGCTTGTTGATCCCCCAATACAGAGTGAATAGGTATTTCTGTCCCGAACCACTGCGCGTCTGCTGCTCCAAATTCACTACCGGACATCCTCACTTCTGGCAGGATGGAGCGTGGTACACGAAGCTCCTCCATTAGCTCTTCGTCCCAGCAGCGCTCATGTAGATTATATAGCATCGTACGCGATGCATTAGTTACATCAGTAGCATGTACAGCCCCGCCAGTAAGCTTCCAGATTAGCCAGCTGTCTACTGTCCCAGCTAGTAGCTCGCCATTATTCGCCCGCTCTCGTGCGCCTTCTACATGATCAAGAATCCAGGAGAATTTTGTTGCAGAAAAATAAGCATCCACAACGAGTCCCGTCTTGCTAGCAATGAGTCCCTCTAACCCCTTACTCTTGATCTCTTCACACAGCTCTGCAGTACGTCTGTCCTGCCACACAATCGCAGGATAAATCGGCTTGCCTGTTGCTCTATCCCAGATCAGGGCCGTTTCCCTCTGATTTGTAATTCCAATGGAATATACTTCCTGAGGTGTTATCCCGCCCTGAGTAATCGCATCTCTTGCAGCTGCAAGCTGTGACGCCCAAATTTGCTCTGGGTCATGCTCCACCCAGCCAGGGTGTGGGAAAGATTGTTCAACCTCATATTGCCCTTGTGAGACGATTCTAGCGTCCTCATCGAACACTATGGCTCGTGAACTGGTAGTCCCTTGGTCTAAAGATAAAATCATTTGATGGCCTCCCAAGCATAAACAATGAGATATGTTCCACGATGAACAAGATTAATGTGTTTGTTTCAACAAAAAGCACCTCTGCTGTCAGAGGCGCTATCACACATTGTGTTTGGAATTACTGTTTTTCGACAGGAAGTCTTAGGGTAAAGGTTGTACTTTCGCCCAACTTACTGGAAGCTGAAATGGTTCCGTGATGCGACTCAACAATATTTTTAACAATCGCAAGCCCGAGTCCCGTTCCACCTGATTCTCCCCGTACACGTGCCTTATCGGCTTTGTAGAAACGATCAAATATATAAGGCAGATCTTCCTGCGGAATGCCGACGCCTTCATCCTGAATTTTAATTTCAAAATAGCGACGCCCTTCTAAGACACAAGTTCCTGTATGAACTGTGATCTTCTTGCCACCCTGCGTATGACGAAAAGCATTATCGAGCAAATTGGTTAAGACTTGCTCAAGCTTATCTTCATCCGCTGCCTTAAGAACAAGGACATCGCTCTCTTTATTTAGCTGCAGATGAATATCACGCTCTTTCGCACGTACGGAAAATTTGCGATACACTCGTTCCAGCAGTTCGTTCACATCTACTTCTGCCTTCAACATATCCGTATGTCCAGCTTCCATTCGCGCAAGGTCGAGCAGATCCTTTACAAGACGTCCCATACGGAGCGATTCATCATGAATGACCTGAATCAGTTCACTGCTTTCCTCTGGTGAAGATGCCATGCCGTCAAGTAAAGCCTCACTATAACCTTGCATCATCGATAATGGCGTCCGAATCTCATGAGAGACGTTTGCCACGAAGTCACGGCGCATTTTTTCGAGTCGTACTTCTTCAGTCACATCACGCAGAACAGCAACCACTCCACGAATGCTCCCCTCAGAATATAAAGGTGCCATATGGACGGACCACACGCCCTGCCGGACATGTACATTAGAACGCTCATCGCCGCCTTGTTTCAACGTGCTCAAAAATAAAGGACGCAGGGGAGGTGGAACATTACTCTCAGCCGTTTCCGTATGAGGTTCAATGTCACTCTCTTGTTCCCACTCTAAATCGCTCCAGCTCTCAAGTAGCGATTGACCATGCGGGTTGGTCAGAATAATCTGGCCTTCGATGTCAAAGGTGATTACAGCATCACTCATGCTGCGTAATACACTGGATAGATGGCCCTTCTCATGGTGCAGACTGCGAATATTCTCTTCCAACTCCTCAGCCATATGGTTGAAGGAAGTCGCCAATTGGCCAATCTCGTCACTTGTGACCAGCGTCAGCCTTGTTCCGTATTCACCACGTCGAATGTTGTTTGCAGCCTCGATGACACGTTGCATCGGCTGAGTGATCTTGGTAAACAAGAACAACGCGAAGAATGTCGTCAAAGAAAATCCGATCATGCACGTATACATAAATAAACGTTTGATATCGCCGGAATTAGCAAAGTTGCTGTCGATATAGGGAAGTAGAAACAACCCGAGTGTAATAAGCACGACAGCGACCAGGCAGATGATCGTGACCCACAGCTTGCCGACAAGACTTCTCCAGAAGTTCACTTATTTAGGTACCTCAAGTTTGTAGCCTACACCCCATACAGTTGTAATCATCGCCGCGGATTCCGGTGATACTTTATTCAGTTTTTCACGAAGACGCTTAACATGGGTATCGACTGTACGCAAATCTCCGAAAAACTCATAATTCCAAACATCTTTAAGTAGTTCTTCACGAGAGAACACTTTATCCGGTGAAATCGCCAAATAATGCAGCAGTTCGTATTCTTTCGGTGTCAGACTCACTTCTTCACCGCCAGCAGTTACTCGGTGTGCGTCATGCTCAATAATAAGATGAGTGAATACAATGTTATTACTGGAGTTGCTCTCTTTGGACAAAAATGCTGTTGCTGAAGAACGGCGCATAATGGCCTTCACGCGATAAATCACTTCGCGAGGACTAAATGGCTTCACGACATAATCATCCGCGCCCATTTCAAAGCCCTGTACACGATTAATCTCTTCGCCTTTAGCTGTAAGCATTAAAACAGGTGTCGATTTGACCCCTCTGAGTCGGGTCAGCACTTCCATTCCATCAATGCCAGGCAGCATAACATCCAGCAAAATTAGACCGTAGTCATTTGCTGTTGCTTTGCGAAGAGCGATTTCGCCATCTTCAGCTTCGTCGATTTCATAACCTTCTTTTTCAAGATACATCTTTAGCAGGCGGCGAATGCGTTCCTCATCATCCACTACCAGAATTCTGTTTAAATGATCTGCCATTTCACAACAACCCCTTCATCAAATACAGTAGAACGTAACCTTAAATCCATTGTGCTGTGTTAGCAGGTAAACTATGCTCAGTCCGTCCCCGCATAAGAATGAAGTCCGGCGATGACTAGATTAACGCCAACTAAGGTAAACATTACGACCAAAAAACCTAGAACGGCAAGCCAGGCAGATTTTCGCCCTTGCCATCCACGAGCCAATCGTAAATGAAGATAAGCACTATAGAAGAGCCAAGTAACGAGTGCCCAGACTTCTTTGGGGTCCCATCCCCAGAATCTTCCCCAGGCTATTTGCGCCCATATCATTGCAAAAATCAAAGCGCCTAATGTGAAAATAGGAAAGCCAATGGCTATTGCCCTATACGTTATCTCATCTAGATCGCCTTCATCAATCCCCTCCATAACCGGGTGAATCGCTGCGCCTAGTGGCTTGCGTACGATCAAGCGAAGAATTCCGTAAAGGAGTAATCCGGAAAGAATCGACCAGATTACAGTATTAAACTTCCGGCCAGCATTCACACCATTCATCCATGAAGGAGCTTCAAAGAGAGGTTCTTTCATGCCAAGAAACGACTGGAAGCTTTCTATTTCGCTATTGTGAGGAGCCACAATCGGCGGCATTCGATAACTCACTTTCTCTATTGTACTATTTTCCTGCCCTGCGCTGTCAATCGTAACGTTGGGACGGACAAAAACAGTCTCATAACCTGCTCCGCGGAAAGCAAAAACTGAACCCAGAAACCCAATTATAACAATGATTGAAAAGAGAGTAAATTCAATCAGTCTCTGTTGCTTACGATCCGCCTTCTCTTTACTGGAAAAATTAACAGTCCGTAGCAGATACATCAGCCCTGCCGCAAAACCTACCGCGAAAAAGGATTCACCTAGTGCTGCCAGTGTTACGTGAATCTTGAGATAGTTCGATTGCAGGGATGGAATTAACGGCTGAACCTCCTGTGGAAATACAGCTGCGTACGCCATCACAATAATGCTAATTGGAACTGCAAACAGACCGAGAATAACTTTGCGATAGATCGCGTACATCACTGTAAAGGCTACCATAACCATCATGGATAAGAAAGTCATGAACTCATACATATTGCTGACTGGAATATGTCCTGCACCAAACCAACGTGTAAAGAAATAAATAAGATGAAAGATAAGACCTATAGAAGAAACAATAAAAGCTATTTTACCCCATCGAGCAGTATGTTCCTCTGGCTTGCGGCCCGACCACTTGCGACCCATGATAGCGATAGTGAATAACATAAACGACCCGCTGTATAATAAGAATGCGGCAATAAAGACGGCACTGCTGATATCGAGCAAGCTCATGTAAGGCCTCCTCCATTATCTATTGATTTTTCATCGACTACCATATCTACTTTTTCTAAAATAGAAACGATCTCACGACGGAAACCGAACCAATTCTTGTTCGTATGTCCTCCGAGTATTAGCTCTCCGTTTACAACGGTAAGCCAGATGCGTCTATGCTGCCAGTAAAATCCAAGGATTAAACCCAGCATCACGATTGCTGCACCTAACCATACAAAAGGCATTGCACGATCAATACGTATATTCAAGTATGTAGTCGATTCCGAAAAATCAACATCGCTCATGTTGTCCACTTCAAGCTCAAGAAATCTATTGCTGCCACCAAGCTTATCGTTAATAGCCACCTGCTGAAACTGAGACTTATCTACCTGCTTAGGAAAATAGAAGTACTGCTGCCCTTCCGCTGGCAAATTCGGTCCTTGAATCAAGAATAAGAATGCTGGTGCATTCGGATAAGGCGACTTAGATATCGGCTGACCATCCTCATTCAGTCCAAAATCCATATACTTCTCTTTTAAAGTCATCGTATAGGGTCCCGCTGTAATCGTACGCTGCGGATTCTTCATATCCAGTTTGAATTTACCGTACGACTCCCCAGTGGTGGAATTCTTAAGCACAGGCTGTACAGAACGCAGTACAGGTGTTAGATCATAATCAAACTGATACGCTTTCAATCCTTTATAATCCAAAGGTGAGTTTACTTGGATATTATGCGTTGTCACCTCGGTAAGCTGCGGTTCCTTAGTAGGATCTGCGCAATCCGCGGTACATTTATAAAGCACTGCTTTAGTTTGGAATAATTTTGGAAGGATCTTTTTGCCTCGAAACTCCTCAGGCATCTCTTCATCTGTGTAGAACTCTACGGTGAATTTCTCGTTTTTTAAATAGTAGGTAGTATCCGGAATCTGTGTAATCTCCCCTTGCGGGAAAGCAAGATGCTGATCCATGTTGAGACCCGGCAATCCTCTTGCCAGTACAGCAAGTAAAAAAATAATCAAACCAATATGTATTACGTAAGGCCCCCAGCGGCTGAAGCGGTGTTTCTCTGCCAGCAGAGCTCCTCCATCCGTCTTGACTCGGTAGCCCTTTTTACGCATAGGCTGAACCACCCGAGCAACCCAAGCTTCTGGTTCTTCTTGCACTTCAGTAACTAGCACAGCCTTTTGCCGAGTTAAGAACTGACGATGTTTCCGAATCTTCTGCCTAGTTAATGCCTTATATAGCGGAAGTACTCTGTCCAAACTACAAATGACTAATGAAGCACCAATCATTACGAGTAGAGTCACAAACCACCAGGATTCGTATGTATGTGAAAGTCCAAGCTTATAGTAGATGTCCCCAGCTGTTCCGTACTCCTGCTTATAATAACTCGATGCATCAATATTAAGGAAAGTACTCTCCTGAGGGAAAATGGTTCCCAGCATAGATCCTAACAGTGTCAAAACGATTAGATATATCGCTATTTTGACAGATGAAAAAAAGTTCCAAACTCGATCAATAATGCTTGGATTAACACGCTGCGAACGACGGGCTACACCATCATAACGCATTTCCAGATTCTCGCCCCAGTCCGATTCTTTGCCAAGCGGTTTTCCGCATGCTTCACATAGAACAGTGCCTACAGGGTTCTGATGGCCGCATTCACATTTGGTATTGGTTATAAAAGCTTCGCGTTCACTCATCAATCCACCAGCTTCCCAATTTGATCATCTAGTGAATCTAAATCAAGCTGGCCAATATGAATGCTGTCAATTTTACCCTTTGCATTAATAAAAAAAGTAGTGGGGAGCGGAGAAATACCATAACTTCGTACAGCGTCTCGTCCCGTGTCCATCAAAATCGGAAAATCAATATTGACTTGCTTCACAAAATTCTCGACAGTCATCTGATCTTCACCTACGTTGATTCCAATAACGACTACATCTTTGTCCTTCCATTTTTCCCATTGTGCTTGGAGAGCCGGCATTTCTTTTACACATGGCGTGCACCATGAGCCCCAGAAATTCAGCACAATAGCCTTACCCTTATACTCGTCTAACGTATGCCCAAGTCCATCAAGACCCAGCAAATCAATGGCAGGCGCTTTACTACCTTCCTCTGGTTTTCCGCTTCCACCAAATACAGAGGAACCAATTGCATAACCACCCACTAGAACGATTAGAAACAGAATTACGATTTGAATTGGTTTTCTCGCTTTACCCACATGTAAAGCCCCCTTCTGTGACGCAACTCATACTTATGTTGTAAGGTGTGAACATCCTATGAACATTATAGCGAATTTCGTCACAGTATTAGGGGGTTTAATTGTGAATATTGTGTGTCTTTATGACTCTTTACGTGGAGTTCTTTCTTTGAGTAATCCTGCTTTGGCAATTTGCTGCAGATGGTTAATTTCATCTTTAGTCAAATGACGGTAAGATCCACGTTTAAGATTTTGCAGCATAATATCCCCGAATGAAATCCGCTTCAGACGGAGAACGGGGTGTGAAATCGCATCAAACATGCGTCGTACCTGACGGTTACGTCCCTCGTGAATCGTAATGCTGATTACTGCTTCTTTATTCGCTTCATCAATATCTTTGTACTCTACTTCGGCAGGCGCTGTCATACCATCTTCCAGCTTGATCCCAGCCTTTAGCTTGTCCAGTGCGGTACCGTGCGGAATACCCTTGACCGTAGCGTGATACGTCTTAGGTACATGATGCTTAGGATGGGTAAGCAAGTTAGCGAAATCTCCATCATTCGTTAACAGCAGCAGTCCTTCCGTATCATAATCCAGACGGCCTACAGGGTAAACCCGTTCTGTAATTCCTTTAAGGTAGTCTGTTACAACCTTGCGACCCTTTGGATCGGAAGCACTTGTAATGACTCCTTTAGGTTTGTTGAACATAATATAGATTTTGTTCTCGCCCCGGATCAGTCTACCGGAGACTTTAATAATATCTGTTGCGGGGTCCACCTTCGTGCCAAGCGTAGTTACGAGTTCCCCGTTGACTTCCACTTTACCGGCCAAAATCATTTCTTCACACTTACGTCTGGACGCCACACCTGCCTGCGCCAAAATTTTCTGTAATCTTTCCATTTTCGACTAGTCACCTCAGATTAATGATAACCATCAGAGGGATAAATCACAAGTTCATTCCATGGAAAAAATGCGCCTGGGCAGTAATTATTGTGGGGTTCGATGATTAAAGGGGAGATTTGGTAGCGCTCTACCAGTTCTAAAATGAGTTTACCTGTGGCAAATAGCTGTTCCTTCCTTCCAGATAATGGAGGAATGCCATCTTCCCTGCTGAAATCACCTTCCAAGCAAATGTGAATATACTCCGGATCGGTCAGCAGTGGTGCTGCATAAATGGCTCCGTCCACACCAACCCAGAAATCAAAGCCTTTGCCATTAATGGAAGTACAGCGAGACTGATGCAGAATAAAACCTTTGTAGTTCATAGCGGATTGCCTCCCTCCACATTGCTGCAATAGCATATGTCGAGGAAGGAAAGGGGGTGACGCCTCCTACCCAAAAAGCAGGAGGCAGACCGCGATCGCGGCGACGAAGCCAACAACATCGGAGAATAGACCTACCTTAAGTGCATAACGTCCGTTACGCACACCAACGGCTCCAAAATAAACCGTTAATACATAGAGCGTTGTGTCCGTGCTGCCTTGTATGGTGGAGGCAATCATGCCGATTAGAGAATCTGGACCATGAACGCGAATCAGATCCGTGGTATAAGCAAGCGAGCCTGTCCCAGTGAGGGGCCGCAGAAGGCCGAGCGGCAGTACTTCTGGAGGTACGCCAAGTCCCCGCAGAGCAGGAGATATGAATCCCATTAGGAAGTCGAGTGCGCCCGATGCGCGAAAGACGCTGATCGCCACAAGCATTCCCACAAGATGAGGAATAATCGCGATTGCCGTTCCAAATCCATCCTTCGCCCCTTCAACAAATGACTCATACACCGGGACTTTACGCGTAAAAGCATAGAGCGGGATGAACGTAATCATGACCGGAATCGCCCATGCCGATAGGAGACTGATTAACTGGTACAAGTCATGCTCACCCTTTCAATGAAGAATTAGGCAGCGACGTCTTGGCCAATGGAGCAGAACCAGACTTTGCTGACGGCGGCTTTGGAGGTTTGCGCAGCAATGTCATCCTTCGGAAAAACCGGTCAGCCGCTATAGCCGCAAGAGTCGCCACAGCCGTTGCGGCGAGGGTTGTGCCTACTATTCCCGCAGGATCTGCCGAATTGTAATTCAATCGGATCGCAATTAGTGTCGCGGGAATTAGCGTAATGCTTGCTGTGTTAAGCGCCAGTAAGGTACACATGGCTGGTGTGGCCGTTTCTTTATCCGGGTTGAGCTTCTGCAGCTCCTGCATCGCCTTGATTCCCATAGGTGTAGCCGCATTGCCAAGTCCAAGCAAATTAGCGCTCATGTTGGAGAGAATATATCCGATTGCAGGATGGCCCTTCGGCACATCTGGAAAGAGGAAGGCTACGATTGGCCCAAGAATCTTGGCTATTTTTTTAAGCAAACCAGCATCCTCTGCGATCCGCATGATTCCTAGCCAGAATACAAGCACACTTATTAAACCGAAACTTACTGTAACCCCACTCTTGGCTCCGTCGAATACGGCGGCTGTAAATTCATCCATTCTGCCGTTAACGGCGGCGAACAGAAAACCGATGATGATCATTCCTAGCCAGATCCCGTTAATCATGGATACGCCTCCCTCTTCATTATTCAGCTATCTGCTTACTTGGAACTTTCACCCAATTTAAATAACGCCTTCAGTGCACTCCCTATAGCCTGAAACCAATTATCAGCAGGATAAGTGTGTGCTTGCGTTGTACTGTATTTTTTAGTATAAGCGGATTCCTCAGGTGGTAAGGACTCTCGTGTATATACTGGAACCCGGCCTATCTCCTTGCCACCTAGATCAAGAACGAGAACCCCTTGTAATCCAAAGTTTGATCTTGCAGCTTTGGCTGACGCCGAAGGGATCTGATTTAAGACAAGTTTGGTGGTCACTCTATCCTGCTCCCCTTGTCCGAGCGGATAGGCGAATTTTTTGGCTGTCACGAAGTCATAACCGCTCACGGGGTCCCCGCGTTCGATCATTGTTTTTAGTGGGTAGTGATTAAATCCAAAGTTTAGCAGTGAGGCATGATCATTCCAGTCATCCCCATCATTTATGGTCACTGCGACAAGCTGCTGGCCGTTTCTGGTGGCTGAGCTGACAAGGCAGCGTAGCGCTTTTTTGGTATATCCTGTCTTCACACCGTCTGCGCCCTCATATAAGTACAGCATTTTATTTTTGTTTCTCCACTTGTAATCCCATTTCTCATTTGGATTGTCCGCAGTTTTCTCCTGTGTCTTCACAATTTGCTTAAATACAGGATTATGAAGAGCATACGCCGTCAGTACGGCTAAGTCGTTAGCACTCGAATAATGACCTTCAGCATCTAGACCATGCGGATTAGCAAAATGAGTGTTTTTTAATCCGAGCTCTTCAGCCTTATTGTTCATCAGGTATACAAACCCTTCTTCAGAACCGCCGATATGTTCAGCGATCGCTGTTGCCGCATCATTCCCAGAGCGCAGCATTAGACCATACAGCATATTTTCCAGCGTCATCTCTTCACCTTGCTGTAAATAAATAGAGGAGCCTTCTTTGGCGAAAGCATTTTTACCAACTTTGACTTTGGATGCTAAATCACCATTCTCAATAGCGACGAGGGCGGTCATTATTTTAGTCAGACTGGCAATAAGCATCGGCTCATCTCCTCGACTGCTATACAAAATACGCCCGGATTCCACATCAATCAGCGCCGCTGCCCGTGCATGCGTAGATATAGAGCTGTTCTCCGCATGAATCAAAGTTAGCGGTGTCAGAAACAGCAGCAAAATGCTCAGTAATAAGGCGATTGGAAATTTACGGGTTATTGTCTTCATATTTATCCTCCGGATTCTTATCGGTTCTTAAGTAAAGTCATTCATTTCATGCTTATGTTGTACAAGTGTATGCGGACCAGCCTTAGGGTATGTCCTCTCCACACAAAAAGGGACACCGCCTGATGTAAGGCGATATCCCCGAGGCTATTTGTACAATTATGTGTACCTAATGTGTTGAAGATTGGGATGTACTTGGATCGGGTTTAGCAGGTGCTTGTGATGCAGGTGCTTGTGATGCAGGTGCTTGTGGTGCTTGTGTAGCAGTTGACCCAGCTTGACCTGAAGTACTGCTGCTTTGGAACATGGTCTGGATTTTGTCGATGAGCCCAGGCGTAGCATCGATAATTTTTTCGAACAAATGCGTTTGATTGTCGAGTGGAACAATGTTTACCCCATCTTTACCAACCACTAGAAAAGCGATCGGTCTGATGGAGACACCGCCCCCACTACCGCCACCAAAAGGAAGCATTTTGACACCGCCTTGGGAGCTTGATCCACTTATAGAATCCTCTACTCGATAATCACTACCCCCTGCAGCAAATCCAAAGGCCACCTTACTAATCGGTAGAATAATACTACCGTCAGGTGTTTGTACTGGATCTCCAACAATCGTATTAACATCTACCATACCCTTGATATTTTCCATCGCTGTTTGCATTAGGCCCTGAATAGGATGGTCGCTCATATTGTTTCCTCCTTTAATTGAGTACGATTTCTCTTGCTTCTACAGCGCTTATCTTCCCCACATCCACGCATTTGTATGTAACTTTCATTCTAAACTTTGCCCATGAGACTCCCTACGCATCCGTTTTAGTAATTTTCTCCACTTACTGATTCCCCCCGCCTCCCTCAAGACACGAAGAAGAAGCTGCAATGATGCGTATACGGCATAGGAAACGGACAATTTACCCTCACATACGAACTCCATTGAAAAAGAATGCTCATCTTGAAAAATAGGCTTCACAAACACTCGTGGATTGTGCTTCAATTTGACCCTCTGCGAAATAAATCCAACGATGCTCCATTTCAATCCCCAGACGGCTCCTGATACTATGGCAGTGTCTGCCGCATCACCTAGTGAGAAGTCTGTGGACCAGTCGAGCTTTGATATTTTGACATGTGATACAGTTTCCTTGAACCACTTCTTCAATCCACGTGTGGATCTCACTGCTAGCTGTACATTGTCCCGCCAGCGCTCAATTCTTTCTTTATCGAATTGCTCTTCCTTTACAGTGTCAACACCTGTAGTCGCGGTACCCGTCTCTTTAAACTTCCCAAGCACGCCTAGCTCCAATCCCTTAAAGACCAATCGAGGCAGTTCATAGTGCAGTTTGATCAGACCAAAAAGTGTCTTAACATCTAACTCGATCAGATCATTTTTGTCATGTTTATAGCACCGGATGCGGAAATCGATAGATGAAGACAGAACCAGGATCATTGCCAGTACCAGCAATCCGAGGGGTATTCCAAGCCATAACGTCACGTATTTACCTCCAAGAAACCTTAATAATGGGAACCTTTGGTTTAGTATGGCAATTTAATCTGGAAAAAATTCGGGGTTTGGCTAAAAAATGTGACTCTACAAAAAAATAGGGACTGCCCATAAACCATTATGAATGGTTTATGGGCAGTCCCAGCAATACAAATCATTGCGGAATAACAAAATAAACTAAGGTTGCTCTATATCCTCGAACGTCATTTGAGTATCCAGCTTATTGAACAATAGCTGTGTCTCCTCTTCCAAATTATCAGTGGATTCGAAGTTAGATGGTTCTGGCAGCTCATTCAGACTTGCTAGGCCAAAGCTCTCCAAGAATGATTTAGTCGTCCCATATAAGATTGGACGCCCTACGGCCTCCGCACGACCTACCTCATGGATCAAATCCTTGTTATTCAGCGTATGAATAGCACGTTCGGATTTCACGCCTCGAATCTCTTCGATCTCCACCCGTGTAATGGGCTGACGATAGGCCACGATCGCCAATGTCTCTAATGCGGCCTGAGACAAGGTTGATCTGGATGGGGAATAAGCCAAGCGTTCAAAATAATGGGCATGCTCAGGTAATGTAGCCAGCCGATAGTTTCCGGCAATTTGGACTACCTGCAATCCCCGCTCCTGTGTTACATAATCCTCTTTTAGTTCTTCTAATGCTCCAGCCGCAAGCTCTGGCCGCTGCTCCGTAATCTCGGCGACTTGCCGTACGGAGATCCCTTCATCACCTGATAGAAACAACAGGCCCTCAATAATCGATTTCAGCGTTTTGTAATCCATTGAAGTGTTCTCCTCCTCTCCACTCCATTACGATGTCATCAAACAATTTCTCTTGATAGCAAAAAATCGCCTTCATTTTCATCAGTTCCAGAATCGCAAGAAAAGTAACTACGATTTCGTGTCGCGCCATTTCATCGTGAAGCAGTGCTGAGAAATGGAGCCTTCCGCCTTTTCCTCTGCGCTGCAGCGCATCCGATACATCACGTATACGATCTTTTACCGATATTTCGTCCCGGGTGATCCGCTGGTAAGATGACCTTCTTGCCGCCTTACTAAGTGCCTTACGGAAAGCAGCTATAAGGTCGGAAGTATGTAGTCCTTTTAGCGTATGGTCAATCTCTTCAGGCACGTATGGACCCAGATCCTCCGGCTCCTTCGTAAAAATCAAGCTCCGCTCGCTCTCCATATCCATTAAATGAACAGCAATACTCTTGAATTTACGATACTCAATCAGTCGCTGAACGAGTTCAGCTCGTGGATCAAATTCATCTTCTTCGTAATATTCAAAATCATCGATCTCAATGACCGGTGGTTTGGGCAGCAATAGCTTGCTCTTTATAGATAATAGGGTTGCGGCCATCACGAGAAATTCACTCGTAATATCCAGTTCAAGCTCCTGCATACTTCGCAGGTATTCCATATACTGTTCGGTGATCTCGGCGACCGGAATGTCCTGGATGTCGATTTCCGCCTTATCGATTAAATGCAAAAGCAGATCCAGCGGACCTTCAAACGTTTCCAGCTTGTACAATACAGTCACGAAGCATCCTCCCGCCTAAAAAAGTAAAGTGCAGCGCCCTAATGGACGCTACACAAGTAGAAAGGGCTCTATAATCCATGCTTTCTTCTTATACTATAAATAAGCACGAATTCGACTGATTCGTCAATAGCTGTCTTACTTAAACAATTTGTTAAGATTCGCCATTTCAATCGCAGCAGTCGCAGCATCCCAGCCTTTATTCCCTGCTTTGGTTCCTGAACGCTCAATGGCCTGTTCAATATTCTCAGTAGTTACTACGCCAAAAATCGTCGGTACGCCGGTTTTAAGATTGATCGCAGCTACCCCTTTTGCAACTTCATTACATACATAATCATAGTGCGTTGTAGAGCCACGGATAACAGTTCCTAAAGTGATTACAGCGTCGTATTTACCGCTTTCCGCCATTTTTTGAGCGATTAACGGAATTTCAAACACACCTGGAACCCAAGCAACATCTACTTCATCATCGTTAGCACCGTGGCGTTTAAATGCATCAAGTGCACCTGACAAAAGCTTGCTGGTAATAAATTCATTAAAACGTCCTACTACGACTCCGTATTTTAACCCCTCGGAAACTAAATGTCCTTCTAAATATTTCGGCATATCATTCATCTACCCTTCGTTTTTTATTGTGTGTGATTATACTTTCGAATCCTCATTTTGTTCAATGTCGTCAAAAGACAGCAAATGCCCAAGTTTCGCCTGCTTCGTATGGAGATAATTGGTATTATCCTTATTCTCCGGCATTTGAATTGGCACTCGCTCAACAACTTCCAATCCATAACCTTCCAACCCTTTGATCTTTCGAGGATTGTTCGTTAAGAGACGAATTTGACTTATACCTAGATCCTTCAGAATTTGTGCTCCAATCCCGTAATCACGCAAATCTGCTGGAAAACCAAGCTTTAGATTGGCATCTACAGTATCGAGTCCTTCTTCTTGAAGCTTGTAGGCTTTAAGCTTATTAATAAGACCAATGCCCCTGCCTTCTTGACGCATATAGAGCAACACGCCTCTACCAGCAGCTTCGATCTGCCGAAGCGCTGCTTCAAACTGGGGACCACAATCGCAGCGATGGGAGTGGAAAACGTCACCGGTTAAGCATTCGGAATGTACTCGTACTAACACTGGCTCATCAGCGGAAATATCGCCCTTCACCAATGCTACATGTTCTTTATCATCCACTTCATTTGTATAGGCAATGGTCTGAAACTCACCGAAATCGGTAGGCAGACGTACAGACACCTCGCGATTGACGAGCTGTTCCTTCTCATTCCGATAGTGAATGAGGTCTTTGATGCTGATCAACTTAAGATCATGCTTCTTAGCAATCTCAACCAGATCAGGCAACCGGGCCATCGAGCCATCTTCATTGATGATTTCACAAATCACACTGGCTGGATATGCACCACACATACGGGCTAAATCAACAGCAGCCTCTGTATGTCCGGAACGGCGTAGTACGCCACCTTTTTTCGAAATCAGCGGGAACATATGGCCAGGTCTACGGAAATCAGACGGCTTCGCTTTAGGGTCAATCATGGCCTTTACAGTCAAGGATCTTTCCCCTGCTGATATACCAGTAGTTGTATCTATATGGTCAACCGATACAGTAAAGGCTGTGCCGTGATTATCTGTATTGTGACTGACCATAGCCTGTAGTTCAAGCTCTTCCGCACGCTCAGCGGTAATTGGCATGCAGACCAAACCACGTCCCTCAGTGATCATAAAATTGATGACTTCTGGTGTCGCCCGTTCAGCAAGAGCTATAAAATCCCCTTCATTCTCACGATCTTCATCATCCACCACGATAATGACTTTGCCGCGCATTAAATCATATATCGCTTCTTCAATCGGATCCAAGACACTATCCTTCTTCGATTGTTCGCTCATGATCCTATCCTCCTAATAGCTTTACGAAGGATTATTCCCTTCTTCGTAAGCTTACTCATTATTTAAACAAATCCGTTTGCCGCCAAGAAATCACGACTAATCCCGGAACTGCTATCACTTTCTTCATCCTGTGCAGCTGAGCCATAATGAAGAAGATGATCTACATATTTGCCCAGGACATCACACTCAATATTCACACTATCTCCTGCCCGCTTATAAGTTAGCACAGTTTCCCCTAACGTATGCGGAATAATGGATACAGTAAGCGATGAAGCCGTCGTCTTTACTACTGTTAAGCTAATGCCATCAATCGTGATCGACCCTTTAGGGATGATATATTTAAACAGCGATTTGCGATCCGGCGCAATCTCATAGACTACTGCATTTTGATCACGCTTTACACTTTTGATGACAGCAGTGCCATCTACATGTCCCTGAACAATATGACCTCCAAATCGACCACCGGCTGCCATTGCTCGCTCCAGATTCATCCGACTGCCAGGACGTAGCTCCTTCAGATTACTGTTTCGATAGGTCTGAGGCATGACATCCACTGTAAAATAGTTCTCGCCTAAAGCTGTCGCTGTAAGACAGACGCCATTAACCGATACGCTATCACCAATCTTCAAATCATCCATGATGACGGAAGCGGCAATGTTCAGCACCATCATTTCTCCACCGGTGGAGACACTTCTCAGAGTGCCAACTTCTTCGACTAATCCAGTGAACATGCTTTCCCTCCTAGGAGTTTTGTGTGAGTAACACTTCTCCGCTATCTCTCCGAACAAAACTTGCTCCGGAAGCACACGATTGAGTTTTGTAACCATTCACTTTAGCGTACCGGAGTACCGCTGATACATACATTATCTCCGAGCACTTTTACTTCCAATCCCTCCAGAGAAATCGCATCCTTCATTAGCTCTATACCAGGAAATACGAACGTCCCTTTCGCTTCAGCACCACCGCCAACAATCTTTGGAGCGAAAAAGAGAATCACTCGATCAACTAGCCCACTCTCCAGCATCGCACCATTTAGCGTGCCTCCGCCTTCAAGTAAAATCGATCCGATTTCCATTTCACCGAGTGTTACCATAGCAGCCTTCAAATCCACCCGTGGTCCTGCTCCGCTAACAATGATTTGCACACCTGCTTGAAGAAGTGCTGCTTTCTTTTCATCATCTGCGGCTTCAGTTGTCACGATGATAGTAGGCGCTAGACCGTCACTTACAACTGCTGAATCCAAAGGAATACGTAGTCCAGAATCAATCACAATCCGTATCGGATGAATACCCGGCACTTCCGTTCTTGTAGTCAGTGAAGGATTATCTGCAATCACTGTGTTCACACCGACCATTATTCCCTGATGCCGATGCCGCAGCGTATGTACGATCTCCCGCGCTTCACCATTTGAAATCCATTTACTGTCACCAGATTTAGTAGCTAGGTTACCATCCAGCGTGCTGGCACTCTTGAGCGTAACAAAAGGCTGTTTTGTCAAAATATACTTGATAAAACGCTCATTCAACCGCAGCGCACGTTCACGCAGCAACCCTACTTCTACTTCAATGCCATGCTCACGCAGCATTTGAACGCCGCGACCCGCAACCTGAGGGTTAGGGTCTTCACAAGCGACTACCACTCTGGCTACTCCCTCGTCGATCAGCCTTTGGCTGCAGGGCGGAGTCTTGCCATAGTGACTGCAAGGTTCCAGTGTTACGTAGGCAGTGCTGCCCTGTGCTTGACCGGCCGCCATATTCAAGGCATGAACCTCAGCATGACCTGTTCCGCGCTGCAAATGAGTTCCAAGTCCAATCATCGCTCCATTCTTTACAACAACACAGCCAACAACAGGGTTAATTCCTGTCTGTCCTTGGGCCCGTTCTGCCATATCCAGCGCTAACGACATATAAAACTCGTCATTCATATTATCCATCTCGTTCCTCCTATCCACTTACTGTCTATCTGATGCGTAAAAACAGAAAAACCCATCTCATTCTCCAGGAGGAGTAAAGATGGGTTATGCGAGAGTTTATCGGCAGTCCAAATAAAAGTGTGCGTAAATAACCGTCAAACGACGGCAATTGTGAAATATCGCACATAATAAATGAAAATACTGCAGTCCACCTGTCTATTACAGACAAGCGGTTAACCTCTCCTTCTTCCATCCAGACTATACTGTCGGTCCCGGAATTTCACCGGGTCCACCGTTCGCGTCAACAACGCGAGCCGGGTAGCGGACTAAGTGTGGTAGATAAACTTAATAAATAAGCACTCTACAACAACATCACCGCCGGTAGGGAATTGCACCCTGCCCTGAAGGATTGATCCTTTATTTAATTGAGGTTCAAGTTTTCCTTACTAACAAAATTATCACTTACACCTTCGAAATGCAAGTGCGTTTTATATATTTACTTAAAATTTGTAACTTAATTCTGAGAGGTATGGTGATTACTAGAAGAAACGACATGGTAATATATAGCCTGCAAATGTACAGTTAAAACCCATTCCATACATTTACATAACAAAAGAAAAAGCGCCTGGACTGTATCTCCAGGCGCTTTTTCTTTTTCCAATTACAATCCGCGTTCTTGTTGTTTCAACAAATCACGAATTTCCGTTAGCAACACGATATCTTCTGCGGGTGCTGGCGTCTCCACCACTTCAACTTTAACGGCTTCTTTACGCTGGAATTTATTAGCCAATTTAATCACCATAAAGATTGAGAAGGAAATAATAAAGAAATCAACTACCGCCTGCAAAAATTGCCCATAAGGAATAATCAGTTCATTATGCATAACCATAACACTTAGAGCCCGATCCTTCAGATCTATACCACCTGTTATCAAGCCGACAATTGGCGTAATGATGTCAGATACTAATGAAGTCACAATCTTACCAAAAGCTGCTCCGATAACGACAGCAATGGCTAAATCTAGTACATTTCCTTTCAGGGCAAAAGCTTTAAACTCTTTCCACATCTTCCAATTCTCCTCCAACCTATTGAATTTGAAATTATTATAGCATAGCCGCTTCCCAAATCTTAAGGCTTGTTAAGAAACTATTAAGTTTACTTTTTACTTTTACATGCCGCCATTGGGAAGTTCGCCTGTCTCATCTTTGGTATGTGGAAGGCTTTATGATAGCTTTAAGTTTTTCAAAGAGCTAAACAAACTGTTTCCCATCGATCCTCGCCGGCCTTGAAATAAGGATTTCAATCGAGAATATTGTATACTTCTTGTAGTACGGACGGTATAGAGGCCTGTATAAAAATTCGAGAAACACAAAAATTCCCGATTATTATGTTATCTGCCAAGGGTCAGGAACTAGATAAAATTACTGGACTCAGTAATACACTCATGGTACACATTCGAAAAATCAGAGAAAAAATTGAAGCTAAGCCGAGAAAACTACTGTATTTAAAGACGATATAGGGCGTTGGCTACAAACTGGAAAAAGGAGGTTCTTATAGTTGAACTTTAAAAGATTCGATACCTTATCTTGGAAAATAGTTGGCTTTAAAATATGAACCTCATGGCGGGCAAGCTAAAATCCGCTATAGATGAAGAACGAGCAGCAGCGAAAGCAAAAAACGACCTAATCACTGGTGTATCCCATGATCTTCGAACCCCTCTAATTTCTGTACTGCGATTCCTGGAATATGTGGAGAAGGATCGTTATAAGAACGAGGTTGAGCTGCGTTATTATGTGAATATCGCCTATGAGAAGTCCCTGACTCTTAAAAAGCGAATCGACGATTTATTTGAATATACACGTGTTAGCAGCAACGGGCTTCCCCTTAATATGGAGCCTGTAGATCTCGGCAAGCTGCTCGAACAGCTTGTCGAGGAATTCGCTCCCGTATTGGAGCAAGCGGATATGACCTACCGTATTCATACGGATATGGGCCCTTTGATTATCCATGGTGATGCGGACGAGTTAGTACGATTATACGAGAATCTATTTACCAATGCGGTTAGATACGGTAAAGAAGGTAAGATTCTAGATATTTCCGTTTCATAGAAAAGATGACAGTGTGATTGCTACATGCACGAATTATGGTAACCCGATCCCTGCCACGGACCTCCCCCACTTATTCAAGCGATTTTATCGTGTAGATAAGTCACGTTCTAGGGAGACTGGCGGAAGCGGCTTAGGACTCGCGATTGCCAAGAGCATCACAGAGCTCCACGGTGGAACAATTTTAGCCAAAAGCTCACGTAAACAAACCGAATTCGAGACTTCCTTCCCTGCGAGTGAATAGGTTCTAAACACAAACAAAGCACCCGACTATAATCACGCCGGGTGCTTCTTTCCGTTCAATTTCAAATCATACTTATTCACTTACTTTAAGTTCCCTCCACGTCTAAACACACGGTTTAGAATAAAGCCTATGGCTATTAATCCGATACCTGTCATGTAGAGCGGCGCAGGGCTACTTTCTCCCGTCTTTGGAAGCTGAGGGGCACTTGAAGTGCTGTTGTTGACTGTACCTTTCGGAACTTCCTCATCAACAATGTCGACTTCACCCAAAGGAACATTTTCATCTGTAATAACTAAATCAGGAGCTCCTACTTCTTCTGATGTCGCGGATTCCAGATCGGTCGTATTCCCAGGCCCAGCAGGTACTGCCGGATCATTAATGATTACTCCTGGCACCAGCGAACTCGTAGGTGTAGGTGTTAACGGACCTCCTGGGGCTCCTGAGGTTGGTGTAGACGCAGGTCCTGATGTCGGCTCCGTTGACGGAGTAGCCGTCGGTTCCGATGAAGCTGCTGGTGTTGCGGTTGGGAC
The DNA here is from genome assembly GCF_037963295.1 of Paenibacillus sp. FSL F4-0243. Lineage (NCBI taxonomy): Bacteria > Bacillati > Bacillota > Bacilli > Caryophanales > Paenibacillaceae > Paenibacillus > Paenibacillus sp. FSL F4-0243. The sequence goes on from NZ_CP150151.1 coordinate 4,903,067, forward strand.
TATAGTTGGTTCTGGCGTTGCAGTAGGCGTAGGCTCCACTGCTTTTTGATTCGTAATTACGAGTTGATTCGTTGATGAAGAATGAATGGACACTGGATGCTCTTTAGGATCAAGTACATAGCCACTAGGAGCTGTCGTCTCAATCAATACGTAGTTACCCAACCATAATTTATTGAATGTTGCTGTACCAGCGGAATCTGTGGTTAAGCTATTAATAAATACCCTGTCTGAGCCGTTAAGGCGATAGAGTGCAAAAGTTGCATCTGCCAGCGTCTTCAAGTTGTCCTCTGCATCCAGCTTCTTGATCATCAAGGAACCTCTAACCCCGCTGCCTGATCCTGATCCACTCGACACACCGACGATAATTTCTTTAGAAGAATCTTTGCTTATTTCGATAACATTAAAACCACTGAAACGAACAGTATTAGTAACCTTGTCTCCTGTATTCGCCATAATCAGGGATTGATAGTCGAGAATATAAGGTTTACTAATCTCCTTGGCGAAGCTTAAAGCAAACGACTGCTTGCCGTCTACATCCGTTTTTATTTCTAAGCTGTAATCGATACCCTGAATCAATTCAGGTCCGCTTTTTGTTACATCCCCGTTTTCAGCTACGCTTGTAGGATACAGATGGAATGAATCCTGCAGCAGAATCTGATTAGCGCTAGGAGTATCTTTGATTAACGCATTCTTCACAGTAGACTGACTACGATTAATTTGAATGCCCCAATCGATTTTTTCGCCATTCTGAACACCATTTTTCAAGAGATATTCGTCTCCATAAGGAATCTTTACGGTAGCGTTCAAATCCTTGGATACCTTTTTTGCCCCATCATAGAGACTGGCTTTATTATCAATAGAAGTGCCAATGACTTTGCCTTCAAGACTTGTATGAAATTCTATATAATAAGCGGATTGAATAGCATCTGTAAAGGAGAGCTTCAGCTCATTATTACCATTAACACTGTAAGTGTATTTGCTACTATTTACCTCGACACCTTTCGTTGGGTCTCCATTCTTAGCAACATTCATGGTGTACACTTTCAGCGATCCAGGAACCAGGGTTTGACCCGATTTCAAAATATCCACGACCTCTGGCTCTGCAACTGTTTTGCTATTATAGTTGACCCCTAATGTCCAAGCTAATTCTTTAGTTGAAGCATTATAAGAACCAAACTTCAAACCATTGCTTTTCGCTTCGGTTCTTGGAATAAATAGCCCTTCTGCTTCTGTTGTGCGAGGAATTTCGGACGTGTCTAACCAGTCCATCCTAACCTTGTTATTGAAATTTTCAGTATTAGACCAAATCCAATCCTTATTAAATTCCGTTGTATAGCTAATCGTATAAAGACCAGTAATCTGCGAATTAAAGACAACCTTGAATCCTTTATTAGCCTGAACAGGAGCATTGTAAACCAAACTATATTTGGAAGGATTCAATACATTCCCATTAGAATTTCTAATTACGAGTGATTCCGGAATAAACTTCAGTCCGCCAAACGGGAATGACTCCGTAACTTCAACCTGACCCATTGGATAGTTATCACTGTTTAATGTGACTTTCCATCCAACCGTTTTATTCTGATAATCTACGCCTGATAAGTTCTTATACAAAATGGCTGGCCGTATTAAGCGTGTAGCTTCTCCAGTATAGGTACTGTCCGTAACTGTATTAGTGATTATAGTATCTTCAAACACACGTTTTACAGCTTTGGTCTTATACTCGATTCGATAAGCAGATGTTACATCTTGTTTAAATTGCAAGGTGAACCCTGACTTCTTCACGTCTGAAGCTGCAACTACAGTGTAATCAATATCCTTGGTCAAAAGATTACTCAACGTTGCTGTACCCGCTGAATCCAGTTGCACTGTGTATACTTTTATCGAATTGGCTACTAACGCTTGAGAATCATCAAACAAATCCTTTAGTACAGCATTTCCTTGCGGAATCGTTTTTTTATTATAGTTATATTCGATTGCCCAGGAAATGATTTGATTGCTCCAGTCATATCCGCTAGAGTACTTGTTCAAGCTTCCTCCTCGTTCTACTTGAACAGTAGCAGAGGAACTTGCAGGAACTTGCCCATTTCCTGTAAAAGTCGCTGTATTCGTGAAGCTTAGCCGATGCTCATCAGTAATAGCTGTGGAGTATTCAATACGGTAAGCACTCGAAATCGCAGGATCAGTGAAACGAACATTTAACGATCCTCCAGTGAACTCTGTAGAATATTTACTGGTATCGAGTAGTGCACCTTGTGTTACCGAACCGTCCAACTGGATACTCAGTTGATACACACTCACAGTAACCGGAGTGCTAAGTGACAAACCTGTTGGTATAGGGTCCGTTACGACTGCATTTCCAACAGTTTTTAATGATTTATTTACGTCAACAGACCATAGAATATGGTCTGCATTAAAACCCTGAGGAATCCCCCTCTTCTCAATGGTCGATCCTACATTCGGTTTGAAATTCACAGTAACCGTCTGAACACCACCGCTCACCGGAAATAAAATCTGCTGAACAGTACTTCCTGAAATTGTTTGTTTATCAAACTTAGTATTGATCCGAAGCGTTCCTTGCACGTCATCATGCGTTTCTATGTAGTCGTTAAAGGTCATTGTTACTTGGTGTGATAACTGCTCAACTGTAAAAGTTCCTACATCTCCATCCTCTGAGACCAACAAGCCGCTAATATCATTAAAAAGCTGAAACTGCTCTGGAAGCTGAAAGGTAAAGGTGTCACCTTGCTTGTACGGATGAGCTTTAGGAAGAGACCACGTATAATCTAATGTTACATTAGCTTCTTGCTCATAGACGCTATCCGTAACCGTCTGCCCGTCTTCACCATATACAGCCATTGAGACACTGGTGATGATATTCCGCTCTTGATCGATTGCCGCTGCTTGTACTTGTGGAGTGAACCCGATGCCATAGGCATATTGCGCTACAAGCATCAGAATAACGATCATCACACTTATTCTTTTCTTTAACATTATCCTAAAGCCTCCAATTCCTTTTCCAATTTGATTTTTCTATGTTTGTATCCCCTCTTGAAGCGTAATCTCTGCCATTCCTCATGCTCGAATGCTTCTTATGTAATTCCGCGCCCACTACCTCATCTTATGTTAAAATAATGAAAAGCCATCCTTTTGTGGGTAGCTGACAGAATGCATACATATATAACCATTTTTTGGATGTTTCGAAACAGAAAATATCAAAAATTTACAATGATGTTTTTTGAAGTGCTTTTTAGGTACGAAGGAGGTTGGTTCCATGCATCTTTCATCTTATTTTGATCGACAGCGTACGGAGGATTTCATTATGTTCTCCCCTTCACATTGGATTGCTCTGTCTATCATTACATTGGTCTGTATACTGTTTTACAGTTTAAGATTCGAGATTCGGACTGATGTGAGACTTCGGCAAAGTGTGCGCTTGCTGCTGATTATTATTCTTTTGTTCTCAGAAACAGGTCTTCAAATATGGTACCTCTCTCAAGGCGTATGGCAATCCAGCAGCTCACTCCCGCTCGAACTATGCGGAATTACTTTACTACTATCCGTTATCATGCTGATCACTCGCAGCCGAGCACTATATTCCTTTCTGTATTTTGCTGGGATTGGTGGAGCATTCATTGCTTTACTCACACCGAATCTGGTCTATCCATTCCCTCATTTCCGATTTCTACTGTTCTTTATAGCACATGGTGGTATTGTTCTCGCTTCTCTTTATATGACCTGGATTGAGGGCTATAAGCCCACTTGGAAATCCCTCCTGTTCACCATGCTTGGACTAAACCTTGTGGCCGCTTGTGTGTGGATCGCCAATTACATCCTAGGATCTAACTACATGTTCTTATCTCATAAGCCCAGCACTTATTCTGTATTGGATTATTTCGGGCCTTATCCTTATTACCTGCTTGTGGAAGAGTTGTTTGCCTTCATTGTGTTTCTGCTCATGTATTTGGTATTCTTCTGGGTGCCAGAGCAACGTAAATCGAGACGTAAACGAATAAGCCGGATTCCTTATTAAATAAGAAAAGGCCAGCCTCCGATAATCCGGAGACTAGCCTTTTTAAATTAAGAATTCTTAAGCTTCGATGATTTCTACCGAAGTCATTTTGTCGCGTCCTTTGAAAGTATCAACAAGATCCATACCTTCAACTACTTTACCGAATACAGTGTGAACTCCATCCAAGTGTGGTTGCGGTGCATAGCAGATGTAGAACTGGCTTCCGCCTGTGTTCTTACCCGCATGTGCCATAGCAAGTGTTCCGCGCTCGTGCTTGTTTGGGTTGATTTCGCAGTTGATTGTGTATCCTGGACCACCAGATCCAGTTCCGTTAGGACATCCGCCTTGAGCTACGAAACCAGGGATAACACGGTGGAATGTCAATCCATTGTAGAAACCATCTTTTGCTAGCTTTTCAAAGTTAGCTACAGTGTTTGGTGCATCTTGATCGAACAAGTCAATCAGCACTACGCCGCCATTTTCAAGAGTAATTTTCGCTTGCTTTGCCATATGTAAATGACCCCTTTCAAAATTAACAAATTTAGAATACCTCAATTATATTACTATGAAACTACGCACAAAGCAAAGCAAGCAGGAGTAATTCCTGCTTGCTCTTTATGCCTTACCAGTTTTCCCTACCTAACATTAACGGCTGTTACTTAGCAACAGCAGCTTGTTTAGCGATACGCTCAGGAACAATATCGTTGGCAATAAGATCATTATAGCTTTCGCGACGCACTACAAGATCGCTGTGTCCGTTCTGAACGAACACTAAAGCCGGACGACGAAGCCGGTTGTAGTTGCTCGCCATGGAGTAATTGTAAGCGCCTGTGCAGGCTACAGCCAACAGATCGCCGCTTTCAGCCTCAGGCAGCTCTACATCCCAGATCAGCATATCTCCGCTCTCGCAGCATTTACCAGCGATGGATACAGTTTCTGTAGCCTCTTCATTCGCACGATTAGCAAGTAATGCCTCATATTTAGATTGGTACAATGCAGGACGTGGATTATCAGTCATCCCACCGTCAACGGCAACGTACTTACGCACGCCTGGGATATCCTTGTTCGTACCTACTGTATAAAGTGTAGTACCTGCATCTCCAACAATACTACGGCCCGGCTCCACCCAAATTTCAGGCAAAGCATTATAGATTCCAGCAAAATGAGTCTTCACGGCATCCGTAATTGCAGTTACATATTCAGAAACATGTAACGGGGTATCACCCTCAACGTAACGAATACCGAAACCTCCACCTAGGTTTACTACACGGAAGTCCACTTCCAAACCTTCTTTAACACTACGAGCAAAACTCGCTACACGTTCAACAGCAAGCTGGAATCCATCCGTTTCAAAAATTTGAGAACCAATATGGGAATGTACGCCAAGCAGCACTAAATTCTTTTTGCTGACTGCCGCTTTAACTGCTTCATAAGCCGATCCATTACCGATATCAAATCCAAATTTGGAATCGGTCTGGCCTGTTGTAATATACTCATGCGTATGAGCTTCGACACCTGGTGTCACACGTAACAAGATGTTAACTTTAACTTCTTTACGTGATGCAATCGACTGCAAAAGATTAAGCTCTACCAGATTATCGACTACAAAGCAGCCAATCCCGGCATCAATCGCCATTTCGATCTCTTCAGACGTCTTATTGTTGCCATGAAAATGAATGCGTTCTGCAGGAAAGCCAGCTTGCAAAGCAGTATAAAGTTCGCCATCAGATACAACATCAAGCGACAAGCCTTCTTCATCAGCCAAACGAACCATAGCCATTACTGAGAACGCCTTACTTGCGTAAGCTACTTGGAACCCAAGTCCAGAGGATTTAAAAGCATCCATATATTCCCGGCAACGTTGTCTCACCAATTGCTCGTCCAATATATATAGCGGGGTTCCATATTCCGCCTTCAATTCAGTTACATCACATCCGCCGATCTCCAAATGCCCAGCATCGTTAATTCGGCTAGTACCGTGTAGAAACATTCTTTAGTCCTCCAATTTCTGTGGAATATCAAGGTTCCACCCTGTCTTTAGTGTATTCAGTATAACAGACAGTGGGAACTCCATTGAATGGACTAATTTGCAGTAGTTTTGTATTTTCCTACGATTGTTAATCATTCTTTTGAGTAGGCGGCACCCTTGTATTGTCTCTAGTTTTGTTGAAAGACGGCCTTGTCTTCGAGCTTAAGACTGGCTTGCGCACTAGAATTTCGCTCATTGCCTTTGCATTAAAAGGTATGAACGGCCACATATAAGAGGAGTTATAGGACCGATGGGTAGTTAGGAAAATAGTCAGTAGCGTCGTGCCAATCATAAATCCAGGCACCTGGAATGCCGCTACGGCTAGTAATAATACAAGCCTGACTATTCGATTCGCAAGACCCAGCTCATAACTCGGGGTCGCAAACATGCCTATGGAAGCTACAGCCATATATAGAACAACCTCGTTTACAAAAAGGCCGCTCTTCACCGCTATATCGCCAATCAATATCGCTGCAATCAGACCCATCGCTGAGCCTAAAGGGGTTGGAGTGTGTACTGCGGCCATCCGCAGTAAATCAACCCCAAGCTCCACAATAAGAAACTGGGCGAGTATTGGAATTCTGGCGGTCTTTTGAGGTCCAATGAAGTCCAGCATAGCCGGCTTTAGTTCAGGATGAATGACAAGCAACATCCATAGCGGCAGCAGGAACATGGACGCAAATATACCGATGAAACGGACCCACCGTAAGTACGTTCCCATAAAAGGAGTCTGACGATTCTCCTCTGCATGTTGACAAAGATCAAAAAAGGTAGTCGGAAGAACAATAACAATTGGTGAGGTATCTACAAATATTATTACCCGTCCCTCCAATAAATTGGAAGCTACGACGTCAGGGCGTTCAGAATAACGCACCATAGGATATGGATTCCATCCACCGCCGATAATCGCCTCCTCTAATTGTTTATCTGCCAGAGGAATACCATCAATATCAATGCTTTTGATTTTGTCGATAACAGACTTGACCTGTGTTTTATCAACGATATCATCAATGTAAGCCACGCATACATCTGTTTGTGTCCGTCGCCCAACCCGAAATAGCTCATATTTTAACCCTGGATCTCGAACCCGTCTTCTGACAAGCGAGATATTGCTCAGTAAAGTCTCTGTAAAACCGTCGCGCGCACCGCGCACCACCCGATCAATCGAAGGCTCGGCTGGACTGCGACTAGGGTAAGAACGAGTATCCATGATGATAACTTTGTTCTCACCTTCGACGAATAGCACGCTCAAGCCTTCTAGTACCTTCTCGATACTTTCGCTTAAAGAATTCCCCTCTTCCACCTGGATGTGAGGGACATATTCATTCATAAAGCTAGACAGCACACCCGTAGACAGATTCTCAGAGGTGAGATAGGTCAGACGTTTTAGAATATCATCGGTCACATCTGTGTTGGTAAATCCACTTAAACAGAGTAGAGCTGTCTTATGTCCGCCAAAGGACATCTGTCTGAACGTTACATCAAAGCTTGTGCCCAGTCCCATTACCTCAGTAAGTGTTTGTTTCGTATCTTGCAGGGACATTGGGATTTCATCATTACCTTGCCAGTAAATGACGGATTCTTTTAACGAGTTGGAGTGCTCGTGATCCCGTTTCTTTTGTAGCTTGCCGCTCCCCTTTTGATTGCTGTCTTGTGACTCTTGTTGCGCTTGCTTCTTAGATAGTTTGGACTTTGGCGTCACTTTGGCTTGAGATTCTTCCCCGGACTCTGTTGCGGACCCTGATCCGCCTGCTTGTTGGGTATTCTGATCTTGTACCTCATCTTCGGATTCCGAGTCTGAATCTAAGCCGAATAACCTGGCAAAAAATCCTTTACCAGGCTCATTCTGCTCCTGATTCCCGAGCTCATCTGACGCCTCTGCATCCTGCTGCCCGGAATCGGGCTGAGCTGATGCTTCAGCGCTTTGCTCTTCTGCCCCTAGCTCCGCAGCTGCTTCTGTATCCTGTTGCCCGGAATCCGGCTGAGCTGATGCTTCAGCGCTTTGCTCTTCTGCCCCTAGCTCCGCAGCTGCTTCTGTATCCTGTTGCCCGGAATCGGGCTGTGCTGACGCTTCGGTACTCTGCTCTTCTGCCCCCAGCTCCGCAGCTGCTTCTGCATCCTGCTGCCCTGAATCCGGCTGAGCTGATGCTTCAGCGCTTTGCTCTTCTGCCCCTAGCTCCGCAGCTGCTTGTGCATCCTGCTGTTCTTGACTCGGATCAGCTGCAGTAGTATTTTCCGCCGGATCTGCGTCTTCACTGGTCATAGAAGCTCCGTTAACCTCGGTATGATCATCAACTAGATCCTCTGCGGTATTCTTCATTGCTGCGGCAGCCGCAGCGTTTTCTTCCTGATGATCCTCTTCTGGCACAGAATCACCGCTGTGAATAAATTTGCTCATTCCATAACCCCCGTTTACTGTCGGTATACAAACCAGTCGAACAAAGAACCCGCGACCTTCCCGCTTACCATCGCCATTAACAGGCCGAACAGATAATGTGTCATGTTCAAGCGTTTAGCGAGTATCGGCAGCACATTTAATACCTCGGTCAATGCTGCAGCAAGCATCCCGACAAAAATCCCGTCAAAAAGTCCTATACCAAGTTCAACTAAAGGACCTGAGGATATTTTCCAATTCCAAAAATCACTTACGGTTCCTAGCAATGATCCAGCTACCATCGCACCCTCGTACCAATGTACTTTATCGTAAGAAGAAGTTAATTGAGCCAGACGGGGCACCATGTCGAGAACCACAAATAAAGCGATCACACCACCACCTACTGCGATCCCCCCTGCAATACCCAGCAGCAAATTCAACCCTAGTGTTATAGGTGCCGTCATCTTCCGTCCTCCACGTTCTCTGGTTGATTTTCTCCACGGCGCCTCATTTTGCTATACTCCTCATTGATGACGTATTGGTCGATATTTTTCTGATACAGGTACATTTCCACTTCTAGCGGTGTAGGCTCTTCATTCCACTTTTTCTTAAATAAATGGTTGAAAAAAATGACCATCCCAAAGCCGATTCCCAGCGAATACGCAATCTGAAATACAACCGGATGCTCATCCCGATGACCGGTTATCATCTCCACGATTCGGATTTGAACCTCCTGCATGTTTACATCTGCATGGAAATTCATGATGGTCAGCGCAGACCCAAAGAACAGCAGCAGCCACACTAAGACAAACATCGCTACTGAAGGCTTCCGCCTCTCCACTGGACCTTCAATCTGAACAATCGTTCTCCCTTCGCCGATCGGCTCAATGTCCGCTTCCGGCAAAAGCTCATAAATGCGGGGAATAACCATCAGAAGATCAATCAAAATTAGATTGCCGTCACTTTGCTCTGGCTTCATTAGCAGAATAGATTCCAGCGACTCTTTCAGCTCTGGCTCCGCGATCAAAAATGCAATATCACCCAATGTGACACCTTTACCTTTGGGCACCGTCACCCGGTTCTTAAGCTGTATATAGATGGCGGGAGCAGAATGTTGTTTCATCCGCATTCCTCCTAAAGGTTGTGGTCAAGTAGCTCCGGTGCAAGATAACGGTAGTATGGGAGTAAAGCCTTATTTTTACTCTTGAAGCTCTGAATCAATTTCCAAAGATGCTGAAATGTTGAATTTTTATTGGTATCGGGAATGCTTACCCCACCTTACAATCTTGTTATAAAAGAGAAAGGGAGGAGTTTTATGTAAACGGATACAACCATCGCTAAACTAAGGGCGCCTGTTGTTAAAATCCTAATCCGGAGGTTATGATCATGAACAAACAGAACTCAAAAACAACGTTCAAATTGTTCGTTTGCCTGTCTCTCGTGTTTAGTATGTGTTTCAACTTTGGGAATAACAAACCAGCGGAAGCTGCTACGACTTTTGCAAAAGGGGCTGATGTAGGCTGGCTATCGGAGATGGAGTACTATAATTGGTCTTTTTACAATGATAACGGTGTGAAACAAGACCTACTGCAAATTCTCAAAGATCACGGAATGAACTCCATTAGACTACGGGTCTGGGTTAACCCTTCCATTAATTTCTCTAACAAAGCCGATGTTGTGAAACAGGCCGTTCGGGCCAAGAACATGGGTTTCCGAATCATGATTGACTTTCATTACAGTGATACATGGGCAGATCCCGGCAATCAGAAGAAACCTGCTGCCTGGACCAGCAAGAACTTTACAGCTCTAAAGACAGCGGTATATGACCACACGTATGATGTTATGAATACACTCAAAGCTAGCGGTGTTACGCCGGAATGGGTACAGGTAGGGAACGAGACGAATAATGGAATGCTTTGGGAGGATGGAAAGGCTTCTGTAAGTATGAGCAATTTTGCTGCGTTGATCAATTCAGGATATAGTGCAGTAAAAGCGGTCAGTAGTAGTTCAAAAGTCATCGTCCACCTCTCTAACGGCTACGACAATTCCTTATTCCGCTGGATGTTTGACGGTCTGAAGTCTAACGGTGCCAACTATGATGTGATCGGCATGTCACTCTATCCTACTACAAGCAACTGGTCTACACTGAATGCTCAGACATTAACGAATATGAATGATATGGTTGCCCGGTATGGTAAAGAAGTGATCATTTCTGAGGTCGGGATGGACGTTAGTGCTCCAACAACGGCTAAAGCTTTTCTTACCGACATCATTAGCAAAACAAAATCGGTAAGTGGCGGCAAAGGGCTTGGCGTGTTCTATTGGGAGCCGGAGAGTTATGGTACATGGTACGCTTACACAAAAGGTGCCTTTGATTCTTCTGGTAAGCCTACGGTGGCTTTAGATGCCTTTTTGAATTAAAAAAGAAGACAGCCACGGTGCTTAACCATTGGCTGTCTTCTTTTCTAATAATCTTTAGAAATGGAGCGAATCCAGTTTCTTACCTTCAAAATCAAACAGAGCTAAATTGGACCACCCATTCTCATGCCCAACAGACCATTCCTTTTGCGAAGGAATCCAAGCAGGCTCCCAGTAATAAAAGCCGATTCCTTTTCCGTTAGGTGTATTCTCAATTACGTTTATGAAATCCTTCATATACTTAGCTTGACCTTCTACTGTGGCTGGATAACCTTCATGGAGCTGGGCTTCCTCATTTACAATTACTGGAAATCCTTCAGGTGCATTCAGTGTCCATGGATAGGCTGTTTCCACCACAATGATATCCTTGTTATAACGCAGCGCTAATTCGTTCAGGTTAAGCTGCAAGTCTTCCAAAGTACCATGCCACCAAGAGTAGAATGATAATCCGATAACATCATAATTTACACCATGTTCTAAGAAACGATCAAAAAAGTTACGGCTCGCCGGATGATCAGCACCCCGGTCAATATGGATCATGATGGACAAGTCAGAATCGACGGATTTCGCACCCGCTATACCTGCTTTAACTAGCGTAGTGAACTGCTCCCACTGCTCCGGAGTATCACAATCTCCATCCACCTTGCCTTCTCCCCATAACATGCCTGGCGTAATTTCATTACCGATCTGCACCATATCGGGCAGTGTGCCTTGGGACTGTAAAGCTTTAAGGGTCTCGCGTGTATAATCATACACGGCGGATGTCAAACCACTGAAGTCAAGTGCCTCCCAAGCTTTTGGCTTCCATTGGTTAGCTGGATCCGCCCATTTATCTGAATAATGAAAATCCAGTAGAAAATCCAGCCCTGCTTCTTTGATCCGCTTTGCCATAACCAGCGTCCGTTCCAAATTGCAAAAGACGCCTGGAGGGTCATTCCAAATCCGCAGCCGTATGGCATTTACTCCATTGTCCTTAAGGATGTGGAGTAAATCCTCACCTTCCTCAGCGTTCCGAACAGAGCGACTATGGAATTTTCCTCCACCCTGCTCTATTTCATCCAAAAACGAGATGTCCATTCCATTAATAAATGTCGTTATCATCATCCCTACTCCTTTACAGAACCAAGTGTCATTCCTTTAACAAAATACTTCTGCAAAAATGGATATACGATTAGAATAGGAGCAGCCCCGATAAAGATTTGCGCGGCTCTAACCGTTGTCTGCGAGATTAATTCCATCTCCTTCGGATTAATGCTCATGGAGCTCATATCCCGTTGAATGATAACGGTCTGCAGAAAGGTCGCCAGCGGAAACTGCTTGGAATTGTTCAAGTACAATAGTCCATCGAACCAGGAGTTCCAGTGGAACACCATACTAAACAGTGCAATCGTCGCAATCGATGGTAATGAAATCGGTAAGTAAATGCTGAACAAGGTACGGAAATGTCCTGCGCCGTCAATTAGCGAAGCTTCCTCCAAATCTTTAGGAATACCGCGGAAGAAGTTCAGCATCAGAATTACCAAGAATGTATTCACCGCACCTGGCAGAACGAGTACCCAGAAGGAATCCATTAAGCCAATCTTTTGAATAACAATATAGAATGGAATCAGACCACCATTAAACACCATGCTGAACACGAACAACCAGGAATAAACATTCCGGCCTTTGAAGGCTGAGTTTTCCTTAGATAGCGGATAAGCTGCCAGAAAAGTAATCAGAAGCGTAAGTCCGGTTCCGAGTACAGTTCTTTGTACAGATACCCATATGGAGTGTAGGAATATCGGATTATTCATTGTCTTTTTATAAGCTTCCAGAGAGAACTGCTTTGGCCACAAGCCCACCAGATTGGCATCAGCCGCAGACTTGGCACTGAAAGATACAGCTAATACGTGAATCAGAGGAACAATACACATGAGTGCGAGTATGATCAGAAAACAAGTATTGAATATGTTGAAAATACGATAACCTCTAGTTTTGTAATACATAGGTCTCCCTCTTCCATTGGTAGTTTAGAAAATGCGATATCCTGCCCATTTTTTAGCCAGACTGTATGATACAAGGATTAGGACCATACTAATGGCTGACTTGAACAGTCCGATTGCTGTACCAAAGCCCATCTCACCATTCAGAATAGCTGTCCGGTATACGAAGGTGTCGATAATATCGCCTTTCTGATAGACCAGCGGATTGTAGAGGTTAAAGATCTGGTCAAACCCTGCATTCAATACATTTCCGAGAGCCAGAGTACCTACCACAACAACCATTGGCAGTAGAGAAGGCATTGTGATAAAACGTGTCTGTTTCCAGCGGGTTGCACCATCTATTTCAGCAGCTTCATATAATGAAGGGTTAATTCCTGCTAGAGCAGCCAGGAAGACGATCGTGTTATAACCAAATTCCTTCCATACATCCGTGAGAATGACGGTGAACCTGAACCAGTTATTATCTCCTAAGAAAAAGATGGGTTTAATCCCCATACTCCCGAGGATCTGATTGACGAAGCCATCTGTAGCAAGCAAATCTAGCAAGATCCCGCCAAGGATGACCCAAGACAAGAAGTGAGGTAAATAAACCAATGTCTGAATTGTACGCTGTATATAAACCTTGCGAATCTCATTCAAAAGAATGGCGAAAACAAATGGCACAGCCAGATTGAAGATCATCTTCAGAACGGCAATAATCAATGTGTTCCAAATGACCTGCATGCTGTCATTACGTTCAAATAGATAGCGGAAATTATCTAATCCAACCCACGCTGATCCCGAAATTTTTAGCCATGGCTTATAATCCTGAAACGCCATCACAATTCCGCCCATCGGGATAAAGCTGAAGATGATCAGGAATATCATCGCCGGCAGCAACATTAAGTGAAATGGCCATGTTTTTTTAAGTGTTCTCATCCTTGGTCCCCCATATCGTGTCAAGTTCTTCTGTAACCATACTCAAATTATAGCAACGACAGGATTCCCCAAATAGCGAGCAAAACCAATATATATGGTACAAAACCAATCTCTTTACCGTATAGAAACAGAAGCAAATTTATACGAATTCGGATAACCGCTAACTCAAAAGGAGACCGTTCCCACAGCTAAATAAACAGCTGAGGAAACAGTCCCTAATTGTGCTACTTATACCCTTAACAGAGCATTATTTTACGCTGTCATACCATTCATTTACTTCTTTAGTGATTTGGTCACCGCCGCCTGATTTCCAGGTCGCTACGAAGGTATCGAAAGCTTCTAGTGGCTTGTTGCCATAGATGATCTCATTAAACGTTTGGTTCTCAATTTTGTTCAGATAATCCATCTTCGATTTCATAGTTTCAGTAGTAGGACCGGTGAACATATTTTTGAAGGATTTATCTTCTTGTGCCAGCAGAACCTTTGCAGCTGCAGGGGTATCCTTACCATAGTTCACAGCTACATCCTTCTCCAAACGAGTGGTTGGTTCAGCACCATCTGCAAGATTAAGAAGGGCTTTCATTTGGGCATCCGGAATCCGGGCACCGTCACGAACCAGCATATAACGAACGCTGTTCACATAACCACCAGCAATTTTATCATTTTCAATCATCTTACCGTTTGCATCTAGTTCATAGTCATATCCTGCGAAGAGGCCATTATCCAGCTCGCTACCAGGCTTAGGATCAGCGAAGTTATCGAACAGATAGTTTTGATAGGTGAAGAATGCCTCTGGATTTTTCATCTTAGTGCTAATCAGAGTTACACCGTTGGTGAACTGTGTTCCATGACGCATAACTTTACCATCTGGTCCCGCTGGAATTTCAATTGGAGCCCATACAGCATCCGGAGCATTCTTCACAGTATCTTGAAGCGGCCAACCGCTCATCCAGTAAGGTCCTGGGAGAATACCTGCTGTACCCGCCACTGCCGGCTCAGCTGTTTTGTTCTCATCCCAAAGCGCTGCTTCTTGAGGAATGTAACCTTTTGCGAGCCATTCCTTCATTTTTTCCAGCCCTTGCTTCATACCTGCATTTACAGAGCCGTATTCCAATTTACCATCAGCATCAAGATTCCATTGCTGCGGAAGCGTTCCATAAGCACCGAAGATCCAGGAAGGATCGCCCATCCAAGTGTTCATCGATGTCTTAAAGCCGATACTAAGCGGAGTTACCTTGTCTGGTGCCAAGCCATCAGGGTTCTGATTCTTGAATGCATCCATAACTTTTTCTAGCTCATCTATCGTTTTAGGTGCTTGCATATTTAGCTTGTCCAGCCAATCTTGGCGGATCCAAAGAATGTAATCATGGTTGTACGCGTAATCGAGAACAGGCAGACCCATTCTTTTGCCATCACGGCTGTATTGGTTCCATACGTTCGGATCCTGTGCCATGGCTTCTTTCCAAGTAGCTGAAGCGTATTTATCAAACAGTGTTCCCACTTCAGCATACATACCGGAATCGATCAAATCCTGAGCAATCGTGCTATCACCCGTACCGATCGTTACAACATCGGGCATTTCCTGACCAGATGACATCGACAGGCGCAGTTTGGTTCCAAAAGCACCATTCGTATCTGTAATGGACCAAAGTGATTTAATATTGATGCCGAACTTTTCTTTTGTCCACTTCGTAGCTACGTTATTCTCAATGCTTTCCCCGTTCTTGAATTTAAGCTCAGGGTCAACACCCCATACCGTTGTAATGGTTACCTCAGGATCATATTTATCCTTGTAGGCGTTTTCAGAATTAGATGTTGTATTGGTAGTCGTATCACCGGCTGTATTCTTTCCATCAGCAGCATTATTGCCCGAACAACCTGCGAGACTACCTACCAAAAGCATACTCATACACAGGAGCGGCAGCCATCTCTTTCTCTTCATCGCGCTCATTTTGTTCCCCCTTAGATTCCTTAAGTGTTGGTTATGACTTAATTATAGGGAACGAAGATGATGTCGAATACGTCATTTAAACAAGGTTTCTGCACCTTTCTCAACCTCTCTATCCGTCACGAAACTCATTTGGTGTCATATTGTAATGCTTCTTGAACATTTTGCTGAAATATTGCGGATTCTGATATCCAAGTTCGGTCGTGATTTCATAGATTTTTTTATTCGTATTCTTAAGTAGATAAAGTGCACGTTCCATCCGCATGCGGATAATATAGTCTCCGAGCCCTTCTCCTGTCTCTGCCTTATATATTTTAGATAAGTACACAGGGTGCAGATACACATGATCCGCTATCGTCTTGACCGACAGATCATGCCCAGAATGGTTTCCTACCAGCTCATGTACCTGCTTTATAATGTAACTTTTCGTGTTCTGATCACTTTCTGAGAGTTCCTTCTGCAGCTTGTTTAACATATCAAAAGCCCAGTCCTTCAGCTTGTCAAAAGAAACAATAATGCTCTGTGTCAGCATCGGATCGAACGCATATTGATCGATTTGCGAGATGAACTGCCCCCCTTTGTGGGCAATGTACATGAATGCATTAGTAATGGACAGAAAGACTTCATACAGATGCTCACTTGAAAAGCGTGCATTCTCCATATCTCGGAACACATCAGCTATCTTCTGACGGGCTGTATCCCATTGCTTAGATTCCAGCAAATGAATGAGCGTTGGCGGACGATAAAGACTTTCGAGTGATTTGATGCTCATCATCTCCTGAAGATGACGATCCCCCAGATAAAGTACCGAGCCTGTTTCATTATGTGTTGTCAAATACATTGAACTTAAGCCACTTCGATAGGCAGCCGTCATCCCTTCGGGAAAAGCAAACCACTCCGTTACGATAAGCGATATCTCACCCTTCAGATAGTTACTCACACTAATTCTGAAGTTAGCAATCGCTGACTTAAGGATCTGTTGTCTCGCAGCATCGTAATTATTCGACTTCTCTAACTCTCGCTGGATGACTGGCTTCAGTTCCACAAGCAAAATTAAACAATCATGGGGTGCTTTGCAAAACCAGACATGGAATTGCTCCTTAAAGAGCTCCTCGGCAATATTGCCGATGGCATATTCCATTAGGGAAACCGAATGATGATCCATTGCGGCGTAATGTTTACCCAACTGAATCAATAACATCGCCGCTTCAACATCTGATTCGAAAGAGATTTCATATTCCTTAAGCTTTAATGCAAGTGTCCGCTCAGAGAGCACTCTTCCAAGTAGTAATTCATGCATCAAGTTGGCCCGCAAAACACTGTAATCGGCTTTGCGATTATAGAGTAGCAAATGATATTTATCATGTGCTTCCCATTCGTCTTTTAGAGACTCAATCGCTCCGGAGATACTATTGATAAATTCCTCATCACTTACTGGCTTCAAAATATAATCAAAAGCCTGTAGCTGAATCGCCTTCTTAGCGTACTGAAAATCAGAAAAACCTGTCAGCAGAATCGACCGGATATCCGGCCATCTCTCGCTCACCGTTTCAATTAATTGCAAACCGGACATTCCAGGCATCGAAATATCAGTAACCATGATATCTATGTCCTGCTGTTCCAATATTTCCAGAGCCTCGGCACCCGATGCCGCCTGATGCACTTGCTTTACGCCAATCTCGTCCCACGGAATCGTGCGGGCCAGACTTTCTGTTACATAAGGCTCATCATCGACTAACAATATCTCTATCATCATATTCCCTCCTAGATGTCATCCATATTATTGTCAGTTAGCGGTAACAACCACTGAAGTTTAACCTGCAATCCTCCGAGTGATGATGGTGCAATCGTCAATCCTGCATCCTCACCAAAACGCAGCCGCATTCTCTGATGCACATTCCAAAGCCCGCAGCCCATTTCTTCATCCATCGCTTTGCCTAGCTTATTTTCCAATACGATAATTTCCTCCGGGGTCATGCCTTTTCCGTCATCCTCAACCGTTAATGTCATAACTCTTCCGTTGCATGTGCCCGTAATTCGCACCAGCCCCTCTTTAGAGACAGGTTCAATCCCATGGATAACCGCATTTTCGACCAAAGGCTGAAGAACCAACGGAGGAAGATCTCTTTTCCGCATTTGCGGCGGGATATGAACTTCATATTGAAGTCTGCTCATCCTCATTTTTTGGATCTCCAGATAGTGAGTCACAAATTCCGTTTCTTCAGATAAAGCGACAAGATCGCGTTCTTGGCGGGTCGTATATCTGTAATACCGGGATAAATTATGCGACATACCGACAACAGCACCCATATTATCGAGCTTCGCCATACTCGTAATAAATGAGAAGCAATTATAGAAGAAATGCGGATTAATCTGGGATTGAAGCTGCTTTAATCTAGCTTCTCGAACATGGATCTTTTCCATTAACACATTCTCAATCAGCTTCTGAATCTGTTCCACCATGCTATTAAACCTTCCGGACAGAAAGCTGAACTCATTCTTACCTTTGATCTCCACCCGCGCAGAGTAGTCTCCTTGCTTCAACCTCTGGAAGCCTCCTACCAATAATCTAACGGGCACCTGCACCTGAACATACAGTAGATAGGCTACGAGACAGCTCATTAATAACAATGCACCAATAGCAAAATAAAATAAGCGATTGGAGGTTTGGATCGGATGCAGTATTTCTGACAGCGGCATATAGTCGATCAAATACCAGCCCATTTTATCCGAATAGACTATGTTTACACTGTAGGACTCACCATTAATGTTCACGGTACGATTTTCACTTTGCTTCAGCTGCTCTTGCTCCAGCCTTTTTACCAATTCATTAGCTAGTAGCTTGTCAGCACTACGGTTAAAGATAAGTCCAGTGCCCTGTTTATAATAAAAAGGATCTCTCCTGCCATCACTTTTGAATTTATCCAGCATATCTTCAATGTTTCGGCTGTCAAACTCCACTTTCATAATCGTATTGGCCTTTTCAGGAGTGAACTCTGACATGAAGGGGGTAAAAGAAAACCAAGAGAACACAAAATGGTCGCCATCTTGCTCAATGATCTTTTCTACATGCCAGCCTGACTTTACTTCCCGCTTCAAATCCTCATCCGAATACGGTATAGCATCATTCTCTGACACCATTCGGTGGATGGACGGTGAATATAGATACAACTTACTCTTCCAGTTGGAGGAGCTTTCCTGAATACTGATTTTGGTCTGGATCCGCTTAATCGTGTTTATCGCATCCAGGTTCAAATGTGTTCCCTTCAAATAAGTATCCTTTAAGCTCAAAATATCAGGATCATGAATGAGCAGGATCGGCCAGGAGGACAACAGCTCCATATTGCTCTCTACTTGATTCTGAAAAAAACTGAGCTGATTGCTGTTCGAAGTATTTAACTCCGTACGTAGCACATCCGTGGTCGTCTTATTGGAATAGAAATAGAGGATCGTAATAGGAATCAGCATGATGACCATGATACTTACGATTTTGGTAAATAAATTATATCTATACACTTACCTTCACACTCCGACTCAAATGTCATAGCCTCTATTGTACAAATAATCTTCATTAACGCATAGATAATTTCTCCCTGCAAAATGAGGTAGACAGGTGATAGCTTGTTCAAGCACTGTTATCGTCCTCTCTATTGTAAAGGCTTAAATTATTACGCTATATGCTACGTACGAAACATTTCTGCAGTTTTTGCAGTCTAATGTATTGTAGAGACATACAAAAAGGGATGATCCGAAAGCCGCTAGGCATTCCAATCATCCCTTTATACTTTATTTAGTTCAATCTATACAATCAGAGTCTGTTCAGAGCGTTTGTGCTTTAGATTGTTGACTCGATATGAAGAATAAAGCGGTCCAGATCAACGCGAACCCGATAATTTGCGGTAGCGTGACGAGCTGCTGGAATACGATCCAGTTAATGATTACTCCCGTCATAGGAAAGCTTAGTTCAGCCAATGTAGCGAAGGAAGCTTTAGTAGTGCTTAGTCCTTTGTAATACATCAGCATACTGAGTAGTCCTGGCAGCAGAGCCTGCAGCAACAAATTAATGGCTATGGCAGCAGATGCACCAAACCCACCATTAATCTGCCAAGGAGCACCTTCTAATGTGGTGATAACGAAAAGCAACGGCAGCGCCAATATAAATCTTAGGGAAGTCACTGTCTCATATTTCATAGACCCAAGCAGATAACGTCCCATTACTGTTGAGCCACCCCACAATGCGGCCGCTCCTAAGGCCATCAGACTGCTAACACCGATAAAGTTGTTCACATGTCCGAATGGAATACTCCAGCCAAAGGTCAGCAGATAGGTTCCTACCAGTGCCACAATAATGAGGATTCCGAAATTTTTAGGCAGACGTTCTTTAAGAATTAAGGCTGCAAGCCCGATAGCGAATATCGGCTGAAGCTTTTGCAGCAACAGCACAGCATTCAAATCCCCACTGGAGAGTGCCATCGTAAATAGAATTGTCGCCCCGGCAGAACCTCCCCAGGAAACAATTAGCAAAGCTCCAATCTGGCGAAATCCAATACCTTTTAGCTCCTCCCGGTGACGCCAAAGAACAGGGGAAGCAGCCAAGAAAAGCACCACATGCTCCAAAAGAACAATTTGCGATGAGGTCAAAGATTTTAAGAGGATAATACGAAAGAGCGGATCAACGCCCCATAGTGCTGCACCGAACACAACGAGCCAAAACCCACTGCGTAACGGCGACGTGCTGCTTACCTTACTAGCTGATGATGAAGCTGTTACATTACTCATAATTCCATTCTCCTTGTCGATACAAACCCTCGATAAGAGACCAAAAACCCCCGAATCACCATAAAAGGTCGACTCGGGGGCATTATCAATAAAGACGTACAGGATAGACTCCTAGCGCCTTTATCTTATGATCCTCTCCCATCCGGACTTTACCGTCGGCTCTGGATTCACACCAGATCAGTCACTTCTCTGCAAGCAGAACAAGTGAGTCGCGGGCTCAGTTCGCTTTGAACATTACCGCCGGTTGGGAATTTCACCCTACCCCGAGAATCTTGTATTCCGTTGTTTTTTTCACAATCTCAGAATAAACCTCTTCTTGCCATTCGTCCAGTACTTTGTGAAAATATACATAAAATTTTCATGTATCACAGCTTTTCTTACATATTTTTTTCGTTATTGTTCTACTGTCCCATCCCAAAAAATCTGTATAATGAAATTATGTTTATTTTTCCATAGTTTAGGAATTTTTCTAAGGAGGTTGTTATGAAGGAATCATTTTGGACGAAGGAGTCATTCTGGACGAAGTTATTGTTCTCCTTTTTTGCTGTCGGAGTCATAGCTTTTTTAGGATTCATAGGTTCGATAATTACCGCGCTTTTCGGGGGACTAATGTTTTATACTCCACTTGTGGCGATTTTATCTGTTGTGATAGCTATTTATGTTGTACTCCTTATATTTAATGTGTTGTCCCGAAAAACAAGCAATATTATATTGCTATCCATCCTCGGACTTAGTGTGCTCGTAACCGCAGGATATGAGATCAAACAAGCATATATCAACAGCATTGCCACGGTCGATGATCGGGAAGTTAATTTGGTACTATACGAACCTTTTGCTGAGAATACCAAAGCAGTGAATTTGGATAAACCTTCTTCATATCATATCGATAACAACTTACCAAAATTGGATGGCGCAACCGCACTATACCCACTGTATTCAGCTTTCGTACAATCTGCTTATCCTGCGGCCAGTTATAATCCATATGATTTCCAAACAAGTCAAGTGATTTGCAGTAGCACACCGGAAGCTTACAAAAGACTAATCGAAGGTGACACTGATATTATCTTTGTCGCTGCTCCTTCTCTTGCCCAACAGAAACATGCGAAGCGAAAAGGCGTTGAGCTGAAGCTCACACCCATCGGCCGCGAGGCTTTCGTATTTTTTGTGAATAAACGAAACGAAGTAACTGGACTTTCCACCGCCCAGCTTAAAGATATCTACGCAGGCAAGATCACCAATTGGAAAGATGTAGGCGGAGCTAATAACCGTATTCGCGCTTTTCAACGCCCAGAGGATAGTGGGAGCCAGACGATGCTGCAAAAGTTTATGGGAGACACTACACTCATGACACCTCCTAAGGAAGACGTGGCGGATATTATGAGTGGAATTATTAAACAAACCTCCAGTTATCGCAATTATAAAAATGCACTCGGGTACAGCTTCTTATTTTACGCCTCAGAAATGAATCAAAGTGGGGAAATTGCACTACTCGCCATTGATGGTGTTAAGCCCGACAAAGAAAGTATTCGCAGTGGACAGTACCCTTTGGCTACAGAATTTTATGCTGTGACTGCTGGAAGTGACAACCCCAATATTCAGCCCTTTCTAGATTGGATGCAATCTGCTCAAGGTCAGGAATTGGTAGAAAAAACGGGTTATACTTCTTTGCAATAAAATATTGTTACGAAAAGAGAGCTAACCCAAATGTTTGGGAAAGCTCTCTTTTCGCTTTTTATACCGAAATTTTTCCTTTTTCACTCTAAAAGAGCGCAACTTTTGGAAACTATTGTCGTTTAAGATTTATATAAGCCGAAACTGCATCATAGGAAGAAAAAGTAAGAATTGCTAGAAACCAAGAAACGGGGATGGTAGGGATTGCAGATGAAGAAGTTTGGTTTTTTGGCGTTACTGCTGCTTTTGTTGGTGCTGGTTCATCCAGGAACTGGTTATGCCGGCTCTGCAGAGACACACATCAATCTAGACGGCAATGATCTTAAGATTTCAAAAGAAGCACAAGTTCAAATTGTAAATGGAAGCGTGATGGTTCCACTTCGCCTCGTTACGGAGCAGCTTGGTTATACCGTGAAATGGGATAATGTGACCAAGACTGCAACCATTGAGCAAAAGGGAACGACATTAAAGCTTATCGTGAATAATGCGATGGCAGAGGCTTCGGGGAAACAGGTAAAACTGGACAACCCTCCTTTTCTCAGTGGCAACACGACCCTCGTTCCTTTAAGATTTGTTGGTGAACAGACAGGAACTACTGTCGGTTGGGATAATGTGACCAAAACGGTATACTTAACTTCTCCAGTACCAGAGATTGGCGGAAGCGAACCAGAAATTACAGTTCCAGACACATCTGTAACCGCACCCTCTGATAATGGATCGAATGGTAACACAACAACTGATGGAAACACCTCGACGGCAGCAGTCACAAATCTTAGCTTCATCGATAACAAGCTCATCATCGCGATGAACGGCAGTGTAACACCAAATGTATTCACAATGACAGATAAAGACCGAATTGTCGTAGATTTACCGTATACCAGCTTTGGCGACAGCTTTCATCAGAACCTTTCTGTCGGAAAAAACCAAAGTGGGCAGTTGACGATTACCGAATATCCTAACGTCTCAACCATTCGTTATTCATTATTCAGTAGTTCTCCCTCTACGATCCGGATCGTGATTGATCTGAACAGTGCGAATAACTACAGTGTAACGAATGCTAACGACGGACTTATTATAGTGGATCTAAATGGGACAAGCACAACGCCTCCTGCAACCACTGTACCTGAAGTACCGGTCACAACGCCTCCACCTTCTTCTGGCAACACAGACAAGAAGATAATTGTTATTGATGCAGGACATGGTGGGAAAGATCCTGGCACTGGAAGTAACCGCAAAGAGAAGGATTTCACCTTGCCAACAGCACTGAAAATTGCAGAATTACTAAAGAAAGAGCCAAATATTGAGGTTGTGCTCACTCGAAGTGATGATACATACCCGACCCTGCAGGACAGATCCAACCTCGCCAATAAGGTAAAAGCAGATTTGTTTATCTCTGTTCATGCCAATAGTATCCCAGTGGGCAGTAAGAGCAATCCTAGTGGTACAGAGACCTATTACACACGTAAAGATAGTTTATTATTCGCGCAAACCGTTCATAAATATCTTACTGTTGCTACAGGTCTTCAGGATCGAGGGGTTCGTCAAGCAAATTATCATGTAACAAGAGAAACTAAAATGCCAGCCATTTTATTAGAATGTGGTTACTTAAGTAATACCAAGGACGAAGCATTACTCTTCACAGTAGATGTTCAGAATAGGATAGCCGAAGCAGTAGTTCTAGGGATTAAGGAATATTTAGGTCGATAGAAAAAAGGGGAGCTTCTTAGCCAATTGGCTAAGAAGCTCCCCTTTCTATTTTTATTCTTGTTTGTTATTCCAAACACTCATTCGTTCTCTTAGATTAGAAGTGTGTAGCTCTAACTGAATCCCATCTGGATCGAGAAAGTTGACGGTCCAGCCTACTCCCCTTTTAACAGGTCCTCTAATGATTCGTACTTCGTGGGTACGGAGTACCTGTACAGCCTCCTCGAAATGTTCTTCCGCTATACTAAAGGCAATGTGGTCTATCCCAATTACACTGCCCATTAATTCAGTGTATTCTGGCTTTTCAATGAGGCAAATCCATGCGCTTCCCCATTCCAGATAGGCATCTGTATTGCCTTTGTGTATTAGCTGAAGACCCAAAATACCAGTATAAAAATTCAATGAACGTGATAAATCACTCACATTTACCGTCACATGATTAAATCCTTGGACCTTCATCCCCGTTCATCTCCTCAGACTTCTCAAACCAGAATAGAGACAATTCTCTTGCGTTTCTCTGAATCGGGATCTTGAGTTACTCGCATCTCTTCATCAAAGATCAGTGTAGGACGTTCTTCCAGATTATACTCAGGCCATGATAGCTCGGATGTAGCTGGGTTTCCTCGATGAGCAAAGGCAATCCATGCCGTATGCATACTTTCAGCCAATTTTTGCATCGCCGGTGTAATTTCCGCACCCAAGCGAGTTACATGAGACAAATTGTTAAAAGCATAGACAATTTCCGCACCATGTACAGCTTTGTTTAACAATGGATGGCCAGGGACCGTCCCATCAAAACGATACATCCAAACAGGCGCATAGGCCAATTGATTCTCAGCTAAGGATATAGAGGTTCCCCAGAAATATAGATCCGTTAGAATCTCCGC
Organism: Paenibacillus sp. FSL F4-0243; assembly: GCF_037963295.1. Lineage (NCBI taxonomy): Bacteria > Bacillati > Bacillota > Bacilli > Caryophanales > Paenibacillaceae > Paenibacillus > Paenibacillus sp. FSL F4-0243. The sequence goes on from NZ_CP150151.1 coordinate 4,927,789, forward strand.
CTGTCCTTCCCATGTAGAAGAATAGTGGCTGGCAACCTCCGCCAGACTTCCAGTTCCCATCATCTGCTCCAGCGCCTTGAGCGATTCATCAAAGTCTGCACCTGGTGTTTCTCCCCTGAAAAATAAATTCCCCTCATCTCGATTGGTTCCAATCAACAACGGAATCCCCTGGGCTGATCCTTCTGCCACAGCCTGTGCAGGATCTACAGGAAGCGTATCCCCATCAATGACAGGCTGAAATAACATGCCTATTGAACCACCCGTTAATTTAATAGTCATTCTTGTGGCTGCTTCTATAATTTGTTCCGCTGAGAACGTATTAAGTAGGCTAGTATCTCCATCAGGAGAAATGCCTAGTTCAGTAAGTAATGCTACAGCAATATCTTTTCCTTGTTGATTTGGCAAGGTTTGAGCAGCCCCACTTTGCATGATCGCTCCAGCAAATAATCCCTTTGCAGCAGGCATAGCCAGAAGGGCAGCGATACTCATGCTGCCAGCTGATTCTCCAAATACCGTAACTCGCTGAGGGTCGCCTCCAAAGGCGGCAATATTAAGCTTTACCCATTCCAGCGCGGCAATTTGATCCAGCAAGCCTTGATTAGACGCAAATCCATCACCAAGCGAAGACAGATGCATAAAACCAAATGGTCCCAGTCGATAATTAATCGTCACCAAGACAACATTACCATTCTTCGCGAAACTAGTGCCATCAAACTGTGGCTGACTTCCAGCGCCAGTCACAAATGTACCCCCGTGGATCCAAAACATAACAGGGAGTGCCTCGCCTGGGGATGCAGGTGACCATACATTTAAATACAAACAATCTTCAGAATGACGAGGTGTTAAGCCACCGAAACGCGTACCTCTCGTATCCGCTGGCTGATGGCTAACTGGACCAAATTCAGAAGCATCTCTAATTCCGCTCCAAGCTTCTGGTGGCTGCGGCGCACGAAATCGAAGCTCTCCAACTGGTGGAGCGGCAAAAGGGATTCCACGCCAAACGTTCACGCCATCCTCCTCTCGTCCTTGAAGCTTACCGTAAGAGGTTACTGCTATCGGTCCTACCATTACATTTCACCCTTCCACATTATTCCTTATTCTCTTCAATCTGCTTATACAATCCGGACTGGAACCGGAACCATTGAAAAATATGTGTAAATACAACCTTGAGCACCGCGTAACCAGGAACTGCAAGGATAATGCCAAGAACGCCAAACATTTTGCCGGCAAAAATAATCACAAAAATGATCGTGATCGGATGAATCTTCAGTGTCTTGCCCATAATCTGCGGAGAGATAAACTTTCCTTCAATCAGCTGTACAGCCGTCCAAACGATGATCATCTTCAGCAGCATAAATGGTGAAGTGACCATGGCCACAATTAAGGCTGGTGTAATAGCAATTGCCGGACCCAAATAGGGAACAACTGCTGTACAAGCAGCGGCAATGGCAAGGACAAGTGAATACTCCAGACCAATAATCAAGTAGCCAATATAGAGCAGCGCACCAATGCAGCAGCTTACTATAATTTGCCCTCGAATATAGGAAGATACCTGGGCGTTCATCTCCGACATTACCATCCGAGTCTGCGGCTGCAGCGCGGTAGGTACAAATTTCAAAATGTAATCTGGCAATCTTTTTCCATCACGAAGCAAGTAGAATAGAATAAACGGTGTCGTCACCACCGCCAGCACAATCTCCGTAACGGCTCCGACGAAGCTCCCTACACCTGTTAGCGCATTATTCAGAAAAGAAGTGCCCCAAGCCGTAATTTTACTGGTGATTTCACTTAGGTTGGTTCCTATACTATCTTGAACTTGACCAAAGAATTCGCTTCCCGTCAGATTCATAAATCGTTCCTGGATCAAGTCACTATACCTTGGAAAATCGTCAATCAAACCAGATAATTGCGTTCGAAGAATCGGAATCACCATCACCAGAATCAACGTAATAATACCCGCAATTAACAGATAAAGAATGATGATTGCATACACACGTTTCATCCTGAATCTTTTTCCCATCAGGTCTACTAACGGATTCAGCAAATAATAAGCGATACCGGATAGTAACAATGGTGCAGCCACCGTGTGCAGCAATACAGATATAGGCGTAAAAATAAACGGTATCTTTGAGAACACCAGGATAGTTACCCCAGTTAACAATAAAATAAGTAAGGCTACCACAAATTTATTGTTCAGAAAAAACTTCTTAAACTTCCCCGGCCACACCTGCAGCCTCTCCATCGAACCCTCTCCCCCATGCGCCACCTTATATGAAGTGTTATTTTATTCACTTTTTAATAGCATAGTCAACGTTAGGGGCGCAAGTCAAATTTGATATCTGCAATTCTGCCCGCCTTCACAAAACCAATCGATTGATATACTTTTTTAGAATCCGGGTTTTTGGCATCTGCTACGCCATGAATTCTGCAATCGTAGTACTGTATTTTTCAGTCGCAAGCATCATATATGTATGAAAAGTTTCTTCATGTAATTCACAAAAAGATTCCGTAAACAACTGCGCCGTTTCTGCATGATCATCCACTGTAAACCTCTTAAACATGTCTATTCCCCCTAGATCTTCCTTTCATTCAATCATAATCCTCTACTAAACAAAAAGAAACGAAGTTGCTTTCCTGAAAAGACAAAAAAATACCGCCAGCGCATTGACGGTACTTCAATCATTTCTACTTAGATTTCACTTAGCTGCGAACCTTCGATCAGTGAACAGCTATTTTTTCTTCTTCCCTTTAGCTCCCTTGTCATTTGCAGCCATCAGCTGACCATCATATGTATACAGCAGATGATCCTCAAGTCTCTCGCCTTGTAAATGCTTCCGTACTAGCAATTTCGCTGATTTAGGTGTGATCTCTTTATACCACACGCCTTCAGGGTATGCGATCACGACGCAGGAATCTGAACATCTACCATTACAACGGGTTACCGTCGTATGTATAAGACTCTGTGCACCTTGCTTTTCAATCTCATCTTCTATCGCTTCAGCTACCTCTTCACCTTTATGTTTCTTGCAGCTGCTACCATTACATATCAACAAGTGACTTACGGTTCCTTGTAAATTCCAAGTTGTCATGAAATCCCCATTCCTTTCATACCTAAAAATATTCGTTAGCGGATTATTCTAAACACTATCATAAGAGCCATTATAGTCAATAGAAAGAAAGACTGGTATACTATAATTGAGAACGATTATCATTGAAAAGGGAGCGATTTCTACCATGCCCATCCAATCCGGCGGGATGCCACATCATTCCCATCCTTTTTATATGCCTGTTAAGATTAGTAGCCTAACAAGTCTTTCCCACTACGCAACCGATAACATCCCAGCTACGAATTCCTGTATTATGTTTGTCTGGGAAGGTAAAGGTCAGCTTGAGATAGATGGCGAACTTCATAGCCTCGAATCCGGAAGCATCATGATCTTTGCTGCAACTTCAAAATTGAAGCTAGAGAATGAGCAACAGTTACAGGGGATGTGGATAGAGTACACCAGTATGCCCAACCGTAGGCAAGAGCATTATTTTCTAAATGGCAGCCCAGCCTTACACCACGCCTCCACACAATTGATCGCATTGTCTGGTGAGCTTTACAGTGCTTGGATAGAACCCGATGATCGGAAACCGTTTAAGGTCCAGCAATTATTCACCCAATTCATCGTGGATCTTCATCATGAACTGACTGCAAAAAAGGAGACTTCAGGAGGATGGATTGAAAATGTGTTTGAATACATAGAAGCTCATTACAACGAAGATATTACTCGGGAGCAGATGGCTACGTTAGCTGGGGTAAGCCCTGAACACTTCTCACGTACCTTTCGTAAAATTATGGGTCAAACTTTCAGCGCTTATATTACACTGTTAAGAATCCGCAGAGCACAGCAGCGAATCCTCACCAGTTCCCCAAATCTAACAACACTGGCGCATGAGGTTGGTTATGAAGAAGGAACTTATCTGAGCCGTAAATTCAAGCAGCTTGTGGGTCTTTCACCTACAGCCTATCAGAATAAGAACAAAAAAATTGTTGCTTTAAACTACAATCACACAGCTATCCTACGGGTACTGGAAATTATGCCTCAACTCGGTGTTTATTCGGATTGGCATCGGAGCTTAGAGCAAGTGCCAGCCTCCAAACAACTTACGATGAACGAAGGTAACTCTTCCCTTCTATTTGATTCGATAGCTTTAGCAGAGCCAGATATCATTATCAGCTACAATATTCCTGAGAATAAGATGCTGACTCCAGTTGCTCCGGTCATTGAATTACCCTTTATGCAAATGAGCTGGCGAGAGCAATTTGGCTTGATCGCTGATGTAGTCAACCGGCGACAGCGAGCAGAAGAATGGTTAGGTCATTACGATGGGCTCTGCCATACTGCCAATAAGAAACTGAATCATTCGATAGGATCGGAAAGAGGGACAGCTATCGTTTGGGAGCTTAGTTCCCGAGCAGCTTATTGTTTCAGTAGCAGTTACGGTAGGGGGTGTCAGATTTTGTACGGAGATCTTGGATTCAAGCCACCATCCATCATTATGGAGAACGGAATAATGGATTCAGGGTATCTAGTGTCATCTATTGAGGAAATCGGAACCTATCCTGCAGACTATATTATTATCACTAGCATCCCATCATCTTCTGAGGGAAGAAAACGCCTCTCTCGCCTTCTGCGTTCTCGTGATTGGAAGCAGTTAGATGCAGTCCGTAACAATCGGGTATACATCCTGAACCAGGGTGACATGTTCTATGGATTTGATCCGCTGTCTTCTCAAGCACAGCTTAAAGAATTGCTGCATGTGATGACATCATAAATATGCACAAACGAAGATCATATTCGTCCATAGTAAATAACCAGAGAAGATTGTAAAGTTCTTATTGAGAATGATAATCAATTACCATAGGAGGAACAACAAATTGCATAATCTACAAAAGAATACTTCGAAACAGAATCATTGGCTTCTATTTCCCTTCATGCTGACGTTAATTCTAGTCCTATCAGCTTGTGGAAATTCCAATACTACGGTGGAGAATACAGGTGGTATCAGTAATACAACAGCAGCAACACAAGCACCAACCGAAACTAATCAAGAAGCAGAAAGTGCTGAAACTCCTACTGTCAAAACAGTAAGTACCGTAAAAGGTGATGTTGAAATCCCTGTTCATCCTAAACGAATTGTCGCTGAGGAATACTTGGGAAGTCTAATAGCTCTTGATACCATTCCTATCGGAGCTCCAGGCTTGACCTTAGAGAATATGTATTATAAGGAGGCTCTTACCGGTGTTACAGACACAGGGGCGTACGGTAAAATGTCACCTGAAAAAATCATCGCACTAAATCCTGACTTGATTATTTCGGGACAAGCAGAAAGCTATGAAACGCTTAGCAAAATTGCTCCTACCATCATTGTGCCTTACGGGGATTTAAAAGATGCTCATGCAGAATTAACCTATTTCGGAGAACTCCTTGGAAAGGAACAAGAAGCAAAGAATTGGCTTGCAGATTATGACAAACGGATAGCCGAAGCTAAAGCAAAAGTGGACAAGGCCCTCCCGGCAGATGCAACCTTCTCCATCATGGAAGACGGTGGAAAATCCATCTGGGTCTATGGCGATAACTTTGGCCGAGGCGGACAGCCCATCTATCAAGCGCTTGGTCGCAAGCCGCCTACAGAAGTAGCAGCGGAGATTATGGAGAAGCAATGGGCGGAAATTTCTAAAGAAGCGTTAACTAAATATGCCGGAGATTATATTATCTTAACCTCAAATAACCTTACAGAAGCTGATTACAAGGCTGATTCATTTTGGGGCAACCTTCCTGCAGTCAAAAATGGACACCTCTATGTTTGGAAAGAAGAACGTTCCTGGTATTATGACCCTATCGCGGTATTAACCCAGACCGAAGAGCTGGCCGATTGGCTAATAAATAATAAATAATGCATGAGGAAAAGGGATGTCCGAAGCCATAGCGGCTAAGCGGACATCCCTTTATTGTTGTACAAAATTCCTACTAAGATAACTTATAAGCATCTAAAGGCGTTTTATCTGTGAGTGTTGTTATCTCACGCTTCAAATTTAACTTATTGTAGGGACTTCAACAACGTGACTATCTCATCCAGCTGCTTGTCCAGCGCATAAGCATCAGAGAGATAATAAGTTTTGAGATCGTAGGTGAACACATGACCCGCCTTAACAGCAGGTAGACTTTGCCAGAAGACACTGTCCAGAATGTCCAGCTTATCCTGCTCCACACCACGACTGAAGCCTTGGAATATATAATCAGCTTCTCCTAGATACTCGGGCAGCGTTTCGAGAGAAAGGGAAGCCCAGCCTTCCTTAAAGGCTACCTCTTCGACAAGATCAGGTGCATGCAGCCCCAATCCGTTGTATATAATCTCTCCACCACGCCCATATGACGAACCGTATAGAAACAGCTCTTTACCGGCAATTTCAAAGATTGCCACCTTTTTGTCAGCTGCGATCAGATCGGCCAATTCCGCTTTCTTCGCTTCCAGCTTCTGATTGAAATCCGTCACCCATTTTACAGCCTGCTGCTCCTTGTTCAAGATTTTCCCGATCTCAATCAATCGTTCCTTATAGTCGTATTTACCCCAAGGAATAAAGACAGTCGGAGCAATCTTGGAGATTTGCTCATAGGTATCTTCCTGATAAGTGATAATCAAATCCGGTTCCAGGCTCGTTATTTTCTCCAGGGACACCGTCATGTCATCACCCACTACTTCTACACCTGTAAGCGCCTCTTTGAAATATGGATGATTCAAGATGTCATTCCCAGCTACGGCAATGGGCGTCACCCCCAGCGTCAGAAGATCACCGATAAAGTCTTGTACCGGAATTACAATTCTTTGTGGATTGCGTGGGATCTGCACCGGACCTTTGTCGCTTTCATATGTCCAGTACTCTGCATCAGCAGCCGGCTCCGTGCTGGCAACTACAGAATCATTAGTGCTTTTAGCCACTTCAGCAGACGTGCTAGCTGGAGCATTCCCCTGATTAGCAGCTTGTCCGCATGCGCTCAACATTAGCACCAGCGTAAGTACAACGGCTATCATACTTGTTTTTCCTAACGATATTACTCTGTACAATGTAAATCCCCCTTGAGACTTTATATTATTGTGATATTGATAATCAATATCATTTAGATCCATGTTTAATATAACGTCTCCGTGGGAAAACATATATACACGCTAATACATCAATTTGGCTATGGACGATTGTCAGCTTAACTTATGGCCGATTAACAAATCTGTCTGTATCTCCAACTGACGTTCGAGTGCAAGCCCTTCGCTGCCCCAAAATTCCTCAAGCTTGAGGTAATATATGCGTTCATTCCTGAATGCTGGAAGATTGCGCCAAACCACACTCTTGCTAATGCGTTTACGTGTTCTCGACATCCAGTCCTCTCGTCCTGATACAACCACAAACATATGGTCAGCCGCGTATATTGGCAATTCCGACAGTGAGATGCATAGATGATCATTCCGCTCCAGAACATCTGACCTTACCTTGTCCGGCGGAGCTAACCCTAGCATTGGATACAGATTGTACACACCTCGGGCTGTATGATTCCAGATATAAATACTGTTATCTTGCCTAATCTCATACACCGCTACCGTTTCACCAGATTCAATTAGTGAGGACAAGCGCTGCTTGGCCAAATCTATTTTCAAATGATAGTGCCTTATCCATGCCTCTGCCTTCTCCTCTTCTCCCAGCAGTCTGCCGAATAAACGAATCTGTTCTAAGCGGTCCATCTCATCACATTCCACCGTAACTAGTGGACCCAACTTTTCCATGCATTTAAGCTGACGGGGGCTCAGATAGGTCGGTGCAATGACTATATCAGCTTCCAGTCCAGACAAGTCCGCTTCCGCCGGACATCCCTGTAATTCAAACGATCGTACATCCGCCAGTTCCGGCTGCAAAAGCAATGAGTAGTTCATCACATCTTTTTCAACCGCGACAGGCTTCACACCCAGCGCAAGTAAATCCCCTAAAAATTGCAACGCTACAATCCGCTTCGGTTTGGGACGCAAACGGAAATCTGTTGGAGTCATCCCGGTGACTTGCTTGAATTTCCGGCTCAGATATAGTCCATCTGAATAGCCTACTTTTTGAGAAATTTGCTGGATTGTTGCTTGGCTGGACATCAAATATTTTTTCGCTTTATTCACTCTTAAATGAGCTACATATTCTGTGAAGCTCCACCCCGTCTGCTTGCGGAACCATACTGAGAAATAGCGAGGATTAAATCCCATCATTCTAGACATCATCTCTCGCGTAATCTCCTTTTGGATGTTCTGGTGAATATAAGAGAGCATTCTGAAATATGAACTATCCGTAATGTCTGCTTCAGTGTCAGCCTCTACGACCAGTTGATGCAGCTGATACAGCAAGGATTGAATTCTATCTGCCTGTACTTCTAAATTATTGGCAGCAACATCTTCCAATCCGCTGAATAAGCGGGTTATTTTATTCGTCGTACGTACTGGTAAAATCCCATTGACCGGAAAAAATTCACGGCAAAGTCCATAAACCAATTCTTGCTCAGTGCTATTGCTTAGCCCATATACCTCATAGGAGATTGCTAGAACAGAGATAACGGTCTCTAATGGAGCATTAATATGATAAATCGTACCTGCACTTAAAAAAAGAATTTCACCTATTTTAAGAGCTACTGTCTCTCCTTCAATGGTTATTAGAACGGTAGCTTCTTTTGGTGTCAGGAAGAGTGGGGACTGGGCCATCTGGAGATTACTGATGTGACCACCGCCGCATTGGCGTTTCCCAGCCTCTTTTAACATATAAATTCTGTGTACCAGGTTATTATTAGATAGCTTCATTCCTGCTCCCTTCCAGATCATCAGGCTATTAAACCTTGAAATATAAAGAAGGCGCATAAGGCTTCTCTCCGCTCGAAATGGATAAGAAGCCCTATACGCACAACATTAAAATCAAACCTATTCCTTAAGAATTTACCGCTATTAATGGTCGTCAACGACACCAAGCGCCTTATTCTTCTCTTTGAACCGCTCATTGTGAGAAGACACATAAGCAACTTTAGCCGCAGTTGGATCTATGAACAGCTTGGCACTATTAAGCGCCAGAACTGCATCGGTGAAGGCACCGGCAATTAAACGTACCTTACTTGTATAATCCACAAAGTCACCAGCTGCAAATATGCCAGGGAGATTGGTCTCCAGCTTATCAGATACGTTCGCACACCATTCGCCCATATCAAGGCCCCACTCTTTTAACGGACCAAAATCGCTCTTAAGACCATGGTTTACGATCACTGCATCCACTTCAAATTGCTCTGATTCACCTGTCTCTATGTGGTTGATCGTCACCTGATCTATCGTTTCCCCATTACTGCTGTGTAATTGGCTTACTGCATAGGGCACGCGGACATTGACCGAAGATTCCTTCATCCGCACAATATTTTTCTCATGACCCCCAAACTGTTCACGACGGTGCACAATCGTTACACTTGCTGCAATCGACTCCAGTTCATTTGCCCAGTCTACTGCAGAGTCTCCTCCGCCGGAGATCAGCACCCTTTTACCACGGAATGGCTCTAGCTCCTGAACGGTATAATGAAGATTCGTCACCTCATAGCGATCCGCACCTTCGATTTCGAGCTTAGCCATTTGTAGGATTCCGTAACCAATTGCCAGAATAACGGTTCGTGTCCAGTGTTGTTCCCCGGTAGACGAGGTTAAGATATATGTCCCGTCTTCTTGTCTCTCTTGATTCATAATTTGCTGTCCCAGCACAATGGTGGGTTCAAAGGTCTGCGCCTGCTCCTTGAGCTGCCCAATCAGCTGATGACAGAGAGTCGGCGTTACTCCACCTACGTCCCAGATCATTTTTTCAGGATAAATAAGCATTCTTCCTCCGAGCTCATCCTTCGCTTCAATCAACTTCGTCTTGAGGTCTCTCATTCCACTATAAAAAGCTGTATACATCCCAGCAGGTCCGCCGCCAATAATCGTTACATCGTATAATTCCAGTTGATTGTTCATTATGTCCCTCCAAAAGTATATTCTATTGATGCCCTTAGCTTCTTACGCTCCAAATTGTGCCTCATGTAGTCGACTGTAAATTCCGGTAGTCTGTAACAGTTCTTCATGTCTGCCTTGTTCAGCGATACCACCTTCCGCAACAACAACAATACGGTCGGCATTCTTGATCGTTGCCAATCGATGAGCAATAACAAGCGTCGTACGACCTTGTGACAACTCTGCAAGTGCTTCCTGAATTGCGGACTCCGTCTCGGTATCCAACGCCGATGTGGCTTCGTCTAGAATGAGAATCGTTGGATTCTTCAGGAACATCCGGGCAATGGACAGCCGCTGCTTCTGACCTCCAGAGAGCTTAACGCCCCGCTCCCCGATCATAGTATCCAGTCCAGCAGGCTGGGATTTGATCAGCTCTTCCAATTGGGCGCGCCGTGCTGCCTCCCAGATTTCTTCATCGGAGGCACCCAACCGCCCGTAAGCGATATTCTCACGGATGGTTCCGTCAAACAGAAATACATCTTGCTGTACAATCCCGATGTGTGAACGAAGAGATTCAAGCTTCATGGAACGAATATCAATTCCATCAATGCTAATGTTACCCTCACTTACATCATAGAAGCGAGGTAGTAGACTGCAAAGCGTTGTCTTACCCGCACCAGATGGACCGACCAGAGCAACGGTCTCTCCTGCTTGAATCGACAGATTCACATTTTGGAGTACGTTCTCTTTATCGCTGTAGGCGAAAGCCACATCATGGAAGGTTATATTCCCCTTAAGATCATGAACTGTCTTAGCGTCAATCGCATCATCAACATCCGGCTCCGTCTCCAGCAGTTCGAGATAACGTTTGAAACCTGCAATGCCTTTGGGATAGGTCTCAATGACCGAGTTAATCTGTTGTAATGGTCCTAAAAATACATTGGACAACATCACAAAAGCAATAAATTCACCGTAGGTCATTTGCTTCTGGATTACAAAATATGTTCCGCATACGAGAACAAATAACGAGACCAGTTTCATGAGAACAAAGCTAAAGGATGAATTCCAAGCCATAATTCGATAGGTCATCAGCTTTGTTATACGGAAGCGTTCGTTATTGACCGCAAAACGGGAAATTTCATGATTCTCATTAGCAAAAGCTTGCACAACGCGGATCCCGCTTACATTGTTCTCCACGCGTGCGTTATAGTCAGCAATGTCCGCGAACATGATGTGGAAGGCTTTAGACATTTTCCGGCTGAAGTACATGGATAAATAAATCATAAGCGGAACGATTACAAACGTCAGAATAGCTAATTGCCAATTGATACTGAGCATAATGCCAAACACACCGAGCAGCGTCATTACTGCTATAAAGAGATCCTCTGGCCCGTGGTGGGCAATCTCACCGATGTCCATCAAATCATTTGTCATCCGGGATACTAGATGGCCGGTCTTGTTGTTGTCAAAGAAATTGAAAGATAACTTCTGAACTCGGTCAAAAAGCTTTTTTCTCATATCCGATTCGATATTAATCCCCAGCTTATGCCCCCAGTAAGTGACGACAAAATGCATAAAGGCACTGACAATATATATCCCCAGCAAGCCGAGGCATGAATAGAGTATCCATCTCCAATTGCCGCTTGGCAGCAGATCATCTACTACCCGGTTAACGGCTAACGGAAAGACCAGTTCAAGTAGTGCAGCAGCAATAGCACAAGAAAAATCAAGAATAAACAATCCCTTATAGGGCCTATAGTAAGCAAAAAAACGACGCAACATGTTAATAATTCGCTCCTTCTGGTGAGAGATCAGCCTACTTTCATCAAGATTTCGTACGGGCTAACAAATACAAAAAGTATGGTGCTCCAATTACAGCTACAACGATACCCGTAGGAATCTCAGACGGCTGGAGGATCCAGCGTCCAATGGTATCCGCTGTAATAACGAGTAGTGACCCAAGCAGTGCCGAAGTCGGAAGCATGAGTTGATGCTTCGGCCCAACTAACCGTCTCGCCAAATGGGGTCCGACCAATCCCACAAAGCCAATTCCACCGCTGACAGCGACACTCGCCGCTGCTAATCCTACCGCAGCCGCAAGAAGCCGAAATTGTTCCTTCGTTACTGCAGCACCAAGTCCCACAGCGGTCTGCTCCCCTAGATTCAGTACGTTCATCACCCTTGCCTTATAGATGACATAAGGCACCAGAATAAGAATCCACGGTAGGAGTGAAAGTACAAACTTCCAGCTTGTTCCCCAAATGCTGCCTGCTAGCCAAGTAGCGACGAATTGGTATTTTTCTGGATCAAGCCTTAGCGTAAGCACGATCATAGCTGCACTCATCCCAGCTGCGACAGCTACACCAGTCAACAGTAGACGCATAGGCGATATTCCTTGGTGCCGTTTATAAGCTAGAGCATAGATTAAGGCAGCTGTAAGCCCCGCACCGACGAACGCTACCATTGGCAACAGATACACCGGAGCCGCGGTTGCCGTAGGGTAAAAAGAGATTAACAGCATAACCATAATTCCTGCACCAGCATTAATCCCTAAGATACCAGGGTCCGCTAACGCATTACGAAAGACGCCCTGCATCACAGCACCGGATACAGCCAGACCTGCCCCAATTAGAACGGAAATCACAATACGTGGCAGCCGAAACTGAAACAAGATTAACTCCTGCTTGTCGGTTCCTTTACCGAACAATGTATTAATCAACTCCATAGGAGTCAAACGTATGTAACCTGTATTCATACTAATAATAAAAGCAATCACAATTAGTACAGCCAACGAAATCATGATAATTAAGCCCCGTTTGTTTTTGGCGGCTTCGAAGGAACCGAATGTCGTTTTTTCCATCATTACAGCTCCCTCCTTTCTTTACGTGCAAGATAAAGGAAGAAAGGTACACCAATCAGTGCAATAATAGCGCCAAGTGGCGTTTCATTAGGTGGATTAATCATCCGCGCAGTTAAATCTGCAAATACAGCAAGTAAACTGCCGAGGATCGCTGAACACGGAATAATCCATCTGTAATCGACACCCACAAAAAATCGTGTCAAATGCGGAATAATTAGTCCAATGAAACCAACTGCACCAACTACGGCAACCGATGATCCAGCCAAAATCAATACGATTAATGCACCTGCTAACTTCACAAGCCCTGTACGCTGACCTAGACCTTTCGCAACATCGTCACCTAAACTGAGCATCGTGATCGATCGAGAGATTACCATTGCACCAATTAAAGCGGCCCCTATCCAAGGGAACATGATTTTGAGTTGGATCCATTTCGTTCCAGCCACACCTCCCGCATACCAGAAAGCTAAATCTTGACCGATGTGAAAATATAAAGCTACCCCTTCACTCAGTGCCGACAAAAGCGCACTAAAAGCAGCACCGGCCAGCACCAAACGAGCAGGAGTTAATCCTCCCTTAGCAAGTGATCCAATTCCGTATACGACGCCCGCGCCTACGCCGGCACCCACGAAAGAATATAGAATCAAATACATAAACGATAAATTTGGAAAAAAAGCAAAACATAGTGCAAGCGCAAATCCTGCGCCTGAGTTGATACCCATCAGACCTGAATCAGCCAATGGATTTCGCGTCATCCCTTGCATAATGGCGCCAGCAACTGCAAAGCTAGCCCCTATCATTGCCCCGCCAAGTACACGAGGTAATCTTAATTCTCTAATAATCTGATGATCCATGATCTCCGGATCAAAGTGAAACACAGCTGACCATACCACAGACAGCTTAATATCTGCTGCACCGAAGGAGACGGAAACAGCAATTCCTAATAATAATAGCGCCAGACCGCCGACCAAGATTAATGTTGCCGCCCAAGGACGTGAACGAAATTCTCGTTTAACTACTCCTTTATCGGCTCCTATCCTGGTAGTTATCTGTTGATTCATGAATGCCACCCTATTTCTGTGAAATTGATTCTCATTATCATTAGACTATTGTAAATTACATTTCCTAGGTTTGGCAATAGATAGATTTAATTGGAACCATTTAATTTATTGCATTGACAGAAATTCTAAGCTTTGATACAGTTCAAATTGAAAATAATATTGATAATGATTCTCATTATTATTATTTGGTACATATACTTAGGGAGGTTTACCATGCTAAAAAGAAAGACCCTTTTCCCCATCCTGGCACTCGTAATGTTATTGTCTGTATTTGTGACGGCTTGCGGGGGAAACAACAATGCTTCATCTAATACACCAAGCGCGACAACTGAAACAACAACAGCCCCGAGTGCAGAGGCAACAGCTGTTCCTGATGCTTCCGCTGCCGAAATGCGCAGCTATGAAACTACTAAAGGTACTGTTCAAATCCCAGTTAGACCTCAGCGGATCGTTACAGATTATTATGGTGGGGAATTACTCTCCGTTGGAGCTAACGTCATAGGCGTTGAACCTAGTACTTTTGATAACCCCTTCTTGAAAGACCTGCTCAAAAACACACAAGATGTTGGTGCTCCAGTCAACGCTGAGAAAGCATTAGAACTTGCACCTGATCTAATTGTAGTTATGTACGACGACAACTATGATGCTTTATCCAAAATCGCTCCAACCATTCATATACCATACGGAACTGCTACGAACATCTATGAAACCGTAAAACTGTTTGGAGATATTGTAGGAGCACCTGATAAAGCTGAGCAATTCATTGCTGACTTTGAGAAAAAGGCTGCTGAAGGCCGCGAAAAGCTTAAAGGTGTCGTGAATGAAAATGATACATTCGGAATTTATGAGCTGACTGACAAAGGTGAGCTATGGACCTTCGGTAACAATGCAGGCCGTGGTGGACAAGCCCTATATAATGCACTTAAGCTGAAAATGCCTACTAAGAACAGCAATGACAACCAAACACTTCAGCTATCCATGGAGCTATTGCCAGAATATGCAGCGGATTACATGTTCCTAACTACTTATGATCCTGATAAAAAAGGTGATAAGCTGAAAGAGCTGAAGGAATCACCCGTTTGGAACGGACTTGCTGCTGCGAAGAACGACCATCTGTTCTACAACGATTTTGATACCTTCTATCGCTATGATCCTATTGCCATTACCGCACAAATCGATCTGTTCGTTGATATGATTCTTGAGCGCAACGGTAAGAAATAAGAATAGACACATAAAGAAACACCCCACTTATTAGGCATCGCCTAAAGTGGGGTGTTTTGGTTATACATAAGAAGTTTCTGTTAATTTTATATCATCTAGTATATTCATTATACTCATCGGTGTTATTTAATTTTTTGTACATATACTCATCATTTTTAAGCTTATAGAGCTGCCCCATCCCAGCAAATACGAAAAACAGCACCAAAATTAATCCATACGCATAGGTGAATTCACCAATATAAAAGCAAGTGACTATCGCAACAAGGGTCAAGATCATTAATGCGACTGCAATTCTGGAAAAAATCTTTTTCAAATGGAATCCCCCTACGTTTTATTTGTTAATATTATCATAATTGGAATTAAATTTACATCTTGTATTATTCGTTGTGGGAACATCAAGCAGTTCGATATGTGCTAGCATATTGCGTGTGTATATTTTGGTGTATATACGATAAATGAGGACTTGTAATAAAAGATACGCTCCACCTACCAACAAACAAAACCACATCGGCTCCAGAGCTGTAGACATTTCAACCCTGGAAGAACTAACAACATAAAAAGAAGACAATGCAATACCTAATGCATACGGGAGAAAAAACAGCACCTTTAAGGGGCCGCCTATAATGCGAGCCACGTCCTTAGAAGTAATTCCAATCTTGTTCAGCTTCCTGAATTTGATCCTCTCACGCTCTAAATCGGTCTGAATACTGAAATGCAGCACTATCCCGGAGGCGCCGAAAAATATTAAACCAACAAATGAAATTACGAAGATTCCAAATCGGCCAGACTCCTGTAACTGTAGATAGTCACTTATTCTAGACTTCGTAGAAAATACGAGAGCTTCGTGCCGTTCATTGCCATACCAGGACTCTGTATTGTCTTTGTTATATTTGGCTAAAGCGGCATTTAACTTAGCATCTATATCCACAGTTTTTTTCCAATCCTTAAAATTCAGGAGCTGAAGGTTACCGATCGCTTTTTTATTTTCCGCTTTCAGCGCCATATAGTCCTCTTCGTTTACAATAACATGAAGACCATTCATAAGATTCGGCACAGGGTTAAA
Organism: Paenibacillus sp. FSL F4-0243; assembly: GCF_037963295.1. NCBI lineage: Bacteria > Bacillati > Bacillota > Bacilli > Caryophanales > Paenibacillaceae > Paenibacillus > Paenibacillus sp. FSL F4-0243. Next base: position 4,944,023 of record NZ_CP150151.1, read on the forward strand.
TAGCATTTTAAAAATAAGTCCTTGTGAGTACAACGTATGATTCCCGGAAGAAAGCTTCATTTCGAAGGTGAGCATCTCTGGTCTTTGATTCTTCCATTCTTCTCCTCGAGCAACTAAGGCAAGATTAAGAAAGTGATCTTTCTCCACATGATAATCACTGCCGATTAATGTGTTGATGTTTTGATCCAAAAATACCTTGAAATTGAACAAATCAATGTATTCAAGCGTTTGGTGTGAAATCAGCGGTGTAGCACCATGATCCGTGATTTCGCTGAGTGTCTCAGATGGAAGGCTATTTTTCCCGAATACTTCTGCATAGGCAATATCATAAGGGTTGTTTTTCACAGGAATATTCTCAGCATCCCAGGTAATATAAAAGATAATACCGCTTAGAGAAATTGTTATGAAGACGAGGAAGGTGATAAGAGAAAGCACTATTTTGGAGCGACCAAGGGTATAGTTCAAATCGGAGCTAAACATTAAATGCTTGTGATAGGCTCTGCTTGATCGCGATATAAAAAGTTTCATCCAGTCCCCAAGTCCTGACAGCAGCAAATAGACACCCACCATACTTACTCCCAGATTGATTAACATCATACGGGCATCATCAGGACTGTAATGAGTAATCATATCATAAACGGAGATCCCAAGTAGTACGACTCCGATGATCCCTGTGATTTTACCATGAAGAAGGCTACGTTCTGCGGTTCTGGATTCTTTTAAAAGGCGTACAATGTTGTATCTCAGCGTTAATATTAATTGGATTCCAATCACAGCTATGTAAATAATCCCGAAGAATTTAATGGTATACAGATAACTTTCCAGCGTAAGTGAAAAAGAACTGCCCCCTATATTAACAAACAACGAGATGATGAAGAAGAAAAGAACGGAGAAGACCGTCCCTGCACCTAAACCCGTGAGAATCGAAGCTAACGCAATCAAGCTATTTTCTAACAAAATAATTTTACGGATATTGTGGCTCGTCATTCCAAGAACCATTAACAGCCCAAAGTCGCTTTTTCTAAATTTCAAAAAGGCCATTTGCGCATATACAATAAATAGAACAGCAAATACTCTCATCACCAAAAAAGGAGCATATAAATTACCGGACACCATTCCATTCACTTGATAGGGGTCATTAAAATCAGGGTTTATATACAGGGAGTAAAAGGCGAAAAAGACCATAATCGTAAAGCTGCTGCATAGGAAAAATAACAAGTACCTTCTAAGGTTCGCCTTAAACATCTGAATAGCCATTCTCCTAAAGGTCATCTTCTCCCCCTCCAATGAAGGCCAGACTCTCCAGAATCCTATCAAAAAATGCTCTCCGTTCTTTATTGTCCCTAGTAATCTCTAATAGAGCCTTCCCATCCTTGATAAAGAGCACGCGATTACAATAGCTGGCCGCAAAAGGATCATGCGTGACCATCACAATTGTTGCTCCTTTCAGAGCATTCAGTTTGGCGAAGGTCTTCATTACTATACTTGAGGATTTGGAATCCAAATTCCCCGTCGGCTCATCCGCAAAGATCACCTCCGGATCATTAATAATCGCTCTGCTAATCGCCGCTCGTTGTTGCTGTCCTCCTGAAACCATATACGGATATTTATCCTTCACCTCGCCCAGATCAAATAGCAATATCGTCTCATCTGTCTTGGTATTGATGTCGTCTACCTCTTGGTCATCCAAAACCATGGGCACCATTATATTTTCCCGTAGGGTCAGGCTATCCAGCAGATTGTAATCTTGAAAAACGAACCCCATTCGCTGCCGGCGAAACAGTGCAAGCTCATTCTTAGACATCTCGCTTATACTAGTCTCTGCAATCCGGACTACCCCACTATATTCCGTGTCGATCCCGCTAAGGATGTTTAGCAGCGTCGTTTTACCACTCCCCGAAGGCCCCATAATCGCAACAAGCTCTCCGCTATCCACACTCAGGCTTATGCCGTTTAGCGCCCGAAACACATTCATTTTGCCCTTGCCTTTATATTCTTTTGAGAGATTCTCTACCTCTAGAATAGGCATGCTCGCACCGTCCCCTTCATAGCTTGGCGGATTAACATTAAATGGAATTATGTTATTCCTGTAAATACTATAAAACTAAGTGAAGAGAACGGTTGTTAGATTGCTCACAGAACAAGAAAACTTGATTCCTCCTCTATCATTTCCGCTCTCGCAAGAAACAAAGACAAACAAAACCAGTAAAAGCAAGTCCTCCGATAGCTGCCAGTGAGAAGGAAAACGCCCTTACATAATCCGATAAATCTGCTTCCAAAAGAGAATGTTTCAACGAAGTGGAGAACAAAATACCGATTAGAGCCACCCCTAACGAGTTTGCTAAATACATAAATGTAGTGATCAGACCTGATCCTGTGCCCGTAATCCTTGCTGGTACTGAACTGAGCGTGACGTTGACTAATGGTGTAGTAGCCATTCCGAGACCGAAGCCATATATCAATAATATTAAAATATTTCGTGCCCCCAGTAGATGCGTCGCATCCACATTTAGCTCCCATATAAGCAATAAACTAGAGCATCCCATCATCAACGCTCCTATTTTAAGTACACTCATCCCCCATCTTCTGACCATTCGAGACGATATCAGGGAAGTCAGAAAAAAGCCTATACCTATAGCCAAAAAAACCAAACTTGTATCTTGAACATTATAGTGCAAGCCAAATTGCATATAGTAGCTTAAAACAAAAAAGAAGGAGAACATGCCTAGATAAAGGACAAGCACGGTCGCCAGACCTATACTAAATGTTCTATGTCTGAAAATAGATAGGTCGACTAATGGACCATTCCCCTGCTTTCCTTTCCGATTTTCAACCCAGACAAAAGTAAACAACACGAATAAAGCTATAATTAGACAGCCTGAGATCCACAATGGCCACCCTTGTTTTTGTCCCTCTGATAACGGATAGATTAGCAGGAACAAACCCATCAGCAAAAGGATACTTCCCGTCCAATTAATACTGTGCGTCTGCTCGGCCCGTGTTTCAGGAACAATCGGCATTAACAGCAAGACGAGAAGTCCGAAAGGCACATTGAAAAAAAATACCGTTCGCCAACCGAGATCGAACGGATTCCAATTCACAATAGTGCCTCCGAGAATAAATCCGAAAGCGAATCCAATGCCAATCATTGCACCATAAATACCGAAAACAAGCCCCTTTTCCTTTTGCAGAAAGCTGACCTGAAGTATAGACAAAACCTGAGGCTGGACAAGCGCAGCTGCCATACCTTGTACGATGCGAATAACAATCAGAAGTGTCGGATCTGAGGTCAAACCACCCAACACTGCCATAATCGTAAATCCACTCACTCCGATAATCAGCATTCGTTTTCTGCCGTATATATCCCCAAGCTTCCCACTAATGATCAACGCCACAGCTAATCCTAGCGAAAATCCGGTGACGATAAGCTGTGCTTCAGAGAAGCTCGCATTCAAGCGATTTTGCATTAATGGAAGGGCGACTTGAATCATATAAGTATTCAATGAAATGAGTAAAGTTGGAAGTAGAATAACCCATAGCGCATACCAACGTCGCGAATCAACTCCTTGCATTGTATTACCACCTCTTTATGAAATCTATGATAATGATTATCAATTAGAATAGTCTTTTTCTCTACCTGTTAAGGGAGGTTTACTCCTTGATAAGGGAGCAAACACAAAAAAAACTCAAGCAGGCAGAATATAGTGTTCGATTCCGAACCCTATGTTCTACTGCTTGAAGCCATCTATAAGTACAAATCCTTCTAGATCCTATTTCGCTCCAAAGTCTGTTGTTCGATACGTTTTAAGTACTCGCTTGGATTGCAGCCATAGTGCTTACGGAAGGTTGTCGTGAAATTGCTGACATTACTATATCCGACCGAAACGGCTGTTTTTCCTATATTCAAACCTTCTACCTCCATGTACCAAAGCGCCTTCTCCATCCGCTTTATACGAACAAGCTCGAAGATCGTCATGCCAAATAACTCACGGAAACCCTTTTTTAGCTTGAATTCATTGATGCCTACCCGCTTGGCTAACTCACGTATGGACAGCGGTTGTTCGAAATGGATTTGCACCAACTCATGTACCCGCTTTAGATTTATAATATCATCAGGCCGGAACGTCATACTCCCGCTCATAGAGCCGTAACCATCGGACTCCCCAAATAAAGCGATAAATTCAAGCGCTTTGCTCTCCATATATAATCGTCTCAATGTTCCATGATATGTACAATGGATCATTTCAAAGACACATTTTCGAATCGCCGCAGTGTCAGGATAACGGTCAATATTTCCACGATGATGTTTAAGCCAGGTCTCCATCTGTTGTTTCTCCGCTAGATCTCCGGCATAATACAGCAGTTCGCTAGGAGCTAGCCGTATTTCTAACAATTGATTGGAGACCCCAGCTTTTTTCTCTTCATACACCTGAACATCCTCTAAAAAAAGAACATTGCCTGTTTGTTTCTCCGTATGACTTTCCTTGCCGTTCCATTCGCAATAGATTTCTCCACTCACGTTATAACTTAGTTCGAACAACGGACAAGCTTCCTGAATGTAGAGCTTCATATCTTGTTCGTAAGTTATATCCGTATACATGATCTCCATACCTGGACGAATTCGCGTACGAGTAATGCTTCCCTGACCGATATGCGAGGGTATGGTAAGACGTTGTTCCCACTGGTTGTGCTCAACATGCCCTTCTATCCGCTCTGTAAATTGTTCAAAAAGATCATGAATCTCCAAATTCAATATTTTTAAAGCCATCGAAAGCCTCTCCTTCTTCGCCAATACAAATAAAGCCATTCACAACTCAAATGATAATCGTTATCATTTGCAGGTGTCAACATGGAATAAATCTATAGGATTTTTATCCCCACTTGGGATGAAACCCTAGGTTTACATAAAAAAGCGTTGGTGGATTTTCCTCCTACCAACGCCTATGGTAATAATTTATTCATCAAATTTGTTCGTCCAACATCCCCGTAACCTCCATAATCTTTGAGGCTAACAAAAATGAAGGAACTTCATAATCCACGCACTTGAGCTCAACCGCCGCTTCAGGCATTTCATTTACAATCGAAGTCTCTTGCGACTCTACAAGGGTAGATTGGGCGCCAGCTTGTTTGGCATTCAGCATGCCTCTTGCGCCATCGTTTCCCCTTCCCGTCATTAGAATCAAATGCTGCTTCAAGCTTTTCAGTCCAGAAATCGATTCGAACAATACATCAATGGATGGACGGTATCCGTTCAATGGAGCTTTCTTGTGAAGTTTGATTCTACATACTTGCCCTTGCTGAACTACAGTCATATGACAATTACCAGGTGCTATATATGCCGTTCCTCCAAGTACCAATTGATCATCTTTCGCCTCAACCACCCGTACACTTGAGAATCGATTCAATCGTTCTGCTAATACTTTCGTATACTTGGGTGGCATATGCTGAACGATTAATAAAGGATATGGGAAGTTTGCCGGGAGCGAGCTAATTACGATTTCAAGCGCCTTCGGACCACCAACTCCACATCCTATGGCTACGATTTGATCGAATTCATCCGTATATCCGTTCTTAGAATTGTCTTCTGCCTGTAGTCCTGTCATCACTTTCGAAACAGTAATATTGTTAAGGATAAGGGTTCTCAAAGGAATTTGAGCAGCTTGTTTAATTTTGAATATTAGCTCGTCTTTTATTTGGGATAAATCAGGTCCATGGATTTGAGTGGGCTTGGATATAAAGTCCACTGCTCCGTTCTGTAGACCTGTGATGGTTGCTGTTATTCCATCCTTTGACCCCGAGCTTAGGATAAGGATAGGGGTTGGACGTTGTGACATAATACTAGAGAGCGCTACTAAACTATTCAATTCCGGCACTTCTATATCAATCGTCACGACATCAGGCCTGAGTTCTTGAACCATGTTAACCGCTTCGGATGCATTTCGAGCTGCTCCAATGACCTCGATAATTGAATCCTCCGCAATAAGGTTCGAGATCTGTTTACGCATCATTACTGAAGTAGCTACAACGAGCACCTTTAACTTTTGCACTACTTCTCCTCTCCTATCAATGATGATCCCCATGACACTGTTTATTTAACTTTAAAAATAGATACGAGTGCATTTAGTTCCTCCGCAAGCTGTGCTAATGCATTAGCCGTCGTTGCCGTTTCACTACTGCTTGCCGCCATTTCTTCCGTTGCTGCCGATATGCTCTCGATCGAGTACAACACCTCTGATGACTGGGCGGCCTGTTCTTCACTGGCAGCAGCGATTTCTGTTACTTTATGAGCGGTATCGTTCACCATAGAGAGAATATGATCAAAGGCTTCCCCATTTTTTTGTGAAAAAGCTACGCCTTCGACTACCGCATTCACACTTTGGTGTGTATTTTTTTGCATTTCTTTAATTATGTCCGTGACTTGCTTAGTAGCCTCACTGCTCCGCTCTGCTAGCTTTCTTACTTCATTCGCTACAACAGCAAAACCTCGGCCCTGTTCACCTGCACGAGCCGCTTCAATAGCTGCGTTAAGAGCCAGCAGATTTGTCTGTTTTGCAATATCATCAATGACCGCAATGATCTCGCCAATTTTATCTGAGCCTTCTTCTAGTCTAGACATTTGGTTGTTAAGTAACGTCATCCCTTGAATGGAGTCAGTAACCACCGCACCTCCATCCTGAGCAATACGCATCGTATGATCTGACAGTTCTGAGGCTTGCTCTGCACTCTGAGCTACTGAATTAATCGCTTCAGACAATTCTCGGAACAACTCATTCATCGTTTGCGCTGCAGTGGCTTGACTCATACTGCCGCTAGCTACTTCCTCAGTACTTGCTGATATTTGCTGTGCTGCCGCCGAGACACTTTCCGCAGAGGATAAAATCCCCCCCACAGTATGTCTTAAGTTCAGAACCATTTCATTCACAGAATTCGCAAGTTTTCCGATCTCATCCTTAGAATTTAGATTCGAAGTTTCGCTTAAGTCTCCATTGGCTACTTTACCTAGCAGGCGCATCACTTGATTAAGAGGCCGTGCTATAATTTGCGAGATTAGATAGCCAAAACCCACGCTGATTAAAAGTGCAATGATAGTAACACTAAAGGTAATCAACCGAGAGGATTGATATAATTCATTGGCGTTATCACTGGATTCCTGTGCCTGCTTCATATTGATGTCGATTAAACCTTGCAAGAAATCCGTCATCTCCGTAGTGGCCAGCTGTAAATCTCCTGTTAGTAAATAATTCGTATATTCTTCATTACTAATGATCTTCTTATCCAATTCAATTGCATGATCCACGCTGGTGGTATAGCGTTGCCAGATCTCAGGATAATCCTTCATTTTCTCTAATTCTTCTTCTCTCAATCTTGTCTTACTATATTTACTCATGATGTCTTCAATGCTTTGGACATTCTTATGTAATTTATCCCGATATTCTTTTTTCTTCACCTCGGTTTGGGCCATCGTATTTATATCCCGGATGTTTATTCTATTCGTTAAAAAAAGTTCATTCGCTTCACCGAGATAGGCAATCGGTGTTAAGCGATTTTTATACATATCCTCGATGGACTCATCCATCTTACTCAAATTACTTATTCCATAGAATCCTACAAAGCATAAAATGACTGATACCAACACAAATGCTGAGATTAGCTTCACTGCTGTTCTCAAATTATAAAACCATTTCATCCTTCTGCACCTCATTACGTTAGTCAATTTTTAGTAATTCTTAGGAACTATTTCATCATAAACGGTAAGCAGAATATGGTAACCGAAAAAAAACGGCGTGATCACGCAAAATTATTGCGTACCTCCGCAATGACGCGCAAAACAAAAAATCCCGCCTCACTATCTAGTGATCGGGATTTCAATCTATAGGGTTGTTACTTATTTTCACAATGAATTAGTAAAATCTGATTCCTTCAATATTCCGAGCCGTTTAGCTTTTATAGCCGCTTCAATTCTAGATTTCACATTTAGCTTTTGGAACAAATTCGTTAAACTATATTCTAGTGACCGCTGACTCATAAGCACAATCTCCGCTATTTCCTTATTACTTTTTCCTTTTGCGATTTCCGTCAGCATTTCATGTTCCCTTTTGCTAATCATGGAGGTTGCTTGTTCATCATTGATTTCTAATCCTTTAGGTGGTACTTTTCTTAACTGCTTGACTAAGGTCCGCGGCAGAATAACTTCCCCTCTTAATGCACATCGTACCGCTGTAATCAACTGCTCTCTATTGGTTGTTTTTGAGATAAACCCAAAGATCCCCGATTCGATCATCAGGTTAAATTTGTTAGTAAATTCATATCCGGTGTAGATTAAGATAATCGCATCCGCGTTCATTGTTAATACTTGCTTCGCCAAATCAATCCCATTCACATCCGCGATATGAAGATCAAATAACATTACGTCAAAGGAATGACTACTCACCATTTCAAGCACTTCATTCGCTGAATTAGCTAGAGTAACCTTCATGTCTCCCTCTTGCTCTAATATCATTTTAGTCCCTTCCATCACAGATGGATGATCATCCACTAACAATATTTGAATCATGCCTATGACTACCCCTCTATCCAATTGTTATGCCGCATGATTAATCTGCAGGTATAGATATATTGACCGCTAATCCCTTTTTATCTGGCGATCGGAATACTATTGACCCATCCATACTTCGAACCCTTTCCTTCATCCCATAAATCCCCATACTTGTAAGTGAATCCTCACCAAATAAATTCATTCCGATTCCGTTATCTTTATAATCCAAATGAATATGATTGTCTTCACTAGCTAAGGTGATGTGGACTTCCGTCGCAAAAGAGTGCTTTGCTGCATTAGCTAAAAGCTCTTGCACAATACGGTACAGACCTATAAGCACTTCATCATCTAACTTATGCGTGAACCCTTCAGACTCGAAATAAATCTGATAGTTGGTACGTAGCTGCGTAAATTCAAACAACGTCTCCAGCGAGGAGATAAGACCTTCATTGATTAATGCAGGAGGTCGGAGCTCGTTACAAATAATCCGCAGTTGATAAATAACATCAAGTAAACCTTCTGAGATCTGTTCTAGTTGTTCTCTAAGTTCCCCATTAATGGACCTTTCACCTAAAAGAAAATCCAGCTTACGATACCAGATAATCTGTTCTTGAAGCGCTGAGTCGTGTAAGTCCTGAGCAAGTCTTTTTCGCTCATTCTCGGACAAATTAAACATAAATCGGAGAAGCCATGTAGGAGCCACTTGCTTGGAAGCTGCTAGCTCAAGATCCTTCGTTAAATCTTCGATAAGCAAAAAATGATCAAAGAGAACACTGACATAACGGGTAATCGTCTCAAGCCACACTCGAATAGAGCCGATTTCTAGTAAAAGCGTCTTCTCGTTAATCGATAGCAAGTAGCTTTTTCCTCGGGACTCCCCGATCTTGAGTGAATACCCTTGCTCAGTCTCGATAATTTCACATAATTTATCATGGTTAGATTCAACTGCGATAAATTTTATATTTGATATCTGCAGAGTTTCTCTGACTTCTCTAAGTAACCGCTGCTCCATATGACTAATCTTCATCACACCAAAAAGATCTTGGGAGAACTGATCGAGACTCATTTGCAGGCGAAAATACCGTTCCTCACTCTCTCGAATAATCTGCTCTGTATGTTCTCTGTCCTCATCTGCTTTTTTTCGATCACTAATATCCCTAAATATAGAGATACATGCGACTTTTCCTTTGTACAAAATGGAGCTAGCTGTTACCTCTACATCGATAATCGTTCCATCTGAACGTACGACCTTTTGTTCAATAGGAGCTAAGATCTTATAGGGTTCTTTATAGATCTCTCGCATGCGTTCTTTCGACAGCCGCAGATACTCCGGGTGCGCCCAAATGAAAATATTTTTACCGATCAATTGACTCTCATCGCTAACTCCAAATAATCCAAGACAAGAGAAATTTACATAAACAAACTTATAATCGCTATGCAGAACAACCGCTTCAGGCGACATCTTGATCAGCTGCTGATTGAACTCCTCGCTTTCCCTTAATTCATTTTCCATCTGGACTCTCTTAGTAATGTCTCTTGCTACAATTACGATACTCATTACTTCTCCATCCTCACCTAGAACAGGAGTAGCAAGACATTCTAAATTTAAGATATAACCTTTTGTGTGAATAAAACGATTGTAAAACATCTTGCTTGCTTTTGTCCGAAAAATATTTGATATCTGTTCACGCAAGCTTTCTTGCTCATCTGGATCGATATACTCTAGGATGGTAGTGTCCTTGATTAAACCTACAGGAATACCGATTAGGGTTTCGCAGGAAGGCGAGGCTACAATGAAATTACCTTTTTGATCCAAAACCCCCATCATATCCTTCATGTTATTAATAATAAGTCTATACTCTGCTTCACGCTGTGCTAACTTGAGTTCTACTTCTACTGCTGATGTTATATCTCTAGCAACTACAAAAGCCCCAACTATACGACTATTCACATAAACCGGGATATTTTTCATAGACCAATGGCTCACTGATCCATCCTTACGGGAAGAGGCCACAACATAGTGCTGAGCAGATCCCCGTACTGTTCTTCCGAAATAATCCAACATCCTCGGCATATTCTCTGCTCCAAATAGATTCATGATGGACAAATTCTCTCCGACCATACTTAAAGCTTCTCCAGTAATTTGCTGTGCCGTAGAATTGATTGCCAAAATATTACCTTGCAGATTCACCTCACATACGACGTCTGAGTTATAGTCAAATAAGGATTTATAGCGCTGTTCACTTTTGAGTAAAGCCTCCTTCATTAACTTTCTTTCAGTAATATCTGCCAAGATCCCATCAAGCCGAACTACCGCTTGGGATTCATCCAGACTGGGTATGATTCTGACCTGTAACCATCGAGGCTCACCACTTGCGTGGATGATTCGATATTCACTAAGTTGTGGAATCCCTTGACCAACTGATGATATGATCTCTTGAATCAAGGGGTTTTCTTCCTTATAAGCAATACGAAGCCAAAAATCATCCTCTTTTGCCTGCTCAACGGAATAACCGGTGATATTGATAATGGCATCCGATATAAATAACACTTTCTTAGATACGTAATCGTAAGACCAAACCGCCACATCTAGATTAGAGAACATCTGTTGATACAAAGAAAATGTGCTTTCTAATTGAATTTGTGCCATTTTTTGTTCAGTAATGTCCAGCATAACCCCATCAATTCGGCAGACCTTGTTCTCCTTATTTAGGATAGGCGTGCCGATATTTTGAACCCACTTCAGTCCTTCAGTAGGTAGTTGCATCCGATACTCAAGACTACTGATATGACCAGCATTTAATCTTTCCATGTAGGCATCATATCGATCACGATCCACTACATTCACAAGTTCCCGTAAAAAACTAGAGCTGTGCTGTTTAGTCTTACTTGTACAACCAACCCATTCCTCTAAAATTCTCGACATCGTCAGTAGATTTCCTTCCATATCCATAGACCATGTGATCACATTCTCGTCGCCGAGTGAATGCATATTGAGATCACCTCCACATAAAAAGCCCCCCCTTTTCGGGGCGGCTTTTTGTTCTAATTCGCTATTTTACAAGCGTCATTACATGAATAACTTTATCCTACTGAGCAATCTGCTCACGGATATTCTGCAATATTTTCTTCTCCAGCCGGGATACCTGCACTTGAGAGATCCCTAGACGACTGGCGACCTCCGACTGCGTTTGATCACGATAGTAGCGAAGATAGACAATCAGACGTTCACGTTCACTAAGGCCTCCAATAGCTTCATTTAATGCCAGCTTATCGAACCAACGCTCCTGTGATTCGTCAGCGATTTGATCAATCAGCGTGATCGGATCTCCATCATTCTCAAACACCGTCTCATGGATAGAGGTCGGTGGTTTATTGGCTTCTTGAGCGAATACCACTTCTTCGGGTGTAACCCCTAGCGCTTCCGCAACTTCACCAATCGTAGGCAGACGATCAAGCGTTTTAGACATTTCGTCCTTCATCTTACGAACTTTATTAGCCATTTCCTTAAGGGAACGACTGACCTTCAAGGTGCCATCGTCACGAAGGAAACGCTGAATTTCACCGATAATCATCGGCACCGCATAAGTGGAGAACTTGACCTCATAGCTGAGGTCAAATTTATCAACGGACTTCAGGAGTCCAATGCAACCGATCTGGAACAAATCGTCAGGCTCATACCCGCGGTTCATAAACCGCTGTACTACCGACCAGACCAGTCGGATATTACAGCTTACAAGCGTGTCGCGGGCAAGACTATCTCCGGCCTGACTGAGCGCGATAAGACGTTTGACCTCCGCATCGTCCAAATAGGTCGGCGGAGCTTTTTTTGACTCTGCATCCATGGCTCCAACCCCTAATTGTATAAAGCTTTTTTCGAGACGATGGTTTTCTTCATTGAGATAGAAGTACCGTGTCCCGGTTCACTAGTGACTTCAAATTCATCCATGAAATTCTCCATAATAGTAAAGCCCATGCCCGACCGCTCCAGCTCTGGCTTAGAGGTATACAGCGGCTGTTGCGCCAGCTCCAAATCCTCAATGCCCCGTCCTTGATCCTCAATGGTTAGATGTACCGTTTCGTTGTCCAGCGATGCCGAAATGGTCACAATACCTTCCGGATCACTATCATACCCATGAATAATACAGTTGGTGACCGCTTCCGACACGACTGTCTTCAGATCATTCAGCTCGTCCATCGTAGGATCAAGCCGGGAAACGAACGCTGCTACGACTACACGCGCGAACGATTCGTTCTCCGAGCGTGCAGCGAACTGCACGTTCATGAAGTTACCAGCCTTACTATTTGTCATAACGCAACCTCCAAATCCGAGAGTGCAGTACTCTCGTCGTCATATAGGGGCATGATTTTGAACAGGCCTGACATTTCCAGCAGCCGCTTCACAGGTGCCGTAGCATCACACACAACCATTTTTCCACCTTTACTGTGGATCAGTTTATACCTTCCCAGAATCACGCCTAGGCCTGAACTGTCCATAAACTGCAGATGCTTAAGACTAAGAACCAAATGCGATACCTGACCACGCATAATCGCTTCATCCATATCCATTCTTACAAAATCGGCTGCGTGATGATCCAACTCCCCTGATAAACGGACAATCAACACACCCCTGTGATGCTCCATCTCCACATGAGAATTCATGCTTGCCACTCTCCTCTTCGTTGCTTTGAAAACTGACCTTGAAAGACAGTACCTATTCCCTTCAAGGACAAGGTTTTCTACGCGGCAAATCAGGAATCCTGCCTCACGACAAAACTAGAAGAAAACCCCTATGAATCTACAGAGTACATGGGGGTAATCTACAAAAAAACTGTTTTTAATCTACGCCGAACATCGAGCCTGTTGTGCGCTTAAAGAGCTTCCACCAGCCTGCTTTCGGCACAGCTTCCCCTGCTTTTAATTCATATTCCTTAATCACTTGGGTTCCTTGGTAGACCACTAGCTTGCCCACAGATTGACCTTCAGCTACTGGAGCCTTCACGCTTTCCGGCAATACTAGTTCGTGGCGGATGCCTTCTTGAGTCACACCTTTTTTCAAAAGAACACTGTACGTCTCTTTGGCCGTTATCGGCAGCTCGGATTTTACGCCCTTTTCAATCTTTAGGGTGCCGATGGCATCCCCTTCTTTGTGGATCGTGTGTACTTTATATTGCGAGAACAGGTAATCGAACATGCCTGACACTTCGCTATTGCGTGTCTTTGTGTTCGGCTCGCCTAGCACAACAGCGACAGCACGTAGACCATCTCTTGCTGCAGTAGCGGACAGACAGAATTTTGCCTCAGCAGTATAACCAGTCTTCAAACCATCAGCACCAGTGTAGAAACGCACTAGCTTGTTCGTGTTCACCAACCAGAACGGTTTGGTTGAATCCTTACGTAAGTAATCCTGATAGGAACCGGTATATTTGATAATTTGATCATGCTTCAAAAGCTCACGACTGATGACCGCAATATCGTAAGCTGAGGAATAGTGATTGGCGGCTGGAAGACCGTTGCAGTTGGCAAAATGGGTATCTTTTAGACCCAGTTCCTCTGCACGTTTATTCATCAGATCGACAAACGCACTCTCTGAACCAGCAATTTTCTCCGCCATCGCCACAGAAGCATCATTACCAGAAGCCATAGCGATACCTTTGAGCATATCGTCTACCGACATTTCTTCACCAGGCTCCAGAAAAATCTGCGATCCGCCCATAGAAGCCGCATATTCACTTGTTCGCACCTTATCAGTCAGCTGCAGCCTTCCTTCATCCAGCGCTTCCACCGTTAGTAACATTGTCATAATCTTCGTAATACTTGCGGGAGGCAGCTTATCATGGCTGTTCTTCTCATAAATAACAGTTCCGGTACCAGCGTCCATCAAAATAGCAGAACGTGCTCCCGGTGCGAGGTCTACAGCGGCAGCATTACTGCCAGAGTCCTTGGTTTTTTCTTCTGCATAAGCGCCTGACATAGGTCCTAGAACCGATACAGCGATACAGAGCACAAGCACAGCAAAACGCATTTTTCTCACAATGGTTCCCCTCCTGAACGTTAACCTTCATATCACAGGTACTGTGTTCCAGTTTCGTCAGAAAGGGTGAAAATTATTCCATTTTTAAGGAAATAACAACAATTATTTATCTCAAGAATTAAGGATGTCATCAATTAAAAAAAGCCCAGCAGCAGTTGCAGAGCATTTTTATTATAGGGGAGATTAAATAATATTTCAAATTTAAAGTATTTCCATTTTTTTAGCTCTCATTTTAGGAATTTTAAAGGTAAATCGTAGACTATCACGAATGCTAACTAAGAACCTATACTGTCTTACAGAGGAGTGAATATACGAATGAACCCACTTGAAACTTATATTGAGACAGAAGCAAAACAGAACGATTTCTCAGGCATAGTACTAGCAAAACAATATGATAAAGAAATCGCCAGCAGCTGTCACGGTTATGCCAATAAGTCGGATAAGCGCGAAAACAATATTCATACTCGGTTCGGGATCGCTTCCGGGTGTAAAATATTCACAGCAATTGCCGTCTGTCAACTGGTCGAAAGGGGATTGATTTCTTTCGAAAGCAGATTATCAGACTATCTGAAGAAGGTAGAGTTCCCTCTCTTTAGTTCTGAAATCACCATACATCAGTTGCTTACGCATAGCTCTGGGATTCCTGATTATTTTGATGAAACAATCATGGATGACTTCGAAGATCTGTGGAAGACACAACCTATGTACACTTTACGGCAGCTGGAAGAATTTGTACCGATGTTTCGAAACCTCCCCATGATGTGGACCCCTGGTGAACGTTTCCACTACAACAATGCCGGATATATTGTGCTAGGTCTTCTGGTGGAGGAATTGAGTGGAATGTCCTTTTCCGATTATGTGGAGCTTCACATCTTTAAGCCTTGCGGAATGGAGCAATCCGGTTATTTTACGTTAGATGCCTTACCAGCCAACTGTGCACTAGGATACATAGAGGAAGAGAACGGTCGCTGGAGAAGCAATATCTATTCAATCCCGGTAAAAGGAGGCGCTGACGGTGGAGCTTTCGTAACCGCTCCCGACATGCAGTTATTCTGGAGCGGGCTAATGAACCATACCCTTTTGAGTCCAGTACTCACTTCATTGTTGCTTACTCCCCACATACATGTGGATGGTGAAGGCTATTATGGTTATGGTGTATGGATCACCCTCCGAGAAGAAAAAGTGTTCAAGTTTCACATTATGGGCTACGATCCCGGTGTTTCCTTCCGATCGGCTTTCTATCCGGCTAGTGGAGAGACTGTGGTCGTATTATGTAATACAAGCAGCGGGGCTTCTCAGATTTTCAATCTTATCGATAAGCATTTGTAGCTGCTCCGTCAAAAACGTAAAACAGCGAGCCTCCTATTAACGGAGGCTCGCTATTTTACTCTCTATTTCAGGTCTTTGTCATGAAAATAATTACATTTCCTTGGCTAGTACCGTGTTACTCCATCCTTCGTAACAAGCGCGAATACCAGTGGCAATGGTGGAACCGATTCAGAAGTAATACGGTAAGCTTCCAGCACCTTGCCCTCAGCTTCCTCTACTTTCTTATCACTTGCATCATTGATATGCAATACTGCAAGTGTATCCCCAATCTCTACAGCATCTCCAACTTTTTTAGAGAGTTGAATACCTACAGCCAAATCTATTACAGATTCCTTGGTTTCACGTCCTGCACCAAGCAGCATAGCAGCAATGCCGATTTCTTCTGCTTGAATCCCCTCAATGTAACCCTTAGTCTTCGCTTTCACTTCAATGAATCGTTTAGCAGCAGGGAGTTTCTCCGGATCATCGATTTGCGAAACATCTCCGCCTTGCGCACTCACGATCTGTTTGAATTTCTCCAGCGCTGTGCCATCTTCAATATGTGTCATCAGAATCGAACGAGCCTCCGCTTCATCCTTGGCTTTACCGCCAAGAACAAGCATCTGACTGCCCAGAATAAGGCAGACTTCCTGCAAATCTTTAGGACCGTGACCCTTCAAGGTCTCGATTCCTTCCTTAATTTCCAGCGCATTTCCGATCCCGTAACCCAGTGGCTGATCCATATCACTGATGATCGCAACGGTATTACGACCCAAATGGGTGCCGATATCCACCATAGCCTGGGCAAGCGCAATAGAATCATCAAGCGTCTTCATAAAAGCGCCGCTGCCGGTTTTGACATCCAGTACAATGGCGTCTGCACCCGCTGCAATCTTCTTACTCATCACTGAGCTTGCAATAAGAGGGATGGATTCAACAGTTGCTGTTACATCCCGAAGGGCATACAACTTTTTGTCAGCGGGTGTAATGTTGCCCGACTGGCCGATCACGGCAGCTCCGATCTCCCCTACTTGATCAAAGAAACGCTCGCGATCCATCTCTATAGAAAAGCCAGTGATCGACTCCAGCTTATCAAGTGTACCTCCTGTATGCCCAAGTCCGCGGCCGGACATCTTCGCTACCGGTACTCCAGCAGAGGCTACCAACGGTGCAAGCACCACGGTGGTTTTATCTCCCACTCCACCTGTGGAGTGCTTATCAACCTTAATGCCTGCGATTGGGCTCAGATCCACTTGATCACCAGACATCGCCATTTCCATCGTTAGATCGCCGGTCTCCCGTGCGTTCATACCTTGAAAATAAACCGCCATAGCCCAAGCGGAAAGTTGATAATCAGGAACTTCACCTTTACTATAGCCTTGAATTAGAAAGGATATTTCCTCACGGCTCAGCTCTCCACCGTCTCTTTTTTTCTGAATAATGTCGACAGCTCTCATTTTACACCTGCATTTCACGGACATTTGCGCGAGCAAATCCGATATATTTTGGTTTAGTTACATTAACTACCTGTTCATGCGTCAATGGCTTAAATTTAATCACTTGTGTCATAAAGATGACCTCCCAGTAATTCAAAATGCAGTGCCCGAAATTACATTTTCGGAATAAAGCCTAAGACCAGTTTCAAGAAACGTTCACGCACACGTTCTGCAGTTTCCATCACCTCTTCATGATTGAGAGGTTGATCCAGGATTCCCGCGGCCATGTTAGTAATACAGGAGATGCCCAATACCTCGATACCTGCATGACGAGCAACAATGGTCTCCGATACAGTAGACATGCCCACAGCATCGGCACCTAGCGTACGAAGCATTACGATTTCAGCAGGCGTTTCGTAGCAAGGTCCCAATAGACCTGCATATACGCCTTCTTTGAACTCGAAATTCTGCTGAGCTGCCGTTTCCTTCGCTACCTGGATCAGGCGGCGACTGTAGGCGGTCGACATATCCGGGAAGCGCACACCAAGTGCAGGATCATTAGGTCCTATTAAAGGATTCCTTCCAGTCATATTAAGATGATCCGTAAGAAGCATAAGATCACCCGGCGTGAAATCAGTGTTCACTCCACCAGCTGCATTCGTTACTAGTAAACTGGCTATACCAAGCTCTTTCATAACTCGTACAGGGAATGCCGTTACCTCCGGTCCATAACCCTCATACATATGAAAGCGGCCCTTCATCATCACGACTCGGCGGCCTTCGATCATACCAATTAATAGCTCGCCCTCATGTCCTTCTACAGTAGAAACAGGAAAGTGAGGAATCTCATCATATGGAATGCTTACTCCATCAGTAATAAGGTCTGCAAGCACACCGAGGCCTGAACCAAGGATCAATCCAATTTCCGGAGCCACCGGACATTTGTCTTTTATATAAATGGCTGCTTCTTGAATTTCTTTTTGAGTTAATGCGCTCATGGATGATCCTCCTTCATTGATGTTGTGGAGCAACCCACAACCCTTTTATTGCAGTTTCGCTAAAAAGCTTGTCCCATACTGCGGCGCCTTCGCACCAAAGTTATCAGCAATGGTTGCAGCTACATCAGAGAAGGTTTCACGAATGCCCAAACTTTCTGGATGTTTAAACCGCGGGCTATAGATTAAGAGCGGTACATATTCACGGGTATGGTCAGTTCCACTATGGATCGGATCGTTACCATGGTCTGCAGAAATAATCAATAGATCATCTTCACCGAGCTTAGATAGAATTTCAGGCAGGGCCTGATCGAACACTTCCAGTGCACGACCGTATCCTTCTGGGTCACGACGATGTCCATACAAAGAATCAAAATCCACCAGATTCGTAAACAGGAAACCGTCAAACGGTTGACGAAGCTGCTCAATAGTAACTTCGATTCCATGTTCATTGCTCTTCGTTGGATAAGAAGCCGTAACTCCTTCTCCTGTAAAGATATCGTTGATCTTACCAACCGCGATAACATCCTTACCGATATCAGTCAGCGCGTTCATTACCGTTGGTTCTGGCGGCTTCACAGCATAGTCATGCCGGTTTGGCGTCCGAACGAATTTCCCTGGTTCGCCAACATATGGACGAGCAATCACGCGACCAACCGAGAATTCTGGAGCCATCGTCAGCTCACGGGCTATTTTACAAGCGCTGTACAGCTCTTCGAGTGGAATGATATCTTCATGTGCAGCAAGCTGGAATACGCTGTCCGCAGAGGTATAGACAATCCAAGCACCGGTTTTCATTTGCTCTTCGCCGTATTCAACAAGAATCTCCGTTCCGGAAGCCGGTTTATTCCCGATTACCTTACGACCAGTTGCCGCTTCGAACTTCTCAATCAATTCTGCTGGAAAACCGTCAGGATACGTATTGAAAGGAACCTCAATCTTCAGCCCCATTAGCTCCCAGTGTCCGGTCATCGTATCCTTGCCTACAGATACTTCCTGCATTTTTCCGTAGTAACCTGTTGGTGAAGCTACAGGCTCTAGCGGTGGCAGCGGAGCAATATTAGCTAACCCGAGCTTCTGGAGATTAGGAAGCTTCAAACCAGGAACACGATCCAATATATGACCAAGCGTGTGAGACCCAGCATCACCGAAATTCGCAGCATCTGGCGCTTCACCGATACCAACACTATCTAGAACAATAAAACCAATTCGTTTAAATGAGGACATTGTTGTCTTCACTCCTTTTTTAATGTAGATATTCTTTCGTACCAACAAGAAGAAACGGCTGTACCGTCTTCCAGAAGACATACGCTTCCGAAGCTAGCGATACAATGTACCGCTTATCAGGTATCCGTTTCTGCTAAAAGATAACCTGCGGATCATTCCCCAGTCTATCCTTTCAGTATGATTCCATCATAACCATCTTACTCACAAAAAGCATCTTTAAAGCAGAATTATCGAGCTCTAGGATGGTGGCTCTCATATACTTCCTTCATATTCTTACGGGCTATACCGTTATAAATCTGAGTCGTCGAAATATCGGCATGACCCAGCATTTGTTGTACGGAACGCAAATCTGCTCCGCCTTCCAGTAAATGGGCTGCGAAGGAATGCCTAAGTGTATGCGGGGTAATATCCTGCTCAATGTTTGCTTCCCGTGCATATTTTTTTATGATTTTCCAAAAGCCTTGCCGGGTTAATCTTCCGCCTAGACTATTCAGGAACATGGCTGGTTCCTCCTGGTGATCACGAAGCAGCTTGTCCCGCATAAGTGAAGTGTAAGCCGCTACACTCTCAGCTGCAAGGGTTCCAATGGGAACTACCCGCTCCTTGCCAGAAGTTCCTGTACAACGCGCAAATTTCATATCCGTGTGCACATCATCCACGTTAAGTGAGATTAATTCAGAGACCTTAATGCCAGTTGCATAGAGTAATTCCAGCATAGCCTTATCGCGCATCCCTTGTGGCGTACTTACATCCGGCGCAGCCAATAACTGCTCTATTTCCGAAATGGTAAGCACCATCGGAGGTTTCTTATCAGGCTTCATGGTCTCCATGTCCAGTGTTGGATCCTGCTCAATCAAACGTTCCTTCAGCAAATAATGAAAAAAAGCACGGAGGGACACTGCGCTCCTGTTCAACGTTGCTGTTGCTCGACCAGCTCCGCGTAATGAGCCGAGATATAATATCACATGCGATCTTCGGATCTCATTAGGCTGACTAGCCCCCCGCTCTTCAGCGAACTCCAGAAACTGCGATACATCCCTACCGTAAGATTCCAGTGTATTCGGGGACAAGCCTTTATCTCCGGACAAATAATGTAAAAACGGCTGCAAGTGTGACTTCATTATTTCACGCTCCTGTCCTGGCGCAGCTACTCATAGTGACTTCCTGCAGCACATTCAGCATGAGGGTTCTGCAGATGTGTACATTTAGTATACGCTGCATGAATCCACCTTGTTTTCTTCGACATTCTTCTCGCTTGTTCCTGCTTCCTGCGAAGCTTTCATTCTCCATACCAGTAATAGAAGCGCAAACGCTGTCTTGTATCCAGACCATCATCACTACGATCGGCATGATCAAAAGCCCGAACAGCGGAGCCTTCAGGAATTCCATAATTCTCTATCGGACTGATCCATTCACCAAGCCAGCTCATAGCACTGTAGAGCAAATAGCTTAGAGCCACAAACATGATCATAAAATACAGCTTTCGAACTGTTTTGGGCACAGAAACGATCATATGGACGCCTCCCTCTAACATACAGTTAAGATCTGCTCGTCCTTCACCTTATGCACCAAAACGGACTGATATGTATACCTCCAATAGACCAATCATTTAAAAAGCTCTCTCCGGTAAAAAAACCGGGGAGAGCTTATGAAGTGAATTTCATTATAAGATGACTTAGGACGGATTTCCGTTTGAATTATTCTTATCGCTACACCGATAGCATATCCCATGAAAATCAAGTCTATGATCAAGCACTGTGAAATTAAATTCTTTCTCCAGTCGCTCTTCTAGCGGACCTAGCCAATCCTCGCGAATCTCATCCATACTACCGCATTGCACACAAATTAAATGATGATGATGGTGCTTCGCAGTATCTGTTCGCAGATCATAACGGGCGACACCGTCACCGAAGTTAATCTTTTCTACGACGTGAAGCTCGCTAAGAAGTTCCAGGGTACGATATACAGTCGCAAGACCGATCTCGGGAGCTTTCTCTTTCACGAGCATAAAAACATCTTCTGCGCTAAGATGGTCTTCCTCATTCTCCAGCAGCACTCTTAAGGTCGCTTCCCGTTGGGGTGTAAGCTTGTATCCTTGGGATTGTAACTGTTGCTTAATTTTGTCTATCCGAGCTTCCATTGTCTCCCTCCCCCTTGGAAAATAACCTCACCGGTCTTCAAACCACTTCTTCCATTATAGGGGGTGTCGCTTTGAGAAGTCAAACGCTTTTACTGCAAGCCCAAGGTAGTCACTGCTTGTACAAGTGAAGGCGTAACCCAGCGCATCATGATCGGCGTAACATAGGTCTCAAAACTAGAAATGCCCAGAATCAACAGTGCCATTACAAGTGACAATATGGTGTACATAGTAAAAGGTCGAGTCACTGGCGTCCGACGTTGTCCTAGCACTCGGCTACGAATCATCTGTAAGGAAAAGGCGATCGCCGCTGCACTACTTACTAACAACACAGGAATCAGTACCAGATTGTGCGGAGCCACGGAGACTAATGCGAACAGCATTCCATGCCATGAATATTGACTTACTAGACAACCGACCGTAAAGCCGATCAATACCCCTTTAAGAAAATCAAGAATCAAGATTCCCGGAAGCCCAATGACTGATAATCCAAGGATCCAGATCAGCCCAATCCATTTCAGATTTAAGGCCGCTATACTCCAGTACGAATCAGGTGCTGCGGATAGACCCTGCTGATCAACCGTTACAAAGAAATTTCCTAGATAATCCCCCAGCTCCTGTTGCTGATCCATCGTAAGCGCACTAACGATAAGAGCTCCAAATACAACACCTACCAGAAATAATACGCCGACAAAAATATACAGAGGCGTCTGTTCCTTCATCATCAGCCTTAAATTACGCATCGAGACGTTCCCCTTTCCGGTTACATGTTACACCATATGAGAAAACGTCCCGCGATATGACTTGTCCTTAGGACAATAACTCTACTTTCCAGGTTGTACGACTTTACCGTATGTTCCCCCACCGCCTGCTGATAATTCCAATATGCCTGAGCGGGCCCGAACGATCATAGCCGCCAAATCCACTCCTACTACGCTAGCAATTTCCGCTTCACCACAACCATGTAAAATGTTCATCTCCGTGCCAAAAGCTTGCAGTAACGCGTTCATCTTAGCTTTCCCGAGGCCTGGAATAAATTCAAGTGGAACCTGATAGTGATAAGGCGGACGGTTTGCGGGTACTAGAGGCGTCTTGCGGTCTGCGATATCTAGGATCCGGTCGAATACACCTCTCACCAATTTAAGACTGCCACAATACTGGCAGCGTTCCGATGTGACATAAGCTTCGTCAATAATACTGCCACAACCTCCGCAGTAGGTTCGGTGGTATTTACCCAGCCGGGGGTTAAGTCCGAAATTGGCTGTTACCTTCCGCCCTTCCTTACGTTCTAGTGCGAGTCGTAGTTCAGCAAAAGAAGGTCGTGCCAACGCCATTACATTATACTCGCGACCTAGTTTGCCCAGTGAATGCGCATCAGAGTTCGTTAGGAATGTGAAGTTATCCAGCTCAGAAAGATAACCCGCCATTTCCGAATCTGCACTCAGCCCTAGCTCAACTGCTGCTATGCGATCCAGATCAAAGATGTCTGCCATACGCTCCGCTGCACAGCCGTACAAGCCCTTGTGAGGTGTGAATATATGTGCAGGGATAAGAATGCCTCCCCGCCCATAAATCTCATCCTGAAGCTCTCTAGCCGGAGCATACAGGCGCTGGGAACTTAGATTCACATTCCGCATATAGCGGCTCATCCACGCACTAAAATCGGTCATGCGCTCCACGTCCGGCATGTAGGCGAGCACATGGCACTCTTTTCGCCCAGGCTCGCGGATTTCAATCTCTGTTCCCAGAATGATCGTAGTCCCTCGGTAAGCAATCCCTCCACCTTCAGCTAACGTCATCTCTCCAGATTCCAAGGAACGCTGAATATCACGTAGAACGCCTGGTGAATGACTATCAATAATACCGATCATTTCTAGTCCCTTGCGCTCTGCAGCCTCTTTGGCAATGCCCGCAAAGGTAAGCTCGCGGCTGCCGCTGATTTTGACCGCTTGTCCTTCCGACGTTCGTCCAATATGAACATGCAGATCGCAATAGAAACTCTTCAATTCAGTTGTTAATTCCATTGGCCTGTCAGCGTATATAGATGCCAAGCATACACTGCCATCATC
Source organism: Paenibacillus sp. FSL F4-0243 (assembly GCF_037963295.1). Classification (NCBI taxonomy): domain Bacteria; kingdom Bacillati; phylum Bacillota; class Bacilli; order Caryophanales; family Paenibacillaceae; genus Paenibacillus; species Paenibacillus sp. FSL F4-0243. The sequence continues at coordinate 4,967,765 of NZ_CP150151.1, forward strand.
GTCTTCGCGTCCGCGATGCGCCCATCAGCCATATATTGATACGCTTCCTCCAGGGTAAGCTCCGAAACTTCTAGAAATTCGTCCTCGTCCAGGGACATATCCCCTGGCTTTGCATTAGTAGTCACATACAAATGAATAATCTCATCGGCGAAGCCGGGAGAAGTATAGAAGGATTTAAGCAATTTCAGATCTCCACTGTGAAATCCAGTCTCTTCCTGAAGTTCACGACCAGCCGCAACTAATGGATCTTCACCTTTATCCAGCTTCCCAGCCGGAATTTCTACTTCAGTGCGTTGCATGGGCTGACGGTATTGCTCTACAACAAGCATTTTGTTGTTGTTTAAAGCAAGCACCGCTACGGCGCCGGGATGCTTCACAACTTCACGTGTCGCAGTATTTCCATCAGGCAGTCTCACTGTGTCCACCTGTAAAGATATAATCTTCCCATCAAAAACAGGCTGTGTAGATAATGTCACTTCATCAAGCTCGGGTTTGCTGTGCAAATGTTGTTCTCCCATAAAGTTTTTGGTCTCCTTTTTCTCTATTGTGCATACGGTGTATTATAGCAAACTTAAAGGGAAAGAAGGAATTTCAGATGAACGAAATCTTCAGCCGTACAAGCTCATCCGCAGTTACAATGGTAGGTAAACCGGAAGAAATTAAGGCCATTTTAGCTAGGTGGATAGAGCGGTATGGGCCCGATATGCCTCTCTCATACATTCTCTCCCTAAAGGATCAATCCAAGATCATTCCAACCAAAGCAGGGTGAATTCTTAATCAAACATGCTTTTATAAATATAAGGAGCTGCTCCCAAGCTTAATAACTTGGAGGCAGCTCCTTCATTTAATTAAAAGAACTTTAGGTTAGCCCTTCACACTCTCTTTAACAATATTTACTACAAGCTCAGCCACTTTAACGATATCTTTGGCTTTAATCCGTTCCTTAGTGGTATGGATATGCTCGTATCCTACTGCGAGATTAATGGTCGGAACATCTAAGCCATTGAATACGTTAGCGTCACTTCCTCCACCAGAGTGGAACAGACGCGGCGTAAGACCCATAGAAGTGATAGCCCGCTGTGCAAGCTGTACCACTGGATCATTTTCATTAAAGCTGAACGCTGGATAAATAATTTCACTGCGGAATTCGCATTCTGCACCGTATTCGCGGACAGTGGTCTCCAGTGCCTCACGCATCGAAGCGATTTGATCGCCAACTTTTTCCTGCACGATACTACGTGCTTCTGCGTCCAATTGAACGTGATCGCACACCACATTCGTAGGTCCGCCGCCAGCGAATTTACCGATATTCGCAGTCGTTTCGTTGTCGATCCGACCAAGCTTCATGGCAGCAATCGCTTTGCTGGCTACTTGAATCGCACTGATGCCGTCTTCTGGATTAACACCTGCATGAGCTGATTTCCCGAAGATTTGCATCGTAATCTTTGCTTGTGTAGGTGCTGCAACTGCAATCGCACCGACTTCACCATTGGAATCGAGTGCGAAACCGAAGTCTGCATCCAAATTACTCGGATCCATCGAACGTGCACCTAGCAATCCAGATTCTTCACCCGCAGTAATTACGAACTGAATCTGACCATGTGGCAATTTTTGCTCTTGAATCACTCTGATTGCTTCGAATAGTGCAGCTAGTCCAGCTTTGTCATCTGCTCCAAGGATCGTAGTGCCGTCACTTGTAATCCATCCATCTGCGCCGAGCGTAGGCTTGATATTTTGTCCAGGAACAACTGTATCCATGTGGCAAGTGAACAGAAGCTTTGGTGCAGTTCCACCGTTCTCAGCCGGCCAGGTAATGAACAGATTACCCGCTCCATGTCCAGTTCTTTCCTGGGAATCATCTTCGGTAACTTCTAAGCCAAGAGCGTTAAATTTGCTCTTGAGCACATCGGCAATCTGCCGTTCATTTCTTGTTTCACTATCAACTTGGACAAGCTCCATAAATTCTTGAATCAATCTGTCTTGTGAAATCACTGGACTTCCCTCTCTTTCGTGAATACGTTACAATGGTTGTACAGAAAGACCATCTTTATGCTATTAACTTAAACTAAATCTAAAGGAGTTACTCATGCAACGTAATAAGTGGTTCAAAATCTTCATCTACGTCATGTTGTTCGCCATGATTGCCTCTACGCTCTTTATGGTTATCGAGCCTTTCCTTGCAGGTTAATATCTACACAAGGAACATTGATAATAGCGGCTAAGGATTCCCTTGCCGCTATTTGGCTTGCCTGTTAGTTCGTTAATTAACCTTAAGCCATAGTGTCAAAGAACTCATCCTGCTCTTCGTAAGGAAAGTGTCTTAGAAAGTACGGGACCAATTCTTTGGCCACATCTTGAAGTTCAAAACGACGACCTGCACACTCTTCTAAGGAAGTTACTCCAAATTCAGTGATACCACATGGAATAATTCCTTGAAAGCCGTATCCAGATATTCCTTCGGAAATGTTAAAAGCAAAACCATGGCTAGTAACAAACCCTCTTCGGAATTTGCTTTTGTTAAACTTGACACCAATGGCACAGATCTTCTCGTCGCCAACCCATACCCCTGTATACTCCGGCTTCCGTTCCCCTACAATTCCGTAGGATGCCAAATAATCAATAATCACTGCTTCCAGACTGCGCAAGTACCCGCGTAAATCTACCTTACCTTCTTCACCGAGCATAAGGATCGGATAACCTACAAGCTGACCCGGTCCGTGATATGTAATATCTCCTCCCCGGTCGATTTCAAACAGCGCAATTCCTTTTTCTTTGAGCTGCTCTTCATCTAGAAGAAGATGTTCGGGATGATTCTGTGAACCAATAGTATAGGTAGGCGGATGCTGCAAAAGAATCAATCGTTCCGGCTGCTCACCAGCATCAATGGCGTGCACACTTTCCTTTTGCAGATCCCAAGCCTCCCCATACTCCATAATAGGGTCATATGAAATCTGCAGCTTACGAATATCCGAATTATTCATACCGTCAGGTCCCCTTTTTCAGTCTCATGCCTGCACAGTTTGGCTCGTTATTATTTTTTAGTAAAGTTTCGTATCTGGGGTATACCCTTCAATGTTATCCTTGACGCGTTGCAAGAAACGACCGCAAATCACTCCGTCCAGAATCCGATGATCCAGCGATAGACAAATATTAGCCATTGACCGTACACCTATCATATCGTTAATGACCACAGGTCTTTTTACAATCGATTCAAACGTTAAAATCGCTGCCTGTGGATAGTTAATGATTGGATAAGAAAGAATGGAGCCAAATGAGCCGGTATTATTTACAGTGAAAGTCCCTCCCTGCAAATCTTCCAGACTCAGTTTGCCTTCGCGGGTTTTTTGTGCCAATTCATCAATCTCACGTGCCAGCCCGGCAACGTTTTTCTGATCGGCCTTCTTAATTACAGGAGTGATAACCGAATCTTCAGTACCTACCGCTAACGAGATATTGATATCACGTTTGACAATAATTTTGTCTACAGCCCAGACAGAGTTCATAATCGGGTAATCCTTAATCGCACTCACAACAGCCTTCATCATGAAAGCCAGATAGGTTAGATTGATACCTTCCTTACGCTTGAACTCATCCTTATGTTTATTGCGCAGTGCGACCAGATTAGTCACATCTACCTCAATCATTGTCCAAGCATGCGGAATCTCCGAGACACTTTGGCGCATTCTTGTAGCGATTGTATTCCGGATTGGTGTTACATCAATCAGGTATTCCGAACTGCTGCCTCGGCCACCCTCGACTTCAATTGTTGGAATACGAGGAGATTCGCTCAAATGTAGACCCGAATGGCGAAGAGGCTCTTCCGTCTTCTTCTCTTGGGCTTGAACGAACTGTGGAGCAGGCGGTTGTGACACCACTGGGGTTGGTTGACTAGCAGAAATCGAAGTTGGAGATGTAGCTCCGCCACTTTCGATGAAGGCCAGCACATCCTTACGGGTAATTCGGCCACCCATACCAGTACCCATAACTAAAGTCAGGTCGATGTTATGCTCACCCGCCAAAGTCTGTACCGCAGGAGAATAGCGTGCACGCATCGTATCGTTAGCAGTTGAAGTCGCACTTTGTCCTGCAACATTATTAGAGGAATTAGCTGCAACTGTGTTAGTGTTAGTCACGTTTGCAGCAGCAGCAGCAGATGCAGTCACAGGCACGGCAATACGACAAATGACTTCGCCGACATTGACAACCTGACCTTCTTCCGCCAATAGTTCACCCATAACTCCATCTATTGTTGAAGGCAATTCAGCATTTACTTTATCTGTAATAAGCTCACATATTGGTTCGTATTGCTCTACCGGATCGCCCGGTTTCTTCAGCCATTTGCCGATCGTCGCCGATACTAGCGATTCCGCCAGCTGCGGCATGATCACGTCAGTCAACTTTTGGTTGTCAGACATCTTTTCACTCCTCAAATGTTTTACGAAGTAAAACTCACTTCGTAAGCATAATCTTAAAAGTTTTACGAAGCTTCGCTTCTTAGAAATACTTCGCAGTAAAACTTGCATCGTAAGCATAATCTTTAAGTTGTACGAAGCTTCGCGTCCACTCAACTATTTTAATATTGCGCCAGTCGAAGCATTTCCGCCTTCACTTTTTCTTTGCTAAGCATGAAAAACTTCTCCATTGGCGGGCTGATTGGCATCGCTGGAACATCGGGACCACAAAGACGGAAGATCGGCGCGTCTAGTTCAAATAGACAATGCTCAGCGATAATCGCCGCCACTTCGCCACCAATACCGCCCGTTTTATTGTCCTCGTGCACAATAAGAACCTTTCCTGTCTCACGAGCAGCAGCTATGATCGCCTCACGGTCAAGAGGCTGCAAGGTCCGCAGATCCAAAATATGCGCTGTAATACCTTCTTCGCGCTCCAATTCTTCTGCTGCTTGCATCGCAAAATGCAATGGCAAACTATAACCAATAACCGTAATATCTGTTCCCTTACGCAGCAGATTAGCTTCGCCAATTGGAACAGTGTAATCACCTTCTGGCACTTCTTCCTTGATCAGCTTATAGCACTTTTTGTTCTCGAAGAATAAAACCGGATCAGGATCACGTACGGCTGCCTTCAGTAGTCCCTTTGCATCGTAAGCTGAGTAAGGTGCGACAATCTTCAATCCTGGTGTACCGAAGAAAATCGATTCCGGGCACTGAGAATGGTATAGACCGCCGAATACACCGCCGCCGATAGGCGCACGTATGACAACCGGGCAATTCCAATCGTTATTTGAACGATAGCGGATTTTGGCCGCTTCGCTAATGATTTGATTCGTTGCTGGAAGCATGAAGTCAGAGTACTGCATTTCAGCAATCGGCTTCATACCATACATAGCTGCACCAATCGCCACACCAGCTATAGCTGATTCCGCTAACGGTGTATCTAGTACACGCTCTTCACCGAACTGTTCTTGCAGGCCTTTTGTTGTGGTAAATACGCCACCTTTGAGACCCACGTCCTCACCAAGCACAAACACGGATTCATCGCGTTCCATTTCTTCCTTCATCGCGAGCCGAATGGCATCGATATATTCCATTATAGCCATGGTTTATGCTCCTCCTTTCAGGTCGGAATCACTGTAAACATGCAGCAGTGTATCTTCCGGTTTCGGAAACGGAGCGTTGTCAGCATATTCGATAGCTGCTTTAAGCTCAAGATTGCATTCAGCTATAAGATCTTGTTCTTGCTCGTCACTCCAAAGTCCTAGACCAATTAGGTAATTTCGGAATCCTGCTACGCCGTCCTTCTTCCAATTCTCATCAACCTCTTCTTTGGTCCGATAAGCCAAATCATTATCCGAGGTGGAGTGTGGAGATAAACGGTACATCATGGCTTCGATCAACGTAGGACCTTCACCCGCAAGTGCTCTTTCCCGAGCTTCCTTAACGACACGATATACTTCCAGTGGATCATTGCCGTCTACACGCACACCTGGAAACCCATAACCCAGAGCTCGGTCGCTGACCTTACCGCCAAGCTGTTTGTGAGCAGGAATAGAGATCGCGTACTGATTATTCTGACACATGATAATAACCGGTAGCTTATTCACTCCGGCAAAGTTACAAGCTTCATGAAAATCGCCTTGGTTGCTAGAGCCTTCCCCGAAGGTTACAAATGAGACGAATTTTTTCTTTTGCATTTTGGCTGCCAAAGCAAAACCAACCGCATGAGGGACCTGCGTGGTTACAGGACTTGAGCCTGTCACAATACGCAGACGCTTACTACCAAAGTGACCTGGCATTTGCCGCCCACCACTGTTTGGATCTTCTGCCTTTGCGAACACAGACAGCATCAATTCACGAGTAGTCATACCCACGGAGAGTACGAAAGCATAATCACGGTAATAAGGTAAAAAATAATCATTCTGCCGGTCCAGCGCAAATGCTGCTGCTACCTGACCCGCCTCCTGGCCAATGCCGGAGACATGAAAGTTAATCTTGCCAGCGCGCTGAAGCAGCAGACTGCGCTCGTCGTATTTACGTGCGAGCAGCATATATCTGTACATATCGATGACCTGGCCGTCACTTAGTCCAAGCTGCTTATGTCTGTTAATCGTTTCTACAGTATCTTGGGATTCCATAAAGAGATACCTCCTTATTCATAAAGCCTGAGCCTTACAGGATTTAAGACCAATTGTATCCTGATCTTAAAACCTGGTACTAAGACTTGGCTTGAGTTTATTATAATCCCTTTCTACCCAAAAAGAAAAGCTAAATCCCGATAGATCTTCCATCTACAGCTAACATCGCTTCTCCAACGATCTCCGAAAGTGTAGGGTGAGCATGAATAGCCTCCCCAACCTCCCAAGGTGTTGCATCCAGCAGTTGAGCCAATGCAGCTTCCCCGATTAGATCCGTAACATGCGGGCCTATCATCTGCACACCGAGAATATCTCCGCTGCTTCGGTCCGCTACAACTTTAACAAACCCGTCCTTCTGACCGTACACAATCGCCTTGCCAATGGCCGAGAAGGGGAATTTACCAGTTACTACATCATGTCCCAATGCTTTAGCTTCCTTCTCAGTGTGACCCACACTCGCAACTTCAGGACGTGTGTAGACACAACGCGGTACAAGATGTGTTTGATAAGGATGAAGTTTCTCACCGGAGAGATGATTTACCGCCATGATACCTTCATGGCTAGCGGCATGAGCTAATTGTAGCCCACCGATACAGTCGCCAATCGCATAAATATGCGGCTCAGCCGTTTGCATACTAGCATTTACAGCGATAATTCCTTTATCAAAGCGAATATCTGTATTTTCCAGACCAATATTCTCTACATTCGCTACTCTACCTACGGATACAAGCAACTTTTCTGCAGATAGACTTTGAGTTTGCTCTCCCTTACGGGCATCGATCGAAATTCCATCGTCCGTTACCTTGCAGGTTGCAGCATCCACTGTAGTTTCAGTCAGTACTTTAACACCACGTTTTTTAAGTAAACGTTGCAGTTCTTTAGCTACTTCTTCATCCTCTTGAGGGAGTAACTGACTAGCAGCTTCAACTACCGTAACCTGTACTCCGAAATCAATCAGCATAGAGGCCCATTCCACCCCAATTACTCCGCCTCCAACAATAATGATGGAAGAGGGTAACTCGTCGAGGGTGAGCGCTTCATCACTGCTAAGAATAACTTTCCCGTCTGGTTCCAGACCAGGTAATACACGCGGACGAGATCCTGTAGCAATAATAAGATGGTTAGAGACCACTGTTTCCATTTCACCATCTTCTAGTTCCACAGCAACAGCACCACTACGCGGTGAAAAAATAGAGGGACCCGTCACGCGCCCCTTGCCTTTAATAACTTGTATTTTATTTTTGCGCATCAAATATTGTACGCCCTGATGAAGTTGTTCAACTACCGCTTCCTTGCGCTTTTGTACTTTTGGGAATACAAGCTGTACACCGCTTGTCTCAATGCCATAGCTCTCGCTCTCATTGATTTCAGCATATACTTCTGCACTTCTGAGCAGCGATTTGCTAGGGATGCAGCCACGGTGAAGGCAGGTTCCTCCCAGTTTGTCCATTTCGATGACGACGACGGACTTTCCAAGCTGTGCAGCGCGAATGGCTGCCACATATCCCCCGGTTCCTCCGCCAAGTATGGCCACGTCACATGAAATTGTCATGATATGTATCCTCCAGTCATTACACGTAAGTTCATTTTACATTGTATATTGTACTCTCTTTTTAGCGTATTACAAAACTTATAAACGTCATATCCAAATGGACTTTTTCTTACTAAAGCGTTATCATATGGTTGAATCTAATGGGCTAAGAGGGGTAGGAGACACTTATGAAACTATTAATTTCACGCTTCATTGCCATCCTTATTCTTGTGTTTCCTGGTTTAATCGCAATGAAGGGCTTCTTAATGATGAAGGACGATATTTTTGATTATATCTCTATGCATGGCGATGACTCCGTTGTTCCAGATTTCGCTTGGCTGCATTTCGGCGGAGGGTTTCTGCTCTTTGCAGCAGGTATGACTTTCCTTGGCGGCTGGATTCTGGCAAGAGACCGCAAACGTAATTATGTTGGCCCTCGGTTCAAGGAGAAACAAAAAGCGAAACAAGCTGCCGCGCAAGAAACGATCTCATAAGCAGCATAATCATCCCCTCATTGTACAATCGAAATCTATTGCACATTCTGCAATTAAACCATCCGACAACTCACTTCAATGTATAATAAATATCCACACATTACATAAAGGCGAGAGTTTTCATGGACGCGACCTGCGCTTCCTTGAAAACTCCCGCCTTTTTATGCACAGCTTAAAGCCTAGCCTTATCAAGTACTTCTCTACGACCGCCTTGCACCAACTCGCTGTACAAGCCACCTTGCTTCAACAACTCCTCATGGGAGCCCTGCTGCAGCAATCTGCCCCCTTGAAGAACAAGAATTCGATCAGCTGCACGGATGGTGCCCAGTCTATGGGCAATAACGAAGCTAGTCCGTCCCTTCATTAGCGCCTGAAGTCCTTCCTGAATCTTGATCTCGGTCACCGTATCGATACTGCTAGTGGCTTCATCAAGAACAAGCATCGAAGGATTGGCAAGAATGGCTCTTGCAATGGATAGCAATTGCTTCTGTCCTTGGCTTATGCCGCTACCATCTGCAGAGAGCATTCGATCATAACCTTCCGGCATTCGGATAATAAAAGAATGAGCGTTAGCCAGCTTGGCCGCCGCCTCGACCTCTTCATCGGAAGCATCCAGTCTACCGTAACGAATATTATCGCGGATGCTGCCCTTGAATAAAAAGGAGTCCTGCAATACAAACGCCATATGGCTCCTCAGGCTTTCACGCCGAATCGAAGTGACATCTAAGCCATCCAGCGTAATCTTACCCTGATTAGGATCATAGAAACGAGATAACAGCCCGATAAGTGTTGTTTTGCCGGCACCGGTAGGTCCTACTAAGGCAATCATCTCACCAGGCTTCGCTTCAAAGCTAATATCATGCAGTGTGTTAGAACTTCCGTCATATGAAAAAGATACCTTTTCGAACTTCACTGCACCTTCAACTTTAACCAGCGAAGTGGCTGCACCTTCATCTTTAGCTTCCGTCTCTTCGTCCAGCACTTCAAACACTCTTTCCGCTCCCGCAACCGCTGACAGTAGTGTATTCCACTGATTCGCTAAGTCATTAAGAGGGCGAGTAAATTGACGCGTATATTCTACAAACACAATAATCACACCGACCGTAATCGCTCCGCGAATCGCTAACAAACCACCGACTCCAGCCACAATAGCGAAGCTCAAATTATTAAGTCCATTCATCAGCTTAGGAATGAAGCCAGAAATCGACTGTGCCCAGTATCCAGAGAGCATAATTCGCTCATTGCGTTCATGAAAACCAGCGATGACCCGTTCCTCTTGTGAAAAAGCTTTGATAATCCGTTGACCGGATAACGTCTCTTCTATATAACCGTTTAACTCACCCACATTGCGCTGACGTTCCTTAAAAAGCGGACCCGTACGCCGAGTAATCCAGCGCATGCCTAATAACATTAACGGCACAACCAGGAACGTGAGCAGCGTCAATAGAGGACTGAGCCAGAGCATTACCCCCACCGTGCCGAGCAATGTCAAAACACTAGAAAAGATCTGAATAGCTGAGCTATTCAGCGTAGAGCTGACATTCTCAATATCGTTGGTGAGGCGACTCATAATTTCGCCCTGCTGTCTCCGATTAAAAAAAGAGATGGGCAACCGATGAAGATGGGAAAACAACTCCGTGCGCATCCGAAATACGGTCTCCTGGGCAATTTCAATCATCCATATATTTTGCAGCCAAGAAGTTAATGAATAGAAGATATAAACACTAGCTAAGCTGATCAGAAAAATCGTCCACGATCGTCCGCCAGTACCTTCCAGATAATCATCCACAGCTTTACCAATCATATAAGGCCCGAGCAGTGCTAAAGCCGAGCTGAAGACTACCATTAAGAGAACGAGAAAAAGCTTAGCTTTACGCTCGGCAAGGTAGCTCCAAATCCGCATGAGCGTGCCGCCCCAATCCTTCGCCTTTGCTTTTGGCTTCCCTCCAGCAGCTGAACCAAGGCTTCTTCCTGCTCCAAGCTCAATGACAGGTTTTGGGTGACGAAAGGGTTCAAGAATTGCTTTGAACATGCTGCTTCGCCTCCTCTACCTGTGATTCATAAATCTTGCGGTACAGCGCAGAGCTTATCATAAGCTCCTCATGTGTTCCCTTACCGATTAAGCGTCCTTCATCCAACAGCAGAATCAAATCTGCAGATGCAGTAGAACTGATCTTCTGAGTAATCAGGAAGGTTGTACATGAAATCTCTTTCAGTGCCTCCAGCAAAAGTCCTTCTGTCACAGCATCAAGCGCACTCGTACTGTCATCGAGGATCAAAATAGCAGGTTTCCTCACAAGCGCCCGAGCAATGGTCAAGCGTTGCTTTTGTCCACCAGACAGATTTACCCCTCGCTGACCAAGCATTGTATCATAGCCATTGGGCAGATCCATCACTGTTGCGTGAATTTGTGCGGCAGCTGCTGCGTGTTCGATTTGTTCCTGTGTGGCATGTTCATTGCCCCAAGCGATATTATCGCGAATCGATCCGCTGAAGAGCTGCAGTTCTTGAGGAACGTAACCGATCGATCGCCGCAATCTTGAAATATCGATATCGGTGCTCTTTTGCCCATCAATACGAATGGTACCTTCTGTCTCTCCATATAAACGTGGGATTAGACCGACAAGAGAAGACTTTCCTGATCCGGTGGCTCCCATAATCGCTACACGCTCACCAGCAGCAACTTCAAAAGTAATATCCTCTAGCACCGAAATATCACTCTCAGGATACTTGAAGCTGATGCCTTCAAATCGGACGTGACCCTGTATTGGTTCGCCCTTTGCGGCTCCGCCTTCCTTAACTCCAGCGCCTGCTGACATCACTTCTGTAATACGCTGTGAGGAGGCACGTGCTCGGGAAATTGTAACGACAAGTCCAGATATAGCTGACAACGCTCCTATGGTTCGTAAAGAGTAGTTAATAACTGCAACAGTTTCTCCTAAAGTAGCATCCCCATTTGCAATCTCAATCCGTCCAAACCATAGGATCGACATAATCGCTGCATTCACAATAAGCATAACAAATGGCATCGTTGTCTCTGTCAAACGTAGCGCAGATACCGTGGATTTCATCAAATTCCCGCTAAAGACCGTGAAACGTCCAATCTCATGTCCCATGCGCACGAACACACGGATTAAGCGAATTCCCGTTAAATTCTCCTGGATTACACCATTCACACCGTCTAGCCGATTTTGTACGTTGCGAAATAACAAAGAAGCTTTTCTCATGATGAAGTAAAGGAAGAGAAGCAACAAAGGTAGAGCTACAGTGAGAAATAACCCCAGCTTCACATGAACAACCAATGCCATAATCACACTGCCCACCACAACCAGTGGCACCCGTGTCATAAAGCGGAGGCTCATAAATATAGTGTCCTGCAGCTGCGATACATCGCCGGTCAGACGCGTGATCAGCGACGAGGTGGCAAACCGATTGAATACTTCATATGTAAACGATTGTACCTTTTCATATAACTTGTCCCTAAGATCAAACGCAAAGCTCTGACTCGCATGGGCAGCAAAAAAAGAACTTAATACCCCAGCTATAAACGCAACTACCGCGCTGCCGATCAATACACCGCCCCAGAGCCATACTACAGAGGAATTTTGTTCTTTAATGCCCTGGTCAATAATTTTGGAAATGAGTAAAGGCTGTGACAATTCCACCGCTAGTTCAATAAGCATCATCACTAGGGCAGCTATTGCAGCGACTATATATTTTTTAAGAAAAGAGAAAATCAAACCCATTCGCATACCCTCTTTTTCTATTCGTACAGTGCATCCCTTAAACGAGTCGACATTGTGGAAGCCTGCCCAGTTTTCATTATTGCCCGCCGCAGCGCTTTATTGCTTCGATTCAATTCCACCAAATCTGCCATCATCTCTTCCAGCAAAGCCTCAGCCTCGATAGAAAGATTTCCATTCTGCTGAATCAGAGCTAACCGTTCCTTGTATTCGTCTATTTTTTCAGTCACACATATTACTTCCTTTCCAATCACATGATTCCTTTTATCATACCACATTCAATTCTATCGCAATGTTTTCACTGGATACAGCTGACACGAATATGATACTCTAATAAGGTCGCATTTTTAAGATTAGATAATTGGCTTATACGAAAGGATAGATGGAAGTGGCACAATTGTTTTTCAAATACGGAGCAATGAACAGCGGTAAATCTATTGAGATACTCAAGGTTGCGCATAATTATGAAGAGCAAGGGAAATCGGTGCTCATTTTCACTCCATCCATAGACGATCGGGACGAAGTTGGTTTTATCTCCTCCCGTATTGGGCTGCGGAAACAGGCCATACCCGTCGACGAGAATACCGATATTTATAATATCGTCAGCAGTAACCAGCCCAAACCCCACTGTGTACTAATTGATGAATGTCAATTTCTAAGCAAGGACTGCATTCTTCAGCTAGTACGGATTGTGGATGAACTAGGCATTCCCGTTATGGCATTTGGACTTAAAAATGATTTCCAGAACCAGCTATTTGAAGGCAGCAAATACATGCTGATTTACGCTGATAAAATCGAGGAAATGAAGACCATTTGCTGGTTCTGCGAGCGTAAAGCAACAATGGCTCTAAGAGTAGAAAATGGTAAGCCTGTATACAGCGGCAAGCAAATCCAAATTGGCGGCAATGAAGCCTACTATCCAGTGTGCCGTAAATGTCACAAGAATCCTCCACTATAAAATATACCCACAAAGTGAGGCTTTGCTTCGATACTTACTCAGGTACATTGCGGGGGAGCCCAAAATATATACCTTTAGCTAAAAAAGCATTCCGAAGCCGCAATGGCCTCAGGAATGCTTTTTTTAAAATAAAACTCGATTAAACCAGATATCTTTCTTTAAGGATATTCAAATGATGATGATCATGCCCAATCAATACGCACGCCACTGCTCTCGCGGAGATGGTTGCATTGTTAACCGTTCCCTTACGAGTCCATGCATCTTCCGGCAAAGTGTCCAACAGAGCTTGCGTTGACTCTCGGACAAGCTTGTAATGAGCCAGTAGTTTTTCTAGAGTGTGTGCTTCAAAATTTGCGGTAGGCACATAGTCCTTTTCATCAAAGCCCGCCAGCGGGATCTTATCTCCTCTTGCAACGCGCAACAAACGATAAGACATAATTCTTCCAGTATCCGCTAGATGGCCAACCATTTGCTTAATACTCCATTTATCAGGAGCGTAACGATGCTCTCCTTGTTCTTCCGTAAGGTTCGAAATAAAGCTACAAATCTCATCCGTCTGCGCTCTAAAAACAGTACAAATGTCCCCTTCAACTGGCACTAAATCGACATACTTTGATAATTCTTCAAGATACTCACTGCTTTCTGGACGTCGATCCATGTCTAAACCCCTCTCATTTTGAATTTTTTTGAAAAAATAGGAGGAAAATTATACTGTAGTTGTTGTATTTTAGTCCATTTTATACGATACTTGCAATAATAGGGTTAGTTAAACTAGAAGTCATCGGGAGTGTCGGCATGATAGATTTTATGCTTTTTATGATATTTTCAATACTAGAGACCTATGCAATGTTCTTTCTGGCTTTCAAAATTTTCAAAATTGACTTATATCATAAAGAGATGTTGTTTGCTAGTTTTATTATGGGCTTTTTTTCTTATACCCTTAGAATCAACTATGGGATAGCTTCATTAGATACTTTCTCACAATATGCACTAATGTTTTGTTTTATGTGGATGTTATTCCGGATTCATCCCTTCTACGCTTCCATATTAACCGGAATGGCTTATCAAGCTTACTCGGTGATTCAAACCATAATTATGTATCTATTAGACTCTGTAATCAACATGCCTCTAAATACTTCGGAACCGATTACAAAAAACATAATGACAATGCAGATATTATCAGCATTAGCCGCGGTTCTCATTGGTATGTATGTGGGTCATAAACGTATTGGATTTGACTTTGTACCTGACAAACCCGATGTAAGAATTAAACCAACGACTAGCGAAAAATTATTATTTGCTCTTAATCTTCCTACAGTAATTGTCGTTACTTTACTCACCTACTTTTTTGAATCTTTTTTCTCTTTCTTCATCCCAATTTTTTATGGAGTACTATTATGGGGATATCTATATTTCTCACACAAAAAGGATAGAAATAACTATGAGTCATTTAACTTTTAAAATTGTTGAGCTCATTAAGAAAAGTAATCCAGAGCAAACGCATTCCATTGAAATCATGCATTATGCCCTTAGCATTATTTTAAATACTTTATTCATTATTATAACTTCGTTATGCATCGGCGGGCTCACTGGACAGCTAAAGGAAACATTCTTAGCCTTATTTAGCTGCATGCTCCTAAGAATGTCTTCTGGTGGAGTGCATTTAAAATCCGCAAGGTCCTGCAATATTGTATCTATCTTTATCTGTTCACTGATCCCTCATATCACTTATCTAATACATAACCATATCCTTTGGATTAATCTTTTTTCTTTGCTTGTAATGATCTTATGTGCTCCAAATCCTGATGCTAATGCGCAAATCCCCAAAGAATGGTATTTGGGTTTAAAGATCATTTCCATAATTCTGGTTTCTTTGAATTTTTGGATCCATTCGTCTGTCATTGGATTGGCATTTTTAGTTCAATCCTTTACAGTTATAATTCCATTACAAAGGAGGCCAATCAAATGAAGAAAAATTTAGCTCGTTATGCTTCTAACCTATTAGGTATTTCTGCTGTTGTTTTTGCAACAATTCTGAAACCACTTGCTAACAGCCCTGAGATTCCAAAAGAACTGCGCAAGTAATCAAACAAGGATGGGGAAAAGATGCGTGTCTTACAGAAAGACGGTTCCTCTAGTGATATTCTAGAGGAAGATATATTGTATTTCTCCAATTATAAGAATACAATATTCGTCCATACGAAAGAAGGCGAATTTATTCTCCCCACCACGCTTTCCGATCTTTCCGTAGCGTATGAGGGTAAGGGATTCGAACGCCTTGACCGCAGCAACGTCGTTAATATCAACAACATAGAAGGCTATGATCCCGGACGCAAGATTGTATGCTTTAATCAAGGTAAGCAGTTCACTACCGTTTCGGAATCCAATGAACCTCGCCTAAAGAAGTACTTATCTACTCATAAGAAAGATTCTGATTAAAACAATCCCGACATGTACTGTACATGTCGGGATTGTTTTTGTTTATTAAAATTCAAAGTAAACCAATCCATTATCACACAAAATAGCTATTATGCCATAATTCCCCTAAGATGTAAAGAAAAATTCATAGGATGAATGACAGGAGACGGATTGTATTCCAAATGATACCATATATATAAATGTGTAATAAAAACAAATATATGATGGAGGAACCAAATGAATTACTATTTTCATCCCTCACCACGCCCCTCATCTCTTGAATCAATATCTGATGAAGAATTACTTAACATCTATAAATTAGCGCTTGAGGCACAAGCTTTACCAGATTTCATAGAGATTGTTAGAGAGATCTTAGACAGTAGAGATCTCATACAAACTGAAAAATCATAACATCCCCATACACAAATTAATTCGCAAATTATGACATAATTACATAACTTCCTATGGCTTCACTGCGAGTGTTCTCTAGATTGTCTTCATGTTAACATCATCAACATAAAGAAGGTAGAGCCTCCTGAAGGCCCTACCTTCTTTATGTTCAGTAAGGACTACTCCCTGAAATAGAGTAATCTTCTACTCCGTAATTTCCGTTTTAAATACATTTTCCAATTTTCCGCCAAGTCTTTTCTTCAAAGGAACTTTAATATCTCTACCCAGCTCTTTGAAAAATGTTTCTACATCGCATTTCACATTTTGTGCAGTCGCAATTACAGCGCCATCACCAACAATATTTTGATTCTCTTCAAGAGGAACATCAACTTCGATATCATACTTTTTGGATAATGTCTTGATGTATCGTGCGAAGATCTCCAGCAATTCCTCGTTATTAAAATTCTCTATAGCGACTTTTCCCTTGCTGGTAAACTTCATGTTAATTTTCATTATTAATATCCCCTTTTCTGTCAAACCATTTTTAGTTGTTAGTTTATGGATCAAGATGAATAGATGGCTGCAAGAAAGGGCAACATTATTCATTTTTGAGATCATTTATGAAACACACATTATTTATAAGCACCCTTTATCTGTTGTACTTTAAACTGCGTAAATTCTTTGAGCGCTTGTATGACCTGATCCTGTTCTTCTTCCTTCAGCTCATAAACGCACTCCCGTAACCACTCGCCAAATAGAAAGGCTTGACGCCCTTTCCGAGGGCTCTTTCTTAAGGAGTCGAGGCAACCCTCAAACTTATCGTTCAGGACGTCGGTAAGATTGTATTTCTCAATCTTCTCTATTACCATTCCTGCCCCATATTCCGTTTCATAAACTATGACTTCATTAGAATCAAAGGAAACGTAAGATGTTTCTTTACCTTCCTTTGCCCTGAATTCCTTAAGCTTGTTAAATGCCGTCTCATAAATGTAGTCCTGAGACTGTTTAAGCTGTGGCAGCTCATAACCATGCTTTAAGGTCTTGATATATTCAATATCTGGCATATAGTCTGCCAAATGATACATCCGATTCTTCAGATCTGTTCCAAGTGCTTCGATGATCTTGTCCAGATTGTCTTTTAGCGGAATACTCTCTCCACGCTCGATCTTGCTAAGCTGTGAGTAACTTATGCCGCTCTTTTCTTCCAGTCCTCTTAAGGTTAACCCTCTCGTCTTTCTGATGTGCCGAATGAAATTACCCAGCTCATCGGGATAGTTCTCAAAATCATTCATGGGAGTCACCTCCCTACTATCATAACACAACATAACAATTTGTGTTGGCTTATAACAATTAATACTAGTAATTACTTGCCTCTGAAGGGTGATTCTCAGTACTAAAAACCCAATATAATACTACATTTCCAAAAGATCGGAGAAGATTTGATACTTATCTGCCAGGCTCTGGATTGTAATCGTTGGTTGGGAATTACAGCGTATCGGACCGAGGAGATCTTATTAAGCTGATTTATGCCATTTCGCTCAGCAATCGGACTCAGATGCAACTGTTCATTAAAATATACTACGGTTCGGTGCAAAAATATGACAATAAGAGTTGTGATGTCCGAAAACTTGGAAAAAGTGACCAAAAAGTTGAAATCGTTGCAATACAGTCCATAATGATCCCAAACCATCTACTGTATGCAAACCATTGTGTGCTTCCAGCTAATCCAATTTGTTAAAAAAAAAGCCAGTCCCAACAACCTGGAACTGGCAATAATCGTTACTCCAAAACACTCAACAGATTGAGGATCATCTGTGCACTTTCGGCACGTGTGCCGTTTTGCTTCGGAGCAAATTGCGCTACAGCACGTCCCTGCATCAATCCAAGTCTGTACACCTCGCTGATAGCCTCTTGAGCCCATTGTGGTGCAGTGCCAATATCATTAAATGCTGAAACGTTAAGACTAGCTACAGATACGCTGTTATTGGCGTATGCATATGCACGAGCCAGCATCGCTGCCATCTCTTGACGAGAGATCTTGGCATCCGGTTCAAACAGTAAAGCGGTCTGACCGTTAACAATTCCAGCTTGTTTTGCTAACCCTACTGCTTCTGCATACCATTTATCAGCAGGTACATCAGTGAAACCAGCTACTGCTTGACCTTTTAAGCCAAGCGCACGGACTAACATCGCTGTAAACTCGGCACGTGTAACCGCACGGTTTGGATCAAAACGATCCACAGCTACCCCCTGTACAAGCTGTTTTGCCGCAAGCTGCTTCACAGCAAGGTAAGCCCAGTGATCCGGCTTCAGATCATTGAATGTTTTGTCATATTCTAATACAACATATTTACTAAAATGACTGACAGCAGCAGATAGATAACCATTCATCCATGTACTGCTCATATACTCCAACTTACCGGCATCATCCATAAAATAAATACCCAATAAACTTTGCTCTACAGTCGCACCGACCTTATATGAAATCGTGATCGGCTCTGCAAACTGTCTTAATGAGAAGGACTGGCCATTTTCTATGAGGATGCTGAGCGACCAATCTCGCAGATCACTTTTCGCTCTCAATTGTGCTCCAGCTAGTGTACCTGCACGATCTAACAGATCCACGGCTGTATTACTAGCTAACGTGTTCAACCGTAGTGAAATCGTACTCTTGGCAAGAGCCTCAGCTGAGATTAGCTTACTTAGTTCAGCCAGTACTGTAGCAGGAAGCGTAACGGATAAATCCTGCATAACCACTCTAAGCGGTGCGCGTCCAAGCAGCTCTGCAGCATTGCCTGGTAAAAGCAACTCCGTAACCGCTCCGTCAACAGAAACCACAACTTCACCTTGAGCATTCTTGTTCTCTGACAGTTGAGAGGCTGTTATGGTTACTACACCCGCTTGTGCAGATGCCGACGGAGTCGGTGTAGCAGTCGGCGTTGCTGTCACCGCAGGTCCCGGCACCCAGCCTCCTGGTGTTGGTGTTGGCTCTGGGCTTGGTGTTGGTTCCGGTGTTGGCTCTGGGCTTGGTGTCGGAGTCGTACCTGGCGTGCTCTCAGTCACTGTCAAAATATATTCAGTGCTGAACCCCTTATAAACAGCGCTGACTTTTGTTATACCAGCACTCAATGCGTGAAGCTCCCCATTCTCACTAATCATTGCAATGGAATGATCAGATGTATCATACCTTACGCCCTCGACCAATTCTTGCTTGCTTCCGTCACTATATACCGCCTGAACAACAACGGAGCCTTTATTTCCTTGTTCCAGCGAATCCGGCCCTTTTATCGTTATTTCTGTAAGAATAGGAGCCTCATCATTTGTTACCACGAGACTATACTCCGAGGCGAACTCCCTGTAGGTTACTGAGATCACAGTAGAGCCTTCCTGATGAGCCTCGACCAAGCCCTGTTCATTGATTGTAGCAATATGCTCATTCGAGCTGGAATAATGAAGTCCATCCAATATTGGGATTCGTTTACCGGATGCATAGACTGCTTCGGTGACTGTCTGGTCGACCTCTGCTGGTTTAAGTTGTCCTTTGCCCTGAAGCTTAATCGCTTGCAGCGCATCTACAGTTATCTTACTTTCCGCAAAAATATTCGGGTAACCTGCCACTGTGACTCTCACCTTAGCTGTCCCTGGTTTTAGCGCAGTAACCAAGCCATTTCCATCTACGGTAACTACTGATTCTGCCCTTTCAGGAACGATGGACCAAAGTTTTGTCAGATGATTAGCCTCATCCGGCACTACCTTAGCTTGCAATTGCAGACTAGCACCAGGCTCAAGCTCAACAGCTGTTTGATCCAGCGTGATGGATTTTGGAACAAAATTTCCGATCACTAAACGGTCAATTTCTACACCGTCTACCGTTCTTGCCGTAACCGTAATCTCGTTCTTCCCAATTTCAACAGCCGTATAGATTTGCTCATCTTCGTCATATATTTTTTCCTGCCAAAAACGTGGCGTCAGCGCATAGAACTTAGGACCGGAGGAACCGCCGATAACATATCGTGTGCCTTCGCCTTCTGCAACCTGTTTACCATCCTTCATCGGAAAAGTTCGCAAATAGATATGATCATGACCGTTCATCACTAAATCCACATTATGCTTATCAAACACCGGCACCCACTTTGCTTGCACCTGTTCATTCGAATAGATGCTGCCATAGGGCCCTTGATGGAAAAAAATCACCTTCCACTTTTTATCTGTAGCGGATAGATCCTGATCCAGCCACTCTGCCTGTTCAGTGAACGGAGCACCTGAATGCTCTGTATTCATAACCACAAAATGTGTATCCTGAATGTCAAAAGAATAATTCGTACCTTTTACGCTCGCCGCACCGTTTTGCGGGTTATTGAATTGCGCCAGGTAATCCCCATCGCCATTGGTTCCCATCACTTCATGGTTCCCAATAATCGGAACAAGCGTGGTATTCATCAGCTGCTTTTGGGCTGCATCAAACCACCAGTTCCACTGCTCTTGTTCAAAGCCTTTATCCACCATATCTCCAGCGTGGACCAGCATTTCAGCATCCGGCATATAGGCAAAAGCAGCCTCTATCGTATTGCCCCAAAGACCAAATCCCGCTTTAGAATCTGCTTGAGAATCTCCGATAAATAGGAATTTTGTAGAAGCGCTCTCCCCTCCGCTTGTAACGAAGGTTCCTTGCTCACTTACATTTGACTCCCCATCCCCCACACGATATACATATTCGGTTCCAGGGATAAGCCCTACTGCTTCCGCTTTATGAACTCGCATCGTTCCATCATTGTTGGTATTGTAAATTGAACTGTTGCCGGTAATTTTTGTTACATTCAGGGCTTGAAAGCTTGTGAACTCTGCTTTTTCCACAAGTTCTACTACAGTATTCACGGTTAGCGGTTCTGTCTGCCAAGTAAACTGGCGAGAAGTCGCTGCATCCTGGCCCATCGTAACATTAACATTACGCGGGGCAGCAGTACCGTCATATGGAGCAACCTTGAACGTCATTACAGGACTATAGGTATTTCCTTTTACTGCCTGCAATTTAAAAGTTCCTTCTGCTGAAGTGACAAGGCCAGTAGTAAGTGTCCCACTTCCCTCTGAAGTTGCGCCTTGTACCTCCAATCCGTCGAAAAGTAGTTTCGCACCTTCAACAACACTTCCATTCAGATCTTTTACCGCAAAAGACGCATCAAAGCCCTTCGCAAGATCATAATGGTTCCAAGTGAGCATCAACTGTGTCTTTACAACAGATTCAACAGCCGCTCCAATAAAAGAAATAGGAACCCCGGTACCTTCTGTCGAAGTTACAGATCCGGATGTATTTTCAATTACAAAAGGTTTGCTTGTATCCCCAGCGAGCTGCTCCTGAGTAAAGGGACCCACATAATCATTTCGAACCGTATATTGAATTTGTCCGATGAAATCCGTATCTCGTAGATTGGAGGAATTGATATTCGTTAGGTTAAGACACACAGTGCCCAAGGCTGGATCAATGATTGACTCCATTTGCGTTTCTGATACCTTATCCCCACGAATTACCTGCAAATCTTTAACTGCAGCCGGATTAAAAGCAAACGTAAGATTTCCTTGCTTCAGCTTGCTCGCTTTCTCTGCCGTTACGTCCAATGTGTAGGTGTTGCCGGCGTATACTACTTCTGGTGTTTTGTATACATAGAACGGAGAGCCCAAATTCACTGTAAAATACCATTCTTTTATCGTCTGGTTACCGCTCAAATCGCGAATGGCAACTTTTACTTTATGACGGCCTTCTGTAAGTGGAACCTTTGGTTTATAAGTGATCTGACCTTTTGGAGGATAAAAGCCATGCTCCACTATTTGATCGTCCACATATACTCGTGTTTTGTCCGGATCGATTAAGGTCGTTCCCGGATGCACCACTGGATCATAACCATCATCCTCACCATTGACGGAAAGGGTCGGTGTAGCTGTTTTGACAATCTCGTTCACGCCAGGATAGGCATCTTTAAGCACAGGAGGTGTTCTATCCTCCTCTATCGGACCATAAATGGCACGAATATCATCAACGTAAATTGCACCTGCGCTCTTGTTAAGATTGCTTGTCTCCATATAGCGGACAGGCATATCCATCGTTAACGGGGTGGTTTTTCCCTTAGGAACGGATACTTCGACGTATTTCCACCCCGTCCAGTTCACTCCATTCACCTGATCTGTAAAATCCACAGGCACTGCCGCATTATTGCCATCACGAATCTGTCCCCGCAGCCAGTGCTTTTTGCCATCTCCGTAGATCCACATACTGATTTTCTCAGGATACCCCGGAATCTGAATCCGATTGGCAGTTGAGCTTGCGGCTAAATAAGCACCCGATGTGCCTGTTTTATTAACAAAATCATATTCCAGCTTTAAGGCTTTATCCCCATTACGGACAAAATCCTGATCAGTCACTTCCTGAATCGCCACACTGTTAGCTGCTGCACTGGAGGCAATATATTTATCAATGCCATTCTCAAAATCCTCCAGCATTACAGGCGGTAACCCTACATTTACTTCAAAAGAGGTCTGGGCGTCCCCGTACTTAGCATAAATCTTCCCGTTCTTCCCATTTTCACTCGTCGCTTGAAACAGACCTTTCTCATCTACAGTTCCGATCTCGCCCTCTACCCGCCATTCAAAACTATGGTTGTCGGCTTGAATTACCTGTCCATTACGTAGCGCCTTCACAGTTAATTGCGCAGCAGCACCTGAAGAATAAGTTTTGATCTCATCAGGAAACCTAAGGTCTGTGAGCTTATCCACGACTTCGATTTCCCCACTGCCTTTGACTGCCCCCACCTCTACATTTACCGTTCCTGTGCCGGCAGTGGTTCCTGCGGTGAAGACTCCGTTCGCATCGACAGTACCAAGGTCAGCGTCCACCTGCCAATTCAAAGTACCCGAATAAGGTGCCGGATGGCCGTTCTCGTCCATTCCTGCTGCTTTGAACATAAAGCTGGAGCCTTGCAAAATACGTTCCGCATTCGGTTGCACAACTAGCTTAGAAGCTGATGATTGCTCTGGGGCTGTGTTGACGACCAGCAAACAGTTGCCGGTTTTACGTTCATAGCCATCAGAGCCCTGATTCATCATTTTGACACCAGATGCACCCGGCATTCTGGCCACAAAAGTAGAAGAGCCGCCACCATCCAGATTCATGGCGTTCACAACGCCCATATCCTTCAGAATGTAGCCAAGCTCATCCGTATCTACACCTTCGCTAAAACCTGGAGATCTTCCATCCACTTCGAATAGAACGAGACTTCCGTCCGCTTTTGTCCCAATGGCTGTACGTGGATGAATTCCTAAAGGCCCTACACCTTGTTGAACTACTCCGTCTTTTACCAGCGGCCCTTCGCCGCCAATAGCTACCTTCACATCATTCCATTCTCCACTAAGCGCAAAGGTCGCAGTAACGTTATCGCCAACCGATAACCCCTGCAGAACAGCACGAGACGTTCCGTTAGCAGACAAAACTACTTTTCCTTTGGTAAGCGGCGTATTGCCTTGATTGTTGCGAATCTCAGATACCTTCAGCTTCAAGGTCTGACCGCTCTTCACTTCTCCCTCGACAATATCTAGAACAACCTCGTCACCCTCATTGGTCGACTTTGTAGTTGTATTATAATCTTCCGTATAAAGAACCAGCTCATTCGTATTTCGATAACGGTTGATGCTGGTTAAATTAGTTGTTTTTCCATTAATCGTTACGTTCTTGGTCAGCTTCGGCACCCCATAAATCGAGCTGCCATCTTCTTTTAAACCGAAAGTAAACGCAGAAATCGAACTATTCAGGATTACACCATCATCCATAAATAATCCATTAGGAACACCCGTAGCAAAACCGGAGATTTCATAAAAATCACCGTTAATCCCTGCGATCACCCGGTTTCCAGGCGAATCCGCATAAGCGGCCATTTCTGTAACACCCTTCATACCGTATACCTTTCCATCCTTCGTACCTGCCTGCAGTTCTAAATGGCCTTGCCCTGGGTTGAACTCCACTGCATGAATCTTTTGTAAACCACGTTCATTCTGAAGATCCATCCAGGTGTACATCGCCCCAGGTGCGAGCTCTGTTTGACGTACATCAATAACGGTTCCGTAGTTTGTTGCTGGTAAATCAGAAATGGAAGCGTGAACAAATACTCCCGGCTGCAACAACGAAATCAACAAAATAAAAATAACTGCCACATTAATTTGCCTTAGATACCTTCTCACTGTGTTGACATCCTCCCCACTTGGCTGTCCTAATAACGATCTGAGCTTGGACAACATCATAGGGTTATAATAACTAGGAAGCGTAAAGGTTAGATAAAATTTACCAAGGCATACTGTTAACTTCTTCTAATCCCCTCCTCAAATTCATGTTTCAACCTGTTGATGAATCTTCTGACCGTTTTCGATCCTTGTTTAGAAGCTGAAACAATGGACCCCGGAGTATTACGATCTGGTGATCGTAGCTCGATCGTCTTCATGATCTTCTGAGAACCCTCAAATGTTTTTAGAAAAGAATAATCCATCCCAATCGTGATCGCGAGTCCTGACGCAACTGCATTATCAATGGCACGGGTGTTATTGCTTGTAAAAAGAATATTCATCGGCCCAACTTTCAGTAAAAAACGCTCCACAAAGTCCTGTATGTAATGATCATCGTATAAAACCAACGTCTGGCCTACTAACTGTTCGGGTGTAATTATTGTATTTAGAGCTAGTGGTGATTGAGGATGTACGCCTACAACAATCTTACCTTCCATTAATTCCTCGAATACGACTCCTTTATGTTTCTCTGATAAGCCCTCTGGCGAGACCATCAGTCCGATATCCATTTCATCCTGAAGCACATTATCCAGAATTTCTTTAGGTCCCTTTTCAAAAATCTCTATTTTCACATTTGGAAAATCCGCTTTAAAACCGGATATGACCTTCACGATTAGATGCATGGGTCCCGGAATCGTAGCAATCTTCAAATGACCACTAAGCGCATCGCTGTAGATCTGTGCTTCAGCTTTTAATTCATTTACTTTCATCAAGACTTCATTTGCTTTGCCGATAATGGCTTGTCCCTCTGCTGTGGGAACTGCTCGTTGGCCTCGCGAACGAATGAACAAAGTAACTCCAAGCTCCGCTTCCAGCAGTGTTATGGACTGGCTTATGGCAGACAGGGTGATATGACGATTCTGAGCAGCTTTGGTTAGTGAACCAATCTTTGCGACTTCTACGATATTCTCGCATTGCTCTAAATTCATTTGAATCACTCCCTAAGTTAATATTTACTTAACACCTATTAAATTTACTTAAATTTTAATTAATTTAGACAAGTGCTACAATGTAAATAAGTTAGTAAATAACCTTTTCACCTTATGAACCTATATTTCTAGTATAACTATATTTCTCGAGGAGGAGTCCCAAATGACAGACAAAAGAGTAGCCGTAATTACAGGTGGAGCCAGTGGAATCGGGAAACAAACCGCAATTAAATTTGCTAGTAAAGGTGATCAAGTGGTCGTTGCCGATTTCAATCAACAATTAGGTGAAGAAACGGTCGCACAGATTATCAAGGATGGTGGCGAAGCTATTTTCGTCAAAACGGATGTTTCAAAATACGAAGAGGTAGAAGCACTGGTTGAGAAAACCGTTGCCACATATGGCAGAATTGACGTTATGTTCAACAATGCCGGGATCGGCCGCGTCACTCCTGTACTAGATCAAGACCTTAAGGATTATCATAGTGTTATTAATGTCAATCAGCATGGTGTTGCCCACGGTATTATCGCAGCAGGTAAAAAAATGCGTGAGCTCGGCATCAAAGGGGTCATCATTAATACAGCTTCTGTATTTGGATTCCTAGCTTCCCCAGGTACATTCGCATATCACGCTTCCAAAGGTGCGGTCATTATGATGACTAAATCCGCAGCACTTGAAATGTCCGTTCATGGCATCCGCGTGCTTGCCGTTGCTCCAGGCGCTGTAGATACGCCAATTATCCAAGGATATAAAGATCAAGGAATGGTCGACCAGATGAAGAGCAAAGTAATGGGTAACAAATTAACATTGCCTGAACAAGTTGCAGACACTGTATACTTACTCTCCTTGCCAGAAGCTAGTGCAATTAACGGTAGTGTTGTAATGGCTGATGAAGGTTATGCTTCATTTAAATAAAAAATTTAAATCAAAAAATCCAAGGCTTCCCGAGCGGGATGTCCTTGGATTTTTTTGTATTACTCCCATGATCTCTGTTCATTGATTTCCAGCTTACGTTTAAATGCCTGCTCTAGATCAATATCCAGTTTATTGGCCAGATCAAAAATATTCCACACCACGTCGTACATCTCAAATCCCAAGTTTTCTTTCTTCTCTGCACCGGGGTCGAAGGATACGGATAGCACCTCTTTGGACAATTCCCCTACTTCAGTCATTAAGTACAGCATTCTCTGCTCAATGGAGCTCGTGTCAAAACCTTTGGTTTCACTGAACTTCTTCACATACTGTTGAAACTCAGATGTATTCATTTCGTTACGCCTCGCTTTTAGGGTATAAAGTTATGTAGTTTATAAAAACGATGTCATGCGATTAGCCTAGCTTATTCCTTTATTATCATCCATTTGTTCGAAGAAAACAAACTCTCCCGTCATTACAAAAAAACGATTCTTCAGATCATTGAAGAATCGCTAAGAAAATTTATTTACTTGTTGCTGTTTCAGCCACTATCTACGCCTATGTCGGACATTTCACTGCGCGTTAATCCGCAAGTGCACGGCCAATTTCATCGTCGAACGTGCCGCACCAGTAATGGCGAGACTCTTCATCATTATTCATTTATTATTCGCCGAGTTGCTCCTTGAGCTGCGCAATTTCTGTTTCCATGAAATCCACACGTTTATTCAACTCCGCGATATAGTTTCTTCGAGCCTCTTGGTCCGCTGCGCTTGTTCGGTCGGCCGCAGTAGTTTCCACCAGTTGGATGGCTTCTTTGAGAACTTGAACGCTTGATTCTGCTCCTGCTAATCTTTCCCGGAGTTTAGCCGCTGCAATACTTGCTTTTAGCGCTGCCTTCTCAGTCTCCTTACTCTCCAATATTATCGTTTTTCCTTCAACCGTCAACCCTGCTCCGGTCGCTTCGGACATCGTGCGCACAGGTACGTAGGCCGAGTTATTTACTACAATCGCATCTGCAATCTTCTTTCCGTCTTGTTTTATCGTATACATTCCGGAAACTTTAGCGCCAATTAAAGACGAGCTCGCTGCGAATCCTATTGAACCACCAAGTAACAACGCCGCTGCTACAATCCCTACTATTTTCTTCTTCATATCTACGAACCTCCTGAGCTTATTATTCTTCCAATTATAACCAATCAATTCATAACATGAAAGATATACTAAGAGACTCTGCCACAGCCAACTCAACTACTGACCATATGTAATCTAGCTATAAGAAGCCATCTGAGTAAGCTTGATCCTATTGTTCTAAGTTGTGTTTTTCGATTTCACGAACAACTTTATTTCGAAATGATTGATGTTAGTTGTAAACAATGTTACTCTATCAACGGTAAACTCAAAATCTTATGCTCCTCAATACCTCTATTAGTAGTCACTATTTTAGTTATAAAGAAAGGTAACACTATGATAAAAGTTGATAACTTATCCTTCGCATTCCCGCAAAAAGAGCTATATAAAAACATTTCATTTACGCTTGAAGAGGCACAACATTGCGCTTTTATAGGAACAAGTGGCAGTGGTAAAAGTACACTGATCGATATACTGATGGATCCAGAAAAATATTTGTTCGAAGGCAAGTTAGAAATTGACCCAACCTGCAAAATTGGATATGTAAGTCAGTTCTCACAAGTAGACAGAACTAAAGAAACAACCGTTTTTGAATATATAGGAGAAGAATTTATTAAGATACAAAATGAAATAACAGCTATTCTCACTGAAATGGAAACATCATCAGATATTGATTCATTACTCGAAAAGTATCAATTAGCTCTAGATGCCTTTGATTTAATGGATGGAAATGATTTTGAAAGCAATATTAATAAGAAACTAAATTTAGCCAACCTTTTGAAGCTAAAAGATGCTAGGGTATCCGATCTAAGTGGTGGGGAATTCAAGCTTATTCAAGTGATGAAGGAAATGCTGACTAATCCAGACTTAATGATTATGGATGAGCCCGATGTATTTTTAGATTTTGAAAACCTAAATGCACTTAAAAATCTTATTAATGCTCACAAAGGAATATTGCTAGTTGTTACGCATAACCGTTATCTATTGAATCATTGTTTTAACAAAATTATACACCTTGAAAACATGGAGATCCAAGAGTTCGATGGGCGATATATTGAGTATAACTTCTCATTACTTCAGACGAAAATTGAGTTACAAGAAATCGCAGTCGCTGAACAAGAAGAAATAGAGAGATACGATAACATTATTGATAATCTTAGAGCGATCGCAACCTATAATTCAGAAGCATCTAGAGGGAGAGCGTTAAAAGCTAGGGTTAAGTTTCAAGAAAGATTGGAAGCGCGAAAAATTAAAGCGCCATTCGTTGATATTAAGCAACCGAAAATCAGTTTTGGTGTGGACAATGAAATTGAAGAAGATATCACTGTTTTAAATGTGAATAATTATAGTGTTTCCTTTGATGAGTTGATTTTAGAAAATGTTAACTTTGAGATGAAACCTACAGATAAAGTAGCCCTTATCGGTCCAAACGGTACCGGGAAAACGACTTTACTCCGAGATATCTTTAAAAATAATCATGATTCAATTGAAATAAATGCTGATATTAAAGTGGCATATCTTTCTCAGCTTCAAGACGAAGTGCTAAAGGATTCTAATACCATACTAGAAGACTTCATCGATGCTGGGTTTGCAACTTATGACGAGATTAGAGCACATCTTTCAAACTATGGCTTTGAAGGAGAAATTCTTAATCAAAAGATAGAATCTTTATCTGGTGGCGAAAAAAATATACTGCAATTGGCAAAAGTTTCTGCTAGCAAAGCAAACTTATTGCTTCTTGATGAACCGACAAGCCATTTAGACACCTATACACAAATCGCACTGGAGAAAGCCATTGAAGACTATAAAGGTGCGATTCTCATGATTTCTCATGATTTCTATTCTGTAGTAAATGGTATGGATTATGTATTAATCATTGACGATAAGACGATTAGAAAAATGAGTATGCGAAAATTCAGAAAGATGATTTATGCCAGTCATTTTGATAAAGATTATTTAGAAAATGAACAAAATAAAAAAGCAGTTGAAATGAAAATAGAATTAGCTTTAAAAGACAATAATTTTGAACTTGCAAAAGGTATGGTTGACGAGCTAGAAGAGCTGATTAAGCTGCTTTAAACTACAACCCTCTGGTGGAAAAATGTCTATAAAAAAGACACTGATGAATAAGATCTCAGTGTCTTTTTACTGCATTGATTTGTTGATAGCTCTTGAAGCGGACAGTGGTTCACTTATCAAAATCTTACCCAACACATTTTTTTCCATAAAAATTTATTGGGGATCTCTATTTATAATACAACGCAAATAATAAACGCCATTCTATATCAACAGGCATTTTCAGAATCGTATTCATTTAATCAGTAATTTTTTTAAGCTCAAAAATAGTTGCCTCTGATAACAAGATAAGCCTATCGTTATTAACAACAAAAAAACTTAAAGGTATTCCAAGGTTTGTAGAAGGGTCACTTATATTTATTACTTTTACTACATCATTTATATTTAAGTCTGGGATATCTATTTTATATAATCTATAAAAAGAGTCAGAGTTATAACATGTCGCTGTAATCTCATATAATGGTTTTTTTAGTTCATATTGATAAACACTATAGTTTTTAAGTCCTTTTGATGAAAAAAAGTCTTTTTTGATGATAATTTCATCTCCAATAAATTTTTGCCCTGTTGGATATTCAGAAGCATCATTATATGAATTTGCAAATCCTAAAAGCTTCTCAACTTTCCAAGTTCCATAGAAATATTTTTCAGTTTCACTATTCAAATTTATACTTTCTTGAGCACAATATACGGATGTGTTTTTTGGAATAATCGACTCATCTGTTTCAGGTTTAGGCTCACTAGAAGTATTTGGATTTGATGTCATTTCAACATTTCCACAAGCCGATGTTAGCATCAACATTATCATAATACAAACCAATAATATTTTTTTCATATTTCACACTCCCACTATTTTTTCAAGTTCATATGTCTCCTTTTAGATAAAATATTTGTTTTATCAGATGCTAAATTGTTCCATTAGATAATCTCTATAATCAACTCTATTGAAGAAAGTTAACTGTTCATCTGCTTCTAATTCATTTTACACAAG
Source organism: Paenibacillus sp. FSL F4-0243 (assembly GCF_037963295.1). Classification (NCBI taxonomy): domain Bacteria; kingdom Bacillati; phylum Bacillota; class Bacilli; order Caryophanales; family Paenibacillaceae; genus Paenibacillus; species Paenibacillus sp. FSL F4-0243. The sequence continues at coordinate 4,998,247 of NZ_CP150151.1, forward strand.
ATGTGTTATAAGATATTCCCTGCGAAGTACAGTACAACATAAAATTATCAATCTGAAATTAAAAATCAGTCATAAACAAACACTCCTCCATTGGATTTACCAACCCAATAAAGGAGTGAAATTTATACATATACAAATAAGAAATTGATTGGCTTTAAATTACCCAAAAAGAAGTTTATAGGCAAAATCGTTTTAGCCTAAACACCTACCAACAACCCTTAATCCCTTACCACGCACTGCCCCTAACCCTTTCAACTAACCTTATGCTCAATCCGCAGCTTGTCTGCTACCATGGCAATAAATTCCGAGTTAGTAGGCTTAGATTTGGAGATATTAATCGTGTAGCCGAATAAATGGCTGATGGAGTCGATGTTGCCACGGGTCCAAGCCACTTCAATCGCATGGCGAATGGCACGTTCAACGCGTGAAGGCGTGGTCTTAAATTTCTCTGCTATGGCTGGATAGAGTGTTTTTGTAATCGCACCAAGGATCTCGATATTGTTATATACCATGGTGATCGCTTCGCGCAGGTACTGATAGCCCTTGATATGTGCTGGAACACCGATTTCATGGATGATCGAGGTAATGTTAGCATCAAGATTCTTGCCCTTCGTAAGCGGCACTACATTCGATCTGGACGTCGACGAATAGTTGTACATGTTAGAGGATGAGCTCATGCTGCCTTGGACCCCTACAAGCTGACGTACACGATTTGCCAGGACCTCCATATCGAACGGTTTCAAAATATAATAGGATGCACCAAGCTGTACAGCTCTTTGAGTGATGTTCTCCTGACCAAAAGCGGTCAGCATGATGATCTTCGGTTGAGGATTCAGATCCATATCACGCAGACGTTCCAAGACACCCAGACCGTCTAAATGTGGCATGATGATATCAAGAATAAGGACATCGGGAACTTTGCGTGCTTCGCTTAGCATTTGAAGCACTTCTTCACCATTGTAGGCGATACCCGTTACCGTCATATCTTCTTGTTCAGAAATGTATTCGGAAAGCAAATTCGTAAACTCCCTGTTATCATCGGCCAACAACACTTCAATATTCTGCACTGGCTGCTTCCTCCTTAATTATATCTGCTATTCGAAAATAACATTTTTTTCTTGTCTCTTAACATTTTCGACATGGAGATTGAATTCCCTTCTGTCGAAAATTATTTTTCTTTATTTTTTTTCTGGCATGGATTATAATTAAATATTTTATTTCAAAGTTCGATGATCTTCGTATTCCTTCGACAAAAAAATCTTAAGGCTAAACCGCCTTAAGATTTAATGGATACCTATTCTCCTGTAGGGTTACACCAGAATCCTTAAGCATCCATTCGATGAAGCAACCGTAACCGGACTTAGGATCATTTACAAACACATGAGTTACAGCGCCGATGAGCCGTCCATTTTGAACGATTGGACTTCCGCTCATCCCCTGAACGATACCACCTGTCTTATCGATCAGTCGCGGATCTGTGATACGAATGACCATACCCTTTGTCGCCGGCGTCTGCTGATGTGCCACATGAATGATCTCAACCTTAAATCGTTCTACCTGCTGCCCATCTACAACGGTAAGAATTTCAGCTGGACCTTCCTTGACTTGATTGCTCATTGCCACAGGAATAGGTTCTTTATAAAGACTATGCTCGGGATTACGACTCATTTTACCGAAGATGCCAAAATCCGTGTTACTCTCCACATTACCAAGCACTTGGCTTTCTTTTAAGAAATGGGCTCGTTTCTCACCCGGATCGCCATCCTGGCTTTTAGAAATCGAAGTTACACTGGACTGAACAATATGACCGCTGCCAACAACAATTGGTGTTCCTGTATTCATGTCCGTAATCACATGTCCTAAAGCTCCATAAACCCCCTGTTTCGGGGCATAAAAAGTTAACGTGCCGACACCCGCTGCAGAATCTCGAATGTACAGGCCTAACCTCCAGACTTTGTCATTAATATCATACGCAGGTTTCAGCTTGGCTGTATGCTCTTTCCCAGCGCGTTTAAAGACAATCGTCAGAGAATTATTCGCTTTTCCAGCACGATCCACAAGCTTGGCCACCTTAGATAACTCGTCCAACTTCTCTCCATCAATGGAGATCATCAAATCACCTGGCACCAAACCGCTGACCTCACCTGGGGAAAGCTTGGATTTCTCGGATACTTCAATCAGATGATGTCCAACAACCAGAACACCTGCTGATTTCACCTTTACTCCGATCGTTTGACCTCCCGGGATCACCTTCAGTTCCGGTTTCATTCCATGCGCAGTCACCTTGGCAGGTTCACTGTTCAGTGGTGCGGCAAAACTTTGGTGGGTTCCCGTTATGCCCGATAAACTAAGAAAGAAGGCAAATAAAAGGCCTGGCATTAACTTCCTGAGGTTAGGCTTCAATGGCTGTCACGCTCCCTTTTGCTTCTTTCGCTTGACGAAAAAGGTGGTCGCCAATTGCGTACCTATAAGATAACCTTGCCCCCAGGCTTTTATTACTGTCAATCATTGTTCCGCTTAGCTTGTTGCAGCCTTACTTGCCTCGGCCAAATTAAGCATTTCCTGCGAATGGTGCAATGTTTTTTCGGTAATTTCCACCCCACCCAGCATTCGGGCCAGCTCCATTACACGTCCATCATTCGAGAGTGATTCCACTTCCGTCATGGTTCTTCCGTCCTCAACCTTTTTGCGGATTAAGTACTGATGATCAGCCATACAAGCCACCTGCGGTAAGTGCGTAATGGAGAACACCTGACAAGTGGAGGACAGCTTATACAGTTTATCTGCAATGGATTGAGCAGCCCGACCACTCACACCGGTATCTACCTCATCAAAAATCAGAACTGGAATCGCATCATGACGCGCAAAAATACTCTTCATTGCCAACATAATTCGCGACAACTCACCACCCGAGGCAATTTTGCCAAGAGGTCTTAACGGCTCGCCAGGGTTAGGGGAAATCATAAATTCCGCACTGTCGATCCCTTGTCTTGTAAGACGAATACGCCGACCCTTATAATCAACTCCACGTGGGTCCTCCAACGTGTCTAATTTAACCTGTAGCGAGGTTCTTTCCATCTGAAGATCTTTAAGCTCACTCTCCACTTGCGTGGCTAAATCAGACGCACACAGCTTCCGTGCTTCACTTAATTCAGTAGCTGCATCCATCAGTACAGAAAGCAGTGCATCGCGTTTGGTCGTAAGTTTCTCCAGATATTCATCTTTATTCTCAAGCAGATCGGTTTCCCGATGGATTTGTTCATAATAAGCCAAAATCTGTTCTACACTATCTCCGTATTTACGGCGGAGTCCGGTAATTAAATCGAGACGATTCTCGATTTCTTCGAGTCGCTGTGGATTGAATTCGATCTCTTCTCGGTAATCACGAAGCTGAAATGCAGCATCCTCTAGTTGATAATAAGAAGATTGCAGCTGCTCAAGCACGGATTTAAGACCCTTTTCATCATAACGAACCGCATCCTCGAGTCTGGAAATGACATTACCTATGGATTCTAAGCCTTGTCTATCGTAGAGAAGCTCATATGCACCGGATACGGAATCCATCATTTTCTCACTGTGGGATAGTTTGACCCGTTCTTCGGCAAGTAATTCATCTTCTCCCGGTTTTAATGCTGCAGATGAAATTTCTTCTAACTGAAAACGGTACAAATCAAGCATTTGATAAGCCTTTTGGCTGGATTCCTGCAGCTCTCGGAGCTCTTTCTCCACTTTCGCAAAGGCTGAATACTTTTCCTGATATACCGCTTTTAGCGGCCCGATAATGGGTTCTCCGTATGTATCTAACAGTCCCAAATGTCGTTCTGCCTTCAATAAGTTTTGGTGTTCATGCTGTCCATGAATATTAACCAGCTGCTCACCAATTTCACGTAGCATAGTAAGATTGACCATCTGTCCGTTTACACGTGATGTACTTTTACCCTGAGAGGTGAGTTCACGGCGTATTATAAGATGCTCCTCACGCTGAGCCTCAATGCCAAGACGCTCTAAAGTATCCCAGACGGGATGACCGCTTGGGAGGCTGAAGAGCGCTTCCATCTCTGCTTTTTCACAACCGTAACGAATAGAATCCGCGGAGCCGCGCCCTCCGGCAATCAGTCCAAGCGCATCAATAATAATGGATTTACCTGCCCCAGTCTCCCCTGTGAGCACATGGAAGCCAGGATAAAAATGCACATCTACCGCCTCAACGACGGCTAGATTGCGGATAGACAAGGTTTCTAACACTAATAGAGCACCTCCGAGAAGATGATAAGAATATAATGAAATTTATACCTTCTTATAATTTAAGAAATGTAACCCATGATTTGTGAAATTACAGTCTTACTGTCCTCAGGCTGGCGGCAAATAATTAGAATGGTATCATCACCAGAGATGGTCCCCATAATTTGTGGCCAGTCAATATTATCAATCAAAGCAGCGACTGAGTTAGCCGTCCCCGGTAAGCATTTCATCACCACAAGATTAGCCGATGAATCGATCTGCACAAAATTATCCACCAAAACGCGCTTCAGCTTCTGTATTGGATTGTACCGTTGGTCAGTTGGAAGCGAATATTTGTATCTTCCATCATCCATAGGCACCTTGATGAGCAATAGCTCTTTAATATCTCGAGATACTGTAGCTTGAGTAACCTGAAAACCAGATTCACGCAAGGCTTCTACCAGCTCGTCCTGTGTCTCGATATCCTTTTGCGTAATAATCTCACGTATCTTAATATGTCGTTGACCCTTCATTGTTGCCTCCTAAAAGTTTTGTAAGCGACACTTCCAGATTAGCAGCGACAAAACTACATCGGAAGCATGGACTTAGTTTTGTAAGCGATGCTCCCCGAATTGCTTCGACAAAACTACTTCGGAAGCATACACCTAGTTAAATATGGACTCAGTTTGATTCTCCGTCATCTCTGCCAAGCTTAATCACTTGAATAGATCCTGCTGCAGTATTAACATACAAAACTCCGCTACATTCCGGATAAATCAGCAAGTACGGAAGCAAGGTATCTCGTAAGCCACTGCCTGTGAAATCCAAAGGTTTGCGTGGTCTAGAAAGGATAACCAAATATATTGATCCTTCCTCTTTAGTCGCCACATAATCTATAAATAACCGGCTATACATCTGCGCCCCGTTTACGTTGAAGGACAACGGGATTTTGAGCTTCCCTCCAACGACCTCGTACCCTTCATCCTCTAGTATGTCTATAGATGGGTGAGGAATAATCACTTTATTAAACGGGATCTGATCCTTCATGAAAGAACGCGGAGAACTTTGCAGCCACATATATATCCGATAAATTATAAAAATCGATAATGCTACTCCAATAAACGCCATGACGACCTTGTCAGAGCTACCCGCCACTATCAATCACCTCGGTGATTTATTCGCGTGAAGCCATGCCAATTCCTTCTTCTAAGCTGCCTTTTTAGAAGCTTTCCGAATAATTGTTATTTTCAATATGGAAAAAGAAACTCACCGGCGCGATGAGTTTCCATGAGTCGAATTTACATTAAAAGTACCCGTAGCCTGCTTAATCACTTCATCCGCTAGGGATGGAAAATCCTCCACTGGAATGACTGATGATACAGCATCTGAAGGCTGTAATGTACCTTCTTCAGCTTCCGCCAATTCAGGCGTTAGTCTCCAGTGAGCAAGAAACTCAATATTGCCCTCCCCACCTGTAATCGGTGAAAAGGTTAATCCCTGCAGCTGGTAACCCAGCTCTGCCGCCATGGTCAGTACATTAATTAATACCTCTTTATGAACAGCAGAATCACGAATTACACCTGATTTACCAACCTTCTCCCGTCCTGCCTCAAACTGTGGCTTGATCAGCGCAGCAATATCCGCCGGGCGCTTAAGCAAAGCTTTGAGCGGTGGAAGAATTATTTTTAAGGAGATAAATGAAACATCAATACTCGCAAAATCTGGACTCGGACCCACCAAATCTTGAGGCGTCATATATCGGAAATTCGTTCGTTCCATCACACTAACGCGTTCATCATTACGCAGCGACCAATCCAGCTGATTATAGCCAACATCAATCGCGTACACATGGCTTACCCCATTCTGAAGTGCACAATCCGTAAAGCCTCCAGTAGAAGCACCGATGTCCAGCATGGTCCGTCCCGTAAGATCAATATTAAATTGGCGTAGAGCCTTCTCCAGCTTTAGGCCCCCACGACTGACATAAGGATGCACAGAGCCTTTAACCTTAAGGGTAGCCTCCCGTGACACCTTCATACCAGCCTTTTCAATGCGTTCTTCATCCGCGAGCACCAGTCCTGCCATAATGGCTGCTTTAGCCTTCTCACGGCTTTCATAAAAACCTTGCTCAACAAGTAGTACATCTATCCGTTCTTTACGGTGTTCCATGGTCATCTCCCGATCGTTCAAAGGGTTGCTAATTTCCGGCTTCCATTTAGGAAGACGAAGTTGTTTTGTAGTTATAAGCACTCAAAGCCATCATGGACTTGATACGTGCACATAGCGCTTCTACAGTAAGACCTGTTTCCTGGCGCTGTTCTTTAATAGAGCCGTGCTCCACAAAGATGTCAGGTACACCCATCAGATGTACACGAGCATCATAAATTTCATTCTCTGCGTAGAATTCTAATACCGAGCTGCCGAGGCTTCCCGCTTGGCAAGCCTCTTCAATAACAACCATGTTGGTTCCAGCGTGAGCCAAATCAAGCAGCATGGAGTTGTCGAGTGGCTTCAGGAACCGCGCATTCACGACGCCTACCTGAATCCCTTCCCGCTTCAGTAAATCAGCGGCTTCTTCAGCCACTTGAACCATAGGTCCACAGGCTACAACAGCATAACCTTCGCCTGTACGCAGTCGTTCCCATGATCCGATTGGAATAGTACGCAGCTCAGGATCCATTGCTACACCTGTACCGTTAATACGCGGATAGCGATAAGCAATCGGACCGTCATTATATTCAAGCGCCGTCTTCATCATATGACGCAGCTCATTTTCGTCTTTTGGCATCATCATCACCATATTCGGAATATGGCGCATAAAAGCAACATCGTACACACCCTGATGAGTCTCACCATCCGCACCTACAAACCCCGCGCGGTCAATGGCGAACATAACATTCGCGTTATGTCGGCAAATATCATGGACGATCTGATCATAGGCACGCTGCATGAAGGTAGAATACACCGCATATACCGGCTTCATCCCTTCCATAGCCAAAGCTGCACAAAGCGTAGCCGCATGTTGCTCGGCAATCCCGACATCAATCATACGATCGGGAAATTCCTTAGCAAAAGGAAATAAACCCGAGCCTCCTGGCATCGCAGGTGTAACAGCAATCAGACGGGAATCTTCCCGACCCAGTTCGATCAGAGTCTCGCCAAATACTTCCGTGTACATTGGAGGACCCACAGCTTTAAGCGCCTGACCCGACTCAATTTTGTATGGTGAAATGGCATGTGATTTATAGAAATCGGTCTCAGCCGGTTTGTAGCCCTTACCTTTAGTTGTTAGTACATGTACCAACACAGGTCCAGCCACGTTATCTGCTTGGTGGAAGGTATCAATCATCTTCTCCAGATCATGTCCGTCTACAGGACCGAGATACGTAAACCCGAGCTCTTCAAACAATACTCCAGGTACCATCATATATTTGAGACTATTCTTTAACTGTTCAGCAGTCTTCGCTAATCGTCCTCCGATGGCCGGAATCTTCTTAAGCAGCCCTTCGACCTCGTCTTTGGCACGCAAATAGTGGCGATCTGAACGTATTTTACTTAGATAATTATGCATCGCCCCTACATTAGGAGCAATTGACATTTCATTATCGTTCAAAATAACCATCAGCTTACGCTTCTCATGGCCAATATGGTTAAGTGCTTCAAACGCCATTCCACCAGTAAGAGCACCGTCACCAATCACAGCAATAACCTTATTGTCTTCACCCTTGAGATCGCGAGCCATCGCCATCCCCATTGCTGCCGATAATGAGGTACTGCTATGTCCAGCTTCCCACACATCATGCTCACTTTCGGAGCGCTTAACGAAGCCGCACAAGCCCTGATATTTACGCAGGGTATCGAAGCGATCTTGACGACCAGTCAGAATCTTGTGGACGTAAGCTTGGTGCCCTACGTCGTAAATCATTTTGTCACGAGGGCTGTTATAACAATAATGCAAAGCCAAAGTGAGCTCCACGACTCCCAGATTGGATCCGAGGTGCCCCCCAGTTGCTGTAAGCTTCTCAATCAGAAATCGACGAATTTCCTCCGCTAAGGTAGTTAATTCATCGACTGACAATGATTTTAGTTGCTTAGGATCATTTATTTGTGGAAGCAGCACGTATAGTTCCCCGCTTTCCTAGATGTTGTAAATTATATAAAACCCATTATAACACAAACGAAACGGCTGTCGAAATACAGCCGTTTCGAAAGTTCATAATTAGTGATCACGTGCCATTAAGTAATCTGCAATTTCCAGCAGGCGCTGGCTGTCATGAAAACCACCGTTCAGAACAGCATTTCGGGCTGTTTCTGTAAGCTGCTTCACTTCTTCTCGCGATGCTTCGAGACCGATAAAATAAGGATAGGTTACTTTATGCTGCTTAACATCACTGCCTGTTTTTTTGCCAAGTTTACCTTCGTCTCCAACCAAATCTAGAATGTCATCTTGGATTTGAAAAGCGAGTCCAATGGCTGTTCCAAATTTATGCAAAGCCTCAAGCTGCTGCTCGTTAGCACCTGCAATACGACCGCCAGCTAGTAGCGAAAAGATAATCAAATCTCCTGTCTTATGCAGATGAATGTACTTTAGCTGTGCAAGATCGGTTAGACCCTGCTCGCCTTCCATATCTGCAATCTGACCGCCAACCATACCACGAGGGCCTGCCATTTCCGCCAAATCCTCCACGATGGATAGTACACTTTCCGCAGGGACGCCAAATTTACGTGAGGCTTGTACCACACTGTAGAAAGCATGGGTCAGAAGGGCATCACCCGCAAGAATAGCGGTCGCTTCGCCAAAGACTTTATGATTCGTCAGCTTCCCGCGCCGATAATCATCATTATCCATGGCAGGCAAATCATCATGAACTAACGAGTAGGTATGTACCATCTCTATAGCAGCAGCGACAGGCAGGGCAGCCTCTCGATTTCCTCCTAGTGCTTCACATGCGATAATCACCAGCAGTGGCCGGAGGCGTTTGCCCCCAGCCATAAGTGAATACTTCATGGCTTGCTGCAAATTCTCTGGAACCATCCATTGTGTGGGGAGAATAACCTCTAGTTCATGTGAGACTAGATCGCTTAAGGACGCGATGTAATCCTCCAGTGGCTGACGCACTGTTTCTCCTTCAGAGCTTCTCTCAAGCTCATGCTCAAAGCGAGTCATCGGCGTCCCCTTCCAGACGTGCACCAAACGGCTTCTTACGCAGTTCTCCGTCCTCTAGGGTAATCATTTCGATCTTACGCTCTACCTGCTCAAGCTTGCTGCCGCAAAGCTGAGATAACTTCATACCTTGCTGAAATAAATCGATGGCCTTCTCCAGGGGAACGTCGCCGTGTTCAAGCTCACGTACGATTTCCTCCAGCCGGTCCATGGCGCCTTCAAAATCAAGTTCCGCTTCCTTCGTCATCGTCTTTGCCATCCTCCTTCATTCCCCATACCTGGCAGTTCAGCTGTCCGTCATTCATCTTTATCACTACAAGATCGCCAAGCTGTACTTCGGTCAGCGATTTGATTAAATGTTCTTCTGCTTCGTCATAGACTAAGCTGTAGCCTCTCGACATAACTTTAAGAGGGCTCAGTGCATCCAGATGACGAATCTCCGCTACATAGCGAGCTCGCTTCTCCTGCAGGCGGGCCTGCATAGCACCCATCAGCTCACGGCGCATGCTTTCGGTGCGCTGACGCGCAGCGGCAACACTGCCGTGCGGATGGAACCGCTGCAGACTATGATGCAGCACAGCTTTGCGCTCGCGGGAACGGCTGAGCCGTGCATCCGCTGAGCGCTGGAGCCGCTCACGCAGCTGATCCAGCCGCTGCGTGTGCTGCATCAGCGAGCGGCGCGGGCCTGCCAGCGCCAGCGAGCGTTCCAGCCCCGCGTGACGCTCGCGTCCGCGCTGGGCGCGTCTTTGCAGCGCTTGGCGGAGCCGCTGTTGCTGCTGGCGAAGCTGCGCAGCTAGCTCGCCGGCGTGTGGCACGGCCAGCTCCGCGGCCGCTGTGGGCGTAGCCGCGCGGAGATCGGCGGCGAAATCGGCAATCGTGAAATCGGTCTCGTGGCCAACGGCCGAGATGACCGGAATCCTTGATGCCGATATCGCTCGCGCGACTTCCTCCTCGTTAAACGCCCACAGCTCCTCGAGCGAACCGCCGCCGCGGCCGACGATAAGCACGTCGGCCTCACCCATGCGGTTCAGCGCTCCAATCGCCTTCACGATCGAAGGCGCGGCGCCTTTGCCTTGCACCAGTACGGGATAGATTACAATAGCCACCTGCGGGAACCGCCGCTGGAGAGTAATCACGATATCCCGCACAGCTGCCCCCGTTGGCGAAGTAATCACGCCAATGCACTTTGGAAAGCGAGGCAAAGGGCGTTTACGCGCTTCTGCAAACAGCCCCTCTTGCTCAAGCTTGCTCTTCAGCTGCTCATAGGCTAAATATAGACTACCAATTCCATCAGGCTGCATGTGAGTGGCATAGAACTGATACTGCCCGTCCCGTTCATATACGGTCACATTACCTCTAGCAATTACCCGAGCACCTTCCTTCGGAATAAAGGGCAGGCGCTGGTTATGAGAAGCAAACATAATCGCCTTGATCCGACTGCTCTCATCCTTTAGCGTGAAATACATATGACCGCTACCATGATGCGTAAAGTTGGAAATCTCTCCGCGAATCCATACATCCGAAAGTAAATTATCCGAGTCTAGCTTCATGCGGATGTAACGGTTGAGTTCTTTTATCGAATAGACCTGCCGCTCTGCCGCCATGAATTCCTACCCCTATTCCAAGCCGTGACGGCGTTTAGCCGCAATCAGCGTATTGCTCATCAGCATTGTAATCGTCATCGGTCCAACCCCACCCGGAACAGGTGTGATGTATCCGGCAACTTCTTTTGCACTATCATAATCAACGTCACCCGCAAGCTTACCGTTATCCAAACGGTTCATACCCACATCAATGACAACAGCACCCGGTTTCACGTAAGAAGCGTCAATGAAATTCGCGCGTCCGATCGCAACAACCAGAATATCTGCTTGACGGCTAATCTCTTGCATATTAGCTGTACGGGAATGGCACATCGTCACAGTAGCATTCTCACGTTGCAATAACAAAGACACTGGCTTACCTACAATATTACTGCGGCCAATGACCACAGCATGTTTACCAGCCATTCCTGTTCCTGTACGTTTGATTAGTTCAATTACACCTGCAGGTGTACAAGGAAGCAGACTGTCAGCACCAATCACTAGATTACCTACATTTACAGGGTGGAAGCCGTCAACGTCTTTCTCCACGGAGATCGCATCAATAACAGCTTTTTCCTCAATATGCTTAGGCAATGGAAGTTGAACTAGAATCCCATCAATATCATCGCGTCCATTAAGCTGCGCTACGAGAGCCAGCAATTCTTCTTGAGTAGTAGACTCATCCAGTTTATGCACTTCCGAATGGAAACCAAGGCTGATACAAGATTTTTCCTTGTTGCGAACATAAACTTGTGATCCTGGATCTTCACCTACTAGAATTACTGCCAGACCGGGCTTCACGCCACGTTTCGCCAGTTCAGCAACCTCCTGGGCAATACCAATACGAATTTCCTCAGATACTTGTTTACCACTGATGATTGCTGCTGTCATGATAGTCTCTCCCCTTTTATATACTTTACTATTGTACAAGCATAAACGCCTTCGGCGTCCTTATGTGGACGGTAAGCGTTTATGCGAGAAATATAAAACATAAAGAATAGGTGAATAACTTATACTTGCTTATATTTTTTAAAAATTAAGAATGGTCAGCTTTAATTGTATCTATCTCCTGGATCATCTTACCAAGCACACCGTTTACAAACTTACCGGAATCATCCGTTCCAAAATGCTTGGCCAAATCTATAGCCTCATTCACAGCAACCTTAGCAGGAACATCATTCGCGAACACCATTTCATACGCCGCAAGACGTAAAATTTGACGATCCACACGTGACAGACGGCTCATTTGCCAGCCTTTCAAGTAATGCTCAAGCATATCGTCAATTGCAACCTTGTGCTCCCACACACCGTTTACATGCTCCACCACATAGTGCTTAAGCTGAATTTCGTCCGTAATTACACGCTCTGTTTCATTCTCCTCTGAAGCTTCCTCCAGCAGCATTTCCACAGCTTCCGCGCTCTCTACATCGTTCATTTCCATCTGATACAGGCTTTGGACAATAATCTCTCTCGCTATACGTCTTTTCATGTGTTCCTCCTAAAATCTTATATCGCATTAACATCTTTACTCAAACTTCTATAACGTCGGGCAACCATAAATATAACTTCACACCTCAAGTGTGATAATAATTCAGACTTTAATGACATCGCCTATAATTATTTTAAGCCCAAATCCTTCGAATTCTATCCCTAATCCTTAGAGGATTATTGTCCGATGTCCATTAAAGATATCTTTCACAATTAAAAAAACCGCAAAGTCTTTCTTCCAGGGGCATTGGACAACACAAACTTACGGCTTCCTGCTCCGGGAAAAAGACTATCGCGGTTCACTTGAAGGGACGCCAGCGTCCGGATAGACGCGTAATCAGCTCCTGCCACTGAAACAGGGGAGCCTCTGCGTTATCCTTTCTTTTGCCGAACGTATATCCGATGAACACTACCAGTGCAAAGAACAACATATCCCAAAAACCGCAAATTAAATATATCAAACCTAGACCAATGCCGAAAGTCACTCCGGCGATTCTACCCCCGTGACTTTCCCATACTTCTTTCCAAGACATAAGGGAAATTCACCTCTATTCCACTCGACTTTTGAAGCTTGGAGACTGCGTGAGGTTAGCAATGTATACAGACACATCAGCAACCGGAATACCGGTTGTCTCCTGCACAAAATCATGCACCTGACGTTGCACTTCTGTGGTTAGTAGCGGCAATGAATGTTCACCATCCACTACTGCGCGAATTGTAATTTCAAGGCCCGCCTGAGAAACGCGAATACGCGATTTGAGATCTCTGATTCCCTTCACTTTACCGGCAGCCTTCAGACTCAGATTCTCAATGGTCTCCACTGAAATCTGAATATCCCCATACTCTGTACGCTGATCAACAGAAGGTAAAGAAGCGCGATCACGACGCAAAGAGATGTAGAAAAATCGGATGCTCAGAAGGAACAAGACAACTGCTACTACAATTGCAGTAATATAAGCTGCTGGTCCATTCTCAATCTCCAAAGTTTTAGGAATAGCACCGCTCAAGAGGAGGATGGCAATAACAGATAATATTCCGATACTTAAGCTGTAGACAAACAGCAAAAGTCTGTCCAAAATTTTTGCCACGAGTCTCATAACCTCCTTAAATTAGAGTAAACCCTCGACTTTACTGTCGGGGGTTTATGGAAGAACGACGACTGTTATTTCACGCGAAGAACCGTTTCAGCTTCCTCGCTCTTGTCTACAGTGTTGTTGTTCTTGAATTGTACATCATGAATATGCACATTCACTTCCACAACAGTCAGACCAGTCATAGTCTCGATGGAACGCTTAACATTACGCTGAATTTCAGCAGCCACTTCAGGAAGACGGTTACCATATTCAATGATTACAGAAACATCCACTGCAGCTTCGCGTTGTCCAACCTCTACTTTAACTCCTTTAGACAAGTTCTTACGTCCGAGAAGCTCAACAATACCACCGGCGAAACCACCGCTCATGCCAGCTACACCTTTAACCTCAACGGTCGCTAAACCTGCGATCACCTCGATCACTTCAGGAGCAATCTGGATCTCACCGATTTCTGTCCGTTCGTATTCTGTCGGCAATGTACTCATTTTAGACTTCACACCTTTCAACAAAGATTCTCATAAATTCAAGCGTAAAGCACGTCTCTTATTAAACATACTATATCATTTGACGAACTTTATGACAAACAAAGCGAAGTCGTCCTAAATTTCATACTCTTCCAGAAACTTGATGTCAAAATTACCATCCAGAAATACAGGATGCTCCAACAGTTTCTGATGGAAAGGGATCGTAGTATGGATTCCCTCCACGGCAAATTCAGCCAAGGCACGCTTCATCTTTGCAATCGCTTCCTGACGTGTGGGTGCCCATACAATCAGCTTTGCAATCATAGAATCATAGAAAGGGGAAATCGTATACCCAGGGTACGCCGCGCTGTCTACACGAACACCGAGACCTCCAGGCGGCAAATAAAAGCCGATTTTACCTGGTGAAGGCATAAAATTACGTTCTGGATCTTCCGCATTGATACGGCATTCAATCGACCAGCCATTAATCACGATATCTTCCTGTGTAAATGACAAAGGATTTCCTTCTGCAACCGAAATCATTTCCTTGATCAAATCCACACCCGTAACCATTTCCGTTACCGGATGCTCTACCTGAATACGAGTATTCATCTCCATGAAGTAGAACTGTCCATCCGGTCCAAGCAAGAATTCAAGCGTTCCCGCTCCCGAATAATTCACAGCGAGTGCTGCACGAACTGCTGCATTCCCCATCGCTTCACGGATATCCGGTGTAAGTACAGAACAAGGTGCCTCTTCAATCAGCTTTTGGCGACGACGCTGTACGGAACAGTCGCGTTCACCTAAATGCACTACATTACCATGCTTATCTGCAATAATTTGAATTTCTACGTGCTTCATACCTGTAAGGTACTTTTCCAAATATACACCAGCGTTGCCGAACGCCTTCTGCGCTTCCTGTTGTGCAGCAGTAATCTGCTTCACCAATGATTCCTCGTCCTCAGCAATCCGAATGCCCTTACCCCCGCCACCTGCGGTAGCCTTAATGATAATCGGGTATCCGATATCACGACCCAGCATGACGGCTTCCTCAACATCACCTACAAGGCCATCTGAGCCCGGGATGATCGGAACTCCAGCCAGCTTCATGGTTTCCTTCGCCACAGCTTTATCACCCATACGGTTGATTGCATCTGGAGATGGCCCAATGAAGATAATATTGCAAGATTCACAAATCTCTGCAAAATCTGCATTCTCAGCTAAAAATCCATAACCAGGATGGATGGCATCACATTCTGTTAAGGTGGCTACACTCATAATATTTGTAAAGTTCAGATAGCTGTCCTTGGACGGCATCGGACCGATGCAGTAAGCTTCATCAGCCAACCGGACATGCAGTGAATCCCGGTCGGGTTCCGAATAGACCGCGACGGTGGAAATGCCCAGTTCTCGGCAGGCCCTAATAATGCGGACCGCGATTTCGCCGCGGTTGGCAATCAACACTTTTTGAATGTTCATGCGTTTCCTCCCAAAGTTTTGCGAAGCTTCCGCTCCATAAGTAATCTGCGGTATTTATTCCGGTTTAACCAAGAATAGTGGTTGACCGTATTCTACAAGCTGACCATTCTCGGCCAGTACGGACACGATTTCACCTTTAATCTCCGCTTCCAGCTCATTCATCAGCTTCATCGCTTCGATAATGCATACCGTTGTTTTCTCACCAACACGGTCTCCAACATTAACAAACGATGGCATTTCCGGAGAAGCGGCACTATAAAATGTTCCCACCATTGGAGATACAATTTTATGTAGTTTGCCTTCTGCGACGGCTTGTGGCTGCTGCGCTGGAGGAACCTCACTGATTACTGGATAGGACACTTGCTGCACGCTCTGCGGCTGCGGGGCAGGCGTAAAGGGATAGGCATTATAAGGAGTCGCCTGTACTGCTGTTCCATCAGCTTCAGGGCGATCCGGTTTGCGAATTGCAAGCTTCATTCCTTCGCTTTCGATCTCCAACTCATGTACAGAGGAGGTCTGGTCCAGCAATTTAATTAATTCCTTAATTTCGCTCAACTTGAACATACATTAGTTCACTCCTTCAGCTTTCTCTCGAAGCCACTTCTTAAGCGGACAAGATAACTTTATGTATTATATCATAAACGCTAGAAATGGAAAGAGCCCGGGAGAACCCGAGCTCTTTCGTCATTTTTCCTATAATTTCACGTCTTATTATTTCTCGGAAACGTATTGAACACTAACTTTATCCTGAGACACACTCAGTTCCTTCATTACGAGATCAACGATGCTAACCGCTTGTTTTACATCCAGCTTGTCACTCAGGACGACTACTTTATAGCTGTCCCCAGCTTCTTCCTTCACGATGGCTTCCCCATATTTTTGTTGAAGCTGTTCTTCGATGCCCGTAATTTTAGATTCTTTTTCTTCAAGGTTAAGGAGCTGTTCTTGAGCAACTGCGTTATCAGCAGGCGTCTTCTCCATATCGTTAATCAAAGCCAGTAAGTCTTGTTGGCTCTTTAGATTCTTTTGCTCACGTTCATACAGGTAGTTAGTGAACATGCTGCTCGCCGATACACTTTGTGAAGCTACTTCATCCAGGATTTCTTTATCATTCTTAGCAGGGGTTTTGGATGTTGTAGTAGCCGCTGTATCCTTAGCTGCCGTATCCTTAGTTACTGTATCCTTAGCTGCTGTGTCCTTAGTTGCTGTGTCAGAAGTTTTACTGGAGTCTTTTGCAGCAGTGTCCGTAGAAGCTTTCTCAGAGTTACCGCTATCTGCTGCTTTACTGCTATCATCCTTAACCGCTGTAGTTGCACTGTCATCAGTAGTTGCAGTGGCTGCACTATCGTCAGTGGCTGTAGTGCCGCTAGCGTTATCTACAACGCCTCCATCAGCAACAACATCTCCTTGATTGACAACTTCGTTCACAACGATGCCTTTGTCGCCAACCGTTGGTAATGCTGCGTTTGCTGTATCTTTTTTCAAGGAGTCTACCTGCATAGTTCCTGCTGTGTCTTTTGGAACCGATGCACCTGAATCTTCAGTAAATAAATAGTATGCCGAGAGTACAACCATCAAACTGAGCATAGAAACCAACCATATTGTTTGTCTTTTGCCGTTCATTCTTAATTCCTCCTAAAATTTAATCTAGTGGCTGCTTCGGAAGCACTCACTTCTTGACTTTCTCCTGCTACTCTTGTTTGCGTGGTACTACTGAAATGCGCTGAATTGGGACATTCAAGCCTTTTTCGATAGCCTGCTCGATAAGTCCACGAACGACTTTGTTCTCTGCACCTTTGGCAACTACCAGTACGCCGCGTACCTGAGGCTTAATCCGCTTCGTCACAATAGGTGTTTCATCACCCGATTGCGAGTAGGTTACGATTTCGCCATCCCTCGTATATTGTGTCGTGTGACGTTTTCCACCACTGGCATCCGTCTCCTCACTAAGCTGCTGGGAGTCGTTCATATTTCGCACCACGACAATTTCTTCCGTGGATTCCACAGTGACCATGATATCAACGGTACCGACACCAACGATTTTCTCCAAAATCTCCTTCGTCCGGTTCTCCAGTGTCTGTTCAATACTCTCGAACGAGTTAGTCGCTCCAGGATCACTCTGCACCAGCGCCGTTTGGGAGGACTGATTCAGCGGTGGCTCACGCCCCGTATTCTCGTTATCAATCTTCTTCACATTGACGAAGGAATTAAACAGCATAATCGCTGCGCCCAGCAGACCCAGAATGATTAGCCAGCGGAAAGTATGACTTCTCTTCGGACTGCCAGCCCCACCCCCAGCCCATTGCTCCAGCTTTTTCAGCCAATTGCCCACTCCTATCCCTCCTAACATTGATAGTTTAGAAGCTACAGACTCATAACTTGACGTTATTCACAACGCCGCCATCTACTTGGATTACTTTGGGATCTAAATCCCATTTTTGTTCCAATAGCTTTACGATGGACTCCGTTTCACTTGAAGGCGTGTTATTTTCTGTTACATTTCCGTTCACTGCTTTGGGCTCATCTGCAGAAGCTGATCCATTCTCTGGATTCGTACCGATCTTTACTTCTACAGGCTCTACAGGAGCGATTGCAATCGGCGGAGCAGCAGCTGCGCTGGAAGTACCGGAAGCCCCTATGGAATTAGCTGTTGCTTGGGACATTGAGACTTTCACTGCAGAGATGACAGGAATATCTTCATTACCGGAGCCGCCGGATTTCCCCATACCGAGCGTTACAGTGACATTAACCCCGCGTTTGCCGGTCTCGCTGATGATCTGCTCCCTCATTTGCTCAGCAACCTCTTCTGCGGCCAGCTTTAGGCTTTGATCCTGTCGCCCTTGTGCAAGCTTTTGACCATCTGCCAGAATCTTTTCCAAAGAGGGATCTCCACTTTCCCCTCCTGTGAATAAGCCTCCCTCTTTCTCCTGACGCCCCATGGCTATACTCAGCTCGGCTATTGCGTCACCTTTAAGGAGAGAAACGATCGGGCTAAGCATGGTAAGCAAGATCAGGAGGCTCAGCACCAGCCTTGCATAACGCTCCATGGATTTGCTTGGGAGCAGTAATTCAACGAATGATGCTAGCAGCACGACAAGTATGATCTCTCGTAGCCAATCGCCCAACCAGCTCATCGTTTCCCTCCTAAAAGTTTTGTTAGCATAGCCTTCAGAGAATTTCTTCGTACAAAACTAGCTTCGTAAGTACCCGCTAAGTTTTGTTAGCATAGCCTTCAAGCTCACCTCATCATGACGGTTAAATTGCCAGCGGTTAGCATGATCGTGACGGCCATAAAAAACATTAACGATACAGCTGCCAAAGCAGCGAATACGTACACCATGCTTTTTCCGATGGTCTGGAGGCAGACCACAATCGGCGTCTCTCCTAATGGCTGCATTACAGCAGCAGCTACATTGTAGATCAGAGCAAGCACCAGAATTTTGATCGCCGGAAAAGCGCAAAGGAACAAAATGATGATCACTCCGGATAGCCCAATAGCGTTCTTCACCAGGAGTGAAGCTGAGATCACTGTGTCTGTTGCATCTGCGAACATTTTTCCGATGACCGGAACAAAGTTGCCTGTAATATATTTAGCGGCCCGGATCGTAACACCATCTGTCACTGAACTCGTAATTCCCCTGACTGAAATCACACCGAGGAACACAGTGAGCAGTACTCCTAGTAATCCGGCTCCGATATTTCTTAGCAGATTCGCCAACTGGGTCAGCTTGTATTTCTCCGACAATGCACTTACGAGATGCAGCACCGCCGAGAAGAATAATAGTGGAAAGACAATGGTGTGGATCAGTGTGCCAACGGTATGAATCATAAAAACAATTAGTGGATGTGTGACCGAGACGGTAACAATGTTCCCCATGGAAGCTAGTAACGCGAACAGTAGCGGAATCATGGCCATCATAAAATCAATCATCCGGTCGATAGCATCCTTCGCATAACCTATAGCGATATTGAAGCTGTTCACGGCAATAACGAGCACTACCATATAACAGAGCGTATAAGCCACCTTGCTGACCGTTTTTCGCTCAAAAGCGGTTTGTAGCGTCTCCAGTATCATGCTGAGCACACTGACCATGACAATCGTGACCAGCAGCCTTCCGTTGTACAGCACCTCATGCCACATAAATCCAAGAAGCCCGGATAATACACCTTGTAAGCTGAGTCCCTTATCCCCTGGAAGCAGCATGTCCATAAGTGATGGTGTTGCCCCGTCTGGAAAAAAACCTCCGTAATCCTTCATCAGTTGATCCCAGTACGACTCCACCTTATCTGTTGGCAGATTGTTCACCTGACCCTTGACCCACTGGTCTACTGGGGAGGAGTTCCCCGATCCAGGTGCTGGAGTTGCTGGAGAAGCTATGGCCACCTGAGCTGTACCTGCAAACCATAGAATGAAGAAGCATGGGAGCAGCAGCAGTATTATTTTTAATTTTGGAGGACGAAAAACACTGCACTTTTGCATAACTTCTCCTCCCTAATCGTTGCTTAGCTTCCTTCAATTGCTTTAAGCAGGTAGCAGCTTCATGACCGTTTCAATAATGATGCTGATAATGGGTACAGCTAGTACCATAATGAGGACTTTTCCAGCGAGCTCTATTTTGGAAGCAATCGATTCCTGCCCTGCATCACGCACAATCTGTGCTCCAAATTCAGCGATATATGAAATTCCGATGATTTTGAACACGGTCTTCAAATAGATCATTTCCATCCCCGATGACTCTGCCACCCGCTCCAGTGTGGAAAGTATCATTCCAATCTTGCCGATTAGAAACAGGAAGATCAGAATCCCTGTGGCAGTAGCGAGGAGAAAGGCAAACATCGGTTTTTGTTCCTTCAGCACGAGAATCAATATGGTCGATATCAGCCCTATTCCAACAACTTGAATGATCTCCATAGCACGCCTATTGAAAAAGAAAGATCGTTTTTATTTCCTGCAACAGTCCGTCCAGCATTCGAATAACCATAAATAGCACAACGACGAACCCGATTACGGTAACCCAATGTGCGAAATCTTCTTTTCCCATCTGTTTAAGCACCGTGTGTATCATGGCGATAATTATGCCAATGCCGGCAATTTGAAAAATCGCATTGACTTCAATATTCATTCCTGGCACCTCGCTAAAAGATCAAAATGACGATCAATGCTCCAAGCAGCAGACCCAGGCTTTTACTCAATTTTTCATATTTGCCTTGATCCTCTCTGGCCACCGACTCCTCCTGCTTCAATTGCTGCAATGCTAACGCGATATGAGTGCTCTGATTGGACCTATCGCTTGTACCGAGAGTACAACTGAGCTGGCGGAGAATCTCTTTTTCTGTCCCCTTCAATGCGGTAGACTTCCAATGCGAGTCCATAGCCCTCTGAATGGCATCCTGGGCACTTCGATCATGGGGTGGGCTCATCTCCTCAGCTGTTTTAATAAACAACGTTTTGAGCGGTTCCTTAGACTGAATCCCAATGCGCCGCATAGCTTCAGGCAATGGGGTAAAGCCGTACATAATTTCTGTTTCCAGCCGCTGTAGCGCTGCTATCAAGCCTCTGATATGTCTTGGCCTGTCTGCATATTGTTTTGCAAATTGGAGCCCTGCTAACGTACCAGCCAGCACAATCAGAACGGCACCGAATAGCTTAAGCATGTAAATCACCACCTAATCGATCCCCGGGTGAGATAAGAAGTAATCCGCGTTTCTGTCCATCCAGAACACGAAAGGAGAGTCCTGCTTCTGAGCGATGCAGAATGACGTATCTTTCGAACATCTTTTGTTCCAATAGCCCGCCAAGCCCGGGTCTACGAGCCAGTTCTATTACTTCTTTACCGTGAGCCGAAGCAACGACTGATATTCCAGCATGCAGCGCTTCAGTGACTGCTTCAGCGTCTTCAGGACGACCAATCTCATCAGCGATCAATACATCCGGTGACAAGGAACGAATCATCATCATCATGCCTTCAGCTTTGGGACAGCCGTCGAGGATATCTGTGCGCGGACCAACATCAAAGGCGGGAATCCCGCGTCTGCTTCCGGCAATCTCAGAACGTTCATCGACAATCCCCACCTTCAAACCGGGTCTTCCGCCTTCACGTTTCCCCAAATCTCCTAAGGAGATTTGTCTTGCGATATCGCGAAGAAGAGTTGTCTTCCCGTGCTGTGGAGGCGAGAGGATCAAGGTGTGCATCATTCGCTGCCTCCCCTTGTCCAGCAGATAAGGTAGCACTTTATCCGCGACTCCGGGAACCTCACGGGCTATGCGGACATTGAAGCTTGTAATGTCGCGTAGATGCTCCACACCACCACCACTCAGCACCGTCCGACCAGCAAGTCCTATTCGATGGCCGCCAGGAATCGTAATAAATCCCTTTCTCAGCTCTTCTTCCATCGTATATAGTGAATGGTTGCTGATCAGATCTAGCAGTCTATGAGTGTCCTCCCGATCCGGCCTATAGGCTTCTTCCGGCCTTTGCGTTACGCTGCCATTTGCTCTAAGAAAGTGATATTTACCTGAATAGTTAATCTCCAGCGGACGACCTTCACGGACCCGAATCTCTTCCACCATTCCAAGTAGCGGAAGGGGAAGGCACTTTAATAGTGCTCTTACTTTTTCAGGAAACAATTGCAACCAATCATCTGCCATACAAAGTACCCCCAAGTTGTCCTCTATCTAATTGCTTTATTCCATATTTATGCTTGTACGCGCTCAATATGCCTATCATCTATCATTTTTTTAGAATCCCGATTAAGAGAAAGGCTACACCGCAACCGACACAGCCCAGTTTGCTCCAGGACAACTGCTGAGCCATCCCTGTAAGTCCGATCGCTGTCGTCAATATCAAGATCGTTGGGCCTACCAAAGCTAGTCCAGAATTGACTGCAAGCGCCTTGTCTACCTGATTCAACCGCAGCATAATCAGTGCAGCTATAATCTCCGCACTACCCGAGAACAGCCGAAGAGTCGCCATCCAGCTTACATACTTGTCCAATCCGCTCCACTCCTAACTTTTACTATTTCATACAGAATGATATTCAGGGCTTGTTTGTCCTTCTCTTATTCATGGATATGCGATAATTACTCACTTTAGACAAGGAGAAATGACAGAATTGCAAGTCCAACTGTGAAAGAGTTCATAGTACACACCTATATAAATAAATATAATCAGTACGATAAAATTATTTTTTACGAACACTTCCATCTGTGGTATCCTTGTTAATTGGAAATATAGTGGGTTTATATTTTCAAAAAGAGCAGACTATAAAGACATAAGAAAAAGAGGGGATTTGTGTCATGCAAGTTCGAAGTTACGGGTTACCGCAAAACATGCGGACCGTAGTCAGACCACTCAAGGAAGTAGCTATCATTATTTTTTCAGCCTTTTTAATTGCAAGCGGGATGCGATTGTTTCTAATTCCTCATCAGCTTCTGAGCGGTGGGGTAGCAGGGGTGGCTTCGGTCGTCGGTTATTTAACGGATCCGAAGTACATTTCTAAGCTTTATTTTGTAATAAACCTTCCTTTAATTGTCTGGGGATTTATTGCAGTGGGGAAAAAGTACATCTTACTAAGCTTGCTTTCCGTCGTGGCCACCACCTGGTTCATTACCATTATTCCTGAGGTGCAAATGACCAAGGACCCCATTCTTGCAAGTATTTTCGGCGGAGTAATTATTGCTGGGGGCGTTGGTTTTTCTCTCCGTACTGGGGGCTCTTCTGGGGGATTTGATATATTAGGCTCGATTATTTCACGTAAACGGGATATTCCCATGGGGAATATCATGTTCTTAATGGATGGATTAGTTATTCTGAGTTTAGGCTTCTTTAAAAGCTGGGATTCCGCCTTATACGCTATGCTCTGTATTTTTGTAAAGAGTAGAGTAGTCGATATGATCCATATTCGCCATGTGAAGCTGACCTGCTTTATCGTTACCAAAGAACGGGAGATGATGTTAACCCGTCTAAGAGAGTTACCTCATGGCATCACTGTCGTCAATGCAGAGGGTGGATACAGTCATGAGGGAAATACCATGCTAATGACTGTAACGACTCGGTATGAACTTGCAAATCTGCGGAGAACTATTCTTGAGGCAGACCCAAGCTCCTTCGTCAACGTTGTGGAGACTGTAGAGATTCAGGGCCGGTTCAAACGATTAGGATAAATTCAGGGACCTACCTCCCTTGCTGTTATATAAATAAAAAGGGATGCCCCGCAGCCACATGGCTGTAGAGCATCCCTTTTTATTTCCCCAGCAGCTCTTATCGGCGATCTTTAGGACCTCCGACAAAAGCCTGCTCTGTTGTATCGAGATTGTAGGCGGTATGAAGCGCCTGTATGATTGATGGCAAATTGCCTGATTCAATGACGCAAGATACTTTGATCTCAGATGTGCTGACCATCTTGATGCTTACACCCTCTTGGGAGAGTACATCAAACATTTGAGCCGCTACCCCTGGATGGCTGACCATACCAGCACCAACGATGGATACCTTCACCAGGTTATCCTCGGAGGTAACTTCACGATAAGGCAAAGTTTTATGAATTTCTTTAATTACTTCCTTCGCCCGATCCAGCTCATCAAGAGAAACTGTAAATGAGAAGTCAGCCTGCTCATTCTGTACACCACTTTGTACGATGATATCTACGTTAACGCCCTCTTCAGCAAGCTTGCCGAAGACCTGAGCGAGTACACCTGGTACATCAGGAACTCCAAGAATACTGACACGTGCTACATTCTTATCAAATGCAATACCACTAACTACGATTCCCTGCTCCATGCTTGTTTCCTCCTTCACAACAGTACCTTCATTATGATTAAAGCTCGATCTAACGACCAGCTTAACTTGATGACGCTTAGCGTACTCCACTGCACGTGGATGTAATACAGCTGCTCCCAGATTGGCAAGCTCCAGCATTTCATCGTAAGAGATTTCCTTCAGCTTACGTGCCGTCTTCACAATACGTGGGTCTGTGGAGTAAATACCATCTACATCGGTATAGATCTCGCATACATCTGCTTGAATAGCAGCAGCCAATGCTACGGCTGTTGTGTCCGAACCACCGCGGCCTAATGTGGTGATCTCACCGTCCACAGTCATTCCCTGAAAGCCTGCAACGATCACGATCTGTTCACGCTCCAAAGACGCTAATACACGACGCGGGTCAATTTCATTGATACGAGCTCTGCCGTGAGTTTCGTCTGTTCGGAATCCAGCCTGCCATCCTGTATAAGAAACTGCATTCCGCCCGATCCCATGCAGGGCAATGGACAATAGAGCGACGGAGATTTGTTCACCTGTCGTCATCAACATATCCATTTCACGTGCGGGCGGCTGCCCGTTTAGTTGCTTCGCCGTATCGATCAAATCATCTGTTGTATCCCCCATTGCAGATACAACCACAACGCAGCGATGTCCCTCATCTTGCTTGTCTGCGATGCGCTTGGCGACGCGTTTCATTCGTTCAGTGTCGCCGACGGAGCTGCCTCCGAATTTCATAACATAAAGTGACAAAGTCCCATTCACTCCCCATATCGGTCTATGTAGTTGCTTCTAATCGGTTTCCCGCTTTAAATCAGTATAATACGAAAACAGTGCCTTGCGTTAATGGTTTCATAAAAAATTTATTAAATTTCCCCGCTGTGAAAAAAAAAGATAAGGTCAGCATCTGCCCTTCAGCTGTGCTTATTTTACTCAACTTCCAGTATTTTAATGTAGGTTTCCATAGCATCTTTATCCGTTACTGTTCATAAAAAAACCTCCACCGTATAAACGGGGAGGCTCTTCTGGTAATATCCAGGTTATTGTTCTGTTTCCTACGCGCGGGAGATATATTTACCTTCACGAGTATCAACCAGCAAGATGTCTTCCTCGTTGATGAACAATGGAACCTGAACACTATGTCCGGTTTCAAGCTTGGCCGATTTCGTAGCACCTTGAGCCGTGTTACCTTTAACGCCAGGCTCAGTTTCAACAACCTTCAACTCTACGCTGGTAGGAAGGTTGATCCCAAGAATCTCACCTTTGTAACTAACGATGTTTACAGTCATGTTCTCTTTAAGGAAATTCAATTCCCATTCCAATTGCTTTTCGGACAATTCGAATTGGTCATAAGTTTCGTTATCCATAAATACATGGTCCGATCCGCTTGCATACAGATATTGTACACCACGGTTTTCGATAATAGCACGGCCAATCGTTTCACCTGCACGGAATGTACGCTCTACTGTATTACCGTTACGCAAGTTCTTAAGCTTGGAACGAACAAAAGCTGCGCCTTTACCTGGCTTAACGTGTTGGAAATCAATAACGGTAAAAATATCTCCCTCTACCTCTACGGTCAAACCTGTTTTAAAATCATTTACTGAAATCACTAAAAATCCCTCCAAAATTTATAATTAATCTAATAATCCCGCTTACTTACAGTACTGTATATTCTTTAGACGAATGGGTCAGCAACGATATTCCGCTCTCCGTGATCACAATGTCGTCTTCAATACGTACTCCGCCAATTCCCGGCAAATAGATACCCGGCTCCACAGTTACGACCATCCCCGGCTGCATAATATCGTCACTAAGTTTGGACAAACGCGGCCACTCATGAACTTCCATTCCAAGTCCATGACCTGTGCTGTGTCCAAAATGTTCGCCATATCCGTAACTAGCAATGATATCACGCGCCAAGGCATCACATTCCCGTCCAGTCATACCCGGCTTGATATGTGCTAAAGTATGTAGCTGAGCTTCCAGCACAATATCATAGATCTCTTTCAGCTTCGGATCCGGTGCTCCGAGTGCGATGGTTCTTGTCACATCTGAGCAATAGCCATCAAGTAATGCACCGAAATCAAGGGTAATGAATTCATTGCCTTGAATTACACGGCTGCTTGCTACGCCGTGTGGCATGGACGAACGTTCGCCTGAAGCAACAATCGTATCAAACGATGAAGAAGTTGCACCATGGGTACGCATATAAAATTCCATTTCCAAATCAACATCGCGCTCAGTCATGCCCGGCTTGATCACGTTCAGAATATGACTGAATGTAGCATCGGCCAGATCTGCTGCACGTTGCATAACGGCAAGCTCTTCCTCATCCTTGAACATACGAAGGTCTTCCACAGCTTTGGAAATTGGAACTAACACTGCCGGCTTAAGTGCTTCTGCATATGAGGTGTACGCACTGAATGAAACATCATCCTGTTCGAAACCGATACGCACCTCTTTACCAGAAGGCAAAAGCTCGCGAACGGTATCAATGAACTTAGTTGCATGTTCTACAACTTTAACCTCCATTGCTTGGTCCGCGGCCTGTGTCATATACCTGAAGTCAGTCAGCAGATAACAATCATCACTTGTCACCAGTACATAACCGGACGATCCGGTAAATCCACTTAAATAGCGGCGGTTATAACCGCTAGTTATCAACATTGCATCCAATCCTTGATCCTGCAAAACCTTACGCAGCTTGGAGACACGCTTGTTACCCATTTTCATTCTCCTCTCGAAATAGCCACATTGTATTTTAACATAGGGATATCCCCTTGAGAAGTTTTTTCGCGCCGTTAGGCAAGCGCTGTACTTTGCTCACGCTTCCGTTCGTCCGTATACTCGATCGCTGCTGTATATCCAATGAACATTCCCCATAGTAAAAAAATACAGAACTCACTAATGACCGTGTTCCACGGCAGCTTGAATGGGGGCTGCATAAGAAACATCTGAGAACCAGGAATAAATATTACCGACCACCATAAAATGCCGTAGACTAGCCCTGGCCAAGGTCCCTTCAGCTTGCGCAGAAGCAATACATACAGCATGGAGGCGATCACCGAAAATACAATAAACATCATATAGCCCACGAAATGTCCTAACGCAGTTGATAAAAACTCATGTCTGAAAAAAGGCTCTGCGATAAAGCCAGGACTGACTTTGGTAAAACTGAACCAATAGGCAAGCCAATGAAGCCCTCCCCAAATCAATCCTGAAAAAAAACCTAACTCAAGCGCAAAAAGCCAAATATTTGTATGCCCCGATTTTTGTTGATGAGATTTACTCATGAAATTGCCTCGCTTTCTTTATTTTCAATGCCGATTTATCTCTCGCTCTCTCTTGAAGATAGTATGTACAGCAAAAGGCGATCCAACTAGTAATGTCTACAAAAATTAGTTACAATGTATTATATAAATCATATTAAATACGAGAAGGTGAATTGGTTGTCCCAGGAAACTCCCAGTTACGGCGGCCAAGCCGTCATTGAAGGTGTCATGTTCGGCGGTAAGCATATCAATGTAACAGCCGTGCGACGCAAGAATCAGGAAATCACATTTTTAGAAGTACCAAAAAGCGATAAGAGCTGGGTCACGAAACTGCGCAAGATTCCGCTGCTTCGCGGCCTTGTCAGTATTATAGATGCCAGCGCTAAAGGCTCTAAGCACTTGAACTATTCAGCCGAGTCCTACGCTGAAGATGAATTGGAACCGGAAGATCTCGAGAAGGAAAAAGCGAAGCCGAAGAAAAAGGATGAGGGCTGGAGCCTTGGAATGATTTTTGGCGTTGCTGTAATGGGTATTCTCTCCTTCTTGTTCGGAAAGCTCATTTTTACGCTTGTTCCGGTATTTGTAGAGGATTTTTTATTTAAAAATGTATTTGATAACTACGTATTGCACAACCTCATAGAAGGCGGCATCAAAATGATTCTCTTGCTGGTCTATTTATGGGCGATTTCTCAAACACCTGTGATCAAGCGCCTATTCCAGTATCACGGTGCCGAACATAAAGTCATCAGCGCTTTTGAAGCAGGCGAAGAACTGACTGTTCAGAACGTTCAGAAATACAGCCGTCTGCATTACCGCTGTGGAAGTAGCTTTATGATGCTGACGATTATCCTTGGAGTGATCATATACTCCGTAGTCCCATGGGATAATCTTTGGGAACGAGTGATCCAGCGGATTATCTTGTTGCCAGTCGTAATTGGTGTATCGTTCGAAGTTCTAAAGGGAACCAATGCGGTAAGAGAAGTACCAGGCCTTAAATATCTGGGTTACCCTGGATTGTGGCTGCAACTCCTTACAACCAAGGAGCCAAAAGACGATCAGGTAGAAGTATCTATTGCCTCTTTCAACCGTATGCGTGAGCTTGATGCGGAGATTGAAGCAAGAGGATATTCGGAGGCAAGTGTGTCAGGCGGCATATTGGATCCTGCGAAAGGATGAGTGATCTATGATCAGGCATGCTTTAATTTTTTGGATTACGGTTACGCTTGCGATATTCGGTTTTGTGATTGGAGTCTTAACTGAGCCTTTCTTTACACTGTCGAAGCTGATTCTCCCCTTAGTACTGTTAGCAATCATTTATTATGCTTACAAAAAAATGGGGCCAGGCAAATATGCTCGTAGCAGCAGTGGGTCTAAGGTTAAAGTGAAGCCTTCCCAGAAGACCATGTCAAAGGTAGCAGGAATTCGCAAGACCCAAGATGCACCAGGCAAACGCAAAAGCTATCCTTTCCAAGTGATCGAAGGAAGTAAAGGGAAAAATGACGATCAGCTTCCGAAGTATCACTAACTTCATAAGAACTCCAAAAAGCATCTCCACGTTTTAAGTAACGTGCGGGATGCTTTTTTCTCATATGGATACCCCGCTCGTTATCTTGGTCGCCACTCCTTAAAGAAATCTTCTCCTGCTTTAAGTCCAGCAGCATACATTTCATCGCTTTGCGCTTTTGTAATTTCAAATTGAGTCGTCCCAATCCCAAGCGTAGGAATTTTTACCGTACGAACAAATTTATCCCCTTCAATAAACTTCTCATCATGAGCAGAGAGCATGGTGGTTACCATAGCTTGGAGCATACTGAATGGCCCTCTAATTTTATGCGGCTGTGGATCGGTCTTACCTACCGTTTGATAACCTACCGTAGGAATTCTGCTCCCAAGTTGTTTGCTCCCATTATTCTTGCTGTCAAATAGCCACAAAGGAAAATTACTCAAGAGCCCACCATCTACAACATACACAAACTGCTCGGCAAAGGATTTCCCTCTTGCTGCCTGCCCGTTTAGTCTTAACATCACAGGATCAAAAAAATAAGGAATGCTGCAGCTCATTCGCACTGCCTTGGCCACTTCAAAATGCTCCGGAGAGATCCCATACTGCTCCAAGCCATCTGGCAAGACCAATATCCTTCCATTTGTGATATCGGATGCGATGATAGATAATTTACCGGCAGGCAGATCACGGAAGGTGATGATCCCCTTTTTCAGTAATAATGCTCTTATCCAGGATTCCAAGGCTTCTCCAGAATATAATCCTTTCTTCAATAACACTCGCAGCGCAGGACCAACGATAGCCGTATTATAAACGGGACCTCGCTTCAGAAACGATGAAAAGGATGTTCCTTGGATTATCCGACACATTTCCTCCCCTTCATAGCCCGCTGCTAGTAAAGTGGCTACAATCGAACCCGAGGAGGTTCCTGCTACCCTTTTAAAAGTCCAGCCTGCCCTTTCTGTAGCTTCAACTGCTCCTGCAAGAGAAATCCCCTTTACGCCTCCTCCTTCAAATACTGCGTTAATCTCCATACACAAAAATCCCCCGTTTCCCATAGATTCTATTGCTTATCTATGAGCACAGGGGAACATTCATGACTCCTTATGAATAACAGCTAAACTATTAGGATTTAAAATAAAAGGTCAGTAAGCTCGACAATCCGAACGGATTGCGGACTACGACGTCATTCGCTCTAAACATAATACTACCTGCAACCTCTTCGTACTTCTCATTATATTTGAGCTGATTAATAATTTGATCTCCACTTTGCCATTCAGCCTTTTGATCACTGGCTCCGACCTTATAACCAGCTAACCCGATGTAGAGTTTAACATTCGTATTCTCGACTTCTTTTACCCACCAATCTACTAACTTGTCATAACGAGCTGTGCTAAAGGACAAACTCCAATAAATTTGCGGAGCGACATAATCAATCCAGCCCTGCTTAATCCATGTCCGAACATCCGCATACATGCTGTCATAAGCAGATACCCCTGCAGTCGTGTCCGAACCTGTACTATCATTTTTAATATTTCGCCATACTCCAAAAGGACTGATTCCATAAGAAGCCTTTGGCTTCACCTTATGAATCTGTTCTCCCAACTGACGGACAAATTCATTAATATTATCTCGGCGCCAATCAGCTTTAGAAAGCTTTTTCGTATTATAGGTAGAATAAGCAGCATCATCGGCAAAAGTAACATTTGAAGGATAAAAGTAATCATCCAAATGGACACCATCGATATCGTAACCTTTAACCACTTCCATCACCGTGTCGATGATATGTTGGCGAGCCTCCGGAATACCTGGATTAATGTATTTCTTACCATCGGCATTCACAATCCATTCTGGATGTGCTTTTGCCACATGGTTACTTGCTAACGCTGAGGTGGAAGCATCCGTCGTTGCACGGAATGGGTTGAACCAAGCATGAAACTGCATACCGCGGGAATGCGCAGCACTGACCATATAGCTTAGAGGATCATATCCCGGATTCTTTCCTTGTGTACCCGTCAATACCTTAGACCAAGGAACTAAAGTCGATGGATACAGACTATCTGCTGAAGGTCTAACCTGAACAAATACAGCATTAAAGCCAACAGCCTTTAGCTTGTCTAACAAATTATCAAACTCCTGCTTTTGTTTCGCTTCATTTCCTGCCGAAGACGTTGAAGGCCAGTCCAGGTTGAATACGGTAGAGATCCAAGCCCCCTTCATCTCCTTACCAGTCGATCCACCAGGGATAGTCGGTAACGTCGGCACTGTTGGTGTCGTTGGTGTCGTTGGTTTTTCTGGATCGACAGATTGTGGTGGTTCAGTGTTGGAGATCAAGGAAATATGCTTATTAACCTGATCCCATAACACCTGCAGTCCCAATTGCTCACTTACAAAACGAATGGGTACCATTACCCGTCCCTGCTTAATCTGCACGGATGTATCCAGCGCTACCGAAGTATCGTTTACCCATGCGTTTTTCAGGCCACTGGTCAGCTTGAGAACCGTATCTCCTTGAGTGATCGTTACAGTCTTACTATTTTGATTCCATACTACGCCGGCATTTAATCCTTTACTGATCACACTTATTGGCACCATCGTTACATTGGAAGTTGTGATATACGGAGGCACATCACTAACCAGCGCCTCTCCATCCAGTTCAATCGTAATTTGCACCGCTGCCGCGCGTGCACCAGGAGACCATAAAGGCAGAAACAACATAAGTACTAACAAACTCAACATCCATTTACGATAATTCATAATTCCTCCCCAAATCTAAAAAATATGTATCCAAAAAATAAGAAAAAACGGATAAATCCTTCAAGCAGATGAGAGAATGCCTCCTTCTAAAAAGGGGGTATCTGTCTCTGCAAAAAATATAAGAAGTACCGAATAAAACTCATACTCTCTTATATTTTTAAAAGGACTGTATCCGTTTTGACGCTAAAAACTGGGAAAGGTTGCACTAAACAAAATAGAAACGGCTATACTATCCACTGATTATGCTCACGAAAGCCTTGCTGCGCATAACTTTTAGGACAGTATCCGTTTCGGGAAAAACATTTCAAGAATCGCTTGTCAGTTCGTTGTGAATCGCATATAAAGTCTGTACACGTTCTTCGTCGCGGCGGAAATATTCTACCAATGTTTCAATACGCGTAATCGAATCCCAACTTAAGTGATGCTCGATTCCTTCAACATCATTATAAATGTATTCCTGCTGTACTCCGATCAATCCGAGGAATTCCTCCAATAGTTGATGGCGATCAACCAGACGTTTTCCTACTTTTTTCCCTTTGTTGGTTAGGACAAGCCCACGATATTTCTCATAGATGAGATATTCGTCCTTATCCAGTTTTTGGATCATCTTGGTCACAGAGGAGGGGTGTACTTCCAGTCCCTCGGCAATATCCGAGACCCGCGCATAACCTTTCTCATCTATGAGCTTGTATATGCGCTCCAAATAATCCTCCATGCTGGGTGTTGGCATTAAACTTTACCTCTTTTCTATAATGAGCATGGCGCCGGGCCAAACCTTGCTCTAACAATGATACATGTTTCTAACGCACCTTGGCAAGTCCTTCAAAGGAACTTACAGATGAGTTGCACATGTTTGCCATGCTTCTATTTGGGCTGAGTTAGACATAATAAACATACTCGTCATTCAAAAGGAGCGTGAATTTATGACTATAGTGACGCCAGAGCCCTCTACTGTAAAAAGACCCAGAAAACCTACTGCACTTTTTCTTCCAGAGCTTGTTTTCTTCGAACCGAATGCTTTAAATTACCCTAAAGGTGAAAAAATAATGGAATGGGTAAAGGCTAACAATATCCCTTATCGTATGACCACATCACATAATCGTATTATGAATTTCCCTGGTGAAACTGAGGTCGAGCAATATAAAATTGCCAAAAGAACGCTTGTTGTCGGCCTACGCAAAACTTTGAAATTTGACCAATCCAAGCCATCGGCTGATTATGCTATTCCCATTGCCACCGGCTGTATGGGGCACTGCCATTATTGCTATTTGCAGACTACCTTAGGAGCAAAGCCCTACATTCGCGTATATGTAAACACAGGTGACATTATAGATGCTGCCAAAAAATATATTGAGGAGCGCAATCCAGAAATCACCACTTTTGAAGCTGCCTGCACATCTGATCCTTTAGGACTTGAGCATATTACCGGCTCTCTGGCAGAACTGATTACATTTATGGCAAAAGAACCCCTTGGCCGTCTGCGCTTTGTGACCAAATACCAACATGTTGAACCACTGCTTGCTTTGGAGCATAACGGACATACCCGAGTTCGCTTCAGCGTCAACGCAGATTATGTAATCAAAAATTTCGAGCCTGCTACCTCCCGCTTTGAGGAGCGTATTGAAGCCGCTGGAAAGGTAGCACGGGCGGGTTATCCTCTTGGCTTTATCATTGCTCCAATTATTTGGTATGACGGCTGGCAAGAAGGTTATGCTGAGCTACTGGCCAAGTTAGCCCAGACCCTCCCCCCTGAAGTCGGAAAAGGATTAACCTTCGAAATGATTCAGCATCGATTCACCAAAACGGCTAAGACGGTTATAGAGAAGCGCTACCCCAAATCCAAGCTAGAAATGGACATGGAGAAGCGTAAGAAGAAATGGGGACGCTGGGGACAAAATAAATATGTCTATCCAGATGAACAGCAAACCGCCCTGCGAGAGTTTATCACAGAGCGGATATTCGAACATTTTCCAGAAGCAGGAATTGATTATTTCACTTAAAAAATGAGCCAATCTGGTGTGATTCCCTGTAGCCAAACTGTGATCCGAAACATTTGATCTGTAAAGAGCAGAACGCCCATAAATACCATGAGAACGCCACCAATCTTCATCAGCACATTTGAATATTTAAGGATGCGTCTGGCTCCTCCAAGAAAGAAGGCTAAGACAAAGAATGGCAATGCGAACCCTATGCTATAAGCCGTAATTAACGTAAACCACGTGCCAGGCTCACTTGCAGAAAGTGCGATAATCGCAGTCAGAATCGGTCCAATACATGGAGACCAGCCCGCTGAAAAACCGATACCAAAAATAAAGGATCCCACATAACCCGCCGGCTTCCATTTTAAATCAAGCTTACGTTCGCGAAGTAGAAATTGCGGCTGAAAGATCCCAAGCAAAAATAATCCCATCACAATAATCAAAATCGCCGATAATTGCCGGATCAGATCACGCTGTCCATTAAAAAATTGTCCAAATAGTCCTGCACCAAATCCTAAGGTGTAAAAAACCGCTGAAAAACCTAAAATAAATGCCAATGTATGGGTTATTGTGCGTATACGGACCTCTTTGGTATTGCTACCTGACTTCAATTGCTGAACGGATAATCCGGTAATATACGATAAATAAGAGGGATAAAGCGGTAAGCAGCAGGGTGATATAAATGATGCTACCCCTGCTGCTAAGGCTATTCCTGCATTGATATTAGACAAGGTAGCGGCTCTCCTTCCAGCATTCGAATCACTTCAGGGCATACCCTATATTTTATTCGCTGTTTATGCTGGCAAACCCTTTTTACCGATCAAAGTCAACACTAATAGTGATATGAGTAAAAGCACAATGGTTGCACCAGGGGCCAGATTCCAAACTCCTGCAACCACTAATCCGCCTACAACAGCAATTTCCGAAATGATGACGGATAGAATGACTGAGGATTTAAAGCTTCGGGATAACAATAAGCTGATGGCCACCGGAATGGTCAGTAGAGCTGATACTAGCAAAGATCCAACAATTTTAATCGCAGTACTGATTACAAGCGCCGTCAGAATGGTAATCAACATGTTAAGCAGCTTCACTGGGAGTCCGCTGACACTCGCAGCATCCTCTTCAAAGCTAAGTAAGAAGAACTCCTTAAAAAACAGAGATACTACTACTACAACTGCTATCGTTACGATCCCTACTACGATTAAATCGGTATTGTCTAACGTATAAATGCTACCGAACAAGTAACTCATAACATCTGCATTATAACCTTTTCCTAAAGTGAAAAAGAGTGAGGCTAAAGCCACTCCGCCCGACATAATTATGGCTATCGAGAGCTCTGCATAACTCTTATAAGCCTTGCGCAGCTTCTCTATCGCGAAGGAAGCCACCACTGCAAAAATAAGACCTGCTCCCAGCGGGTAAAATCCTGTCAAAAAACCAAGTGCCACACCGGCAATCGTAACATGAGCCAGCGTATCCCCAATCATAGATAAACGTCTGAGCACAAGAAAAACGCCTATAAGCGGCGCTGTAATGCCTATCAGAAGACCGCCCGCAAGCGCTCGCTGAAAAAAATCGCTAAATAGAATTTCCAACTTTAACTCTCCTCCGTAGAACAATTGAAACATTTTTAAAAGCTTTTATTAAAATCTTTTTTCGATTCCTCCCAAACCCTCCCTCCTAAGGGAGGGCCCCAAGGGCTCTGCCCTCTGTACACCCGTCAAGTGCAACTGGCGTAGGAGGTGGGGTTACTGAACATAGTCAGGACGAAGAAGGATCGCTTTCGCCCCTAACGGGGCACGCTTACAGCGTCGCGGTATTTAGATACGGAAAGGATTAAAGATGAGGGAAACCCTGCTCCCACGCTCTATGTACGCCCCCAATAATCGAGGGTTCCCTTTTACTACCAGAGTTTAACTATGACCTAAGAGAGCGTGTGCTGCAGGTTCTCCTCTGTACAATTCTGCAAATCATGAGAATGACGGGAGAAAAAGTTAATCTTACCGTTCGTTTGCACAGGTTCATTCCCTAAGTAATTCTTAATCATGTCAATATCATGCGACACCATTAGGAATGTCATATGATGATGGGCATGCATATGTGTAATTAATTCAAAGAATCCTGCTTGTGATTCAGCATCAATACCGACTGTAGGCTCATCCAAAATCAGCAGATCCGGATGGTTGATCAACGCACGTGCTAGAAATACACGTTGCTGCTGACCGCCTGACAGCTGGCCTACTCTTTTCTCCGCAATATCCTGTATCCGCATCACTTCAAGTGCATCTTCGCACTGACGATGCTGAGCCTTAGATACTCTTCGAATAAGATTCTTGTTGTTGTACAAACCAGATAGCACTACTTCACGCACCGTTGCTGGAAACAGCGGGTTGAAGGCGTTCTTTTGTGGAACATAACCTATCCGTTCCCAGTCTTTAAACTTGCGGACAGGCGTTCCAAATAATTTGATTTCACCACTGCTTGCCGGAAGCAAACCGACGATCATCTTCATCAGTGTTGTTTTACCAGCGCCATTAGAACCAATGATACCAAGGAAGTCTCGTTCTCTTACACTATAGTTAAGATTTGAGATCACCTTCTGTTCACCATATGAAAAAGAAAGATCCTGTATATCGATGATATGCTGATGGCAGTCCAAGGATACCGATTGCATGCTTTAGCACCGCCTTTTCCTTATACTTTCCTTTTTATTGTAAAGCCATAATCAGATTTTGCAAATTTTTCTCCATCAAGGTGAAGTAGTTATCCCCGTTCTTTTCTTGCTCCGCAGTAAGACCCTCTACAGGATTAAGAACCATAGTAGACACACCAGCTTCAGCCGCTAACGTCTTAGCCAGTTTATCGGAGACAAGCTCTTCAAAAAAGATGTATTTAATTTTTTCCTCTTTAACCATCTTCGCCAGGTTTACTAAATCCTGTCCACGCGGCTCAGCGTCTGGGGATAATCCCATAATCGCATGCTGCTCAAGCTTATAGTCACGGGCAAGGTAGGCAAAAGCTTGGTGTGAAACTACAATTTTGTGGTTAGGCAGCTTGGTAAGCTCCTGTTCAAATTTACTATCCAAAGCCTGTAAACGTTCAGCAAGCTTATTGTAACGCTCTTCATAACCATCTTTATGCTCAGGGTCCACAGATTGAAGGCTTTCTTTTATATTGCGCGCCATGATGATCGCTGATTTCGGACTTACCCAGGTATGTGGGTCCGTATGAAGGCTATCCTCAGAAGAATGGCTATTATGATCAGCATCATCTTCGTGATGATCCTCTTCGCCGCTTCCCCCATGATCATGTCCGTCATCTTCATCGGTCATTATTAAATCAACACCTTTACTTACTTCAACAGCTTCCACTTTACTGCTGCTATCAAGTCCTTTTAGAAAATTAGGAACCCATCCCTCAAGCCCTGCTCCATTGTACAAGAATAGTTGCGCTTTGGAGGTATTGACAATATCCTGACTGCGTGGTGTCCAATCATGCGGCTCTACACCAACCGGAAGAAGATTAATGGCATTTATATCATCTCCACCAATTTCCCGAGTAAACTCATAAATAGGATAAAAAGTAGTTACAACATTTACTTTCCCTTCAACTATACTTCCACTGCTCTTAGGTCCACATGCAGTGAGTGTAAATACAAGCACCAATGCAAGTATAAGCAGACTTATTCGTGACTTCATAGCAACCATTAAATTGATCTCCCTCTCAAATCGTAATCTTTACTATTAGAAGTATAATAGTAATCATTACGATAAGTCAACAATAAATCCTATTAAGATGATTCTGAATTTTATCCCTGCTTATACGTTGAAAAAAGGAATGTTCCCACAGCCTAGCTGGCTGAAGGAGCATTCCCTTTCTTATATAACAATTACATATATAGATTCTACATAACGAATCTCACTTCACAATAGCTCCATTTGGCATGCTGTCTGGAACTGTAGCGATGGTTAACTGATCACCTTTAGAAGCCGCTAAAATCATCCCTTGGGATAATTCTCCGCGCAGTTTCACTGGCTTCAGGTTCACAATACAAATCACTTTTTGGCCTACCAGCTCTTCCGGTGTGTAAAACTTTGCGATACCAGAAACGACTTGACGCTGCTCATAACCTAGATCCAGCTGCAGCTTCAGCAGCTTGTCGGCTTTCTTCACAGGCTCAGCTGCAATGACCTGAGCTACCCGAAGCTCAGCCTTGGCGAAATCGTCGATGCCGATCTCTTCTTTATGCTCTTCCTCAGGCTCGGATAACGCAGGAGCCGCAGGTGCTGCTTCGGTCGCTTCAGCAGCCGGTTTACCAGCGCCCATGGCTTCGGCGATATAAGCTACCTCTTGCTCCACATCCAGGCGTGGGAAGATCGGATTGCCTTTCACCAGCTTTGTTCCTGCCGGAATCAGACCAAAGGTCTTGCCGCTGTCCCATGTCGTTAATTCACCAACTTCGATGCCAAGCTGTTCCCAAATCTTCGCTGGGGTTTGCGTCAAGAACGGCTGCAGTAGAATGGAAGCGGTGCGAAGACCTTCCACAAGATGTCTCATTACGGAAGCCAACTCAGCTGTTCTGCTCTCATCCTTAGCAAGCACCCAAGGCTGTGTCTCATCAATATATTTATTGGTGCGGCTGATAAAGATCCCGATCGCTGTTAGCGCTACGGAGAACTCCATTTTTTCCATCGCTTCTTCTACTTTGGCATAAGTATTCTCTGCCGCAGCTTGAAGCTCACCATCAAATGCTGTTACATTTCCTTCATACGCTGGAAGCTCTCCACCGAAATACTTCTCTACCATCGCACCTGTCCGGTTCAACAGGTTACCAAGGTCATTAGCAAGATCATAGTTAACCCGATCTACAAAGCTTTCCGGTGTGAATGTACCATCCGAACCAAATGGTACTTCTCGTAGCAGATAATAACGAAGTGCATCCAGGCCGTAACGATCGATTAATGTAACTGGATCTACAACGTTCCCTTTGGATTTTGACATTTTGCCATCCTTCATGAGCAGCCAGCCATGAGCAAATACCTTTTTCGGAAGAGGCTCACCCAGCGCCATTAGAATGATCGGCCAGTAAATCGTATGGAAACGGACGATTTCTTTGCCGACAATATGCACATCAGCAGGCCAGAAATTATCATACAGACTGCGATCCTCGGAACCGTAACCCAAAGCAGTAATGTAATTTGTCAATGCATCGATCCATACGTACACTACATGCTTTTCATCGCCTTTAACCTTAACACCCCAATCGAAAGTCGTACGGGAAACCGCAAGATCCTCCAGACCAGGCTTAATAAAGTTGTTAATCATTTCGTTTTTACGGGATTCCGGCAAAATAAACTCCGGATTCTCCTCATAAAATTGCAGCAATCGATCTGCATATTTACTCATCCGGAAGAAATAACTCGCTTCCTTCACAAGTTCAACCGGATGACCGCTATCAGGGCTTTTTGCACCAATGATTACGCCATTGTCATCTCGAACGATATCGACCAATTGTGTTTCTGTATAGAAGGTTTCATCCGGAATACTGTACCAGCCTTCATATTCGCCTTTATAGATGTCACCTTGCTTGAGCAGTCGATCAAAAATATCCTGAACTACCTTCTTATGACGTTCTTCCGTTGTGCGGATAAAGTCATCATTGGAGATGTCTAGCTTGCGCCATAATTCCTTAATGCCAACAACGATGTCATCAACGAACTGCTGAGGGGTTTTGCCTGCTTCCTCTGCCTTCCGTTCAATCTTTTGACCATGCTCGTCTGTACCTGTAAGATACCTTACATCATAGCCGCGTAGACGTTTGTAGCGGGCCATTGCATCTCCAGCTACGGTAGAATAAGCATGTCCGATATGCAGCTTATCACTCGGATAGTAGATAGGTGTAGTTAAGTAAAAAGTTTTCTTTTCGCTCATTGATTAATCATCCTTTCTTTCATAAAAAGACAAAAAACTCCCGCCCCTTTAATGGGGCGAGAGTATAACTCACGCGATACCACCCAAATTTCCTGTCTCTTCACAGAGATCAGGCTTCGCCAGTTCCCTCTCGGGAACTGTCCATTAACGCTGGAACACGCCGTTATCTTACGTGAACCTCAATTGCAGTTCCCGCTCGAACACAGTTCCTCCCGGACCATATTCAATCAAACGCTCCATACCGGCTTTCAGCTCGTTCCGGCTCTCTGTAATGGGCGTACCGATTTACTCATCCGTTCCTCGGAATTCATACTATTACCTGTGAATATACCCAATGGCAAGGGCTCGTGTCAAGTCGCGCGAGCAGAATCCTTCTTCGTAGGGTGTTCCTCAAGAGGCGGAACCGGATCAAGTCCCCCTGGATTGAAGGGATGGCATCTAGCAATCCGCTTGGCAGCAAGCCATGAACCTTTAAGTGGACCATGGACTTCAATAGCTTCTAGTGCATAGGCAGAGCAGGTTGGATAGAAGCGACAAGTGGCAGGCTTAATCGGGGAAATGTACTTGCGGTACACCCGAATGGGAGCCTGAATCGTTCTACGAAGGGTAGCCATCCTTAGACCCCTTTTTTGCGATTAGCTGCTGCGACTAGTTCTTCTTCCCGGTTCTCTTCACATTCCTTGCAATAACCGAACACCTCAAATTTATGCTTGACTACCCGGAATTGATCAGGTGTATCCGTTAAATTCATCGGGCAGAAATTAATCGGGTAGGTTTTCTCGCATTGAAGGCAGATCATATGATGATGGTGATCCTGATGATTGCAGCTTCCCTTGAATTTCACGCCGTCTTCAAAGACGATTTGTTCAAGTACACCAAGCTCTTCCATTACACGCAGATTGCGGTACACGGTATCAAAGCTAAGTCCGCTATACTTGCGGCCCATATGCTCATAGACATCCTTCGCTGACAAATAACCCTTATTCTCGCCGAATAACTTGGCAAGCGTTTTGCGTTGGTCGGTGATTCGCAGACCTTGCCCCGACATGACCTCTAATATTTGTTCTGTCGACAGCATACGCTCATCTCCCATTACATTTCAGTTCATTTCATTTATGCTTCACTCTCTTAATAATGCCCCAAAATAAATGCCCCGTCAATGAAACAACCAAGTGTATGAGCGTTCATCAGAGTAAAATCATACATTTAAATACAAAAAGTCCAGCTGAGTATTCCTTTGCGGAATATTCAGCCGGACTTTTATTTCAGGTGAATCCCAAATAACTTAAAGGATGGACCTATTTTGTTATTTCTTCGCTGGCAGCGGTGTAACCAGGAAATTCACCGGCAAGTTACTACCAGAAGCTGCTGTGAACAAAATCTCCACGGAGCCGCCATAATCGCCAGTACGATAAATCACACTGTTCATGTCAGCACTAGAGAGACTTCCTGAATTCGGCATTTGTACGATTTGACCATTAACCATAACTGGTCCCATGTAATTACCGCCACGTGGATTAAACGTAATCAATGAATTAGGTGCAACACGGTCGAATTTGATTTTGTATAACACACCAAAGTTACCTGCATTGGATGCTTCAGTACCATTCATTGGGTCTACACCGGTCAAATTCAAATCACTCGAATTGTCACCGAGAAGAAGTCTCGCAGGAGTTGTTCCTACTTCGTCGGTAACCGTGATGATGCGTGTAGAATCAGCATAAGTTCCTCGGTTATGCACCCCATCACGATCCAATATTGGAAGTGTAGGAAGTGTAGTTAGAGGATCTTTATTCGCTTCGATCATCATGACATTATATTCAATAGGATAATCGCTAAACAAATCCGCTTGGAGGGATACAATCTCGCCTGGTTTCATTGCAATTTTGTTTAGATCCGTAAGAATCGAGACGCTTTCTCCTGGTTGAAGGACCGTTGTCTTATAATGTTCCCTAGTAATCATAGACTTCCAGTAACGTTCCACAGACATTTTACCAGTGCCTTCTGGAAATGAACTTGGACCGCCAAAGCCTACATACTCTGTTGTAATTGTCGTAGGGTACAGATTGTTATTCTTAGCAATCACATACACCTTCGTTTTAATATTCATATTATTCTTATGGTGGACCAAGAAGCGAGTTCCGCCGAATGATGTTTCTTTATATGTGATTCCTTCCGTATTCACTGTTTCTGGACTATTACTGCGAATAAGGTTATATGGCTCAGAAGAAAGATTATAGGCTACCTTCTGCCAAGTTGGAACCATCGATCCGTCGATGTTAAATACGCTACCCGGAGCACCGAATAATCTATAGAAATCTTCTTTACTGTACAAGATTTCATCTGAAATATTAATGGTTTTCTCAAAAGTGCTGATTGCGCCATGTGAATCTTTGACTTGAATAGCGACTGTTGCTGGACCTGGTGTAAAGAAAGCTTCTGCTTTGTTCGTCCAAGTCACTTCAATTGGATCACCGTCTGGGTCGCTGCTTAGATCCGAATAAGTGATCATTTCACCCATCTTGTAAGAATCTTTGTCTGTCGTGAAATTAGCGACTGGCGGTGTATTTGGTTTTAGTACGTTGATGGTCACAGAGTAAGGATCACTCCACTGTCCATTCGCATCCATAACGGAATAGGATACTACATAAAATCCTGGTGTATCATAGATATCTTGCTTATTTCCTTCCCAGCGTTCATCGACAATGGCCGTACCATTCGGTGAAGAGCTGGAAGTTACAAAATTCACAGGATCACCAGCATAAATTTCAGTTGGCACTGTAAAAGAAGCTTTTGGCTTCGTGTTCAACGTAAGAATTACTCGTTTTTGCACATTATCAACGGTATAAGGAATGCCTAATGCCCCGGTGATGGACGTCAAAGGAACCATGAATGTACCATTAGTTTGGTAAGCTGGACCTTTCATCGTCACATTTTTACCATTAACGGAATAGATCTTACTGTCCGTTTTAAAGCGCATTACGTCGCTTCCTTTGGTAACAATGGTCTCTTTCGTTTTATAAT
This sequence comes from Paenibacillus sp. FSL F4-0243, assembly GCF_037963295.1. Lineage (NCBI taxonomy): Bacteria > Bacillati > Bacillota > Bacilli > Caryophanales > Paenibacillaceae > Paenibacillus > Paenibacillus sp. FSL F4-0243. The sequence continues at coordinate 5,040,972 of NZ_CP150151.1, forward strand.
CGTAAATGTATTTCACACCTACGCGTTCTACCATAGCTCGGATCGAAACGTATGAGACGCCATTCTTCACGGCCATTGGCTGATTAGCCAAATACTCAACGCCGTTTTGGTACATTTTGTTGCTGTTCATCATAAGTACAAGCTGATTACTAGCTGCAGCACGAACACCATCCGTTGGTGTAGGTTGTGTAGTGGTTTCAGGTGTTGCACTTGGGAGTGATGTAGCAGTTGGTGCAGTTGTTGCTGTAGGTTCGGATGTTGTTGTCGGTTCAGTTGTTGTCGTCGGTTCAGCTGTTGCCCCAGGGATTGGAGTTGGAGTTGGTGTAGGTGATACGACTCCCCCTGGTACCTCAGTTGGCATTGGCGGTAATGGGTCAGTAGCTTCTGGCATTACATCCGTCGCAGATGTGGCAGCTGCTCCTACTGCATTGGTATTACCTGAGGTACTATTGACAGATTCAGCAAAAGCCGGCACTGCCGAGGCGGCCTGAGATATGGCCAAAACAGCAACTAACGTTAATTTCTTCAAATCCATGATATGACTCCTCTGCTCCTATTTGTAAATATAAGTAGGTCTCTGTCTTTTTCATACTCCTCTTATATTCCCCGCAAAAACGCAACCGCTCTCAGCGGAGCGGAAGAATTGCTTTTTGCCACGTTCGTTATAACAAAACATAGTATTAGACGCATCCGACCGCAAAAAGTTTCATTTTAAAGTAAAGAAAGATTAACCCAGTATTAAAACAAGCAAAAACAACCCTTCATCCGCTACCCGAAAAATATGAGATTATCCATATAAATATGTGTATTTTACGGCAAGGTATATTCGCTTTCATTTGCTTTTGTTACAATGTATGGAAGAATATCTTTTCATGCGGGTGATGACATGTCCAAGAAAATCTCCATCCTCGTTCAATTAATCATGGGTTTCTCACTGATCATTTTCACTATCGTAGCCTTTACGATTTTTTTGTCCTACCGTTCGTCATCCCAAGCCGTTCTTAACCGGTCGAACCAATATATTCTGGAGTCCGTCAAACAGCTTCAAGGTAAAATGGACGCTATTCTTCAAGATAACGACAAACTCTCTTCTACGATCATGTTCAGTCCCTTGATTCAAGAAACACTAGGAGACTTAGCAGAATCCCGCACACCTCCTACTGACGCTATGGATATCACCCGCTACATCGATCAACAGACACGTTCCATCAATTATGACATCCAGTTCAAGCTGCTCGGACTTTCAGATAATCAGGTATATACCAATAGCAGCTCCTTAAAAGTAATCTGGGACAGCGAGAGAGAAATCCGCGGCGCCTATTGGTTTCCAGCTATAGCCCAGAATAACGGCCGTATGCTCTGGTTTGGTGTAGATGTATGGCAGAACGGCACGATCCCTGTGGTCATGGGAGCTAGGCAAATTAATGATTGGAATGATTTAAATCGGCTAGGAACCCTATTTCTGGTCCTTCCTGTGGAGGTTATCCATAACGCTGTCAGTCAATTTCATCTTGGTAAGAATGAGAAAATTCAAATTGTTGATTCCTTCAACACCATTGTTTATTCCACCGATCCAGATGAGATAGGTCTGTATATGGATGATAGAATTCTAAGTCAATTCAGTAATCATAAAGCACGAATCATCCCAAATACCATAAACTCCCGCAATATGTTCGTATCCTACGCTTATTCCCCCTACAGCGAGTGGAGCATTTTTGCTTACATTGATTCTAAAGAAGCTGTTAAAGATTTAAATGGCATTCGCAGAAATATTATTTTAATTGGCCTGCTCGGGATGGCCGCAGCGTTATTGTTTACCTTCTTTTTCTCGTGGACACTGTCTAAGCCGCTTCGTAATCTCGCAACCAAGCTAAGCAACGTTGAACGCGGAACCACGCTACCGTTTGTAAAAACAACCATGAATAAAGAAATGGCTATCCTATACTCAAGCTATAACTCCATGCTTCAAAACCTAGACCATACGATTGCTGACCTCTCAAGCAAACAAATCAGTGAAAAACAAGCTCAGATCGTAGCTCTTAAAGCACAGTTTCGTCCTCATTTTCTCTACAATACTTTGAACACCATCTATTGGTCACTAGCTAATAAACATATGCGAGAAGAGTCACAAATGGTTATTGCACTAAGCGATTTGCTTCGATACAGCATTGATCGTGGATCGGAATTTGTTACGGTTGAGGAAGATTTACAACAACTAGAAAGGTTCATTTACCTGCAAAAACTACGCTACGAGGACAAACTACAGGTTGATCTGCACGTGAATCCTGAGGTCATGAATAGGCAGCTTATGAAGCTAACCCTTCAGCCCCTTGTAGAGAATGCTATCACGCATGGACTTGAACCTACACTACGCGAAGTATGGCTTATACGTATTCGGGCCTATAGTGAAGGCAACTCACTTGTGCTAACAGTAGAAGATAACGGAGAAGGCATGAGCGAGGCAAGAATGGAAGAGGCCTTAATCAGCGGCGAGGTTAATCCGGAGAAGCTGCTCCACACGGGTATCGGTCTCTCCAATCTGAATCATCGTATAGAACTAATCTATGGACATGGATTTGGCCTTCATTTATCAACCAGCGAGCTCGGAGGCTTACTCGTAAAAGTCACTGTTCCATTACAGTTCGATCAAGGGTAGGGGGCGAAGTGATGAAAGTGTTAATTGTTGACGACGAAAGTTTTGTCCGACGATCCCTGTCAGAAATGCTGGGAAGTGCGAACCATAATTTTAGCATCATTGGTTCAGTAGAGAACGGACTAGAAGCGATACAACTGTTAAAGGAGCAGACAATTGACCTTGTAATATCAGACATACGTATGCCTGGCATGGATGGACTCGAGCTTTCTAAGCATATCCATGAATGTTACCCTGACACCGAGACGATACTGCTCACTGGTTATCAGGATTTCTCCTATGCCAGCCAAGCCATAAGGTACGGTGTACGAGAATATCTGGTCAAGCCAAATTCAGTTGAAAATATCCTCGAAGTCGTAACAAGTGTGTATGAACGTCTGGAATTGAAGAAGCAACACAGGCAAGTCTCGCAGCTGCGAGAAAAGAATCTTCGGGAGAAACGCCTTTCTGATCTACTTTATGGCATTCCATTACCCTACTTTGAAGAACAGCTCATACCTCCCTTTCATTCTTTTGTCATCATTACTGTAAATCACCTAGGTGATGTTATGCCACAGTACTGGTCTGAACAAGCGATGTATGCAGCCGTAATCAATATATTAGAAGAGTGTTTTTCGCTTTACGCTAATGTTGTCGGCATTCAAGAGGAGCAAGAAGCGATAATCATGTTGTTTTATCCCTATGAACAATCCGAAAGAATCGATGAGGCGCTAACTCAGGAAATGATGATTAAGCTGTCTAGCCTCTTGAAATCGCCTTTCAGCGCGGGTGTCTCCAACCCTCACTATGATCTTGGAGCCCTCGCAACAGCTTATCATGAGAGCCTGCAGGCATGCCAACAGCTCAAAAAGGATAGTACCCGACCCGTTATCTATTATAGTGATGTATCCATGTGCTCAGCTTCTCCTCAGCTTACGGAACAACTACAGGTGAAGGCTACACGCAGGGTAATCTCTATGATGATTGAGGCTATGAATTCGCGACTCCAAGAGAACCTCTCTCTCAAAATGATTGCAGATGAATTATACATGAATCCAACCTATCTGGGCCGTCTGTTCAAAGACGATGTAGGAGAATGCTTCTCTAGTTTTCTTACCAAGCTTCGTATTCAAAAAGCGATAGAACTGCTAAATAATGTTACGCTCAAAGTTTACGAAGTTAGCGAATTAGTTGGCTTTAAAGATCCTGCGTACTTCAGCCTCATATTCAAGAAATACATGGGTATGACTCCTCAGGAATTTCAGAAGCACAACAAATAAAGACGAGGTGTGTTCTCTTGCATGTGAATGCTAAGTTGTTGACTATCCTGTTAAGCTTTGGATTGCTGCTTCATACAAGCGGTTGCCAGATCTCTCCTTCTAAGGAAGATATCGACCTTCAAGACCCGATCCAGCTGAACATCTGGCTTACGGCTGGATCAGGTCTTGAGCCGCTTATAGCAGAGTATCAATTGCAGCATCCCGAGCTAGAAATCCATATTCAGACCTCAACCTCCACGCAGCTTCCCGCCAAGCTGCAAACTTCATTCGCAGCAGGATATAGTTCCCCTGATGTGGCGGCCATTGATATTAGCTATTTGGATCGTTTCAAGCAGTTCCCCGATTATTTTCATAATCTAACAACATTTGGAGCGAATGATCTAAAGAATCAATTTCTGAGTTGGAAATGGCAGGAGGTGCTCGGTAATGATTTTATCTTCGGATTACCGACTGATATTGGTCCCTATGCTATGTTGTATCGGACTGACATCTTCGCGTTATCTGGACTCCCTACCAAACCTGAAGAAGTAGCAAAGCGAATCCAAACTTGGGAGCAATTCCTCAAGGCCGGCACTAGAGTCCATGAGGCAACAGGCAAAGCCTTTGTCAATGACTTAGAGAATCTTTATCTAACCCTTCTGCGTCAGTCCAAGCTTCAATATTACAGCCCCACTTCCCAAGAGCTGATCATAGGAAATAATCCAGCAGTAAAAGGGGCTTGGGACTTTGCAATTCAAGCTCTGAAGCTGAATTTATCCGCAGGTATTGCTGTAGATACACAGCGCTGGGGCGCAGGTCTGCTAAACGGCGACTTTGCAGTGATGCTCTGTCCGGCTTGGATGATTGATCATATCAAGAGTAGTGCTCCAACAGCCAGCGGATTATGGAATGTAACGACCATCCCAGGAAATAGCGCTAATCGAGGAGGTTCTGTCCTTACCTTGCCTAGAACAGGTAGTCATCCAGAGGAGTCATACGCGCTTATCAAATGGTTAACCGAGCCCGCACAACAGCTAATTTCATTTAAGTTAGAAGGGGCATTTCCCTCCACGCCCGAAATTTATGACGATCCCGAGATCCATAACCTGTCTGATCCCTATTTTCCTAATTCTGAGGTTGGACGTGTCCTCTCTACAGCAGCACAAGAAGTAGTTCCCACCTACTACGGTCCGCACCACGCCGATGTAGAAACAAATATGCTCGAGTATTTAACCAAAGCCGAGCAAGGTAAGCTAGATCCCGAGCAGGCTTGGTCACTTGCCATTCAGGTAGCGCAAAAAATAGATACTTCTTTCCGCTAACCTATTCACCAAGCGTACAATAAAGGCTATCCCCAGCGCATTAATCATGCCAGAGATAGCCTTTTAGTTTCATTTAAAGTATTTATTTTTGAGCAGCCAAGAAAGCATCTAGTTGTTTTTGTTTCTCCGCAATAATCTTATCAAGTCCGGCTTTCTTCAGCTTGTCGGCGTACTTAGTCAATACGGTATCGGGATCAACCGAACCCGTATCCAAACTGATGTCGTATTCATCCATTACAGCTTTACAAGCTGCCATTTCAGTCTTCATAGAGGATGCGTCGAAGTTAAAACCGAGCGCAACAGAAGCTTTACCTTTGGAGTTGAAGGCCTTGAATTGCTCCCATTTGTCTGGAGCTTCACTTTCCCATACAGGATTCAGGAATTGGCTTCCAAGCATCCAGGCAGCAGCGGTATTATAGTCACCCGTTTTGTCAGTAGCTTTAATCGTATCACCGCTAACGACATCATAATGGACACCTTTTACACCAAATACGAGCAGATTATTGATTTCTTTATCCGTGTGCAAAAGATCTAATACCATCATGGCACGAGCTGGATCACCCGAGGAAGCGGAGATTGCTAACATTGATCCTGCTGCATCACTAGTAGAAATCGTCGGTTCGTTAAAAGCAATTTGTTTCAGTTTTCCGACCAAACCTGTAGCATTAGCCAATTCACTATCTTTACCAGGTTTAAGTGATTGTACTGTCATAAAGACATTACCGGCCTTCATTGCATCTTGCGTAGAATTTGTAGCCACGGCCGCATCTTTGTTAATATAACCTTTCTTCATATATTCACGAGTAAGTTTAATGATTTCTTTATAACGATCCAGTTCAATCATGGATTGAATTTTAGTGTCCGATGAATCCTTAAGCAGAACGCCCGGAATTGAAGCATCACCAAGCGTATCGTACTGCGCCATGTACTGAGAGTTAAAAGTCTCTCCTTGTTTGAAGTACAGTGGGGTTAGGTCTGGTCTCTTCTCCTTTACGACTTTGAGCACGGCATCCAAATCTTGAATGGTCTTTACATTCGTCATATCAATACCCAGTTCATCAGCAATATCGGAGCGATAAACGATCCCGCCTTGTGCTGCTAGCTCCTTATTCGTAGGAACGGCATAATTCACACCATTGATCGCAGAACCTTTTAAGAATTGCGGGTCGAGATTTTTAAGAATCCCTTGGCCATATTCGTTCAATAGATTACCATACTTGCCGTTATCATCATTAAGTGGGAGGTAAGCGCCTTTAGCTGAATTGGTTACATAATTTTTCCATTGGGCTGTAAAAATAATATCGAATTTCTCCTGACTGGCAATCTTCAGATTAACATCATTGTCCCATGGACCCCAGTCGATCGGTGCAATATCCAATTTGGCGTTAATTTTAGGTTCCAGAAGCTTATTGATAGCGTCTTCTACAACCTGCTCATCCTTTTGAACGGCACCGACATAGATTAACTTAACAGTATAAGGATCTAATATCTTCTCCGGTTCAGCTGTAGGATCTGCAGCGGGCTCATCTGTTGCCGCAGCATTGGTAGCGGTTGCATTTTCACTTGGCGCTGGTGAGGATCCTTCATTATTCCCGTTATTCCCTCCGCATCCAGCTAAGCTAAGACTGAGTACTACGATAAGCATCAGCGTTAAAAGTGTGCTTGTTCGAATAGCCTTCATGTACACCATAACCTCCCTCAAAATATTTATATATGCTGAATCGGACGTTCACACACTTGCATGGAACGCCGAATTAAGCCATTCCAATCCTCATTAGCCTTTAACAGCACCAACGGTAAGTCCTTTGATAAAATACTTTTGGAAGAAGGAGTAAACGAATACGATAGGACCGATCCCAATAACAGCCATTGCCATTCTTACTGTCTCTGTCGGCAGATTGATTTCTACACCTTGTGCAGCTAAGGCAGCCATCGCTTGAGGGCTTGCAGTCAGGAACTGAACGTTCAACATCGTCTTATACATTAGATACTGCAGATTGACATGCCCTTCGGGTGAAATAAAGATCAAGCTTAGATACCAGTCATTCCAATACGCCAAGGTTTGAAATAATCCCACTGTAGCTAGCACCGGTAACGATAAAGGCAGAATGATTTGAACGAAGATCCGAAACTCCGGTGCCCCGTCGATTTTAGCAGACTCAACCAGTGCCGGCGGGATTGTGTTTGCAAAAAAGGTTCGTAAAATGATGACAAAGAATGCTGAAACCAGCAGTGGCATAATCAGAATCCATAGCGTATCTTTCAAATGCATCATTTGAGTATAAACTAGATACCAGGGCACTAAGCCTCCATTAAACAAAAGTGTAAAAAACATAAAGAACGAAAAGAAATTACGATGTGGAAAATCCCCACGCGAGATAGGATAGGCATACATTGCCATAATTACGAGACTCAGAATCGTTCCAACCACCGTCACAAATAAGGAAACGGCAGCCGCATCTATGATTTGCCAATAATCTTTTAACAGAAATTCATATGACGAGATATCCCACTTGTTCGGGAAAAAGCTGTAGCCGTGCTGTACAACCGATTGTTCATCTGAGAACGATACGATAATCACGAGGATCAGTGGGACCACACAAATCGCCGTATAGATCCAGAAGAATATATTAATTAACAAATTGGAGATATTAGAAATTTCATTGGGTTGTCTTTGCCGTTTAGCTCTCTTTCCTGTACGACCCGACGGCCCGATTGCAGTTTCTGTCTGGCTCAACACGCCCACCTCCCTCTAAAATAACGCATCATCTTTACTTATTCGTCGTACTGCTAGATTTGCTAAGAATATCAGTAGAAATCCTACAATAGATTGAACGAGACCCGCGGCAGAGGACATCCCAATATCACCAATCGCCAGGAAGGTCTGATATACATAGGTGTCGATAACTTGCGTAGTGGAGTATAATGCTCCTGCGTTTCTAGTCACCTGAAAGAACAATCCGAAGTCTGCGTTAAAAATCCTACCAATCTGCAGTAGCGTCATTACGATGATAACCGGACTGATCAGCGGCAGCGTGATTTTGCGAATCTGCTTCCATTTAGAAGCACCGTCAATCAGCGCAGCCTCATAATATTCGTGATCTATGCCGATGATCGCAGCCATATAAATGACCGTCGTATAGCCAATCTCTTTCCACAGCTTTACTATCACTAGAATCCCCGGCCAATATTGCGACTGCGAATACCATTCAATTGGATCAACCCCAAAGAACGGAAGCAGTGTCTTGTTCATGAACCCGTGCTCAGCACTTAGAAAGCCGTATACTAAATAACTGACGACGACCCATGAGAGAAAATATGGGAGAAACATCGCACTCTGATGGAATTTTGATAGCCATCTGCTGCGCATTTCGTTAAACATAATCGCAAAAGCCAGTGAAAAAAATAGTGTAAGTACAATAAACGCAGTGTTGTACAATAGGGTATTTCTTGTAATGATCCACGCCGTCTCTGTCGAGAATAAATATTTGAAGTTCGAGAACCCGACCCAATCACTGCCTAGAATGCCCTTCTGGTAATTGATATCCTTAAAAGCAATTACCGTCCCTAACATCGGTATGTAGTTATTGATGATCAGAATAATAATGGCTGGGAGCATCATCAAATAGAACACCCAATATTTCTTCATCACTCTCAGAAAATTCGGCACTCTCCCCCTGCCGCGTTTTTTTACTTCTGATAAGCTGACGGAAGGATTCGTCACACTCATGTTCTGTTCCCCCATTTCCCCATCATCCTAATCTAGAGCCTTTTTCACGCTTGCTTGGCTATCGCCTTGCACTTCCTTCTTACACTCTAATTAAAACATATGATAAATTTTGGGAGTATAGGGAGCATATTATATTTCTATAAAAAAAGAGATGATTATCCTTAATAACTAAGGATAATCATCTCTACTGTTTAAAATCATTAAATTGGTTATAACTTATGTACCTTTATCACAGCCGCAGGCTGGTCGATAATCTCTTCTTTCCCCTAAGGAGTCCCCACAACCGCAGGAGTGGGACGACCCCATACCCACAACGAAGTGTGGTGAGGGAGAAGGAGCGGAGAGGAAGTTTGGAACTGTAGGAGCGGAGCGTTCGCCTAAAAGCTTTCCTTGGAAAGCTACCTCGGAAGCATATGCTATCCTCGGATTTCAACCGCGAGCAGCGGTTTCCAATCAAGAAATCCGAGGATAACAGCGACCGAAAGTCCAAACATTCCTCCGTAGTGACGCTTACCTCACCATGCTGAGTAACAGACATTCCTTGCAGTGACGCTAAACATCACCATACGCCGCCGACCTCATAACACTTCGGCCCGGCACCGGTCACGATACTCCTTAGGAGACATCCCCGTCTGCTTCTGAAATACCTTCGTGAAATAACGTCGTTCCTGATAACCGACTCCGGAACCAATCACCGTAATGCTCTTATCGCTGTTAGTAAGCATAAACTTGGCAGCTTCAATTCGCTGTTGTGTTACGTATTCCACGAAAGTCATTGCAAAACGGTTCTTAAACAAGAGGCAGAAGTAACTGCCACTAATGCCGATCTTATTCGCCACTTCCTCAATCCCGATATCTGAATGAAGATGTTCAGTGATGTATTGAGCGGCCAAGTTCATTAGCTGATCCGGCGTTTTTTTGCCATTGTCAACTTCAGGAATCTCCTGAAACAAAGGGATACTATTATACAGTTTATTCTTAAACTGTTTACTACGGATATTAGCTCCGATCTCACGTACCTTATTGCCAAGCTCCTCATAATGTATCGGCTTACAAATGTATTCTTTTACCCCAAGCCGGATCGCTTCCCGTGCATAGTCAAATTCCTGATACCCGGTAAGAAGCAGTACCTCACTATCCAATCCCAATTCCCGCAGCTTTCCTACAAAAGTTAACCCGTCCATCACTGGCATACGAATGTCACTCAACACAAGATCGGGTTGCTCCTCTTCAGCAATGCGCAAGGCGTCCATACCGCTTCGCGCCATACCGACGACCTCCATCCCCATCTCCTGCCATGGCAACACTCTCTTCAGATTATTCAGAATTGGGGCTTCGTCATCTACCAATAATACTTTTAGCATAATGATCTTCCCCCTGCTCGTATTTAGGTATGACACATTGAATAATAGTACCATATCCTGGACTGGAACAAATAAATATTCCATATCTGTCACCGTATTCAATGCGGATGCGATCCGCTACACTGCGAATGCCAAGGCCTCTACGTTCAAGATTCATCCGGTTTTCCCGTTCAACTTCAACCTCTTGCTCCACAGGATCATTCACAATATATTGGAAAATAGACAACTGAGATGGTGTAATTCCAATACCGTTATCTTCAATTCGTAAAATTAAGTCCCCTTGCTTCTCCCAAACTTTCACAGAAACTTGACCTTTGTAATCAATACCCTCAAATCCATGCTGAATGCTATTCTCTACAAGCGGTTGCAAAGTAAGCTTTAAAATGCCGCAACTCATCAATTCTTGTGGGATATCAATATCGTATTCAAATAAATCCTCAAATCTAAATTTTTGAATATCCAAATAATTGCGAAGATGTTTAATCTCTTCATCCAGTGTAATTTCTTCTCGATCCTGAATGCTAATACGTAAAATACTTGCCAGTCGGTAGACCATCTCACTGACTTTCTTGCCTTCATTCTGTATAGCCAGAACATTAATCGACTCTAACGTATTGAATAAAAAATGCGGTTTAATCTGAGCCTGTAGAACACGCATCTCAGCTTGATTCTTGCGACGCTGTTCCAAATGGATTCTGTTAAACAATCGGTTAATTTTATCCATAAGATCATTAAAGCCCTTACCAAGAAGCGTTAACTCATCATTCCCCTTCACTTCTACCCGCGAAGTTAGATCTCCATCCTCAACACGTCGCATAAAACGAACAATTACGGCGATTGCACCAGTAATGCGATTCATAAAGAATAGATTGAAGATCACTGCTGCCAAAAAGCAAAGGAAGATAACCCCAACAAACCAGCGTGCAAATACTGTAACTTCTCGAGATAAAGAGTCCCATGAGGTTACAGATACTAGACTCCAAGGATAATCTTTTAAATGATACATGGAGAGAATACTTTTCTCCCCGTTATACTCTGTTTTAAAACTCTGAAACCCTTTTTTGAAGGTAATCTCTTTATTCGCGAATGACTGAATATCCTGCCCATCCAGCTTTTGATCTGGGTCAAATAGAATCATTCCGTCATCATTTACTAGCATAAACGAAACATCCTGATTACTATCCCCAATTTTTAAATTGCGAAATATCGATTCGAGCTCCCAATTTTTGATCTGTACAACAAGGATACCTATGTTCTGAAAGAAGCTCAGTTCCTTCACGAGTCGAATTTGTGTAAACACAGGTTCAGTTCCTGTAAGTTCGGGATACTCATGAGGAGCCAGCCATTTTGGCACGCCATTCAAATCCATTACTTCCTGGTACAAATCACTTTTTTTGAAAGTATCATAGGGTAGCGTTCGGAAATTTTCCTTATTAAAAAGCGACACGATTTCAGAGTTACCTCTACCGTTAAAATTGTATAAAAAAGCATAGCTAATCGATGGATGGTTAAACAACAGACTACGGAAATTGCGCTGGCTTGCATTCAAATTGAGTTGCTCAGCATCAGTCAAATCTTGATTAGAAGGATCTTCTGCGCTAAGTGCCATATGAAAAACCGAGGTAGCAATTCCGTTGTCTGTAACGTTATCCATATCTTTTAACACATTTGAAATACTGTAACTAATTGCTTTGAGTGAGTATTCCGACTGTTGACTGTACTTCTTCTCAATAGAGTTATAAGTCACGAAAAACATAAGCATGCCTAGAATAAATAAGGGAATGATTATCAGGCCCAAAAATGCCGTAAATAATTTATAGCGCAAATTCATCGGCTAGTGCTCCTGACTGAGAAAAAAAGTTATCCTTTTACGCCACCCGCAGTTACGCCTTCAATAATTTTTTCCTGTAAAATCGCATAAATCACAATTACTGGCAGAACGCTGAAGACGATACCCGCTGACATTTGTGCATAGTTCATCTGATATTGATCACGGAATTGAACCATACCCACTGGGAGCGTACGTAGTTCATCATTTGATAGGAAGTAGTTTGCCAGCAAGAATTCGTTCCAATTGCCCAGGAAATTAACAATGAATACAGTAACCATGGCAGGTACGGTTAGAGGTACAATAATTTTAGCAAAGATACCTGGTGCCTTCAACCCATCCATGACCGCTGCCTCTTCAATTTCTCTAGGCAACGAGCGCATAAATGCAGCCAATATAATTATCGTAAACGGAATTGCATTCGCGATATAAGGGATAATCAATGCCCAGTGCGTATTCAGAATTCCCATCTTACGTACAATCGTATAAATAGGAAGCATCAATGCGTTGTTTGGAATGAGCATTCCCACCATAACTAAGGTGAACAAAATCGTATTCCATTTGCCTTGGCGCATCCGAGTAACTGCAAAAGCAAACATAGACGCTAGAATGATAGATACTACAGAAGCCAATATGGAAATGTACAAACTGTTAAAAAAGTAGGTGCTGATCTTGGCATTTACCCAAGCTTCAACGTAGTTATTGAAGACGAACTCCTTTGGAATCCCAAAAGGGTTAAGTGCTATTGCATTGTTATCCTTTTTCACAGAGGAGAATAACACGAACAGGAAAGGAAATAGAATAACTAGTAGATAGGACAATAGTGCGACGTGTGGCAGACTTTTTTTCAGGGCGCGTGGCATCAGTATTCAATCCTTTCTGTGCGTCGGGCTATCAGCAGCTGATAAATAGCTGTAACCACCAATGTAAATACAAAGATCAGGACTGCAATGGCATTACCGTACCCGTACTTAAAGTTAGTGATAGCATATTTAATCATGTAAGTTGCCATTACATCGGTTGAACCAGCAGGTCCACCCTTAGTCATTACAATGACGATATCCGCCGCTTTCATTGCTCCAGCAATGGACAACATGATTACAACAGAAATGATCGGAACGATTAAAGGAAGCGTGATACGTGTAGCACGCTGGAATCCAGTTGCGCCATCAATGGCAGCTGCTTCATCCAATTCACCTGGTATCGACAGAATAGCTGCAAGTACCATTACAATGTAGAATCCGGTCCATTGCCAAGCATTCGTGATCAGGATGGATAACATTGCGAATCTTTCATCCGACAGCCAGTAAAGTGGATCAATACCAACTAAGCCTAGAACCTTATTTAAAAGTCCAATGTTGGGCTCATAAATGAAGCCCCATAGAATACCGATAACTGCTGTAGACATAATAGAAGGCATGAAGACCGCTGTCTTATACAAGCCTTTTAGCTTCTTTACATTCGATATCAATAACGAGAAGAATATGATTAACGGTACCTGTACAAAACAGGAGAAAAGAATGAAGAAACCGTTATTTTTGACAGATATCCAGAATCGTTCGTCTCCTAATGCCTTCTCAAAATTACTGATTCCGGCAGACTTGACTGTGTCAGATACCCCATTCCAGCTAGTAAAGCTGTAATAGATTGAACTAAAGATGGGATAGATGAAGAACATCGTGAACAAGATCAGTGCTGGAAGAATAAAAAGGAAAAATACCAATGGATTTCTTAGTGCTTTATTCATGACTACCTCCGGTTGCTTTGACATCTGGCGAACAATGAATGTTTTAGATCTTTGCAAACACATAAATTCTTTGAGTTTAAAAATGTACCCTGGTTCTGGCACCAGGGTACATTCAATTTGCAGCTACTTATTCAACTGCTGCGTTTGCTTCTTCTTGTACCTTCTGTAAAGCTTCGCCCATTTTCTCTGGAGTTGTCTGACCACCAATTAGCTTTTGAATTTGAATGTTACTGATTTCTGTAGTTACATCAGCTTGAACAAGTGAGTCAAATGCTGGGAACGAAGATTGTGAGTTATTAAGTACACCTACGATTTCGCTCATCAGATCATCCGTAATATTTTCATTCAGCACGTTTTGATCAATTTTCATTGCTGGCAGTACGCCATCTTCAACAAGACCACGTAATTGCATTTCTTCGTTAAACAAGTTTTTGATGAAAGATTTCACAGCAGCCAATTGACGTGGATCTTTCTCAGCAGAAGCAGAGAAACCGTAGCCATTGTTTACATCACGCATCAATGCAGTTTGGTCACCTACGCCACCATCAACTGGAGGAATATTGAAGAATCCAACTTTACCGATCAACCCTTCGCCAGATTGTCCTTCTTTAAATACGGAAGATTTCCAAGTACCATCATACAAGAGGATTGCTTCGCTACTAGTGAATTGTGTTGTATATTCAGCATACTCGAAACCAAGTTCGCCTTTTTTGAAGTATCCTTTGTCAACCCATTCTTTGTACTTCGCAAAACCTTTTACAACGTTTGGATCAGTCCATTTAGCTTCGCCTGTTGCAAACTTAGCAGTTACATCTGGACCTGCATAACGTGACCACAAGTGGTTAGCTAGCATAAGTGGTACCCAACCAGCCTTAGATGCACCAGCCAAAGGTACTTTGCCGTCAGCCTTGATGTCAGCCAATTGTTGTTCCAATTCAGCAAATGTTGTTGGAGCTTTCCAACCCTTGCTATTGTAGTATTCTTTGTTGTAGAAGAAGCCTTCACCAGATCCACCGATAGGCAATCCGTAAATTTTTCCTTCATAAGTGAAAGGATCAAGATTTGAGAATTTATCCTTAATTCCAAGTTCCTCTAGGATTGGAGTCAGATCGAGTAATTTACCTTCTTTAGCATAGATCTTAGAGTCAGGGCTTCCGAAAAGATCGAAGATCTCTGGTGGATTACCCGCAGCCATTTCACCACGTAATTTTTCTTTACGGTTTACATCTGAATCTACTCCATCAAGCTTAAAGGTCAGACCCGGTACATCGCCTTCTACCTTTTTCACTACTTCTTGCAGAATAGCTAAACGTTTCTGTTTGTCGGCACCGATTTGAGTGTGACGAATCGTCATTTCGAACGGCTCGCTACTAACCGGTTCTTCAGTTGCTGGAGCATTTGTAGCATCCGCTGAATTCGTCGCGGTAGCGTTTCCATCTCCTTTGTTAGAAGATGCATTGTTGTTGCCTCCGCAACCTGCCAGTAAAGCTGATGATACAAAAATCAGGGACAATAGCAAAGTCATACCTTTTTTCATTTCTTGTGACCCCCCATATAATGTTGTGCTTTACACTTCTTATTATAGAAAACAGATTCCATTCTCGTAAGGTTAAGATTCATCCACTATAGGGATAAAAATCTCTAATGAAAGCGGAATCAACTACACGATATGTAATATAATATAACTTAATTTCAGTAATAATTACGATTAAAAGCTTTATAGCGTGATTTAACCATACATATACTTTGAAAATAATCATAAAAACTCAATGTAATGATACAATATATATCATAACGTATTTCCAACTCGTTAATTAACAACTGTAAATATATCATTTTTTTAAAGCGAAAATACAAAATTACCCCTTTAAATGACATCAGACGTCCCTCATAACAAAAAAAGCCGTTCCTTCAGCAGTAAATCACTGAAGGAACGGCTCCACTTAATGTAGGTATAAATTATACCAATGCTGTCTGCTTACGACCTTCTTCGACTAAGCGGTACGCCCGCTGAACTTCTTCATCCGTAGGGGATGGCACTCCATCCAATTCATAAGCCTTACCGAGCATTTCCCATTTATAGATACCCATTTGATGATAAGGTAAGATTTCAAATTTCTCAACGCCATTTAAGGTTCCAATATAACGACCTAGATTGATAAGGTCCTCTTCACGGTCATGAATACCTGGAACATATACATGTCTAATCCACATTTTACGGTTATGATCTGACAGCCAACGTGCAAGCTTCAAGGTCCGATCATTAGATTTACCAGTTAACTTAATGTGTGCTTCTTCATCAATATGCTTCAAATCGAGCATCACCAAGTCCGTAACATCCAATAAGTCATTAATCTTGTCACCTTCGTTATAACCATTACTATCTAATGTGGTGTGCAGATTCCAACGCTTCTTAACTTCCGTAAATAACTGTTTTACAAATTGTGCCTGCAAAGTTGGTTCTCCGCCGGATACAGTTAACCCACCACCGGATGAACGATAGTAGTTTAAATATGGCTCGATCTCCGAAAGCACTTCTTCTAGAGTCATTTCCTTACCTTCATCTAAAGCCCAAGTATCAGGGTTATGGCAATACTGGCATTTCAGCAAGCACCCTTGCATAAATAAGACAAATCGAATACCAGGTCCGTCAACGGTTCCAAAGGTTTCCAAGGAGTGTATGCGACCTTTAATCATAGGATGTCATCCTTTCTCCAGGACTGACTAACAGTCCATCTTTCACGAAGAAGAATCCCTGCCCTTAAGACTGTGTTCTCCTTAATCGCGACCGTAAAATTTAAAATTTTAATGATTCTTGAACAAGATATTACCGCCCTTGAAACAAGAGCGGTAATTCCTTGCAAATATTTTAGTGCATATCTCAATGAAAGATCTTTATAAATATAAACAAATTACATTGAACCGTGGAAAGTACGGTTAATTACGTCCATTTGTTGTTCGCGAGTCAACTTGATGAAGTTAACTGCATAACCGGATACGCGGATAGTCAATTGTGGATAGTTCTCTGGGTGATCCATAGCGTCCATCAGCTGTTCACGGTTAAATACGTTAACGTTCAAATGCTGAGCGTTATTATGGAAGTATCCGTCCATCATGTGTACCAGGTTAGACTTACAGGATTCATCGTCTTTACCTAGTGCCTTAGGTACGATAGAGAACGTATTGGAGATACCATCTTGTGCATCGGAGTAAGGCAGTTTGGCTACAGAGTTCAGTGAAGCCAGAGCACCTTTCTTGTCGCGTCCGTGCATTGGGTTAGCACCTGGTGCGAATGGTTCGCCTTTTTTACGTCCGTCAGGTGTTGTACCTGTCTTCTTACCGTACACTACATTCGAAGTAATGGTCAATACCGATTGAGTCGGTACAGCATCACGATATGTTTTGTGTTTACGGATCATAGACATGAAGGTTTCAACCAATTCTACTGCGATGTTGTCTACAGCATCGTCATTGTTACCGTAGCAAGGGAATTCGCCTTCAGTTTCGAAGTCAATTGCAATACCTTGTTCGTTACGGATTGGTTTAACCTTCGCGTATTTAATCGCACTCAGTGAGTCTGCTGCAACGGACAGACCAGCGATACCGCAAGCCATTGTACGCAGAATGTCGCGATCATGCAGTGCCATTTCGATACGTTCGTAAGAATATTTGTCATGCATATAGTGAATGATGTTCAAAGTGTTAACATAAGTCTTAGCCAACCACTCCATCATCGGTTTGAAGCGTTTCATTACTTCGTCATAATCTAGATATTCAGAAGTGATAGCTGGGAATTCCGGTCCAACTTGTGCTCCGGATTTTTCGTCTTTACCACCATTAATAGCATACAGCAAAGCTTTTGCCAGGTTGGCACGAGCGCCGAAGAACTGCATTTGTTTACCGATACGCATTGGAGATACGCAGCATGCAATCGCATAATCTTCACCCCAGTATGGACGCATTAGATCGTCATTTTCATACTGAATTGCACTAGTTTCGATAGAAACCTTAGCACAATATTTTTTGAAGCCTTCAGGCAATCTTTCGGACCAAAGTACAGTTAAGTTTGGTTCTGGAGCTGGACCCAAGTTGTACAGGGTGTTCAGGAAACGGAAGCTGTTCTTGGTAACACGAGTGGTTCCATCTTCAGCCATACCACCGATGGATTCAGTTACCCAAGTAGGGTCTCCAGAGAACAGGTCATTATAGTCAGGTGTACGCAAGAATTTTACGATACGCAGTTTCATTACGAAATGATCGACAATTTCTTGTACTTGTTCTTCAGTCAAAGTACCTTCTTCAATATCGCGTTCTGCATAGATGTCTAAGAAGGAAGAAACACGTCCCAGGGACATCGCTGCACCATTTTGTTCTTTAACTGCTGCCAGATATCCAAAGTATACCCATTGAGTAGCTTCTTTGAAGTTCGTCGCCGGTTTGGAAATATCCATGCCGTGAGCAGCTGCCATTTCTTTCAATTCGCCCAGTGCACGAATTTGCTCGGACAGTTCTTCACGTAAACGAATTACTTCTTCTGTCATGGAATCAACTTCAAGCTCAGCTAGTTGTTGCTTTTTGTCTTTAATCAAGAAATCAATACCGTACAGAGCTATGCGGCGGTAGTCGCCGATAATACGTCCACGGCCGTAAGCATCAGGAAGACCTGTGATAACGCCGGATTTACGTACTGCTCTCATGTCTGGTGTATATGCATCAAATACGCCTTGGTTATGCGTTTTGCGAATGTTCGTGAACATGTCAACGATGTTTTGTGGAAGCTCGAAGCCATAAGCCTTCGTAGCATCAACCATCATCTTGATCCCGCCGAATGGCTGGATGGAACGTCTGAAAGGAGCATCAGTCTGCACGCCTACAATTTGTTCCTTGTCCTTGTCAATGTAGCCTGGAGCATGTGAAGTGATTGTGGAGACAGTATCTAGGGAAACATCCCATACGCCGCCTCTTTCTCTTTCTTCCTTGCTCAGTTGGGAAATAATCTTCCACAGTTCAGTTGTGTTACTAGTAGGACCTACGAGGAACTCTTCGTTACCTTCATAAGGCTTAATGTTACTAGCGATAAAGTTGTTAACGTCAACTTTCTTGGACCATTTACCTTTTGTAAAGCTTCTCCAACCGGATTTCACTTCATTTACTTCTTTTTCAATCACCGACATGCTAAATCCCTCCATCTATATTTATTATATTTGTAGAGATCGCGGGCTTGAAGGTTGATCCCGTGTCTCGTGATCCCCAAAAGATGTGGTTGTTCCAAATTTCACAATCAACATTTCATATGTGGGACCGTTGTTTATATAAACATTCTAGTTTATTTTCTATAAAAACACTGTGACAAATATCACCTTTCGAGTGATATTTGTCACCTTTATCTAAGTCCACAACTATCCTATTCTCTATTTAACCATTTATTAATTATCAAATCTTCCGTAGAACGCATTACGGTATACATCAGCAAGCTCAGAAACCAGTGGCAGCTTAGGATTGGCAGTTGTACATTGATCTTCAAACGCACGGTCAGCCAAATAATCTACGCGGGATTCGAAGTCCTTAGGATCAAAGCCCAGTTGTTGGAACGATTCTTCGATGCCCAATTTTTTATTCATATCGCGAATAGCATTGATCAGGCTAGTTACACCTTCTTCAGTTGTGCGAGCTGGCAATCCCAGAATACGGGCAATTTCAGCATAACGCTCATCAGCTACGAAGTGCGAATATTTAGGGAACGAAGCGAACTTCGTAGGTTTTTTAGCATTGTAGCGGATAACGTGTGGCATAAGGATCGCGTTAGTACGACCGTGAGCAGTGTGGTACTGTCCGCCCCATTTATGTGCCAAACTGTGGTTAATACCCAAGAATGCATTGGCAAAGGCCATACCAGCAAGTGTTGATGCGTTATGCATTTTCTCACGTGCTACTCTGTCGCCTTCCAGCGCCGATTTTTCAAGGTATTGGAATACCAGTTGGATCGCTTTAATAGCTAGACCATCAGTATAGTCACTCGCCATAACCGATACATAAGCTTCGATAGCATGTGTCAATACGTCCATACCTGTATCAGCAACAGCAGTTTTTGGCAAGCTGTATACGAACTCTGGATCAATGATAGCCACATCTGGAGTTAACTCGTAGTCAGCCAAAGGATATTTAGTGTGCTGTTCAGTTGTTTTATCGGTAATAACTGCGAAAGATGTTACTTCCGAACCTGTACCCGAAGTTGTTGGAATCGCTACAAACTTAGCTTTGTTACCAAGTTTAGGGAATTTGTATACCCGTTTACGGATATCCATGAATTTTTGTTTCAGACCATTAAAGTCTGCGTCTGGATGTTCATAGAATAACCACATTCCTTTTGCAGCATCCATTGGGGAGCCGCCGCCAAGTGCGATAATGCAGTCCGGTTGGAATCTGTTCATCATTGCAGTACCTTTTTCAACTGTAGTTGTCGATGGATCTGGTTCAACTTCAGAGAACACTTCGATAGCTACAGGAGTTTGACGTTGACGCAGGTAATGTTCAACTCTTTCAACATATCCAAGCTTAACCATCATTGGGTCAGTGATAATTGCGACACGTGTGATATCAGGCATTTTGGTCAGGTACTGAGTAGCGCCTTTTTCGAAATATATCTTGTCAGGTACTTTAAACCATTGCATATTCACGGTACGACGATTCACCCTTTTCACGTTGATCAAATTGATTGCTGTAACGTTTTGCGACACGGAGTTACGACCATAAGATCCGCAGCCCAGAGTCAACGAAGGGATATTAGTGTTGTAGATATCGCCGATCGCACCATGTGTGGAAGGCGAGTTAACGAGAATACGTCCTGTTTGCAGACGGTTAGAGAACTTCATGATTAC
Source organism: Paenibacillus sp. FSL F4-0243 (assembly GCF_037963295.1). Lineage (NCBI taxonomy): Bacteria > Bacillati > Bacillota > Bacilli > Caryophanales > Paenibacillaceae > Paenibacillus > Paenibacillus sp. FSL F4-0243. The sequence goes on from NZ_CP150151.1 coordinate 5,061,732, forward strand.
TTCTTCATTGTTGGAGTGGATAGCCGAGCTATGTCCCATACCACCAAATTCAACAATTTGAGCTGCGCGTTCGATACCTTGATCTGCATTCTTAACTTTGTAGCAAGCAAGAACCGGGCTTAATTTTTCAGCGGAAAGTGGATATTTAGTGCCTACACCTTCAAGTTCTGCTACCAGAATCTTTGTGCCGGCAGGGACTTGAATGCCACACATTTCAGCAATCTTCACTGCGGATTGACCTACGATTGCTGGGTTAACCGCACATTTATCTACATTCATTGCTCCACTAGTCAGTTTGGCAGCTTCTTCTTTATTCACAAAGTAGCAGCCATTAGCAATCATCTTTTTCTTCACTTGATCGAAGATTGGTTCTTCGATAATAACAGCTTGCTCGGAAGCACAGATCATACCATTATCAAATGTTTTAGAAAGAATAATGTCCGTTACGGCTTGATCAATATCCGCGCTCTTTTCAATGAAAGCAGGTACGTTACCAGGGCCTACGCCAAGTGCTGGTTTACCACAGCTGTAAGCTGCTTTTACCATTGCAGAACCACCAGTTGCCAAGATAAGAGCAACGTCTGGGTTGTTCATCAATGCGTTTGTCTTGTCCATTGTTGGCATTTCAATCCATTGGATACAGTTCTCAGGAGCGCCAGCTTTCACGGCAGCATCATGAAGAATTTTTGCAGCAGCTGCACTACACTCTTGCGCAGATGGGTGGAAACCGAATATAATAGGGTTCCGTGTCTTAATCGAAATCAACGCTTTAAACATCGTGGTGGATGTAGGGTTGGTTACCGGTGTGATACCCATAACAATTCCGACGGGTTCAGCAATTTTTTGGAAGCTATCATAAGCGTTGTCTTCAATAACGCCTACTGTTTTATCGTATTTAATTCCGTGCCAGATATATTCAGTTGAGAAGATGTTCTTCGTAATTTTGTCTTCGTATACGCCGCGTCCAGTTTCTTCTACGGCTAATTTTGCGAGGTACATATGTTTGTCGAGTCCAGCCAACGCCATTGCATGAACGATTGTGTCAACTTGCTCTTGGTCTAGCGCCATGAACGCCTCATGCGCTTTTTTTGCTTTATCCACTAAATTCTGAATATACTCTTCAGCGGTAACTTGTTTAACTTGGGCGGCGACTTCGTTCTTAACTGCCATCTCCCTCGTCCTCCTGTCAATTTTTAGTTGTTTTTCTCTACACATTTATCTTATCACATGATTTCCACCTTGTATAGTGAAATCTTTCACAAAGTATAAAGTTTTTTTGATTTGTTTTCAAAGCGCTTTCATTCGATCATATTATAGTCTTTTTACCATATTATGTGCTATAAAACCCTTTAAATCTTAGAATTATACTTTAATAAGCAAAGTTTCAGCTCCTTTTTATTCCATATATCTATAATCAGTACACAAAAACGTATTCTCTTCATCACAGTCAATTACGATTTCCCTACACTGTAATAATTTCCAATTGATTATCACTATTTCTGAAGATTTATAAATTTATAAATCTTCACAACAAAAAACCGACCCCAAAGGGGCCGGTTTTTGCATTAGACTATTCCGCTTTAATCGTATCAAAGAATTTCTCTTGCACTGTTTTAGCTGCTGCTTCTAGCTGGCTCTTGGAATCCGTTCCTTTTTTGGAAAACAGCTCTTGAATAACATTGGACATGGTTGCGTAATAGTCCTGTGTGTTGTATTGAGCTTCAGGTTTACCATCCAAAAGTCCCATAATGTCAGGGCTATATTGGTATACATTTGTGTACTTGTCATAAACCGCTTTGGTCTTCTTACCAAACTCAGAATCAGCTGAGTAGTAGTCTAAGAGCGGCGGGATAAAGTATTTGCCATCGGTTGTACGTTGTTGAAGAATTGCATCCAGTGCTTCCAAACCTTTGTCAGAGAAATAATCAAAAGTAATGTAGCGGAATGCCATTTCTTGTTCATCTGGCGTAGCATTTGGATTAATTACTAGATAGTCACCACCAAGTACCCCTGTGTGTTTTCCGCCTTTTTCCATAGCTGGCATAGGATACGTAAGCACATCCTCAGGTTTCAGTCCACCTTGGTTCAACGCTTGCTCGATAACGCCATCAGATCCGGCCATTACCATTGCTGTACGACTTTGTTGGAACGCACCTACAGCATCGCCCCAACCAAGTGCCCAGTCCTGTGGAATCGCGTTAGCTTCCCATCTAAGTTTCTTGTAGAAATCCAGTGCTTTAACGCCAGCATCGGAATTAAATGTAGCTATAACCTTACCGTCTTCAATTTTTTGAATCTCTCCGCCAGCTTCAAACAGGAAGTTGGTCCAGTTCCAACCTGATTCGTTCCCCTTACCCATTGGAGCAATACCGGAAATCCCTTTTTTGGCATCGGCTACACCTTTAGCCGTATTCAGCATATCATCCCAAGTCCAATCCATAGGTGGAATGGCTACGCCTTTTTCATCCAGCATTTTTTTGTTGATCATAGTGGTTGTTACATAACCTTTTTGTGTTACTCCGAAAACTTTGCCGTCGATAATAAATTGATTTTGAAGCACGGTGTTAATTTGATCTTTAAATTCATATTTGTTCCACAGATCTGTGATGTCAGCAACCCAGCCCTTTTCAACCAGGAATTTAGCTTCTGTAGCAAAAGTATTAAAGAAGGTTGGTGCTTCATTCGCAGCCATTTTGATTCCTATTTCACTTACATTGTACTGCCAGTCGTCTTTAACGATTTCTACGTTCGGATATACCTCTTGGAAACGTTTGATTTTGTCGTCTTCCTGTGCTCTTATTTCAGTCAGGTCAGGTGTTGGATAGTGAATCTTGATCGTCACTTTTCTTTGAGTAATGTCATCCACTGGTGCATCCGTAGCGGTTGCTGTATTATCCGTTACCGCATTTGTTGGCGCAGCAGATGCTTCCCCGCCTTTGTTCCCCGCTGTGTTTCCGTTATTGTTGCCGCTGCAAGCAGATAGCAACGATCCGGCTACAAGTACGCTTAGTAGAACGCTAGAGTACTTACGCATTGAAACTCCCCTTTTCAATTCATAATTATCTTACATATCGATCATAAATTAGAAACCGTTTACAAACGAGGTGCATTTATATTCCTTTCATGTGCATGTTTACGATCCGTGGATAAATTCGTCGATAATTGCTTATCCTTTCACTGCCGACAAAGCAACCCCACGCATAATGAATTTCTGGAAAATTAAGAAGACAATGATTGGAGGCAAGGATACTATAAACAGGATTGCAAATTTAATATTAGTATTGAGTGCCTTCACATTAATAACGTATTTATAAATGGCTGTCGCAAGCGTATATTTCTCTTCACTGTGCATAACCAGAGATGGCCAGAACCAGTCATTCCATGCAGTAGAAAAGATAAAGATCGCTAATGTAGCAAAAATCGGAATGGATAATGGCACGGCAATGGAGAAAAAGCTTCTCGGCTCAGAGGCCCCATCAATTCGTGCTGCTTCAAAGATTTCTGGATGAATCCCGTCAAAAAAGTTCTTTAACAATAGAAAGTAGAACGTGTTCGCTCCCGCTGGCAACCAGAAAGCCGCATACTGATTCAGCAATCCGAGCTCTTTCAAATTGACAAAGTTCGGGATCATGTAACTGGTCGCCGGAATAAACAATGTCATCAGGAAGAAGAAATAAATAGCTCTTTTGTAAGGAACATTCATACGAGAAATACTAAAAGCTGACATTCCCAATACGACAAGCGTCACGACCATATTCCCTAAAAAGATATAAATGGTGTTTCTAAGGAACATGGGTAGATCAATGTAATTCATCGCATCTTTAAGATTACTGAAGTGCCATTCCTGAGGGAAAAAATGCGGCGGGAATGAATTCACCTCTTGATTCGACTTCAACCCGTTGAATAACGTCATACAAATCGGGTATAGCATGCTAAAAACCATAACCAAAATAACGACGCACATCAAACCATAAACGATCTTATTACTTGTTTTTTTCAAATCGTGTTCTGAAAGAATTCCTCTATCTGCGCTCTTCATCTTAGTAGTCCTCCTTGTTAAGCTTGAACTGTAAAATGCCCAAACCACCTAGGACAATGAACATTAACATGCCAAGCGCAGTAGCTGTTCCATAATCGAGTCTTGTAAATGCATATTTCACGATCAACAGCGCATAGGTAAGCGTAGTATTATTTGGACCGCCATCAAGCAGCGCCATCTGTGACTGATATCCTTGTGAAGTACCAATAATTTGCAGGATCAGCATCAAAAAGATTAAATTACGCAGTGAAGGCAATGTGATGTACTTTATACGTGCCCATATACCTGCTCCATCAATCTCAGCGGCTTCATACCAATCTCTTGGAATGCTGAGTACAGCAGCTAAGTAAATTAGCATCCCTGATCCGAACTGCTGCCATGTTTCCATAAACACAAGGGAAATCATCGACCATCTTGTATCTGTTAAGAAGGCAACCTGATCCACACCCATTGTGCCTAGTAACGCATTAATCGGGCCCACCGGATCATAAAGCCATCTCCACAGTCCATAGAGAACCACACCAGGCATTACGAAAGGAAGGTAAGCCGCTACACGTACAAAGCCCCCAAACTTTCTCAGCTCCGAGATCATGATGGCAAAAGCAATCGGAACCCAAAAACCGATAATAAGACATAGAAACATGTAATACCCAGTGTTCTTTAATGCGGTCAAAACATCTGGATCACTAAGTGCTCTACTGTAGTTCTCAAAGCCTACAAAGCTATTACCTTTCACAAAATCAACATGGTAGAAGCTGTACAGTAAGCCTTTAAAAATTGGAACCCACAAGAACATAATAAAAACAATTACGGCAGGTACGAGGAACATATATCCCCAAAAGTTTTTCTTCCAGCGGTTTTGCTTGTACGGTGTCCCCTTCAGCGTCGCCGGGTTTTCGGTTACTACTGCGGTTTGATTCATCAGGCTCCCTCATTCCATTGTTCTATCAGCATTTTTCGCAAAATGCTTCCTACCTTAAATTGTAGGAAATGAGGGTTGTACTGAACATGTCTATATCTACCGAAGTCATGAGTGTTTTTACTTCTTCAATTCACTGGGGCTAATCCCATAATATTTTTTGAAAATTTTACTAAAATGCTCGGGCGATTCATAACCCACACGTTCCGCAATTTCGTATCTGCGAAGATCGGTATTCAAAATCATCTCCCGACTTTCTTCCATCCGGAGCTTAATTACATATTCCCACAGGTTATAACCTGTATTTTTCTTAAATAGGTAGCTCAAATAATTGGGGCTAACATGATTTTTCTTAGCCACATCGTGAATCGTCAGTCCTTTTTGCGCATAGTTCTCGTCAATATATTCTTTTGCTTTTTGTACGATCAGATTGCTATGCGTATGAAGTTCTTCTACAGAAGGATCACTCGTGTAACTGTTCCAGTTGAAATCCCCATAATAGAACACGTAATGGTCACTATGCTCATTATTCCAGAGAATTGCATTAGAGGCCTGACGGTTCAACACGGCCATAAACGAAAGCCCCTTTAAAATCTGGCTAATGCCAATGACCACATTCAGATGTAAATACTTATGGATATTAAAATGAAGACTACGACCAAGTATGTCTAGCCTGTTGATTTGGCCGGCAGAAGAATCCTCATAGCTTTTTTCATCCCATTGAATAATGATCGTAATTTCTCCATCTGGCGCATAAAAGGCTATCGAGTTCCATTCCTGATCCATTAATTCTTTGGCAATGTTCAGCGCAGCATAACAAAGAAGCCGTCTGTCCCGAATAGTATACTGCTTCTCCTGGTTTACTCCAGTCAGTGGTACCTTAAGTTTTAAGACGGAAAAATACGGCCCTTGTAGCTTCAGGTTATCCAGCTTCAGCAGGTTATCTCCTTCAGCTAGTACAACTCCAGGGTCAATGAGCAATTCGTTCAAGAGCTTGCTATATTCCGGCAGCGGCTCTTCCAGTCGAAAGCTTTCGTTAATTCCAGACATGAAGACATCTAGTTCTGGTGAGGGCTTCCCCATCTTAAGGAGTACATTTCGGACCGAATCCAAAAACTGCTCACTATTCAAAGGCTTGATTAAATAATCCTTTGCCCCGAGCCTAACAGCCATTTGAGCATATTGAAACGTCTCATGAGCAGAAATCACGATGGTCTGTACCCATGGTTTGGCTAGTTTGGCATGCTGCATCAAATCAATTCCACTCATCGCACCCATCTGTATGTCCGTAACGAGCAGATCAATTTCCTCCATACGTATACAGTCTAGTGCTTCAAATCCGCTATTAGCTGTATAGATATTAGAAATATCCAGCCCGGATGAAGCTAATAAATTGCTCAATCCTTTACAAATCAATGGTTCGTCATCCACAACCAATATATTGAACATATCTGCATGCTCCCCTTCCTTAGTCCTGATTCTCCGATTTCGGAAGCTTAACTGTTACTAGCGTTCCGCCTTCTGTACGAGGGGTATAGCTGATGCCATAATCAGAGCCAAAATGTAAATGAATACGCTGGTTAATATTGCGGATACCATAACCGCTAGTGGGATTGGGGCTTTCATCATTCAATACAGCTTCTATGGCTTCATAGTCAACAGACTTATAGCCGTTATCTTCAATAGAGATCCTAACGGTTTCATCCTCACACACTGCTGTGATGGTGATCTCACCATCCTCGCCCATATTTTTAACCCCATGAATAATAGCATTTTCTATTAATGGCTGCAGCGTGATTTTTGGAATTAGGTTGCTTTTCGTATCCGGGTGAATATTCATCACAACTTGAAATACATAATCATAACGGTGCTGCTGTAGCTTGATATAGGCCGTTGCATGCTCCAGCTCTTCTTCAAGGCTGATCAGCTCCCTTCCCCGACTAAGACTGATCTTCATTAATTTGGACAATTCCTTGATCATCTCGGCGGATTCGACATTTCCTTCTAAAGAGCTTTTCCAATAAATGCTCTCTAGGGTGTTGTAAAGCAAATGAGGGTTGATTTGTTGATATAGAAGTTGAAGCTGGGATTCCTTCTGTTTAAGCTCCATCTGATATTTGTATGTGATTAATCCGTTCAGCCTTCGGGCCATATCATAAGTAGAAGCAATCAGCACACTGACCTCATCGTTACTCCCCCTCCGTGGTGTCTCTGGAACTCGATTACCCGGCTCGTATTTTCGCACGAAAAAAGCCAGCTTTTGCAAAGGAGTCATTAATGAACGCCAGAAGTACGTAATCATAATTAGTCCAAATACTGCATAAGCCACGGTGATATATTGAATAACACTTTTCATTTCGTTCTGTTGCTGCAGTAGCGCCTTCACTGGAACTTTGTAGACCAGTTTTTGTCCAAGCGCATGGTTATTGTTAACCACATAGATAAAATCGGAGGTAATCACATCCACTGTACCTTCCAGATCCTCGGCAACAACCGTCTCCGGCAGCTCAATCACTTCTCCAGTATTATTCGTAGTGGAGGCGAGAACACGATTGTTTAAATCTGTTAAATAAATTTCGCCGTCAGGCAAAGAGATGGATTTGAGAGATTCTCCAATTTTAGAGTCCATTTTGGTGATGACCAAAACCCCTATAGTCTCCGCTTTTCTGGAAATGTTGTTTACAGCTCTCATGTAAGTAAGTGTCTTTAAATTCTCCGCTTGAGCGCTTAGCCTCTCCGTGAACTTCAGCGAGCCGCGTCCTTTCTTCTGAACAACCTCCTCAAACCAGTAAGGCTCTTCGGCTTTAGAAAAGAAATAAACTCCCGCCTTCTTAACCTGTGGAAAATTGGGAGCAAAAAAGTAATAATCATTCGGATCGTATATATAAAGGGAGTAATAGATGCCATCACCACGTTCAGCCCCCTGAGAGTAACTGACCAACAGCTTCTCTATTGTCTCATATCGTTTGACCCGCTCCAGTATGGTATCCGAGCCAGTCATATTCATTTGCTGAATCAGAGGATTTTGAATCACGGTGGTAGTGATTTTATTAACTGTATCGATATCCCGATTAATGATCGTAAAGTTCTGCTTGTTCAATTCCACATATGCATTCGTAACATGGCGCTTCAGTATTTGCTCTGCCTTCAAATTCCCATATATGTTCAAAAAGAAGATCGGAGAAATCATAATCAGAAATAGCAGGATGAGCTGCTGCTTGACGTTCAGCTTTCGAATCAATCTAATAAGCCTAGACAACACTATAGTCACACCTCCGGGTTAAATAACTATATCAAAGGGATAAACGCTTACATATGTTCATTTTAAAGTTTTTTATGGTCATTTGTATGTAGTTTTTTTCTGTTGTACGGATTATAAGAGCATGTGATATAGACGTCACTGCGTGGAGCGTTTGGGCTTACGATCGCTGTTATCCTCAGATTTCCTGATTTTATACCGCTTGGCGGTAGAAATCTGAGGATAAAGGCGACCACTTCGTTTCTCCAGCTCCAAACCTCCACTCCGCAACTCCATCACCGGAATTCTTAAAAAACAAAAATAGAAAAATAGGGCGGGAGAGTGAAGGCCACTGCGTGGGGCTATGAGAGGTATTATTCGCCTCTGTTTTACACTGTTGTGGGCTTCACATTTGTTGAGCCTTTGGATGAGCGATTGGATTACCCAATGAGCGACATTACTACTTGGTGTGCGCAGTTGTACTTGATAGCTGAATACACAGCGTGAGCACAGGAATTTAAAGCAAAAAAAGACCGACCCCACAGTAGCATCAGCTACTTTGGAGTCGGTCCCCTTTTTATTTAACTCAACAACTCATACAATCCTTTTACAACCATATCGGCTTCCTTCAGCACTTCCGGCTTACCTATGCCTACTACCTTCATACCTGCAGCCTTACCTGCTTGAACGCCCGCTTCCGCATCCTCAAACACGACACATTCGTCCGGCTGTAAGCCTAGCTCCTGACCAGCGATCAAGAATACCTCCGGGTCCGGCTTGGCAAGTGACACTTTGTTACCGTCAACTACGGCATCGAACAGATCCGTAATGTTCAGCTTATTCAAAATAAACTCTGCATTCTTACTAGCTGAACCTAACGCAATTCCAATCCCGCGCGTTCTCAGTCCTGTTAAGTATTCTTTGACCCCAGGAAGCAGTTCCGACTCCTCAAGCTTAGAGATGTACTCTACATATAGGCGATTCTTCTTCTCCGCCATCGCAAGCTTCTCCGCTTCTTCAAATTGTAGGCCACCAACTTCCAGAAGAATATCGAGCGATCTCATCCTGCTCACGCCCTTAAGACGTTCGTTATCCTCCTCTGTAAATGTAAAGCCAAGCTCGTCAGCAAGACTCGCCCAAGCCAAATAATGATATTTGGCCGTATCTACAATAACGCCGTCCAGATCGAAAATGGCGCCTTTCATATTTTGCAACATGGATTTACTTCCTCTCCGTTGTTAGTTAATGACTATACTGTTGTTTCGGCCAAGGTTAGACGCAAGCTCTCACCTGCACCACAGGACTTTCCTTCTCCCCCTTGTACCGAGAACACCAGAGTCCCGCTGTAGTCGGCTGCTGTGGTAACTGTAACTTCATCCTTGCTAATCCGCAGCTTAAAGGTATTCCCCCGAAGCGTAACCGGAAGCTCAACAGACTGCCAATGTTTAGGCAGTGAAGGTTTGATATGGACAGTTCCCCCATCATAATCCAACCCTGCAAAACCAAGCACCGCAGCCATCCAAGCACCACCGTTAGCGGCTGGGTGGGTACCACCGATATAAAGATCGCCTACGTACTGCTTAGATTCTCCCGTGAGATCAACAGTAGCCGTGCGCATAAAATATGGATATCCCCAATCCGGCGAACCAATATCGGCAGCTACCAAAGCGTAGATACAAGGACTAAGACTTGACCCATGCTCGGTGCGCGGTTCGTAGAATTCCCAGTTCGCTTGTTTCACTTCCTTGGTGAAGGAATGTTTGAATAGATTTAACATCAATACGACATCCGCTTGCTTCAGTATTGTTGTGGTTGTGGCTAATCCATTACCGCCACCCAAATACTCATTTTTGTTAAGTACACGGGATTTCAAATCTGGCAGCCTAACATCTTCTAAGGTGAAGTAACGGTCGAATTGTTCGATGACAAGACTGGCAGGGTCTGGCTGCGGAACATAGAAGCTATCCAGCATAGCTTTGAACTCTGTCAGAAACGGACCTTCACTAAACTCTGTAGACAGTTGGTTGTACACTTCCGGATATTTATCTTGCAGCAATTCTGCTGTGCGCAAGGCAATCTCCAGTGTCTCCTTAACCAGAGCATTCGTAAAAGCATTATTGTTCACACGCTCATGATATTCGTCTGGACCTGTTACATCTAGAATCTCGAAGCGTTCTTTTACTGAATTATAGTAAGCATAAGAGTAGAAGAACCGGGCACATTCCCAGATCACTTCCGCCCCTCCGCTAGTCAGCAGACTCTCGTCACCTGTAAATTGAACGTATTTCCAGATCCCATGTACAACATCCCCACTGATATGAACCTGCTTATCACGGAAATAAGTCCGCATTGGTCGACCGGTAAATACATCATTCACATTAAACAGTGTACAAGCATCGTCTCCTGTATCCTGACTTTCCCAAGCATAGAATGCTCCCAAAAAACCATATTCCGCGGCCTTCCGGCGAGCTCCGTCCAAGGTATGAATCCGGTACATCATCAGGTTGCGAGCAACCGTTGGATCAGTATGCAGGAAGAAAGGCAGCATAAACATCTCCGTATCCCAGAATACGGCCCCTTTATAGACCTGACCCGATAAACCTCGAGCCGGGATAGAAACCTTTTCCGAAACTGTAGGTGCAATAATTAACAGCTGATAAATACTGTATCTTAGAGCAAACTGAGCATCCTCATCGCCTTCGATAATGACATCGCTAAGCGACCATCTTTCTTCCCATTGCTGGCGATGAGCCTGTAATAACTCGTCATAACCGAGCGTTTCAGCAGCTAGAACAGACTTTACTGCTTCTGACTCCGGTACACTAACATCAAGTCCAGTATATACCGCAACGTACTTAAACCATTCATAGGTCTCACCCGCACGCGCTTCAAAAGAAATCCGGCGAATACTAGCGCCCTCATCCAGTTGCTGATCTCCGAAATTAAATACGGCTCTCTCCGCCACAACTACCGGAATGTTCAATTCTCCACTAGTGGAGGAAGAGACTAGTACCTCACCCTGTGACTGTACTTTTTGACCATAGAGGTGGGGACCATTGATATCCCATACATCTACGTCAATCCCGGTCTCAATCACAATTTGGCAGTCCTGTGTACTATGGATAGAGTATTTACTAACGAGCAGGTAAAGATTGTCCTGGCTTACGAAACGATCTGCTGTAAATGTCAACATCCCACCATCAGATAGACTATAGCCAGTGCTCCGATGATGAATGGCACTACGAATATTCAGCTCCTGAACATGAGAGCTCGGTTCTTGCTCTAGCACACTTAAAGGTTGACCGTTGCAGACAATCTTGGTCCATAATCCATTAGGAGCATTGACAGGTTCTCTCCACTTATCTCCCGCTTTGTCATATAGACCAGCTAAAGTTACGGCAACTAACTCAGTTTTACCGAATTCCTCAAGTGTCCCGCGATATCCCATATAGCCATTGCCTAACATATATTTGTTCCCGTTCGTCGTCACAAGTTGCTTGTCAAAACAGCTATCCCTAACCGCCCAGCTCATCGAGCCAACATCCCTTCACCTAGCGGAAGCGTCGTCCCGGATGCGTCCACCGTAATTGACTGCCCATACACTGTAATATCAGTGCTACCCCCATTAATTGCGGTGAGCGTTACTGAAGTCTTGTTGACCAAAATACGTAGTAATACCCCTTCATACATCACTTGGAAGCTATACTCGTTCCAGCGCTCCGGCAATGAAGGCTGGAAGGACAAACGATCCCCATCTGAACGCATACCTCCAAAGCCATACACAATATTCATCCAAGCGGCTGCAATCGAAGTCGTGTGCAATCCTTCGCGTGTGTTACGGTTGTAATTGTCTAAATCCAGTCTTGTCGCAAATTCAAAGAACGAATAGGCTTCTTCTGGCTTACCGATTTCGCTTGCCAGTATGGAATGGATCGAAGGTGAAAGTGAAGACTCATGAATACATCTAGACTCGTAATATTCATAGTTAGCAAGCTTCGCTTCTTTAGAGAATTGTCCATTATATAAGAACATAAACATGAGAACATCCGGTTGCTTAATCATGTCATAACGGTACAATCGATCATACGACCAGTTCGAGTAGAGCGGAAACTCTGTTACAGGAATGGAATGAATATCAATATGTGGCATATCGAAGAATCCATCATGCTCCTCAAATACTCCTGTCACTTCGTCAACCGGAATCTTCATATTGTCTGCTTTATTTTTCCAATCGCTAAGCTCTTCGTCACGGAGTCCCGTCTTTTCCGCAACCATTGCAAAAGCCTCTGGTGCCTGTTCTTTCATTTCACTCAGGGTGTCTAAGGTGTATTCAAATGATTTTTGGGCCATCAAATTAATATAGCAGTTATTATTCACCATCAATTGGAACTCATCAGGACCCATTACGCCAAAATATCCATATTTCCCACTCTGTTGACCCCATTGACCGCGTGTAGCATAGAATCTACTGATCTGGATCAGCATTTCAGCGCCTTTACTGTGCAAGAATTCTTTATCCCCAGTATTTTTGACATAATGCCAGATACCATAGGAAATAGCAGTCCCTACATGAAGCTGAAGATTCGAATGCTGCCAGAGATCACAGCTTTCTGTTCCGTCTATTGTAGCAATAGGGTAGCAAGCGCCATCGCAATCAACATCTTTAGCACGTTGCATAGCCTGAGGTAATGTCTTATATCTAAAGTCCAGTAAACTCCGTGCAGCCTTAGGATTATTAAACATATAGAATGGTAAGCAATACGACTCTGTATCCCAGAACGCCAAACCACGATACACTTCTCCAGTCAATCCTTTAGCGCCGATGTTGAACCCTGGATGATCACCATGATAAGTCTGATAAAGCTGGAAAATGCAAAAACGAATGCCCTGCTGATTCTCAGGATCGCCCTCAATCCGAATATCACTTGTCTCCCAGATACCATTCCAATATGCCGTCTGATCCGCGAATATTTGAGTATCGCTCAGTTGATTTGCACTTTCAGCAAGAGCTAGCCCTTTGCTCCACAGCTCTTCAGCTGTATGGGCAGATTCACTATCCGAATAGTTGATAACCAGCTTTGTAAAATGGGTCGCTTTTCCCTGAGCAAGATCCATAGTAAAGCTTTGTCCAATAAATTTCTCATGTTCAACTCGCGTAAGCTGAAGCGGCTGTGAAGATTGTAAAGAAAAGCTAGAGAATAGCTTGTTAGCTGTATTCACTGTTCTCGCCATAATAGCTGTGGTAGATCCTTGTTCTCCACTGCGGAGACTACTCCACATACATTCACCGCGTTCCTCATGAATAATGCTGAAATCAAGACCTGCACAAATGTCCACGCTGCCCGAGAAATTAAGGGGCTCAAATTCCACCCGCTGTAGTCCCAGATGAGACATCGTCATACTTACCAAGCGTGTAAAGACAACTTTTAAGATTTTTCCATCATCTAGGTGCCAGATTAGCTCACGCCGATAGGTCCCACTACGAAGATCCAGTTTGCGCACATAATCCGATATTTTACTTTTTGCCAGATCAAGCTGTTCACCATTCACAGTGATCCGCGTATACAGCCAGTCCACCGCATTTACCATATATCTCAGCGAGCGAATAATCCCCTTATAATGATTGCCAATGTCCAATTGTTCATTTAGCCCGTTGAAATAACTGCCTTGCAGGGAATCCCCAGAGTAACCTTCCTCAGCATACCCCCGCACACCCATATACTCATTTCCTAGTGAAAAAATAGATTCCGAGGTCCGATTTCGTTCTGGATCAAAGCCCTCTTCAATAATTGCCCAAGGATCTACCTTAAGATATTTGTCCGCCACTTTAGCCATGTATGATTTCCCCTTCTCCTGGTTTTTGCTCCATTCTCAGGATATCGTTCCATACCCGTTGCGCCAATGTCTGACCTTAATGAAGATGTGTGCGTTTATACGGAGTTGAAATCGAACGGATTTCTATATCATGAATTTTTGCAGTAAAATATGTAGAATCTAATAAGAACAAAAAAACAGCGACAGACCCATTATTTAAGAATAATGGATTGCCACTGCTGATATATAAAGAACATATACTTCTTACTCCTTTTTAGTTAAAAATCATATTACATCTAGCACTTTTGAAGTGAAAATAATCACAATGTTGAAAATTCGACACTTTTAAATGGTTTTTCTTACCCAAATTGAAGATTAAAGAGGTATAATTAATTTAAAATTTACTGAAAAACTGAGGGAATAAAGGGGATGTCGATTATGCTAAAAGAACATTACAATGTCATCGAAGCCCACGGAAATACAAACTGTTTCTCCGAACAGAATTTCAACAGACTTCTTGTTACTATGAAAGAGCGCGTTGTTCCAGAGGGTTCACATCTTTTCTGGGAAGGCGACTACTCGGATAAATTGTTTTATATCAAACGTGGACGTGTGAAATTAACTAAATCAACGGATGAAGGTAAAGAACTTATTCTTTATATGTACCAAGCTGGCGATATGGTAGGTCAAGCGGACCCATTCTTCAGCACCAAGCACAGCTTTACTGCAGAAGTGATTGAAGAAAGTGAAGTTGGCGTCATCGAGCAAAAGGATTTAGAAATTCTCATTTGCCAACATTGTGATTTTGCCATCGACTTTATGAAATGGATGGGCATTCATCACCGTCTAACTCAAACGAAATTCCGTGATCTGATGATGTATGGCAAACCAGGCGCACTTTGCTCCACTCTCATTCGACTTGGTAATACTTATGGTGAGAAGAGCAGCGATGGTGAGAACATCCTCATCAACAAAAAAATTACGCATACAGATCTGTCCAACATGATCGGCGCTACTCGTGAGAGTGTGAACCGGATGTTGAGCGACTTGCGTAAAAAAGACGCGGTTGAGTACGAGAACGGTATGATTGTCATCAAGGATCTTGGCATGCTGCAGGAAATTTGCCACTGCGAAATGTGTCCAAACGAGATCTGCCGCATCTAATTTCCGTTTATAATATACCCTCTATTCTCCTCAATGAAACACATATGACCCAATTATTCTGCACATTATAAAATAGAGTGGTCAAAGGCGCCTAACATAGGCGTCTTTTTTTATCCCACAAGACAAGCAAAAACGCCTTCGGCGTCCCTAATGGACGGTAAGCGTTTATGCGAGAAATATAAGGATAATTTATAGCGTGAAACTTATACTTTCTTATATTTAGAAAAAGAGCTGAACCCGAAATTAGGTCAGCCCTATAACCATAAATATACTCTTAACGCTTGGTCTGAGTACCCCGCACGGGAGAGATCATCCAGTAGGCCATACCGACGAATACGCCACCGCCAATTATATTTCCTAAGGTAACAGGAATCATATTGTGGATCCATCCGGCAATTGTAACGGTGTCAGGGTGATTCGGGAGCAACACAGCAACACTCAGCAGCGTCATATTAGCCACACTGTGCTCATATCCACTCGCAATAAAGGCAAATAAACACCACCAGATTAGAACCAGCTTGGCAGTTTCACTTTTGGCGCGTGAGGCCATCCATAGCGCTAGACAGACCAGCCAGTTACATAGAATCCCACGGAAAAATAGCTCTGAAAACGGAAGGCTCATTTTCTTGGCTGCAGCCGCAAAGATCAGATGCTCTGGGGGAGCCGCACTGAATAGCCCAGTTCCTCGAATCAAAAGTGCTAAAATCACTGCCCCTATCACATTCCCTACAAACACAAGCACCCAGTTCTTGACAGTATCCCAGATACTTGTTCTACCAGCAAGTGTACTAACCGTAAAGAACATATTATTTCCGGTAAACAGCTCTGAGCCTGCAAACACAACAAGAGTCAAGGCAATACCGAAGGATGCACCCATAATGAGGGGTTGGAAAGGCGATTTGGCAGCCGCTAGAGGCGCTCCCAGCGAGAAAATAAGGATAATCCCAATGCCTACATATGCCCCTGCCAAAAGGGCTGCTAGAAAATATCTTGGTAAACTTTCATTCATTTGGTCTCGCTTGCTGACTGCCGCCTCGACAATGTTCTCCACACTTTGAGTAAACATAATACTCCACCCCACCGTTTTCTATTTCATCCTTTACTACAAGCTTCGGTGTCTACAAGCTCACTGTCACAATGTCTCCGACAAGGGAGACTGGATAAGTCATAACGATACCTTGATCCGGTGCCTGAACTTCACCCGTGCGAAGATCTATTTTCCAATCATACAGTGGATCATAAAGAAAGTGACCCGAAACGATCCCTTCCGCAAGCGGCCCCCCTTTTGGATGAGGGCTCCGATTCTCAAGTGCATAGATCGCTCCGTCAGAGGTACGAAATACAGCCAGCTCCACATTTCCAGCAATCACCACACGGCCAATCTGCAGCAGGAAATCCTGTACTGATCCTATTGGATACGTTTGTGTTGTCTTATTCATTGGTCTCTCCCCTTCTGTGTGCGTTATATCCGCTAGACTCTTGTTTCTTCAAAAAGCGCAGCACGAGTGCTGCTGTCATTGAGCATTTTTTTCCAAGGATCCGTAACCTGAGTCAGAGCAAAGTCAATCCGTGCGGCCAGCTCTTTGCGATTATCTTCATTATTCAAAATAACCATTTGAATCCGCTCAAGTCCCATACGCTCAACCCACTCGGATGTTCGCTCCAAATAATTGCCGGTCTCACGGTAATATTGCATCACAGCGGAGCACACTTCGATTAACTCTTCATCGGTCTTAATTTTGCAGAAGGAGTCTGCGATCCGTGGCTTGATCCCACCGTTACCACCGATAAACACTTCCCAACCACCATCATTTCCAACGATGCCAATATCCTTCGTGCAGGATTCCGCACAGTTACGTGGACAGCCGTTGACAGCTATTTTAAACTTGGCAGGAAAATCAAGACGTTCATACTTACGTTCTATGAGCGCGCCCATTCCCAGCGAATCTTGTGTGCCAAAGCGGCAGAACTGGGAGCCCACACAAGTCTTAACCGTACGCAGGGATTTGGCATAACCGTAGCCTGAAGGCATATCCAGCTCTTCCCATACCTTAGGCAAATCTTCCTTCTTCACACCGATTAGATCCAGGCGTTGCCCTCCAGTTACCTTCACAACTTTCACGTCATATTTAAGGGAGACGTCGGCGATTTTCTTCAAATCCTCCGGCGTAGTTACCCCACCATACATGCGTGGTATCACGGTGTAGGTTCCATCTTTTTGAATATTGGCACCCATTCTTTCATTTACAAATCGGGATTCTTTCTCATCTTGATGGGTATCAGGATTCATCATCCCTAGATAATAGTTAATCGCCGGACGACACTTGGAGCAACCTTCCTCTTGTTTCCAACCGAGTACATTCATGACCTCTTTTGTTGTTTTAAGACCTTTAGCTGTAATTTCAGCAACAATCTCATCACGGCTAAGCGTTGTGCACCCACAAATACCTTGCTTAGCAGCTTGCTGGAAACTGTCACCTAAGACAAATTGCAGGATTTGTTCTACTACGGGTTTACAACCACCACAAGAGCGAGTAGCGCCAGTGCATGCTTTGATCTCATCCACAGTAGTAAAACCATGTTCAGTGACAGCATCTACGATCGCTTTTTTAGTTACACCATTACAGCCGCAGACAATTTCTTCGTCCGCCATAGCTTCTACGGATGTGCTCTTCTTAGCTCCGCCACCGCAGCAGCCCGTTCCCATAACCTCCGTATAAATCTCATCGGTCATTACTGCGCCTTGTTTTACTAGCTTTTGCAGATTCGCGGACTCCGTTACATCACCGAACAAAACCGCACCGACAATCACATTATTTTTGAGCAAAATTTTCTTATAAGTTTTCTTCCATTCATCTTTGCTTGAGATCACAGTATGTTCAGGACAATCCAAAAACTCACCTGCAGAAAATACATCCACCCCAGAAATTTTAAGCTTCGTGGAAACAATCGAACCTTCATAAGGCTTGGTATCGCTACCACATAAATGTTTAGCTAGAACCATGCCTTGTTCAAATAGTGGAGCCACCAGTCCGTAACACATACCGCGATGCTCAGCACATTCGCCGATGGAATATACATTCTGCATGGAAGTTTGCAAATAATCATCCACCACGATCCCACGATTTACGGAGATTCCGCTATCTTTTGCCAATGTCACGTTCGGTTTGATTCCAACAGCCATTACCACAAAATCTGCAGCAAGCGTACTGCCATCACTAAAACGCAATCCACTTACTCTCTGTTCCCCGCTCAATTCTATCGTTTGTTTGCCCATAGCAAATTTCACGCCTTGACGCTCAAGCTCAGCTTGCAGCATCGAGGAGGCATTCCGATCAAGCTGACGCTCCATCAGATCTTCCATCAAATGAACTACGGTAACATCCATACCAAGGTTCAGAAGACCTTTTGCCGCTTCCAACCCAAGCAACCCCCCGCCGATAACAGCTGCTTTGCTGTATTGTTTGGCCGCTGCCAGCATCGCATCACAGTCTGAAATATCCCGGAATCCTACAACGCCCTCTTTATCACTGCCAGGTACAGGTAAAATAAACGAATTCGAGCCTGTCGCAATAATTACCTTGTCGTAGGGGACTATCATCCCACTATCCGTAACAACTTGCTTCGAACCTTCATCAATTCGTGTCACCGTTGTTCCCGTGTGTAGAGTTATATTATTGTCTTCATACCAATTCCAGTCGTTTAGGATGATATCATTAAGGGTCTTACTTCCTTCAAGAACATAAGACAACATGATCCGATTGTAATTGGGATGAGGTTCACTTCCAAAAACCGTGATGTCATAAGCTCCACCCAGCTTCAATATCTGCTCAATCGTACCTATGCCTGCCATACCGTTGCCGACTAATACTAGTTTTTCTCTTATCGTTGTCATGGTTAGGTGCCTCCTCAAGCTTATGAATACCTGATCAATTTCTCTTCTACATATTGGAATTATACGGTTCAAATTCAATTCGTCATTGTGATTGCAGTCACTTCAATTGTGAATATTTTCACATTTTAGTGTACTGATAATTGTTAGATATCTTTTCCACATAAAAAGCCAGATTAACGATTCTGAACAACCGTTTCTCTGGCTTAATGTACGATTTTTTAGCGTAAAGTCAATAAAATCTCCAATTCATCTTGAGCCCTGAGCTTCATATCCATTCCATCATCGAGTAGTTGTTTTCCGTTCACCTTCAGCTTCCATTCTTCATTACTAAGAGGAGTATAATCGTCGACGGAAAGCACCTTTTTATTGTCATCGGCTAACTGTACGCTACTACAGCTTTTGAGCAAATCTCTTACAGTTAAATCCTCTTCAAATAACATAATATACGTATGATGCAAGTCTACTTCAACACTTCCACCGTTCAAGGTCAGCCTTACAGTTTGAAGTGGTGCTTGATGGTCCTTCGACTTCGCGTTGAAGACTAGCTGTGAATCATACCCTACAGTATTATTCCAATCCGCATTCCCAATGATTTGACCGCCCATCTGAAGCTCCCAAACCATTCCCGCCTCTAGCGAAAAATCCTTTACCGAAACAATGCTTGAGTTATCCTCAGCAAATGTGGCAACATTACTACCTTTCAGTAGCTCCATGATCGATATTCCATTTCTATAACTCCCACTAAGTAACCTATCCGATGGTTTAGTAAGCAGTTCATTATCTCCAACCCTTATTGATATTGTCGGTCCCTCTGATCCTGCCACACCATTATTAGCATTACTATTGCCGTCATTGTTAGTAGAGCATCCACCTATTATGAATACAATGACTAATCCTAGCATCAATTTCCACAAAGATCGCATGGGCATCCTGGCACCGCCTTGTCCCGCCTAATGACCATATAGCGTCTCAGGCTTGTAAAGTTATGTATTCTGTCTTTTTAAGGATAACTTAAACAAGCCATGTTCTCAAATAAGTAATAACAAGCTTACTTCTAAAATTGACAAAAACTTTTTAAAAAGCTAACCTCTATCCCCCTCTTTCTGCTCATCCGGCGCCATTTCACATATTCTGGGGGATTTATCCCCCTCTTTCTGCTCACTCGGTGCCATTTCACATATTCTGGGGGATTTATCCCCTTCTTTCTGCTCATTCGGCGTCATTTCGCATATTCTGGGGGATTTATCCCCCTCTTTCTGCTCATCCGGCTTCATTTCGCATATTCTGGGGGATTTATCCCCTTCTTTCTGCTCATTCGGCGTCATTTCGCATATTTTGGGGGATTTATCCCCCTCTTTCTGCTCATTCGGCGTCATTTCGCATATTCTGGGGGATTTATCCCCCTCTTTCTGCTCGTTCAGCCCTATCTCGTAGTCCGCTTTTAAGCAATCCTTCCGCCTGCCTGCCATCCATCTATCCATCAATCGATCTTACCCATATTTTTTACGATCATTTCTTCTATCTTTTTCAACGGAGTTATCCACATTTCTGTACATTCTATAATTCCCTATAAAAAAAGCCCCCTAAAGGACTCTTTAGAACACTATTCATCTTCACTGAAACCTAGGGAACAATATATTATTCTCCAAATGTACGTGTTCAAAAGTCATACTCTCCAGCTCTTCCAGCCGGGCATATGTCAATCGATAGGTCGTGCAAGCATGCGCCGGTGGAGTGAAATCATCTGTAATACTACGTATTTTTCTCAAAATATCGCCCGCACCATCATGCTCACTCTCCAGCTCAGACAATGACTCACGAAGCGATGTCAGGCCTTCTTCACTAGGATTAGCAGCGTATGTCAACAGCTTAGGAAACTCATCATCTTCTTCTTTAGCCGTATGCTCAAGTAAATCTTCCTTAAGTATGTTGAACAAGTTATATAACTCCACCAAATGGGGAGAATCTCCGCCATGCACTCGATATACCTTAGTTACATTTTGGCTAATGAGGGGTAACTCTTCACGAAGATAACGGTGGTGTTTATTAATAATATGGTCAATTAACTCTTCTGAAGGTGCAGTATTCCAAGCGATTTCCTCTTGGGGTACTGGATACTCTTCGAACAGCTTGTTTAGATCGCCGATGATTATCTCGTGATCCAGACCACGCTCAGCAGCTGCTTCAGCAAGAGGTTTAGCTCCACCGCAACAGAAATCAATCCGTTTTGCTTTGAAATAATCTGCCGCTTTAGGGAACTGTAATACAATATCTCTCACTAGTGCATCTGGGGTAAAACCAGCTTGTACCGATTGTGCTTGCTTCGAATCCGAAATACTATCATTAAGTTGTTTAGTTTCCATTATAGCTCCTCCTTGGGTTATGGGATTAGGTTATGGGATTAGGTTCTGAATAAATCTTATCCACTTCTTCACCTTAACCCTGAAAGGAACTTTGACTTGTGATTGTACGCACGGAAATTGTATCTTATTTTTGAACGAAATTGGAGATTGATGTACATGCAAAGTAAACGCAAAAAAGCACCTTTGCCTACAAAGGTGCTTTTTCAACTCACTTTATTGCACATAAGCCTGCATATACGTCCGCTGTCCCTTTGAATCCTTCAAATAAGGTCCCAATCCGGCAAAACGGGAGTGATCCATATAAACACCGGTCATCCATCTGCCTTCCGTCAAGCCACCATTCCATTTAAGGACAAGATCAGGTGCGGAAATCCATTCCTGAAAGACTCGTATATTCTGATCTTTGTATTCTTTACATGGCTTAGACCGCTCAATAAGGTGGAATTCATTAAGATAAGTTGGAACGAAATAAGAGGATATCGTATGCAAATCATCATCGTCAAAAAAAGGCTCGTCGCCTAAAAAGGGTTTGAATAATACGGTATTCTCGTACATGGACCAAATTAAGGCTTGAAGCACCATACTCTGGCGAATGCCGTTATGAAACTTATATTGTCGCCCATGATTCGCCACATTTACATCTTGTGGAGGTTCCGTGGACTCCAGACAGTGCCGTTCACAACCAATACACTTCCAACCTGTCGGACTTTGAATCCATTTTTGAAAAATAGTCCCACTATCATTGTTTCCTTTGTAGAGTGAAGAGATAATGCTGTAAGGCACGCCAATCCACGCATCCCATAAGGAATCAGGAAGATGGCTATGCAGCATGAACAACGTCTTGTCATAGATGAGCTGTACTTTGATAGAAGCGTTCTCTAGCTCAGCAACATCCTTTTTTCCATACGTTATTTCCCGGGAAAACAGGGTCGTCTTCGTCTTCATCTCCCTCGCCTCCTAATAGTTTTGCTATGCCTGTACTCCAGCTGAGTAGATTTGAGCAAAAACCAATACGCGAGCGCTTCCATTCAAGGATCATACAATGTTTTTCTATTATATTACAATTATTTTTAAACTGTGCAAGTTTTTTTCAAGCATAAAGGATTGGAACAAAACTGTCACTGTCTAATATTTAGAAATTGAAAAGCCCCTTTTCCACCATTCCGGAAAAAGGGCCACAACATCACTGTGAATTTTAGTCTACCCAGCTCTCAGCCCAAGACTGAATCTGCTGCATAACAGGCTGCAATGCACGGCCTTTGTCTGTTAATTCGTACTCAATACGTACGGGTGTTTCTGGGTATACATGCCTAACCAGGATACCCTCACCTTCCAAATCCTTCATCCGCTCGGACAGCATCTTATCGCTCATTGAAGGAATGAGGCCGGAGATATCTTTAAAACGCTTCGGTCCACTCATCAATGTCTGAATAATAAGTCCATTCCAACGTTTGCCTAAGAAAGAGAAGGCTGTCTCAAATCTGGGACACATCGCAAATTGATGTTCTTCCATTGTTCTCACCTCTCACTAGCGAAACTTACTATTAGTTAGTATATATAATATTAACACATTTTAACCATGATGAACATCGTTTACCTAAAAAAGTTCATCTGACTCTATTATTATATCCCCAATGTCAATCCCCCACAGGTCCTTAAGATCCCCTTTGAGCAATCGCTTCAGTTACGATTTGTGCCAAGTCATCATTTCCAAAAAGCGAAAGTACACCCAGAACGGTGTCATCAGAAATGTCCCCCGCTTCCTCCGCGGAAACCGTGAGGGCAAGTGCCTGACGCAAGGCTTCATTCCCTTCCTGCTGCGGATAAGCCTGCAAGTATAGAGCATGTGGATCGAGTCCATTATTTACACACCACTGAGCGAATACAAGAATCATCATCTCTTCTTCGCGTTTATAGCTTTCGATGATCTGTTCCTCCACTAATTTACGGTTATCCTCCATATATTCTTCTCCTTTCTCAGAGACCTCATTCAGCAAGCTGTGCCGCCAGCATATGACTAGGCAGTACCGCTGAAGCAGCAATGCTGCAAAGCTCTGGTGTATTTATGTTGCTAAGAAAATTATTGACCACTCCACTAAAACCTCTTCTATCGAGTATAGTATCCCAGCTTCCAAAGCCTTGAATATGCGGTAAGGCATCCTTTTCATAAAGAATGGCCTTGTCCAGATCCATTACTTCCACCGATCTGCCATTTCCGTGCAGCTCAAGCTTCTCCAGATTCACTCCAGCTTGACGAACCATGCTGTACATCCCTACTGCGCTATGCTTCCAGCCCAACATTCCAGATGCCTGCAGCAGACGACCTTCTCCACTAGAGTGAAGATGACTACGAAGCAGTTCATAATGATCTCCGCACAACCACAACAGCAGGTCAAGCAGATGGATCAGATCATCATGCACGGTTTCGCGGCTGCTTCCTGTTTGAAGCTTCGTTCGATGTTTAATCGCATTGCAATGACTAATTCCACCGACTTCCTCAAGCCATTGCTTGGCGGTGACATACATTGGGGCAAAACGGCGATTAAAGCCCACTCCTAGCAAAAGCCCCTTATCTTGTGCTAGCTCTGCCATCCTTCTGGACTCTTCTAGATCATAGGAAAGTGGTTTATCTACATATACCGAAATCCCACGTTCGAGACATTTTGTTACTATATCATAATGAGTAGTTGTTGGGCTATGTACAAATACTGCATCCAGATCCCAAGATAACAGCTCTTCCAGATTAGTCGTCCCTTTAGGAAAACGGTAGGTATGAACGGCCTGCTCTACCGTTGTCGGTGAATGACTAAGAACACCAACTACCTCGGCATAATCATGCTGAGAGAGCAGTGGTAAATATACTTTGCGGGCTATATTGCCGATTCCTATTATGGCGACTCTTTTACGTTCAGGTGCAATCACTGATCCATCCCCCTCTTAACACTTCAATATATCGTTCTTTTCTCTTTGTTCTCTACAAATGCTATTATACCTGCTTCTCCTTCTCTGACAATTGATCTTTACTTCAATATTTATTCTTTATCCCGTATGATGAGATGAATGAGTGGAAGAAGGGGCATATTATCTATGAAGAAATGGTTCTCGATTATTCTTTATGTTTCGGGTACAATCCTTGCGTTTATCTACAGATATGACATCCTAAGCTGGATGAAAGAGGATCATAATCTTTTCAGTTCTATAGGGATTGCAACTTTACTGGCCCTGTTTCCAGTTGTCCCTTATAAAGCTGTCATCGGATTCTTCGGTTATGCATACGGAAGTTTAGCGGGTGCCTTGATTTGCTGGCTAGCTACAAATTTGGCTGCCGCAATCCTTTTTGGCGTTGTGAAGTACTTGTTTCAAAGCCAAGCGAGAGCTTATTTAGCCTCTATTCCCGCACTCGAAAAGTTCACAGTAGGCATTGAGCGGCGACCTTTCGCTTCGATTGTCCTAGCACGACTCGTGCCTATCATTCCCCAAACAGCTGTTAACATCTACGCTGGAGCAGCTGGTCTGCCTTTTTGGAGCTATATTGCAGCTTCCGGCATAGGAAAAATACCGGGGATTGCATTATACGCTTTCCTCGGGGATCATCTGTTCCAGGACCCTGTAAGTGCGATTATTGCCATCATCGCCTATGTCGCTGTGCTAATTATCGCTGGACTGAGCTTGCGTCCGCGCTCTCAAGAAGCGAAGAATAACCGATAGCGAAAGAACTTATCGGTTACAAACTGGCAGGCAGTTAGTATTTGCTTTATAATTAAATTGTGATCTATTTAATTGCATTATGTGAATGGAGGGATATCAATGAGTGAACATCAGACTAACCATATAAATACCAAGACAGAAAAAGCAACCTTTGCAGGTGGATGCTTCTGGTGCATGGTCTCGCCGTTCGAAGAATTGCCAGGTATCATTAGTGTCGTCTCTGGCTATACCGGCGGTCATACAGTGAACCCAACTTATGAAGAGGTTTGTTCTGAAACGACAGGACATGTTGAAGCTGTACAAATTACGTTCAACCCAGATATTTTCCCTTATAGCAAGTTACTTGAGCTGTTCTGGCAGCAAATTGACCCTACCGACGCAGGTGGACAATTCCATGATCGCGGGACTTCTTACGGAACAGCAATCTTTACCCATTCGGAGGAACAAAAAGAACAAGCAGAAGCTTCCAAGGCAGCTCTGCAAGCAAGCGGTCGGTTCTCTAGTCCGATCGTAACCCCGATTCTCCCGGCAGCCACCTTCTTTCCTGCCGAAGAATATCATCAAGGTTACCATCATAAGAATCCAGGCCACTACAAACGTTATCGCAAAGGTTCTGGCCGAGAGGATTTTATCGAAACCCACTGGACACATAAAGAGGACAAACAAAGTTTGAAAGAACGTTTAACCCCTCTTCAATATGAAGTCACTCAGAACAGTGCAACAGAATCTCCTTTCCGGAATGATTTTTGGGATCACCATGGAGATGGTATTTATGTAGACATCGTATCTGGCGAACCGTTATTCAGCTCGCAGGATAAATACGATTCCGGTTGCGGCTGGCCAAGCTTCACTCGTCCGATCCGGGACTACGCTGTGAAGGAAAAGACGGATCTCAGCCATTTGATGGTTCGGACAGAAGTTCGCAGCAAAGTAGCGGATTCCCATCTAGGCCATGTCTTTGACGATGGTCCCGGAGAAAACGGTTTACGCTATTGCATAAATTCGGCGGCGCTACGATTTGTACCGAAAGAGGATTTGGAGAAGGAAGGATACGGGGAGTATCGCATACTCTTCCAGCCTGCCTAAACATCAATCCTCAGCACATAAAAAAAACGGTTGTCGTCCTTTTAGGATGACAACCGTTTTTTTCTCTTAAAATATAAGAAAGTATAAGTTTCACGTTATACATTATTCTTATGCTTGTAGGTCTATTCTTTCTTTGAGTCCTCTGAGTCCTTATTAGCCTTCGAATTATCCTCTGAAACTGCCTCCTTAGGCTCTGTTGCCGCAGGGATGGCTTGCTCTCTGTTCAGCTCCTTATTTCGCTGACGAATTCTCTCGGTCTGCTGCTCCCGACGCTCGCGGATATTTTTACGGGAAACTAATACAATAGCTAAAATAATGGCAGCCCCGATAAGTATCGGTAACGCTCCTGCAAGGATAACGACAATCCACTGAAACATCACAGATAGTGCATTTAAGCTTCCGTTTAGAGCATCTGAAGCACGTTCCAGTAACGGCCCTTGCTCCTTCTTCTCTTTGACAGCAATACTTTCATCCGTCTGATACACTCTCAATTCTACCGTAGAAAAGGATACATTCTGATTGATATAACGCATTCTACCTTTAATCTGCTCAATGCTTTCTTGAATCGAACCAAGCTCGTTCGCGAAGGCGACCAGATCAGTGGATTTCGTCGCTTTTTTCATAAACTCTGTATATTGTGCTTCCATTAGCTGTTTTGCCTTCAAACGTGACTCCAGATCAACATACTCTTCTGAGACATCTTGACCTTGAATGCTGCGCTGTAGAGATTCGTGTTTTACTTGTTCTAATTTATTCAGAAAAGGTGAGAATCCGGAGGCAGGCACCTTAAGGATAAACGTCCCGCCTTGCTCGTACTGCGACATATTTTCATTAAACTCAATAATATATCCATTGGCCATGGTTACTAAATTACGTATTTCAGTCTGTGCTTTTCCATAGTCTTCTACTTCCATGTTAAGATTCGCTTTATAGATCAGCTTCTTGTTCAAGCCCGCTACTACATCGCTACCAGTAAATCCCGCACTTGCTTGATCTGTATTTTCTGATGTGGAGCCCTTTACAGCCATATTCTCGCTGCCAGTTGCTTCTGCCTCAGGAGCTGCCGAAGTGCTTTGATCCGCTGTTGAGGCCATCGAGCTTTGCGATTGTACCTCTACTGCTGCGTCGTTACTCGTACTACCATTTTCTTTTGCCAAACTATCTGCCGCTGAATTTCTATCCGCTGAGCCACAACCCGCCAAGACTACCGTAAGAATTAATAAACATAAGTAATGCAGACCCCATTTGCGCATTCTCATTCCTCCAAAAATGTAATAGATACCGCTTGCACGGATCATAATATCGTTACGGAATGTCTTGTTCTAAGCAGATCTCTTCCGTCACTCTTTACTAAGACGTTCCAAAACTTGGAAGGTTGCACTGAAAAATGGAATTGTGTACAGTTTCTTATGAATTATGTTCTCTAAATAAAAAAAAGAGTCGCATTTCTGCAACTCTTTTAGTTTAAGCTGTTATTTTTCAAGCAAAAATCAACCTGGGTTAGAAGCGCTTTGTTTAATGGCATATACGCCATCTGGTAACGAACCGCTTAATAATCTCGCAATGTAAATATCAACATCATAACTAGTAGTGCCTACAAGAACTGAAGAACCCTGAACATTGGCATAGGTCTTCTCCGTAATCACACCAAATGAGTTATTCATAATCGGCGTGTATTCCATCCAAGCATAATTGTAAGGATTCACTGATGCAGTTGTCGTGTTACTGCCACCATAAGTATTAGACCATGATGAGCCACCAGTAATACCAGTACTTACAGCTGTTTGTTTTGCGGTTACACCAAAGCTTGTATTCGCGATATAGCCTTGAGATACTGAATAGCTAATGTTTAACAACGAATTTGCAGAAGCACTATTATATACAGGCTGAGAGATTCTTCTAGTCAAACCACTTCTAGTGACATATGAGACATAACCATTTTGTTGGTAGGAGTATATCGTTGTTTGATAAGCATCTCTAGGTGCAATTACAGAAGCGTCATCAAAGGAAGAGTCCGTTATGAACAGGGGTATACTTGGTATCAGCCCCTCTTTAGCAGCTTCTAAAGCTTGACCTTGTGCAAGAATTTCATTGTACTCCTCTACTGAAATTTCTGACAATCCCGTAGCTGAGGCTTTGTAGACTTTTATGATTTCTGATTCACTTATTTGAGGAGCTTGGTCATTATGTACACCTTCTGCACCTGCATAAATAGGTAAGCACAAGATGAGCATTAAGGCAAAAGGGAATAGTAATAACTTTTTCAACATCTTCATCCTCCAATATTTCAGATTAGGAGCGGCCGTTCCCTATCGAAAATATTACCATATAATTCTTGTAATAATATAGATATTTAGAATTATTTTCTATTTTTAGGTATGTAAGTAATAAGTATCTTTTGTGCTTTTTTATAATTTTTTGTATAACTTTGTCACATTTCTGTTATCGAATAACCCATTTGCTTACAAGCACTTTATTTGGTACAATTACCACGTCTAAACACGTAAAAAAATACCAAAAAACCCTCTATTCATAATGAATGAGGGCAGAACACGGTTCTGTTCGGACAAGCTCCACCTTGTTGAACAGAGAAGTTTTTTAATAATGCTGTCTATTACTAAAAGGGGAGGTGTACCCTCATGGCAAAAGACGTAATTTGCGAAGTTAACTCCTGCACCCACTGGGCAGAAGAGAACAAATGCAGTGCTGATTCTATCTTTGTAGCTTTCCACAGCTCCCAAGAACCTACACGTGCAGAAGAAACAGATTGCAAGACTTTCGAAAGCAAATAAGGTGATGATTTGAAGGGACCCTCCACGGTTCCTTCTTTTCTTTTCTCATTCTATCAAGAATGAGAATTATTATCAAGTGGCTGAAATAAAAAGCCAGGGAGAAATTCCCCGGCTATGATTTATTGTATACCTCTTATGTTATTTGGAAGCACTAACTCCTGCATTTTCTCTTGCAATAGCGGCAGCCTTTACCATGTTACGAAGTGCATCTTCTGTCTCCTGCCAGCCACGTGTCTTAAGACCGCAATCCGGATTAATCCAGAACTGTTCAGGATCAAGCACCCGCAGCGCACGATCAATATTAGCTGTCATCTCTTCTACTGCAGGAACCCGTGGACTATGGATATCATATACACCAAGACCAATTCCTTTATCATACGCCTGCTCCTCAAAGCTAACGATCAGTTCCCCATGGCTACGTGAAGTCTCAATAGAGATAACATCTGCATCCATCGCTGAAATGGAGTCTATCATGTCATTAAATTCGCTATAGCACATGTGGGTATGAATTTGTGTCGTAGCCTTCACATGATTCGTCGCGATACGGAACGACTTCACCGCCCAATTCAAGTATGCCTCATGATCTTCAGCCTTCAAAGGAAGTCCTTCACGGATAGCCGGTTCATCTACTTGAATCATCTCTATGCCTGCATCCTCCAAAGCTTTAACTTCATGACGGAGCGCTAAGGCAATTTGATTCGCTACTGCTTCCCGACTAAGATCATCACGTACAAAAGACCAATTGAGAATTGTAACAGGACCAGTCAACATGCCTTTAACAGGAAGGGAAGTTAACGACTGAGCATAGACGCTTTCTTTTACAGTCATAGGCTGGATAAAAGCTATATCCGCATAAATAACTGGTGGCTTAACGCAGCGTGATCCGTAGGATTGAACCCAGCCATTGCTAGTAAATAAGTAACCATCCAACTTCTCACCGAAAAACTCCACCATATCGGTTCTTTCGAACTCACCATGCACGAGTACATCCAGACCCAGCTTTTCTTGGAAAGTGATTGCATCTGCAATCTGCTCACGAACGAACCCGTCGTAACGCTCTTGATTCCATACGCCTTTACGCCATTTCAACCTTGCCTGGCGCACTTCTACAGTCTGTGGAAAGCTTCCGATTGTTGTCGTTGGCAGAAGTGGCAGCTGCCACTTCTCCTGCTGCACCTTCAGGCGTTCAGCAAAAGGTAGGCTACGTTGGTCTGGTAAATCTGTAAGTCCGAGAACTTGCTCGGCCACATCCTTACGACCGCGTTCAGGAAGTGCACGGAAGGCAGTAAGGGCTTCACGACTGGCTGTCAACGCAGCAGCAGCTTCTGCTGTACCCTCTAAGGCTGCAGCAAGCAGGCCAAGCTCTCTAAGCTTCTCATCAGCAAAAGCTAAAGCAGCCTTAACGGTGGCCTTCAGCTTCACCTCACCCTGAACAGTAACCGGAACATGCAGCAAACTGCAAGAAGGCTGTAGAAGAAGACGGTCAAGCGGTACATGTACACTCAGCTTCTCGATTAGCTGCAGCTTAGCATCCAGATCCGAGCGCCAGATGTTGCGTCCGTCAATAATACCCGCTCCCAGCCACTTATCCTCAGGCCAGCCAAGACGTTCAATCGATGCCAGGTTCGTCCCGCCATCATGGACAAAATCAAGACCTAAACCTTGTACCGGAAGCTTGAACAGTGCCTCCAGCGGTTCAGCAGCTTCAAAGTAAGTCTGCAGAATAATATTTAATCCAGGCACGGATTCAGCAATTTCTGTGTAAATCGAGTTAAGTAAGGATAATTCTGATTCATTAATTCCTGTAACAATCGCTGGTTCATCAATTTGTACCCAGCTTACTCCTTCTTGCTTCAGTTCCTGCAACAGCTGAACGTAAACCGGAAGAAACCGAGCAGCAATCTTCGCAATATCCGCAGATGCAAATCCTTTTGACAACTTAAGGAATGTATAAAGGCCTAAAACCACAGGTTTACCCTCAATTCCCGCTTGGGACTTGGCAAAACGATAAGCAGCCAATGGTTTATTCTCGGTCAGACGCGGCGTTTGTGCACCGATCTCTGGAACGATGTAATGATAGTTCGTATTGAACCATTTAGTCATCTCGCAAGCGGTAGCCTCAGCATTTCCTCTAGCCATCGCAAAATAAAGATCAAGCCCAATATCGCCACCATCATACGCATAACGTGGAGGTACGATCCCGAACATTACAGCTGTATCTAGCACATGATCGTAGAACGTAAAATCATTTACCGGAATTAAATCAATTCCTGCCTCCTGCTGAGTCTTCAAATGCTGAAGCTGAATTCCTGTCATTTCAGTACGGAACGCTTCCTCATTTATTTTTCCCGCCCAGAAGGCTTCCAACGTTTTCTTCCACTCGCGGTTTTTTCCGATTCTTGGATAGCCAAGATTGCTTACTTTTACTTTGTTCGTCACTTTGCAGCTCCCCTTCTCCATCTTCTTATTTTGGACTCGATATCACTTGTATTCCTTTAAAAAAGAGCGCCCTTCCCTAAAAAAGTCAAAGGGAAAGACGCCCATAATATACCTATGGTTAACGTCTAACACCTTCCTATCCTCCGTAGGTGAAGCAGTGCTGTTGAAACAGGCAGGTCTCCTGGCTAGCGGTGTCAGCATCCTTAGCAGTCTTCCCAGCAGTAGTAAATTGCCAGTGACATATGTTGCTATGGACTCTTCCGTTACAGTGGCGGGACCGCATCGGCTTCAAACCGAATTTCCCTATTAAGCCTACCGAATTACTAATTTCCGGCAAGCACCTGTCTCCGATATTGTCAAGCTAAAACGCCATCAGCATCTTTTTAAGGACGGTAAGCGTTTATGCGAGAATTATAAGGATAAAGTGAGTGTCTTAAATCTGATGTCATCATACGTGAAAGCCCCCGTCATCTGCAATAGATTACGGGGGCTTCTGTTATATCGATTCCTTATAACGGATTTAGAAAAACACGAAATATACTACTGCAGCAAGTACTATGCGATATATAGCAAATGGTAAAAGCTTAATCCGGTTGATCAATTTCAAGAAGAAACGCATTGATAATAGTGCAAATACAAAGGCACTGATAAAGCCTGCAATGAAGAACGGCAGGGCATCGATGGTGAAATATTGCCAGTTCTTCATCAGTGAGAGTAAACTGGCGCCTGCCATGATTGGAACAGCCATAATAAACGTGAAATCAGCAGCAGCGCGATGACTCATACCCAGAAGAACACCACCAGAAATCGTCGACCCGGAACGAGAAAATCCCGGCCACAAGGAGAAGCACTGGACCAGACCAACACCTAGCGCCTGCTTATATGTAATCTGATCGACACTCTCCGTTTGAATCTTCTTTGGTCCGAATAGATCCGCAATAATCATTAATACAGCACCGACTACTAGACCGATTAACACGGTGGATGTAGAGAATAAATGCTCGTCAATATAATCATTAAACAGAACCCCCAGCACGCCTGCTGGCACTAAACCTACAAGCACCTGTGTAAGCTTAAGGTGGCCGCCTTTTTCAAGCTGTGGTTGTTGCTCGGTTACAGGATCCAACTGCTTGCGGCTGAAGCGCTTTAAGCCCAGCAATTCAATGAACCTATTTCTAAAAATAACTACAACTGCTAATATTGACCCCAGCTGTATAACCACTTTGAACGTATTGGCCGTATATTGTCCAAATAACTCTGTCGATTTTAACCACATATCATCAACAATAATCATATGACCTGTGGAGGATACCGGAGCAAATTCAGTCAATCCTTCAACAATCCCCAAAATAATAGCTTTAATAATCGTTAATAGCTCCATTTGTTCTCCTCCTTTTAATCATAACTTTTAACTATAAGTCCTTCTCGGCTCAACCTTCGGTGTTCATTTTCCGGCTGCGCTTGCGGAAGAACAAATACCCAAGGATCACTACCCCACCTGCAAGAAGCACGTACACTACGTTGGAGTACATATCCATATACATGGCGATGTCTTCCCAGGACTCACCCAATGCCGCACCAATAAGCACCAGCAATAGATTCCATCCCAGCGTACCAATCGTTGTGAAGATCATAAACACTCCAAATTTCATGCCCGACATCCCTGCAGGGATCGAAATCAAACTACGCACTAGTGGAACCATCCGACAAAATAATACGGTCCAATAGCCATATTTGTCAAACCAAGCGTCAGCCTTGTGGATGTCCTTTTTGCTAATTCGGAGTAGGCCGCCCCAGCGTTCAACGATCTTTTCCAAGCGATTTACATCCAACAAACGACCGATATAATAGAGAATCACTGCACCCAGCAGTGAGCCAAGCGTAGCAGCAATAATTACACCAGGAATGGTCAAATTCGTTGTGGTTGTCATGAATCCGCCAAAAGGAAGGATTACTTCGGAAGGAATCGGTGGAAATATATTTTCAAAAGCGAGCATCAGGAAAATACCAAAGTAACCAAACTGCTCCATAAAATCTGTAATCCATGCTTGCATTTTGTAACCCCCATTATTCAGATCAAGTTCTTCTTCAAGTTGCGTAAATAACGGCTGCGAATAAAAAAGAAGTAAAGTCCCTGGACAGCCAAATATCCCAATAACACCGCCCCGGTCTCCACAGCAATAGATAAGTAAAACAACCGCTGAAGCGCAATAAAGGCAAACACACTATGCAAAATGGCTACCCCAACCGGAACAAAAAACAACAACGACAATTGTATCGTTACAATTCGGTTTAGCTCTTGATCTGTAAGTCCCATTTTGGACAATGTAGAATATTGATGGCGATCATGATCTAGATCTGTATACAGCCGGAAGTAAAGGAAGCTGCCTGCTGCAATGAAAAATACAGTACCCACCAGTAAAGAAGCGAATAGCATCGTGTTGTACAATGTTCTTTGTATTTCAAACAGCGTGCCGCTAACAACAATCGCGTATGGCGAGTTACTTTCATAGGACCGTTTCCCTTTATGAGCAAGATCCGCCGCTATACCTACTGTTCGCGGGAAATCATCCATGTAAAATCCTGTATACAAATCGGTCTGTACGGGATGAATAGCCTTGTAAAGCTCATCGCTAATCACAACACCACTGAAATCTCCCCCATCCCTTCCATCCAGCTCCGGCAATAGATATTCGGCAATCGGAACATGCTGGGTATAACCCATTTCTCGAATGGAAAGACCTTGCTTCAAGGTATATACCGGCTTTACTCTACCCGCTTGCAGACTCCTGTCTCGTTGCGAACCGATCATCACCAGTCCTTCATCTCTACTTAGAGGCTGCTCATCCGTCGTAAACCCTGCACGAAGCAGAGCAAGCTTATAATCACTGTAAGCAATCAAGGGAAGCCTTAACGTGCGATCTGGCCCGGTCTGAGATTCCACCTCTGCGTATTTAATCGGAATACTAAGTGTCTCATAGGGTAAACCGAGCGTTGTAAGCTCTTCCTTAATTTCGTCCAAATGCTGATCAAAAGGATCCTGCAATTGATTGCCTTTGGCTACATAACCAACTGCTGCGGGATAGTCCAATTTCAACTCTCTGGAAAGCGTATGGATCGATGCGAATACTCCCACTGAAGTAAAAGATACTGCGGATACAATCGTCACCATAAAGAACATTCGGGCATTCTCTTTCCAGCGGTAAGACAAGCCCGATAAAGTAATGATATTCGTGTGGTTCCAATACAGGCGCCGGATCGTCTTAAGTAGTTTAACAGTGTAAATACTGAGCTGAGTATAAAAGAGATAGGTACCCGCAACCGTAATTATAACGACGGGGAACATCACCTTTTCAACCGAAGCCGCTTGTGCTGTAGCTGCCATAAAATAGCCCGTTAACAGCAATAAAGCAGACAGTATAGATAACACCAGGGAAACTTTAGGTTCCTCTTCTGCTTTTCGTTCTCCCTGAAACAGCCGCATCAGTGATTCATTCCCAATAAAGAAGAACGTGCTTAGCGAGATTAGAATAAATAACAGCGCAAAGCTACATATCGTTAGTACAAGCGCCTGCCATGGAAGATGAAACGTTAAAAGAGGTATTCCTAGAAAAGTAGATCCGATCATCAAAAACAACTTACCCAGAATTAACCCTAGTAAAGTACCTGTCAGGATGGCAGAGGTGCCGATCATCATATTTTCCAAAAATACCATCATGTTCAGCTGTCGCTTCGTCATTCCATGCATCAATAAAATCCCAAACTCCATCTTACGTGACTGCAGGAATGATCCGACCGATACAAGAACGAACAAGGAGCAAAACACATAAATAATGGCTTCTGCCGCCATCATTGTATGAGCTGCAGTACTATAAACCAAGCTCTTAGAAATATCCGGATGGTAAATAAACAATGCGCACACAAAAAAGATCATCACTGAAAAAGCACTGACGACAAAATAAGCCGCATATTTACGCTTGTTACGTGTAACATTCCTATAAGCGAATTGCCGAAAGGTCATGGCTAGTTCCCCCAAGCAGAGACAACATATCAATGATACTTTGGAAGAAGGCGCCTCTACTGCTCCCCCTGTACATTTCACTATAGAAACGTCCGTCTTTAATAAAGATGACTCGGTTACAAAAGCTCGCAGCCACTGCGTCATGTGTGACCATCAGCACGGTTGCCCCTTCTTCCTGATTC
Organism: Paenibacillus sp. FSL F4-0243; assembly: GCF_037963295.1. Taxonomy (NCBI): domain Bacteria; kingdom Bacillati; phylum Bacillota; class Bacilli; order Caryophanales; family Paenibacillaceae; genus Paenibacillus; species Paenibacillus sp. FSL F4-0243. The sequence goes on from NZ_CP150151.1 coordinate 5,097,392, forward strand.
ACCTCTGTCAGCATATTCATGACTTCACCTGAAGCTTTGGAATCCAGATTCCCTGTAGGCTCATCTGCTAAAATCAATGAAGGACGATGAATCATCGCCCGGGCGATGGCGGTCCGCTGCATCTGTCCACCTGAAATCTCGTATGTCCGTTTTTGCAGCAAATGCTCAATGTCCAGCATACTTGCTACTTCTTTCAATCTGCTCTCCATTTCCGTAACACGGACACCAGCAAGCGTGAGAGGCAGCACAATGTTCTCCTCTACAGTGAGCGTATCCAGCAGATTGAAATGCTGAAAGACGAAACCAAGCTCATGGCGGCGAAAGAGTGCCTTTTCTTGTCTGCTAAGCAGATTGGGATCTCGGCCGTTGATCAGAATCTGACCGGAGGTCGGCTGGTCGATGGTGGCGATCGTGTTGAGCAGTGTTGTTTTCCCACTCCCCGAAGGTCCCATTATGCCAACAAACTCCCCCTTTTCAACAGAAAAACGGATATGATTCAATGCCTGAGTGGACACTTTACCCTCATATATTTTTGATAAATTATGAACATCTAGAATGGGCAAGTGTTACCTCTCCTTCTTTCGACTGGATTGCCTTCATTATACAAAGTGTATACACAGGCTGCCATTTCTCTAACTTACAATGACCTTACATTTTTGTAAGGTAGGACTCCCTAAACACTATCCGCACGGTCGTGCCCTTACCTTCTTCTGAGCAAATGCTCACCTCGTGACCAAGTTTTCCGCAGATCTGTTTCACAAGATATAGACCCATCCCCGTGGATTCTTGAAATATTCGTCCATTCACACCTGTAAAATAAGGATCAAACACACGCGGCAGATCACCTGCTGGGATGCCAACTCCTTCATCTCGTATCTCCAGTACTGCTCTCTTTTCTTCTTGTATGTACCCATGGAAATATACATGTTTGCCGACTTCCGTCGTATAACGTATTGCATTCGTAATAATTTGCGTAAGCACAAAACTTAGCCATTTCTCATCTGTGGTTACGGCGATTCGCTCATCTATTTTAATAGTAGGAAATATACGGTTACGTATGAACAGACGCTTCTGCTCTGAGGTCACACTACGTACGAGGGTTTCCAAATCCAAACGTTCCACGTAAAAATCATGCTCAAAAGTATCTAGCCGAGCCGTATAAAGTACAGTGTCCAGTCCTTTTTTCAGACGATCCAGTTCATCACCTATCGCCGTAAAAGGCGGTCCGTCTTTATCTTGAATCATCAAATGGATGACAGACAATGGCGTCTTCATCCCATGCACCCACTGATTAATAAAGTGAATATGTTCCTCCAGCTTGTGGCGGTAGCTGTGCAAATCATTTTTGTAGAGGCGGAATTGTGACCCTAGTAGTCCTCGTAAACTCACGGCAAGCGGAGAATCCTGTGATGGACCACCAGCTTCATCTAGAGAGGTGGGTACAGTCTCCAGACGTTCATAGAACGTACGATTGCTGATATACCGATAAGCGAGGTAGCCAAGCAGCAGACAAGTGCTGAGAAGAGCAGCATACAGACTAACACTCACACCACTGCCCCCATCCAGCCGATATACTAGTGTGATCAAGATGAGCTGTGCTAGATAGACAACAATTAAAGGGATCTGCTCCCTTAAAAATAGCTTCAATCCTCATCCCCCCAATTCGGAATCAAGCGGTAGCCTTGACCTCGAACGGTTTGTAGACCGTCCGTAATCTCAAGAGCGGCAAGCTTTTTACGTACACGGGTGACATAGACATTAAGCGTATTCTCATCCACAAAGGCTTGATCATCCCAGATTTTTTCGAGCAGTCTGTCGCGGGTAACGATAGTTCCCGACTTTTGCATCAGCTCATCTAGTATCTTGGCTTCCGTGTGACTTAAATCCACCTTAGCTTCTCCTCGCGTAAGGACTAGTCGCTCCACATCAAGTGCCATTCCGGCAACGGTTAGAGTACGCTCATTGTTGCTTCCCGCATAGGTACCGTAGGCGCGTCGCAGCTGGCTTTTAATTTTGGCCATCGCAATTTCGTAATCAAAGGGCTTCGTAATATAATCGTCGGCTCCGTTCTCCAGCGCCATCACCTGATCCATTTTGCCATCGCGGGCAGATATAAAAAGGATAGGGCAGGTGGAAATCCCACGAATCTGGCGGCACCAGTAATACCCATCGTATTTTGGCAAATTAACATCTAAAAGAACCAGGTGCGGAGCGAACGTCTCAAACTGAGCACGAACCCGCTCAAAATCATTCACAGCCTGTGTTTCATATCCAAACTTATGTAAATAATCCTGCAGCAGAGCCACCAGTCCACGGTCATCTTCTATAATAAATATTTTGAACATATCATGCCTCCGGTCACAGCCTTAACATTATAGTACGTGTTCAAAAAGTACGGTTTTCAGCACCGAGAAGATTGGATGAAGGTAGAAACTGAGGAGCGGAGCGTAGTGGAAGCTACGTGAGCACCGGAAGTTTCGCCTGAATTCAATATTCGATGTCGAATAATCTTCTTGGAATACTTCGTGATCAAAAGCGGACTTTTTGAACAACCTCTTATAAGGGCTTTGCCAAATAATATATACATCGCGGACAGGGTTAGTCAAATTGTTAAGGGGATTGAGCGATAGATCATCAGCGTAAAGCTAGGCAGTTCGCCAAGCGTAACGTGAGGCAGATATATAATGGTTATGAATTAAACTATCCCAAGCCCAACCTCTAAAAAAAGACCCGTGAATGAGCATAATCATTCACGGGTCTCACTATATAGTTAGTTGCAGATACAGTAGCGGTGAACATCACAGAGTCGATAATACAAACGTCGAATGGTGATATCACATCGAACATAAGTAACCAATGTTTTGCTGAAGCAATTAGAATTGGATCCAGCCATTTCTACGGGATTTATGCCGTTCTTTTGGCTGGATCCGCTCAATCCGGCCATTTCTACGGGATTTATACCGTTCTTTTGGCTGGATTCACTCAATCCGGCCATTTCTACGGGATTTATACCGTTCTTTTGGCTGGATTCGCTCAATCCGGCCCATTCTACGGGATTTATACCGTTCATTTGGCCGGATCCACTCAATCCGTGCAAATCCAGGGCATTTTTACCCCTCTTTCGCTCTATTCGGGCTAATTCCCAGAAATCTAGGGCATTTTTACCCTTCTTTCACTTCATTTGGGACAATTCCCAGAAATCTAGGGCATTTTTACCCCTCTTTCGCTCCATTTGGGCCATTTCCCAGAAATCCAGGGCATTTTTACCCTTCTTTCACTCCATTTGGGCCAATTCCCACAAATCCAGGGCATTTTTGCCCCTCTTTCGCTCTATTCGGGCCAACACGCACAAGACAAGGGTACTTCTGCCCTTGTCTCCCCCTAATAAGCCCACTCCCTAAAACCGCTCATTCTCTGCCTCGAAAGTTCTACCCATCAACCTCGCCCAAAGCTATCTGCCATCCAGCAGATTGCCGAGTCCCCCAAGTACGCTGCCTTCTTCTTTGCGTCCGCTGTTACCAGCTGCGGACAGAATGCGGTCAGCCATACGGCTGAATGGCAGTGACTGCACCCACACCTTACCGGGTCCGCGCAGTGTGGCGAAGAACAGGCCCTCTCCGCCGAATAGGGCGGTTTTGACACCTTTTACAAATTCAATATTATAATCCACGGAAGACGTCATAGCGACAAGACAACCTGTGTCCAACTTGAGCGTCTCTCCCGGCTGCAGTGTGCGTTCCATAACGTAGCCGCCAGAGTGTACAAATGCAAGACCGTCGCCCTCCAGCTTTTGCATAATAAAGCCTTCTCCACCAAAAAATCCGGTGCCCAGCTTGCGCTGAAATTCAATACCGATCGAGACTCCCTTCGCCGCACAGAGGAATGAATCCTTTTGACAGATCACTTTTCCAGCGTATTGCTGAAGATCGAGCGGGATGATTTTCCCTGGATATGGGGCAGCAAAGGTGACACTTTTTCGTCCATAAGAACCGCTGTGTGTGAATACGGTCATGAACAAGCTTTCCCCTGTCAACAGACGCTTGCCCGCACCCATCAGTTTACCCATCAGTCCGCTTCCGCGCGTCCCCCCACTACCATCACCAAAGATCGTCTCCATCGTAATTTCCTGATCCATCATCATGAAGCTTCCAGCTTCGGCAATTACACTCTCTCCTGGGTCAAGCTGCACCTCCACACACTGAATTTCCTCGCCCATAATGACATAATCAATCTCGTGAGCACTCATCCCGCAGTTCCTCCTTATTATTAAAGTCACCATGTGACTCTTCGAATGAAAATTAATACGCGCGTTGTGATTCACGGTTTCGCCAATCATAACTATCCATGTTATTCGCCTATATCCAGCAAAAAAAGTCAACCAACATTCTGGCTGACCTTAATCGTAGTATCCCCGAAAAATGCAGGTTATCCCAGCCGACAAAACGACTACATCCACTGATCAGCAGCGACAAAATACCGTCTTATCCACTCGCGCCGCCACTTCGCAGACTAATCCCCCATAGGTATGATGATTCAGACATATTCATTGCGCTGTTTTTCTTACTAATATCCAAGTTTCAACCATTACCCAATCAAGAGTATCTTTTTCAAGTCTTGATAATATGTTACAATACTTTTTATACTTAAACGTTTATTTAGTAGTCTAATTCTAATGATAAAGGTGAAAAGAATGAAACCACAATCGGAATATGCAATTCTGCTATACTATAAATTTGTAAAAGTGCCTGATGCCGAACAATTCGCTCAGGAGCATTTGGCTTACTGCAAAGAGCTTGACGTAAAGGGACGAATTCTCATCTCAGATGAGGGCATTAACGGGACACTGTCCGGTACGATTGCCCAAACCGAGCAATACATGAAGGATTTGCGCGCAAATCCGCTGTTTAGCGATATCGTCTTCAAGATCGATGAGGCTGATGGTCATGCCTTCAAAAAGATCTTCGTTCGTTATAAAAAGGAACTCGTGACGTTCCGGGTCGAGGATGAACTGGACCCTAACGTGATCACCGGAGAGCATCTGGCGCCTAAAGATTTCTATGAAATGATGCAGCGCGATGATGTGGTAATTCTGGATGGTCGTACCGGCTACGAATTCGATCTTGGTCATTTCCGCGGTTCCATCCGCCCTGAAGTAGACAGCTTCAAAGAATTCCCGGACTGGATTCGCGAGAATATGAGCGAGCTAAAAGATAAACCAATTCTAACCTACTGTACAGGTGGAATCCGCTGCGAGAAATTAAGCGGGTTTATGATGAAGGAAGGCTTCCAGCAGGTGTACCAGCTGGATGGCGGCATTGTGACTTATGGTAAAGACCCTGAGGTACAGGGAGAACTGTTCGATGGAAAATGTTATGTCTTCGATGAGCGGATCTCCGTACAGATTAATCATACCGACGGGGATATCATTGTCGGACGTTGCCATCACTGCGGTCAGCCAGCTGACCAATTCATCAACTGCGCCAACGATGCTTGCCATCTTCAGCATATTTGCTGTGAGGACTGTGAAGCACAGCACAGTGGTCATTGCTCGGACGAATGCGAAGCTATCACGAATGCCGTGGGCTAAATAAAAGGGCAAGCTGGTCGCAAATTTCTCTACACGATTCAAAGACGAGCACAAGAGAGTCTTAAATTAACTAAAAGGTGGCGCACAGGATTTTCACTGTACGCCACCTTTTGTTATGAGCGAAACGTCCAAGCAACGCCCCTGAGATCTTCAACCCTTTTAATTACGTCACTTATCCAACAAAAAAAAGTCAACCAGAAATTCTGGCTGACCTTAAATGTAGTATATCCCCGAAATAAGCTGTTTATACAGCCTTATTCACATTACCGTACCATCATGCGGTTTACGCAGCGTAGACTGAATCTTTGGCGCCTTCACTAACTTTGGTTTGCCTAAAGAGGTTGTAAAGGTGATCACATAACCTGCGACAACTACCGCCATCACCGTATACATCGTTTCTCTAACAGGCATATAAAAGAGTGATAATGCCAGAACGACTACGTCCAACATGATGAATACTGTACCTACTTTAATTCCCTTCCATTCACTGATCAGCAGCGACAAAATATCGTCTCCACCACTTGCGCCGCCGCTTCGCAGAATAATTCCCGCGCCTAAACCTGTCAGTACGCCAGACAAAAGGGCTGCTAATGCCAAGTTGCCCTGCAAGTTGATGACCAAACCGGAATAACGTTCCATGAGTCCGTAAAAGATTGTAAAAGCTCCTACAGAAACAAAGGTGTTACACACGAACGCTTTCCCTTTGAACATCCATGCAATCAAGAGTACTGGAACGTCTAGAAGCAGAGTTGAAATTGAAGGTGAAATTCCTAATACATATTTGCCGAGTAGCGATAATCCTACGAATCCGCCCTCAGACAAATGGTTCTGAAAATTGATGTGATAATAAGCAAATGCAAGCAAAAATGTTCCAAACAAAATGACTGTCAACCGGAGCAGTACATTCACTCCGTAATTGTGGTTCCTCATACAGGTCTCCCCTTATCGTATATGGCGGCTAAACGTCCCACCAACCTCTACGACGGGTAAAACCGGAGGTATTGCTCCTTCGCATATATATACTCCTTCCCCTCGCAGAGGCGGTTCGTCGAGTAACAACGGTTCACGCACCTTCTACAGGGAAGCTAAGTATAAGACAGATCATAACGTTTCCAAATCGTCCTTTGGGGAATCGTCCTTCGGGGACACATGGTATCCTGATCCTTTCTGTAATTTAATAAGTTCTGAATACATTATACCACGGAGATCCCCTACTCTAAACACTTCGTTATAAAAATAGGCAGGAATCACTCCACGGTACGCAACAAACGATTGACTGTTTCGCGTCTCACACCGATCAATTGTCCAATTTCTTCCTGTGTCAAAAGCTCTGTTAGCGCTGCGCCATGAGAGTAGTCATTGAACCAACGGGTTAAGAGCTCCATACGTTCTGCGGGTGTTCCAACAGTAAGGTGATCAAGCCGAGTCTGCATAAACCGTACCTTCTCCTGAAGAAGGATAGCGATCTCCATCGCTCGACCTGGCTCATCCCGTACCTGTTGATACCATTCCGCTGAAGGAACTGCCTCCACCTCGCTCTTCATCATCGCAACCGCTGTTCCATGCGCCTCCTTTGGCGAAATGAGTGAATGATGGGGAACCATCTCACCAGGATACAAGATGTTGAACAACACCATGTTCCCATTTTCATGAAGCCTTGTTACCTTGAACAGCCCATTTTTCACCTTATATAAGAATTCGCAGCTGTCCCCTTGACGGAACAAGACTTCCCCCTTGTGCAGTATCATCTCGCTCGCTCCTTTGCCCTCTTGTTATATATATTTTCAATTATACAAAAATAAACCTCAATGAAGGAGATTATTCTTGCTAGGGTTGAGGGGCATACGTGGTCAAAGTTTAGGTAAGAAGAACGCCTTCGGCTTCCTCTTAGGGACGATGATCTTTTCTGCGAAAAATAGAAGAATAGTTTTTAGCGTAAGTATAAAAATTCTTATATTTCAAAAAAACTGCCGAGCACCAGAAGAAGCGTCTGGCACCCAGCAGTTCAAATTATTTATTTTATTACTTTGCCTCAAGAGGTTTCTTCCATAATCCGAGCATTAATCCGGAAATAACAGATCCGATCAGAACGGCCAATAGGAACAACAACGCATGACTCGAAAGCGCGGCTACAAAGATCCCACCATGCGGTGCTGGAACGTTGATATTCCAAAACTGAGTGAGACCACCAGCTACAGCTGAACCTAGGATACAAGAAGTCAGGACACGCAGTGGATCGGCAGCGGCGAATGGAATCGCCCCTTCTGTAATGAACGATAAGCCCAATACATAGTTTGTTAACCCTGATTTACGTTCTGATTCTGTAAATTTGTTCTTGAAGAAGGTAGTAGCCAGCGCTATTGCAAGTGGAGGAACCATACCGCCTGCCATTACAGCCGCCATCATGAATCCGTTAGTATTTCCACTGGTAGTGAATACCCCGATGGCAAAAGTGTAGGCCGCTTTATTGAAAGGACCTCCCATATCAATAGCCATCATTCCACCGAGAACGAGACCCAGAATTACTGCATTAACGGTTCCAAGATCGTTAAGCCAATTAATGAGTCCTACGTTCATCCAGCTAAAGATCGGATCGAACAGGTAATACATCAATCCACCGGTTATCAATAGACCAAATACCGGATATAACAGAATCGGCTTTAATCCGTCGAGCGTTTTTGGCAGACCTGCAAACAGTTTGCGCAGACCGATAACAACATAACCAGCCAAGAAACCTGCAGCCAGACCGCCGAGGAATCCAGCGTTGGAATTCAAGGCCATGTAACCGCCAACCATACCTGGCATCAGGGCTGGACGGTCACCAATACTAATCGCAATAAATCCAGCAAGAACCGGAATTAGGAAATGGAAGGCACCATCACCGCCACCAATCGTCTGCAGCAGTTGGAACAGAGGGTGATTCTCTCCACCGACTTGTTCAATCAGGAAGGAGATCGCCAGCAGAATACCACCGCCGACTACAAACGGCAGCATGTGGGAGATACCGTTCATTAAGTCCTTGTATATTTTACTCCCGATACTGCCGGACTTCTCTTTCGACTCTCCTTCATTACCACTACGACCTTCATTATGGTAAATCGGTGCATCGCCGTTCATTGCTTTGCGAATGAGCTCTTCCGATTTGCGAATACCGTCACTAACCGGTCTTTGCAGTACTGGCTTACCATCAAAACGGGCCATTTCCACTTGTTTATCTGCTGCCACAATTACACCACTTGCACGCCGAATCTCATCGGGTGTTAAGACATTTTTGGCACCTTCTGAACCATTTGTCTCTACACGGATATTAACACCCATTTCCAGAGCCTTCTTCTTGAGCGCATCTTCAGCCATAAAGGTATGCGCAATTCCAGTAGGACAAGCAGTAACAGCTACGACGAATGCTTGGGAATCCGGGTTGCCGACGATTAGCTTTTCAGGTTCTGACTTCTTGACAGCTTCAGCAGCTTCGCTCTCTTTCTCCTTGGCTTCTCCTTCCGCCTGCTTCGCATCGAACAAGGCGGATACCTCATCTGGCGTTCGGGTATTCATCAGCTGTTCAATGAATTCGCTATCGATCAACAGTCTGGACAGCGAGGCCAATGTACGAAGATGCATGTTGCCCGCTCCTTCTGGGGCGGCAATCATAAAGAAGATCCGAGCCGGCTCATCATCAAGCGATTCGAATTCGACGCCCGTCGCACTCTTGGCAAACACAACGGTCGCTTCATTCACCGCTTTAGTCTTGGCATGTGGCATTGCGATACCGCCACCAATCCCAGTACTGGACTGCTCTTCACGCTTGAGGATCATCTCTTTAAATAGAACAGAATCATTGATACGACCACTTGCGGCAAGACTGGCAATCAATTCATCAATTGCACCTTCCTTAGTGGTTGCTTTTAAATCCATAATCATTGTATCTTTTATCATCAAATCCGTAATTCTCATATCTTCCAACTCCCTTGAGTACTTTGAATGCTGTTAGCTTACACTTCTGAGATGTTGATCAGCGGTCTCAGCTGCTCAATGAATGCTCTATCTGCCAGGTCATCAGAGAAAGCTGTTGCGCTACCTGAGGCAACACCTGCACGGAAAGCTTCCATTAAATCTCCAGTCAAAGAAAATGTGCCAACGAATCCAGCGATCATAGAATCGCCTGCGCCTACAGAATTTTTTACTGCTCCTTTTGGAGCATTGGCGTGATATACCCCCTGTTCCGTAATGAACAAGGCACCTTCACCAGCCATTGAAACTAACACATGCTTCGCGCCAGCTTCGAGCAGCTTGCGGCCATAAGTAATAATCTCTTCCTTAGTCTGTATCGTAACGCCGAATAGCTCTGCAAGCTCATGATGATTAGGCTTAACGAGCAACGGCTGATGAGGGAGTGCCTTTTTCAGCGCTGAACCTGTAGTATCAATGACAAATTCGGCCCCTCTTTGCTTGCATACAGATATCAACTTGTCATAGAAATCAGCACCCAGTGAAGGAGGAACACTTCCGGACAATATCACAACATCGCCTGCATTCAGAACAGCCATCTTCTGTAATAATGCCTCTGCCTCCGTATCTCGGATGACGGGCCCTGCACCATTAATCTCCGTTTCCTCCCCATGCTTAAGCTTGATATTAATTCGGGTATCATCAGAAACAAATACGAAATCACTTAAAATCGACTCTTTCCGCAACCATTCCTCAATATATCGTCCAGTGAATCCACCAAGGAAGCCTATAGCTTTATTCTGAACCTCAAGTTGATTTAACACGCGTGATACGTTGATCCCTTTACCTCCAGGAAGCTTCAAATCACGTTTCATCCGGTTTAAGCCACCTAGTCTCAAATCTTCAACTTCCACGATGTAATCGATGGAAGGATTAAGCGTTACTGTATAGATCATAATTATCCCTCAATTATTTTGGTTTTCTAAGCCATAGATTACCGGCTAAACATGCGGCAAATGTAATTTCTCCAAACGATCTTACAATGATTCCATACCACTCAAATTAAGACATTTTCTAACCGTAGAACATCCTCCACCTAAAGGTCATACCAGCGAGAAATCTACGCCCATTTGCGTAATCTCACGGATGAACTTATCTGACGCACCAGAATCAATAATGCAGTGATCCATTTCCGTCACGTCGGCAACCTTACAGAAGGATACTTGACCGAGCTTGCTATGATCAGCCAGAAGAATTACTTGCTTCGCAACCGAAATCATCTTACGTTTGGTCGCTGCTTCAAGCATATTAGGTGTAGTGATTCCTTCTCGTAAGTCTAATCCGTTGGTTGCAAGAAAGGTTTTATCAACTCTTACCATCTCTAAAGAGCGCTCTGTCATCGGTCCTACAAAAGCCAATGTATCCGGCCGCAACATTCCGCCTGTAATCGAGACTTCTATATTGCGACAATCCCGCAGTTCATTAAGCGCCATAATCGAATTCGTAATGACTTTGATATTAGAAAAAGCCCTCAGCTCTTTGGCAATCTGTAGCGTTGTGGTTCCAGCATCCAGCAGAATAGCATCGCCTTCCTGAATCATCTCTACAGCCTTGCGTGCTATCCTCTGCTTCTCATCCAACAATCGATCTTCCTTATCTGGATAAGTCGCCTCAAAGTTAACGCTCTGCAGGGAAACTGCCCCGCCGTGCGTTCGTTTCAGCAACTTGGCTTCTTCAAGCTCTTTCAGGTCACGGCGCACAGTAGACTCAGACACGCCCAGTTCCTGACTTAGCTCCTGTACCGAAGCTCTTGAATTCTTTTCCACAAAAAGCACGATTCTTTGTTTTCTCTCTTCCTCAAACAACATCGTGGTTCGCTCCTTTAAGTTACAGTGCTATCCCATTTATTAAATGCGCTTATCTTTGGAAATCCATGACCATTATTTGATTATATCTGACTGTTATTGATCATTTGTGCTCGTTTATGATTTTAACAGCGTTTTCATCATCTGTAAAGCGCTTTAACATTAAAAATCATACTCCGGCAAAATGTAATAAATGGAATGATTTCATGCTTCGCTCAAGGTGAAACAGGCCCATAAGAAAATTACATACCAATTGCCTATCTCCTCACTGGTGTTTAAAACATATTAATACTACATATAGGAAAAAGCGGGTGATCAGAAATGGCCAACGGAAGAAACAACAAAAAAATGGGCGGTAACAGCAACGCTAAGAGTAACGGAAATAGTAATGGAAAAAACAACGGGAACGGTAATAGTGAGGAAACAGCAGAATTAAGTGCTGAAGATTATGAAATCATTGCTGCCGCACTGGCCACTTTAGGGGAATTTTTTGCTTTTTTATCTCTCGTCAAGGCAAGACAAGTTACGAAGGAAACCGGAGGCGAGATTGAAGTACCAGAAATATTCACCCTTTCCACGAAGAAGAAACCTTATAGACGAAAGTTAAGATGATCCACAAAGCCCCCGAGTGATTTATATGATGATGTACAGTTATGTGTTGTGAACAACTTACTTGGCGTAGCCTCAGTCATTGGGTCATCCTCCACGGATATGCCAAGAACTACCTATAGGAGAGTAATCCATTCTTTTGAATCAAGTCATGTGAATTAGGGTTATTAAACTACATAGATTATATTTTGAACTTGGGGGATGTTCCTATTGCAACAACAGAAGTATTTTCGGACAAGTCTTGCTATTATCGCTTTTTTACTTATTTTGTACTTGGGCTCCAAAGTAATGTTTCTATTCGCACCACTGGCTGCCATTATCAGATTATTACTCGTTCCCATGGTACTATCAGGTTTCATGTACTACTTATTACGACCGTTAGTAAGAGTTCTTGAGAAAAGAAAATTAAACCGGGCATTCTCCATCCTGCTCATTTATTTCTTGTTTGCAGGATTGTTTATTCTCTTCTGGGTTCTAGTCTGGCCGACACTGCAAGAACAAATTCAGAACTTTATTGATAACACGCCTTACCTTGTTCAGGGATTACAGGATCAGTTCAATGCTTTAAGGGATAATCCGACACTCTCACGCTTTTTCCAAGGGGACTCCGACATAGCTGCCCGTATATCAGAATATCTTAGCGAGGCTATTACTTGGGTAACCAATTCGATGTCCAATTTGATCGGCGTAGTTTCCAGCATTGTTATTCTAATCGCTACCTTGCCCATCATTTTGTATTACATGCTAAAAGATGACTATAAGCTGTCACCAAAACTACAGGGCTTAATCCCTAGAAAGTACCGTAAAGAAGGCAAAGAAATGTTCGGGGATATCGACAGCGCATTGAGCAGTTTCATCGTCACACGTGTGGTGCTAAACGTCGTACTCGGTATTATGTTGTATATCGGTTTCCTTATCATCGGATTGCCTTATTCACTGCTGCTCGCAGTAATTTCAGTACCGCTCAATTTCATTCCTTATGTGGGTTCTTTCCTTGCGGGAGTACCGGTAGTTATTGTTGGATTCATTGAATCACCCACGATGGCAATATGGTCGCTGGTCGTCATATTCATTGCACAGCAAATCCAAGATAATGTACTCTCACCGATCATTTACGGCAAATCATTAGATGTGCATCCTCTGACCACGGTCCTTCTTGTTCTTATAGGTGGGGATTTCTACGGTATTATTGGTGTGCTTATTGCGCTGCCCGTCTACATGATTGCCAAAATTATTTTTCTGCGAGTATATGAGATTATTGTTGCAGATCGAGAGGAAGAGGCTGAGCCTCTCAAGCATGAGAATCTATAGCACTTACGAACTGAATGAGGTTCCATAAATAAAAAAAGGTACGTCTCCAATTGGAGATGTACCTTTTCGTGCTTCTTTATAGGATTACTGAAATTAACCTCGCAAAGAACGAACTACAAATATATGATTGCCTTTCATAAGGTTCTGTCCATCCTGAAGTGTAACTGAACCTTTGGTATGCGAAATGATGGTCGTATTCAGAGCAATCAGCCGATCTTCTTTCCAAACACTTACAGCCGATTTAAAATATACTGCATTATCAAATTGCTGCCGTTCCCTCATCACATAACCCACAGAATGCAAGACTGGAGGCAGTGCTCTTTCTCTAGGAGCCAAAGCTTTAATGACCACAATATCCCGAAATGGCACAGCAATTTCCTGATGACCGATGACCGCTACAGAAGCGGAAAGATCCCATTTGCGAAGAATGCCTTTCATGATCGTGTAAGGTTCGTCCCCGCAGTACATGATAACCGGTTTACCAACCCAATGCTTCATTGCTCCCTCCCCCTTCCCAACATCCCATTAGTTATATGTCCGAAATGAACCAATCGATTCCTTTCATTCCCTTCGACTCCAAAAACTGATTGACCTTCGAAAAAGGACGGCTACCAAAGAATCCACGATACGACGAGAGCGGACTCGGATGTGGAGACTGAATAACCTCATTACGACTTTGGTCTATGAAGGCACCCTTTTTCTGTGAATGACTTCCCCATAAAATAAACACCATCGGCGTAGTTCTTTCATTTAACTTCTTCATTATAGTGTCTGTGAATGTCTCCCAGCCTAGACCTTTATGAGAATTCGGCTCTCCCTCACGTACCGTTAGTACCGAGTTGAGCATAAGCACTCCCTGTTCTGCCCATCGCAGTAAGGATCCGTGATTTGGAATTGGTACACCGATATCCTCCGATAGCTCCGTATATATATTACGCAGTGAAGGCGGTATACGCACCCCCGGATTTACCGAGAAGCTTAAACCTTGTGCTTGTCCCGCTCCATGGTATGGGTCCTGTCCCAAAATAACAACCCTTGTCTCACTATAAGGTGTATGCTTTAACGCCGTGAACAGTAATTCTTTTGGCGGATAGACTGTATGTTCCTTATATTCTCTTTCCAGATTAGCCATTAGCTCCAGAAAATAGGGCTTTTGCATTTCATCTTGTAATATCTCATCCCAATCGTTGCCGAACATCCCCAATTCTCCTCCTCTAGCCGAAACCCAGAACCTTACTCTAACTATTTCCGACCATAATCTGCTTTAATTTCGCCCCACTCTTTAGTCTGCCACTTAAGCACTTTATTGTCATATGTATTGGTTTGCAACCAACGTTCTGCCCGATCAATAAGTACCCATATTTCCTCTGTTGAAGCATCGCGTGGCAAGGTTGTCGCTACTTTCTTCTGCTTTACCCACTTCATTGCATTCACAGAGTCGCTGTAGACTGTCTTATTACTTCCCTCTTTCTTCAGGAGCGCCAAGGCATGCACAATCGCTAAAAACTCACCTAAATTATTAGTGCCCTTCTTGATCGGCCCACAAGAGAAGATAATATCTCCGGTTTGCGTATCCACACCCTTATATTCGACGGGACCCGGATTGCCACGCGTTCCTACATCCACAGAAATGCTGTTGTAATCGATCTCTGCTGAGGTCTCCACTGTAGCGCTTCGTTTAAAAGAACTTGTCCCCTTAGACTTAGCCGCACCGGATGCTGATGACCCTGTACCCCAATTACCTTTCCAGCCCGCTGTGTAAGCCGCATCTGCCGCCGCTTTAGATTCATACGATTTATATTTGGCTCCGGTATAGTGATCGGTCTGCGCCTGGCATTCCGCCCAAGTGCTATAGACTCCCGGCTGCTTGCCTTCCCATACTACATAATATTTCTGTTTAGCCATTGGTACAGCTCCTTTTTTCACCTTAACTTATTGTAATCCAAAATGCTTCTTCATCAAAAGAAGAATGTTATTTTTCGTGAATTCCTTCGAATAATTCATATTTTCCAGGTCATACTATACGCCAGAGATGTCCAGGCCTATATTACCATTTGTAGAATGATCGGTAAATATTATTGTGTACTCAAGCAGAAAAGCCTTCAGCTTCCCTCAAGGACGGTAAGCGTTTGTGCTTACACCACATTAATACTAACTAATCAGTCTATATTAAGCTCGTAGGATATCAGTACAATTACTCAGGGAGGTTATACAGATGAGAAAGATAGCAAGCGTAGCCGCAGTATTTGCAATTGTGCTGTTGGTCGGATGCGGAAACTCAACCAATAACAATGCCAACGTTCCCCCTACCGCCACTACTACACCTGGTAACACAAATAACGCTGGCAACACTAATAACACCACTGATGCTGTAACCTCAGCGTCGGTAGTGGATAATGAAGAGGCCTTTAAAAAGGCAATCAGTGCGGACGGTACTTGGATTGCTGCTACGCTGAAAGACTTAACCTTCACCGAAGATCTCGTACTGGACGGGCAATTCACGAATAAAGATGAACCTGCTCGAAAAATCGCTCTCTACACACAAGATGCAGAGCACAATATCACTAACTCCTATAAACTAACTGCACCAAAACTTACGATCAAAAGTAAAAACGCCCGTATTCAAGGCGGCACATTTATTGGTGATGTATACGTCGAAGCAGATGGCTTCAGTTTAGTAAATGCAACGGTTGAAGGGAATGTTTACTTCGCAGATGCTAAGTATCAATCCACCTTCGATACCTCGGATCAAGGAAAAGTAACGGGTGTTACAGAAGTGAAAAAATAAGTAAAAAGGTGCTCTCAAGTCGATAAGACCTGAGAACACCTTTTTTTCATGACTTCATTATTCTTGATAAAACCCATTTTTGAAAAAGGTATACCATCCATCGATTTGTTCTAATGGCATAACCTTTAACTTCTTCAAGACTTCCCTTGTAAATTCCAAAGAAGCCGTACCATTAGCAGTAATAATATTGTCACTCGAAACGGTCTGTTTTTCTAAAAAATTTGCGTGTCCTTTATAATTAGGGGCGAACTCTTTTAAGTAATCTAATGAATTTCCAGTGTGAGGAATCTCATCTAAATAGCCATGTTCTGCCAAAAAGGTTGATGCGTCACATATAGCCGCTATAGGAGTTCTATTCTGTATACAACTTTCAATCACTGGAGTAATCGCTGAATTATCTTTCCAGCTCGTACCTCCAATTAAAATTAACATTTCAAACTGGGCGGGTAAACTATCTATAGTATAGTCTGGAATAACAGTAAATCCGCCCATAGATTGTACATTGTCGCTATTTAAAGAAACTGTCTTAACTTTGTATTCACTTTCTGGCTTGTTTAGTTCGGCACTTATATAGCCAGCTTCCCAATCTGCATATCCATTAGAAATAAAAATCAATACTTCTTTTTTCATTTACTGATCCCCCTCAAGTTTCAACAACGTATCTGCAACTTCCCGCCCGTTAACCAACAGGACAATCCGATGTTCCCCGGGATAATGACGACGAGTGGTTAAATCCGCCCAGCGATGCGTCCGTTTGCCTGACAGAAATGTACCCCCAGGTACTGTTTTATCCGATAGTAAGAAAGATTTACGAGAGGTTCGACCTGTAGCCTTCACGAAATAGATGCCATATTCTATTCGAACACGGGCAGGAGTTCCTTCACAAACTTGAAGTTCGTATTGTAATTCAGAGTTTTCTCCAATTCGCAATTGGGTAGGATCAATCGTTATAGAAGCACTCGTTATGAGTGGTGTTGCTTCGTCTGCTTGCTCCGCATATCCGAATAAAGCCATAATCTCCGGATTAGCTTTACGGATTAAAGAACGACAACCATGCCGCACAATCCAGTCTGTGAGGGGATCTATACCTATCCAGCGGCGAGCTGTCTCAAGTACCACCTCCGGGTGATCCTTAGCAATATCGTTCAGATTGTTAGCCACGCTTTTGCGCACATATAAGGAGGAATCCTTCTTCAGTTGCTCAAGTACAGGTAACACAGGGGCTGGATCTACCTTAAACATTGGGAGCGCCTGTCCCCATGGTAGACGAGGGCGACAACCCTCACTTGCTAATCGTCGCACATGCTCATCGGGGTGCTTCGACCATACTAGCATTTGCGCCATCATCCGCTCCGGTTCACGCAAGAGAAACGGTCTAACCGCAAATTCTGCTGATGATTTCGGTGTGAACCTTTCCAGCGCCTGCATAGACAGCTCCCAATGCTCAGCCCCTTGACCAAATACCTCTACAAAATCTGGAAAGATCAAGTATGGAAATCCCACACAATCCTCAGTAATAGCGAACAGAATCGCCAGTGCTTCCTCATAAGGAAGCTGTAAATGACTTCCCAGTGTCTCCGTAATCCGCCGCATCCTTGCCTTCAGTTCGAGCGTATCCCAAGGTTCAGCCATAGCCGAAATTACAAATGCATCAGTGTCGAAAACACTATGTACACTGCGAATCTTTTCGCCAAAACCATGCAGAAATTGTTCATTGTACATCGCTTTTAAAGGTTCAGCCATTGTGTATCCCTCATTTTCTTCTATAAATCATCAGAAGTTAATCTGTTATGAAATCGTAGCACACCCAATTTGACAACAGTGTGTCAACTTCGGCTATTCCCTAATCTAGAACATAAACCTGCCTAGTATCGAGATTAATCATTCGACTTCTCGTATCATTACGCGAAATATAAATAGGTTGTCCGGTAGAGTCGATCCAATATGAGATGGGAATCGAAATTCCACAATTTCGGTAAGATCCGTCAGCATGGCTTGTCCCAATAATCATCGTGTTATATTTCACAGCAATCCTAGTGGCTTCCTCGATCCATAATTCAAATTGTTCTTCGCTGAACATGCCTACCCCAATCGGATGTGCGATGAAATCTAACGACTTAGCCTGTCCTTCCAAACCAGCGTATCCTTGCAGAAGCTCAACACACAGCAAATAACCAATACTAAGGCCATCCGCTTCCGCAACTGACGGGCGATACAACTGTTCATCCATCGGCGATTTGGCTCGTTCCAAAATGATGTCCCCAGAAGGATGAATCATTAGCGCTCTATCCTTGTTATTGCTGTTCCTATATCCTGTAATGATCAGCTTTTCATATGTTTTGGCGACTTCACATAAAGTCTTCACACTGGCTTCATCTGCTACATAACCTTCTGGATACAACACCACGTCAAAAGAATCCTGTCTGCTCATTTCTTTGAGCAAATGCTCCAAATGGGGTTCGTGATTAGGTTGCGCTACGAGTAATTTCATATTTCCCCTCCAACGGTTAATTAATTAGCACCTTCACCTGTTCTAAGCTTTGCTCTGCACGACTGTTCAAAGCTCTCTTATCTTTAAGGCCAAGCTCCTTAAGCTCATGTCCAGGGTCAATGACCAGCGGCTGTGAGATTACATTTTCGAGAATTTGCACAGCAACTTTACAGGCCTCAAATAATAGTTCTTTTGAGATCACTTGTTTATGAGAACCAATAATCCCTACCAGTTTCTCTGCGTAGATCAATCTAACCAGACTATCCGCACTCATCATATTCCGCGAGGCAAAAGAAGATACCTTCTCCACAATCCAGCTGTCTTGATAGTTTCTCGATAAAGCGTCTAGTGCAGTAATTGCATCCCAATCTCGGATTGACAACTGCTCGGCGTACGCCAAGGCCATTTCATTGAGCCATTCTATCTCTTGTTCTCTAGGAATTTCAAAACTCTTATACTCCTTAAGCAAACCTGCCTTATGCATATCTAAAAAATGACCCAGGAATCGTGTGTATAACTCCTTGGCTCTTTGTAGCTGTTCAGTCATTTGGCGATCATCCTTTCACTACACAAATCATATCCGTCCGCAGGTTTCTTTTCAAACCAGAAAGTAAAAAAAAGACAGCCAGCGAAACAACTTCGCTACCTGCCCTCGGATGATCTTCGGATTTTAATACAATTACAACCAAATTTCGCATATTTTCGACCGAAATCAAGTAATTCCTCCTCAAATTCATCCGCAAATCGTGGTAAAATAGTTCCTTAGGATTATTTATATTCATACATGTTGAAGATATCACCGGAGGGAATACCATGCCACATACACTTAATAAAAATATTGATTTTTTCATAGCCGCTTTATCCCAAACTTATATCACTGCCCTACAGCTTGACCCTGATGGAATGTATTCTGAGGTTGCCTCAGGAATCGTTGAAGAGTTCTCCGATTTACAGGTACGCCTTAGAAGATATGACGGCTCCGTATCACACTATGCTAGGGACAACACAAAATTCCAGCGCAATAAAGGTTAGATGAGAATGCATGCCAAAAAGACGTGACTGGAGAAATCATCTACAATGATCTTTCCTCCCGTCACGCCTTTGCATCCTCTATGTCCTGCTAGTTAAGTACAATCCATTCCCCTTCGGCATTCGCTGACTGTACTTCCGCCTCTATGATTTCCAAAGATTCTGCTGCACTCTCAGGCGTACAAATGATAATCGGCTTATCTTGAATAATCGCATCCAAGAAATAGACCAGCTCTCTGTAGTAACCCGCATCCGGGGAAAGCTCTACCGTAAAGCCTGCTCCATCATTGGGATTCACCTTGACTCCACTACCATCAAATACAATATTTCCTCGCTCGAAGTTAACCCTGTACCCCATGTAGAATCCAAAGTCGCCCTCCAGCGTCCAGTCCACCTGAGCATTGATCACCTTTGCATCCTTATAAAAATAGTGTGTAGAAGCAATATCATATCCGCTTCCCGGTAGAACATTCCGTCCCAAAGTCGATACTTTATCCGGTCTGCCGAACAGATAGTTAATCATATCCGTATCGTGAATATGCATATCCACAATGCATCCACCGCTTAGCTTCTCATCCAGAAACCAATCTTTAGGAGCCCCTGAACCACGGTAGAAATACCCTTCTGTCACTTTACCAAATTGCTCAGTTTCCACAACTTCTTTCAAATATTCATACCCTGGCCAAAAACGAAGGCACTGCCCGATCATCAATTTCTTTCCACTGCGCTCTGCTGCGTCTACCATTTTCTGCGCTTCTACTGAAGTTCTAGCCATCGGCTTCTCACAAAAGACATGATATCCTCGTTCCAGCAGCGAACAAGCCATTTCAGCATGCAGGTAAGTAGGAACTGCAATATCGATCATATCCAGTTCCTCATTCGCTATCATTTTCTCCAGATCATCATAGAGACTGTAAGCTGTTAAATCATACACTTCTCGAGCGGTACTCATATTGCCGTCCGCTTTACCGTCTTTCAATTCCTCAATTCGCAAGTCACAGATGGCTTTAAGGGCGATGGGATGCCCCTCTTCCGTTAAGCGAACATAATTATCAAAATGCATCCGGCCCATAAATCCAAAGCCAATCAAACCTATTTTCAACATAGTGAAGCCTCCCCAGCTAAATGATTAATAATTAAACAAGCTCTATCCAAGCACCTTCCAGCCCAGCGGATTGTATCTCAACCTCAATGATTGCTATAGACTGAGCATCACCTTCCCCCTTACTTTAAGCTTTGAAAGTGGTACGTCCGAGAATGGCATCCATAGCTGCAGAAGTATTAAAAATAATTTGCTCCGTATAATGTGTGTATGACGGTATCATTTCACCGGTAACATAATTGTTGTATCCAATGTCTTCAAGCGCTTTCATGACTGCTGGATAATCCACATCCCCAGCGAGCAGATCAACAAATCCGTGAAGCCCACCAGCCGTCCGACGGTAATCCTTGAAATGCACCTTTTTAATTCTATGGGCTAGAATCCGTATCCACTGCTCTGGATAACCGGAATGCACGATATTTCCAACATCAAGATAGGAACCTACATAACTGGAACCGACCGTATCAATAAAAGTACGTAATTCAAGCGGAGACAACAGGAATTTATTCCACACATTTTCAAGACCAATAGAAACGCCTGCTTGCTCAGCATCCTTGGCTAAATGACTAATCGCTTCCAGCGCTCTATCATAAGCTTTTTCATAATCAACAACCTCACAGCCCTCGATGAAATCCACACCAACAGCGCCAGGGATGACAAGAATTGTATCTACACCTAGCGCAGCCGCCAGCTCCAGTTGCTTTTTGCATACGTCGATTGCCTTGGTTCGATTCGCTTCAGATTCACTAGTCATCGCATAAGACCAATATAGACCTGTTGCCAGCCCCGCGATCTCCAGACCCGTTTCATTAATAGAATCACGAAGGATACGCGCTTCTTTCTCAGTGGTTTGCAGGCCAAGTTCACCTGACTCATTTAATGACAGCTCGATCCCCTCAAATCCAGCCGCTTTGGCTAGACGTACGCATTCTTTAATTTCAGTTCCTTCGCGAAACGACCAGATGTTTATTCCCTTTTTCATTTGAATCCTCCTCCTATTTGTTCTTTTCCGTTTTCCACTTCCTAGGCTTAGATGCACTTTGTATCCTTTAATTATTTATATTATACTAGATTTAAAATTCGATTTATTTAGGCGAAGAAGAGACTTTTTGCATTATTCCGGTCTATTCTATTAAAGATTCAGGAGGCAGTGACATGTCTGACAAAGATCCCTCTTACCCACTGAGAAAGCAGGTACCCTCTCGTGATTGGGCACCCGGAATTCACTATGCACAATTGCAGACACTTCCACCTTGCACCTTCCAAAGAAGAAGGCTATATGACTTCGAGCTACTATATGTTCGCCAGGGCAAATTATTAACAAAGATGGATACGGAAGAATATATACTGAACGCTGGGCAGCTAATTTTCCTCTCATCTGGGGTATATCATCAGAATATTATCCTGTCAGATTCAGATACTAAGCTTATTGGAATCCATTTTGATTTCTTTGGGGAATCAATTATTACACATGATGAAGATATGGTAGTTAATGAGGATGAAGTCATACACGATAAATTCGCCTTTGAAGCCGTAACTGTCCCCTTCATGCCATTGTCACAAGAACCGATCTACTCCCCGCCACCCGAATGTGTTCATGCCATGGAACAGCTCGTTCATGAATTCACTATGCGGCCTGCCGGCTATGAGTGGGTCTGTCGAGGGCTACTACTTGGTATTCTGACTTCGCTGCTTCGAACGCAAAGCTCCCGAGATGCAGCTAAGTCTTCAGTTCACACCGAGCGGATCAGGGCATTAATAGACGAGATAGAAGAGCGGTTAGCAGAACGCTGGACCAATAAATCCATGGCCACGTCCATGAATATGCATGAGGACCACTTTGCCAAGCTCTTTCGAGAGGTCGCAGGTATGCCTCCCGGAGAATATCTCCGCTCGATCCGGCATAGGGAAGCGCGTAAGCTGCTGCGAGAAACGGATTGG
Source organism: Paenibacillus sp. FSL F4-0243 (assembly GCF_037963295.1). NCBI lineage: Bacteria > Bacillati > Bacillota > Bacilli > Caryophanales > Paenibacillaceae > Paenibacillus > Paenibacillus sp. FSL F4-0243. The sequence continues at coordinate 5,120,060 of NZ_CP150151.1, forward strand.
CCGATTGAGAGGGTGGGCGATCAGGTTGGCTATCCCGATATCCATTATTTCAGCAGGGTGTTCACGGCGAATGAGGGGATTTCTCCGCGGGCGTATCGCAAGTTGTCCCGGATTCTCTAGATACGGAAACCCCAGAACATCTCAATCCAAGTAAGAAGAACTCGCCAAAAACATTGCGGTTGATGGATTCATGCTTATGATTAAAAAGCAAAAGCCCCCTTCCCTGAAAAATCGAAGAAGGGGGCGGCTCTAAAACTAATTAGGGAAAAACTCCCTGAAAATAATCAAAATTCGCTCTAAACGAACGAAATCAGGGAATTCCTCCCTAATAATAAGGGGGATTCCTTTAATTGCTATCGAATCAGCAAAACTTTAGGGAGGTTTTCCCTGATTATTAATCTAATGACCAAAAATCCCGGAATTTCAGGGAGAAATTCCTCAATTACTCTTATCGAAGCGGTACAATTCAGGAAAGTTTGAGACAACAGCGGCCGCAAGTCCAAATGTTCTCCGTAGTTACGACTGACTCCTTAAATGTATGTCTTAAAGTGAAGTTACATATTCATATCCAGCCACACACTTTCCATTCCGTTCAATTCCAGCTCTATTCTCAAATCGTTCTCCATCAGGATTGTCGTCTTTTGGGTCTCCGCTGTGTTATTTACAGCACAATAGCGGCCAGTTTCAGGGTAAGCATGACACTCTACATTCGGATTCAATGAGAACCAAGAATACAATTGTTCCTCTTGATGTGCAGCCCAAAAGATCGCCCGGCTCAGTAATCTAGTATTCTGGATACTATACGGCAGCCCTGCAATATAAACGCCTCGACCCTGCCCAAATGAATTCACGGCAAGATTGCAGCTATTGTCGTGTACATCCAAGACTTGTGCTCCAATCTCCGCTTGATAAATCATGGTCATCCCTTCACCATAATCAATGTCGCCTTCCAGATCTACCGTAATGAAATGCTCCTTTACTGGCGTTACCTTAGGCTTATTAACGCTTGCTGTAAAACCCATCTCCTTTTGAACACCTAAAATATCCGCTAGTTGAAAAAGAACCCCTTGATGCTCATATGCCGTTGGATCACCAATTCCAATAAAACCGCCGCCTTGATACACCCATTCACGAATGCTAGAAACCACTTTTGGATCGCTCCAATGCTCTCCGCCACTCCAAGAAGTATGGACATCACCCGCGTTAATGATCACACCGATACTAGGATCAATCCCGTGTTGTCTAATATCATCAAAGCTTATAAATTCAATGTCGAAAGGCAAGCCTGCGAGTGACTCCAGTGCCCCTATGTAGGAATAACATCTTTGATTCCATAAAGAGTGAGCCACTTGGTGCGTCTGCCAGCTGCGAATGTAGCCCCAAGTATTAAGAATCGCCACTTTAAACGATGCTTTATACGGCTGAGTCCCTTCAGCATTTGCATGAATTCCTTTAAACTGAGTCGCAATCTCCGTCACATGATCAATAAAATTAGGGAATTGGTACGCCAGACTTAGATATCCGCCATACCCCATTCTTCCAACCGATTTACGCATAAGTGCCCGGCGACATTTTATCCAGATCGGCATGGACTCTCCAACAGGATCTCCACCTTCAAAGAATACATCTGGGAAGAAGTAAGGGTAGAACCGGGCTTCGGTATCCTTAATAGGAATATCCGCGATCATACGGGTCGTAACCCCATCTCCGGCAGCCCCGACCACTGCATCTAGCCCAATCTCGGAAAAATATTTACCAAAAGGCTCTGTCCCTGCCCAGTGATCCCCAAAGAACATAATGGCTTTCTTACCGAAATCATGCACCATATCAACACATTGTTTGGCATAACCTGCAATGAATTTCTGATTAAATTCCATCCAGTCCAAATACCTTGGCGTCGGATTCATAAACGGTGTGTTATATCGTCCTTGATCCACAAAATCTTCCGCAGTCAGACGATATCCATAAGCTTGTTCAAACTGATCTAAAGCTAATGGACTTACGCAGCTTAGATAGCCAAACCAATTCACTTGCTTCTCCTTACCTTCCTTATTAAAAATCAGGTCGAAATTATAAAAAAAGGTAGTAAAACGAACGATATCAGTCTTCGGATGCTTTGCTAGCCAATCTTTCAGCACCTTCAATACATGCTCTTGAGCCTCGGGATAACGAACATCCAGTGGTAAGCGATGCTCTTCCGTCCAGTTATTCGTGATGTGATTGTACATAGAGACCGGTTCCCAAATCTGATAGGCCAAGAAACTGACGGTATATTTGTGAAACTGTTCCGCCTGCTCAAGCGTGACGATCCCCTCTGCATAACTCCAATGTGCCGAAGGTACTATTTCTCCTGTGGTCCGGTTTACAACCTGCCAATACTTTTTAATATCCACATCTGTGTTAGGAACAAATTGATCTGCAAAAAAATCTGCCATAATATCAATGGTCTTCACCTTCGATGTCGCAATCAATGGTGCAGACATCAGATAAATCTGCTGTCTATACTGTGGATGCTGCTTTGCCCACTCGTTGTCCTCACGTACCAGACAAAGCGTTGAATAGATTTGCAGACCCATATCAAGAATGTCCTGCGATAGACTCGTGCCATCACTGTCACGTACAGCATCTACGCCCCATCTCTCTACAAGATCGGCTATGACCTCTTCCATTCCTGTTTCACCAGGTAGTGTAAATCTTCCTTTGTCCACACAAATTCCCTCCATACTTTGTAGTTCAGCCCTTAATTCCACCAGCGCTTATTCCTTGGAGCAATTGTTTTTGTCCTACCACATATAGGAGAATCGTTGGAATGAGTACCAAGATCAATGCGGCAAATAGTGCGCTCCAATCTGTAGCATACCTTTGAACCTCAAACAGATTGGCTAAACCCACCGGTAATGTTTTTTTGCTATCCGTTTGAATTAGAACTAATGCCAGTGGATACTCATTCCAAAAGCCCATCGCTGCCAGCATACAGACCGTTACAATTCCCGGCTTAGCTAGTGGCGCAATGATTCTGACGAGTACCCCTGTATTCCCGCAACCGTCAATCTTGGCGGCCTCTTCATAATCTCTAGGGACAGATCGCAGAAATCCGCTTAACACAAAGATCGCAAAAGGAAACTGAAGGACAGCATAGATCAAACCGAGCATCCCGCGATTGTCCAGCATCCCGAAAGAATTCACCTGAATAAATAAAGGAACCATGATATAAGAAGCTTGGAGAAAGATACAGGCCATATAAATATTAAGAATCATTTTGGAACCCCAAAACTTAAATCTCGTTAATACATAAGCTATAGGGACCACAAAAATAACTAGAATCGCAGTGGAAAGTACCACTAGAAAGATAGAATTCAGGAAATAACTTCCCATCTTAGATTTCTGAAAAGCACGTACATAGTTATCCAAGTGTAAGGCTTGTGGAAAGGAGAAAGGATCGGTTAGAAATTCCGTGTTGCTCTTAAATGAGGCTAAAAGATTCCATACAAACGGATATAACAAAACAATAGTAGCTACAATCAGAAACAGCCGAGTGATCCAATTGATAATGTTCATTTTTATAAGACTCTGTTGATTACTATTCACCCTTCTCCCCTACCCTTCTGCTCGATTTGTAAGTAGTCTAGACAGAAAAGAAAGGACAAAGGCAAACGCAAGCGTAAAGATTGCGATAGCCATGGCATAACCAAAGTTCGCATTTTGGAACCCTTGAGTGTACATGTAATGGAGTAATACAGTAGTACCACCTGCCGGTCCACCGCCGGTCATGATTGTTACGACTATAAAGCTTAAATTGATCGTACCCGCCAGGGACAGCACGAAGGTTATACCAATGATTTCTTTTAACAGTGGGATCGTAATGCTGACAAGCTTCCGGAAATATCCTGCACCATCAATGGTCGCCGACTCGAACACATCCGCAGAAATCCCATCTATTGCAGCGATATACATCACCATATAGTAACCAACCGCCTGCCAGATCAGAGTGACCGCTACGCACCATAATGCAGTTCGGCTATCCCCAAGCCAAGTCATAGTCAGTTGATCTAGCCCAATACTTGAGAGAATATTGTTCAAGATCCCCATGTTCGGATGAAACACAAAGGACCATATGATCCCGACTACCGTCAAAGAGATAATGCTGGGGAAAAAGAATACCGTCCGGTAAAAGCCTCTCTCTTTCAGCTTCGTCTGCGTCAATAGAAAAGCAAGCACTAAGCCAAAGGCTAAGGTAACCACCGGCACGACCAGCATCAGCTTGAACGTATTACTAAGCGCTTTGAGGAACATCTCATCTTGGAACATATATTTATAGTTATCCAGAAAGATAAACTTGTTCTCATCACTCATCCCGGTTGCATCCGTAAAAGACATAAAGAATGCCCGAAAGGTTGGAATGATCATAAATACGAGAGTCAACAGGAGCGCAGGAATGGTACATACGGCTATGAATAGCTTCGGATTTTTAGTTTTCGTTGACTTAGTCTTTAATTTTCTGTTTCTAGGAGCTACTTCCGTTAGTTGCATCTCAGACATCTTTCTCACTCCTCTTCATGCAAAATGCATCCTGTTCATAGATGTCTGTATCCATTCTTAACAGGATGCATTGGCATGAGATGCTATAAATTATTTACTAGCTGCTTTCTCTTTACGAATCTGTGCAAAAGCTTTTTCAACATTATCCATCCATTGGTCAGTGGTCATTTGACCTGTCATGACTGGCGTCATCGTATTTTTGAACATTTCAGTGACTACACTAACTTTGGAGCCCTTCGGTAAGGATTGCCAGCCTTGCAGAATTGAAATGGAACCATTGTAAGCCTCAAACATGTCATATACACCTTTGGTCAAGTATGGCTTCGACAGCTCCTTCGCACCATTAAGTGCGTACGCACCATTAGCTTTTTCCGCGAATAATTTAACGGACTCATCCGTATACAGGAACTTTAAGAATTCTTTAGCCAGCTCTGGATTTTTAGCTTTTGCTGGAATGGAGAATTGCTCATAGCTGGAAAGCACGTACTTCTGATCTCCTTTATTAAATACAGGGACGGTTGTCATCCCAAATTCAAAGCCATTTTCTCTTGGTGAATCCTTCATTTCATTTTCCATCCAGTTGCCGTTTACAATAAACAACGCTTTCCCCATCATCATATCGGTCTGCGATTGGGTATGGTTCAAGGCGACCGTGCCATCCATCAGATATCCGTCTTTAGATATTTTGTAGAATATATCCAATACTTTTTTGATCGTGTCGTTCTTAAATGAACCTTCCTCATAAGCAAAGACTTTATCCAACGTTTCTTTACCGCCCGCACTAGCAATCGCAGGATACAGAATTTCTTCCAAATAGTCCGGATAAATACCTTGGTAAGTGAACAACGCTCTTTTCGTTTTCGTTCCATCTGCATTGACCAAGAAGTTCTCTTCTTTTTTCAGCTCATCGCCTAATGCAAAGAACTCGTCCCAAGTCTCAGGAACACTCCAGCCTTTTTCCGCGAACAAAGTTTTGTTGTAAATCAAGCCCATCGGTCCCGCGTTAAAAGGTGCCAGATAGATCTTCCCGTCTTGATACGGCTGAAATCTTGTGCTGTCCAGCATTCCTGGAAGAATCATATCCTTTAGCGTCTCATCTTTGTCTAAGGCCTTGCTTTCGAATACATCACTGATATCTAGAAGTCCTTTTTCTTTAATGAGGGAAAGCATAATCCCACTTTGCTCTGTATCCGTAACAGATAGGAAGTCAGGAGGATTACCGGCAACAATCTGTGGTCTGATCACTTCACCAACCTTAGGGTTGATCGTCATATTCACTTTTACCCCTGGATAAGTACTCTCGAATTTACTGACAATTTCATTCCAATAATCGGCGCCATATCCCCCTTGGAATACAGCAATACTCAGTTCCTTGTTATCAAAATCCTTCTTAGCATCCTCTTTAGAAGTATTCTCGGCGTTCGTTGTACTTGTCGCTTCCGCTGTACTCGTAGCTTTTGTAGAATTCGAATCCTTTGAGGCAGCTGGTGTATTCGTGCTATTCCCACAGCCAATCAATCCCACACCCAGCAGCGAAACTGCTAATAACGTACTCATTGTCTTTCTCATAAACGCCCTCCTTAAGATGTTCTTACTAATGACCCAACCACAGATTAAATATTGAAAACGCTTTATCTGATGACTTAAGTATAGAAGTGTTTACGTTTTATTTACATTTACAATACAAACGTACCTATGTATTATTTTATCCATCTCTCATTCAGGTTTCAGATATGCTTATTTATCAGAATCACATGACTTGTAAACTTAGCGGTTAAAGGAATGGATAATACTAACGATTCCATAGATTATTCTTGCTTTTCGCCCATGCATATATATTCCATTCTTCTTTTTATGTTAACTTGTAAGTAAAGGATATCGAATGGGAGGTCATCCACCTGAGTCATAACAAAGGGAAGCGGTATTTTCCTAGTCCCCCACAAATCATAAGAAAAATTAAAATTCAAAATCGCTTAACCGTTATCTTCTTAATCGTTTCCGTGATTCCAATCATCTTTATAGGTTTCTATTCCTATACTATCTACTCCAAATCCATTAACAATAAATTAAGCAAATCTACCTTTCAGGCTTTGACACTGCTCAATCGAACGATGTTAAGCGAGCTTAATAACTATCAATATCTTGCCGGATCTGTTTCTACCAATCCTATTATTCAGGAGCGTTTAACGGCAGCACCTAATGAACCCGCTCCTAGCAATGCTACCATTAACCACGCTATGGATAATGTGTACAGAACCATTTATCCGGGATATGTTCAGAACGTTCGGATCATAGATTCCAAGAACGAACCTATTTATGAATTAGGCTATGATGGCATTCCCAATCCAAAGTATGGGGAAATCATGAAACAGGTAGATCTGAATGCCCCTTATGACAGTCTTAATTATGTAAAAAGCTATCGTGCTTCCCATACGATTGTCCTGGGGCGTAAAATTTTTGATCAAGAAGACATTGGCGTTCCATTAGGTTATGTGTTTGTTTTTATCGGTGGGGAGTTATTCTCAAAAGTCATTCTTTCCAGTGTGGACTTAGGAACAGGTTCTAATCTGCTTATCATGAATAGAGAAGGAATAGTGATGTCCTCCAACCTAAAGGGTACAACACTTGGAGAAGCGTATGATAAAGGTCAACTGTTTAAGCAAATCAAGGAACAAGAGGCACAGAAGAACCATTCCTTTCAAGGCTTAGTCAATGGCAAAATGCATCAGATCTCCTATATCAATAATAATCAATTAGGCTGGTACATGATTTCTACGGTTCCTTTCTCTTATATTAATTCTGAGACAAGTAAAATCACCACTGGACTCCTTATCGTCGTCAGCATCATTGTAATCCTTTGTATCCTAATTATCATCGTCTTGTATAAAAGCATCCTAAAGCCTATCAAACAAATTATTGTCTTCTGTAATCAAATTTTTTATGGCAATTTATCCAATCGTATAGAAGATCACAGCAACGATGAGATGGGTGTTCTTGCTAATAGGATTAATAGCATGGTCAGCCGGATTGAGCAACTGATAGAGGATCAACAGAAAGATCAAAAGAGGCAGCGTTCGCTTGAATTACAAATGCTACAATCACAGATTAACCCTCATTTTTTATTCAACACTCTAAATTCCTTGCGATGGCTCGCAATGATTAACCAGGTTCCGGTGCTAAGTGATGGTATCTCCTCTCTCGCAGAATTACTGCGCAGTACCATCATCGATCAAGATGAGGAAATAACCATCAAACAAGAGCTTAATAATCTGGACAATTACTTTGCTATTCAAAAAATACGTTATGCTGATCGATTTGACGTTGAATATGATCTAGATGAATCGGTATTACATAGTCTGATCCCTAAACTTATTCTGCAGCCGATCGCTGAGAACGCTATCATCCATGGGGTTACGGATATTGGAGGAAAAGTTCTTATCCGCATTAAGGCTTACGCAAAAAATGAATACACACTTGTTATAGAAATCATTGATAACGGAAAAGGCTTTGATACGAAAAAATCGGAAAAGGCTGATACGCTGTCCGGTATCGGAATTTCTAATGTAGCCGATCGCATTAAGCTTCAATATGGTGAGAGCTACGGACTATTCATCACAAGCTTGGTGGGTCAAGGAACCTGTTGCCGCCTGATTATCCCCAAACAAACCTACGAAGAAGATAAGGGGTGATACTAGTGTATCCAATGTATAATGTAATGCTGGTGGATGATGAACCTATTGTAAAAGTCGCGCTCAGAACCATGATTCCATGGGAAGAGCTTGGATATATGATCTGTGCTACAGCCTCTGACGGAGTTGAAGCTTTAACCCTTGTTGAGAAATTTAATCCCCATATCATCATTACAGATCTCAAAATGCCTAATATGGATGGTTTGCAGCTGATAAAAGAACTCAATAACAGAGGGTTTGCCGGGAAAATCCTGGTGGCAAGTAACCACGGGGAGTATGAATTGGTTCGTGAAGCATTAGTTCTTGGCGCTGTAGATTATATGCTTAAGATTAGTATGAAGACTGCGGACCTCATCCAGTTGCTGGAGAAATCCACGCAGCTAATCCAAGAACAGCTTCAGTCCAAGCAGCAGCTAGAGACACAATCTCAGCTATTGCAACACAATTTAAAGAGTGTAAAGAATGCGATTTTAAAAGATTATTTTACCGACCCATATTATGATATGAATCAGCTTGAGCAGCAAAATTCTATAACACTCGCTTTTAGTGAAAATAGCTGCTACTTGTTCTACATTACCTTTGAGCAAAATAGCGCCAGCCCTAGCGCACATAAAAACCAGCTATCGGTATCCTTCATTGAAAACATCATCTTAGATATCCTGGAAACCGTAGATCAATTCGAAATTATTCAGCTTGAATCGAATGCATTGTTGCTGCTAATCTCCACTGATACCTTAGACAATCAGCAAATTATCCGTACCGACTTTATCCATAGAGTCATTCAGTTGATCAAAATGTATATTTCCATTACCCCTACCATTGTTTATTCCCAGCCCATTAGAGGATACGCTGAGGCGAAAGTAATGCTAGAGCGATGTAAAGAATCCTTGGAAATCCAATTTTACAACGAAATAACGATTATTGATCCCGAGATTGTCCATTTAAATGATACGCTCGATTTCGAAAACGTTCATGAGTTCTCTACGAATTTAATACAGGCCTGGAAACGTTCGGGCGTTGAAGCCGTTAATCAAGCCACTCAAAATTTCCTTGAAACCTGCAGATCGAAACAAATAAAGCCGGCTGAAGCCAAAACATTCATCGTCAATTGTCTGCACTATCTTCCATTATGCGATGCTCACATTATCGTTGAAGATCCAAAGCTTTTGAAAACAACTATTGAGAATATTGCAAACAGTAAACGAAGTGCTGAGATTCTAACGCAGATGGAGCTTTTATTTCAATTATTCTCACATCAAAAACAACAGATTGTAACTACCCATAATAGGGATGTTAAACAAACAATTGATTATATCAATGCAAATTATCAGAAAAAGCTGACCTTATCTCTGATTGCCAAGCAGGTCAACTTAAGTGAGAACTATCTATCCAGAATCTTTAAAGAAGAAGTCGGCCAAAGTATCATTCATTACATTAACACCGTAAAAATGGAGAAAGCCGCAGAGTTAATTCTAAAGGGCAACCCTTATGTCAAAGAGATTTCTACGCAAATCGGTATACATGATCAATTTTATTTCACCAGACTTTTCAAGAAGCATTTTGGAGTTAATCCGAGTGAATATAAAGATTATGTTCAAGCGACGCTTGGCTCAGGAAATTAAGATCCTTTCTTTTACGACGAAAGGCCGTTGCTGTAGATCAGCAACGGCCTCTTTTTTGGTATTACAGCACTTTCCGAAACAATTCATTGTTTAATCGCTTCAGCTGCAGAAGATGATGACGGTAGTGCATCTCAATAAGCAGGAACCATTCCTCCGCGCATAGTCCACCGAATCGTGGGTGAGATACGGTATTTTGATTGGACGCTTTTTCAAGAGACGGTTCGATTTCTCTCATCCTTTGGATGACTGTGTGTAACCCTTGAATTAATTGTTCTTTGCTCTCCGGCTGCTCCGGCGTATATTGGGCGGAAGGCGGAACCTGAATACGAATGGGCGGAAAGCTGCCTTGTGCAAATATAGCAGCACCATCCTCAGTTTTCCCTACATGAGATGCTAAGGGATCTTGGTTGGGCACCAGACATTGATCAATATTACGAAGCTGCATATGCAGTGCCGAGTTAATGAGATGTTGAACCATCTGTCCGATGGACCACTCGTTTTCACTTGGCTTTAGCTTCAGCTGCTCCAGATTGAATCGCTCTACTTCATGAATATAGTATGTCGCAGTTTCTTCAAAACGTTGTAAGGCTTCTTTTGTTATATTCATTATATATCAGCTCCTGTAGTCATTGATTATCCAAGTATACAAAAACGCTACTGACAGCGTTATGTCAGTAGCGTTTTAACATTATTTCTAGTTCGTTTCTAACTTGATGGCGAAAAGATTCCGGCTCTAGTACAACCATACCGCCTCCCCAGCCCAACACCCATTGCAGCAATTCTGCTGGCTCTCGAACTCGATAAGTAACCCGTAAGCCTTCCGCATGATCCTCTATAGTTTCCATATAGAAATTGTTCGATTCCCTTACCTTATCAGCTATGTCAGAATGGACTAAGATAACCACATGAACGTTACGATCATCAGGAGGTTGGTATACCTCCAATTGAAAATCCGCTGGCCGTATAAATTTATCTTCCAGTTCAATAAGCTCCCTCATACGGGATAACCGGAAATGACGGATGTCTTGACGCAATTCACACCAGGCGACGAGTACCCATGATCCTTGATGAAGCACAAGTCCGTAAGGAGCAACCGTACGAACACTTTGACGGTTCCCATCGGCTTCGGCGATTCTTTTGGAATAACGAAATCTTATTTTCCTTTCCTCCAATATCGCTCGACGAATGGCTTCCAGACATGCCTTTTCTTGTATTGGTGCTATATCTGCTGCGGATGCAAATAAACGAAAACTTTTGCGGATCTGTGATGCTTCACTGCGGATGGCTTCTGGCAGGATAGCTTCTATTTTCGCTTTAGAACTTCTAGCCTTATTGCCATAGTGAGCATCAAACCACTGCTCGATAAAGTCAGTCCCGATAAGCAATGTCACTGCTTCGTCCAGCGTGAAACTAACGGGTGGCAGGAAATAGCCCTCAATCAAGGAGTAGCCCTGCCCTGGCGCTCCTATTATGGATACGCCCGCTTCACTAAGTGCCTGAATATCCCGATAAATAGTTCTCACGCTCGTTTCAAACGTAGCCGCCAAATCCTCCGCTCGCAACACTTTATTACGCTGCAATTCAAGCACTATAGCTAACAAACGGTCCATTTTGTTCATACGGATATCCCTCCCCGAGAAATTGTTTTTCTATCTCTAACGGCAATGTTAAAAATCTCTAAAAGCTTCTATATCTATAAATCATTTTTATATTAGATATTATAAACATTAATTTTACTTATATCGCTCTAAAAGGGTATAGTAATATAGGGTTTATAACCATTTTAATTATATAGAGTATACCCTTATTAGAGGAGAGATCATATTGGAAAGAGTAGTTGGAACAGTGGTACGTGGACTCCGCGGGCCTATCATTAACAATGGGGATAATATTGAAGAAATCGTAGTTCAAACCGTATTGAATGCTGCAAAAGTCGAAGGTTTCTCGATCGAGGATCGTGACATTGTAACTGTAACGGAATCCATTGTGGCTCGGGCACAAGGAAACTATGCGACGATTGACAATATTGCTGCTGATATTAAAGGGAAATTCGGCGAGGAAACCGTGGGTGTTATTTTCCCAATCCTTAGCCGTAACCGATTTGCTAACTGCTTACGCGGTATTGCCAAAGGAGCAAAAAAAGTAGTCTTAATGCTAAGCTATCCAGCTGATGAAGTGGGCAACCATCTTGTAGACATCGACGAATTAGATGCTAAGGGCGTTAATCCATGGACGGATGTGTTAACAGAGGCTCAATTCCGTGAGCTTTTCGGCTATATTAAGCACCCATTCACAGGTGTTGACTATATCGAATATTATAAAGGTTTGATTGAAGCTGAAGGTGTGGCTTGCGAAGTCATCTTCTCCAACAACCCAAAAACCATTTTAAACTATACAAAAAATGTATTAACTTGCGATATTCACACACGGTTCAGAACCAAACGCATTCTCATGAGCAATGGTGCTGAAAAAGTGTTTGGTCTGGATGATATTCTTACACAATCAATCGATGGCAGCGGCTTTAACGAAGCCTATGGTCTGCTAGGATCAAACAAAGCTACAGAAGAAAGTGTAAAGCTATTTCCAAACAACTGCCAACCTATCGTAGATGGTATCCAAGCAAAAATCAAAGAAATAACAGGTAAAACTGTAGAAGTTATGGTTTATGGCGATGGAGCATTCAAAGATCCAGTCGGAAAAATCTGGGAGCTTGCAGATCCGGTTGTATCCCCTGCTTACACTGCCGGACTTGATGGAACACCAAATGAAGTGAAATTGAAATATTTGGCCGATAACAACTTCTCTCATCTTCGTGGTGAAGAGCTGAAACAAGCCATTTCTAAATACATCCAGAATAAAAATGATGACCTGGTTGGTGCGATGGAAGCACAAGGGACTACTCCTCGTAGATTAACGGACCTGATTGGTTCATTATCTGATTTGACTTCTGGTAGTGGCGATAAAGGAACACCGATGATTTATATTCAAGGTTACTTCGATAACTATACAAAATAAGATAAGCACAACAAGGGGACCTCTAAACGAGGGCCCCTTTTACTTTGCGGCGCCCTCTTTCATATCAAGGCATTGATAGATTAGGGAATTCCTCCCTGAAATTCGACTGATTTGACGGTAAATCTTGATTTCACTCTGTTTTTTAGGGAGGAATTCCCTGATTGCATTCATTTAAAGCAATTATCGGCTTTTATTAGGGAGCTTTTCCCTAATTACTCACAATCCACTGGTATAGTGACAGCACGCCAAGTAAATCCATGTACCCACTCTATATCAAAATACACCTTTAACCGTACGGATGAACATCCGAATGGTTAAAGGTGTATTGTCTCTGTCTACTTTTTAATTAGAGTTAATTCCAGATCTCTTCAGCAATCTCTTTAATATAAGCAAGCTTGCGCCATTGCTGCTCTTCTGTAAGGTGGTTACCTTCTTCAGTGGAAGCAAAGCCACATTGCGGGCTCAGGCAAATCCGGTTTAGATCGACATATTGCTTCGCTTCCTCAATACGCTTCAGAATATCCTCCTTGCTTTCAAGCTCACCAAATTTGGAAGAGAACAGGCCAAGCACGACCTGCTGATTGTCTTTTAGGAAGCGTAATGGTTTGAAGTCACCTGCACGTTCAGTATCAAACTCCAGATAGTAACCTGAGTAGTTATTGATGTTCAGAAGTGTTTGCGCGATAGGTTCATAACCTCCGCCTACTCCAGCATAAGTAGAAACATAATTGCCTCGGCATACATGTGTCGTTACAACGAGATCTTCCGGCAGACCAGACACCACTTCTTCATTCAACTTCGCAAGCTCGTTCGCATATTCAGCTACATTCACACCAACCTGATTCATAAATGCTATAAACTGTTCGTCGCACAGCGCTCCCCACGTGCAATCGTCGATTTGAATGCTGCGGCAGCCCGCTGCATAAAAGGCAAGAATTGACGCTTTGTATGCTTTGGCAATATCCGAAATTAGCTCTTCACGATTCGGGTATAATTCATTCGTGCTTTCCTTATTTTCTACCCGATCCAGCTCAAACAGGAATTGCGCTGCTGCAGGAATCGATTGGCGCGCAACAACATCCTCACCAGCAGCGCCTTTTAAGAATTCATAATGCGCTACAAAAGGGTGGCTGCTGTAGCTTATTTTTCCGGTCAGTCGTGCGGTTTCTGGTCTGGATTCTGCGCCATTAAATTGGTAGCCTTGATCAATAATGGTCCGCTCTACACCATCAAAACCCCAGAAGAAGTCGAGATGCCACCAAGAGCGGCGGAATTCGCCGTCGGTTACAGCTTGAAGACCTACCTCTTTTTGTTTTTGCACGAGCTTTACAATCTCGTCGTTCTCTACTTCCTTCAACTGCTCGGCAGTAATTTCGCTGTTCTTGAATTTTAATCTAGCTTCTTTCAACGCTTGAGGACGCAGGAAGCTGCCAACAATATCATATCGAAATGGAGTAACGGTTCGCTTTTTAGGTTCGGTTTGAGTGCTCATATATTAATCTCCTCGTGAACAAATTATTAAAATTAATATAGCATATCCGATTGCCTATACCGTTACACCAATGAGTTATGGCAGGTTATAAGTATTAGCTATACCTAATAAATAAACGATTGTGTGCGCTAGTATTGCCCCAGAAGCCCCTTCTTCATGGCTATTTTCTCACAGCGATCAAACACAACGAGCCCTAGAATCAAATAAACCAGCGAATTTAATATTAATACGCCATAGTCAGATAAAGATAGATCCGTTAACGTTAGATTCTCCAGCATCACCGTTCTTACCATATTCACGCCTTTAACGAATGGGGCAAAAGCTAAAAACGGAGCTACAGTGATCGGAACAAATACAAGTCCCATCAAGACAAATTGGAAAATCTGTAGAAATGCTTGAATTTGTTTCACAATAATAGCCAAACCAGCAATCATAAAACTAACGCCTACCATGCTTATCATAGTAACTATAATGATTGGGATCGTTGTCATGGGATTAAGACTCAACCATTGTCCCGAGGTTAGCATCGCACCAAACAGCAAGAGAATCATAATGACGGACTGTAAGCCCAATTGACTGACGATCCGCGTGAGCATAATTTTCCACACACCCATGGGAGACATATATAACTGCTCTAACGTTCCACGCGTCGCTTCTGTGATTACCGAATAACCAATAAAGTTCATCGTCATCATCGTTAAGCTCCAAAAGACCACACTTACAATTGAATATTGAACATTCGTATCAAAACTGGCTGGATCTCCTATGAACATAATTCCAAAAAATGCAGCCAGAAATATAATATAAAAAGTGACTACTAATGCAATCGTGTTCGGTAAATATCGTTTCAACTCAATATATTCCTTACGAAAATTAGCATTAAATAAATGGAGCCATTTCATGAGTCTTACCTCCCTTCACAATCTGAATAAACACTTGTTCAAAATCAATGGTTATTCGATCAATACTTTCCACCATCGTTCCTTCCTCTTTCAGAAGATCGAACAACTCGTAGATATCCTGACCATGCTCTAAATTCACTTCCACGATCGTTTCATGAGAGCTTGCTTTATAAGTACTTAAAGGGAATATACTCAACAGTTTGTTCTCCTGTTCAGGGCTTAATTGCTCACCTAATTTAATGGAATATGCCCTTGTTTCAAATAACTTAAGTAAATTCTCCACCCTGTCGTCAATCACAACTTCACCTTTGTTAATGATAATGGCACGGTCACACAGCTCCTGAACGACAGGCATATCATGTGAGCTAATAATGATCGTACGTTTCTCTTCCCTCACTATCGTTTTTAGAATATTTCGTAATTCATAACTAACCTCAACATCCAAACCGAGCGTTGGCTCATCCAGCAAGATGACATCCGTATTAGCTAATAACGCCACAGCGATTGCCAGCTTTTGTTGCATCCCCCGAGATAATCCATTAACCAGCTCATTCTCCTTTTCTTTAAGGTTGAATTGTTCTAATAATTTATCTGTCTGATCGGCAATTTGCTTCCGAGAGTACCCCCGGTTACCTGCAAAATATTCTAAATTTTCCCGAACCGTAAGACGCCAATATAAATTCCGGTTCCCTTCTAATACAGCACTGATATGCTCTAGCGCTTTAAGTCTCTTCTTGCAAATATCTAAGCCATTAATGGATATAGAACCCCCATCCGATTCTAACAAACCACAGAGCATCTTTATCGTTGATGTTTTCCCAGCACCGTTGGGACCTAGTAAACCGAGAACCTCTCCACGATTTACATAAAAAGAAACATCACGAACGGCATGAATCTTCTCTTTCGTCTTTCTTTTCTCGTATACCTTGCTAATCCCCCGTACTTCTATAATTTTCTCCACCTTATAACCATCCTCTCCCGTACGATTTAAAAGAGTGATTTCATTGTTAAATTTATTTTATTTTAGTATCTAAATTTAGATAACTGGCTCCAGATGGATACTTTCTCCGTCTGAGGAATGAGATTTGTATAGAGGACAACTATGATAAGTCTATAGGAAATATCACAATTGTTAAGAATGACTGGGCGAATGTCCGGCATGGAGCAAATGTAGATTATTTCATCATAGAAAACGAGGCGGACATCATGAATCACAACAAGAAAAATCCATTTTGCGTGGTGGGTATTAGTAGGACTTGCTTTAATGGTTGGAGTTGCAAAAAGTGGCGTTATGACCGCAGGCGGGCTATTTTTGACACTAACAATGATCTGATCGTTATTGCCGCAGACATTAATGAGGCAGCGCTAGAGATAGTAAGCCAGAAACAGAATGTTTATGGAATGAAATTGCACGTTGTCTCAGATGAGGATTGGCAGAAAATTAATTCCATCGATGGAGGATACTCAGCTCAATAACGATAATGACAGCCCTCAAGTTAAATGAGGGCTGTCATTTTTTCATTACAAGGCCATTAGAAGATCCATATGAGTAAGAAAATAACTGCAATTATTGCCACCACGATAAAGAGATTGATTACCTCGCTCCAAAATCCAGGAACACCTTGTGTATGATATTTTTGCGCATTGACATCATGGTTTGCTTTATGACCGCCAGGGTCCGTCACATTTGGATTAGGTCCTGGATCAAAAAAGTCAGACATAGAAATCAACACCTTTCTCGATTATAAACCATATTATACCAGTTAATTCCCTTTTTAGTAATAACCTTCTTAGCTCAATTCATTTGAGAATAAAAATAAGGTAAGTGTTTCTTTGATAGAGCTTTTTCGATTAGTTCTTGATCGTATCCATATTTTTGCAATGCAGTAATAATCGCTTGTGTCCTGTCTGATCGTTGTCTTCTTAAATTTGATTCTAGCTGTATTTCTAGAGGAACCGTAGGAATAGTGTACCGTCCGATTGTTACATTCCTAAAACGATTCCAAATGAATTGACCACCTTCCCATATCCCATCACCATCCATAGAATCAGGAACTCCCGCTGAATTGGAGATATGAACAACTTCCACTTTAAACCCATCGATGATCCAACTCCCCTTTGTCCATGAGAAGCCCGAAGAAAAGGTCTGAGTGTATGTAGGTTCTTCTAAAGAGGATAACCAGTTCTCCCCATGAGGGAATTCACATTTATCCAGCAAGGAATATTCCTTCAGAAGTTCTGCAAATTGTGCAACCCCTTCTTTATTTTTTGTATAAATATCAACGTCTCCCGGAGTCATTTCACAGCCCTGTAAAACCGAACCCACCGAGCCAACCAAGATCCATTCTAATTTCGAATTCACTTCCGATGAAAAATAAAGCTCACATACCTTTGACAATGCTGTTTCCCAGCTATTCATAATTCCACCCCAAATTGACTAGTAAGTTCGAGTACATGAAACCTTAATAACCTCAGATGCGTTAAAGAACTATACAAATTCACAGGAGGTTTTTAAAATGAGATACAGTGCTGCAGGCGCGCGAATAACCTGTCCTTGTTGTCAAAACGATACCTTTCATCTGGATTATAAACTGCTTAACACAAGTGGAGCATCCTTTCTAGGATTTGACTGGGCGAATAAAAACGCTGCTATACTTATTTGTAAGAAATGCACCCATATCTCATGGTTTATGGAAGAACCAACATCAGATAACTAAACACTACCTGATTTTTCTACATCTTCATTATAAAATATTTCTATAGACTATGCGTTCTTGAGCTGGATGCAATTGTTCTTTTGCATCCAGTTAAATACCTCTAGATAACCATCCCCGATTGTCTTAAGCCTCTTTGGATAACGATCCGAAATATTCTACAACTACCTTACGAAATTCCAGAGCAGCTCGCGAAATATACCGACTCTTGTGCCATATTAAAGCAATTTCCCGTACCAATTCGTGATTCTCTATTTGGAGATATTTGATGTCTTCCCGTGAATTTCTTGCTGTACTTGGTATGAAGGCAAGACCAATCTCAGCTTCCACAAGCGTGATCAACCTTGCAGGCTCATCCCCCTCATATACATATTTAGGCGTAAATCCGACCGATTGGCACACAGAGTCTATTAAATCCCGAGTTCCATAACCACTCTTAACCCCGACGAACCATTCATCTCTCAGCTCTATCAAAGATACGCTGCTTCGATCTGCCAACCGATGCCCCTTAGGAACCGCTACAAGGATTGGGTCGATAAATACGACTTGGCATTCGATGTCGTTCCCTTCTATAGGGGGAGATGACAGGCAGAAATCCACCTCTCCTCTATCCAAAAGTGTAACCATTTCCTTCGTAGTCAGCATCTGCACATGAAATTGAATATCAGGTCTCTTTTTTCGAAACTCGCGAAGGATACTGGGTAATGTACTGGCGGTGGTAACCGCTAATTCTAGCGTGTTATGTTCCGGGTGAGATAAATCGCTAAGCTCCTGCTTTCCCTGCTCCAATTCAAACAAAGCTCTTTCTGCACGGCGAAGGAATCTGCTTCCGAACTCATTCAGACGCAGGTTCCGCCCTACTCGATCGAATAAAGGGACCCCTAGATCCTCCTCCAAGCGCTGTATTGTTTTGCTAAGTGATGATTGAGTAACGTGCAGATTGCGCGCAGCTTCGGTCACATGTTCCAACCGAGCTACCGCGAGAAAATATTGCAGCTGTAGAAGTTCCATTTCGCACCCCATTCATTCCTTTAAGTCAATGAGAATATAACATAAAATGCGTTGGAATGAATAACTAAAATCAAGTAGGATGACATTAATACGCTTTAGGGGGACACAAAATGAGTGCTCGGAATTGGTGGTTAATGATTTCAGTGGGTCTAGGGATACTATTGAACCCATTAAACTCTTCAATGGTTTCTGTTGCTATTCCAAGATTGCAAAATGTATTCCAACTTGACTATACAGGTGTTTCCTGGATTATTTTTTCTTTCTACATTGCTAGTAGCATCGCTCAACCTGTCATGGGAAAGGCCAGCGATTTATTTGGTAGGAGAAAAATATTTCTTACCGGGCTTGTAGTAGCCTTCATTGCCTCATTATTAGCTCCATTCGCACCAAGCTTCGCGTGGCTCCTCGTGTTCCGCATTGTGCAAGCCATTGGAACTAGCATGATGGTTGCCGTTGGGATGGCTATAGTGCGAATTCATGTAACGGAAAAACAAGCGACAGCGCTGTCTGTTTTATCCATCTTCCTATCTGGTGCGGCAGCCATTGGACCCTTTATTGGCGGGGTTATTATACACTGGTGGGGCTGGCCCGCTATCTTTTTCGTTAATATTCCATTTGTGGTAGTGAGCTTTCTATTGTCTTGGAGAAATATTCCTAAGGAAAACTCGTCATTAACCGTTGCACCGGGCATGTCTCTTCGCAAATGGTTCGATTGGATAGATGGATCTGGGATTCTGCTCTTCACAATGGGTCTGGTTGCCCTGCTCATTGGATTGCTCTCAGCAAAATCATCCGGGCACATTGCTTTAGGAAATGTCATTGTTTCACTGATAGGACTCGCTCTGCTAGGGGTATTCGTACGACATGAGTTAACAGCGACTTCGCCTTTTATCCCTTTACGCACATTTGCTAAATATCCTGCAATGACATGGGTTAATGTGGAATTCATGCTCGTTAATGTACTCTTTTACTCACTCTTTTTCGGAGTTCCGTCCTACTTGCAAATGGTTCGCCATGTCAACGAGTATCAAACAGGGATACTTATGCTAACCTTAGGCCTATGCTCTCTAGTTACTTCTCCAATAGCAGGACGATGGATCGATAAATCCGGACCAGGACCGGCACTACTAGTGTCTGCAATATTGATGACTGCGGGATCGGTATGGCTCGTGACATTGAATCAATCTTCACCGGTTATTAGCGTGTGCCTGGCTTTGGCTGCATTCGGGATTAGCAATGGGTTGAATAATGTAGGTATGCAAGCAGCTTTGTTCCAAAGTTCACCCAAGGAAATGATCGGCGTAGCATCCGGTTTATTTAATACTTCAAGATATTTGGGAACCATTCTCTCTTCCTTGTTGATAGGCATCGTAATGAGAGGCAAGTTCAGCTTTGAGGGATTTCAAGTACTTGGGATTATTCTCACGATCATTGCATTGTCTTTGGTATTCATGAGTCGGCGGCGCCGGAAGTCAGGGGAGTTGCAGGAGAGGATAAATTGATGTGAAAAAAACTTTAATAAAGAAAGTCCCTATGACTAATCACATCATAGAGACTTTATAATTGCAGTATTTTTAGTTGTTCCACACTAACTTAATTACGATGTTCGTGTTCATGATCCTCTTTCAATTGCTGCACTTGTTTACCCGTCAAGTCAATAGACTCTGTTGTAGTGGTATTAAATGCGGAGAGTTGAACATCCAAACTAGCAGCCAACGTATGGGAGGTTCCTTGCGCATCCTTACCCACAAACGTAAGATCTAACTGCTGGTGCTGAAGCTCATTCGCTGGAGTGATATCAGCATTCAAACGGATGCTTTGAATCTGTACACCGTTCGTCAGAGCAATTGCTTGGAAATCAAACAGGTTACGCTGAATTAGATCTTCTGGATCGTTCGAATCTACAGTGGTTTCCTTACTGGACTCATGATCCTTCTCTTCAGAAAGACTCTTGAACAAAACCGGGGCTAACGCCTGCACCACTGCCGGGATTTGCGCATTGTCAAGCTGCAGCGAGATATGCTTGGCACCGTCTTTATCGGTGGTAGATGTGATTTCGTTCTTCAAATTCCCAATCAGCGCATCCATTATTTTCTCTTCTTGGCTGCTTAGCCAAGCTGTTTCCGTTGACTCTTTCTCGGCTTCCTGATCCTTCTTATCCTGTAAATCCTGCTTTACGTAATAAGTATCGGAAGCATCACTCTTCCAGACTTGTCCGTCAGACTGACTGTAGAGGCTAAGTACCTGAGAACCTTGTGACCCGGTAATCTTCACATCGCCGCTGACCGCTTCATTTTGTAGGTTTGCTTTTATGCTTCCTTGTGCCTGACTCAGAATACTTCCGTTATCTTTAAACAACGCATTGGCTTGTACGGTAACACTCTGCGTATTCCCTGCCGTATTCTTAAGCGCAGCTTTGTAATCCTCATACCCAGAGGTTCCCGCAAACGCCGTCAACCCGCTAACTAACATAATAGCCCCGCTAATTCCTGCTGCACCTCCGGTGATTAGCCATTTCTTCTTCATCCTTTTCCCTTCCCTTCATAACTTTTTTGGTCTTTCATATTAAGTTTAGGCGCAATTCCTAAATTCATCGTGAAGAGTCTATTAAATAAATCTTAACTACGATACATTTTGGAGTTCCTCGGTCACATTTTTTCTGTGAATAAATAATCGGGCAGGTGAGAGCAAGTAAACTACACTAATCAATCCAAATAAACCGGCACTAACTTGAAAAGGTAGCAATTCATCTCCTGAGCTTCCCAACCATCCCCCTATCAAGGGGCCAATAACCACACCTAAGCCTTCTATAGAGAACAGTAATCCCCAGCTTATACCCACAGAATCTTCAGGAATATAACTGGCCATTAAGGCATTCCAAGAGGGTAGCAAAGCAGCATAAGCACACCCCAGCAGAAGTGAGAGGCCAATGGCGGCGGAAAAGGAGCTAATAGAAGTTAAGCCGAACAAGGCAACTGCAAACACGCCGAACCCAACAACGAGGAACCATTTACCCCCGACATGATCAAACCATTTTCCCATAGGCACGAGAAATAGAACTACCCCAGCTCCTCCCATAAATAGCACGATGGACAGCTGAGAATGCGACAGGCCTAAATGCGAAATGGCAAAGCTTGTTAGAAACGGAACCAGTATCCCGCCCGCTGTAGTTTGCAGTAGCATACCAGGAACCAGAAAACCGCCCTTCTTCACTTTGTTCCACAAAGAAACAAATTGTTGCCCTACAGATATATTCACGTTCCGCACCGATACCTTATTCATCTTCACAAGACCTACCATGATCCAACCAGCTACAAAAAATAATCCAATCACACCAAGGGACAACGACATCCCACCGCCAATTAACAGATTCATAGTCACGGGTCCCAGACCTAAACCAGCCATCCAGTATACATATAAGGTTCCCATCTGCTCTGCTCGTTTCTCCTCTGATACCTGGCTCATACAAATGATCCAGATCGGTGAGAATCCAGCTCCCAAGCAAGCAGAAGCTACAATAAGTATCCACGGACTATGCGTTGTAACCATCAACAATAGTCCAATAAACCCGAGGAAGAACCCTCCATGTAGTACGGTTCGCCCATGAAATCTGTCTAAGAGATAGCCGATGAAGCTTTTGATCAAACTGTCCGTCAAATAGTGAGCGGAGACCGCAATGCCAACTACTGAGGTTGTAAGTCCCCAGCTAGTCAATACATAGGTTGGTAAGAAAGTAATCAGAACAGCTCCTCTTATCCACTCTATAAAGAAAAGGAGCATTGCAAGACGGGTGAACGTCTGCTGTCGTTTTTCTACCTTGCTAATAGTATCCATGAATCGTCTTCGCCTGCCCTTCAACTATCATAGATTTCGCTGATGGAACTGACGGCTGTCTTAGCTTAATTGCATCTAAAGCTTCGGAGACGATACAATCTGAAGTGTATTTTCGTGAAAAAGCCTTCATACGCTGCTCCCTTTCTTCTCTGTACGCCATATGCTCCAATCGCTGAAGCTGCTCTACTAACTGCTCCTCATTTCGTGCGATCTCTATCAGATGGTGCCCAGATAACCATTCTGCATTGCCTGCTTCCTGGCCGGGGAGTGGTCGATAGACGATAACCGGAAGTGTTTGAGCCATCGCCTCAGTCAAGGTAATCGCGCCCGCTTTGGTCAATAGACAGGAAGATATACACATCAGCTCCTGCATTTCTTCCGTATATCCCAAAATGTGAACTCGAGGATTCTCTTGAAACAGCTCTTTCGTAGCTGATCGAAGCTTATGATTATTTCCGCATAATACGATGACATCGAAGTTTGATTTAAGCAGTACTCTTTTTATTAAACTGCTAATGTCACCTAATACGCCGTAAGCTCCTGCCGCAAGTAATAGATGACGACGATTTCTGTCTAACTTATGCTTGCGCAAAAGTCCTTCTCGATCCAGCGTTTGCTCAAAAGCCTCTCGTATTGGAATCCCGCTAACCACAAGCTTCTCTTCAGCAATCCCTGCCGATATCAGCGTTGCCTTCATGCTTTCCGTAGCGATAAAATATTTCGTAGTTTGAGGATGGAGCCACCTGCCATGAACCACATAATCCGTCATCACCGTGAACATGGGAATTCGACTTCCTGTTGTTGATGCAAGCTCAGCAGCGGCCAAATAAGGGAAGGTGTGAATAATAATATCCGGCTGTATATCGTCGATGATTCTTTGCACTTTTCGCTTGCCCATAGAATGGATGAGTCTACCCATGAACTGCTCTGGTCTCATCTTGCTAGTCACTGTGTACAGTAATCCATAAAGTTCTTGTGTAAAGCCCGTACTGTTCAAATAGAATCTTCGGGACAGTTCATTCAGGTAAGGATGGACTACAGCGAATAGATCCATGGTGGTAATCCGACTGATACCTCTTCGTCTAAATGAATGTTCGATGGCCTCAGCCACTTTCATATGCCCGTCTCCAAATGCCGAAGTAACAATAAGTACTTTAGGATCTGTGTTCATGACAAAGCTCCTTTTTCTCATGGCCTCCTCTAACTCTAACTCTGAATCGTAAAGGGATAGTAAAGGGATTCTTAACTGAATATTAACTTCAATATTTTCTAAAGAGAGACCTCGTCTGTCTTTGTCTTGGTTAAATAGATAACTAACCCTAGAATAATAACAATAAAAATAATACTTGTTCCCGTTGTGCCCAGTTCTAGCCCACCTTCACTTCGGTCCTGTGAAAGATAGTCACCTAGTGATGCTCCTAATGGGCGAGTCAGAATATAAGCAAACCAGAAGGCAGTTACTGCATTTAGCTTAAAGCGATAAGCGAGTGTTATCGCGCCAATCAGAGCGGCAAAAATAATAGCTGAAAGTAGGTATCCCCAGTTCAGACTTTCTGCAACTAAATCACCTGCGGCTGTCCCTAAGGCAAAGGTAAATAGAATCGTTAGCCAATAGAACATCTCGCGCTTTTTGGTAGTAATCGAATGGATGGATAACGTCTTCTGACTGGCATACCAGACTCCAAAGGTCAGGATTAAGAGTACAGAAAAAACAATAGTGGTCGTCTCCAGCGATACGCCCAGATTGTCCACCAGATTGTCAGTGATGAGCGTACCGACCACACTGATTAATACAACTGCAAGCCAATATAGAGCAGGTACGTATTTTGTAGCAGTCATCTGGAAGTATAGTTCTGCAATCAGTAGTCCACCCATCACCAAGGTTGTGTTGGTCAAGCCCCAGTAGAGGTTAAAATTGAGAAAATCCGCTGCCGTCTCCCCCACGGTGGTAGCCATAATCTTTATGATCCAGAAAAAAATCGTAACCTGTGGCACCTTGTTCCATAATCTCTGATCTTCTTTTAATAATGAACTGGTTTCCTTCACCAATCATCTCCCCTTCCTTTAGCGAAACAAATGTTACAAGAATCAAGAATAGCTCTAAGGCTAAACTTCCTTCCGATCAAAGAAGATGTAACCCATCGATAGAAATAACATTAATCCTGAGAGTAAGAACAAGGAAGTTGTGGCAAGTCTGCCTGCGGAAATTGTATGACTTAACCATAGAGAGTACCAATCTGTATAAGAAACTATAGAAAAGGATGAGAATCCACTTATAAAGTAAGGCACAGCTTTGGCTCCGCTGAAGACAAAGATTGAGAACACTAGAAACCCACCTGCGCTGCGAAAAAATTGAGCGATGAACACAAACAAGGCAGCCAGTGACCACATGGAGAGAAACGCCGCTGTATAAGCTTTTATCAAGCCAATAATGCCTACGCTCCCTATATTCAAAGTTCCAAACAAGAAGCTACATAAAGTGCTCACTATCCCTAATAGAAGAAGCAGTCCTCCGATCGCTATCCCAAGCGTGAGGAACTTAGCGGCGTACGCTCCCAATCGCGTAATCGGTTTGAGTAACGTCAGCTTCAAGGTACGAGAGGAAACCTCTTGTGGAAAAAGCTCAGAGATCTCTACGAACATAAACAATGGAATTAGGAATGTTGTGTAAATCCCCAGCATCTGGACTGGATAGGAGGAGCCAACAGCGACAAGGCCCAAAATAGGGTGAAGCGCTTGAAATAAAAACACTAGCAATAGTGGAATAAAGGCAGAAATAATGAAGAACATTAGGGTCTTTTTGCGGTAAAACATCAGTAGCAGCTCATTTTTAATACCCGCTCTTAAGCCGTCCATTCTCAAGCACCTCCTTTCCTCTTTTCAGCTCTGTAATGTAAAACTCCTCAAGCGATAGGCTGTCGGTAAGCAGCTCCTGCACTTCACCCTCACGAATCAGAACGCCTTGATTCAGAATCCCTACTCTATTACATAGCTGTTCCAATTCATGAATCATATGGCTGGAGATGAGAAAGGTGATACCCTGATTAACAGAAAGCTCTTTAACTAATGCACGGAAATGAACAACCCCCTCGATGTCCAGTCCGTTCGTCGGCTCATCCCAAATCACCAGCGCTGGGCTATGGATGATGGAAGCAGACATGGCGAGCTTTTGCTTCATTCCTGTAGAGAAATGTCTGATTTTTTCTTTGGCGAACGAGGCAAGACCCACCGTTTCCAATACCTCGGCGATCCGTTCTGGACGAATATTCGGATAAAAGCTGGCTGTCAGTTTCAAATATTGTACAGGTGTAAGATAGTCGTAGAAATCAGCCGATTCGATCATGCAGCCTACTTTCCTCATACTAGAGGAATAGGATAACTCCAGATCGTGCCCGAATAATGAGATACTGCCGAAGCTTGGTGAAATCAGACCCGTTATTACTTTTAAGAGTGTTGTTTTCCCTGCACCGTTAGGTCCAAGCAATCCATAGACATCACCCTTTTGAAGCTCCAAGGAGATCCCGCTAATCCCACTGCCATTACGAAATTCTTTGGTCACACCTGTTAGCTTGACTACGCTCTCCATCTTAGTTCCCCCTTTTCTTCAATTCTTGTCCTCCAATTTAGCAACTCCATTTTCCTGCAATATTAGACTAAATCGTAAATCTAAAGTGCCCGTGAACAGACCCTTAAATAATTCTTAACTCCTTGTATTTTTTAAAAAAAGAGGTGCCTCAGAAGCCATGAAAAATGGCTAACTGAGACACCTCTTGTGGTTGGGTCAGGATTAATGTGATCGCTTGGAGTAACTCTAAACATGAAAGCGATAGCCGGCACCCCATAGGGTTTCGATATAAAGTGGATTTGCAGAGTCCTCCTCAATTTTCTCGCGGAGCTTACGGATATGGACTGTCACCGTCTGGGTATCACCCAAAGAATCAATTCCCCACAATCGCTCAAAGAGCTGATCTTTACTGAATACCCGATTGGGATGCAGCGCCAAGAAATACAGCAGATCAAATTCCTTGGTCGTTAAGGTGACCTCCTCATCCCTTACAAAGGCACGTCTA
This sequence comes from Paenibacillus sp. FSL F4-0243, assembly GCF_037963295.1. Classification (NCBI taxonomy): domain Bacteria; kingdom Bacillati; phylum Bacillota; class Bacilli; order Caryophanales; family Paenibacillaceae; genus Paenibacillus; species Paenibacillus sp. FSL F4-0243. The sequence goes on from NZ_CP150151.1 coordinate 5,146,948, forward strand.
GAATCAGGGTTTAACCGCAACCCCTTAATTTCCAGTTCATTCGTTGAGGAACCTCGTCCCTTCAGCCGATCATAACGCGAAAGATGTGCTTTCACTCTGGCAACAAGCTCGGCTGGCTTAAATGGTTTTGTGATATAATCATCTGCACCAAGGCCCAGCCCACGAATAATATCTATATCCTCTAGTCTGGCGGTGACCATAAGAACCGGAATATCCAGCTCAACACGAATTTTCTTGCAGACCTCAAATCCATTCAGCTTGGGTAACATCACATCCAGTACGATCAGATCATATTTCCCCGTTAAGCCCATCTCCAAGCCTTTTTCTCCATCCTTGGCAATTTCCGTCTGATACCCGCTCATCTCCAAATAATCACGCTGTAGCTCAGCAATAACAGACTCGTCTTCAACAATCAATATGGTTCGGTTCATCTCCGATGTCTCCTTTCACGATCGGCAAGGCGATATAAATAATAGTCCCTATCCCTTCCGTACTATTCGCATAAATCGTACCCCCATGCCCAGCGATGATTTGTTTAGCAATAGCCAGACCTAATCCACTTCCGCCAGTATGCGTGTTTCTGGACTGCTCCCCACGGTAAAAACGTTCAAAAATATGCTCCGTTGCTTCTGGAGGAATTCCAGGCCCATTGTCTTCAATAGCGAGAATAAACTGCGCTGCTTCCTGCCAGCTGTGAACTGTAATTTTCTTTTCAAGCTTATCCATGTATTTGAGACTGTTCTGAATTATGTTGCCAAGTACGCGCTTAAAGGAATCACGATCTACAGTGACCCATACTTCCTCGCCACCTGTCATTTCGATGTTTAGGGCGACCTCTTGCTTCTCCAGCTCTACCTTTAGTTCCTCTGCCCAATCATTTAAGAAGGGTATAATTCTTACGGATTCAAAAGAAAACGGCAGTTTTTGCATATCCAGCTTGGAGTATAGAAACAATTCATTAATTAGATGATCCATTTCTCCAGCTTTGGCCGCAATCGTACGCATGTATTTTTCATTTTTTTCTGGAGAATCCGCTATACCTTCCAAAATTCCATCCACATACCCTTTAATAGCAGTGATGGGTGTCTTTAAATCATGTGAAATGTTGGTGATTAGCTCTTTCCGGTTCGTCTCATATTGCTGCTGTATAAGAATAGACTGTTGAAGCCTATGTCTCATTTCTTCAAAAGCCATCCCTAGCTGTCCTAGCTCATCTTTACCATTAATCTCCACCTGAAAATCCAAATCCCCCTCGGTGACTCGTTTTGTCGCTTTACGAAGTTCCAGCAAGGGACGGATAATCCGTCTGGACATATATTTAGTCAACAATGTATGTGTCAGTACCAGAATGACCAATGTAATCAAAAATAGTGTCGGAAAGAACGTTCGCACAAACTGGACAAGAGGATCGATCGGAGTCAGAAAAAATATACTTACTGGCTTGGCGTCCTTGGATAACAGATCAAACTGGCCTACTTGATACCATTCATTATTAAATTGCTGTCTAATAGGTTCTATATGCGATCTGTCTCCTTTGTATCCAGGCAAATGATCGATTAATCCTTGCTTAAGCTTCAGATCCTCTGAAGCAAACAATGTCTGGTCCTCAGAACGGATATAGACAGACGTATTTTTTTTGAGCATATCTGCCGATAATTCATTCAGGAAAGCAGTATCTGTCAGTAAATCTGTATTTTGCAAAAAAGTATGTTTAATAAGATTGCGGGTATCGTTCTCTTCCATTCCTTCAAATTTACTTTCATACGTGCTCTTTAAGCTCTGCACATCACCGTGATAGACAATGCTCATTAACATAGCCGTAATGATAAGGAGAAGAAGAGGAACTACAAGCATTGCCGCATAGGATAGCAGAAATTTCCAACGTATAGACATAATGGAATACTCACCCTACCTCTTCTTGTTTCTTGATGAGCTTATCATACGATATCTCCGTACTAACCACCATAAGAGCAGGAGGAGTACAATCCCGCAAACGGTATAACTAATCGGACGTATATATTGTTCCACAATACTCCAATTGTCTCCTAATCGGTAACCTAGATAGATTAACGCTAGATTCCATGGGATACAGCCCAGCGCTGTAAATACAATGAATTTCCATGCCTTCATTCCAGCAATCCCTGCGGGTAGTGAAATAAATGTTCGGATAAAGGGTAACATACGTGTAAAAAACACAGTACTCTCACCATAACGCTTGAACCATCGCTCGGATTGCTCCAGATGATGCTCATTCATGAGGATATATTTACCGTATTTCTCTAATAACCGTCTACCTCCGGCTTTCCCAATATAGTAAGCAATGACGGAACCTAATAGATTCCCAAATATCCCAGCGACAGCAACTTCCAAAAAAGTAAGTGAGCCTTGCGCAACCAGCCAGCCGCCGCTGAGCATTATAACTTCACTGGGAATGGGGATACAGGCACTCTCCAGGATCATCCCTAACCATATGCCCCAAATTCCCATCGTATTGACAAGTTGGAGCGCAGTTTCAGATATCCAAGTTAATAATTGATGCATGAGTGTTCACTCCGCTTCATAAATTTTACTGTTCCTTAAGAATATAACGCTATAATTGAACAAAAAGCCGGGGGAAGTACCATAATGAAAAAATTACAAGCACCTAAGTTTTTATATGGTCTATTCGTAATAGCTATTATTCTGCTGATGATTCCCAAATTCTCTTATAACGATCCTGATACCTTCTGGCATATTGAGCTGGGACAATATATGATCGATCATGGACAAATCCTGCATCATGCCATACATACTTTTTACGGAGATGAGCTTCCCTATGTCCCTCATGAATTTGGATTTCAGCTGCTCGTCGCTCCGCTTTATGCTGCATTTGGATGGCCAGGGGTGTATATTTTGACCGCTGTGTGTTTGTTCTTTTTAGTACTCGGTTTGCTTCGGCTAGGTAAGGTTTCCCGCAAAGAGCTGGGACTTCAACAAGACCATGTGCTGATGCTCCCTTTTGTACTGCTAATCACCTGCTGGATTTACTACAATTATTTCAAGGGTCGTCCGCAGATGATCTCCTCGTTTATGATTGTCTGGTTCTTCGTTTATTTACGGGAATACCAGATGGTAGTTCATATGAAATACGCCGCTGCAATGGTTGCTCTTTCTATAGCTATTGCCAACTTTCATGCAGGTGTATGGCTTGTAATTGCTGTATTTACAGGGATGGCTCTGCTAGAATCCTTGATTAACAAAACGCTCAATTGGCGTAAAATCACAGTCTTTGTTCTAGTTTGGTTAGCTGGCCTTTTAAATCCCGGTGGTGCAACAAGCCTCTTATTTATTTTGACGGTTACGAAAAAGAACTTTAACCTGCTGATCAACGAATGGCAGCCTATTCAGTTCAATAGTTTGGAGAATTTACCCATTCTACTCTTGCTTCTGTTCTTTGCCTGTACGCTTCCTTTCGCACTTCAACGTAAACCATTCCGCTTCTTTCTTATGCTTGGGATTCTGTATCTTGGTGTATCGAACTTCAAGCAGAACCTATTTATGTGGCTGTTTATTCCTTATTTTGCAGCCGTATTCTTTGACGCCATTCCATACTTCCGTAAACCCGGTGTTCTAGTTCGGCAAAGCACTTTACGACTGTGGCTTACAATTGGGCTACTCCTAAATATTGCGTATATATTCACTGTACCGCCAGTTATTGATGCTAAGAATTATCCCGTTGATGAAATGAATTATATTATGCAGCATACACCTGAAGGCACTCGTCCCAAAGTGCTCGCCCGATACGGTTCATCCGGTTATGTCATGTTCCGAGGTGGAGATATACTGTGTGACGGCAGACAGGATCCCTTCGTTACGAAGGATTCACTTGGAGTGCTCGGCTGGACTGCTTTTGAGCGTTCCATGTACGGATTCTCAGAATATCTCCCTGAAATTGTAGAATATGACCATCCCGATTATGTAATTACCGGCAATGGCGTCTCACATAAGCTATTCAATGAATGGGCACAAAAATTCGGACAACCCGTTTATTCAGGAACCTATGGCAGTGTCTTCTCACTCCTCAAAGCGACGGAGTAACTTATTTTCGAATCACATATCCTAGGCCGCGCATCGTCTGTACAATACTTGGCTGTCCCACCTCATCAATTTTACTCCTAAGGTAGCTGATATACACATCAACTACCTTAACATCCACCTCGGAATCATATCCCCATATGGTTTCTAGCAGCATCTCCCGAGTCATTACTCTGCCTCTATTCTCCAATAGCACTAATAATATTTCGAATTCCCGTTTCGTTAAATTAACAAATATCTTCTTCTTTCTAAGCGCCCGTCCGTCAATGTCCATCTCTAAATCGCGAAATATTAGCATCCGTCCTGTGTTAAAAGTGCCTGCCCTTCTTAACAGAGATCTCATTCGTGCCAGCAGCTCTTCCATAGCAAATGGCTTTAGAATGTAATCATCCGCACCGCTATCCAGACCTCTAATTTTATCCGCGAGCCCCGCTTCCTCCGCAATGATTATGATTGGCGTTTGTTTAGTCTCACGTATTCTGCTACACAACTCCGTTCCACTTAGCCCAGGGATCATTAAATCCAGCAATATGAGGTCCCATTCCTCTTCTAGTGCTAACTGTAATCCCTTAAATCCTTCGTGAGTAACGGTAATAGAATACGATTCATGACGCAATTCCAATTCCATAACCCTAGCTAGACGCTTCTCTTCTACTATTAATAATATTTTATTCATAGGCTTCCTCTCCATGTTCGACCTATATTAAAACTTAATTTTCGAGGCTGTATTGCCAGTCTACTCGCTATCTATTAAATATTTATTAACTCCTTCTAAAGGAGAATGGTTTAAAGCGCACAAGCACAAACGCCTTCGGCGTCCCTTTAAGGACGGTAAGCTTTTAAGCGAGAAATATAAGGATGATTTATTACGTAGAACATATAAATTCTTATATTTTAAAAAAGCGATGACCCCTGGCGAAATAGCCAGTAGTCACCGCTTGTGTAAACTTAAAATTAAATACTACCTCTCGTGCACAATAATCCCTTTAGAAACACGCAGTTTCGGATATTCGCCCATGATTTCCGGTATATCTTTTAGCGAAAACTGATGGCTAATCAACGACTCAATCTGAACGATCCCCTTCTCAATTAACGCAATCGATTCCTCATGGGTATATGGATTAATGAAAGAACCCATGATGTTCAACTCTTTTGTAAAAATTTCGAATGGTGAGACTTGAATCAACGTGTCCGGGGAAGCAACTCCAAACATTAAGACTTGTCCACCCTTACGTGATGCCTTAACCGCCAGCTCCATGGAATCCGCCCGGCCTACACATTCGATCACAATATCAAATTGATGATGGAGAGCTTCCATCACACCTTCTGCTGCAGGAGATACGGCTTCATCCGCACCTAATTCGACTAATCGGTCATGCTTGAACACTTCTGGCTCACTGACAATAATCCCTTTAACACCCGCAGCCTTGACGAGCTGCAAGAACAATTGACCAATAAAACCTCCGCCGATAATCAGGACTTGGTGTGCCTTACGGATATCCAGCTTCTTATAACCGTGAAGTACACAACCTAAAGGTTCAATCATCGCCCCTTCGATCCAGCTCATTTCATCAGGTAGCAAGTAACAGTTCGCTACAGGAACAACACAATACTCGCCCATGCCACCGTCACGAGTCACCCCAACAGCCTGCAAGTTATCGCATAAATGTACTTTTCCATTCCGGCAAAAATAACAGTTTCCACAATAGATGTTCGGATCAACCGATACACGGTCCCCCACTTGTAAGGTCGTAACCTCATCACCCACAGCCACTATTTCGCCCGCAAGCTCATGTCCTAACACAATCGGAGCTGTCACCTCCGCAGACCCTGGGTATCCATGATAAATATGCTGATCTGTACCACAGATCCCGCAGCATTTCACACGAAGTTTAACTTCTTTAGAGCCAACAGCCGGAGCTTCCCAGTCCTTAATTTCAATGTGCTCAGTTCCTTGAAATACAGCCGCCTTCATCTTAACTCATCTCCTTAAATCCAAGTTTTTGTTAACCCGCAGCATTCATTGCCGTTACACGTAAAGTCTCCCAAGGCAGTGCCCCCGCATCCACATGATGCACACGAACCGTCTTCTCCTCACCCGGAATCAGATCAAAGAAATTATCGTCCATAATCACCCAGGGTGCATCTAGTTCGATCATCACCATCCGGGCAACGCGATCTGAGATCAAGTGGATATGTCCTTTCGCTTCATCCACGGAGATCTGAACATGTGCGGGTTGATAATTCATATCCTTATAGTCTCTTAAATAGAGTACATAATCTTCTGTTACCCGTTTCTTCGAACGAAGTACGACTACAACCTCGCCAGCGCTATGTTGCTGCAGTACCTCAGCTTCAGTTAACTTGGCAAAATTAACTTTACTGTTCAAATCAACGGTAACGTCGAATGCACGCTGATATACAATTGTACCATCCATCCGATAGATCGTTAATTCCGCCTCATCCTGATAAGCTTCGCGGCGATCATTGAGAGCCCATAACTGCAGCAGTCCATTCGGATCATGATCCACACATAAGAGTACCGGTGCAAAGAATTTACGCGCATAGTGGTAGCTCGCCTTTGGTAAACCATAATAATCGATAACAGACCAGCTTGTTCCCGGCCAGCAATCATTGAACTGCCAGAATAAAGCCCCGCTTGTATCCGGCTTATTACGGCGGTAATGCTCAATGCCATACCTCAATCCCTCTGCCTGGGTCAGCATCGAGAATTGAATATATTCATTGATATCCTTCGGAACTCCTGTATAACCCTCCATGAGCATAATGCCCTTTGGATAATGGACATCTTTATTACGATACTTCATTTCATCGCTATCCCAATAGAACTGATTGTCCGGCATGTTCTTTGCTAAGGTGTAACGATTGGAAGCGGCATGCAACCCGAATTCACTGGCGAATTTCGTGAAGTCTGACTTGAATCGTTTGAACGATATCCCTTCAACACTATAATCCTGTGTCTGCGGTTCACCAAACTGACGCGGCTCATTATTCCCATGCCAGACTTGCCAGTTATGGGTATCGCCCACATCACGTGAATTGTGATCATTGCCGCCAAAAGGCGAGCTAGGCCAAAACGTTCGTGTGGGATCGAGTTGCTCTAGTACTGCGGGCATGAGCTCATGATATATTTTTTCTCCATAAAACGGATGCGTGATCTCGCCGTTAGAGGACAGTGCCTCATACAACCAATCATTCTCGTTATTCCCACACCATAGAGCAAGGCTCGTACGACTGCGAAGACGTTTAACGACCTGTTCAATTTCACGGTGAACATTATTCATGAAATTACGATTATAATCTGGATACAACGCACAAGCGAACATGAAGTCCTGCCAGATTAAGATTCCTAACCGATCACATTCATCAAAGAAAATATCCCGCTCATAAATGCCTCCACCCCAAGCGCGAATCATATTCATATTAGCATCCTTGGCCATTTGAAGGAGATGCATATAACGGCTATCCGGCACGGTCGCAATAAAGCTATCAATAGGGATCCAATTTGCACCTTTGGCAAAAACTTTTACGCCGTTCAACACAAACGTGAAGGCATGATGCCCCTCTTCATCACGCTGCATTAATTCGATTTTGCGTATCCCAAATGGCTGCTCATAGGTATCTATTGGCTCCTCATCGGCAAATAATGTAACGCGTAATTGATATAAGAAAGGCGTTCCTAGATCATGGGTCCACCATAACTTTGGATCCATCACTTGCAAGGTAACTGAATGATGAAGCGTACGCGCTGTAATCGCCCCGTCAACTGTAATTCCTGAAGCCTTATCCAAAGAGACATATGCTTCCGCAACACGCTCTGTACCTTCTATAAGTTCTACACACGCCGTATACGAACACTCGCGATCAAAAGCATGTGCGCATAAATCCACATCAACGATACCTGCATCATCATGAATCGAAGTTGTTCGAGCAAACACATGGTCTAGATGTGCATGACGGCGTTTGATTAAATGCACTTCTTTCCATATGCCTGCACAGACCAGACGCGGACCCCAGTCCCAGCCAAAATGGCTCTGCGCTTTACGGGTCCAAATCCGCTTCTTGCTAAAGCCTGACCAATAATATTGAACTTTATCGCCTGCGTGTACATGAATAGGATCAAATTTTACGGCAAGCGTATTCTTCCCTTGATTTAATTCACGGGTTACATCAAATGAATGGCTAATGAACATATTATCTGTTGATCCAAGCTCCACACCGTTGAGATATACGGTTGCATAGGTATCTAACCCTTCGAATAACAGCTCCATCTTCTCACCAGGTTTAAGATCAGAATCGTATGAAAAGACCGTACGATACCACCATACCTTTTCTTCAATCCAACGGCATTTCTGATCTTGGTGGCCAAAGAAAGGATCATCAATAATGCCTTTCTCCCGAAGCGTCGTATGGATGTCACCGGGCACTGTTGTGGTCATCCAGAAATAATCAATAAACTCTGGCGATGCAACTTCAAGATCCCGGGCTTCCCCCACATGAAAATCACGAAGTTTCCAGTTTTCAGTTAATTTAATGTTCATTTTCTTCATCCTCTCTCCCAAATTAAAACGCCAAAACCACTTCGGTTTTGACGTTTATTGTTATACGTATATCAAGCTATCTAAAATTTCTTGTACACTAAGTTCTGCGCAAGCCATTGATGTATCCGCGACTCCGTAATACATTTTAACAACATCGCCTTCCACGAGTGCACCGCAAGAGAATACAACATCGCCGAAGAATCCGTTTTTCTCATAATCCGCTTCCGGCTCCATGATAGGAGCATTGGAGCGCGCAATCACCTTCGAGGGGTCATTTAGATCTAACAAAACTGCTCCCATGCAATAACGATGTTCCAGCGTGGCTCCATGATACAGCTCCAGCCAGCCTTTCTCGGTCTTGAATGGAACCGCACCGCCGCCAATCCGGCCGCTATCCCACATCCCCTCACGCAAACCGATCAGATGCTTATGGTTACCCCAATATAATAAGTTGTCCGATTCTGCGATCCATATTTCCGGATCTCCCGTACTTTTCGTTGTTGGACGGTGCAATGCATAATATTTGCCGTTAATTTTCTCTGGGAAAATCAATACGTCTTTATTATCCGGCCCAAAGATCATGCCGTGGTGAGTTACATTCACGAAATCTTTAGTTGATACCAGCGATTCTCCAACGCCCACAGGGGAGACTGCCGAGAAATAAATATAGTAGGTATCCCCAATTTGGGTTACCCGAGGATCTTCTACCCCGAAGGTCTCCAGTGAATTGGAAGGGTACACAAATGGCTTCTCATCCACCGTAAAATGATGTCCATCCTTACTTCGAGCGATTCGGATATAAGATAATGAAGTCAAGTACTGAAATGTAGCACTAGCGGATTTATTCTTAATCACACGCGGATCAGAGAAGTCGAAGCGCTCATCATCTGTATTCAGATCCAAAATATCCAATTCATTGGTCTCCGGATTATAAATCGGAGCTTTCACAATTTTTGGATCCTTGCTAATTGGGCGTTCTGCTACACGGAGAAACATTAATATTTCACCATTATAGCTAGCAATACCGGCATTAAATGCACCAATCACTTCAAAGTCATCGTGATACGGCTTAACGTCCGCCGGTGTAATCAGTGGATTTTGTTCATAACGATAGATTTTCATGTTGTAATAACTCCCTTAACCAAATGGATTTCATACTTATAAAATTTCAAATTGAGCAAAAGGATCAGGGATTGTTGCTCGTTGTGCTTCCGCATCGCTGATTCCTGCATATATATTAGCTGTACCGTCCTCATGACGTACGAGCCCGCCGCTGAACACGACATCCTCCAAATCAGAACGTTTGGCAACGCCTGGCAAGAACTGATTGCGTACAGCGATTAATTGAATATCCGAGTACTCACCTGTTGCCGGATCGATAGCGAATACCATCGGGTAATAGTGACGATCGCCCGAATCATCAAAATATGCGATATGCCCAAGAACACCGAGCAGTCCGTTCTTTAGCAAGTGTGCTTCGTTCGCACCGCCCCACTCTTCATCAACAAACTGTCCATCCAATAACGGTGTTTCTTCGATCAATGGAATAGATAACGCTTCTAACGATGCAATGCGGGTAAAGCCGATTTTACCGCGTCCTCCTTTATCTCCTTGAGGGCGGGTCAGTACTCCGATGCTATCTTTCAGATCCACTAGGCGCAGATCTTTCATCCCATCCGGTCCTTTAAAGAATGGTTCTAAGCTCGCGATGTTCTTCCCGCGGTAGAATACTGTACGCCACATTAAGGCATCAGCCTTTACCGGATGTGGATAAATTTGAACGCCTCCAACTATCAATTCGCCATTAATTTTCGTGAAAAAAGGATCTTGAAGTTCAAGAGTAGGCGCTCCTTCACGGGGTACCCATTTTCCATCACGTTCGACAAAAAAAACGACATCGGAATGCTCGCTGTCACGGGATTCAACCCGACCCGCAATCACCCACTCACCCTCATCTTGGAATGGAGCTGTAATATTGTAGACATCTTTATGATCTACACCTGTGAATGTTAATTTCTGTGTATTGGTTACGGATACGTCTTTCATCGCGTATTCCATGAGCAGTTGTTCACATGTCTTCACAGCATTCTTGAGCAGTTTCATAATAATAAAATTCCTCTCTAGTCAAATAATAGCGGCGCACGCATCCATATTGCGGCTTCATTCGGCAACAGAGTTACCAAGTCTGTACCGCTCACTATGTCTCGGCGGCTTGATAATATATTAGTTGCTTGCCCATCCAGCAGCTCACTAGGATCAATCTGTATGCTCTGATTATCGTAATTCAAGGCTACGAGCGCTCTGGTATTGGTTTCTTTCAATGTTCTTACATATAAAATAAGATTGCCTCTGCGTTCCAGCACGTCATAATCCCCGAATTGAAATACATCCTGTGTATTGCGCAAGTGGAGAAGCTTTTTATAATAATGTAATAATGAATTCGGTTGATTGCATTCGGACTCCACGTTTAATTGCTGATAATTTGGGCCCATGCCAATCCATGGTGTTCCTGACGTAAACCCGCCATGTGGACTTGCGTTCCATTGCATTGGTGAGCGAGACGCATCTCTTCCCTTTGCATTCGCAATTTTCAGGGCTTCCGCCCGGGTTATCCCCCGCTGTAGTGCGATTTCATATGCCTTCAATCCTTGGATGTCCCGCATATCTTCCAGCTTATGGGCTACGAAATTCCGCATCCCAATCTCTTCACCGAAATATAAGAAAGGTACCCCTTTTGCGGTCAAGGCCAGCGTTGCCATAAGGCGGGCCCGTTCTTCCTCAATCTCCGCGTCCCCTTCACCAAAACGCGAAATTACGCGGTCCATATCATGACTACCGAAGAATAACGTTGGAACCTGATCTGCACGGTGCACCTTCTCCATCGTCTTAAGCTCGGCGAACAAATTCTCTGGACTAAATTCCTTCTGGCTTCCCAGATTAAAGTTAAAGACCACATCAAACTTACCCGTTCCGCTGTAACGCTTCAGCATATCCATATCTTCAGAGCCGACTTCACCTACCATGAACATTCCGCTATGCGCATGAACAAACCTGCTAATCTCCTCGATGGCATCCATAATTCCATCTTGATTCTGATCATGTACATGCTTCTGCTCACCCGTTACTTCATCCATCGGGTTATCCGGGAATTGATCGGACACCGATAAGAAGTTGATAACATCTAACCGGAAGCCACTTACGCCTTTGCCCAGCCAATAAGCCATAACATCCTTCATCGCTTCTTTAACTTCGGGATTCGCCCAGTTCAAATCGACCTGTTCTTTCGCAAACCCATGATAGTAATACTGTTCTGTTGCAGCATCCCATTCCCACGCGGTTCCACCAAAAAATGATTCCCAGTTATTAGGTACGCCGCCGTTCACAGCATCCTTCCAAATGTACCAATCCCGCTTCGGGTTCGTCCTTGAGGATCGGGATTCCTTGAACCATGCATGCTCTGAAGACGTATGATTCAGGACAAGATCGGCAATCACTCTGATCCCTCGAGCCCTCGCTTCCTGAATAAACCGTTCAAAATCTTCCATCGTTCCAAAGTCTGGATCAATCTGACAATAATCTGCAATGTCATACCCGTTATCTACTTTTGGAGACTTATAGAACGGCGTTAGCCAAATTCCTCCGATGCCAAGTTCCCGCAAATAATCCAGCTTGGAAGTAAGACCGCCGAAATCACCAATCCCATCCCCGTTACTATCACAGAAGCTTGGCATATACACTTCATAGAATACCGTCCCTTTCCACCACGGCTGTTCCAACCGATAACCCCTCCTGTGCAGACCTATTTCAAGTTAAATTGCATGCCTTCCTGGAACTTCTTGCCGAAAATAATGAACAAAATAATGATTGGCAAGGTGAGCATCACTGCACCGGCATACATCGGACCCGGATACGATTGATACGGACCGAACATCTGAGATAATAAAACGTTCAATGTTAACATGCCGTCACTTCGGACGACGATCATATCCCATAGGAGCTCTGTCCAGCGTTCCATTAGCAGGAATAGGAATACAACGGTCGTAATGGACTTCGACATCGGCATCATAATCTTATACAGGATTTTGAAATCGGATGCCCCATCCAGCTTGGCAGCTTCAATGAAAGCGTCGGGTACCGCCTTAAAGAAGTTGGTGTACATGAAGATCCCCCATAAACTCATCGCCTTGGGAATAATGAGCGCCCAATACGTATCGAACAGTCCTACTTTTTGAATAATCAAAAAGTTAGGGATGATCAGAATGATTGCCGGAAAGAACATATGAAACAACACAAAGTTGTTAATAGAGTCTCTCCCGCGGAATTTCAGCTTCGCCAACGCATAAGCGACCATAATCGCGAACATCATCATTAAGGCTGTAGATACCAGGGAAACGAACACACTGTTAAAGAAGGCGTGAATCCATGGTCTTGTAATCCCGGTCTCACCACCTGTAAAGAGCCATTGATACGAGCGCAGCGTAAATTTCGTCGGTATCAGCTTCCGGTCTACCTGTGACCAATCTGCAAGTGAGTTCAATACCATATATAAATAGGGGAATACCATAATCACGAGCAGTACGATCGCAATCAGATAGCGGATCGACAGCCGGAGCTTGATGTTTGAATTAGACCCAACCATTGCGCTTACCCCACATTTCCAGAATTTTTCGGATTACGAATATAGATATAAATGTCGCAACCGCAGCCATAATCGCGATAGCTGATGCGTAACCTGCCTGCAGGTTCTTAAATGCCTGACTGTATATTTCCATTTGCCATGTATTCGTTGCATAGTTCGGTCCGCCGCCTGTTAATTGGTAGACCTCAGTAAAGATACCGAATGTTGCACCAAAGGATAAAATTAAGGTTGTATAAATCGCAGGGTAAAGCAAAGGCAAGGTAATTTTCCAGAACCTTTGGCTGTCCTTCACGCCATCAATTGCCGCTGCTTCATATACTTCCTGATCAATGCTCTCTAAACCTGAAGTAAGAATTAACGCATAGTAACCTGTAAATTTCCAAGCCATAATCATCGCAACGACGAACAATGCCGAGAAAGATCCCCCGAGCCAGTCAATATCAAGCCCTAACCGATCCCTTAGAAACGTCTGAACAGGACTTGTATGTGACAAAAAGCCTTTAACAATAAGGGATGCAACAACCCCTGAGGATAGGTAAGGCAAGAAGAATCCAATAAGAAATACGGTTTTTAATTTAGGTAAGCCTTTTACAATTACCGCTACAAAAAGCGACATGGCTGTGACAATCGGTACAAATACGATCATAAATTTGTACGTTACCCAAAATGCCGATCTTACCCCTGGTGTGCCTAATGCTTTGGTAAAATTCTTGAATCCTACAAAATCATAAGTCGGTGAAATCAAGTCCCAGTTAGTAAAAGACAAATATAGAGACCAAATAAGCGGGCCCAAGAAAAACACAGTCGAAAAAATAAGGTAAGGGCTGGCAAAAAGCCAGCCTAACCGATTATTATTTTTTTCAATCATTATTGAAGTTCCCCTTCAATCGCCTTCTTCATATTGTCCCAACCCGTTTTTGGATCAATCTCACCACGAACGATTTTGTTAAAGGCCTCTTGACCAATAAAGGTTTGCAATTCGTTGAATTTCGGATTGTCCATGGATGGAACAGCATTCGGGATTGCTTTTGCATACTCTTGCAATACAGGCGTTTTTTCAAATACTGGTTTAAACACTTCATTTGTACCTACATCATCACGTGCTGGAGGCAAGTTTGTTTCTTGGAAAAAGGCAACATCGTTTTTGTCATCCGAATATACCCACTTGATGAATTCTATTGCAGCAGCTTGTTGCTCTGGACTTGCCGATGCATAGATAACAATTCCTTTAGCATCCGCAAATGTTTTTGCATTCGCTGGATCCATACCGTCAGGAACAGGAGGCAATGTTACTTCAAAGTTCTCCTTGTACTGTAGCTCTGGATATTTCTCAGCCCATGTGCTGAATGTCCAAGGTCCTACATCCGTAAATACGCCCACTCCATTTTCAAAAGGTTCTGTTACATTCTGAGACAACAGCCCTTTCTCCTTACGAAGATTGTCCACGAAAGTAAGAACGTCTACACCAGCTTTTTCATCGCCAACAAATTGGCTGCCTTCAATGAATTTGTTGCCATCTGAAGCTGCATTGTACAGCATAAAGAAGTCGAACCATCTTTTCCAAGAGGTAGGGTCTGCTAAGTCAGGTTTCGCCCAAAGATATTTATCCGGGTATTTTGCTTTTAATTTTTTCGTTGCCTCAATCACTTCACTGTATGTTCTTGGAACTTCGTTCACACCAGCTTCTCTCAAAATATCCGTTCTCCATCCGAACAACATTGCATTGGAGTAGATTGGAAGAACATATTGATGGCCATCGGCAAATTCCCAAGGCTCAATCGTTTTGGTCATATTACGTTTTGTCACAATATCATTGAAGCCAGCAATCGTATCCAATGGAACTAACGCTTTACTGTTTGCAAGTTGTGCTGCAAAACCACGGCTAATGTTCTCAGTCATCGTCGGAGCGCTTCCACCCGCGATTGCGGCTTGAATACTTGCCTCAGAAGTAGGGGACTCCTTGATCGCACTTACGTTAATTTTCACCTTAGGGTTAACAGTCTCATACTCTTTGGCGATTTTCTGCCAATATGCTTGTTGAGTCGGGTTAGGTGCAGCCCAGAACTCAATAGTTGTTACTCCATCTGCTGAAGTGCCTGAATTACTGCTCTTTGATCCACAACCGGCAAGAATCGTGAATACAAGCGTAAGTGCAAGCATTACTGAAAGCTTCTTCTTCATAAAATAAACCCTCCCTGAGTATCGATGCACATCAGTGCAGCATTTTGTAATTCCTAGATATAATTTTGTAACGTTACAAAATTAGATAAATATATACCTGTAAGCAGCTTTGTAAGCGTTACAATTGCTATTATTATAGTTTTTAGCGAAAATGTCAACCTGTTATTCGAGTATTAATGAAAAAGACACAATTAATCACATTACAAATTAACTTTACTTGAATGATTTGTAATGTTAAAATAATTTATAGTTGTAATGTAGTTTTACAGCATAATCTTTAGTATTATGAGAGACAGTATGGAAGAATATTCATTACACTTCTAATTAGAAAGGACGTATCTTCGCATGAAGGTGAAGGTAACAATGCAAGATATCGCCGATCGATTGAATATATCGAAGAACTCTGTTTCTCAGGCTCTGTCCGGTAAAGACGGTGTGAGTGAGGAAACGAGACAGTTAATTATCGATACTGCGAATGAAATGGGTTACACCTATTCGCGAGGGCGCAAAAGCACAGAAGAAGAAGCTGGAACCTTTGTCATTTTGGCATCAGAATTCGCATTTTCCAAACGTAACTTTTTTGGAGAAATTTATTTGAGTATTGAGAAGGAAGCAGCGAAGCGAAATAAGCGTATGGTTATTCAATCTATTGATCATCACGCTTCCGAACAATTGATTTTGCCTCCTATATTATTTGATCCTTCCGTAGAAGGAATCTTGATTCTGTCCCATATTACGACCCCATATATTCAAGCAGTGACGGGCACAGGGATTCCCACCGTATTAATTGATCACCATCACCCTGATCTTAAGGCCGATAGTATTCTCACCAATAATCGTTATGCCGCTTATACAGCGGTGCAGCATTTAATTGAATTGGGACATACCCGTATTGGCTTCATCGGCAATATTCAATTCTCACCAAGCTATTACGAGCGTTTAGAAGGTTATCGCCTGGCTCTATACCAATCTGCCATTGAATACAACCCAATATGGGTGTTCGATCGTGCCATTGAAGAAATGGATGATGTGTTCAACGCTGTACAAAAGTTGGATAAGCAGCCTACGGCTTGGTTCTGTGTCAATGACGGCTTTGGGTTCTTGATCAATTCCGTGATGTACAAGCTTGGGTATCAGATCCCCCAAGATGTATCTATTGTGAGCTTTGATAATGGACAGTTATCGCGGATAACAACTCCTTTGACTACAACGATGGATGTAGATTTGTCTTACTTTGGACGAAAAGCTATAGAACAACTCTTCTGGCGCATTGATCATCCCGAGGAGCCTTTTATAGAAGTTCTCCTTCCTACCCATCTGATCATTCGGGAATCCACACAACATCCAAATACATAATCAGTTCATATAGACAGGAATGTTGTATGGAGAATAAATACACGCACATCACAAAAAGGGAGGGTCCCACAAGCCATGAAATGGCTGTGGAACTCTCCCTTTACTTTCAGATTAGGATGTATGTTGACGCTCGTTGTGGTCACTACGTGAATGGACCGTTGTTCCATTCATCCTACTACCAATATCCTCGGATTCCGGTCTGCATGCGGATCAGCGCTTCCAAATAATAATAGTCTCCCCAAATCATATGGCCATCAGGCACACGTCCACCTCTCACATGATAGGAACCATGCTTTAGAAGCCCCTCCGCCTCCGGATTTCCGGATGTCGCATAATGTTCCGCTAAGGATTTCATGCTGCGGAGTAAGGCTGCTTCATAAATAGCACGATCCGGGTCATCTGCGTCCAGAAGATCCAGCAGCTCCAAAAGACCGGAAGACGCAATGGCTGAAGCCGAGCTGTCGCGAGGGGTACTCGCTTCCATCGGCACATCAAAATCCCAATACGCCACACTATCCTCTGGAAGATGGCTGATAAAGTAATGAGCCAGACTTTTAGAGGTATTAAGAAAGTCTTCCTCTCGTGTATAACGATAAGCCAGGGCAAATCCGTATATTCCCCACGCTTGACCACGTGTCCAGGTCGATCCATCCTCATAGCCTTGATGTGTTCCTCCACGAATTGCACTTCCTGTAGCTGGATCAAAGTAAAAAGTATGATAAGAGGAAGCATCCCCACGCACAAGAAATTTCCGGCTCTTTAACGCATGTTCGAGTGCTATATCATAATAGCGATTGTCCCCCGTTTCCTCCGCAGCCCAGAACAGCAGAGGCAAATTCATCAAGCAGTCAATAATGATACGTCCCGCATTCTCGGGGTCACTCTCTAAACCCCAGGCCTGGAGGATTCCAGCGTTTTCACGCCAGCGCTTGCATAGTGTATCCGCAGCCTGTAGACCGACAGCTCGGGCTTCTTCGCTGCCTGTTATTTTCCACTCTGCTACTGCAGTCAGTGAGTACAAAAAGCCAATATCATGATGGTCCAGGGCGATGTGATGATCCAGACGATGCTTAAAGTCTCCTAACCAAGAAGCTGCCGCCTCCTTATAGAATGAATCTTTGCTATATTCATAAGCAAGCCACATCATACCAACATAGAATCCCTCTATCCAATCGTCATTGTCTCCCCATTCGTATTGTTGCCCCTCAGCGATATGAGGCAGTTTGCCCGGATGGCCCGCGATATTACTCTCGATCTTGCGAATAGCATCCTCAATTGCCGTTGTCCACATCTTTGTCTCTCCTTTCCGATAAATCAACCGTATGAAGTACTGCTTGGTTACGAGGATCGTAGATAACAATCCTTCCGTCCGACTGCCGCTGAATAATCGGCGGTGATGACAGACTCTCCTGGTTCTCTGGGGTATTCGTAGCTCCGAAGACTGCAGATATTAATACATGATCTCCCGGCTCCAATCTGGAGATCAAGCTCGGAAGAAACGTCCGAGGCTTCAGCAGATTAGTATTCGGTTCGGGTAGCACGCATTCTCCCCGGTCAAAACCGTTTAGCATATGTATGGCACTGATTCCCCAAGGCAATTGCACCGAGACAGCAGTGTTAGATACATGAATGGTTTCCCGATCACTGCGTGAGAAACCAGCAGACTGGCCAATGGCAAATCCACCCTCCGCTACGTCGAGACACCGGGCGCTGTGAATGCTGTGAATACGGACATGCCACAGACCCGCTGGAATAATCCATGTCTTCACATGTACATCGCTCCAGGGATGCCAGCGTGAATATACATAATTCTCTCCAATTTCCCACGTCTCGCAGAATCTGCGTACCCGGTAATGTTCATCGCATTCACACAATGCTAATGTAGAGTCGTAAGCGCCTTGAACTAAGCCATAACCCGCCTTCGGCACACTGAATCCGAACAGCGTGGAGTAAGCAAACTTGGAATATTTAGCTGCGCTATGGGCCATATCAAAGTTAGCCATCTGACCAGAGGTATAGGCAATAACATGCTTATTTCCTTCTGGACGACTCACCAGCATACGCGCCTCTTGAAGCGGCAGTTGATCTTTCAATACAGGCAGTGGTTCTTCTTCCGCTTGCCAAAAAGGATGATCGTCCGGTAAGGCAAGAATAAGCATAGCTTTAAAGGCCCAATACGGTGATCCGGGGGCATTGTAGTTCTCCGTCATTACCAGATTCGGGTACGCATATCCGATACCTAGTAATCCGTCTATTCCCATAATAGGCTTCTCAAACCACCAACGAAAATGTCGCATTATAATTCCTTTGAGAACGCCATATGAAAAAGGAAGGACCTCAGCATACACCAGCGCACTCCAGAAAGAGACCTGCGCAAAACGATAGGTCAGACTACGTCCGAAAGGAATCGCACTTCCGTCCTCAGCAAACCAATACATAAAATCTTTGGCAAATTGCGCGGATCTTTCCCGGTAAACTGCAGCCCTCTGAGGATCATCATCCGCCATCAATTTAGCATATATCAGCGTATAATAATGCATAGCAAAAGCAATATAATAGTCTCTCTGATCGGTCAGCCCGTCGGAATACCAGCCATCACTCAAGTAGTAGGTATCAATCTTCTCCAAATAATGATTCATTATCTCTTGATCGTAGGGCAATCCGACTTTCTTAAAGCCCACATTCAAAAGAACCGTGAACATCAGCCAGTTATTCGGGTTCGAACGATCCACATGATTGATCTGGTTCAACCAGTTATATACCTGCATTTTCTGAACATCACTCAGTGGCTCCCACAGCTTATGCGGCGCAAGAGCAAGCCCCAGTCCCAATACAGCCTGTTCCACCATGCGCTGGTCTTTAGTCGAGAATTCACCCCAGTATTCTTCATGCTCAGGGTCAGTCCCATTGACGATCCCCTCGAGGAACTTCGGCCAAAGCGCACTCTCCCCTCCCCCGCTGGCATGGGGAACAAGCCCCCATAACGGACGAGCGAAGGCTTCCATAAGTGCGGTAGCTTCATTGTATATTGATCCTGTAGCTCCCATATCGATTCCTGCACATCCAGAAGTAAATCGACTCTCCAGCGGAGCATATAGGTCATTTAAGAACATTTGTAATTCATTTTTAGTACCCTTCAGTTCCACAGTAATGGTTCCTCCAATCCAAACTTAATGCCAAGCCGCATATTCACTAGGCCTCATGCCCATTTCCCGTTTAAACAGCTTGATAAAATAACTTTTGTTGGCATAGCCCAGATACTCGGAGATCTCTTCCACAGTCTTTCCAGACTGATTAAGCAGCTCTTTTGCCTTCTGAAGCTTTAGCATATTTACGTATTCGATGAAATTCTGGTTTGTTTCCCGTTTGAACAAGCGGCTGAAATAGCTGGCATTCAAGTTCAGGCGTCCAGCCATATCCTCCAGCGTTATTTTCTCCGTTACATGACTGATCACGAACTGCTGGGCTTTAATAACCTCGCTCCGTTTGGACTTAATAGAGAATATACTTATTTTCCGCGCTAATTCTTCCAAGTACTGAACTAACCACTCTTCCAAATGCTCGAGGGTATCAATGTCACTCACCACGCTAAACAGCTTTTCTTCCGCCATAGGCAATGGAGACTGCAGCAGCTGTTTCGTCTTCAATTGCAAGTCCATCAGCAACCGGAGAACACATTCCTTAACTTCATTTGGATGAAACTTTTGCGTTGCCACCCATTCTCGCCATTCCTTTACATGAACATGAAGCTCTGTTTCCCTATTCAGGGCAATATCATCATTAATAACAGCGTACAGACTTCCATATTCGGCATAAATATCATCCCGCGAAAAGCTAATCTCTTCAAAACGGTGGATGCCCGCTGCTTGAAAATAAAACCGCTGGATCTTCTCCTTTAACATCCGCTGCAGTGTTCCGCGAATTTCCTCAGGACTGCGTGCCTCAGCACCAAATATGCAGGAGACAGACAGCTTGAGATATTTCTGTACCGCAGAGGCTGCATTTTGAATGGAATGATAGATCGCTTGGTGGTCTCTGGAAGACTGATCGCTGCAGAAAAGAATA
Source organism: Paenibacillus sp. FSL F4-0243 (assembly GCF_037963295.1). Taxonomy (NCBI): domain Bacteria; kingdom Bacillati; phylum Bacillota; class Bacilli; order Caryophanales; family Paenibacillaceae; genus Paenibacillus; species Paenibacillus sp. FSL F4-0243. Next base: position 5,167,825 of record NZ_CP150151.1, read on the forward strand.
ACAATCTCCTTATGGCTGTATCTCGAAATAAATAAACTGTGATCAGCCTCAAGCACTTCCTGCATAATATTCTCGACGGCAAAAGAAATCGTATATTCACTCATACGCCGCACCCGTGAGGCTTCCTCTGGACGGTCAATCACTATAAGCATTGGAATGTAGGTCTTGGCATGGATCATAATTCCGTTTGACCGGGCTTGCTCGATCCAAGCTACCTTGTCCCAAGATTGGTATAACGTATCTTTTAGAAACTTTTCTTTTAGCGCAGCACGGTTTTGTGATTGCTTTTGCTTATATACCTGCATCTCGGTATGCTGCTGCCTGTTCAGACCCACTTCCTTCACAAGTGTTCTGAGTGCATGTTCCAGCTGCTCGATATTCAGTGATTCTTTTAAAATATATTCTCCTACGTTTAATTTCAGCGCCTGCTGAGCGTATTTGAACTCGTTGTGGCAGGACAGAATAATCGCACGAATTCCGGGCTTCATCGCTCTGAATTTCTCAAGCATCTCCAGTCCGTTCATCTTAGGCATGCCAATATCGGTGATAATCAGATCCGGTGGATTCTGCCGTGCTTTTTCCCAAGCCTCAAGACCGCTATAATAACATCCGGTGAGTTCAATCCCGAGCTCACTCCATGACACGGCTTGCGACAAATAACGGATAACCGGATAGTCATCATCCACCAAAATTGCCGTCAGCATTCTCTATACCCACCTTTCCGTAGTTCAGTGGAAACTCCAAACAAATCTCCGTACCCACATCAGGTTCGCTTGATATATTCAACTTAAATGAAGCACCATAAATCATACTGAGGCGTTGGGCCACATTACGTAAGCCTATGCCGGAGAATCCTTTTCTGTCCTCTTCTGCAATTTGCTCACTACTGTATGCGGTTTCACGAAGTCTTTTTAAATTCTCCTGTGACATTCCGATACCATTATCCTTAATGGTGATAACCAAGGTTCCTGTAGTTGCAATAATACGAGCTTCAATAAAGATCTCACCACCAAACTGCTCGAAACCATGGATGATGGCATTTTCGATCATAGGCTGAATCATAAACCGAGGCACCAGTGCTTCAGCAGTTCCGTCTGCTAAATTCATTTCCAGCCTGACCTGATTGGCATGACGAAAATTCATCAAAGTCACATAATGAGATATCGTATCTGTCTCCTCACGAAGCGGGATAAACTCATTGTCTCTGTTAAAGGTCATACGGAGCAAAGACGACAACGAACCAATCAACTCGGCGTTCTCCTTGTCTCCTTGCATCAGAATATTTAACCGGATCGAATTCAACAGATTAAACATAAAGTGCGGATTGATCTGTGCCTGCAGCATTTCCAGTTCAGCTTTTCTTTTTCCTGTTTGCTCATAGGTGATTTGTTCAATCATCGACTCGATTCGATCTAGCATTTGGTCGATGGTACGAGCCAGTTGAGCCGCCTCATTATTCCCACGGATTAGCGAACGTTCGTCCAATTGACCACGACCTATTCGCTTTACAAAAGCACTTAATTTCACGATGGGCTGAGTCAGCTTAGAGATTAGAACGGTTAAGAGAACGGAAAAGAAGGTAAAGAATAGAATTTGCACGGCTAAGCTGATAAATAAAATCTGTTTATTCTTTGACAATGCCGCCTTCATAGGGATAATGCTCACCATCTGCCATCTGTTGCTGCTCAGCTCCTGGTCAACATACAAAAATTTCTCCCCACTGATCTCGACAGTATCAAGCCGACCTTCCTTTTTCCACCACGTCATTGTTTCACCAATTCGGGCTGGATCAGCATGTGAGACTACAGTTCCCTTGTCATCCAAAAGCATCATCTCTTTGCCATTGTCATTGTTCAGATAAGGGCGGAGTTTACGCTCATTGATGTTGATAATCATATATCCGATCGTGCTGCTGGAGGTCGATTGTATAGGTCTCGCAATAGTTACCCAATTGGCTGAGCCCTTATCAGAATAGTTGTAGTAGGTGTCGTGCTCCGCTCTCCAGAAAGTCGAAATCGGCTGAGTTTGTTTCAATAGTGACATCCAACGCTCGCTATAAAAGGTTTTCGGATTAAAGTCGCTATAAGGATAACTCGTATAAATAAATCCATTCTTACCGATCAGTGTCACTTTCAAATACTCTGAAAGAACGAACATATCATCCAGCATCCGCGACATACGGTTATACTGGATGATCTCTTTCGCTGAATGCAGCGACTCTGGAACAGCAGACATCATCTGCCTGATTTCGCTGTTCTGAAGCACAAAATTGGACTGCTCCAGCGTTTGTTCAAAAATGGCATTCATATTGGCACTGGACGCATTGAGAGATTCTCTTGCGCTGCCAACGGCCTTCTCCAGAATCAGATCCCGGGTTAAATAATCTGTAACCATGTAAATGCAGACTAGCGGGATCAGTACGCAAATCATTGAAGACCAGACAAGTTTCATTCGAAGTGATTGATGCTTTCTAAACACGGATGACAGGCCCCATATCTGTTTTAAATTTGGAGCAGGAGGCAGAAATGCTTTCCTGCCCCCACATTATAAGCCCCCTTGGGGAAGCGTACAATCAGTCTCCGCCTACTTTCCGCTGTTGTTCTGAACGACTTCCGAAATTTTCTTATCGATATTGGTAACGGTGACATCCAGATCCTGTTGGCCAAGGAGATACATTTCCGCTTCTGGAATAACGTTGTTCTTAGCTTCATCCGCATATTTAGCCGGAACTTGCGTCGCACCAGGTGCCGAATTCTCCATCGTATATTTCAGGGAATCAACATCAATCATAGATGGATCCTTAGAACCACTCACAATCGTATCCACCAATTTGTTCGTATCCGATTTCGCCCAGCCAGAGAAGACACGTCCGCCAATTTCCAGTCCTTCTGAGGTATACCAGCGTACAAAGGTGTAAGCAGCTTCCTTATGCTTGGATTTAGCAGCGATCCCCATATAGGTTGGCTGAACAGGTGAGTAATGTTTGCTCTCACTATCCAGTCGAGGGATCGGCGCAAACGCGGTAACGAAGGTTGCTGGAATGGCATCCGTTCCACCCGATTCCGCAACCATCCAGTCACCCATCGGAAGCATCGCTGCTAAACCATTAAAATACTGATTCCGGTAGGCAAGCTTCTGCGAAATAATATCCTCGTAAGGAGTAGCACTCTTATCTTCGTACATCATTTTCTTCATCATCTGCAGATTAGCCTTAAATTGCGGGTCCAGGGCATTGGAGGTTCCGTCAGATTTCAGAAAAGTATTATCCTCAGGTTTACTCATCAGCTGGAGTTGGAAATAATCTGGCCAATTGTGCAGATATGCGCCAAAACGCTTCGTTGCGCCCTCACCTTTGGTCAATTTCTTGGCATACTCTTCGAAATCCGCCCAAGTCCAGTCGGTCGGTACCGGCAGACCAGCCTCATCTAGCATTTCTTTGTTAAGAAGCACGAACCAGCGCTGCATAGATGACGGTAACGCATAGACTTTGCCATTGACCGTAGTGTCCACTAGATATTCATCGGAGAGCTTATACCCTTCTTTCTGAATATATTCGTCCATCGGCGCTAACACACCGATATCTGCTCGCTGCGAATAGTTGGTATACGGCAGTTCGACAATATCCAGCGGGTCACTTGCAGCGGCCATCAAATCCAGTTTCTGCATAGAGGCTACTGAATCGCCTTTTTCATTCAGTAGATCCACTTCTACATGAATGTCGGGATGCGCCTTCTCAAACTCTGCGATAATCGTACTCCACTTCGCTTTAGCTTCCGTCTGCCAGGTACTCAGCTTCAGCGTAACCTTCTCTGCTGCAGGCTCCTTATTTCCACCAGCATCAGGCGCATCTGTTGCTCCTGCATTATTTGTTTTCGCATTTCCACCGCAAGCGGCCAATGACAACGCCATAGATGTGATCATAAGCACGGATAATAATTTCTTTTTCATATAGACCCTCCTATAAATGTGTTGGGTATACCTCGCTTTACAGCCAAAGCTATGTAACTGCTTACAAGAACATCCTAACATGCAGGATAGACGAGGAAAGTTCTCATATTCTACCGAAGAGAAACTATTTTGACTTTTATTATCCTTTCACGCCTCCGAGGGCAATTCCCTCAATAACCTGCTTCTGACCGAGAGCAAAAATAATCAGCAGTGGCAGAATTGCAGATACCGCACCAGCCATCATGAGGGAATAAACATCCCCGTATTGGTCCCCAAACAACCGAATACCTAACTGAATAGTAAACAGCTCTTTAGATTTCAAAAAAATGAGTGGGTACTGATAGTCGTTCCAGGTCCAGATAAAACGCAGAATAGCATAAGTAGCTACAGCGGGACGGATCAGCGGAAATGCAATTTGTAGAAAAGAACGAAAATGACCTGCTCCATCCATCCGCGCCGATTCAAGATACTCGTTGTTTACCCCCATAAAAAATTGCTTGAGCATAAACGCACCGATAATACTAAAGCTGTTAATTAAGATCAATCCTAAATGCGTATCAATCAGATTCAGCCAGTTAAATAGTAGAAACTGTGGAACCAGCGAAGCCTGCGGAGGAACCATGTAAAGGGCCAATACAACTACAAACATCGCATCTCTACCCGGAAAACGCAGCTTGGAGAACCCATAAGCAGCCAGTGCGCATATCAGCACATTAATTATAGTCGTGGCTAGCGTAATATAAATGGAATTTCCATAATAGCGAGCGAAGTCACCCGACCAAACCTGTTTATAATTTTCAATGAGGTTCCACTGCTGTGGCAGCCATTGTATCGGAAAATCAAACACATCTTTCTCCAGTTTAAAGGAAGTGGACAACATCCATAGAAATGGTAAAAGAAATGCGATGCCTAGCAGGCCCATTGCGATTGTCCAGATGGTTCTGGATAGAAGCTCTTTTCTCACTGTAATTTCTCCTTTCTGCCTTTAATAATTGACCCATTTTTTTTGCGCTAACATCTGCAGGGCTGTAATGATTAGGCAGATGAGGAACAGTACAAGTGCCATGCTAGAGGCATAACCAGTCTTCAATTGATTGAAGGCGGTGTCATATAGCTCATAAACGATAACGGTCGTGGAGTTGGCCGGTCCACCCTGTGTCAGTACTTGAATCAGATCGAATATTTTAAATGAACCAATGACCCCTGTAACCAGCAGGAAAAAGGTAGTTGGCGAAATGCAGGGAACCGTGATATTGCGGAATTTCCGCCAGCTATTAGCCCCATCAATATCAGCTGCTTCATAAAGGTCCTTCGGAATACTCTGTAACCCAGCGATAAAAATAATAATGTTGTAACCGAGCTGAATCCAAATCTGGATCAACATAAGCGACGGCAAAGCATAATGGATATCAGCTAACCATTTTGGCGGATTACTCCACCCCAGTGACATCAGGAATTGATTGACAGGTCCTAATGAGGGATGAAACATTACCTGCCAAACCATAGCGATGGCAACTACACTGGAGATGTAGGGTAGGAAGTAAATCACTTTAAACAAGTCCTTCAGGAACACCTGTTTATCAATCAGGATCGCTAACAGCAGAGCAACGATGATCGTAACCGGTACTGTGATAATAAAGAGCAGATTGTTCAGCAAGCTTTTCATAAAAGCATCATCATGAAACAGCCTTATGAAATTATCCATGCCCGCGAACTTAATCCCCCCTAACCCAGCCACAAAGTTCCAGTTCGTGAAGCTTAACAGCAGTGAGCCCAGCACTGGGATCAACGTCAAGATGATCAGCCCCAACATCAGTGGAGCGACGAATAAATACCCAGCGATTGCTTCGCGCGTATCCATTTTAAGATGAAATTTTCGTATCATAGTTCTCCTCCTTTACTTATCCATAATTGTAGAAAAAGTAAGCCGTAATCATAAGAACTAGAATTGTTCATTTTGGAACTAATTTTACCGATCCTTTAGTTGCGAAGTTTTCTAGACAACCAAGCATAAACGCCTTTGGCGTCCTTATAAGGACGCCAAAGGCGTTTATGCGAGAAATATAAGACATAAAGTATATTGTAAAACTTATATTTTCTTATATTTGCAAAAAAAGCGCGAGCCAAGCTCCCGCCATCCACTACATTTCTATTTTTCCACGTAAAGTAAAGATCGTTTTACACGGACGCAACCTCTACAACACCTTTTCCATCCCCACCCGTGCTTTTCAGCTTCTTACTAAAAATCACAAACAAGATGACGCCCATTAAGCTCGTTATAACTTCTGTTATGGTCATTGACCAGATCACGCCATGAAGTCCAAAAACAGAATGTAACACGATAATCATAGGGATAAACAATACGCCTTGTGTGATGGCCATAATGTTGGTTGGTACTCCCTGTCCTGTCGCTTGAAAAATACTCATAAACAAACCTGTAAATCCATTAAATAAAGCAGAAATCAGCATGGCTACCAAAATATAAGTTCCCATACTTAACACTGAAGGGTCATTAGAGAAGAAGTGCAGGATCGTTCCTCTAAACAGAAACACTAGACCTACAAAGACAAAAGCAATACCTCCGATATAGGCAAAAGCATGTTTAATTGTTGATTTAAGTCTCGCCATATTTTGACTAGCAAAGTTAAACGCAAATAGCGGAATCAAACCTAAGAATAAGCCCATTGATAAGAACTCCGGAACTTGCACAATTCTTAAGGCCACACCAAATCCGGCAACCACATTTTCTCCATATTGAATCGCGAAGTTATTTAACAAAAGCGTGCTCACAATCACAAAACTAAATTGCAATAACTCTGATACACCTATTTTGTATACTTCTAATTGATCTCGAACAGATATCTTGAAATGCTTCAAAAATCCTCTTAAATGCTCACTTTTCGTTTCTAAAAAATAGACATAATAAATCGCGGAACCCACATTCGCTAAAACCATCGCCAACGCAGCACCTGCCACATGCCATTTCAGCACAAGAATAAAGAGTGGATCAAAAATTAAACTTAAAGCCGTACTAATAAAGATACCGTACATCGATTCTTTGGAGGCACCTTCGGAACGGACTAGCTGTTCCAAGGCAAAATTAAGCACAATGGCAAATCCACCGGCAAAAAGGGTCAAAGCATAAGCCTTAGTAAAGTCTAGAGTAGCAGCATCTGCGCCTAGTAATCGCGTAATTGGATCAATCGCTAACATCGCTATTAGAGCAATAAGAATACCCACTATAATGCTTCCATAAAAAGTGTATCCGGCAACCTTCTTTCCCTTCTCCGTATCCTTTTGCCCCGCGAGCCTTGTAATAAATGTTCCGCCACCTACGCCAAGCATATTCCCAAAGGCCATAAGGACTGTGAAGATGGGTAGACCCAGCGTAATGGCAGTCAGCATACTAGTATTGTGGAGTAAGCCAATGAAATAAGCATTGATTACATTATAGATGGTACCAACAGACATCCCGATCATCATAGGAATGGATAAATGAGCAATTGCCTTCTTGATCGGCGCCGATTCTAAATAATATTGATTGGAGACTTCTGTTTCCATGATTAACCCTCCGAACGTTTATAGACTTGAATTAACTTTTTGCAGTAAAGACTTTAAGTTTGCTGTTTCTTCCGGACTGAGTGCTTTTGTAATGCTTGCTTCTACCCCTGAGAAAATCTCATTGAACTCCTCGACCAAAAGAGCGCCCTTTTCCAAAACAAAAATGCTCTTCTGCCGTTCATCATTTTCAGGTGTGACACGCTTGATATAGCCTTTCTTTTCTAACCCTTGAAGCATGCTGGTGATACTCGCCCCTTTTCTATTAAAGACTTCCGCCAAATCCTTTTGAATTACACCTTTTTCTTGATGCTCAAAAATATAACCGATCATGCGTCCTTGCTGTGAATTCAGCCCTAGCTCATTCAGCCTGGCGTCAGCTGTACTTTTTAGTTTCATCCCGATCTCTCGAATCAAATTAGAAAATGGTGTATTTTCAACGGGTTTGCTCATTATTATTTCCTCCGCATTCGTATTAGTTAGAACTCTAAGTAACATCATTATCATAATAGTTAGAACTCTAACTGTCAATATTCTAACTAAATAAACTGGTTTTATTCTTCCTTTAAGGTAAGTACATGACGGCGGTGAATGTTTGGACTTCCGGCCACTGTTCCCTTGTAGAATGTTTTTTTAGTTCACCTTATTAAAAAACGCCCCTCTCCAGCACATGCCCGTAGACATGTACTGAAAAGGAGCGATTAGAGAAACTTACTTCACAAGTTCCTCTAAACTTCCGAATAATGCTTTTGTCGATTTCAGCTTGGACGCATTGCCGACTACAGTGAAATAGTTCTGTTCCGTCACAGCCTTAAGTAAATCGGTGTACTGTCTGATATCTTCCGGTGTTGTCGACAAGATTTCATCCCGCTCTCGCTGCAGCTCGGCCTCCGTCACCTGTTCAAAATAATGCCGGTCCGCCCGCCGTCCCTGTGCGCTGGGACTAAGAGGCTGATCCAGCATAGATAAGGTGCCAATGATCGCTTTGGTCATCTCGTCGGGATCTGCTTCATACCCCTCAGCAAAACGGTACGCCTGATCATAAACCTCCAGCGTCTCCTGCAAATTCGGATCACGGTAGGACGTGAACATCATCATCCCATCTCTGCGCAGAACCAGGTTTCCACCATAGGCACCGCCCTTCACACGTACGGCATTCCACAGATAGGTAAGGCTCATGATTTTCTTGAGCACCTGCATTTTGCCTGAATATGTGAATCCTAGCTTAGTGAAGTCGTATCCTTTGACCACATATTGCACCTGGCTGGAAGACATGAATCCTTCATTGTCCGCATGTCCCTGTGCCGTAATCTTAGGCTTATTTACTACTGGCCGATCCTGGATACCCAGCTTCGCTGCATTAGCTATGAATTCTTCATACAAATCAGGCGTACCAGTCACGCTGATGATCAAATTGTTTTTATTGAACAAATCCCCACAGATGCCCTTCAGTGTGTCTGCCACCTGAGCTCCCTGTTGGTCAAACGTCTCCGCAAGCTCGCGGATAAAGCGGTAATAAGTAACGCCGCCCTGTTGTTCCTGATACGCTCCCATGTCCGAGAAATAGGACATCAGACGGCTGGCCGCAATCTCATTCCCTCTTTGATTCAGAATCGATTCCATCTGCGAGGCTTCCCGGCGGACGATTTCCTGCAGCTTGGTCAGATTGTCGAGCGCACTTGTGTAGAGTATCTCTCGCAGCAGGTCCAGTGATTCACCAATATGCCCCGCCATCACCTTCACCAGCGCAGAGAATTTAGGCTGATAGCTCGCCCCCGTAGCTTTTGCAGCGCCATAGAGCTCATTCCTGAAATATATGCCCCCGGTTTTGATCCCGATTTCACTGGTGAGCTCTTCGATGCTGTAGGACGCAGTCTCCATTTGTCCCAATACCTCTGCCAATAGCACCAAATAAGGAATCTTTTCAGGGGCTATAACACCCGTATCCCAATAAAGCTTGCAGTAGGTAATCTTATGGGTAGCTACCTCATGGTGGATCACTTTTATTCCCTCATTGATTTGTTCATAGGTCGGCACCTGAGGTTCTACGCTGCGGTTAATATCCTGTAAAGACAAGCTCGGTAGCTTCTGTAAATCTTCGGCTGCATCCGCACGACTCTGCCGCGCCAGAAGATGCTGTGTACTCTGAACAAGCTGCTCCAACTGATCTGGTTGCAGTGACGCTTTGTATTCACTCAATTGATGCTGAGTGGATGCTTCCTTTTCCGCTGCGATCGTCTTGGACGGGTTCAGTACCACCACACTGAAATGATCACTGTTCAGCAAATAGTCCTCAATCAGCTTCTCAAAATAACGGTCCGCAAGCTTTTCCCGAATGGCTGTGAGCACCTCTTCATAGCGCATGTGAGTAGTCGGCTGACCGTCATAGAGCCAGGACTTCATCACTTCGATATTGTAAGTAAGACCCTTCGGATACTGATTAAAGTCCGCTTCCCGCAGTTCAAATTCCTTACTGTTGACCGCTGCCAGCACCAGCTTCTCATCTAGTCCGTCCTGGACCAAACGCTTTAATGTAGTCTTCACCAGCTCCACAAAGGCATCTTTGGAGGAGGCATTGGAATGCGTCAGCGTAATACCAAGCAGCGGTTGAACCATACTGTCGGAATAAAAAGCAAACGCGTCTTTGCCAAGTCCGCTTTCGAGCAAGGCTTGCTTGAGCGGAGCTGCGTTGCTGTCCATCAGCATGCTTTTTAAAATATCAAAAGCAAGGTTCAGTTCCCGATCAGTAGAAGTTCCAATCACATAATTTAGACTCAAATAAGTCTTATCAGTGGCTGCTTCAGCTTCCAGAATCGGATAATCCGCTACCAGCTCCGTCATTCCAATGGGCTGTTGTAGCGCAATGGAAGTATCGAAGCTATTTCGTTCATAAGACCCAAGATATTCCTGGTCTATAAATTGCAGCTTTTCTTCAATATTAACGTCTCCGTAGAGATAAAAATAACTGTTGGACGGATGATAATAATTGCTGTGCGCCTTGAGAAACTGCTCATAGGTTAGCGCAGGAATTTCCTGTGGATCTCCACCTGAAGAATGACGGTAAATCGTGTCCGGATACAATGACTTTTTGATTCTATCCATCAATACCGTAGTCGGCGAGGAATATGAACCTTTCATCTCGTTGTAAACCACGCCTTTATAGATTAACTCATCTTCGGGATGCTGAAGCTCGTAATGCCAGCCCTCTTGCTCAAAAATTTCTTGTTGCTTATAAATATTTGGTTGAAAAACACTATCCAGATAAACCTCCACCAAATTAGAGAAGTCCTGATCGTTTCGGCTCGCTACTGGATACATCGTCTTATCCCCAAACGTAAATGCGTTCAGGAACGTCTGCATCGAGCCTTTCAGTAATTCTACAAAAGGTTCCTTGACCGGATATTTCTCTGAACCACATAATACGGAATGCTCCAAAATATGAAAGACCCCCGTACTATCTTCAGGCGGGGTCCTGAAGCTTACACTAAATACCTTGTTGTCATCCTGATTCTGCACGAACAGCAGCCTGGCGCCGCTCTTCAGATGTTCCAGCGTGAATACGTTGGATTCGTTCTCCGGGATAAATTCCTCATTAACAACCTGAAATCCATAATAAGTGTTCCCTGTGATCAAACGGCTCATAGATTTCCCTCCTCTGTTTAGGGATATGATAACTCTACATGAGCTTATCATATCCCTGGGCGATTATTCCATCAGTAGAAGGTCTCCGGGATTAATTTCTGGTTCACATAAAACAAGACCACGCCAGTATAATTACTGACAAAGCCTTGTTTTATTTCAAATGATCTTTTAATATTGCTCCGAGTTCAGCTGTGTATTTAGTCAACCTTAAGCTTATCTCTGTACGCATAACATCTCGAGTTAAACCAAAGCGTTCCTGATATCCTCGGCAAAAGATTTTGTAATACACCAAGAATTCCTCCTGTTCATCTGCCAGCACCCTGATATTCCGCTGTTTCAGCTCTTTTTGCAGCCGATAAGTATCCTGCATGATCCGGCGTTGAATGGCTTGACCAGCCATCAAATAGGCACGTTTAAGAATATTGCTGGAGGGCTCGATCTCCTTCAGACTCTTGCTAACCATAGTATCTATATAAGGAAGCAAAATGAGGTCTCGAACCATCGTACGTTCCTCCATAGTTATCATTTTATCTGGGTTCTCACGCTGCTGTTCCTCATACTGCTCAACATGCTCGGTCATGATCATTTTCGTTTTCCAGCGTTCATTACCCTCAAGTTTACTCATTTATAGTGACCTCCAATCTGTTCAGCTCTTTCTAAGGCAACACCGGATTCAAGCATAGATGAAGCTCTGATTAGAGCTTTACTGCCATAACGAGCTTTTATTTGATCGATTGCACGTTCTTTGTTGTAAGCCCGAACCCTGTCATCAAAGAGTGTAAGTTGGATGACGCTATCATCTGATAGGTTAGACAAGGAAATCGCTAATCGACCTATGGGAAGGCCTGACCAGTTGTCTGCAAATAATTTTTGCGCAGCAGCAGCTACTTCGTGTGTTAGTGATGTGGGTTCGGGCAATGTCATCTGACGCTCGTAAGCATTTGAACGCTCTCCGTCCGTCTCTAAAACTGAAATAGATACTACCGATCCCATATAACCATACCGCCGGGCTCGCTGGCATACTTCAATGACGAGCTCAAGCAGCACAACCTCAATATCCGTATGCCTGGTGTATAAATTCCAGCGCAGAGCCTTACCATGTCCCACTGATTTGATTTGATGACGCATTCCTGTGACCACTGGACTAGGATCTAGCCCGCGCGCAGTTTGCCAATAATATTCCGCTTGAATATCACTTTGCTTACCCATGGTAGTTCGCATTCGTCGCTTAAATTCTGACAGTTCCATTCGCGCAATATCTCCAATTGTGGATATACCCATACGCCAAAAATTCTTGGTCATTCTAGCCGCTACCATAAACATATCCTGCACGGGAAGTTTCCAAAGGGTCGTCTCTAATTGGTCAAAAGAAAGTTCATATATCCCATCCTTCATCTTTTTGGCGTAGTTATCTGTCGCCATCTTTGCCATAACCTTAGTAGATCCAATACCTACCCGTGTCCAGACTCCCGTCGAAAGTAAAACATGGTGCTGAATTTTATGAATCATATCCTGCAGCGATCCTCCGAAATACGCAAGAGATCCTGTGACATCCAGAAACTGCTCATCGATACTGTAGGGTTCTACCAGATCGGTATATGTTCGGTAAATCTCTGATATCAAGAGTGATACTTTAATGTAAGTCCCCATGCGTGGCCTTATTACGATTAGCTCTGGGCATTTTGCTAAAGCTTCACCTACACGCGAAGCCGTTGTTACCCCCTTCGCTTTTGCAAGCGGGCAGGCCGCCAACACAATACCGTTCATTCTTGTCGGATCCCCTACTGCAACAGGTTTATCTCGATATTCAGGATGGGCAGCCTTCTCCACAGAGGCGTAAAATGCCTGGCAGTCAGACAGTAGTATGACACGCTCCTTAGGCATGACGCTTTTCCTGCACGGGCTGCCATGAAAGAATATTTGCTGCCAAGAACATGCGAGGCGTTCCTGTAGTCAGACAGCTTGCTCGTATGCGTCCGTCACGGATACTGTGTATTTCAATTTTCCGCTGGCTGATATTTCTCGCCTTATCCTGATATATAATTTCAATTATTTGGCCGATGCTGATTTGCATGCGATCGCCTCCATAAAAATAAGAACACTTGTTTGTATTATATGCGTAATCGGGAATTTTAAGCAACAAAAAAGGTGAGGTAATTTCCCCCACCACACCGGATCTGATTTTTTTAAAGCTGAGAATAATCTAATCCAGACCGAACGAGATCACTGTTCATTAGAGTGCATCCATGTGCTATAAAAAATGAGCATCCAGACCTGCGTATTCAACAGAGATTGAACAGACAACGAAAAAAGTTTACACTTTGATAGAGTAAACAACAGTAGTAAATTATTGATCTGTACTCAAAAGCTTTTTCTAGAAAGGAATTTTGCTAATGTTCCGTTCCTCCTACACCTTTCGCTCGGAAGAAGAAGCTTCCATGCTTCTGTTTGATTCTATCGGTTGGGAACAACTCGATTCACCTGCCTACTCCTTCAACGGCCAGAACCGGACGGAGAGAAGTTGTGTTATTTTTCAGTACACATTATCGGGAGAAGGTAGAATTGAAATAGATGGGGTTGTTCATCGGTTAACGAAGGGCAAAGCTTTTCTAGTGACTGTCCCCAGCATACACAGGTATTATTATCCGGAAGAAGGCACCGAGCCTTGGGAAGTTTTATGGCTCAATCTACGGGGGCCTTTAGCGATTTCACTTTGGAACCAACTCGCTGCTCATTGCGGTCCAATTGTAGAACTCCCCCAAGAATCGGTTTCGATAGATTTATTGTGGAGTACATTCAAGGACATTCAGGTTCATGAAGAAAGAGATTTGCATCTTTTAACGGGAAAAGTCTTTCAGTGGATCTTGTCCATGGAGAAATACCTCAAGAAACCAAATTTGTTAACCACCTATATAAAAAATGACAAGCTTCACGCCGCTATTCAATTCATGAAGGATGATCTGCATAATAATAATCTAAGCTTAGACGATGTTGCCGCTCATGTTGGTGTTTCCAAACATCATCTTTGCAGACTGTTTCAAAAAAACATCAATCTTTCACCCTTTGAATATTTAAAAAGACGGCGGATCGAGTTGGCAGCTTCCAAACTCAAAACAACAGATTTGAGTATCAACCAGATTGCGACGGAAAGCGGATTTGATAATGCCAGCTACTTCGGAAAGGTTTTCCGGTCCTATTTTGGGGTCAATCCTTCGACTTACCGCGAACAGGATCTAGCGTTCCAAACCAAACATGTATTTTTCGAAAATTGATCCATATAACAAAGGAGCAAGCCAGTGGCTTACTCCTTTTCTTATTAAACCTCTTTGAGTACAAATAATAAGCTTTTGAAATCGCCCTCAAGCTGTGGAAGTGAGAGTCCGAAGTGCATCAGCTCATCCCCTCTGTACACTTCACCGTTAAGCTCAAGTTTGTAGTTCTTAGCTGGGTCGAGTCCTTTCAACCGCAATCTACGGAGAGGTGCATTAGGCTCGGCCAGAACTCTGAAGTACGTGGCAAAAGCTTCTTTTTTATCATCCGAAACAAACATCCACGCAGTCTGATTCCCCTCAAATGGACTAAGCAGTCGATAGAAATCACCGAACTGAATCAGCATTCTCAGTTCCTTGTACTCAGAAACCTGTTTCCGGATATCCTCCCGCTCATCATCAGTTAGCTTGGTCATATCTAGTTCGTAGCCAAAGTTACCAGACATCGCAACATGACCGCGTGTTTCGAGTGGTGTGATACGGTGCACCTGATGGTTAGGAACAGCCGATACGTGAGCACACATAGAGCTTGCAGGATACACCATGCTTGTTCCATATTGGATCTTCAATCTTTCAATCGCGTCCGAATCATCACTGGTCCAGGTCTGTGGCATATAGTACAGCATTCCCGGATCATATCGTCCGCCGCCGCCGGAGCAGCTTTCGAACAAAATATGAGGGAAACGGGTGACGATACGTTCCAGCACATCATAAAGTCCAAGAATATAGCGGTGAGCCGTTTCGCGTTGACGTTCTGCAGGAAGAAGAGCAGACCCAATCTCCGTCATATTCCGGTTCATATCCCATTTCACATAAGTAATTGGAGCCGATGACAGCACGGAGCTAACCGATTCCACAATATAATCACATACATCCTTACGGGATAAATCCAGAACAAGCTGCTGGCGAGCTAACGTTCTTTTGTGACCTGGTACATGAAGACACCAATCCGGATGCTCGCGATAAAGATCGCTTTCTGGCGACACCATTTCCGGTTCGAACCATAATCCGAACTCCATGCCCATTGCCGTAATGTCTTCCCCGAGTTTTCCGAGACCCTCTGGAAGCTTGCGGCGATCCTCTACCCAATCTCCGAGGGAGCTATCATCATTGTCTCGTTTCCCAAACCAGCCGTCATCTAAGACAAACAGTTCAAGGCCAAGATCTTTACCTGCTTGAGCAATTTCTTTGATTTTATCTGCGTTGAAATTAAAATAGGTCGCTTCCCAGTTGTTGATGAGAATAGGGCGCTTCCGATCACGGAATTCACCTCTGCATAACCGGGTCCGGTACAGACGGTGATATGTTCTTGATAATCCGCCAAGGCCTTGGCTGGATCTTACCAGCACTGCTTCAGGAGCCTGGAAGGATTCTCCCGGTTCAAGCAACCATTGAAAATTAAACGGTTGAATGCCGATGCCCACTCTGGAAATACCGTATGGATCCACTTCTGCTTGCGCAAGAAAGCTTCCGCTGTACACAAGGCTGAACCCGTATACTTCACCGTGGTCCTCTGTTGCATCTTTTGCAAGCAAAGCCATAAAAGGATTCTGCGTGGAGCTACTAGCGCCGCGCTTACTGTCAATTCGTTGGATACCAGGCACGAGTGGTCTTTTGTGGATATGACGTTCTCTTGTCCAAGTACCAGATAATTGCAGCATGTCATAATCAGAATCATGGAAGTCAACATTTGCGCTTAACACACGCTTCAGCACCACATTGTCCTTACCTTGATTCTCAATCCGTACAGAACGTGTGATCACATCCTGATTATTAAACACGGTGTAGCTCAATACAGCAATCAGCCCGCTTTTGTCATCTTGAAGAAAAAGTTCCAGTGTCTCTGCTTCTTCTTCACTTTCAACATAAGTGGAAGGCAATCCCTTTAACTCAGGCTTCCCTTTATTGATCTTATAGCTCTTATAAAGGAAATCCGTAACGGTCGTACCATCTACCAAATGAACCTCAAGCGCTGGTTCCCGGAAATCACCATTCCCATAAGACGGAAATTCACTCGGAATAGTGTCGAGGGAGATTCTCTTGTCCTCCATTGTGTAGGTCGGGCTAAAAGAGCAACGTTCCACCAAATTCAGCGGTTGCACTATTCCTTCTAATTTAGGACCCCAATAGACATGCGCTGGAAGCTCACCTCTAACGACTTCAATAACGTAGCTGGACTGCTCAGACTGTAAATGAAACACCTTGCGGCTGTCATCATAATAAATGCTCATAATATCCTCCTACTCTTCTTATCAGATCTTGTTGTAATATAACTGACTTAATTTATCTTGTTGTTTGAAGTCTATTTTAAAGATAATTGGAAGGGGATACAATCTTAATATCTATACCTTAAGTAGTAAAATATTGATCTATAAAAAATTCAATTTCATGTTATTAAGCTTTGCAGACCAATAAATGATTATTAGCGGCTATAGTAAAAAAAATACATAAAAAAAGAGGCCCCAAGATAAGGGCCTACTTCCTGTGAATCTTCCTAATTAAATATCAAATACGGAACGTACAGTAAGCTGTGCACGAAGTTCTTCCACCGTAGCTGGCTTGTCGAGATCTTTTTTAGCGATGGTAATGGTCCTAGTTGTACCACCCGACATATCAAAATAGTTGTCGCTGAAGATGGCATCTCTCTCCTTGAAGTCTAGGCCGACAAAACGAGCATACGTCTTAGCCTTCACGGTAATGACAAATTTTTCTTCTTCCTCGGTAAGCATAGCTTCAAGCTCAGGGTTAACGAAGCTAAAATGCTTCGGCTTCACAAACAGGACCGTGCCGCCACTCTTTGTCTCGCTCTCTACCTCAAAAGAATATTCCAGATAAGTCTCACGTTTCTTCCCTTTCGTATCCAGTATGTGGCCGAAATCAAGCTGTTCGAACTCAGCAGTACTTAACGCGGCAATCTCCACTGGCTTTGTGCCTTCCAGCAAGACCTCCGATGTCGTAGTAAGCAGTCTCCAACTCAGTTCACCAATAACTTGTTCTCTGCTTTCGTTAGAGACATGAAGGAAGACCTTCGTTCCTTCGTCATGGGCAGAAACAAGAATCGGCGCGAAGAAATGTTTAGCCGCATAATGCATAGCCTTCCACCGGCCATAATAATCGATACTGGACCAAGAAGCTACCGGCCAGCAGTCATTCAACTGCCAGTACAATGCACCCATGCAGCGACCTCTATGTCTACGCCAGTGCTCAACGCCGCAACGCATCCCTTCTGCTTGGATCAGCTGTGAGGCATACAATACAGAATCAAAATCTTTCGGATATTTGTAGGTCTCCCCAATATAATAGAGAATTTTCTCATTCCCGGTATTGTTCTTCTGATGGGACTCCATGACATAAGAGAAGATATTGCGATCCTCCGGCAGCGTGAACGACTCGATGGTCTTCAGGCCCGGAAACGACTGTAACCCGAATTCAGACATATAGCGCGGATATAGCTTCCGGTAATCGGTAAACGGTTCCTTCCCATGCCAGACTCCCCAATAATGCATATCTCCGTAATTCTCGTCATTTGGCTTGTCAAAGCTACCTTTGGAGGATGGTGAAGCACGCCAGTAGAAGGTATTCGGATCAATTTCTTTAGCGATTGCCGGTAGAAGCACCTCATATTGCTTAATATAATCTGCCTTAAGCTGCAGTGAGTAATGCTTCTCCCAGTCCCATTCGTCCCAAGCCAGCTCCTGCTCGTTGTTGCCGCACCACAAGCCTAGCGAAGCATGATGGCGAAGACGTTTCATGTTATCGATGGTCTCGTGAGTGATATTCTCCTCGAAGGCTTCCGTCAGAGCATAAATGCCGCAGGCATACAGATGATCCTGCCAGACAATGAGGCCATATTCATCGCAGAGATCATAGAAATAATCATCCGGGTAATACCCGCCACCCCATACGCGAATCGTATTGAAATTGGCAGCGACACAGCTTTGGAGCAAGCGATCCGTGCGATCCCTAGACACGCGAGGTAGAAGATTGTCTTCCAGAATATAGTCGGCACCTGTAGAGAAAATAAGCACACCGTTGACTTCAAAAGCAAACGATTCTCCCCACTGATCTTCTTCCTGCTTCACAGTAATGGTTCTAAGTCCAATCCGAAATTCTCTACGATCTAACTCCTGTGACTTTTCCTCAATTACAACCTCTACGTTATACAGTGGCTGAGCACCGAGATTATTCGGCCACCACAGCTCTGGCTCCATAATTTCCAGTGCAATATGTTGATCCGTCCCAATCATTTCAGACACACGATGCTCAATGCACAGACCCGCTGGTGTGTGAACTTTAACCACAATTTCTCGATCAGCCGCTTGCCAGCTCTCTGTTCTAACTCGAACATCCAGCATGACCTTATCCTTCTCATGGAATTGCGTAATATAAACATCATCAAGGCGAGCACTGTTGTAACCCTGAATAGAGAGACTACGCCAGATTCCTAGATCGGGTAACTTTGGACCCCAGTCCCAGCCGAACATGGAGTGCGCTTTGCGCAGATGAGATATCCCCTCTACCGCATCCGCACATCCACTAAGCGGCAACTCCGCTTGCTTTCTTAGGGTAAATTCTACCGGGGAGCGAAAAATAGCATGAATGATATTTTCTCCGGGTATCAATACAGACTTAATATCCACTTCATAGGTCCGGTGCATATTGTCACTGTTCAGAATATTAGTTCCATTCAGGGAAAGCTCACAAAGCGTATCGAGCCCTTCACACAGCAGAAATACTCGGTCATGCTCTAGTACGCCTGCTTCCAGCTGAAAACTACGCTTATATTCGTAATCGTAATTGGACAGTTCCAGAACCTCATACTCCTGCTCGCGGTAGAACGGATCTGGCATTTCACCGGCATTCAACAAATCATGGTAGACAGAGCCTGGCACGCTGGCTTCCAGCCATTTCGGTTCATGAAGCCGTTTCATTTCCCATTTTCCGTTTAGATTGACAAGTTGCATATTTCCGCCTCCACAAATGTGCTATTTTGACTTCTTGTATTAAAATTTTAACAATAATATGTATACATTTCTTCTATTGTGTTCGCAAAAATAGTGTGCTATTTTTACATCACTAACACTGGAGGAAAAACATGATCAAATACACTGAGGCAAGCCATATAAACCCCGAATTGCTAGCTGATCCCTTCTGGGTAGAATCTCTGAGTCAGGTATCCCCAGAACATACGCATGATTTTTATGAATTTTTCATACTCACTGAAGGCCGATGCCGGCATATCGTCAACGGGGCTGCCCAGCTTCTTCAATCTGGCTGCCTTGTCTTCATCCGGCCCGATGATACCCATCGCTATGAAGCTGACGGGGATAGCGATTGCCGCTTTCTGAACATTCCCTGCCGAAAAAGCCTCATTAATGATGCCTTTAGTTACCTGAATGAAGAAGAATTCCTGCACGGGCTATTACATACTCCGCTCCCTAGAATCGCCATGTTATCTCAAATGGAGATGGATGATTTCATTCGTTCTTTCGAACGCATCCGAATGCTTTCTACCTTAGACAAAGTAAAGTCCAGGATTTATCTGAAAGGAATACTCGTAGATACACTTACCCAGCATTTTTTCTCTCCAGAAACCATCGAGCAGCCAGAATTCCCACTGTGGCTCGAACATGCCGTTTCCAAGATGCATCTAAAAGAAAACTTAAACAAAGGCCTTCATGCCCTGTACGAGTTATCGGGCAGAAGCGCCGGTCATGTCAACCGGGCCTTTCGCCAGTACTTGAACCAGACACCAACAGAATATATCAACCAACTTAGGCTCAACGTGGCACGTAATCTGCTACTTACTACAGAACTACGTGTGGTCGAAATTGCTCTGGAGTCCGGCTTTGACAATGTCAGCCATTTCTATCATCAATTCAAAAAGTACTATCACCAGGCCCCGCTGGATTTCCGCAAAAATGCGCATGCTAATAGACTAGTTTAATTAACATTTGAAAACATAGAAAAAGGCTCCCCCTCTGCCTGAATGCAGAGAGGAAGCCCTTACAATAATTATTTTGAATTCCACAGCTCCATACGCTCTGCGTACTTTTGGTTAATGATTTCTTCTACTTTCTCATCCCCAGCCTTTTTCATTTCCGCAAGCATCTTATCGAATGTCGCATTGGCTTCGGCTTCAGTAGGAGCAATGATTACTCTCGTAATACTTTGATCCATAATATCCTTTACCTTCTGTGCAGTCAGTGCTTCAGGTGTTCCGCCATCAGGGCTCAAGTTGTCATATGCCGCTGTATCCCATACGGAATCCCCAAGACTCTTGATTGCCATCTGATCTACTTCACTGCGTTGATATTTAACGGCCATATCGTAAGGCTGTTCATTTGCATCCAGACCATTTTTGATAAACCACAACCATTTGCGGACACCGCTCTTCTTGACTGTGTCGTCCCAGTTTTCCTTGAAGCTATCCAAGAATGCAGGGTCCGGTTGTCTCTTGCCATCCACCATGGTGTATTGAACGCCTTCTTGGCCCCACAGCAGCAAATGCTGTCCTTCATCACTTGCCAAGAAATTGAACAGCTTCATTGTTTCTTCAGGGTGCTTGTTGTTCTTCGTAATAGCGATAGCATCCCATCCAAGTGAGCTTCTTGGTCCAAATGTCGTTTGGGCAGGGTCTACTCCAGGGGCAACTACCTTGTATGGGAAGAGCTGATTATCTTCTCCGCCATCCTTCTTCAAAGTTCCGTTCCCGTTACCTGGATCCCAGTAAGCGCCTGGTGTGGAGAATACTGCGCCAGTAGCCAACTTTTGAACCCAAGTTTGCGTTTTGCTAATCGCAAATTCCTTCTCAATCAGACCTTCTCTGTATAATTTATTTACGTAGAGCAACATTTCACGATACTTTGGATCCTTAACATCATATTGCAATGTTCCATTGTTATCATAGTAAGTTTTCAGACCCCACATGCCTTTGAATGTTCCAAGGTTGGCGCCCATATTCTCGCCGTTCATGGTCATTGGAATCGATTCTTTTCCATCAATCGTCTTGTTTTTTGCTTTAAAATCCTTCAAAATCGCTTCTAATTCATCTGTTGTAAGCGGTGCTCTGCCATCTGCTTTGTCCGGAGCCAGATCTGCAAGCAGATTTTTTCTCATCAGCATCCCGAAGACTGGATCACTATCTAGTCCATACCAGTTAGCCAAGTAATAGTTCTTTCCGTCTTTATAACGAGTCTTGGTCAGTGTGTCGCCATACATTTCCTTGATATCAGGGCCATTCTTCTCAATCAGCTCATCGAGTGGAATGAAGGCACCGCTTGTAATGTATTTATCAAGTGAAGCATCCCCACGGCTCATCACGACCACATCCGGATAGTCACCGCTGGCAAGCATCAAGCTTAGCTTCTCTGTCGGATTTCCTGTTGGCTGCTGAATGGAGATCTCAATGCCAGTCTTTTTAGTGATTTCTTGGGCGACAGCATCAGTAAAAGGCTCTCCCTTAGTATTCGAATCAAACCATGTAAGTGTAATCGGCTCTTGTTTTGTATTGTCTCCAGCCGCTTTGTTTGTATTGTCTGTTCCACCATTAGAGCCACAGCCCGCTAATAGTGAAGCAGATAATGCAGCAGTTATACTTACGCTCAACAATTTGTTTTTCTTTATCATAGACACCCTAATTCCTCCCATTAATTAAGTTACGTCACAAGTCTATCAAGCAACCAAGCAAGTCTGTCCGCTCACCCCCCTTCAGGGCCGCCAGCTGGACAACTCCTCTCCGGCTGGCGTTCGGTTATTTAATCATATTAACTCTTAACAGCTCCCAAAGTCATACCCTTAACAAAATACTTTTGCAGGAACGGATATACTAGAACGATAGGCAATGTTGCAACCATCGTCGCTGCCATCCGGATCGTATCGCTTGAAACAGCATTTCGCTTAGCGGAGTTAGCCAGCATTTGCGATTGCGATACCATACCTCCGGTCTGGAATTGACTCAGTATTTTGACGAGGACCGCTTGCAAGGTCTTCAGGTCTGAGCTGTAAGTAAATGCATAGGAGTCAAACCACGAGTTCCAATGCGATATTGCCTGAAAGAGGCCCACTGTCGCGAGTACTGGTGTTGTTAACGGCAGCACAATCCGGAAGAAAATCATTAAGTCGTTCGCTCCATCTACCTTCGCTGACTCCTCAATCTCACCAGGTAATCCCTCCATAAAGGTACGGACAATAATCATATAGAAGACATTCATCAAGCCTGGCAGAATAAAAACGGAGAAAGTGTCGATCATATTCAGGGCTTTAAGCACCATGTAATAAGGAATCAAACCGCCTCCGAAATACATCGTAAAGACGAAGTAAAGGTTCCAACCCTTGCGTCCCATCAAATTCCGCCGGCTTAGCGGATAAGCAAGCATCGTAATCACAAGAACCGATAGTGGTGCACCAATTACGGTCCGTTTAACCGTTACCCATATCCCATTCATAATTTCGGTATCTTTCAAAATTTGTTTGTAGCTATCAAAGGTGATATCTCTTGGCCAAAAGTAGACGCCGCCACGAACAGTATCCTCAGCAGCATTTAATGAAAGAACGAGAATATTCCAAAAAGGTAAGAAGGTAACTAGCAATACAAGGATAAGAATCAAATATACAAAACACTTAAAGATATGATCTCCGTATCTGTTCAAAAACATCTCAAGCGCTCCTCTCCATTTTGTTATTTAGAACAACGCTTGGTCGTTCACTTTTCTAGAAATTCGATTCACGATTACAACAAGAATGAAGGCAATAACGGATTTGAATACCCCCACGGCAGCCCCGTATGAGAACATGCTGTTTTGCAACCCGTATTTGTATGCATAAATATCGATAACTTCCGAGTACTCAAGTACAGTGTTATTTTGCAATAGATATTGTTGTTCAAAGCCGGCATTCAAAATACCTCCGACTGCAAGAATGGCCAATATCACGATAGTTGGACGTAAAGCAGGGAGCGTAATATTCCACATTTGCTTGAATCGGCTAGCTCCATCTACTCTTGCGGCTTCGTAAAGCTCCGGATTAATAGCGGATATTGCAGCTAGGTACATAATGGCGCTAAAGCCCATTTCTTTCCACATATTAGATAAGGCGATAATCCACCAGAATAAAGGTCCGTTTTGTAGAAAAGCTACCGGTTCGTTAACAATCCCGAGCGTTACTAAAAGATTGTTGAACATCCCATCGGAAGCTAGCAGCGTAATAACAATGTTAGCGGCGATAACCCATGAGATAAAATGCGGTAGATAAGAAACCGTCTGCGTAAAGCGTTTGAAAAATCCCTGTTTTGCTTCATTCAGCACAAGCGCGAGTATGATCGGCGCAGGAAACCCGAATAGCAAGGTCAAGAGGCTTGTCGCAAGCGTATTACGCATTACACGGTAGAAGTCTCCTGTGGTAAAGAAATATTCAAACCACTTAAAGCCAACAAAGTCAGCATGGAAAAATTGTTGAAAAAATGTTCCTCCACCCGGTTGATAGTTTGTAAATGCCATATACATACCAAACATAGGTCCATAGGAAAATAGCAATGTCGCAATTATGGCAGGGAGCATTAGCAAAAATAACCATTTCTGCTCTTTTAATCTGTACCAAAAATTATTGCCCCTGACTGTTTTGATAGCGCTTGCTTTATGCATCAAATACCCTCCCTTTTTATTTAGTGCAGCATGCCCTGCTACATCTCGATTCAGCTTCTCTCCTATTTATCTTAAGTCCGTATAGAGCTCCTTTCTATACTTCAATCCTCCGAATGATAGCGCTTTTTAAAGGAGTTTCTTAACATTCGAGCATTGGATTTCGATATTCAGTCTGATATGATAAACTTGGCTTTCCGTGAATTCACAGTAAAGAAGGGACTTCTACGATGCGTCATTTTTACAAAAAGTATATTTATATGCCTTTTATCGACCTTAGCTTTCGCTCCAAGCTATTCCTCGTGTTCGTTCTGGTCACCATTCTTCCAATGATGCTTTTTGTCTATTTTTCATTCGAACTTACAAAATCAAAGCTGACCGATCAAATCTACATCAATATGATGAATTCAACGGCCCAGATCAACAAGAACCTGGAGAACAAACTGGACAGCTATGAGCATATTTCCGCTTCTATTTACTTGGATAATAGGCTAGCCACTTACCTCACGAGCGAATATCAAGATGATCCATCTTATCTAGACGTCTATCAATATATTGGCAATCGTATAGACACAGTAATGGCTGCCTATCCCGATTTTGGTAGCGTTTTCATTTATTCCGACAATCCATCACTGCCCAAGGATAATTACTATATCAAGCCGGTTACACCCGAAGTGAAGGAGACAGAGCTGTACAAGCAGCTGATGCAGTCTCACGGGAATATTATTCATCTGTCCTCACCGCAGTCACAAGATAATCCCGCAATGTTTACACTGGCTAGGTTACTGAACAATAATCGCAACCAATATCCCTACGGTATTCTGGTCTTCGAAATATCCGAATCGGTGATCTATTCTTTAATGGAGAAAGAAGCAGGCGGCAAAGATATTTTTATCGTTAATGACAAGGGCCTTATTTTATCAGCCGCCGACAAACAATTATTAAATACAAGTCTGCCGGAAATGCTTGATCAGAACTTTGATGAATTGCCTTCTGGCAGATTTGATACTACATATAAAGGGGAAAAGGCTTTCGCCGTCTATAACACGCTCACAAATGGATGGAAAACCGTCTCTATATTCCCTTATGACAGTATCATTCAGGATGCGAAATCACTGTCAGAGCTCATCATCAAAATCTCTTTAGGCTTTATAGTCGTCGCATTATTGCTGATTTATATTACTGCATCGATGTTTAGCAAGCGTATTCGAATGTTAATCCGAATGATCCGGCGGCTAGAACGTGGTGACTTCAACCCTACGAATGATGAATATTTAGGCAATGATGAGATTGGCCAGCTTCATTTTGCCTTCAAGCAAATGACTACACGCTTAAAGAGTCTAATCACCGAAGTGTATCAGAAGGAGCTACAGAACAAGGAGGCAGAGCTTGACCTGCTTCAGGCCCAGATCAACCCCCATTTTCTGTACAATACACTGGGCTCCATTTCGTCTCTTGCCCTAAAACATCAAGATACTCGCATTCAGGATTTGGTGCTTCATCTCGCCAAGTTTTATCGCATCTCCCTGAATAAAGGAAAGAGCATCTTAACTATTAATGAAGAATTGAAGCTGACGCAAAGCTACAATGCCATTCAGCTGATCCGATTCAAAGGACAACTGAACATCACCTACAATATTGATGAAGCGATCTTACCTTACTCTACAGTCAAGCTAGCCTTGCAGCCTTTTGTAGAAAATGCGGTGCTTCATGCGGTGTGGAATCAGGAAAGCCCGCTAAATATTCATATCAAAGGCATAGTCGAAAATAGTGATATTATTCTATCTGTAATTGATGATGGCATGGGGATGAGTCGTGAGACACTTCACACTTTACTTGACGATAAACCCGGGCGAGGTTATGGGATTTCAAACGTAGATCGACGGATAAAACTGAGGTTTGGTGAGCATTACGGCGTTACAGTGTTTAGTAGGCTCGGAATAGGAACCACTGTGCAAATTCGTTTGCCGCAAAAGGAAATGTAAGGAACGACGCATCTGAATAACCGCAAAGCTTATTGAGAAATCAGAAATATTGATTAACAATTAGGGAAATCCTCCCTGAAATTTGGTGATTTTTGCTCATTATACTGATAATCAGGGAAATCCTCCCTGATTATTTGCTGATTTGGAGGTAAATTCAGAATTCGCCCGATTATTAGGGAGGATTTCCCTAATTACATCGCATCCAAGAATTTTTTGGCTATTTTTAGGGAGATTTTCCCTAATCACTCTCACCTAGCCTAGTTACCACGAGCTTGCCACGAGCCCCTCGATATAACCATTATCATTTTAATAAAGCTTCAGTGAACACCAAAAACGAAGGAGCTAAGCATCTAGAGATTGCTTAACTCCTTCGTTCATTTGTATATTTGCAATGTTTTACTTCATAATCAAGTTATAAATCACTTGGGTCGCTTCTGCTCGGGAAGCGATCCCTTTTGGTGCAAATAGACCTTCATTTTGACCTTGAACCAGTCCTAGGCTGGCTGCTCCCTTTACAGAAGCGGCTGCCCAAGAGGAGACCTGCTTCATATCTTTGAATGCCGCGTCAAATGAAGCAACAGTTACTTTTCCATTCTTCAGCTCATAAGCTTTCATTAACATGACCGTGATTTCTTCACGGGTAATCTGTGCAGCCGGCTCGAACTTGGTCGCACTCCTGCCGCTCACGATGCCCGCCTTGTAAGCGATAGAAATGGACTCCGCGTACCAAGCAGACGGTGCAACATCAGCAAAGCTAATATCTCCCTTAGTGGTCAATCCAAGGGAATGTACGAGCATAGAGGTGAACTCGGCACGTGTAATCGCACGGTTTGGTTCAAACTTGTCTTTGCTAGTCCCTTGAACATACAGCTTCGCCGCCAGCTCTTGGATTGCAGGACTAGCCCAGTGATTGGCTGGTACATCGACAAAGGTCCGTTTGAGCTCCAGCACAGCATATTTACTGAAGTGGTTAACTTGTGCTGTCAATACACCATCAGCATAATTCGCAGAGATATATTCCAGCTTACCGTTATCCGCAATATAGTAAATGCCTCCACGCTTGGAATCAAAGCCTTCTCCCACTGTCAGGCTTAGCGTAATGGGTTGTTCGAACGCAGAAAGCATTTCTGTTGTGCCAGTTTTCGTGGTCACCGACAGACTGAACTCATAGATATCACCCATGAGTCTAACCTGTGCTTGAGTAGTTCCCTCCGCTGCAGCAATGATCTCATTCGCCTTGCTGCTGAGTGGTGCTAATTTCAGGGTTATCGTGCTATCATCCCGCTGACCTTCCGGTAGCTTGCTCTGCAACTGGCGGAGCAGATCCGCAGGCACCTTTATGGAGAACTTACCGGACTTCAAAACCAGCGTATGATTCGCCAACTGGCGAACTACATCGGAGGATAATTGTATCTGCTGTGTATCTCCCTTAATCTCCACGATGACATTACCAGATCCACTATCCACTTTCAGCATCTCTGATGTAAGGATTAGAGTGCCCGCGCCATTCTCTTGATCTACAATGCTACCAGGAGTACCGTTGTTGTTACCCGGATTCGCAGGGACTTCAGGATTTCCCGGTTCTCCAGGGGAGGCTGCTTTGACTGTAACTTCTGCCGCAGCTTTGAAGCCGCCGTCTACCGTTTCCACAGTAATTGTGGTTCTCCCAGCATTTACAGCCGTTACCGTTCCGTACACTACGGTGGCAACAGACGTATCGCTCGAAGTCCAGTGTACTGCTTTATTCGCCGCCTCTTCCGGAGATAGCGCAGCCGTCAGCTTGCCGGTTTCACCAGCGGTTAATGTTAGCTCTGTCTTATCTAGCGATACACCTGTTACTTTCTTAGGTGCAGCTGTCAATTTTACCAGTTTCGATTCAGTCGGCTGCAAGGACAATGCGAGTGTTCCTGAAATCGTCGAAACCTCTCCCGTCCATAGGTCTTGCATAGTGTACGAATCCGCTGCGTCCAGTCCGGCTCTACCAAGATTCACCGTTTTGTCTGCAGAAGCATTGGCGCTGTAGTTGAATACAGCCAGATAATAATCGTTGCCGTCTTTCATCACAAAAGTATCCGCTGCATTTGCATTCGTATTTCCTTCCAGCGGCTTGAATACTTTTCCTTTTAATGCTAATTCGAGAACCTCCTTGTTGTTAAACAAGGCAGTCATGTACTCCTGTGCCTTTGGATCGTTAACATCATCAGAGCCGAGAAGTACGGTACCGGCGATGACGCCAGAGTTCATTCGACTGCGAGCTTCAGTTAAGCTGGAAGCGCGGGCCAACGCTAAATGATCGGGATCCGTATAGGTGTAAATTGTGCCATTTTGCCAGAATCCATAAGTTAACGAATTCAGCATGTATTCCGTTTCATTGATCTTGCCGTAGGTGTCGCAGGAAATACGTCTGCTGTGTGCATATTGGCTTGGAAAGATTGGCGCAATAGATGCGCTAATGAACATTTTTCCATCCAAACGATCTTTCACATAACGCATTCCTTCATTGTATGCTTGAATCCCTGTCGTTACGGTTGGATCGAAATGTTGTCCCTCAAGCGAACCGTGCGTCAAGAAATCCAATTTGATGAAGGTAAAGCCCAGATCCTTAAATTTGTCCAAAAAATAATTCATGCGCAGTTTAGCACCTGGATGTGTCACATCCAGAGGAAAAGCCCCATCCAGCGTCGGCAGCGGTTTACCCTCGGCATCTTTGAGGACAATATCGCCATACGTATACTTATTGTCGGTACCCTCTACCGGCTGGCTCATATTGTTGCCCCAATATACAAATGGTGCCCAATAGATACCTGCATGCTGACCATTACCCTTAATTACTGATACAGCGTCAGCAAGCTGCTTATCATTCAAATTGTCCCAATAGGAATCCATATTAATAAATACATTACCGTTATTATTGAAATCATTTAGGTGCTCCTTATAATAATTGGAGACATCCACAACGTCTTGGTATGAAAGTGTACCTTCGTAAGCTCCCCAGCTGTTAAAACCAACAGGTACGCCTTGCGGCAACTCAGGATTCAGCAACAGTGGAGGTGTGATGATCGCATTAGCTTTTCCGTATTCCTCGAGTCCTGTGCGGTAATCACTGAATGCCCCCACCATAATCATCGGCGAAGACAACTCTGCACCTGTAAGCATGCCATGAGGCTGGGTATCCCGTGTAACGTCGCTGGCTGCCCCGCCATAAACCGCTAGCTCATTCAGCCGATTAGAAGATCCTTTCCAGTCGATCCCGGTCTTCCACGTATCATGAGTGACCGACCCAAGCACAAGACCGCTGCGTGTCGAGTTATTAAAGATAGTCGTCATTTCATAGCTGGTATCCGCACGGTTCATAGATTGAGATTTATAACGAATCCAAGCATCATTGTCAAAAGGAACGGTTAGTACTCGGTTATCTGCACTGGCACCGATATCCACTCCACCTGAACGTTTTACGGTAATAGGTGACATATAATTCGTCTGCAGCGCCGTATCGCTAATGGCATCCAGACGAGTTAAGAAATACTTCTGATCGTCATAAAACTTGTAAGCCTGTTTGAGCGTTGGCTGTCCAGCTGAGGTGTGAACAAAAGTAAGCTCCACTCCTTTGCCAAAGCCATCCTGAATTTCTACTGGAGCACCAACACTTGTATGATTCTCATAGCTTGTAGTCTCAACGAGAGTATCACCGAGTTTGATGCTGCTATAGATTCCTTGCAGCTTCTGACCATCCGTCCACTTGTAGCTTGCGTATCCAGACTTAGTATTAAAGGAAACCTCATATTGTCCATTCGATACGAGCGTTCCATAAGTATATTCGGTAACGGTGATGGCCCCGTAGTTATTCGAAGCCCCTGGTGTCCCCAGATCACCTTCCTCTTCAACTGGAGGATTAGGATCTGTACCCAATGCCGGTTCTACAATAATTCGATCCAGATCTGGCGCGTACCAGTTGCCGTCTGAGAATTTGATTGTATTCTCGCCTTCGTTCAGGGGCAGTGTAAGCTCATATGTGAGCGCCGTATCCCAGTCTGGTGTCTTTGGCAGTTCATAATACTGCTCTGCCCCACCATTAGCGCTGACGTATAAGCTGCGCGGGTCACCTGAGAAATAAGCTACCGTGATCCGATAATCCCCTGTCATCGGAGCCGTAATCTTATTGAAAGTTAAGGAACTGCCGCCATTCAGATACCCTACCTTCTTTCCACCGGAAGCATTCGGGCTATCGCCAACTCGCGCTTCTCCAGTTAAATCATTGACCGGAGACTCAGCTTCATAACTGATCGTATACGGAATGACTTCAATCCGGTCGAAATCTGGAGAGTACCAGTCATGATCCGAGAAAGTGATCGTGTTCAGCCCTTCCTGCAAGGAGGCTTCTACATCATAAGTTCCTACCGTATCCCAGCTTGCTGTCTTTGGCAGATCAACCAATTCATCCAGTCCATCATTCACCTGCATATAGACAGGCCGCTGGTCACCGGAAATATAGGAAATACGGATCAAATACGTTCCCGCTGCCGGCACAGTGACATTTGTGAACTGTAAAGTACTGTTTTTATTCATATCCTTTACAATTTTTCCACCGGAACCAACGCTGCTGTCCGCTATTTTGGCGTTGCCTGTAATTATATTTTCAGGCGCTTCAGCTTCTATGATTGCACCATGCAGCTTCTCCTTCCAGTCGCCTCCAGATCCTTCACCTGGGTCGCTGTCGTCCAGTCCACGAATTACGATCTTGTCGATGTCTGGAGAATACCAGTTGTTGTCATCAATCAGGATGCTGTTCTCTCCAGCATTCAGCGGAAGTGTCACATCATAAGTTCCCACCGTATCCCAGTCCACTGTCTTGGGTGGTTCTTCAAACTGCTTATCGCCGCCATTGGCACTGATATTAAATGGCCGCGAATCGCCAGAAAAATAGTACACTGTAATTTTATAATTCCCACTCTCACTTACAGTCACATGATTGAACTGCAAAGTGCTTCCTTGATACATGCCTCCGACTTTCTGCCCCCCGGAAGCCGCTGGGTGTTCAGAAATAGAAGCATTGCCAGTCATAGCATTTCCATCAGCTTCAGCTTCATAGGTAGTATTCTCCGTATCATCGGCATAAACCGTACTGACAAACTGACCGCCACTGCCTATTACCAAGCAGATGATGACAAAGAACAAAAATCCTCTTTTCATTGCTTTCCCGAACATTTAATCCCTCCGTTTGTAGGTCTCCTTGCACTTTTGTGATATTCGGGCTATATCTGTCCATCAAGTCATCAAAGGAGTTGATTAAGAAGCATCTTGAAAGCGCTACCGATTTTCGATGAACTAAAACGCCTTTGATTGCCTTGATGAATGAAGCCCCTCACATGTGCTAGTTATAATACATGCTTAATTGTAAAAAGCAGAGGGATTAATATCCATATCGCAAGTTTACTATTCGTAAGGGAAAGTAACTTTATTTCCTATTTGCCGAACCGAAGCGCTGGCACAATCATAGACTCTTCCTATACTCGTTAGGTGTAACTCCTTGGTTCTTCAGAAATAGGGAGATAAAATAAGACGTGCTTTCGTAACCGACTCTTTGAGCGATATCCTGAATTTTGAGCGAGCCGTCAGCCAGCAACTCTGTAGCCTTATCGAGCCGGATACGTGTTAAATAATCGTGAATCGTGATACCAGTCTTGTCTTTAAAAATGGAGCGTAAATAGTTGGGCGATAAATAAACCTGATCAGATAAGCTATTGATCGTAATCGGCTGATCAAAATTCTGGTCGATCATACTGCGAACCTTGTGAACTAGCTTCGTGTTTTTGTCCATAAGCCGCTCACCCAGCAAGCTCATAGCATTGCCTGCAGTGCCCAGGATCAAATCCTCAATCTCATTTAAAGTCAGTGCATTATAGATGGAATGATATAACTCCGCCCGTTTAACCCCCTCAGGAACAGGTTGATGCAGTTGCTCCAGCAGCTCGTCGACAAGATCAATCGCCCAATCGCAGATATTTTTTTTCTTGATTCTTAGTGTGGCTAGCCCCTCGAAATACTGATGCAGCTTCTGTGCGGCTTGCTCGAAATCTAGCTGATTGATAGCTTCAAACCACTCTTTCCTATTAAAAGGTGGCACATGCTCACTATCAAACTGGTTTGAAATCGCCAAGGCATGAATAATTGAACCCGTACCTTTATAGAAACGCTCGTTTAGGATTTCACGCGTCTGCTTATACAGACAATGAACCTCCGTTAATTCGGTTTCCTGTGCACCGACTGCTGCCGTCACTGTGAAATCCAGTCCACTTCGGATAGCCGCGGCCAAATCCTCCCACGCATAATACCCAGGCTGTTGGCGTGCTTCCATAAACACACCTACCTCCCCATCTTTGTAGGGCACAAATACCGTCTCTATATTCTTCGACTTGAAGAAATGATCCAGAAAAGCTACCAACCGGTTCTTACAATCCTCCAGACTCTGCTGTTCCCCCTCTGCCTCAATCGGATCGATACTGAACAGCGCCATTGCGTAGCGATTCCTCTCAGACTCACGGGTAAGCTTGCAATAGCTGGTCGCCAGATCAGCGGCATGTTCCGCATTTTTTTCATAGGAAAGCTCCTTAAGAAGGTTCGTTTTAGCCGCCTCCATGGAACGTTTCTTCATTTGAACTTCCTCACAGCGCTGCTTCACCTTTGCGATAACGCTTCCAATTTCATTCAAGTCGAGGGGCTTCAGTAAATATCCAACAGCACCTACATTTAGAGCCGATTTTACATAGTTGAATTCGTCATGCCCAGTCAGGAACATTAACTGCATCCAGTCATAGCTCTCATGTATTTTTTTAGCCATTTCAATACCGTTCATAATCGGCATCTGGACATCTGTAAGAATAATATCAGGTCTAATGGCCTCTATCTTCTCTAGAGCCTCTCTACCATTACTCGCAGTTCCGACGACATAAATGCCCATTTCTTCCCAGCGGATATAATCTCTCATCATCTCAAGGCCTATTTCTTCATCATCAACTAGAAAAATACTATACACTGATGTCCCCTCCTCTTTGTTGTCTGCATCTGTTTCTTCTATTATATTCTTTTCCCCTTAGGCTACTATGATCCAAATAAATGAAAGTTATTTTCAGGCATGAATCGTTAATTTGCAGACATCGGCAAAAGGGCTATCCGGTCCATAACAGACCGGATAGCCCTTTAATTATGCGCTAATAACCCTGCATAATTAAAGCGGGGGTTCATATCACCCCCGCTGAATCATTATACCAACTCTAACTGACTGTTAAAATAGTAGCTTCCTCCTATTTCTCCTTGAACAGTAGCTCTTCTATCTCCCAACCGAAGTGTCACGGTTCCTGGCGAGTAGGTACGGATCGTAGCTTTCACCAATTGACCATTGTCCCAAGCTACATCAACCTCAGCATTTCCTTTGGCCCGCAGTCCAGATACCGATCCTGTACCCCATGCTTTTGGAAGTGCAGGCAGCAGATGAATCTCACCCTCATGGCTTTGCAGCAGCATCTCGGCAATAACAGCCGTACCCCCGAAATTCCCATCGATCACAAAAATATTGCACTCCGCTCCTCCAATGCCCGATTTGGAAAAGCTAAATAAATTATCGAAACTGAGTCCACCAATCAAATGAGAAATATGATTAAAGGCCTTTTCCCCATCATACAATCTGGCAAAGCCGAGACCGAACAATGCTGCGGTAAATTCCACATCCTCCAGTTCTTCCTGAACCATCCGGTTCTCAAGTGTTACTCTCACCGCAGCGCTAAGTTCAGGTGTCTTACCTGGTGTGATCTGATTACTTGGATATACCGCGAACAAATGGGCCAAATGCCGATGCTCCGGCTGCGCTTCCTCGTAGTCCTCGAGCCATTCTTGCAGCTGTCCTCTCTTGCCGATCTGAAATGGTGGCAGCTTGGATATCGCTTGCTCCAGCTGCTCCTGTAGTTCCTCATCCGTATTCAGTAGTTTCGCAGACTTCAAACAGAACTCAAAAAGGTCTTTCACCAGCATCTGATCCATAGTGGTACCCATAGACAGCTGCTGTGCGCCCTCGCTGCTATCCGCAGGATAGAAATGATTCTCCGGCGAATTAGAAGGTCCGGTCACCAGCCAGCCGTATTTTGGATGAATGGTCATATAATCTAGGAAGAATGCTGCGGCTTCTTTTAGCACTGGATATGCCTGTTGCTCCAGAAACACACGGTCCTGACTGTATTCATAATGCTCCATCAGATGCGTCGCAATCCATAGTCCACCTGTAACGTTTAGCCCCCAAGATGTCTCCCAGCCCGGAGCCGTGAATCCCCAGACATTCGAGAATACATGTGCTACCCAGCCTTTGCTGCCATAGAAATCGCGAGCGCTTGACTTTCCAGCATGAGACAAACCCTCAATATAGCGCATTAATGGTAAATGACTATCCCCAAGATTTACGACTTCCGTCGGAAAGTAATTCATTTGCGTATTGATGTCCAAATGATAGTCACAGCTCCACCCCATACGGCAAGCCTCACCATCATTCCATATTCCCTGTAAATTCAGCGGTAACGGGGAGTCTGCCCGTGCTCCAGCGATAGTCAGGTAACGTCCGTACTGCAGGAACAACGCGAACAACTGCGAATCTTCCTCCTGGCCCTGTGCCAGTAATCGAATACGCCTGTCAGTCGGCAGATTCACCTTCCCAGTGGTACCTAATTGGATATCCACCTTACCATATTCTTGCTCATAATCTTCGATATGATCTTCTTTTAACTGCGCATATCCTTTAATCAAAGCCTGCTGTAATGTGCTGCTGCTCTCCATTTCCCACTCCGAGTTACTACGGTTGTAATCGGTGCTGACGGCAAAATAAATTCGCGCCTCATTGGCCCCAGCAATTCTCAATTGACCGTCCCCTCTGTACATCGTACCGCCGGAAATGCTTACCTTAATTTGTCCCTTTGCCCATACCCCGCAAGTGCCGTCACTATGCACATTCTCTGTGGCTTGTCCTCTGAATTCAATAGTGTCGTCATTCACGACTTGAGTCGTAAACGACTCTGAACCACCCTCCAGACCGATCGTAAAGGATACACCTCCCGGTTCATCGCTCCAAATTCTTGAGACCACCAGATCATCAGCATGGGAGGCAAAAATCTCACGATGCAGCGTTGTTCCTCTACTTTGAACCACCGTCTGAGCCACCGCACAGGTCAAATCCAGCTCTCGCTCGATAGCTGCTGCTGGCCCGGAATCCGTGTCCTGTTCTGCAAAGTCAATGACAACCTCGCATAAACCAAGGTTCGTACCGAAATTTCGTTTCTTCGGCTGCAGATGTTGTTTGGCTAGACGGTCACCTTCATTATAATCACCAGCAAAGAAGTACTTCCGCATCTCTTCCAGCGCAGCTTTGCCTCCGAAAGGAGCAGGCTCTGACTCAGCTTGACCCGACCAGTAGGTAACCTCGGTCATGTTCCATACCTCACGATACGGAGCAGCTATCACTACTGCACCTATTCTTCCATTACCTAGTGGCAATCCTTGTGACCAATCCGTTGCAGGGGTAGAATACCATAATCTAAAATCGCTCATTTTATTTTCTCCTGTCCATAGTAGAATCTGTGCAAGCGCGATAACCCTCTAAAAAATGTTGTTAATTAATCCGCTATATAATGTGAAATAATTCATAATTCCATCTCTTTCAAGATGAATCATACTTTCTTAAACCTATCCATTATGTTGCGGATTCACTGTATTTATCGTATCATTTGAATGAATCACTGTCTTTGTTGACCTGTTCGATTATTTGACGATTTGTACGGTAAGATAAGAAAAGAGGGGCCGCATGAATAAACTATCTGAAATGACTCCGTATGTCGGCGCAATCATGCCTTATGTGTACGACGGCAGCAGCAATGAGCATCTGAGAGTCGGTAATGCATACGCGTTCCACTTGTTTACTGATGGCCCCGGTGAGATGGAAATCGACGGAATACGTTATCCGATTGAACGGAGGACGCTTGTCTTTCTCCGTCCCGGTCAACCCCATGCTTTTCATATCGTGCCTTCTCATCCACTGTCGTCCTACAACATCTATTTTGATTTATGGGACAACCGCTCTCCAGTATCCAATAACCTTTCATTTATCCATGCCCCTGAAGTCTTACAATTTGAAAAAAAAGCCACCGAAGCACCCTGTGCCGAGCTGAACGAGTTGCCTTGCGTATTTCCACTAGCTAAATATCCCCTGCTATACGATAGTCTTGTGATGATTGCCAAGTCTTACAATGACGCGCTGTTCTATCGTAATGAGACGGCCAATAGCTATCTGTACGGCTGGATCTTGAGCTGGTATAATGCCCTCCATCAGCATCAGCCAAGTGATTATCGTATTGTCCGCCTGCTGGAATATTTGAACACCCACCCCGAGCGTGGTAAGTCTATCGAAGATTGGGCACAGTTCTGCGGGCTCAAGCGGACATATTTCCATGAGCTGTTTCTACGGGAGACCGGAATGACGCCGCGCGTCTATCATCATAATTTAGTCATGAGGCGGGCGGCAGGACTGCTTCTGGAGAGTGAGCTTAGTGTGACTGCGATCGCTGAGAAGCTGGGTTATCCTTCCATCCATCCTTTCTCCAGACATTTCAGTACCTGCTACGGCATTAATCCAACACAATACCGCCTTAATCCGCAAAGCCGAATACGAATGTAAGACTCCAACAAAAAAGAATACGCGCTATCCGCGAGAAGCGGTTACGCGTATTCTTTTTTCAATGTGTATAATCAGTTGGCTTTTGCCGTTAATTTGAAGATTTTGGACTCTGCCGGTTCGAGCGTAACTACAAGCTCTCCCGCTGTTTCCCCTTGTATGCCTTCCCATAGATCAAGCAGTTGGTAAGCTGTTTGACCCTTCAGCCCTGCACGCTCCAAGGAGATAGATTTATGAGCAGAATTCGCAGCATCATAGTTGAAGACAGCAAGATAGAATACATCATCTTCTGCATCTTCAAGTACGAAAGTATCGGAAGCTTGCTTGCCAAGATCCCCTTCGACAGGGTGGAAAGTCTTCCCTAGGCGGGCGACATCCATAATCTCTTTATTGCCCAGCCACGCTTTGGCCCGTGCGGCTGCTTCTTCTTTTCGGAAATCATCGCCTAGCAGAAGTACCGTTCCAGCGATGACCGAAGCAGTCAGTCGGCTCCGTCCTTCATGCCAGCCAGTGGCATCTTGGTTGTGGCTCTTGTAGAGCACGGAATGATCCGGGTCATTGTAATGGTACAAGGTATGACTCATCCACCAGCCATGTGTCAACGAATTCAGCAAATATTCTGTATCGTGCAGTGTACCAAAGACGTCACAGGATACCCGGCGGCTATGCGCAAATGCATAAGGGAACAATGGTGCGATGGATAGATTGATAAAGAACGGCCGACCGATCACATCTGGTGAGAGCTTGTTCTGCAAGTAAGTCATCCCATAGTGATATGCCGCAATTCCCGTCGTAATTTCCGGATTGTAATGTTGCCCTTCCAGTGCACCATGTGCCAAGAAGTCTAGCTTGACATACTCGAAGCCTTCCGAGATGAATTTATTCGTATACCAATCTATTCTTTGCAGGTTGCCTGGATGTGTCGGGTCAATGGCCAGCCCTCCATCAACATCCGGCAAAATTTCTCCTTCGCTGTCTCGCAGCAAGATATCACCATAAGTGTACTTGCCGTTTGTACCTTCCACGAGATCTCCAAACTGAGCCGGACTTCCCCAGAAGGCAAAAGGCGTCCAGTAAGTTCCCGGTCTATGACCATTCTCCCGAACCAGGTCCAGTGCATTCTTCATTTCTTCTGGTGTGAAATTGTCCCAGAAAGCATCAAAGTTGATGTACAGTGTGTCCTCATTCTGGAATCCTAGCGGCTGCACTTCATTTTTCAGAAAATTACTGGTGGATGTATACAGATCATAATCAAGCTCAGCCATTGCCGCAGACCAGCTATTCCAGCCGATAGGAACGCCGCCATCCCATGACAGAGGAGCCTCTATCCAGGTATTAGCCTGACCGTACGCTTCAAGCCCTTTTCTATAATCATCATAGAACCCTACGAAAACGAGCGGTGACTCTACTCTTGTTCCTTTCACATAACCATGTGGCTGGAAATCGCGGGTCATTTCACTTACAGCGCCGCCGTAAAGATCCAGCTCCTCGATCCCTCCGCTCCGTTCGCTTTTGATACGAATCCCAGTCTTCCACACCTTGTGCGTAATGGAACCCATAATAATTCCCTGCCGGCTTTCCGGCGCGAACAATGCAGTTACTTCATAGCTTTCCATATCCATCGGCGGCTTCACTACTGTATATCTGACCCACTTGTCGTTGTCGTACGGCACACGCAGAATGCTTGGTTCTTCGGGTTGCCCTGACTCCCCGCCAAGTGACACCGATTTGGTCTGAAGGACTGCCATCCGGTTTGCCTTGATCTCTTCATCGCTTGCGCTTGCGATTACGATTTGCATCAATACAAATGATGAAGATTCATAAATATAGAAATGCTGCTCCAGCTGTGGCAGCAGGGACGTTTCGTGCAAAATGACTACGTGAACACCTTTTCCAAAGCCCTCACGAACTACCACTTCCTGAGACTTGATTGTGTGGCTCTGATAATGTTCAGTGTTGTATTCCCGACCTTGCCAGCGGAATGCACTGCGAATCCCTTTTACATGAGAAGTGTTTCCGCGGGCAACGGATGCTTCACCCGTCCCGAGATCAATCTCTAGATTCACCTCATCATTGGTTACACGGATAAGAGATGCTGTGTCCGTATTCACTTTTACCGTTGTAGCACTATCAGTTAGCATGATTTGCCTCCTTGTTACTGCGTTTTGGACCTTGAAGGCGGCAGGCTCTGTACCTGTGTCCCCCAAGTATGCCCTCATTATAAAGATCAGATAAAGCGTTTTCTATACAACGATCTTCCGATCCATACCGCGATCTAACACATCTAGCACAAACCTAAATCCCCCTAGTATTCATGTCGATGACAAGAAGAAGAGGCTGTACATAAAATACTGCTCATGCTCAACAATTTCGTATCCACACTCCGTTTTCACCTTCGGGCAGCTAGAAGAGATAGATTAGGGAAAACCTCCCTAAAAAAAGCCAGAAAACACTATATTTCAATGTAATGAGGGAAAACCTCCCTAAAAAACAGAGTGAATTCCAAATTCACCACCAGATCGGATGAATTTCAGGGAGAAATTTCCTGATTGTTAGTCTTGCGAGCAAAAATCTCCGAATTTTAGGGAGTTTTTCCCTAATTGTTGATCAGCATTATATTCGTACAAAAAAACAGCAGCAGAACCTGTAATTTAGGTCTCTGCTGCTGTCCATATTCGTATGAAACTGACTATTATTGCTTACCAACTATAAGCTTGTAGGTCTGGCCTGCGGTCGTAGGAAAGCTCACCGTTCCATCTACGGAGCAGTCAAATTCCATCTCGCTGCCGCCATTACTCACCATAAGCGAAGCATCTGTGCGGATCACACATTCATTGCCTAGAAGGGAGGTAATCTGTGCTTCCACGAGATGGCCTCTATCCCACTGAATGCTAACTTCAAAACCACCGCGGGCACGTAGCCCCGCCACGCTTCCCTCCTGCCATTCATCTGGCAGTGCAGGCAGCAGATCGAGATACTCCAGGTGAGATTGCAGTAGCATCTCAGCAATTCCGGCAGAAGCGGCGAAGTTACCATCAATTTGGAACGGTGGATGGGCGCCAAGCAGATTGGCATAAACCCCGCCGTGACTATACTGTTCGGACTCCCCGTCCTTCACCAGCCGCAGCATGTTTGAGAGCAGTCGTAGTGAGCGGTTGCCGTCCCGGAAGCGGCTCCAGAGCGCAACTCTCCAGCCCAGACTCCAGCCCGTGCTCTCGTCCCCACGACGTTCAAGCGAAGTTTTGGCGGCAGCGAACAGCTCAGGGGTCTCTTCTTCTGACAACTGCCGGCCCGGATAGATACCGACCAAATGTGAGGTATGTCTGTGATACATATCTTCATCCTCAAAGTCTAAGGACCATTCCTGCAACTGTCCGTACTTACCAACCTGCAGTGGCAATAAACGTTCACGAGCACTTACCAATTCTGCACGCAAATCCTCATCCATTCCAAGCGTTTCCGAAGCCTCGATACAATTCGTAAACAGCTCCCAGATGAGCGAAATATCCATAGTAGCACCTGCGCTGACTGCAGCCAAGCCCTCCGCTGTCTTGAATTTATGCTCTGGTGAAGTGGATGGGGAGGTCACAAGCCTTCCGTTACCATCGTCAATAAGCCAATCCAGTGCAAACAGAGCCGCCTCCTTCATCACAGGATAAGCGGAAGTCCGTAAATATTCCTCGTCCCCGCCAAAAGCATAATGCTCCCAGAGATGTTGTGTCAGCCAAACGCCACTCATCGTCCAGTAAGCCCAGCTTGGATCTCCGTCACCATAATCCCCCACCGGTGCTGTCTGTGCCCAAAGATCCGTATTATGATGAGCCACCCAGCCTCGGGCACCATAGTTGACTTGAGCAGTCTCTGCACCCATCTTCGCCAAATTTCCGATCATATCCAGCAGCGGCTCATGACATTCCGCCAGATTACAAATTTCAGCTGGCCAATAATTCATCTCTGTATTGATGTTCAGTGTATAGTTGCTACTCCACGGCGGACGGGTAACCGCATTCCATATTCCCTGCAGATTAGTAGCCTGTGTTCCGGGGCGCGAGCTTGCGATCATCAAATAGCGCCCGTAATGAAACAGCAACTCGACAAGACCAGGGTCTTGTGCCGCGTATGTCGTAATCCGTTGCTCCGTGGACATCGACTCCGGGGCTTGCGTCTTACCTAATTGAAGCTTCACTCGGTCAAAAAGTGATCGGTAATCCTCGACATGCGCTTGAAGCAAGCTGTCGTAAGACTTTCCATTCACATCTGCCAAGTAAGAAGCTGCAATAGCAGAAGCATCTCTCCCCTCAGTTCCCGGGATTTTGTCAAAGCCATTAAAGCCTGTAGCCGCGCTGAAATAGAAGGTTGCAGCCGTTCCTCCCAACAGATGAATACCACTATCGTCAACGGTAACTTCCCCATCCTTTGCCACTACGGAGAGTTGTCCTTCAAAGGCCATGCCCTTGCTCTTGCCAGCTTCTCCGTATTGGATCGGATTGTCACTCCAAAAATAGCTTGGATCAACATGCTCCGGTGCAGTTCCCGAGAGTACAAAGTTATCACCCTGAGCGTGAAGGCTATGCCGAAGCGAACTATCTAGTGTAGCATGTACATTCAGCGCTCCCGGTGCACTTGCAGTCAGACGCAGCACGAGCAACTGATCAGGATGTGAAGCGAACATCTCACGGGTATAAGTAACATTACCAATCTTGTATTCAACGCGGTGAACCGCATGTTCAATATCTAATGTCCGCCGATAGGATTGATAAACACCACCATGCTCAAAACGAAGTAGTAAATCTCCAAAAGGCAGATACGATTGGGTGTACGGACCTAGCATCTCTCTAGTCAGGGTGTCCGCTTCTGTATACCGGCCCTCCTGAATCAGCTTTCGAACCTTTGGCAAAGCTTCCTTAGCACCTGGATTATTCCCATCCTTCGGGAATCCCGACCATAATGTATCCTCGTTTAGACTGACTTTCTCCTGCTCCACACCGCCGAAGATCATACCACCCAGACGGCCATTCCCAATCGGAAGCCCTTCGGTCCATACATTTGCTGGCTTGTCATATTGAAGTTTCATTGGTTCTCTCCCTCACGATCTGTCATGAATTAAATAATGTATTCCCCCAAGTCTGCCCTCATTATAAAGATCAGATAAAGCGTTTTCTATACATCGATCTACCGATCCATATCGCGATCTAACACAACCTGCCCTAGCTCATTGAATTAATTATCCTGAATATCGACCTCGCTACAGGCGGTTAAACGTATCGCATCCGCAACACTGGAAAGACAGTTCGTACTTTCCCCACCCATGACAATTTCGTTAGCACTGAAGACCAGTCCGCGGGTACTCTTGGCACTAAGGACTAACGTTTCACCAGTCTCGAACCTGTTGTTCTTAATAACTATACCCTGATGAACAGGAGTGCTCTCGTCAACCTCTGTGTTCTCTGGCGAAATGAAAATAACCGGATGCTCGATGCCCCCGCATTCAATAAAATGATTCTCAGCGATGGTTACCTCCTCCACCTTGCCAGACTCATACCAAGACTCCGCATCCAGGGCAACCAGAATCGCACTCATTTGCATCCGATCAAAAACATTCCCCTTAATCCCTACTTTACGCCGGGTTGTCACAAGGATACCGCGGGTCGGTACCCGCGCGAGGTGATTATTTACGACTTCAACCTCCGGTGTCCAGGTTACATTCTCGATCACATCATGGCTGCCAATTCCTTCAGGAATAGACTGTGCTAAAGTCAATATTAGCTCGCGTGGGTTGAGACGCGTAACCTCTATCACTTCATTAGCAGCATAGGTGGTCAGAGAGCCAGAACGAACAAATTCAATTTCGTCTCCTGGATGGAAGGCCATAAAACCGTAAGTCTGCGGATGCATGAACCGAACCTTCACCCTATTCGCAGACAGCTTCTCCACGATCCGTAGATAGGTACCATGGACATTGACGACGTCATCATGAGAACCGGCAAAACGACTGTCCGCAACAGTTATTTTACCTCGGCAGCTGGACATGTGGATGAAATCCGCAAAGCCAGTAACCGTTCGGCCTGTCTCCAGGCGCGGCGAAATATCCATGCGTTGAAAGGTGAGATTGTCGCTGAACTGCCCTACAACCCCAAGTCCGTGTAAAAAATGCAGCCCCACATCGCTGAAGGTGATGTTAGCGCTCTCCACAATGAAGACACCTACCTGATCGCGAATACCATCACGGCTTTGCAGGACCTGCCCGGGGACAACCTCAGGCCCATGATCAAAATGCAAGCGGAGCTTCATCGGCTCCAGCTCTTCAACCGAATCAGCCAGCTCCGACCAGTTGTCCACCCGCCAAGTCGTATTGCTAAGTGGATCATAGGTCTGCATTGGTCCTTCCGAGAAGCTCCAGCCCTCACCGATCCAGACCAGCTTGCCATCCCTGATCTCATAACGCGAATCGGGGTGAACCTGGACATCGAAATAATGAGTACCGCTTTCAGTAATCTCCATCTCTGTCACAGTCGGCCGAGCATAGTCGGTATGTAAATTACGAATCTCTATATTTTTGCATCCATCCAGCAAGAACATAGTCTGCTTGCCATGGAAGATAAATAGAGAGCCATTGCCCTCAAATGTTAAATTGTGCAGCCCCTTTAAGAGAATTCCTATAGTCTTGGTGACATCCGGATTTTCTTCTTCACTGGTAGTGTTGGAAATGTAGTAGGGTGCTCGGATGGCCTCTTCCGGATAGAAATGATAACAGCCTTTTGGACAATCCAGCAGGACCGGCCCAGTTATTTCGGCAGCTACCTCAATAGCTCTTGTCATGGCTGGCTGAGCATCCAAGCCGGAATCCGGCAGAACACCATAATCAGTCAGGCGGATTACGATAGGAGAAGAATCGACGCTGTGTTCTGTAAAAGAAATGATCAACACCCACTTTCTTAGAATTGTAAACGCTTAATAAGAGGCAGTATAATCCTCTAGGTTAGAATAATCAATTGTACATTAGCTGCAAAATACGCAGACTGGTGCCTTTACTCTGTTCATCCTTTTTCCCTGTAATTCGCACGGTTACTTGCAATTCCTGACGTTGTTCCTCGATTCCGAACATAGTAATAATAGGCCGAAACGCAAGCGGACACCATTCATCGAATAAGTTAACCGCATGAAAGGGACCGCCATTGAGCGAATATTCGAATATCCCACTGTCCGGGCCGTAGAGCAGCAGCAGACCCACACTCTGTCCGGTTACTGTGTAAGAAAAAGATGCCTCTTTGCTGTCTG
This sequence comes from Paenibacillus sp. FSL F4-0243, assembly GCF_037963295.1. Lineage (NCBI taxonomy): Bacteria > Bacillati > Bacillota > Bacilli > Caryophanales > Paenibacillaceae > Paenibacillus > Paenibacillus sp. FSL F4-0243. The sequence goes on from NZ_CP150151.1 coordinate 5,211,848, forward strand.
TATATAAATGCTCCGTTCCAAATCGCCAGTTCATCAGTGGATCATCAGGGGTAAGCTCGCGTAGCTCGAACCCATCTGCATGATCAGCGCCTCTGAAATCCAGTAAATTACCGTATTCATAATTTCGCTCCTCCAGAGGAGAAATACTTAACGCGCTTCCGGTATTTGAATGTGTGTTGTCAGGAACAAGAGCTGCATCCAAATATTCCTGTAAAAAAGAAGCATACAGCGCATGTCCGTCATCATTGGGATGATATCCATCCGGAGCCAGCTCAGTCCACTCCATTTGTCCGGCCTGGGTCTGTGCATAAACTCTAGCTGCAAAATTAACAGATGGAAGATCGTAATGCTCAGCTACTTCTTCGTGGACGGCAATGTTAAAGGGATTGCTCCCTGACAGATTCTTCTCTGCTGCCGTATACAAGAAGCAAATGTCAGTGCCGGGCGACAACCGTCTGCACTGGCGTACAATTCCTTCCAGACCTCTAATGGATTCTTCCCGGTCGTTGCCGTCATTGACGCTAAATTCAACGAATAGAAGATCAATCTTGCCGTATTTCAGGACATGCGACTGTAATCGGTGAGCGCCCAGCGTGGAATTCGTTCCACCCACTCCCGCATTGATGAAGCGGAATTCATGATTCGCAAATCGCTCCTGCAGATACTTACCAGTCAGCGCTCTCCAGCTAAATATGTCCGCGTCGGAAGCACCTGCCCCTTCTGTAATGGAACCACCCAAAAAGGCGACAGTCACCGGCTCCTTTCCCGCAAGTCTTACGCTTGTATTCGGTAGTCCCCGTCTTGGAACCACAAATTGATGATTGCAATGTTTCTCTTCTGTCATGATTAATCCTCCGTAAATAAAAATGTATATTTTTCCTTGAAATCAAGAAATCAGGTGCTGGGGTATATCTTACAGCACCTGATTCTGATTTCAATATTTTATTTTTTAGAAGTTTCGTAAGCCTTTTGCAAGATTTCGAGATAACGATCTAGCTTCAAGTCTTTCAGACCTTTTATATATGCATCCCAATCTTTATTAAGATCCTTGTTGCCCGTGATGAATTGAAGCTGATTTTGCTCAATGTAATTCTTGATGTTGGTTTGCAGTAAACTCGCTTCATCGATTTCGCTTGGATCAATCCAAATCGACCAGATCGGGAATAATTCTTTAGGCTCATGTCCTTCATACAGCAGAGTCGCATCATACAATCTGCGTTCATAACCGCTGGAAGCGTAGATGTCAGTAGCTTGAACGAAGGTATCACGGTACTCTTTTGGCATATAGAAGTGCCCCATACCGCTCCAGCCCGCATTGCGCGGCGCTTCGCCCTCCGCCATAGGAATGGTCTTGATCACTGGTTTAACATCTTTGTCCAGCGCTACATCGCCTTCTTCTGGATCAGTCCAATCAATGCCCTTCATACCGCTGCCACCATTGGTCTGTCCTTCAGAAGTAAACATGTAGTCTACCATTTTAATTAAAGCGATCTGTGCTTCCTCGCTAGCTTTGTTGGTGATGACAAATTTCGCTCCTGGGGATACGCCACCTGCATCATGAGTCGCATAGGAGATACCTTCCGGTCCGCTAATCGGTGGTACAGGATTGTAGTGTGCCGAGCTTCTATTGCCCGGATCAATATTTACGAAAATCGCAGGGTGCATGCCCGCACCAGCGCCCAGAATTTCCGCATCGGCATTTTCACCGATTTTCTTAAAGGCTTCCGCATTCTGTGTGAATGCCCCTGGATCAATCAAACCTGCATCAAACAGAGATTTGATATAAGTCAGGCCTTCCTTCCACTCCGGTGTGACAGCCGCCGATTGAACTTTTCCATCCATCATGTTCAGATAATTGCGGTCATCATCGTATACAAAGGCATTCATGAGGAATGGTACAATGCGTACACCAAACTCCTCAATGGAGCCACTCAGCGGCACTTCATCTGCTTTTCCATTTCCGTTCGGATCTTGTGTTTTGAAAGCTTCCAGCACTTTTTTGAATTCTTCGGTTGTCTTCGGCATTTCCAGATTCAGCTTCTTCAGCCACTCGGTATTGAGCCACATTTTGCTCGGATAGGAGCAGTGAAAGCACTCTGTGTAAGCGACAAGCCCGTAGATATTACCATCAGGCGCTGTGTTAAGCGTTCTTAAATTATCGTTCTTTTCCATAGCCGCTTTAATATTCGGAGCATATTTATCAATTAGATCGTTCAGAGGAATCAGTACGCCCTGTTTGCCATACTTCAGAAGATCTGCCTGTGAGAACTGATCGATATAGTGAGTAAGCAGGTAAGCATCAGGGTAATCGCCACTAGCAAGTGAGATTTGGCGCTTTTCCTTGGCTCCGTCTGAAGGGTTGATTTCCCATTTGAATTTAATATTGAATTTGTCTTCCACAAATTTCGAAAATTTATTGGTAGGAACATCGATCCCGGATTCCTGAACCGAGAACACGCTGATTTCCACCGGTTTGCTTGCTGATTCCGAGTTACCTGACTCAGCAGGTGCGGAGGATGTGTTATCTGTATTTTTATTAGCACATCCGCTTAACACCACCGTAAGAATTAATACCAGCACCAATGACAAGGTCATCATACTTTTCTTCAAATCCGATCACTCCCTTTTATAATTTAGGTAGGTACGATATCTTTCTGTCATTTTACTGCGTGCCTCTCCCCCTCTCCAGATTCTGAAAGCTGTGAATTAGCCTTTAACTGAACCGACCAGCATTCCTTGGACAAAATAACGCTGAACAAACGGATAGATAACAAGTACAGGTAGAGTAGCAATAACTATAAGTGCATATTTGAGTAGCTCAGCAAGCTGCTGCCGCTCCACCATTTTCATCGCATCCATTGTACCTGCACTGTTGTTCTGGATGATGATGCTTCGTAAGACAAGCTGAAGTGGGAACAAATTCGCTGATTTCAAATAAATCAAAGCGTCAAAGTATGCATTCCACTGTCCTACCGCATACATAAGGACTAACACCGCGATAATGGGCTTCGATAATGGAATGACAACGCTCCAGACAAACCGCATATCACTGCAACCGTCGATTTCGCTGGCTTCCAGCAGCTCCTCCGGAATGGAGGATTGAAAGAATGACCGGGCAATAATGACCTGCCATACCCAAATCGCGTTTGGTATCAGCAGTGCCCAGCGGGTATCAATCAAATGGAGTTCCTTCACGACCATATAGGTCGGAATCAGCCCGCCGCTGAATATCATCGTAAAGGTGATGATCATCATCAAAGTGTTGCGTCCGAAAAAACCTCTGCGTGATAAAGGGTACGCGATCATGATCGTAAGCACAACACTAATGAACGTCCCTGCGGCTGTATAAAAAATGGAGTTGCCGTAGCCTGTAATGATCTCAGGTGTATTTAGCAGAACCTTGAAACCTTTGAAGGAAATATCTACAGGCCATAACCAGACTCGACCGGAGGTAACGGCTGCTGGACTGCTAATTGAGCTGCTGATGATAAAAATTAGCGGATAAATCACCGCGATGACCACGAGGCTGAGTAGAATATAAATAGTAGTCAGAAATAGCTTATCGCCAGTTGATTCTTTAATTTTTTGTTGAACTGCTGCCATGTGGTTGCTCCTTTCCTACCAGATGCTGTTGTTTGTGATGCGTTTAGCCAAGCCATTCACCGTAAGCAACAAAATAAGGTTGATTACCGAGTTGAATAGACCAACCGCAGTTGCAAAGCTATAATTGGCGTTCAGCAAACCGACCCGGTAGACATAAGTGGCAATGATCTCGGAATTCGCCAGATTGAGCGGGTTCTGCAGAAGATAGACCTTCTCAAAGCCAATAGCCATGACATTCCCAACATTCAAAATCAGGATGATGACGATGGTAGGCACAATACCTGGCAGATCAATATAACGAATTTTTTGAAAGCGTGAAGCGCCATCGACTTTGGCTGCCTCATAAAGCGTAGGATCTATACCGGCAAGCGCTGCTAAATAGATAACGGCACTGTAGCCAGCAGTCTGCCAAATATCAGACCAGACATAAATAGAACGAAACATTCCCGGTTCTCCAAGGAAATTGATCGACTCCAAACCGAAGAAGTTGAGAGCGATGTTCGCAAATCCAAGACGAGGTGCCATAAATAGCATAATAATGGACACCATGACAACCGTCGAGATGAAATAAGGCGCAAAAGAGACCAGCTGGACGAACTTTTTGAACCTTCCCCCGCGCAATTCATTAATCATGAGCGCAAGGATAATCGGAATTGGAAATCCCGCCAGCAGCAGGTAACCACTAAGCATGATGGTGTTCTTGAGCAGGGTCCAAAACTGCGGATTATCAAAAAATAATCGAAAATTATGAAATCCAACCCATGGACTTCCCCATATTCCTTTAATCACGTTGTAGTCCTTGAAGGCTAGAACCGCGTTCAGCATTGGATAATACTTAAAAATGAGGAAAAATAACAGAGGTGGAATCACGAGCAAATGTAGCTGCCAGTGCTTTTTCATACTTCTACGAGCATTTTGTAAAAATACAGAGCCCTTACGCTTCGGTAACGACTTGTGGTGTAATACTATTTCTTTCTCCAGAACAATCCCCCCCTAAGCAACCGCCAGTAGTTTATGATAGCGCTTTCTACGAGTTGATCATAATTGACTTTTATCCCCAAAGAAAAGGTACACTTGGGCATTTCAGCGTACAAATAACCCTATTCAGGGAGAACAAAATAGCTGTAGAACGGCCATTTTTCCGGAATCAGGCCCCTCTCTGGAGATTTTCAATCTGGACAATTCTACCGGCAGTTGAATAAAGCGCATGAGACAATTCAACCAACGCTTGATAGGATTGCGTTTGCAGAAATGCTATGCTGTTTTTGACAGTGCGCACTGTACATTTTGTTTTATTGGAGGTATACAATGCTCGACTTGCGTAAAATTGGAGCTTATATTTCGAAGCTTCGCAAAGACCAGGATTTGACCCAATTGGAACTTGCCGATCAACTGAATGTAAGTCATCAAGCGGTATCGAAATGGGAACGGGGCGACTCGCTACCGGATATCGGAACGCTTCCGAAGTTTGCGAAATTATTCGGCAAAACGGTAGACGACATTTTAAATGCAGGAGACAATACAGAAATTCGGGAGCACCCGCACTTAGGAACGATCGTTGAGGAGATCTCAGAGAACAGGCCAGAACAAGTTGCAGAGATGGTCAATACCGGAGAGGCCGAGCTGGAGGAGCTTGTAGAAGTAGCGCCGTTTGTAAAAGCAAGCGCTCTGCATAAGGTTACAGAACGATTAGACAGCAGCGTCCTTAAGTTAGACGTGATCATGAAGCTGGCTCCGTTCCTTGGAACAGGTACATTGGATGAACTGGTTCGTCAGGCAGAAGAAAGCGAAATTGTGTGGAACACCATTACTGGACTCGCTCCGTTCGTCAGCAGCGACACATTAAGTCGACTGGTAGATAAATCGATTGACGGTTCCTTAGAAGTGCATAATCTTGTTGGGATTGCCCCATTTCTTGATAGAGAACATGTAGATCGCTTGGTACAACAAGCAGAAGAGAGCAGCTTGAGCTGGCATTCCGTTCAAGGGCTGGCACCCTTTATTAGCAGAGAAACATTAAACCGCTTGGTAGACCGGGTTGCAGACGGTACTATCGATGCGGACCAGATCATAAGCCTCGCACCTTTTCTCGACAGGGAAAATCTCGACAAGTTGATTGGTGGAGTCGAAGCTGAACATCTTAGCCCAGATCTGCTGGCAAGTCTTGCTCCTTTCGTCGATCAAGGGATATTGAGCAGAATGGTGACAAGCTTATTAAATAAAGTAAAGTAGACACGTATATCGGAGATCAGAGATTGGTGATGCATAGACCGTCGGCGATCCCCAAAGCTAACGGGAAACGTTAGTTGAACGACAACAGCGGCAGTCTAAGACTTTATTTATCAAGTCTTGGTCCGCCGCTGCTTCTTTTAATGGATCAGTCTAATACTTAATTTTCACCAAACAACTATTTATTCATCAATAGACTGTCTATAAGCGCTCGGTGAAACGCCGATTAACCGCTTGAAGGCCCGTCTGAAAGAATGTGAACTGTTATAGCCCACCCGCATGGCAATCTCATCGACCGTATACCGACTATCTTTGAGCAAAATCACAGCCTGATCCATTCTCACTTTTATCAGATGATCGGAGAAATTGACACCGGTAACTTCTTTAAACAATTGAGAAATGTATTTTTCAGGCCGTTCCACCTGTTCAGCTACCCGGTACAGACTCAGCTCTGTATCCGAATAATTCTCTACGGTATATTCCTTGATCTGCTTAATAATCTGAATATGAACATCCTTCTTTTTATTTGCAATAAGTCCGCACAGTTCTTCCATAATGACAAAAAATTCGGTCTGAATCATTTCGAGTCGTTCCGATGAACCAATGTCTATGACCCTCCGCTTCACACTCTCGATGTCCGGGTATTCTGTAAAAGCCTTTTGATCCAGAAGCTTAAGAAACGTCCCTTTTATTTCACCAACAAGCTGTTGCTTCATTTCCATGGATAATTCACGCTGTTCCATGTTCTGGGCGACGATCGCACGAACAATCCGTTTAGCTTCTTCTAGTTCTCCAGCCCGAATGGTACTGATCAGACGTTGCTCTGTATCCAGTGGATAATAGTAGGTCGTATTCTCATTTTGGGCTTCGCTACTCCATACAATTCCTTTTTTATTCATGTAGACGGCATATTCCAGAGCTTGCTTGGCTTGGTCAAAGGAAAGGCTAACCTCCGTTATTTCTGTGAAAAGATCACCGAAGCCCGCCTGAGTAGTAATACGGTACTCATTAAAAACGTACTGCGCCAAATTCTCCAGAATGTTAGTGATATTTTCTGCCTCATACGCTTTGTCGGTCTCTTCTTCCTTGGAGAAAAACAGAGTTACCACTTTGTCGGAGCCCATATCCGTCATTAGTACATCCACTCCGAGATCCGATAGGGACTGCTTCAGCAGCAAACGGGAAGCATTCAGCTCATTGAGAATTTCAACGCTGTCCATACCGGCATAGCCGTTAATCTGAACAATTCCAACATATCCAGTGTTCTGTTTCAAGTTAATCCCCACCTGCTCAGCGGCAGTGAGAATCTCATCATGCGTTTTGAATTCACCTGCTAATAACCGCTTCAGAAATGCATCCCTGACCAACGGCAGCTGACGATTAAGTTCGGTTTCCAGCAGCTTGTTCTTGGTGATCATATTGGCAATATTTCCGCTTAAAAAGTCAAATTCATTCTTGGCGGAGGCCTCTTCCTTGCCAAATTGCTCCTTCATAACGCTAAGCATATGGTTGATTGGAGCGCTGTTACGGTAAGCAAGTATTAGTCCGACTATCAAGCCGATGAGTAATGTCCCTCCAGTAATTTGTATGGACATTTGCTTGATCTTGTTAGCATTCTCCATCAAAATATGCCGGGGAATCCCTGTCTGGTATACCCAGCCGTTCGAATCCGAACGAGTCGTGATCACTAGATCGTCTTCATAGAACTGACTAACCTTGTTTTTATCAAAATCCGAATCAGCGGTCATATGGGCCATTTTCTGCTCATCACTTCCCTGCAGGACAATCGTATTTCCTTCAGCATCGCTGATATGAACCCAGCCTCCGTAACGCTCAGTTAGACCAGATAACAGACTAGAAATGATTTTCTCGTCTATGATCACTACCGCGACAGCTGGTGAGGAATCGTTGAAACTATCCAGAGGGAGTGACTGCATATAGGTAATAACGGAGGTTTGCATGCCCCTGCTAACATAGTCACTGAGTGGCTTGATTTCACTGCGGTGGGTTTTCTCAAGCACTTCTTTGGTCCAATCCTGTAGTGAAAGATCCTTATAGTTGAAATTAGAGTAGTAATGTTCCGGTCGGTAAGAAGAACCTGGGGTTAGAATAAGATTATAATTGGCGAGGTAAATATAATAGTTTTGCAAAAAATCATTCGTCTGACCGAAAGTCAGGACATTCCGCATCGTTCTCCAAATGCCATACACGTTCGTCTCATTGTCTCTTTCATTCATCAGAACGTTTAGCTCCTGGTTGACTGCCAATTGCCTGGTAAACCCTTCTACTTCCGCCATGCGGCGCTCCAATATTTCCTGACTTTTCTGGAGCTGGGTGACCCCGTTCTCAATAGAGATAGACTCTGTCACAGAAATCGAAGTCAGATAGGACATATATCCGCCAATGCTGGGAATGACCAAAATGACTACATAGGAGATTAAGAATTTACGAAAGATATTGGAATATTTAAGCGTAGTGACCCCTCCCCTAATATCATTTCGATAGCGCTATCATTACCATAGATTAAAACATTTTACTTAATAGTCAAGTGTGCAAACCCAATTTTACAGGTGTTAAAACTTTCAGAACTGGATAAAAAGCAGCGATATACGCCGTTATCACTGCTTTTTATTCACCATCCGAATTTTTTTATCTTTCCAGTGTGTTACCCCTCCTAAGTTGTACCCATCGTATGGCGGGTAGAATGTGAAGGCACAAAACCGAATTCCTCCTTAAAACGATCCATAGCATACAAAGGCTTATATTCTTGACCGGAAAAATGATAATAATCCAAATTATAATCATTCCCCACCAACGGGGTAAGGAGCTCAGCCACTGGCAAATTGCTGCTAGCATCCGGCCCAACCAGATTGAGAGTTCTTACCCCCGGCTTAAGTGGAGCTTCCAGTGCCGCAGTAATTCCCTCCACCACATCCTCAGCATGGACATGCCCCAGTGTGATGAACGGGAGCGTTGGCTTGGATCCTGTCTTCAAGACAGGAGGAATCCAGCCTGGGGAAGCTACAGCTCCAAAGCGAAGATTGATAAAGTCGGTATCTTTATGATTGCGATGAAAATACCGGGTCAACTCCTCGACCATAGCCTTGCTTAGCCCATAGGCATCCGCTGCCAAACAGGGATGATCATCTGGGATAGGCAGCTCAAGCGGAATAAAATCCTCAGTGAGTCCACCCACCACGGCAATGGAGCTCGCTGTGATGAACTTTTGGCAACCGTGGTCAAGCAGATATCGGTACAATCTCCTTGTTCCCAGCACATTAACAGCAAGGCTTTCCTCCTCAGTAGAGCCGCCAGTTACTGCGGCAAGATGAATCACCGCCTGAATATCATACGAGTCCAGCCTGCTCAAATCCTCCGCCGAATCAAAAGAACCCTGAACATACGTAAAAGCCCCTTCCGGAGCTTGGCGTGACAGACAAATCACTGTATGTTTATCTGCCAAATACTTGGCTAGAGCCGTTCCGATAAATCCACTTGCTCCGGTAATCAGAATATTCATGCTCATCTCCCCTTCTTTTTCTCATCTCATATCATTCAGAAAAAAGGGGCCAAAGAAGGCCCCTCCGTTCATTCATCGCTCAACTTATTCTGTCCACTGTTCTCCGCCTTGTGTACTAGGCTTCGAGATATGGTCGGTCGAAGCCTCCTCAATATCACCGAATGCCCAGTGGGAGACTGGAACATCGTTCCACCCTGGCTGCGAGACACCCATAAGCGGGCCCCTGCCCAAAACTCTGTTGATAGCTGTAACGGCTTCCGCACGAGAAAGCTTGGAATTCGGACGGAAAGTTCCGTCACTGTAGCCATTCATTATGCCTATATCTTGGGCTTTCTTTATCGCTGCCTGTGCCCAGTGACCGGTGATGTCAGAGAAGCCGCGGCCCGATGTTGTAGAATTCGGGCTCAGCATGGCTGTTAAACTAGCCATTTCTGCACGCGTCAATGGTTGATTAGGCTTAAAAGTACCATCAGTATAACCGTTCATTAGTCCCATCTTAGCTACTTTGGCAATAGCATCTGCCCCCCAATAGCTGGAGGGAACATCACTGAATGTTACGCCTGATCCAGTGGCCTCTTTCTCAGCAACCTTCGCTAGGATGGTTGCCATCTCAGCACGGGTAATGGGAGCATCGGGTTTAAAGAAGCCTCCCGGATATCCGTTGATATACGCCGAATGTCGCATCGTCTCGGCATCATCCTTCCCATCAGTTCCAGATGCCGGAGTTGGCGTTGGCGTCGGAGTCAGGGTAGGTGTGAATGAAGGCTGAGCTGGTATAGACGGACCCCCTGCATCAGTCGGTGTAGGTGTTGCCGTCGGCGTCGGCGTTGGTGTTGGAGGTTCTGTAGGGTTCGTTGTTCCGCCATCACTGGTTGGGACTGTGAATTTCAATCGATCTGTCAGCATGAGATTACCTGATTTCTTCACAGCTTTAAGTGTGTGTAAGCCGCTTGCCAATCCAGAAATACTATAAATCTCCTGTTGTGTCAGTCGACTCTGACTATAAGCATTCACGGTCTGAATCCATTGTCCGTCCACATAAATATCTACTTCACCTTGATCTGGACCCGTAGGTGTGATCAATCGGATTCCAGTGCCCTTGAAGGTATATTCAAAGGAATCGCCGTCCACTGTCGTTGAATGCACATCATTAAGATAATCGCCACCAATAGTAAAGCTGAGGTTCAGCTTTCCCACTGGTTGTGCTGCGAGATAAGATTTGTTCAGTGTAACACGGTCACCAGCTACCGTATAATCGGTCCCAGGAACCAGATGATATGATCCATTCGTAATGCCTATGAAGCTTTCCGGCTGTTGTAGAAGTGTAATCTCAATGTCCTGCTGAGCAGAAGGCGATTTATCAAAGCTCGCTGCGATCGGATTAATCATATTCGGAATCTCTACCTTGAGCATGTCAAGCAGCATGAATCTGCCTGATTTTTTCACAGCCTTGAGTGTGTGCTGTCCATCTGTAAGCCCAGAGATACTGTACAGAATCTGCTGTGATAATCGCCCGTTTCGATAAGCGCTTACCGTGCCCTTGAATTGATCGTCTACATAGATATCCATATCCCCTTGTGATTCGTCTACCTCAGTGAACAGTTGAATCCCTGTTCCTCTGAAGGTATATTCAAAAGAATCACCATTCTGCTCCGCATACTGCACATCGTCATTGTAGTCGCCCATTCCTCTTCCACTACTGCGGGACCAATTACCGTTATATTTGATTCCCGGATCGTCGTTATTAACCATCACATAACGGATGCCTGTAGAATCGCTAATGTGTACCGCTAGTGTCTGTGGATCACCGGCGTTAAAGATGATGTTAAGACTTGTTATGCCAGCAGATTGCCGTGCCAGATATTCCTTCTTAATGGTCAATTTGTCATTAGTCACCGTATAATCTTCTTCGCGGAGTGCCACTCCATTATTCTCAATACCACTCAGCGTATTACCATGCAGATTAAGCGTGACTGTGACATCCTTCTGTTGTTCCGTTGCTTTATCAAACCCAGCGGAAGTCGGAGTGATAGAACTGTTCTGACCCCCAGCCGGACTTTCTGTTGTCACTTTCAGCGCGTCGAGCAGCATATAATTTCCTGATCCCTTGTTCACCTTAAGCGTGTGAGGGCCGTTAGAAAGTCCTGATACACTATAAAGAGATTGTTGTACCTCTCTCGGTCCACTTGTATACGCATTTACAGTCTGTGCAACCCCATCGTCTAATGTAACAATCATTTCTCCTTGCGATTCATGCTTTTCCGTCAGCAGCTCAATGCCCGTTCCCGTAAAGGTGTACTCAAAAAAATCACCGTCCTTCTCGGTATAGTGCACATCGCCATTATAATCTCCATGTTCTCGGGCTGAGCTTACCTGCCATGTGCCGTTGTATTTAATGCCGCTGTCATTATCATTAATGTAAACCACATCCGTAACGGTGGTATTGCTTGCCGAAGCTGAATCCGCAGCAGGGGCAGCTCCAGAGCTAAGAGCATCCTCTTGAGGAGTACTGGTAGCAGCACTGGAATCCTTGATTGTAATGCTCAGATCCTGCTTTCCCTCTAACAGCTCCTTGCCTCCATTTCGCTTCCAAACTCCGCTGTAGCGCATCCCTGTATCATCGTTATTGACAGCTGATGTACCGCTTAGCGCGGTTACTTTAAGCATGCGAGAGGCATGGGGTTCAAGGATGCCACCGCTGAATTCCTTCTCAAAGGTTCCCAGCTCGGAATGGCTCCATAGGTCGCGCACTGAAGCCGGACCATCAAGGCCAAGATCACTCCATTTGACTTTAACCTCCGCACCCCGACTACCCAGATTGAACAAAGCAACGCTGTAAGTCCCATCTCCATTATTGGCGTACCAGACCTGCTGCTGGGTATCCATCGACACCGGATGTCCAGGCCGTCCAGCCTGATTTACGGCAATTACCTCATCATTGGTAAGCAGTTCTAGTCCATAACTATCCAGCCGTGTCATGTCATTCCCCGTATAGAGCGGTACGGAAGAAATGGACCAAAACGTCATCGCAGTCTTCCGCTCATCCTTGGTCAGACCATCCATGGAGCCGTTACCAACATTCAGGGAATCGAAGTCATTCCAGCCACCAGGGCCTGCGTCCCGCCACCAAAGTGCCGCTTTGGGGAATAATCGGGAAATACTCGGCCATGCTGTCAACCCACTTCCGTCATAAGATTCAACATCCCAATCAATTCGCCAACCGTTAGCATATTTTTTCCAGAATTCTACGTAATTGTGATCGAGCGCCCAGGACAGCTCAAACCAGATGTTATTTCTATCCAAAGCCTTGGACCATGCTTCTACATCGCCGCGTGCATCCCGGCTCAAGTTGTCAATCCCCGACCCAGGGGTTACGCTGTCGAATTTGACGAAATCGATCCCCCACTCGCCAAGCATATCTGCAATAGAATCCACATACTTCTGGGCACAGGGATTCGTGAAATCAATTTTATAGGTGTAGGAATTCCAATAATCCATAATGGTAAGCGGCTTGGCCGTAATATCCTGAATACGACATTCGCCGCCTGTCCCATACACCTCAAGATTTCGGTTATATGCATCGATAGATACCCCCGGGATCAGATAGATCCCAATCTTTTGTCCATTATTATGAACATAGTCAATGACCTCCTGAAATCCGTTCGGATAAAGGACTTCACTAGGAATAGGTCTCCCGTATTCATCCATATCGCCATTCCAGCCCGCATCAATATTAATATATTCATATCCATGGGCTTGCAGCTTCTCATGCATCGCATCCGATTGCTTCTTAACGCTCTCCGCCGATGTCCAGTTTCCTGCCCCATCATACACTTGCATACTGTAACTGCTCCAGCCCATATACGGCTTTTGAGCCATACTCTTTTCCGCCGCTTGCGCAACATTGCCTTTCATTCCTGTAAAACCGAACTGTACTGCTGCAATAATGAATACTAGCAGACTCATACCCAATCTTTTTCCCATTCGCTTCAAATCATCCTTACCCCCTCATGAAATGTGGTCAAAATTACTTTGATAGCGCTTTCTTTCGGGAAGATCATAATTGAATATGGATTCCCAAGATAGGTACATTTCGGTATTTTACGTACAAATAACCCCAAAATAGAGGGGCAAATAAACAGCCTAACAGACATAATTCCCTCGATTCGAAGAACTTAGTAAAAACACTGTACCCTAGTTATATTGGGACAATCACAAAACAAACTCTTGTTTCCTCGTTCCAGTGATGAAAATCACTTACTTTATTGGTAAAATAAAGAATAGTCTAGAGATACAACCGACATAGCTATAACAGATGAATGATATACAGAAGAAAGGAAGATCGCATTGAAGTTGGATTTGGATGGATTAAATGCTGATTTCTTAACTAGTATGCTTAAGGCATCTTTTTCATTGGAAAATTGGGGTGCTATGATTGAAATTGCAGATAGATTGATTACCCAGATTGCATTCATATATGAGACAAGCAGTGACACATTGAGAGAACAAAACCTGAAGCGGAGTATTCCCTATTATTTTGGATTTAGCTTATGTTCAAAAGGAATCGCACTGCAAAAGCTCGGTAAGTATCCTGAGGCTAGAATGTGTATTCAAAAATATGCTGAATTGGGCTGGATCAAAGGACTAGATGATGAGGGAATTAATGAAGTCAAATACTACTGTAATATTGCAAAAGCCAATACCTACGTGCTCGACCTTTTGGAGGGCCAGACAGGAGTCCTAAAGGAGTATGTTGAATTTATTAGAAACAGTGCTGAGGAAGAGTTACTGCCAGGACTAATTACCATCTTGGAATCCTCGATAAAATATAACTATTCCGTAGATTGGATTCTGAGTGATCTTAAAAACAACGTAAATGACATAGAAAAGTATGTGACTAATGTGGAAATAAGATATTACGAGGAATACATTTATTTGCTGGTGATGTATTACTACGAACAAGAGAATATGAACGAAGCAATCAACACTATTCTAGAAACTCTGATTTTTAGTATCAAAATTGAAAACGATACAAACCTCAAGAAATCAGTAGCACTCTTTGAGCTCCTAAGAGAACATGCTCATCAATCACAACTTCAAATGTATCACAACATAATGGAAAAAATAATAGTCAAAGAGTTTACTAATGAAAAAGAAAATGTTCTTGCTTACAGTCGTAGTCTTGATTAGTTCCAGCTTAATGATCGCCTCTGCAAGTGCTTCCGCTGTCAATTTGGGTTCCACAATTTACACCGTTAACAATCACGGAAGGTCATTGATTGAAATTTTATAAGTGGATTATACAAAGGAGCGATCATCCGGCTATTGGATAATCGCTTCTTTGTATGTAAATGCAAAAGATAGCTTAGCTAAAGACAACAAAAAGTAATAGTTTCATATTATACATAATCCTATGTACTCTATCATTTTTTATATACAATAATAAGAGACAACTGATACCTGTGCTACGAAGGTGTTTACATACAAATCAACCATTAGAGGTGTATTTTAAAGATGAACAGACCAATTCGTTTTGGAATAATCGGAAGCGGCTGGCGGGCGGAAATGTATCTTAAGTTGGCTCACCTGCTTCCGCAGCAATTTCAGGTAACCGGTGTATTGATCCGCAACCCTGCCAAATACCAGCAACTGATCGACAAATGGAACCTGACCGTGTACAGCTCGATGGAACGTCTTGCGGCCGAGAGCGATTTTGTGGTTCTGGCGGTGTCCAAAACCTCTGCCGTCTCACTGCTGTTGGAGCTTGCAGCGCTGCAAGTACCTGTATTGGCCGAAACACCCACCGCCTCCACGCCGGCTGAATATGAACTGCTTCGATCCAGTGCCATTGATTTCCCTCTGATTCAAATAGCCGAGCAATATCCGCTGTTGCCTCATCATCAGGCAAGAACCGCCTATATTCAAACCGGACATTTGGGCGAGGTAGGTCATGTTCAAGTCTCTGTTGCGCATGGTTATCATGGAATCAGCCTGATCCGTAAATGGCTCTCGATCACTGGCACAGCATGTGAAATCACAGCTCGCCGGCTAGAGGTTCCAATCATGGACTTCTCTTATAGGGGGAGGGAGGCCGAAGATGACCTGAAGACAGAGCAGCAGGATATCGCAATTATGGTGTTTCCCTCCGGCAAAAGCGCTGTGCTTGACTTCACTCGCTCCCAATATTTCTCGCCCCTCCGTACCAACCGGGTACTCATCCGCGGATCACATGGAGAAATTCGCGATAATGAGATTATCCGTCGCCTGGGAACCGAAGAGACCGAGTATATGAACATTAGTCGGATTCAAGGCGGACAGGAAGGCAGTCTGGAAAGTCTCTCCTTGCATGAATTGCGTGCAGGACAGCTTAGTCTATTTCAGAACCCGTTTCATCCCTCTCCCCTTTCTGATGAAGAGATTGGGATAGGACAAGCCTTATTGAATATGTCCAGCTTCCTGCACACGGGAATTTCAGCATACTCATTAGCGGATGCCTTAATAGATATCAGACTGTCATTCGCGGTCGATGAAGCCATCGCCCTTGGAAGCACTATAACTTTGCAAGATGAGATCAGGTCTGCCAAATAAAAACAAACACATGAGAAAGTTAAGAGCCTTCTCATGTGCCTGAACAATTGTATACGATTCAATGACTCGAACAAGTGTAGCATGCAAAACAGAAATCAATGACCGCCCGATTTCAATGCCATGCCCTCATGCTCCATATGAAATTTAATTAAACGAACAAATATCCGATTACAGGACCCATAAAAATAACCAAATATATAAGTGTAATCCATGGCTGATAATGAATATAGAATTCTTTGAAAGAAAGACTCCAAGGATGCTTAATGATCACCCAGCCCAAAACATCAATTATAATGCAAACTCCGGCCCATATTGCCCCTGTAATAAGAGCTTCTTCAAGGTTGGGTACAGATAACCCCCGCATATATAGCCAACCAAAGATAGAAAACAGAATGACATTATAAAGAGGATGCCAAGGCTTTGTTTTTTCATATCCCTACC
Source organism: Paenibacillus sp. FSL F4-0243 (assembly GCF_037963295.1). Classification (NCBI taxonomy): domain Bacteria; kingdom Bacillati; phylum Bacillota; class Bacilli; order Caryophanales; family Paenibacillaceae; genus Paenibacillus; species Paenibacillus sp. FSL F4-0243. The sequence goes on from NZ_CP150151.1 coordinate 5,228,229, forward strand.
CCATACCTTTTTCGTCCATTGGACTCATTTTTAACACATAAATATTAAATACGGTATGTAAAACTCCAACAATAGTCACTATAAAATAGCAAATCCATAACCATAACATCGACATTGCAAAATCCTGCATAACTGCCTCCTTTTATTACCCCAGCGCATGCAACTGCTGCTTTTCCGGCTATGGAAATGAGACCATTCAAAACAGAGTTGTTGTTTGAATTGAAAACATCATATCTGACTCCGCTCAAGTTTGCGCTTGATAATACGATGGTTATTATGCTTGCATCCGGACTGTATCTAACCTGGTAACCCTTATAAATATGCGCCTTCATTGGATCTAATGAATTCAAATCTTTGTACACGCCCTTTTGCAGAAACCGAAAGAAACGAGTACGAAAAGGGAACATTGCATATTGTTGGCATCCGGCTCCTTTGACGGAAATTCAGTAAAGGAGGCTGCCGTTATAAAACCAGAATGAACCGGCGTTAGCAAAATGCCAGCAAACCCGCTTAAAATCAAACAAGGGTTCCAGCTCAAATGAGCTGAAACCCTTGTTTTTAGTGATGCCGAGGACGGGGGTCGAACCCGTACGGTTCTCACGTACCACAGGATTTTAGTCCTGTGCGTCTGCCTATTCCCGCAAAGCGTTGATAACACTGGAGTTTTCAGTGCTTAAAGTTCAACACCTAGCCCTTTAATAGTAAGAATTATGTGCGTTTCTGGCTTTCTTAATTACTTGCTCTTAGGAAATACCCAACGATAATAATACTCCCACTCTGGTTTTCTTTCCTCGGGAATATTATCAATTAATTAATGCTTCTTCCATTGTTGCTGGTGCCGCATTTTCAACTTTCACTATGATGCAGAGGATAAGGAACGCACCGCAAATTTCGAGAAATTGTTTCAAACATCAGCGACCATCGTCCGGTTTCTTCCCCTGCTCTTAGCCAGGTATAACGCTTGATCCGCCTTCTCCAGCAGCCCCTCCCGCTCCAATGCATGAATAGGATAATGGGCGATACCTAGAGAGATCGTAACCTGTGTCGGGATTGGCCCCCTGCTTTGTTCCATTGCCCGCCGGACTCTTTCAGCTATGATGAAAGCTTCCTCAGGAATTGTGTGGGCTAGCAAGATGATGAACTCTTCACCGCCGTAGCGGTAGCAAACATCGTCTGGACGAAACGAGGTAACTATAACTTTGGCTACATGTTTCAGCACTTCGTCGCCGATGAGATGGCCGTAAGTGTCGTTCACGAGTTTGAATTTGTCTACATCCAGTACAATGAGCGAAAACGGCTGCCCAGAGGTAATCCACTGACTCATCGTATACTCTAACGATCTCCGGTTCATTAAACCAGTCAGAGCATCCGTCGTAGCCTCTTGGGTCAGTTGATCCGTCTGCTTCTGAATATCCGTCACGGCAAGCAACACAGCCTTGGTCAGCAGATCTGCCTCTCGGCTCCATTGCGGCTTCGCTTCTGGCAATTCAATCTTCTCCTTGCCCATTCTGCTCACCAGATTTGCCAGGTACACAAAAGGCCGGGCCAGCTTGCGTGCTACGAGAATGACGCCCATCAGGAGTATAATGAACGGAAACAACGAATACCCGAGAATTGTCCGAAGGTGGCCCATCAGTTGATGATGAATGACACTAATCGGCGAAACGACCACGATTCCCCAGCCATTGGCCGGTACGCTGGAGTATCCGGCAAGCATTTCAACGCTACGGGTGTTGCGCACTTGCTGTTCCCCGCTTTCCCCTTTCATAAGTTTCTGTACAACCTTGTTACTGCTGACATCCTCCCCAATGAGCTGCTTATCCGGGTGGTACAACAGATGCCCGCTTGAATCCACAATATAATAATAAGAGCCAGAATTGTCCACGTTGTTGTCGCCAAAAATCATAGACAAAATATTGTTCTCTTGCAGATAAAACGTGCCGCTCAAAATACCGCGATATATACCATTGTTGCTGAAAATCGGCTGACTCATAAACACAATTAGTCTCTTGGTGGTTTGGGTCATATAGGGGGAGGATATGTAAGGTTTTTTGAACGCCAGAGCTTCCAAACCGACTTTAGAAGTAATATGGTCGCCTGTTGTCCCCAAACTAGTCGGTACTACGTTGCGGACCAGCCCGTCGGCATCGACCACGGCGATAGAATTGAAGTAATTGCTACTATTGCGCATCAGTTCTAAATTATCATCTACTTGCTTCGGCGTTGAGCCATCGTCATCGGAGAGTGTGGCAGCGCTATATTCCAAACTGCTGCGCATGGACTGAAATAAGGAATCCATTGTCTTGGTCATTCGGTCAGCGTTGTAGTAATTCAAATGGAGCGTAGTCTCCATCAATGATTGTTTTTTGGACTCGTAAGAACCGATCAGAAGAATGCTTGAGGTTAGTAGAACCACCAGCGTAACCAAGCCCGTAAGCAGCGATGTGAGACTGAGCTTTTTACTTTGACGCGGCTCGGCTCTTCTCAGTGTAAGCAAACTATAACCCTCCTTGAATCTTGAAAACTAGCTTTATCAATAATACAACAAATTAAGATGTTATTCGACAATAATCAATGAACTCCAATCTCTCACACCACTGTACGTACCGTTCGATATACGGTGCTTCATGAAATATTACATATTAAAAAGCTCCTCTCCAGAGCTTGTGAATTGACAAGCACTGAAAAAGAGTATTATCAACCTGATTTCTGTGAGTTTGGATGTAATTCCCAGATATACAGAATCTTTAGCTTTTGACGGATGCTTTACTCAAGATAAACAAAAAAACCTTGATTTCTCAAGGTTTTCACTGTGATGCCGAGGACGGGGGTCGAACCCGTACGGTACTCACGTACCGCAGGATTTTAAGACCTGAAGTAGTCTTTTTAGTACCTTACCTACACCACAGAAAGATCGTACATAAATCCTTTAACCGCGCGGGTTAAAGGATTTTTTTGTTCTAGACTCTTATACGTTCAGAGATTTGGATATGCAGCGATGTTAGCAAAAATGTTAGCAAAGGGAGGATAAAAGCTTTACGAAACTGCCCTTTATTAGAAAACGGACCCTTCTCCTAAAAAAATTCTCTCGTTTATCCTATCCTATAGAACCTCTCCTCTCCACTCACAGAGATTTTTTTAAGTTGCATTATTCAACGTTCGATTACAACGCAATGCACAGCCACAGCAAGAAAAATGTGTGACTAATAACGTGAATACACTAAGACTTAGCAAAGCATATTTCTATATTTTTCTTTTAGAAAAGGAGTCTGAATGGATTTAAACTGTCTTAAGTATTCAATTAAAGTTTCTTTTTGAACAGGATCATTTAATTTCACATATACTCCCAAGCAAATAGCCTGATAAATCGCGTTACAAATATCATTCTCAATCTCTATGTTAATATCATCCCTTGATACATTTGGTACGATATCATCCATAACAATATTAATTTTAAATTCCTCAAATCTTAAATAATAAAGCATTTTATTTAGTGTAAGTGCTAGGGATTTGACATACACCCCTTTAATGTAAAGCTTAAGATCGAAAGATGTCCTTCTATTTTGCGAATAATATTGTTTTGGTGAATTATCAACCAGTTCCAAAAACACATCATTACCAGAAAGATAAAAAATATTAAATGAGTCAAAATCAATTAATGTGTGGTTACACATTCTGTCCTGTCCATAATCATATAAAGCACTAAAATTCAATTCATCCATAATAGATTCACGATAAGATAATATTCCTTCTTTTGCCGTGGCTATCTTGTCATCAGAAGCTAAAATTGTAATATAGTCTGTATTATTTTTTTCAATATAATGCTGTAATGCCTCATCTAAATCATCAAAAACCTCAATTATCTTATCTAAACTTTTACCGTCATCAATAATCGGAATATTGATCACCTTAAGTTCTCCATTACTAACTAAATCCAAAATGTTAACCCTAGATTCTGCGAAGTCAATCATTTTTTTGTCAAAATAGTAAGCGGTGCCTTTTAAATTAATGTCATCAATATTAGTATTGAACAAATAATTTAGAGGATTCTTAACTAGAAGTTCTCCTGTTATACCCTCAAGAAAATCTGAAAGATTGATGCCTATATCGTTTATATTAGTATTTTGTTCAGAAGAGAATAAGTTATTGATAATCTCTATTTTTTCCTCGGAGTTTTTATCTATCAATTCAATTCGGACTCCATCAGATAGAAAGTACAAATTTAGAAACTCTTCTATCTCCGTTATGCCTTTAGGCCATACTTTCATAAATTGATCATATTTAAGAATTATATCTGTACCGAAATGTTTAACATCTTCACTTTCTTTTATTGAAACATATTCATCTTCTTTTGATAATTCAACTTCATACCTTGTGGAGTTCTCAAAATGCCTTGTTTTTACATTAACAATGTCAGATAGCATAAAACCAGCCAAAAAACCAATCCCATAATTGCCTATTGGTTTATGTTTTAGACCTTTTAAAAGATAATCATCAGAAGTGTAGTAAGAAGATCCTACATTTAGAAAATATTTTTTGAGTATTTCAATAGTCATACCACTACCATTATCACTAATAATAACTTGATTTTTATAACTATCTAATATTACTTTAACTACTGGCTTATATACTTCATCACCAAATTCTCTAACTCTATCTTCAATTTCTTTTCTCGTTTTACATGCATCTATAGAATTCTGTATCAATTCTCGTAATCCATTTTTTCTATGCCCATATATTTGTTCACCCATTAATAGATTTGTAATTTGTCGAAAATCAATAATAAATCTTAGATCTGCAAATGTGTACCCTTCAGATTTAATTTCATTCCGTACATGAGATTTAAAATTCACTACATATTGATTTTCCATTTTACTTGTTATTTTATTTATATTTTCAATTTCAGAATTAATCCAATCTATATATTTTAGTATTTTCCTGTGTATAACCGAATCGTTACATTTACCAAATAACTCAACTATCTTGTAACCTCTTGAAGCATCAACAGTTATCTTGTTAGAATTATCCACACTAAAATGCTGCTTCCATTCTTCATGACTTACACCCGTTGGTTCTAATGTTTTAAACAAACTTGGAGGGGTTCGTTCACTGTCAAAATCTAATAAATCAGCTAATCTTAAAACCATTGCACAGAACTGTGTATTAATTGTATATATTCCCTTTAAAGAATATGTGGTTAGATTTTTTTCTATCCAACTTACATCCTCCGTATGTGCTTGGCATATTTTTGAAATTTCCTCAGTAAAATTAGTATTTGGCATCGTTGGAATAATAAGGATTTCCTCAAGCTCATTTTTTATGTATTCTGCAGACCGCAATGCATGAACCCTTCGTATATAATCTTGGATGGCTTTTATGTGATCATTGTGAAACTTTTTCAAAAAAGCTTCATAGCTATAACTATTATAATTAAGTGCCCCTGTCTTAATATTTTCAACCTCACTAGTTGTAGCTCCCATCCCTATATCATGAAGCAACGCTGAACAAATTAAGAAAGTAATCTCAAGATCGGAAAGTAACTCTATACTCGGTATAATATCCCCCATATAATGTATTATTCTAAGTGAATGATTGATATTATGCAGTGTATAGTCAGGAAAAACTTGTGCAACTCGTATATCTAGTATATCTTTTATTTTGCGATATACTTTGACTACAACTGAATACAAATCATCATTACGATCCTTTAAAGCTATTAATAAGGCCGGGGGATTAGCTTCAAAGTGCAGTTGGCTTAGTTCCTTCAATTAAGCACCTCTATTCAAAATAGTCATTATAAATAATTTCCCTGTTATATAAGCTAAACTTAAGAAAGATCATCAGATAATTGATCAAACCCGTGTGGATCAAAGATTTCGCTAATGCAGCAAGCTAGATTCTCAAAGTGATAATTTTTGTTTTTATTCCTTAAAACTTATACCATAAGAAATTCACAAAGGTCAAAATATTGACGCGCAGTAGATAAATCAGCCGGAGATAGCATCAAGTAATTAAAGAAACTATTCTTCATTAGCCAATGTTATTTCTTGCTGATTGCTTTGAATCCATGATAATTTAAACAGATAACATATTTTCAGGATTATCCACCAAGCATATACCGCTTGAGAGGATCTAAACCCATTATCATCAACTAATCCATGAGCAAACTGGTTTCTAAGATTAGAACCTGATCGTTCTATAAAAAGTCCCTGCAACTCAAACACAAGATCTTTTCCTAAAATATCATTTAACTCTGGAACAAATAGTAATGTGTTTAAACTCTTTTCATCTTGAATGCCTTTTGAATCAAGACCGGATGTAATAATTCCAGAGCGTTCTAACAATATCCGAATCGAATTTTCTAATTGAGGAATTAAAAGGTGTGTACTTATGAGAAAATCACCATGAAAACCGGCATGCAATCCTCGAATGTACGTATACATTCTTGATCTTTCTATAAAAGGATTATCTTCTATGATAAATTGAATATCTCGCATTCTCACTGGATGTTCAAGAAGAATCTGTAGTCTTGCAGGTTCTATCATTCCATGTACAAATATCAATTGATGATTTGTGGCATGCTGATACATTTCGGCTCTAAGTGCAATTTCAACTTGTTCCGAATCCTCAGAAAAAGTTGATGGTCGTCGCTCAATTACTTTTCCAGAATTATTTACAGCAACGGAGGAAAATAAATGGCGGAATAGAAACTTTTCATTTTGTTCTCTAACTGTTTGTCTTAACCTTTCAACGTTAGGTGAAGAAATTAAGTTCACCAAACTTAGCACAGCGTCTTCGAACGCTTTATCCCTAATTATTGCATATATCTCAGATTGCATATTGCTCAAATCAATAGGATCTGATTTAATTGGAATCATTTCTTGAACCGATTTTTTTTGATAATCTAACAATAATTGATGTAACTCCTTTATTCTTTGAGTACTTCCCATAATATTTCTTAAAGCTTCGATTGCACTTTGTATATGTCCAGATGCTAAAGAATACTTAGGTGAATTTTGAGAACGAAGAGCATGTTCGGCCTCCATTACATAAGTTTCTGCAGATCGAGTAGATTTCAGTTTTTCTTCATCCGTATTTTTTAAAAGCGTATACCAATGAGCACACACTTTCCAATAGGCTCTCGCCAACCGCCATTCACTTTTCACTTCAAAACGAGTGGCAATTTTTTCTGACAATCGTGCATATTTCAATGCATTTCCCATTCTTTGTTCCTGTAATAATTCCATGAGTCGAGCTGAAAAAAATAGTGAATCTTCCCCATTAACTTGATCTAACGCCTCTTCTATTACGCTTACAACTAATGACATTGATTCGTTATTTCTGCCCAAAGAAGCTGCAATTTGAGTAGCTCGATTAATTCGATTAATACATGGAGGCCAATGTTGGATATCCATTAATCTATGAAATGAATCTAAATAAGATAGAACTGCCTGTTGTGCAGACTTAAAATCACGTTGGCTAACCCACAAGACATCACAGATTCTAGCTCTTAATTCACAATCAATATCCTCTATTTTGAATTCCTTTAAAAGATCTAAGTAGTACTTTGGAATTTCGTCTAACCTAACATAATGCCCGTGGTAAAATAAAAAACCTTCCTTGTAAGGCTCTTCAATTGTGTCCAAATCTAATTTCAGTGCGGAAATGCTCCCGAACAATAAAAGTCCTTCTTTTTTAATTAGGTCTTGAGTTTCAAAGGCTTCCCTAAGAAGAACCTCTGCATATGCCCCGCATTCCTTACTTCTAGCCCCTTGCAGCAGTCCTTCCCATCCAATTTCCACTAAATCATTACATGTTAAAGAACTATCTGACTTGAACACGAGTTGATACCTCCCAAAAAGGTTGATACTTTTGTGTTTCATTTCAAGCTTAGTTTTAGTCCTGCTGCTTAAATAGATTTTGCAATCCATTAATAATTTCAACCTTTTGTACAACAGACACCGCTAAATTCCTACATTCATTTGCTTGGCAAACAAGGCTCTCTACATATTCCTTAATTGACTTATTTTTATTATTGATAATCTCTTTTACTCTTATCAAGAAAGATCTAGCATTAGTTCCTTCTGTCAGATACTTATATTCGTTTTCAATAAAATGCAATATCAGGAATTCTATAATACCCTTTCCCGGGTAATGATTATCAAACAAATCATTGAACTGAACTTCAGAGAGTATAAAAAATGGATTTAAGAAAAACACTCTAAAATCATTTACAATAACAAAATGGTCTGACGTAAACGAAATCTCTTTGCTGAAACAAATTAAATGCTCAAAGAAGAATCGCTCACCTAGTAACTTGGGAGTTTCAATCATTTCTTGCAAAAAGCTAATTCTCCAGTCCCTATCATATGATGACTGTATACTACTGGAATCAAAATCATAAAAATTTATAGGGTAGTGGAAGTTGTTTGAAAAGATAAATATAAATTTTAGAAGTTTTGAATAAGACATATAATGCATAGATAAACACTGATCTACAATTTCCTCATTCAATCTCCTTATATCTACTTGCTGACTTACCCATCGTATTAACTCTTCGCCAATTCTATGATTCTTGATTTTATAGCAAACGAAATCCAACACATCCTTATCTGTGATGGACTCTTCCACCCATATTTCACTTATAATATGGCGAAAGAATAGAACTTCTCTCTTCCATTTCCATGAAGGCCCAGTATATAACAAATGATAAAAGACTATGGATGCCTTGTACTTAAAATCTAGTTTTCCAGCCAAAAAATCCAAGTACGTTTTATTTTCTTCTGTGTATTCCATGTTAATAATATAGTTATAAATGATATCGCTTGTTCGTTCATCTATCCTGCTTGTATTATCATATGAACGATGCGAACCCCAAAAATTGGAGTATTGTTTATGCTTTAGATCATCCAAATAGTACTTATAATAATCCAATAGATTATACAAATACGTATCGTAGCTTTTAATGAGTATCTTTTCGTATTTTTTTAATTCATTAGCATTGGATTTATTAGCTTTTTGTATTTTTTGGAAACCTATTCTTTTTGTTATATGTTGGTGAATCTCATCAATGTCATCACAAGAAGAAATACGATTTACTAGAACAGAGGGTAATTTAAAATAGGTGCATTCTCCATCAATCGTCCAACTTTTTGTATTTGAATAAACGCTAGTTAATCTATCCAACAATTCTTCCTCGTCTACATGAATAGCGGCTATGCTTTTATAAATTGCATGGTCATGCAGTCTATAGATTGCTAACAAATCGCGTAGTTTTAGTTCAATGTTACTTTTTTCAATTTTTTTGTACAGCTGATTAAAAAAATTATGTAAGTAGAATGGTCTATAATTAAATTCACGTGCTCTTCGACTGAATACATTATACATTATATTCCATCTACTTTGTTTAAACTCCACTAAAGAGAAAACTTCTTCTAGAACATGCATTATCATTTCAAGCTGTTCTACTTTGTCTAGTGATTTCACTTCTTTAAAAAGTGCATTTAAAAAATAATCATAATTGTCTCTGACAGAGTATTCAAATATCTGATGATATTCTTCAGTAACCGATTTTTTGATTTTCCACTCTAGCCATGCACTACGCTTTTCCTGAATGTCATAAAGTACTCTCATGATATTCAAACTTTTCAAAAATAGGTAAGCATACAGAACATAAATAATTAATACACTCGATTCCCAAAATGCTTTTGGGAAATTGTTAGATATTTTCAAATCATTAAATAATGTATGAATCACCTGACTTAAGCTAGGATAAATTACTACATACAATAGAAGCAGTTTAAAAATTGTTGAATTAAAAACATTAGACCCTAGGTGATTAAAAAAAATCTCTTTAGTTATACTTCTGCCCCAGTATTTGTCATTTTTATTTTGAAGAGCATAACCAATTGTAAACTGCAAGAAAGTATACAGAATACCGTACAAAGTTAAGATGCTGATCACCAAGGCATTATAATTATCCTTATTGCCAAACTGAATAAAATCGTAATTTTGCTGAAGCGCAACAAGCAAAGCCATCACAACAAGGGGGAAAATGACCGTAATGATAGTTTTAAAGATGCCTGTCTTAAAAAAATACTTTCCAACTCTATTATTTAAAAGCAAAATATTCATTCTTGTATACATGGGTTTTATGAAAATGTGGAAGAAAACAAAAACGAAAAATACAAAAAAGAAAATCTTAAGGTTTTCCTGAATGAATTTGAAAAATCCCAATTATTTACCTCCTGCATGAACAATCTTTAAAACCCTATTATAAAACACGTTTACTTTTCTGTTACTTTTATAAAGATTTTACTATAACTCATAAAAAACTACTTTTAGAATAGTATTATCACCAAAATTTATAGTTTTGTCGCAAAAAAACAGGGTATTCTCTGGATTGCTGAGACCATTAAGAGAGAGCCATACAAAATAAAGCCTTCAAATATAGTGCCTTTCTTAAAAAATTTATATTCGGCACAATTAATAAAACTGCGCTACCTTGTCTCGCTAAGGTTGGAATATTCTTGTTTAAACTTCGCAAGCTCATTCATTGTTCTTGTAAACGAGCTATCACTGCTTTCGTTGATCTAATGATTTTTTAGCCTCATACCTCCGTCCTGCTTCTTCTTTTTGTTCATTTAAGCTATTTCGTCATTTGAGATTTGTCTTACCTGGCAGTTGCGAGTTAATAACAATAGTAGCCACCAATAACAAGAACCAAGCACTTGGAAAGAGATAGATCATAAACCAACGCTTTTTTTTGTCTTAAAGGAAGATCGATACTCCAATCGTAAATATATATAGAAGATAATCTCAAAAGACCTACTAATGATGGAATAAATATTTTGTGCTATACGATTCCATACAAGTCAAGCTTTAAAGAGTTCATGAATGGCATAAAGGATCGTGATTTTGTTTTGGTTATTGTAAGTGATGGTTATTTAAAATCACAGGCATGTATTAAATTAATTTTGACATTTCTCCAACCACCTTATGAACAATATATATATATATAAATTTTACTATATCTAATTTCTACCTTTTATGACATTTTCCCTTCATTAGAATCAAAAAGCACCTTAAAAGGTGCTTCGATTGCGTTTTCTCCTTATGAAAAACTATGTAGTTTTAACAATTTTCATTTAAACCAACTGAACTCCTAGCAATCTTTTAGTTTCACTGTTGAAGTCCCCATTACCCTCTGCTCTAGGAAAATATCTCTACCTGAAGCATGCTCTCTTAATTTATTTGTTGTTTTTTATAACCCTTACTATTCTACTATCAAATTCTGCCTTTCGTAATGCTGAAGGTACCGATTCTTTCTTGTTTCCAGCATAGCTTTGTATAGTTTTTCTAAAAACCTCTACCGCATTTTCGAAGTGCTCTGAGAACAAATCATCATCATCTAGCACACTTTGAATTGATTTAAATTGTTCAACTATACCCTTATCATTGTAGTTAGACTTAAGAATCGAACTCAAAACAAAGCATCCAATATGAAACTTACCATTACCAAGCAACGCTCTTTTATATGCGTCTATCCCTAATAAATCATATTTAAGTATACTTCGAATATGTTTTTCGATTTTCAAATGTACTAATACAGGAACTAAAAACAGCTTATAATTAATTTGTTTGACATTTAAATTAGGAAAAATATCATCGTAATATGTTATAAAAACTTTCTTAGGATTTGCTCTTGCTTGCGAAGGTTTAAACTGAATCATTGCAAAGTATAATTGGGCAAGCTTTTTAATATCAATGATTTTTTGAGAACTAACACCTTGATTTTTAAAGAAATTTGCCCTTCTTTCATAATAAACACCATAGTCCATAAAAAATTGTTCAATATTTTTATGTATATCCTCATTAGCTTTTAAACTAAACACCTTAATAGGCGTTTGAGAATTGGTTGTCTCAGTTATTCTATAAATGAGGTCTGCATTCCCCGTTTCAATTATTTTAACTAAAACAGTAGCTTCCTCATTGAGCCTTTTATTTATTAGGTTATCTAGTTCAGTTTTCTCTTTAACACTTAGCGTTTCTCTGCTAGAAAGATCTTCATATCTTTCTGAATTCAATAATGCTTCATACAAAGTATTAGAAGTTTGGCAACCATTCACAATCTGGAGACCATGAAGTTTGTATTTATCATTTGGGAGTTCTTCAACTTTATTACAAGTAATGGTTAATCCATTATTATAGCTCCAAAAATACTTTCCTTCGATATCATCAGTGCACGTATCAAAAATTTTAGAATTATTCCCTTTATTTTGAAAATAATCTCTAATATTCGCTTCAAAAAGTTGATTTTGCCACTCTTTAACTAATCGCGCAATCTCATGAGCATTAACTACACAGATATACCCATTTAATTTTTCACTTTCATTCGCTTCTGTTATATATTTAAAAGTTTTTCTATAAGCTATTATATCTTTTATTTCAGGTTTATCTCTTTCAGCGTCAATTAGTTCCTGGGCATCAACTAGACATATCTCTACATTTTTATATGCATTAGTATTTAATATTTCCTTTATTTCAACAAGTTGTTTAGATACTATTTCATCTTTCAACACATTTTCTTTAACACCAGAAAAACATATATATACTTTTATATGTACTTGACTGGAACTGAATTCTTCATATATATGCTCTCTCATCTCATAAATATTCTGATAAACTTCATACATATACTTATTGAAATCATATAAAATATTACTGTTAATAAAAGTTTCCTTTATTCCTTCTTTTAATTTCAAAAGGGTTGCCTGATCTATTCCCACACCCTTTTTGAATTGGAAAATATGAAATACAAATTTAGTATCATTATTGTAAGATTTCAGTTCATCTGGAGATTGAATCACTTCATTATTAGCCGTTAGATATAGTGCATCAATACCATAATCATGCTGTTCATTTCTATACCCGCTATCTACTACTCCTTCCTCTATCTCTTCGTCATCTAAATTACTCATGATTTTACTCAAAGCAAACATCATAAAACCGATTCCCTCTTTAGTAGCTTGGGGTTTGCCTACAAACTTTTCATCATACTTTGAAATATTTTCGATTTGCATTCCAATTCTTTTTTCAATCATGTTTAAAATACTCATTTTTATCTCCTTTTTTTTAAAAATACTGTATAATTTTTCAATGAAACTATTGAATGAAACTATTGATAGTATTTATTCATTTCCATTCAACATTTTTGCTAGTGTGTAGTCATGAGCAGACTCAGAGCAGCTAGAAGGCCAACAACTATTCTAACTTAATACAGCTCTTGTCCTGTAACGAATTTCCCGGCGGACTTAGCAGGCAGTAATGACTTTAAAGATCCCTTTGACCCGGGGGAAACGGGTAGACTGAACGAATTTTTGTACGGCCTGGGACAATTTTTGAGCTTTGCTTTTCTGGCTTCCACTATGATTTTGTTGAATAGTTCCATTATGATTAGTTTCAGACACACTCTAATAGGGATGCCTAATCTCGCGTGCCCATTCAAAGCTTAACTGTATGTATCCCTTCCCTAACCCTGAATAAATTTATGTTATCTTCTAAAAATCATCTCATTAAGTTAGTTCTTTTATTAACTCAATATCTAACTTTCGAACCGCGTTTATTGCAAACTCCTGGCTCTTCGGTTCCATTCTTTGAAGCCCCATCCAATATGCTTTATAATTTTTCCTATATAACCATTCAATCATTTTTACTGCATTCGGATTTGAGCTTTTAACTATTCCGCGAACCTCATTAAAACCTTTTTCCTTAGCGATACGTTCTAGTTCTTCAATAATAATTGATCCAGAACCAGACCCTTGATAATCTTTATGGACTGCCACTGAAATTTCAAAATTATTATTGTTATAATCTATCCAACCAAAACCTAACACTCCAACATTGTCATCAATTAGCTTAAACCATTCTTGGCATAGTTCTTCGCCAACGACGACATTTTCCAGATTAAAAGTCCCTACTTCTACATTACCTACGATATTTTCCTTCTCATTATCCCAAATGGGGTTCTCTTCTTTTACCAAGTACATAACAATCCTCCTATATTATCTATTTGCTTATTTTTATGCATATCAACCCTAAAACAGCCTGCGACTTCTTGCCTGCCTCGGCAAGGGTATAATTACCTTTGTGAAGCTAAAACCTGACCGATCCAAAATCTTCTAAGCTTTAGAACTATATCAAAATACATAATTCGCCAAAAAGTTACCACGTCCTCCCAAACATGCGTTCTACTCATAGTTAATATGTAAATATGTCGCAAATTCGAAAATTTGATATCTATATTATACAAATGATAATCAGAATTCATTTGGAAGGATAAACATTATGCAACAGATCAAAGAGAATGATTTGAGACAATTAGTATCAGAATCATTAAGAGAAAGCAATGACAGCTACACAATTCAAGAGCTTTTCCAGCGCTTTCCTACAACTACAGAACTAATGGATGTATCAGAGCAACAATTAGTATCTATAAAGGGAATCGGCAAAGGAAAAGCTAGGCAAATTACCGCTATGTTAAAACTTGCAAAGGTACTGAGCTTACCTGATCAGGATCAACATATCATTCGTAGTCCTAAAGATGTTTTCCATTTACTCGAATCAGACTTGCGTTACGAACAGCGAGAACACTTCATCTGCCTATTCCTCAACACTAAGAACCGCCTCATATTCAAAGAAGTCATCTCCGTAGGCTCTCTGAACGCTGCTATTGTCCATCCCAGAGAAGTATTCCATGCAGCGATTAGACGCTGTAGCGCCTCACTCATTTGCGCTCACAACCACCCGAGCGGTGACCCGGATCCGTCAATTGAGGATGTAAATCTGACAAAACGACTCATAGCCGCTGGGGAAATCATAGGAATAGAAGTCCTTGATCATGTAATTATTGGTGGCAATCGCTTCTACAGTCTGAAAGAGCATGGTCATTTCTAAATTTCACTAACTACGATTTGTATGTTCCTCAGATAATCAGTTTAAAACCCCTCTTTAATACTTTTATCCACGGTTTAACCACACTCCGTATCAATTCTCTACTATAGGCATTGAAATCCGCACTATATCCTGTTGAGCCTCCTACCAAAAAATTCTATCGTTTGATTAGGGGTGACGGGAAATGAACAGCATCGAATCTATTGGGGAAGATATCAGGATTTTACGATTAAAAAATGGTTTCAGTCAGGAGCAGCTTGCACTAAATGCAGGAGTTAACACATCCTACATCGGTCAGATTGAACGTGGTGAAAAGAACCCTACGATCAAAATACTAGAACAAATATCAATTGCTCTGGAGATCACCTTAGTTGATCTATTTAACTTTGTATGATTCGAAGGGAGGTGCGAGAAGCGGTTGCCATCAATCAGCTTTAACTATAAACCCTGAAACCATTAAGCAGTGTCTACTGGAAGTATTGATGGACAACACAAATATGATTATTGAAAACAAGAAAGAAACTTGAAGGGCAGTTGGTCTTTTAATTATTGAAATAGCTTATCAATCAAATTGGAGGAAATATAATGATGAATAACGCTCCAGGAAAGCATATATTTGCCCAAGAACCTATAATAGTCTTAGAGAATCCTATGAAAGGCTAAAGAAAATGGTATTACGGCTTAATTCCTGTATCATGCATTGCTTTTATGATAATCGGAGGTCTGGTCTTTGGTTTGTTTATTGTTTTTATATTGGATGGGCTTTGGCCTATATGATTGTAAATGGAATAGCTGGAGTGAGATTAGTGAAGTTAAACTTCACTAATCATCCTATGTCATCACTGATTACAAATGAACAGTTATACGAGCGGTTAAGTACTTTTGCCCATCCTGATTTCATTGTTGAAAAAGGCGTGGGCGTGTTCGTTTTCTATTTAGAAATAAGACAGTGCATACAATCCGGATTGATAAAAAAAGCAAACGTATTCTATTATTTCAAAGCTCAGGAAAAAGAGCATGCTCACCAATCGGCATTATCCAGGTATCAAAGAATATATACATGCCTATAAGGCCATTCCCATTGTACAAAATGCTGTTAATTCAGCAATTCCATTCTTCAAAAAACAAGAAAATGCTACTCTTAAAGAAGCATCATTAATATTGTATTGGAGGATTTAAAGTCATGATTGAAATATATGTTCTTCTTTCCATACCTTCTGGTTGAAATTCATAAGCAAGTTACAACGTAACATCACTTTATTCACAAAAATCCCTAATTATATCATTTACAAAATCATCTTGTCTCTATTTATTGGTTGGGCGGCAACTCCGTCGAATATCTCTTTAAGTTAGTTGAGTGCTTAATTCACCAAGGACTAAGCAGTAAACAAAATAGAATCATCATACAACGGGGAGAGCTGCCGCTCTTACCGTTTTTTTGAGTTAATCTCTGAAAGCGGGTGAGAAAGATGGATAAAGCACTTGAAAATGCCGGGAAACAAGCGCTGGTCTAGCACTTGGTACAGCAATATTTCCCGGCGCAGGAGCAGCCGCATCTTATTTATTTGGTGTTGGCTATGGAACGCTCAGAAGCCTTAAAGCTTGGAAATATTAATCAAAATAAATTATAGGAGGAATAGAAACGATGAGTGGTTTTTGGGAGTGTGTAGCGGAATCTGCTGTAATGTAGTGAACCAAACAATCGAAAACTCAGTACAAAAATATTATTTGATCATATTTCAATATGTAAATCCCCTTTGTTTTTTGTTTTATAATCGATCTTATTTCTTTTTAACTTTTCAAATTGTTCATATACTTCCTCTCGCGATATTTGTAGATACTTAGTTTCATTCTTTGATAACCATAATCCTGTGATTTTTTCTAGGTCAAGGGCATAAAGTTTATCATCATTATTTGTCCTTGAGCCAAATGTACCACTTATAGAGGCGAATATTGTTGCCTTTGTTACTTCATCAAATTCTTTGAAAAGATCAAGCTTAATTTTATTTCGATTCATTCCTTTAGATATTTTCAATATATGTTTTGGATTATGTAAAGGTTGTTCTATATCAAAAGGCAATGAATTATTATCTACTAACTTTTCATAGATCAGAAGTTCATTAGGACTAGAATAGCTCCCCCCTCTAACATTTAGCCATCCGTATTCGTTCATCATTTCAATTGTTACTTCATTTTCTTTTTTCAGTTCCTCATCCTCTGTACAAATACCGTTATCTATTATTTTAAGGAAATTAATTGGTTTATATATATTAGTCCATTCAGCGCCTTTTTTTGTGCCATGTTTTTTCATTCTTTTTATTAGATTGTCGGTTTGTCCTACGTAAAGCTTTCCTTCTTCTAGTAGTAATACATATATCCATCTTTGACCTTTTTCAAAAGTAAACATATTTCACATCACACATCCAATCCACATGAAATTGTTTTACGACCATCGATATACAAGAAATGCTGTCCCATGAAACTGCTACAGTTATTACAAACATGAGCATTACTAGCTTGGTAGGCACGCGTAAATATAAAAAAAGAATGACCAGCATCAATCATTCTTTCTCATTAAAAATATATTTATTTGGTTTCAGATATCTTTTCCTCCACAAGCTCCACTAACTCCGATGCCTTCATGTTCAAAGCTTCAGCAAGAGATAGCAAAGAATTTAGGGTAGGCTGGTGAACGCCACGTTCCAGCATAGATATGTAGGTTCGGTCAAGGTTACTTTGGAACGCTAATTTTTCTTGACTCATCTTTTGCTTCTTCCGAATTGTCCTTAATACTTGCCCAAATATTTCTTCTGATTTCAAGGTAATACCTCTTTTAGATTCATTATCTAGTTGTCTTAACCATAAAATCCACGTAGTATACTCTACAAAATGATGATAATCTATGATATGATTCATTCAAGAAAGCTCTGATATGTCAAAAACAATAATCCATTTATAAAAATCACTGTTGAATACAAAGTACATTATAAAAGAAGGGGATGAGGAAATGAGGAGTCTTTTAGAGAAGCTATATCATGGTAACTTGCATCCAGATGAAAATGTCATATCTAACGACCCGCAATACTTTAAGTTAAGCCAAAAAACATCTGAAATCATAGAGATTTGGAAGGAGCGACTTTCAGAGGAGGAATTCGACGAGTTAGAAGCGTTATTAGAATTATATGCTCAAACTCATGGTATGGAGTTAACATCTATTTTCAAGTATGGATTTCGCTTGGGGGCGGGCATCATGGTCGAGGTCTTAACCGGGGAAGAGGACCTTGCTAGTAAGTTGGGTACCTTTCATGACAAAACTCCATAATTAAAGGAGTAAATCCTGTGCGCTTAATAATTGTTCTAAATACAATCCCCTTTTGAAAATAATCAAGAAAAACAAAAAAACCTTGATTTCTCAAGGTTTTCACTGTGATGCCGAGGACGGGGGTCGAACCCGTACGGTACTCACGTACCGCAGGATTTTAAGTCCTGTGCGTCTGCCTGTTCCGCCACCCCGGCATATTATGTGTTGTTGCTTCATACGATGTTTACGTATAACGCGACAAGAAATATAATATCATGAATATCGATAACGCGCAATCCCTTTTTCAAAAAAAGTTTTATCACATTAAAAATAACCCGTCCCAGCATATGCCGACACGGGTTATTAGGCATGTCGATTATCTGCGTTCGTCACTTCTGCTTCTCATTCCGACAAGGCCCAAGAGTCCAAGCAATCCGAGCCAGCCCCAGTTTGATCCTCTGCTGGTAGTCCCAGTATTGGTAGTTGTGCTGGTTGCCCGATATCTACCATCCGTTGTAGTGTTGGATAGTGGAGTTACCGTATTTCTGTTGTAGTTATCCCGGGTGTAATTTTCATTGTAGTTATTGGTGTTAGGTCTATAATTTTCCCCTGTGCGAATCTTATCTTTCATAATGCTCTCATGCTGATTCATCGTTCCCGTGGTGCCGTTCATTAGATTGCCTTCCGTATTCATCATCCGAGTGTTATTCACGGTACCATCCATGCCCGTATTCGCGTTCGGGATACCGCCTAAAGCGGCTGACCCGATTGGATTAGCGTAACTAGCTCCCATTATACTCATTGACAGTACAGTACCGCATGCAAGGCTTGTTATTAGCTTGTTCACAGTGTTATGCCTCCCTTTATGGTTAGTTATCACTGATAATTTCCCCTTGGGTGGCACTGTCTATACATGAATAGCTTTACTCTTTTACAACATTCACTGTCTTGCTTGCTGCGTCATACGTAACCTTTGCTCCAAGCGCCTCAGCCAGAGCACGCACGGGTACATACGTTACGCCGGTATCAAGAACACCATCCGTAAGTTTAGTGCCGTTTAAGGTTATCGTTACTTTAACGTCTTTGTTCACCTGGTCATCCTCCCCAGTAATTCTTTTTAAAGCTTCATTGACCTGATCCGTCGTAGGACGTTTACCTGCCCGAAGTTGAGTCGTAGTTAAGCCGAAGGCCATTTGCAGATGTGAATAATCTTTAAAAGACGTCCAGTCTCCTCCCCACTCAAGCCCTAGCTGTTTTCCCACCTGTACAACCTCTTGCCAGTCCGCTATTTTATCTTTATCACCATCACGATTCATGTCCCAGGAAATACTATTTCCATCCGGCAGCAAAAGCGCAAAATCAAACGCAAGGCCATAATTGTGATAGCTGGTTCCACCCTTGGCGTTGGTAACTATAGGTCCAGGCTTACTTCTCCCCTGCGCATACAAGGCATTTTGTTCAGCAATCGACCGCAATCCCTGAGTAATAACGATGGGCACTCCTCTGGCATAGCTTTGCTGTATCAAAGCCTTCGCCCCTGCTGCCAAAACAGGATGAAGCCCAACAAGCCTCGCCGCCGATTTGTCCCTCACTTGATCTAAAGTCAGCATAGTATCACCCCTTGGTATAATCAATGATCCCGCTTTCCCATTCGCTTGTACTAATACCCCTGCTTGCCTTAGCATACAAGCATAAATGTCTTCGGCGTCCATATAAGGAAGGACGATAAGCGTTTAAGCGAGAAATATAAGACATAAAGGATAGGTGCAT
The DNA here is from genome assembly GCF_037963295.1 of Paenibacillus sp. FSL F4-0243. NCBI lineage: Bacteria > Bacillati > Bacillota > Bacilli > Caryophanales > Paenibacillaceae > Paenibacillus > Paenibacillus sp. FSL F4-0243. The sequence goes on from NZ_CP150151.1 coordinate 5,248,252, forward strand.
AACTTATACTTTCTTATATTTTAAAAAAAGACCCCGGTATCCCCGAGATCTCCCCTGAAAAGCACCTATTCATAGCTTCTTCACCTTGGATCATTTCTACAAAAAAGGGCAAAATATTAGCGAAAGGTGGGAACACATATGGACATTCATAGTGATAGCTATAAAGTTGCTGCCCTGAGCGAGCAGGAAGAAGCACTCGAAATTATTCGAAATGCCGAAGCTTCCATTGCACATCTGACCGGCAACCCAACGGTGACCCTAATTGCTTATGAAAAAAGTGAAGTCAGCGGTTCTCAGCATTAGACGATGTAAACCTCCACTAGATCATCTACATTGATCCACTTCCATTCCTCCGCCCACTGTAGCTTAAACTCACGCGAGTGGGTGTGAATGGAAGTCACAAAACCACTAATTGTCGTATTCTCAAAAGGATCAAACAGCACAACAGTGACGCGCACATGACTCCGTAACGATAAGGCCAGTGTACATTCGATCTCCTCCAGCTTCTGCTCATCCAGAATAGGCTTAATGCGGCGCAGGGTCTCCCGTTCATCCCTAATAATTCTTACCTTATGCTCCGGCAGCATCATGCGACTACTTTCCCACAGTCCGTTTTTCTCCAGCTTTTTGCCCATGGTAACCCCTCCCTAATTTCTATACTTATTCCGCTACACACGAACGTATGTTTGTATTATATCCACACCTTCGCTGAATAATCAATAATCAGGAAAAAGATCCCACTTTAAAATCCTCCTCTTTTATCTAAAAGTTGTATAATATTGAATATCTAATTGAGAGGAGCTTTCCACTTGAAAAAAAACAATGCCCTGCTCATCCTAATTCCCGTATTATTCCTGTGTCTATACCCCCTCGTATATCGAAGCAGTACCCTCTCAGACCTCACAAAAGGAATCGTAGCCGGCTTATTTATAGGATTGGCAGTGTTACCTCTACTCAAGCTCAAAATCGCATCAAAAAGACGCTGACAGTTGAACTGTTCAGCGTCTAAATTTCGATCTATTCTTGAACTTTCTCTGATTCAGCGGTGGACTGACCATCAGCATCGATGAGCCCTGTTGCTTCTCTTGCTTCATTAAGCTTGGAAATGCCGTATAGCATCGCGACGTCAGCGTTCTGATTCAATTCCTCGAACTTCTCAGCAGTGACCTCTGCGGAATCAGCACCTTGAGAGGCCTGTTCTTTTAGAGAATAAGCACTTTGAAAAGCAATTTTGGACTCATCAAGCAGTTTACGAATGTCTTCGGGCAAGCTAGAGGAAATTTTCACTTTCTCAGCCTGATTGGATAAGTCTGTTGCGGTCTTTTGGAATTCGTTAATCTTCTTCTCCAACTGCCTGTCCGAAAGTTCTCCTGCTGAATAAGCAGCAATAGCTTCGTTGAACTCCGTTAAAGATGATTTTCCTAATTCATCAAGTTTAGACATTTCATTGTAGAAGTTTTGCACGGTTTCCTGCACTTCTTCTTCCGAGGCAGGAGCCGATGAAGTTGAATTATTATTGCTGCAGGCGCTAAGGATGACAGTCAGCATTAGCGTTCCTATTAGTAACACTTTTTTCATTATTTATCCCTCCACTTAACAGAATAATGTCGGTTTGTGTAAAGCGCAAATGAAATTTATGTAAAATGACTATTATGTTATAATTATTTCAATTGTAATCAGGGAAGGAGAGTATTTATGCCTTATTGCACAACCTGCGGATCAGAATATAAGCAGGGCGCTAAATTTTGTGGAGAATGCGGATCTAGCATTGACGGCACTGCTCCAGTGACCGCCCGCCGTCCATCAGCAAATCAAAATGCTATTCAAGAAGTCGTTCTCTGGAAAGGCAAACCAGCCAGTATCTCTGATCGCCTCAAAGGAATCGTACGCCTAAACACGACTACGTACACCATTACAAGCCAGCGCATTATGGTAAAGACCGGACTTATCGGTAAAAATGTCGAAGAAATCGAATTACTGCGTGTACGCGATTTATCCGTAGCACAATCTATCATGGACCGGATGCTCGGCATCGGTACATTAACTGTATTTTCTGATGATGCCTCAGCGCCGCAGCTTCTTTTCCGAAAAATCCATGATGCCCAAACCGTCAAGGATGTTCTGCGCAAAGCTGTTCGTGACGAGAAGATCGCCAACAACATTAGCTACCGTGAACAAATCTAAGATTCTTTCACATTAAAAAAAGCCCCGAAATCCGGGGCTTTTTCGCTAATATTCCGATGCTCGAATCAGTTCGGATATCGTCTTATGGAAGATAAAACGCTCCTGCTGGAATAATCCCTTTGGGTTGGCTAGGACTTTCCCACTGCAATACAATTCGCGCGTCCCCCTCATTCTCATAGTACTCCACTTTTATTTCATGTAGCTTGCCAGCTATCAGATTCACACTGCCTTTTCGTTCCTGTCCACTCTGATTCACCCAGCTATCAATGATCAGCCCTCCATCAATCCACACCCGTACCCCGTCATCAGAGGAGGAGTAAATGGTATAGGTTTCACTATAGGCTGCAGTCAGTTTTCCACTCCACCGTACAGAGAAAGCGTCGACACGAATGGCTGGATCAGGCGAACCCTGTTTCCACGAAAATTGGATGTTAGCATCGGTTCGCGTCAGCGCAGGTGCGCCGCTAAGAGTCATGTTATTGTAATATTGCCCCCATAGTCCACTCTGCAGCACACTGTCTCCCTCAGAGGCTACAATTGCCGCCTCAGCAGCATACTCTTCCCGCGTGAATACAAAGTTGTCATTCATAAAGGCTCTAATTACCGCATCGGTATTCTTCTCATAAAGAAGCTTGCCCCAGGTCATCTGATAAGACCATTTAGGCTGTGATTTAGATAGTAGTACAGGGGACGGTAGCTCTCCATTTTCTCCAATCGCAATCACTTTTCCACGACCCAGATCCCATAGACTATCATAGTGACTCCCCTTAAAATCCCCATCATAGATATCTAGTGCCAGCACATCTACTTTGTCACCGCTTGGGTAGTATTCGGCAGGGTCATCACTCCACTGATTTTTGGCGTTTGGGCTCCAGACCCACAATAAATTATGCAGCTTATGATAGCTGGTGAAACGGTCAAACATAAGGTTCCACAGTCCCACGTAGTTGATCTTCTTCCCCCACCAGAACCATCCGCCATTCATTTCATGATACGGCCGCCAGAGCACAGGAACTCCTGCATCATTTAGTTTTTTTAAAGAAAGGGCTATCTTATCCAGATCAGCGATCAGTGCGTTGTACTGAGAGGTACCCGGGGTTATATATTTGTCAAAATCAGCGTTGCTTATGCTCGTAGATACGTTATCCCAAGCTGGCGCAGTCCCTGGCAACTGTGCGTGATAGCTAATCGTTACGATTCCACCGTCTTTATACCAGCGAATAGCGCTGCTAACGACCCAATCCCGCTGATTGTCTATTAGTGCCGCCGTCTGATTATTGATTGCCCCCAGCTCATAGCCGTGAAGGGCGGCGTATTGCCCGCTAGTATTTTTCAGCTTCCCATTGAACTCATCCGCGCTCTCCAAATAATCATGTTGTCCACTAATCCATCCTTTTCCTTGCAGAAAATAAAGGGTATTCAACAATTTCTGAGCAGAAGGTACCGTTTCCGAATCCGCCGGAGCCATTTGCAATTTACGATACGCGATTTGCCACTGAACATCGCTCACAAACCTCGATGCCGAATCAACCATATTTCGAAGATTGCGCTGTTCCATCCACTCTCACATCCTTTTAACTTTTTTAAGTTATAGTATGGGGACAATAGTGACATGAACTCAGCGAATGGACATGAAGTTGTAAATTAATTTAGGACAGTGTAAGGAACTGCTGAATAAATTCACGGCTCAATAAAAAAAGGAGCCCGGCGGCTCCTGACTAAATCTCCAATTTACCTTGTATATCTCAGCGGTAGTAATTCAGAAATATCATATTTAGCTAACCGGCCGTCCTCGGATACAATAACTTTGCAATCCTTCCCGTAATCAGCAATTAACTCACGGCACATCCCGCAGGGAGAAACTACTTTAATTTCTCTTTCCTCGCTGTCCGGATCAGGATGCCTTACCGCAACAATCGTATCAAATTCCTTGTAGCCTTCGGATATCGCTTTTCCAATCACCATCGCTTCTGCACAGACTGTAATTCGTCCCATGCTAGCTTCTACATGTACCGCTGTAAAGATTTCCCCCGTCTTAGTACGGAGCGCCGCCCCTACATGGTGTCTTCCCCATTCATAGCGTCTAGTAATAATATCTTCAGCAGAGGCTATAAGCGTCTGATCTTCAATCGTAATCAAATACTCCATATCCAATTCCGTCCTCCTCTTATTTTTCCTAAGTATATTAAATCGCACTGCATTATGATATAAGATATACTATTTTAAGTTCCAAAAAAGGAGGAGCAGATTTGAAAATACAGAAATTACTCACCAGTCTCATCATTATTGTGTTACTTGCTTTGGGCGGTTACTGGTATGAACAGAACGGAGATCCGTCAGCCCCCTCGTCCACATCTGATTCAGAAGTTGTTCAGCTGATCTTCCCATCAGATCGTTATCCTGAGACTGCTAAGCACATTCAGGACGCGATTGCTAAAGGGGAGTCCGCGACGTGCACGATTAACCGTGAGCAGGCTGAAGACAACCGCAAAGAATCCTTAAAAGGGATCCCCACCAAAAAAGGCTACGACCGCGATGAATGGCCCATGGCCATGTGTAATGAAGGCGGCAAAGGGGCCGACATTGAATACATAACCCCAAAAGATAACCGCGGCGCAGGAAGCTGGGTTGGCAATCAGTTAGAAGATTATGCGGATGGAACCCGCGTAGAATTTATGTTCAAATAATAAGCTAACGTGAACAGTGCTTCAAAAGAATAGCCCCATCCGGTATACCGGATGGGGCTACAATGTGCATCAGCTAGCTTAGAATAAGCAAGCTTTAGTGATGATAACCAGCAAGATGAAGAGTACCAGAATAGCTCCTGTTGAAGTAAAAGGACTACACACCGGACCTACATTTACTGGGCTTACTACAGGACCTACGTTACAACCACAATGTTCCATTCCCATAATTAATTCCTCCTAATGATTAATGACTACAGCACAAGATATGTAAAAAGGAGATAAGCCGTTTGGGCGAACTGGCAAACAAATGCTATTCACCTAATGAATTAGGTAGGCACTGTCGATAAACAGGATATACACGAAGGAGGTGCAATATGGATATAGCCGCATTATCAATGGCAATGAGCCAGGCATCCTTAGCTCAAAATGTAGGAATACAAGTCATGAATATTGCCAAAAATCAGGCTGAAACCCAGAGTCAAACGATGGTGGAAATGCTGGGCAAAAGCGTTGCTCCGAATTTAGGAAAAACACTTGATATTAGTGTTTAATTGCTTTATGCTAAGGACACACGAGAACACTCGTTCTTATGTGTCCTTATGTTTTTTACTTTACATAGCCTTCGGGCTTTTCTTTTGCTCATTTATGCGAACATACGATCCTATAACTGATTCTGAATGAGGTGAATGATATGAATAACATGAAATCCTATTATCAAATGACTGCGCTGGAGAAGTGGACAGAAGATTTATACAAGCGTCTGAACCTTACTCAGCCTTCGCAAATTTCGATTGCTTATATTGCAGAACGGCTTAATATTTGGGTTCATTATTTGGATGTAAGAAGCAAGAGCATCGAAGCATCAGCGGGGATGTACACCATGTTTATTGACAACCGGCTTCCAGCCAGTCTGCAGCGGCTAGAGTTTCTCCATGAGCTCTGTCATCTGCTCCGCCATGGTACTGATCAAATATTGATGCCAGAACATTTTACGCGGGCACAGGAGGATGAATCTGAGCGATTTATTCTTTATGCAGCTATGCCCTACTCCATGATCTCCCGCATGACATTGCCTGAGCAACGGGAAGATGCAATCAGCTATCTTGCAGCAGAATTTCAAGTGCCAAGCGAGCTGGCTTTACAGCGGATTGATCAAATTCAAAGACGTGTTTTTCAGGGGCAATTATTGGCCGTGATGGGAAGAAACGAAGAACGATTAACACATATTCAATAATGACTGCGGAGATAATAAGGGTAGTCGCAATGAAGGACCATTAATTATGGTGGAATTTCTCGCAAGGGGGATCGATATGGAAGCCATTAAAGTAATTGAATTATTGATGACTCATCCAGATTATAACGTAGATGCAGTACACCCCGAAATTCCGGATTTTGTTGGGATCGAGTCGATTGAAGTGGATCATGAAACGGGGACCTTCTCCATTTTATTGCAAGAACCCAAAGAAGACTGAAGATGATTTGTGTAAGTTCATAATAAAAAGGCAGCAAGTATAGTATACCCAGGCAATTCTTTACCTACGCGGGTTTAACTATCGGCAGGAAATTTGCTGCCTTATTTGTAATTATAAGCTCTGTTATGCGACAAATTGAATCAAACCAATAAGAATTAGAATGAGGAACATACCCACAACTCCCCAAATAATAAACCATAAGATTCTGAGACCTGGTAGGCTGGGACTAGTATGATTCTCCAATACCTTAATTCGCCGCTCCAGCTCCTGTATTTTTTCTTCTTGCTGCGTCATCTTTCTCTCCACCCTTCTAATGTGTAGATTACAAGATACAATAGATATGACATACCAGTCACAATATATTATCTTATAATATATACATTTTAGCTAAATGGAGGGAATTAATGAAGAAAAGAACAAAAATAATCCTTATTACCTTCGTTATTGTATATGGAGTCGCTTCTTTAGCGCTTCAGGCCTTCCGAAATCATATGGACAATGAAGTGATTCATTATTTGGTAGCTACGAGAGATTATAAGAATGAAGATCTTTATAAAGTACACACCCAGATTAGTAAGGCTCCCGTCGTAAGTACAACGGTGATTTTTGCAGATGAACCTAACGCAAGATACTTTTATCGAAAAGAGAAGGATCGGATTTATCAATATAGCATGGCTCTTGTAAAAAGGTTTGATCCAAACTATACATATAAACATATTGAGGAGGGCCTCCCGTAAAGGGGAACTTCTATTATAAAGGCGCGATTGTCTCAGTAGTCATGATATGGCTGCTGGGGCAATCGCGCCTTTTTTAGATTCTAACCCTTGATCTAGACGCTAACAAATTTTCTCAGGAACATAATGTGACCAAATGCCGTCCTAAATGGTGTTATAGGTAAAGGGGGCATAGAATCATGCAACGATCCATGACCCGGCCGGGAAATCATGTGATAAAGAGTTACGAAATCTACGCAGATATGCTGTTCCGGATTGCTTTGGTCCATTTAGGCAGCCGCCAAGATGCCGAAGAGGCCACTCAGGACACCTTCATCAAACTGATAGAAAAAGCACCAAAGTTCATAGACGCTGAACATCAGAAAGCATGGCTGATCCGGGTAATCACCAATCATTGTAAAACATTACTGGGCAGAGGCTGGCGCAAGCGCGAGGTTAAACTGGAAAATGCTGAGCCGATTGCGGTAGACACCCCCGAGGATTTGGCTCTACTGCAGTTAGTTATGGCGATGCCTATGAAGTATAAAACCGTAATCCATCTTTATTATTACGAGGACTATCCCATCCAGGAAATCAGCAAGATTCTGCAGATTAGTCAGTCTGCCGTGAAGATGAGACTTCAGCGGGGACGGCAACTGTTAAAACTGGAGCTGGAAGGAGTGGAATCACAATGAAAGAAGATCAGTTTCGAACATTATACAAGAAAGCGGTGGATTCTATGAAACCAGGTGAAGAGATGAAAAAAGAATTGATCGACAAACTGGAGCAACAGCAGGAGCGGAAACGTCCACGCAAGACGGTTTATATCGCGGCAAGTATCGTCCTCGCCGCCGGGATCGGCTTAGCTGCACCTAATATATGGCAGCAGTTAAATGACCAGAGTACTCAAGGGCAAATCGCTCAGGTAACTCCAGGTCCAAACCAACCAGACAATTCTGGCATAAATTCGTCCGGAAGCATTGTTATCCCCAAGTTGGAACTGCCAGATACCAAATCTGGCGTTATGGCAGATATGATCGCTCTAGTCGTATATAAAGATAACATTTATACACAGTCTGCGACTCGAATCAACGCAGCCGATGCTGCCGCTCTGCGCGGTGACAAGTTGGGACGTACTACAGGTGGTATCGATGAATGGAGCGGTAAAGACAAATATATTGAGTTAGCTTCTAACATCGGCGAAACGGATATCTATTCCGTGAAGGGATATGATTCCGATTTCCTGATTATGTCCTATTCGGAAATCAACGGCGAAGTATTCGCCGAACTGTATGAGCATACAAACGGGATCACCGTAAACAGTGGCGCAGACCTATTTGGCAAGCTAAATCTGGAAGGTCGAATTACTTCCGCACAGTGGGAAAACTTCGACAGTTGGAACAACGGACAGCAGCAGTACACACCGCTCGCTGACGACGAGGCGCTTAATGGCTTCTTGAAGGCACTCCAAGCAGCCAAACCGCTGGCAGCAGAGCCACTTATCGCGCAAGGCATCTACGACAGCGAAGACCGCAAGGTTCTCTATCTCCAGCTGGAAGACAACGCCCGGGTAGAGCTGACGCTGTTTGGTCAAGGGCTAGTACGTTACGGTCAGGCACCTGTATTCTTCGAGGTCGAGTCCGGGGCATTCCAGCAGCTATGGGATAGTATGAAACCATAAGAATGATGGTCGGAAACCGAGAGTATAGCGATAGGAACAACGATTGGGACAACTTTTCGGGCACCATACCCATTAGAAAAGTCTAGCTGGATACAAAAAAAGGCGTTGCTGCAAAACCATTTCATGGCTTTGCGACAGCGCCCTTTTTGTGTTGACTGCATGGTTTGCATTGCGTCATGTCAGAATATCAGATTCTAAGTATAAAAGAGCCGTTGTAGGTTAATCCTATGATGGCTCTTTTACATGTTCAATACTGCTATGATAACGGGACTCAAAAAAAGAACGCCCACCATGGACGTCCCTGAGATTCTTATTCGTATACAACGTTCCAGCTAGTTACGCATTTACACTTTCTGTTTTACGATCCTGTCTTGTGTGTAATGTTTTCATCGCAAATCTTGCTATCGGCTGAGCAACCAACAGTTCAATCCAAAATGCTATACCAAAGTTTCTTGGCCAGATATGAAGGAAGTTTTTAAGTGGCTCTAGACTTATTTGTTTCGTCCCAACCCATGTGCCGATAATCGATAGTAAAATAGATAACACTGTAACATTCAATAAAGTATTCAACAGCACCCTAGCATTAAATCCATCGGTTTGTCCCATGAATTTTGGCATCACTTTTCCAACAATCGGCCCTGCAACTAATCTTACGGATAAAACTACGATCATCCACATAAACGGAATAACCTTTAGTGTATCTATATACACTTCCTTACTGAAGCCACGTTCCAACCCCACAATAATAGGGGCAATAGTGTTTACTGAAATGATTGAAATAATGAGTAAAAATAATATACCTTCTTTTCCGTTTCTGGGCAGTCTTGTGTCTCCATGCATGTTTGTCATCTCCGTGAATCATATTTCAGATGGCAGACGTATCATGAGACATATATTTTTGGCCCACTTAAAAGACCAATATCTCTACACACTGATTTAATAATTATATTACTTTTTTCAAATGAATGTCAGACCTCTATTTAAAATTTATTAAATTCCTCTGCTCTTTAGTGCATTCAAAAGATTTAAACTATCCCTGCGGTAAGCGCATGGCGATAAATCTTGCATCAGTAAATCCGTTAGCAAACTCGAAATTCGGGCCTTCCTAATTCTCTTCCCTTTGAATCTATGTGCCTATAGACAGCAAAAAAACCTTACAAAGTACGGGTTTTTGATAAGTGGGCCCTGAGGGACTCGAACCCCCGACCAATCGGTTATGAGCATATGATAGCCGTTTCAGTGGCATATCCACTTCAATCTTCCGCTGAGTAATTTCACCTATTTTATCGAGATATATCATTTCAATTATTTGGGCGATACTCATTCCCATATGTAAAAAATCCGTCAGTTGTGCTGACGGATTAAACGATTGAGAGTTCAGCTAACATTTTATAACAAGATAGTCTTAGAAATAATTACAAGGAGGATAAACAGTACCAAGATTGCACCTGTTCTATCCATTTAAAGCCCCTACTGTGGGCAAAGGTTAGAATGAGGATCTGGACCAAATCAGTCATGCTACGTAGTCCAGTATTTACAGAGTTTATCGTATAAACATAAACTACCCCCAACGACTTAATGTTGATGGGGGCAACTTTCATTATCTTCATTACAAATCCGCAAGTATCTACTGGCAGATATCCACTATAGGTGCTGGTCATAGTGGGAGGTTTGAAACTTAAATCAAGAAAGTTTTAGATATGATTACCAACAATATAAACAGAACCAGAATTGCAGTCGTAGAAGTAAAACCTCCGCCAAACCCTCCAGCAAATTCACCCATCATAATTCCTCCTTTGTAAATTAATGCTACTTAAAATATACAGGCTTTTGTAATGATGACCAGCAGGATAAAGAGCACCAAGATTGCACCTGTGGATGTAAAAGCTCCACCAACAAAACGTTCAGGTTCACGTTCACGTTCACGTTCTCCAATACCGCATCCACCAACAAATTCGCCCATTCGTGAATTCCTCCTTTGTAATTGAATACAAATGTAGGATATGCCAGTTTTCTGATCATGCTTGGGTATATGAGAGATGAAATTAACCCCGCTAACCAATTAAGGTAGACGGGGTATTTGATATATACACATTTATGCTAAAACCATCCTAAATTCAAATTCATTTCTGATGTAATAAACATCAGCAACCTTAACCTCCCATTTCTGGACTGGACCCTCACAATTAATTACGCAGTTGGCCAGAAACACCTTTTCTGTTTTTCAAATAGTTATATCCGCCAATAGATATGAGGGCTCCACACAACATTACAACCATCAAAGATGGTCGTTCCTCATTCGCAACATCATAAACAATAATGAAAAACCTGGTTTCATTTTCTCTGCTTTATGTATTTCTTAATCAAATAAAACAATACAAATCCTAACAACACCAAGCCAAGTATGGTGATCCATAGAATCGTTGGATTCCCTACGAAAAAGTATGTATTTCTGTATTGAAAATCTTCATTGTTCATCTGTATAAAAGCTCCTTGTTCTACGAACTATCTATTTCTTCGCAGCCCATCGTTTTTCAACTTTGAAGCCCTTCTTAATTACTTTATTATCCCATGAATCCAGTATAATCCTGGGCTCTGACTCAAGGATATCCTTTGCTTTATCAATCTGCCCTGACTTGAAAAAGTTTATAATTTCTATAAGGTCACTTCTACTATGTAATCTTACGGCGTTATAACTAGCAAGTTCTTCACACGCTGAGGTATATTGGTTTGAGGATATTACCATGGACTTTTTTGCCCTGTAATATCTCATGGAACTATAGATCTCTTGAACAGCTCCTAACCCTACTGGATAAGAATAACGCTTTGCCTGAACGACATTTCGAACCCCCTCCCCGTCTGTAAACACTAAGTCAGATCCAAAATCTCTGCCTCCTCTCGTTTTATATGCATCACTATAACCCATGGCCAAAAATAAACGATACAGATATTCTACAAAGCCAGTTCCGTCTTCCATTCGGTCTATGTCCTGGATCGTAATCTTAAGTGGATCAATTACTATACTTTGGGGAGGGTAACTCTTCTTTCTAGATAAAACTTTGAATACAAAAATAGCAGTAATAATAGCAAGAATAACCAACAAAATTATCATTTTTGTCAACCAGCAACCCCCATTAATATAAGAACCTCGCATTAACTAATGAATACTTGTGTTCTTCTTCCTACTTCAATTCGTTCAGTAAATTTTCCTCCTGTATATTCTTCTATTGCCTTTCTCCAAAAGAGTTGAGCGGGCTTGTTGTTATCTATTTGGTAAACTTCCCATTTTCCCTGGTGCAAATCAAATATATCTTTAGCAACCAATCTCCCTAATCCCAGCCTACGATACTTCTTCGCAATAAAAAATTCAGCAATAGAAAAATATGCGTCATCTTCTTCCCGATTTTTTAATTGGACTAAGACAAATCCAACAATTTTCCCATTGAGACTGATTAAATATGGATAATTGGGGTCTTTAGACCAATATTCATCAATTGGATAATTACCATATTTTCCGTTTTCCTCAAACTGCAACTCCATAAATTCTGAGAAATCATAAATATAGAATTGTAACAGGTTGCTGAGTATTTCTTTATGTTCCAAGGTTGCTATTTTGATTTCATAGTCCATGTTTGATACCATCCCTCTGTAGATTCAACTATCGTTTCCCGTTAGTTAAGTCCCAAACAAACCATGTTGCGATAATTTACTTTATAGTGTCGTGTTCATAGATTTTGGTGGGTCGTCCCCATTCAAAATTATCCAAACCGATTTCTCTGAATCCATATTTCTCATAGTAACGAATATGATCAGTCGTTATATAAACCTTCGTATATCCCAATTGCCCCACCATTTTTCTGGCATGCTCCAACAATACTGAACCTAAACCTTGCCCTCGCTCATTCTCGTCAATGAACAAAGGAGCAATCCATGGCGATAAATCTTTTCGAATTATATATTCCTGCTCAATCAATTGATAAAATCCAATTATTTTGTCGTTTTTTAATAGCAGAAATGTTAATGGCAAACCATCTTCAGCCGATAAACTTTCGTCAATTTTAGGGAGTACCACCTTCTGAACGTTTGGCCATTTTTCTTTAACATATTCAGCAAACTCTATATGACGCTCTGGACACTCTATTATAGATTTAATAGCTTGCATTAAGTCACTCCTTCATAAATACGGTTCTTGATGAGTATCACCTTCAAAAAAAAGGTGCTTTCAGATTACACCTTAAGTTAACTGCGGGAAACGGAAAGTTTACTTTAAGTTAAACTTTACTGCCTGTTAGCTTGATGAGGCGCCCGCCAGTCTATTGTGTTTTCATTGGCAATTTATACTGGAATGAGACGTGGTGAGATCCTTGGACTTCGCTGGGGTGATATCGACTTCGAAAAGAAAGAACTCAAGGTGATTCAGACGGCCAACTGGACACGTGATGGTTTAGTCATTCAACGCCCGAAGACGAATGATTCCATACGACGGGTAAAACTTTTTCAGAATATTATTGATGACCTTAAGGAACGCTACAAGCAAATCGAGGATTATAAAAAAGAATATGGAGACTCATATGAGGATAATGACTTAGTATGTTGCTACCCTGGCGGGTGTTATATAAATCCAAAGGTAGCTGCTGAACCACTGGGTATGACTCCAGCGATGTTCAACGAACGATACTCACACCTACTCCCAATCATGCAGGAAGAGGTCGTTGACAAAATTGAAGCAGAACTGAATAAATACGCTGAAAAACAGCTCGAAACTGCAGAAAAATAATTCCCGTTAGCAAATCCGTTAGCAAGCTCAAAATTCTGGTCTTTATCCATTCTATTTTCTTAATATTACAAAGCCTATAGACAGCAAAAAAACCTTACAAAGTAAGGGTTTTTGATAAGTGGGCCCTGAGGGACTCGAACCCCCGACCAATCGGTTATGAGCCGACCGCTCTAACCAACTGAGCTAAGGGCCCGGATCTAAAAATATCCGAATGTAGAATTGCTGTTGTAAATAAATTGGTTGCGGGGGCAGGATTTGAACCTGCGGCCTTCGGGTTATGAGCCCGACGAGCTACCGGGCTGCTCCACCCCGCGTCAGAAAAAATATTCAAACAGCGACAATAAATAATATACAGTACAAATCGGGTCTACGTCAAGGAAGAATTTATAAAAGTTCTCAAGGCAGAAATCTAACCCCGTACCTTCCCTTACGGGATCGATAAATTTCTACAAAACGCGGGTCATGATAACCGTAAATCCAGCCATCTTGCTCCAATCTTTTAGCCAAACAACCTGCTTGAAATCTGGTCCTGAACAGTTTCGCGAAGTATATCCAATTCATGATGCCCTCTTCTCCTTTTCGCAAATTTATGATACACCGCTCTGAACTTATCATGCCCAAGTTCCACAAAATAAGCCACCAGAAAACTGGTGGCTTAGGGCATATTCCAGAGTCATTCACCGATCGAGTCAAAATAGACCGTGGGATCTTTTTTAAGTGTATCCAGCATGGTATTCCCTTGCTTCTCCCAAGCTTTGAGTGCATTCTCGACGGTTTTCTTCCCCTGATAAACATCAATGAATAATTGACGTCCAACATCACTAATCCGGCTAATCCCAGGCTTCTGCATCTGTAAACTGATCAATAAAGGATCCGTTGCAGGTAAAGGCTTAAGCGTATAAAAAGCTTCCAAATTTACAGAAGGGGTCTGAGCGGTAATATAATCCTTACGGGAAGTCAGTTCACTCTTGTTATGGGCTTTGATTTTCGCAACCTCATTACTGTTGACGAACTTAATCAAATCCCAGGCATCTTCCTTATTAGTAGCCGTAGAACTAATAGCCATCATATTACCAAGCCATGTTCCAATGGCAACATCCGGTTTTTCCTGAAAGGTAGGTACAGTAACCACACCCCATTTGATGGGACTGTAATTTTTGATCTTAGCAGCATTACGGGCCACTCCCGCCAGTTCATTGAGATAACCATATTCTCCAACGACCATTGCTGCTTTTCCTGTGAGGAACAGATCGCCTTGGATTGGACTGTAGGCATTCCCTTCTGTTCCTGCAAAATCCAACCCATTTAGCTCAGGTACAATTTGTTTCTTAACCAACTGGCTGTAAGTAGTCCAAGCCTGATTCCACTGTGTGGTATTTACAGTCATGTGCTGACCCTTATTATCGTACATCGTAAGTTCTAGCGGTGCGACATAGCTCTGCATATCCCAGAATGGATCACTTAAGTAACGGTTCATCGAGAACCCGTATATCCGAGTTTCTTTATTAGATGACTTCTTCGTCACCTTATCTGCCAGTGTAAACAGTTCATTCCAAGTCATCTTGTCCGTTGGATAGCTCACACCAGCAGCATCAAAGATTCCCTTGTTATAAAAAAGCGCACTAGACGAGAAGATCGGCGCCAACGCAAAAAGACTTCCTCTACCCAGCTCACGAACTCCATTCAGCATTGTAGGCGCCATATTGCTTAAATCATACTGATCACGCGCTATAAGCGGCTCCAGCGATTGGACAAGATTATGATCCACCAAACTCTTCACTAATGCGCTATCACCGACGATCACATCAACAGGCTTATCCCCGCCCATAATCGCTCGGATATTTTCCAAATTGTCAGAGCTTGCGTCTGAGGAGGTGTTATTGTACCGAAGGTCATTCGTATCTATAGCCGGAATAATCTCCAATTTGATTTCTGGATGCTGCAATTCATACATATCTGTAAACTGCTGACGAAAAAACGAATCGTCCTCCCCAGACCATAGACTCCCAATACGCAATACACGTTGCTCCACTGAAGCCTTAGAAGGCTCAGCCCAAGCCGTATTCCACCCATCAGAGATTAGTGGTAGTATCAGCGCAGCGCATACCCCAAAGCTTAACCAGCGGCGCCAGAGCCGTTTATTGTTGTTTATATGATTCATTATTATATCCTCCCATAAAATACTTGATTCTTCTACATCTTATGGATAAATAATCCATAATCCTAGTAACAGTATAAAGCTTTAATCAAGAAGGGAAGTTACAGGACGTTTAAAGTTATACTACGATTTCTTCATATTATTCTCATAAAAATCTTACTAGGAGCTTTTGCAGATACACGATCTCCACTTTCCCACTCACACTTGCTCACTTGCTACATTCCCGCTGACCGACACAATCCTACCCTCTACGACTGGATAATTGCACTTTCTGCAACTATTAGAGCCGAGTTTATTTTGGTTCTCCTTTTAATTGCACTCTGTACAATTAAAAACCGTTACTAGAAGGTTTCGACAGATACTAGGCTGATAATAATTGCGCAAAGTGCAACTATAGTGCCAATTCCACTAAGGAGAGTTAGTTTAAGTGTACAAAATACAACTATTCGTGTCTTGGATGACAGTTGAGAATGTTGTGTCCCTCTTTTTATTCGCACTCCTCACAATAATAAAAGCCCCTCACTGAAAAGTGAGAGGCTCGCCTAAACTATACTCATTTATTTAAGCTTAAACACCAAATGATGAAGGATCTTTTCTCCAAGACTTCAGTACTTCTACGTCCGTCGATTCAATTTTACCTTGTGCAAGAGCCACATCAATCAATGTGCTGTAGTTGGACAAGCTTTGTAATGGCATTTCAGCTGCAGCAAAAGCATCCACTGCACGGTCCAGCTCATAGCTGAAGATTGCGAGTACAGCCAGCACTTCTGCACCAGCTTCTTGCACGGCCTGAGCAGCTTTGATGGAGCTTCCACCTGTGGAGATCAGATCTTCAATAACAACAACCTTTTGTCCCGGCTTAATCAGACCTTCAATCTGATTCTGCTTGCCGTGGCCTTTAGCTTTATCACGGATATAAGCCATAGGCAGATTGAGCTTATCTGCTACCCAAGCTGCGTGTGGAATACCCGCGGTTGCTGTACCTGCGATCACTTCAGCGTCCGGATACTCGCTCTTAATAAGCTGAGCGAAGGCATCTGCAATATAGTTACGAACTTCTGGGTAAGCCATAGTCAGACGATTGTCGCAATAGATCGGCGATTTGATACCAGAGGTCCATGTAAAAGGCTCCTGTGGACGCAGCGCTACTGCTCCAATCTCCAGCAAATAACTTGCTACTTGTTCACTTCTATTTAATGAGCTCATGCTAGGGTCATCTCCTCAATAATGTTTAGTGCTGCGTGACGTGGATCTGGTGAAGCTGTAATCGGCCGTCCTACAACAAGGTAGTGACTACCCTGACGAATGGCTTTTCCAGGCGTCATAACCCGGGACTGATCGTCCAAGGAAGCACCTGCTGGCCGGATACCTGGTGTAACCGTGCAAAATGCTGGGCCGCAAGCTTCTGCGATAGCTGCGGACTCTTGTGGCGATGCTACTACACCATCTAGACCCGCATCGGCTGCCAGCTTGGCGTATCTTACTACAGTATCCGCTACCTCACCAGCGATCCCAATTTCGTTATTCATCACTTCTTGACTCGTACTGGTTAACTGGGTAACTGCAATAATCAAAGGCATCTTAAGGGCAGCATTAGCACTAACTGCTGAAGCCGCTCCTTCGCGTGCTGCAGCCATCATGGCTGAGCCTCCTGCCGCGTGTACGTTAAACATATCAGCGCCAAGATTCGTAAGACTTTGAGCGCCACCTTTTACCGTGTTAGGGATATCATGCATTTTCACGTCAACGAACACAGAATAGCCACGAGATTTCAGCTCTTGAATAAATTCTGGTCCTGCCGCATAGAACAGCTGCATGCCTACCTTCATATAGCAAGGAATTCCTTCCAGCTTATCGATCAAGGCTCTTGCTCCAGTCACATCAGGATAATCCAAAGCGATCATCAGACGATTCGCCATTGCTTTCCACTCTACTTCTCCTACTCCCATAACCATGCTCCTATCCAGTGCAGACTACATCCACACCCTTTATTTATTAGACCCTAGGCATAGCGGAACGGTCTGCGTAAACGCAAACCGCCCTATGCATCTTTATGAGATTAGTTCAATTGTCCGACAAAAGCAGGCATGGACTGTGACGAGAAGTTAATCGTCTGCAGCATTCTGAGAAGTGCCGTCACTGTATCCAGTGAAGTCATACATACGACGCCATTCTCAACCGCTTCACGGCGGATTCGGAATCCGTCACGTTCTGGCGTTTTACCTTTAGTCAGTGTATTAAAGACGAAGTTAGCTTGCCCACCACGAATCAAGTCGAGAATGTTTGGCGCACCTTCATCCAGCTTATTTACATTCATTACGTTGAGGCCTGCTTCTTCAAGCGCTTGTGCCGTGCCTCCAGTAGCAATGATTTTGTAACCCATGGAGTGGAAGCCTTTCATAAGTTCTACAGCTTCTGCTTTATCTTTATCTGCCACCGTAACGATGATAGCGCCTGTCGCTGGAATTTTCATCCCTGCTCCGATCAGACCTTTGTATAAAGCTTTTGCGTACAATTTATCACGGCCCATAACCTCACCGGTTGATTTCATTTCAGGTCCGAGTGTAGGTTCTACTCTGCGTAGTTTGGCAAAAGAGAACACTGGCACTTTAACCGATACATAATCGCTTTCCGGCCACAAACCTTCTGTATAACCGTCATCCTTCAGCTTGCTGCCGAGAATGATTTTGGTTGCCAAATGCGCCATTGGAATTCCTGTCACCTTACTCAGGAAAGGAACCGTACGCGAGGAGCGTGGATTTACTTCGATTACGTATACTTCGTTCTGATAGATAACAAACTGGATGTTGACCAGTCCAATCGTCTTCAGTTCCTTAGCGATTTTAATTGTGATCTCAGCGATTTTCTCTTTTAGACCTTCATCCAGATATTGCGGAGGATATACGGCGATAGAGTCACCGGAGTGAACCCCTGCGCGTTCGACATGTTCCATGATGCCCGGAATTACTACTGTCTCACCATCACAAATCGCGTCTACCTCAACCTCTTTACCTAGCATGTAACGGTCAATCAATACCGGATGCTCCGGATTCACTTTCACCGCTTCTACCATGTAGCTAAGCAGTTCAGTATCGTTATATACGATTTCCATTGCACGTCCGCCTAGTACGTAGGAAGGACGTACCAGCACCGGATACCCAAGGGATTGTGCAGTTTCTACAGCTTGATCCACGTCGGTAACCGTCTTACCTTTCGGTTGAGCGATATCAAGGCGTGCCAGCAAAGCTTCGAATTTCTTACGGTTCTCAGCTTCATCAATGCTATCAAGGCTAGTTCCAAGAATCTTCACACCAGCAGCACTTAGAGGTGCCGCAAGGTTAATCGCTGTTTGACCTCCGAATTGAACAATAACTCCAATCGGATTCTCTTGCGCAATTACGTTCATGACATCTTCGAAGAATAATGGTTCAAAGTACAACCGGTCCGAAGTATTAAAGTCTGTAGATACAGTCTCAGGGTTATTATTGATGATAACCGCTTCATATCCAGCCTTTTGAATGGCCCATACCGCATGAACTGTGGAGTAATCGAACTCAATCCCTTGACCGATCCGGATTGGACCAGATCCCAGCACGATAACCTTTTGCTTATCAGAATGAATGACCTCGTTCTCAGTCTCATAAGTCGAGTAGTAATAAGGTGTAGAAGCTTCGAACTCAGCCGCACAAGTATCTACCATTTTGAACACAGGTGTTAAACCTTGCTCCAAACGTAGCGCGCGCACATCAGCTTCTTTGGTGAATTTCCCGTTCGCCTGTCCTTCTGCACGAATCTCAGCAATCGCACGGTCTGTAAAGCCTTTACGTTTCGCTTGGTATAGAGTTTCCGCAGACAAAGTTTCTTCGCCGCGAATAACCTCTTCAAAGTTAATCAAACCTTCAATTTTGGAGAGGAACCACCAGTCCACGTTCGTAATATCCTGGATTTCTTGCAAACCGTAACCACGGCGGAAAGCTTCAGCAATCAGGAACAGACGCTCATCGTCAGGCTTCGCAAGACGTTCACGCAGCACGCTCTCTTCCAGTGTCTCTGCACCTGGCAGACGGAACCGGTGAACACCAATTTCCAAGGAACGGATCGCTTTATGAATCGACTCTTCAAAAGTACGGCCGATCGCCATTACTTCGCCTGTCGCTTTCATTTGCGTACCCAGCTTACGGTTCGCATGAATGAACTTGTCGAACGGCCAGCGTGGAATTTTACTTACAATATAGTCAAGTGTTGGCTCGAAGCATGCATAAGTCTGTCCGGTTACCGGATTGACGATTTCATCCAACGTGTAACCCATCGCGATTTTGGCAGCCATTTTGGCAATTGGATATCCTGTTGCTTTGGACGCCAAAGCCGAGGAACGGCTGACACGCGGGTTTACTTCGATTACATAATATTGATAACTTTGTGGATCAAGTGCGAATTGTACGTTACATCCACCCTCAATATTCAGGGCGCGGATGATTTTGAGCGAAGCTGTGCGCAGCATTTGGTATTCGCGATCCGATAACGTCTGGCTAGGTGCCACAACGATACTGTCACCTGTATGTACACCTACAGGATCAAAGTTCTCCATGTTGCAGACAACGATACAGTTGTCATTAGCATCACGCATAACCTCGTATTCAACTTCCTTCATGCCGGCAATACTCTTCTCAACCAGACATTGTCCGATCGGGCTGTAACGAATTCCTGCTTTGACAGTTTCACGCAGCTCTTCTTCGTTATCGCAGATCCCGCCGCCTGTGCCGCCAAGCGTATAAGCTGGACGTACAATCAGAGGGAATCCAATTTCCTCAGCGAATTTCATTGCTTCATCTACAGTAGTGATAATGGTGCTGTCCGGTACAGGTTGATCCAATTCACGCATTAGATCACGGAACAAATCGCGATCTTCTGCTTTCTCAATGGAATCAAGCTGTGTACCGAGAAGCTTAACATTCTCTTGCTCAAGCACACCTGCACGAGCCAATTCTACAGCCATATTTAGGCCAGTTTGACCGCCCAGCGTTGGAAGCAATCCATCTGGACGCTCTTGGCGAATAATTGCAGTTACGAATTCAAGCGTAATAGGCTCGATGTATACTTTATCTGCAATATTTGTATCTGTCATAATCGTTGCTGGATTGCTGTTAATCAGTACGACTTCCACGCCTTCTTCTTTAAGAGCTTGGCAAGCCTGAGTTCCTGCGTAGTCAAACTCCGCTGCTTGGCCGATGACGATCGGTCCGGAACCGATCACTAGTATTTTTTTAAGTTTATCGTTCTTTGGCATGTTATAGAGCTCCTTTCACGGCTTCAAGCTGTAAGTTAGTTTTTGGCGCCGTGATTCTGGCGTTTGCCGCAAGTTGTGCCTGACGTGAAACAACAGGTGTCTTTGCTTTATGATCGGCAATCAATTGAAGGAAGCGATCGAACAAGTAGCTGCTGTCATGTGGTCCTGGCGCCGCTTCTGGATGATATTGCACCGAAAATGCTGGGTAACGAGTATGTTTAATACCTTCAACAGTCTTATCATTATTATTAATATGAGTAACTTCTAGTTCAGTGTTCTTCACAGATTCCTCATTCACGGTATAACCATGGTTCTGGGAAGTGATGAAGCAGCGTCCGCTTTCCAGTTCCTTCACAGGGTGATTCCCACCGCGGTGACCGAATTTCAGCTTCTCTGTATCCGCTCCACAAGCAAGTGCAAACAACTGATGACCAAGGCAGATGCCGAAGATCGGATATTCACCAAGCAATTCGGAAATCGTCTTGACAGCGTGAGGCACATCTTTAGGGTCCCCAGGGCCGTTGGACAGTAGGATACCATCTGGGTTCAGACGGCGAACTTCTTCCGCTTTTACATCATGTGGCACTACAACAACATCACAACCACGTTCGTTAAGCTCACGTAGGATACCAGCCTTCGCACCGTAATCCACAAGCACAATTCTTTCTTTGTTGCCTGGGCTGCTGTACGAACTTGCAGTTGATGTACGAGCTACCTGATTGCGCAATTCCTCAATCGTAGTATTTCCCATCATTTCCATCAGTTCCTCTACACGTTTGTTAGAGGTGGTCAAGATCGCTTTCATTGTTCCGTAGTGGCGAATAATCCGAGTCAACATCCGAGTATCAATCTCGCTGATCCCTGGAATATCGTATTCTTTCAACAAGTCGTCCACACTATATTCAGCACGCCAGTTACTAGGTACCTCTTCATGACGGCGCACTACAAAGCCGTGTACAAAAGGTCGAACAGATTCAAAGTCATCCCGAGTAATCCCGTAGTTCCCGATCAATGGGTAAGTCATTGTCACGATTTGTCCGCAATATGACGGGTCAGACAGCACCTCTTGATATCCTGTAATTCCTGTATTAAAAACAACCTCGCCTGTCTTCTCGCCCTCAGCGCCAAATGCGGTACCTGTAAATAAAGTTCCGTCTTGCAGCAGCAATCTCGCCTGCATTCCATTCCACTCCTTCTTGTTTCTGTAGTCTAATGCTTATGCCTTACAAGCCTTCCGGAGTGAACGTGTACACAATCGCTGCATCCGTAAAGATCAGCAACTCCGCCCCACCAGTCCGCTAGTTTTTCTCAGTCCATACGGCTTTGCCGTCTACCCATGTCATTACTGGCCAGCCCTTAAGCTTCCAGCCACCGAAAGGAGTATTCCGTCCTTTACTTGCGAAAGATCCTGGGTCTACTTCTTTCTCCTGCTCCAAATCAATCAGTGTCAAATCTGCAGGAGCTCCGATATCCATCACACCGGTGTTCAGTCTGAATACCCGTGCAGGATCAGCAGTCATTCTTTGTACTAGTAAGGATAAATCCCATTTCCCTGTTGCTACAAACGCTGTGTATAGTAGTGGGAAAGCTGTTTCGAATCCAACGATACCAAAAGGTGCAAGTTGCATGCCTTTAGCCTTCTCTTCCTCACTATGCGGCGCATGATCCGTAACAATCATATCTAGTGTGCCGTCAAGCAAACCTTCGATACATGCTTCAACATCGCGGCGGGAGCGAAGCGGCGGGTTCATTTTCCAATTGGCATCAAGGCCTGGAATATCTTCTTCAGAGAGCAGCAAGTGATGCGGACACACTTCAGCAGTTACTTTAATGCCGATTTCTTTCGCTTGGCGAATCAGTCGCACCGATTGTTCAGTACTTACATGGCACACATGGTAATGAACGCCTGTCGCTTCAGCCAGCAAAATATCGCGTCCAACATGGATGGCTTCTGACTCATTTGGAATTCCTTTCAGGCCATGCTTTCTTGCGAACTCACCTTCGGCTACACAGCAGCCTTCAACCAGTGAATTATCCTCGCAGTGAGCAATGACTGGCATATCCAGTGCTGCGGCGATGTTCATAGCATCTTTCATCATTTGAGCACTTTGCACGCCCACGCCGTCATCGGTATAACCAATAGCTCCAGCTTCTTTAAGCGCTGCAAAATCAGTCAGCTCACGTCCGAGCTCATTTTTCGTAATGGCTGCATAAGGAAGGACTTTAACGAGTCCTGCTTCACGCGCTTTGTCTTTGACAAATTGTACGATTTCCGGGGTATCTGTTACTGGACGGGTATTAGGCATACAAGCGATGGTTGTAAATCCGCCTTTGGCAGCCGAACGACTTCCGGTTTCCACTGTTTCCTTGTGTTCAAATCCCGGTTCGCGTAAGTGCACATGCATATCAATGAGTCCTGGAATGAGCAGCTTACCTTCAGCATCAATGATCTCTCCAGCTTCTGGAGCAGCTTCATTTCCATCGATTAAGGCCGAGATAACACCTTCTTCAAGTACAATATGTTTCCGCTCTAACAAGCCTTCCTTAGTCAATACGCTGGCGTTTCTAATAATCACTGTCATGATTCTACCTTTACCCACAGATCCCGACTGCGGGCCCTCTCGTTATTATATAATAAAAATTCATGTTTGTGTATATTTATTAGTCCTTATTCATCATCATTCTTTAAACTTTATAATAAAGCTCTTTCGAGAACTGCCATCCGAACCGGAACCCCATTAGACATTTGCGGGAAAATCCTTGATTGACTGCTCTCTACAACTGCATCATCAATCTCGACATTCCGGTTAACCGGAGCTGGGTGCATAATGATTGTATCTTTTGCGAGCTTAGCTGCGCGTTCTTCCGTTAAACCATAATGTCTGCGGTAATCTTCCGCGGAAAGTACGATGCCAGAAGAATGACGTTCCAGCTGTACACGAAGCATCATTACAACATCTGCTTTAAGAGCTTCCTCTATGGTTACATAAGGTGCGTATTCCATAAGCTCAGGAGCCTTCATATTCTCCGGTGCACAGAATTGCACTTTAGCCCCTAGCTTTGTAAGTCCCCAGAGATTGGAGCGTGCTACCCGGCTATGCATGATGTCCCCGATAATAGAAACCGTGAGACCCTTTAAATCTCCAAACGTTTTGGTCATGGTGTAAAGATCAAGCAGCGCTTGTGTTGGATGTTCATTGTTGCCGTCACCCGCATTAATAAGCGGTATGGACACCTTCTCAGCTAACTGCTGCAGCACACCTGCAGGCTTCAAACGCACAACTCCGGCATCGATCCCCATCGATTCCAGTGTGCGTACTGTATCGTAGATCGACTCCCCTTTTTCTACACTAGAAGCTGCAGCCGTAAAATTCAGTACTTGTGCACCCAGTCGTTTCTCTGCCATTTCAAAGGAGAAGCGTGTGCGTGTGCTGTTCTCAAAGAACATGTTAGAAATAAAATGCGAGTTCAAAATGGGAGTTAACTTCTCGCTCTGATTGTCCCAGTATGCTGTTCTGTCCAGCAGCCCAGTGATTTCCGACCGGTCAAGCTCTTTTATTCCCAGCAGACTACGTTCCTTTACCTTAGTAAGTGTCATGATGTTATCGTTCCTCCCGGTTTGAAATAATGTAGACCTCGTCTTTGCCGTCGTATTCCTTCAGCGCCACTTCAATCTGCTCATGCTTTGAGGTAGGTACATTCTTACCGATGTAGTCTGGTCGGATCGGCAGCTCGCGGTGTCCACGGTCAGCCAGTACTGCCAGTTGAATCATTCGTGGGCGTCCGCAATCCATCAAAGCGTCCATCGCCGCGCGGATGGTGCGTCCGGTGTAAAGCACATCGTCGAACAAAATGACCTTCTTATCATGGATGCCATCATTGCCGGAAGTAATAATGACGTCACTCTTCACTACTGCTTCACTGCCTCCTACTTCACGGTCATCCCGATAATGCGTGATGTCGAGTTCGCCGTAAGGAATCTCGACGCCTTCAATTTCCTTGATCCGCTCAGCGATGCGCTGTGCTAGGTACACGCCTCGTGTTCGGATACCGACCAGCAGACAATTTTCAATCCCTTTGTTCTTCTCCAAAATCTCATGAGCAATACGCGATAATGCCCGGCGGATCGCCGTTTCGTCCATAATTACATTTTTCTCAGTAACCATAATCTTGTCACCCTCCACTTGTTTCGCCTGTTCAAGTTCCTGGAAATCAAAAAACTCCTTGCCTATTAACAGGCAAGGAGTGAAATCCGCAGATGAAGAAGATGATGGCCGCGCGCATAAAAAGACAGTCCGGTGTATACACACGGATACCTTTCTAAGAGTCGCGAACCTCGATTCACGTTACCTTGCCAGCCTCACAGGACTGAATTAAAGGCGCTATTCATTTAATGAGAATTATGACAGAACAAACCCTGCATGTCAACATTATCTGCCTAAACTACAACACTTTCCAAGCCTGCTTCTATTAACAACAAAAGGAAGGCGGTATTATAGGAAAAACCGGAAAACCTCCCTATAATTAGGCCACAATAATCATTATGATCAGGTTATTCGGAATTCCTCCCTATAAATTAAAGGATTTCCTTGAATACAACCAAATATGCTGAAATAGAGGGAGAAATTCCCTATATTCTAGCGGATTGAAGCTAAAACACAAAATTAGAGGGAAGAATTCCCTATCTTACAGTAGCTCTATTCTACAGTAGTCTAATCCACAGTAGACTTGCCACTACATAAAGAAAAGCCACCCAAGGTTTCCCTTAGGCGGCTTCAATGTCTAACTAATGTTTAAAATTCAAACTCCACATCGCTTAAGCGTCTTTGGATTTCAGAGATGACACGTCTTTCTTCCTCTTCCCCTTTAGCAATAAAGGTAACAGAGAAACGTACAAACGGACCTGCATCATCCCAAGGCACGGTGGAGATTAGCTTCTCACGGATCAGGAATTGCGAGAAATCCTCACCGGATTCGAAACGGCGACCACCTTTGACACCCTTAGGTGCTGCAACATAAAGGAAGAAGGAGCCCTTTGGTTTCTCAGCATGGAAGCCCAGGCTGTTCAGTGCATCTACCAACAGGTTGTGACGACGAGAATACTTGGCAGCAATCGCTTCAGTAATCTCTGGATGAGCAAGACCGTAAGCCGCAGCTTTTTGAATCGCGATAAATTGACCGGAATCATTATTATCCTTCACATCACTGAAGGCTTTAACTACTAGCGGATTACCGGCCACAAAACCGATTCTCCAGCCTGTCATATTGTAGGACTTGGACAGGGAATGTAGTTCCACGCCAACATCCTTCGCACCCGGAACTGACAAGAAGCTAAGCGGCTTCAAACCGTCATAGGTCAAGGCAGCATATGGTGCATCGTGGATAACGACTACATCATATTTTTTAGCCCATGCAACTACCTCAGCAAAAAACTCAGGAGTCGCACTAGCGCCCGTCGGATTGTTTGGATAGTTCAAGTAAAGAAGCTTAGCTTTATGAGCAACTTCTTCTGGAATTTCGTTCAGATCTGGAAGAAAGTTATTCTCCTTCTTCAGCTCTACTGTAAACACTTGTCCACCCAAGTATTTAGTGTGTGTACCCAACACTGGATAACCCGGCACCGTCATGATCGTAATATCTCCTGGGTTAATGAAGCAAGAAGGCAACATCGCCAGTGCAGGCTTAGAACCGATCGAGTGAACTACCTCCGTAACGGGATCAATGCCTTCAACACGGAATACTTCCCGCAAATAATCAGCAGCAGCTGTCTTAAACTCAGCAATTCCATTGTCCGCATAACCACGGTTCTCTTCCTTAGCTGCTTCTTCAGCAAGCTTAGCCACGATACCTGCATCAGCCATCTCATCTGGCTCGCCTACACCCATATCGATCAATTCAATATCAGGAAAATCCTGTTTTGCGGATGCTTTAGCACGTTTGATTTTCTCGAATTTATAAATCGAAGTGTCCTTGCCGTAGTTCGCACCACCGATACGGTCTGCAAAATTAGTCTGAATGAAGCTGTCTTGGTATTGTTCAATACTCATACTTTCAACTCATCTCCTGGCTATCTATTCTAATTTTAGAAGAAACGGCTTCGCCGTCCCTTGGATGGCTTATGTTTCTAGAGATCCGTTTCTGTGATAAAAAATAAGGATAAAGAATAAGGCATAACCTTCTCTTTATCCTTATGTTATTAAATATGATGGAAAGCAGAGTTCAATACCATAGACTAATTATCACTTCATTTGTACTTATCTGCTGCGCAATGTGAACAGAACATCTTCCATGTCTTCCGGAATAGGTCTGCTGAATTCTTTATATTCACCTGTCGTAGGATGAATAAATCCAAGCACCGCCGCATGTAACGCCTGTCCATTCATAGCTGTTCCTTTACTGCGTCCATAAATCGGATCCCCCACAAGCGGATGACCAATGAATTTCATATGCACTCTGATCTGATGCGTGCGGCCAGTCTCCAGCTGCAGCTCCAGTAGTGTACAGTCACCGAAACGTTCCATCACTGTAAAATGGGTCACAGATTTCTTGCTGTTCTTTTCCGTCACAGTGTATAGCTTGCGATCATGTGGATCTCTACCGATCGGAGCGTCAACCGTTCCTTTGTCATGCGACAAATTGCCGTGTACAACTGCTATATAGCGGCGTGTTACACTGTGCTCTTTAAGCTGTGCTGCGAGCGACGCGTGACTGGCATCATTTTTAGCCACCATAATAAGACCAGAGGTATCCTTATCAATACGATGTACAATACCTGGACGAATCTCACCATTAATACCGGACAGATCCTTGCAGTGATACATCAGTGCATTTACCAAGGTGCCTGACGGGTGCCCGGCAGCCGGATGTACAACCATACCACGCGGCTTATTTATAACAATGACATCGCTGTCTTCGTATACAACTTCAAGTGGAATATTCTCCGGGATCAAGTCTGTAACTTCCGCTTCTGGTACGACAATGGAAACTTTATCGCCTTCTGAGAGCTTATAGTTAGCTTTAACCGGTGCCCCATTAACCGTAACATGGCCACCACTGATCCACAGCTGCACCTGAGAACGAGAAATATCCTCTTCCCAAGATTCCGTTATATATTTATCGATTCGCTCCCGCGCGTTCTCTGCTGAAACGGTCCACTCCGTGACGTCCCTCTCTTCTTCGCTCGTAGATGCCGCTTGGTGATTGACGTCTTTACTCAAATCATTCATTCCCTTCTTTTACTTCCTTTGCTTCTTTTACTTCTTTGATTTCCGTGATTTCTTCACCATTCTTAAGATCGCGGAAGGAGTCCAAAAGAATCAACCCAACCCCAATGACAATACATGAATCCGCAACGTTAAAAATCGGGAAGCTATAGCTTCCAAAATTAAACAGAAGGAAATCGACAACCTCACCACTGATCATCCGGTCTAGGAAGTTACCTATCGCTCCACCCAGAACAAGTCCAAGGGCAACCGATAGCATCTTCCGCGAATGTCTAGTTTTGTTCAAGTACCAAACGATACCTGCAACCACTACAACCGTAACTAAAAAGAAGAACCATTGCTGACCTTGTAGAATCCCAAAAGCAGCCCCGCGATTACGATGTGAGGTAATTAGGAAGAAATTCCCGATCACCGGAATCTGTTCCCCAAGCTCCAAACGTGTGGCAATGAGATACTTCGTTCCCTGATCCACCAAAAATACAATAAGAGCAATCAAATAGTACACCACAGAAGTTGTCACTCCGTTCTTATTTTTCCCGCCAAATGCGGTACGAATACTGTTATAAGACTTGTATATTGTAGCACAGCCCTTAGAAGATCGTCTATTGCGTGACACCTCTCGGGCGCTTAATCTTGGGGACTATTTTCCATCGCTAAAATAACGCCTCTCAGGTCAACCTAACAAAGAACCATCCGGTGAAAATCGGTTTGTCGGAAGGATTCTTAAAAAAGTACAGAAAGGAGCTTACTCATCATGACGCACCTGACAGTACAGCAGCTCTCAGAGCTACGCGCCCGATTAGAAAAAGACCGTGATACTATTCAGCACAGGCTTCAGAATAATGAAAATTACGGCTTACAGGAATCCATGCGGGATGGCACCGGAGAACTTTCCGAGAATGACAACCATCCAGGCGATGCAGCCACCGATTTGTATAATCGCTCCATGGATATTTCACTGCTAGAGCGGGACGAGCATGAGCTGGATGATATTGAAGCTGCTCTCAACGCTATGGATGAAGGGACCTATGGGATATGTAAGGCTAGCGGTAAACCGATCCCTTTTGAGCGTCTATCCGCTATTCCCTCCACGCTTTATTGTAAAGAGCACGCCCCACGTCAAAATGCACCTTTTACTCGGCCCATTGAAGAAGAATTTTTGTCTCCTCCATTTGGGCGTACGAGTCTCGATGAACGAGAGGATCAAAACGGCTTTGACGGTGAGGATGCCTGGCAGATTGTAGAAAGCTATGGAAACTCCGATTCCCCCGCCATGGCGGAGGGCAGCAACATTGACTCCTATAATGATATGGAGATTGAAGCCGATGAGCTTGAAGGCTGCGTAGAGCCTTGGGAGAACTTTATCGCCACCGATATTACAGGCAACAATGTAGTTGTAGTACCGGGACGTAGCTACGAGCGTTATAAGGATAGTGGCGAGGGAAGTTACATGCTTGATCCACTCGAAGGCGAGGAATAAAAGCATTGTCCCCCACAAGAAAAAATGAACAGCGTGCGGTTCCAGTTTCATTGTGGAATGGCCCGCTGTTTTTTTTATATTTTCTGCGCTATGTCATTTTGTTAAGAAAATGTTCAGATTCAGCTGGTAAACTGATCTAACGGATTCTGAAATCGACATACAAGGAGTGTAACGTTAGTGAATCACGACTATCTTAAAAATGTGCAGCAACTCAGTCATGAAGATGACCGACGATATTTATTATTAATGAGAGGCTTACGCATCATACACGAGGAAAAAAAGCAGCGCAGCCCTCTCCAAAGATTAAAAAAGGAAAGGTACGGACTGGGGAGAAACATAGAAGCCCAAGGCTGGATAAATCCACCAAAGAAGATTGACCGAACCCTAATCCCTTCAACAAACCAAATAAAGACGGCTTCGCCTTAACAAGCTATTTGAATTCCAGCTGACGTTGAACAATTCGTACAATATCCGCAATATAATCTCCGATGATCGGTAGATTCAATGCTCCAAGTACCTGAAGAACATAGATGATCGTTGCCGCAAAAAAAGTAAAGCCTAGCGCAATCCCTACTCCACGAGCCGCTCCATATAAAATATTTTTCCAAATTAGAGTCCAAGGTGAATATAACAGCTCCGTATACTGATAAATTCGTGATTTCTCTAAGATATGGGCCCATTCAAAGGTTAATCGATACATTGTATTCATTTTTTCTTCCAGTGGAATGTCTTCTGGATTGCGATGATCTGCTGTTAAACGCTCAGGGTTTTCCTCAGGAATAACCTTTTTCTCCGCTCCCTTATCTGGGCTGTTCTTGTTGCCGGATGTCTTGACGGAGATTCTGTTCTTCTGATCCTCCACAGCCACAGCTCCTCTCATACGTCTATATTCGCCACAAAGTAAACGAGCCCGGTCAAAGAGAATACATCTCCTTGAGCACGAGGCTCGTTATTTTCGCGGGCGAAATATAAAGACTATATTTCCCGCATAAACAGAAGTTCTCTGTTTACACTTGTGCCGCTAGTATATGCTGTTTTGGGACAGGTAATGCAGATTTACACTTCAATATGGATACCGATGGATTTACCACCGACATCTACCGTTTCAAAAGCATGTTCTCCGCCAAAATCAACCGTAGTCACAAGTACATTGTCTCGCAATACATTCTCAAAGGCTGTAACTGCTGCTTTAAGCTCATCGTCTACACTCAGCGTGAGTGCGATCCGTTTCTCGATCGGCAGATCCAAACGTTTACGGTAATCTTGAACCGCACGAATGATCTCACGAACCCAGCCTTCTTGTTCAAGCTCAGGTGTGATTTCGGTATTGAGCGCAACCGTAATTCCATATCCGGAAGCTGCGGCGAAACCTGCTTTAGCTTCTTTTTCAACGAGTAGCTCTTCAGAAGTGATCACCAGTTCTTCTCCCTCTGGCGTCGCAATCGCGATTGAGCCATCTTGCACCGCTTTGCGGGTAGAGTCACTGTCCAGAGCTTTCAAAAAGCCTTGCAGGAAGCCGACGTTTTTACCGTATTTTTTACCGGCAACTTTAAGATTCAGCTTGAGTGTGAAGTCAACAAATCCACTATCGCTAGTCTCTAGCACGATATTCTTGATGTTGATCTCGTCTTTGATGATCTCTTCATACTCAGCCAAATGGAAGTCACGGTTCATCGAAACGATCAGCTCAGACAGCGGTTGACGATTCTTAATGCCTGTTTCGTTACGCACGTTACGCGCCAGCTCAACGATTTGTCTCGCACTTTCCATATCCTCTTCCAGCTCTTTATCGATCAAGCTCTCATCAGCAACCGGATAATCTGCTAAATGCACACTCTCTCCGCCGCCAAGGTTCGTGAAGATATCTTCAGACAACATCGGTGTAAATGGAGCCATCAAAGACGCTGTCTTCAAAAGCACATGGGTCAGTGTACGGTAAGCATCCAGCTTATCTTCACCTAGACCACTACCCCAGAAACGGTCACGGGAACGACGGATATACCAGTTGCTCAGCTCATCTATAAAGTTCTCAATGCCTTTGGATGTATTCACGAAGTCATTTACTGCAAGTCCTTTGTCTACCAAAAGAATCAAGCTGTTCAGACGGGACAAAATCCAGCGGTCCAGCTTATGTTCCGATACTTTAAAAGGATGATCAGCAGGATCATAACCATCGATGCCAGCATAAAGAGTCAAGAACGCATGCGTATTCACCAGTGTATCTACAACTTTCGATTTGGTTTCCCCTACAAGACCACGAGAGAAACGTTTGTTATTCCACGGTGCACTATCGGATAGAATCGCCCAACGGAAAGCATCCGTGCCGTAATCGTTCATGATATCCCAAGGATCAATAACATTGCCTTTTGATTTGGACATTTTCTGACCATTCTCATCAAGGATATGGCCGTGAGCAATAACAGCTTTATATGGAGCTTTACCTTTAAACAAGGTAGATACAGCTAGTAAGCTGTAGAACCATCCACGTGTCTGGTCGATCCCTTCACAGATCATATCCGCTGGATATTGATCATTCAGCTTATCCTCGTTCTCAAATGGATAATGACTTTGCGCAAATGGCATCGAACCACTATCGAACCAAACATCGATAACTTCTGGTGTGCGAACCATCTCTGCGCCTTCGCTGAAAGGGCTGCGTAGCTTGATCTTATCTACAAAAGGCTTATGCAGCTCGATATCCTCAGGTACATCGCCAATCGCCATCGCTCTCAGTTCTTCAATGCTGTGTGGAGCGAACTCTTTGCCCGTTTCTTGACATACCCAAACATTAAGCGGTGTGCCCCAGTAACGATTACGGCTGATATTCCAGTCCACCAGTTCATCCAGGAACTTCCCGAAACGGCCTTCACGTACATGATCAGGATACCAATCTACACTGTTGTTGTTAGCAATCAGCTGATCTTTGATCGCTGTAGTGTTGATGAACCAGCTGTCTGTTGCGTAGTACAAGAGTGGTGTATCACAACGCCAGCAGAATGGATAGCTGTGCTCGTATTTTTCTTTACCGTAAAGCAGTCCTTTTTCAGACAAAGCTTTAACGATATCCAAATCGCAATCTTTCACGAAGCGTCCAGCAAAATCAGATACTACATCCGTATACTTACCGGAATTATCAACCACGTTCACGAAGCTGATGCCGTTCTCGCGGCAAGTCTTATAGTCATCTTCACCATGCGCTGGTGCCATGTGTACGATCCCTGTACCACTGGAATCTGTAACGAAGGAAGCACCAACGATGACATTGCTTTTCTCTGCCTTGATGTATCCGAATGGAGGAGCGTAGGTTTTGCCGATAAACTCGGAACCTTTATGTGTAGAAAGGACTGTGTGCTCGCCTTTCATTACTTCCTCTACCAAATTTTTGGCCACAATGTAGATACCGTCTTCTTGTTGTACACGTACATAATCCATGTCAGGGTTCATGGCTAACGCCATATGTGCTGGCAGCGTCCAAGGTGTAGTCGTCCAAGCTAGTACGTAGTCTCCACTGTCATCCAGTTTGAACTTTGCAGTCGCACTGAGATCCTTGACAGTCTTGTAGCCTTGGGCTACTTCATGGGAGCTTAGGGTAGTCTGACAGCTTGGGCAGTAAGGACTAACGCGGTGTCCGCGGTAGAGCAACCCTTTGTCATGCACAGTAGCCAAGATGTTCCACACGCTCTCGATGTATGTGTTATTCAAAGTTACGTAAGGATTATCTAGATCCGTCCAGTATCCGATACCCTCTGTAAACTCGCGCCATTGCTTCTCATAACCGAAGACGCTGTCTTTACATTCCTGAATGAATTTTTCTACGCCATATTCCTCGATCTCTTGTTTGCCGGAGATGCCAAGCTTCTTTTGTACGCCTAGTTCTACTGGCAAACCGTGTGTATCCCAGCCCGCTTTACGTACCACGCGGTAACCTTTCATCGTTTGGTAACGACCGATGAAATCCTTGATTACACGGCCCAGCACGTGCCCGATATGCGGTGCACCGTTCGCTGTTGGAGGACCTTCGTAAAATACATAGTTCGGACGTCCTTCACGATTCTCCATGGATT
The DNA here is from genome assembly GCF_037963295.1 of Paenibacillus sp. FSL F4-0243. Lineage (NCBI taxonomy): Bacteria > Bacillati > Bacillota > Bacilli > Caryophanales > Paenibacillaceae > Paenibacillus > Paenibacillus sp. FSL F4-0243. Next base: position 5,281,978 of record NZ_CP150151.1, read on the forward strand.
TACGGAACGTATTTTCGTCGCTCCATTTCTTCAGTATGCGGACATCTCTTGCCCGCGCTTTTTCTTTGACATCTACTTTTTGCATGTGATGGTCAATCCTTTCATGGTTTAGTCTGTAAAGCTCTTTTCGATCCTTGGGCAGTCTGGTTCAGCTCTTGCCTTCGGTACCCGAGCCGCGATCCCGTAGGGCAGCACTGGCTCTGGGTGCCACATGGAGCGGCGAGTGAAACGCCGGTCTGCGCTAGCAGTGAGGCCCCGCAGGCGAACCCGCCAGGGGAGCCTAAGAAGGGCCGCTCCTTCAGCCACATGAGTCTGTTCGCTTCCACCACCGTACCCGTTTGCACGAGGCTTTACATTGCGGGTGTCCAGAGGGCGGCAGCCCTTGGGGTCCCCCTTAGAAAGGGGGATTTAGGGGATGGCCTCCCCGGAACAACAAAATAAGCGTCATCCCACCCCCAAAGGGGCGAGACGACGCTCGCGATACCACCCTAATTCTGCGCATGAGCACATCCTTAAGGGGAGTGTATTCAGCACAATCTCAGTCCTGCGCGTAAATCTCATGCACAGGTCCGGTGTAACGTCCGGCGGACGGCTAAGCTTACGCACGATCAACGCTTCAGCTTAACTTCTAGGGGAAGATCTTCCGGCAGGGTTCGAACAATCGGCTCTCAGCAATCGCCGACTCTCTGGAGAACGTTACCTTGTCGTACTTGTCCCGTCATCGAATACATATAAACATTATACAGATATGTTCTATTTATAGACTTTTTAAGTCTAAATGTCAACAACCGCTAGCGAAATCCACATTAGGAGTATACCTGTGCAGGCGGAATACTTTATTATGATCGATTTTAGCGGAAAATAAAAATAGAGGGAATAACTCCCTCTATTTAGCCGATTATAGCGTGAAATTATAAATTAGAGGGAATTCCCCCCTATAAATTCAAGCAGCATTCATTCATCATAATGCATTAGATACGATGTAGAACATCATCCTTAAAAGTTACGCTCTCGCTTGCCTCACGACTCTCCAAGGCATTCCAGTCATCCTGTGACAACAGCTCGAGCTGTGCTTCCACCAATGTGCGGAAACGAGTGCGATAGATCGAAGCTTGCTTACGCAATTCTTCAGTCTCAATAGCAACCTTACGGGATTTGGATAACGCTTCGTTAATAATCCGATCCGCGTTCTTTTCCGCTTCCTTGATAATGAGCTGCGATTCCTTCTTGGAGTTGTTCTTCACATCATCGGCCGCTTCCTGAGCGACTAAGATCGTTTTCGATAAACTCTCTTCAATATTCACAAAATGATCTAAACGCTCTTGAATGGACAAAAGCTGATTCTGCAGCTCTTTGTTCTCACGGATGACACTTTCGTAATCCTTAATTACTTGATCCAGAAATTCGTTGACCTCGTCCTCATCATAACCGCGAAGTCTCCGAGAGAACTCCTTGTTATGTATATCGAGCGGTGTTAATGGCATGCTGTGCACCTCCTAGAAATTTCGGACCTTCTAAGTCTCTGAACCATACCTGCGCAGCAGACAAAGAAGAAAGACTGTACTTCAAGTAAAGGCAGAGGATGTATCGACGTTCCAACTGCCATTCATGGTTCGCCTCTTTTATAAAATATCGGCGTCCTGCTTTAAAAATGTTTGATTCCCTCGAAATAATCAATTTCGACAAGTAAAGCCGGATTCCTGCAAGGGATTCACACAAATTTACCAACCTGAACACGGTATCGGCCCTTTTTCGTCAAACTACCAACCTCTAGAACCTTGAATCGACCAAATCCTTGAATAGATACCATGTCACCATCTTTAAGTCCGCAGGAAGGGTCTTCTTCCACTTTCCAATTTACCCGAACGCGCCCAGCCTTGATGGGAGCAAGAATTTTGCTTCGGCTAAGCCGTGTTACATCTGCGGCTATGCCATCCAATCGTAGGGACGCTACAGTCAAATCCATCATTTCCAGCTTCACCTCACTATTACGCAAGGCAGAAAGTGGCAATACCTCCGTGCTCACCTGTATTCGGTGTACTCCAGTTAAATTCATGTCTAAATAATCTGCAATATCTGCAGCTACTACCACATGACAACCATCGTCCAGAACATGAATATCACCGATTTTTCCACGTTTTACTCCAAGACCCAGAATAGAGCCCATGTAGTCCCCATGTTCTAGCGCCAAAAACTTTTGCTCACCAGAGGTTATCGCAAGAACGCTCAGCTCCATGTCCTCATGATCCAGATCACGATAATCAGGTGCAATGAGTGCTCGCTTCCGCTCTGCCTCAGGGTGGCCGCCTTCCCATCTAACGATAACATCTGGATGTCGATTGACGAGACTTTGCAGAATAAATCCTTGGCGCGGATCTAGAAATTCGGTCAGTTTCGTCTCATGATATTCTCCCGCATGGGTAACCCACTCCCAAGCCTTGTCCACAAATTGTCTTTCATCGGGATGAAAATGCCCGTAAACTTCTGTCTTCATCACTTCTGCCTAAAAAATTAAGTGCAAAATGGATTTGAGTCCACCTGCCGCAAATTCCAAGACGAATAGTGCAATGATCGGGGAAATATCAAGCGTACCAAAGAGTGGCGGAATAAACCGACGAAATGGTGTCAAATACGGCTCAACAAGCTTGCTCAGCAGTTCTCCGATAAAGTTCTCACGAACGTTTGGTAACCAAGACATCAGTACGTAGAAAATAATCATGTAAAAATAAATATTAAACAGCATATCAATAATGTAATCAATTTGGGGCAAAGCTCATTCACCTCATTCTGTTATAGTCTGGATCGTCACCTAGGATTTCCGTAATGGCACCTTGAATTTCAACGGTATCTGGCGTGCACATAAATATATTGCCCCCAATTTTAGAGATTCCTCCCCCAAGGGCATAAACAGTTCCACTTAAAAAATCAATAATTCTCATTGCCTGATCATTACGGACACGCTGAAGATTGATCACTACCGTCCGGTGAGAACGGAGATGGTCCGCAATTTCCTGAGCCTCATCGTACGAACGTGGCTCATAAAGTACAACTTTTACATTCTTCTGCGAATGGATACTGACAACGTTGCCCCTTTGATTTTTGCGGGTTTCGACAGGGGCTGGCTCATACTCATCCTCTTCGTGGATTTGCTCCCGCTCCACAACTTCTTCTTCCTCCTGCAAGCCCAAAAAACTCATAAATCGGTTCATAACGCTCATCACGATCCCTCCTAATGGCCTACTAACACCGTACCTAGGCGTACCCAGGTGGCTCCTTCCTGTATCGCCACTTCAAAATCATTCGACATTCCCATTGATAGCTCCGTAATCGGTTCAGGTGTCAAAGCAAGTTGATTGAGCTCATCGCGCAGCTCACGAAGTCCGCGAAATACAGGGCGGGTAAGCTCCGGATCACCTTCTAAAGGTGCCATCGTCATTAGTCCAATTACTTTTACACGGTCTAGACTAGCAATTTCACGCAAAAATCCAGGTACCGCCTCAGGCGACAGACCAAATTTCGTATCTTCTCCAGAGATGTTTACTTGAAGAAAGACATTCACTTCTTGATCTGCGGCAATCGCCTTTTTGTGTAATTCTTGCGCCAAAGATATCCGGTCCAAAGAGTGTATATATTGAAACTTGCCAATAACGTCTTTAACCTTATTGGTCTGCAAATGCCCGATAAAATGCCATGTCCCTTGGTCCCCTAAAACCTTCCATTTGTGCTCAGCATCCTGCCAGCGACTCTCGGCAATATGCTCCAGGCCTGCCTCCAATACGGAGGACACCATTTCCAGAGAAACATATTTCGTCACTGCAATTACCTTGACGTCATTTCGATCCCGGCCGCTTGCCGCGCAGGCACGTGCTACACGTCCCTCTACCTCAGCAATTCTCTCCTGCAGTGTTAAAGCCAACTTTCAACTCTCCTTTATTCCGATCCAGCTCGTCATCCTGCCTGTAACCCCATCTTCTTTACGATAAGAAAAGAACAAATCTTGATTACAGCTTGTACACCAAGATGTACATTCGATATGAGTCGGCAATATTCCTGCTTTAATCATAATGCGTCGATTCATTTCTTTCAAGTTTAGCATGTATTTGTTCTCATCTGTGTCAGATGTTCTGTACAGCTCCACAGTACTGGCTGTTTCTGTTGGTTTACTCAGATCACCTTCCAGTCGATGAACATGCTCCATCACATAATCGTCCACCTCATAACAGCAGTCACCAATGGATGGTCCGATCGCTGCAATAATGTCCTGCGCATGGCTTCCGTAAATGGTCTCCATTTTACTCACCATAGCGGCTGCAATCTGGGCCACAGTTCCCTTCCAGCCAGCATGGGCAAGACCGACGACTTGGTGCACAGGATCATAAAAATAAAGGGGTACACAATCCGCATAAAAAGAAGTCAGAAAAACTCCCGGTACATCTGTAAGCAAACCATCAGTTGCCTGAAATGCCGAGGTTCTATCCTTTTGACCCCGCCCACGATCGGCTTCCCTTACCACTGCTATTTCTGCTCCATGGGTTTGTTCTCCACAAGTCCAAGCTTCCGGCTTGAAATCAAGAGCTTCCGCAAGCGCCCTACGATTCGTTAAGACATCTTCCGGAGCATCCCCAACATGAAATGCACAATTCAGGCTGTCATAAGGCTTTTTGCTAGCCCCTCCCTGTCTACCCGTAAAACCTGCTGTAATTTCTTTATGCTTCACACGCCAAGGCTCCAGATGGAGCAGCATAAGTGTTTCCTTCCCCTGCACAAACGGTTCCATATCCTCACCTCCGCCTTAGTGTACCACATGTAAATACCCCTACAAAATGCCGCTTAAGCTAGAACATCAAATTTACTAACTTTTAAGTCATGCCATTTCGAATCATTTTATAAAAAACAAAAAACGCACCTAATTAATAAGTGCGCCGTTCGCCTCGGTCCCCTCGTTCCAAATACATCGTTTCCCGCTCGTCCTGCCCTTGAGGTATTCTTGATTCTTCAATCTTCACAAGCACTACATCAGACCCGATTTTGACAATATTTCGCCATGGAATAATCAGATCGGTTCCGCCTCCGAACAATCCCATAAACCGAGTGTATCCGGGAATTACGATTGCATCAATGACACCTCGGCGTAAATCAAGCTCTAAGTCACTGATTTGGCCCAGCCGCTTGCCGTCCACAATGTTAATAACGTCCTTAGTCTGAAAATCAGAGATTTTCATTTTTTTGGCTGATCCTAAATAATCCTCGTTCATCTCACCACCCCTGTACAATCAGACCTATAGTCCAATATATGTTATGAAAGCTTGGCCACATGCATGAAATATCCCCACAAAGTGAGGCTATGCTTAGATGCTTACCAAGGTACTTTGCGGGGGCTCAATATATACTTCCTGAAACAGTAAAAAGAGGAGATCACCCAAAATCCTTATCACGGATTCTGGATATCTCCTCATTTCAGACGATTTAAGACTTCACATGCTTTTGCATTTGCTGAATCGCAGATTTCTCTAGACGTGAGACCTGTGCCTGTGAGATACCAATCTCATCTGCGACCTCCATCTGTGTTTTCCCTTCGAAAAACCGCATGGATAAAATTCGTTTCTCCCTTTGACCTAACTTACGCATCGCTTCACGTAAGGCGATTTCTTCGATCCACGACACATCCTTATTCTTATCATCGCTAATCTGGTCCATTACATAAATAGGATCGCCACCGTCATGATAGATCGGTTCGAATAAGGACACTGGATCCTGAATAGCATCAAGGGCAAAGACTACATCTTCCTTCGGTACGCCAAGTGCTTCAGAGATTTCGAATATCGTCGGTTCCCGCGAATTCTGATTGGTCAGACTATCGCGTACCTGCAGCGCCTTATAAGCAATGTCTCTGAGTGAACGCGATACTCGAATCGGATTGTTATCACGCAAGTAACGACGGATCTCACCAATAATCATCGGAACCGCATATGTGGAGAACTTAACGTTTTGTGATAAATCGAAATTATCGATGGCTTTCATCAGACCGATGCAGCCCACCTGGAACAAATCGTCAACAAATTCTCCCCTATTATTGAACCTCTGGATAACACTTAGAACGAGCCTAAGATTACCATTTACCAATTTCTCTCTGGCGGATCGCTCGCCCTGCTGCTGCAGCGAAGTGAACAGTTGCCGCATTTCCACATTCGTTAGAACAGGCAGCTTAGCAGTATCCACACCGCAAATCTCGACTTTATTTCGGGTCATGATGATTTACCTCCCAAGGAGAAACATTACTGTACATTATCTCCCGGGTTGGCCATTTTATTCCTTGCTAATTTCACCTTACACCATCTTGTTAAACTCCTTACGCAGCCGCTTAATAATTCGTTTCTCCAGACGAGAGATGTAAGATTGGGAAATGCCGAGCAGATCCGCCACATCTTTTTGCGTCTTTTCTTCGCCCCCACGTAGTCCGAAACGCAGCTCCATAATGAGTCTTTCCCGTTCGCTCAGCTTTTCCAGCGCCTTTTGCAGCAGCTTGCGGTCGACCTGTTCTTCAATGTTCCGATAGATGGTATCATTTTCCGTCCCTAAAACATCTGAGAGCAGCAACTCATTACCATCCCAATCGATATTAAGAGGCTCATCAAAAGAAACCTCACTCCGTGTCTTGCTATTACGCCGCAGATACATCAAAATTTCATTCTCTATGCAACGTGATGCATATGTTGCTAGTTTTATTTTTTTCTCGGGATCAAAAGTGTTAACCGCCTTAATTAATCCGATAGCCCCTATCGAAACCAGGTCTTCAATATTGATTCCGGTATTCTCAAATTTACGAGCGATATACACTACGAGGCGCAGGTTACGCTCAATCAGCATCGCACGAACAGCAGCATCGCCGCTAGATAGCCGCTGAAGCAGATACTCTTCTTCTTCCCGTGTCAGCGGTGGAGGTAGAGCCTCGCTCCCGCCGATATAATAGATTTCCTGACTCTTCAGCCCCAGTAGAAACAGCATGCGGTAATATTGCAGCTGCAGAGCAATTTTCCATTTGACCATTATTGTTCCTCCTCCAAGAAGTACACGGTTAGCGTATGAAGCTTTTAATTCCCGCTTTCAGCCATCAGAAGTTTGGTTCAGCTAGCTTTAAAGATTAGGAAGGTAGTGCTGCATCAGTGGCGCTCTCTTTTTGAGTTAAATCCGGATGTATGACCGCCCGATAGGCTCCATCTCCTGAGAGCGTCCCGCCATCCAGCCCAATTAAGACTCTTTTACTATAAAAGATATCTTCACCGAGCTTTATCGTCACAAGGTCTGGCTTCAGTGCGAGCATAAATGATGCCCCTCGGTTAATCCCCCTGTAAGGTACTAGTCGCATCCTATCCTGCCAAGCAAACGACTGCCCGTCCGTTTCTAGCAAAAGTCTGTCCGCACCATCCTGAGTGAGTCTCCCTTTCCATGCAGCAGGCAGATGCCCCTCCCAGAGCGTCGATTCCATCACCATCACCGGTATGCGGGTCAAAGGATCACAGAGACGATTACCTGTGTCTAACAGGCCAGGACAGGAAACACTTACACCATCAATTTCAACAACCACCTCACCGATATAGGTTTCAAGCTGCTCCCTTCTGATTCGTGAAGAATGCACTGCCTTGAAGCAGATTAACACCAGGGGGAATACTGCAATGACAAACCAAAAGCCGATCTTTAAGCCGTAGGCATGCCCTCCTGAAGCAGTGAACATAATACCATTCCAAATGTCGCTGGAGCTCTGCAGCAAATAGTGAATACCAACAATTCCACCTGCGGCTGCAAAATTGATAATATAGAAAGCTCCCATAGTGCGAAGGTAGCTTTGCAGACTCCCAAAACCAAAGGCAATCCATAACATAACCACCGACAATCCAAACTTGATAAGGAAGGTATACATGAAAGACAGCTCCGGTACAAACATCATCACTACATACAGTGCGCCAACGAGAGCTGAGAGGATTAAACGCCACCATGAGATTCTCAGCTTAACCATCCAGCCTGTCAGCCACAAAAGAATTCCGTCGATCACTAGATTGGCGGCGAATATCAAGTCAATATAAACAACCAGTGCATTCACCTGCTTAATGGCGGAATCTATCCTCTAGCCAAATTGGATCAGGCTCTGTTTTTTGGACGATATGATTAGTATAGAAAGTCTCGCATTCAAAGTCTGTCTAAACTTGGGGGGCATTCTTGCGGTTTTTTTGTCGAGTTATAGCGCGTGAGGATTTATTCCTTCTTTATGGAATTTCTTATATCTTTTATTCACTGCGTCATTCGCTCCATCATTCGCTGGATCATTCAATGGAATAGAGGAATCCTGCAAATATACAACTTTTTGTGCAAAACTCCGCTTCATGAAGTCCAAAAACTGCAAATATACAGGATATCCTCACTTTTGGCTAGAAATCTTTATTTGGCGCAGGAATTACTGCAGATTCGCAGGAATCAACGCTTTAACCATCTGCTTATTAATAAACACTGTATTTTTGCAGGATTATCCGATAGTTAATGGTTGCCGCTTTCCGCTCTCCGACTACCAGTTACCACCTACTGTAACTACTTAGTCAACCATCACCCCCTTGGAGCTACACAGTGCCGTTCATAGTCTTGCTTGATCCTTATTACATTTACGCAAAAAAAACACCGTACCGCTATAGCTAATCAGCTAAGCGATACGGTGTTCTCGTATAATCTTGATTCTATTTAATTAGTCATTGTTGCCCCGAGTACGATTACGCAGGAACGTCGGAATATCGAGCTGGTCAGAAGAACTCTGATTGCCGAAAGGACGTAAATTAGCTGAACTCTTATCCGGTGCTGCCGCAGGCTCGTTATTCGTCGAGACCGGACGACGTCCTGGAGTTTCAGGCGATGGTTTATGTTCAAAGCCAGTAGCAATTACTGTTACTTTGATATCATCCTTCAGGCCTTCATCAATAATCGCACCAAAGATCATATTCACTTCAGGATCAGAGGCGGATGTAACGATCTCAGCCGCTTCATTAACTTCATATAGAGAGAGGTTGGATCCTCCCGTAATGTTCATGATTACGCCGCGGGCGCCTTCAATAGACGTTTCCAAGAGTGGGCTCATGATGGCTTTACGTGCTGCTTCAGACGCACGGTTCTCACCATTTGCAATACCAATACCCATAAGCGCTGAACCGCGCTCTGTCATGATCGTCTTTACATCCGCAAAGTCAAGGTTAATCAGACCAGGAACCTTAATTAGGTCAGAGATACCTTGAACAGCCTGCCGGAGAACATTATCTGCTTCACGGAAAGCTTCCAACATCGGTGTTTTCTTATCAACGATCTCAAGCAAACGGTCATTTGGAATGACGATTAGCGTGTCGACTTTTTCTTTCAAAGCTTCGATTCCAAGCATTGCCTGGTTATAACGTTTTCTTCCTTCAAAAGTGAACGGGCGAGTAACTACCCCCACAGTCAAGGCTCCACACTCTCTAGCAATCTCAGCTATAACTGGTGCTGCACCTGTTCCTGTACCGCCACCCATCCCTGCAGTAACAAACACCATATCTGCGCCCTTAAGGGTATTAGAGATCAAGTCACGGGATTCTTCCGCTGCTTTCTTACCGACTTCAGGATTAGCTCCTGCACCCAACCCGCGGGTCAGCTTGTCCCCGATTTGCAGCTTGTGCTCCGATTTGGCCATATGCAACGCTTGGGCGTCTGTATTAACCGTAATAAATTCTACACCCTGAACGCCATTTTCAATCATCCGGTTGACAGCATTACTACCTCCGCCGCCCACGCCGATGACTTTTATTTGCGCCAAGCTCTCCATTTCAAAATCAAATTCTAACATATTGTTCCATCTCCCCCTCAATGTGCTTGGATGGCCGGTCCAAGTATATCTGGACTTACACTTATATAAACTCGCTGAACATGTTCTTTAGACGCTCGACAAACCCGGTCTTCTGAACCGTTTCCTGATTTGGAGTGGCGTTCTGCTTACTCCGGTTGACCGTCTTTTTGTTGCTGCTTCCACCACTGCTTCTTCCACGGAAGCTACGGACAACATTATGCAGGATACCAACACCTCCGGTAAACCCAGGGTCCCGTACACCGATATAATCCGGTACAGCGATGCGTACAGATGCAGCCAGTTCAGTCTGAGCCGCCTTTAATACGCCAGGCATCGAAACAGTTCCACCCGTTAATATATAACCTCCAGGTAGTTCACTGTAACCAAGCCGTTTCACTTCCTGTTTAATCAGATGGAAGATTTCTTGCACCCGTGGTTCGATAATTGCCGCTAAATCCTCTTGGTTAAATTCCTTCTCTACATTACTGCCAATGCGCAGCACCTTGAAGACAACGTCAGAGGCTGCATCGTCAATCCATGCGCAACCATACTTTAGCTTTACTTTCTCCGCTTGATCAGTAAGTGTACGTAATCCGTATGCAATGTCATTAGTTACAAATTCTCCGCCGATCGGAATCGTAGAGGTTGCACAAAGGGAACTTTCTTCGTATATGGCTATCGTTGTCGACCCGGCCCCGATATCAACCAGAACAGATCCCATCGATTTCTCGTCTTTGGACAGCGCCAATCCACCAGCACCAAGAGACATCAGCACAAGATCCTTCACTTTCAGCCCTGATTTCTCAACACATCGTAGTAGATTATGTATTGGCGTCTTAGCACCCGTAATGATGGTTGCGTCCACTTCTAGACGAACACCAATCATCCCGCGCGGGTCCTGAATACCTTCGAGACCATCGACGATAAATTGTTTAGGAACAACATCAATCACTTCTCGCTCCGGAGGCATAGCGATGACTTCCGCAGCTTTAATAACGCGATCGATATCATCCTCACCGATTTCACGATCCTCATTCTGAACGGCCACGACACCGTGGCTGGATTGCAGGCCAATATGATTACCGGAAATGCCTACATAAACTTCTGATATTTGAATACCCACCATTTGCTCTGCATGATCTATAGCACTTTTGATCGATTGCACAGTTTGGTCGATATCTACAATCGCGCCTTTACGTATTCCTTCCGAATCAGCAGATCCAACGCCAATAATATTAAAGGTTCCATTGGTAACTTCCCCAATTATTGCCCGAACTTTGGATGTACCGATGTCCAAACTAACAATGATGTCATTGTTGCTCAAGTCCTATGGCACCTCCTGTTATAATCGAAATAATTTGCATAATCTTATCCCGGTCCCGGGAAACTTCTCTGTACATATTCAACATACCTAACCCTTTCCCTCTTTTTTCTACAAATTTTTTGAACGGAATAATATTCCAACATCCCTAAATGTGATTAGTTACTCATAATTTTTTATAAGAATGATAATTATCACAAGAAATATATACCTATTTGGTTATTACTAACCATATAAAAGATTATATTTCAAAAAAATCGAAGAAAAAAGAGGGATATAGCTTCTTGCCCGTAACTCCGATTGTAGCATTTTTTGAACTCTATTAGTAGGGACTATTTACCTCTACTCTACTCTTGCACATCTTTTTGATCATCGCCCTTTTGCTCCTCACTTTCGACCTGAAAAGGAACATACGAGTCGGCTTCAAGCATCGTGATAAGTCCAGGCTCCTTTGTCTCTATTACCTGATTCAGGTATGACACTTTGCTCTTCAATAAAGAGATGGAAGTGATCACCTCGAAACGGGATCTAGTATAGAGCTTGATACGATCCGGAAATGACAAGGTTGGCGAGGGAACAATCTCAGAGATATCACTTGTCAATTCATTAGAAATGCTTCCAAGCGTTTGACATAGGATAGCCTTATTAGGATCAGCTGGATCCCAGTTGGTTAATATAGGTTTCTCTACAGCAATACCAGTCTCATTAACAGTCACCGCTGCTCCACTCGACAGAATCGCCTTCAAGATGCCGCCCTGTTCCAGTTCATAGGCCACCGCAGGGAACTCTTCAATCTTCACTGTGATTACCCCGGGGAAATCCTTCTTTACGGCCACAGCCTTAACCGTCTTAAGCTCCAGCAGAGATTGTTCCACAGACTTCGTAGAAACGGCAAAGAATTGTCCACCTATATGAATTCCACTTTGCGAGAGTAATTCCTCACTAGTAGAATACTTGCTTCCCTGAAAATCTATCACTGTAATGTGACTAATAGACGATCTGAAAAAAATCACAGCAAGAAGCGCAGTGAACAGTAGCAGCAGGATCGCCGTAATCTTACGGCTCATTTTTTTCTTAGGCTTGTCCTCTTTAAGAAGAGGTAATCGGGTTGTTGTCATTCTCATATCTCCGTAATAAGGCCCTGTCTCCTTCCTTGGTAGAACTGAAGGAGACAGGGAGCTTTAATTGGCCAAATCAAGTGGATCCGGTACGGGTACCTTGCGGCTTATACGCGCGCCAAGCTTCTGAAACAGCTTCTCTATTCCATCATACCCGCGGTCAATATGGTGTGCTTGCTCAACGACTGTAGTCCCTTGTGCAGCAAGCCCAGCAATGACCAGAGCCGCACCTGCACGCAAGTCAGTAGCTTCCACAGTAGCACCATACAATCTCTGAACGCCGCGAATAAACGCACGATTCAAATCAATAGAAATATCAGCGCCCATCCGCGCCATTTCTTCAACATGCTTGAATCGTCCCTCAAACACCGTCTCCTTGATTACACTGAAGCCATCAGCGAGAGACAACAGCACCATGACCTGAGATTGCAGATCGGTTGGGAAAGAAGGATAAGGAGAAGTCACAATTCTCTCAACAGCACGTGGGCGCCCCATACAACTGATATTAATTATATCATTGCACACTGTGATTTGAACACCAGCCCGCTTGAGCACATGAATAAGTGAAGTCAGATGCCCCGCATTGGCATGTGTCAAAGTCACATTTCCTCGTGTAGCTGCCGCAGCAATCATTACGGTTCCAGCCACAATCCGATCAGGTATCACCTCGTACGTACAGGGATATAGGTTTTTCACCCCTTGAATTGTGATGGTGTCCGTACCTGCACCGATAATCTGAGCACCCATGCTATTTAAAAATTGCTGTAGGTCCTGTATCTCCGGCTCTCTCGCTGCCCCCGATATTGTTGTTGTTCCCTCTGCCTTTGCCGCAGCCATCATAATATTCTCCGTTGCTCCTACACTTGGATAGTCGAGATGAATATCACTCCCTATAAGCTTAGAGCCCCGACAGAATATTCTTCCGTTGCTCTCCTCGATCTCCGCCCCTAACGCCTTAAGTCCCTGTAGATGAAGATCGATTTTACGCTCTCCGATCGCACAGCCCCCAGGCTGATAGATCGTTACCTCTCCAAATCTGGATAACAGCGGTCCCATTAGAAAAATGGAAGATCTCATCTGCCGCATTAAATCCTCAGGGATATGAGATGTCCCGACGGCAGACGTATCTATCGTCACCGTATCCTCTTGATGCACGCACCTGCAGCCCAGCCGATCTAGGATGTCTAGCATAGTCTCGATGTCCAGCAGCTTCGGCACATTATGCAGTGAGTGAACTCCTTCGGCCAGCAGGCTTGCCGCTAGAATCGGCAGCGCCGCATTTTTTGCTCCATGGATACGAATGGTGCCTGACAGGGGACTTCCACCCTCAATCACCAATTTGTCCAATGTATCACCTCCGAGATTACCGCTCACCCACCACAAACACTTCCGTTACAAGCTCATATGAAATGTACAAGTATAAACGTCTTCGGCGTCCTTTATAAGGACGGTAGGCGTTTAAGCGAGAAATATAAGGATAATGTATAACGTGAAACTTATACTTTCTTATATTTCAAGAATATCCTGCACTACATCTCAGGTTTGGAAGTGTCCTGGGTGATTGTCACGATTATAGGATTATCCTATGTTCGTTCCTCCAAGTGTGTGACAGAGAGCTGCCAATAAGGAAAACCCGTATGGAAAACGATGATATCTTAAGACTTCTTACCCGCAAGTCTTCGGAGCTCGCTTGTGATTACTGCCGCAGAATCTCTTTTGCCGAGTCGTTTGGAGGCCACGGACATCTGCTCACGCACGGCTTCAGTTCCGATGATTTTTTGAACCGCCTCATATAGTGCCGTGCCGTTTAAATCTTTCTCAAGCAGCACCACAGCAGCACCTTCACGTTCCAACTGTCTTGCATTCGCCTCCTGATGGTTATTCGTCACATTAGGAGATGGAATGAGTACAGAGGGAATACCCAGCGCTGTGATCTCAGCGAGAAAAGAGGCTCCCGCCCGATTAACGATCAAGGAGGTACAAGCCAACACCTCTGGCATATTATGAACGTAAGGAAGGACATGCAACCAGTTTGGTATGCTACCCAGCTTTTGACGCAATTCCGCCCGAGTCTCTTCGAAATAAGGTTCACCTGTAACATACACATAATGAACACCATTACCCTTACCCACTTTTGGGGCCATTTCAATCATGGCTCTATTAATAGCCTTAGCTCCCTGACTGCCACCAACCACCAAAACAACAGTACTGCCATCCGAAATCCCCAGCGATGCGAATCCTCGTTGCGGACTTGCTGTAGTAACTGTTGTGGCACGTGGATTGCCAGTATAGATCACATTTTTGCTGCCCGGAAAAGAGGACTCTGTTCCTTCAAAGCTTACGGCAACTGTACTCGCATACCGACTCAGAAAGCGATTGGTTAGGCCTGGTATGGCATTTTGTTCATGGATCAATGTAGGGATGCCCAACCGGGATGCAGCATAAACGACTGGACCACACACATAACCGCCTGTTCCAATCACAACATCTGGTTTAAATTCTCTTAACATCTCTTTGGAAGCCTTGACACCCTTCAAGAAACGCATCACGGTCTTGACATTGTCTATGGATAGCTTGCGCCGAAAACCAGTGATGTCAATAGATTTGAAAGGGATATTCTCTTGAGGGACAAGCTTGCTCTCTAAGCCACGCGTTCCACCAATATACAGGAAGGTAGATTTGCTATCTTCCAACTCCATTTGCCTAGCAACAGCGACCGCAGGGTAGATATGTCCACCCGTGCCTCCGCCGCTTAATACGATACGCATCTCTTTCACCTCGCAAAACGGGATAAGTTCAATAGAATGCCAAGGGATGTTAGCATCAGTGTAAGTGAAGATCCGCCATAGCTAATCAGAGGAAGCGTGATGCCCGTTACAGGCATTAGACCAATAACAACACCAATATTAATAATGACTTGCACAGCCACCATACAGACGATGCCAACGGCCAGATAGCTTCCAAAACGGTCAGGTAGACTCATCGCCACCTTCATACCGCGCCAGATTAGAATAAGAAATAGGATCAACACAGCCAAACCACCGATAAAACCCAGCTCCTCGGCCAATATAGAAAAAATAAAATCTGTTTGTGGCTCAGGTACATAACTGTACTTCTGCCGACTCATTCCTAATCCAAGGCCACCGAGCCCACCAGGACCAATCGCATATAACGACTGAATGATCTGGTAGCCTGCACCAAGGGGGTCGGACCAAGGATCAAGAAAAGCGGTAATCCGCTGCAACCGGTAAGGCGCTGCTGCAATCAAAGCAACAAACCCTGCCGCACCAGCTACTCCAAGTGAAAGTAAATGCTTCATTCTAGCCCCTGCTGTGAAGACCATCATCAAGGCTGCACCAAACATGACGGTACCTGTACCCAAATCCGGCTGGAGCATGATCAGCGCGAAGGCTGACCCAATGAGCGCAAGTGGTGGGAGCAAGCCGCGTGTGAAGGAAGTGATGTCGTATTCCTCTTTTCCTAGCCAATTGGCTAAGAATAGAATCATCCCCATCTTCATGAATTCGGAAGGCTGGATCCCGAAGGAGCTAATTCCTAGCCAGCTGCGCGCTCCCCCGCGTACTACACCAATACCAGGGATAAGCACAATAACAAGTAAGAAAAAGCAGATCAGAAGTGCCGGCTTAGCCAGCTTTTTCAGCACCCTGTAATCGGTATTCGCCGTAACGAACATTGCGACTAGTCCTAGTCCTGCAAACAAAAGCTGTCTTTTTACAAAGTAAAACGAATCTCCATAATTGCGGAAGCCCAGAACGGACCCGGCGCTGTATACCATCACCATGCCGATCACCAGCAAAGATAGAATAGGAATCAGCAACCAAATATCGGGAGCATGACGAGTTTTGTTCATCAGGAGCACACCTCTTGCATCCGTAGTAGGGATGGGGCTTATCCACCCCCCTACTTAAAGGTTATGCACCGCCTCTTTAAAAATACGCCCGCGCTCTTCATAGGATGTAAACATATCCCAACTTGCACAGGCAGGAGATAAAAGAACGATATCTCCTTCTTCCGCCAGAGCGGAGGCTTCCTGTACAGCTTGCTCAAGCACGGCAGCGGCACTCTCCCCATTATCGACGGAGATAATCTGCTTTAATCCTGCCAGCTGCGCTACATTCGTTAGCTTGTCCTTAGTTTCTCCTAACGCCACTAGCGCTTTAACACGACCGCTCAGGACAGGCAGCAGCTCCAAATAATCGGAACCACGGTCTAATCCACCAGCGATCAGCACTACAGGGCGCTCAAAGGACGTTAATGCCATAATCGTCGCTTTGGAGTTTGTTGCTTTGGAGTTATTATAATAAGTGGCTCCAGCCTTATCAGCCACATACTCCAGCCGGTGCTCCACACCGCGAAACGAAGCAAGCACTTCACCCAATAAAGAGGGGTCAGCTCCAGCAGCAATGGCAATTCCACATGCAGCCAGTGCATTTCCCACGTTGAAACGTCCCGGAATACTAATGGAATCTACATCAGCAATGATTGTTTCTTGGTCTGCAGATTCGCGATAGATGATACGGCGCTTCAGATCGTCATCTTGACCCGTAATATAGGATGGGCTAACAAACACACCATGAGTGAGCTCCTCGGACATAGAGAACGGAAGAATAGTAGCTTTCATATACGGCACAAGTTCCCGGCAAAAAGGATCGTCCCAGTTCAGCACAGCCGTATCCGTATCTACTTGATTGGCGAACAGCTTTGCTTTGGAATCGACATAATCCTTCATGCTCCCATGATAATCCAGGTGGGTCTCCGCAATATTCAACAAACAACCTATTTTGGGGCGGAAAGTCTCCGTACCTTTGAGCTGGAAGCTGCTGAGTTCGACCACCATCCAGTTATCCTCTGTAGCTTCTTGCGCAGCCTCACAGAGAGGCGTGCCAATGTTACCTGCAACAATCGGATTCATACCTGCAGCTTCCAGCATTTGACCTACCCAGGTCGTCGTTGTCGTCTTGCCATTGGATCCCGTGATGCCAATCATCGGCGCTGCACAAAGACGGTAAGCAACCTCCACCTCTGTAACTACTTCAATGCCAAGCTCAAGAGCCTTTTGCACAGGAGGCGCAGAATAAGGAATGCCTGGATTCTTAATGACCAGACTTACACCTTCATGAATCAGTCCATCCGGATGCCCACCGCTTATAACACAAATTCCCAAAGATTCCAATTCGGAAGCTTCGGGACTTTGATCTCTTTCCTTTTTATCGTTCACCGTAACTACAGCGCCTCGATCATGCAGCACTTTAGCAACCTGGACACCGCTTTTTGCGAGCCCAAGAACCACAACTTCTTCACCACGATACATATCTGGATGTTTCATTCGCTACAACCCCTTGCTAATAAATAGTCCAACAGCGGCTAATATCAAGCTTACCGCCCAGAACGAAATTACCACACGCCATTCCGACCAGCCACCAAGTTCAAAATGATGGTGAATCGGGCTCATTCTGAATACACGCTTGCCACGGGTTTTGAAAGAAACCACCTGTATCACGACAGATAACATTTCCACCACAAACACACCGCCAATAATTAAAAACAGCAGTTCGCTCTTTGTGACAATCGCAATCGCACCTATCGCGCCGCCAATACCAAATGAACCGGTATCTCCCATGAACACCTTAGCTGGATGGGCATTAAAGACCAGAAATCCAAGAACGGCCCCGATCATTGCCGCTGCACACACGCCAGCTGCAATTGACGTAGCCTGCATCGCTACAACAGCATAAGCTGCCAAAGCAATAGCACTTACACCAGACAGCAAACCATCTACTCCATCGGTAAAGTTAACAGCATTCGTTACTGCCATCATCATAATAATAATGAATGGATAGTAGAAAAAGCCGCCCCAGTCAAAGCTGAAATCAGTACCCGGAACGCTGATACTTGTGCTATGTCCTGCAGAAATCAGCAGACCGCACATCACAGCACCTACCAACAGCTGCCCGAACAATTTTTGACGCGCCGTAAGGCCCAAAGAACGCTTGAATACGATTTTGATATAATCATCCAAAAATCCGATCAGTCCAAAACCAAGCGTAGCCACTAGTAGTACGTAGAAATCGTTATTCACCACGGAAAATTTCAGATAAGCCAATGTAAAAGCCACGATGATTACGATACCGCCCATCGTCGGCGTTCCCGCTTTCTTTAAATGGGATTGCGGTCCGTCATCTCGCACCTGCTGTCCGAATTTCATCCTGCGCAGTAGCGGAATGAAGAGCGGAGCGGCAATGACCGCAAGGATAAAGGAAACAGCAATAGTCAATAACAATAGTTGATAATCCATGGGTGCACCCCCTCCATTTTTTTAGGTCTCTTTAATCTCTTTATTAAGGCTCTGAAGCACTTCCTCAAGCCTCATCCCTCTAGATCCTTTGAATAGTACAATATCCTTGGAGCTGCTTTTCTCGATAAGGACGGCTGTTAATTCTGACTTATCCGTAAAAGCCAGCACACGCTCGTTTCCGAATCTTTCCTTTGCAGCTTCTGCAATATGGACTGACAATGGACCATAGGTATATACAAAATCAGTCACTGCGGGATCTAGGTAGTAGCCAATTTCTTTATGAAACTGTATTTCATCCGGCCCAAGTTCCAGCATGTCCCCCAGTACTGCGATTTTTTTGCCACTGCATTTCATAGTTTGAAGCACATCAATGGCCGCCTTCATAGAAGTCGGACTGGCATTATAAGCATCATTCAAAAGTGTAAGCCCGGAAGAAGTCCGAATCACTTCAATCCGCATGCCCGTCAACTTAAGATTACTTAACCCATTCTCTACATTTTGTTCTGTAATTCCAAAATGGCGAGCAACCGCTAGTGCAGCCAACGCGTTAACAACGTTATGCTGGCCTGGCAGCGGTAATGTAAAAGCATGTTCCTTATGAAGGCTTGACGTAAACGTCATACCACCACTATGGGACATCATCCCAGTCGGATAATCATCATTATCTCCGTTCAGGCCGAAACGGAAGGACACCATCTCCTCCGGAGCCTCAAAAGTGGACTCTTGCATTACCTCAGTCAGCAGCGGTTCATCACCGTTATAAATTAGCAGTCCACCTGGCTTTAGCCCTTCGACTATTTCCAGCTTGGCACGGGCGATTTCTTTGCGGGATCCCAGTTGCAGCAGATGTGACTCACCTACATTAGTAATGACTGCAACATCTGGTGCAGCCAAAGAAGCCAGCAGAGCAATTTCTCCCCGCGAGCTCATACCCATTTCAAGCACTGCAATCTCTGTATCCTCAGCCATGGATAGAATCGTGAGCGGAAGACCAATATGATTATTGAAGTTTCCTTCTGTCTTGTGCACCTTGTACTGCGTTTCGAGCAAGGCCATAATGATATCTTTTGTCGTTGTTTTGCCATTACTGCCCGTAACTGCGACAACCTTCGGAGCGACCTCATTTAAATACGCAGCGGACAGCTTCTGAAGCGCCTCTAGCGTATCTTCAACAATTATGACTCCGCCACCCTCAGGCGCAGGACCTTTATCACGCTGCCATAAGGTCCCTGCAGCACCAGCAGCCATAGCTGTAGCTGCATAATGATGACCGTCAAATTTGTCTCCCGTTAGAGGGACAAACAGGCAGCCTGTAGTTATCTTACGGGAGTCAGTAACGACGCCCGTAAGTGGTATATTCATAGCTTCGGCAGCAGGAAGTTCCCCTGCGCACATCACAGCAATTTGTCCCAGTGTTCTTGTAATCAATAGCTTCGACCCCTTATAACTTCTTTAGCGACGATGCGGTCATCGAAATCGTGAACCACTCCGCCAATCAGTTGATAGGTCTCATGACCTTTCCCCGCAATCAATACTACATCGCCAGAGCTTGCCATTTCAATAGCCTTCCCAATTGCTTCTCGGCGATCAACAATCATATGATACCGGTCAGAGGTGACTCCATCCTCTACTAGTCCTGCTTCTATATCCTTCAGAATTAGCCCAGGGTCCTCCGTCCGAGGGTTGTCAGAGGTTACGAATATCATGTCGCTATATTTTGCAGCTATCTTACCCATTAAAGGACGTTTCGTGCGGTCTCTGTCTCCTCCGCAGCCAAACACAGTAAGCACTTTACCTGTAGCAAATTCGCAGACCGTTCTTAATACATTTTCCAGCCCGTCTGGTGTATGTGCATAGTCAACGATAACGGCATATTCTTGCCCCTCATCTACTGACTCTACCCGTCCAGCTACCCCATCAATCGCCTCAAGACTAGTCTTGATATCTGACAGTGACACATCTTCCAACAACGCTGCCGTAATCGCCGCAAGTGCATTATAGACATTGAACTTACCAACCATACGAAGCGAAATGTCCGTCTCACCCTTAAACGTATCTACATGGAAAAAAGTTCCTTTTGCAGTGATCGAGATTTGCGAAGCTCGGACATTAGCGTTGTTATCAATGCCATATGTAATCACTTCCGCTGCGGTTTGGGTTGCAAAATAGTGGCTCGCCTCATCATCAGCATTAAGCACCGCATATTTGCGTTCTTCTTTCCAAGGAGAGATCACATTTCCTAGTCTAGAGAAGAATAGACCTTTAACCGCCCGATACTCCTCCATTGTATGATGATAATCCAGATGATCCTGGGTTAAGTTCGTAAATATTGCTGTACGGAAGTCCGCACCCTTCACACGTCCTTGCTGAAGCGCATGGGAGGAGACTTCCATGACGCAACATTCCACACCTTTGGAGGCCATATCATGAAGCGAGCGCTGCAGATCTAGCGATTCTGGAGTGGTCCCTGACATAGGGTAGCTTTTGCCGTCATAGCGCATTTGAATGGTCCCAATCAGACCCGTCTTCATATTCTGGTCTTGCATAATTCGCTCAATAAGATAAGTCGTAGTTGTCTTCCCGTTTGTACCCGTAACCCCGATCATTCTCATTCGGCTGCTAGGTGAGCCAAAGAATGCATTCGACATGACAGACATCGCAAAACGGCAGTCATCCACAACGATCTGTGGGATATCAAGCTCTAGCTTATGCTCACATACGATAGCAGATGCTCCAGAGGCTACGGCTTGCGGCGCAAATTTATGTCCGTCTACAGTGTGACCCGGTAAACAGATAAACAGATCACCCGGACTTACACGGCGGGAATCCGTCTGAAGATCAGTAATCTCCACCTCCCCGTCCCCATATAGACGCGAAGTGGCAAGACAAGCAGATAATTCATTAACTTTCATAGTAATCCCTCACTCTACATTTTCGGATACAAACTGAACCTTTATACCTTTATCATTATTCACTAGAAGCTCCCATATAAATCCTGATGGTTGAGCCCTGTTCTACTCTTGCCCCAGCTTTCGGAGCCTGATTGATGACCGTATTGCCAGAGCCTGAACGCGCCAGATTAAAATTCATATTTAAATCCTCATAGATATCTTGTACGGTTGCACCTGTAAGGTCAGGCACGGTCACGATCGGAGTTTCACCATACTTATAAGTTTTTGGAAGCTGATCACTGCGCTCAGGAACCTTCATATAGTGCAGCGAGTCTTCCAAAATATTTTGCACGATTGGAGCTGCAACTACACCCCCAAATTGAATCCCTTTCGGATTATCCACTGCAGTGTAGACAACGATCTGCGGATCATCCGCCGGCGCAAAGCCAATAAAAGAAACAATGTGCTCTGTCGGAGAATAACGTCCATTTATAACCTTCTGTGCAGTACCCGTCTTGCCACCTACACGATAGCCGTCGATAAAAGCCGGCCGTCCCGTGCCTTTGGCAACCACGCTCTCAAGTGCTGCCCGCACCTTCTTGGATGTCTCCTCCGAAATGACCTGCCGCACAAGCTCAGGCTTCACTTCTGATACAGTCTCTCCCGTTTCCGGATTAACCCATGATTTTGTTACATGTGGTTTATAGAGATTGCCACCATTGATAGCCGCGGATACCGCAGCAATCTGCTGAATAGGTGTAACCGAGACCCCTTGGCCGAAGGCCGTAGTCGAAAGCTCCACCGGACCTACTTGACTAAGCTTGAACAGAATCCCATTAGATTCTCCGTTTAGATCAATTCCTGTTTTGCTGCCGAAACCAAAATCACGAATATATTTGAAGAGGGTTTCTTTGCCCAGCCGTTGCCCAAGAGCAACAAAACCAGGGTTACAGGAGTTCTCAACCACCTGAAGGAAGGTTTGGCTGCCATGGCCGCCTTTTTTCCAACAGCGCAGCTTCGCACCCGCCACTTCGATAAACCCAGGATCATAGAAATGATCATTTTGCAGGTCTACCTTACCTTCTTGCAGTGCTGCAGCAAGTGTGATGATTTTGAACGTCGAACCAGGCTCGTAAGTCATCCAAATGGGCAAATTCCGATTATAGATCTGCGGATCATATTCCTTATATAAACCCGGTTCATAACCCGGTCTACTAGCCATGGCCAGAATTTCACCATTCTTCGGATTCATCGCTATAGCCCAAGCACCCTGCGCCTGATATTTTACCATAGCTTGATCCAGCTCACGTTCCATAATGGATTGAATCTGTTTATCAATCGTCAATTGCAGATTAAGTCCATCCTGAGGGGCAGAATACTTCTCCGATGATCCAGGCATGAGTCTTCCACCTGCGTCAGACAAATACGAAATATTACCTGCTATTCCTTTAAGTAAATTATCGTATATATTCTCGACCCCGGTAATCCCTTGGTTATCAATACCTGTAAAGCCTAGTATATGCGCGGCAAGATCGCCGTACGGATAATATCTTTTGCTATCCTCAGCGACAACGATGCCCGGCAACTGCAAATCACGGATGCTCGCGGCAAGTTCCATCGTAATTTTGCGGCCGCCGGGCTGTAGTTTCACCGACATTGATTTTTTAGTCAGCAAGCTCATCAGCTTCTCCTCGGTCATCCCAAGCAGAGGCGCCAATTGCTGCGCTGTCTTTTGCTTCTCCTTCACCTGCACAGGCACCGCATAAACCGTAGGCGTACTGATATTATAGGCCAGCGGTATACCTTCACGATCCAAAATTTCACCACGCTTGGCTGTAAAAGGAATATTGCGGCGCAAGGAATCTTCTACCTTGTCACTTAATTTCTCGCCTTGGGATAATTGCACATAAGCAAGACGCACGACCAGCGAACCGAATAACACTGCCAGTCCCAGCAGCGTCCACAACATTCTCCGCCGTGTTACGACCTTCGAAACCTTCATTCCGTTCTCCCCCGCTTTCACCTATAGACATGAGCTCTTATCTTCATGACTATTCGGGACAAACAGGGGTTAGAACAAGCCTATGGCCCACTCTCCGATTCCGTACCCTCATCAGCAGTCGAAGTTGCAGGATCCTCTTCACTCTTATCATTTAATGGTTTCAGCTTCAAAGTAACCAATGTTTTGCCGTTCTTTGTTCCTTCAATCTGTTCCGAGACATATCCTTCGCCTTCTACCGCAATCTCCACTTTTAGAAGTGTTAGAATCTCAAGCGCATCACGCAGCGACTCTCCTTGTAATTTTGGAATGGTAGGCTTGTCCCCTTGCTTGCTTAATAGGTATATACGCTGTCCTTGAGTAAGCTTCGTTCCAGCCTCTGGATATTGGGTTTCCACAGATGCTTCTGCACCGACCACTTCAAAATCAAATCCTTGATCCAGAAGCGTCTCTCTTGCTTCCTTCATCGTTTTGCCCATCAGATCAGGTGTGGTCCGAAGCACAGGCGCTTCAGATTCAACTGTTTTTTTACTATCCTTATCGCTAGTTTCAGTCGCTAACTTTGGAACTCCCATGTATTGCAGAGACTGAGATACGATTTCTTTAAATACAGGAGCTGCAGCTTTACCGCCGCCAACCTCAACGTTCGGTTCATCAATAATAACAATAACAGCGATCTTTGGATCATTCACAGGCGCATAACCAATAAAGGAGACCAGTACTTTGGACTTCACGTAGTCCTTACCTTCAACCTTGATAGCCGTTCCTGTCTTACCTGCGACACGGTAACCTTCTATGTGAGCGTTGCGTCCTGTACCTTTGACTTGGTCGGCAACTACCTGCTCCAAGTATTCACCGGTTTTCTTGGCGCTTGCCTCATCAATCACCTGACGCACTACACTAGGCTGAGTAACCTTAGTGTCTCCGGTGTTTGGGTCCGTAACCTCTTTTACCACATATGGAGTCATCAGTTTCCCACCATTGGCGATAGCAGATACAGCAACCAATTGTTGAAGCGGGGTAACTAGCACTTTACCATGCCCATATGCAAGTGTAGCAATTTCGATAGGACGTCCAAGGTTAGGGTTAACGACCCCACTGGCTTCCCCTGGCAAATCGATTCCTGTCTTCCCATTAAAGCCAAAATCATCAATATACTGTAAAAGTCTATCTTGTCCGAGCATTTCATAAAGTTTTACAAAAAGAACGTTACTAGACCGCTTCACACCTTCCAGGAAACTGATTTGCCCCCAGCCGGAACGATTAATATCATGTAATGCCTTACTGTATCCCTTAATTCTGATAGATCCTGACAGAAATGTAGCTACGGGATCAAAAAGCTTCTCTTCTACAGCTGCAGCAAGTGTTACAATTTTGAAGGTCGAACCGGGCTCATAAGTTGATTTGATAGCATGATTGTAGAAACCCGCTGCATCAGCACCCGTATCCATATATTTATTAGGATCAAAGGTAGGCATATTCGCCATCCCCAAAATCTCCATCGTATTCGGATCAGCAGCAATGACACTCATACTTTTCGGCTTATATTGCGCATATGCCTTTTCCATGGCCGCTTGTATATATTGCTGGATTGTACTGTCGATTGTAAGCTTGAAATCACTTCCATTTACTACAGGTTTATAGGTATCTTTTGAATCCGGCAGCTTAACCCCTTGACCGTCACTTTGATAAAGCAGCTTGCCATCGGCACCCTTAAGCTGTTCATCCAGGGATTTTTCCAGACCCATAATCGCCTTGCCATCTCGATCTGTATAGCCTAATATATGCGCAGCAAGCGAACCCTTAGGGTAATATCGTTTCTGCTCTCTAACAAGACCAATCCCAGTCTCTTGAATTTTATGCTCTTTACCTAGGGCTACATAAAATTCTTTCACCTTATCAGCAAGTTCCTGATCGATCTTCCAGCCTTCGTTACGAACCTCACGATTCTTGAGGTATTTACCGTTCTCGTCTTTCGCTTCAACCAGCTTCCGCAGCTCATCTTCTGGCTTGCCGAGTAACTCATGCAATCCCTTAACGACCTCATCACCAATTCCCTTTTCAGCAATGACTGCCGGGTTTACAACCACAGTATAAGCAGGAACATCACTTGCGAGCACACTCCCATTACGGTCAGAAATCGTTCCTCGCTCTGCTTTGATAGTCGAAGTGTGCGCCCAAAGTGTAGCAGCCTTTTCTTGCCATTCTGAACCCTCCATAACTTGAATCCAGAACACTCTAGCTATCAAAACAAGAAAAAAGAGGGTAATACACCCTCCTATAAACAGCGTGCGAAGTTTTATTCTCTTTACCATAAGCGAACCTCACAATTTTTTTATTGCGATCTTGCCAATCGCTCACTAATTATCGCCTTCTGTCGATATCGGATTCGCCGGAATAAAGATTGTAGCATTTTCATCCGGTGCTACGTATCCAAGATCTTTTGCCTTTTGGGCAACCTTCTGCTCCAAGTTCTGCTTCTCCATCTCAAACGTGGAAATTTGCTTCTTAGCAGTCGCTATATCCTTATCTAATTTCTGGGCCTGCAAGTTCAAATCATAAATATGAACGTAACGTGAAATCAGGGTGATAGCCACCAAAACGCATACTCCTAGCGTCAGCATATACAAAAGTTTCTCTTGCAGCGGAAGTACTCTTCGTTTGGTAACTACTTTTGTCTTCTCGCGGTAAAGGGGGTTTACCTCTTCTTTTCTTTTGGGCTGAACTGCTAAATTGCCGCGGGTATAGGCCATCTCTGACTCTCCTTTATCGTCAATTACAATTTTTCTGCAATGCGCAGCTTAGCTGAACGGGCTCGAGTATTAAGCTCAAGCTCTTCTTCAGAAGGCACAAGCGGTTTGCGGTTGATTAACTTAAGCGTGCCTTTCGCGCCACATACACAAAACGGAAAGTCAGGCGGGCATGTACATCTGCTTAAATAGCTGCTTAGTATTTGCTTGCAAATTCGGTCCTCGAGTGAATGAAAAGTGATAACGGATACTCTACCTTCTGGTGCAAGGCAACGTACTGCGCTATGTAATCCTTCTTCAAAAGCACCCAACTCGTCGTTTACAGCAATCCGTAAACCTTGGAAGCTACGTTTAGCGGGGTGTCCTCCCGTTCTTCGTGCAGCCGCCGGAATACCTTCCTTGATAAGCTCAGCTAATTCTCCTGTGGTCTCCACAGGACTTTCTTCTCTTCTGTCTACAATTTTCTTAGCGATTCTCCGCGAGAACTTCTCTTCTCCATATTGGAAAAGCACACGGGCAATCTCCTGCTCAGACCACGTATTCACAATATCAGCAGCCGTTAATAGCGCTGTCTGATCCATCCGCATGTCCAGCGGAGCATCATGATTATAACTAAATCCGCGTTCTCCCTCATCAAACTGGGGAGAGGATACGCCAAGGTCAAAGAGGACTCCATCCACTTGGGGAATGCCATCTTTTTGTGGTACAAAGGGCACATCCTTAAGTACACTCTCCAGATCACGGAAATTAGTCTTAATGAGTACAACCTTGTCTCCGTATTCAGCTAGTCTTTCTTTTGCGTTCTCCAGAGCCCAATCATCTTGATCCAAACAGATTAATCGGCCTTCGCCGCTAAGTTTGGAAGCAATTAGTGCGCTGTGGCCTGCTCCACCGAGAGTGCAATCTACATAGATTCCGTCTTTTTTGATGTGCAGCCCTTCTGTCGCTTCTTCTTTAAGCACCGTGATGTGGTGAAACAAGCTGCATCCCTCCAGGACAGTATTCGATATTGTGTTTTATAGATCAAAATTGAAATCCACCAATTTTTCGGCAATTTCGTTGAACGATTCCTCGGACTGTTCGAAGTACTGCTCCCATAGCTCTTTGTTCCAGATTTCCACCCGGTTCGAAACGCCCAGAATAACACAGTCTTTGTCCAGTTTGGCATACTGCCTTAAATTGGCCGGCAGATTTACCCTTCCCTGCTTATCCCATACACATTCTGTTGCGCCTGAGAAAAAAAAGCGACTGAATGCACGGGCATCTGATTTCATCAGTGAAAGGCTTTTTAGCTTTTGTTCCATGATTGCCCATTCTTCCATGGGATAAACAAATAGACACGAGTCTAGACCACGGGTCGTCACAAAGGAGGTTCCAAGCAATTCACGGAGTTTAGCCGGAATAATAATTCGGCCTTTGTCGTCAATGCTGTGTTGATACTCTCCCATGAACATCCTTTTTCCCACCCCTAATCCCCGAATCCCCACTTTACCCCACTTTTCACCACTTAAGCATAATAGATTCGCCATTAAAAATCAAAAACCTTTTTCTGGTGAAAGGAATTTTTTGCTAAATCAGATGGATCGTTGCCCAAAAAACATTTCGCCACAGAAAAAAGCCATACAATCGGAATCTTGTCCGCTGCATGGCTTTTCAAGCCTAAACGCCTTCGGCGTCCTTTTAAGGACGCCGAAGCGTTTAAGCGAGAAATATAAGGATAATGTATAGCGTAAAACTTATACTCTCTTATATTTTACAAAAGTTGCTTCAGTTCAAGGTACACTTGGTTAATATACTTTATTGTTGTGCGTTCCGTAATTAATCGTTCAGATTCCAGCTGTCCAAATAATCCACTTGTGCTGGAGTCAGACTATCAATGTTAATGCCCAGACTTTGCAGCTTGTAGCGTGCTACCTGCTCATCCAGCTCATAAGGAACATTCTCAACTTTTACGCCAATGCTCTTATAATTATCATTTACATATTTTAACGACAGCGCTTGTAGCGCAAAGGTCGTATCCATAATTTCGGCAGGGTGTCCATCCGCAGCACCCAGATTTACAAGTCTGCCTTCTGCAAGCAGATATAGTTTACGTCCGTCGCGAAGCTGGTACTCTTCGATATTTTTGCGAACAGTACGCTGAGATACGGATCTTTCAGACAATTCCGGCTTATTCACTTCAACGTCGAAATGGCCTGCATTGCACATGATTGCTCCATCCTTCATCACATCATAATGTTCACCGCGAATGACATAACGATTACCAGTTACTGTAACGAAGAAATCACCAACCTTAGCAGCTTCCAGCATAGGCATAACTTCGAAACCGTCCATATGTGCTTCAACAGCTTTAATAGCATCCACTTCTGTGACAACCACTTTTGCGCCCAAACCTTTGGCACGCATAGCAACACCTTTACCGCACCAGCCGTATCCGACAACAACTACGGTTTTGCCCGCAACAATCAGGTTGGTTGTTCGAATAATTCCATCCCATGCGGATTGGCCTGTGCCATAGCGGTTATCAAACAAATATTTGCAATAAGCATCATTTACTGCGACCATTGGGAACTTCAACACACCTTGCTTTTGAAGAGCTTTTAGACGAATGATGCCGGTTGTTGTTTCTTCAGCCCCCCCACGAATATTCTCCATTAGATCAGGACGCTCCGAATGCAGCAATGTAGCAAAATCCCCACCATCATCAATAATCAAATCCGGTTTACTTTCCAGCGCCTTGATATTAAGGGCTTTGAACTCTTCAGGTGACGGGTTGTATTTAGCAAATACGGTAATTCCGTCCTCTACAAGCGCCGCACATACATCATCCTGTGTAGACAGTGGATTCGACCCAGTAATAGTTACTTCTGCACCGCCTGCTTTGACTACCTTCGCCAGATAAGCGGTTTTAGCTTCCAAATGAAGCGTAATAGATACTTTTAGTCCTTTGAATGGCTGCTCAGCTTCGAACTGCTCACGGATACGGTTCAATACCGGCATATGTTGACGAACCCAGTCGATTTTCAAATGACCTTCGGGTGCGAGTGACATATCAGCCACGATACTATTTTGTTTTGATGAACTCATAATGAAACCTCCTAAAAGTTTTATGGAGCGATACTTCTATGTTTTACTTCGCAGTAAAACTCGCTTCGTAAGCATAATCCAAGTTTTGTGAGCGTTACTTCTTTGTTTTATGGAGCAATACTTCTCTACATATAAATGATTCGATGCGTCCCACTATAATCCGGTTCAATAGCCATCAGCTCATCTAACCATGGAAGTCCGTAGCGGTTCAAGTAATACATGATATTGTACACTCTTTCTTGCAGTTTACCCAGTGGCATTAACGACAGCTCGATTCGCTCCCATTGACGGATTGCAGCTTCATTCTGTTTTGCCATTGCATCTTGGGCTTTCGCTTGTAAAAAAGTGATCTGATCTAAAATCTTATCTTTATTGTTATTCCCTAGTTTTAGCAGACCTGCCTGAATGGTTCCAAGCTGCTCAATCAGTGGTTCGTACATGGCAGAGAAAGTAGCTTTAGTTTCTTCGAAACGTTGTTCAATCCCCAGCTCATCCTGTGCAGCCAACCACTCATGTCTTTTACGATCTAGTCCCTGTCTTACGTCCTCAAAGCTTAGTTGATATTTATCCATATGCTTATGAAGCGTACCTTCCACCACTGTGAAAGACATTCTCGGGATGATCAGGGGCATTTGTCCCCCAATGATCTCAAACGCACGATGCGGAATGGCCCAATAAGCAATCTCACCTTGACCTAGCACCGTTGCTAGAACCGGCAACACATAATCCTGCATAAGCGGACGTGTCAGCACGTTGTTACTGAATAGTTCCGGATGAACCTTCACTTCCTCCAGTAGTTCATCCCGGGTGAACGATACCTGGCCCTTGCGATCGGCAAAAACGCCATCTTTCTTATGAAGCAATAATCGTACACCTTCATGTATATAAAAGAGGTTGGCATTGCCTGCCGTAACGTCAGCTTGAAGCTCATACCCAGCGTTCACGATATCAGAAGCAGAATTCATGTACGCTGTTTCCAGTGCATCATTCTGCATAATTAGCGAAGTAAAGAAAGGCTCTTCTAACTTACGAAGGTTAGGATCAGCAGAATCGAGCAGGATCAGACCAAATTTACCAAATAAAGAACCCATCAGCTTGGCAAAAGCATCCGTCATACTATCTGCTCTAAACGAAGAAGATCGAATAAATTCCATAATTTGCGGTTTAAAGTCACTATCTTGAAGTAGCGCATCCAGCTGTTCCACTACTTGCTGCCAGCTTTCATCTTCTACACGAATATTACTCACCGAGGAGCGTTTCTCCTCTGATTTCTCTATCTTAATCTTTGTAATCTCTTGTGTACGATTTAATACATACGTATGATTCACTTCATCCCAGTCATGATCCTCTCCTGCAATCCAGAATAATGGGATTATAGGTCGACCGAGCTGTTCTGCTGCTTCTTTTGCCGCCATAATGGTTGTCATTGCTTTATATACTACAAGTAGTGGTCCTGTGAATAATCCGCTTTGCTGTCCGCCAGTAACCACTAACGTTCCCGGCTGTTCTAAAAGTGCCAGGGAAGACATCACCGCATCATGTGAATTATGCTTTTCATTATATTGCCGTAGACATGCAGCAACTTGTGTCCGGTCTGCACGGAGACCCTCACTACGATCCAGCCATTCTGCCCGAATGCTTCTACTCTCTTTGCTTCGGAAATCCCCACCATACAAATGACTAACTTTTTCAAAATTTTCTATATAGTCGCGCGCGAGTGCAGATCCACCCGAGAGCGGTTCCTTAACAATATTCATTTGCTAGTGCCTCCAGTTCTACTGAGCAGTTATATGTAAATCCAAGTTCGTAAACTCTATATGATTGTATCCAAAGTCAGGGGCCGCGTCAAAAGAATTACATACCTGAAAAAAAGCAATGCAAGAGCAGCCGTTTTATTTTCTTATCCATTAAAATGATTATTAAATATCCCCACTACATACAAGAGGCGAGAGCATAACGCTCCCGCCTGTCTAATACTCGCTATAGATTTAAGCAAATTTTTTGCTTACCCAGTGTCCTTTGGATACTTCTACTAATTCAAAGTCACTATCATTGCTCTTTTCGTTAGCAGAATAAATAGGACTACCAAGCTCATCATGCAAGTGAATACGTTTCTTGTTCACTTCAATTTCCGGATCCGGAATTGGAATAGCTGACAAGAGAGATTTGGTATAAGGGTGGATAGGATTTGCATAAAGCTCTTCACTTTCCGCCAATTCTACCATTTTACCCAAGTACATAACTGCTACGCGATCACTGATATGTTTAACCATGGACAGATCATGCGCGATGAAAAGATAAGTCAATCCCAGACGATCTTGCAATTCTTTAAGCAAGTTTACGACCTGAGCCTGAATGGATACGTCAAGCGCGGAAATCGGCTCATCACAAACGATGAACTTAGGATTTACCGCTAACGAACGGGCAATCCCAATACGTTGGCGTTGTCCACCAGAGAATTCATGCGGATAACGAGTAGCGTGATCATGGTTAAGACCAACCATATCGAGCAGCTCTTCGATCCGTTTTTTACGTTCTGCACGACTGCCAGCCATTCCGTGAATGTCCAGTGCCTCGCCGATGATATCAGAAACCGTAAAACGCGGGTTAAGTGATGCGTACGGATCTTGGAAAATCATCTGCATGTCACGGCGCATTGCTTTCATTTTGTTAGAAGGCAATTTATAAATGTCTGTACCATTATATTTCACACTTCCGGCAGTTGGCTCATACAATCGAAGAATTGTACGTCCAGCAGTAGTCTTACCACAACCGGATTCTCCTACCATTCCAAGCGTCTCACCCTCACGGATGGAGAAGTTAATATTATCAACAGCCTTAAGAACCTTGCCTTGACCTACATTAAAATATTTCTTAAGACCTTCTACTTCTATTAGGTTCTTACTCAAGAGTACTGCACCTCCTTGGCCATCGAATGCAGATTCCAGCAACGCGCCATATGCGTTTCGCTGAATTCTGTGGCGCCGGGATCGATTTGTTCGCAAACATGCATTGCTTCATTGCAACGCGCGGTGAACGGACAGCCGATCGGCGGCTTGATCAGATCTGGCGGTGTGCCGATGATCGGAATGAGCGGCTCGCCCTTCTTTTGGTCCAGACGCGGCATCGAGCGCAGCAGACCTTTGGTATATGGATGCTGTGGATTCTTAAAGATTTCCCATCTTGTTCCAGTCTCCACAACTTCACCTGCATACATTACAATTACCCGATCACACATACCGGCAACGACGCCAAGATCATGGGTAATCAAAATGATGGAGGTACCTAGTTTTTGCTGCATCTCTCTCATAACTTCCATGATCTGCGCCTGAATGGTTACGTCAAGAGCCGTTGTAGGCTCGTCCGCTATGAGTAAAGCCGGACGGCAGGCTAGCGCGATTGCAATCATTACACGCTGGCGCATACCGCCTGAAAACTCGTGGGGATATTGGTTAAAGCGAGCCTCAGCATTTGTGATGCCAACTAATTTGAGCATCTCAATACCTTGCTTTTTCGCTTCGGCCGCTGACATTTTCTGATGTTTAATCAAAACTTCAGTGATCTGTTTGCCCACTTTGATGGTTGGGTTCAAAGAAGTCATCGGGTCTTGAAAAATCATGCCAATATCTTTACCGCGAATGGATTCCATTTCTTTCATGCTTTTGTCTAGCAAATTTTGTCCTTGGAAAATAATTTCTCCCTTTTTCACTTTAGAGGGTGGGGAAGGGATCAACCGCATAATCGATTGTGCAGTTACACTCTTACCGCTGCCGGACTCGCCGACGATGGCAACCGTTTCACCTTTGCCAATTTCAAAATTCATACCACGGACAGCTTGCACTTCTCCGCCTTTAACAAAAAACGAAACATGCAAATCTTTGACTTGTAAAATAGGTTCCATCCATACCCCTCCTATTTTTTCAGCTTAGGATCAAGCGCGTCACGAAGACCATCACCGAAAATGTTGAAAGAAAGCATGGTTAAACTGATCAGAATGGCAGGGAACAGGAAGCGCCATGGATAGTACAACCAACCGGTGAGTGAATCGTTAATCATAGATCCAAGTGAAGCGATAGGAGCTTGTACACCAAGACCCAAGAAGCTTAGGAAAGCCTCTGCAAAAATTGCATTTGGTACAGAAAGTGTAATCGTTACAATAATCGGACCCACTGCGTTCGGCAGAAGGTGTTTGAACAACAGTCTCGCAGAACCTGCACCCATGGAACGGGAAGCCAATACGAACTCGCGATTCTTGAGCTGCATAATTTCACCGCGTACAATCCACGACATCGTAATCCAACCCGTAATGGTTAAGGCCAGGATGATGGTACCAAGACTTGGTTCAAGCACAACCAAAAGCAAAATTACAACAAGCAGATAAGGAATGGAGTACAAAATTTCAGAGAATTTGTTCATGATATTATCTACACGGCCGCCGAAGAAGCCCATAATACCTCCATAGATAACACCGATAAACAAGTCGATGGCTGCCGCAGCTAGACCAACGATCAAGGAGATCCGTGCTCCGTACCAAGTACGAACGAAAATATCACGTCCAAGATCATCCGTTCCAAACCAGTGATCGGAGGAAGGGGGCTTATTGGTATTCATCAAGTCATTGGAGTAATAGTTATATTTCGAGAATAAGGGAGCGATAATCGCTGCAAGCACGATCAAGCCTAGAATCCCAAGCGCTGTCATCGCCATTTTGTTTTGACGCAACCGTTGCCAAGAATCTTTCCAGGCAGAGAGACTCTCCCGCTGAATAACCTCGGCTTCTTTTTCATCTACACCGACTTTTTGAAAATCTTCCGGTTTTAGATTCATGTTCTTTAACAAGTTATTATCAGATGCCACTCTTTAGCCCTCCTTTCCTCCACTTAATTTCATACGTGGGTCAATCAATACATAAGCAATATCAGTAATGAAACGGGCCACCATAAGTAGTACACCATAGAAAATGGTTATCCCCATAATAACGGTATAGTCACGGACACCAATCGCTTCCACGAACTGTTTACCAATACCCCCAACACCAAAGATCTGCTCGATAACAACCGAACCAGTTACGATGTTAGCTGTCATAGGTCCCATGTAAGTAACAACCGGCAGGATACCATTACGAAGTACGTGACGGCTTAGAATAGCCATCCAGCTTAATCCCTTAGCCTTAGCCGTTTTGATATAATCCGCATTCAAAACTTCAAGCATACTTGAACGTGTCAAGCGCGCTATAAATGCTATTGGCTGTGCCGAGAGCGCTGCTACAGGAAGGAAATAATAGATTGGTCCTTTAAAACCTGAAACCGGTACCCAACCCAATTTGAAAGCGAACACATACTGTAATAATGACGCGACTACAAAGCTCGGAACCGCAATCCCCAGAACTGCCAACACCATCGCGGCGCTGTCAAGAAACTTTCTGTGATAGAGTGCCGCTAACATGCCGAGAAGAACCCCAACAATAACCGCCACAACAATTGCGACGAGTCCCAGCTTCAGCGACGCTGAAAAGGTTTGACCGATCAAATGTGATACATCTTGATTCAGGCGTTTCATGGATACACCCAGATCACCTTGGATAATATCACCTAAATACTTAAAATACTGATGAGAGAGCGGCTTGTCCAGACCATATTGCTCCATCAAACGCGCTTTAATTTCTGGCGGTACTTTTTTCTCAGAAGTAAACGGATCCCCTGGAATAGCTTTCATCAAGAAAAAAGTTGCTGAAATCAGTACAAATAATGAAACCAACATATAGAAGAATTTATTTGCGACATAACGAACCATCCCCATCACACCTCCTCCGACAATTTTTTTGAGAGCATTATATTGATTTTATGAAAAAAACGGATTTTTGTCCATTTTCTAAATATGTTATAAATAACAATAAATAACAAATAGACGGAAATACAAAAAAAAGGGATATATATGGAGTTCCACATATATATCCCGAAGTATTGTGTTACTTCAGTCAACTAACTATTCTGTTTAAATTACATGAGCTAAATCTTAGTGCTCAAGCAAGTATCCACGAGTCAAGTCAATTGCACCACTGAAGTCAAGAGTAACACCTTTGAGGTACTCTTTAGTCAGGGAGTTGTTAGTGTAGTAGTACAAAGGAATCAATACTTGATCTTGCTCGATGAGCAATTTCTCAGCTGCTGCAAACTTGTCTTGACGTACTTTCAAGTCAGTACTTGCTTTAGCTTCGCTGATCAATTTATCATACTCAGGGTTAGCGTAACCAGTATCATTGTTACCGCCACCTGTTACCCACATATCAAGGAAAGTCATTGGATCATTGTAATCCGCAGTCCAACCAGCACGTGCAACTTGGTAGTTCAGGTTTTGACGGTTTTCAATAAATACAGCCCACTCTTGGTTAACGGTTTGCACGTCGATACCAAGATTGTTTTTCCACATATCAGCAATCGCCAAAGCGATTTTCTTGTGACCTTCACTTGTGTTGTAAGTCAAAGAGAATGTAGGCAGTTTATCCATACCTTCTTCTTTCAGACCTTCAGCAAGCAAAGTTTTAGCTTGTTCTAGATCTTCAGTGAAATAGCTATCTTTAACTGCTGTACGGTATTCACCATCAGCACCAGCGATACCCGGAGGTACATAACCGAATGCTGGGAATTGTCCACCTTGTACTACATTGTCAATCAAAGCTTGACGGTTAATCGACATTGCAAGAGCTTTACGGATTTTAGCGTTTGTGAAAGGTTTTTCAGTGATATTGAATTCGTAGTAGTATACGGAAGCAATACCTTTACGGCTGAATTCTTTAGGAAGTTCTTTTTGCACGATTGGAATTTGTTCTGATGGAATTTCACCAGTTGGTCCACCGGCACGATCGTATTCACCGTTCTTGTAGCTGAGCAGTTCAGTTGCACCGCTGTTTACAAGGGAGAAGTCGATTTTGTTAAGTTTAATGGAATCTTTATCCCAGTATTTATCGTTTTTAGTTACAACAAGTGTTTGACCTGTAGTCCACTCAGTAAGAGTGAAAGCACCGTTAACGATCATAGTATCTTTGCTTGTTGCCCATTTTGGATTACTCTCAATGGATTTGTGTACAGGGTAATAAGTGTAGAAGGAAAGCAATCCAAGGAAGTAAGGAGTTGGGGCTTCAAGAGTAACTTCGAGAGTTTTCTCATCAACCGCTTTGACACCTACTTGACTGAAATCGGTAATTTCCTTGTTGTAGAACTTTTGAGCATTTTTGATGTAGTACAATTGATAAGCGTAAGGTGCAGCGGATGCAGCAGCAGGATCGAGCACGCGTTTCCAAGCGCGAACGAAGTCTTCTGTTGTTACAGGATCGCCATTACTCCATTGTGAATCACGGAGTTTGAAAGTATATACCAGACCGTCAGCGGAAACATCCCAGCTTTCAGCAACACCTGGTTCAGCTTGACCAGATTCAGCATTCATGCGAGTCAGACCTTCGTACATTGTTGTCAGGACAGTGTGAGCTTGGCTATCTTGAGCCAATCCTGGGTCAAATGTTGGAGGCTCAGAGCTTAGGTTGATTCTCAGTGTTTGGTCCGCAGCCAATTTCTCTTCTGTAGCCGCATTACCAGTTCCCGTGTTACCAGTGTTACCAGCATTACCTTTATTGCCGCTGTTTGCGTTGTTTCCGCCGCAGCCAGCAAGCACTGTGCCGATAACAAGTACTAATGCAAGCATTAGCAATAGACTTTTACTCTTCTTCATCTAGCAGTTCCCCCTAAATAGAATGTGGTATATGGTTTATGATTATACAACCAGTGGTCAAAAAAATCTAGTGGTATGTTTTCAGAAAATTCTTTTTTTATTAAAACTTTAAACTTTTGTGACGTTGCCGCTTCACCGGAGCAGTGGAACATTACATCGCTTGTGATATGTACTTAATTAGCCCTACAAACATAAATAATAAATATCCGACGCTCATAAAAAAGAAGGAAAGTCTCCAAACTGCCCGAAATAACCGCTTCCCATCTACTTTTCCTTTCAGTCGATTCTGAGCGCCTCCAATCAATCCAGTGGATATTAATACAATAAGTAGTATAAGATAAAACCCAAAACCGTTATTAAACAAGTTGTTAAATAATGCGGAGACCGATAATAATAAAAAAAATGTAGTCACGTCCATAGCGAGCATAAAAGTTTTCTTTTTATCTTTTTTTAACCCTCTTCCAATGAAATAAACAATTAAAAACGGTATTATTGGAATCAAACTTAAAGTACCGACCGAATTCATCAGCAATCCCATAGCTTCACCTCTCCTCCGAGATCATACCTATATTCCCTCAACTAATTGGCAGATCAAGCGATGTAAAGGAACCAATGTTCCAGTGCGTTCTGCCATTTCTACAAGACTTCCATTGATCCAATGAATTTCTGTGCTTCTTGAAGCTAGAACATCTGCCAGCATGGACGAAGTATTGCCAGCCGTTGTCCTGCACACTTTAAGAATGTTATCCCACGCATCATGATCATAAGTAATTCCGAAGGCATCATATACCATAGTAGCTTCTCTAAAAAGTTCTTTCATTAACTGCAGGCGCTCTTCTGAAGCAAGCAGTTCACCATTTGGAATACGCCAAATCGCTGTGAGCGGATTAATAACGGCATTGATTAGGAGCTTCCGGTAAATCATGGTATCCACTTCATTCGACAAAAAGGCTGAGAATCCTGCCATAATGAGAACTTCTATTAAATAATTCACTTGTAAATCAGTATGTATACTATGGGCTTGTCCATCCTTTAAGCTCCATTTCCCTATCCATACCTCCCCCGCACCTGCATGAATGACCTCAGTTAAAGACTTTCGCTTCGCAGCTTCTGTTGTTACGGCAGCATATAAATTAGCTTTCGGCAGCAAGTTACTGAGCATCTCCATATGTCCAATGCCATTTTGAAAACAAATGATGTGTACCTGTTGTTCCCTAAGAGGGGCTAGAAATTCAGGTAAAACATTATGTAGTATGTCCTGTTTAACCGTTACTATGATCCAATCACTAGCCTCACGGAGATAGGCATCTGCAAATCCCTCTATTGGTGCGGACACAAATCGATCCCCCGAAATCGAAATTGGATCGCGCCCATCCTCATAGCTCACAGTTAAGCCCTCATCTTTTAATTTCCGGCACTGCTCTACCCCTCGACACCACAATCTCACTTCATTCCCGGACTGGGTCAGCCTCCCTGCCAAAAGCAGCCCAAGTGAACCCGCACCGATTATATCGATTTTCATCTGATCCTCCTGTTGATCTCAAGCGCAATTTTTCTAAGTATAGCCTTAATATACCAAGAAGAACCGCCGTTGTCGTCCTCCATAAATGACAATACAAAACCAAAACGCCCGCAAATGGCGCTAATAAAGCGAACCACTTACGGGTGTTTTAGTTTGCCTATCTTTTATTCAATACGTTCTAAATTTCCGTTCCCATCCATTTTGAAACGAGTCTTCATTTCTTCTTCTTCTTCGTTTAAGAAAGCTAGCCTACGCGCACGATCCATAATCTGAATTAAAGCTTTGTAATCATCATTGACTACCCGGTAGTCACTTTGAGCAAGATTAACCTCTTTTGACAACCGCTCATTCTCAGATCTTAATTCTGTTAATTCATCTTCCTTCTCGCGCAAATCTCTCTCCAGCATTTTCAGCTGGCGTCCTGCCTCCTGGATCGTACCTTTCCATTGTCTCAGGAAACGTATAACCGCATCAATGGATAATGTGTTTTCACTTAATCCTTCGCCTCGTCCGAATTCCTCATCGGTATCCCCGAGAATCAGACCCGCTACCTGCGCTCCTCTTACCGACGGTTGCTTTTTCAGGTAACTTCTCTTTTGACGTTGGCCTTTAGCGATTCCAATTGCACCTTCATAGCTTTTTCGAACACAGCTGTTCCAGCGGAATCCGCAAGCAGCCGACGTTCTGCCGATTTTCTCACCCACCTCTTCAAAAGCAGCAAGTTGTGTACTTCCCTCCCGAATGTGGCGCAAGGTTACTTCTGCCAGTATTAGATCATCTTCTGCACTCCAAGCATCCTGTCTAACGGCTGTCATCCAACCAAACCTCCTAACAACATCTTGAAATAACCATCTCCATAACCGACAGCTCTGCCGGGTAGTGAATAGGGATAAAAGCTGCTTACTCCATTTCTATGCTTCTCATAGAGTTCATAGAATCTATTTGATACTAAATTGTATTTCCATTATCTGCCCACATCATACGCTTTAAGTAATAAATTCTCTTTTTTCAAGCACTAATCACTTCAGTCAATTATAAAAATCACATTTTTTCAAGATTAGTGTATTTTTTTCAATGAATTCGTTTACACATTTTTACTGAACGGGTATAATAAGTCGAAGGAATATTCGTGAGATACATACTGGAAGGGGGACTCTCTCTTGGACCGCATGTTTCGGGTATTAGGTTTTTTTACATTGGCTATTGGATTGATGGCTTTCGCCGGAGGTCTGACAGAAATGGCCTTGCTTTTCTTTTTGCAAACCGCTTTTTTCGTAATTCTCGGTTATTTGAAGTTTACTGAAAAAACTTATGTCCTACTTTTCTGGGCATACATGATTTTGACTTTCACCGGTTTCAGCTATTGGACGATCTTTCAAATGGGTCTTCCACTATAAATTGCAGTACTCTCTTGAAGCGGATGAGGTCCTTATCTAATAAGGATCACTTCCGTTTTTTTGTTTATCAGTTAATATATTATATATGAGGTCCCCCAAATACCTGTGTACGCATTGAAGGATAGCCTCACTTTGTGGGGATTTTTTGTATGTATGCTATTTTAGAAGGGTTAAACATATTATTAGTACATACATATATCCATTCAGGAAGAACCGGTTTTGCCGTCTTTTACAGACAGTTTCCGTTTCTACGAGAAATAGAAGGATGATTTATGGAGTGAAACAGATAAATTCTTATCTTAAATTTCAAAAAAAGGTGGTGGTGTGGTGCGCTCCCGCAATGCCCAAAGCCGCATGATGGCAACCATACTAATTCTCTTCTGCTGTACATTGTTTCCGTTACAATCTACGATGTACCTGTCTGCCGATCCTAGCGGTTCTTTTTTCAATTCCTCTATACCAGATAATGAAGAAACCCGTAAACTTCTGGAGCAGACCTTATCTTCCGCAGAAATCGAACGGGAGATCATCAAGATTACAGCTGAACAAAAAGCGCTTGAAGAAAAGGTAGATTACCTAGAAGAGCAAGCTATCCAGAAAAAATCTGCCATCGCAAACCAACAAGAGCGTGCAGGCGCGGTCCTTCGTTCTTATTATATGGGGGATAGAGACGGTCTCTTGGCCGCATTTCTATCCGCGAAGAGCATTAGCAGATTTCTGGCACTATTTGATTATTATGAAATTATTATCGGAAATGACCGCAGCATTCTCACACAATACGAGGACCAATATAAGGATCTAAAGAAGACCCTCCAGACTGC
The DNA here is from genome assembly GCF_037963295.1 of Paenibacillus sp. FSL F4-0243. NCBI lineage: Bacteria > Bacillati > Bacillota > Bacilli > Caryophanales > Paenibacillaceae > Paenibacillus > Paenibacillus sp. FSL F4-0243. Next base: position 5,322,778 of record NZ_CP150151.1, read on the forward strand.
ACAGCGCAGCTCGAAGGATCTTGCACAGCTGCGAACCGCTCTGGAGGAACAGAAAATTAGGGTAGCCGCGCTCAATAAAGAAATTGAAGGCGGGATTAAAGACAGTAGTGATCCTGATAATATGAGCGCTCTACTTCAAGAATTCACATTATATTGGGAGAATATTGGTTTGCGCGAGGTAAAGACCTACTTCAAAGCATTGTCTTCCGCAATGAATAAATTACCGCAGTTTGTCCAGAATCGAGAGGGAGTTCTTACACGTAAGGGGATGACTTATGTTCTGAATCTGAAGGAAGAGGATTTAAACGAATTCCTTCAGTCCCAGAATAAGCTATTTAACGATTTCGCATTTCATTTTAATGACGGAACGATTACTGCCACAGGAAAAAGTGGTGCTTTAGCCCTTTCATTAACCGGTCACTACATCATACAGGAAGAACCCATCAACGGACTTATATTCCAAGTAGATCATGTTGTATTTAATGGTCTCGAATTACCTGACACCACTAGAAGAACACTTGAGGAGGAATTTGATTTAGGCTTTTACCCTGGAAAAATCGTTTCTTTCCTCCGCGCCACAGAAGTAGATAGTAAAGAAGGCGTCCTCCAAGTTAAACTTTCTATCTCATTCTAAGCCTTCCTTGATGAAATCTTTGTACCCGGCCGCATCCATTTTTCCTGTAAGCAGTAAGGATACTGCTTCAACAATCTTACTCCAGCCGCCTTGGAATTCGACCTCCGGGGCGGTTTCTTCTGTCAGTAATAATTCGACTCCAAAAGGAAGCCTATATTTGAAATCATGCTCTGAACGATATAGGACATCCAGTGCAGGCAAGCTTCCCGTGTTCTCCAGCCAATCCATTTGAGAATCCTCAGAAGTGATAAACGTCAGCCAATTCACGGCTTCCTTTGGATTTGGGGATTGAGCTGGAAGTGCAAAGGAACGGCTGTAATAAGATTCAAGTCCTCTCCCGTTACTTGCGGTCAGTGGTGCTTCAGCAACTAAAGACGAATTCCCATGTTTTTTCCACTCAGATAGCGGTAGAGCTGCAATAGCAACGCTTCCGCTCTGAATCATATCCCAAACATCTTTGTTATATCGACTGGTAAGGTAAAAATAACTGCGAGCATTCTGAGTCCAATTTATCACTTCTTGGTTATCCGATAGCAAGCTGCTGTTCATACTCTCCATAACAGCGGACAATCCATATGGATTACGTGTATCCATTGCGAGCAAATATTTTCCTTGCTCTTTAAGCACATTCTGAAGCAACGTGTTCCACTGTTCCAGACTTCTTGGTAAGGTAGTGAATCCCAGTTCCGCAAGACGCTGTGGTGAATAAACAAGTACATAAGGGTCAATATCCAGCGGCACTCCCCAATTATATCCGTTCCATTGCATCCATGGGATTAACTGAGTTAACGGTGCAGTTCCCGGAATGCTCTGATACACATCCACCGGCAATAAATATCCACGTGTAGCCCAGTCGAGAATACTTCGTCCATCCGCCATAACGATATCCGGGCTATCCCCGATGGTTAGATCATGCTTCAAAACTTCGTCTGCATCCTCGCTATCAATATTTCTTAATATTACCTTTACTCCACTTTCTAAAGTATAACGATTGCTTAAAAGCTCCAGTTCATTGAATTCCTCACTATTTAACGATACTGTTATGCGCAGGCTATCTATAGTTCCCTCTTCCCCTGAAGAGGGGTTTGTCGACTGACTTTGTGGTTTTTTCATAGGATGTGGGTCGTTATTGGTACTCAATTCCATACTGGGTGACAAGCTTGTCAGCGATAGTAGTAAAATTGCAAAAAGCAGCCAATAATTTTTGCGTTTCAGCACAATTCCCCACCTTCCCCATGATTCGTCACCCCTATTTTACCAAACCCGCCGCTGCTTGTCTTTAGAATGTGAAAACGTTCTCTTTCTATTATATAGGGGAAACGACGGAAGAGTTTATTCGTGCATAATTCTTTGGTGAGCGAAGGGCGCTCCGTGTGCGGATTATTCTTCCGATCGCTGTTGTCCCCAGATTTATTGATTATATATCTTATCGGTATAAATCTGAAGACAAAGGCGAGCGCTGTCGCTTCTCCAGAACAATTCCTCCCCCTCCGCTAACCGCTCTCCATTTATGTATCATAACCTACTAAATTCCTCCGCCGTTTCTGGGCGGGCAGGAAAAAGCCGGGAGTTTATGCTTCTCCCGGCTGAAAAGAGGATTGAAGGTTAGAGAAGATCCGCTGCCAATTGGGCCAAGCGGGAACGCTCGCCTTTTTCCAAAGTAATATGTCCGCTAATCCCTTGCTGCTTAAACTTCTCAACAATATAACTAAGTCCGTTACTCGCAGCATCCAAATATGGATGATCGATTTGCTCCGGATCCCCCATAAGAATCACTTTGCTTCCTTCACCCGCTCTGGAGACGATTGTCTTCACCTCATGACGGGAAAGGTTCTGAGCTTCATCAATAATAATGAACTGCGCAGGGATTGAACGGCCACGAATATAAGTTAAGGCTTCTACCTGTATGCTGCCTAAGCCCATTAAGATTTTATCTATATCGCCAGCTTTTTTGGTGTCGAACAGAAACTCCAGATTATCATAAATAGGCTGCATCCAGGGTCTGAGCTTCTCATCCTTCTCTCCGGGTAAATAACCAATGTCTTTACCCATAGGAACTACTGGACGAGCAATAAGCAGTTTTTTGTATTTATGCTCATCCTCAACTTTGAATAGTCCGGCAGCAAGCGCCAATAATGTCTTCCCTGTACCAGCCTTACCCGTAATGGTTACAAGCGGGATTTCATCATTGAGAAGCAGCTCCAATGCCATTCGTTGCTGAGCATTTCGGGCGCTGATCCCCCAAACTGAATCATTGCCCAGATAAAGCGGCTCCAGACGGGTCGCATCACTATTCACTTTGAGAAGAGCTGATTTGCCCGTGCCTATCTCATCCTTGAGGATCACAAATTCATGTGGGTACAAGGGATATGACAACCCGAGCTGTTTAACTGTTAAAGAGCGGTGACTGTAATATTCATCAATCAATGCCGGATGTACCTGCAGAGATTGGTAACCAGTGTAAAGTTCATTTAAATCTCCAGTGCGATCTGACAAGTAATCCTCTGGCGTAATTCCTAGCACATCCGCTTTAATACGAACCAGCACATCCTTACTCACAAGCACTACGGGACGCGGATCAGGCTTCTCTTTCTCTTCGATTAAATAGTTGAGAGCTACAGCCAAAATCCGATTGTCGTTAGATACCTCACCAAACATTTCCTGTACCTTCACAAAACTGCGATGGTTAAGTTCTACCTTCAGCTTGCCTCCATGCTCCAGCTCCACACCACTATGCAAATGACCTAGCTCACGAAGTCCATCGAGCAATCGGGAAACCGTGCGGGCATTTCGACCGATTTCGTCAGCGTTGCGCTTTTTGGAGTCGATTTCTTCCAGCACAACCGCCGGAATAACCACCTCATGCTCCTTGAAAGAGAAAATCGAATTGGGGTCGTGCAAAAGCACGTTGGTATCTAGCACAAATATCTTGTTCATATTATCCCCTCCACAGCGCCTGGTTTGATTGATCATACATAACTCTTTCCGCCAAGGGAAAAGATAAGGTACAGAAACGATCTTGGCTGAAAGGAGTAATCACATATGAGAAAATCAATGTGTCTGTTGCTGGTACTGCTGCTATTGACAAGCTGCGGTATCGCTAATAAAAAGACATCACCCTCTCCTCAGAATAAACAATCTGCGAATGCTGTAAAGGGTACGGGAAACCATGAGGTTCGGCAATTGGCCAACGATGGTGCAACTAATCCTAAGGCCACCTCAAAAGCTGGTCACACCGTCAGTGTTAAGGGCGAAAGTGAAATTGCACTTAAGGACCATTTTGAACAGTTGGCCAAAAGAGTTCCTGGTGTGAATGGTGCACACTGTGTAGTCATGAACAAGGTAGCCATTGTAGGTCTTGACGTAGAAGGTTCTCTAGACCGATCACGTGTTGGAAGCATTAAATATTCTGTAGCGGAAGCTATCCGCAAAGACCCTAGAAGCGTACGTGCACTTGTCACTGCCGATATGGATCTCTCCAGCCGCTTAGCGGACATGAGCCGTCACATCTCTCAAGGACATCCAATTTCCGGATTCTCATCCGAACTGGCTGATATCATCGGTCGAATCATGCCGCAGCTGCCAGAGGATACTAAGCCGATTAAAAATGCACAGTAGAGGACAAAAAAAGCCCAGTGATATTCTCACTAGGCTTTTTTCATGGCAGCAAATACTTGTCCGTCCAGCTTCTCAGCGGCACGTCCATCATAAACCTTTGCATATCTTGGGGCGGATTCAAGCTGCGCCCCATAAAAAAGCGCGTTACGCACCGCCATAATTTCAACATCAAAGCAGCACATCTTGAAAGGTACATCCTGAAGTGGATCCTGCTTTACAACGGCATTGCCGTTAATAGCATAGACAGTGCCCTCACCGAACACAGTGACGGTTACTAACGGGTTGACCTTCATGTTGTTCACGAGTCTGGAACGATGATCTACAGCCAGACGCACAGTACTAGGACTAACTGCATAAATCCACGAAATGGCCGTGGACGTTGGACCTCCTGATTCCGCATCAACTGTGTTGAGAAGAACAAAAGTTTCCGATTGCAGCATCGATAACAAGGTTTCGTTCAGCTGAGCAACGGCTTCGGACATAAGTACTGGCCCCCTATGCGGCGTAAATTCATTCAATTTATTATATTATAGCACAGGCTGAAACTTGCATTCAATTTTAGGGCGAAGTGTTATTAAGGATTTTAAGGCGCCTCAGTGGATTCTGAAGTGGAATTAGCAGAAACTCCTGCTAATCGATCCTGCAAGCTTTTCTTGGCAGCCTCAAGCTCCTCATCATTAATATATACATACGGACTTCGCCACGTTCCAGTCACGGGCTTGAATTCGATATCATCTTTGGAAATCTTCCAATAAGTCGCAATCATATCTTTAATCTGCGAATTTTCGATATCAGTCTTCATATTACTATCCACTGCGTCAAGTACCTTGCCTATTTTTAATACTCCACCAAGCGATTGCATCTGATCCACCAGTGAATGAAGGACCTCATTCTGACGTTTGTTCCGATCAAAATCGTCTGAACCCTTAGTCTTAGGCTTGCAATTAGATTTACGGTATCGCACATAATCTAGCGCTTTATCTCCATCAAGCTCCGCCGGACCTTTTTTCAAATTGATATTCGTACCGTCGACGCTGTCTGTATAACACATATTATCGCTAATGTTGACTTTGACTCCACCAAGCTCGTCCACCACATCGCGGAAGCCTTGAAAATCCAGAATCGTTGTATAATCTACGTCAATATCTAGATATTTCCCCATCATTGTCTTCATCTCATCTTCTGCCAAAATACCAGAAGAATCTTCTTTCCCCTTAAAGCGAGCATAGAATTCGTTAATCTTCGTTTGCTTGTATCCATTGAGCTCAACTAAGGTATCGCGCGGAAGAGAGACAATGGTTGCTGATTTTGTCTTAGGATTAAGCGCTGCAACCATAATAACATCTGTCAATCTAGATTGATGTTTTGGTCTATTATCCGTACCCAGGATAAGCATCGTCAGTGGTTTTTCTGTAGCCGAATGTCCTGGGGCAACCGTTCCTTTACTACCTGCATTAAAGACCCCATTTTCAAGTTTCCAATACAGATAGCCCCCGTAGCCCAATACGCCAAGAATCGCAATAATGAGTAAGGTTAACAGGATTCTAACTAATCTGCCAAAAAAGCCTCTCTTTTGCGGTTTCTTCTTTTTTTTCTTAGGAGCACCCTTCACAGGCTGTTTTCTATTATTCGGTTGTTGACCACTTGCTCGTGGAGGTAAACTGCTGTTTCGTGTACTCATAGTAGAATAAAGTCCTCTTCATTTCATTTGGAATTAAAATTGCTACACTTAAATAGACGTTGCATAAGCAGTAAAAGTTTCGATTACTGTCTTTTTGCTGCAGCTGCAGCCTTTCTCTTCTGTCGAGCTTCTACGATATAACGTATCCGTACCATCAGCATTAATCCGACGGCGACCAGCAGACACTGAATGATCGGTAGCTTATCATGTTGAAAAATGAGGAGCATGCCGGAGCCGATTGCCATCATTATGTACAGCATAATCTCTTTGCCAATCGATAACTTTTGATTCACACGAAATACCTGATTATACACAAATGTAAGCAATATAAAAATAACAATATAAGCGACGATTGGATGCTCAGCAAACCAGACTTGCATAGATACCGCACTCCTCCCAAATTTAAGATACGTTTACATTATATCATCAGTAAGGGAAGTTTTTGTTATAAAAAAAACCGCCGAAAGTTAAACCTCCGACGGCTCTTTACTATAATAAGCTGATCTTACGCGTTTGCTTGTGCCATTTTACGTTGCTTCTCTACACGTTCGCGTTCGCCTTTGTTCAGAATCTTTTTGCGCAAGCGAATGGATTTAGGTGTGATTTCACAATATTCATCATCATTCAAATATTCAAGTGCGCCTTCCAAAGAGAAGGTACGTGGTGTCTTCATTTTTACAGTATCGTCCTTACCTGAGGTACGCATGTTGGTAAGTGCTTTTTCTCTACAGATGTTAACGATAATATCGTTATCACGGGTATGCTCGCCTACGATCATACCTTCATAAATTTCTGTACCTGCATCCAAGAAGAGAATACCACGATCCTCAACGCCCACTATTCCATATTGTGTTGTTGATCCAGTCTCACTGGCTACAAGCACACCTTGATGACGTCCGCCAACTTGACCAGCAACCAGTGGAGCGTAGCTGTCAAAAGCATGGTTCATAACGCCGTAACCACGTGTCAAAGTCAAGAAGTAAGTGTTGTAACCAATCAAACCACGTGCAGGAATCAGGAACTCCAGACGTACTTGACCCGTACCGTTGTTAATCATGTTGACCATTTCGGCTTTGCGAGTGCCCAGACTTTCCATAACAGAGCCCATGCTTTCTTCAGGAATGTCAATCATAAGACGCTCAAGTGGCTCCGATTTAACACCATCGATTTCTTTAATGATTACTTGTGGTTTAGAAACTTGCATTTCATAACCTTCACGACGCATATTCTCGATCAGAATACCAAGGTGAAGCTCACCGCGTCCAGAAACGATAAATGCATCAGGACTATCCGTTTCATCCACACGCAAACTCACATCTGTCTCAAGTTCTTTAAAGAGACGCTCACGCAGTTTACGAGAAGTTACCCATTTACCTTCTTTACCAGCAAAAGGACTGTTATTCACAAGGAAAGTCATTTGCATCGTAGGCTCGTCGATCTTAAGAACAGGCAGTGCTTCTGGATTCGCTGGATCAGCAATGGTCTCACCAATGTTAATGTCCTTGATCCCTGCGATAGCAACGATATCCCCTGCGCCCGCTTCTTCTGTTTCAATACGTTTTAAACCTTGGAACCCGAACAATTTCTCAATACGTGCGGTTTTACTCTTACCGTCACGCATAATTACAGTTACAGATTGACCTTGTTTGATCACACCGCGGTTTACACGGCCAATAGCAATACGACCCAAGTATTCGTTATAATCCATCAACGTTACGAGGAATTGAAGCGGGTCTTCTACACTTTCAGTTGGAGCTGGGATATGCTCAACGATTGTTTCGTAAAGTGAAAGCATTGTCTCATCTTGCTTCTCAGGAACCATGCTTGATGTACCATTAAGAGCAGATGCATAGACAACCGGGAATTCCAATTGTTCGTCATTTGCTTCAAGTTCGATGAACAAATCGAGCACTTCATCAATAACTTCCTTAGGACGAGCAGCTGGACGGTCAATCTTGTTCACGACAACGATCGGTGTAAGTTTTTGTTCCAATGCTTTACGCAGAACGAATTTCGTTTGCGGCATGCAGCCTTCATAAGCATCAACAACCAGCAATACACCGTCAACCATTTTCATAATCCGTTCTACTTCGCCACCGAAGTCAGCGTGTCCAGGTGTATCCACAATATTGATCAAAAACTCTTTATAAGTAATTGCTGTATTTTTAGCTAGGATTGTAATTCCGCGTTCCCGCTCGATATCGTTAGAGTCCATAGCGCGTTCTTGTACGTGTTCGTGTGCGCTGAAGATCCCCGATTGCTGAAGAAGCTGATCGACGAGTGTTGTTTTGCCATGGTCAACGTGGGCAATGATCGCAATGTTGCGAATATCTTTTCTTGAATGCATGATTTGTATCCAAATCCTCTCATTTATCAAATTAAAACTGTTAAAATTCTTAGCATGTCACGGCAGTCTCACAAAAGAAGCGCCAGGCAGAAAGCCGACGCTTCAACATAACATTAATATTATAGTGAAAGCACTATGAAAAGCAAGTCTTTTTATGAAAAAAACAGTTGGCAAATTCCGTTTTTTTTCACAAGATCCAACATTAATTAACTTCGATACCATCTATTTCGGCCACGAGTTCTACCCCGACCTGTAATCAGCCAAATTCCTGCCACGATGAATACAATACCAATTAGATAGATCACACCCGTACCCATAAGACTGAAAATACAAAGCGCTATGCTTAGAACGCCTAATATTACAGCAATTGCAGATAGTCCCCCTGACCGTCTTGGAGAATTTATGGAATATTCATACAGACCTACGGCAATGCCGAGCAGAAGCACAGGCCATAAATATTTCATAAGCCCCCATCCCCATATATTGCAAAGACCAAACAATAAACCATATACCGTTAATATTCCCGCGGGAATCAATACTGTTGCCGAAGCGCGGCGGCTAAAAAATAACATATGTAGAACCAATCCTGGAAGTAAAATCACTAGCGGCCAAAGGGCTCGTCCCAAAAATCCGAAGACCCCCAGCTTACCGAATAAAATCAAGACGCCCGCAGCTACAATGAATATACCTAGTCTCATGTCATTCTTGGAAGACATCCTTCACCCATCCCTTCAAATTCACGTCTACCTCATTACCTTGCCGTCTCATACCCAGAAAACGACAGGATTCTTATTCATATATTATCTGAAACATACACAAAATGCCATCACTGACCATGCAAAATATCCCCACAAAGTGGCGCTTTGCTTCGATGCGTACTCAGGTACTTTGCGGGGCCCCAAATATATACTTTCTGATACGCAAAAAAAGGACGATTCCAATTTATGGAGATGTCCTTGTAGTATTGCCTTTTATTGCAATTTATTAACCTACTGATGTTGTTCTTCGTTTAATTGCTCCAGTAACAACTACTAATATTCCTAAAGCGATCGGCAGTATGGAATGCGTGGATGGGAGCAAAAAGGAGAGCATTGTCCCTAATTTTGCATCCTGAAGCATCATATCACCTGCTGTAAAGGCTAAAATATAAGCGCCTATAAATACGAGTATCGGAAATCTATGCAGCCACCCCACAATGAGACCACTTCCCCATACTACAATCGGAATGCTGAGCGCAATCCCGATGACAATTAAAGCCAAATCCCCTTTGGCTAGACCGGCAATTGCCAGGACATTATCAAGACTCATAATAAAATCAGCCACGAGAATCGTTCGGATGGATTTCCATACGGAGGATGTTTCCGCGACTCTAAGGTCCTCCTCTTCTTCCAGCAGCAGCTTGAACGCAATCCATAGCAGCAGAATTCCTCCTCCAGCCTGGATATAAGGGATTTTCAACAGTAATACTGCGACAAAAGTAAGCAAGCAGCGCAGAATAACAGCTCCCGCAGCTCCCCACCATACCGCAATCTTCCGGTGCTTCTCCGGAAGGTCCTTACTGGCCATCGCGATGACCATAGCATTATCTCCACTCAGCACAAGATTGATCATCAATATTTCACCAAGGAGCAATAATGATTCCATTCGCTTTTACCTCCCCGAATCACATGTAACTACATGTATGTTCGGAAGTGACAAGCTATGCTTCCTGTCCAACTTTTTTTTGAGGATGAAAGCATGTATGCCCCTTTTTTTGCGTATACAAAACTAAGCATATCTTCGTGCTCATCTTAACTAACTTTAGGGGTGACTATGCCTTGAATACATCCATATGGGAGTTTGTATTATCACTGCTCAATATTATTTTTCTAGATCTCATTCTGGCGGGAGACAATGCCATAGTCATCGGACTTGCTGCGCGTAATTTGCCGAACAGCACTCAAAAAAAAGCAATTGTGCTTGGAACAGCAGGTGCCGTCGTATTACGGATTTTCGCAACGGTTCTGGTCGTATGGTTATTAAAAATCCCTTGGTTACTGCTGGCAGGCGGGATTTTACTTATTCTAATTGCCTATAAGCTGTTAACAGATGAGAACAATTCAACGAATATCAAGGCTGGTCAAAGCTTAGGGGCCGCTGTGGGTACAATCATTCTAGCCGATGCTGCGATGGGGCTGGATAATGTCATCGCCATTGCGGGAGTCGCTAAGCACAATATCTCTCTAGTTGTCATAGGACTGTTAATCAGCGTTCCAATTGTGGTCTGGGGAAGCACTCTCTTTATTAAATTAATCAACAAATATCCATGGATTATTTATATTGGCTCAGCAGTCCTAGGGTTTACAGCCTCAAGCATGATTACAGATGAGCAGCAGCTATCCCCATTTTTTGAGCAGCATCCACTATTGAGAGCTCTGTTTATATTTGTGATCATTGTTGGCATCTTAATTGGAGGACACTGGAGACGCCAATCAAGCCATAATAATTCAAAAAAGCTGCCTCAACCGTAGATGTTGCTACGAATGAGACAGCCTTTTGTTTATAATATTAGAACCATTCTTCCTGTAATCCAGCCTGAGCACTTACTACATCTTTAGGCTTCTCATCTCCATACGGAGTGATCAGCACGGTCTCCGTGGCTTCAATCGCTGCGTCCAGTAATGCAGAGTAACCTGGGAGCGTAGCTTCAATCTTATCTACAATCCGTAAATTCGGATTCGTTGTAGGTGATTTAGGTACAAATAATGTACAGCAATCCTCATAAGGAAGAATTGACAGGTCATAGGTGCCGATATTCTTAGACAGCTCTACAATATCACTTTTGTCCATCATTACCAGCGGACGTAAAAGAGGAAGTTCTGTCGCACGACCGATCACATTCATACTTGGTAACGTCTGGCTAGCTACCTGTCCAAGACTTTCACCGGTTACGATCGCGAGGGCACCCTCACGTTCAGCAAGCTGTGTAGTAATTCTCAGCATAGCTCGACGCATCAACGTAATAATCAGATTATCCTGACCTATTCCGGTAAAAGATGTCTGCACCTCTGTAAAAGGTACTAAGTGTAGCTTGATGACTCCCGCATATCGTGACAATACCCGCGTAAGATCAACCACCTTTTGCCGGGCAAGCTCACTCGTATAAGGATAACTATAGAAATGTACGCACTCCACTTCGAGTCCACGACGCATGGATGACCAACCGGCTACAGGACTATCAATGCCTCCGGACAGCAATAACATCGCTTTTCCATTCGTACCAAGCGGAAATCCACCAACACCAGCAATATTTTCACAAAATATAAAAGTATGACCTTGACGAATTTCGACTTTCAGCTCCAATTGAGGTGACTTTACATCCACAGTAAGTCCGGAATAGCCTTGCAGCAGTGGTGTCGAGACTAGCTTATTCATCTCCATGGAGCCATATGGGAACTCTTTCCACACCCGGCGTGCATTAACTTTAAATGTAGTTCCCGGTGCAGGAGCGATGATCTCCAAAAAATGACGGCTGACAGCCACAATATCCTCGAGATCTGACTTGGCCACCTTTACCGGACTGACAGAAGCGATTCCGAATACATTCTTCAATGCTTCTACCAATGGGGCAGCAGTTTCTCCATTCAGTTCCACGTAAATTCTTCCAAATTCTTTGGTTAGAACCACCTTTGGATATGGCTTAATCATTTCTTTCACATGACGTAGTACCGTTTTCTCAAATCTGGCACGGTTTTTGCCCTTTAATGTAAACTCCCCGAAACGCAAAAGCAGCATATCGGCATAATCAATACTATTGGCACTGCCTTTAGCAGATTCTTGATTCATCACACTCATTAGTTACTTCATACCTCCTTCAGCAATCTTTAAAGCTCGTACCGCAGTAATTAGTGCTTTCTCAAGCGCTGCGACATCTTCTTCAGTGTGACTATCACCGAAACTGATGCGGATGCCTCCTGAAGCTACAGAGACATCTTTCCCCATAGATAATAGAACACGACTAGGTTCTGCCAGCCGGGAGGAGCAAGCCGATCGAGTAGAAACAGCCATCCCTAGTTCCTCCAGCTTACGGGCGAACACTTCCCCTTTCATGCCAGGGTATGAGAAATGCACAATATGAGGGGCTCCATCCTCTCTGCTGTTTATAACAAATTCAGGAACGCTGTGCAAGAAGCGTAACAGCCGATCCCGAAGTGGGAGCAATCGGGCATAGAAGGTTTCGCGCTGCTCAACACCCATCCGCACGGCTTTGGAAGAAGCAACAATTGCAGGTACATTCTCAGTTCCAGCACGTAGTCCCTCTTCATGAGAACCACCTGAAAGTAAGGGGAACAGTTGGATTCCTTCTTTAATATAGAGAAGCCCCGCTCCGCGAGGACCTCGAATTTTGTGAGGAGACAAGCTGTAAAGATCCGCTTTCCATCCTTTAAGGTCAACAGCAAGCTTACCATATCCCTGAACGCCATCCACATGAAATAAGGTTCGTGGATTTACGGATTTAATCAGCCTGCCAATCTCCATCAGCGGCTGTATTGTTCCAATTTCATTATTTACATGCATCACACTTACGAGTACGGTATCACGCCGTACTGCAGCAGCCACTCGCTCTGGATCAATCATTCCAGTGCTGTCAGGTGCTACAAAAGTAATCTCCCAGCCATTTTGCTGCAGCTGCAGACAACTTTCATACACAGAGGGATGTTCTATTTCCGTAGTTATCAGATGACGTCCTCTTGACTGATATTGCAAAGCAGCACCTTTAATGGCTAAATTGTTACTCTCCGTAGCCCCAGATGTAAATAGGATCTCCTTTGGTTGTACAGATAACGCAGCCGCGCATACTTCTCGTGAACGCCTGATCAGCTTTGCCGCTTCACTACCGGCACGGTGTAAGGAGGACGGGTTAGCATAATGCAGCTTCATAATTTGTTCCATCGTCTTCACCACGTCTTCATAGGGTGGTGTGGCGGCGGCATAATCCCAGTAAAGCATATATCGATTGTCTCCTTTACTTCTTTAAAGTACAGAATCATTCTTTTTTTAAATTTCGAAAAAGGATCAAACGGTGATCCCAAATACCAGCATGTGGTTTAAGGGAAATACCTGTTTGATCCTTTTTATTATACAGCGTATTCCGCGCGAGCGCGTTCTATTTTAGTGAGATAAGACTGCGTCTCTTTAGGGAGCAGTGTAAGTTTCTCCAATAATTCCTGATCATTGCTAACTCCAAGGTTAATTACCCTTGCAGGCCCTGCATTGTAAGCCGCTAATGCCATCTTTTCCTGTCCGTCAAAGCGTTTCAATTGATAAGACAGATAGCGTACACCACCATCAATATTTTGAGCAGGATTGAATGAATCAGAAACCCCTAACCCACGCGCTGTTCCATCCATTAATTGCATTAATCCTTTAGCACCAGCCGAAGAGACAACGTTTGGATTAAAGGAAGATTCTGTATCAATCACAGCTTTTATCAAATCGACTGGCACCCCGTACTTAGCACTCGCCGTTTGAATCAGATCATCATAGCTTGTTGGTTTAGTATCCGTTATTTCCCCGGAAATTACACTATCGATGCTTTCAGCTGTTCCGATCTGTTGCCATAACAAGCTACTAACTGATGAAGCATCCGGAAGTGACGTCAAGAAGTTTGTATCCCTGCCATTAGACGAGTTAGAAGATAAAGCTTGAAGCATTGCTGCAAATTGAGAGGCTGACGCGCCCGATCTTTTAGTTTCATTTGCTGAGCTACTCTTGTCGGTTGCACTCTTTAAGCTTACCCATTTAAGCTGCCCTAACCCATTGGTTACAGCGGGATTAATCTCCATACCGGCGCACTCCTTTGATCCTGTTGAATCATATCTATTGGTCTAACCTTAGATTTCGATGAATTACGGCTTAATATTACATTTTATCCGAGATTATTGCTATATGCTGGAATGAAAAACAGACTTCAGACCCTGATATTTAGGTCTAAAGCCTGTTATAATTCAAACTTACCAGTTCATTTTTAGCGAGCAAAGGGTATCATCACAAAGTAACTAAGTGTGGATACAATCCCTAACCCCATCGCCCATGCCCCAAGCGTTTTTTGCTCCTTGGCATATGCATAATAACCAATCACAACTGAAATGGGCCCAAGTATGATGGACCAGAGAAACAAGGAGGCAATACCCATAGCTAGCCCAGTATAACCTATCGCTTTGCTTCCACTATATTCCTCTTCATGCTCCTTAGCTTCACTCGCCACGCGTGGTGTTGTATCCCGGATCGGCATCGAAACCGGATTCACCTCTGCGGCATATTCCTCTTGATGTTCTCTGTCCCGGCGTGGATAGTCTACTCTGCGCGGACGCAAAATAACTTTTCTCGGACCGGATTGTTCATTTGATGAACCTGATTCATGTTCCTTTTCTCTGTCCATTAGGGCGGCCTCCTAGGAGTTCGGCTTAAATGTTAAACAGCATGTTGCAGACGATGTTGCGACTTGATCGTGGTGACCTTCATTCGTCATTTCTTCAGCATATTCTTCTTTAAATCCACTGCCAGCGTGCTTGTCGATCTCAATAATAATTTCTTCTGCCCGGCATAAATTATGCTCGCCCCAATAATGACAATTGCTTACACTGCATTTGACTAATGGCTTTACACTCGACATATTTATCACCTCGGCTTCATTATGTCCGCACGATTTACCCCCTATTCGACAGGATGGTTTCCAGTTGATGTAACGATGCCCACGCAAAATATCCCCACAAAGTGGGGGGGGGTGCTTCGATACGTACTCAGGTACTTTGTGCGGGCTCCAAATATATAAATTCTAATACGTCAAAAAAGGATCAGCTCTCGTCATTATGACGAAGTGCTGATCCTTTACACGAACTAGTGAACTGTTAAACCTGATTTTGCATACGTTTCTCAGTCAAATAGTCGTTCTCATAATAAGTAAGGTCATCGCGTAGCTCTTCATAGGTCTTGGTAATTTCTAGAATGATATCACGCGCCGGACGAACTGGCTTTTTACGGAAACGGATAGCATCCTGTCCAGTATAAGCATAACGTCCATCTTCAGAATAGCTTTCATTCTTTGGATAGAAGAAGTTATTCACGCCATAGTGATATACATTATAAAGCGCTTTCTGCGCAAAAGATTCATCGAATGTAGCACGACGCAGCGCAACTCCCAGCTTCTCATAAGACATTTCCGAGAACACTAACAGATGACGGACATCGGACAGAAATCCTTGATAAAATTGTACAGTTTCTTCATCATCTTCTGTTACAAGCTGAGGCAATGCATGCTCGTTCAGAAAAATTTCCATCTTATCAATCACATCTTTAAGTTTGTCTCTCGTCGATTCACATAATTTCTGCACATTGGCTGCTGACATGGCGGTTGCTCCCCCTTATTATTCCCTGCTCTTGTAGTCAATAAAGTTAATCTTATGAAGAAATAGTCTTTAGACATATCTCTTTATTCTTGCAATATCAGGATGCAAACACAGAGAAGTCTAACCTTCTGAAAATTAAAAGAACATCTATCGACGTATCTCCTGCAATATCAGGATGCGAACTCAAGATGCTTATTCTCTCTGATATTATCATAAAAAACGTTAGGAAGGTATCCTTTTCTAAGATGCATAAAACATACGCTCTCTTCTAAACCTATAGGCATTACAATGCGTAGAGGAGCGGAAATCATGTCACGTAAAAATCTAACGGTTGCAGGTTTGGTAACAGCTGCGTTCACAGTTGTATTACTTACCTTTGCGCTACGTCCTGCCACTAATGGGACGACGACCAGAGAAGTCGCTAATGTTGCTGTACCAAATCCTGCTCCAACTTCAGCCCTACATTCAGCACCAAACCCTTCACAGGAAAAATCATTGAAGAAAAGCTCCTTATCTCAAGATGTTGATGCGACGGATCATCTGAATAGAGTGGATGTCAGCAGACATTTGACTAAGCTCCTCTCTGAAACGGATGGAATGACTTCGCTTCATGATAAATCAGTGTATGCAAAACGTTTGCAGCAGAACCACGGATTTATCACTATGCTTATGTGGATTGATTTTCGCAAGCAAAAAACGGAAACCTTTAAGTCCTCTTCATTTCCTCAAGGAACCGAACAGGAGAATCAGCAGCTGCAAAAATATCTTAAGACGGCGAAATCAGCGATCCATGGTCATCAATCCTATGAATCTCCAACGTTTACAATCAGTAAGGAGAAATATTACTTTATCGCTCAGCGGAACAAAGAAAAAAATGTAGGCATCATTGCACTTATTAACCAAAAGGTGCTTGGTCGTGTGGCAGACCATCAGCTGAAGAACCTGCGTCTCATTCCTTATCCGAAGGAAGGTAAGTACCGTGTAGAATCCGTTCATACCGATAATTTAAAAGATATCACCGTTAAGACCGGTCATGATAACGAAAACGCCAGCCATTTTTATGAGAATGAAATTGTCGTACGTTTCCGCAACAACTCACCTACTCCGGGGCAGCTTCAAACGATAACCGCTGATATCAACGGCAAGAAGCCACGTAAGCTTGGGTATGCCTATATTTTCCGTTCGGAGAAGATGACTTATTATGAGCTCAAAGACTATTTCACCAATAAATGGCACCCCGAATATACGGAGCCTCACTATATGTATTTAACCAATGATACGATATCTAAAAACGCAGAGGGAACAGTTACTCCAAATGACATGTTATTCTCCACCTATCAATGGAATCTGCCAGCGATCGAAACGGAGCTGGGCTGGAATCTTTCTAAGGGAAGTAAAGAAGTGATCGTAGCCGTAGTGGATACGGGAGTCCAGATCAATCATCCGGATTTGAAGGGTAAGCTTTTGACAGGGTATAACGCGATCACCAATGGCTCCACTCCAGAAGATGATGTTGGACATGGCACACATGTATCTGGAATTATAGGCGCCCTGGTCAATAATGGAGAGGGAGTAGCTGGAATCAGCTGGTACAACAAGATCCTTCCGGTAAAAGCACTCGATAATTCAGGAGCAGGTACCACTTATTCTGTTGCAGAAGGAATCATTTGGGCAGCGGACAACGGTGCGAAAGTCATAAACTTGAGTTTAGGTAACTATGCGGATTCCCAGTTTCTTCATGACGCGATCAAATATGCCTACGACCGAGATATCGTCCTCGTATCTGCTGCAGGCAATGATAATACAGAACGACCAGGTTTTCCTGCTGCGTATCCCGAAGTGATTGCAGTAGCTGCAACAAATGCTTCAGGGGAAAAAGCTTCCTTCTCCAACTACGGCGATTATATTGATGTCGCAGCACCCGGAGAAAGCATAGCAAGCACTTACCCAGACAGCCAGTATGCCGCGTTATCCGGTACATCGATGGCCAGTCCTCATGTCGCTGCGCTGGCGGGTCTGGTGCGTTCACTAAATCCGAATCTAACGAATACGGAAGTTATGGATCTTATGACCAAAAATGCTGTTGATTTAGGCACTCCCGGGCATGACAAATATTTTGGCTGGGGTCAGGTCGATATCTATAAAACATTGCAAGCCGCTAGCGGCAATCAGGTTCCACTACAGCTATGGCCACAGCATGTACAAAAACAAATGAATCAATTGAAACAAAGATTAAGTAACTCTAAGTAACAACCTTAACCACCCATCTTCAAAAATCTACCAAGTAAACGGAGAAATAATCGTAAGCCTTCCTCCATATCCTTTTCATTCATTTGTGAATAACACAAACGGATATGCCGGGAAGGGGTCTCCGCAGAGTAACAAACATCACCCGGTAAAAAAGAAATGCTCTCCTGTTCGGCCAGCTCATGTAGCCTTCCGATATCAGGTGAAGCCGGCAACTCCAGCCAGAGATTAAGACCACCCTCTGGGAGAATATATTTTACTCCAGGCGGCGCGTAAAGCTTCAGAAGCTTCGCCGCCTTTTCCATGCGACCACGGAGTGTAACTCGTAACTGAGCAGCATAGGTTTCATACTTGCCCGCTATGAATGGCAGTACCGCCCTTTGTGTAAGCAGCGGACTCCCTAAATCACTTGCGGACTTGGCAGCGATAAGTCGTGACAGAATATTCCCACTAGCGGCTACACAGGCAATTCTGCAGCCGGGTGCAATAACTTTACTGAAACTCTTCATATATACTACATGCCCTTCGGAATCCATCGATTTGATCGTAGGCGGCGGAGGCGCATGGAAATATAAATCACTAAATGGATCATCCTCAACAATAAGGCAACGGTAACTGCGGGCTAATTCCAGCAGACGTTGTCTTCTTGCTATGCTCATGGTTACTCCACTTGGATTCTGAAAAGTAGGGATGGTATAAATTAGCTTAGGCGGTCTTTGATCACACATTCTTGTGAGAATATCCACCCGCATCCCTTCACCGTCCGTAGGTACAAAAATCATCTCTGCACCTCGTCCTGCAAAAACATCTATAGCTCCTGTATAACTAGGAGCCTCAAGATACACTGTGTCCCCAGGTCCGACAAACGTACGAGCAACCAGATCAATGCCTTGCTGAGTTCCGCTTGTGATCATTACATCAGAGGAAGTAAGTGCAATTCCACGTGTTTTTAAATGATCTCTCATAATTCCTCGCAGCTCCAGATCACCTTGGAAGTTCCCATAGGTTGCCATAAGCTCCGGCTGCTGCGTAACTAATGATGCGAAGGAGTCCCCAATATTTTTTAGAGGAAGTAACTCACTATGAATTGCAGCTATATGAAAGGGATACTTAACTTCAGAGTAATCAAAATTGCGCCAAAGCTGAGCTCGCGGCAAATAATCATCATATACATCCTGCCAGCGACCATCTTCCTGACATCTGGTGTGTTCAGGGTCGGCTACAAAGCAGCCTTTTCCTTGTCTGCAATAAATAAGTCCCCGCTTCTCAAGCACATCGTATGCCTTGCTTACTGTAACCTGGCTTACTCTCAAAGCTGTAGCCAAACTTCTTACGGAGGGCAGCCGGACACCTTGCTGGAGCAATCCTGATGAGATCCGCTGACTTAGGGTTTCACTGATTTGATGAGGCAGAGATTTACTGCTGGTGCGAATCAAATCGATATGCATGAACCCTTCACCTCCACTGTTATATTCAACGCTTTACTGTTATACAGTACTCCTATTATGATAGCACCAAATTGAAAGGTGGAGAACTCATTTATGGATATCAAATACTCGGCCGCAGCCAATCATCTAGGATCGTCAGCCGTTCGTGAGATCCTAAAGGTTACACAGGGCAATGACATTATTTCACTTGCGGGCGGGCTGCCTGGGGAGGATTTGTTTCCCTTAGAGGCAGTACGAGACGCTTATAACCGTGTACTCTCCAGCGATACCTCAGCGCTTCAATACGGACTAACCGAGGGCTTTACTCCACTACGTGACAAAATCGCTGAAAGACTTACTCGGCAAGGAATCCCTGTAACAGCGTCTGAGATGATTCTGACCACAGGTTCCCAGCAAGCCATAGATCTACTATGTAAAATACTACTTGATCCCGGTGATGCTGTACTTGTTGAAGCCCCCACTTATCTAGCAGCTTTACAGGTACTCGGCTCTTACCGAGCTGATATTCATACGATAAATAATGACGAGCAAGGCATTCTGCCAGATCACCTGGAAGATCAAATACAAAAATTACGGCCCAAACTCCTATATGCAGTTCCGACCTTCAACAATCCTTCAGGAGCAACCTGGAGTAAGGAACGCCGTGAAAAAGTGGTGGAAATTTGCCGCCGCTACAATGTTCTTATCTTGGAGGATAATCCCTACGGTGAAATAACCTTTGAGGAGAAAAAAGATCTTTATCCACCCTCACTAGCGTCCATCGACAGAAGTTATGGTGGCGATTATTGTGTCGCTTACACTGGAACTTTTTCCAAAATCGTAGCCCCTGCCCTGCGTACCGGCTGGATTATCGGCAATTCCAATCTAATCAAGACCATCGCCAAAGCAAAGCAAGCAGCTGATCTGCATTCTAGCACCATTGACCAGCGCGCTTTAGATGAACTGCTGCTGCATTTCGATATTGAGCAGCATATCCGTGTCATCTCACGAAAATATTATTCTCGAATGAAGCTCTTATCGGCGGAACTCCGATCACAGAACTGGGAAAGAGCTCATTTTCTGGAGCCACGAGGCGGTATGTTCCTATGGCTAACGCTTTCCCAAGAGATCAACACGAAGGAATTACTTCCTCTTGCAGTAGAGAATGGTGTTGCTTTTGTTCCAGGTGAAGTGTTCTATTCATCACAGCCCCTTAAGAATAAGATGCGTCTGAATTTCACACATACGCCACCTGAGCTTGTACCCGTTGCTGTTCAGCGTCTGGAGAAGGCATTGGTACAATGGCGGGAGAGTCAACCCTCCGTTCAATCGTAATCATGCTAAAAAACCCGGCTTCTTCATCCTTTGTGGGATGAGTAAGCCGGGTTTTTTTATTTCTCAGCCATGCTTAAATTTATTTCTTAGATACTTCTATGCTATCTTTATTGAGCCTAAAATATCCATTTTCAACGAAAGACATGATTCGACTGACACTTACCCCTGTTTGAAGGGATATATTTAATACCATCGTGTCGGGTGAAGTCTCTACGATACGCCTGATTCTCTGATACATCTCATCACAACTATTGCACATCCTCTTATTGTTTCGTTCATATAAATGTCCGCAGAACCCGCAAATCTGATAATTACCCATGCTACACGTTTCCCACTTTCTACATATCTTCTTGCCACGAGCATAAACACCTTCGGCGTCTTTATAAGGATGGTAAGCGTTGCGAGAAATATAAGGATAATGTATAAAGTGAAACTTATACTTTCTTATATTTTAAAAAAGCGACGTGATCCGGTTTCCCGAGATACGCCGCCGCTTGTATGGTTGTTGTTGTTATCATAACGTTGCAGTTAGGAAAGTTTGCCGTAAGCCGGGTTCTGTGCTCGTCGTGGTTCAATCGGGAACTACCCTCCCACCATAAGCGACAATCATCTATCTAGGCCGTACATTACTGCACAGCTCCAGCGACCAACCTAGACGCGCCTCAGGCTAAGGCTGCCTATTCCAATAAAGGAATCTGCTGCGTCTCATTAGGTCTTGCTCCAGATGGGGTTTACCAGGAACGAAGTCACCAGCGTTCCTCGGGGTCTCTTACACCTCGGTTCCATCCTTGCCTGTGCCGCCCTAAGGCGGCCATCGGCGGTCCATTTCTGTGGCACTATCCTTCGACTCGCGCCGACTGGACGTTATCCAGCATCCTGCCTTATGGAGCCCGGACTTTCCTCCCGTGACGTCTTCACGTCACCGGCGATTGTCTGTCAAACTTTCCGAACAACATTATATATTATACAGACATCACATGTCTGGCACAAGCATTATTAAATGGCAATTTTATAGGAACTTAAATGGCTCCGTATTCACCTGCGAAGCATGTACAGCTGTATCGTACTTATGCTCCACCAGTTTCCCAGTCATCCACTCTGCTACTTTCTCTTTCATGATCTTCTCTGCATTATGTCCTGGATCAATCAGAGTGATCCCAGCGAGCACGGCATCCTGTGCTGTATGGTAATCAAGATCTCCCGTAACCAACACATCCGCACCGCGGAAAATAGCACTGTTATAATACTTTCCACCCGAACCACCGAGAACAGCCGCTTTACGAATTGGACGATCCAAATCACCCACAACACGTACATGGTCAACTTTCAGACCTTTTTTTACCGTCTCAACGAATTGCCCAAGTGTGGTAGGCTCTTTGAGCTTTCCAACCCGCCCAAGCCCTAAACTGCGGCCTTTAAGATCCATCGTGTACAAATCATAGGCAACCTCTTCATAAGGATGAGCCTTGAGCATAGCCTGTACCACTTTATTGCGGATACTGTGTGGCACGATTGTCTCAATACGGATCTCCTCAGCACGCTCCAGCTTCCCTTTTTCCCCGATATAAGGATCTGTGCCTTCTCCCGGAATAAAAGTCCCGTATCCCTCGATATTGAAGCTACAATGACTATAGTTGCCGATTGCCCCTGCTCCTGCATTCAAAATGGCATCCAGTACCTTCTGATGATGATCCTTCGGCACAAACACAACCAGCTTTGACAATTGCTCTGAATGAATGTCTTTGATAGGCACTCCGTTTTCTATGCCAAGTGCTTCCGCCATCCAATCGTTCATTCCACCTTCGGTAACATCCAAATTAGTGTGACTGATGTAAACCGCGATGTCATTTTTAATCAATTTTTCATACATTTGGCCCATTGGAGTGTCTGTTTGAATCCCTTGCAGCGGACGAAAAATAATCGCATGGTGGGCAATGATTAGATTACAGCCGAGACGAATTGCCTCTTCGACGACTTCATCATTAACATCCAGTGCAACCAGCACATTGGTTATTTCTTTCTGTAAGGAACCTAGTTGCAGACCGACTTTGTCCCAATCTTCAGCTAAATGCTTTGGAGCCAGCTGCTCCATATATTGAATTACTGTTTGTCCTTTGGCAAGCATTGCAGCACCTCCGTTATCTCCTTGATCTGTTCTCGAATTAATTTCCGTTTATTCTCCGCAGATTCGAGTTCTGAACGTGACAATGATGTCAGGATGCCTTCCAATTTCTGAATCTCTCCCTGCCACTTGGCAAAAAACACTTCATTCGGTGCTTGGATCAGAAAAGGCCCCATCTGCAGCAAGGTATCCTGACCACGAACCATAGCAGAATTACCTAGCGTTACCTCACGATATACATTGGCATTCGTAATTCCAGCATTAGTATCCTCTGGAACAGCTGTTAATACTTCATATAACTTGCCGTCTTCTTCCAGAATACTTTCAGAGGTAAGAACCCATTCATTATTTAACAGCCAGCGGCGCAAAATATCCTCGCCCACATTCGGTTGAAGTACCAGTGTTGTAACATCCTTTAGCTTGCCTTGACTCTGACCACGGTCTAAAATCGAAGCAATTAAAGCCCCTCCCATGCCAGCGATCGTGATACAATTAACTTCACCAGGTTCCAGTACCTCAAGGCCATCTCCTCGACGCACCGAGATTACCTTCCCTAGTCCGGCCTCTGCAACGCCCTTACAAGCAGCCTCAAAGGGACCCGGGTTTACCTCACCTGCTACTGCGAATACAGCCTTACCGCTTTCTACAGCAGCCACAGGAAGCAGAGCATGATCAGAGCCGATGTCTGCCAACCTGCCTCCTTGCGGAATTTGTTCCAGCAATTGCTGAAGTCGATCTGATAATTTCACATTGTTCATATTGCCACCCACGTTATCCATTTTTTTCGAAACAAGAACAGCAGGGCCAAGCCTACCGCAATTTTTAGAATTAGCATAAACGAAATCCACTGTGGATAATCCTGCCTCAATAAAAGAGCATCGAGTTCCGGCATCATCCATAGTGATACTCCCACTGCAAAAAAAACACTGGCAACGCCTTTAACTTTGTGATGTAATAGCCAGCTCAGCCACACCATCATTACACAGAGTGGAAGCCATAAGAGCTCAAGCTCTAGCATCGAAGCCTCAGGGCGTTTTCCACCGAAGAATCCCGCATATAATAAGGCCCAAAAAGCATAACCGCAATACTGCAGCAAGCCTATACGGAGCACAAATCCCAGAATACACCATAACAAGCCGCAAGCCCCAATCAGAATCGGTCTCCAGAGCTGAGGATCAAGATCATGCAAAGCAATCAGCCATAGCCCAAAACCAAGCGATAACACACTGCCCAGCCCCGCCAGGATAAGACTAATAACATGATTTCGGGTCCTGTAAACCGCTGAGTATCCATAACAAATAATTAATACGGATAGTGCTGTTGCAAGTTGCAAAGGCCAGGGAAAAACGCTAAAATAAAGACTAATCAAGAAAATCAAGGAAATAATTCCAAAACCAAACAGCCAAATTTTGATGTTTCCCTGCTGTAGATTCTTCAGCGAAATCGGATTTCTATCCTTCGCCGCAGCTTCATCATCATACAGGTTGGTTAAGAAGTCGCAATATTGCTCTGGTAGCAATCTGTTGTTTCTCCAATATTGAATCTCTTTTATAATAATTTCGCGTTTTTCCAAATTCACTGGCTCATCCTTCTTTCCAGATACACAGGGTCAGCACTTTTAGGGTCGTAATTCAAATAAAAGAACCTCCTGCTACTGAGCAGCAGAAGGTCCAGTTCATGAAATACTATTCAAGGAAATCCTTAAGCCGTTTACTGCGGCTAGGGTGACGAAGCTTACGCAATGCTTTAGCTTCAATCTGGCGAATCCGTTCGCGGGTAACACCGAACACTTTGCCCACTTCTTCAAGTGTTCTCGTCCGGCCATCATCTAGGCCAAAACGCAGACGAAGTACATTCTCTTCACGCTCCGTGAGCGTGTCCAGTACATCCTCCAGCTGTTCCTTCAGCAGTTCATAAGCTGCTGCATCCGCAGGAGCCAAGGCTTCCTGATCCTCAATGAAATCTCCCAGATGAGAATCGTCTTCTTCACCGATCGGTGTTTCGAGCGATACTGGCTCTTGGGCAATCTTCATGATTTCTCTAACTTTCTCAACCGTCAGCTCCATCTCAGCCGCAATTTCCTCTGGCGAAGGTTCACGTCCCAGTTCTTGCAGCAATTGACGAGAGACACGAATCAGCTTGTTGATCGTCTCGACCATGTGTACAGGAATACGAATCGTACGTGCCTGATCCGCAATCGCGCGGGTAATAGCCTGACGAATCCACCAAGTTGCATACGTACTAAATTTGAACCCTTTGTTATGGTCAAATTTCTCTACCGCTTTGATCAGACCCATGTTACCTTCCTGAATCAGATCAAGGAACAGCATACCGCGTCCAACATAACGTTTAGCAATACTTACTACAAGACGTAGGTTCGCTTCAGCGAGACGACGTTTGGCTTCCTCGTCACCATTCTTAATCCGCATAGCAAGCTCTACTTCATCGTCAGCCGACAACAGCGGAACGCGTCCAATTTCTTTTAGATACATACGGACAGGGTCATTAATCTTAATCCCTGGCGGCAGTGACAAATCATCATCAAAGCTGAACTCATCGCCCTCTTTGTCTTCATTGTCCTCATTTGGCCGGAGGCTGTTAACCTCCTCATCGTTCTCGTTTACAACTTCAATCCCCAAATCACTGAGTTGTTCATAGAACTCCTCCATTTGCTCGGGGTCTTGATCAAACGGCGATAATTTCTCCATAATATCTTTGTATAGCAATGATGATCTTTTCTTGCCTTGCTCAATAAGCTGATCCTTAACCTGATCCAAAGTAAATTCTGCTTCCAATTCAGTATGCTGATCGTTCGCCATAATTCGACTCCCTCCTCCCTAGGTACATCCTGTCAACATTTCATTGTCTCTCTAGGGCTATAATCTCACTTGCTATTTGTGCCGCACGCAAAAAGTCACCTGACTTTTCCGCCTGAATCATCTCTTCACGCTTCTGATCCATCTTGCGCTGCAGTGGGTATTTCCGTACTTCACGGATACAATCATCCAGCACCTGCATATTCCAGTCTGGAGGTGTATCCATCATGGAAATTGATGTAGCAGTTTTCTCTAGACGATCATCCTGAAGCGATGATAGAAACCGACTAATGCCGGGTGGTTTGCCTTGCGCGTAATAGGCATATAGATAAGCGGCAATTGCCGCATGATCATCGATGTTGAAATCTTCTCCGAGGCGTTCGCCCACATACGTGGCGGCTTCCGGGTCCTGAATCATAAAGGACAGTAGACGCCGTTCCGCAACATGATAAGCGGGCAGCAAAGTTGGTGTCTGCACTTGCCCTTTTTTATGCCTACCATTATTCCACCTTTTGTCGTTATTATCCCCTTCAGGGATGTTTTTTTGCATCGATGCCCTAAGTAAATTACAATCCTGCTTCAAACTATCATATGAAAGTTCCAGCTCAGAAGCGATTTCCCTTAGGTAAACCTCTCTCTCTGTCGAGGAATGTAACGAAGCAATGACCTCCAAAGCTTCTTTGACGTAGGCAATTTTGCCATCTTCCTCTAGGAGTATATGGTTTTTTTTCAGATATATAAGCTTAAATTTTATGGATGAAACCGCTGAATCAATAACCTGATCCATAAACCTTTCTCCACCATGCATTGAGATGAATTCATCTGGATCGAGTCCGCTTGGCAGTAAGGCGATCTTTACACGCAAGCCACTGCCTTCAAGCATTGGAATGGACTTCATAGCAGCTGCTTGTCCTGCCCGGTCACCGTCATAAGACAGTACAATTTCATCGGCCAGACTCTTCATCAGTGCTACATGACTTTCAGTTAAAGATGTTCCCATTGTTGCTACACCGTTATGCACACCTGCTTCCCAGGCCGAAATGACATCTCCGTATCCTTCAAAGAGGACGATTTGCCGCGTTTTGCGGATGGATGCTTTAGACTGGTGCAAATTGTATAAAATCCGGCTTTTGTTAAACAATCTACTCTCTGGAGAATTAAGATACTTGGGTTGTCCTTCACCAAAAATTCTTCCGGCAAACGCAATCACCTTGCCTGTGCGGTTCGCAATCGGAAAAATAATCCGACCACGGAAACGGTCTATATAGCCTTTACCCTCACCTCGGGCAGACAAGAGTCCACCTTTCTCCATCTCAGCAAGGTCAAAATTCCGTTTCTCCAAAAATTGTAGCAAAGTATCCCAGCGGTCCGGAGCATATCCGATCTGAAACTGGTCAATCATTTTATCGCTGAAGTTCCGGGCTCTTAAATACTCCATTGCGGCTTTGCCGTGTTCCGTATTCTTCAGCAAGTAATGATAAAACTTTGCAGACCATTCATAAGCTTGAATCAACCGATCGCGTTCCGGATCAGGAGGAGACATTAGGCCTCCCTTACCTTCAGGAACGGGAATATCACTTTCTTCAGCCATTATTTTGACGGCTTCGGGGAAGGTTAATCCTTCGATTTCCATCCTAAATTTGATGGCATTTCCACCCATGCCGCAGCCAAAGCAATGAAATACTCCCCGGTCGGGGGTAACTGTAAAGGAAGGGGTTTTCTCCGAATGGAACGGGCAGAGGCCCCATAAATATTTCCCCTGCTTGGACAAATGGACTACCTTACCGACTGTATCGACAATATCATGACGTGCAAGCACGCTTTCGATAACTTCTTCCGGAATATTCCCGTGTCCGCTAGCCACTTCAACCACCTTCAATTCTTAACAAATAAATATAATTCGCTATTGCTCCACATTCTCCTGCAAAAGTATTAAAAGTTTTGTCATTTTATGTTGAAAATATATTTTTTCTTCTGCCGTTATAGGTTTTGGACCCTTAGAATAATGTCCCCGTCTTCGTTCCACGGCCCTGGCATGCCTGCCTTCCAACATAAAATCCATTTTGGAATCGTCATATTCCTGGCCACGAAAAGAAAGAACACTGCAACGTTTCCCGAGCGCAAGTGCTGCGAGACCATAGTCCCCAGTCAATACCACATCTCCAGCAGAAATATGATTGGCAATATATAGATCGGCGCTCTGATCTCCCCGGTCCACCTGCACAACCGTTACACCCTCTTCAGCTTTCAGTGCATGGTCATAAGAAGATACCATCAGTACCGGCACACCAAAGGCGCGGCCAACTTCAGCAATCTCTTTTTTGACCGGACAAGCATCCCCATCCACGACTATAGTTCTAGACCGGGACTTCTTCTCCATGATCATCACCAATTTCCTGTGTAATATATATACGCCCTTACCGCAAGAAATCCTTCTTTCTATGCATAAATACGGAACGGATGTCAAATGACGCATTGGCACCGTTCCGTATATTTATACCCCAAACCAACATTCTATACCATAAGACACAAACTTTTCTTATAGATGTTGTTCAAAAAGCTGTCCTTTAATCAAATGTCGAATCTTGAATTCAGCCGGGAACTTCGGTGCTAAGTCGTTTACCAAACGAGCTTGCCAAAATCAGCAAACGCCTTGGAGTCAGCATCAATACCAGCTAGCAAAGCTAAACGGTTAGCACGTACCTGCTCATCCTCTGCCATAACCATAACGGAATCGAAAAATGCTGTAACAGCATCTTTTAGACCCGAGAGAATACGGAGTGCTTCTTCGGCATTATTCGCGGACATCGCTTCAAGATACGGTGTGTGTAATTCCTGCCATGTATTGTACAGCTTCAGCTCAGCATCTTCTTTAAGTAAAGAAGGATCAATCACTTCACTGGTTGCTTTAGCTGCCAAATTACTGACACGAGTGAGTGAATCTACTGTAATTTTAAAGTCTGCTTGGTCTAACACAGTACCCATAAGCGCACGGCTTCTGCCCACAACATCTACCACGTTGTCAAAGCCAGCTGCTGTAACAGCGTCCACAACATCATAGCGTACATTGTCGGATAAAAGTCGTTTAACACGCAGACCGAAGAACTCGTACAGGTTTATACGTAGTTCATCGTCAGAATGTTTCGAATTCCCTGAATTTTTATGAATTTCAATCGCTGCTTCAAAAATCTCGCGCAGCGTAATCGGCAATTTATGCTCCAGCACGATTTGAACAATCCCTGCAGCCTGGCGACGCAGTGCGTAAGGATCCTGAGAGCCTGTTGGGATAATACCGATAGAGAAGCAACCTACAATCGTATCGATCTTGTCCGCAATGCTGACAACTGAACCGGCATCCGTCGATGGTACTGCATCACCCGCGAACCTTGGCTGATAATGCTCGAAGATTGCTTTTGCCACAGTTTCAGGTTCTCCTGCTTTGCGTGCATAATCTTCACCCATGGTGCCTTGAAGTTCTGGGAATTCATAAACCATTTGAGTCACAAGGTCGAATTTGCAAATATCAGCAGTCCGACTTACTTCAGAAAGGGTTATATCAGACAATCCCAACTTTACAGCAAGACGATCGGAGATTTGGCGAATACGACGCACTTTATCTCCAACACTGCCAAGCTCTTCATGGTAGACGATATTCTCCAATTTGGCTAGTGCATCATCAATCTTCATCTTTTGATCTTCTTGATAGAAGAATTTGGCATCTGATAGACGAGCACGGAGTACCTTCTCATTACCCTTAGCAATAACATCCAAAGATACTGCATTCCCGTTACGCACCGTTACGAAGAAAGGCAGAAGTTTGCCCGCTGCATCAAATACCGGGAAATACCGCTGATGCTCACGCATCGAAGTAATCAGCACATCCTGTGGAATGTTCAAGAAAGATGGGTCGAAGGTTCCGAACAACACGGTTGGTGTTTCAACTAGGAACAGTACTTCCTCCAAAAGATCCTCTTTGATCGCAATCGTCCAGCTTTTTTCTTCAGCCAATTGATTGATTTGTTTCAGGATCAATTCTTCCCGTTCCTTCACGTCTACAAGGACATGCTGCGCACGCATGCTCTCAACATATTGTGCAGGCTCCGAAATTACAGTCTCTGTACCCAGAAAACGATGTCCACGGCTCACATTACCCGCTTTTACATCCGTAATTTCCAAATCAATAATATCTTTCCCGAAAAGAGCAACTAACCAGCGAATCGGACGCACGAATTTAAAATCGTAAGCTCCCCAACGCATGTTTTTCGGAAAAGTCATCGCATTTACAATCCCTAAAAGCCCTTCTGAAAGAAGCGAAGCTGTCTCTACCCCAGCACTATTTCTAGTAGCATATATATACTCTACTCCAGCTAACTCTTTGAACGTAAATTGCTCCGGAGATACACCCTGACTACGGGCAAATCCTAAAGCAGCTTTGCTCCAGTCTCCGTTTGCATCCAGTGCGATTTTGCGTGATGGTCCTTTGACTTCTTCGCTGATATCCTCTTGCTTCTCAGCCGCATCCTTAACAAAAACAGCGAGACGACGTGGCGTTGCATAAGCAGTAACTCCAGCATGGGTAATCCGTGCAGAATCCAACCACTTGGATGTTCTATCTTGCAGCTGTTCCATCGCAGCGCGGATAAAACGTGCAGGAATTTCCTCCAGACCGATCTCAAACAGGATATCTTTAGACACGGTCAGCACCTTCTTTCTTCAGCAGCGGGAAGCCAAGCTTCTCGCGTTCCTCAAGATATGTTGCCGCTACAGAGCGGGCAAGATTACGCACTCGGGTAATAAATCCAGTCCGTTCAGTAACACTGATGGCTCCACGTGCATCCAGCAGATTAAAGCTATGTGAGCATTTCAACACGTAATCATAGGCAGGGAACACAAGATGCTGCTCCATCGCTCTACGCGCTTCTTCTTCGTACATGTTGAACAGTGAAAATAGCATTTTTACATCAGATACTTCAAAGGTGTAAGTAGAATGTTCAAACTCCGGTTGATGAAAAACATCACCATAAGTCATGCCGCTAACCCATTCAAGATCAAATACATTTTCTTTATCTTGAATGTAGGATGCTAGCCGCTCCATTCCGTAAGTAATTTCTACGGCAACTGGATTGGCCTCAATTCCACCGACCTGTTGGAAGTACGTAAACTGAGTGATTTCCATACCATCTAGCCATACTTCCCATCCTAGACCTGCACAACCCAGTGAAGGGTTCTCCCAGTTATCCTCAACAAAACGGATATCATGCAAGAGCGGATCAATGCCGAGTGCTTTCAAACTATCCAAGTAAATCTCTTGAATGTTATCAGGCGATGGTTTGATAATGACTTGAAATTGATGATGCTGATACAGACGGTTCGGATTCTCCCCATAACGTCCATCGGATGGGCGACGTGAAGGCTCTACGTACGCAACTCTCCATGGTTCAGGACCTAGTGAGCGTAAAAATGTCATAGGGTTCATCGTGCCGGCGCCTTTTTCAGTGTCATAAGGCTGTACGATAATACAGTTCTGTTCAGCCCAGAACTGCTGCAGCGTCAAAATCATCTGCTGAAAGTTCATAATACCGTCTCCTTCGCTTTACAAGTTTTTTAGTTCATCTTGCTTAAAACTTCTTACCATGGAGGCGGCATTTTTCGCTCCTGACAGCAACAAAAAACCCCCGCCCCCATGCCTGATTAACAGACATAGGGACGAGAGCTTAACTTATTCTCCCGCGGTTCCACCCTACTTGATTCCATTCCTTGATTCAGCAATATCACTTGCTAAAGACAAGAACGAAATCCACTTTCATTCGCCATATCCGTACTCCCGGGTGCCATGTTCATGAACATTGTCCCGCCAGGCTCTCACTACCCCCAGCTCGCTGAATCGCGACAATATCGCTCATTACTTTCCCGATCAATGCACGTTCTCCCGAAGTGGAGCAAAACGGCGATAATCTTATAATTAAACTGTTCCTATAGTAACGGAAAAATCAGATTTCGTCAAATCTTGTACTTGTCGAGCTGATCCAGGAAATTCTGTGATTTTAGCTTTAATCCAAGCTGCACATCCATAAAGGCACGCATAATTTTTTTTAGCTCATCACGGCTGCTTTCTTTGACATCCACATTCCCTAATCTAGTTAGATCAAGTCTGGCGAATAAGCGTAGTAATTTCAACGCACGAGCAGAGACCTCCATTGCTGGAGGATCATTATGTTTACAGCTGCGGCAGAGTGCTCCACCAAGGCGAGGGCTTATCAGCAGTTGTTCATCAGGCTTTTCTGCTCCACATATCACACAGGTGTCGAACTCTGGACCATAACCGGCTGCTTGCAAAATCTTCATTTCATAAACATTTATGATAACTCCAGGTTCCTTATCTTCTTCAAGTGCGTTCAAGCAGGCCGTAAGCTGGCGAAACCAGAAGCTCCCCGTCTCCTCATCATGCAGGACTTTATCAAGCAGTTCACAAGCGTATGATGCATATGCTGCTTTAATCAAATCCTCACGCAGAGGGTGGTGAGACTTCGTGATCTCGCCGGAATTCAGCGTTCCAAGACCTCCGTTATTTCTAAAAAAAACAAATTCCCCGACGGTGAACAGCTGGATCAGGGCAGCATGGCGGCTCTTAACCTTCTTAGCACCTCGTACCAGAATTCCTACTTTCCCGGCGTTCTCGGTGCAAAGCGTAATAATTGCGTTCCCCTCGCCGTAGTCCATGCTGCGGATGACGATCCCTTCCACCCTGTGTAGCATGCCTCTTCCCCCAACCATTCGGCAAGCAACCAGTCCTTATTGCGCTTCTTCATCACAGACCTTCTCTTCTTCCACTAGCTGTAATCCACTGTCTTCAAGTGGATAGCCAGCTTCCTTGTATAGCAGGTAAGCATCGACGTCTCCTGTCATTGCAAAATACTTCCACGAAAAGTTTCGCATTCGTATTCATCCTTTCTTGGGAAAGACGATGTCTCTTCAAGAATTAGGATGTGCGATGAGCCAGGTTCTATCCTTGCAATTCCTGCCAAACGAGGAATGACGGATAAAGATCTTAAAGGTCTTTATGGAAGCCCAAATCCCGCAGAACGCGGTCCTGATTACGCCAGTCTTTTTTCACTTTTACCCATAGCTCCAGAAAAATCTTCGAACCCAAAAGGTTCTCAATGTCAGTCCGAGCACGTCTGCCAACCTCTTTCAGCAGCGCACCTTGCTTACCAATAATGATCCCCTTCTGAGAATCACGTTCAACAAAAATAACGGCAGACACATGCACAACACCATTCGGCTCAACCCTCATATCTTCGATAGCCACAGCAATGGAATGCGGTACTTCTTCGCGCGTCAAATGCAGAATCTTCTCACGAATTAGTTCTGCGCACACAAATTGCTCAGGGTGATCCGTAATTTGATCTTCTGGGTAGTATTGCGGACCTTCTGGTAAATACTTAGCGACTTGCTCTAACAGCGTGTTAACATTGCTACCCATCTTGGCAGAAATTGGAATGATTTCAGCAAAGTTATGCAGCTTGTTATACTGAGCCATAAGTGGGAGCAATGCTTCCGGCTCTATTTTATCGATCTTGTTGAGTACAAGAATAACTGGCGTCTTAAGTCCGTTTAATTGCTCAGCAATGTATCGGTCTCCACCGCCCAAACCATCTGCAGCATCCACAAGGAACAGCACAGCCTCAACTTCACCCAGCGTGCTCATTGCAGTTTGGTTCATGTAGTCGCCTAGCTTGGACTGTCTTTTATGAATACCTGGTGTGTCCAGGAACACGATTTGCGAATTATTCGTTGTATAGACCCCATGGATTTTGTTTCTAGTGGTCTGTGGCTTATCCGACATGATTGCAATCTTCTGTCCAATAACCTGGTTCATGAGTGTCGATTTGCCTACGTTCGGTCTGCCGATAATTGCGACAAAGCCTGATTTGAATTTCATATTATCTTCCTTCCATACTTTCCTTCTAGTTCAATCTTTTTCAATCATTCAATCTTTTTTAAAGCTTTTTCGATCCCCCTAAATCCCCCTTAGCCAAGGGGGACCCCAGGGGCCCCGGCCCTCTGGACACCCGGAAATAGGCGTACCTGCAACGTTCGGCGGGATTAGAAACGGTCGTGCATGAGCGCTTTCGTCCCCTATCGGGGACACGCTTCACTGTCGCTTATTCACACGGTTCGCATTAAGCTCACCATGGATAAAGATTACTGAGATGCAGCTTACAGGCAGGGTTTCAAGTTACGATGTGCAAAGAATCGCTAGCGGCTTCGCCGCGGCGCTCACCTCGTAATGTTACTCTAACAACACATAATTTGCATCATTCTAGCTTAATTGATGATGACTGCACAATTTTAATTGTACTTTGTACAACTAATTTGAGTTTGAATTTATGTTTTGG
The DNA here is from genome assembly GCF_037963295.1 of Paenibacillus sp. FSL F4-0243. Taxonomy (NCBI): domain Bacteria; kingdom Bacillati; phylum Bacillota; class Bacilli; order Caryophanales; family Paenibacillaceae; genus Paenibacillus; species Paenibacillus sp. FSL F4-0243. The sequence goes on from NZ_CP150151.1 coordinate 5,356,792, forward strand.
TGTTTTAGTTGTATTCTGTGCAATTAAATCCTGTCTTAAGAGCCAAATATAGACTATATCATAAATTTAATTGCACTATCTGCAACTAATTTCATTTTTGTGCGAAAGAGTAGCATTTAACTGTACATTGTGCAATTAAAGTAGCAACCTTCGTCTAACTATACCTGATTCGCCTTTAAACAGGCATTAAATCAAACCCTCATTTTATTCTGGAGCTTGTCCTTGCTTCAGATCTACGGGACCAAAAGCGCCGGGAAGTAATTCTCCCACCGTGGTCTCAACAATATCGCCCTTCATGTTTCCAAGGATAACCTTCATGTCTGGTGAACACAACTCAATCAGAACTTGGCGGCATACACCACAAGGAGATACGGGGCCATCGGAATCGGCAACAACGGCAATTGCCTTGAAAGAACCGATAGCATGACCGTCGGCAATGGCACGGAATAACGCAGTCCGCTCTGCACAATTGGTTGGGCCAAAAGCAGCATTTTCTACATTACATCCGTGATGAATATGACCATCCTGATCAAGGAGGGCGGCTCCAACTCCGAATCGGGAGTAAGGAATATATGCCTTAGCACGTGCTTTAATCGCTTCTTGCATAAGAAGAGCGGAATCCATATTTGGGTCCTCCTAAAGTTTTGTTAGCATTACTTCACTGATTTGCTTCGTACAAAACTTGCTTCGAAAGCATCCACTTAGTTTTGTTAGCATTACTTCATTGAATTTTCTTCGTACAAAACTCGCATCCTAAACATCCAGTAGCCAAAGAGGCGGAATCGCAAAACGCGGGTCCGCCTCTCCCCTGAATTGAATTGTAACCTGATTATGACATAAGTCCGGTAATCCAGTCCATCACCGGGTGGTAAAAAACATAGACCCCGACTAAGACAGCAAACACCGCCGTAAGAAGCACAGCTCCTGCGGCGGTATCTTTTGCCCTCTTAGCCAGTGGGTGAATCTCCGGCGAGATCAGGTCTACCGTCGCTTCAATTGCTGTATTGAGCAACTCGGCGGTTAAGACAAGCGTGATGGAGAAGAGCAGCAACATCCAACTGACCAGCGGAAGTCTGAACACGGCAGCGGCAACAAGTACAACCACAGCCAAACAGCAATGCACCTTCATGTTAAGCTCGGATTTGAATGCCGACACGATGCCTTGCGATGCAAACCGAAAAGAGTGCCAGAACTTCTTATGTCCTACCGCCGTGTTCTTCACCATTAGCGAGTCAACCCAACCTGAGCTAGTACTTTCTCTTGCTTAGACATCATTTCAGCCTCTGAAGCTTCATCCTGATGATCATATCCTAACAAATGCAGAAACCCGTGCACAAAGAGGAAACCAAGCTCACGCTCCAGCGAATGACCATATTCCTGCGCTTGCTCCTGAGCACGAGTTACGGAAATGATGATATCTCCCAGTACATCCGGAACATCTTCCAGCGCTTCGCCTTCTTCTACTTCGTATATAATGTCCAGCTCGTCCTCTCCGCTTTCATTCATCGCAAAAGAAAGTACATCCGTCGGACGGTCAATTCCCCGGTATTCCAAGTTCAACTCATGAATACGAGTGTTATCGACAAAAGTAAGCGCAACCTCTCCCTGATCGATCCCTTCCGCTTCACCTGCTTTTTGCAAAATGCTCTCCAGCAGTGCTATGAGATCGTCCATTATCTCGTATTCTTCTTGCTCGTTATCCCAAACGATCTCCAAACTCATGGGTTAGCTGCCCCTTCCTCTTTTTTCGGCTTACGCACATCTTCTGGGTATTCGATCCGTGAATGGAAAATCCCCATGACCGTTTCTTTCAGCGTCCGTGCAATAATGTCCAATTCTTTAATCGTTAAATCACATTCGTCAAACTGATGATCATCCAGTCGACTTTTAATAATCTTCTCAATCATCGTTTCCACCTGAAGGACGGTTGGTTTGCGCAAGGATCGCACCGCAGCTTCAACACTGTCGGCAATTCCTACAACAGCCGATTCCTTCGACTGGGCTTTAGGGCCAGGATAACGGAAATCTTCCTCGGTAAAATCAGGCTCTACACCTTTTTCTTCCGCTAGCTTCAGGGCTTTATGGTAAAAATAATGCAGGAACGTCGTCCCATGATGCTGCTCAGCTATATCACGAATCGGTTTGGGCAGCTTATATTCTCGTTGCATTTCCACCCCATCGCGGGCGTGAGCTACAATGATAGATTTACTAAGCTTCGGTTCAATAGAGTCATGTGGGTTTTCCATATTATTCTGATTTTCAATAAAATAAAACGGACGTTTTGTTTTACCAATATCATGATAATACGATCCTACCCGGCACAATAAGCCATCTGCTCCAATCGCTTCTGCGGCCGCTTCTGACAGGTTACCTACCATTACGCTATGGTGGTAGGTTCCTGGTGTTTCCGTAAGAAGCTTGCGCAATAAGGGATGGTTCGGATTAGACAACTCTACCAGCTTCAAGGCAGATAGAATGCCAAAGGTAGCTTCAAAGAAAGGCATCAGACCAATCACAAGCACTGCAGTCAAAAGTCCACTCGCAAAAGCAAAACCAACGGCATACAGCGTGCTTACATCTTTCCATTCACCACCAGCTAAGAGGGTCAGCATAAAGACGGTCACACAGCCAAAAAGGGATACCATAATCCCGCCTTTTAATAATGTGGAACGCTGGCCTGCACGATGAGTGGCAAAAATAGCTACATAACAAACAACAATTGAAAAGAAGCCAAAGGTAAAATCAAACACCGAATTCTGCTGAACATTCAAAATGATACTGGCGAGTATACTGATCAGAATTGAACAGAAATACGCTAATGTCATATCCAGAAGCATCGTGATCAGCATAGCGCCGATAGCTACCGGTGCCAGATACCCGAGATAGGAATGGACATCCGTCTGCAAAATTGCGGTCAATCGCATGGAGATGATCGTAATAACAAACACAAGCACCAGCATTAATAACTGGGAATTATTATACTTGAAGCCCGCAGTTCCGCCAGAGTAACGGATAAACACCATCAGACCTGCAGATAGCATGGTAGCAAGTAATAACAATCCAACTTGAGGCCAATAGTTGACCTCATTGCTTAGCAAGCCATTCTCATCCAAAAGGGCGTACAGCTCAGGGGTGATTTTTTGCCCTTTAGCGACAAGAACGTCCCCTTGCTCAATAAACACATCAGGTGTGTTCTCACGAGCCTGTACCTTCGCTTCCTTCGTTGCATCTTCGTCATAGAACTTATTGCTTGTAATAACGAGCCGGACTAACTCTTGCACAACCTCACGCGCCGTACGCTGACTCAGAGAGCTGATACTGACCTGCTCCGCCACTTTGGCGCGCGCAGTCTGGGCGTCCGTGATTTGATCGTTCATCAGCCTAGTCACAATATCACGAGCGACAGGCTTCATTTCGATAATGTCCTGAGAGGTCAGTCGCGGAATCTTAATGTAAGTTTCATCTGGAATGACATAGGTCTGCTCTTTTATGACAGATTGCATTTCTTCCAAAAGATGATCGGAATAAGTGCCTCCGCCCCGATTTGAGGCTATGAAATTCAAAATAAAATCACTGGCTCTCTGCGGGATTTCATCACGATAAATTTCAGTTTTATCACTTTGCGAAATCAGGTCATCCTGATTCAGGCGATCAATCCGGTCCAGCAGTGATGTCACAAGATTATCGGCCCGCATCGGGATAATTTTATACTTAGGAGATACACCTTCGGCTGCTTCTTCCGCTGCCTTTAGTGTTGCCTTCTTGTCCAAAATTTGCTTAGGCGCTGTTATCTCCTTCGCGCTGAGCGTATTCTCTTTAATATCGTACCGCTTAGGCAGTAGATCGGGCGACAGACTGAAGTAGAACACAAGTCCGAGTAACAGGAAAAGAGCATAGCGTGTCGCCGCGCTATACTTCCATCCGTTGTTCGTATATACAAATCCGCTTAATTTAGATGGTTGCTTTGAAGCCATGAAGACAATCCCCTTTATTGGAGGTTTTCGGCAGAGCGGTCATAGGCAACGATAATTTTCTGCACCAGGGAATGCCGTACTACATCCTGCTCCGCAAAATAAACAAAACCGAGTTCTTCTATGCCGGATAAAATCGCTTTAGCCTCAATCAAACCGGATTTCTTGCCGCGAGGCAGGTCAATCTGGGTAACGTCACCCGTAATCACCATTTTGGACCCGAAGCCGAGTCGAGTCAAAAACATTTTCATTTGCTCAGGCGTTGTATTCTGGGCTTCATCCAAAATAATAAATGAATCATCCAGCGTACGACCACGCATATAAGCGAGCGGAGCAATTTCAATCAACCCCCGTTCAAGTGCCTTAGCCACCTGATCGGGCCCCATAACGTCGTATAAGGCATCATATAACGGACGGAGGTATGGATCTACCTTTTCTTGCAAATCCCCTGGGAGGAACCCTAGACTCTCTCCTGCTTCTACTGCTGGGCGCGTAAGAATGATACGCTTAACAGAACCTTCTTTAAGTGCCGTAACTGCAAGCACTACCGCCAAGTAGGTCTTACCCGTTCCTGCAGGACCGATTCCGAATACAATATCACGCTTCTTGATCGTTGTCACATAATGCTTCTGGCCAATCGTTTTGACACGGATAGGCTTTCCACGAAAAGTTGTTGTAATTTCTCCCTTGAACAAATCGAGCAATTGATCGACTCGAAAGTCTTTCGCCAGCTCCACAGCGTACTGCACATCACGTTCAGTAAGTATGTAACCGCTCCGAATGAGGGACAGCAACACATTAAACAATTGTCCCAGCATGTCTACTTCCCGCTCCGCACCACGTATCGTTAACTCTGCTTCACGGGAATCAATAATAGCAGGAATTTCACTCTCGATGATTTTTAGGAATCCATCTTGCGGGCCGAACAGCGATTGCGCTTCTCCCGCATTTTGCAAAGTAATACGAATGCTTGCAGTCTGTTCTGACAAGTAGCCTCATTCTCCTCAATTGTTTACTATTGGCAGTTCTTCGGAAATTTTTTCTTCTACTTCAAAGATCACTTTCATATAAACTTTACCATTCTCTTTCTTCTCATGCAAAACTTTTTGACTTTTGATGACGCTATCAACGCCATAACGTGCCAAAATATCATTCTTCGCTCGCTCTATTCCCTTTTCAAATCCAGCCTCTGGAGTTAATGTCTCACTTGTTTCACTAATCTCCATTTCTTTCTCAGTCATTAGGCCCAGCGGCAGCTTAATGGACCGCCAGGACAGCGGATCATGCTCAGTAAGTGTTCGTGATTTCTCAAAAGGAGAATCGCCATAACCCCATAGCTGGATAGCCCATTTACCAAGCACCAGATAGGTTCGGTCCTTACGCTCCCCTGTATATGAGCTATTTGTTGTTGTAAGAGGCACCTCTATATTGTATTCATGCCACACTAGACCCTTAACCTCACCTTTAGCCACCACGTACTGTACATTCTCTTCGTCGCCTAAAGCACCCGAGATCAGGATATCCCCTTTTTTAACCCGTGAGTTACGCGCTACAACCGGTCTGCCCTGCTCCGCATATATTTCAGTTACCACCGCATCTGTTCTGCTAATCAAATGCCTCTGACTAAGCAGAGGTTTGATATCCGGCTGTTTAGATTCTACCACCTGAATTTTAATGCTCGTCCCCGTCCGCTGCACCCCTATCCATGAAACGCCGGGTAATTGGGCCAGGAGCCCCTTAGAGAGCTTGTCCGGCTCATCCAGACGCCATATCCATTGAAAAGGATACACCCCCTCCTGGCGAGCAGCTGCCAATATATCCTCGGAGGCAATTTTTTCATTCCCCTCGACTCTAATGCTCCATACCATCGTAGATAACATAAAGAGCATAATCCCGAATATCAATATTCCCATGCCAAAAAATTTACGTTTCCAAAGCCGCGCCATCAAAAAAGGCAGTCCGCTTCTTCCTGTAACATGCATCCGACAGCCTGTCTTCTTTAAAATCGGACGGAGGACATAAAAATCATTCAGAAGCAGCTTAAGGGAAGCGCCGCCCTCAGCGGGCCTCACATCCCAAATCACTATACCTGCTTCAGAAATGACATTAATGAATCTCTCCACCTGAGGCCCCGTCACATGCAGTGTAACGAATCCCCGCAGTGATGAAAGAGGTGGTTCCTTCATGATTTCCCCTCGCTTTCTTTATATCTGATCTCTCCGATAATGCCTTCTACTGCCAGCTCCTGACCAAGAATATTGCGAATGACAAGATCCTCGCCTGTGATTTCAAGCGATCCTTTAGCTAACGCGAGCTTAAGCTGGCCCGAGGAAAAATGCAGCACGCCGCGATGATTCTCGATATACAGTTCCTTATTGCCGATCAGGGTGATCCGGGGCATTTCCTGTAGTAAGTCCTGTGGTAAATCCAACACCCCGTTTGTCCATCCCCGCAGCCTGCGGCCAATACGGGTCATAAGTAGACGCTCCCCCTTCCTGCCTTCTGTACACCTTATGCGGCAACGCTTTTGTTTATGAGAAGAACTCATAAAGGAGCACCTTTCAGGTATAAAAAACATAAAAAAAGCCTCAGCTTTCCTATCGTTAAGATAAGAAAGCTAAGGCTTAATTGTTACTTGACCGAAAATTACGATCTTCGGGAGGAATGCGGCTGGCGAGCACGCGGAGGTCCTAGAATCTCCGCCCAAACCACACCATTACGCAGCTCATCCCTATTCCCTGTTCTATTTGACTGAACATCTGTATCAGGGAATGAACTCTTCGTCTTCTTCGACCTGGGATCTGCTCCCGCTATTCCATCAAAAGCAGATTGAAGACGCCGGACCTCTTCCTGCATTCTTTGTGTGCGTAACTCAACTCCGTCATCAGCATGCTCCAAAGACATACCTTCTCCAGTAGAATAATCTGGTGTCGGGATGTACGCAGGCTCTGGAAAGGCAGGTGATGCGTCATACTCACGGGAGGATGTAGTAACAGGAGCAGGAAACCCGCTAACAGACTGTTCTGGCTGATCTCTGTTCCCGTCTACATCCTTATTACGGTGGAGAGGATTCCCGTCTCCTCCACCAAAGGTCGGCATCCCTCCGCGTGTAGTACCTTTGGGTTTGTTCTTCGTAGCTTTGTTCACATTGGATACAATCGCGAAGATAATAACCGCAACAATATAGATCCAGCTCATGGAGATTCACATCCCCTTTTATTTATTATTGTTAGGACGGTTATTGTCGTCCTGATCATTCATTTTGCCGAGGGAACCGCGCATTTGGGTATCCGCCTCGATATTTTTGATGTTCATGTAGTCCATCACACCGATTTGACCATTTCTGAGTGCCTCAGCCATCGCCATAGGCACCTGAGATTCAGCTTCCACAACAAGCGCCTTCATCTCAACTACACGCGCTTTCATCTCTTGCTCATGAGCGACAGCCATTGCTCTGCGTTCTTCTGCCTTAGCTTGTGCAATACGTTTATCCGCTTCTGCTTGTTCGGTTTGAAGATACGCACCGATGTTCTTGCCTACATCGATATCCGCAATATCAATAGAAAGGATCTCAAAAGCAGTACCTGAATCCAGACCTTTCGACAATACCGTCCGAGAAATCAAATCCGGGTTTTCCAAGACATCTTTATGTGAATCACTTGAACCTACTGTCGTTACAATCCCTTCACCAACACGGGCAATGATTGTTTCTTCACCCGCACCACCCACGAGACGGTCGATATTAGCACGTACAGTTACACGTGCTTTTACCTTGACTTCAATCCCGTTTTTAGCGACAGCCGCAACAACTGGTGTTTCAATTACACGAGGGTTAACGCTCATTTGTACCGCCTGAAGCACATCGCGTCCTGCAAGATCAATAGCCGCTGCGCGTGTAAATTCCAAAGGAATATCTGCACGTTGTGCTGCAATAAGCGCATTAACCACCCGGTCTACGTTACCACCTGCGAGATAGTGGCTCTCCAGTTGATTAATATTCAGTCCAAGACCTGCCTTAGTCGCTTTAATCATTGGATTAACGATTCGACTTGGCGTTACACGACGCAGTCTCATCGCTACTAGGGTAATAATACTAATCCTAACCCCTGACGCCAATGCAGAAATCCAGAGCATGACCGGGAAGAAGCTTAAAAAGACACTCAACAAAATGACTACGACTACCGCAATCAACAAAAAAGTAATTAAAGATGCTTCCATAACTTTACAACCTCCAGTAAATTATTGTGGAGCTACTATTCGCCATACCCTTTATCTTTTACCTTATTCCTTAATTTCCTTCACTACAATCCGTCCGCCCTCAACTTTTACAACAGAGACCGGTGCATTAACGCTAATAAAGCTGCCTTCAGTAACGACATCTACTCGCTCGCCGCCAATCATAGCCGTTCCGGATGGACGAAGTGGAGTAATACTGTTTCCTATAGCTCCAACTAAGCTTAACTTTTCTTCAACAGGTACAAATCCCTGATCTTTAGAGAGCGTATCCTTTAAAATAAACCTATTCCAAATTCCACGTTCTTTAAATGCGACAGCCACAATCACAATGACTACTGTTGCAGCCGCGAATGCGATACCGAGACTAAACAATGCATGTGTGAAGCTGTATGCTGCGCGTACGACACCTGCCACAAGGCTCACGGAACCAAGTATCCCCAATATCCCAAAGCTCGGCACGAATAGCTCCAGCACAAGCATGACAAGTCCGATTATGAACAAAAGCCAAGTCTCTGATCCGGCAAACCCTGCTACAGAATTTCCGAAAAAATATAAAACAAAGGCTAATGTCCCAATAATCCCAGGTGCACCGAAGCCCGGAACGATCAACTCAATCACAATGCCTGTGATCCCGATGAATAGCAAAATCGTCATAATAATCGGATTCGTCAGAAATTGCGACATTTTCTCGGCACCCGTATGCTCCACACGAAAAATGTCATCTGTAGTATAACCTAACCAAGTAATCGCCTCTTCTGGAGTGGTTGTAATTTGATCAGCATAACCAGCTTTTAAAGCTTCGTCACTAGACAAGGCAATAATTTCACCCTGCGCTTTAGATACGCCAAGATCTGGCTTATCCACAACCAAATTACTATCGACCATTCCCGCAGCAATATCAGGATCACGCTCATTTAGAGCAGCGGCTCCAATCATTTTTGATTTCCAGTAGGAGACCATCTTCGCGTCATCTACTTTCTGGCCGCTACTATCTACTAGAGATGCAGAACCGATCATGCTGCCCGGCTTCATGATGATTGCACCTGCGTTAAGTGCTATGTAACTGCCTGCGGAAGCGGCATCACCTTTAATAAAAGCAGCCGTAGGTATGTCACTATCTCTTACCATCGTCCCAATCTGTTCTGCTGAACTCACCAGTCCACCCGGTGTATCCACCTCCAGTACAATTAGAACCGCTCCATAATTAGCAGCTTCGGCAAAGCCTCTTTCCAAAAAGCTTTGCAGACCTCTTTCAATTTTCTGATCGACCGGAATAATAAACACAGGGCCTTTCTTCATCTCACCATTCGCAGCCTTTGGTGCTTTTGGTACCGTTACATCAGCGCTGACATTCGGGATAAACGGCGTTAAGAGCAATAGCAGTAAAACAACTGGAATGCTGGCTAACATAATTTTCCGTAATCTTTTCAATGTTTTTACCTCCCTTCTTCAACTTGACCCGGGACACATAAACTTTATTACGTTGTAAGCGTAATTACGTTTCAAAACAAAGAAAAGCACCCCTTTTACAAGGGGTGCTGGCGCTATATTATTGCAGAAATTGCTGAACCGCTTGGTTCACGAGTTTACCATCGGCGCGACCTTTGACCTTAGGCATCAGTGCGCTCATGACCTTACCCATTTCGCTTTTCGAAGAAGCACCGGTTTCCTGGATGGTCTGCTGTACAATTGCTTTAATTTCTTCTTCGGAAAGTTGCTCGGGAAGATACTTAATAATAATCTCGATTTCTGCCTTCGTACTCGCGGCAAGCTCGTCGCGACCCGCTGATTCAAATTCTTGGAGGGCATCTTTGCGCTGTTTGATTTCACGACTAAGGATATCAAGCACTTCGTTGTCGTCCAATGTTCTCTTCAAATCTATTTCAAGATACTTTATTGTAGAACGAACCATTCGAATCGTGGAGAGCGTGAACTTGTCCTTACTCTTCATCGCTTGCTTCATATCTTCGTTCAATCTCTCGCTAAGATTCATGCGTGGGTAATCCTCCTAAAACTTTCTCTTACGAGCAGCCTCAGACTTCAGCTTTTTCTTAACGCTTGGCTTTTCGTAATGTTTGCGTTTCTTCACCTCAGCCAAGACACCATCTTTTGCGATGGAACGTTTAAAGCGACGAAGTGCAGCATCAATTGTCTCGTTTTTGCGAACTTTCGTTTCAGACACAGTTTCCCCTCCCTCCGACCATACCGTCCAAGAGCATAACACGGTTTATCAAATTCCATTATAGGTCAAACGGAAATAGGGTGTCAACCTTCGTGTTATTCTTTTTTTCTGGCAAGTTCTTCAACATTTAATGATTGTACTATGCGTGAGAAGCTGAGTTTCCTGTAAGAGCTCCCAGCTTGGCCCCACCAAGCAAGTGATAATGAAGATGAGGCACAGCTTGTCCACTATCTGGACCACAATTATTGATCAAACGATAACCAGATTCGGCAATCCCAAGGTCGATAGCGATCTGTTGCGCTACACTGTGAATTTCTGCAATTAGCGGAAGATCCTCAGGTGTGACATCATTCATAGAAGCAATGAACTTCTTTGGAATGATCAACACATGCACCGGTGCAGCCGGCTCGATGTCGTAGAATGCAAGAATACGTTCGTTCTCAAATACTTTTTTGGAAGGAATAGTACCCTCAATAATTTTGCTAAACACGGTCTCCATAGAGTGCTTGCCTCCTAAAAATTGGTGAAATTTCACTTCATCATAAGATAATCATACAGGATAATCACCAATTACGAAAGACGCTAGAAGATTCAACATCCACACTCTAAAACTGTATCTATTACAGAATGAAATCCGTTTACAAATGAAGTTGAGCTATATATATACCCGTAGGGCCTAAAAAGGCAAAAAAAGAGAAACACCCTTCACAGCTTATAAAGCTGATTCGGCGGCGGACGTATGAAAAGGAGTACATTCCCGGTCATACGTCCGCCGAGGTGTTTCTAAAGTAATGTCGGCTTAGCTGTATTATAACAGCGCGTTGATGCTGTATCTGTGATATCGATCACACAGTTTAAAATGCTTCACATTTTTTCCAAAAGGATACGCGATCCCCCTCCACCTTGTTCAGCAGGAACTACCACCAGCTTGCGCGGCAACCTTGCACGAAGCTCTGGAACGTGGCTGATAATACCGACAGACAGCTGGTCATTATGCAACCTTTCAAGTGAAGTAATCACTGTATCCAGCAGCTCTGGGTCGAGAGTACCAAACCCTTCATCTAGGAAGAAAAATTGCAACGGATATTGCCCACGCAGCTGGATCTGAGCTGAAAGAGCAAGTGCCAGCGAAAGGGATGTTAGGAAGGTCTCTCCACCAGACAGGGTTGAGACAGGTCTTCTCACCCCGCCGTTCCCGTCATCACGGATCACAAAGCCGCCACCCGAATCAACCTCCAATGCATAACGCTGCTTACTCAGGAATCGAAGCCGCTGGGAAGCGGACTGACACACCTGCATCAATTGTTCCTCAGCAATGTACTCAACAAAGGCGTTCCCACGTAAGACCGTCTGTAGTTTGGAGAGTTGATCTTGCATAGATGCGTGCTCAATCCGCTTAGCTTCAAGCTCCATCCAGCGAATATGTCGATGCCGCAGGTCCTCCAGATCACGCTCTGCACGTGCTCTTGCCTGAAGAGATACTTCATCCTCAGCCTTGCTTTCTCTTAAGATCCCCTGACTTTCTTGCCATTCTTCTTCACTTAAGCTGGCTCCGTCAAGCTTCTCTTCAATATTACGCAGTTGCAACGAGACCTCAGCTTCTTCGGCACGATGAGCACGTACTCGGGAATAAGCCATTTCCCTTGTTTCGGATGTGAGCGCTGCTCCTTCAACCTCAGTGGCTGAACTAAACGGTGAAGAAGCCAAGCTTTGTTCCCAATGACTGGTAGCTGCTACGTAATGTTCACGCGCAGATTCCGCAGCCTGGCGAGTAATCGCTGCTTCCTTAACCTCATGCTGAGCCTTCTCCGCCGCTGCGAGATGTGACTGCTTGCTTGTCTCCAGATCAGTTAACAATTCCTGCAGACGTCCTTCACATTCCGCTAGAAGAGGAGCAGCAGCACGACCATTCGTCCACTCCAGTAGACGCTGTTCTTTTTCACGCTGCAATTCTTCCTTGCCTTCGATCTGTGTGATCCACTGAGCCAGCTCTTTATCCACCCCCGTTATGGTCTCTTGAAGGTTCTGCACTGAAGCACTTTTCTCCTCCAGAAACTTGACACTGATATCAAGTCGAGATCTAATTTCTTCAGCTTGTGCATCCTTAGCTAACAGATCACGGTAAGCTTGTTCCACTTCTCCAGGTGCCATATCCGGGAACTGCTGTGTCCAGTTCTGCCGTAGAGCCGTTAGCTGGGCGCTGAGTTCCTCAGCTTTGGCAGCAATTCCTTCTACCCAGCTCCGTTCACCTGCGACAGCTGCCGCTTCTTTGAGGCACAGCTGCTGGACCTCCTGCATCGATTGCTGCCACTGTACCGCAGTTCGGCGTACTTCACCTGACTGTCCTTTTAATCCCAAATGTGCAGCTTCAAGTTCTGCCAAGGCTTTTTCATCTGGAATGATTAAATCGGTGGAAGTAACTGCACTACTTACTTCTGAACCTGCAGCTGCAGGGTGATTTGCCGCTTCGATGACTTCATTTCCAAATACCTGCTCCAGCCATACTTGATCCTGTTCGCGAAGACCACGGAACAGATGACGAGCTTCCAAAGCCCGTCTAGACAATGTTCGAACTTGCTGAAGCTTCATTTCCAGTTCTTGTTGCTCTAAGCTATCCTGCAATAATGCAGGTGCAGGATGATGCTCGCTGCCGCATACAGGGCAGGGTTGTCCTTCTTCCAGCTCCTTAGCTAGTGCTAACGACAATCTGTGAAGCTCTTGATCCTTCATAGCCTCTTCCAAAGAGCTGACATGTTGCTCCAGACGCTCCGCTGTGGTACGCGCAGCTTCTTCTGTCGCCAGCAGCTTCTCTTGATGCAGCGCCGCCTCGCGGATCAGTTGCCCGCGAGCAGCTTCCTGCAGCTCGCGACGGCCCTCGTCCTCCGCGAGTCTCGCCTGCGCAGCCGCGAGTGCAGCGTCACGCTCGCGGCGCTCCTTCTCCGCCTTATCCCACTGGGATTCGGCGGAGTGTAGCCCTTGCAGTCTCTGCATCGCTTCTTGCAGAGACTGCCGCTCCTGGGAGCGGACACCGAGCGGCTGCAAGCTCTGCTGCAGCTCTTGCTGGCGCTTTTGGCCCTTGGCCAAAAGCTCACGCTCCCGGGCCATGCCCTCCCGCAGCTCCGCTAGCTTGCGGGAGGCCTCTTCGCGGCGCTCGCCCAGAGCCGCGAGTTCGCGCCGTAGGCCGCCGAGCTCGGACTCGAGCTCGAGCGCGCGGCGGTAGGTGCCAACCCCCTCCCGGAGGGCCGGCTCTTCCGCCGCAAGTGCGGCCTGCGCAGCAGCCGCGACGGCAGCGGCACGCGCCGCCTCCTGCTCGGCGGCGGCGGCCATCACCTCTTGGCCCTCCGCGCGGGCCAATCGGCTCTTAAAGGCTTCTTCCGCGCTGCGCCATGCTTTCAGCGCGGGAAGCCTTGCCTCGGCCTCGTCAGCTTGGCCGAGCTTCTGTTCAAGGAGGAGAATCTCCTCCTCCTTGGCGAGCAGCCCCTGCCGCTGTAACTCGCGGCGGGTCCGTTCCTCTTGGAGCTCGCGTATACGCGCGAAACGCTCCGAGACCTGCAGCGCCGCCTCCAGCTTTCGGCGGCATTCCGCAGCATAAAGGGTGGCCTGCTCGAGGCGCTCCGCCGCTGCCTCTACATCACCTTTGCCTGCACTGCCAAGACCCTGCTGCTCCGCTTCCAGCGCGCGGAGCGCAGCCTCATTCTCCTTCACCCGGCGACTAAGCTTAATTGCCAGCTGATCGCCATACTGTTCCAGATGGAACAGGCGTTGCAGCATTTGCCGGCGATCTACGCCACGAAGCGATAGGAATTCGGCAAATTTCCCCTGCGGCAATACAACCGCTCGCGTGAAGTCATCCATTTTTAGACCGATATGCTCTTCCACGCAACGCGTAACATCTGCGAGCTTATCCGCCATAACATTATCACCGTCAGGTGTGATTTCAATGAAACGGCTAATCGTATTGCTGACAGTTTGTTCACCAGTCCGCTTGAACTTCCTTTCAACACGATAACGACGTGCCCCTGCAGAAGAAGTGAGCTCAAAGGTAAAAGCTACACTGAGTGAATCTTCAGAGTGATTCATAATCCCCTGTGTTCCGTTAACGGCACGTTCCACTTTCCCGTACATTGCCAAAGTAATAGCATCCAGCAAGCTAGACTTGCCGCTGCCCGTAGGTCCAAAAATCCCAAACAGACCCGTCTCACACAGACTTTCAAAATCTATTTCTTGCATTTCTCTATAACTCTGTAAACCTGCTACTTTTAATAGAATAGGCTTCACCTTAGTTCTCCTCTCCTTCCTCCGGCTGACGCCGTTCTTCTTCGGTTAGCTGTAAGAACAGCTCTATTAGCTTATCTTCCGGTTCCGCTCCACCTGTCTGACGCTGATAGAATTTACGGAACAATTCTTGCACCGGCATTCGTGAACGGGCAGTTTGTTCGAGCTCCATCTCCATTTGCGGGTAGATGGGACGAATATGAATGATCCCCTCGCGTGATTTGCGCAGGCGCTGAATATCATTCATCGACATGGCTTCACTAAGCCGAATCTCCAAATCTATAAAAGCAGAAGCATCTCTACCTTCATCCAGCCAGTTATATACCTCCTGCAATCCACCTGTGGAGCTCCATCTTACAAGCGGACGCCCACAGCGAAGATAGATTTCTTCAAAGGTTGGCTCACCACCCGGCGCAACATCAATCAGCGTCACCGATTTAGCCTGTCCTGCTTCAGAAAAACTGTATGCCAGCGGAGATCCGCTGTAACGGATCATTCCTTCCCCTTTGACACGTTGTGCGCGATGAAGATGACCTAGTGCAGTATATTGCGCTCCACAAGCCAAAGCAGAAGGATCAACGGTATACGCTCCGCCCACTTGAATTGGACGTTCCGAATCACTTTCCACACCACCAAGCACATAAATATGGCTCATCGCCAAATTTACAGTCTGCGGCGTGAATTCCCGTCCCAACAGCTGCATGAGCTTGCCAACCCGTGCACTATAAGCCAGTCGAAGCTCCTCTTCTCCGCTATCTCCTGCAAGCAGTTCACCGAGACGCGCCTCGGAGGGATAAGGAAGAGCTGCGATTTTGGCGATCTCACCCGTGCGTACAGCATGAACAGTCACTGGCACTGAGGTAGGAAGCCCCACTAATGTAATCCCCTGCCTTAATACAAGCGGTGAGACTGAAGATACGCGCTCCGGTTGATCATGATTTCCGGCGATTACAACAAGGGGCCTGCCCCCTGAAGTCAGCCTTGCAGCAGCCTCATAGAATAGTTGTTCTGAAGCCGCTGGTGGATTAACGGAATCATACACATCTCCCGCCATCATTATCAAATCCACTTTATGAAAATCGGCGATCTCCACCAGTTCATCTATGAACTGCTCTTGCTCCTTCTGCCGGCTTCTTCCTTCCAGCGTTCGGCCGAGGTGCCAATCTCCCGTATGCAATATCCGCATCTTCGTCCTCTTTCTCCGCTCCTATGCGGTAATGAATAGATTTATAATTTCACAGCATGTCCGCCGTCAAAAAAGTACAGCCAAATCTCGCTGATCGGTTCTCCCAAAATATCATGTAATGCCTTGCTGTATAACTCTAGCTGAAAACGATATTTTTCCTTAAGCGCTTCTAACCCACCCTGATGTTCTAAAACAGAGTCCGTCTTATAGTCTAACAGAATAATCCGGTCCTCTTCGCGGAACAGGCAGTCAATGACCCCTTGGATCAGCACTCCTTCACTAAAGCCTTCATTATTATTTCCATGGCTTAGCTCTGTGACGGCTTTATTCATATAATCGAGCCCTCCATAAGCCTCACCTGCGGGAAGCATATAACTGAACGGCATTTCTCTAAGCTTCCAAGAAGAATCTATTAATCTACGACCAAGCTCATTCGTATAAAAAGTCTCTATCTGATCGGGGGATACCGCCTCCACCTGCTCAGCAGTTAGAATAGCTAATCTCTGCAAACGGGCTAATGTTTCTTCCACAACTTTAGGATCAACAGAACCCTCCAGCGGAATATGCTGCATAACCGTATGGTAGGCTGTCCCACGCTCCGCTGGGGTTAGACTGCGCTTTTCCATAAATTTCGGACGCCGCAAATGCAGACTGTCTGCTCCTGCCACATCTGTACGTTTATTGTTTTCTGTTGAGGTGACAGGATAGCCACCTTCCTCTAGAAGATCATAAGAAGGCTGGTCCTGCATCGACAACAAAGATTTCAACTCTGTAACAGAGGTTTTGGCCGGAATACCAGAGGCAGCCGCAAACGGATAGGGCCATTCTAGTCTTCTAGCAATTTCATCGCTATTCACTGATCCATAGACACTTACAGATTCACCTTTTTGCAGCGCCTTGAGTATAGATTGACGTTCTTCTGCTTTGTCCTCTGAGTTATCCGAAGGAAGAAACGCCCCGGAATTCAGTTCGGAAGCATTCTGCACACTGATGCTCCAGTTCGAGACATCGTTGTGCAGCACTGTCGAGACTGTGCCTTCAGAGCCGCCTAGCTTCCGAAGAATAGCCGCCGCCGGATGCCGGATCAATGCCGGTCCAACCCAGTCCAAATAGCTGCGACCCCGGGCTAGTAAATGATCAGCAAGCAGTAGCTCATCCCGATTCTGCACACTGCTCCAGCTAGCAATTTTCCGTGGTAAATCTCTTACGGTACCGACTAGAATCATCTTATCTCTCGGACGAGTTAAAGCTACATATAATACCCGCATTTCCTCAGCCAATAATTCAAGTCGTGTACGACGATTAATAGCCAAATAAGGAAGCGTTGGGTAGCTGACCCGTGTTTCCCGCTCCACAAAACGTGGCCCGAAGCCAAGCTCTTTGTGCATCAGGAAAGGAGAATGCAAATCCTGTCGATTAAACTGCTTCGCCATACCCGCTATAAAAACAACAGGAAACTCTAAGCCTTTGGATTTATGGATGGTCATAATTCTGACCCCATTGCCCTCTTCGCCGCCAACACCAGCTACACCAAGATCTCCGCCATTCTCACGAAGCCGTGAAATGAACACCAGAAAACGGAACAACCCACGCGCCGCAGTATCATTCTCAAATTGAACAGCCCGATCATACAAAGCTTTAAGATTGTTCTGTCGCTGTGAGCCTCCAGGCAAGCCTCCAACCCATTCCAGATAGCCGCTCTCACCATAAATACGCCAGATCAGCTCACTGAGACTGCCTTGTCTAGCCGCATCTCTCCAGCTTTCAAGCCGTTCTAGAAAACTCTTAAGCTTATGCTTCAGCTTTTGGCTGATTTGCGGTAAAGCTCCACTTCCAGATTCCACCTCATTAATGATTTCATCATTATTATCTGAGGTAACTTTCTCTTCCGCTGCACTTGCTGTTTCTATCACATGAGCCGAGAAAAGATCGTATTCTTCCTCAGCTTCATTTGCATCTTGCATGTTCGCTGCCATTTGTACAGCACGATAGAAAGAACCATGGCTGTACATCCGAACTTTAGCCAGTTCCTCTTCAGTTAAACCAACAACAGGTGAACGAAGCACACCAGCGAGTGGAATATCCTGCTGAGGATTATCGACTATTTTTAAGAGTGAGAGTGCAATTTCTACTTCTGTAGCTTCAAAATAGCCTTTATTCAGATCTCCGTAAGCAGGGATTCCCTCCATCCGAAGCTCTTCAATAATTAAAGGGGTCCATATTCTCGCCGAACGAAGCAAAATCACGATATCACCATAAATCACTGGGCGCATAATCTTAAGCCCTTTATCATAAATCAGCAGCGGAGATCCGCCATTCAGGCCAGTCATCTGTGAAATGCGGCGAGCAATCGCCCGTGCTTCCAGTTGCGCAGTCTCACTTTCAATAGCTTCGCTTTCCTGAAGTGGAGTCTCACCGTCCTCAGTCTCTTCTACTTTACCTGCTGCCGCTCCGCGATCGATCAATAATAGCTCTGGTGCAAAAAAAGTATCTGGCCCCTTCTCTGCTGCACCCGGGAAATTCGCTCCATACACAAGCTCAGCACGTTCGTCATAATTAATCTCCGCCACTGTCTCGTTCATAATCTGCCGAAAAATCATATTTACGGCATTTACAACCTCCATACGACTACGGAAATTACGGGCTAGATCGATAACCGAACCGCCGGACGATTCATTAGGCTTCTCAGATAACTCGCTTAACTCGGATTCGCCAACTGTATTACTGCCACCTCCGGCATTCTTAGAGCCAAAGCTACGGTATTTATCCAGGAACAGCCCCGGCTCTGCCAGACGGAACCGATAAATACTTTGCTTCATATCTCCGACCATAAATCGGTTACCAGGTGTTTCGCGGGAGATAAGCCGCACAATCTCTTCTTGCACACTATTCGTATCCTGATATTCATCTAACAGAACCTCATCGAATTGGGCACGGTACTCCATCGCTGCATCAGAAGGCAGGGAATGGCCTGGTAGAGAATCTGGATGGCGCAAAATTTGCAGACAATAATGCTCCAAATCACTAAAGTCGACGAGACCCCGTCCTGCTTTTTCGATTCGATAACGTTCACCGAACGCTATCACCGTCTCAGCAAGCTCTGCCATAAGAGGAGCCGCCTCGTTCAGTTCTCTCAAAAAAACTTCTGCAGGACGGCCAAACAATGCCTTCTGAAGATCTAAAATACTCTTCTTCACACTATCGCGCAGTTCTTTAACCATTTCCTGCAGTCCAGGATCTGTCGAATCCTTCTTACAAGCTTTCAATTTTCCAAAGTATACTTCCATGAAAATATCATATAATTCTGCCCATGGCCGTTCATTCACAGCCTCCTGCAATGCATTTACCATCTCAAGGTCAGTCGTCAAATTCTCGGCATAAGGCGCCGGGCCACCCGGCTGTAGCGCGATCTCCCGGCCTTGGATAAGCTGACTGGCTGCACCCGCAAGGGTCAGCTTCGCTTCTTCAAGAATACTTAGCACCCAAGGAGTTCGACCTAAGCTATCTGTGTCTGGTAATGAGAAATCAGCTGCGGTATCACGAAGCCACTGCTCTGGCCAAGGATGGCTGCGGGCATAATCATGCAGTCGCTGTATTAGCGCATGTACCGCATCATCGCTGCGTTCACCACTGAACCAGTCAGCAAGCTGTACAAATACACTATCCGCGCCATCTTCACCTACTTCACCGTATTTTTCCTCCAGCAGCTCTTGAAGCAGCTCCTGCCGCATCATCTCTGCTTCATGTTCGTTCAGGATACGGAAACCAGGATCTATAGGAATAATCTGATAATAACGCCGGATCACTTCCAGACAGAAGGAGTGTAGTGTTGTAATCGAGGCTTTCCCGAGCAACGACAGCTGACGGCGTAAATGGTCATTCTCTCCATTCTCCTCAAGCTCCCGATCTAGTGCTTCCCTAATCCGCTGGCGCATCTCGGCAGCAGCAGCTTTGGTAAACGTAGCTACAAGCAATCTATCTACGCTAAAGCCATTCTCTTCCTTGCTGATTTTGCGAATAATCCGTTCTACAAGTACCGCTGTCTTACCGGAACCTGCCGCCGCGGCAACGAGGATATCATCACCGCTCTCAGCGATGGCGCGCCACTGGTCATCACTCCATATGCTTCCTTCCGGTTTCGCTTCTATTTCAGACTTCATACTCACGGTGTAGTTCCTCCTTTGCGGGACAGCAGATCCCAAATAACGTCCTTCCCTGGCTTACCCAGATTGTTGTAGCCATTGCCTTCCACGGCTTCATCGAACTGGCAGACGGGTCTAAAGGAACAGAATGTGCAGGCTGTCTCTTGCCCAATCCGGTATGGCTCAATCGCCACATCACCTTCCGTAATGCGTGTCCCGATATCCGAGATCGTTCCCCGAACGGATGATAATAAGTGTCCCCATTGCTCTGGTGTAGCTACAGAAGCACTACTATAAAAACTGCCATCAGCTTTTACTGCTACAGGCACGATAGAAGAATACCCTTTGTCTAAAGTCGTATCCATCAGGGATACTACCTCGCGGTCTGCTGTAAGCAGTCCTTTCATCTTGAAGCGTTTCAGCAATTCTTGTTCTGCCTGTTCCTTGTTCATCCCGTTAGATGAGGTTAACAGTGGGTCATGTACGTGGAAATACAGTGTCCCTGCTGGAAGCGCCGGTTGCCCGAGCCATTGCTCCGAGTACGTAAGCAGCACATCCAGATAGGTCAGCATCTGTAGCGATAATCCATAGTACACTTCATGCAGCTTGAGGTCTTTTTGACTCGATTTATAATCAATCACCCGCAGAAGAATTCCATTCTCTCCACGGGCCATGTCTACACGGTCAATCCGTCCAACAACCTCCATCACACAGCCATTCGGCAGCGTAATTCTTAAAGGAGGCAACTCCTTATCCGGTCCAAAATCCAGCTCCAGCCCTATCGGCTCAAAGCTGCCTCGGCGGGCATGCTCGCCCAGAATTACAGAAGCACGTCCAACAATATTTTTTAGCTTGCGTGAGATGTATCCGTAACGTTTAGAGCTCATCAGAATTTCACCCTGCAGCATCGGCGATAAACGTTCTACCGTCTCACTTGCCTCACGCTGACATTCCTCAGGAGACAAGCTTCCCCAGCCGCGGCCCTCTTCTTTCAGTCTTACCGCCATGTCACTTAACGCAGCATGGAACAGTTGTCCAATATCAGGTGCTTGCAGCTTATATAGCTGGCGTTCCTTCAGTCTAAGTCCGTAAGATGCAAAATGGGAGAAGGAGCAAGCAACAAACTTCTCCATCCGGGACACACTGCCTCGCAGTGTCGATCCACCGTACAATCTAAGGCTTGTTCCACGTTTTAGCTTCGTTCCCACGTTACGGTAGAACAATGAACTGAGCAGACGTTTCAATTCGAGACTACGAATATCATCAGCAGCGAACCAGTTATACACATCCCACCATAATTCAGGTATCTCCGTCCCCTGGCGCCACTGGCGTAGCTGCATAATCAATGCACGAAGACTCTGTTCTGGATGACCAATGTAACCGAGGTGAATGGAATCTCTGACTTCTTCTGGTAGTCCTGCAGGGGGAAGTGCTGCCAAGCTGTGCTCATGAACCCTTGGGAACATTCTATGCAAATGACGGATTACCTCAGAGGGAAGGAGCGCCTTACCCTCATCATCAGCAGTGGCGAAGCTAATCCAGAGCTTTCGACTTCCTGTCGTTAGCGCATTATAGATCAAAAACCGCTCGTCCAGCAGTTTACGAGAAGCACCAGGAGCAAGCTCCATACCGGCGTTCTCAAGTACAGAGCGTTCGCCTTCCGAGAGAATTCCATCCTCCTTAAACTGCGCAGGCACAACACCTTCATTAAATCCAAGCAAAAAAGCGTATTTAACTCCCGTTGGTCGAGTCCGATCCATGTTACCAACCAGTACTTGATCGAGCGCGGGAGGAACAAGTCCCATCTTAAGCTCAGCAAGTCCTGTCTCTAGGACTCCGGTGAACACATCAAATTCAAGTCTCTCGTTGCCCATCATCTCGACGATCTGATCTAGCAGATCAAGCACTGCACCCCACAGCTGACTATGTTCTCTAGCCTTCTCGGGTTGCCCCTTCTCCATAGCACCGACACTAAGTTTCTCCAGCTTTCGGGCAACATCCGTCTCATCAAGCAGCTTGTACACTGCGGTACATAGTTCAAGGCCGCTTCTACTCTTCTGTATCCGTTTCTCAAAAGCAAATAGAGGACCCGTTATACTAGCACGGCATCGCTCCATTGTAGCAAGCAGTTCTTCATCCATCTGTCTGCCGCCTTCCAGCGACAAGCTAGGAATCCCTTTCCATGAACGGCCATCCGTCCAGCGATACCCTTGAATCCCACAAGCCAGCACATAATTCTCTAAGGCGTCCATATCCTCACGCGTAATACTACCGTCCAGCGGTAGCAAAAGCTCTGTCTTTACACAGCGGAATACATCCTCGAAGCGCCAGCGTCGACGCACCACATCCAATGCGGAGCGTACAAACTCTACCAATGGATGGTGCAGCTCATTTACCTTCTGGTCCAGAAAAAAAGGTACTCCGTAATCTTGGAACAACGGTTTAATCAGTTGCTCGTAATCTCCAATATTACGCATCAATACGGCCATTTCACCATATTTTGCACCTTCATCTCGCGCCAGTCTGATCATTTCACGCAGTGCTCCCTCAACCTCTGCTCTATGAGAAACTGCTGCGCCTATAGATATCGCTTCATTTGCCAGTTCATCTGCACCCATCCAGACCTTTCGGCGGTCATATCCCCTTTCGAGATGAGCAAGAACAGGACTTTCTTCAAAACGCGGAAGAACCGCTGGCTCCAGAAGCTCGTCCCACACATCAATGCCTAGCTCTTCAGCTATTCCACGCAGTTTAATGTAAGTAACCGCAGTTGGGTGAAACAATTCAAGCTCATTCAACTGATCTCCATAGGGATACGAACGATCAAGTGTAAGGGACACGGTCAGCTTCGATGCTTGCTGCATCAATTCTCGAAGCACTACGAATTCCTGCGGGGTAAAGCCGTGGAACCCATCTACCCAAATCTCCGCCCCGCGAATGTAAGAGGAATCAGGAATATGCTCAGCTAGTTCCGCTAAACGATCCTCTTCGTCGATATAGAGGCGTGACATTTCCTTCTCTAAATCGCTGAATACCAGCTGTAAATCATCCAGCTTGCCTTCAAGAATAGGACTTCTTGCAATAGCGCCTCGCATTGCGGATAACTGCTCATCTAAATCAGAGGAAGCCAAGCAGCAACGCTTCATCTCCGTATGCAGTTGATTCAACCGTTCCACAAAACCCGGTCTGTCGGCAGAGGCACCGAACAATTTCAGTTCCTCTTTACGGCGACTTATGATTTTGTAAATCAACATCTTTTTACCTTCTTCACTGATCGGCAGACTAGCGCTGCCTCCAGTTTCCTGTTTCACTCGATAGGCAAGCCGAGAAAAGCTCAGTGTCTGCGCCCGAATGCTTCCCTTCACATTCCCTACGGTCAAAAGCCCCCGTTCTGCTCCAAAGGAACCTTGTTCCGGTACAAGAATAATGATCGGCGCGCCAAGAGGCTCCTTCTCTAATGAAGAAGAAATAGACTCCCATATTTTTGTTGTCTTGCCACTACCAGAGCGGCCTAGTAAAAAGGTTACCGTCATAAATGATAGACTCCTTCCGTAGCGGAGAAAATGTATATGAAACAAGGTGAAATACTCACCGTTTGATAATGTTCAAATGAAAAAGTTCAGTCGTTCCTCGTCCCCTCAGTATAACATAGCTGCACAAATCAGAACATGCGTTTGCTAGTATTTTCTAATGATTTACAATAAAAAAGCTACGAAGTAAACAGCAACTAACGTATTGTGGTGACTTGCTGTTTAGTAATCGGCGAAGTATAACGTTCTTGTCCTCAGTCAGGGGCAAGAAACATGATTCCTTAATCAAAAAAAGTCGCTAAATTAGCGACTTTCAATCAACATTTTTCTTTTCCTAAACCTTTTCCTTTGTATTTAATCTAACATGAGCGTTTCTTAATGAACAGTTGTATCTGATAATCCCACTGCAATATTCCAGTCACAATAATGTTATGAAGAACAAACTCTGGACACACATCGTATTCCGTCTTTGCCCTTTCAAGTAAATTTTGTAATACAGCATTCTTATTCTCTTCGGTACAAATTGCACACAGATAGTCCCCTTCTGGTAGCACAGTCAGCCCCTCTAAAGACGGATATTTCAAGCAAACAGCAAATAATCGTGTTATTCCTTCAGTCGTGAACATTCCGGCCATATCTTCAAACAGAAATTGTGAATGCAGAGACGTTTCAATTTGTTGATAGAAATGTCTGTGATAGTCCCATAAATTCTTAAGTGTGGGGCTTTCCATTTTATTCGAAAGCATAATTACCCTTTCCTCTATGTGTCTTACAAAGTAATTTTCACTTTGACTATAGCCGTCGTGGAACTTATTTTCATAATGTAGATAGGCACGTTTAATTTTCGATTTTGCATACTGCAGACGAGCAATTTTATCGTCTGCTCTTTTTTCTGCTTGTTTTAGAAATGCAATTACTTTAGAGAGATCATTCTGCTGCAAAATATCTTTAATATCCATTAAAGTAAGATCCATTGCTTTGAGCAGTTCAATGGTTTGCAGCTTTACGAGCTCCTGCTCGGAATAGTATCGATATCCCGACAATTCATCTTTATGGCATGGCTTGACTAATCCAATACGATCATAGTGCCGCAAGGTCTCAGTGGTCATCTCTACGATCTCTGCTGCTTGCTTAATTGTAAAATAGTTGTTCATATCTACCCTCTTGACCTTTTTGTAACACAAAAGTTTATGATGATTAAAACATATGCGACTGATAAACGCAACGAAATACAAAATGAATTTATTACCAGAGAGGAAGGCAAATATGAAGAACTAAATCATGTATCAAAGGATTATCCTTTGTTGCATATCGGAATTTGTCTGCATAGCAGCTTAAGATTGGCATTCGTAGGACTGGCTATATTTAAAAGAAAAATGATTTAACGAAGGAGCGTTTTATAATGAAAAGTACTGCAAAAAAATTACTAACTACTATAGGCATATTGGTGACACTATTGATATCATTAGCAGGATGTTCCTCCGACTCCACTTCCATGGAGGAAAAAAATTACACCATACCTGCCCAAAAGATTGATACCTTAACAATTGATGTAAAGGACAAAAAAATAAATATACTCCAATCTAAAGATGAACAAATTCATATTGTTTACTATGAAAGTGAGAAAGATTTTTACAAGATTGATCTATCTGACGATAAAGAACTGTCAATGGTAAGTGACAGTAATAAGGAATGGAACGACTATATCGGAGGAAAAGGCTCGCAAGTAACCAGAACTATTCAGGTATCGATACCTGATGCAACTTTAAAAAATTTGACTTTAAAAACATCAAATGAAAGTATTGTATTACCAACAATCGTGTTTTTAGGGACAGTGGAAGTAAACATAAATAACGGAAATATCCAACTGGACAAATTGAATGTAGGGACGGCTATAACCCTTGAAACAAAAAACGGAAATATTAGCGGTTCAATTTCAGGGTCATATGATGATTTCGCGATCTTAAGCAAGGTAAAGAAAGGAGATAGCAATTTGCCTGCCAATAAAGAGAATGGTTCGAAAAAATTATCTGCTTATACAAATAACGGCGATATTACCTTACAATTTTCTGAGTAGCCAGTAGTTAAATATTAGCTCGTATGAAGTCAGATACAATATTGAAAGGGTAAGACCAGAAGTTTCACTTTTGAAACTTCTGGTCTTACCCTTTCGACTATTCTACCGGCCTATAACCGATAAAATATCCGTCTTGTAATGGAAAACAGCGGCTTATACTTTCTGGATTACATTCGGACTCAGGAGTCGCTATTCATGAATTTCGTGCTGTTTTGGCAACTCATCGGACTAAGCGGACATACCTTGTTAATCCCGAATCCTACTCTTCTTAGAACACAGCAAAAAATCCGTAAAAAGAGGCCTCGATCGAAGACTCCCTTTACGGATTAAAATCCATTGCCTATATATGAAGAGCCAGCTTATTTCTTACTCCGCACTTCAAAAATCGCAAACTTCAGATAGTGTCCTTCGTTAACGCCTAGAATCTGCGGATGGTCTTTGCCTGCGGCACGCCATTCCACAAGTCTCAATACTTTACCTGCATCTTTAGCTGCGTTGGCAATCGTCTCAAGGAATAGATCCGGCTGCATGTGGTAAGAACAACTTGCAGTAACCAAATATCCGCCTTCGTTCACCAGCTTCATGCCGTGTAGATTGATATCCTTGTAACCACGGCAAGCACCTGCTACTGCACTTTTAGTTTTCGCAAACGCTGGAGGGTCTAGGATAACTACATCCCAAGTTTTACCTCCACCTGCTGTCATCGGCTTGGAGGTATCTGTTTTGGTTGTTTTGCCTCCGGATTTAGCATTTGTAGACGCTACTGTTGATTCCGTTCCGCTTGCAATCGTCGCCCGCTCCGAACGTTCCTCCAGACCTTTTACCTGATTGCGCAGGTAGGCAAAAGCATCATCCACTACAAAGTCCACTCGATCACTAAAGCCATTCAGCTCCACATTGACCTTGGCACTCTCTATGGCATGAGCTGAAACGTCAAGGCAGGTTACTTTTTTCGCACCATACTTGCAAGCATGCAGAGTGAAGCTACCTGTGTGCGAGAAACATTCCAGCACTGTAGCACCATCCCAATAAGGGAAGGTTACGTGTTTACCACTCTTGTTTACCGGCAAAGTTTGTAACGAGCCATCTTCTGTTTCGATTTCTTGCAGCGTAATGCCACTTCGTCCACCCCAGCCCTTCATGAGTGGGGCAATGGATGCTCTATTCTCACGCTGATCAAAGAAGTAGCCTGTCTTTTGGCCCTCTTCGATATCTACTACCAGCTTAAGGCCATTCTCACTTACGGTAACATGACGTGGGCATTCCCCGTACAGCACACCTGTAGTCTGCTCCATCCCTTCCAGTTCGCGCACACTAACATCACTGCGTTCATAAATACCACGCGGTGCCATAACCTGTACAAGTGCTTCAACAATCTCTGTACGGCGCTTGTCCATTCCGAGTGTAAGGAGTTGTACAACTAGAATATCCCCGAACCGATCCACAATAAGCCCTGGCAAAAAGTCCGCCTCACCATAAACCAAACGATATGCATCTGCCCCAGGGAGGAAACGTTCTCTATGTTGCAGACAATTCGTAAACCGTTCTACGAAAAAAGCTGTATCCATGATCGCCAGTGGTCCCTGCGATACAATTCTCACCCGGATTTGCGATGCTGGATTGTAATAGCCCACGGCCAAAAACCGGCCTTGATGATTTAGGACATCTACTAATCCCCCTGCTTCTGGGTTTCCTTCAACTGATGCAACTTCACCTGCGTAGACCCATGGATGGCCCTGTTCTAATCTTTTTTTACGATTGCGTTCTAAAATAACCGATGCCAATGACTTCAACTCCCTGTTTCTCTAAAAATGATTTTATACATGTCCTACACGTTACTTTCATATATTGGTGTACAACCCTCGTCCAAAGGAGTATGCCCAATGTTCCGTGATCTGCTTTTCCCTATTATATATGGTCTTGTCATTTTTCTGGCTGGCATGAAGCTAATGGAAACAGCGTTGTCCAAGCTTGCAGGGCCACTGTTAACTACAAGCCTGAATAAGGCAACCTCTACACCTATCAAAGGCTTGATCGCAAGCAGTGTACTGTCAGCCCTGCTTCAGAGCAGCACGGCTGTAACTGTGCTAACGATCGGTATGGTGAATGCCGGCCTGCTCACCTATGCTCGTACACTTGGCATTATCCTAGGCAGCAACATCGGCACCACTTTGACCACAGAGTTAATCGGACTTCAGATCAATTCCATGGCATCGCCACTGCTGGCTGCCTCACTGAGTCTGTGGGCCGCAGCGGTTATAGCTGGCGAGTTACCGCATACATCACGGGCAGCAGCACTATGCCGGAAAATATCAGAGCCGCTGCAATTCATCAGCCTGGCTGTATCAGGATTCGCCCTAGTCCTATGGGGAATCGCAGTCATGCAGTCCATTGGTGGGACGCTTCAGGAGAGTGGCCTATTCCTTTGGTTCCTGAATCATGCTACCACAAGTGCCCTATGGGGACTCGCCGCTGGTGCCTGCCTAACTGCCCTGTTACATAGCAGCGCAGCAGTTATCGCCATGGCCATGGGCATTGCTGCCTCTGGTGCCATGCCACCAGAGCTCGGCATAGCCATCGTGCTCGGTGCCAACGTCGGTACCTGCGTCACGGCAGTCATCGCTTCCATCGGTGGCTCGTCTTCTGGTGTCTTTGTCGCTTGGTCGCATGTTGTCCTCAATGTAAGCGGTGCGCTACTGTTCCTACCTCTTATTGGGCCCCTACAAGCAACTGCTGCATGGATTGGCGGAGGAGCCGCCTCACAAATCGCCCATGCACAGACTATTTTTAACGTAGTATGCTCGCTAATCGCACTGCCATTATGTTACCTGCCTGTATGGTCAAGACTGGAGAAACGTCTTCAATCGTAACAATATACTGTAACGCCTGATCCCAAACTTTCCACAACTGTACTATTATACTTCAATCGAAAATATTATAAAACCGCGATCCATCGTAAAAAGTGATTACCGTCGAAGATGTTGCGATCAGAGCGAATAAGATTAAAGCAATATAGTCATTTCTTGAGAACGGACGACTGCTGTACCAAGTCCGTTTTCTATTAGTTCCGAAGCCACGTAACTCCATAGCCGTACTAATATTCTCAATTCGCTCAATGCTAGTCAGAATCAAGGGCATTAGAATCGAAATGATATTTTTAAGCCGCTTAGGCAGCTTTTCTTTTCGAGAGATGTCTATTCCCCGTGCCTGAGCAGAGAATGATATATTCTCATAATCTCTTTGGATATCCGGAATGTACCGCAGCGCAAGCGATACAGAATATGCAATTTTATAATTCACACCAATCCGGTTTAAAGACGCTGCGAATTCACTAGGATTTGTCGTTAGAAGGAACAACAGTGCCATGGGAATGACTACTGCATACTTAAGGGCAATATTTAATTGGTAGAATAGCTGCTCATATGTAACGGTATACCGACCTACAAGATGAACAATATCATGACGTGAACCGTAAACCTTTACACCTTCCAAAGGAGAAAAAATAAAGATAGCTATATGATTAAGCACAAAGAAGATCAGGATAAAATATAATACGAAAGCATAATCCTGAAATTGAACTTTAGAGACTCTAAAGGCAATCAAACTAAATAATAACATCACTATTAGACATCTTGTATCATATGTAATCATCCCTGTCACAGACCACACTATAAATAAAATCAGCTTAGTAGCGCCTGTAAGACGGTGAATAGGTGAATCTTGCTTCGTAAAAGTTAACATTGTGGCCTTCATCCGCCCCGGCTCCTCCTGTCGTATGCAATAAATCTTCTTACGAACTCTTCTGGCTGATCCAATTGGACCCTCATAGCCAATGTAAATAGTGAGGTCTCTTTCAAATTAGCATTCCTCACTACTTCTATATTGGTTAATACTCGCTCAGGGCTATCATCAGCAAGCTTAACACCATCAGACAACACTACAGCTCTATCGGCATACTCCAGCATAAGATGCATATCATGCGTAATCATAATGACCGTCATTCCCTGTTCCCGAAGCGTCAAAAGAAATTCCATCATTTCGTTGTAGTGCCTATAATCCTGTGCTGCAGTCGGCTCATCTAATATGATCACTTCCGGCTCCAGGATCATAATAGAAGCAATAGTCACACGTTTCTTCTGACCGTAGCTGAGCGCAGAGATGGGCCAGCTACGAAAAGCGTATAGACCGCATATTTTCAAAACATGATGCACTCGCTCACGAATAATCTCCTCGGACACCCCTCGTAATTTAAGGCCTAGCGCAACCTCATCATATAAAAGCGTCTTAGAAATCATATGATTAGGATTCTGCATCACGAAACCGATCCGCTCTGCCCGCTCCTTAATCGTATCCTTGGCAATATCCCTTCCGTTCATCAATATCGAACCGGAAGTGGGCTTATAAAAGCCACAGATAAGCTTAGATACCGTGGATTTCCCAGCACCATTTCTCCCAGCTATACAGACCATTTCTCCTTTATGAATAAGAAGGTTAAGTTTATGAAGTACTGGTCTGCTCTTCTCATAACCGAATGAAACATCATGTAACTCAAGGATAGGTAGACTCTCACGTTTATCCTGCTGCGAATTATTATTATCATACCAGTACTCAAGCTTGCTGGAGCAAGAGTCCAGCCGAATTTCATCTATATGCTGTGGATTCATATCTGATGCAATCGTACATCCTGCATACTTTAAAGCCGTTAAATAGAGAGGTTCCCGAATGCCTACTTCTGAAAGTAAGCGAGTGCTTAATAGCTCAGTTGCTGGCATATCCGCCGCAATGCGTCCGTCATGGATCACAATAATGCGGTCCACCGCACGGTGAAGTACTTCCTCGAGCCTGTGCTCGATAATAATAACCGTTTTACCGGTCTCTTTTTGCACTCGGTCAATAAGCTCAATCGCTTTTGTGCCGGTATATGGATCTAAGTTTGCCAAAGGCTCATCAAACAACAGGATGTCCACATTACCAACCAGAACACCAGCTAAGGTTGTTTTCTGCTTCTGACCACCTGACAATTCCTGAGGTGACGCTCCTAAATATTCGTGGATATCCACGGCTGTTGCCGCAGCCACTACCTTTTCTATCATTTCGGCCTGTTGAACCGCGTGATTCTCCAGACTGAAGGCGATATCCTCTCCAACCGTTAATCCAACAAATTGTCCATCCGGGTCTTGTAGTACAGTCCCGACCTGATCCGACAATGCTGCAATACTAAGTTCTTTCTGCTCCAGACCCATAATTCGCAATGACCCAGACATTTCACCTTTATAGGCAAAAGGAATGAGTCCGTTTATACAATGAGCCAGTGTACTTTTTCCAGAACCAGAGGGTCCCACAATAAGTACCTTCTCCCCTTCGGCAATCGTTAAGTTGATATCTATGAGTGTAGGCTCCTGCTGTGCTCGATATTGAAAACTAAAATCCTTAAATTCAATCACTGCTTTTTTCATCCTTGACCTTCCTCTTAGCTTCGTTTGAAGAATTTCACTTCCATTATATGTTTTACAGCCATAAAAAAGCCGGTGATCTCCACCGGCTTTTGGTTTGGATTATATGCTACTCAGGCTTCTCTGGTCAAGCTGCCTTGCTTCGTTCTTGTCTTTGCATATGCAATTGCGAGTAGTGAGCCAATCACTGCTACAGTGACTATATTGGATGCTCCGGCGATAAGTCCTTGTGTGAATACTTTATTCGCTGGTTCTGCATAGATTAGAATATCCAGTACAGGTGCTACTAAGAACCAGGCGATTGCGTTTGCTACAATCTGGGCCAGATTAAAACGAATCAGTTCCTTTCGTCCGAACTCCCCGTCATGAATTCCAATTCTAGCCACAAGCAGACCAACAACGAGCCCAACAATTCCAGAAGCGATCACCCAACTGAACCAAGGGGAACCATAAAAAATCGCATCCTTCAGTGTATGTCCGATCAGGCCAATGAGTAATCCGGCAAACGGACCGTACAACAGTGCAAACAATGCCAGTAAAGCGTATGTAGTCTCAATGTTAGTGTTTGGAATTCCGGATGGAATCGAACCGAACCTGCCCAAAATAACGAATAAAGCAGAACCGATACCAATCGCAACAATCGTCTTAATCGATAACACCTTTTGTTTTGCCATATTTTCATCTCCCCCAACGCTTCTCTTTTATTTTATGTAATTATACATCGGAATAGTCGGAATTAATATAGATTAAAATAAAAAAATCTGCAAAGCAACATTAATGTTGGCTTTGCAGACCCAGACCACTTATAGAGTTATTATGTGATTTGCTTTATCTATTTCACAGTAACGGTTACCGTCACTGTCTTGGTGCCAATCTTTCCTTTAATGGATGCCGTTCCTTTGCTCACAGCTACAATCTGGCCGCTAGCAGATACTCTAGCTACAGAAGGCTTAGAGCTAGTCCACGCCGCACTTCCCGTAACAATAGCGGTCTTCCCCGTATCATACTGCGCAATCACAACTGCATTCTGAACAGCTCCCGGAGCCATCTTCAGTCTATTCTCGTTGACAGTCAACTTCATTAGCTTAGGAACTACATTAATTTTGACACTAGCAGCGAGCCCTTGGTAAGAACCTGATAACGTCGCAGTTCCTTCTGTTATGGCTTTAACAGATGTACTTTTAACCGTGGCAACTGCTTCATTCGAGGACTCCCAATTCATGCTGCTGGAGATATTCCCCGTCTTACCATTAGAGTAGTAAGCCGTTACCTTTATGGATTTAGAACCTTTAATATTCAATTCAATTGCATTCGGTTCTACAACAATTTTAGTAACCTTTTGTTCAATAGTAACCGGGATACTAATAGTCTTATTAGCGTAGGTTCCCTTTAAAGTGGCAGAACCCTTCACCAGCCCTTTGATTACCTTGCCGGATGAGGTTGTCTTGATAATTGCATTCGTACCGGTAATCTCCCATTCCATAGTACTTGTAGCATCGAGTTCATTCCCATTTTCCATCACAGCTTTGACTTCAGGAACAGCCTTCTCTTCACCAGTAACAATCACAACGTTTTCCTCTGGTCCGAGCAAAATATGAACCTTATCTTTAACTGTAACACTCACTACAACACTTTTTTCCCGGATAGCCGCTTTGGAGGAGGTAGGATTCTCTGATTTTATTTTGCCGACAATATTAACAGTACCAGCCTTTTCAGCAACGAGCTTGCCATCTTTGATGGTGGCGATCTCATCGTTGGCAGAAGTCCACTCGATTTCTTGACTAAGATCCAGCTTCGTTCCATCTAGCTTGGTTCCGTTGACCTTTGGCAAACTAACGGAATCCTCTGTGTACATGTCCAGTTCCTTTTTATCAGCTTCCAACTCAGTAATCGTAGGGTATACCGTCAACTTAAAGCTTTTACTAATCCCTCTGTACTCTGCTTTAATAACCGATGTTCCCACTGCTTTTGCGGTGATCGCTGCAGCATCAGTACCCGCAGTAACCGTCGCCGCGAGCTGGTTGTCCGAACTCCATACTGCACTACTGGATACATTCGGAGTGGAATTCGCAGCATCTCTAACTTCTGCTTTAACGTTCAAGCTCTCACCCATAAACAAGAATTGATCGCCTGATGGAGTAAGCAATAATGCCTCGTAAGGAGCACGTACATATACATCCACAGTTTGTGTAATCCCCAGATAAGATACTGTAATTACAGCTTTTCCTGCGGACAGTACTTTGATTTCTCCCTTGTCTACAGTAGCGACAGTTGTATTAGAAGAAGACCATTCCGCTTTCTCTGAAATATCATTTGCGGTCGTCTTTGTAGTCTCTTTGGTAAACGCAGCTACTTTCACCGGATTATCGCCAACGAGCATTTCAATTTCCTTAATTACGATGCCCTTATCATTTTTAAGCTCAATTTCAGAATAAGGCAATTTGACTACAGCTTTAAAGGTTGCTGTTAGATCCTTGTATTTGGCAGTAATGGTTGAGGTACCTTCACCCGCCAGTGTGATTTTACCTTCTGCAATCGTCAATACGCTTGTATTGGAGCTGCTCCAAGTGGTATCAGCCGTTACATCCTTGGCAGAAGTTGCTGTTTCGCCACCAATCGCATTGGCTTTGACCAACAGTTTATCCTCTTCGTCACCCAATTTATAGTTCCCTTCAGAGCTATATTCGAGCTTCAATTCTTTGATCGGATGTGAAACCTCTACTTCTATAGTAGCGAGTGCATGATTATAAGTAGCTGTAATAATAGCCTTTCCGCTATCTATTGGAGTCAATAAGCCATTTACTACTTTTACAGCGTTAGTGTTAGAAGAATTCCATACCACTGCACCGGTCACATCTCTTTTGGAGGAGGACCCTTCCACATTCGCATATACCTTCAGTTGCTTTGGCGTTTGTCCAACCGTAAGCTGTACTTTGGCTGAGCTTTCAAACTCAATCGAGTTG
This sequence comes from Paenibacillus sp. FSL F4-0243, assembly GCF_037963295.1. Taxonomy (NCBI): domain Bacteria; kingdom Bacillati; phylum Bacillota; class Bacilli; order Caryophanales; family Paenibacillaceae; genus Paenibacillus; species Paenibacillus sp. FSL F4-0243. The sequence continues at coordinate 5,390,807 of NZ_CP150151.1, forward strand.
ATATCGCCGGCAGCTGCAAAGACACTTACCGGAAAAACCGCAGTAGCTAACAATATCATGATGAGGAGCATTTTCGTCATTTTCCTGTACACAGTCATTTGTTCTCTCCCTTAGGTTATAATGTCGTTTGGTGGTTTATCCCCACACTCTTTTACTTATATCGACAATTGTACACCAAGTGTTTACCCTATAACTCCATAAAGCCAAATTCAGGACTTTCAGACTAGATAATCAGGTGATAGGTTGATCAATATATTAGGAAGTAATATGCTAGCTACTACATTCTTTTTTTGAACCAAGGGGGCTATGATGAGTATAGAGAACTTTCAACTAGAGACAATCCCTACTCCAAAAGAGGAGGATAGCTTCCTTAAAGGGGTAAAAGATTGCATTCCAACACTACTAGGTTATTTGAGCATTGGACTTGCAGCAGGTGTTGTTCAAAAGACAGCCGGGCTAAGCATTGCTGAGATTGCCTTGATCAGTCTGATGCTTTATGCCGGTTCAGCACAGTTTATAGCTGCTGGAATGATAGCTGTAAGCAGCTCACCTGTTGCTATTATCGTTACGATATTTATCGTGAATCTTCGTCATATTTTGCTTAGTGCAGCTCTGTCACCTTATTTCCGGCATCTTACCCCACTGAGAAACATGCTGGTTGGAACCCTGCTGACAGATGAGACCTTTGGAGTTGCTATTAATCAAACAGTGAATAAGCAACAAATCAGTGAAAAATGGATGCATGGCCTTAATCTCACTGCCTATTTAAATTGGTTTATTGCGAATATAGCAGGAGCTTTTTTGGCACAGTGGATTTCTGATCCAGATCAATTCGGTCTACAGTTTGCTTTACCTGCCATGTTCATTGGCATCCTTGTTATTTCCATGATTGATCGTAATAAAATAAAACTTGATTTAGTTGTCGCAATCCTAGCAGTAATCATCGCTGTAGCTAGCTCCTTCGTATTCTCCGGTAGTGTGGGTGTCATTATTGCAACGGTCATTGCGTCAACAGTAGGGATGGTGCTTGAAAAATGGAAGTGAGATGGGATGTATTTTTGATTATTCTAGGGGCGGCTTTGGTAACCTTCATTCCAAGGGTGGCTCCATTAATGATTCTAAGCCGATTCGAATTGCCTGAATGGGGAATGCGCTGGTTAAATTATGTTCCTATCTCTGTTATGGCGGCACTAATAGGTCAGGAGATCCTCTTAAATGATGGAAAATTCTCACCTATAGCTAATAACGTTGAGCTTTTTGCGGCAATCCCTACTTTTTGGATCGCTATAAAGACCCGGAGTTTGCTAGGAACTGTACTGGTTGGGATTGTTTCGATCATGATCCTGCGGATGTTTTTTTGATCATGCAGGGGACCCCAAAAGCAATGAGTTACCGTGGCTGCTGCTCCCCCCCGTCTCTTATCTGACCACTTCTTGGCGCTATTCGTAAGAATTCGTTATCAGGAATAGCTGCATTATTTCTGCGTAACGATCAGGATTCATCATGCCAGTTTCGTCCATAAAAGAGTTAAAAAGATGACTTAGTACAAGTCATTTATAGTGATTGTAAGCGAGAGCTTCTCTTTCAGGCGCTCCGCACCACCTTCTCAGCGATATCGGGGGATTTATACCCCTCTTTCTCACGTTTCGCGCCTTTCGGGCGATATCTGGGGGATTTATACCCCTCTTTCTCACGTTTCACACCTTTCGGACGATATCTGGGGGATTTTTCCCCCTCTTTTTCACCTTTCGCGCCTTTCGGGCGATATCTGGGGGATTTATACCCCTCTTTCTCACGTTTCGCGCCTTCTGGGCGATATGGGCGTTGTTTTGGGCTTCTTTACAAAATCACTGCTAATATATGTACCACTTTTCCAAGAATATTGTCCCTGGAGTCCGAAAGTATGCTGGTATCTCCATAGAAAACCGCAAGATTAGGAGAGAGCTATACCTCTCCCATGTAGCAGCTATTCCTCTGCTATGCGGTTGCATTTCTCAGCTAACGCCAAACACACAAAGGAGCAATTCTCCATTAACGGGAGATTTGCTCCTTTGCTGTCTTTTAACTAACGTCTATTCCTTAACGAACAGCCAGCTTAAGACCGCTCTGACTAACCCCGACCAATTCGCCTCGGCATTCGTTCACACCAGCTTCGGTGATCTTCACCTCACAAAGTTCTCCTTGAAGTGAATCCTCTCCATCAAAGAAGACCTGCAAATAGTTGTCGCTGAATCCATGCTGGATATTGCGGCCCGGAGCTCCTTTAGCGGATCTTTCCGGAATCACACTAAGCGTCTGTCCTACAAACTTACGGGCATATGCTAATTGCATTTCTTCGGATAGATCAATCAGCTCCTGCACGCGTACATTTTTGATCTCCTCATCGATCTGATTCTCCATCCGCGCTGCAGGAGTACCTGTCCGCTTGGAATACGGGAATACATGCATCTCCGAGTAATTTACAGCCTTCATGAAATCGTATCCGGCACGGAACATCTCATCGGTCTCACCCGGGAATCCAACGATAACGTCAGTGGTAATCCCGACATCTGGCATCGCCTGGCGGATCAATTGCATTTTGGCGTAATACTCTTCTGTCGTATATTTACGGCGCATCGCTTTCAGCACATCATTATGACCGGCTTGTAAAGGAATATGCAGATGACGGCACATTTTGGAGGAACGATTCAGCACCTCAAGCAGCTTCTCATCAATCTGACTAGCTTCGATAGAACTGATACGCACCCGTTCCAGACCATCTACCTTATCTAGATCCCACAGTAAATCGGAAAGACGGTAATTATCAAGATCATCACCGTAACCTCCGGTATGAATACCCGTTAGTACAAACTCCTTATACCCTGCTTCTACCAATTGATGCGCTTGAGCTACGATGCTTTTTGGATCACGACTGCGAGAAAGTCCACGCGACCATGGAATGATGCAGAAGGTGCAGAAGTTGTTACAACCATCCTGAATCTTCATAAAAGCACGCGTCCGATCCGCAAAGCCTGGCACATCCATCTCTTCGAACTCACGTGTCTTCATAATATTACGCACAGCATTGACCGGCTGACGTGAGGCTTCAATATTCTTCACATGTGTCATGATCTGATCGCGGTCCTGGTTACCGATGACAAGGTCAACTCCAGGAATATCTAGAATCTCCCCAGGAGAGGTCTGTGCATAGCAGCCTGTTACGGCTACGATGGCCTCTGGATTACGGCGCACGGCGCGTCGGATCATTTGACGGCTTTTTTTGTCACCTGTGTTAGTTACTGTACAAGTATTAATCAGATATACATCGGCGGGACCCTCGAAATCAACCTGCTCGTAACCTTCATTTTTAAATAGCTGCCAAATGGCTTCGGTATCATAGAAATTCACTTTACAACCTAAAGTATAAAACGCTACGGATGGCATCTCTTAAGCTCCTCCCATTTCTCCAGATTCATATAATATACAAGCAGCGGCAACCATGCCCGCTGTCTCACAGCGCAGAATTCGCCGTCCTAGTCCTACGGTTACTGCCCCGGCTTCTTCTGCCTTGAGGCATTCCTCCGGAGTAAAACCTCCTTCAGGACCTACCACAACCATAACTTTCCCGCCAGACTGCGGCGAAAGCGATGCTAACCATGGAGCGACGCTGCTTCGAAGCTGTAAGCCTTCCTCTTTTTCATAACAGAAATAAACAGCATCATACTCACTAAAAGTCTGCAAAAGCTGCTTCCAGGACAACGGTGACCCTACAGACGGAACGATGTTCCGATGAGCCTGTTCGGCAGCTTCCTTACAAATTTTACGCCAGCGATCCAGTCGTTTGCTTTCTTTACGCTCGTCGTATTGCACTATTGTGCGTTCTGACAGAAAAGGAACAAAGCCTACAGCACCAATCTCTGTACACTTCTGAATGACAGTTTCCATCTTATCGGCTTTAGGTAAGCTCTGTGCGACTGTAATTTTAATTCGAGGTTCATGCGTCATCTCCAGGGACTCCAAAATGTTCACAGTGACTTCCCCAATTTCAATCTGCGCAATCTCTACTAATGCCTCACGGGAAACACCATCGCTAACAATAAGCTTGTCCCCTGCCTTACCACGCATCACTTTAGCGATATGACGGGCGTCTTCCCCATCAATTCTCACGGTATCCGCACCAAACTGCTCCGGTGTAACGAAATATCGCTGCATCTCATCATCATCCTGTTCATAAATTCAGTAACAAATATAAACGCCTTCAGCGTCCTTATAAGGACGCTAAGCGTTTAATCGAAAAATATAAGTCATAAAGTATAGAGTGATACTTATACTTTCATATATTTGAAGAAACGGCTTAGTCGCCCTTATAAGAACGTCACCCGTTTCTTCAAGAAATATAAGGTTTGGTCAGACGAAAATTAACGATCAAATTTTGATCAAATTACATAATACAATGTTTGACAAAGGTTGAACAGACTTCATCCCTTGCCTTAGCTGCCAAAAATTCTTAGAGACAACTGTACAAATGTTCTCGACATTTCACTAGCCCAGCCTGCGAGCGGATCAATCGTATACGTCCGTAGCCCAGGAATAAACAGAATCAATAAAAACAGAAATACAGCCCATTGTTCAAATTGCTGTAATTTGCCGCGGATCGAACGTGGGGCGATATCTTCCACAATCCGATAGCCATCCAGTGGCGGCAGCGGAATAAGATTGAACAGAAACAGAAAGAAGTTCCATTGAATGAAGGTACCAAAGAATAAGTATACAGCCTCGAGCATGCGATCATTCGAGATATTATCTAGAACTCCAGTTGCCGCAAGTGCACCGTATATTATAGCACCAATAATTCCTAAGAGCAGGTTACTGATTGGTCCCGCAGCCGACACGATGACTCCCATGAGACGAGGACGACTAAAGTTATCGCGGTTTACCGGAACCGGACGTGCCCAACCGAAGCCAGCAACTAGCAGCAGCAAAATACCAAAGAAATCGAAATGAACAGCAGGATTAAGCGTCATGCGGCCAAGTAATCTTGCTGTTGGGTCACCGAACTTATTCGCGAAATATGCATGACTGAATTCATGTACTGTAAAAGCAATTAAAATTGTAATGAGCAGGAAAGGAAGCTGATCTAAATCTACTCGAATTATATTTTGTAATATATCCATCTTTACCTCTTTCCGGCTGTAAACGCCACCCAATCTTCCTCACGGGATATTTCAATAATCTCAAAACCAGACGCTTTTAGCGCGTTCGCTACAAGTCCTTCTTTATCTTTATATATACCTGAGGTAATGTAGAGGCCTCCAGGCTGAAGCGCGCGGTACACATCATCCGTAAACAATACGATGATTTCCGCCAAAATATTCGCAACTACAATTTGTACAGGCAATGTCACGCCAAGGCTGCCTTCCTGCTCTTGCTTAGCAGGAACGGCTCCTTCTAGTGAGTGACCAGGTCTAGCGGATGGCCACATCTCTCCAGCCGCTGTATCCGCTACGCCTTCCCCGCCCAGCAGCGATAGAAGATCGCTCTCTTTTACCGTTATGGATGATTCAAGCTTGTTAAGAGCTACATTCTCCCGTGCACTTTCCACAGCCACCGGATCTAAATCTAAGGCCAACACGGATTTTGCACCTAGCAGCATCGCACCTACAGCCAGAATTCCTGAACCGGTGCCGACATCGATAACTTCTTCACCGCCGCTAATATTCTTTTCAAGTGCACGGAGGCACAAAGCTGTTGTAGGGTGAGTCCCAGTACCAAATGCCATGCCAGGGTCGATCTCAATGATGGCTTCATCTGGACTCTCAGGCGTATATTCCTCCCAGGTTGGTTTAATGGTAAGACGTTTGGATACGCGTAGCGGTTTGAAATATTGCTTCCAAGCATGCGCCCATTCGTCTTCATCCACAGTCTTCCAAGAAATCAACGCTTTGCCTGGATCAATCCCGTACTCATGCAATTCGGCTACCCGTGGAGTCAATTCTTCTATAACAGCATCCATATCTGTGGAATCGGCATAATACCCTTTTATGACCGCTTCCCCTTCAGGAATATCATTCAAAGGTTGGTCGTACAATTCACCGTAACGTGTATCCCGTTCTTTATTCAGTGTGCCGGATTCCTCGATAGAAACCCCACCCGCACCAGCTTCATATAAAAAATTCGAAATCATTTCCTGTGCTTCTTCTGTTGTATGTATCGTCACTTCATGCCATAACATCTTTATGTAATCCTCCTAAAAGTTTTGTGAGCATTTGCTTCATTGGTTTACTTCGTGCAAAACTCGCTTCGAAAGCATAGGCTTAGTTTTGTGAGCATTTGCTTCATTGGTTTACTTCGTGCAAAACTCGCTTCGAAAGCATTCGCTTCATAGTATAACATTTCTTATTGGTGTAACGCCAAACTACAGCTCAACGACCTGCGACGTCCTCTTTACGCCTACAAAAGCAGTTGAGCGAATGATCATCCACCATCCCCGATGCCTGCATAAAAGCATAGCATATTGTAGTACCCACAAACTTCATGCCTTTCTTCTTTAATGCCTTACTCATCTCATCAGACTGAGCCGTCGAAGCAGGTACATCTGCACGAGTCTTCCAATGATTAATAGTTGGCACACCTCCGACAAAGCTCCAGAGATACTCTGCAAAGCTGCCATATTCCTCGCAAATTTGCAAATACACACCCGCATTACGAATGATAGCATCAATTTTCAATCGATTTCTAATAATCCCTGGATCACTCATTAGCTCTGCCATTTTGGCTTCATCATAATGGACAATCTTATTCGGATCAAATCCGTCAAATACCTCTCTGAAACGCGCCCGTTTTTTTAGTACCGTGTACCAGCTCAGCCCTGCCTGCATCCCTTCCAGCATAAGCAATTCAAACAGCTTTTGGTCACCGTACAGAGGCTTTCCCCACTCTTCATCATGATAGGCAATATATAGAGGATCATCATTGACCCAAGCACAGCGAGTGACTTCCATCATTTCCTCCCCCTTTAATTATTCATAGCTAAACCTTTACAACGTCTACTCACTGTAAACGAAAAAAAGGGAAGAACACAAGGTTCATCCCCTAAAAAAGTTATTCTATTTCCTATACGCTTACGTATTGCCTACATCTTAAGGCCGGATCTGTACTCTCGTCTCTTTTTCCGGATCATCCGTGGTGTAGAAGTAATTATAAATAGTAGCTTCTGTACCTTTAAAATTCTTATATACCTCTATAGTCTTGTTGCTCCCATCTCCTGTGAAAGTAGGAATAACCGTTTTACCTAGGAGGCGCTCTCTATCCAGCCCAATATGGGTGTTGTTAATTCCACCAAAACGAGCATCTTCGCTTCCAGTTTCGACATAAAGATCGGCTCCCTGCATATAATAGGTCCACTTCACGGGATATCCGCTGAGCTGCTGGATTATCGTCTGTTTCTTTTGAGAGATGTTTGTTAAGAGAAGGGGTATTTTATCATCATTATTCATGTTGTAACTACCATGCTGAGTCACCTTATATTTAGCTACAAAGGTAATCGGAGTCCCCTTTGTAATTTCAAGATCAAATGGTCGCTCGAATAGAAGCTCTGTCAGCGCTGGCTCATCTGGAGATATCTTTGATCTACTCTCAATAGTCTTACCTGCTATTTCAAGAGCGTACTTTTTATAAGGGAAGCTATAGTATTTATCCTTACTTCTAACTATGACTCGAATTTGCGTTGGCGTCACAACCAGCTTCTCCAGCATGAAGTCCGTTTCAGCTACCTCGAGCGGCAGATTTAGGCTTGTACTCATTGTCCCGTTTTCCATCTGCTTTTTGCTTAATTGAATATTAAATACCTTTGGTACTGCTATATCTTTTTCTTTCTTCATATATTGCAGCTTATAAGTCATTTTACCGCCGGAAACATCTTCCGCTTTATAATATTGCTTCGCTGTATACTCCCCATTCACTCCTGGTAGAGCAAATGTAGAGCCAGTTTGCCAATTTATTAGCGTTCCATTTTTATACACAAATATCTCTGGGTATGCCCACTTTTTCACGTCCGGCTGGTCAAAAATAATTTTTGATGATAACAACAGCATGTCTTGATCTTGGGTAAACGGCTTCACTTCTATGCTACGCATCCCTTCCTGTCCAATAGGGAAGCTCTGTGTCTTCGTCGAGTCGACATCCATCGGTAAATCCAATGTTTGTAAACTAAAGGCCTGGATATTATCCATAACAACCTGGGCATTCACTGTGTCCTGTTTTGGTGTCCATTCACTTTCGAAATAACCGTAATAAATTTGGCTTTTCTCATCCCAATTCAGATATTTAAATGCTTCAGACTTATTCTCCCCCTCAGGACCTTTCAGAGTCATCCCACCCACACGCCAATATTCGTTATCCTTCCGTTCTCCTACATCTAAGGTGTATAAAATCACCGTCCGGTTCTCATCCACGACAGCGGTATGTAGCTTTAGCGTTACTCCATTCTTTGTCACTGATTGATCCAGCTGTTGTCCGAGGTTTTGCGGCAGTGCCGCCTGAATGCCTTCTCTTCCACGAAGCATTGTATCCCAGTTATAATGAACTGCCGCATAAACCGGCGCCGCTGCTAGAAGTACGGATAACGATGAAACAAGGGCTAATTTGCTCCAGTTTCTCCCCCGTTTCTGCTTACCACTGCTCATCTGAGTGTGAAAAGAGGTTTCAGTATTCTGTTCTATTCTCTCCCACATGTTTTCAAAATCTGGATAGGGCACTTTTCTATCCTCATTTAACTGATGCACCAGCATATTCTCCAACTTTTTCATAAACTTCGCCCTCCTTTCCCTCAATTTGAACCCCAGCCTCCAGCAGGATTCTCCGCAGTACCTTTAGCCCTTTGTGCAGCCTTGATTTGGTCGTCCCGAGCGGGATGGATAGCAGGTCCGATACTTCAGCCAAGCTGAAATCATGCATGTACCTAAGCGTAATCACCATCCGAAGTTTGACAGGTAGCTTTCTCAAATATTTTGCCCATTCCATTGTCATCTCTCGCATTTCAATCAATTGTTCCACAGGAATTTCAGGAGATTTCTCAAACAAATATAGATTGTCTGAGACTTTTTGCTGTAAAGTACGCTTCCGTTTCAAATGATTCAGGCAATGGTTGACTGTTATTTTCATAATCCAAGCCTTCATATGCTCCACGTTCTCACGATTCGTGCGAAATACGGTAATGAACACATCCTGCGTCAAGTCCTCCGCATCCGCCGCGTCATGCACCATATAGTAGCAGGTCCGATATACATCCTTGTTGTAGGCTTCGAATAATTCCCGATTAGTCTGCAAATCTTTCTCCCTCCTTTCTTATCCGTGATATCTATATGACAACCAATCTCTGGAAAAGGTTCGTTTTTCTGAGCATAAACTATAGATGCTAGTAATAACAGATGAAAGATAGCAATTATACTCGCAACACAAAAAGCCACTCCCCATAAATCTGAGAACTGGCTTTCCTTTATATTCACGCTAACAGCATACAGAAATTAAATGATATTCATAACCTCTCGTGCTTGTGTATCTAAATCCTGGGCTGAGGAAGAAATATTATTGAAATCATCTAAGGCTATTTGAATCTGCTGTTGACTAGCTTCTATATTTTCTTGCACCTGGTTTGTTCCTTTGGAGATCTTATTGATTTCCAGCGTAATGGCATCCACACTATCTTTCACTTGAATGATCGAATCCTGCACCATGGAAGATAGCTTCCTAACTTCTTTTGCAACCACGTCAAAACCACGCCCAAACTCCCCGGCATGTGCCGCTTCAATTGCTGCGTTAAGCGCTAACAGTTGCGTTTGCGAAGCAATGTTACGAATAGTTTGTACAATTCCCTGAATCGATACCGCTTGTGTCTCCAGATTAGCTAGAGTCTGTGTATTTTCAATGGATACTTCGGCTATTTTATCGATACTCAGCAATAGTTCTTGACTACGTTCAATGCCTTTCTCGGCTCTATGATTTAAGCTGTCCGACATCTCTTGCATCCGCTGTACCACAACACTCATGTTATTTTGTCGATCCGTGATATTAGTCGCTATCTTAGATACGCCAATGACCTGTTCATTATTTTCATCAAAGACAGGCATATATGTAGCTTCCAGCCATACCGCATTTCCTTTTGCATCCATTCGTTCGATCTTATCCTGAACACTTTTTCCTGAAAAAAGATCCTGCCAGAACAGCTCATAGCCCGGGCTATTTAAAAAGTGAGGAAAGCAAAACTCTTTATGATGCATCCCATACATCTCTTCTTTGTTATACCCCATCGAACTAGCAAAAACGTCATTCACATAAGCCACTCGTCGATCAAGATCAAACCTTATAATCGCTAAATTTTTTTCTAAAGATCGGACAACAAGCTCATCGGTAACTCCCTGAGAGTGTACCATTCCCATATAATAATTCCTCCTGGATATCTATAAGTTACTCGTCGCGTCATCATGAAGTATATCTGAACAATTATACGCTCTTATTGCGCAGAGAGAAATACATGATTCTTATTAAATTTATTAAAATTCGTTGTTAAAAAAGGCCAATGGCGAGCGAGTATTGCTCATTTCTAATAGATTGATCCCTGAAATACTTTTAAGTGATGATAATTAGGGAAAACCTCCCTATAAATACACGAATATCGAAGATTTATCTCTTTTTTAGGGAAATGCTCCCTATAATCTTATAAAATCAAGCCTTTTTCTATTTTTAAGAGTTATTTGAGGGAGATTCTCCCTAAAAGCTCACATTTTCAGGCGCCTGGAGAAAAATACAGGGAGTTTTTCCGTATTTATTTTTAACCACAAAAACCCCAGCTGTAATTCCAGCCAGGGTTCGAAGCAAGTTCCTATTAATACTAATTTGTCTCTTGCAAAATGCACATACCAAACGGTCCAGCAAACATAGCCTCTTATATGTACATTTCCTTATTTCTTGGATCCGTAATCTCCGATCTTAATTCCCCATACCGAATCCTTCTGATAGGATGCAGCCTCCTTTAAACTTGGAAGTCTTACATCCAGAGGACTGTGTCTTTCCAAAAACATCACAAACGCCTGGCGAAGCCCAATCTCAGCATCCAGTTTATTAAGTTCGTTCGGGTGTTTCTCCATCTCGGCTAATTCTACTTCCCAACGGTATAAATCGCTTGCCTCAGATCGTTCCAGCCGAACTTTTTCAGTTAGCTCCCGCAGCTCACGGTAGGCCTGTTTTACTTTTGAAGAGTACAGTTGCTTCTGATTCATAAAAGTTAAGAATGCGATAAGTAGTGCTAAACCTATCCATAAAATAACGTTGTCCATATTCTCCCTCCTGCTTGGGCTATTCTCCTAATTATACACACCAGAACGCAAAAATACCCCACAATGTGAGGTATCTGCCTTAGTTTTTAGCATCTATTCTTTTTTCATAATTTCATGCAGCTGACGTTTGTCTGCTTCTAAAGCCCGGGCCTGGGCTTCGATATCCTCCAGATCTGCCTCCGCTGCTGAAAACTCTACGTCCTCTGCCTTCGCCTCGTACAGCATTTTCATCTTCTCGGTCTTTGAGAATATTTGCGAGTTCTCTCTATCCATAGTATCGATCATCTCCCTTCTTATTAAGAAAATTATTATTCAAATCATCCCGCCTGCTTCTTCAATTAAGCGTAATGCTTGATCATGGGACTCCGAATTCAAGATCACCGTAAGTAAAATATCTCTACCCGTCGGTCCTCCATCTCCGCCATGACTCATCCCACTGGCGCTGGTATCAGCAGCAGCTAGTATACCTGTGTGTGCACGCTCAGCAGTCATGGAGTCCATTCTGGCAACATTGCCTGTCACTGGGTTTACCCCTGAGCTAAAGCTCGTGCCTCCATATCTACTGAAGCGATCAACGGAAATTTCAATGGCCCGAAGTGCACGGAGCTTACGAGCAACACCCTCCGCTTCCTCAGGACTTTTAAAATAAGCCAAAATAGATCTTTCCGACATCTTATCCCCGCTCTCGCTTGAAATTCAGATATCTGTTGCATTCCTTTATATTGTCTTCATTTCACTTCTTTTATGCCCTTTTTTTCTCATACTCCACTTATTTACTGGGAATTCGACATTTTCCTCGACGCTTCCCTGCAATATAGTGCTAAAGTTGTATATTCGATTTGAAGTTATAGCTGTAGAATAAATTTAATTTTCATAATTTTTTACATTTTACGCTGAGGAGGAGAACTACAGATACACCCTGCAATATAAAAATTCATTTGGGAGGATGAACTTATTTGAAACGTACCTTTAAACACTCTATTCAAAAATTTGGTATTGGGGCGGCGAGCTTCGGACTGGCTGTTTCTGTCCTTTTTCCATCCGCTGCATTTGCGAACTCATCCCTTGAAACATCAACTAACCTAGCTAATAATGTACAGTCTCAAAGTGTGACCCCTCATAACTACGCGGGTGTGCTCAAAGGTTCAGCACCAGTATCCGTGATCGTGGAATTAACTAATAAACCAGTCAGTGTGTATGAAAATGAGGCTAAAACTTCTTCTTTACGATCCTCAGTCTCCTTACAACGCAGTAAAATTATCTCAGAGCATAAAAGCTTTATTTCCTCAGCGCAGAAAATCGATGCCGACATCGGTTTTGAATACAGTGAGATTTTTAACGGATATTCCATTACTCTGCCAGCCAATCAAGTAAACAAGCTGTTAGAGCTTCCGGGCGTTGCAGCTGTTTATCCAAATGATGAAGTACATGCGTTAGCAGACAGTCTAGAGGTAGCGACTTTGCCTGTTACACGTTCTTATTCGGACAGTGGCAATCTTATAGGTGCGGATACACTACATGCATTAGGTTACACAGGAGAAGGGGTACAGGTAGCGGTTGTAGATACCGGCATCGATAAAAAACACCCTTTATTAAAGGATAATTATAAGGGCGGTTACGATGCCTATGATCAGGATAATGATCCGTCAGAAACACCTCCTGATGCCAACTTCCCTCCAAAAAATGGTAGCCCATATGAAACCTCGCATGGCACTCATGTAGCAGGTACAATTTTGGATGTTGCACCTGAGGTAGATTTGTACGCGTATCGCGTACTTGGCCCTTACGGTTCCGGTCCAACAGCGGTTGTAATCGCGGGTATTGAGAAAGCGGTCGCTGATGGAGCCGATATAATTAACCTCTCCCTGGGCTCTGATGTTAACCAAAGCTATTCCGCAAGTTCAATCGCGATAGACAACGCCATAAAGTCGGGCGTGAATGTTGTAGTTGCCGCCGGTAACGCTGGACCGGATGTAGGAACATTGGGCGAACCTGCTGGATCTCAACTCGCACTTAGTGTAGGTGCTTCTACTACCCCAGTGAATACCCCATTCTTTGATATTGGCGATGTTAAAAAAATTCCAGGGACCTTAGCAACTTACTCCCCAGACTTAGTTGATAATATAGCTGGCAGTAAGATCGTTTACACTGGTCTTGGAGGTACTTCCGATTACACAAATTTGGACGTCAAAGATAAGGTAGTCCTTGTCGATCGAGGTGTGCTGAGTTTCGGAGATAAATCTCTAAATGCCAAAGCAGCTGGAGCCAAACTTGTCCTAATTGCTAATAATACTACTGGTGAAATCTCTCCCACCCTTGGTGCGCCTGGGAATTACGTTCCTACCTACGGAATTACTCAAGCAGATGGCAAAAAGATAAAAGCTCAATTGGATGCTGCTAAAGATATCATCAGTTACTATATAGGGCTTGAAGTCAATCAGTTAGCAAACTTCAGCTCAATGGGTCCGGGGATGCCGGATTATCTAATCAAACCTGATGTTGTTGCGCCAGGGGTCAGTATCAACTCCACAATTCCTAGCTGGAATGGTGATTACGAACACGCTTATGGCTTAAAAAGCGGCACCAGCATGGCAACCCCACATGTTGTAGGAGCTGTAGCTTTGCTACTGAGTGAAAACTCTGATCTTAAGCCAAATGAAATTAAAGCACTGCTAATGAACAATGCTGATCCTATCTTTAACCGTGATGGGAATCCTTACTCACTGTATCAACAAGGTGCAGGTTTAATTAATCTGGAGAAATCGGTAAACGCTAAATCCATCGCTAAAGTCGGAGAGAGCTTAATTAGCGGCCTTCCTGGGACTGTAGAAATCCCTTATTACACAGGTTCCTTATCCTTTGGCTTGCTCTCAAAGGGAGCTAGTGTAACGAAATCAGTCTATGTGGAAGATTTTAATAAGAATGGATCAACCTATACTCTATCCAGCAAATGGCTTACAGAAGTGCCTGATGACATTAGTATTAATATTGCACCAAACAGCGTTACCTCAGGTGTAGATCAATATGCACAATTTACACTAAAGGTATCTGACACCGCAAAAGAGGGTGCATATGAAGGGATCCTGTTCCTAACCTCTGATACTGAAACTCTTCATCTTCCCTTTAATGCACTTGTCGGCGATAAATTCAACTTAGAGCCTGTTAATCAGCTTTCTTTTGAAAGTCCACAGATCTCTCCTAATGGGGATGGACGCTCAGACGACACCACCTTTACCTTCTCTGTCAATGAAGAACTGGATGGCATAAGTTTCGTAGCCTCTCCAATAGATGCTCCTGCGACAGTTTTAGGTGAAGTTTATTCTATCGATGAAAAGGTCTATCGTGGCGTTTACGAGATTACAAATTGGGATGGAACGTTAACAGACCTGGAGACCTCCGCCAAGTCCACTTTAGCAGATGGTCATTACTACATCACTCCTGTGCTTCCTAATGGGCAACTGCTCGAGAATCAAAAGACCGAGTTCACAATTGATACCGAGAAGCCATTAGTTTCCGGCATCACACTTGAGGAGTATGAACGTGAAGCGCCAACCGATCCTGGTGCGGCTCAAATCAGCGGTTTTATTGATGATGACCTAATGGCCTATTATATTTCTAATACACAACCTATTGGAAATTGGTTTACCGTGTACGCCGAAGGTAAACATTATGATGGGAATACTTATAAATTCGGTGGAGTAATTGCAAGTAATGGTGCTTTTTCCATTGACGTTCCTGTTAACGAGGGGCTTAATGAGTACAAAATCTATGTGGTTGATAAAGTAGGTAATGGCGCGGACGACGATGATTATGCTCAGCGACTGCTTTATAGCACAGGAGATGGTATTTTCAATGTAACTCCGTCTCTATCTGCAGCCACCATTGATGTGGGACAACCGGTAACCGTTGATCTTGGGTATTCCGTGACAGATGAGGTTTATGGCGTCTATGGAGCTTCATTCGCTGTCATTTACGACGATTCCCTTGAAACACCGGTAATCCAGCCAAGCGTACAACTGGCTACGTATCAAGAGGAGAATTTCTCAGGTATTCCACTTACAGAATTCTCACAAACCTATGATCTAGAAGACGGCCGCAAACTGACACAGTATAGCGTCAATCTGTCAGGTGGTGCTTATCACGGCTCTGGCTCACTAGGCAAAATAACCTTCAAACCATCTAAAGCGGGAAAATACGACTTAGAGCTATACGATGTACAGGTCTGGAATGATGCTACAACATCAACGATCCCATCTGGTTTGAGAACGGTAAGCGTAACTGTTAACACACCTGAAACACCGAAGCCAACACCTACACCTGAATCGAATGTACCTACGGCAACCAGTGCTCCCGCTTCTGGAATTGCATTGAAATCTGGGAAGCTAGTAGAGACTGCAGATCCAGCAGGTGGCAAGTCTTCAGCGGTGTTCAACATCTTAGACACTGCATTAGCAAATTCGATCCAGAATGCAAAAGATAAAACTTCTGTACTTGATCTTAGCGATGTAAGCTTCAATAAATATAGCCAAGTTGTTGTTACTCTTACCCCGGCCCAAGCCGAGCAGTTAAAGAAATCGGAGAATGCGCTCCGCCTAAATGGTAATGGGTTTAATGTACTTATTCCAGCGGCGACACTTCCGGATTTCATCAACAGCAACGGCTTAACCCTTACGATTAGTCTGACCGATGCGGGCAACACAGCAGTTTTAGCAGGTAGCTCAGCAGCATTAAATATCGGTTCTTCCATTCTCACTATCAAAAATGGTTGGACAACCGGAAAGCCGATCATCCTTCAGCTTAATCTAAAAGCCAGCAGTCTTCATGATGCACGAAAGACTGCCGCTTATGTAGAATCAAAGGATCATAAATGGTCCTATCTACTACCTGGTTCTATCTCTAAAGAAGGGATTCTACAGTTTAACGTTACTGGTGACGGTTCTTACAGTGCAGCATCCCGAAAAATAAGCTTTAAAGATATTGGCACACACTGGGCTCAAACCGATATCGAAATCCTTGCTTCACATGGTATCATTGCCGGCAAAGGAGCCGATGGCAGCTTTAAGCCTGCTGACACTTTAAATCAGGCAGAGCTTCTAACGCTCTTCGACCGTCTACTTGGAAAAGGTGACACTTGGAGTACTCGCATCAAAGAAAGTGGATCTCGTGATGTGCTGACTCGCGAGGAAGCAGCTCTTATCATCGCTAAGGCTCTTGGTGCTGATCTTACAGTAGCCAAGACACCTTTAAGCTTTAAGGATGCCGATAACATCGCTGCGGAGGCACGCAACGCTGTAGCCTATGCTGTAACCAAAGGTTATCTCAAAGGTGTTACTGCGGACAGCTTCAATCCACAAGGTACATTGACTCGTGCACAAGCAGCAACAATTCTGAGCCGTGTGCTAGAGGACCTACGTTCTTCGAACAACATCTAGTTGCACTTTAAAAGAAAGCCCCAGCAGCCAATGACTGCTGGGGCTTTTTCGTCTATAGGTCACATTTGCGTTTCCGAGTCAGTCATCGGACTCAGATGACCTTAAACGCTGGATTATGCGATTTTTGGCATGCTAACGGACCCCATAGTCGCTATTGGCTTGAAAAGCACCGCATGAGATTGGCTAGCTTGTCCCTACTAACAGTCGACATGAGCAAACTGCCTTAATCAAAAAAGCAGAGCAGCGATCCCCAAATAACGGGAGGATCGCTGCTCTGCTGTATTATTTATTTACTCAATTAATGAAGTTAGAAATATCAGTCCCCGCGGAACGCACGCTTCACACGATCAAAGAAAGATTGCTCATGCTCATGTGTGTTTTCTCCATTTAGAGAGGCGAACTGTCGCAACAAATCTTTTTGCTCATCATTCAGCTTGCTAGGTGTCACAACAATGACTCTAACATGCTGGTCACCTTGGCCAGATCCACGTAGACGTGGAACACCTTTACCTTTAAGGCGGAAGAAAGTACCGGTCTGCGTTCCCGCAGGAATCTTCAGCTTCACTTTTTCCGTTAAGGTAGGAATCTCAATCTCATCGCCAAGTGCAGCCTGTGCAAATGTAAGCGGAACCTCGCACATAATATCATCGTTCTCACGTACGAAGAAATCATGCGATTTGACACGGATGACAATATACAAGTCTCCAGCAGGACCACCGCGTAAGCCGCCCTCGCCTTCGCCAGTCATGCGCAGCTGCGCACCGTCATCGACACCGGCAGGGATGCGTACATGAATCTTACGCTGCTTCTTAACTTTACCCTGTCCGCTACAAGTCGTACATTTTTCCTTAATAATCTTACCTGTACCACTGCAATGTGAACATGGACGACGATTACGCATCTGTCCAAGTGGTGTATTCTGTACGAATTCCTGTTGCCCACTACCATGACAAGTGGAACAAGTCTCTGGTTTAGTACCCGGTTTAGCCCCGGAGCCGTAGCAGGTATCGCAAGTTTCCGTACGTGGAATAGTGATATCAGTTTCTTTACCGAATACCGCTTCCTTGAATTCAATGGTCATCGTATACTGCAAATCCCCACCACGCTGTGGTGCGTTAGGATCACGACGTCCGCCGCCGCCAAAGAACATATCAAAGATATCGCCTAATCCTCCGAAGTCGCCACCGCCGCCTCCGAAGCCGCCCATACCTTGGTTAGGATCAATATGGCCATACTGGTCATATCTAGCTCGCTGTTGTCCGTCGCTAAGAACATCGTAAGCTTCTTTTACTTCTTTAAACTTAGCTTCAGCGTCATCTGCTTTATTCACGTCTGGGTGATATTGGCGCGCCAATTTCCGGTACGCTTTCTTCACCTCGTCGTCTGAAGCATCTCTACTGAGGCCAAGCACTTCATAATAATCGCGTTTATCTGCCACTGCTTTCACCTCCGTACATTACATACTCAAATTCCTAATTACCTGCCAAAGAAACCATTATACGATAAAACCCCAGGATCTGACCATCCAGTTCCAGCAGATGTTTATTCTTACAATATCAGAAGGCGCATTCGCGAAGAGTGTGCAAACTGATATTACAAAAGGAAAGTCAAAACACGGGATGACCCGGTTTTGACCTTCCCTTCTTAACTATATAAGAATTTATCAGTTACGCCCTATACACTTATCGTTTAAGGTTACCCTTGATTCTTATCTTCGTCAACAACCTCGTAATCAGCGTCAACTACATTGTCTTTCTTAGGAGCGCCTTCAGCAGCTCCAGCGCCACCTTCAGCACCTTGCTCTGCTTGAGCAGCTTGTTCGTACAGCTTCATGGACAACTGTTGTACAATCTCAGTCAACGCTTCTGTAGCTGCATTGATTTCTTCAAGATTGTCAGTTTCAAGTGCTGCTTTCACTTTATCTTTAGCTTCGTTTGCTTTTTCAACTTCGGAAGCATCAGCTTTATCACCAAGATCTTTGATCACTTTCTCAGTGGAATACACGAGTTGGTCAGCGCTGTTCTTCGCTTCTACCAATTCTTTACGCTTACGGTCTTCCTCAGCGTGAAGCTCGGCATCCTTCATCATTTGTTCTACTTCTGCGTCGCTCAGACCGCTGGAAGAAGTGATAGTGATCTTTTGGCTCTTGTTAGTGCCTTTATCAGTTGCAGACACATTCACGATACCGTTGGCATCAATATCGAAAGAAACTTCGATTTGTGGTACGCCACGTGGTGCTGGTGGAATCTCGTTCAGCATGAAGCGTCCCAATGTTTTGTTGCCATTCGCCATTTGGCGCTCACCTTGTAGCACGTGAATCTCAACGCTAGGTTGGTTGTCAGCAAAGGTCGAGAATACTTGGGATTTACTTGTAGGAATTGTAGTGTTACGCTCGATCATCTTCGTGAACACGCCACCTGCAGTTTCGATACCGAGGGAAAGCGGAGTTACGTCGAGCAATACAACGTCCTTAACATCACCAGTCAATACACCCGCTTGAACAGCAGCACC
The DNA here is from genome assembly GCF_037963295.1 of Paenibacillus sp. FSL F4-0243. NCBI lineage: Bacteria > Bacillati > Bacillota > Bacilli > Caryophanales > Paenibacillaceae > Paenibacillus > Paenibacillus sp. FSL F4-0243. Next base: position 5,410,062 of record NZ_CP150151.1, read on the forward strand.
AAGAGCTACAACTTCATCCGGATTCACACCTTTGTGTGGATCTTTACCTGTAAGCTTCTTAATTGCATCTTGTACAGCAGGAATACGTGTAGAACCACCAACCAGAACGATTCTGGTAAGGTCTGCAGGCGTCATACCAGCATCAGACAATGCTTGACGAGTTGGTCCCAAAGTACGTTCTACTAGACCAGCAGTAAGCTCATCAAACTTCGCACGAGTCAAGTTGATCTCCAAATGCTGAGGTACTCCGTCAACTACAGTGATGAACGGAAGAGAAATAGTGGTTGTCAGTACGCCCGACAATTCTTTCTTCGCTTTTTCAGCTGCATCTTTCAAACGTTGTACAGCAGATTTATCTTTGCTCAGATCAATGCCTTGCTCTTTCTTAAATTCGGATACCAGATGATCCATAACCACTTGGTCAAAGTCATCGCCACCAAGTTTGTTGTCGCCGCTTGTAGCTTTTACTTCAAAGAATCCATCGCCCAGTTCAAGGATAGATACGTCGAACGTACCGCCACCAAGGTCATAGACAAGGATAGTTTGATCTTCGGATTTCTCCAGACCATATGCCAAAGCTGCAGCTGTTGGCTCATTCACAATACGCAAAACTTCCAAGCCTGCAATTTTACCTGCATCTTTAGTAGCTTGACGTTGGCTGTCATTGAAATAAGCAGGAACTGTGATAACTGCTTGAGTAACAGTTTGGCCAAGATATGCTTCTGCATCGGATTTCAGCTTTTGAAGAATCATTGCTGAAATTTCTTGTGGGGAGTAGTCTTTACCATCGATGCTTTCTTTATGGTTAGTACCCATGTGACGTTTAACAGAGCTGATCGTACGATCAGGGTTAGTAATTGCTTGGCGTTTAGCTGTTTCACCGACGATACGCTCGCCGTCTTTCTTAAAACCTACCACCGAAGGGGTTGTACGTGCGCCCTCTGGGTTTGGAATTACAACGGCTTCGCCGCCTTCCATTACGGCAACGCAAGAGTTCGTGGTTCCTAAGTCAATACCGATAACTTTACTCACAATAATTTGCCTCCTCTAAAGGTATATGGAGCATTCGCTCATTAAAATAATAAAATATTTAAAAAATTCGATTGGTACATGGTGGACAGATACTGCCCGTCCTATATATACAGATTACATGCTGACTTTGACCATAGCAGGACGAAGGACTTTATCTTTCAGGAGGTATCCCTTTTGGACCTCTTCCGTTACGATACCCTCTTCGTACTCCTCGCTCTCCACCTGCATAATAGCCTGATGGTATTCAGGATTAAAAGGCTGTCCTACTGTTTCCATAGCCGTAAGTCCCTCGGACTTCAATACCCCATCTAGCTGACGGAAAATCATATTAACACCCTTCACGAAAGCTTCGGATTCTGGGCTGCTAGGAGTAGTCACTAAAGCACGCTCAAAATTGTCCAGTACTGAAAGCAATTCAGTCACGAGCTTGGAGGTGGCATATTGAGCCAACTCTTCTTTCTCCTTCTGAGTACGACGACGGAAATTATCGAAATCAGCCTGCGCACGCAACGCACGTCCTTGATATTCATCAGCGAGATCCTGCAGACGTTTTACCTCCGAACCTGTGTCTGAAGCACCTTCACTAATTTCTTCTGCCGTAAATGAGTCGGTTTCCGAAACTACATCAGCTTCAGGTTCCTCATTTATCAAATCATCTTTGAATTCATTAGCATCTTGAACTTGTTCCTTTTTCAAGTTGTCTTCACCTCCTTAAAATCATTCATTAAAATCATTCACGTAATCAATGTTGACTCTGTTCACTTATACCAGTGTGCCAGCATCGCTGTCAAATCTCGGGATAAAATGCCCAAGATCCCCATCACTCTTGCATATTCCATTCGTGTCGGACCAAGGATACCAATGCTCCCCAGTGCCTGCCCATCAAGAGAATAAGTGGCGGTGATCAGACTGCAGTTAGCGAACGCTTCATGATTGTTCTCCGTCCCTATTCGGACCTGGATACCAGTGCCGCCAGTTGTAGGGGCCAGCATTTTGAGCAATGTAGGCGTCTCTTCCAGCAGATCAAGAATGCTTTTCACCTTGTCAACATCCTTGAACTCAGGCTGTGTAAGCATATTCGTCGCTCCACTAAGATAGATACGCTGCTCTTGATCACTTTCCAGCGCAATGTCTAGCACTTGCATTAATTCTTCATAATGTGAGATGTGACGCTGCATTTCCTCGCCAAGCTCGGAATACAGCCGAGTCTTCAGCTTATAGAGTGGTACATTGACCAGCTTACTATTCAGTAGGTTAACCACTTTCTCCATCTCGGAAACGGATATCTCCGGTGGAATGTTCACCGTACGGTTCTCAACTTGACCCGTACTTGTAACAATAATCGCTACAGCGGTTTTATCATCTAGTGGTAACAACTGAAAATGACGCAATGATGTATGAAAAACCTCCGGTCCCAGAAGGATGGAAGTGTAATTCGTCATATTGGAAAGAATCATCGCCGCATGTTGGATTACCTGCTCCATCGCATTCAGCTTCTCGGCAAAAAAAGCGCGGATCGTGCCCATCTCTGCCGTTTCGGCGGAATTCCACGGTACCAAATGATCCACATAATATCGGTATCCTTTATGGGAAGGTATTCTCCCCGCCGATGTATGAGGCTGCTCGAGATAACCCAAATCCTCTAGGTCAGCCATTTCATTTCGAATAGTTGCAGGGCTGTACCCTACATCACCCCGTTTAGAAATGCTGCGAGATCCTACTGGTTCTGCCGATGAAATATAATCATCTACAATTGCATTTAGTATCATTCTCTGGCGATCAGTTAACATGTTATCCCCTCCTATCGGCTGTTGGCTCCGATTCGTTAGCACTCGACTCAGATGAGTGCTAACCACTAATACAAAAATACCAAACTGACATTGACATTGTCAAGTCAGTTCAGCATCTTAAGTACTGCTATTTCATCGCAGGCATGCTGCTTTTTACAATTCACGCAATCTGTCCATACCTTTTCGGGAAAAATCTCTTTCTCAACAACTTCGAATCCGTTTCTAAGAAAGAAATCTACGGCGTAGGTTAGTGCCATGACCTTAGGGATTTTCTGGTTTCTGGCTTCCTCAACCAACTTCTCTAAAATCATTGAGCCTACACCTTTGCCCTTACCTTCGTCATTCAGACCGATCGAGCGAATCTCTACAAGATCATTCCCGAGTCTGAAGAGTGACCCACAGCCAACGAATCTGCCGCCAATTTCTGCAACAACGAATTGATCGATCTGGCGTGTCAGCGCCTGCCTGGAACGGGGCAACATGATCCCGCGCTGTGCGTATTCTTCTATCATCAGATACAACGGTTCAACATCTTCTATCACAGCATTTCTGCAAATCACCTGTGCGTCTCCTGCTGGAGACGAATGGCGGATCATTTCCGTCTTGGCAAGCACTTTAATTCACCCCTCTGTTGATAATATGAATAAATATACAACAGAGTGAATTACAATTCAAGGGGTATTTTAAAATTAAACTTCTGTCAGTGCGCCTACAAATTCCGCGAAAACATCGTTCCCGAAAAGGATCCCTTGCTTGCTGAGTCGATAAGTCCCCTCTTCGTGCTCAAGTAGACCCGCATGCAGCATCTTATGCAAGGATTTCGCAAATACATCCTCTATCGAACGCCCAAATTGCGCTTGAAAAGCCTCATTAGAGACGCCTTCATGCATACGTAAGCCAACCATCATAAAGTCCTCCATCGCTTCTGCTTCAGTAATTGGGTATGCGTCTAATCGAGGCAACCCTTTACGTGTAGCTTCAACATAAGGATTTACACCCTTAACATTAATATGACGCTGGCGCCCCACATATCCATGTGCACCTGCTCCGAGACCATAATAATCTTCATTACGCCAGTAAGTGATATTGTGACGACTCTCCATACCTGGTTTTGCGAAGTTACTGATTTCGTATTGGTTATAACCCGCTTCCTTCATAGATGACATCAACAAGAGGTACATTTGCAGTTCATCTTCTTCATTAGGAAGAGGAAGTTTGTTCTTATTAAATAAGGTGTGAAAAAGAGTGTTCTCCTCCACCTTCAAGCTGTAAATAGAATAGTGGGGTAAATCAAGCTCCAAGGCCTTACGAATACTTTCGCCCAGCATCTCTACAGTTTGGTTCGGCAAACCAAACATAAGGTCAACCGACAGGTTGTTAAGACCAACTGCACGAGCATTCTCCAAGCTGCGGTATACATCGTCAACATTATGAATCCGGCCAATACCCGTAAGGAGTTCGTTCTGAAACGCCTGAACACCAAAGCTCACCCGATTCACACCGCCTTCTTTCATAACCGCCAACTTATCTATATCCGTAGTTCCCGGATTTGCTTCCATAGAGAACTCGATATCTTTATCCCAGTTTGGGAAATGTGTCCGAACTGATTTTAGAAAATAAGCCATCTCATCCGGCTTCAGTACTGTTGGGGTACCACCGCCGACAAAGATCGTTTTGATAACACCCGGTGGAGTGTTCTTGACGGTCAGCTCCATTTCTCGATCCAAGGCTTGGAGATAATCCATAACCGGCTGATCCTTGAGAACGTAGGAATTAAAATCACAATAAAAGCACTTATTGGTACAAAAAGGAATATGAATGTATACGGCCTCAGGGGGACGGCCATTAGTATTCGTGGTCATTAGCTGTCTCCTTTATATAAAAATATCGTTTGACTAGTGTAATCTAAAAAACAAGAAAAGGGAAGCCTGACGGCTTCCCTCCAAGGGCGATCATTTATAAATGATCTCTATTTTAAAATACAAAAAAGTATAAGTTTTACGTTATCCTATATATTTTGTATTTCTCGCAGAAACGGATACTGTCCCTATAAGGACGGCTAAGCCGTTTCTTCTTAATATATCCGCATTTCCACGAGTTCTGCGCGTTCTCCTCCGTTGGTTTCATGAACAACGATCCGAACAGCATCCGTAAGGACAGGCTTCTCTAAACGATGTACGTTCTTCCGGCGATGATTGTCTTTGATGCGGAACATGACTTGCCACACGCCATCAATGAGTAACTCTACATCGTAAGCCTTTACTAGTTCAGGAATCACTAGAAATGGCGTTTCATGGTGATGTAAGTTGATAAGATCCTCATTAACATCATCGTTAAAGGTAAAATGAATTTCAGAGACTGAAGCAGCATCCGGGAGACGCGCCTCTACCCACTCCGTTCTACCAGCAGTCATCGGCTCAGAAACCCAGCTATGTGGCCCTGCAAAAGGTCGAACATACCCGTCAGTGACTTTGGATGCAGCATATGCGGATGTATCTACCGCAAAGCAGAAATGCCTGCGTACAAGCTGTTTCATGCTCCACTCCATCACTGGCTGATCTGGCTGATGATCCTCCAGCGCTGAATCGACTACAGGTTTCACGCCTCGCTCAAATGTAATAACACCTGTGATTGGGGTTTCTGAAATATGCAATTGAATATGCTCATTAGCTCGAATAATAGCGAAGATATTACATTCGCCGATTGAACTCCACTGCTCCTCTTGTACCGGAACATCAATCCATTGCTGCTCTCCAGCTTGTACTATTACAACATCAACCTGTCTACACTCTGCTGGAACGTAATTTTCCGCACGCCCAGTCGTCCATAGCTCAACGGTCAGCTCTGACTGAGTACTTGCTGACACAAGCAGCTTCAACCCAAGGATATTTCCTTCAACCGGAAACAAAATTCCTACGTCATGAGAAAGCTCATAAGCTTCAGCTGGTCGATCCAGTACTATGCCTTTCATCGTACTGGACGCATGAATCTCACTATTTCTCGCGAGATCTAGCGGATCTTCGTTGCGCAATCCAATAATCGAAGCATCTTGCTTTAACATCACCTGTTGCAATTCATGCATATGCTGCTTGCGAATTTCACGAGGGGTTACACCTTTGATGACGGATAATGCTGCACCTGCTCCAGCCGCTTCACCCATGATCGCACAGGTTGCCATGACGCGTGTTGTTCCAAAAGCCACATGAGATGCGCTGATATTCCGACCCGCGAAGAGTAGATTTCGCACATTCTTCGAATAGAGCGAACTAAATGGAATATGATAAATCCCATCCGCATGCAGATGCTTCGAGCCGCTCTCTTCTGCGTACATCCCTTGCGGTGGATGCAGATCAATCGACCATCCTCCGAATCCAATCCGGTCTTCAAATTCACGCTGAGCAAGAATATCATTTTGCGTTAAGATCGTATCGCCAACAAACCGTCTGTATTCACGTTTACCCGGAATTGAGCCAACCCACTCCAGCGTCATATTTTCGGCATCAAAATGACCTGAGTTTTTAATGTAATCCCAAATCCCATAAATAACAGAGGATAGCTCATCACGTATACGTTCATTCTCATCCACTGTATCAAGCTCACCGCCCCACTCAATCCACCAGTAGTGACAGCCTGAATCTCCACTCCGAATGACCCGACGGATCGGAATCGACGTTGTTGTAATATCCTTCGCGAACGATGGAGCAACATAACGAACCGGTTTTCCTGTATCCTGTGTATAAAACAATAATGTACTGCCTAATGTAATGTTATCAGGCACTTCAGGTGCCCATTCCTCATTAAATTCATGGTGTGCTTCACGTCCTAATCGGAAATCAGCTCCTGCCAGGAAGCCAACCAAACCATCGCCCGTGCAATCGATGAACGCCTCACTCTTGAACGTAATCAACCGCTCAGATCCCATCATCCAACCAATCACACTGCGAATCGTCCGATCCTCTGCCTCACCTTCCGCTTCCACTTCGCGTACATCGGTATTTAGGAACAGGCTGATATTCGACTCTGCCTTCACGGCTTCGAGTAAGGTTAGATCCCATAAGTATGGATTTCCCTCCGGGTTCCGGTATTGATTCTCGATGAATAACTCACCCATAATGCCTGTCTCACGTGCATATCGATTTACACCATGTCCTGTTGCACCACATACCCATACCCGAACCTCTGAACTCGAGTTACCACCAAGTACAGGACGATTTTGCACTAGTGCTACCTTTAACCCTAGGCGCGCTGCAGCGATCGCCGCGTTCATTCCTGCAAGTCCACCACCGACCACTGTTACATCGGATTTAACCGTTTCTGTTCTCATGTTAGTACCCCTCCTATAGTTAGCCTTTCACAGCCGAACTTGAAATCCCTTGAATAATGTATTTCTGACCCACAAAGAAGATAATAATCATTGGAATAATCGCAGCCGATGAAGCAGCCATCATCCCGTTGTAGTCCACATTGTTCTCAAGAATAAAATTCTGCAATCCAAGCGGAATGGTATATAGTTTAGGGCTTTGCAAGAATACAAGCGCATTCTCATAATCATTCCATTGCCAGGAGAAATCGAGAATAGCAAACGTTGCTATTGCTGGTTTCGCTAATGGCAGAATTAAGCGGAAAAATATCTTATAATGCCCCGCCCCATCCAAAAAAGCAGATTCCGTAATTTCCTTAGGAATGCTCATAAAGAACTGCCGAAGCATAAATACACCGAAGATTGAGAACATGGCTGGTAGGATCAGCGCCCAATGCGTATTGTAAATCCCAACCCAGTTAAACATGATAAACTTTGGAACAAAAAGTACCTGAGGCGGAACCATCATCATGGATAAATATATGACAAATAGTCCATCTCGACCTTTGAACGAAGTACGTGAAAATCCGTAAGCAGCAAGGGCAGATAGAAACACCGCCCCCACAGTTCCAACAATTGAAATCTTAAGTGAATTTAAATAATACGGAACAAAATCATGACTTCCTGTCCACACCCGAATATGATTGCTCCAGTTGAGAGATGAAGGCAGCCATTTGTTAAACACCTCGGCAGGTGTCTGAAAGGATGTGCTGAGCATCCATAGGAAAGGCACAATCATAAATAGTCCTAGAACAAACATGATGATCGTTACTGGCAGTTTCACCTTCATGTTTCCTGCTTTTTCATTCATACCGCCTGCTCCTTTAAATTATGGTTTCGGGGCCCCCCGCAAAGCTTCACTTTGTGGGATCATTTAGTAATGAACCCAGCGCTTTTGGCCGATCCACTGAATGACTGTAATGACGAGAATGACGGCGAACAAGAACCATGAAATGGCTGAAGCGTATCCCATATCGTAATAACTGAATGCTGTTTTATAAACGAATAGTGATAAGACCGTCGTACTTCCGCTAGGACCTCCAGCCGTAATAGCTTGAATAATCGAGAACGATTTCATCGTCATAATTAATCCGGTAATCATTAATAAGAAAGTTGTGGGACTAACAAGAGGCCATACAATTTTCCATGTTGTTTTGAATGTGCTTGCACCATCGATCCGGGCAGCTTCCAGCTGTTCTGTCGAAATTTCCTGTAATGCAGCTAAATATATGATCATATTGTAGCCAAGCATCAGCCAGATTTGTACGATATCAATGGCATACATTGCGGTTTCCGTATCCGCAAACCATCCTGGCGGCGATGTTATGCCAATCCAGCGAAGCATTTCATTGATGGGTCCCTGTGAAGGCTGAAATAGCAGCATCCAAACAAATGCAACGGCTACTCCACTGGAGATATATGGTAGGAAGAACATTCCACGTAATACGCCTTTAAGATACACACTGCGGTTTAGAAATAGCGCTACAATAAATGCGAGCACCATCGATACTGGAACCGATATCAGGAATATCACCGTATATTTGATCGAGGCATAGAAATTATCGTCATGGAACAATCGTTTGAGATTATCCAGCCCAGTAAATTGCCAATTCGGATTTGAAAATTGATAATTCGTAAACATGAGGACAAAGGAATAGATTGCAGGAATAATAAAGAATAAGAGAATACCAATCATATTCGGAAGAATAAAGGTCATGCCGATCCAGCCTTGTCTGTCCATCCAGCTTCTCCGCTTCACGGTATCGCCGCCTTTCGTATGCTGAAAAATGGGTACACGAAAGAGAAGAACGAAGAAATCTGCCTCCTTCTCTTTTGTGCTAACTATTTCATTATTTCAATAACTCTTGCGAACGGGTTTGCATATTCTTCATCGTGGTTTCAATATCTTGCTTATTTAAAAAGTATTTTTCATACTCTTCTTTACGTGCATCAATGGCTTGTTGAGTTACATTTAGCTGGAAGGACGGGAATTTGCCGAATACAATTTTATTCATTGAATCTGTATCATATTTGTCTTCCACACCCTTCATGAGAAGGCTCATTGCTTCCTTACTATCTACACTCTTAGAGGCTGGAATACGACCACCGCTTGCCATCGGCAGCATACCGCCATCCGCATACCATTTTGCGAACTCCCAAGCTGCGTCCAGATTCTTGGATTTCGCATTAAGAGAAAGCATGTCACCCACACCGCCCGAATATTTATAATCCTTTTGATCTTTATTCACTTTTGGAATAGCGGCGAACGCGGTTTTGAAATCATGCGGATAGTCTTTCAAGTTGTTCGCATTTCGGAAAATAAACTCACCTGCTGCCAGCATTGCCGCTTTGCCTTGAAGGAACATGGTGTCAACCGGCATTTTACTGGTCAGTTGCTCACCATATTCCGGTGTGGATTTGTCCACGAACATCATGTTATGCAATATTTCCAGGTGTTCTTTCCATAGATCATTCCCAAAGTTTGAAGTACCATCCGCCTGTTTCACACCCATTCCAGCAAGCGTACCGTCCATCGTTGTTGAGAAGGAGGAATCTGCCTGCAATAATCCGTACACACCAGGCTTCGTTAGCTTCTTCGCATACTCCTCAAGATCTGACCAGGTCCAGTCCACCGCAGGAATCGGTAATCCTGCTGCATCCAGCATATCTTTGTTCAACCACACAAACGCCATGTTTTTCTTTGTAGGAATCCCATAGTACTTATCATTGATTTTCCACATTGCTGCGTCCTCGCCGATCTGGCTGTCGATATCATAATCTGTCTTCGTGCTTAGATCCAAGGCAACGCCTGCATCCATACGTTTCTGTAAATGAGCAAGATCGTAGTTCATGAAAAGGTCTATGTTTTGATTGGTCATCAAGGCAGTATCCAGCTTTAAGTTTCCAGCATCGTCATTTACATTACGGATATACTCGACTTGAATGTCTGGATGATCTTTATTCCAGTTATCAATTACAGCTTGAGGCCCGGCTTCTGCCGGAACTGCCCCCCACATCGTAAGCTTTATTTTCTCCTTTGCTGTTTGTCCATTTGCACTGCCCTGCGCATCATTACTTCCACTAGTACCACAACCAGCCAGCATCGTACCTGCTAATAAGACAGAAAGCACTGCAGGATACCACTTTTTCTTCATCGATATCTTCCCCCTTGGAAGGATTATGTGTTGTGCTCTACGTCTATAACTTTATCATCAGAGCGGATTCTGGGGGATGAACTACATTTGGGAAACTATAGAACGTTTTTTGGTTCTTTGCGAAATTCATTTGGCGTGACGCCACACCACTTTTTGAAAATTTTAATAAAATAATTATCGTTCTCAAAGCCCACCTGCTGCCCAATCTCACTAATTGTTAGCTTCGTCTCTGCAAGCAGCATTTTTCCAGCCTGAATACGCCGCTCTTGAATATAATTCGTCAACGTTTTCCCTGTCTTTTTCTTGAATAAGTCACTTATATAGCTGGCATCCATTCGTATCAACTCTGACATGGATTTAAGCGAGATGTCCTCAGAATAATGCTCTTCAATATAAGCAATTATTTTGTTCATCTCCACATGATCTGTCGGTCCCGTTTGTTGCTTCTCAGGAAACCATTTATCGGCCTTTTTCATCTTCACCATTCGCTCCAGCTCGGCATGAACCTTATCCATGGTCTGCTTCAAACCTTGGAGATCTAAAGATAGCTTCAGAATGTAGTCCGAAGCCCCAAATACGAGCGCTTGCCGGGCGTATTCAAATTCACTCAAAGCGGTCAACATTACAAATCGGCAGTCGAAACCTTCCTCTCGCGCAACTTGAAGGAGCTTCACCCCATCCATCACTGGCATATTGATATCCGTCACTACCACATCTGGATGAAGCTCACGAATCATTTGCAAGCCTACTTCTCCATTCTCCGCCTCACCTATAATTTCAAACGGGATTCCAGCCTTTAAGAATAACTTCCGTATACTTTTAACCGCGGGTTGTTCATCATCCACAATTAACGTTCTCCACATGTGAGCTTACCTCCATCGTAAGGTTTTGAAATAAGAAGTGGAAAATGGATAATCACTTCAGTTCCTGTGTCTGATGATACAATGTCCATGCCTGTCCGTTGATTCTTGAACAACAGCTCTAAGCTCTCCCTAATATTCTGAACACCGATTCCTTTTCGTTTCCGTGCAGCCTTATTCAGCTGTGCTCTATCTATCCCCATGCCGTTATCTTTAACCTGCAGATATAGTTGCTGTCCAGTCACCTTAGCGGAAATATCAATTCTCCCTTGTTTCACAGACTGACCGAAGCCGTGAATCAAGCTATTTTCAATTAAGGGCTGAAGACAGAATTTAGGGATTAATGCGTACTGTAGTTCCTCGTTGATATCATATTGAATCTCAATCCCATGTCCGAAGCGTTGCCGCTGAATCTCCATGTAAGATTCAATTAGTACAATCTCATCCTTTAACAGAATCAAATCCACTTCAGTATTTAATGTTGTTTCCAATATTTTGCCTAGCGCAACACAAATTTCATAAATTTCATCATCATCTTTATCTAAGGCGATGCTCTTTATCGTATTCAATGTATTTAGTAGGAAATGTGGATTCATCTGCGAAAGTAATACCTGAAATCGAACGAATTGCTTCTGTTTTTCTTCAAGCTGAAGACGCTGCAACAGCTCATTTAAATCATGGATCATTATATTGAAACTCTGAGTCAGTGCAAGAATCTCTCCCCGCCCTTGCTCGGGTAATTTCATTTTGAGATTGGTTTTAGCGGTCATCTCCATCTTCTTCTGCAGCTTCTTTAGCGGCACTGTAATCGTCGATGATATAAAATAAGTTAATAGAACAAATAGCAGTAGTATGACTCCAAATACTGCAAAAAATCGTTGCTTCTGCTTATACACCTCAAGAAATAGCTGTGCTAGCTGTACCTTTTTAACGACATAACCATTCAACTCTTCGATGTAGCTGTATGTGTATAAGCTCTTCTCCTTCGGATCGATGATAGATGCAGCACGCTCTGTCTGCCGCTGGTGGTCACTCTTCACAATACTCTGCGCAATATCTGGAGAAAAGGTCTCATCCTTATCCGGATTAAGCATCATTCTCCCTGAGGCATCGAGCAGAAAAAAAGAACCTTCCTGTTTACTCCCTAACGTTGATCTAGTAAACCACTCCTCATAATCGATACTTAGCCTTGCATAGGCATAAATGTTAAAACCATTATCACGCATAACCTCATAGAGGCTAAGCATTTTCTTACTTGTTGTACTTTCCCGGACCACATTATTCTTGTCATTCGGATTCCATATATATCGATTCGCTCCTTCTCGCTTCAATGCTTGAACCCAATCCTCCGATTGGATTTCGTCGTAGCTCAAGGTTTCCCTCGGCATAAAGGAAGTGTATGCGTTTCCATGAAGGTCGATTAAAGTATAATACACCGTCGCTCCACTCATGAAGAATGTATTTTCAATCGCTCCAAACTTGTTTTCAACGAGCTTTTTTCTCGTGATTTCATCCGATTGCTCGGGATTCTTCATTATCGATAAAATCGTTGTATCTTGTTCAAGTAATGACCCTGTTTTCATAACGAGACTCATGAGATCAACAAAACCATTCTTAATCCCAATAAGCTGCTCTATGTTCTTCGTTTCCGCATTATCCTGCAGCATTTGTTCTGTCTCTTTGAAGTTATACAGAACGAGCATGGCAATGGGTGTTAGTACCAACAGTAAGAAAGCTAACAAAATCCGATTCTTAAAGGTACTTGGCGTAAGTTTCAAATATAATCGTTTCAAAAGAGGACTCCCCTTACAGTGTATGTGCTTACAATCCTTCCACCCTATTGTAAACTTCTCCTGCGCAAAAAAATAGAGCCGGGATATTCTCCCGGCTCTACCTAATTTCTACTCGTCGATCTTCAGTACTGCCATGAATGCTTCTTGTGGTACCTCTACGCTACCTACTTGCTTCATGCGTTTCTTACCTTCTTTTTGTTTCTCTAGCAGCTTCCGCTTACGCGAAATATCACCGCCGTAACATTTTGCAAGTACGTTTTTGCGCATCGCCTTAACGGTTTCACGCGCAACCACCTTCGTACCCACAGAGGCTTGAATCGGCACTTCAAACATTTGACGAGGGATAATCCCACGTAGTTTCTCACAAATGATACGACCGCGGTTGTATGCACGATCACGGTGAACGATAAAGGACAAGGCATCGACCTGCTCATTGTTAAGCAAGATATCCATCTTGACCAGATTCGAACGACGGTATCCGCAAATTTCATAGTCGTAGGATGCGTAACCTTTTGTACCTGATTTCAACTGATCAAAGAAATCATAAACGATTTCAGACAGTGGAATCTCGTAAGTAATCGTTACACGATTAGTATCAAGATACTCCATATTTACGAACTCGCCACGTTTGTTCTGGCACAGCTCCATTACGGTACCTACAAAGTCGTTAGGCACGATGATTGCTGCTTTAACATATGGCTCTTCAATGTAGTCAATCGTTCCGATTTCCGGATAATGTGACGGGTTGTCGATTTGAATCATTTCGCCATTGGTCAGCATAATTCGATAAATAACACTCGGTGCTGTTGTAATTAGCGGCAAATTGAACTCGCGCTCAATCCGCTCTTGAATGATCTCCATATGCAAGAGTCCAAGGAATCCGCAACGGAAACCAAATCCAAGCGCGCTCGAGCTTTCCGGCTCAAAGCTTAGCGAAGCATCATTAAGCTGGAGCTTCTCCAATGCCTCACGAAGATCGTTATAATCTGAGGTTTCAATCGGATACAACCCGCAATATACCATCGGGTTGATCTTACGGTAACCTGGAAGCGGCTCAGCAGTAGGATTCTTTGCGTCAGTGACAGTATCACCGACACGGGTATCTCCAACATGCTTGATCCCAGCTACGATAAATCCAACATCCCCGATGTTCAATTCATCGACAATGGTCATACGCGGCATAAATGCGCCAACTTCAATGACCTCGAAAGTCTTCTCAGTTGCCATCATCTTAATCTTCGATCCCGCACGGATTTTACCGTCCATTACGCGCACATAGACGATAACGCCTTTGTAAGGATCGTAATGAGAGTCAAAAATCAACGCTTTAAGCGGCTCTTCTGAATTACCGGATGGCGCAGGAACCTGCTTCACCACCTGCTCCAGAATTTCCTTGATCCCGATACCGGCTTTGGCAGATGCCATAACCGCTTCACTGGTATCCAGCCCGATAACATCCTCAATCTCCTGCTTTACCCGGTCAGGGTCAGCGTTTGGCAAATCAATTTTGTTGAGCACAGGTAGGATTTCAAGGTTATTATCCAGTGCTAAATACACATTGGCCAGTGTCTGCGCTTCAATTCCTTGAGCCGCATCCACAACCAGCAGTGCGCCTTCACATGCTGCAAGACTGCGGGAAACTTCATAGGTGAAATCGACGTGTCCCGGTGTATCAATCAAATTGAGATAATACTCTACACCATCGTCTGCACGATAGGTTAAACGCACGGCTTGCAGCTTTATTGTGATACCACGTTCGCGCTCCAGATCCATCTGATCGAGTACCTGTTCCTGCATTTCACGCGTGGTTAGTGCCCCCGTGTATTCCAAAATGCGGTCAGCTAGTGTCGATTTACCATGGTCTATATGTGCAATAATCGAGAAATTGCGAATTTGTTGTTGTCTTTTCTGAACGTCAGTCATTCCTTACCCCCACAGACAGCCTGATATTAATCCACTTATTATAACAGTACAAGCTTACTCCATCAATCCTGCCCTTACGTAAAACAGAAGAAACAGCTATTCACGTACCCGTGAAATAACTGTTTCTCCTGAAATCATTGTGATTCTTCCGCCGAATCGAACAATGAGACTACCCAGCGTATGCCCTTCTGAGAAGCTTGCTGCAGAAGGCCTGCCGTTTTATCCGCTATCACATCGACTGTCGGCTTTTGTTCCTCAGGAATCAGAATCTGCTCTGGAGTTTTCGTATTATACCCATCTACCACCTTCTGAGGAAGATCTGTAGTTGGCGCAGGATTGCTATTCTGAGGCAATGGAGAAACAGGCGTATATGCACCTGTGATAGGGTCGATCACCATCGGAACATACACATAAGTCTGCCCACCTTGTGTAACCCCATTCTTAATCGGCTGTGATTGCATGCCCGTCACTTGACTGGTTGGCGTAGTCGATAGGTCGGTCCAGCCTGGCAACAGCTTAGAGACGGTTGCCCCTCCGCTGCCACTAAACTGCATACCTAAGAGTATGCCGACCCCTGCCCAAATACCGACCATAACCAGTTTTTTACCGAAACGAGACATGTAAGCCACTCCTTTTTAAATACTTGGTAATAAAGCTGTTTATTCTAAATTAAATGTCTGTAGCTTAAGAAGCTCCGTTCGACTTTTGAGGTGCTGTAGCATTGGTTTGTCCCTTGCTCTCTTGGGTTGTGGGATTCGTCGCCTTGCCAGCAGCGTTTACCTTCTCCGAGTCATGACTGCTCCAGTACACATCCGCAATAGCGTCTGCCAAAATATCAGCCGTACGCTTTAATTCCTCTGCTGTATTATCAATACCGCCCACTTCAATCAAGACACTGTTAGGTGAGAGGGTTTGGTTGTACTCCCCGTTGTTTCCTTTACCCGCAGCTTTTCCCCATATTCCGCGAGATATTCCTGGGTAACTCTTTTCAATCGTTTGATGAATCTTGTTCGCAAACTCTTCGTTCTTCTTCCAATCTTTATTCGCATGTCCAATAATAAAATACACCTGAGCGTAACTTTTCCCATCAATCACTGCAGTTGTTTTGCCATGACGCTGCGAGTCGCGGTGAATGTCGATAAGTTCACTCATTTCTTGATTTGAGCTCATCGCAGATTTAACCAGCATTCGAGAGTATTTGTAGGAAAAATTCCAGTTATAGTCGGCAATTTTTGTTAGAAAATCTTCTTTGGCATGAACTGTACCAATCCCGCGTTGTTCCAATCTTTTCGTAATATATGTTCCTACCAGCATTACATTTTTAGAAGAAACCGCAGAGCTTGGATTTTCGTTCGCTACTCCTAGTAGAGGGTTATAGGCCTCCCGAGGATGTGAATGATAGATAAGAATCCGTTTAACTGACGTATCCTTGGTATTATCTGTCTCGCTTTGCGGTTCACTCTTATCCGTACCTCCCGCAGCTCCTGATGGCTCAGGAGACGGAGCTATTGTCGCTTCAGGCTGCTGTGCTGGAGTATCTTCGGGCTTGTCCACTTCGTTTGGAACCGATGGATCACCCCCTTCCCCTCCACCCTCAGCCAGTTCATCCGTTCCCGGATGATAATCAACAGGAGCTCCTGTAGAGCCACCCGAGCCTTTTCGCAAAAGAAATGGATCATCCGCTGCCAAGCCTGGCACTTCACGAGAAACAAGACTCTTCGGATCACTTGGGTTCACACTGGTCAGCAATTGAAATACAAAGGAAGTTACTTTTTCACCTGAAAAAGCGGAAGGCTCTTTCCCTTGCGGTAAATGGGGGACCTCCATCCCCAACAGCTCCATGAAAAATCCACTCGATAGGGAGGCCGCAAGCCCCTTCATAGATGGAATGGGTGAAGAGTTCAACTTCTGTCCGGCCAATCCACCAGCGCCAAGCAGCATGAAAAATACTAGCGAACCTCCGGCCAACAGCAGCATCGTTCTTCCCAGCGATAAAGCATCCAGCACTCTTCCACGTAAACGGCCGATGTTCCAAAGCTGAAACCATTTTTTATTCATTATATTTATGTCCTCCTCCAGCCCTCTGTAATCTCTTATACTCCAAATCTATGAGCGAAAGAGAAATAGTAGAACCCTAAATGAGAGAATAGACATAGAGTCCGGCGAGATACTGTACATCAGCATCCCGCCGGACTTGTGCTAGCTATGATTCAATTAGTGGGTATAAGCGCCGACATTCTCAGGATCGACCGCATCATGCAGGGCCGCGTTCAGACCACTGGCTACAATATTGGCGATGCCTTCAATAAATTCATCGATTTCCTTAGGTGTAACGATCAAATCATGTCCTAGTGGCTCAAGTACTTCCTTCACTAATGACAATCGTTCCTGCTCAGAAATATCGTCTAGCATCCCCATAATTTCCTTGGTGTGACCAGCTCCTTGCCCGAAATGATTCTTCATCATCTCCAGTACATTATTTACAATGGTCGAAGCATAGCAAACTGTAGGAACACCGATAGCAATACAAGGAACACCCAGAATTTCCTGCGTCAATCCGCGCCGTTTATTGCCAATCCCCGAACCGGGGTGGATACCGATGTCGGCAATTTGAATCGTCGTATTGATCCGTTCAAGCGAACGAGATGCCAGCGCATCAATGGCAATAATAAGATCCGGCTTTGTACGATCCACGATCCCCTGTACAACCTCACTCGACTCGATACCGGTCAACCCTAACACCCCGGGAGCAATAGCACTTACCTTACGGTAGCCTGGAGAGACCTGATCCGGCACGAGCTCATAAAATTGCCGAGTAATGAGCGCATTCTCCACCACCAGCGGCCCCAATGAATCTGGAGTCACATTCCAGTTCCCCAATCCAACAATTAGTACAGATGCATCCTTACCAATCCCAATCCTAGTCAGGAAGTCCTCGAATTCGCGAGCAAAGACTTCAGCTACTTTTTGCTGCAAGCCAGTATCTCCATTGCGCAATGCTGGTACCTCAAGCGTGACATAATTTCCAATCGCGCGACCTATCGCCTGTGATCCGGCAGCGTTAGCCACACCAAGCCGGGTAACTTTTATCCCATCAGACTCTTCCACTTCTTCGTTTACACCAGGGATTGGCGTCCTTTGTGGCCCTTGAGCCATTTCCTTTGCCTCTAACGCCAAGTCCGTGCGTACCGAATATAGCTGCAGATCCGGTTCCATTGTTCCAGCCTCCTAAAAGTTTTGTTAGTATCGCTCCATTGAATTACTTCGGACAAAACTCACATCGGAAGCGATCCTTAGTTTTGTGAGTAGACACTTCTTTGAGTTACTTCTAACAAAAACTCAAATTGCAAGCTTCTGCCTATGCTCTTTTGTCGATAGTGTGCGAGAGAAAGCCCTTGTTTATGCAGGTTAAAATGGTTTAATTTGAAAGCTTTAAGTATTGCTTTTTACTACCGGTCATGCTAAACTATTTTAAGTTGTGAATCATTTGATAATGATTTCGAATGTCTTACAGGAGGTGAATGCAATGCCAAATATTAAATCCGCGGTTAAACGCGTAAACACGAACGAAAAACGCCGTGCACTGAACGCTTCCCAAAAATCCGCGCTTCGTACAGCTGTGAAAACTGCTGATGTAGCACTGACAGGTACGGAAGTTGAAACTGCTCAAGCTGCTTTCCAAGCTGCTTCCAAAAAGCTGGACAAGGCCGTAACTAAAGGTCTGGTTCATAAAAATGCGGCTGCCCGCAAAAAATCCCGCTTGGCGAAGAAATTGAACGCTCTTAAGGCTCAAGCCTAAGACGACATTCATAATGAGCAATTGAAGAACCTGACCGCTATGTTTCATACGGTTGGGTTTTTTTGTGCCTACTATTCTATAAATATAAGTAATAGTTTCCTTTAGACGTTAGTTGAATGAAAAAAAAACCACCTTAGAAAGGTAGTTTTCTTAAACGATCAACTTTTCTCTTTTGAATAAGTTACTTTCATTCCGATTAGGCATTTTTCATAGATGGATCATCTCCATATACTTTTTCCACTGCTTAGTTCAAGTACCTAGCCGCAACATAAACAACTCCAGACCAAGCACTTTATCTATAGCTCCTGTCTTCATCTTATAATCCAGATCAGCTAGTGCACTTAAAATTTGCCGCAGACGTTCACTTGAGAACTTGTGGGCCTGCTCCCCTGCAAGCTTTACTGCATAAGGATGAAGTCCAATCTGAGAGGCAATCTGACCTTGCGAATAACTATGTGCTGATAAATCCTTCACCTGTAAAATAATTCGGAACTGCCGCGCAACCAGCGCAGCAATCTTAATGGGTTCTTCTCGCTGCTTCAACAGCTCATACAGCGTATCAAGCGCCTTATCTAGACGCAGATTAGCGATATCCTCTACAAGCGTAAACACATTTTGTTCCGTTCCGCGATGCACCAGACTCTCTACTGCTTCTGCGTCTACGGTTCCGCCCTTACCAGCGAACAAACATAGCTTGTCCATTTCCGCGGATAAGCCCTGCAAACCTGTCCCAGCATTAGTGATAAGAATCTCTGCGGTGCCAGGTGCCATCGTACAACCCCGCTCACGAATCCCTTTCTCTACCCAGCGCAGCAGTTCTTCTGCCCCTAGCGGGTTGAAAGCTAATACCGTACCCGCCGTTTTAACAGTCTTCACAATTTTCTTACGCTCGTCCAGCTTGTCACTATTCACCATAAAGACGATCACACTGAAATCTACAGGATGCTGCAAATAATCACTTAAAATATCTATACGATGCTCAATTTTGGCATTTTCTTTTCCCGCTGTAAATAACGATGCGTCCCGCACCAGCAATAATTTACGTTCTACCATAAAAGGTACAGTCTCAGCTTCTTCTACCACAGCCTGCACCGGCGTCTCAGAGAGATCAAAGGGAATAACCGCAAAATCGCGATCCTCTTTGGCAATCAGCTGGTCTTCCAGCATTGCCGCGAATTCATTCATTCGAAATTTTTCACTGCCGTACAAAAGGTACAGCGGTGAGATTTTCCCTTGTTTGATTTCTTTTATCGCCGTTTTGGCATCCATTCCGCCACTTCCTTTTCCATTCATCTAGCCCAATTTACCCAGATTCCTATTGTAGCAAAAAAAACGACATAAATGCACATGCAAAAACGGAGAAACTCTGGCAGCCATGGCCAAAGCCCCTCCGTTTAAGCGGCGCATCTATATAAACGCCGGAGTGAGAAGCCCTAGAAACTTCCCATCCGACGGTCATACCGATGTTCTTCAAATCCTATACTTTCTAGTTCCTGTCCGGTTGCTATAGTATATTCTGAAACTTCGAAAAATGTTCCAGCCTCAATTTAATTTGTTGACGTTGAAGATGGAGTCTTCGATGGTGTCGCCCCAGGTGATGTAACCGGCGTTGAAGAAGCTGTTGCTTCCTGTACAGTGTACACCTTAGTGGTATTCACACCATCCTTCTCCGTCACATACGTGAACTGCGAGCTATCCGCCGACCATTCTCCAGAAATCCAATTTCCTTCTAATGGATAAGAAGTCACTGCTATCCTATCTTCCACTGAACCTTCGGGTGAATTCTTATAAATAACAAGCTGTAATCCAGCAAACTCAACGGCATAATGCCCATCAGGGGAAGTCCAAGTCTGTACATTAGAATCATTAGAATCATTAGAAATGTTAAAACCCATAACGCCCATTCCGAAGTCATCAGAAGTCTTTAATGATTCCTCCGTAGGTGGCGCTGAATCAGCTGCGATCCCTTTATCTATAGAAGCAGGTTGATCCTTCTTATCAGCTTTGGACTGATTATTACCGCCAGCACTAGTATCCGGAGTTTGAACTTTCGTTACAGTATCCGGCTTCGGCGTCATAATCTTCTCCGTAGGATTGGGCTTCACATTATTTGTTGGTTCTGGTATCGACCGTCCTCCAGATCCAGCATTAGTTTCTGTTGGAGAAGTCGGCATCGACGCAGGGTCTACCGGCCCCATCGCTCTATCTAATGCAGCGTTATCCTCATTCACATCAGGAGCAGCTGGTAGAGCCCCCGAATCCGTTCCGCTATTAGCAGGCGCAGCCTCATATGATTCAGCAGAAGTAGAGGTTTGCGAATCAATAGCCATATTATTAGCACTATCGCTGGTCGCTTTACTACTATCCTGCATCATTTGTTCTACCTCTGCCCCAGGCATTTTATCCGGCATATTAAAAATAGCGATCCCTAATATTACGGCAGCTGCGATAGCTCCAATGCCTGTCCGTGCTGCTATAGAGGTTCCCTTGGAAGGTTTACCGCGGGAGCTTTCACGTGAAAATGGAACTACAACTGGTTCCTCGGTTCTCACAGCGCTTTGTTCACGGCTGCTTCGATCCAATTCTGCAAGCTGAGGTAAAATAGAGTCAACCAGACTAAACGGGGGTTTCACGTCTGGCAACTGCTCCAATTCTTTGGAGAGAAGTGTCAGCCGCTCAAAGACTTCCGCGCAGGAAGGACAATTATCGATATGACGGAACATCTCAACAATCTCATCTTGGCTCAAGTCTTGGTCTATATAGCGGTGCATCCATTCCATCACCTCCGCGCATTTCATCCCGATACACCACCTTTCTGGTACTCCTGAAGTCTATTCTGCAGCTGCTGTCTGGCCCTAAACAGATATGATTTCACTGTATTCAAAGGCAAATCCAGGCAGTCTGCAATCTCGTTGTAAGAAAAATCTTGTAAATAGCGCAGGACGATGACCGTCCGATGATGCTCGGGCAATTGATCAATCGCTTCACGTATATCCTCAGCTAAATAAGAGGATAGAACCTCACGTTCCACATTGTGTTTATCCTGAAACACCATTTCATGCTCATCAATAGAAACTGTAGGTTTAGTTCTTCTGAATTTATCAATGCAAATATTGGTAACGATTCGCTGAACCCACGTTTTGAACTGGGCCTTTTCCTCATATGAACCGATTTTGGTATAAACCCGGATCAAGGCCTCCTGAGATGCATCCAGCGCATCTTGTTCATTATGCAAAATGTAGAAGGCGGTTTTATATACATGCCCTTCAATTTCTCGCAATAGGGTGATTAGAGCGTCGCGATCGCCCGCTTGAGCGGCTCTGATGAGTCCCTGCTCCACCACGAAGGTTCCCCCTCTCTATGCAATCTTACTGACGCGCAAGACTGCGAATTTGTTGCAACCCTGTAATTAATATTTTTAGAATACCAAACTTTTCTTAGAACGTCATGTTAAGCCATCTTTTATAAAGCGCTATCGCACATTTCATAGCATTTCGCAGCCAATAATTCCTACTAAGCATACAGGGGAAACTTCAATCATTCAAATACTCTTTTGAATAACTTTATAACAAAAATGACACAAGTATAAACGCCTTCGGCATCCCAATAAGGCCGGCAAGCGTTTAGGTAAGAAATATCCTCCATTTCCAAAAGAAACGGCTTATCCTCCTGTCGGAAAAGAAGCCGTCAGTAAACAAGAAATAACCTTAGTATCGAGCACATAATTCTATTTATATAACACAATCTTGCAGAGCATGAACACTGCGTAGTTGTCCCTAGTTTCATCATCCACAACATACGCCTCTCCATTCTCAAAAATATGAGGGTTATTGTAATTCCTCTCTAATCTATAGATCTGGCCTTCCGTCACCTTACAACCATGGAATGCCGACGCAATTTCTACGTATTCCGCATCCTCTTCATCAGCTGCAAGATACAGCTTTTTATCATGATAAGCAGGCATATACTCACTCCCGGTCCGATAATAAACCATTCCAATTCGTAGACGTCAGTCAATCATCATAACTCTTCTACTTTATAGTTTATTGCCTTTGTCCTCATTCTATACTTTATGAATACATATAATGTAAGAAAATCTGAATGTCTGAAAATATGTATATAAAAAAGGTTGTACGGCTGACATGCGTCAGCTATACAACCTTCAATAAATCTATCTATTCGAATTAAGAAAAACAGAATTATATACCTTTTACCTCTTTAAATTTTGCCACATACTGAGCTGCAAGATCGGTAATCTGATCGTATCGACCATCCTTCGCAGGTGCAGTCAAATTACCCCCGATACCTACTGCTATACAGCCGTTGGCAATCCATTTTTCCATATTATTCAGATCCACGCCACCTGTTGGCATAATGTTCACATGCGGCATAGGGCCTTTAACCGCTTTCACATAATCCGGACCAAACGCACTGCCAGGGAACAGCTTCAGCACATCCACACCAAACTTCAATGCTTCCTTCATTTCATTTAATGTCATGCAGCCAGGCATGTACGGAATACCATAAAGATTACACATTTTAGCTGTCTCTGCTTCAAAAGAGGGACTGACCACAAATTCCGAGCCTGCAAGAATGGCTATTCTCGCCGTTAATGGATCAAGTACAGTTCCTGCTCCAATCACTGCGCGATCTCCGTACTCCGCTACCAATCGTTTAATCGCCACATCCGCATCCGGAGTAGTAAAAGTTACCTCAATATTATTCAAACCGCCTTCGATACAAGCAACGGACATTTTAAAAGCTTCCTCAGCACTATCAGCACGAATAACGGCTACAACTCCAACGGACGCCACATTCTGCAATACTTTCATTTTCTTCATCAGTAGACTCCCTTTCTATTGGTACGATCATAGATGAATATGAAATACTAATTTAGATAAACTTTTTTATTAAATTTACTAATTAAAACGATATAATCTATAATCAGATAGTAATAACAATACGGTTAACAGTCAATACATTTTTATGGTTATAGAGATATTAATTTATCAAAATGACCAACAAACTCTTGTTTTATAAGGAATTATTAGTCATTTATTTTCTTTTATCCAAAATACATTTTGGATTAAAAATCATTATTTTATTGTACAAAACCGATTTATGTGATAATTTCAAATTATACATCATTATACTGGGATAAATTCATTACCCTAGGAGGAACTCAAATGAGTAAACAGTTGGATGCCGTCACTTTCGGGGAGCCGATGGCGATGTTTTATGCGAATGAAACGGGTCCCCTGCATGAAGTATTTTCGTTCTCCAAAGCGTTGGCAGGTGCCGAGAGCAATGTTGCTACAGGCTTATCGCGCTTAAATCATCCTACAGGTTATGTTACGAAGCTTGGCGAAGATAACTTTGGTCATTTCATTGCTCAAGCAATGAAGAAAGAGAACATTGATACCACCAACATTACTTTTACTAAAGAAAATTCAACAGGTATGTTAATCAAATCAAAGGTTGTTACAGGCGATCCTAAAGTCGAATACTTCCGCAAAAATTCCGCGGCCTCCAAGCTTAGTCTGGTTGATTTTGACGAGGCATACTTTAATGCTGCAGGACATTTACACGTAACAAGTATCTCCGCCGCCTTATCCAAGAGCTGTCATGAATTCTCTGTTCATGCTATGGAGTTTATGAAGCGACAAGGAAAGACGGTCTCTCTCGATCCAAATCTGCGCCCTAGCTTATGGCCGGATACAGAAACAATGGTGAAGACGATCAATGATCTGGCTACACGCTGTGATTGGTTCCTTCCAGGACTCGGTGAAGGCAAGATTCTTACAGGTCTAAGTACGCCAGAAGAGATTGCGGACTATTATCTGGCGCGTGGCGTCAGCTTAGTCGTCATCAAGCTCGGGCCTGAAGGCGCTTACTATAAATCCGCTGAAGGAGAAGATTATGTAGACGGGTTTAAGGTAGAGCAGGTCGTTGATACCGTAGGTGCAGGTGATGGGTTTGCCGTTGGTGTAATCAGTGCGATGCTGGAAAAGCTTCCGATTGTTGAGGCCGTCAAACGTGGCAATGCGATCGGTGCGTTAGCCGTTATGTCGCCTGGCGATATGGATGGACTTCCGACCCGTGAGGAGCTTGCGAAGTTTATGCAGCAGGAGGTTTAAGCACATAGATTTGAGTCAGCTTTCGCAACATAATCTCAGTAAACTTCTGTAATTCTCATAAATAGCTGAATACAACTAAATCTACACAACATAGCTGTACTCTATACAACTATATCGAGTCAAAATCGTTTTTTCTCGGCTTTAATTGCACTTTATACATTTAAAAACCAGGTGAACATCGCTGTCAGCAATTTCCCGCAGAAATAACTGCACAAAATACAATTAAACTCTCAATCCAGGAAGCACAAACTAAAATAGTTGCAGAAAGTACAATTAACCACAAGATGAAACAACAACGTTACAGCCTTATAGTCTAGCAGCTCTGGAGTTTTATTATTAAAAAATGCCGTCTCACAGTTGATCTGTGGAACGGCATTTTTTATGCTTCTATAGCTTGTAGTCAGTTATATAACTTCACAGACTGTCCTTGTTGCAAGGTCGGCGGAAAACGATAAGTGATAGGAACAGAAGCACCTTTATCCTCGATACAAGAGAGTATAATCTTAGCGGCTTGCATGCCCATTTCGTAAGCAGGCTGACGAATTGTTGTAATGACCGGATTATAAATTTGCGCGAACTCCGCATCATCTATACCGATGACAGACAATTGTTCCGGAATAGCGATGGCATTTCGATTCGCATATTTCAGGATCTCCGCTAGCGTGATATCGTTCGTAGCCAATAACGCTGTCGGAGGTTCCGGCAACGCTAAAAGGCGCTTCAGTCCTGCAGCTAATTCTTCTTTTGGCACACTACAAATATACTCCTCACGAAGCGTTAGGTCCGCTTCTTCCATTGCTTTTTTATAACCACTGATCCGCTCTTTACGAGGGGTAATCGCATGCTCCCCTAGCGGCAGGGTGACCAGAGCAATTCGCGCATGGCCTTGCTGTGTAAGCTGTCCCACACCTATCTTGGCCGCCATTTCATTGTCGAGCAGCAAACTCTGCGTAGTGATTCCATCTACCAGACGATCCATAAACACTAACGGAAAATCCGCCTCTATTAGTCGGCTGTATGCAGATGGATTGTTCCCCGTCGGAAAAATAATCAAACCGTCCACCTGGCGGGCAACTAAGGTTTCGACGTACTTGCTTTCTTTATCCGCATTCTCATCGGCATTGCATATGATTACTTGGATTCCGTGTTGCTGCAGCTCGTTCTCGATCGCCCGGATACATTGAATAGACAGCGAATAATCGATATTAGCAACGATGATTCCGACCATATGCGTCCGATTCTGTTTCAGACTGCGCGCAAGTCCATTCGGTTGATAATTGAGCTCCTCAATCACAGCCTCGATCCGGTTTTTCGTCGCTTCACTCATATATTTAAAACGTTTGTTCAAAAATTGGGAAACCGTACTCTTCGACACTCCCGCTTTTTGAGCCACATCATCAATCGTTAACTTCTTCATCACTTCGGCTCCACTCTTCTCAAAAGAAAATTACTTTATCAAAAAGTATAGCTTTTATTGGGTGAATTATCTACTAAGGAGTATTGTTCATAAAATCCATATAAAGCTTATTTTGTTGCTCTTCCGATAAAAAAGCCCAATTCTCATCCAGCCACCCCAATCCAGCTTTCATAAGAATATCCGCTTTACGTTGTTCCCCGCCCACTTTATAATCCATGATTAGTGTTTCTCCCTTAATCTCTTTAAACCCAATTGCTATAGCAGATGTTGGAATGCTCATGGTCTCCATATCATAAAGTACGGTTTTCTCTTTGTACTTTTTATCCCCTGCATATTCTAAGTAACTAAGTACGAGCTGCTCATGCTCCTTATCAACAGCAATGATTGACTTGTAATCTAATAGTGTATCATCAAAGGATTTAAGCGTGATCGGTACCACAGTTTCCCCTGCCGCTGCTTTTTTAACATTAAGCATTGAAAATTCACCATCCTCATACATACCTACACCAAGAGTCTTTTTGTAAGAAGTTAACAGGACATATTCTCCCGCTTCAAAAACCCCACTCAAATATTGATAAGTACTTGCCCCTCCCGCATAAAGAGGAAAAGTATATATCCTAGTAGCCGAAGAAGCCGATAGCTCCGTCTGGTCCTTCGAGCTCAGGTAAAGGGTGAACGGCTCTGTAGGATGTGTGTACTTTGGCTTCTTGTAGTCAACCATCGGGGGTGGCGGCGACCAAAGGATTCCCGCTGTTGTCTCCACGGCATATGCTTTAGTCTTATCTCTGCTCATTGGCAAAGGCATGTAGTATTTCTTACCGCTAATCTCAAACTCTGCTGGGCTTGTCGGAGGCTCTGACGCTTTGTCATTAGTAACAGGAGTAGAAGAAGGCAGTATCGCTGCGGCTTGTGACTGCACCGATGAAGATTGGACTGGACCCTGACTCTTCCATGCACCTATAGGCAAGTTAAGTGCACCTATCAACAAAATCATAGCCACACTGGTCAGTAGCAAACTTTTGTTTATTCGATAACGTCTGTGATTTTTATTTTTAAGCGTAGCAGCCTGTTCGATCTGAATCATCAGCTCAGGTGTAAAGCCATCTTCAATAAAAGGTTTTTTGCCTGCTTGCGCATACCAATCATTCTGTCCGATCATCACCGGGTTACTGTCATCAGCTTTGCCTCTCATTCTCTCTCCTCCTTCTGGATGGCTTGCTTAACCTTCTCCCTCGCTCGCGCGAGTCGAGATTTCACAGTCCCCTGAGCTATATTCAGCAAATCAGACATTTCGGCAATCGATAGTCCATGCTGAATATCCAGTACAAGCACCTCTCTGTTCTTATCTGGTAGGTTCATAATCATTTCCCAGATTCGGTTCGCATACTGATTTCCGAGCGCTTCTCTTTCCGCAGACGGAGCATTTACAGTAACAGGTTGATCTCCAAATGGTATGAATCTGCGCCAAAAGCTATTTTTACTCCAACTAAAGGCTGTATTTCTAGTAATCGTGAGTAGCCAAGTTTTCATCGACGATTGTCCCCGGTACTTCCCCACATTTTTATATGCCTTCAAAAACACTTCTTGGCTAATATCATTCGCTTGCTCACGGCTTCTAGTTAAGAAAAAAGCATAATTCCACACATCCGATCCATACTCCTCCATCATTTCCCGCAAGGTCATTTCGGACGCATACGCTTCTGCATATGGCATATCTTCGCTTAGCATGTTTCGTCTCACCCCTTGCCAATAAGACTTTCCAAACTTGAAAAAGTTCCCTTTAAAATAAATAATTAGGTCATATATTACTTAACAGCATAATCTCTATATCTGTCTATTAAAAAGCACCACCGATGAACGCTTAAACGTCATCAGTGGTGCTCGCAAGTCGGATTGGAGAGCTGAATATATCTGTAAATAGCTTTCTATTGCATTTCGTGCAATAGAACTTGATTTTCCAACCCCATAAAGAGATTCTGTTGCACTTCATGCAATAGATACTATTAAAATTCAGAGAAATAGGCGTTTTCCCTCATTTTGAGTGTACAAAGTGCAACAAAATGAAGATCCAGCTATCTTGGATTGCGTTCTATTGCACAAAATGCAATGCCTCCACCAACTTATATCGCACTTCAATTCCCTTCGCCCGCACCCGCATCTGTATCTCCCCCTGCTGATCCGTCCGGAATATAGATGCTTGGTTATCTCGCAATCGCTCCAACACCTCAGCTTTCGGGTGACCATACAGATTATTGACACCCGCAGAAATCACCGCTGCTGCAGGCTGCCAGAAGTCAAGCCAAGCTTCGCCAGAGGATGTCTTGCTCCCATGGTGAGCCACCTTCAGCACCTCAATGACAGGTCCAGTGCTGATCCCCTTTTTCTTAGCCTGCTCTACAATCTCTTCCTCGGCTTCCAAATCCATATCTCCGGTGAATAGAAAGTTTCTACCATTCATCTCTAAGCGAAAAGCTACCGAATCGTGGTTCTGGTCTTCCAGTAGAGGAATGCCATTCTGATAAGGAGTACCCGACGCTTCTCCATCCCTTCCCTCCGGCCATAAAAAGGACAGCTCCGTCTGATCATCCGGGGAAAGGGTCATTCCTTGATGCACAGCATACAACTGAACATCCCTCTCTAGTGCAGTCCTCATCATCCCCATATAAAACTCGCGATCAACTAACGTTCCATTAAAAAGCAACGCCGAAACTGGAATTTCTTCCAACACGGCTTGGAGTCCTCCGGCATGGTCCTGATCTCCATGTGTCAAAATAATCGCATCTAAACGGTGGATACCACGTTTTTTCAGCAGAGGCACCAGCACTTTAGCGCCAACCTCGAACGGACTTCGGCGAACGCGCCACTCTTCTTTTTGACCAAAGTTTAAGGTTCCACCACCGTCCACTAGAATATGTGCTCCGCTCGGTGTAGTGATGAGAATGCTGTCGCCTTGTCCAATATCCAGATAACTAATTGTACCTCTACCAGCTTGACCATCCGACTGATAACCCCTATACAGCAACATCCCCAGCCCAACCGCCAATAGTAGAACAATCGCTCCGCTCCAGCGTCCAACCTTAGAAGCACCAACAGTAAGCTGTGCATTCCCCACTCTCCCAAACCCGCCGTGACTGTTCACAGATAAACCAGCCTCCGCTAAAGGTCTCGTCTCATCCTCCATATATTGAGGTGCAGAACGAGCTTCCTTTCCTAGCTTGGCAACATACAGCAGACCATACAACAAATCATAGTACACCCCGATCCACAGCAGTGAAGGCGAGCCCCAAATCAGTACTCCACCGGTAAATTTGTTGATCCATTCCACTGCGTAGAAAGTAAAGTTATTCAGCAGCTCCGTAACATGCGCCAGTACGTTTGCAGCATCTTCCCACAGTCGTCCAAGCAGTAGCGCAAGCGTCCCTAGCGGCAATACTACAAAGGTAATAAAAGGTACAAAGACCAAATTGGCGACAAAGGACAGTAGCGAAAACTGATTAAAATAATAAATCGTGAGCGGGAAAGAAACTAATTGGGCCACTAACGTCACAGAGACCGCACCTTTAAGCCAGCGTGGCAGTATGCTCAAAAGAGGATTCATAAGCGGAACGTAGACCATCAAACCCAGGGTCACTAGAAAAGACAACTGGAAGCTGACACTGAGCAGCATATAAGGATTCCAGATCAACATAACCAGTGCCGATGCCGCCAAAATATTCAGTCCATCCTTCAACATTCCAACTCTTGCAGCGAGCAAGGCAATCATACTCATCA
Source organism: Paenibacillus sp. FSL F4-0243 (assembly GCF_037963295.1). NCBI lineage: Bacteria > Bacillati > Bacillota > Bacilli > Caryophanales > Paenibacillaceae > Paenibacillus > Paenibacillus sp. FSL F4-0243. The sequence continues at coordinate 5,440,099 of NZ_CP150151.1, forward strand.
GCCCCGCACGCACAATGGACGGACCCGCACCAGACAAGAGGACGTATACCGGAACGAGTAAGAAAGTGAGCGTTAGTGCGGTCTCTTTTGTCAGGCGTAAGCGTCTGAACAGAAATAAAAGAACGCCTACATACACCGCTACATGCATACCTGAAATAGCGAGAATATGCGTCAAACCGAGCTGGGAGAACTGCTTAAAAGTATCCGGATCGAGATCATCCTGCATCCCAATGATTAAGCCCTTCATGTACCCAGAGTGGCGTCCTTGAAAAAGATGGTCCAGCTCCGCACCAAGGGCCGTTCGCGCGCTGTCATTTAAGCGAAGAATCGTTAACGGACTCCATGAATCTGGCACGGTTACCCTTACATTTTCCGCTCCCTGCCCCTTCAATAGCCAATGAATCTTCTTCGTATGTAAATAGGTACGATAATCGAAGCCTCCAAAATTACGCGCTACTGCCGGCTCTTCCAGCACGCCATTAAGTAGCACCTCATCCCCTCTTCGCCACTCCGCAGCGACAGCAATTTCTTGCTTGGCCAGAAGCTTGATCTGCACCAAGATTAACTCACCCTCCACTTTTCCACCCTGCTCTTCCACAGGATCAGATGCTTTTTCATCCCCCTCTTTAAGCAGCTTCATATGTGAGAGCTTCATTATAAAATCAACCCGATCCCCATCCCGTTCCACGACGGAAACGATCGTGCCTCTAGCTTCCACGGGACTCCCATTCAGCTCTGCAATCGTACTACCCAGCGCCTCAGGTATTCCGCTAATATTGCGAGCTTCGCTCCACTCCCAATATCCAGCTGCTAAAGAAATAGAAAAACATAACACCGCTATGTATTTCCAGCCCATCGTTCCCCACACCCTCAGACTCACCAGTAAAAGTATTAATCCAACCCACGCTAACAGCAGTCCGTTCCCTGAGCATAAGCAAGCCGCTGCGCTTCCAGCCACCCAACATACTGTAAAGCTTAACAAGGGTCTTTCCTTCACGCGCCCATCCCCCTTTCACAATACTGGATACAAAAAAAAGAACCTCTACATACGCCATAAAAGCGCACGAGAGGTTCTTCCTCAAGTCATCTTATTAAATTGGTGTTATACAGATCAGCTATTCCGATACTTTGATCATCGTTTCACTTGGCGGCTCATAGTTCTCCAATTGACGAAATATGATACCCTTGGCAGCCATCATCGCTTCAACCTTTTCCATATCCTTACGGTAAGGTCGGTAATACACGATTTCCACGATACCACTGTTCGCCAGCATATTAGCGCAGGTCCAGCAAGGCTCATCTGTCACATAGACGGTACTGCCTTCCCGATCGATTCGGTCTGTAAATAGCAATAGATTCTGTTCCGCATGAATCGTCCGGATACAGCGCTGTTTCTTCACCATTGTCTCTACGCCATCCACAATTTCCATTTCATATTGCTCCGAGAGCATACAGCCTGCCTCTGAACAATCAGGTACGCCCATTGGCGCCCCGTTGTACGCTGTTCCTAGCAACTTCTTGCCTTGTACCAGCACAGCACCCACATGTCGGCGATTACAGCGTGAACGAGTTGAGACCATGCAGGCAATGTCCATGAAATAAGTATCCCAGTCTTTACGATAAGCAGCAGTCATAATCAATCTCCATATCCTTCTAAATAGTTGTTAACTATTGTAGCACAACCCCGCAAGTATTCACTAGGACAACGGTTGTAGCACATTCAACAGTACCTTCAATACCCTTTTATCTTCAAAATATTACTAAAGGCTTTAGCTTTTCCAGCATTTTGGGCCCGATCCCCTTCACCTTCCCCAAATCTGACAGACTACGAAAAGCCCCTTCACGGTTGCGGTATTCGATTATAGTCTGGGCCTTCTTCTCTCCGATGCCCGGAAGATCCATCAGCTCCTTAGCACCCGCAGTGTTCACATTTATTTTACCTTCCTGCGAAGCGACTGACGTGGTAACCTCAAGCGCCTCCAAAGCATTCTCTCCAGTAACTGTTGTCCCTTTTTCATCTACTGGAGTCGGGACAGTATGATCTACTTGTGCAGTATCCTTCAACTTCTGAGCAGCATCAGACTTATCACTAACTTCAGCCTTTCCAGCACTATCAGTTTTTCCAGAAGCATCAGTCTTCCCAATAGCTTCGGCTCCCACTGTAACTTTCCCAGCACTTTGCTTATCTACCTTCGTCTGCTGGCCTCCCACTTTGCCCTCTGTAGCCGAAGCTTCACCTGGCTCAGCGACTCCAATCGCCTGTTCCATGCTTGCATTCAAGGTTTCCCATCCGGCAATGCCGGAATCCCCCTTGCTCCCTGCAGACCATAGCAACCCACCACCCAGTAGAGCTACAACCACTCCGAGCACTATATTCCCTTTATTCAAAATGCGCTCCCCCTCACGAAAATTCGTCCTATACTTTTTTGTGAATCTTCATACATTCCTTTAATTGGAATTCCCTTTAATAATTCATACAAAACCTGTCATTTGTCCAAGGCTATCCTGCATACATATAACGAAGAGAATTCATGTCAGTTAGTAAAAAGCAATGCTAGAAAGGAGGAACCACAGGTGAAAGTAGGATTTATCGGAACAGGCAGCATGGGCAGCCTGCTGATCGACGCCTTTCTTTCTTCCGGAGCGCTAGAACCGTGTGATGTGCTTGCCAGCAACCGCAGCCTGAATAAGCTGCTGGAGCTTGAGAAGCGTCACCCCGGCATTTCCATTTGCGGAAGCAATAGGGAGACAGCGTTAGGAAGTGATATCATTTTTTTATGCGTAAAGCCACTTGAATTTAAAACATTAACAGATGAGATCGGCTCATGTCTCCGGAGTGAGCAAATTGTCGTATCCATTACAAGTCCAGTTCAATTGCATCATCTGGAATCCGCTTTGCCGTCCAAAATTGCCAAGATCATCCCAAGCATTACGCACTGCGTCAAGAGTGGGACTTCACTGTGCATATTTGGCAGCAGGCTTAATAAAGAAGACAGGCTTGTACTGCTACAGCTATTGTCTTTCATAGGTGTTCCCTTAGAAATCCAAGAAGCACATACCCGAATCGCTTCTGATTTCTCCAGCTGTGGACCTGCGTTCTTAAGCTATTTCATTGAGCGCTGGATAGAAGCAGCCGTTGAGGCCACTGGAATTAAAGAGACATTAATCAGCCGACTCGCTGGTGAAATGCTGCTTGGAACAGGCAAATTACTGACAGAAGGGGAGTTTACCCCGCAAGAGCTTCAAGAACGGGTCGCTGTTCGCGGTGGCATTACTGCAGAAGCGTTAAGCCACTTACGTACCAGTCTAGATGGTGTATTTGAACGCCTCATCACGACAACGCATGATAAATATGATGAGGATGTTATTAAGCTTGATGAGCTATTCGGCCACGACACTATTAATCAGGGTCCTAAAGAACGTTAGAACAACAAAGCCCGCAGCACGGATTTCTCCGATGCTGCGGGCAGAATTGCGTTCTTCGCTTAACCCACTACAATATTTACAAGCTTGCCAGGAACCGCAATAATCTTGCGTACGGTTTTACCTTCTACAGCTGCACTCACATTAGGAAGTGACAGCGCATGAGCTTGCATTTCTTCCTGACCCATATCCAGCGGAATCAGGGCGCGTTGTACGATTTTACCATTAACTTGAATAACGATTTCAACCTCAGCATCGACTGTCCATGCTTCATCATAAGCTGGCCAAGCCACGTAGCTGATGCTTCCTTCATGACCAAGCAGTTGCCACAGCTCTTCAGCAATATGCGGCGCCAGTGGTGACAACATTTGCACAAAGTGTTCGGCAGCTTCATGGGACAAGGTTTCTTGCTTGTAGGCATCGTTAATGAAAATCATCAACTGGCTAATCGCCGTATTGAAACGCAGATGTTCGAAATCCTCAGTGACTTTCTTAATCGTTTTGTGCCAAGTACGTTTGAACTCTTCCGTACCGCCATCTGCTGTGATTTTGGCATTGAGCTTACCTTCCTCATTCACGAACAGGCGCCATACACGGGACAAGAACCGGTGAACCCCTTCAACACCCTTTTCATTCCAAGGCTTGGTTGCTTCCAGAGGGCCCATAAACATTTCATAGACACGCAGTGTATCCGCACCGAAAGCTTCAACAATTTCATCTGGGTTGATGACATTTCCGCGTGATTTACTCATTTTTTCATTATTATTTCCAAGAATCATGCCTTGGTTAACCAGCTTATGGAACGGTTCTTTCGTTTCCACTACGCCGATATCATAAAGCACCTTGTGCCAGAAACGTGCATAGAGCAAGTGAAGTACGGCATGCTCCGCTCCGCCAATGTACAGATCCACTGGAAGCCATGCTTTTTGCTTCTCAGGGGAGCACAGCTCTTGATCGTTTTTCGGATCAATATAACGCAGGTAGTACCAGCAGCTGCCCGCCCATTGCGGCATGGTGTTGGTCTCACGGCGAGCCTTCATACCAGTCTCAGGATCGATCGTTTCCACCCACTCTGTTACATTCGCAAGTGGAGACTCCCCAGTACCCGATGGTTTAATCGCATCTACATCAGGCAGTACCAGCGGCAGCTGATCAACCGGAACAGTCTTCATTGTACCGTCTTCCAAATGCAGAATTGGAATCGGCTCTCCCCAGTAGCGTTGACGGCTGAACAGCCAATCACGCAGACGATAGGTTACTTTACCTTTACCTACGCCCTTCTCTTCAAGCCAAGCAATCATCTTCGCAATCGCTTCTTCATTCTTAAGTCCATTCAAGAAATCAGAATTGACATGCGGTCCGTCTCCGGAATACGCCTCTTCTTCAACGTTGCCACCTTGTACGACTTCCACGATATTCAGGCCGAATTGTTTAGCAAATTCCCAGTCGCGAGTATCGTGACCTGGAACCGCCATGATCGCACCCGTTCCATATCCGGCAAGTACATAATCTGCAATCCAGATCGGTGCCTTGGCACCATTCACAGGATTGATTGCATACGCACCCGTGAATACACCGCTCTTCTCTTTAGCCAAATCTGTACGTTCCAGATCGCTCTTATGAGAAGCTTTCACACGATATTCTGCAATCGCTGCACGTTGTGCTTCTGTTGTAATGGCATCAACCAGTTCATGCTCTGGTGCTAATACACAGTAGCTAGCTCCGAACAATGTATCTGGACGTGTTGTAAACACGGTCAGGCTAGCATCGTGACCTTCAATTTCAAAGTTCACTTCTGCACCTGTGGATTTGCCAATCCAGTTGCGTTGCATATCCTTGATGCTTTCAGACCAATCCAGCTCTTCCAGATCTTCAAGCAGACGCTCAGCATATTCAGTAATTCTCAGAATCCACTGACGCATCGGTTTGCGGACAACCGGATGTCCTCCGCGCTCACTTTTACCATCAATAACTTCTTCGTTGGCAAGTACTGTACCCAGTGCCTCGCACCAGTTAACAGGTACTTCTGCTACATAAGCCAAGCCTTTGTTGTACAGCTGGATGAAAATCCACTGCGTCCATTTGTAATAATCTGGATCTGTAGTGCTGATCTCGCGATCCCAGTCGTAGGAGAAACCCAGCGATTTGATCTGACGACGGAAATTATCGATGTTCTTATCTGTAAAATCACGTGGATGCTGACCTGTATCCATTGCATACTGCTCTGCAGGAAGTCCAAAAGCATCCCAGCCCATTGGGTGCAGCACGTTAAAACCACGCATCCGTTTGTAACGGGATACGATGTCCGTTGCTGTGTAGCCTTCTGGATGACCTACGTGCAGTCCTGCACCTGAAGGGTACGGGAACATATCCAGTGCATAGAAATTCGGTTTGGTTGGATCTTCACCTGTCTTAAAACTTTTGTTCTCATCCCAGAACTTTTGCCATTTGGGCTCAATAGCCTGCGCCCGGTAACCGCCGGCAGGTATACTGTTTGTTTGATTGTCGCTCATTGTCTGCTCCTCCTTGGAGTATTACTACTTAGATTTCTTAACCAAGCATAAACGCCATCGGCATCCTTATAAGGACGGTAAGCGTTTATGCGAGAAATATAAGACATGAAGTATTTCGGGAAACCTATACCCTCTTATATTTACAAAAAAACCTCCCATCCCTAGCGTATTATCGCTAGGGACGAGAGGTTATAATTCCCGTGGTACCACCCTAGTTAGCGGCTGAATATACTTTATTCTGCCACTCACTTTGCACCCTTTAGCGGGGGTGAGGCGACGACGGTTCACCTAGGGCATCCATTATGTCTAGTGGATATCCTGAAACTTGCGCCGTTACTCCGAGGTGAGTTCACTCCGTTCCGTTAACCGGCTCGCACCTTAGTGCCGGCTCTCTGCAATAACGGTATAGAATTAATACTCCTCATCATCGATCAACTATATATACCGACTGTTCATCAGTAATATTCCCCAACATTATATACAAAACTGTTGTCTATAGTCAATGTTTTACCCTATTTACACGGGCTTTCGTTTGATTAAATACGTCATAAAGTGTTGAATAACGACTTTTGCAGCTGCGAAGAACGGTACAGCAAGGATAAGTCCGATCATTCCCGCCAATTCACCGCCAACCAGAAGCGCAAAAATAATGAGCAGCGGATGCAAATGCAGCTTCTTTCCCACCACCTGTGGTGAAATAATGTTACTTTCCACGATTTGGCACACTGTGTTAACCACTGCAACCAACAGCACTAAACGAAAAGAAACAGTCGAAGCCATCACAATGGCTGGTGCAGCCCCCAAAAAAGGACCCATATACGGAACAATATTGAACACTGCCACCACACTGGCAAACAGTAAAGCATACGGCATTCCGATAATGGCATACCCGATATAAGCAAGCACACCTATAATAATGCAGACCAGAAACTGTCCACGAATGTAGTTGCCGAGTGCATCATCGATATCTTTTAACAAAGTTACAATAGACTTGCGGCGTGCGCGGGGCAGGCAAGACACCACCGTCCGCTCAAACACATCAAAATCCTTCAGAATATAGAACACTAGAAACGGTACGATGAAAGCATTGAACAGCACATTAATCGTTGTCCCTATATTATCGAGAAAATTAGAAATCCCTTCAGCGAGACGACTTTCCAGTTGAAAAAACCAGTTATTCATCCCCATCTCGACCCCGGGCGGGATTAGTCTAGAATTCATATGTCGCATCAGCCCCTGGGCTTGCAGCGTCATCTCTGGCAAATGTTCATTCAACTCTTCAAGCTGCTCGATAAACATCGGGATAAGGTTAATTGCGATCACTGCAATCGCCGTTAAGAATACTGCATATATAAGTAGAACAGCTACACTACGCGGCATCTTCCGTCCAGCCAGCATACTAACGACGGGATTCAGCACGTAGGAAATAATCATAGCTGCCAGAAATGGAGCGAGGATTGCCTTCAAAAATACAAATATCCCCTGCAGCATCGGACGAAGCAACCAAACAAAATACAAAATGATCAGGGAGAGCAGCACTCCGATCATCCAGCGGAACCACTTACTTTGGGACCATTGCTCCATGAGTGTACCCTCCTGCGACTGTAGCCTGGACTAGCTTCGTAAATAAGTATATGTATGGCCGCAGCAAAATAACCATCAAGTACACAAAATAACCCCACAAAGTGAGGCTTTTGCTTCGATGCTGAATCAGGTACTTTGCGGGGAACCCAAAAAAAGCGCCAATAACCCTGCAGCTGATTTCAACTGAAAGGAGATTGACGCTTTAAGTACATAGATCATTCTTGCTTACAAAGCAAGCTTCATAGTTAAGACGACGCATGAATTTGCGGGAAATCCTGAGTCATATCATCCCCGGAGAAGAGATCGTCCAGCGAGCTGAGTGTGCCATCTTCTTCAACTTGATACACCGACATTTTCTCGCCGTTTACCGTCAATTCAATGAAACAGCCCCAGCAATAGAACTGGTGGGAACCAATCTTTCCGATATCTTTGGAGTTACAGTTTGGACACTTCATATAATACATTCCACCTATCCGTTAACAATATTAATGGCTTTTTGTAGCCGTTCTTCGCTCATTGCAGGAACCATTAGAGCATTCTCACCAATGGACATCTCATCAGAACAAGGCAGCCATTTGCGGCCTTCGATCAAATCAGTCACAAGCCCGTCACTGATTTCCAGCGCTCCTATTGTGTTTCCCAACTTTTGGTCAAAATAAACATCCGATATTCGTCCAAGTATAGTTCCAGTTGTAGTCAGTACTTTCAAATCCTTAAGTTTGTTCTTTCCTAGTAGAAAAGTACAAGGTATATGATCAGCATCTGTCTTATCAATCGACTCTTTACTACGAATCATGACAGCATCCTCGCCGTAGGCCACAATATCTTTCCATGCCACAAATTTCACATGGCCACCAAAAAAAGATTTGCTTTCCAGTTCAATACCCGTAATATTCCAGTTTGAATCGAGTAGGATATCGACAATCTTGCCGATTTCATTCCCCTCTTCAACTTCAAATACAGCCAAGCCGATCAGATCTTGTAGTCTCATGGCTGCCTCGGTCCCCTCACTTTGAGTGTACTTACGAGCTCTCAGAAAGCCAAAAGCCGAATCGCCCCGTTACAGATCGAAACCTAGAGTAACTAGTCTCATTTACGTAGGCGATTCAAAATGGTTTCAACTTTTCGAGCAACGTACTCGATTTCTTCAGTAGTATTACCCAAACCGATACTAAATCGAATCGCAGACTCTAAAATATTTTGGGGAAGTCCCATTGCTTTCAGAACATGAGATATTTCCAGGGATCCTGAGGTGCAAGCCGAACCACTTGCTGCCGCAATCCCCTCCATATCCAGGTTCATCAGCATAACATCTGTCCCAGCCCCTGGGAAGCTCAAATTCAGAATACTAGGCAAAAACTCCTCGGTATTACCGTTAAGCGAGTAACGCTCCCGTCCAATCAGAGTATCCAGCTCCTCGAGCAGTCTACTGCGCAGGAGCTTCATATTCTGTTGACGTTCTGACAGCCCCTTAACCGCTATTTCAACGGCTTTAGCAAACCCAACTGCTCCGGCTAGATTCTCTGTTCCGGCACGTCTGCCGCGCTCCTGAAGGCCGCCATGAAGTCTTGGATGCAGTGGCGCTCCGCTTCGAACGTATAAACCACCGATCCCTTGAGGCCCATTGATCTTATGAGCAGTAAAGCTCATGTAATCTACTGGAAGCTCTCGGAGTGTAATAGGGAGTGCACCTAGAGCTTGTACAGCATCTACATGGAACAGAATTCCCCGTTCTCTAGCAAGCTGACCAACCTCCTTGATAGGCTGAACGGTGCCGACTTCATTATTGGCATACATTACGCTGATCAACACCGTGTCTTCCTGCAATGCAGCCTCTACGTCTGTAACAGATACCCTACCCGTCGAATCCACAGGGAGATAGGTAACTTTGAAGCCTTCCTTCTCTAGCTCTTCGCAGGTATGTAACACTGCATGATGCTCGATCTGGGTGGTGATAATATGTTTTCCTTTATGGGAAACTGCAGCTGCTGCTCCATAGAGTGCTAAATTGTCACTCTCGGTGCCGCCTCCAGTGAACACCCACTCGTCAGGTGAACAGCCCAAAAAGGCGGCGATATTATCGCGCGCCCCGTTCAATATTCTTTTAGCTGAACGCCCGAACTGATGTACACTCGATGCATTTCCGTATTGTTCTGTCATTATATTCAGCATGACCTTAGCCACCTCGGGATGAACCGGGGTTGATGCGGCGTGGTCCAAATAGATGGATTTCATATTCATTTCTCCGCTTCTAGAGTATAGGAAACTAGTTCTTCTAAAAATATAAGAAGGTATAAATTTCACATTATACATTATCCTTATATTTCTCGCTTAAACGCTAACCGTCCTAAAAAGGACGCCGAAGGCGTTTATACTTGGAACTATTAAATTATACCGCGCGAGAAGTGAGTTTTCCACAAGCGAAAGAACACAATATTGTAATCATTTCCCTATGAAAGCTAGGATTATAGTAGCCAGTTCTCTTCAGAGGTTACCTCAATGCCATTTTTTCTAAGTAAAGCTGTAGTAACGCCGTTTCCGGCTATTTTCTTCCCTTTGAATTCCCCATTATAAATCATACTGCTGCCGCAAGAAGGACTGTTTTCTTTAAGCACTACCATCGTAGCTGATACCTCTTGGGCTTTTGCAAGCGTAATATAAGCACCCTCTAAATACATATCTGTAACATCTGTACCTGATCGATCCACTACTTTAGCCGTCCCTGCCAGCACATCCTCGCCATTCCCACCAATGATTTCGGCTGGTTCTCTAGGCGTTGAGAATCCTCCCAGCAATTCTGGACACACAGCAATCGCTTGATTCTCATTCAAAAGCATCTGAATTTTCTCATCCAAACAATCCGTACCATTATATCTCACCTTCATGCCAGCTAGACAAGAGCTTACCAAAATCACCAATGAGCACCTCTTTCTTCATTCATTCCGCTTCGTTTATAATAAGAAATATTCCGAGCATAACATGATGAAATTAAGCTGTAAACGGAGTGAACTTCTAATCTACTGACTGGGGAGTGTAAATAATGTGCGGACGCTATACAATAACCGTCACAATGGAAGAGCTGATGGTCAGATATTTTGCGAATGATTCAACCATTATCCACTATGCCCCTAAATATAACGCCGCGCCCATGCAGCAAATTCCGGCAGTCATTAATACAGGTTCCAGCAATAAGCTCGGGGAACTGCGTTGGGGCCTGGTTCCTACATGGGCAAAGGATGACAAAATCGGCAATAAAATGATCAATGCCCGGGCAGAATCGCTGCTGGAGAAACCTTCTTTCAAGCGCTTAGTAAGCTCACGTCGCTGCATCATCCCATCTGACGGCTTCTACGAATGGAAGGTGCAGGGCAGCAGCAAACAACCCATGCGGATCATGATGCGCGACGGAGGTATTTTCTCTATGGCCGGATTATATGATATTTGGATGGACCCTGAGGGTAATAAACTAAGTACCTGCACGATTATAACGACTACTCCGAACGAGCTTATGGCTGAAATCCATAATCGCATGCCGGTTATTTTGAAGCCTGAGGATGAGACAGAGTGGCTGGATCGGGGCAATCAGGACAACACTTCTCTAATAAAGCTCCTGAAACCGTATGATCAACAACTAATGCGAGCCTATCCAGTTTCCACGGCTGTCGGAAATGTTCGGAATGATGCAAAGGAATTAATTGAAGAGGCACAGAAATAGAAGGATAATTTATAACGTAAGCATATAAATTCTGATATTAAAAAACATCTTAACCCTGCGGCATAACCGCAGAGTTAAGACCATCGACGCTCGATCTTAGACCGGCGTCTCATCAATTGATGAGACATCTGGAGAAATCTATCCGCATACAGCCCGGAGGAAAGATTGTTTCGGATATGCCATTCGCCATTCATCCTAATTCTGTCCCGCAGTGCTGGATCATGCATTAAAGATAAAGCAGCATTCACAGCTTCATCCAGCTGTCCTCTTGTGTATATTTTTCCAGTATGATTATTAATGACAAGTCTCCGAATGCCATCCGAATCCGTAGTAAGAACAGGACAACGACACAACATTGCCTCAGCTACGGCGTACCCAAATCCCTCGAGAATAGAGGTTGAACAGAGTAGACCACCCGAATCACCAATAATGCTCATATAATCTGCCATTTGCCCGTGAGGAACATTGGAATGCGAAATCAAACGTGAGGAAATCCCAGTCTCGGCTACAAATTGTTCGAAGCTCTCTTTTTGCTCCGGCTCAAACAAAGTATCGTCCTGAAAAATCCATAAATAAAGCTCAGGATGGATCGCCAGCAGCCGTTGTCCGATTTGTAGAAATTCTCTCCAGTTCTTATTCGTTTGAATTCGTCCCACCCAGCCGAGGATGGGAAAGCTTTTTGCAGGATAATTGGTATATCCAAACTGATCGCAATCGATCGGATTGTCAAAGCAATATTGACTAACAGATGGAAATCCACCTTTAAAAAGCGTCTGCAAATGAGTGGTTTCTGGATAGAGCAGTGCATCGGTTAGCTTGTGAATCCGCTCATTAAAATTACTAATAACTTGCTCCGCTTCATCTAAGGTCCCCAATCCCTGCACCTCAAAAACAAGCGGCCCCTTGTAACCAAACCCTCTGAACCGCTCCGCTAAGTAAATATCCGTACACACTACAATCAAGTCAAAAGCTTCCCGAGTGAGCAGTCCCCTGATCTCGTCATCATTATTGGTAATATAGGTTTGAATATTAGGGATATTTTGCTGCCCTTTTCCAGGGTGTGTGTACAGCAAATGACACTCTACACCGCGATCATGTAATGCTTGGCAGCGCACTCGGTTCAGGGTCTGCATGCCGCCGCTCGGGTTGAAGAAGGTGAACAAAATCTTCATTACGATCACTCATTCACATATTATTTTAGGAAAAATAGATCTTCAACAAATCATACAAGTCTGTGCTTCGAAACAGCTCATTATAGTAGTGATTTTTAGTCGATGGGACATGTCTATGCCGGAATCCAATCAAGCTATGATCATCTGTATAATAATTGGAGATCGTGTCTCCACCGGTAGTAATCAAAGCCTCCAGCATGTATTCAATATCGAGTGCTCCAATGAAAATCTTGGGACCTAAAACTATCGTGTAGGGAGTGGACAAGTGCTCTAGCGCTCCACAAATCGCGTGCGACTCCACTACTCCTGGCATGTAAACAAACTCTGTTGCAGGATGAGGGATTGAACCTATTAGAACAGATGGTTGACCCGTAAGTGATAAATCCAGCACCCGACACTCATAATTGCTATACGTCTGTTCATACAAATTCTCTATCCTCGCTATTTCCTCCGCACCAGCATTTACTACAGGATATAAAACGGTAATCATAGGACGAATCCCTCTACGGAATCGCGCCTGATGGCGGGTCAAGTGGTACGTATATCTCCATCTCCGATGATTTTCAGTGGAATGTAACTGTGCAGATACACTAAAGGTAGAGTCCACACGATAATTCACCAGCTCCACGGGGATAAAGCGAATATCACAATGTTCAGCAAGTCTCAGCCAGTAATCATAATCCTCCACCGGCTCCATTCCGTACCCCCCAACAAGCTTCGCAACCTGCGATTTGTACATGAAAGAAACACCAATAAGCGAGTAATCCAGCAATCTCTCTTTGGGCTGTGACTGGTAATTTCGCTGAGTAGCTAGCTGATGCTCGTTATGAAGTAGGTTTCCCTCGTTATCTATACTTTGAAAAGAACTGTACACGATTCCTAGCTCCTGCGGCCCCTTCACTAGTGCACCTCGAAGGATTTCGAGAAAACGGGGTTCATAAACATTATCGCTGGAGACCCAGCTCAAATACTGAATACTGGGTTCGCTAAATAAAAGATCAAAGCCCGTATTCAGCGCATGTGCAATACCCCTGTTCTGTACATAAGAGATAATAGTTACCCTTGGATCCTCGGCAATTATTGATCTCACAAGCGATTCCATATCTGGCGCACCATCAATTACAATGATCAGTCGAAATTCGGTGAAGGTTTGGCGCAGAACAGACTCCAGAGCTTGCCGGAGGAATTCCGGCTTTTGGGTATACAAAGGCATAACTACTCCTACATCCGCCATGATTTTTACCTCTCTCTACATTGGAGTATAAAATTAGTATATTTAAATTCCACCTTTGTGCCTGTGTGAATGCCTCTAAGAGGATTTATTGCGCCTAAAAAAGAAGCAACCACCCAAATCTCATCGGTGGTTGCTTCTTGATTTCCCAAAAATACTGTTATACAGGTAAAGAAAGTGCGGTAATCTCCGTTAATTCAGATTGAAGCACTCTCTGTTCTGTAACAAGATTTCCGAACTCATCCAATCCGTACATGGAGCACACCACATTAGCCAATGGATAAGGACTACTTACCTGAACCTCGTAAGCGACATTCCCTGCAATGAAGAACTCTCTGACATCAGAACTCATTGCTGGAACATAATAACCTGTGACATACAGTGGTGTTAGTGCAAGCGTTGAATATGGAACGCCGAAAACTTCGACGATCATCATTGCACTCGCGTTACTTGTGTTGCGAACGCTGACCACTACATTACTTGCTGCAGTACCAGTAGCTCTCGTATTAGTAATAAGACCTGTTGTAAAAGCCATTTCCATCACTCCTCCCCTCATTTTCTATCAATTTATTCAGGATTAATTTGTAAGTTGCGAGGCAAGAGGAAGGGGAGATTCATGGAATAATAGCATACCTCTCATATTTCCAATTTCCGCGATTTTTCTGATTCCCTTGTCCAAACACAATGAATCTCAATTCATATATATATAGCAAACTAATAAAGAGGTGAAGCTCATGGCAACAACAACAGGCATCATTACGAACACAGGGACTACCCCAGCATCCAACGTGGTCATTAATATCGATAATGACAACCTTAGTTTTTCATCTAACGTAGTCTATCACGTTTACGTATGGAATACCTTGGTTAGTAAAGGTTTAGTCTACTCCAACTCATTAAATGTTAATGCGAACACCAGCCAGTTTCTCAGTTTTAATATCGCAGGCAATTCAGCTTATGAAGTCCAATTTCTCGTAACTGGAAACGCACCGGCAGACACGATTATCACGGTGTTCGGAACGGATTCGTCAGGAAACGTCATCCCCCATCAAAGAGTGCTGCAATCCGAACTTACTTTCATAGCTCAGCTGAACCCGTAAGTACCGAAAACTCTATGACGAAAGGAGCTTTGCATGGTTAATATTCAACTTTCGCCGAGCACAAGCACTCAATTCGAGCCCACCATCGCGGTAAATTGGCTTAATCCTTCGGTTATGGTCGCCGTAGCTGTAGATCTTCGAACAGGCCCTCCCAATATAGGTTTGTACAAATCTATTGACGCAGGTGCCACTTGGACAACAACGTTATTACCGTTACCGACAGGATTTGCAGGCATCGAAGCACCACATATTGATTATATTTTTCCGACCACGTTCGTCGTATTGGCTCACGCCTTCGATTCAGACGGTCTCAGCGGGTCGATCGTTTCCTATACCTCTGTCGACAACGCCTCTTCATTCGGACCGCCAGTCATCGTGAATCAAGGGTTTGGACAGTTTGTAAATGATGACCAGGTGGTCGTTGTCACCGACAAGGCTGGATCAAGTCCCTTTTTTGGAAATGTATATACTGGTTATACGCATGATTACAACACACAATTCATACCAGGAAATACGATATTCTTCAATCGTTCCCTAGATAGCGGTAATACTTATTTCAGTCCTGCCCTGCTGTCTTCGGTCGAAGAATTTGAAGAATTCCCCGGTATAGCAATTACATTAAACGGGATTGTTGTCGTGGGATGGATCAATCAGCCTCCCGGTAATACTGATCTTAAAATTCGCACATCCCCAGACGGCGGGGTCACTTTCACCCCTGAAACCATGGTCGCCAGCGTTGTAGTCCCACCAGATCCATTGCCGGGATATACATTTAGATGTCTGACATACCCTTCCCTCGCAGCGGATATTTCTAATGCACCGACGACGCAAGGTAATGTCTATGCTGTATGGCAAGATTTTCGAGAAGGTTATTCCGATATTTTTCTTGCTACTTCCACCAATTTCGGTGTGGATTGGGGTACACCAATCTCCATTACGGGAAGTCCAGCGGGCTCTCAAAACTTTTTCCCAGCCATCACCGTGTCCCCTGCGGATGGCGCAATATTCGTTACCTATTACACTAATCGAGTCAATCCCCTCAACCTTGATGTTTATCTAGCTACATCTAGAGATGGGGGGATGACGTTTACAAACACCCGTATAACGACAACTTCCTTTGACGTCACCGGCATTCCCCTAATTGGGGACTACATCGGCAATGCCATTGTCCCCCAAACAGGCCGTCTAGTGAGCGTATGGACGGACACGCGGACCGGTACAGAGAACATCTGGTTTGGTGATAATCAATAAGCTATTAATAAACTTCTGATGATTAATTAAAAGGATGCCGAACGAATATAGGGCATCCTTTTTTTGCGTAACGAGAGTAACCTGGACCTTTCTCCCGGTAATCGAGATGACAAGCTTCATTGACTACTCTGAATGTGATTTTCCCATTAAAAAAGCCCCCAAAAAGGGGGCTTAAACATCGATAATGCTATAACTTTAAGTTTTTTATTCCAAATACATTAACTATATATAGAACATATAGTTGTCAGCCAAGCTCTCTTCTTTATAATTAATCAAGTCATGAAGAGTCGTGGAATCTAGTACGTCGGCGATGCTATCGCGAATACGCAGCCATAAATCGCGTTTTGCTGCATCATCTTCTTCAGTAAAGTCTACTGGAGAAATTGGGCCCTCTAGCACACGAATGATGTCACCCGCTGTGATAGCACTAGCCTCACGTGATAAAATGTATCCACCGTATGCACCACGAATACTTTTTACCAGTCCTGCGTTACGCAGAGGAGCAATTAACTGCTCCAGATAGTGTTCAGAAAGTCCATTTTTCTCAGCGATACTCTTAAGTGAGGTCGGTCCTTCACCAAATTTCAGTGCAAGCTCCATCATAATTGTTAGTCCGTAACGTCCTTTGGTTGATATTTTCAAAGGGGCACCTCTTTCGGTTTAGTGTCTAGTTATTGTATACTATTGATTCGGTAAGTCATGCGTTTGTCATATCAAGGTATTCCGATGATTACTCTTAGTTTATGTTATCATATTCGAAGTCACAAATGAAATGGCAAACGAAACATTTTGCAAGAATGTTCACCCCTGGTGGACATTTTTCTATTCTCAGCCTCTTATTTTAGGCTTTACAGTAGACAGGTATGTTATAATACATTTTGAGCCGGGTGTTCCATGAATGACCGGTATTTTGGGTACAGAAATGGTGATTACGATGACAAAAGCAAAACAAGACACCCGTGTCGTCGTCGGCATGTCCGGAGGGGTCGATTCCTCCGTCACGGCGCTTCTGCTCAAGCAGCAGGGCTATGACGTCATCGGCATCTTCATGAAAAATTGGGACGATACCGACGAATTCGGAGTATGTACGGCCGAAAGCGATGCAGAGGATGTTCGCCGCGTATGCGAGCAGATTGATATTCCTTACTATACCGTTAATTTCGAGAAGGAATACTTCGACAAAGTATTTTCTTATTTCCTCGATGAATATAAGGCCGGCCGGACGCCGAATCCAGACGTCATGTGCAACCGAGAGATCAAGTTCGGAGAGTTCCTGAACAAAGCCCTTCAGCTTGGCGCCGATTATGTAGCGACTGGACATTATGCGCGTGTTATTGAAGAAGATGGAATGTACAAGCTGCTCCGCGGTGTAGACAACAATAAAGACCAGACCTATTTCTTGAATGCGCTGGGACAGTATCAACTGTCTAAAGCAATGTTCCCGATTGGTCATCTTCCGAAACCGGAAGTCCGGAGAATTGCCGAAGAAGCCGGACTCTATACTGCCAAGAAAAAAGATAGCACAGGCGTTTGCTTCATCGGTGAGCGTAACTTCCGCGAATTCCTCAGCCAGTATCTTCCAGCACAATCGGGTGATATGGTAGATATAACAACTGGAGAAATCAAAGGCCGCCACGATGGACTTATGTACTATACATTGGGTCAACGCCAAGGCCTTGGCATTGGTGGCTCCGGTAACGGTGAACCTTGGTTTGTAGCCGAAAAAGACCTTAGCCGCAACATTCTTTATGTAGTTCAAGGAGACAAGCACCACAGCCTGTACTCCACTAGTCTGATTGCCTCCGGTGTAAACTGGATTAACGGGCAAGAGCTAGGTCTTGAGCCTCTAAAATGCACCGCCAAATTCCGCTATCGCCAGCCTGATCAGGGCGTGACCCTTACAGCACGGGAAGACGGAACGATAAACGTAGACTTTGATGTTCCACAAAAAGCGATAACACCTGGCCAAGCCGTTGTCTTCTATCTCGGTGAGCAATGTCTCGGTGGCGGAACGATAGAATATGCCGAGAAGGTTGTTCCTTCAGCGCAAGCTTAAGTGTATTCTATAACTTACAACATTAACTCTAATATACGAAAACACAAGAAATAGCTGTAGTATGTACTGTTATATTACATTCTTAGCTCTAACATTTAGGTTTTAGTTGCATGAAATACAACTAACCGACTTTGAAGCGAATAATAACCAAATGAACGCTTTAAATAGAAATAAACAAACAGCAGTTCAGGAAGCTCTCCCTGAACTGCTGTTCTGTGTTGTTTCTATTTACTGAGCTACTGCAGCTTTATCTGCAGATACTGCGATGTCGTTATAGTAGAGCCCTGTGCCATCACCAATCGCATAATTCAGGACACGGTTGTTAACTGGGACTACTACTGCACGATAAAGTGTTGGGAATACTGGAATTTCGTTTACCATGAGCTGTTGCCACTCTTTATAGATCTCTTTACGTTTGTCTACATCAAATGCAGCCTCGGAAACCCCTTCGGCGAGCAAACGATCATTCTCTGCACTTGCATAACGAGGGAAGTTATAGATTGCATCTTTACCGTATAGACCTGTTGGGTCGACGTCAATCCCTACACCCCAAGCGCCTTGATACACATCAACGGTAGGATCATCCTCACCATTTTGACCAATACGATCATAGAAGGTATTAAACTCTACCATTTCCAAAGTTACATTCAAGCCAATTGCTTTCCAAGATTGTACATAATATTGAGCCAGCGGTTCAGCAATGTCTCCACCAGTCATCGAAATGAAATTAATCTTCAGCTCGCTGCCATCTGGATTCGTTCTAAATTCACCATTAAGCCTATAACCTGCATCATCCAAAATTTTCTTGGCGGCTTCTTGATCGTAAGCTACACCCGGATTAGTAGCATCATGGAATTCCGGATGGGAAGGTGGAATTAAAGTTGTCGCATTCCAGCGAAGACCATTATAGAATTTCTTACCCACTGTATCATTGTCTACAGCAGCCCACATGGCTTTACGCAGGTTCACATCCGCCATTTTAGCTTTAGGATCGGTAGCAACGACTTTTTTCTCTGCATCCCATTTCCCCAGCTTAAATCCAATATACGTATAAGCACGGTCTATCGCACCCAGGAATTCAACGTTTGACATCTTTGCATTATCCGGGAATTGATCAACAGGGAAGGAATCCACTAAATCAACTCCACCAGATTTCAACTCCTGTACAATCGTTGTAGGGTTGATAACCTTCAGAATTACCTTATCCAGTTTAGGAGCTCCACGCCAGTAATCGTCATTCTTAACGAATACTACAGATTCACCAGGAACAATACTTTCCACTTTGAAAGCTCCAAAGCCAATCGGCTTTTGACGTAATTCAGGAGAAGAGGAAATTTTCGCAACATCCATGCCACCAAAGATATGTTTGGCTAACGGATAAATCCAAACCCCACCTGTTAACAGAGAAGGTGTAGATTTCAGATAAGTAATTTGCAGTTTCTTATCACCCAGCACCTTAATTCCAGAAATGGTCTTGGCCTTACCGGAGTGGTAATCATCCATACCTTCAATATTTGTAAAGTCAGAACCATAACGTGGTCCATCATATTTCGGATTACCAATAACCTCATGCGCGAACAACCAATCTTCTGCTGTTACTGGCTTGCCGTCCTGCCAGTTCACATTGTCGCGAATCGTAAAGGTAAAGGTACGTCCATCCTCCGAGACTTCATACGTTGCTGCACCATCATTTGTATATACATAATCTTTATCCCATGTTAACAAACCTTCATCAAACCAATTCAACACTTGTGCATCCGGATCTCCGGAATAGAAGTTCCAGTTCAAAGTACCTTCAAATGGACTGTCGGAAACGAGACCAAAAGTAATCGAGCCTCCATCAATAGCTTCACCTTGATTTGTCTTAATGTTACTGAAATCTTTAATGTTATAAAGTCCGTCTTCTGCTTCAGGTGCTGCCGTCGCTTCTGCGGTTTCCGCAGGAGCACTGGCACTTGGTGCTGCTGTTGACTCAGCCGCTCCGTTGTTGTTCTTGGAGCCACAGGCTGCAAGGGCGAACAACATTACAAACATTAATGAAACTAGTAGTGCCTTTGAACGGATGGGTTTTCTCATTTAATCATTTCCTCCCTTATTATCCTTTTCTTTGTCTTGCGTCGGTCGCACGTTTGAGCGCTTGACCCACATTATTTATACTCAACATCAACACCAAGATCAGCAGTGATGCGGGTAACCAGATCCACCATCTGAACTCAAGTGTCTGCGGATTTCTCGCATAGCTCACTAGAGTGCCCAGACTGGGTGTACTTTCCGGAAAACCAAAACCTAGAAAGGATAGGCCTGATTCCAATCCAATATTAGCTGCCAAATTCAAAGTCATCGTGACGATAATGATTGAGCTTAAGTTTGGCAGCACTTGTGAGAACATAATTTTAAGATTGGAGGAACCTAATGTCTTTGATGCCTGAACGTAATCGAGTTCCTTCTCTTGTAGCGTTTTGGAACGTATTAACCTGGCAATCCCCATCCATAGAAAGGCAGTCATGATAAAGGAGAAAGTTAACGTATTGTATTTAGGAACTGCACTTACAAAAGCTATAACAATCATTAGAAAGGGTAGAATCATGAAGAAATCTACAACACGCATCGAAATATTATCTATCGTTCCCCCAAAGTATCCAGAGAACAAACCTACTAGAATCCCAATGATTCCCGTAAAAAAAGTAACCATAAAAGCAATCGACATGGAATTTCGTGTGCCTATAATTAATTGACCGAATACATCCCGCCCTCCATAATCGGTCCCCAGCCAATGTACAGCCGAAGGCTTCTCATACAGTGCGAACAAGTCAACCGTAACAATCTCTTTTTGATCTAAAAATAAGGAAATCCCATAAACGGCGGCAATAATCGTAAATAGGAAAATCAGTGAGACCAAAGCCAGTTTATCCCGCACGATCTCACGCCAAACAATCCTGAAGCCTGATGGACTTTTATCTGTTTCCTGCAGCAGAGCTAACTCTGCGCTTGTCTTTGCCATTTTATTCACCTCAAAGTGTTCATCTTCTTATTTAATCCGGATACGCGGATCTACGATACTTAAGATAATATCTGATAACAACGCACCGACGATGGCAGCAATCCCATATAGAAGAACGAGAGCCGTTACTACGCTGAAATCCCGAATTGTTATCGAACTGAGGAACAACATACCCATACCCGGATAACTAAAGATGCTTTCAACGAACACCGTTCCGCCGATCAGTCCAGTAATCTCATATCCGAAAAATGCAGCAATTGGCAGTAAGGAATTTCTCAATATATGTCGATTGTAGACGCGCGACTCTGAAGCACCTTTTGCTCTTGCGGTGAGGATGAAATCCTTTTGTTTCGTATCAATAATCTCATTCCGCAGGTATTGTACTGTCCCCACCGTTGCAATCAGCGCCATTGATAACGCGGGCAGTAGCAGATGATAGAATTTACTCCAGAAGTGGCTTAGCGTACCCGGAACTTCTCCAGGACTAACACTGCCGCTAGTAGGAAACCAATGAAGATGAAATCCGAAGAGCCATACCATTAAGAGAGCGAAAATAAACAATGGTGCGGCAAAGCCAATATAGGTGTATCCAGTAATGAGGCGATCCAGCCATGAATCGTTATAACGACCACTAGTAATACCAAGTGGAATAGCAATAAGGTATGTAAGGATCAGCGTGACAATCGCCAGCCAAAGTGTATTCATGAGGCGTTGACCGATAAGCTCTGATACAGGCATTTTGAAACGGAAGGATTGACCAAAATCACCTTGAATCGCTTTAGTGATCCAATCCCAGTACTGGATGTACCACGGATCATTTAAGCCTAGTTTTTCTCTCATCGCATCGATGGCCGCAGGATCAATATTTGGATCAAGCATCCCTGATAACGCATCTCCCGGCATCGCCTTCGCCATTAGAAAAACAAGAATACTTAATAGAAATATTTGAGGAATCATAATAAGAATTCTACGAACAATAATCTTCCACATATTCTCAACCTTTCTCAGGCAAGGCTACCAGATGAGTCTCGGAAATGGATTTCAATGGATAAGGCATGCCTAGTTCATCAAAATAATTCCGGTGCGCTTGTTCATATTCCAGACTTACTGATTTTCTAAACTCCGTCTGCTTCTCTCTTTGCTTAGGATCAATATCAGGAATGGCAGCAATTAGACGTTTGGTATAAATATGACGAGGATTGTCAAAAATATCTTTAGCAGTCCCTTGCTCCACATGACGTCCTTTATACATAATCCCAATGTGATCACACATATGCCTAATGATTCCGAGATCATGACTGATGAACAGAAACGTAAGATTCAGTTCTTTTTGAATATCCTGCATAAAATTGAGCACCTGTGCCTGTACGGAAACATCCAGCGCAGAGACAGGTTCATCCGCAATAATCAACTTCGGTTTGAGCGCAATAGCTCTTGCAATACCGATCCGCTGCCGTTGACCGCCTGAGAATTCATGCGGATATTTAAGAATATTTTCAGGGCTTAATCCAACCTGCAAAAGCAATTCCTGCACACGTCTTTTTTCTTCGCCCGGAGACATCTTTTCGAAATTACGTAAGGGTTCAGCAATAATATCCAGCACACGTTTCTTAGGATTCAAGGAAGAGTACGGATCCTGAAAGATCATCTGAATGTCCTTGCGGATATTTTTTTGCTTACGTACACCCTTTGAAGCCAAATCCTGTCCTTCAAAAATCACACTACCGCTAGTAATAGAATTGAGTCCAATGATTCCACGACCAGTAGTCGTCTTACCTGATCCGGATTCACCAACCAAACCGTAAGTTTTGCCTGCTTCAATAGTAAAACTAACATTATCAACTGCCTTGACTACGCCAATTTCTCTTCGAAAAACGCCGCCGTGGATTGGAAAATGAACTGCTAAATTTCTAACCTCAAGAAGTCCCATTGTAGATTGCCTCCTCGTTAGTATCCGGGAAATGAAAGTTATTATGGCAGGTGCAGCGAACAAAATGCCCTGGGGCTACTTCATGCAGCTGCGGATTTTCCTCATGCTCCCATTCCGGAATCCAAGGTGTTCGGGCCGCGAAACGGCATCCTTTACGCGGAAGATTCTGTAATGGTGGGACAATTCCCTGAATCACATGAAGTCTAGACTTCTCTTCTTTAACGGTTGGAATGGAGTTCAACAAGGATCTTGTATATGGATGCTTCGGATTAGACGTTAACGTATAAATATCTGCGATTTCTACGATTTGCCCGGCGTACATTACCGCAACCCGGTCAGCCATTTCACTGACAACCCCTAGATCATGGGTAATTAAAATAATGCCTGCTTGCATATCGTTTTTTAATTTTTTTATAAGTTCAAGAATTTGCAATTGGATGGTTACATCTAGTGCCGTAGTCGGCTCATCGGCGATCAAAAGCTTGGGGCCGTTGGCAATCGCAATAGCAATCACAACCCTCTGCCTCATTCCACCAGATAATTCGTGGGGATACTGCTGATATGTATGTTCGGGACGGGAGATTCCAACCTTGGTCAAAAGATCAATGACCTTCTCTTTTCTTTGCTTCTTCGAAAGCTTGGAATCATGTAGGATGAGTACTTCTTCAATCTGTGAACCGATAATCATGAGTGGATTTAATGCGGATAAAGGATCTTGAAAAATCATGGACATTTCTTGACCGCGCAGCTTGTTGAGTGCAGCAGGAGACATAGTAACGATATCCTGACCCTTGTATTTGATTTGTCCGTCTATTTTGGCCCTTGTGTGCAATCCCATAATTGAAAAGGCGAGCGCACTTTTTCCTGAGCCGGATTCTCCAACAATGGCAAGAATCTCATTTTTGCGAACGGACAGGGTAACATCGTCTACTGCAGCATAATAGTCATCTACGATTCTGAACGATGTGGACAAATTCTTAATTTCTAATAATTCTTCGCTCAAATTAATCCCCCTAACGGCAAAAGTTTCAAAATTTACCCAATGAAATATTATGTAAATTTTGATATAACAGCATTCTTTTCATGAAACATATCAAACATCGACTGTTATGATTATTAACACCATTAAGAATAGTACAAGTACTTCCATCGGAATTAAAACTTGTTTCTCCGTAACTTTGTAGTTCATTTTAATTAACTTATGGTAAATTATCAATCTTTTCCTATAAAAAAAATTCGTTCATGTGATTAAAAGTAACGCAGACAACAAAAAAACGGCTCTAGGCCGCCTTTTTTTGGAATAAATATTTTTTTGTGTTACATTAAATTTATTTGCTTATTAGCATTAAAATGGAAGATACTACAGTCACTGGTGGATTATTGTTCTCGTCGGAGTCGTTGGTTATGACGGATTTTAATTTCATTCCCTTGCTCGGTCGCTTGATAAAAGACACGCTGAGAAATCTCCTTAGGCAGATACTCCTGCTTCACATAATGCCCCGGAAAATTGTGCGGATATTGATACCCTTCATGCCCTAGAGCAGTAGCACCTTTATAGTGTGTATCACGTAAATGTAGCGGTACCTCGGCGGATTTAATCTCATCCATACTCGCCATTGCATTTGAAATAGCAGTATAGACGGCATTAGACTTCGGACTCTCCACCGCGAAAAGAATGGCTTGCGCAATGTTCAGCTTCGCTTCTGGCCAACCGTTATTTCTATAGGCTTCAAGCGCACTCACCGCTTGGACCATAGCCTGGGGATTAGCTAAGCCGATATCCTCACTGCTCGCTGCAATTAGTCGACGAATAAAAGTCATCGGGTCCATCCCCAATTTCTCTACCGCATACAGAAACCAGAACAAGGCAGCATCACTAGAACCTCGAATGCTTTTGTGAAAAGCAGATAGAACATCATACTGCGTCGATTCATCTGCCTTCACAATGGGGCGCCGAATCGACTCTTCCGCCACCTCCAGCGTGATATGCACACTCCCGTCTACCTCTGGAGCAGTAGTTAACGCTGCAAGTTCCAGAGCATTTAAAGCCCGCCTGATATCTCCATTAGCCATGGTAGCAATATGCAGTAATGCTTCTTCATCGACCTGAAGCTCCATGAATCCAAGCCCTCTATCCTTGTCTGCTAAAGCTCTGCGCATCGCGACCAGACTGTGTTCACTCGTTAGCGCCTCTAGCTGAAACAAGGTAGAACGGCTCATAAGTGCTCCGTTAACGTAATGGAATGGGTTCTCCGTAGTTGCGCCAATAAATGTAATGGTACCTTTTTCTACTGCTGGCAATAGCGCATCCTGACGTGAACTGTTAAACCGATGTACCTCGTCCAGAAAAAGAATCGTCTTAGAACCGTAAAGTGTTTTATTATTTTGAGCTCGTTCAATGACCTCCCGCACATCCTTCACAGAAGCCTCCACCGCATTCAGGCGTACGAATTCACCTTGTGTGTGATGAGAAATGATATGAGCTAATGTTGTTTTGCCACATCCAGGAGGTCCATAGAGCAAAATCGAAGAGACCTGGTCTGCCTCGATCGCTCTTCGCAACAGCTTTCCCCGGCCTATGATATGTTCTTGACCAATATATTCATCCAGATTCTCCGGTCTCATTCGGTCCGCAAGCAACCTTCCGCTCCCGTTGTCCTCTCCCATAGAAAATAAATCCATAACTCCACTTCCTTGCTATATTCTTATAAAAGCCAATGTACATCTCCCATTATCATACCATAGACTTATTTTTCACAAAAAAAATAAAAAGAGCATGATCTCGTCTTAGAAAGGCGGGAGCCATGCTCTTTTTTCAAAATATACGAAAGTATAGGTTCCACGCTATACTTTATCCTTATTATTTCTCACATAAACGCTTACCGTCCTTATAGGGACGCCAAAGGCGTTTATGCTTGAACTGTACGCTAGCAATTTATTGCCAGCCGCATTTTTGATATGATTTTTCGAATGCTCTCTTCCGACAGATGATACTTCTTCTGAAGCTCTGCTACGGAATCGCCTTTTCGATGACAACTGAAAATTTCCTCATTGCGGTTTGCTATCTCTTTCCTCGAACCGCTGTTCTCGCCCCATCTAACCCGCTCTTCCGTTTTCTTCGGGATGTAGAGCAGTTCACCTTGGATGTATCCCTGAAGCTCTTTGAGCAAGCCAGGGGGGAGCACATCCTTCCCATTTACATAACTCAACTTGCATTTCCTCCTTCAACAGGTGTGTTCCTATGCGTCCGTCAACTACTGATAAAGTAATTTCCACGTCACCTGCCTCCTTTCTTCTCCTCATATTTGGAAAAATCCGTATTTTCATTATATAAAAACCTCTTGGTAGCGTCTACATTCTAATTCACATTTCGTAATCCTAATGAATAATCGGTACATATATCTCATGTTTTGAAATAAGGAGGCCTTACGGCCTCCTCGCTTTAAGCGGGTTTCCGTCTTAGACGGAAACCACCTCGTATACTGAAATCATTTCACTCAGCCTCCTTCCAGAAGTGTTCTTGCCCGGCCGGACACTTATTATTAAGCCATACCCGTAGGGGAGTTACAAGTTCAAAAACAGTTATAACTGTTCTCCACCAGTCTTAGTTCCCCTCAGAATCGCTTTCAACCGCCGTTTGCACATAGGAAGGCATTTCCCCATTATGGAGTAACCACAGCTCGTGAAGCGCTCGTGTACAACCTACATACATCAGCTTCGCATCCCATGCTGTCGCTCCGTAATGGTCTTGATCGGCATCTGCTAAGATGACCGCATCAAATTCCAAACCTTTAGATAAATACACAGGTAGTACCGATAATCCACCCTGATATTGCGTCATACTACCGTCGATCAGATGAATATCTTCAAAATGCTGCTCTAGTTCAGCGTACAGCTCTGTGGCTTCACGTAGACTACGTGTCAGCACAGCCACCGTACGATATTCCCTTCCAGACAGGGACTTCAGTGCCGATTGTATAGTGCTCAAACGAGCATTTCCTTCAGCTTCCCGTTCTCCGACTATTTCTCCGTAGGCGATCATCCGAACAGGGTCACCACTACGAAAGACAGGAACAGCCAACAACGAACTTTCTACTCCCGAGGATAGAATTCCATTAGCGAAGTCTATAATTTCCATGGTTGAACGATAGCTGCGTGTCAACGCATGGTAAGCCGTGTTCTCAGGGGCAAATAAGGTCTGCATCTCTTCCCATGCGTGTACGCCTTTATAAGCGTGTATACCCTGCGACAGATCGCCTAGAATGGTAAAGGAATGTCCACGCACGTATAAATCCAGCACGGCAATTTGGAAGGGGGAGAAATCCTGGGCTTCATCGATCACCACATGATCAAAACGAGCGCCGCCTTCGTTCCCATTCAAAAGATAATAAATATATAACAGAGGTGGTAAATCCTCTTCACGTATAATCCCTTTTTTCAGCTCTTTTGCCGTTTCCTTCAGCACAGCTGCTGGAATATTCTCAGGTGGATCCACCGGCCAATCTTCCGGGACTTTAGCCGCACGAAAGATTTGCTTATAGATCGTCAGCGGATCATACTTAGGCCATTTTGCACTGTATGCTTTTTCTCGCGCAGCACCTTTTTTCTTGCGATCCTTCATAGCTGCAGCTGACGGACTTTTCTTCAGCTCCATCTCAATCCAGCGATGTATCCGTGCCATTACACGTTCCTTACGCTTCGCTGGCGGATAAGGGGCGTACTCCTCATTATGCCAGCGCAAGATCATGGAGCGGCGCAGTACAGCACCTTCCCATGGGATAAAATCACCCTCAGGTACCGAGCTGCTTTCCAATAGCTTGATGCTGGACTCTATTATTCCCATCAACACCGTAGAACCCTTGAAGCGTCCAGGTGTCTCTTCTGTAATCACAGGCATGCCGCCCGGAGTTTCGAACCAACGGTTCATCGTCTCCGTAGCATCTTGCTCTGGAAGCTCCAGACCTAGTACATTTGCAGCCCAATCCGGGAAGGTGCTCTGGGCAATATTTCCTACACCAAGTTCAGGCAGTACATCCGAAATATAATCCAGAAACATTCGGTTCGGTGCAAAAATAATCATTTTTTCTGCAGAGACCTGATCTTTGTATTGATACAGCAGAAAGGCTAAACGGTGTAGTGCAACTGTAGTTTTACCACTTCCCGCTACGCCCTGTATGATCAATGCTGTATTTTTGGCGGCACGGATAATCTTGTCCTGTTCCTCCTGAATGGTCGATACGATATCGCGGAGACGATTATCTTTGTTCTCACCCAGGCGATAGACGAGAAACTCATCTGACACCACAGGTGCGTCACTCTCCCGGTTGTACGTATCTGCGACCCGCTCCAGAATCTGCTTCCGGATCACCACGTTGCGCTTGAGGTATACCAGTCCTTCTATCAGCCCCTCAGGAGCTTCATAGGAGGCAGGCTCCGTACCACCGGTAAACGAATAGAACAGGCTTGCTACCGGTGCGCGCCAGTCGATGACTAGCGGACGGTCGCTTACCTGCTCGCGGTCTACGCCGATTTTGCCTATATAGAGTGCCTTCCGCTGCTTCTCATCATTGCCCTGAAAATCAAGCCGTCCGAAATAAGGCTCCTGCCGAAGCTTGGCAAGATCTTTGCGCTTCTGATCACGGTTCGCTTCTAACACCTGTTCCGTATAATCGTGTCCCGTGTACACCGGAGTCTGGTTAAGTTTCTCCAGTAAGGTGTCAATCTCAGTAAGCGCTTGATTCAGCCTGTCTTCTTCCTCTTGATAGGCACTTTGAAAGTTGTCTTCCAATTTCAGTTACCTCCTAAAAGTTTATCGAGCTTAAATTTTCATTCTCCTCATTCCCTCTTCTCACGCAAAAAGGATACCCATTGTAGCATAATCAGCACTAAAATACCAAATCTTTCAAGCGAACATACGACTACAGCACAGCTTGCAAAATAAAGTTAGCTACAAATAAGCCCGCAATCCCATACAGCGCAGGAGGTACTTCCTTTCCCTTGCCCACCGCAAGCTTCACGATCGGATAAGTAATAAATCCAAAAGCCATACCATCTACGATGCTATAGGTGAATGGAATCATGACCATGATTAGAAAAGAAGGAAAGAGCTCTGTTAAATCTCCCAAGTCCATTTCACGCACATTCTGTACCATAAGCCCACCGATTACAATCAAGATCGGAGCGATAGCACTATCTGGAATGTAGGAGAGCAGAGGGAGGAACAGGAATGTCGCCCCGAACAGCAGCCCTGCCACGAGTGAGGTCAGTCCCGAACGTCCACCTGCAGCAATACCTGCATTAGATTCCGCAGCGGCTACTACAGGACTGCTTCCGAAGAGACCTGCAGCGATATTGGCAATAGAGAGTGCTCGTAAGCTACTCTTGAAGCGCTCAGGACGCCCTGCCATCATAGTCTGTGAGGCGACTAGCCCAATATTTTCAAATACAACAATTAAGAGCAGTAAGAAAACAGCAATCCAGAACACAAGGCTCACTATGCCGCTCCAGTCCATTCCCAGAAATAAGCTTTCATAACCCGTAAATACATGACCGGATGCCTGCTTCTCAGGCGCGTGAGCCGCTCCCAGCAAGTAGGCTAGACCTGTACCAACCAGCATACTGATAAGCAAACCACCGTTGGTCCCGCGGATAAACAGTACTAAAGCGAGTAACAAGGTTACACAGGAAGTGATAACTGCTGGATCGCTAAAATGTCCTATAGCAACAAACGTGGTCTGATGCGCAATCACAATCCCGCTTTTTTGCAGTCCTATAAAGGTCAGAAAAAGCCCTATCCCGACTGTAATGGCATGCTGTAGGTTTTGAGGAATCGCCTCACTTAGAATACGATAAAGCGATGTGAAGGCCACGATAGCGAATAACACACCGGTTATTACAACTACAGTAAGTGCCTCTCTCCAACCTAAATTCATAGAATGTACAAGTGTGTATGTGAAAAATGCGTTTATCCCCATCCCTGGTACCACGATGATTGGTGTCTTCCCACCGAAGGCCATCAGTAGACAGCCTGTAATGGCAGTCAATAGTGTAGCCACCATTGCTGGTCTAAGCGGCATACCCGCGTCATGAAGAATGGTCGCATTCACCATTACAATGTATACCGAAGCAAAATACGAAAGGATCCCTGCAGCCCACTCCCGTTTCCAGTCATTCTCAGGTGCAAGCCCTACACTATTTCGCAAAAAATTTGATTTCATGTACAAAAACCTCCACTGATATTAAGTTCCGCAGGCGGATATTACCCGGATAATAAGGCTTATAATCAACGGTTCATCCCGGTTCAATTATTATGCCTATTTGTGGTCTGCATCTTGCAGACCCGCCTGTTAACCACAACAAAAGGGCGTACGCAACTGGATTTCAGCTGGTCGCCCTTTTGGTCCATTTTACTACTACTATCGCTATAATTGAAACAGCTTCAGCTCAGCGATTCACTTACACGCTGACGCCTCCAGCCTCAAGCAAATCACGCACGGCAACACTGACCATGATCAGGCCTGCTACCGGCGGAACGAAGGCGTTACTAGCTGGTGGTTGTTTCGCTTTACGTCGATCCGGCGCATTCTCCGGAACGATCTTATCCGTAACATCCTGACGTGGCTTCATTGGCGGCTCCGTAGAGAAAACCACCTTCACGCCTTTCTTAATTCCTTCCTTACGAAGCTTCTGACGAATGACACGCGCAATAGGGTCATAAGTTGTCTTGGAAATGTCCGCTACCTGGAATCTTGTAGGATCCATTTTGTTGGCAGCGCCCATGCTTGAGATCATTGGAATTCCACGGGACAGACATTCTTTGATTATGTGAACCTTATAAATAATCGTATCCGAAGCATCAAGTACATAATCAGGTTTTAATTTGAACAATTCCTCATAGGTTTCTTCCGTATAGAACATGTTGAGCGCAATCGCTTCGCATTCCGGATTGATCAGCTTCACACGGTCTACCATCAGTTCAGCCTTCTTCTGCCCAACCGTAGTTGTGAGTGCATGAATCTGGCGGTTTACATTGGTGATGTCTACAGTGTCCTTATCTATCAGAATCAGTCTGCCGATGCCGGTACGCGCCAAAGCCTCAACTGCTATACCGCCAACACCGCCGATGCCAAGCACCGCTACCGTGCTGTTCTTCATTATTTCCAGACCTTCCGGTCCGATCGCCAGTTCCGTGCGTGAGAACTGATGTAGCATGAGGTTCAGCCTCCTTCAAAAGCTTTGGCGAAGCAGAAATCTGCCTCGCCCGCTTCGATTAGTTAATTATTCTTTTTCTTTCTTCGGTTTAAGTGCCAGCTTAATGTGCAACTGCTCCAATTGTGAACCATCAACTGGCGAAGGTGCATCCATAAGTAGATCTGTTGCACTTGCCGTTTTCGGGAATGCGATGGTTTCACGCAGATTTGTACGACCGGACAGCAGCATAACTAGACGATCTAAACCGAAAGCGATACCACCGTGTGGAGGTGTACCATATTCGAACGCATCCATCAGGTAGCCGAACTTCTCATAAGCAACCTCTTTCGTAAATCCAAGGGCTTCGAACATTTTCTCCTGTACTTCGCGTTTGTAAATCCGCATGGAGCCTCCGCCTACTTCATAACCGTTCAGAACGATGTCATAAGCTTGTGCACGGATCGCACCTGGATCTGTGTCAAATAGATGCAGATCCTCTTCACGTGGACGAGTGAACGGATGGTGTTCTGCTACATAACGTTTCTGATCTTCGTCATATCCAAGGAGTGGGAAGTCTGTAACCCAAGCGAACTTGAACACGTTATCGTCAATCAGACCGAGCTGACGTCCAATTTTAACACGAAGGGCGCCTAGAACGTCTGCTACAACCTTTTTATTATCAGCGGAGAAGAGGAGAAGGTCGCCTTCTTCAGCGCCTGTACGTTCCTTCACAGCCGCAATTTCTTCTTCGGAGAAGAATTTCACAATCGGCCCTTTGAATTCGCCGTCTTTCACTTGAATCCATGCCAAGCCTTTCGCGCCATAGCGAGCAGCATAAGGTCCAAGGTCATCGATTTCTTTACGAGTCCAAGTGCCACAGCCTTTAGCATTTAGACATTTCACTTCGCCGCCTTTTTCGATTACAGAAGCGAATACCTTAACACCGCTAGTAGCAACAATATCGTTCATTTCTACAAGCTCTAATCCAAAACGGAGATCAGGTTTGTCAGAACCGTATTTGCCCATAGCATCAGCATAAGTCAACCGTTGGAACGGAAGCTCAATATCTGCTCCTACAGTTTCCTTGAACAGACGCTGCATCAGCTTCTCCATCATACCAAGCAATTCATCTTGTGACAGGAATGAAGTCTCAATGTCGACTTGAGTGAATTCAGGCTGACGGTCAGCACGCAAATCTTCATCACGGAAACAACGAGCAATTTGGTAATAGCGCTCAACGCCGCCGACCATCAACAATTGCTTGTAGATTTGTGGAGATTGCGGCAATGCGAAGAATTCGCCTTCATGCACACGGCTTGGTACCAGATAATCACGCGCGCCTTCCGGTGAGCTCTTAGTTAGGATCGGTGTTTCTACGTCGATGAACCCTTCACTGTCAAGGAAATCGCGGAAGATCTTAGAAGCTTTCGAGCGAAGCAGCAAGGTTCTTTGCATCTCTGGACGACGAAGGTCCAAATAGCGATATTTGAGACGCAGAGACTCGTCTACTTCCACACCATCCTCGATGAAGAACGGAGGTGTCTTAGCTGCGTTCAGCACTTCAATGTCCGTAATTTGAACTTCAATTTCACCTGTTGGCAGGTTGCGGTTAATGGTTTCCTCATCACGTTTAACAACTTTACCTTTAACAGCCAGGACGTATTCACTACGAACCTTATCAGCAATTTGTAAGGCTTCGCCAGAGTAGTCTGGGTTAAATACAACTTGTACAATACCGCTTCTGTCACGCAGATCAATAAATAGTACGCCCCCAAGGTCACGGCGAGTCTGCACCCATCCGTTCAAGGTTACCGTCTGTCCAATATGTTCTGGTGTTAATTGTCCACACTGATGACTTCTTTGCATAATTTATCATTCCCCTTCATGGTTAAAAATACATTTTTAATCTTTCTCTATACAGTCACCATAAGACGTTAGTCAGATGGTCTAAACCAGTGCCTGACCCAGCTCATCCAGCTTCACGGTGCGCTGCTCCCCTGTATTCATCGACTTCACGGTAATTACACCATTCTTCAGCTCATCTTCGCCAAGAATCGCAGTATAACGTGCCGACATACGGTCTGCGGATTTCATCTGTGCCTTCATTTTCCGGCCCAGGTAGTCACGTTCTGCTGAGAACCCTTGGCTGCGCAGAATATATAGCTGCTTAGAGATTTCGATATCAGCTTCTTCACCGAGAGCTACGAAGTACACATCCAGTGGCTTCGCCGTCTCCAGTTCTACCTTCTGATCCTCCAAAATGAGGAGAATTCGTTCAAGTCCAATCCCAAAACCAATACCCGGTTGATCCGGTCCACCAATTTCTTCAACCAAACCGTTGTAACGGCCTCCGCCGCCCACGGTATCAATCGAACCAATACCTGCTGCTTTATATTCAAACGCTGTATGCGTGTAATAATCCAGTCCTCTTACAAGTCGAGGGTTAATGGTGAATTCCACACCCATGATATCAAGGTGCATCTTCACCTTTTCAAAATGAGTCGTGCACTCTTCGTCCAGACTATCCAAAATGGAAGGCGCATCTGTAAATTTATCTTGATCTACCTTACAATCCAGCACGCGAAGCGGATTACGCTCAATACGACGCTGACAGTCACTGCAAAGGGTATCCTTCATTGGTCTTAAGAAACCCAATAGCTTCTCCCGATAAGCTGCACGGCTAGGTGCGTTACCGACAGAATTGATTTCCACTCTTACATCCTTAAGGCCAAGATCCTTATAGAATTGATAGCCTAAGGAGACTACTTCCGCATCAATAGCCGGATCCACAGCTCCAAAAGCCTCAATACCAAACTGATGGAATTGACGATATCTACCTGCCTGTGGACGCTCATAACGGAACATAGGTCCGATATAATACAGCTTACTTACATCAGGTTCACCGTAAAGCTTGTTCTGAACATAAGCTCTAACGACACCAGCCGTTCCTTCTGGACGAAGTGCCAGATCACGATCGCCTTTATCCTTGAACGTGTACATCTCGCCTTCTACAATATCCGTTGTTTCGCCTACTCCACGCTCGAATAACCCCGTATGCTCGAACATCGGTGTACGGATTTCATGGTAATTGAAACGACGGCATAAATCTCTAGCCTTCCCCTCAATATACTGCCATTTCTCCACAGCTCCCGGAAGCACATCCTGCGTTCCTGTAGGTTTCTCGAATCTTTCTTTAGCCACAGTCTATCCCTCCTAAAAAATACCCCTCTAAATCTGCTCTCTTCATCACTTCATCATGCTAAACAAAACAAAAAATCCCCCGCCCTGTTTATAAAAAACAGGGACGAGGGATTATCATAACCAATAATACACCCGTGGTACCACCCACATTCCGGATCAGAACCATTCTGAATCCGCTCAAAGCGGTTAACGCCCGCCTACGCATAACGGCTACTGATAGCGGCAATATACATTGCCCACTTTCGCCGTACGTTCTCGGGGAGGTCATTCATTCGCTCATCAACAGAATCCTTGCAGCCAAGCAGAAACGATAGATCATCCATTGTACTGGATATCATCTGAATCTACAGGGGATTCCTCTCTGGAGTTGTGGGTCCTCGAATTACTTGTTCCCGTCATCAAAACCATATGATAAAATCGTATATTTTTAAATTCTACTGAACTACTGCGCTAAAGTCAAGGCAGGAAATGCGAAGATGAATAAAAAATTCGACAACTTTCAACTTTTGACCTTTAACTTCAACCGTTACAAAAAAATGACCTGCAGCCAAATGCTGCAGGTCCATCATCATATATTATTAAAAAGGGGGTCATGCCTTTATTATAAACACGCTATATTAAGGAAACATGTATGTAATATTACGATTATATTACATTCATGAAAGCGGTTTATTTTAATAGATTGTTGTTAATCGAATTGCTCTACAAATGCTCCTTTGCCCCGAAGGGTTTCCACAACCTCATTATAATTCTCTTCTGCGACACTTAGGTCCATCACATAACGAAGTTCACTTAAATCCCCATCCTCGAGCTCTCCATCTGCTACATCCGCACTAACCTGGTCTTCATCCACGCTATAATGGGTCTCAGGCTCATCACGCGTTTCGGAGGCGGCAACACCAGGGGCCAACATAGCTCCAGCTGCCGGAGTGCTACCCGTTCCAAGCGTCCCTACTGTACCTGCGGCTAACGTCGTATTGCTAAACGGGGCTATCGGAAACAGAATTCTACGATCTTCCCCAATAGGGTCCGTGAGTGGCCATACCTCCAAGCCATCTACCTTGTAACTAATCAATGCTATTTTAGCACCTTCTGCTTCATTTTCCGTTCTAAAATATGCTTGGATTTTTCTGGTCATTATCATTACCTCCTTTAGATTATAAGACTCAGTGTTATAAATTGCTATTGCAGGACCTTCAATATTTCACGAACGAAGGCAGGCTCATCTTTCGGGGTACGCGAAGTAATGTAATTACGATCAACTACCACTTCTTCATCTTTAAACTCCGCACCAGCGTTCACAACATCATCTTTCAACGGAGGATAACAGGTGATGGTACGTCCTTTAAGCAAGTCTGCACTGATCAGAATTTGGGGTCCGTGGCAAATAGAAGCGATAGGCTTACCAGCTTCGTTTGCTTCTTTCACAAACTTCAAAACATCTGCATTTTGCCGTAAATTTTCTGGGGAAGAACCTCCAGGAATTACTATCGCGTCATAATTACCTGCTTGAACGTCAGCTATGGCTTTATCGGCTGCGTAGGAGACTTCCTTCTTTTTGCCTAGTAAGGTCTCACCCTTCTTTAAACCAATAATGTCAGCTTGATGTCCTGCCTTTATAACTTCATCGTAAGGGACCTTCATCTCAGAATCTTCAAAATCATTAGCTAGTAAAAATGCAACATTACTCATGTGATAAGTTCTCCTCTCTGCTTGTGCAAATGAATAGGTACTTATTTATCTTTCTTGTCGTCTATTACCCTTCTCACAATGATTTCTAACCTCTAATCAGAAAATATCCCCGGTTAACCGCATCAAAAAGCCGCCTCCACCACCCATTTCAGGTACGCGGTAAGAGATTACGGCTTCTTCCTTTGATCACTTGAGATTCAATTTCATCTTCCGTCTTTTTGGCTAATGCATAGGCTTCTACAGGACTCCCTGTCGCTAGTGCCGGGATACTTCTCCATACCCATGCCTTCTGTGAATGTCTCATTACTAAGCTCCTTGCATCGTGCGGGATAACTGTCTACCTTTAGTTTATCCAGCTCCAAGAGGCTCTATCCGCACAAGTATCTTACTCACTGCTCATCCACAATAAAAAAAGATGTCGAAAGTTAGCTCCGCTAGAAGCAATTTTCGACATCTTTTTTTTTCATTAACTGCGGCTATCTAAAATGAGAGTAACCGGGCCCCAATTGGTCAGCGACACATCCATCATTGCTCCAAATACACCCGTCTCCACTTGAAGGCCGCCAGCTCTAAGCTCTTGGTTAAAGTAATCATAAAGTCGCTCGGCCTCCGCGGGAGCTGCTGCTCCCATGAAATTTGGCCGTCTCCCCTTACGACAATCCCCGTATAAAGTAAACTGGGATACTGAAAGAATCGCTCCCTCAGTCTCTGTGACACTGTAGTTCATTTTACCAGCATCATCTTCAAAAATTCGTAGTCCTGCTATTTTATCCGCCAAATATTTGGCATCCTTTTCTGTATCCTCATGCGTAACGCCAACTAGCAGCATTAAGCCTTTGCCAATTTCTCCGGTCACTGCCTTATCCACGGTTACTTTGGCGTCCTTACAACGCTGTACTACAACTCTCATCGTACTACTCCGCTCCTTGCCCTATTGCATGATCCGATTCACTGTATATACATCCTTGACTCGTTTCACTTTATCTACAACGGATTGCAGATGTTCCGTGTTACGAATGAGAATGGTCATATGAATCATTGCCATTTTATTCTTGTCAGAGCGCCCAGTGACTGCAGAAATGTTCGTTTTACTCTCGGAAACTGCCTGCAGCACTTCATTGAGCAGTCCATTACGATCATGACCTGTAATCTCAATATCCACACTGTAGTTTGCTTCCATCGTACCTTCCCATTCCACTTCAATCACCCTTGCTGCTTCTTCTCCGTCACCTTCACTCGGAATGTTAGGACAATCCTGGCGATGTACAGATACACCCCGGCCCCGTGTAACATACCCTACAATGTCGTCACCCGGTACCGGATTACAGCATCGTGCAAAACGGACAAGTAAATTTTCAATTCCCTTTACACTAACACCATTGGTCGGTTGATTACGTTTTTCGCCGGAAGACTTGATCTCCTTCATCTCTGAAGTAAGCTCTAAATGATTAGCAGCTTCTTCCTGCTCTTTGCGCAGCTTTTCCGTCAAACGGGAAGCAATCTGCGAAGCGGTAATCCCACCAAATCCAACGGCAGATAGCATATCCTCAACATCGTTAAAAGCAAATTTCTTCGCTGCTTCTAAAAGCTTATCATCAGAAATCCATTCAGAAACCTCGACATTCAGACGCTTCAGCTCACGTTCAATCGCTTCGCGACCTTTTTCGACATTTTCCTCACGTTTTTCTTTTTTGAACCATTGCTTAATTTTGCTTCGCGCATGTGAGGATTGAGCAATCTTGAGCCAGTCGCGGCTTGGTCCGTACGAATGCTTCGATGTCAGTATCTCTACAATATCGCCCGTCTTCAACTTGTGATCCAACGGTACGATCCGCCCGTTCACCTTAGAACCAATCGTACGATTACCCACTTCCGTATGAATACGGAATGCAAAATCAAGTGGTACAGAACCCGCAGGAAGCTCAATAACCTCGCCTTTAGGCGTAAACACGAACACAAGATCCGAGAAAAAGTCCATTTTGAGTGATTTTACGAACTCTTCGGCATCCTTGGCCTCATGCTGAAGCTCCAATATTTCGCGAAAAAAAGGCATCCGATTCTCAGGATTCACATTATTGCTGGTTCCTTCTTTGTATGCCCAGTGTGCTGCTATCCCGAATTCAGCCGTGCGATGCATTTCCCAAGTGCGAATTTGCACTTCGGTTGGCTCTCCGCCAGGACCTACCACTGTAGTATGCAAAGATTGATACATATTGGCTTTGGGCATAGCTATATAATCTTTAAATCGACCTGGCATTGGCTTCCAAAGGGTATGAATAATTCCGAGGGTTGCATAACAATCCTTGATATTATCCACAATGATACGGATGGCCAGCAGGTCATAGATCTCATTAAACTGTTTGTTTTTCGTACTCATTTTGTTATAGACACTGTAGATATGCTTCGGACGACCTGAAAGATCACCTTCAATGCCCATTTCATCCAGCTTGGCACGAATACGGCCAATTACGCTGTCGATAAATTGCTCACGTTCAGCCCGCTTCTTATGCACTAGATTAGCAATGCGATAATACTGCTGCGGATTCAAGTAACGAAGCGCAATATCCTCCATCTCCCACTTAATCGCGGAAATCCCCAAACGATCAGCTACAGGACAGAAAATCTCCAGCGTTTCATAAGAAATACGTCGCTGGCTCTCTTCAGATTGATACTTTAACGTACGCATATTATGCAGGCGATCCGCTAGTTTGATAACGATGACCCGGATATCCTGCGCCATCGCAATAAACATCTTACGGTAATTCTCGTTCTGCTGCTCTTCCTTTGAGCGAAAACGGATGCGTTCCAGCTTAGTTAAGCCATCGACAAGCATCGCGCAGGTATCGCCAAATTTCGCGCGGATTTGTTCCAATGAGACCGTCGTATCTTCCACAACATCATGCAAAAGCGCCGCAACAATAGATATAACATCCATTTGCATATTGACGACAATATCTGCCACCGCCAGCGGATGCAGAATGTATGGCTCCCCCGACTTGCGGATCTGCCCGTGATGAGCCTGATCGGCAAATTCATAAGCTTCCCGGATGCGGAGAAGATCTTTATCTTTTATATAGGCGCCAGCCTTATCAATTAATCGCTCTATGCCCATTCTCGTCGTATCCGTTTCCTTTCTATAATAAAATGAACCCGCAATCATTCTGAAATCTGCAGGTTCCAATCATTTCGCAAGCAACTTACGCTCTTGTTCAAAGTTGTCTATAATTATGACGCTTACGAGGGATTACGTCAACACTTGCCATCTCATGGTATTCAAGAAGTAAAAGTTATGAAAATCGGACAAATTAATAACACTTGTGAAAATGTTGTTGTAAAAATGTCCAGTTCTATTTAATCTAGTAAAGGCGGATTTTCGCTGGACAACATCATATCCATTAAGAAAGAGGAGTGAACTCCATTGCAACGCGAAATTCAAGTTAATGAAAAACTTCCATGGGGCCCCGGTTTTCTGTTAAGCCTACAGCATTTGTTCGCCATGTTTGGCAGTACAGTGCTAGTGCCTAACTTGTTCGGGGTTGACCCTGGCATGATTTTGCTGATGAACGGTATCGGCACACTGCTATACATTTGGATTTGCCGTGGTAAAATACCTGCCTACCTTGGCTCCAGCTTTGCATTTATCGCACCCGTATTATCAGTGCTTGCTGATCATAAAGATGATCATATGAAAGGGTACTCGCTTGCTTTGGGCGCTTTCATCATCACAGGTGTTATCTTTGTGCTCGTTGCTTTGATCATCCGTTATGCAGGAACAAAATGGATCGATGTTGTCTTCCCTCCAGCAGTAATGGGAGCTATCGTAGCAACGATCGGACTTGAACTTGTGCCTGTTGCCGCGCGAATGGCAGGACTTATTGCCCCTGAAGGTGTTGCAGTTGCAGACTGGACTCCAGATGGCAAAGCAATCACACTTTCTATGGTGACACTGGGCGTAACCGTAATTGGAGCTGTACTCTTCCGCGGTTTCCCAAAAATCATTCACATCCTCATCGGTATCGTAACTGGTTATGGTTTAGCTTATATTATGAAAATGGTGGATACAGCTGCAATATCTAATGCGAATTTTTTAGCGCACCCTACCATTGTTACTCCATCCTTCGATTGGAATGTAATCCTGACTATCATCCCAGTATCGCTAGTAGTAATCGTTGAACATATCGGACACTTACTTGTAACCAGCAATATTGTTGGCAGAGACTTGGCTAAAGATCCTGGACTTGACCGCTCCCTGATGGGGAACGGGATATCTACAATTATCTCCGGTTTTATCGGTTCTACTCCAAATACAACCTACGGTGAGAATATCGGGGTTATGGCATTAACTAAAGTTTATTCTGTATATGTGATCGGTGGCGCAGCAGTGATTGCGATTCTGCTATCGTTCTCCGGAACTTTCTCCTCCGTTATCGCTAACATCCCCACACCTGTAATGGGCGGCGTATCACTACTTTTGTTCGGTGTAATTGCCGCATCCGGTCTGCGAATCTTCGTAGAGCAAAAAGTTGATTTTTCCAAAGCCACTAACATGATTATGGCTACGTTGGTGCTTGTTGTCGGAATCAGTGGTACAACCCTTACTATGGGTAGCGTAAAACTCAGTGGTATGGCTCTAGCTACGATTGTTGGTATCGTTCTAGCCCTATTCTTCAAACTCATTGAAGTTCTTGGACTGTCTAATGAAGGTGGAGAAAGCGATAAAGCTGCTCACTAATTTATTTATGAATTAATAATTCAAAAAGACTGCTCCAGATCCATTTTATGGATTGGACAGTCTTTTTTCGTATCTCTTTTGACCAAAAAATCGAAAAACAGCAACCCTCCGCTAGTAGTAACAGAGAATTGCTGTTGTTTGCACTTTTCCACATTATTCGATACATAAATCCCAATTTATTTCCCGGGAAAAGACAAGTTTATCGTATTAATCTTCGTAATCAACTAATGTAATAACTTCAATTCCAGAAAGCTTATTACGTCCAGCAAGCTCAACCAATTCAATCAAAAACGCTGCGCCTACCACTTTACCACCAAGCTGCTCCACAAGGTTAACTGAAGTAGCTATAGTACCTCCTGTTGCTAACAAATCATCAGCAATCAATACATTTTGTCCAGGCTTAATGGCATCCGTGTGAACAGCAAGTGTGTCTTTACCATATTCAAGATCATATCCAACCTCGATAGTCTCATACGGCAGTTTACCACTCTTTCGAATAGGCACAAAGCCTACGCCCAATGCATAAGCAAGAGGTGCACCAACTACAAAACCACGTGCTTCCGGTCCAGCGATCACATCGATTTCTAAGTGGGATACAAGAGCTTTCAAGGCATCAATCGCTTGGCGATATGCATCACCGTCTTTTAACAAGGTGGTGATATCTTTAAAACTAATACCTTCTTTTGGGAAATCAGGAATCACGCGAATACTATCTTTAAAATCCAAATTTTTCATCTCCTAAAAGTTTTGTTAGCATATGCTACTTTGAGTTCGGTTCGACAAAACTTACTTCGTAAGCGTCTGCTTTGTTTTGTTAGCATATGCTACTTTGAGTTCGGTTCGGCAAAACTTACTTCGTAAGCGTCTGCTTTGTTTTGTTAGCATATGCTACTTTGAGTCCGGTTCGGCAAAACTTGCTTCGTAAGCGTCTGCTTTGTTTTGTTTAGTCTTTATGATACGCCTAAACGGCGTGATAACATCCAATCCTGCAGTTCAGACAAGCTACCTTCCATGAAGTACTGCTCCATTTCCGCCATCTGCCCCAGTCTGACAAAATGTCTTGATGCTGTAAGGCTTTTAGCTGTAGGCTGCGTAATAAAGGTCACACTTCCGTGACTTCTTTCGATAAAATCCAGCTCCTCGAACACATCTAGCATATTACTAAGCATTCGAATACTTAATGAGGATTGTCGACTTAGCCGCAGCAGCACTTCATGTTCTGGCGTTGCAACAGCAGTGATCGAAGCCAGCAGTTTATAGAGTATTTTAAAATGATCCCGTGTCGGAATGATAAGTCGTTCTCGGCCATCCTTTATAGAATGCAATAACGCAATATTATCAGCATTAGGAAAAGCCTTCAGTAACGCGTCTAGTTGTTCAGGAGTCTCTGGCATATCCAGTAAACATAACAGTGAGACATGCCCTGATTCCTGAATCGAATCATCCTTAATAGCGGCGCTAATGCCAGCTTCTTTATCATATACCCAGAAGGACATTCCTATCAATTCAGTCTGTGAAGACATACGTCCACTCTGAAACACTGCTGCAGCACGATATGGGCCAGCACCGCTATAGGGAAGCAGCAGCTCTCTAATATGTGCAGCCTGCCGTACAGCGTCAGCAGCACCACGAAGATCAAATAATTGAGCATCCTGAACTGATAAATCCTGTAGCATCAGCTGTGGTTTCCTCGAGCCATTCCATTCGTTGATCGACAGTTCAGCCAGCACATTGATCGGGGTGCCCACAGGGAGCAGCTTAGCCAAATCCCCTTTACCAAAAGCCAAGGCTTCGATCGTACTCTTACCCTGTTGCAAGACGATCTTCAAGTGTTTTCCGTCTTGCCCCATGGTGCGTGTCTCTTTCACTGTAGCCCCGCGAATGATGAACTTTGGCAATGGATTCGACATCCCGAAAGGTGCAAGCCTTTCCAATTCAAGCGCGGTCTGTAGGGACAAATCGGAAATCGACACTTCTGCATCAGCAGAAGTAACAGGAACGAAATGCTCCGGTGTTAACACAGTAGCAGCGTATTCATTTAATGCCGCAGCGAAGGCTTCTAAGCCGTCCCGATGCAGACTCATTCCCGCAGCTGCTGGATGACCACCGAAATGATCCATTAAGTTAGAACAAGAGGATAAGGCCGCATATATATCAAGTCCAGGAATAGAGCGGGCAGAACCTTTGCACATGCCGGTCTCCGGATGAATATCCAGAATAATTACAGGTCGATAGTAACGCTCCAGCAGTTTGGAAGCCACTATGCCTACCACACCCACATTCCAACCTTGTTCAGCAAGGACTATGATGTCTGGTATTTCTCCACCCTGAGTCATCTGCTCCAGTTTTGCAGTGGCCTCCACTACAATTCTTTCTACGACCAATTGGCGTTCTTTATTAAGCAGATCAAGCTCCCCAGCCAGTTGCTCTGCCTCATCAGTATGCTCGGTTGTAAGCAACGCCACTGCCCGTCCAGCATGATCCAGACGACCACTCGCATTGATACGAGGCGCCATTCCAAAAGCGATATTAACCGCGCTCACAGTACTCATGGTTACGCCGCTAACATCGAGTAAGGCACGAATACCTGGGAATCGAGAATTTCGCATACTCACCAAGCCGTTTCGAACAATCTCACGATTCTCACCCAGCAGCGGCATTAAATCCGCTACAGTACCGATAGCAGCTATCTCTGCCCATTCTTCGGGAGTTTCCTCCCCTAGCATAGCCTGGGCGAGCTTATAAGCTACACCTACACCTGCCAATCCTTTGAACGGGTAGGGGCAGTCGGGCAGCTTCGGATTAATCAACGTATAAGCCTCTGGGAGAAGCTCTGGTGGCTCATGGTGATCCGTAACAATCACATCAATCCCGAGTTCATTAGCGTAAGCAATCTGATGATAGGCGCTAATGCCAGTATCTACAGTAATGATCAAGGATACACCCTGCTGTAAAGCCCAATCCAAAGCATGATTATGCAGCCCATAGCCCTCATTAGAACGGTGCGGGATATAAATATCAAAGGAAGCGCCTAAGTAACGCAGCAAATGAATCATTAATGCTGTACTGGACACACCATCGGCGTCGTAATCACCGTAAATCAGAATATGTTCTTCTTCTTTTAAAGCCTTTCTAATTCTGGGAACCGCTTCGGCCATTCCTTTTAGAAGGAACGGATCATGCGGAGCTTCCACACCGCCATCCATGAACGATAGAGCCTCATGTGGCGTATCAATTCCTCTAGTCACTAATAGTGAGGATAAGAGCGGAGAAATAGAAAGGCTCCGGGCCATATCCCTTACGACGTCGGGATCGGCTGCCGGAGATTGCCATCTTGTTTTTGAATAAAGCAATAGCGCTCACCTTTCTCTCACCTTGCGAACTACTGAAGCAGCGTCGGAATATCATTATCCACCAATTCATAATTACTTTTGTATGGATAGCCAGGATCATAAGGAACTACGTCCATATGTACCTCACCAACATGAACAAACCTGTGCTGCAGCAACTTTCTTGCACATTCCGAAATATCCTGTGCTTCCATCACCGTAATACGCGGATTTACACTGATCTTCACTTGCAGATTCACATAATTCCCTTGCTCAAGTGCCTTCAAATGTTCTACACGAATAACACCATGAACACGTTGTACGGTTTCAATAAAATTAGCTGCCTCCTCAGAAGGTAGCTCCTGCGCATTCTTAACACTAACAGTATTAACAATGAGCAAATAACCTTTACGTAGAATTAAGCATCCTGTTAAAAGTGCAGCAATAGGGTCCATATAGAGTAGAGGATGCCAATAGGTACCCCCCATTGATAACGATATCCCAACTAATACTGTGATAGAAGTATACAAACTGAAACGATGACTATTGGCATAAGCAGCATGACTGCCATCACCTATTTTTTTAAAGTACCGATATTGATATTGAAATACAGCTTCTTTAAGTACAATAGATAGTAAGACAGTTACAAGTGCAAGTTCTCCGCGAGTGGATGACT
The DNA here is from genome assembly GCF_037963295.1 of Paenibacillus sp. FSL F4-0243. Classification (NCBI taxonomy): domain Bacteria; kingdom Bacillati; phylum Bacillota; class Bacilli; order Caryophanales; family Paenibacillaceae; genus Paenibacillus; species Paenibacillus sp. FSL F4-0243. Next base: position 5,484,895 of record NZ_CP150151.1, read on the forward strand.
GTCCCTCGGTTAAGTCACGGATTGCAGAGAAGGCGATTTGCAGCCCCCCCATAAGAATTAATACCGAAAAAAGTATAGCTAAAAGCGGCTCCTTATTCCCTCGTCGCTCTTCTATCCGCTGCTTGCTCTTTCTGCTTTGTTCAGAGCGCCATGGGAGAATATCCGCCAATTTAGCTGCAGCATCTGCTCCAGAATATAATGCATCGCCCATTAAAGCCTTGCTACCTGAAATATAGCCAAAACTCCCCTTAGCTACTGCCAAAGTAACATCGCTGATGATCCCTGTCCAAGCAACCGTCTTGCTTTGCGGTGATCGTTCTTTATTCATACGAGGCCCCCCTTACCACTAGCAAGTAATCTCATGATGATACAATACACATGACATACTACCCCAAAGATTTCGAAAGCCGCGTCGCATTTGACGCGGCTTTCTTAAATTATAAAGTTGATGTTTTTTTCATTCAAGTGTAGCCATGTTATTTCTCTAGAGACATTACCCTTTAGCCGGGTTCTTTACCTTTATCTTTTCACGCTTCTTAAGCAGTAGCCAGACCGGACTTGCAATAAAGATAGAGGAGTACGCTCCGAATAGCAATCCGATAACCATCGCAAGCGAGAACATCTTGATGGACTCGCCTCCAAGAATCAACAGGAAGAACGCCGCAATAAATACGGTAAATGCTGTGTAAAGAGAACGCATAAGCGTTTGAGCCACACTCTTATTCACAAGCTCTTTTAAATCCTCATAGGTTTTTTGTTTACCAAAACGCAAATTCTCACGGATACGGTCAAAGATAACGATCGTATCATTGATGGAATAACCGATAATCGTAAGCACCGCAATAATAAACGTCAAATCCACTTCCAAGCGGAAGATGGAGAAGATTGCAACGACCATAAAGGCATCATGGATCAATGAAACAATAGCTGCCAATGCAAACCGCCATTCAAAACGAATACTTACATAAATGATAATCCCTAGACAAGAAATGAGAACCGCATAGATCGCATTGCGTGCAAGTTCTTTAGACATTTCAGTATCCACGGTGTTAATCTCAAACGATGCTTTTTCGTCCAGCTTCAAGATCTCTGCTTTAAGAGCTTCATCTTGTTGCTCATCGAGCACTTGATCATAACGAACGTTAACCCGTTCACTTCCTATCGTAATGCTTGGCTCACTTGAAATCCCAGTTTTTTCAACTGCTGAATTAACCTCTTCCAATGTCAAATTCTTAGACAGAGAGATATCAACATTAGATCCTGCTTTGAAATCAACGCTGTAATTCAATCCAAAGGTTGCTAGGAAAATCAAACCTGCCACTGTAAGGGCGATAGAAAAAACATAGAAAAATTTACTCAAATGTACGAAATCAAGCTCTTTCTTAAAGCGCACGAATATCACTCTCCTTAACACCGAAACTCTTCGGTTTGTTCAGCTTACCGGCTTTAACAAGCTGGCTAAGCAACCAGTGGGAGAAATAAAGATTCGTAGCGATACTCAGAACGATTTCCACGATCAGTACCAATGCGAAACCTTTGACTGCACCTGTACCGAAGGCGAACATGACACCTGCCACAATAACAGTTGTGACATTGGAGTCCATTACTGTCCGGAAAGAGGATTTATTACCTGCTTTAACAGAGGAAAGTACACTTTTACCACTGCGCATTTCTTCTCTTATCCGTTCATTTGTAATGATATTGGCATCGACGGCCATCCCTATACCCAGAATAAATGCGGCTATACCAGGCAACGTCAATGTGAAGTCAGCTAAGACAAAGACTACAATTAGCAGCCATGTATGCAAGATCAGCGCAAAACTAGCCAAGAGACCTGGCAAGCGATACATACCGATCATGAAGATAAGAATAATCAAAGAACCCAAAAGACCGGCTTTGATCGTTTGATCAAGCGATTGTTTACCAAGTGTTGCACCCACACTTTGGGAGTATTTCTCAGTAAGTTTCAGTGGCAACGCACCAAGATTAATAGTGTCAGCCAGTTCACGTGCTTCTTTAATTGTATACTGACCGGAAATAGACGCACTACCATCGGTAAGTACTGCTTGTACCGTAGGATCAGATAGTTTGTTCTCATCCAAATAAATTGCGAGATTCTTTCCTAAGAGGCGTTTGGTAATCTCTGCGAATTTATCCTTGTCCTTTATTTTGATACTGATGATTGGCTGATTCAGGTTATCCCGTCCAACCTCTGCCGCACCTTCAACAAAATCACTACCTACCAGTTCGATCTTGCTGTAAGTACCTTCAGCGTCACCTTCAGCAGCACTACGGAAAGTCAGAACTGCAGGCTCCTTCATCTTCTTACGAACCTCGGCTTCATCAGTAACGCCTGCAATTTTCAGACGAATACGGTCAGTACCTTCAGTTGTAACCTCTGGTTCACTGGTTCCGAGCGCATTGGCCCGTTTTTCCAAACTTTCTGCTGTTTTCAACAGTGAAGCTCGGGACAACGCTGCTCCCGCTTCCATAGGCTCTGCATGGTACAAAATCTCAAATCCGCCTTTCAGGTCAAGACCAAGTCTAACCTTGTCCAGCAGTCCAGGAGTAGTAAATGCCATGACGCCTGTCAAAACGAGCACGGTAATAATAAAGCCCATTAGTCTCTTCATGCTCTAGCTAGTTCCCCTTTCATTCACTCAATATTCCTATTATAGCTACACGTGAAATGACCGTCAATTCACAGCATAGTCATAGCTATACTCACACAAAGAAACGGCCGCCCCTGCACATATCAGCAAGACATCCGTTTATATAGGAGATGTGAAGTTATTATTATTCTCTTACTTTACTGCTTTATAAGGCTTTTCGCAAAGAAAAGAAGCGAGATGTGTATTGTTCAGTTCAACCCCCGATAAGCTGCAAGAGTCAAATAAGTCATGTAACTATTGGCTTTTAAGGAATAAATATCATTTACCAGCTTATGTAAGGGAGGCATTCCGTCCTTATCATAATTACGACTGATACAATCCCAAATATCCTTGCTGGTTACATACTCATAGCCGAGGAGCCGGAATTCTTCAGCTTTGCTGCGGCACATGGCTTCGATTTCTTCACTATGTTGATCATGATTCCACTGTTCCGATTCCACGTGATGACACCTCCAAAGATCGCTCGTGTTCGTATGCTTACCATAGGTATTCGACCCAAGTTCTCTGCTTTCCTCCTTCCGTCACAAAAAGTTACAACTACTAAAACAAGGCATGCCGGGATAGGGGTATAGCATATCCATAAGAATAGACAAGTTGGCCAGCGTTTCATTTCATTTGGGGAAGAAGGCGTGACCTTTGAGGAAACAGAGCTTTATACAAGGAACTTTAATCTTGCTTGCCGCCGGCATCATTAATCGAATGCTTGGATTTATACCCCGAATTGCTTTGCCACGCATCATTGGAGCAGAAGGTGTGGGTCTATATCAGCTCGCGTACCCTTTCTTTATCGTGCTGGCTACTGTTATTACAGGCGGACTTCCCCTAGCAATTGCAAAGATGGTAGCGGAAGCAGAGGGAGAGAACCGCCCTGAGAAATCGCGGCAAATTTTACGGACTGGCCTTACTCTTAGTGTCGGACTAGGAATCTTCTTTACCATTGTTGCGCTAGTCAGTGCTTCATGGGTCTCCAATGTGATCTTAACAGACCACAGAGTTTATTATACTTTTATTGCCATGATCCCAATGATTGCAATTGTTGCTGTATCTGCAATATACCGCGGTTATTTTCAAGGTAGGCAGAACATGATTCCTTCCGCACTTTCTTCAGTTTTTGAGTCTATCGTGCGAATATTTTTTATGCTGTGGTTCTCTTGGCTGCTGTTACCTAAAGGTATCGCTTTTGCAGCTGCAGGGGCGATGCTAGGCGTAACGGTGGGAGAGATTGGCGGAATGTTAGCCATTCTGTGGCAATATTATGTCATCACGAAAAAGGATAAAAAAACACCCCCCATCCAAGAACAGCAAACGATTGAGAAGGAAGTTATAACTCCTGATCCAGATGCCGTACAATCAACTTCCCCCATACTACGGCGTTTATTAGGTGTATCAATTCCTGTTACGGCAAGCCGGCTTGTCGGTTCTTTTTCCTATCTATTGGAATCTATAATTACCGTACGTAGTCTTGCACTAGCCGGAATCGCAACAGCCGCCGCGACTGCTCAATATGGGTCTTTACAGGGAATGGTTATCCCCTTACTGTTGCTTCCCGGTGCGTTAACTTCCTCTCTCGCAGTGTCTTTGGTTCCCTCCTTATCCGAGGCTGCCGCGAGAAAGGACTTGCCTACCATTCACAAACGAATGCACCAAGCTCTTCGACTCGCTCTTGTAACAGGGGCTCCCTTTGCTGTTCTTATGTATGTACTGGCAGTCCCACTATGCAACTTGTTATACGGAAATCCGGACACCGCTCCTATGCTAAAACTAATGGCCCCTTTCGCTTTGTTCATCTATGTTCAAGCCCCCTTACAAGCTGCACTTCAAGCTATGGACAGACCAGGAAGGGCACTCATCAATACTCTTATTGGGGCAGTAGTCAAAATCATTCTGATTGTTTTATTAGCTTCACAACCAGAATACGGAATCTACGGCGCAATCATCGCCATTATTGTGAACAGCGTTCTTGTTACTCTACTGCACGGGTACAGCGTAGTCAGTCTAATTTCATTATCCTTACGAATAACCGATACCATTAAGACCTTATGTGCAATGATCATTATGGGAGCAGGCGTGCGTTATGTATACATCTCCATTCCCATTGCAGAAGCACAATGGATTCAATTTTTATTTGCCTCTGCGATAGGAATGGCCCTGTATTTCGGTCTCAGTCTATTAGCTGGCCTTATTTCCCTTCGTGATTTGGATCGACTGCCTTTCATTAAGCGTTGGCTTTAGAATGGTTATCGATTGTCCAAACGGTCAACATAAACTCGGCCTTTATGGTCTATGGAGCAAAGAAATACATCCCGAAAATCTGATACTCCCTTTTGGCGGATCTGTGTTCTTAGCCAGAACCTTGTTTTTCCTATCATTTCTAAATTATGATCCTGGACCTTTCCATCCATAATCAATGGAATAGGAAGCCCTTCATATCTGATTTTGTTCTTTGGCAGTTTAACTTTCTGACTGCTTACATCTGCATCCTCATCGGTCTTATTATTCTCAGCAACTGAACTGCTATTGCCTGTTTGATTGGAAGATGAAAGTCCTTTGTCTTTCTCGAAAACGGTAAGCTGTCCACTTGGCTCCAGAATCGCAAATTCCACATCAGCAGGACTAGCGATGTTCTGACCACGCAATTGCTGCAATAGATCATCAATATTGTACCTTTGTTTACGCATCTCTCCCCGGTGCAGCTTGCCTCCAGAAATAAGTATGCTCGGTTTACCGTCCATTAACAGCCGAATCTTTCTACTCTTAAGACTGAGCTGAGCAACCACAACTTGAATGATAACCAGTGTGGCCATCGGAACCAGACCTTCGTAAATCGGGCGATTAATATCCTCAATCACAAAAACAGCAATCTCAGCAATCATAATTGAGATCGTTAGATCAAATACAGATAGCTTACCGATTTCCCTCTTCCCCATGATACGCATGCACAGGAATATGAAGAAATACATCAGCACGGTCAAGAAAATATGGGTAGTGATATGCTGGGACATATAGCTTCGCTCCCCTCCACTCTCACCCGCAGACTTGTTTTCTCGGGCGGATTAATGTAACCCTATTCTGACCGCTCAGCACAGGGAACATTCGGAAGCTCACATATTAATTAATGGTAAAAAGGCTACAATGCCCATTCTTGTACTATTGGGGCAAGCCTTCCCATACAATGAATAATAACTTATGTAGATTATTTTTCTAAAAAAACTTTAGGAGGTTGTACCATGTATTTAATCCGGCGCCTGTTCTCATGGAGAATAGCCAATCCTGTATTGTCTGGCCTATGTCGATCATTCCTTTGGATGCTGCTTGGCGCGTTTGTCCTCTCTCTTTTATTATGGGGCAGCGGTCTGAAGGAGCAGGATCTCTCAATGTACACTTATATAGTGCACGGCATAGCCGCAGCATTCGGAGGACTAACCGCCGGTCGCAGAGCCACGAACAAAGGCTGGTATCAAGGAAGTCTTACAGGAATCTTTTACGGGATTATCGTTCTGTTAATTGGATTTTTGGCACTGGATAGCTCACCCTCTGGTGTTGACCTTCTTTGGGTTCTAGCTGCAGCAGCAATTGGTGCACTTGGCGGAATATTTGGGGTTAATTTACAGAAAAGCTAAAATTATTATTCCATAAAATTCGAAACATTCCTTGGAAATATGTTAAACTGTGATCATCTGACTTCATAAAGAGAATCAAGGAGGCTTCGAATGCTTTGTTTTACCAATCAATGAATCATATTGTTTTGTACACAGTTGCATTAGTAGTGATATTAGTATGGATTGGCGCTCGTCGAAATCCAATCATGGCATTAGTTGAAATCGGAAAAGAGATGCTGCGATCCTACAAGTTTTTGCTACTGATGGTAGGCATGTTTGGTGTACTGGTCTTGAATAAATACGAACTACAAATTGAAGAAAAAATGCATCTTACCTCAGACTATACATCATTTATATTTGGGCTAGAGGGGCATTTTGTCCAAGCTGTTCAGGATATATTCTATAGTCCATGGCTAACGCCTATCATAGTTTTCTTCTACATTTTTATGCTTCAATCTGTACTAGCAGCTTCTCTAGGTGTCTATCTGTTAGATAAGAACCGTGTGATGCTGTACGCTACCTGCTATGCTATTATCATTAACTATGCTGTAGCAATTCCATTCTACCTATACTTCCCTGTAAATGAGGTATGGTCCTATGTACCTGCAGGCGTTAGATTTACTATGCTGGATGTATTTCCGAAGTTTGAAGAAGAGTACCGCCCTCTATCCGGTCTCAACAACTGCTTCCCGAGTCTACATACGTCCATTTCCGTTACGATGGCATTACTGGCATTCCGTTCAGGAAACCGCCGGTGGATGGTCATTACGAGTATTTCCGCAGTCGTAATCGTCTTTGGTATATTCTATCTGGGCATTCATTGGCTTACAGATATGATAGGCGGCACTCTGCTAGCAGTCCTAGCTTCAACAGTTGGTGTACAGCTTGCCAAATTAACCTTACGGGGACGTGAAGAATCGCTCACCGTTCGCAGCCGAATAACGGATATGCGTTAAACCCATAGATCACGATGAAAGATGAACATCAAAAAAGCGGTGTCATTCTCTTAATGAGAAGACACCGCTTTTTATGTACTTTTAAATAACGAAACTATACTTTCTCCTCCACGTCCGTGGCAACGGAGTGACTAATGGAACCGCGATCAAAGGTCAGTTTAGTTACATCATTGACCCGTAGAACCACGATATCATCGGAAATCTCCATGATCGTACCGTGAAGACCACCAATAGTAACGATTTTATCGCCCTTTTTCAGAGACTTCAACATTGCATTACGTGTTTTGGTCTTCTTCTGTTGCGGACGAATCAGCAAGAAGTAGAATACTACAAACATAAGTACGAATGGACCTACAAGACCCAGTATACTACCTCCGCCTGTTGCTGCTGCATATTGAAACATATTTCTCCCCCCTTTCAAAGCACATTAAAACATGGACCTCAACGAAGCTTTAGAAGCCTTTAAGATTATCATATAATCCGTATTTAGCAAAAAACTCATCGCGAAAATCAAGCAGCCGATCTTCCTTGATGGCTTCGCGCACTTTACGCATCAAATCCAACAGGAAGTGCAAGTTATGGTATGTCGTCAATCTAAGTCCGAAGGTTTCATCGGCTTTGATTAGATGGCGCAAATAAGCGCGGGAATAATTCCGGCATGTATAGCAGTTGCACTCCGGATCAAGCGGCCCAAAATCGCGGGCATACTTTGCGTTGCGTACAACGAGTCTTCCCTGACTGGTCATCGTTGTTCCATTACGAGCAATACGGGTAGGCAGAACACAGTCGAACATGTCCACTCCCCGGATTGAACCTTCCAACAGCGCATCCGGTGAACCAACGCCCATCAAATAGCGAGGTTTGCCTTGTGGCAGCAGGGGAACTGTATAATCCAGCACTTCATACATTAGCTGCTTGGACTCTCCGACGCTGAGCCCTCCAATAGCATACCCCGGGAAATCCATGGAAGTCAAATCTGCCGCGCTCTGACGGCGAAGATCCTCATACATACCTCCTTGAACGATAGCGAACAGCCCTTGATCATTCGGGCGAGCATGACTTTTCAGGCAACGTTCTGCCCAGCGTGTTGTACGCTCCAATGATTTTTTCACGTAGTCATATTCCGCTGGGAATGGAGGACACTCATCGAATGCCATCATGATATCAGAGCCAAGTGCGTTCTGAACTTCCATAGCTACTTCAGGAGACAAGAACTTCTTATCCCCATTTAGATGGGAACGGAAATGAACGCCTTCTTCGGTAATCTTGCGCATGTCACTAAGCGAGAATACTTGAAATCCGCCGCTATCCGTTAGAATGGGACGGTCCCAGTTCATGAACTTGTGCAGTCCGCCTGCTTCACGAACAATATCATGGCCCGGTCTCAGGAACAAATGGTACGTATTGCTCAAAATAATATGAGCATCCATCTCTTTCAGTTCTTCAGGACTCATTGTCTTGACTGTAGCTTGTGTGCCGACTGGCATAAATGCAGGTGTCTCAATCACACCATGTGGAGTATGGACTCTTCCAAGTCTTGCTCCGGATTGTTTGCACGTTTTGATGTGCTCATAAGTAATTGCTGCCATAAGTTAACCCATCCTCTTACCTTAGTAAATAAACATTGCATCTCCAAAGCTAAAAAACCGGTATTTCTGCTCTATCGCTTCTTCATAAGCAGCTAGAATATGTTCCCGACCTGCCAAAGCACTAACCAACATCACCAAAGTAGACTTCGGCAAATGAAAATTAGTAATTAACGCATTAACTACACTAAACTTATAGCCCGGATAGATGAAAATATCCGTCCAGCCACTACATTCCACTAGTGGACCGCCTTCGCATTGTCTTCCGACTGTTTCAAGTGTCCGACAAGAAGTTGTCCCTACCGCTATAATGCGACCACCTTGTTCCTTAGTAGCATTTATAGTATCTGCTGTTTCTTGAGACATTACAAAATACTCTGAATGCATAACATGCTCTTCAACCTTCTCAACAGACATCGGACGGAACGTTCCGAGACCTACATGAAGTGTAATATAAGCAATATTCACACCCTTGGCTTCAATCTGATCCAACAGTTCTTTGGTAAAATGAAGCCCTGCTGTAGGAGCAGCAGCTGATCCCTCATGCTTAGCATAAACGGTCTGATATCGTTCCCGATCATCGAGTGTTTCCTTAATATAAGGAGGCAGTGGCATTGTTCCCAGCCTGTCCAGAATCTCCTGAAAAATACCCTGATAAATGAACCGAAGCGTTCGTCCACCCATATCAGCCTCGTCCTCAATAACAGCACGAAGCTCATCACTAAAGATGATAACCGCTCCTGTCTTGAGTTTTTTACCTGGCTTTACAAGAGCTTCCCAACGATCGTCTCCCAGATTCTTAAGGAGAAGCACTTCAGCTTTAGCCCCCGTATCTTCTTTAGCCCCAAACAATCTGGCAGGAATGACTCTCGTATCATTCAGAACAAGCGTATCTCCCGGTTGAAAATAATTAATAATATCGGTAAAATGCCGGTGAGCCAGCTCCCCATCCTCCTTATTTACTAAGAGCAGTCTAGAAGAGCTACGGTCAGAGAGTGGTGTCTGGGCAATTAATTCTTCCGGTAAATGAAAATCATATGCGTCTACATTCATGGTCTGTCTTCATTCCTTAACTATAGTAACGTTCTGATAATAGTGTTGCAATATCTGCTTGTAATCATACCCGCTGTCAGCCATGCCTTTCACGCCCCATTGCGACATGCCTAGACCATGACCGTATCCTTGGCCAATGAACAGAAAGCCCGAACTGTTAGTAATCGCTCTGGCTGAGGAATCCCCACCCATCACTACAGTTCCACTACCGTTCACATTAACCTTACCTGATGCAGAGAGTACACCTGCGCTCTGTGAACTTCCAATCGTGCTGGTAGCACCGTCAGCGCCTAATACAGTATAACTTCCGGCTGGTACAATATCAAACAATGTACTTGGCAATCCATTGAACGCAGAACGGAACATATCAGGATATTTCACATCCAGTGCCTGACCATTTGCTTTCACCTGAATCGCTCTTCCAGAAGGGCCGCGCTGAGTGACCTGCAGATTAAGGATGCTAGAAGGAAGCGCGCTAGTTGTTTTACCCTGCAAGCTTTTTAGAAGGTCGGCAGAGGTGTATGGCCCTTTGATCCAGCTATAACTACCGGACTCATAGACTTTGTCTAGAACAACAGCATTCTCGCCTGGATTCAGCTTACCTACCGCACTTACACTACTTTCAACAGCAGGAAGCGGGCGTACATTGACATCTTTAGTGGTGGCTGTCGCTATATCCAGTCCCGCTGCAGTTTTATTTCCTGTCAATTTAATGTTATCCTCACGTGCGTATCCAGAGGTGCCATTAGCGAGCAGTAAATAATACCACTTCTTAGCGGTCGCGGTAGCTGCGACATCCTCTTTGCTGGGAACGCTGGCAAATGCATCTCCACCATTGCCCCATACCTCTGATGGATCAGAGGTTACTCCGCCACTGTTCGAGGAGAACACAGCCTCTATAACTTTACCACCGCTCATCAATACTTCACCGGCAGTAGCATCCACTGCCTTAATAATAACTGGAGCCTCTGATCCGATTCCGTTATATACCTGACTCAATGTAGAATCTACTACATTCGCTACTTCGAAACGGTTGCCTTGCGCCATTGCATAGCTTCGGGCCGCGACAGCCTGAGCCTTTAGAGCTTCATCCGGCCAGCTGGAGGAAACCTCTCCTCCAACCACTGCATACAAATATTGTTCCAGTGGCACTTCATTGATAACCGCTAGGGAACCTCTCAAATTACTTAGTTCCATATTTCCACGGTAGGTACGCTTGGATCTTTCTTCGAGCTGAATTCCAGCCTCACTGCCAACGGCCAAAAATTTAGCTTCATTTCCGGAAACCATATAATGATTAGCCTGTGTCTCGCTGCTAAGGTCCAGCCCAGCATCCAGACGCATGATTAACCCAGGTGAAGTTGCAGCAGACATAGCAAGCTGTGGCAATGCTGCAGACACTGCGGTCTGAACAGCACCCAAATCTTTGTCGTTCGCAGCTTCGCCTACCCATACCTCAAACTGAGCACTGCCATCACTTCCTGAGAGAAACACCTTCCAGGCATCAAAACCAGCAGCTGTAATACTACTCAGAGCAGTATCAGCTTCTTGTTCCGAAGAATAGCGACCCGCCGATAAATGCTTGTCCCCTTTCACCGCAGGGGTTTGATCAGCAGTAATGCCGAGTCCTGCCTTTACTACACGGGTAAGCCCATCCTTGGCAGCAGCTTCACTGGCATAGACACCTGTATACAATTGATATACATTGGTTCCATTTCTAGAAATCATATAAATTTGAGGCTTATCAGAGGTGGACTGAAGCTTTTTAGCCGCATCGGCAGCTGTTTTCCAGCTTGAAGTCTCCATTACCTTTACTCTATAACCATCCACACTAACACGAATTCTGCTCTGGGCAGGCACCGATAACAAAGGAGTGCTCCCTGGTTGGTTTGACATCAAAGTGAAGCTTTGTGTCGATAACATAGTTACTACTGGCACGGTAGATTTATATTTACTACCAATATCGGCATAAAGGGCAACTCTTATCGTACTATTAGAATCGGCATGACTGGCACCCGCAGGGATCAAGAGACTTCCCACAGCAATCGCAGCTGCTAGCAATCCTTTGCTTAGTGGAGCTATTCTTCTCCATTTCATCTTCGTATGCTTCATCCAGCATCCTCCTTTTAAATGTAGTTACTGACTCAATGCTGCTCCGGAGGGAGCGGAAGGCCTAAGTGATGATAAGCGGCCGGGGTTACAATTCTTCCACGAGGGCTCCGCTGCAAGAATCCTATCTGCAGCAGGTAGGGCTCATAAACATCCTCAATCGTCTGACTCTCCTCACCAATTGTAGCAGCAATCGTATCCAGTCCTACAGGACCGCCACGAAAGCTTGAGATCATCGCTCTTAACATCTTGTGGTCGATGCTGTCCAGCCCACGTGGATCCACTTGTAGCATCTTCAGGGCTTCCCCAGAAATCTCAGGGGTTATAATCCCATCGCCGCGCACTTGAGCAAAATCACGGACTCGCTTCAATAGTCGGTTCGCAATCCGCGGCGTTCCACGGGAACGAAGCGCTATCTCTTCCGCCGCATCTCCGACAATCTCAATCCCTAAAAGATCTGCATTTCGAGCAACAATGAAGCTTAGCTCATCTATGGTATAGAACTCCAAGCGGCTGACCACTCCGAAACGATCACGTAGTGGCGCTGACAGCAGGCCAGCACGGGTGGTAGCACCTATAAGTGTGAAAGGCGGCAAATCCAAGCGTACCGAACGGGCACTTGGCCCTTTGCCGATCATGATGTCCAGCGCGAAGTCCTCCATCGCCGGATACATAACCTCCTCCACCGTCCGGTGTAAGCGGTGAATTTCATCGATGAACAGCACGTCGCCTTCCTGCAGGTTCGTCAGCAGGGCGGCTAAATCTCCCGGCCGCTCTATAGCAGGACCGGAAGTTGTTCGTAAATTCACACCCAGCTCATTGGCGATAATGTTTGCGAGTGTTGTTTTACCGAGACCTGGAGGCCCGTAGAGCAGCACATGATCCAGCGCTTCACTTCTCATTTTGGCCGCTTCGATATATATTTTCAGGTTTTCTTTTACCTGATTCTGTCCGATATATTCTCCCAGATAACGAGGGCGTAAACTTAATTCTACGGCTTGCTCGTCCATCATCAAATTAGCGGATATAATCCGGTCATCCATTCCTATCGCTCCCTTTCTTCAAGGATGTGTTCGGCTTTACTTAGCAATATATAATAGCCCAAGTGCTTTCTTCATCAACACATCTACAGTCCCTGTCTCTGCGCCCTCTTTTTTCATAGCGAGCCACACACGGTCCAATTCACTTTCGGTATAACCCAATCCCTTAAGGGCATCCCTAGCCTCTTGCCAAGCTAACCCATCCGATGCTTCTTCCATTGGAACTGCAAATAATCCCGTTTGCATGGAAGCCATACTGAGTCCGTCCAGCTTGTCCTTCAAATCTAGGATCATCCGCTGCGCCGTCTTCTTGCCAATGCCCGGCAGTTTCGTTAAGAAGGTTATATTCTCTTGGTAAATTGCCGAGATCAACTGATCTGGAGTTCCACCTGTCAGTATTCCGAGTGCAACCTTCGGACCGATCCCAGATACCTCAATCAACTTGCGGAACAATTTTTGCTCCTCCCGAGTCGGGAACCCGAACAGAAGCGTCGCATCCTCACGTGTTTGATAATGAATATAGATCGTTACAGGTCCTTCTACTTTAGCAAATGCATAAGGGTTCGGGCAGAACACCCGATATCCTACGCCCTGCACATCCAGCACCACATATTCCGACTCTAAATGAACGACGGGTCCTCTTAAGAAATCTATCATTTTCGCAATACCTCATTTAATTTAGAATTAAGACTGCTCGAATGGGCATGACATACCGCTACCGCGAGTGCATCCGCTACATCATCCGGTTTAGGGATCGCCGATAATTTCAGTAGCAGCTTCACCATTTCCTGTACCTGCCGTTTCTCTGCCTTACCATAACCAACTACAGCCTGCTTCACCATCATAGGTGTATATTCCGAGACGGGTAAGCCACGCTGTACAGCAGCTAATATCGTCACTCCGCGGGCCTGTGCTACTGGCAATGCTGTGGTAACATTACGTGCGAAGAACAACTTCTCTATCGCTACAGCATCAGGTTTATATTTATCAATGAGCTGACCCATGCCTTCATAGACATGCAGCAGACGTTCTTCCTCAGGCGTGTGAGCCTCAGTCTGGATACAACCATATTGGACCGGGGTCAACTTATGACCTTCCTTATCCACAAAGCCAAAACCGACAATCGCCAGCCCTGGATCAATTCCCAAAATGCGCAAGCACGATCTCTCCTCTATAACAGGCAGTTTATTCCACCGTTTTCATCCATTACTCCGCTACGAAGCGAACATATGTATTCCTTCAAACCATTATAGCAAAAATACCCCTTCCGGGAGAAAAAAAGTTTACCCTCTGATGCGAAATGACAACTTTAGGCCTACAATGAGAACCTCAAACTTTCTTATATTTGCAAAAAAAAGCTGCCCTATAGCCATTAATAATGACTTTAGGACAGCTGATATGCTTAAGGATGCTATTGCTTATTCTGCATGACATGTTCGGCAGCCTCACGCGCATAGTCACTGAAGGTGGACAATACGCTGTTGTACTCTTCAATATCTTGTACACGAATGCCCTCATGAAGCTCTTTCCAAATACTTTCCGGCAGGGAGGATTTCAAGGAACCCATATCCATTTGAAAAAAGGTCTTCAGAACCTTTTCCTGTACCGGAGGGCCTTTAAACAATTTCAAATTTCCAAATGCATCGACCCCGATATAGGCTTCTTTTTTCGTTAGGGTCGATAGATCATTCACTTTTTGTTCCAGCCACAAATCTCCATCACTGCTGATGAAGCCGCTCCATGCGGGGTGTTCGTGAATTATCTTTTTAAGCTGAAGCGGGCTCTTTACACCTGGCAATGTCTGAACTTCTTCCCCAGATACATACGATATTTTTAAATGAACGGTTCTGCTGAGTCCGCTTTGAGCGATCGTCTGCAACAGTTGTTCGTTTTTTATGGTGCCCTTCTCTTTCTCCTCACCGCTGTCCACGCCTACTTTAAATACAGCTGCGGCCAACTCGCTTTCAGCACTATCCGTCCAACTAGAATCCGTCAGCAGTCCACTGATTTCCTCAGGTACCTGCATACTGCGCCATGCCAGTACAGTAAGAGCTAAACAAGCTGCCCCTACCCAAAGCGCCTTTTTCCAACGTCTCCATCGCTGCCAAAGTTGTTTTTTTATGCGCGACACGTTAATCCCTTCATTCTGGTTTTTCCCTATTGTGACCTGAGAAGGGATCATTTATGCGCTTTTCTGTGAATAATCGCTATTTTATCCTAATTGCAAGGTTGACCTTGCAGTACCGTTCAAGCGTTAGGAATAACCGGCAGCTTCACATGGCTTGGATATTTACTATTATGGTAAACAGTCTGCAGCACTGTAATCGCCTCTGAATCTTCATACGGGTTACCACCAGTATTCGTATTCGGGAAAGCAACGAATTTACTGGAAGAGGTAATCGAAAAACGAATTCGGTGTCCTACCGCAAATCTGTGAGCAATATTCGGCATGAAAATATCGTATTCCTCCACTTGCCTTGGCGTGAGCAGTTCTGGTGCATCAAACCCATGACGATATTTAGCTCTGACAATATAGTTAGATAACCGGATAGAGTCTCCATGTTCATTCACATCACTAAGCGTAACTACCCAATCCGTATCCTTACCTGTGCTAGCGGCGTAGATGACAGCAGACAATTCGCCAGCAATAGTCAATTCTTCCGTCAACACCTCACTAGTGTACACAAGAATATCATTTCGGAGCTCATATTTCCGCAAATTTTCAGGCTCCCGCTCACCGCTATCATTCATAGGATCATTTGGGTTATAGACATAAGTATCTTCTGGAGAGTGTTCCTCTGGCGCTGTGAGCAGCTTCCCGTCTCCTTGTCCTGAATTAGCACGGCCAGCACTGGAAAGATAAAACGGCGTAGTTGTAGCTTCAACTGGTGTCCAATCCTCCGACGTTCTCCACTGATTCTCACCAACGACATAATAAGAGGCTCTAGGCTCCTGATCTATTCCGTTCGGAATGCCTTTGAGGAAGCGGTCGAACCAGCGCAGTACAGAAACATCATAATCATAGACGACTGCATCATTGCCGAAGCTTACTCCCTCATAATCTCTGGCTCGGTTTGGCCCATGCTCCCATGCACCCAGACGGATTTTACGATTTGGCACATCATGTTCAGTCAGCATTCTCCAAGTCTCCGATACGCCAGGGCTGTCGCCATCATACCAGCCTGAGATCACATACATAGGGACCTGCACTTGATCCCCACGTTCCGTAAAGGTACAGTTTCTCCAGAAATCATCATACTCCGGATGCTGGCTCCACAAATCCCATGGTCCTGATGCTTTGCCGATCATTTGCTGTGGAATCTCCTTAATCGGTCTCGCATCGACGGCCGCTTCTGGGTTCACCGTAATGCCCCCAAAAATATCAAAATCCGTCCGGGTACCCACAGATTGTGCAAGCGTCCAAGACAAGAGTGGCCAAGAGCAAAGCGTCCCACCCTTACGCGCTGTATCTACAAACGGTGAGCCAACATTCACTTCATCCACAACAGCCTTCAAATTAGGGTGCCCACTGGTCGCCGCCGAGACAACCACAAAGCCGAGATAGGACGCGCCCCACATTCCAACATTGCCATCTGACCAATCCTGCGCGATAATCCAATCGATCGTATCGTAGCCATCATCCCGTTCATTATAAAAAGGGATCAACTCCCCCTCCGAATCCGCCCGACCTCTTACGTCCTGTGACACCACTGCATAACCTTTGTTAGCCCATCTCATAAAAATCTCTTTTTTCCCGTTACGGTCATAGCAGGTTCTCACAAGAATCGTCGGCAGCTTGGTTCCCGGCTGAATGCCCTCAGGAAGAAACACATCCGTAGCCAGTCTCACGCCATCACGCATCGGAATCAGATCCGTACCCAAATCATTTACACCATACTCTGGCTTGGACAAAAGGGGATCATCATAAACAACCAGAGGCGTCAGCTTCTCATATCCTGCTTTAACAATCAGCTCGATGCCATACCGATTCGGCGTAAGAAAGGCAATAATCTCACCATCCAAGGTCACAATATCCAGTGCCGTCTCTTTTCGTAGCGCCCATACTTGTGAAGTAAGCTCACGGCCATCCAATACAGCCTGATACTGAATATGCTTTTGATAAAGATCACCATTACTTAGAACTACCTCATCATTGACCCATTCTGCTTTAGCGTAAGCGTCCATGTGTTCGTGGATTTTTTGAAATGGAAGAACGGTCTTGAACTGGGTATCCAGCGCATTGTATTGCATTTGTGTTCGTCTGCGTGGATCAACCTTAGCGAGCATAATTTGTTGTTCCGTAAAATGTATTTTCCCTGAATAAATGCCAGAACAGTAGAAGTTAAATGTAGTTGTGTTCAAGTATGTTGTCATCTATTTATCCCCTATCCCCAAATTTCTTCAAACACGCGCAGCCAGTTGCCACCCATAATCTTTGCAATATCCTCATCCTTATAACCGCGAGCCACTAGACCTCTAGTAAAGTTGATAAAATAGCTATATTTTTCAAGCCCAGCAACGGTTTCAGTAGAAGGTCCGTCTCCTTTGGCAAATCCTAGCTTAGGTGCGATATGTTCTTTAAAATAAACCAATGACCAGATCACATCGCTCATCGGCCAATCCGTTCCAATCCCGACATGATCCACGCCTACAAGCCGAATCACATATTCGATATGATCCAGCACATGATCAATGGTCGTATGGTTAGGATCTTCATGAACAAACCACGGCATAGCAAAAATACCGATAACTCCACCCGTCTTCGCTATCGCGATAATCTCTTCATCACTTTTACAGCGCATATGTGGATAGATAGCCTCTACACCCGTGTGTGAAGCAATGACCGGAGTCTTAGAATACTGGCAAGCATCAAGCGTGGTCTGTTTTCCGCAATGTCCCGTATCTACAATGATCCCGAGCTTGTTCAAACGCTCAATGAATCTTTTTCCATAATTCGTAATCCCAGCGTTCGACTGTTCTGCACAACCTGCACCGACCTGATTCTGATTGTTATAAGTTAATTGTAAAATTCTTAAGCCAAAATTATGTAACACATCTAATAGGTCCAGATTAGTACCTAGGCCATCTGTTTCTTGTGCCGTGATAATACCCGCTTTATGCCCATTGCGCTTGGCTGAACGAATGTCCTCTGCGGTTAATGCTTTTACTAACCAATCTGCGGAGTCGAACTGAAGCTGAACTTCAGCCATGCTAGTGACCATGCTTTCTAAAGATTCTAAGTGAAGTTCCCGGTTACCCGCGGTAATTCCCGATTTATACCATTCACTTTTATACTCGGGGATCTCACCGCTGGCCAACAGCTTTGTGATCATTTTTGCTGGCATGCTGCTATATATCATCGGCTCATCTTTATAGGGCTCACACAGCTCTTTTATTTTTTTAGACACAGACTCTGGAATTGCGTTTGGAGATAAGGGACCTTGAAATAGCAAATCAATATTAATGTTCTGCTCATGCAAATGTACGGCCCGCTCTTCGTCTTGCTCCGTCAACTTGAAATCATACAAACCTTCATATGTGCTCATCATGTGGTCGCTCCTTAGAATGCAATTTCAATGCCTTTTTGTAATTTAACAGCTTCATTATAAATGAAGTTGGCTGCTGCTAAATCCTCTATTGCAAGTCCTAGTCCTTTAAAAAGAGTGATCTCATCAGCTGTAGCTCTGCCCTCAATATTCCCGCTGATCAGTTCACCGATTTCACCGATAATATGACCTGAAGTAATCACGCCTTCGTTCAGCGGAATTAAATAATCCCCAGATTCATTATGCGCGGATTCCAATCGGTCTACATATAACTTAGCTAACCGTACGGTCTCCGAATCCAGCTCACGATCCGCTGCTCTGCAGGCTCCAACCGCATTGATATGTACTCCAGGCTTCAGCCATTCTCCTTCGAGTACAGGCTCTGTGGATGCTGTTACGGTACAAATGATATCTGCTGGATTAACTGCCTCTTGAATAGTCTCAGCCACAAGGATATCCACACCATATTTACGGCTCATTTCTGCTTGGAAATCTCTTGCCTTTGCAAGTGCCCTACTCCAAACTCTGACCTCACGAATCGATCGAACCAGTAGCATCGCTTCCAGATGACTTTTGGCTTGCTCGCCGGTACCTAGAATGGCAAGTACCTCTGCATCTTCTCTAGCCAGATAACGAGTGGCTACTGCGCTAACAGCTGCTGTGCGAATTGCGGTAATCTTCTGTCCATCTACTACAGCTTTCAGAACACCGGTAGAAGAATCGAATAACGTAACAAGCCCTTGATGGGAAGGTAAACCTGAGCCATGGTTGCTTGGAAACACACTGATGATTTTGGCACCTGCTACTTCTTCACTCTGCAAAAAGCCCGGCATTAAGCCAATCAGATTGCCTTGGTGCAGCGGGAGTACTTGTCTTAAGCTCTGTATGGCTTGTCCTGCGGACAAGTCCTTCAAAACGGATTCCATCACTGTGATGCAAGACTCCATTGCTAATAGCTCAGCCACTTCATTTTGATTAATAACTAGCATAAGACAAACCTCCTTTACTTCATTGTGTCAACAAATGTGGGAACGCAAAATTATTCTTTATATCATAACTTATACGCTTTAAATATTCATGTATAAAGCTGGAAATCAGCAATTTGTCTTACCACGGGCTATTAGCTATACTTAATATAGTTCATATTCTATTTTAAGGAGCTGATGATTGATTATGTCTAGTAAAATAACTTTAGGTAGAACAAATTTGCAGGTACTCCCTCTCGGACTGGGTGCCAATGCTGTTGGTGGGCATAATTTATTTCCCGGCTTAAATGATGAGACTGGTAAAGACATCGTTCGCAACGCTCTTGACCATGGGATCAATTTCATTGATACCGCCTTTATCTATGGTCCAGGTAGATCCGAGGAACTTATTGGAGAAGTGCTGAGAGAAAGAGGCGGCCGTGACAATGTGGTTATTGCTACTAAGGGCGCTCACAAGATTACTGGCGATAAGGTTACGATCGACAACTCTCCAGCTTTTCTAAGACAGTCTGTGGAAGACAGCTTGAAACGCCTCCAGACCGATTATATCGATCTTTACTATATTCATTTCCCTGATGAAAGCACTCCTAAGGATGAAGCTGTTGGCGAGCTTAAGAAGCTGAAGGATGAAGGAAAGATCAAAGCGATTGGGGTCTCCAACTTCTCCATTGAACAGCTGAGAGAAGCCAATAAGGACGGGCATGTGGATGTTCTCCAATCCCATTACAACCTGCTGCACCGTGATGCAGAAAAAGAACTGCTCCCTTACACGCAGGAGCTTGGCATTTCTTTCGTTCCTTACTTCCCACTCGCGTCCGGCCTTCTTGGCGGCAAGTATAAGCAAGGCGATACGTTCAGCGACAATAGAAAGAACAACCCAATGTTTCAAGGAGCGACCTTTGCCAAAAACCTGGAGAAGGTGGACAAGGTTCGCCAAATTGCCGATGCCAAAGGTGTTGAAGTCGCACATGTGGTGCTAGCCTGGTATTTGACCGTACCTTCCATCGACGCACTTATTCCCGGAGCTAAACGTCCGGAACAGATCGTATCGAATCTCCAGACTCTGAAAGTTCAGCTGACACCAGATGAGATCAAAGCGATTGATTCAATCTTTAAGGCGTAATAGCGCCTTATAATGTAAAAGGGGTTGTCCTTGAAGTCATGAAATGGCTACTGGGGCAGCCCCTTTTCAAAGGAATAGCGTCACTGGAGTCCGCAAGCCTTAATAAATGATCAAGACTCGATAGCGCAGCTAGCCAACAAACAAAAATACAGGGCAGCGGATTCTTATCGAATATCCTAAATTCTTTGTATTAGTAAATATTGTTTGCTATACTTTCTCTGTGTATCAGTAGACTTAAATTTTTATACAAAGGGGAATTCCTTGATGATTATTCAACCTAAAACACGCGGATTTATATGCACAACAGCCCATCCAGAGGGATGCGCCAAACAAATAGAACAACAAATTGAATATGTAAAAGCGCAAAAGAAAATTGAGGGACCTGCGAATGTACTTGTCATCGGTGCCTCTACCGGATACGGACTGGCTTCTAGAATTTCAGCTGCTTTTGGTGCTGGCGCCAATACCATTGGTGTGTTCTTCGATAAGGCTGCGGAAGGTCAGCGCACCGCATCTGCAGGCTGGTACAACTCCGCTGCCTTTGAACAACAAGCAGCAGAGCTTGGACTTAAATCACACAGCATAGTTGGCGATGCCTTCTCTGATGCGATTAAAGAGAAGACCATTGCATTGATTAAAGCTGAATATGGCACCATCGATTTAGTTATTTATAGTGTCGCTTCACCTCGTCGTACCCATCCGGTAACAGGAGAAACCTTCTCCTCCGTTATTAAACCAGTGGGAACAGCTTATTCGAATAAAACCTTGAACTTCCATACAGGCGAAGTATCCATGACCACCATTGAGCCTGCTAATGAAGAGGAAGTACGTCAGACCATCGCTGTAATGGGCGGCGAAGACTGGAGAATGTGGATCGATCAGCTTCAAGCAGCTGATGTCCTTGCAGATGGTGCTACTACCGTTGCTTACTCCTACATCGGGCCTGAAATCACTCACCCTATCTATCGGGACGGAACAATTGGCCAAGCCAAGCACGATCTGGAACAGACTGCGATCCAAATGAATGACCTTCTTTCATCAAAAGGCGGACGTGCCTTTGTATCCGTTAATAAGGCGCTCGTAACTCAGTCCAGCTCAGCTATTCCTGTAGTACCCCTTTATATCTCTGCACTTTATGAAGTGATGAAGGAAAAAGGCCTGCACGAGAACTGTATTGAACAAATGTATCGCTTGTTCTCTGAGCACCTATACGGTGAAGGCAAGGCTACTGCTGACGGAAGCTGCTTGATCCGCATTGACGACTGGGAAATGCGTGAGGATGTCCAGACAGAGGTTATGAAACGTTGGGACGAGCTGACAACTGATAATGCAGGTGAGCTGGCTGATCTTGAAGGCTACCGCCAAGATTTCTTCAATCTGTTTGGCTTTAGAACAGATGGCGTAGACTATGAAGCAGATATTGATCCTAATGTCGACATTCCGAATATGTATTAATATGATTCTGAATACATCCATATGCTAATTCTGGATGTATAAACAAAGAGGTTGTCTGCAAAAGTAGTGAAGTCTACTGATGTGGCGGCCTCTTTTTTTGCACTTTGCTTACAACCTACCTATACGTCGTAGGGCATATTGGCTTAGCCTCCCACTTTGTGATATGGTTTGATAGAATACTGCAAGTTCTAACTTACATTCTAAGGAGTGAATCACTCATGGTTAAGAAAATTAGTGTAGCGAATTGTGTACTTGACGTATCCCAAATTTCGCTGGGCTGTATGCGGATTGCGGATTTGTCTGCAAAAGAGGCTGATACACATGTACATAGTGCGTTGGAGCTCGGAATAGACTTCTTTGATCATGCCGACATTTATGCGGACGGCAAAGCTGAAGAGGTATTCGCAGGGGTACTTCAGAACAATCCTGGTATGCGTGATAAAATGCTGATCCAAACCAAATGCGGAATCCGCAAGGGCTATTTTGATTTTTCCAAAGAGCATATCCTACAATCCGTGGAGGGTAGCCTAAAACGCTTGAAGACCGATTATATCGATGTGCTCTTGCTTCACCGTCCTGACACGCTGTTCGAGCCGGAAGAAGTGGCTGAGGCTTTTGACATTCTGGAGAGTAAGGGATTGGTCAAGCATTTTGGTGTCAGCAACCAGAACCCGTTACAAATCGAGCTACTTAAGAAAAATGTAAAGCAACCGCTGCTGTTCAACCAGCTGCAATTGAGCATTATGTTTACGGGTATGATTGATACCGGCTTCAATGTGAATATGACCAACTCCGGTTCGGTTGTTCATGATGGCGGGATCTTAGAATACAGCCGTCTACACGACATGACCATTCAGCCATGGTCGCCTTTCCAATATGGCTTTTTTGAAGGTGTATTCTTGGACAACGACAAGTTCCCTGAATTGAACGAGGTCATTAACCGCTTAGCAGCTGAAAAAGAGGTTACCAATACTGCTATTGCCATTGCCTGGATTCTCAGACATCCGGCAAATATGCAGCCTGTTGTAGGTACAACCAATACGCAGCGATTGCGGGATATTGCCAAAGCATCCGATATTACACTCACCAGACCAGAATGGTATGAAATTTACCGCGCTGCGGGTAATATCCTTCCATAAATATCAAAAGCCACGAAGTACGCTAATATCGCACTTCGTGGCTTTTTTTGTGACTATGATTGAAACCGTATAACTTTTATAAAAAAAAGAAACGGCATCTCTGCCGTTTCTTTTAGGAATGGACTCTCAGGGGCTCGAACCCTGGACAAATAGATTAAGAGTCTACTGCTCTACCAACTGAGCTAAGAGTCCACAATATAATGATTTACCTTACTATACTTGAAAAGCAAAAGCCCTTAGCTTAACGCATAAGAGCTTCGCTTGCTAATTGATACCGGCGAGAGGACTCGAACCTCCACGGTTTCCCTCTCGATTTTGAGTCGAGCGCGTCTGCCATTCCGCCACGCCGGCAAAGTATGAAGTTAAAATATGGCGCGCCCTGAGAGATTCGAACTCCCGGCCTTTTGATTCGTAGTCAAACGCTCTATCCAGCTGAGCTAAGGGCGCAAAATTTATATGGAGCGGACGACGGGAATCGAACCCGCGACCCTCGCCTTGGCAAGGCGATGCTCTACCGCTGAGCCACGTCCGCACACGGTATGTATTAGTGTCCGACTCACTTAAGAAGTGAGCCATGAAGGACTCGAACCTTCGACACCCTGATTAAAAGTCAGGTGCTCTACCAACTGAGCTAATGGCTCATGAAGCAAGAAAAATGGCGGAACCGACGAGATTCGAACTCGCGATCTCCTGCGTGACAGGCAGGCATGTTAGGCCAACTACACCACGGTTCCAAAAGATATAATTGCTTGATGAAAATTGGTTGCGGGGGCAGGATTTGAACCTGCGGCCTTCGGGTTATGAGCCCGACGAGCTACCGGGCTGCTCCACCCCGCGTCATTAAAAATATTTAGCTATTCATTACCATAAGAAAGCTTCATGGTGGAGGCTGAGGGGATCGAACCCCCGACCCTCTGCTTGTAAGGCAGATGCTCTCCCAGCTGAGCTAAGCCTCCATGTAAAGAAGCAACTCAATTATCATAACATAATCCAACCTGTAATGCAACATTTTATTTCAGAAGAACAATTACGTTTTAAAGAAATTGGTGACCCGTATGGGATTCGAACCCATGTTACCTCCGTGAAAGGGAGGTGTCTTAACCCCTTGACCAACGGGCCGTATTGAAAACAAAATGTTTTGACAACAAAAAAGATTATATCATGTATTTCTAAGTATAGCAATACCTAAATTAATATATTTTCACTTTTCTTCTATAATAGGCGTTAAAGTGATATCAAGCTTACTAGCTATCATCTTTACGACTCCTAGAGTAGTCAGGTTATTTGTGTCTAAATGGTCTTTAAATACGTCCTTATTAAGCCCTGTGAGGCATCTGTCGATCTGTTGAACGGCCCATGAGTCATTCCCTTCACCTCTACCACCCAATCTCTTGAGCAGCGTCTCTCGTGAGGCACACAAAGTAAAATGATGAACCTCTAATCCCTCATTTATTAGATTTCCAGCAATGTCCATCCAATATTCTGGGTTGACTATGGTCATAGGTACGATAATCGTTCCCCTATATTCGCTAGCTATGTATTTTAACATGGAATGGTTAATTTCACGCCAAAGATAATAGTTCTGAAAGTCACTTTTTGTCATCACATCGGGAATGTTTGCTCTTATGTAATACCCTACATTCTCTGGATCGTATACAAAAGAATCAGGAAGTCTGCGATGTAATTCATATGCAGTTTCTGTCTTCCCCGCACCAAAAGCTCCATTGATCCATATAATCAAGATCTTTATCCCCCATGAATAATCTATTAGTGACTCTATTAAACCACTTTATCATAAAAACCCTTACAAGCAAATTCACTCTACAATGCACAACAAAAAGACCACTGTCGATTACTCAACAGCGGTCTTGCGTGCTTGGCAACGTCCTACTCTCCCAGGACCCTTCGGTCCAAGTACCATCGGCGCTGGAGGGCTTAACGGTCGTGTTCGGGATGGGTACGCGTGGAACCCCTCCGCTATCGCCACCAAACGGGCATTTGCGGTACAAATGCATTATTCAGGTCTCAGCATCGCCAAATGCTGAAAACAAATTCATCAACATACAGCCACTAGGACCATATGGTTTAGAACTTGATTCCTGAAAACTGAATCCGAATTGAATTTGCGTTTGCCCTTCTTACGGGGCCCCCGGAAAGTACTCGGAATTAGCTTCACAGCCTTTTCTTCACTTTTTGGGGTATTTTTAGGATAAGCCCTCGACCGATTAGTATTGGTCAGCTCCATGCATTACTGCACTTCCACCTCCAACCTATCTACCTCGTCGTCTTCAAGGGGTCTTACTAATTGGGAAATCTCATCTTGAGGGGGGCTTCACGCTTAGATGCTTTCAGCGCTTATCCCGTCCGTACGTAGCTACCCAGCCATGCTTCTGGCGAAACAACTGGTGCACCAGCGGTACGTCCATCCCGGTCCTCTCGTACTAAGGACAGCTCCTCTCAAATTTCCTGCGCCCACGACAGATAGGGACCGAACTGTCTCACGACGTTCTGAACCCAGCTCGCGTACCGCTTTAATGGGCGAACAGCCCAACCCTTGGGACCTACTTCAGCCCCAGGATGCGATGAGCCGACATCGAGGTGCCAAACCTCCCCGTCGATGTGGACTCTTGGGGGAGATAAGCCTGTTATCCCCAGGGTAGCTTTTATCCGTTGAGCGATGGCCCTTCCATGCGGTACCACCGGATCACTAAGTCCGACTTTCGTCCCTGCTCGACTTGTAGGTCTCGCAGTCAAGCTCCCTTATGCCTTTGCACTCTTCGAATGATTTCCAACCATTCTGAGGGAACCTTGGAACGCCTCCGTTACTCTTTAGGAGGCGACCGCCCCAGTCAAACTGCCCGCCTGACACGGTCCCCGTACCCGATTAGGGTACTAGGTTAGAACCTAGATACGATCAGGGTGGTATCCCAACGGCGCCTCCACCGAAGCTTGCGCTCCGATTTCTACGGCTCCCACCTATCCTGTACAGATCGTACCCAAATTCAATATCAAGCTGCAGTAAAGCTCCATGGGGTCTTTCCGTCTTGTCGCGGGTAACCTGCATCTTCACAGGTATTAAAATTTCACCGGATCTCTCGTTGAGACAGCGCCCAAGTCGTTACGCCATTCGTGCGGGTCAGAATTTACCTGACAAGGAATTTCGCTACCTTAGGACCGTTATAGTTACGGCCGCCGTTTACTGGGGCTTCGGTTCATAGCTTCGGGTTACCCCTAACCACTCCCCTTAACCTTCCAGCACCGGGCAGGCGTCAGCCCGTATACTTCGCCTTGCGGCTTCGCACAGACCTGTGTTTTTGCTAAACAGTCGCTTGGGCCTTTTCACTGCGGCCCCCTCGTGCTATTCACACTACCGGGGCACCCCTTCTCCCGAAGTTACGGGGTCATTTTGCCGAGTTCCTTAACGAGAGTTCTTCCGCGCGCCTTAGAATTCTCTTCTCGCCTACCTGTGTCGGTTTGCGGTACGGGCACCTTCTCCTGGCTAGAGGCTTTTCTTGGCAGTGTGAGATCATGACCTTCGCTACTGTAATTTTCGCTCCCCATCACAGCCCAGCCTTAATGATGTGCGGATTTGCCTACACATCAGCCTCACTGCTTAGACGGACATATCCATCAGTCCGCGTCACTACCCTCCTGCGTCACCCCATCGCTCATAGCGGATTACGGTGGTACAGTAATTTCAAACTGTTGTCCTTCGACTACGCCTTTCGGCCTCGCCTTAGGTCCCGACTTACCCTGAGCGGACGAGCCTTCCTCAGGAAACCTTGGGCTTTCGGCGGATCAGATTCTCACTGATCTTTTCGTTACTCATACCGGCATTCTCACTTGTATGCTGTCCAGCGCTCCTTACGGTACACCTTCAACCCACATACAACGCTCCCCTACCCCAGATACATACGTATCTAGCCATAGCTTCGGTGGTGTGTTTAGCCCCGTTACATTTTCGGCGCAGAGTCACTCGACCAGTGAGCTATTACGCACTCTTTCAATGGTGGCTGCTTCTAAGCCAACATCCTGGTTGTCTGTGCAACTCCACATCCTTTCCCACTTAACACACACTTGGGGACCTTAGCTGATGGTCTGGGCTGTTTCCCTTTTGACAATGGATCTTAGCACTCACTGTCTGACTCCCGGCAATAAGTATATGGCATTCGGAGTTTGACTGAGCTTGGTAATCCTTGCGGACCCCGCACCCAATCAGTGCTCTACCTCCACTACTCTTATACCGAGGCTAGCCCTAAAGCTATTTCGGGGAGAACCAGCTATCTCCGAGTTCGATTGGAATTTCTCCGCTACCCCCACCTCATCCCCGCATTTTTCAACATGCGTGGGTTCGGGCCTCCAGTGCGTGTTACCGCACCTTCACCCTGGACAGGGGTAGATCACACGGTTTCGGGTCTACGTCCACATACTCAATCGCCCTATTCAGACTCGCTTTCGCTGCGGCTCCGTCTTCTCGACTTAACCTTGCATGTTAAACGTAACTCGCCGGTTCATTCTACAAAAGGCACGCCATCACCCATTAATAGGGCTCTGACTTTTTGTAAGCACACGGTTTCAGGTTCTATTTCACTCCCCTTCCGGGGTGCTTTTCACCTTTCCCTCACGGTACTGTTTCACTATCGGTCGCCAGGTAGTATTTAGCCTTAGCAGATGGTCCTGCTGGATTCATACGGGGTTTCACGTGCCCCGCACTACTCGGGATCCGTCTCGGAGAGAACACAGTTTAGGTTACAGGGCTTTTACCTCTATCGCGGGCCTTTCCAGACCTCTTCACCTACCATATTCCTTTGTAACTCCATGTGAGACGTCCCACAACCCCTAAGAGCAAGCTCTTAGGTTTAGGCTGTTCCGCGTTCGCTCGCCGCTACTGACGGAATCACTATTGTTTTCTCTTCCTCAGGGTACTTAGATGTTTCAGTTCCCCTGGTCTGCCTCTACATCTCCTATGTGTTCAGAGATGAGTAACTGCGAATTACCACAGCTGGGTTTCCCCATTCGGACACCCCCGGATCAAAGCTTGCTTACAGCTCCCCGAGGCAGTTTCGTTGTTCGCCACGTCCTTCGTCGGCTCCTGGCGCCTAGGCATCCTCCGTGTGCTCTTATTAGCTTAACCTTGATTTTTCCGCAGGAAAATATCATACAATGACATCTCTTTTGGAATCATCTCACTAATAACATTTACTTGTTTGCACAAGTTGCTAAAAGATGTTCTAAAACGCAAATTCGTTTCGGTATCCAGTTTTCAAGGATCAAGTCTTGCTTGAGAGCTTAAACTCTCAAAACTGAGCAACGAGTGAGTAACAGGCCTAAACCTGAGATTTGGAAGTTTAACTTCCGATTTGAATGTCTTCATTGCAGAAGACGATTCTCCATAGAAAGGAGGTGATCCAGCCGCACCTTCCGATACGGCTACCTTGTTACGACTTCACCCCAATCATCTACCCCACCTTCGGCGGCTGGCTCCCTTGCGGGTTACCCCACCGACTTCGGGTGTTGTAAACTCTCGTGGTGTGACGGGCGGTGTGTACAAGACCCGGGAACGTATTCACCGCGGCATGCTGATCCGCGATTACTAGCAATTCCGACTTCATGCAGGCGAGTTGCAGCCTGCAATCCGAACTGAGACCGGCTTTGATGGGATTGGCTTCACCTCGCGGTTTCGCTTCCCGTTGTACCGGCCATTGTAGTACGTGTGTAGCCCAGGTCATAAGGGGCATGATGATTTGACGTCATCCCCACCTTCCTCCGGTTTGTCACCGGCAGTCACTCTAGAGTGCCCAGCTTAACCTGCTGGCAACTAAAGTTAAGGGTTGCGCTCGTTGCGGGACTTAACCCAACATCTCACGACACGAGCTGACGACAACCATGCACCACCTGTCTCCTCTGTCCCGAAGGCCGCCACTATCTCTAGTGGATTCAGAGGGATGTCAAGACCTGGTAAGGTTCTTCGCGTTGCTTCGAATTAAACCACATACTCCACTGCTTGTGCGGGTCCCCGTCAATTCCTTTGAGTTTCAGTCTTGCGACCGTACTCCCCAGGCGGAGTGCTTACTGTGTTAACTTCGGCACCAAGGGTATCGAAACCCCTAACACCTAGCACTCATCGTTTACGGCGTGGACTACCAGGGTATCTAATCCTGTTTGCTCCCCACGCTTTCGCGCCTCAGCGTCAGTTACAGCCCAGAAAGTCGCCTTCGCCACTGGTGTTCCTCCACATATCTACGCATTTCACCGCTACACGTGGAATTCCACTTTCCTCTTCTGTACTCAAGTCACCCAGTTTCCAGTGCGACCTCAGGTTGAGCCCAAGGTTTAAACACCAGACTTAAATGACCGCCTGCGCGCGCTTTACGCCCAATAATTCCGGACAACGCTTGCCCCCTACGTATTACCGCGGCTGCTGGCACGTAGTTAGCCGGGGCTTTCTTCTCAGGTACCGTCACTCCGATAGCAGTTACTCTACCGGACGTTCTTCCCTGGCAACAGAGCTTTACGATCCGAAAACCTTCATCACTCACGCGGCGTTGCTCCGTCAGACTTTCGTCCATTGCGGAAGATTCCCTACTGCTGCCTCCCGTAGGAGTCTGGGCCGTGTCTCAGTCCCAGTGTGGCCGTTCACCCTCTCAGGTCGGCTACGCATCGTCGCCTTGGTGGGCCGTTACCCCACCAACTAGCTAATGCGCCGCAGGCCCATCCCTCAGTGACAGATTGCTCCGTCTTTCATTCTTTCTTCAGGAGAAAAAAGAAATTATCCGGTATTAGCTACCGTTTCCGGTAGTTATCCCAGTCTAAGGGGCAGGTTGCCTACGTGTTACTCACCCGTCCGCCGCTAAGTTACTTTGAAAGCAAGCTTTCAAAATAACTCCGCTCGACTTGCATGTATTAGGCACGCCGCCAGCGTTCGTCCTGAGCCAGGATCAAACTCTCCAATTAGTATTGAAAAGAGCGATATGCTCATTTTGAAACATCTGACGAGAAAATTAATTCTCTAATTTTGGAATTTCACTTTCGTGATTTCCTACTCACTCGTTGTTCAGTTTTCAAAGATCAAGTTCTCGTTGGTGCCGTTTAATGTCTCAGCAGCAACTTTCATAATATATCATGTTTTCCGATGAATTGCAACACTTTTTTTTTCAAAGTCTTTTGTAATTTCATCCGGATTAACATTCACCAACCGAAAGTTTATATCTCCTCTTTGCGACTGGATTTATAATGTAACATATAACCCACTCTAAAAACAACCCCTAAATTCAAAAAACATAAATAAGTACTTTCGCCTCAGTCCTACTTCTCGTTCCCATCTTCTCATAAAAAACGTGCAGATTCTAATAATCAGAACCTACACGTTAAATAGAGATTGGATGTTAGTTTAGAACTGTATTAATTAGAAATCCACGGATTTCTGCGTTTCTTTGAGCTCTCTGTACGACCACCAGAATTTGAACGTTGAGACTTCACAGCTGTTTTGTTTTTCTTACTGCTGCTTTGACTCGAGGTCTTTGCTTTTGATGCCGTTTCCTTCGTTGCAGTTCCCTTGCTCTTGAGAGAAGCACCAGAAGTAGATTCCTCACTCACTGTTCTAGCAACTTCGGGAGTGTCCTGTACAAACGTTTCAGGATCTTGGATTTCCGGAACCCGATTATGCTGTGAATAATTACCAATACCTGGATACTGCGGATTAGACGGAATACTCGACATTATCGGCCCGCCAAAAGCTCCAAGAGGAGATGCTGGAACTATTCCCTGATTAGGTGTTCCCGCTCCATAAGCAGAGAATGCATTTGGGTTTCCATATGCAGGATAGGTATTATATACGGGCATTTCATATGAATAGGGTTGAACATGCATTCCCCCACACCCACAAGTAGTTGGCCAAGGAAGGTTCGGTGACATCCCATACATCGGGTTCATCCCTGAAACATTAGCCTCCATATTGTTAGGTGCAGCATTTGGATTCCATTGTTCTGGACTCACGTTAGGCGCAGCATTCGGATTCCATTGTTCCGGACTCATATTAGGCCAAGCGTTCGGATTCCATTGTTCCGGACTCATATTAGGCCAAGCGTTCGGATTCCATTGTTCTGGACTCATGTTAGACGCAGCATTCGGATTCCATTGTTCTGGACTCATGTATTGTTCTGGGCTCACATTAGGCGCAGAATTCGGATTCCATTGTTCTGGACTCACATTAGGTGCAGCATTCGGATTCCATTGTTCTGGACTCATATTAGGTGAATACATATTTTCTGAAAAGTAGTATGGAGACATGCATTCAGGTCCATATGACGCCGGTTGAACATAACTTGGTGCCCAATTCATGTTCATATTTGGGCTATTTTGATAAGAATCATAGAGATAAGGATTTCCTCCAAGTCCTGGATATCCCATGTTGTCACAAGCATCTGCCTTTTCCTCTTTGCAAGCCATTGGCTTCATCTCAGCTTTTGGTGACTCATGATGTGCTACAGGCTCTTGATTTGGAACTGTAATCTGAACAAATAAGCTCTGCATTTCAATTTCTTGCACAGGAGCAACTTCCATTTGCATATTCGGCGCAGGATTAGGTGCAGCATTTTGATTATTAATAGGGGCCATGTTCATCGATGGGTGTGGTGCAGAATTGTACAAAGGCGAGATATTTGGCGATGATTTAGGTGCAGGTTTAGTTTCCGCTTTAGCTTCTGGTTTATTTTCTGCTTTTGCCTCTGGTTTATTTTCTGCTTTTGCTTCCGGTTTAGTTTCTGGTTTGACCTCTGGTTTAGTTTCCGGTTTTGGTGCAGGAACTACCTCAGCTACTGGCTGTTCTTTTGGACCCGTATATTCCTTCCCGCCAACTTGTGTTTTCTCAGAAGCATTAGAAGGCATGTAGCCTGGCTGTACGGGTGAAGCGTTTGATGTCTTTTTAGGAATGTTGACTACTTCCCCTAACATCAGTACATTCGGATTCTTCAGCTGGGGGTTTGCTTCAACCATATCTTTTAAAGGGATTCCCCACGCCTTAGATAATTTCCATAAGGTATCTCCTTGTTTGACTGTATGCTTGTAGTAAACTTCACTGTTATCCGGTACGGATACAGGAGCCGTAGGTATTTTTACTTTTTCACCAAGTGCCAGCACATTCGGATTACTGATCTGTGGATTAGCTTCAATAATTTTTTGTAACGGCACTCCGTACTTTTGCGATAATGCATACAGACTATCGCCTTGTTTGACAATGTGTATTTTCACGTAGCATTAACCTCCTAAAAGTTTTGTGGAGTATTGCTTTCTTACAGCTACACAGCAAAACTGGCTTTGAAAGCAAACACCCTTTGGATGGAACATTGCTCTCTTACAGAGTTATATGCGGTACAGCCGCCTCCTTCGTTACTACATCTTATGCAGCCCATGGGCGAATGACATCCCTGAAATAAAAAAAATCCTTTCATGAGACATGAAAAGATGTACCAGAGACCTCCGGCCATCTTCTTCATATGCATGAAAGGATATCTAATGCCTATTCAATACTCATTACTCGACTAGCATGTAAAGAGCAAATTGTACGATTAAATGTTATTCCCAAACCTTGTAACCATCTTTGTCAACAACATTGCGGAACTCTTCAAGCAATTTCAAAGTGATTGGACCCGCTTGTCCTTCACCAATGATTCGGCCGTCAATTTCACGCGCAGCAATAACTTCAGCAGCAGTACCTGTGAAGAATACCTCATCCGCTATGTAAACATCATGCATAGTGAATGGTTCTTCTTTTAGCTTAATACCCAATTTCTCACATAACTCGATGATCGCCAGACGTGTGATTCCTTCAAGCGCTCCCAAATAGCATGGAGGAGTGAAGACCACACCATTTTTGATGATGAAAATATTATCTCCAGATCCTTCAGTAACATATCCTTGAGCATTCATCATGATTGCTTCATCGGCTTCTGCCAGATTGGACTGGATTTTCACTAGGATATTGTTGAGATAGTTAAGCGATTTAATCTTCGGATTCAGTGCATCCGGAATATTACGACGTTGGGATACAGAAACAGCACGAAGCCCATTAATGTACGCTTGCTCTGGGTAAATAGCTAATTGTTCAACGATAATGATTACGCTGGCTTTAGGGCAACGGCGTGGATCAAGACCCAAGTTACCAGGACCACGGGATACGATCAGTCGAATATAACCGTTACGCATGTCGTTAAGGCGGATCGTTTCAGCCATAGCTTCCAGCATCTCGTCATAAGTGAGCGGAATGTCCAGCATGATCGACTTCGCCGAATCATATAGTCTGTCCAAATGCTCTTTACATTTAAAAATATTACCATTGTAGATACGAATACCTTCAAATATGCCGTCTCCATACAAAAAACCGTGATCAAAAACGGATACCTTTGCATTTTCCTTAGTTACGTGTTGTCCATCCAGATAGATCCATTGTTCAGCCATGAATTTACTGCACCTCCGCTTTCTCTTCCTCATAGGTGTATGTGGGATACGAGCCCAGAATCCGAACCTGACAGCCTAAAGCGCTAATCTCTTCAATCGCTCCTGGTAGCAGGACTGATTCTATCGGTTCCAGCACATCAATATAAAAATAATA
Source organism: Paenibacillus sp. FSL F4-0243 (assembly GCF_037963295.1). Lineage (NCBI taxonomy): Bacteria > Bacillati > Bacillota > Bacilli > Caryophanales > Paenibacillaceae > Paenibacillus > Paenibacillus sp. FSL F4-0243. The sequence goes on from NZ_CP150151.1 coordinate 5,518,768, forward strand.
AGTACCCAACTTCTTTTTCGTTGGTCGTGATTCAATACGCGATAAATTCAGCTTCCGCCAAGAAAAGGCAGCGAGGACCTGATGCAAAGCACCGGGGAAATCCTCCGGCAGCGTAACTAGGACACTCGTCTTTACACCATTGCTGCTCCGTGGAAGATCAACCTTCTGCGGACCGACAAGGACAAATCGCGTGTAGTTGTTGTTGTGATCTGTAACTTTCCGATCAACAATCTCCAGCCCATGAGTTGCTGCGCCAAGAGCAGTACCAATCGCAGCCCAGCCCTTGTCAGGATTGTTCTTAACGATTTCAACAGCTTCAGAGGTACTTCCGACCGACTCCAGTTCAGCCCAAGGTGCATGCTTCCGAACAAATTGCATGCATTGTGCCATTGCAACAGGATGCGAAAGGATTTTTTTAATTTTAGTGAAATCCTTATTGCCGTTCGTATCTCTGAATTCCAGCGGGTGACCGATGAGATTCTGTATCGATGGAAAGATCCATTCAGCCTGCATAGGCAGATCGACCTCATTAATGAGCCAATCAATATGTAGACTAACTGAGCCTTCAATAGTATTCTCAATCGGGATAACGCTGTAATCAGTGGTGCCACCAGCCGTAGAGAGAAAGACATCGGAAATTAGCTTGTGATGCACAATTTTTACAGGCTCGCCGTTAAACAAATGCAGCAGCGCTTCGTGAGATACCGAGCCCTGCGGCAATACCGCTATTGATTTCATAACCGTACTTCTCCTTTTATCATATCCAAAAATGATACGTTTTGCATCTCGTTTCTTTCAAGAAGCTCTGATGTAACACCTGAAGTACAAGGCATCAGCCAGCAAGTCTGAGCAGAGATGCCGTGTTCTTGCATCGTATTCATCAGGAAAGCCTCAAGCTCTCGCTTACGAGTCTCATGGCGATCAACTAAACACAGCAGGGTAGGACCGGCACCGCTAAGTGCGATTCCTAAAGCACCATGGTTAGGTGCTTCCGCGAGCAGCTTCTCCATGCCTGGAATAAGCGCTGCACGATAGGGCTGATGCAGACGATCCTGCATCGCTCTACTGATCAGGTCAAGCCGACCTGATGCAAACGAGGCTGTCATTAAAGAGGTTCTGCTGATGTTGTACACAGCATCACTAACTGAGATTTCTGTTGGAAGCACTCCCCGTGCTTTTGTGGTTTCCAGCTCGAATTCAGGAATAACCACGAGAACCTCAAGGTCTTGAGGTGGATCAAGGCGAACGTAATCCGCATGATCACCGTCCCACACTGCGGTAATGATGCCACCAAATAAGGAAGCTCCTACATTGTCAGGATGCTTCTCAAGCTGGGTAGCCATATCAAACAGCTTGGCATCATCGAGCGGAGAGCCGATCATCGTATTAGCTGCGACCATGCCCCCAATGATGGCCGAGGCACTGCTGCCGAGTCCACGCGTAAGCGGAATCTCAGAGTACATCGAAATAGATATTTCAGGCACCGTAACGCCAGCCTCTGCAAATACCATTTGAGCGACCTTATAGAGTAAATTACTCTTATCCCGAGCCACTCCCTTCATCTCGTCACCATATAGATGAAAAACTGTCTCCTCTGCTTCCTCCATCTCAATCCAGGCATACAGCGGCAATGCCATGCCAAGAGTATCGAAGCCCGGACCAAGATTGGCAGTACTAGCAGGTACTTTAACCCTTGCTACTCCATAAGTACTCATAACAGGTGCAATCTCCTTACTCATTGTTTAAATATAGAAAGTATAGTCCATCTACAGTGCTAACCTTCCACACGGTAGTGACTCTTGATCCGGTGGATGACTTTCAGTTCATTAAAGTGGCGCAGCACTTTATTCATACTTGCTTTGCTGGCGTTATGGGTAACAATAATAATCTCCGCATCAGGATTATTTGGATTGGCTTGCTGAACTACCGAATCAAGACTCACGTCATACTCGGCAAACACCTGAGTAATCTTGGCCAATACGCCTGCTTTATCATCAACGTGTAAAAGTAGGAAGTTTTTATAAAAGATATCCTCATCACTCTTAAGCTTCTTCTGCTTATAAGGTACTTTTTGCTTCAATCCATTAACACCCAGCTTGAGGTTCTTAATAATGGCTACCAAGTCAGCTACTACCGAAGTTGCCGTTGGCATTGCACCCGCGCCCGCACCGTAGAACATTGTCTCTCCTACTGCCTCACCATACACATAAACTGCATTGAAGACACCATTTACAGATGCAAGTGGATGACTTGCTCGAATCAATGTCGGTTGAACACTGATACTGAATTCCTCATCCTGACGTTCAGCAATGCCTAGCAGCTTGATTTCGTATCCGAGACGCTTTGCAAAGGCAATATCGGCTTTACTCACTTCTGAAATCCCGCTCACACTGACGTCATGTAGCTCCACGTTAGTACGGAAGCCTAGGGTCCCGAGAATCGCCATTTTGCGGGCAGCATCCAGACCTTCAACATCGGAAGTTGGATCAGCCTCTGCATATCCTAAATCCTGCGCTTCTTTTAACACATCATTGTAGGATGCGCCTTCTTGGCTCATTTTGGTTAGTATGTAATTAGTTGTTCCATTCACAATACCTATAATCTTCATGATCTTATCTGAAGAAAAGCCTTCGATAAGCGTCCGAATAATCGGAATACCACCTGCAACACTAGCCTCATAAAAGACATCACATTGCTTCTCTTGCGCCTTAGCCAGAATCTCCGAACCGTGCAGCGCCATCAAGTCCTTATTCGCAGTTACGACATGTTTACCGCGGTCCAAAGCTTCAAGAATATATTCCTTTGTTCCATCGATACCACCCATCACTTCAACGATTACATCGATCTCAGGGTCACGAATAACATCCCATGGATCTGTTGTTATTTTGGCAGGGTCGACCTCAATATCACGTAGCTTATTGGAATTATTCACCGCTATGCGCTCAATGAGTATTGGAGAGCCTACTTGACTGCTCAAATCCTCCTGATTTCCTTCCACGATACGAACTACACCTGTACCAACTGTTCCCAGACCCAGCAATCCTACTTTAACCGGCTTCATCAGTATCCTCCTAAAAGTTTTACGTATATAATTTCTCTATCCCTGTCCAACGATTAGGGCGCGCTTCACTCCCGGAATATTCTTCAGACTATCAAGCATCTCTCCGAGCTCCTCATTCAAATGTGAGATTTCCACGGAAATCACCACATTCGCTCGTCCTTGTAGGGGAATACTCTGGTGAATCGTCAGCACGTTAGCCCCATGCCCCGCCACAGATCCTAGAACCTTGGAGAGCATCCCCGATTCATGTTCCAAATCCATGGAGATCGTAACAATTCGCTCACGTTCGAGCTGATGGATCAGGTGAATGCCATCCTTGTATTTATAAAAAGCGCTCCGGCTTAATCCTACCTGTTCTACACCCTCATGTACGGTCTTCGCATCCCCGGCCTCAAGCAATTGTTTGACCTGCATAGTCTTAAGTACGGCATCAGGTAATATGTCCTCACGGACCAAATAATAGCGTTCTTTCACGAACGTCCTCACCTCAAAGACTTTTGTGTTTTCTTAGTGGACATTATATCGGAAAAGACTTATAAAATGCAATAACTTTATATGTATACTCTGAGGCCAGGGAGTTCGGTGCAGCAAAACCCCCGGATTCCCGGGGGCAGCAGGCAATCGTATGTACGCTAACTGTATGGAATCGTCGTCCCGCAATAGTCACAGATTTTATCCTGCCCAGGAAGTACTCTACTCTTAGCACCGCAACTCGGACAAACGATGGATTTCGGCAGTTGGACAGGTGGATTAGGCCTATTCTCCGGTAATGACTGCCGCCCAGATGATGGCTGGTTCTCTGATGCCGCGGAGGGCTTTGCCCGGTCAGGATGTACAAGATTGGGCGGTTGTTTATCTAAGAGCTTAACACGTCCTTCATAATAGACAAGATCAGAAGCAAGTAACCCCCATCTCACCAAATACCGTAGGTCTCTACGTACATCATCTTCACTTTGTTTCGTGATATCAGCTAAATTACCAATATGTCTAACATCATCCACTATGATCAGCATGAGATACTTCTTGCACAGAAAATCAAAGTTTTCTGTTGCGAAGGTAGCCCTCCCTGCAAAGCTGTCCGCCGGAATTATAAAGATCAAGTAGAGGACCACCAGAATGATCAATAAAGTGAACCACTTAAAATCCCCTTTGTAGGTCCCCACGGCGAAGAGGACGGCAAGTTCCATAAAAGCTCCCATACATACATGATAGAGTAATTTGTAGTTAAATGATTTCCGCTCATTCTTATAATGAGTGCTTACAAAACGAAGCATCGCAAGTACAAACCCAAACGGAGCAAACAAATAGGCAATCGCCATGATAATTCGATCAAACACTGTCCGGTCTCGCTTATTACGGTAGCGAAGGTTATTCTCAGGCGCACGCACCAGTGCTTGTGCCCGTTTGGAATAAATAAGCTTCGGCGGCAATTTTACAAATGGATTGTCTACACGTCCTTCATAATAAACAATATCTGGAGAAAGTACTCCCTGATCTTTTAAATATTCCAAAACCTCGCGGACGTTCTCTTCACTGAATCCGCGAATATCGGATAGGCTGCCGATATGCCTTATGCCGTCCACAAGAACCAATGCGATATAGTCATTGCAAAGATAGGTGAATCCCTCTCTCCATCCTACGGCCCTAACCGACAATTTGATGGCGGGAATCCTAAACAATGCGTAGATAATCACCAGCCTGATCAAGAGTGCGACATAATCGATTTGACCGAGTAGCTTGCTAATAATGAAATAGATCGCCAATTCTACAAAGGCACCCATAAACGCATGATAAAACAGGTTAATATTGCTTGCTTTGCGCTGTCTCTTGGAATGTGTAGATAATAACCGAATGGTAGCCAATATAAAGCCAACCGGAGCAAATACATACGCAAACACAATAGTCGTATAATCAAACGCCGTCCGCTCATATTCGTGCTTATATATCGGTTTGCCTGTTGTTGGTGGCTGCCTTCGTATATCCAATTTACTCATCTTCTATCTCCCCTAGTTAAGTTATATCTACAATGCTCAGGGAGAACCTTGGCATTAACTGTACGATATCATCGTGCCACAGTATTCACAGCTCTTTGACTGACTAGGCTGAACCGTGTTCTGTGCTCCGCAGCCCGGACAACGGATGGACTTAGGCAGCAGCGGTGAGGACTGCGGTTGAGAATGAATCGGCTGTCCCGAAGCTTGGGCTCCGAAGCCTGAAGTCCTTCCAGGATGTACAAGATTAGGTGTTGCCATGGATGGATCTGGCGTCTGACGCCCCTCGGAAAGTACAATATCAATATCCAATAATCCTTTATTCTTTAGATACTGGACATCTCTCCGTACATCGCTATCACTTTGACCTATCCGTTCAGATATACTGCCGACATATCGGATATTTTTATTTTGAATCAGCTCTATATAAGAAGTGTTAAGCTTTGAAAGTGTATATTTAGCTTTTGCTGTCACACTCGCAAGAATAAGTGCCGGAATCAAAAATATGACTGCAAGGAAAATCTGGATCGTTAATAATTCGGAAGTTCCAGTGTTTCCACTCATGGTATCCACAAACATTGCAACAGAGAGTTCAACAAATCCTCCGATAAATACATGCATGATCAGATTTAGATTGGTGGGTCTCCGATGATTTTTATAATGAGTTAGCATCAAACGTAACAATGCAAGAACGAGTCCAATGGGTGTGAATAGATAAGCTGCTGCAAGAATGACATAATCAAACCCAGTCCGGTCTAATTTAATCAGAGGAACCGCTGCACTCCCCGCTGGGGTCGGTGACGGCTCTTGTATGTTCAATCTGTTCATGTAGTTATTTCCTCCTATTTAAGTGCCGCTAATTCCCGATTTCGCCGCTCTAGTGTAGCTTTAATACTGTCGGCCATTTCGTTGATTTCAGCTTGCCAGTTCTCATGTGGCTCATTTGTCATGAGCAGAAGCTTCACATGATCATGCAACAGGGAGATCTGCTGATGCATGATATCCTCAGTAGCATATAAAGATGGATCTGATACAGGATCACTGAACTTGAATTGATCTCGTAACTTATTGAGCACTTGTACAAGCTGTTCAGTTTCAGGATTCTTCCAGCTGCTTGCCAGCGCACTGATCTCGTTTATTTCACTCTGATGCTGCCGAAAAGCTTGCAAGGACCTCTGTATTTGCTGTTCTTCTGTTCCGGCATTCCATCCATAAATCCCGATCACAGCCAGTGTGATTCCACCAATCAAAAGAATCAGCAGTTGAACGGCAGCATACCACAGAGGGGACAACTCCAGTAGCCAATCAAAGACAATAGCCGATGCGAATACTCCAACCGCATAAATCCCCGTGATGAATGCACCGCTGAGAAGAACGGGTGAGGTCCGCTGCACACTACCTGCAGTACGGAGCCAAAAAATACAATAGCCATACACCACACTCTCCGCCAGCAGAACAGCAACTAGCGAAATCACGAATCGAAACAGTGATTCAGAGAAGCCTAACCCTATAAAGGAGAACACCGTTAGTATTATAGCAGCCACATAAATAATGGTGATGATACGAATATAGCTTTTGCCCTTGTTCATAACGTCCTCCTTCAGCCTGCTTTTGTTCCACACTCTGCACAAAATTTCTGTCCAGGCTTCAGCTCATGCCCACAACCTCCGCATTTAATAACCAAGCTATCTCCACAGTGAGGACAGAATTTCACCCCTGGTGATACCATTTCTCCACATTTACCACAGGCTTTAGGCATTTCTTTTCCACAAGAGACACAGGAAGATGCACCCTCAGGATTATCTGCTCCACAGGTTGGACAAGCACGATAAGGATTGCCACAACCAGGACAGAACTTGGCTCCTGCTTTCAATTCATGACCACATTCCAAACAATTGATCTTGTTTCCGGACGATGCGCTTTGCTGAATGCTCTCCAGAGCATGCCCACAGCCACTGCAGAACCTTCCCTCAACAGAATTCATAACCCCACACTTCGAACAGGAGCGCTCTTGGCGCACAACTGTAGTCCCTGAATCAAAACTCATCCCTCGGGTCATACGATTCACCATATCCATAGCCGGTCCAGCGAATCCCATACCAAGTCCAAGCCCCATCCCGGTGTTCATCATGCCTACTCCAAGATTGCCAGGATTACCTGCTGCTTTTTCCATCGTGTTAAAGCCACGCTCCTGTTGATAGTTGAAGCCGATAATATCCATTTCTGCTTTTTTAGCTAAAGCTTCCTTTAATCGAATCGTTGCCGGATCATCATCAGGAATATTAATGGAATCAATATAGAAATTATTCAGCTCAAGTCCATTATCCAGAAAAGTTGATGCTAGCCGCCCCTGGATATGCTTTGAGATCTCTGCAACATAGGCATTAATCTCCAGTATACTAATTTGCTTATGTACAAGGTAGGATGAGATCAGTTCATTTATATTCGACATAAGCAAGCCGCGGAAATAATTCACGAGCGTATCGTGATCAAACTGAGGAAGCGTTCCAACAAGCTGCAACAAAAATTTGCGCGGGTTATCAACCTTTACACCAAACTGTCCGAAGGAACGAACAGAAATCATAATTTTGTATTTAGGATCCTGGAGTTGTAAAGGTGCGCTGGTTCCCCATTTAACATTCATCGAATTGGTCTTGTTCACATACCATACTTCTGCTGTGAACGGCGACTTCCCACCGAAAGGAAGATTGACGATATTAGATAAAATAGGAATATTGGCGGTGCTCAGGGTGTGCCGCCCTGCCGTAAAGGAATCAAGCGCTTGTCCGCCCTTGAATAGGATCGCTTCCTGAGATTCATTAACGATTAGCTGAGTCCATGTCCCTAGCTCTTGGTTAGGATATTTCCATGCGAAAATCCCCGGAGGACCGTCGTACTTCACCACTTCTATAATTGCCATCTGCTATTCCCTCTTTCATCATCTATGATATATGAATAACGTATGCGTTCCCGGATGGGAAATTGTGTATTTCGATATTAATTGTATACGATATATATCGTGATTTGGGTTCTTTTCACGAAAAAAATATACTCGATATGGAAATAAAAAAAGCGCGGCTTGTGTCTTCCTTTACAGGAGAACATAAGTCGCGCTTTGTAATCAGCCAAATATTAATAGTAACTGCTATTCTCTACGAACTCGAATTCGAACTCACCAATACGGACAATAGTCCCCTCTACAGCCCCACGTTTACGAAGCTCTGCATCTACACCCATATGTCGCAATGTCCGGGCGAGCTTTAGAATCGCATCATGTGTGCTAAGCTGCATACGTTTCAACATTTTCTCGATACGAGGGCTGTTGACCACATATGTTTCATTATCACGTGTAATGGTGAACGAGTTATTATCTTCCGCTTCCAGCTTATAAACCTTACGTTCAGTTGTTCCTGATACTTCTTCAACTACCGGTGCCACCGGAATACTATCAAGAATATCCGTTGCACGATATAACAGTTCCTGAACACCCTGACGGGTAAGCGAGGAGATTGGCATAACCTCAAGATCCGGACGCAGCTCAGCTACGCGTTCTCGGAAAGCGATGAGATTCTCCTCTGACTCTGGCATATCCATTTTATTCGCGGCCACGATTTGAGGACGATCAATTAGAGCCGCATTATATTGCTTCAGCTCGTCATTAATGAGAACCCAATCCTCGAAGGGATCACGCCCCTCTGAACCAGACATATCCACTACGTGAATAATGATCCGTGTACGTTCAACGTGACGCAGGAATTCATGACCAAGCCCTATGCCTTCACTAGCTCCCTCAATTAATCCTGGCAGATCCGCCATTACAAAGCTTCGTCCATCCCCAACATCTACTACACCTAAGTTCGGTGTAATCGTAGTGAAATGGTATGCACCAATCTTTGGTTGAGCTGCGGATACGACCGACAGTAGCGTAGATTTGCCCACACTCGGGAAGCCTACAAGTCCCACATCAGCCATAACCTTAAGTTCCATAACAATATACCGCTCTTGACCTTCTTCGCCGTTCTCTGCTAGCTCTGGAGCCTTATTAGCTGCTGTTGCAAAACGAGCATTCCCACGACCCCCACGACCCCCACGGGCAACAACAACTTGCTGACCATGACGAGTCAAATCGGCGATGATCTCTTGAGTATCATCGTCAATTAACATGGTTCCAGGTGGAATCCGCACGATCATATGATCAGCGTTCGCCCCATGCTGACTTCTGTTACGTCCTTTAATCCCTTTGTCCGCTTTAAAATGGCGTTGATAACGGAAATCCATCAGCGTACGCAAGCCCTCATCTACGCGGAAGATAACGTCGCCACCACGGCCACCGTCACCACCTGCTGGACCACCATCCGGTACATACTTTTCCCGGCGAAACGCAACGATACCATCCCCGCCGTCTCCGCCCTTAACATAAATCTTAGCTTTATCTACGAACATTAATGTTCACCTTCCTCACATTTCAAGCGGCAAACGCAGCTCTACATAAGCCTTGCTGGGCTTAAACTGCTCCGCTTTCATGATTTTCCCTTGTACTATATTATAAATTTGCCCTTTGAGCTGCTCGGGATTGCCATGCTCTCCCTCACCTTCGAAGGAGATAAGAATGTCTCCTCCATCCTGAATAAAGCCAAGACGCAGCTTGCGCGTTTCACCCTGAGGAGCCAGTCCGTTATATTGATAAGCTCGTACGGTCTGCATGATCACTGAAGTCAGCTCATCTCCTGCTTCCCGGTTTAGCTTCTCCTCCAGTTGCAATCCTTCCTCCACTTGAACTTCCAGTTCCAGACTAGTCCGGTAAGTTCGGAAAGATTGGATATAGAAGACCAATGAAGGAATGCCCAGCTTAGCGATACGACTATCAAGCGCTATGCGTTCCTTTATTCTTTCCACACACTCCACGGATTTATCAGGCTTTCCAAGCTGAATATATCCGTAAAGAATCTGCAAATCATTCATCCAATCATGACGATGATGATTCAGTGTCCGAATCGCCGCCTGTTGCAGAGTGTTCTCTTGTATACGCAGTTCCCGTTCCCAATGACGCTGATTCCAAATCAAACTGAAAGCAACCGTTGCTGCTACCCAAATTCCCAGCAACAGACACGTCAAAAGGGAGGTATGCCAATACACGAGTCCTAAAGGAAGCATTACGGATAACATGACTGCCCAGATTGCACTTTTCCAGGATTTCATTCTTTCTCCCCGTCCCTCAGTTCGCAAAATTCATGACTTCGTTTAGATTATTACCCTCATCAATTACCATTTCCTAGTATAACACAGCAGTTCCCTGTAGTTCACCAGAGATAACCGTTAGATTTCACATATGTCTAAGGATGTTTATGTTTTCTTAAAACTCTGAAGGTATACATTTCTAAAGTGCTCAAAGAGGTATCCATAAACGCTTCTGAATATTCTACAAAAAAGCCTCCGGCACTCATGCCGGAGGCTTCTACATGCAAATATGGTTCCGTAAGCTTACGCTTCCAGTGCCGCTGCTACCGGAGCGACATCAACTGGGTATACGCTCACTTTTTTGCGATCGCGGCCCCAACGTTCGAACTTCACTACGCCATCCACCAATGCGAACAACGTATCATCTTTACCGATGCCTACGTTAGTGCCTGGGTGAATTTTTGTTCCGCGTTGACGAACCAAGATGTTACCGCCGGTTACTGCTTGACCGTCAGCACGTTTCACGCCAAGACGTTTGGAATGGGAATCCCGTCCGTTTTTTGTGGAACCTACACCTTTTTTCGATGCGAACAATTGAAGATTCAATTTCAACATGTTGTCAACCTCCTTCTTTAAATATTTACTTGCTCTATTTGAAGATACTTTCCGTATGATTCTGCGATATCATTTAGCATCACGACCATGGATTCAAGCAGCAATTGCACCTTCGCGGAAGTATCGAAATCATCAATGGAACCTAATGTTCCACTTAGGAATCCGTTCTTCATGGATGTATCCATGGAGATTCCGGTCAAAGTCTCAATCGAATTGACGGTTCCAACCGTTACGGCCGAAACTCCGGCACATACGATATCTTCGCCACGCTTTGCATAACCCGCATGCCCTTTTACCTCAAAGCCAACGATAGTTCCTAGATCCGAAGATCGTGTAATCCGTACGTTAATCATTCACGCACCTTCTTACGCTTGAATCTTCTCGATAGTTACTTTCGTGTACGGTTGACGATGGCCTTGTTTCTTGTGGTAGTTCTTCTTAGGTTTGTATTTGTAAACTACAACCTTAGCGCCTTTACCATGTTTCTCGACTTTAGCTGTTACAGACGCGCCGCTTACGAGCGGAGTTCCTGCAGTCAGACCACCTTCGTTAGAAACAGCCAATACACGGTCAAAAGTTACACTTGCGCCGTCTTCAGCTTCCAACTTCTCAATGAACAAAACATCGCCCTCTTGGACTTTGTATTGTTTACCGCCAGTTTCGATAATTGCATACATTTTACTTGCACCTCCTCATGTCTCAGACTCGCCTAGTCTAGGTGGCAGATTCCCGTGGGAACTGCACTTATGTACCCGATCGGAGCGGTTACAGCATGTGCAGGACCGAATCAATCAAACACATACTTGAAGATATTATCATACTTATCGCCCATCGTCAACTCATTCCATCCATTCTCCAACTTTCCCAGTCCCTCCGCAGCACTGACAAAGGATAGGTGCGAAGCTGGCTGAATCATGTCTTGCCTTCTTCCGGGTCATCTCGAGGAGTCCAAGTCTTGTCCAACCGAGAATATGGGTTTTGGTTCGATCCTTGCAGATCACTTTCTCCAGCCGCTCGGTAACCATTTTACGGTGTATTTCTTCTTCCATATCAATAAAATCAACAATAATAATTCCGCCCGTATCTCGCAAACGGATCAGACGACCAATCTCCTCTGCTGCAAGCAAATTAGTATTCGTCACCGTCTCTTCAAGGGATGCTCCTCCAATGTATTGCGCGGTGTTCACGTCAATAACGGTGAGCGCCTCCGTCTCATCCCAGATCATTGTCGCTCCGCCCTCCAGCGTGATCTTGCGACTGAAGCTCTTGTGCAGCTGTTCCTGAACCCCATAAGCTGTAAAAATGGACTCCGGTCCGTTATATAAACTCACAGGCTTGTACCCATCAGGTGCCATGTCATCCAGAAATGCCTTGGCTTCTTTAACTGCAACTGGAGAATCTATAATCAGCTGATCACGCTGTGGATTAAACGCATCTCTTATAAAGCGCTGAACAATACTAAGATCACGATGAAGTAGAGCTGGGGCTTCTGCAGTTTGTGCCCGACGTGTAATGTTATCCCATTGCGCACGTAAAAATGAAAGGTCACCTTCCACTGCTTCATGCGGCTCATCCTGAGAGACGGTCCGCATAATAACCCCCTCTTCTTTCATTCGCAGACGTTCACCAATTCCTTTGAGCCGGCTACGTTCTGCATCGCGACTTATTTTTTTGGATACCCCAACATAATCGGCAAAAGGCATGTACACCATCCAGCGACCGGGCAATGTATAATGGGTCGTTACACGAGCACCTTTGCCGCCACTAGGCTCTTTTCTTACTTGTACAACAATATCCTGACCCGGCTGCAAAAGCGTCTCGATAGAAGGCTTCACATCCGGCTGTCTATCCAAATGAGGGTGCAATACATCATCAACATATAAAAAAGCATTCTTCTTCTGTCCAATGTCAACAAAAGCAGCCTGCATACCTGGAAGTACGTTAATCACACGGCCTTTATAATAACTTCCGACCAGCCCTTGCTGCTGATCGCGTTCAGCCGCGTACTCCACAAGCCTTCCGTTCTCCAGAAGAGCCATTCGGGTAATGTGCTGCGTGCAGTGAACGATCATCTGTTTCATGGCTTCACCTCTGGTTTCGTTCATTCATTCATCCCTTCTCACGCTCTGCATAAATACACTACATTCCGAAGTAGGTAGATATTAAGCGCTGTTCCGGCACAACAGCAACAACATTTCCTTCGCCGTTTAATACATAGATAAAATGATATTGATTACGTTTAAATAGACGCAATATATCATCTAAAGGTTTCGCAGATAAGGCAACAATTGGACGAGCCACACTTCCTGTCCGCAAATGATACTCATAAACCGCCTCCCTATTCATCAAAAATGCAACAAATCGGTACGGTAAATTCCGATGATCCGTGAGATTTGAATACAATAAAAAAGCACCGATCATAACCATATTCAGCCTCAAGCCTCCGCCCGCTCCAAGAGGCAATAGCGCATAAACAATCACAAAAATGCTTGCAGCAACACTCACTCGTCCGCTCCATAGCAAAGTATAGTAATAAGGAAGAAATAAACTAACTGTAGCCTGAAGTACTTTGCCTCCGTCAAGTGGCAGAACAGGCAAAAGATTAAAGAGCGCAATAATGGCATTAGCATTTATAAAATAGACTAAAAATTCCTGATTACCATAACCTGCTTGCTGAAGCCCAAGAGCCATAACAATCATGATTCCATTTTGCAGCGGACCGGCAAGTGCAATACCAATCTCACGACTAGCGGTGAGCCGCCCATGATCCTCAATAACCGCAACTCCGCCAAACGGAAGAAGCTGAACCGATTTGACTGTAACACCAACTAAAAGGGCAGCCACCACATGTCCCATTTCATGAATGAGGACGATCGTAAATAAAGTTAGCAACTCCAGAAATTGTCCTGTGAGTACAGAGAACAACATAATGATTACGAACAATGGATGTAGTGACAGATCGATCCCTAAGATCCTAATCAAACGATACCACTTCTGTAGGATCAATATAAGTCTTGTCTTTCATCACTGCAAAGAATAGCGTTGGAGCTGAGGAGCCCTCTTTCTCCAGCATCCACCCGAGTTCATCTCCACTCTGAATCCAGTCATCAATCTCCAGCTTAGTGCCATTTAAATGTCCGTATTCTGCTGTGATTCCTCCAGAATGTTGAACTGCAATTCGAATGCCACCGTCCAATTCTTTGGAAATGGAAAGAACACGTCCCATGTCTATACTCTTCACCGTCACATTTGAGGTTGAATCGATTTGAGGCATAATTTCTACACCTTTTAGCGTGGAGGCAAAGGGCTCCACAATGCTTCCAGCTACCGGAGCACTAAGCTCATGTTGAGCTGCTGCCTTTTGAGCAGGTTCGTCTTTGTCACCAAATATCGGTATGAACGCCGGTGCACCATTAAAATTCTCCTCATACCAGACCCGCACTGCTGTGAAATCCATGTCATTACTCAAGGCATCACTAATAAAGGCTTGGACTTTATAGGACCATGGCTGGTGAACTGTAAAAACTCCCCACACCGCTCCAAACACAAGCACACTGGCTATAACCCGTCGAATAAAACCGGAAGAAAATTTAGAACCTCCTCCTCCTGGTTCCTCCCAGCCACCCCGTCTCTCTTTCCACATCACTTCCGGATCAGGCTCTATAGATGATTGCTCCTCATTTTCCTTAAACCTGGTACCCCACTCCTTGAAGCTCGTACTCTTTTCGGGCATAACGAATAACGGAGGCACCTCTGCTGTTTCTATATTCGGGATTTCCTCCAGCAAACTACGGATACGCTCCTTGCGGCGATTCTTGATATCTGATTTGAGATCCATGTTTATCCCTCCGGACGGGCTTGTTTTACTTCCATTTTATGAAGCACGGAAGTCTCTTTAGAACAAGCCCGCCCAAGGTGGAGCACTTAAATACCACTAAATAAATAAATCCCACCCATAGATTTCTCTAGTGGTGGGACCGTTAATGCTTCTATAGTAAGATTGCTTGGTGCAGAATTAAGCCATACCGAAAAATTTCTTGAACTTCTTAAATGCTCCCGGTTTCCGATCAAGCTGCATTAGCGGCACAGCATCGCCTAAAATTCTACGAGCAATATTGCGGTAGGCAATAGCTGCTGACGAATCGGGATTCATAACTGTAGGCTCTCCACTATTTGCGGCCTTAATGACCAGTTCATCATCCGGAACAATTCCGATAAGATCAATATTCAACACCTGTAAAATATCCTCAATATCAAGCATATCCCCAGACTTCACAAGACCTGGGCGAATACGATTTACCACCAGCTTTGGCGATTCCACATGTGACTGCTCAAGCAGTCCGATAATACGATCCGCATCCCGCACAGCAGCATGCTCTGGTGTGGTAACCACGATCGCTTTATCCGCACCGGCAATCGCATTGCGGAAGCCATGTTCAATCCCTGCTGGACAATCAATCAAAATATATTCATATTCCTTCTTCAGTTCGAGAATAATATCTTTTACTTGTTCAGGAGTGACGGACGTTTTATCCTTCGTTTGAGCTGCGGGCAACATATACAACTCATCAAAGCGTTTGTCTTTAACGAGTGCTTGATTTAGGCGACAACGACCCTCCGCTACATCCACAAGATCATAAATAATACGATTCTCAAGCCCCATTACTACATCCAGATTACGCAGTCCAATGTCGGTATCGACGAGACATACTTTTTTACCCTGCAGTGCAAGTGCGGTTCCAATATTGGCTGTTGTGGTTGTTTTGCCAACTCCGCCTTTGCCCGAGGTTACGACTATCGCTTCTCCCATGGAGGCTACACCCCTTTAAACACATTTAAATCCTGACGTACTTTGACTAAATTATGAATTTTATCGATTTGCATAGCTCCGTTCGTTAAATATGCAAACTCCATACTGCTTTCTCGGGTTTCCCACTCATCGGGAGGACGACTGATAATATCAGCAATTCGCAGTTGTGTCGGAGACATTAATGAAGCAGCGATAATCGCCTCTTCATTTCCATCTACTCCAGCATGCGCCATACCTCTAAGTGATCCTAGAATATAGATATCGCCTGAACAGGTAATAGTTCCTCCTGGGTTCACATCCCCCAGATATAAAAGATTTCCATCATGGTGCAGCACCTGACCGGAACGAAGAATCCCGCTCATAAGAAACAACGCGTCATTATCCTCACTGCCGGGCACTGGAAGCGCCTCTATGGAACGAATCAGTAGATTTCCCTGTCCCTTCAGAATCTCCAGCACAGCTTCCTTATCTTCCTCAGTTACGGGACGATTGCCCAGCTTAATATCTACATGGACAATCGGTCCAGTCAAAATATTTTGATGGCTGTGCTCCAGCTTATAGCGAAGCTCGCTCAGAAGATCTTCGAAGGGACACTTGTCGTCTAGCAGGAATATCAGGCCATCCTTGATGCCCTTAATCCTTACATGCTTGGATTTTACTGTCATATGCCTGGCCCCCTATCCTCATTCATTCGTGCCGGGCCCCTTAAATTCCTGCTTTATTAAGAAAGAAAATAGAAGCTTCTTTATGCCGCTTCTTCCGTACTCTTCTCTTTCTTGATCAGCTCAAGCTGGCGTCGTAACGGTATGTAGAGGATCAGAGCAATAGCAAAATGAAAGAGCATCGTTGGTAGCATATGATTCAAAATAGCCCAGCTATAAGGCTCCTGATTGAGATTGAATACACTATAAATACCAAATAACACACTATCCTCTAGCAAGCTTCCGAGCAGAATCACAGTCATCATAAGAGGCAGTGGAGCACGCGGAATCTGAAACAGAAGGCCGATTAAATAAGCCGACAGACCCATCGCAAAAGAATGTGCTCCTAGAATTCTGCCATAAAAAACGACATCATGTAATAGTCCGAAAGTTAGGCCCAGTATAAGCGCTGTATGACGATGATGATATACAGCCACGAACAATAGCACAACGAACACAAGATTCGGAATAATTCGCATCTGCCATACATCTGGAATCAGCCAAGGCAGAATGGTTCCCTCCAGAATGAACAAGAGGAACAGTAACAGAACAAGAACAGATCTGCGCATATTCACTATTCAGCACGCTCCTCCGTAAAAACAACAATCAGCTGCTTCCAGTCTTGAAATTCTGCTGAAGGCTTAATCACTGCTGTGGAGGTTAATCCAAATTCACCAACCTCAACGCTTTCAACTGTACCGATGGTCAATCCTCGCGGATACAATCCCCCAATACCAGAAGAAACGATAACATCCTTCGGCGCAATAGGATCACCTGGCGGGATCTTGTTCATCAATAACTTGTTTGTCTTCGGATCATAGCTTTCAATCATACCAAAGGTTTTGCCCTCTTTGTTAATAGCGGTTGCCGCAATAGGCGGCTGAGAATTAGGGTCATTCGTATCCATCATGGTCATCAGCTTCACCGTAGAGGTGAAATTGCTGACTTGACTAATAACACCTACTAATCCATCAACCGAGATCACAGACATATTTGGTCTAACGCCATCTTTAGCACCTAAATCGATTACAATCGTACTATTGCTTGGTTCTGTTGTCTGACTAACCACCTGTGCAATATGGTATTGATATTTATACAATTCCTCCTGAGCTTTCGTGAACTTCAACTGTTCCTTTAACTGCTCATTTTCTACCTGAATGAAATTGTATTGCGCTTTATCACGTGCATATTGGGCGGCTAGAATCTTCAGCTGCTCATTTTCCTTAGAAAGATCTTTCAGATTTCCGATATCTTCAAACAAGCCCGCTACATATCCAGCGGGCTTGTAGAACATTTTTTGCACGAAACCAGTAGTATCTCTAAGAAAGTTCTCCGGCCAGGACAAGGAACTCCTTGATGCCAAGCTGAAGCCCATCACCACAATGAACAGCACCAGTGTAATCAACAGAATAAACAGACGTTTATTGCTTAAGAGTTTAAACAGTTTCAACACCCTCTAACAACAGTATTTCTCCCATAACAGGGGTTGACGTACACAAGTGGCAATACATAGGCTTATCTCTTAGAGCGAAGACTGGAACTGCTGCGACTCTTGAACAAATGGATATTATCAAGCGCCTTTCCTGTTCCAATCGCTACACAATCCAGAGGGTTTTCAGCGACAATAACTGGCATTCCAGTTTCACGCGCAAGCAGTTTATCCAAGTTACGAAGCAAGGCGCCTCCACCTGTCAAGACAATTCCGCGATCCATAATATCTGCTGCGAGCTCCGGTGGACATTTTTCCAAAGTTACTTTAACAGCTTCAATAATAGAACTCACTGTATCGGACAATGCTTCACAGATCTCATCAGAAGTAATTGTAAGAGTCTTTGGGAGGCCTGTAACGAGATCGCGTCCGCGAATTTCCATAGTCTCAGCTTTCTCAAGTGGCAAGGCAGAACCTACATCCATTTTAAGCTGTTCCGAAGTACGTTCACCAATCATCAGATTGTACTGACGTTTGATGTACTGAATGATGGACTCATCCGCTTCATCACCCGCAACACGTACGGAACGACTAGTAACAATACCGCCGAGTGAAATTACAGCAACTTCAGTAGTACCTCCGCCGATATCAACAACCATACTTCCTGTTGGCTCCCATACCGGTAGATCTGCACCAATCGCTGCAGCAAAAGGTTCCTCGATAATGTAAGCTTCGCGAGCACCAGCTTGTCTAGTAGCATCTTCTACGGCACGTTGCTCTACAGCAGTAATGCCGGATGGTACGCAGACCATTACATTAGGGTGACGTTGGAACATAGAACGTTGTTTCTGTGCTTGACGAATAAAATATTTTATCATCGTAGCCGTTGTGTCAAAATCAGCGATAACGCCATCCTTCATCGGACGGATCGCACGAATGTTTCCCGGTGTACGACCGATCATCTTTTTAGCGGATTCACCCACGGCTTCAATCGTCTTAGTGTCAGTGTTAATGGCTACAACGGAAGGCTCTCTTACAACGATCCCCTTACCGCGTACATAGACAAGCGTATTCGCTGTCCCCAAGTCAATTCCTAAATCTTTCGTAAAACTACCCAACATGCTAATTCTCCTTTTCCTAAGTAAATCTTCACATTTATATTACATGTGTCCTTTTTCTTTCAAGCTTACAAAGCTGCTATCACCGATAATTAGATGATCTAACACGTCAATCCCGACAATCTCGCCTGCCTGAAGCAGTCTTGAGGTCAAGGAGATATCCTCCGGACTAGGCGTTGGATCACCACTAGGATGATTATGTGCGCATATGATAGAGGCACTACTACATTTTATAGCTGCTCGGAATACCTCACGAGGATGAACAATCGAAGCATTAAGACTGCCCATAGACAACGTTTCTTGTCCTATCACATGATTCTTCGTATTCAGAAACAAGCAGACAAAATGCTCCTTCTGCAGATAACGCAATTGCTCAGTCAGTATCTCCGCAGCGTCCTCAGGACAACGGATAATGACCGGCATGTTAAACCTGGAGTTCGCAAGGCGCCTTCCAAGTTCGATGCCTGCTTTTAGTTGCACGGCCTTGGCAGGGCCGATACCTTTGATTTCGGTCAGTTCTTCGATGCTAAGGTCAACTAGCCCACGCAGGCCACCGATTTTCCCCAGCATCTGCTGTGCAATATGAATAGCCGATTCACGGCGTGTTCCCGTACGCAGCAGAATGGCTAACAACTCCGCTTGACTTAATGATTCCGCCCCATAATGCATCATGCGCTCTCTTGGTCGTTCTTCATGGGGGAGGTCCCGCAGCATTACTGATTGCGACTCCATCCCTATCCCTCTTTCCCAAGCTTCCTACCGGTTCAATACAGTTATACCGAACTCGGACAGCATTTCGCCAAGAAGCGACAGCGGCAATCCGACAACATTGAAATAACAGCCTTCAATTCGTTCCACCAAGGTGGAGCCAAGCCCTTGTATCGCATAAGAGCCAGCCTTATCAGCGGGCTCTCCCGTAGCTATATAAGCAATAATTTCATTCTCCGTCATTGCTCTCATCGTTACGGAAGTAACACGGTGCTCCACTATAGTCTTTCCATGCGGAAGTCCAATACAGGCTACACCCGTGTATACCTTATGATTCCGGCCCTGAAGTCTGGTAAGCATCGATTTACTGTCCAGCTCGTCCACCGGTTTGCCTAGCACAGTGTTATCTAGTACAACAATCGTATCACTACCAATAATTACTGCGTTACGCTCTCCTGCTGCAGCCACTACAGCCTCTGCTTTTCGCAGAGCCAAACTGCGCACGATTTGCTCCGGCGTAAGCTCCGGTGGTGTGCTTTCGTCCGCTTCGCTGGTAATGACCTCAAAAGGCAAGCCCAGTAAAGACAAAAGCTCTCGTCGACGCGGTGAACCTGAGGCTAAAATAATGTGTTGTGAGTTGTCCACGTTGTAAACGTCCCTTCTTGATCAGTAACGAGAGTTACAGTCTTCGGTACAGCCATACAGCTGTAATAATACCGACGAGACTTAGCATGCACAATTTCAAATGAATAGTGATGTCATAGGTTATGATGTCCAAATCGGCTCGCGGAGACCACTTAAGCACAGTCGATGTTGTTAGAAAAGAAAGAGCCTTTACCGGCTGCAGCAGCTTGGCGATCCAGGCTCCAGCCAGCCAGCCTAGAATTAGAAATAACAGCAGTGTTCCTACATTTTTCTTCTTCATCTCAGTCTTCCCTCGCCATTTTTTGACACCCTAATTATTATACGGTGAAATTGTGATCAATACAAACGTAAAATCCCTTACGGTAATGTTTACCACCATTTGCACTAAAAGTTGCGGAGCGATACCATCCTCCGTATCAATTATAGTTTAAGTTATATAGGGATAATTTCCTCTTTCGCGCCCAAACAGCAAGCCCCCACATCTGGAGGCTCGCTGTCTTTAATGTCAACAATCTATCAGTTAATTCATTGCAGTTAGCAGCTGTTTCTGGCTAGTCAAAAAGCTCAGCATCGATTCTTGCACTTCCCAAAGTAGACCCTGAGCCTTGTTCTTGTTATATTCACTCCAGGCTGATATCCCTTGGCTCATTGATTTCTCTAACGCTGCGCAAATGCTTTTGGCTTCAGGAGATACGCCTTGTTCCAGCACTTTTACTGCTTCACTCCATTGCAGATGGAGATCACTCATAGCGGGGGTATTTGCTGTCGTACTAGTTTGGCCAGCGCTAAGTAAAGAAGCAGATTGACTGCTTAGTTCACTGAGCAGCTGCCCACTCACGGAGAAATAGTCCTTCACTTCCTCTGCATTACCGGTATAGACAAGCTGTTCAGCCCCGGGAAGTGCCACCTCTCTCACATACAGCTCAATACCCTGATTCTTTAGTCCGCTGCTAAGTAGCTTGGCCTGTTCACGGTCGGATGATATTCCAGCATACACACGATTGCCGTCGGCAGGATCCATACCCGCGGCCAAACCTGCAGTTAACAGCTCCTGGCGAGCCTCTTCAGCGCCTGCAGGTGTACTGAATACTCCGTACTGCAGCAGATAATAGCTTTGCGCAGCTACTTGAACTGGGATGGTGTTCTTCCCTGCATTTTCAGTACCCGTCACTGGTAATCCTGATGTACCTACACCTGCCGGATCTTTAGCTCCACTGGACTGCACTGAAGTAGCCGCCATGTCTGCTGTCCCATTTCCAGAGCTGCTGTCCATATTCCCTCCGTAAAAGAAAGAAAGTGCAGCATAACCAAGCAGTACCCCTGTGCCGATGGCTCCCGTAACAGAAAGAGCTAATTTCCACCAATACGAAGGACGTCGAGTATGATAAGAGCCTCCGTAACTGCCAGAGGATACATTCTCTAATTTATCCCTGCTATCCGAAACCATATCTGACAGAAGGTACGATTGCTGTGTATATCTAAAATCCTTATCCTGTTCGTCCCATTCTTCCTGGCGTGGATCTACAGTACCCGAGTAATAGTCATAGGAATCTTCCGGTGGTGCCTCATGCGTGGAACGAAAATCAGGCTCATAAAGCCATGTTTGCTGTGCTGGACCTACCTCTTGACGCAGTCCCTCAGCGTACTCTTCAGCTGTGCCCAATCCGCCATTTGACCAGCGCTCCACCACTTTAGGCTTTGGTTTAGGCTCGTCCTTGTTCACGTCAAATCGGAATGTCATTCTTCCGTTATTCAACAGTTACACCTCACCTCATCTAATCTATAAGTAAATATATGATAGACAATAGAGAGATATGCTATTTTTAAGCCATAGGAATTATGAAAGATTATGCAGATTCAGTTTACATTACATGTACCTTTTATATACTATATAAAAAGAGCTAAAAGTGTACACTATACTAGGTAAGCTAGAAATGATGCTTTAGTTCACTACTGATTAGGAGGGCTTCTTCTGAAACAAAAAATTCAAGCAGCTATTGTAGGCTACGGAAATTTAGGAAAAGGTGTACGTAAGGCTATCAACCAAAGTGAAGATATTGAGCTAGTTGCGATCTTTACGCGCAGAGAACCTGGACAACTGGAAGCCGGAGAAGCCGGTGTGAAGTTCGAACATATCTCTGCCGTCGAACAATATAAGGGTAAAGTGGATGTTATGATTCTATGCGGAGGATCGGCTACCGATCTGCCAGAACAAACACCAGCCATTGCCCGGATGTTTAATACCGTGGACAGCTTTGATACTCATGCCAAAATCCCCGAGTTCTACGAGACCGTTGACGCCGCAGCTAAACAAGGTGGAACACTCAGCGTAATTTCTACTGGTTGGGATCCAGGCTTATTCTCAATGAATCGTCTGCTCGCTGAAGCTATTCTTCCACAAGGTAAAGAATACACCTTCTGGGGCAAAGGCGTTAGCCAAGGCCACTCCGATGCGATCCGCAGAGTAGATGGAGTTAAAGCTGGTGTACAATATACCGTTCCAGTACAAGAGGTTATTGAGGCCATTCGCGCTGGTGAAACACCAGAGCTTACCACTCGCCAAAAACACCTTAGAGAGTGTTTTGTAGTGGCTGAGGCAGGAGCAGATCAAGAACGCATTCGTGCAGAAATCGTGAACATGCCGAACTATTTTGCAGATTATGATACTACGGTTACTTTCATCACTGAAGAAGAATTGGCAGCTCAGCATAGCGGAATTCCGCACGGCGGGTTTGTTATTCGCAGTGGTGTAACAGGGGAAGGTACGAAGCAGATTGTTGAATTCGGCCTGAAGCTGGAGAGCAATCCAGAATTTACAGCTAGTGTTCTCGTGGCCTATGCCAGAGCCGCTCAGCGTATGAGTCAAGAAGGACAGAGTGGAGCGCGTACAGTATTCGATATTCCACTTGGAATGTTGTCTCCGAAATCTCCAGAAGAATTACGCCGCAACCTGCTGTAAAATCATACAAAAATGAAAAAAACCGCGTAGGACCCTAAAACGTCCTCGCGGGTTTTTTATATACTGCAGGCAGAGCCTTCTCGGGCGTACCTTTTACACAAGACTAAGAATCTTATTCTTCACATAATTCACTTCGTAATCCTTCAACAATGTGCGATGCGCCCGATCAGCAATAATCGTTGCCATCTCAGGATTCTTTAACAACGTTATTACGCTAGCAACAACATCAACTGAGGTATTAGCAAGCAAAATATTACGGTTATGCTCACAGTTCAATCGCTCGCATACTATAGAACTTGTAACCACCGGCGTTTTGAGTGCCCATGATTCCAGAATATTTCTGGAGACTTCACAACCTTCAAGGATCGGCACAAGAACCGCTTTAGCACGACGTATATAATCAGCAGACGGTTTCAAAGGTCCAGTGATAATAACTGATACATCATCCTTTACAAGCGACAATACATCCATATGAACCTCATGACTGGTGATGTAACACTTGATATCAGGCACTTGTTCTTTAATCAAAGGGTAGCTTTTCTTAAAGAAGTTTTGAGCAGCCTTAATCCCCTGTCTGGTGTTCATATTCCAGTGCAGAACCATTGAATTTTCTTTTGCAACAGGCTCAGTAAAAGCGTCGTATTCATTCATTTTTATGAAATGAGGAACAACATGAACTTTACGGGCATCCGCAAAGGATAGAGATTTGAATGAAAGGGCATCCCATTCCGAGGTGGCCAAGAGTACACCCGTTTTATTCATTAGTCTCCGCTTATTCCGCCGAACCAAAGCCTCATTTAGTTTATAATAAGGATTACTGCTGCTCGGCTTCCCAATTTCTTTTCCAACGGCAAGCCCGCTCTCAAAACGATACGTATCTGTAATAACACTGGCCTCAGGAAGCAGATTACGAACCATATCAATGCAATTTCCCAGCAAGCTATGCGATATAAATACATGTCTGTAATTATTCGATCTACAAAGTTCCATGATGGTACTCTTCATGTCTTTCTCCGCATGACTCCGATTAGTGAAATTCCGTAATATATGTAAGGGACGCAGCATAGATCTCCACGAGGTAATGCACCCGTTAATGTAATGAACCGTTAGTGCAGTTCCATCATTTGTAGACATATCCTTGTGCGTACTGGCATACGTCAGCAAATCAATATCAAATTTCCCTAGCAAAATCTCGAGAATACTCCCTGTTCTCATTTCTCCTTCTAGATCCTCTGCGCTTTGATTCTGTGCTGAAAGGAACAGCATTCTTTCTCGCATGACTCTGGCTCCTTGAATTTTTATATAAATTCTCTCTACTTATCACTGCAACTTTAGATGCAGTTCAATAGTAACTCATTTCACATAAAATTTTTGTCGATTTATAGGGAAACCTTTAAAATTTTTATATATTTTCATGCTTTATTCGAAAATCATTGCGATAAACCTATATATATCGCTATTTTTTTGAAGATTCAAGCAAAAAAACTACTTTTCCAGTAATACATGAACATGAATTTTCTATTCCAAAATTTTATACTCGTTAGGTATTCTGAACTATTCCCTATGCAAACAAAAAAGTGTCTTCCTCATCTAATGACGAAAGGAAGACACTTTTATATTTCATAGCTTCTAACAACGCAGTTCCGACCCTTTTTCTTAGCTTGATACAATGCATTATCACAAAGTTTGTAGAGATTATTTAGAGAAAAACGTTCACCCGATTCTATCGTAATGACTCCAATACTTATCGTGTAGTGCAGCGGTACGCCATGAATCATTGAACCTATAACAGCTGTGCGCATTCCTTCAGCAATAACATCACTACTCTTCTCATCGGCTCTGTGCAGGAGCACTGCGAACTCTTCTCCCCCAAATCTTCCGATCAGATCACCATGACCAAGCTGTTGCTCTATTTTAGACGCCAAATCAGTTAGGACTTGGTCACCTGTATTATGGCCGTAATTATCATTTATGCTCTTAAAGTGATCGACATCCAGCAGTAAAAAAGAATAGGGCAGCTTCTTCATCGCTGAAGCAGCTATTAAAGGCCGAGCACGCAGAACGAACGACCTGCGATTCAAAATACCGGTCAACTCATCATAAGTTGCTACCCGCTCCATTTCTGCAAAGGAATCTTCTCTATAAAGGAGCATAATTCCCGCGGTTCCTAGAAACATATACAAATAAATCCCGAGATAAAAAAACAAATAAAGAAATTGTGCAACTTGTGTATTGATTCCTAATACGGAATACAGCGGTTCTAAGGCTCTCCCCGCCAACGACAAGATGACAAGACAATATAGCAGTCCTATTATTATTTGTAGCGAAGTCTCCATGACCTTCAGACATAGTATATAAGCAGGATAGGCTATAATCAGAACTCCAGCCAGACAAGCGACTGGAATAAAGAGAGGATCCTTAGGCATCAACAAATACATAAGCACCACAACTAGAATGGATACTCCGAATAATATAGAATAATATCTCTCCACTTTGCTCCCGAATACTCTGAGAAGCATTAGAAGCGCCAAGCTTTCGAGCGTGCCTCCAGCCAATGCAAGAAGTGCTATGATTGGTAGACTAAGTGGTGTATCTATAAAATCCTTCAGTAATAAGAGGATCAAGGCTGCTAGTTGCAAATATTTTGCTGTGATAAACAATGAAGAAGTCTGTTCCTGCGGATAACGCAAACGATACACCACGATAAGCAGCACCGTGAACGATTGCCACAAAAAGAGACACACCAGCAGTGTCTGGAGATCCAGATGCATATAAGTGAAGTTCACCTCCCCTAGTATTCCTGACTCTCAGTATACATATCGGTATCTGATGACTCTATTTCTTCCCTCTTGTTTGGCCTGATATAATGCCTTGTCGCTTAGCTTGTACAACTTATTTATCGAAATCTCCTGATCTGGCATGATCGTAATTACACCTATACTAACTGTGTACCCCTGTTGAACCTTATTAGTGGAAGTATTCATTATCGCCTCACGAAGCGCTTCAGCTTTCTGGTCGCAGCTCTGCTCATCTACCCCACAGAGTATGACTGCGAATTCCTCGCCCCCTAGTCTGCCAAACAAATCGCCATTTCCGAGATTATCTTTAATCGTCGATGCGAACTCTTCCAGCACAATGTCACCGGTATCATGACCATAAGTATCGTTGACCTGTTTAAAATAATCCAAATCCAATAGCAAAAATGAGAAGTACTCCTGCGCCCGAAATGCCTTTTTAAGCTTTATCTCCGCTTCCTGAAGAAATGCTCCACGGTTTAGGATCCCCGTCAAATCATCATAACTGGCTATTCTTTTTAGTTTGACGAAGGAATGCTCATTTGAGAGAAGAATATAACCGGCAGCCCCTACGATAAATAATAAATACATCCCCAAATAATACAAATATTGCGTGAGATTTGTTGAGAACACATTCATCTCGGGCTCCCAAATCAATGCAACAAGCGCCCGCATCAGCATAATCGCTGCAAATACATAAAATAATACGCCTAATATTTTTTGAAGAGGGGTAGCCTTTTTATTCACAGTTAGATGATAAGCTGGATAAACTATAAATAGTATAGACCAAAGTGAAGTACAAGCGATGCGCAAGTTGGAATGATTAAAAAATAATGCGATGATACTAAAACTAATTATGCTCAATACCGAAAGGATGATGTAATATCGCTTTATTTTTGGCCCCAGTACTCCCATCATCAGCAGTAACGCTGTAATTTCTAGACAGCACCCTCCAAGGATCAGAGCATTGCTAAGCGGAATGGACAACGCATGAGGGAGATAATCCCATAATAAAACCGAACACCAAAAGAGTAGCTGCACTTCCTTTGATCGGATGAACAAGGTGGAGGCTGTATCTTTAACAGCGGTACTTCGATAATTGGTTATAAGCAGCAATATAAATAAATTTCCGAAAATAAACAAATAAATCAGTGTTCTAATTTCAAGCAGGGAGCTCATACGTCACCACCTATGCGAAAATATCCCCCCAAAGTGCGGCTTTGCTTCGATAACGTATTCAGGTACTTTGTGGGGATCCCAAATATACGTTGAAAAATCGATCCTCTTCTGACAGCACTATAGCACTTTATAACTATATCAGTAAATACGTTAACAATACCAAAAAAAACACTTCCCTCTAAACTCCCTTCAGATAAACACAAGGATTATCTGAACGAAATTTTGGGGAAGTGCTATTGAATAGAGAATATAAATATCCTCGATTTAGCCTCAACTTGTAAACTTAATGCTTCTTCTTCAACCCGTCTGCCAGTGCGTATCCGACCTTCCAGATATCGCCTGCGCCCATCGTAATCACCAGATCACCTGGAGCAATACGAGGTGTCAGATCAGCTAGAACATCTTCTTTGGTTGGCAGATGTCTCGCGCCCGCATTACTGTTCTTAACAATTAGCTCAACCAGCTTCGCAGAAGTAACACCTTCGATCTGTTTCTCTCCAGCCGGAGAGTAAATATCGGTGATGATGACTTCGTCGGCTTCGCTAAAGGCACGGCTGAAAGCATCTAACAGGAAGAAAGTACGTGTATAGCGCTGAGGCTGGAATACCGCAATAATCCGTTTTCCTGTTGCCTTGGCAGCACTGATCGTTGCCTGAATCTCTGTAGGATGATGCGCATAATCATCAATGACCAGAATGTCATTGACTTCTCCGAGCACTTGAAAACGGCGCTTCGCACCATGGAATTTCACAATCGCTTCAGCGATTTTCTCGAAAGAAATCCCTGATTTCAAACAAGCGATTACCGCTGCCATTGAATTATAAAGATTGTACTGTCCGGGAACAGAGAGTTCAATCCGTCCAAGCACTTCTC
Source organism: Paenibacillus sp. FSL F4-0243 (assembly GCF_037963295.1). Classification (NCBI taxonomy): domain Bacteria; kingdom Bacillati; phylum Bacillota; class Bacilli; order Caryophanales; family Paenibacillaceae; genus Paenibacillus; species Paenibacillus sp. FSL F4-0243. The sequence goes on from NZ_CP150151.1 coordinate 5,546,830, forward strand.
CATTATGATTCATCGTGTACGATACCTGACGATCGCCTAGAACGATATCAGTGGCAATATAATCTGCAGTGTTCGACTTGATGCCATAAGTAATCACCTTACCTGTTACTTCAGGTAAAAGAGAGATCACATTCTCGTCATCAGCGCATACTATAGCAGTTCCATCTTCGCGCGTTTGGTTCATGAACTGCACGTATGCAGCTTTAAGACGGTTAAAGTCTCCGTCGTAATTTTCCAAGTGATCCGCTTCAACATTCGTAACGATCCCAAGCCAAGGGTGATAGTGCAGGAAAGAGCCATCACTCTCATCCGCTTCCGCTACTACAAACTCACCTTGTCCCGCCTTTGCATTCGTACCTACATTCATAATCTCTCCACCGATAATATACGTTGGATCAACGTCGCACTCTTCCATCACAAGTGCAATCATGGAGGAGGTGGTAGTTTTCCCGTGTGCTCCAGCAACGGCTACCCCTTTACGTTCATTCAATAAACGGGCTAACATTTGCGAACGATGCAGAATTGGAATCTTAAGACGCTCAGCTTCCACCCATTCCACATTATCACTAGACAAAGCCGTAGAGTATACGACTAGATCCGCACCTTTTACTTGTTCTGCTGTATGCCCGATATAAATCTTGGCACCTTTAGCAATCAATTTATCCGTTAATTCTTGGGCAGCCACATCGGAGCCCGTAACTGTATATCCCATTTCTAGCATTACCCGGGCAATCGCGCTCATTCCGTAGCCGCCGATCCCTATAAAATGCACACGTTCAGTAGTATCCAACAGTCGTCACCAGCCTTTTTCAGTATCGGGTTGCTGCAAAAGTGTACCGCGTACGTCAGAGATTAAATACAGCGTACCAGATACGACGGCAAGGTCATCCTCCGCTGTAATCGACTTCAGTAGCTGCAGCGCTTTTCCCCAATTATGTTCTACTATGATTGCCAAGTTTTCCTTGGCATATTTCTCCCGCAGACTTTCTGCGATAACTTGCAGATTCTCCACGTCCATTTTGTTCTGGAAATCCGGTTCGGTCAGGATGAGCGTATCCACTATAGGCAGTATATGCTTAAAGTAGGATTCATGATGCTTATTTGACAGCATTCCCATAAGTAAATTTAATTTACCGTATTGATAGAGCTGAGGCAGACTTTTTGCAAGACTCTCCGCACCTTCCGGATTATGTGCTCCGTCCAGTACAATCCTTGGAGACTTGCTTACCTCTTCCAGCCTTCCAGCCCAGAATGCGTGGCGCAAACCTTCAAGCACATCTTCATCCTCAAGCATAAAGGCCATATACTGACGCAGAACCTCAAGTACCATCATGGCAGCTGCCGCATTGCTAATCTGGTGCTCGCCTTTCATTACAATCCCAAGTTCAAGCGAACGAAAGGGACCCTTAAAATGAAAAGTCTGCACATCCTCACGGATTTCATTAGCCTCATAGCTAAAATCTTCTCCGGCAAGATAAAGAGTAGAGCGGCAAGCCGCTGCTTTCTCTTTCAGAACCGCTACGACTTCCGGCTGAGTTACGCAGCTAACAACAGGTACGCCCGTCTTAATAATTCCGGCTTTCTCCATTGCAATCTTCTCTAGCGTATCTCCCAAAATATCCATGTGATCATGACCAACATTAGTAATCACAGAAACAATCGGAGTCACGATGTTCGTTACATCCAGCCTTCCCCCAAGCCCGGTCTCCCATACGACAACATCAGGACAAGAGACGCCCGCAAAAAATAGAATGGCTACAGCTGTAGTTACCTCGAACATCGTAGGTGAGCCAAACTCCGTTTCCGAAATTTCTTGGACTAGTGGACGTAATTGGTTAACCAGCTCGACAAGCGTTTCTTCAGAGATGTCCGTATTATTATATTGGAACCTGTTCGTGAACTTTGTAATATACGGAGATGTAAAGGTGCCTACTGAATAGCCGCTTTGTATAAGTGCACTAGTCAAAAAAGCACAAGTTGAACCTTTGCCGTTCGTACCCGCCACATGAATAAACTTCAGCCGACGGTGCGGATTTCCCAGCTTGTCCATCAACATCTCGATTCTATCTAAACCTGGCCGTATCCCAAAAGGGATTAGGCTCTTGATCCAATCAACCGCTTCGGTGTATGTCGCAAGAGGGGCGGTACTTCCGCCCCGATTTAGGTCATCCATGTCTCTTATCCTCTCAGCTCTGCGATGCGGGCAAGTACTTTCTCACGTTTAGCAGAATAATCTGCCTGCTTCGCCCGTTCCTCTTCGATAACTTTAGCAGGAGCTTTGGCCACGAAGCCTTGATTGCTCAGCTTTTTCTCTACGCGTTCTACTTCGCTGTTCAGCGTCTGCACTTCTTTTTCCAGACGAGCGATTTCTTGTTCAATATCAATGAGTCCCGACAATGGCAGAAGCAGTTCTGCTCCTGTTACTACAGCGGACATTACCTTATCCGGCGTTTCTGGATTCAGGCCAGCTTCGAAGGAAGACGTATTACAGAAGCGTCCAATGTAGTTGTCGTTACGGGTGATAATACTCAGCGTCTCTTCATTACCCGCTTTGATGATCAATTCAACCTTTTTGCTCATCGGTACATTCACTTCAGCCCGGATATTACGAACGGCCCGGATTACATCCATCAGCAGGTTCATTTCCGCTACGGCTTGCGGATTCTCCAGAGCAGCATCATACTCCGGCCATGCAGCCAGCGTAATCGTCTCCCCTTCATGCGGAAGGTGCTGCCAGATTTCTTCCGAAATAAACGGCATAAACGGATGAATCAAGCGCATTGTGCGGTCTAGTACATAGGCAAGTACAGACTGTGTCTTCGCTTTGGCCGCGGCGTCTGATCCGTAAAGTGACAGCTTCGCGAACTCAATATACCAGTCACATAGATCGTCCCAAATGAAGTTGTACAGCTGGCGACCGGTCTCACCGAACTCGTACGAGTCAATTAGACGCGTAATCTCACGAGAAGTTTCGTTCAGACGGTGCAAAATCCAGCGATCAGCAGTACTTAGCTCACCCGAAATGTCAATATTTTCAAAGCTTACGCCTTCCAAATTCATCAACGCGAAGCGTGATGCATTCCAGATCTTATTGGCGAAATTACGTGCCTGCTCAACCTTTTCCCAACGGAAGCGTAGATCCTGTCCAGCTGTACTTCCGGTAGAAATCATGTAACGCATTGCATCTGCGCCATACTTCTCGATTACTTCAAGGGGGTCTACGCCATTCCCGAGTGATTTGGACATTTTTTGACCTTCGGAATCCCGTACCAAACCATGCATCAATACATCTGAGAAAGGTTTTTCTCCGGTAAATTCAAGAGCTGAGAAGATCATCCGCGCTACCCAGAAATAAATAATATCGTAGCCTGTTACGAGCACATCGTTCGGATAATAGCGTTTGAAATCTGCACTGTTCTCATCTGGCCATCCTAGTGTGGCAAAAGGCCACAGATTAGAGCTAAACCAGGTATCCAGTACATCTTCGTCCTGTTTCAAGTCGGTTAGACCACTGATCCGGCGCGCTTCTTCCTCGTCATTTGCCACAACCAATTCACCAGTAGACTCGGAATACCATGCTGGAATACGATGTCCCCACCACAGCTGACGGGAAATACACCAATCACGTACGTTCTCGATCCAGTTCAGGTAAGTTCTCTCGAAACGGTCCGGTACAAAGTTAACCCCGTTCCCATCCTTCTGTGCATTGATGGCAGCTTCAGCCAGTGGCTGCATCTTTACAAACCATTGTGTGGACAAGTACGGCTCAACAACCGCTCCAGAGCGTTCACTGTGTCCTACTTGATGCACATGATCTTCGATATTGATCAGCACACCTTGCTCCTTCAGGTCAGCAGTAATGGCCTTACGACATACACTCCGGTCTTGACCTTGGTAAGGTCCTGCTTCTTCATTCATCGTACCGCTCTCATCCATTACGTTAATCTGCGGTAAATTGTGACGTTGACCCATCTCGAAGTCATTCGGATCATGAGCTGGTGTAATCTTAACCGCACCACTACCAAACTCTTTGTCTACATAATCATCAGCGATAATCGGAATCTCACGGCCAATAATCGGCAGGATCAACGTTTTGCCGATCAGATCTTTATAACGATCATCTTCCGGATGAACAGCAACCGCTGTATCACCCAGCATGGTCTCCGGACGTGTGGTCGCTACTGTAATAAATCCGCTACCGTCTTTGAGCGGGTAACGCAGATGATACAAGTGACCATTAACTTCTTTATATTCAACCTCGATATCCGACAATGCTGTACGAGCCGCCGGGTCCCAGTTGATAATGCGTTTGCCGCGGTAGATCAAGCCTTTATTATAGAGCTTAACGAATACCTCGCGTACAGCTTTCGACAACCCTTCATCCAGGGTAAAACGTTCGCGGGAATAGTCAAGGGAAAGCCCCATCTTAGCCCACTGCTCATGAATGGTGTTCGCATATTTATCTTTCCAGTCCCACACCTGCTCCAGGAACTTCTCGCGGCCGAGATCATGTCTAGAAATTCCCTGCTCACGCAGCTTTTGCTCTACCTTTGTCTGCGTTGCGATACCGGCATGGTCCGTACCTGGTAGCCACAACGTGTCGAAGCCTTGCATCCGTTTTGTACGAATCAGGATATCCTGAAGCGTAAAATCAAGCGCATGACCAATGTGCAGCATTCCCGTTACGTTTGGTGGCGGGATTACAATGCTGTATGCTTTTGCATCTGGACGCCCGCCTGCACGGAAATATCCACCCTCTGTCCAATAGGAATACCACTTGGTTTCTGCCGATTTCGGATCATACGTGGTTGGCATTTCATTCTTAGAATCATTTGCAGCGGCAGCATCTGCCGCTGTATCTTGCAAGTTCGGCAACTCTGCCGCTGTTAGATTGTTTTGGTCAGCCATTCTTTGATACCTCCACTTGGTTACTTGTAGTTGGTTTCTAAAAAACAAAAAGACCCCTCGTCTCAAAGGACGAAAGGCCATTCTTTCGCGGTACCACCTTTGTTTCGCGCCAATGAAAAATAAACCTGCACTTCTTTCACCTTACGGTTCAGAAGCTTAGCGCGACACTCGTACAGATAACGGCTGCTACCGGCCACATCCTAACTTATCTTTCATATCCATGAAGACAAGCTCAGAAGGGCGACTCCGGGGCGACTTCGGTGGCTGTATCCTACGGAATGTCACAGCACTTGCATTCCGCTCTCTGAAGGGCTGACCGCCTACTCTTCCCGTTCCCAGTCTTTACTTAGATATTGCTTACTCCATAATACATTTTGAGTCATCCCTAGTCAACCTGAATAGGCTTCTACAGCGGGACTTTAAGCGGAATTTCGACTTATAGCGTGCATATGTCGAATTTTCATTCGATTCATCACTCTGCGTTGGTTAGATACCCCACATTCTAACGTTCTCCGGTCACACAAGAATAAACGCCTTCGACATCCTTTTACGGAGGGTAAGCGTTTATTTGAGAAATATAAGGATAATGTATAACGTGAAACTTATATATTCTTATATTTGACAAAAATCCCGATCTACTATCAGATCGGGATTCACCTATTCATATGAGTACGCATTGTAATTCAATTACGGAATGTACAACACTTGCCCTTCTTCTACACTCTGCCCAGACAATCGATTATACATTCCCAGCTCCCGCGCACTTAGCTGATATTTCTCTGCGATTGTATCCAGCGTTTCTTCACGCTGCACGATGCAAAGGCGAACCTTACGGAATAGGTTAGCGCCATCTGCTCCAGCAATGAATCTGCTCTTCCACTCCGTATTATTTCCGGCCTCTGGAATGATCGCTGCAGCCGATGCATTTCCTTCAGATAGGAGAGCCTCTTGTTCTTTACGAGAACGACTAGAGCTGAGTAATGAAGAGAAGGTGAGATGTTCTTTGACTGGAGCCTCAGCATCTTTCTTGCTTCCTAGCGCAATCTTAAGATCTTGCTTCTCCTCTGACTGTGGCACAGTCTCTTGAGAAACAAAAACTTCATTCGTATTCTCGTGAATCGGCTGAGCATTCTCTTCTTGTGCATGAAGCTCATTATTGGCCTCGTTTTCCGAAGCGAATACGGCAATATCTTGATCCGCATCAGCATTAGCTGCTGGAACAGCGGTTTCTCTTGAAGCAAAAGTATATTCAGCTTCTTGCTCCTGATCCGCTTGACTCGCCAGGCTAACTTGATTCAGCTGAGTGGCCTCAGCTTCATTCTGTGACTCAGCTTTAAACCAGTAATCCGCTATTCCTGCTTTGGAATCCTCTGTTTGCGAATCCAGACTATGCGTCCGAGCTTTCGCGCCCTTGTCCTTCTCATGAGCGGATGAGAAATTCACTATAGGGGACGAATGACCAGCTCCACTTGAGACCAGTGGAGCCTCTGATGCGTCTGCATTAGCTTCAGCATGCTCATGTTCTTCTACGGCAACCTCCGATGCATCCTCGCCAAAGGTCCACTGTGAATTTTCATAAAGTGCATCAGTTTCGTGCTCTTGGTTCTCTGCAGATGCTTCGATTACCCTGTCATCACTGAGAGGGGAATAAGCAACTGTGTACTCTTCCTGCTGCCAGGCCGGTTGTGGTTGAGGCTCCGCACCACCGATTCCCCGCAGTGATAATACGCCTGTTATATTCACTGTGCGCATCGTGAGCAGATCAATATCAAAATTCTCGATCTCCACCCCGATATCTTCAATCGAGCTGACGCGTGTAAGCGGAACAGTGATTTCTACGGGAATAGCATGCTCCAGACGTTGTGTTCGGTCATCTTCACTCCGGTAGAGTCCGGTAAGCAACAGCTGACCATATAACTCGGCACGATCCTCCCGCTGAATCACCTGGATTTCCGGAAGTAGTTCAACCTCCTCCAGCTCAGCTATTCCCGGAAGCTCTTCCGATAGGTGAATGCGTTCATAAATATCAAACCGCAAGCCGTGGGACTGATCAAACACGGGATATGTCCTCCTTCTTGGCATAATCTAACCCTGAGACAGGCCCAGAGCATAAGCCCAAAATGTTACTCCCCACATGTATATGCTTCAAACAGAAAGGCATGACAACTTTGGTGGCACTAACCGGACAGGATGCTATTAATTTCATAAATTCAGGGACCATTCAAACCTATCTGCCGGCCAATAGATGAACTACTCCGCATGAACAAAGTATTATATGCTGCTTTTGCTATTAGGACATAGATAGATGCTTCTTTCTGAAAAAACAGAAAATTATATACCCTACGAAAAAATAGATAAAAAAAGAACCGTAATACCAGCATTTGCTGATACCACGATTCTCAGGTTTATAACGAAGCCGTCAAGGCGCTTCAGACAGCAGCTCCCGCAGCTGAAGCATATCCTCCGGCCACGGATCGCTTACTTCCAGTTGTTCACCGCTCCAAGGGTGGCGGAAAGACAGCAGCTCGCCATGGAGCGCATGTCGGCCGGCGGCACTGGAAGCCCAGACCGGGCCGCCATATAGCGCATCCCCATACAAGGGATGACCCATATGGCTGAGATGGACGCGAATCTGATGCGTCCGTCCGGTCTCCAGCTGCACATGCACCAGGCTCCCGCCATGCAGTGCTTCGCGTCCGATGATTCGAGTCACGGCGGACTGTCCGCCGGGTGAGACTCTTCTCCGCGCCGCATGATGACGATCGCGTCCTATCGGCGCGTCGATCACTTTAAGTGTAGGCGGCACTGTGCCTTCGACGATCGCGGCGTAGAGCCGCGAGATGCTTTTGTCACGCATATTCTCGTCTAGGACAAGCTGTGCGAACTCATTCTTCGCGTACATCACCGGACCTGTTGTATCCTTGTCCAGTCGGTGAATATGCCTTACAGCTACACTATCACCGGAGGCGACATAATGCGCAGCTACAAGATGATCCAGCGTTACACCTAAGCCACTGCCATCCGGATGAACTGCCATGCCTGCCGGCTTGTGCGCAACCAAGCAAAAATCATCCTCATACAACACTTCAAGCTCTTCCCATACTGGTTCAATGCCGGCTTCACGATCCGGAAAAAGTGCCAGTCGCAGTCGATCTCCCTTCCACTGAATGCCCCCCTCGCGGCGCAGACGCAGATGAAGCTTCTCAGGCATACCTACAGTTTCCAGCAGCCACTTATCAATTGCAGCTTCAGAATCCTCGGCTCCTGTAATGATTTTGCCGGGTGTTACTTCCAGCCACTCCCCACGTCTAGTCCAAGCTCCACCACCGGTTCTTTCTCCGGCTCCAATACTCAAAGGGCCTTCAGGGCATTATAGTGGCCCTCAATGGTATCATCAATATCCTGCTCACTATGCGCAGCCGACACGAACATGCCTTCAAACTGTGAAGGTGGCACGCTAATGCCTTGGCTCAGCATATGACCAAAATAACGACGGAATAGATCCGTGTTGCTAGTCTTGGCCGTTTCAAAGTTAGTTACTGGTCCTTCCGTGAAGAACGGACAGACCATCGAGCCCACGCGGTTAATTGTCAGCGGAACACCGGTCTCGATTGCATTCTTTTTCAAGCCTGCCTCCAGACGCGCCCCTAATTGTTCCAGACGATCATAAACTTCCGATGTCAGTAGCTGCAGCGTAGTGAGTCCTGCCGCCATCGCTAATGGATTACCACTAAGTGTGCCAGCCTGATAGATCGGTCCCGTAGGAGCGATTTGCTCCATAATCTCTCTTTTGCCGCCATAAGCGCCGACTGGAAGTCCTCCACCGATAACTTTGCCGAAGCAGGTAATATCCGGAGTAATGTTGAACAAGCCTTGAGCACAGCCACGATTGACACGGAAGCCTGTCATTACCTCATCAAAGATAAGCAAAGATCCATTGTCTGAAGTTAACTTGCGAAGTCCTTCCAGAAATCCCGGAAGTGGTGGTACAACACCCATGTTGCCGGCAATCGGCTCTACGATCACTGCGGCAATCTCACTGCCAAAACGTTCGAAAGCAATCTGAGTGGACTCCAAATCATTGTATGGAACTGTAATTGTATTTACTGCCACACCTTCGGGAACACCTGGGCTGTCCGGCAAACCTAATGTGGCTACACCGGAACCCGCTTTAATAAGCAGACTATCTGCGTGACCATGATAGGATCCTTCGAACTTCAAAATTTTACTGCGTCCTGTATAACCACGTGCCAAACGAATCGCACTCATCGTCGCTTCCGTTCCGGAGTTAACCATACGTACGATATCTACAGAGGCTACACGTTCGACAACCGTTTTTGCCATTTCAGTTTCAAGTAAAGTAGGTGCACCAAAGCTTGTCCCTTTTACCGCCGTCTCCTGCAATGCCTTTACAACCTCAGGATGCGCATGACCCATAATCAGCGGTCCCCATGAGCATACATAGTCGATAAAGCTGTTGCCGTCGATATCATAAATACGCGAGCCGATCCCATGATCCACATAAATCGGAGTCAAGCCTACGGATTTGAACGCCCGTACAGGGCTATTCACCCCACCGGGAATATATTGTTTTGCTTCATCAAAAGCCTTGCGGGACGCTTCCTCTTTACGCGCCATTGGCTCATTACTCATCTATCTTCACTCCTATTCTGTTCTTGGTCACACAGGTATAGATTAACCACGCAGCCAGCGCGCAGCATCTTTTGCGAAATAAGTAATAATAATATCCGCTCCGGCCCGTTTCATGCCAGTCAGCATTTCCAGCACAACGGCTTGCTCGTCAATCCAGCCTTGTAGCGCTGCTGCTTTTACCATGGAATATTCGCCACTCACATTGTAAGCCACAAGAGGCAAATCGAACTGGTCGCGGATCGTACGAATCACGTCCAAGTAAGCCAGAGCCGGCTTCACCATTAACATATCTGCGCCTTCCAGCACATCGGATTCTGCTTCACGAAGCGCTTCGCGCAGATTGGCAGGGTCCATTTGATAGGTTTTGCGATTTCCGAACTGTGGCGCTGAATCCGCAGCTTCGCGGAAAGGGCCATAAAATGCCGAAGCATATTTGACCGAATACGACATAATCGGCACATGTTCAAAGCCATTCTCATCTAGTCCCGCACGAATCGCGTGTACGAATCCATCCATCATATTCGAAGGTGCAATAATATCTGCTCCAGCTTTAGCTTGGGATACCGCCGTACGGGTCAACAGCTCTAGCGAAGCATCGTTGATGACATCACCGTGTACCACACCGTTTACCGTATGCGTATGCACCATCCCGCAATGTCCGTGATCCGTAAATTCACAAAGGCAGGTATCTGCAACGACCAACAGCTCAGGGTACCACTGCTTGATCAAGCGAGTAGCCTCTTGCACAATTCCATCCTCTGCGAAACCGGAAGAACCGATTGCATCCTTCGTTTCAGGAATCCCGAATAACAGTACAGCCGGAATGCCTAGTGCGGCAATCTCGTCCACTTCTGCTTTTAAAGTATCCAGCGAAAAATGGTACACGCCCGGCATCGAGCTAATCTCATTCTTCACACCTGTTCCATAAGTCACAAATATAGGCTGTACAAAATCCAGCACATTCAGTACTGTCTCCCGCACCATACCACGAATTCCAGCAGAACCGCGTAGTCGACGGTGACGTGTAATTGGAAAGCTCATTTGTTCATCCTCCTGAAAATAAAATATATAGACACAACGGACATTTATAGTTTGCCCGTCTAACTGCCAGTTAGTTAACAATCTGATTTCATTGCAGAATGTGCAATAGAAAAGACTTAGAATTGGAATTGATTCTAAATTTAAGAGATTCTATTGTACAAACTACAACCAGTCTAAGGTTACTTATATTAATAGGGCTATTGCTCACCTATCTCTATGAAACTACTTGAGCCTAGTCTCCGCATTCCAGCGACAGAGTTCCTGCACCAGACTATTAATAGTTGCTTCTTCAGGTAGCAGTCCCGGGGTAAGCCCCGCTTCCACGGCAGTCTGCTCAGTTAATGGCCCGATGCAGGCTATTTTCACGTTAGCTAGCAATGGGAGTGGATCTTCGAGCCCCATTCTTTTAAGAATGTGGATGAAATTGCGCACCGTTGAAGAACTAGTAAAAGTCACCGCGTGAACGCGCCCCTCCTCCAGCATCTTCAGCAGCTCGTCGTCATCCTCACCCGTCACAACCGTCTCATAGGTATCGACGTCTGTGACTTGAAGGCCAAGCTCTCTCAGCTTGTCCGGCAGCCAGTCGCGCCCCAGATCGCCGCGCGGCAACAGCACGTTCTGCCCCGGCAGCAGCTGGGGACCGAACTTCTCAATCAGACCCTCCGCCTGAAACTTCGCCGGAAGCTCCTCAGCAATCACCCCGCGCTGCGCCAGCGCGGCTGCTGTACCCGGCCCCACCGCTGCAATCCTTGCGCGGTGAAGCCCCCGAATGTCCGCCCCCTGCTCCGCTAAGTGGCGCCAAAAAAACTCCACGCCGTTCGGGCTAGTGAAGAATACCCAGTCGTACGATTCCAGCGCGCCAAACGCCGCTACAATCTTCTCCTTCTTCTCTGCGCCTTCCGGCATGATCGTCTCGATCACCGGGAACTCGTAGGGTTCCCCGCCGAGTTCCTCAATCATATCCACCAGCTCGCTCGCTTGGCTCCGAGCCCGTGTCACCACGATGCGTTTGCCGAATAACGGCATCGCCTCGGCCCACTTCAGCTGCTCACGCTGCAGCACCACGTCGCCAACGACGATGACGGCCGGCGGCTGAAAATTCGCCGCCTTCACCTTCGCCTCAATATCGGCGAGGGTTCCCGTCAGTGTCTCCTGATCTGCGCGAGTACCCCAGCGCACCAGCGCCACTGGTGTTTCTGGCGGACGCCCATGCTTGATCAGCTGGGCGCTGATATATCCTATTTTAGCTACGCCCATCAGGAACACTAACGTCCCCGTGGCATTCGTTACTTTATCCCAATGAATGGAATGATCCAGTTTATCTGGACTCTCATGTCCGGTGATAATCGACAGGGAAGAAGCATGATCGCGGTGCGTGACAGGTATACCCGCATAAGCAGGTACGCTGATCGCCGACGTGATACCCGGTACGATTTCGTAATAGATCCCATTTTTGCGAAGCAGCTCCGCTTCTTCACCTACGCGGCCAAAAATCGTAGGGTCCCCACCCTTCAGCCGCACCACTGTTTTCCCCTGTAAAGCCAGATCAACTAACAATTGATTAATCTCTTCCTGCTTCATCGTGTGGCGATCCGGCAGCTTACCAACATAAATCTTCTCGCCGCCGGGCTTCATGCATTTCAGCAATCTAGGACTTGCCAGCCGATCATACACCAGCACGTCGCTTTTTCGAATACACTCGAGGCCTTTTACAGTAATCAGCTTTGCGTCCCCGGGACCTGCACCTACCAAATAAACCTTCCCCGTCAATCCCCTCATCCCCTAACGTCTGACAGTATCTTCTCCGCTCCTCTTGCGATCAGCTTCTTAGCGACTTCTTCACCGAGCTGTACTGGATCTACCCCAGTGCAAGTTTCTTTCAAAATCGTTGAACCGTCAGGTGTTCCCACCATTCCGGTTAAGGAGATTATTTTGTGCTCCGCAGTAGTGGCTTCCGCGGCTGCGTCAAGCACCGCATGAGCACCAATCGGCACTTGGCAGCCGCCGTTCAGCACGCCAAGGAACGTGCGCTCCGCCGCCACCGTCAACGCTGTATCGGCGTCGTTATATAACGCCAGCAGCTTCCGCAGGTCGGCGTCATCTGCGCGGCACTCGATGCCGAGTGCGCCCTGCCCTACAGCGGGCAGGCAAACTTCCGGCGGCAGGTAGGCGCTGACGCGATCCTGCCAGCCCATGCGCGACAGCCCCGCTGCTGCAAGCAGGATCGCGTCGTATTCGCCGCTCTCCAGCTTGCCCAACCGCGAGTCAATGTTGCCGCGCACGGGCTCAATGACCAGATCAGGCCGCAGCGCAGCTAGCTGGCTGGAGCGGCGTAGGCTGCTTGTGCCTACGCGTGCGCCCTGAGGCAACTCGTCTAGCGAGACGCCTCCGTTAGAGATCAGTGCATCGCGCGGATCGACGCGCTTCGGCACAGCACCGTTGATCAGCCCCTCCGGCAGCTCGGAGGGCATGTCCTTCATGCTGTGCACCGCCATGTCGATTTCTTCGTCCAGCATCGCTTGCTCGATTTCCTTCACGAACAACCCTTTGCCGCCTACCTTGGACAAGGTGACATCTAGGATACGGTCCCCTTTGGTAACAATCTTTTTCACCTCAAAAGTGAATCCAAAACCATGCTCCTCGCTCAGTCGCTCCAGATCCGCAATCACGTGCCCTGTCTGCGTCAACGCAAGCGCACTCTGTCTACTCCCAACAATAATCTTACGCATTGTCCATTCCTCCTGATTACGTCTGCCTCTTACTCTTCACCATAGACCGTATATAGTAATCCAAACTAACCAAAAGCTACTCCGCACTATTAAAGGGCATTTGTGCCCTTTATTTAGCTCCTTCGTCCGTTATAGCTCAATTTAGGGGTATTTTTGCCGCTCTTTCGACCATTCCAGTCACTCAAGCCCAATTCAACGGTACTTTTACCGCTTATTTGATCATTTCAGCTACTTCAGCCCATTTCAACGGTACTTTTACCGCTTTTTCGATCATTTCAGCCACTTCAGCCCAATTCAACGGGATTTATACCGCTCTTTCGACCATTTCAGCTACTTAAGCCATTTTCATCGGTACTTATACCGTTCTTTCGACATTCCAGCCACTCCAGCCCAATTCAACGGTACTTATACCGCTCTTTCGACCATCTCAGCCACTTTAGCCGTATTCATATCATTAATCTAACCTAATTTTGTAATCTTCACAGTGTCCACGCGCACTTTTACTCCGCCCGATGATCAGCAATCCAAGCATCCATATCCTCCGGGCTCCACGCGATAAAGCTACCGTTTCTCATTTCATTCAACACATCGAGCGTCCCAAGCTTCCGCAAAAGTCTGCCACGAACTTCAGCAGAAGATTCTTGTTCCTTAATCCGGGTTCGCATGGTATGTACAAAATCCAAATATGGCTCATACGCCGCATCCAGCGCCTCTTCAAGCACACTTTTAATCTTCGCAGCCGCAAACGGACCAGCACCCGAAGTAGATACAGCTACCGTCAAACGCCCCCTACGTACAACTCCGGGCGTGATAAAATCCCCCGCTTCCGCATGGCTAGCCACATTCACATGAATGCCAAGTCGCCTAGACTCCTGCGCAACCTCTTCATTAACCGTTCTATCGTTAGTGGCTGCATATACGAGAAAGGCCCCACGGAGATCTCCGGGAGCATAAGGGCGGTCATGCCAGGTCATGAGACCCTTTTTCACTAGAGAGGCAAGCGTATCTGTCAAAGAGGGACTAATCATCTTAACCACCGCTCCAGCTTCCAGTAGCCCACTCACCTTCCGTTCAGCCACGGCACCACCGCCAATAACCACAACCTGTTGCTTTTCACAATCTAGCATTATGGGCAAATACCGAGTCATGCTCTTCACTCCCCGCTCCAACCGTGAAAACCAGATAAAGAATTCAACAAAAAATTCAAGATAATAAAAGCATATCCTAAAATCGCCCAGCGAGCCATACTTACTCCACTTTTCCGCCCGGATTTCTTAAAGATAATATAAAATATGTAAATTCCAAGGCCAATAAGTGTCGTTAGTACTTTTAAATCCTTCAATAATAGTGTCCGTCCCTCAGAAACAATAGATAAGCTAGCCACCACCAGAGAGATTGCCAGCAAAGGAGTCCCCACCAGAATAGCGGTGTAAGAATATTTATCTGTAGTCTCTAAGTTCGGTAAACGACGAATCCGGTCACTCCATTGCTTGCTTTTGAGTCTGGTGTGCAGGAATAAGTACAATATTGCAAATACCGTCCCAAGTGTCAGTGCAGCAAAGCTCAAATTGGCCAAAATCACATGCATTGTCAACCAGCCATACACCGAGCTCCAAGTCTCAAGCGTATGTCCCCCCGCCGTCAGCCACACCCGATTTAGGAGAAAAACACAGAATCCAGCCACACTAAGCAGCAGAATCGTAAACTCGCCTCCACGTGTAAAAGCCACCGCAAGCGAAGTCAGCACAATACTAAATGCAAACCAGAACAAGAAATCATAAGGTGTGAAAATGGGCAGTCCCTTCTCCTGGGAGAAACGAATCCCCAGTCCTGCAGCTTGCAAAAGAGCCACAACAACAAGAAGCCCCGTGCCTAACCGCTTCCCACTCGGGTTGCGATAAAGGCAATCCGAGAAAACAAACAGCAGGCTCAGGGCATATAGCAGCAGAGCGGCATCATATATTCCGTTCAGCAGTTGCATATCACTCACCTACCCAACAGGCCTGCCGGAGCAAGCACCGTCTTAGGCACAGAAAAATCGCCGCTACCGGCAGTGCGTTCTGTGGAACTAGACTGCTTAACCGGGGCGGAATCTCCGCCATCTGAATTAGATTCGAGCTGTTCCTGTAGCGCAAAGATTTTGGAGAAATAATCAAGAGCTTCATTCCCCTGCTTACCACCGGACATCTCTTTAATTACATTGATTGGATCATGCATCATCTGGTTCACAATGCTTTTGGTCAAACGACGAATCACCTTGCGCTGATGCTCGTCCAGCTCAGGCAGCTTATTGAACAGACTCTCCATCGTTTCCTCATGAATCGCATTCGACTTATCTTGAAGCGCCCGAATTACCGGTCTCACGCCAAGCGTCTTAAGCCACAGCTGGAACTCATCCATTTCCTCACCGATCATCACTTCAATCTTCGCAGCTTCACTCCGACGCATTTCCAGGTTACTCTCCACAATGCCCTCCAGATCGTCAATATCATACAAAAAAACATCTGGCACATTAGCCGCTGCAGGATCAATATCACGGGGTACAGCTATATCAATCATAAAAAGCGGCCGCGAAGGGCGACGCTTCATAGCATTCGCTACCTGATCTGCCGAAAGTACATACCCATCAGCTCCCGTCGAGCTGATCACGATATCTACCTCATTAAGAGATTTTAGCGCATCTTCAATCGTGCTTGGCTTACCCGAGAACTTCTCTGCCAGTTCAATCGCACGCGACAGCGTACGGTTAGCGACAATCACCTCAGCCGCACCACTACTATATAGATGCTTTACAGTGAGCTCGCTCATTTTGCCGGCGCCCAGAATCAGTACTCTTTTACCAGTGAACATGCCAAAAATCCGCTTGCCCAGCTCCACTGCCGCATAACTGACAGATACTGCGCTTTCGCCGATTGACGTTTCACTATGTGCTCTTTTGCCGAGTGTCACCGCTTGTTTAAATAGCCGATTGAACCAAGTTCCAGTTACACCCTCAGCCTGAGCCGTGAGAAAAGAACTTCGCACCTGTCCCAGGATCTGCGTCTCGCCAATCACCATGGAATCCAGGCCGCAGGTCACGCGGAACAAATGCGCAATCGCCTGCTCGTCTTCATATATATACATATGCTGTGCAAATTGCTCATTTTTCACTCCAAACCACTGCTCCATAAAACCGCGGAGGAAATACCCTCCCATATGAAGGCGGTCCATGACCACATAAATTTCCGTACGGTTGCAAGTGGCTACTACGACCCCTTCCAGCACACCCTTCGTCTTCATCAATTGATGAAGCGCTGCCGGAAGATCACTCTCCGCAAAAGCAAACTGTTCCCTAACCTCCACGGGAGCCGTACGATAATTCAGGCCAACGACGACGATGTGCATCGATAGTTCACCATCCTAGTCTCTATTCATTACTGTGTACAGTTATATTAAAGAATATTTTACATAATATTCACTTTCACAACATCTCAAAACACTGTGTTAAGTATATCACACGAAAATACGACTTTTTACAGATTTTTTGAACGCTTTATGAAATCCAGATAATAATTATTATAAATAAAAAACCGCAGGTTCGCTACGGTTAGGATGGGTTATTTTGTGATTAATTATTAGGTTGTGAGTCTAGGGGAGTTTACACATCTAACTGTTCTATATAAGGTCTATAAACATTAGGAAGGATCTCGACCTTTTTAAATACCTTTAGACTCTGACTTACCTTATTACTTCTCCTTATAATCCTTTAAACCATCGTGAAAACCAGCGCATTATGCTTGAGATGGTAATTCCCCTCTAAAAACACTTAATTACTTCCTCATGGAGTTGCATTAGCAACATTCATAATTTTTTTCAAAGTATTTGGTGGGAGGGACACAGTCAATACCCCAGGGTTTCTTCCAAATGGCAACAAGTACTGTTGTTTAGGATTCTATTGCTTTGCAAGCTTGTAAGTCATTCACAACGTGAAGGCAGGGATAAGAGTAAACGACCAGCCAATGAAACCAACTGATTTACAACCGCCTCCACAAATAACTCGACTAAAGATTAGATTACAGAGTTTTTCAGCCGAAATGTCACACTAAGATTAACAAACCATCTTAGTGTGAAGAAGGGATTTATTATATTAGAATTCGTATTCTCTTGGTGCGCAGTCTCCCTGCAACACCAGAACTAGAAATGTGTTGCCGAATGATTGGATCGAAGATAAACAACTACTCAGACCTAATAAAAACCAAAATCTAATAACAATGAAAGGTGGTTAAATGTTCATAAGAAATAATCAAATATCGTTGTACTTAATCCTATTATGAGAGTTGCAGTTACTAAAATTGGAAGAAGCAACGTCTGTTTCTTTTCATTATTAAGAATAGGGTAGTACACCAGTATTGGAACCAAAAACCAGGAGTACATAGCAACTCTATAAGAAAATGCTATGTAACCAAGCAAAAGATAGAATATGTTAAATGCTGCATAGCAGGTTATTAATTTAATATATTTTATCTTTTTTTCATCACTCATACTAATTTTTTTATATAGGATTATAGACAACATCAAGAAAAATGCACTAAAGATAAAATAAAAAATATTATTAGAGGTGGAGGCAGAAAATGAATCAAATACGTTTGAGGTATATAAGCTTATGAAATCCATTTTAGAAATGAACGGTATTTTTAGCAGAATCGTATTCTGCTTAGTTAAGAATAAAAATGCTGATACTATCCATAAAACTAAAACTGGCTTTAGGCTGATATTAAACATTTTGTACGCAACAAGGAATAGTATTACAGGTAAAACAGAATAATGGCACAAAATTGATGCTATCGCGCATAAATAAAACTTATACTTTTTCTCTTCTGCAAGCATTAATCCTATAGCAATAAGCATGAACATAATACTAAAACCTTGGCGGCTACCTACAAAAATGTAGATGTAGAAAAACGTGAAATTAAGATAGGCGAAAAAAATATATATCTGCTGCCATGTGACGAATAACTTTTTCAAGGCCACAATTAATAATGTAGCGTAAAGTCCGAAGGTGACAAATAGATATGTATCAATGCTACTACTGAATCGAGAAAGAACCCATTGGAGCAAGAGGAATAGGGGTTCCCAAGTGAAATTTTTGAATGAATCCGATAGTGAGAGGCTATTCATACGCTGAAAAGTGGTTATGTAGTTTATCATATCACCATCATAAAAAGAACCTTTCGGTACTACCCACATTATCAGTATCAAGAATAAAATTAATAATGAGTTAGAAACGTAGCGACTTTTAAAAACAGTGTTTTGCTGGAAGCCCGCTGATAATATTACACATAAGGAAAAGGTATAAAATAAAAACATTTAAACACTCCTTGAAATTAATTTAACATTATAAAATGATACCACCAGATGGTAATTTAGGGAAATGTAATAACATCAAGTAACAGATGGATTATTTTTCAGGAACCCCCTACAATTATAGTCTTGGTTAGTTTATAGTAATAGGAAAACTTAGTAAAAGAGGTTGAATGCGTTGCCGAATGGTCAAAGAATAGAAGTGCTAGATTCAATACGTGGATTGGCATCATTCTCAGTAGTTATTCATCATACTTTAATTGCAACTCCTATATTTTTAGCTGCACATTATCATGAGAGTATTGAAAACAACTTAGTAAAAGTACTTACTAGTTCCCCATTGCATGTTTTATGGGGTGGGCATGAAGCCGTTTTACTTTTTTTTGTATTAAGTGGGTTTGTACTATCTTTGCCTTTTTTGAATCAAAGATCACCCAAATATTCTCAATATCTAATAAAAAGGATTTGTAGAATCTATATCCCTTATATATTATCTATTGCGTTATCTGCAGGTTTGTTATTTCTTTTAAATCCTAGTAATATTAGTGATCTTAGTGATTGGTTCAATGGTATGTGGTCCTCTTCAATAACTGGAAAAACTATTATTTCATCCTTATTAATGCTTGATTATCATGTACATAATCTAAACACCGTAACATGGAGTTTAGTACATGAGATGAGGATATCGATCATATTTCCAATATTGATATTTTTCATAATTAAGTATACCTGGAGGAAAAGTCTTCTTATAGGAATTTTTTTATCATTATTTGCTTGTATAGCGAATGTTTTGGTATACAGAACTATACAGAATGATGCGGTATTCCTTCTTGTTACTTCATTAAGCAGTACTGTATATTATACTAACTTTTTTATTATTGGTGCAGTTGTTGCCAAACATCGTCACCAAATTATACCAAAGATAAAGAGATTGAATTCAAGCTACAAATTCACTATTTTAGCAGTCTCATTGGCTCTCTATTGTTCTGAGTGGATAATCCCTAAACTAGGATACTATAAATACAATGGGAATATTATTCAAACAACTTTAACTACTTTTATTCTGGATCTTATTATCATGACTGGTATAATCATTCTTTTCACTTTGGTGTTGAGTTCATCTACTTTTAAGAAAATACTACTTAATCGATATCTGTTAGGGTTAGGTAAAATTTCGTATAGTCTTTACTTGGTTCATATAATTGTTTTATTATCTATAATTCATTTTTTCAAATATGACGTTCCCTTTGGAATTTTACTATTAATTGTACCGATTATCTCAGTATTTGTAGCGATACTTTTTTATAAATATATTGAATTTCCTTCTATATCTCTTGCAAACAGAATAGTTAACAATAAAAATAGGAGCGACTCTAAAACAATAGTGACTACTCGATACAGTATTAGAAAGTAGAAAGAATTATTCACTAACAATCTTTATTTAATAATTCTGAGCCACGCAATACTGGCTCATTTATTGTGAACAACATTTATAACACCCCACGAAAACTCCAAAGCATGCCTTAGCTTGAATGTTGGATCTAGCTATGTATTTTTATGGCTATCAAAGGGAAGAATCTCGGTACCTGTTCATTCAAGAAATGAACCATCAGTATCTCATGAAATTGCTTTGTCGAATTGCAGGCTTTTTTAATATTAGAAATATAAGAATTAAACTAAATAGAAAATAATTACAAAACAATAAATTATTCAAGTTGTGATAGTATTCCCCATTAATGTTGGTATTATAGGAATTCTTGTAGCACCTAGGATTACAACTTTTGAATTTTTATAAAAAAACCGTATCACACATGGCATTACTTTTATTGACTCAAGACAAGTATTATTTAGGGAACTGTAATAATAAATTTGATATTGCACATTTCTAATTCGCCCTTTAGGGCTATAAATGTTGCTATGTTCTAAATTTGTTCAGGATACGAGCTATACATATCATTTGAGAAGAAGGGCTTGGATGGATTTTTTAAAAGACGGCTATCTAAAATTAGACATAATTGGATCGTAGTTGTATTCTTATATCGCATTAACCTTCACATAAACAACTTAATTCCTCTACATTCATACGATTTCTGGTGGTTCATTCAATTTCTGTGCATAAATTTGTTTCTGAAAGTAAGTAGCTTGTTCTGATCGGCATATTTTCAATTTTCTTCTTACTATTAGCCAAAGATAATCTGATCTGAGCAAGTGTTTTCGTCTTAGTAGATATTGTTCACTGGGAATAGGCTACTGGACTACTAAGTTTGCTATTCAAGCAAACGGACTTTATTAGAATTTATTTAGATACTGTAATTAAACTATACCTAATCTAATCTCTACGGGAACATCATTTCAAATTATTCTTATTCATACACTTCTTTTACTTACAATTACACATAAATTCTCAGTTACAAATACAATCTTGTTCGTATCGTATTAATCTGTTGTTTAGTTATTTCATAGTTTCACTTCATTAAATAAAAGATTAGATAAAATTCAAAAAAACATCCACTAAACATTTCCTAGGATGAAACCCTACGGACATACTAATACCCGATAAATAATATCGTCGAGTTAAGCAGCTTGCACCTATATGGAATCCTCAAGAATAACAAACTGTCTCTACATGAACGTGGCTAGCGAAACCAGTTCTTAATTTGATCAAGCGTACTTTTTGCCTCCGGTCCATTGTAACCGAAGGTGTTACCAAACATTTTAACATACTCGTTGAACGTAGTTTCCCGACTCTTTCGGTCACTCCACCAGCGTTTAGAATTATATCCTGATAAAGAACCCAAATACGTCAGCTCAATCTCCGATTTTTTGTACACACGATCAAAAAGAAGCTTAACCCGCCGCATGTGAAATTCCGAGGAAACGACAATAGCAGATTGAAAAGCGTGTTCCTTCATTATAGGAAGTGTGAAATCTGCGTTCTGATAGGTGCTTTCCGCCGCATTTTCGGTATAGATAACATCCGGCGGTATACCGAGATTAAGGACAGTTTGGAGCATGTCACCTGATGAACTCGCAGATTCTTTGGCATTGGAAAGAATTATATAAGGAGCGTAGCCGGCTTTATATAATTCAGCTGCTTTTTCTACACGGCCTTGGCCTCCGCTGAGGACGATTATGGCGTCAGAATGCTTGGGATATTGGGTTAGGGTGAGAAAACGACCGGCGGTGAAGAACCACATAATCAATAATAATAAGCATATGAAAAGGAGAAATTTCCTATTAATTAATTTACCTTTTCTTTTCTTAATAGATAAGTTACTCATGGATCACTTATGCGATTCGTTACTAAGGATTTGTTGCCACCATTCAGCATTATCAATATACCACTGGATTGTCTGAGCAATTCCTGTCTCAAAAGTATAAGTTGGCTTCCAACCTAAATTCTCAAGTTTTGTTGGATCAATGGCGTAGCGTTTATCATGTCCTAATCTATCTGTTACGAATTCAATCAAACCATCAGATTTCCCTAAGGTACTAATAATCGTCTTAACTACTTCAAGATTAGTTCTCTCATTATGACCACCTACGTTGTAAACTTCACCACTTACTCCTTGGTGTACAACAAGGTCAATGGCCGCGCAGTGATCCCAGACATGGAGCCAATCACGAATGTTTTTTCCATCGCCATAGACAGGGACCTTCTCGTCATTTAATACTCTTGAGATCGTTAGTGGAATCAATTTTTCAGGGAAATGATAAGGCCCATAATTATTCGAGCAGCGCGTTATGTTCATTGGTAAACCAAAGGTCTCATAATAAGCTCGCACTAGCAAATCCGACGCAGTCTTACTTGCACTATAAGGACTGTTCGGCTGCAAAGGCGTTTCCTCTGTGAAAAATACAGTAGGATCGAAATCGAGTTCGCCATACACTTCATCCGTAGAGACATGGAGGAATTTAGTAATGCCGAATTTTTTAGCTGCATCCAGTAGTACCTGTGTCCCCATAACATTTGTACGAACGAATACCGCAGGATCAGTAATTGAGCGATCCACATGGCTCTCTGCAGCGAAATGGACAACATAATCAAATTTCTCCAACTCAAAAAGAGACATTATTGCCCCACGATCAGCAATGTCAGCTTGAACGAACCGATAATTCGATTTGGACTCAATATCCTTATGCTTCGTTAGGTCACCCGCATAAGTTAGCAAATCCAAATTCACAATATCATAATGTGGATATTTATCTATCATATACTGTACAAAGTTGCCTCCAATAAATCCGGCACCACCCGTAACCAGCATCTTTTGCTTACTCAATGAATGCACCCCGATCTATTTGTTTAACATTAGTTATCATAAGTAAAGTTCAAATTAGCCTCTTTTAATAAAGGCGCCTTCTCATCCTTGGCAGACAGTACCGGTGTAACATGAATAGGCCATTCGATGCCAATAGAAGGATCATTCCACAGAATACCCCCATCACATTCTGGGGCATAAAGCTCATCGCACTTATACTGAACCTCTACGTCTGCTGTTAGCGTCATGAATCCATGAGCGAACCCTTTTGGAATAAGCAGTTGCTTCTTATTCTCAGCACTCAGTTCAATGCCAAACCATTTACTATAAGAAGGACTACCTTTTCTGATATCTACGGCTACATCAAAAATAGCACCACGTGTACAACGAACCAGCTTTGTCTGTGCTTTAGGATGTAATTGATAATGCAAACCACGTAATGTTCCTTTAGTCGCAGAGTAAGATTGGTTATCTTGTACAAAATCCATGTCAATACCGTGCTCTTTGAACTTAGCTCCACTATATGTCTCCATAAACCAACCTCGGTGGTCCCCAAAAACAGCTGGCTCAACGACTAATACGCCTTGCAATATGGTTTCTGTAATTTTCATCGCTGCCACACTTTCAGTTATTAGTATTGTATTTTACCTGTAGCTACCTTCATCAAATATTGACCATACCCAGTCTTACTCAACTTCTCCCCGCAATTCCACAAATGTTCTTTGGTAATCCATCCATTAATATATGCAATTTCCTCAGGAGCGGCGATCTTGATTCCTTGATGATCTTCAATAGTCCGTACAAAATTAGTTGCGTCGACAAGACTTTGATGAGTTCCGGTATCTAACCAGGTAAATCCCCGACCTAGAAGTTCCACATCAAGCTGACCAAGATTTAAATAAGCTTCATTAATGGAGGTAATCTCCAATTCCCCACGTGAAGAGACCTTAACATTCTTAGCAATCTCAATGACTCTATTATCATAAAAATATAAACCAGTAATTGCATAGTTAGATTTCGGCTGAGCCGGTTTTTCTTCCACGCTCAATACTTTTCCATCTTCATTAAATTCCACAACACCAAATCGCTCTGGATCTTGTACATGATATCCGAATACTGTTGCTCCTTGCTCTTTAGAAGAAGCACGCTGCAACATCTTTCGCATTCCATTTCCATAGTAGATATTATCTCCAAGGATCATGGCAACCGAATCATCACCGATAAAAGATTCACCCAAAATAAAAGCCTGAGCTAAACCGTCAGGACTTGGTTGAACTATATATTGTAATGAGATGCCGAATTGAGAACCGTCACCTAGTAGACTTTCAAATCTAGGTGTATCCTCTGGTGTTGAGATAATTAGAATGTCTTTAATACCTGCTAGCATTAATGTGGATAGAGGATAGTAGATCATCGGTTTATCGTAAACGGGGAGTAGCTGTTTACTCGTAACCATTGTTAATGGGAATAGGCGAGTGCCGCTACCGCCTGCAAGAATAATTCCTTTCATCCGTTTTCACCTCTTCATATTATTTCACTTTATAATACTCTACATACCAATTTGCGAATTTCTGTAAGCCTTCCTCTATGGAGGTTCTTGGCTTGAACCCTACAGCTTGCTCTAATAAATCTGTAGATGCGTATGTTGCTGGTACATCCCCTGGTTTAATAGGTTCAAATGATTTATTAAATATCACCTCTCTACCAGTAGCCTTGCTTAAACACTTTTCTAATGTTTCAATAAACACCATTAACTTTTCAGGGCTGTTATTTCCAATATTAAAAACCTTATGAGGAACCGTTTCTGTCGGCGCTTTGCTTAGAATTCTCTCGATACCCTCTACAATGTCGTCTACGTATGTAAAATCTCGATAAAGATCGTTTTTGAAATCACCATTATTAAATATTTTAATTGATTCACCAGCAAAATATTTCTGGGTAAATCCGAAATAAGCCATATCTGGACGCCCCATTGGACCGTACACAGTAAAAAAGCGTAGACCAGTAGTCGGTATCTTATAAAGATGACTATAAGTATACGCCATCAGTTCATTCGACTTTTTCGTAGCTGCATAAAGTGATTCCGGATGATCTACAACATCTGATTCTTCAAAAGGGACCTTTTTATTAGACCCATAAACTGAACTAGATGAAGCATATACAAGATGGTCAACTAGATGATTTCTACAAGCTTCAAGAATGTTAAAGAAACCTACGATATTGCTTTGAATATACACATCAGGATTTTCTATAGAGTATCGTACCCCTGCTTGTGCTGCTAGATTTACAACTATGTTCGGTTTGTATTCTTCAAAGACCTTAGTAATCATGTCCTTGTTTGAAATATCAACTTTTATGAATTCAAAATGGCTAAACAACTCTAGTTGCTCTAAGCGAGCGTATTTGAGGTTAACAACATAGTAATCATTAATATTATCAACACCAATCACTCGGCAACCTTGCTCCAATAACCTTTTAGATAAATAATATCCTATAAAGCCTGCTGCTCCAGTAATTAAAAATGTTTTCGTGTTATCTACAGGTATATCGTTCAAATAGCTCGCCCCTTCAACTATCTTCCGATGGAATAATACTCCACACCAGCTTCTTTCATATCTTGAACCCCATACAAATTCCTGCCGTCATACACCAACGGCGTTCTCATTAAATCTTTATAAACTTCCGGCTCAATTGCTTTAATTTCTCCCCACTCAGTAAATACAAAACAGACATTGGCATCTTCAAGAGCTTCTTTTATGCTCTCAACATATTTGATACTTCCCTTACCGTTCCTACCTTCTGGGTACTCCTTAGAAAAATTCACTTTTCCTACAGGATCAAAAGCATAGATTTCAGCTCCCTGATTTAATAACAAAGGTATATTTTCTAGCGAAGCAGCTTCTCTTAAGTCATCGGTCCCAGGTTTAAATGTCAGTCCTAGCACTGCTACTTTTAGACCGTTAAAGGTGATAAGTCTTTTAGATGCTTTTTTAAAAAGAATTGTCTTTTGGCTAGTATTGACATCAATAGCTGCTTTAACGGTTTTAAGCTCATATCCATTTTGTCTCGCTAAGTACTCTAATGCCTTCGTATCCTTAGGAAAACAGCTACCTCCATAACCAATACCTGCATTTAAGAACTTGCTTCCAATGCGTTCATCAAACGACATTCCTCTTGATACATCCTGAATATCTGCTCCTACCAGTTCGCAAAGATTAGCAATATCGTTCATGTAAGATATTTTGAGAGCAAGAAAATCGTTAGATGCATATTTGATCATCTCTGCAGATCTTCTTTTAACAGATACAACTGGGATATTAAACGGCTCATAGATTTTCATAAGAATATCTTCTGCCCATTTGCTCTCAGTTCCAATTATGATTCTTGCTGCTTGCAGAGTGTCTCTTACAGCCGTTCCTTGCGCCAAAAATTCTGGATTAGATGCTACTTCTACTCTGATGTTTCTACCTACTCCATCACCGTTACCAGTAAGTATCTCTCCTTCACGAGGTAAAAAATCATGTATAAACTGCTGCACTTTATCATTAGTACCTACCGGAACAGTAGATTTCACTACAACAAGGCAATCTTTTTCTATTGTTTCTGCTATTTGTCTTGCTACTGTAGCAATGTATGAAAGATTAGCAGACCCATCAGGCTGCTCAGGTGTGCCAACACCTATAAATATCGCGTCGGCTTCTCTATATGCTTTTTTATAATCGGTAGTATATTCAAGTCTACCTGCTGCATAATTCTTTTGCATGAGTTCTTCTAATTCAGCTTCGTAGATTGGTGAAACACCAGATTTCATTAGTTCAACTTTGTTTTCATCGATATCAACACAAGTTACTTGGTGGCCTACTTCAGCGAAGCATACGCCTGCTACTAAGCCGACGTAGCCGGTTCCTGCTACTGCTATCTTGTACATATAGTTCCCCTTCCCTCTTAATGAGTCCTTACTAATTCTTTCATGGTTTTTATAGTGCTAATAATATCTTTACGTTTAAAGATCAGATATATTATGTAAGCTACTCCATAACTAATAACAGCAATCCAAGAATTCAGGAACCACCCTGATAATATAAATGTCATGGTTATAACTAATTCCATAACTATATCTTTGTAGATAGTTACTCCCAAAATCTTGGACAAATATATTTCTGCTATAACACTTCTAAATGCTAGGAGAAGAACTATAGATATTATTGATAAATTCAAATCTTTGAATACAAGTGTTGTAATTAGTGTAATCACTACACTAGTAATTAGAGATATCAAATTGACTTTTAACATTAGCTTTTCTTTTCTCAAGGTTTTTAGATAAGTGTTAATCAGTAGGGACATTTTCCCTTCGTAAACACACATTGGGAATACAATTGCCATATATATTAAACTTTCCCCATAATGAGGTAGCCAAGCAGATAGGACAACCTTAAATGGGTAATAAATTATCAGTATACCTAACAAAAATACCATTAAAATGGTTCTCATGTTTGAATATATTCCTGACAATTTTTTTTCATCAGTTCTCCTTAAAATCGGAAATAAAATTATTCCTACTGCATTTATAAATAACATCATAAGATTAGATACACTCAATGTAAGGGATACTTTCCCAAATGTTGATACATCCCATGAATTTTCTATACCAAACCTAACTACCCCTATAATTAGCATGCTTGCTATATTTGCAAACATTAACTTTATTCCAGCTTCAATGTTTTCTACAGTCTCTCTAAAGCTAAAATAAAAGCTGGAGATTTCACGAAATACGATATCTCTACAAATATACATTGCATATAACAGAGATACTATTATTCCAATTAAATCAGCTTCTATCATTAATTTATAATCTCTCACACCAACTAATAGAAAAACGATAATTATAAAACAATATAGTATTCTTCCAATTATTATAATATTTGCATATTCTTTAATACGATTTGTGGCTTGTAGAATATATAACAACATAAGCCTAATATTCCCAAAAAACATACATAAGGCTATCATTTGGAAAATAAATATCCTATCAGTATTTAAATTAAGGAGCGCAGAGATAGAAAGTATTATAAGAACTATCAAAAGCTGCATTATAAGCAGCATGTAGAACTGTGAGAAAAACGTCCGCTTATTTAATTCTGTATACTCCTTCCCCCCATATCGCAAATAGATGCCGTCGTTCCAGCCAAAATGTAAAAAGCCAACATAAGAAGAATAAAATAAATACAATTGCCAGTAGCCATATTCTTCAATTCCAATCAGCTTTGGTACTATTAATATCATTAAGGTTGAAACTATAAGGGAGACCAAGTTTGAAGTTATAGCATACGAAAAATTTCTCAAAAAATTAACTACTTTACTATTCAATGCTTTAACCTCAACATTCTTTTATTTATTTCCACGCATATTTAAACAGCAGATTAACAGAACATTTCAACAAGAAATCAAAAATATACATTAAGGATTTCATTATGTAGCAATAAGTTATATATTATTACACTTGTCGATTTTTATTCACTTTACTCTTCATTTTCTTGCAAGGCCTCTCTTACTGCTTCTAACATTTTGTAATTATGTAGTTCATCAGGTTCTAGATAACCACCTTCACCCCATTCATTCCATGCAAAAACAAAGAGCATATCTTTTTGATATACTTCTTTGGTTCGTCTTATTTGTTCAGAAAGGTATTTTTTAAATTTTCCTGGTGTTACTCCTAAACTAACACTCCCCCTATTTTTACGCCTAGGTGAATCATCCCAATCAACAAAAGCACCGGGGATAGATTTATTACTTAAGGGTTGCTGGTTAAGAATACATTTCCATACTTTATCGTAATCATAGGTAAGCGTTGTCCACCTTGACCGAAGGATAGGAATTGCATCAGCGATTCTATTAGTTGTTCTTTTAATAATAGAACTTGATGATTTATTTATAACTTCTAGAGCACGAGATGGTTGGTATTCTATACCATAATCAAACATATTTGATGTTGGTGTATCAACAGTCGCATATGCATTTTCTTGATACGAGTATGAGATCCCATTCAAGCCATTTTCAAGAGCTAACTGATTCCATAAGGAAAGCATTTCTTCAAGTCGGTCAATAGATGATGGATTATAAATCACAAGCATGGGTTTTTCATTATTTTTTATATATCGATCATCTTTAAAGAATGGCAAAAAATAATTAAAATGATTTTCCCAGTCCTCTTTATCTCCATAAGTTTGTTCTAAAAGAACAGTTTTATGTTTATTAGCCCAAGTTCTTCTCCAAGTATGATTAGCCCAGCAAAAACAAAAAGGTAATTCAATACTTTTGTCCTGTAACATGATTTCCGCTGGTTTTTCTAATAACAAATGCCCTTCAAACCAATAGTGATAATAGCAAAAACCATAAATTCCATATTCTTTCGCAAGATCAGCTTGCCATTTTAATGATTTGGAATCGGTCAAATCATAATAGTTTTTGTTAAGTGGAATTCTAGGTTGCTGATGTCCTTTAAATCTTGGAATGCTATTTTTCACATTAACCCATTCAGTAAATCCTTTACCCCACCACTCATTATTCTCTGTAACTTCATGATATTGTGGCAAATAAAAAGATATTATCTTCATTTTTCCTCCTTCTTAAGCATCATATATATACCATAAACTGCACTCATGAAAACATTTACTTTACCCTGTTTTGTTGGATACTGCAGGTAAGAAATATTTAAGTCAAGATTTCAAGAAAATAATTTCTGAGTACACCTTAATTGAAATTTCCAGCACCTTTCAAATGCCCCCCAAATAAATCTCCTTATGATTCTAAATAAAATATTATTTCATCCGTGCTGAGCTAAGCTGGATAGCACCGAATGTAAGTTTATATCCTTTTTTTCACAAAACTACAATCAAAGATCCCCCTGCACGAGAAGGCCTAAGTTCAGTAAAAAAGCAACTAAGAAATTTCAGGAAGTTACAATTTTTTTGTCAAAAGCACACAAAACTTATGTGAATCCCTAAAAGTAATATATTGCACTTCCTAACTGTGAATATAACTTTTAAAAACATAATTCAAAAAAATATTCATATTGTCCCTTTTGTTTTATCGATACCACTTCCAACTTAGAAATAATGCTAATGGAAATGCAATGATTGCTATCCACTTATATGGTGCATTTCGTAATGGGTGTTTCTCTTCACTTAATATACAACCAATTAAATATTTGATTGTATTCACAAACCTAGTTTTAAAGGATTTAGAAAAAAATGTTGCTTGTCTCTTAAGAACCATGTAACTCTTTGGATTATCTTTTGTTAATTTCCTAACATCACTTGAATAGCCGTCAGGTAGGTATTCACATATATAAACGATTTCATTCAGAATAAATAAATTGTAGAGTTGATCTATTTGAAGATAAACATATCCTTCACCGATAAACTTTTCCCCTTCAGCAACAAAAAATGGAAACCGTTTCAGAATATCCGTACGAAATAGCAAAGCTGTATCACCTTTAAAACCATATTTTTCATATAAATCATTTAAAGGAGCTAGTTTCAATTCTTGAGGCATTGAAGTTCCTATTGGCATTCCTTTATTTATACCCTTTAACGCTACAATACCACTAATTATCTTTTTATCATCAATACTATCCCAGGTACTAATAAATCTTTCTATAGCATTATCGACTAGAAAATCGTCAGAATCCATACAAATAAATAGCTCTGAATTACAAAGTTCAACTCCTTTATTGTGAGCTCTCTGTTTCCCACCATTATTCTGTTTATAATACTTTATTTCTATAAGTCCCTCCGAAATCCATTTATTCACAAGATCTTCAGTATCATCAGTAGATCCATCATCAATAATAAGCCAAATGAATAACTTATTTGTCTGTCTTTTCAAACTTTCATAACACCGGTTTAATATATAAGCACGGTTATATGTTGGGGTAAACACAGTAATCCGCTTATTTTCAACCATAATTGTCTTCCTTTCAATTCTTTAAATAAAATTCTTCTAACCATTTAGTCGTTTCTCTGATATCATATCCACTAACTTTAATTTTTTCATAGGTATCCTGCTTTTCATATCCGTAAGAATAATTCAATACTTTGTCAGCCCAGATTTCCGCCGGCGAATTCAGCGATAATTTTTCGATTAAATTTGTGATAAACGCTTCTTTAGGTATAGTATCTGCCACAATACTGTGTAGCCCTGCTGCTTGTGCTTCAATCAAAACCATTCCTAATCCTTCAAATACAGATGGAAACACAAAAACATCCATTGCTTGTAGTAATTCTGATATGTCAGAACGAACTCCTAAAAAAATAATATTATCTTGTAATCCTAACTCAATTGCTTTCTTCTCAATCTTAATGCGAAGTTCTCCATCACCAACTAGCAACAAAACAGCATTATTTTTTTTAGAGTGTACCTTCGAAAAAATATCTATTAAGAACTCATGATTCTTTTGTTTATTAAATCTGCCTATGTGACCTATTACAAACTTATCTACCAATCCTAGTTCTTTTTTAACCCTAATTCCGATTTCTTCATTATATTTATAATCAAATGAATTTATTGAATTATTGATCACCTTAAAGTTTTTCATTGTGATTGCAGAAGTACCATATAACCATTTTCCTGCCATTTCGGAACACGCAAAGTTGTGTGTAGAGTACATTTTCAACTTTGAGCGTGTATAGATTCTGAAAGGCGTTTTTAGATCTAATGGGACATTTGCGATATGACTATGTGCAATTCGAACTGGTATACCTGAACGCATCGCAGAACGTAGTGGGTACATACTATATGTGTTTATGTGTGACTGAATTACACGATATTCCTTATGTTGGTTGAAAAAGACCTCTAACGCATTTAGATAATTCATATGCTTTAAAGGATTAATAGGGGGAATTGAATATATCTTCCCACCAAGATCCATGATTTCTTTATCATAAAATCCTTTTTCACTTCTGTGAGTCAAGAAATCAAATTGAATTTTATCCCTATTGATATTTCTATAAAAATTCATTAATAAAGTCTCGATTCCAGCGGCATCCATTTTTGTGACAACATGTAAAATTCTGGTTTTCTCCATTAATCTTATGCCTCTCTAACTCCAGGCAGAATAAACTTCTCACCTAATTCGTAGTCAAACTTATCAGGAGTAAAGCTCACATATCCTGTCCACGGATAGAATGTTAATTCTCCAAAATACACTCTTCCATTAACCCAATATAAATCTACCCTCACACAAGGGAAATCAACTGCAAGTATATTTGCAATCCTCAACATCTCATCCAAACCCTCTGGTTTTGGGACACTGTCCCCAAAACTCGCATGATCAGTATTGACATCTATATACTTCCAATTTATATCATAAATATTTCTTTTATGATTTACTTGCCGATCAACATCAAGTACAACATACTCCGCTTTACCATTGAAACAAAGGAATTTGTAATCATTGATTCCATCAAAAAAGTTGTTTTCTTCCTCTAAATATTCTTCAACAATAATTCGCGGTACTATATTTTTATATGACCACTCACGACCAGACGAAAAGTTATCTCTCTTCATCCATTTAGTTAAAGATCTCTTTGTATCTTCAAGTAAAAATGTTGTTTTATCTTTACAAAAAAAATTAGTCCCACTCCCATTTGTTGTTTTCATTACAAATTTTTGTGGCAATGTATCAATGTTAATTTCATCAACAGTATTATAAATAGCATATACCTTATTCAAAATATGATTTAAACCTTTAGATTCGATATATTCTCTAACACTATATTTATCAGCACATTGTGTCATCAAAGGATTTCTGTAATTCAACTTATACCATTGAAGTTTTTCAGTATAACGGATTGGGTTTTTCAGATTGAGTTTTCTTCGCATTTTCATTTTGTATTGTAGCTTGATCATTGTTGAATCCGGTACTTTCCTCAGTAAGTGTAAAATTTTAATTCGCGCTTCTTGACTCTTTATAATTTTTTTGTAATCCAAACCAAATCACCTCTGTGCTCTTTTTATTTCTTCAACATAGGCATTTATTACAATTTGTCTATCAAACTCATTCTCAACTTTTTTTCTAGCAGCCATTCCCATTTTAATTTTATCTTCTAAACTGATAGCTAGAAATAACTCTATCTTCTCAATCAAGTCCTTACTATTCTGTTGCTCTACAATAAATCCATTAACTCCATCATCAACAATTTCACGACAACCACTTCTATTCGTTGTGATTACCGGTCTGCCACTAGCGGCACTTTCGAGTAGTACATTTGACATTCCTTCTGGATAATAAGTGGGATGTATAGTACAGTGCGTTTTCTCTAGGATAATCCTAATATCGCGCTGCATTCCATGATAATAAACAATCCCTTTTTCTTGCATTTGTTTTAACTTTTCCTCATAAGCCTCTTCACAAAATCCACATACATGAAACCTTGTATTTGGATACTTATTTCTTATGTATTCTGCAGCCTCTAAATATTGATCAATACCTTTTTCTTTCATAATTCTTGAAATAAATACGAATTCTATCGTTTCATCAGATGGATAATCTAAAACCTGAAAATGTTCTAGATTAACACCTGAACCTGGGATTAATCTATGTCTATCCAACACAATGTTGTTATCAACAAAAAATTGCATATTCTCTGTATTTTGAAAAAATAAACAATTAATCTTCTTAAAAGCAATTTTATAAAGATTGATTGTAATCTTCTGCATAATTCCTGCGTTTTCTACTGCTGTACCCAATCCTGTAATATTAGCTATATATGGAACATTCAGAGATTTACAAGCCATTCCACCATAAATATTTGGTTTAATAGTGTATGAAAGGACCATTTTAGGATTTACATCTCTTATTATTCTCTTGTAATAAGAGATTAGCTTTAACTCCTTAAACACATTTGTACCATGACGTTCTATCGAAGCTTCAATGTACACACATCCCATAGCAACTAAATCATCTATGCGTTCACCATAAGGTGAGGATATATAGACTTCATATCCTTCATGCAAGAGACGTTCGACAAGTTCTCGTCTGAAATTATAAATAACAACATCATGATTAACCAATATAAGAACCTTTTTCATCTCTAACTCTTCTCCACTTCTGTGACTGCAATTGATTCTTTCAAACCTCTGATCCTGTAGTTTTCTTTATAAGTAGACATACTTTGCTCATACACTAAATTACCGAATGCCTTATTCACTGTACCTACAAAATTCCCCATACATCTAAGTAATGGATTAAATACTTTTATGAGTTTTATATTTTCCTTATGAATCTCTGAGATTAATCTAACCATTTCAGCTGTTTTTACATACTCAGCATTCTGAGGAAAATACAATCCTTGTTCATTATTCTTAATCATCAGCTTAATAAATTCACAAAGATTATCTATATGAAGCATACTTCTTTCATTGTCGATGTCAGGAAATAGTGGTAATTTACGTGCAAAACTCGCCAATTTTGGATAATTTCCTTTAGAACCCTTACCATAAATCATAGGTGGTCTAATTATAACTACTTTGAAATCATCACTTTCTAAAAGTGAGATCCCTAGCTCTGCTTGGAGCTTACTATTCCCATAAAAATTAGATGGTTGAGGTATAGTGTTTCTATCTATGATCCGTTTCTTGTTAATATGGCTACTATCGCCATAAACGATAATGCTGCTAGTAAAAACAAACTGCTTAACATGTTCTTTCTTTGCTTTTTCTGCAACTTCAATCGCCAAATCGCGATTAATTTTATAATATTGTTGCTCCATGCTTGGATCCGTAGATACATGAGCGATCCCGGCAACATGGAGCACTACATCATAGATCGAGAAATCATGTTCTTTCCACTGTGTGCCTCTTACCGAAAGCTCCACAACTTCATATTGATCTGGCCATTGTTCCAGCCACTTAATAAAATTGGTACCAACGTAACTCCCTTTACCAGTAATTAATATCTTTCGTTTGCTCATTTTATAAGGTTACCCCTTTAGTAGAAGACACTTCCTGTTTTGTTGTTCCTTCTTTTACACCATCCGATTTCAGAACACTTAGGATCGTCATAAAAAATACTTTTATATCAAACATAAAAGAAAGACCTGCAACATACTCCCCATCAAGCCTAGCCTTAATATCAATCTCTAGCTCATCCCGACCATTAATCTGTGCCCACCCAGTCAGTCCAGGTTTGATATCATTTGCCCCGTACTTATCACGTTCAGCTATCAAATCATACTGATTCCACAACGCAGGGCGAGGTCCAACGATACTCATTTCACCTTTGAGGATATTAATAATCTGAGGTAGTTCGTCCAAGCTTGTTTTTCTTAGGAACTTACCTACTTTAGTAATAAAGAAATCCGGATCCTTCAATAGATGAGTTGGCATATCATTAGGAGTGTCCGTTCGCATGGTTCTAAATTTAAGGATGTAGAATTCCGATTTATTTTTACCTAATCGCTTTTGTTTAAATAAGATAGGGCCTTTTGAGCTTGTCTTAATCGCAATCGCAATGATCAAGAAAACCGGCCATAACACTAACATTCCGATTAAAGCCAGCAGAAAATCAATGGTTTGTTTCACGTAAACATAAGGTCTCATAAATTCACCTGATCCTTTAAGTTACTATTTTCTATCTATGTAATCTATGTACATAATCTCTATGTCAAAGACATAGAGATTATCGTCTTATCTTGTTTAGTTAGCCATTCCCTCAGCCAAATCTTTACCCAACTGAAGCTGCGATTCAAATTCACTTCTATATTGACTTATGATAGCCGTACTATAGCCATTACTGTTCAGTTTTTGTTCAGTGTCGGCAACTATACTATTGAAGCTAGCAGTAAACGCTGAAAGTTGTTGTACACCTTTAGCCTTAATACTCTTTTTACTCGCTTCATCTTTTGCTCCGAGATACTCTAACGCAATACTCATTAATGTCGATTGGCTTTGATCTTTAAGCGCAGTAAGTTTGGCTTCCGCTTCACTAGTAATGGTCTCATACGATACCTTTCCAGTTCCGGCAGCACCTCCTGCTGCACCACCTGTTGAATCGGTTGGTACTGGTGTCGCTACTGGAGATGGATCCTTAGTGCCAACTTGCTCTTGATACGCCTTAGAAGCAGCAGTAATGGTCTTCGTCTTCTGATCCCAACTAATGTTATGACCTACAGATTCCGATAAAAAACGTAGGGGTACATATAAGGAGCCATTCAAGATAAAGCTGGATTGCCCCGTAGGTAACGCCTTGGTTGCACCGTTAAATACATAACTTGCCTTAACTTGATTGAGTACAAGATTCTTAGATACTGCTGAAGCACTATTCCCGTTTGTTGCATTCATTAGATACTCTTTAATCACTACTAGTTCTGAGCTGTTAGACTCTGCTACAGTAACCTTAACGTTCTTAGCATCCCAGCTTACACTCTTCTGCAAGGCATACGACATAAACCGTAATGGAACATAGGTTGTATTGTTATACATAAACACGTACTGCCCTACTGGTGGTTGAATACTAACACCGTCAAAAATCATCTTTACATTCATACTTTGTACTTGGACCGTAGCTGTTGCTACCTTAGTTGTTGCATTTGGTACCGCTGCTGCTGCTGATACGGAAATAGGAGCGGATGCCGTTAAGGGTGCTAACCCTATTGATGCTATTAACGATAGAGCTATGACTGGTAGCGTTGCTTTAGACATACTTATTCACTTCCCTTTTCTTTCGCTTTTAATTGCTCTTCTTCTTTAAGAATTTGATCACGTGTCTTCCCTTGACTCACACCGTACTTCTTAGCAACCTGTGAAAGCTCATTGTACTGTTCTTCGGATACTTTACCGAGGATGATACTGCGTGCTTCCCGTTTCTCGTCAATGGTTAAGCCACCTTTGGCCAAATCTTTTAGACGATTAATATCAGATACACTTAGTTGACCGAGCACAATAGCAGCTACGTCTGCTTTATCCTTCATCGTTACATTATCCTGAATTTCTTTAGCTTTATCTGTTGAAACCTCTGCTGTATAGCCATCTGAAGAGGTATCTTTCGAATCTGTTGATGGAGCTTTCGTAGGTTCACTAGTAGTAGAAGCTGTTGTATCTTTTCCAGTTTCCCCAGTATCTTTGCTTCCCTTATCATCTATAGATGGAACAGGTGTTGCAGAAGCTACAGGTTCGACCTTACCATCTGCTACTGTATCTTCAGGTGCAGTTCCTTGATCTTGACCACCATTAACTTGATCCTCAGACTCCAGATCAAAACCATCTGCCATTGAATTCATCAGCTTATCCACAGCATAATTAGCAGCGAACACACCACCTACACCTAGAACTACAATGATTGACAGCGTCCATAAAAGGATCTTTTTCCATCGTTTGTTGAACATTTAAGTATCCCCTTTATGAATAAATTAGCTGATAGCAACTTGAGTAACGGGCTGCATCGGTACAATCTGATTAATTACTTCACGTATAACTTCTGGTTCTTCAGCAAGGACACGATCCAAGCGTTTGAATTCCAATTCTAGCTGATTCAGACTTATCACATTAGGTCTACCGATAAAGATTCTCCCGTGATCTGTAGAGCCTAAATTTTCTTCATCTGTTAACAGTTCTTCATATAACTTCTCGCCCTCACGAATACCGGAGAACTGAATATCAATATCCCTATAAGGTTCATAACCAGAGAGTGTAATCAAATCTTCCGCTAACGTTAGAATCTTTACGGGTTCTCCCATATCCAGAATGAACACTTCGCCACCTTTGGCAAAAGAACCCGACTGGATTACAAGCTGAACAGCTTCTGGAATCGTCATAAAATATCGGACCATTTCCGGATGAGTAACAGTGACTGGTCCACCAGCAGCAATCTGCTCTTTAAAGGCCGGAATTACACTTCCACGACTACCAAGCACGTTCCCAAAACGCACGGCTGAGAACTTCGTTCTACTTGTGGTATGCAGACTTTGTACATACATTTCAGCAATACGCTTAGTTGCGCCCATCACACTCGTTGGGTTAACCGCTTTATCTGAAGAGATCATTACAAATCTCTCCGCACCATATTTATCAGCACAATCCGCAACATTCCTTGTTCCGAAGACATTATTCTTAATGGCTTCGGAAGGGTTTCGCTCCATCAATGGGACGTGTTTATGTGCTGCCGCATGAAAGACAACATGTGGCTTATGGCTGCTGAATACGTCCATTATCCGACTGCGGTCCTGTACATCCGCGATTACGGTAACAATATTCAGATCAGGAAACTTCTTACGAAGCTCCATTTCAATCATATAAATGCTGTTCTCTCCGTGTCCAAGTAACATTAACTTGTCGGGACCAAATGGGGCAATCTGCCGACAGAGTTCTGAACCAATAGATCCACCAGCCCCCGTAACTAACACAGTCTTGTGGTGTACATAACCTAGAATACTGTTCAAATCGGCTATAATCGGTTCACGACCTAGTAAATCTTCAACGCTAACATCTCGCAGTTTCTTCACTGATATTTTTCCCGCGATCAGATCGTTAAGCGCCGGTATAATCTTTAGCTTGGCCCCTGTCTTCTTCGCAAGATTAATAATTTCAGAGATTTCAGTACGTGAAACGGAAGGCATAGCGATAATAATCTCATGAATTTCCCGTTCTTTCACAATAGCGGGAATCGCGTAACGATTGCCTAAGACTGGCACACCCAGTATCGACATATGATATTTATTGATACTATCATCAATGAAACCTACTAGTTTGGTATGAGCAAAAGAAGGTCCCATCATTTCCCTAGCAATTAATATTCCGCAATCGCCTGCACCTACAATAAGTGTATGGGTCTGAGTGTCTTTGTAATTGATTCGATCATTATGGAGCACTCTCCACAAGAATCGAACCCCACCTACTAACACAAGAACAGTCTCCATAGTCCGAACTTCAATTGCTAGGGGCACTCGTTCCGGCAATATAAAATATGCTGCTGCAAATGAGAGTAATGACCCTACTACAATCGCTTTTGAAACGGATATGATCTCACCAATGCTGGCATATTGCCACATTCTTCGGTATAAACCGAAATAGATCAGACTTCCACCAAACGCAACCGTTGCAATCACACCAAATTGCAGCATCTGTACAACGTAATCCTGGATAGGATGATTAGGATACCGAAACAAATAGGATGTTATAATGCTGAACCAGATGATTGCAAGGTCAATAAAGAATAAAAGAACTACTCTAGATTTCGCTGTCATTTTCAGTGCCTCCAAAAACAACATTATTGTTAAAGAACAAATCAATTTCCATAGTAGTAGTAATAGTAACCTTCGCTGGCTTTACGTTTTACATTATTGAGAACCACGCCAAGCATTTTTGCACCTACACGATCGAGATTAGCTTTAGCTTTTACAGCAATATCCCGCTTTACCTTGCCATAGCTGACAACCATAATGACACCATCACTCTTTGAAGCCATGATCTGCGCATCTGTAACCGCCAATAACGGTGGAGTATCAATAAGAATGACATCATAACGCTGGCGCAAGTCCTGCAAAAGAGTACTCATCCGATTAGAAGCCATCATTTCTGCTGGATTTGGAGGAATCGGTCCTGAGGTCATGATGGAAAGATTGGAAACACCAGAATCTTGGACAGTATCCTCAAGAACCGCCTGCTGTGACAGTAGTGAAGATAGCCCAAAACGGTTACTAAGCGAAAAAGTCTTATGTGCTGTCGGTTTCCGCAAATCCGCGTCAATCAACAATACCTTCTTATCTGCCTGTGCATAAGCCGCAGCTAAATTAGCAGAAACTGTTGATTTACCTTCTTCCGGTCCGGATGAAGTGACCATAATCACTTGAATAGTCTGATCCACAGAAGAAAAATCAATATTCGTGCGCAATGCGCGAAACGCTTCAGAGACAGGAGAGCGTGGGTTCGTAACGGTGATCAGATGGCGTTGTTTATTTGGAAGCTGTGACATGTTCGAGGTCCCCCGCCTTTCTGGATGATTGTTTCTGAGTTTGTGCGGCACCTTGTTTGCTTTCTTCTTGCCCCAATCTTGTAATCATAGCTATGGTAGGCAAACCAAGATACTTCTCAATATCAGCTTCTGTCTTCAGCGTATCGTCCATGTATTCCAGCAAGAAAGCAATCCCTAAACCAATCATCAAGGAAACGATGAAAGCTATAGCCATATTCATTAAGACATTCGGTTCTACCGGTCTTGGATCGACAAGTGGATTTACTTTGGCCTCATTTAGAATCGATACGTTCTCCACGTTAAATAGGTTAGGAATCTCATCCTTGAATACAAGTGAAATGGCATTCACGATTTCAGCGGCTCGCTGATACGAATTATCTCGAACGACAAGTGTCATCACCTGCGTATTATTGACGGAGCTCACATTAACCTTTTTCAACAGCTCTTCTGCAGTAATATTGAACTGCGGATAATCTCTCGTAACAATATCAAGGATGGCTGGAGTCTTAATAATTTCCTTATACGTATTAATCAATTGAATATTAGTATTAATCTGGTTCAAATCAAGCTGCGCTGCAGTCGATTGAGTCGGAGTCTGGTTAACAATAATCTTAGTGGATGCTTCATACACCGGATTCTTAATATACAGACTGTACACACCAGCAACACCGCACACCAAAACAACTATGCTAACAATCAGCCATAGTCTCTTCCTGACGATCTGAAAATAATCGCGAAGATCCAATTCTTGTGATGACAAGTGTAATTACCTCCAAGCTATTTCTGAAATATTTCGTTACTATATTACAGCACTTCCCTATTGGCAAAAAATTGCCCCCTCTCACCTACATGAGAGGAGGCTGTATACTATACTTTTTAATTTACTTACTTGAAGTTAATAGTACGGTAGATAATTACTGCTGCTTCAGCACGAGTTGCTGTATCGTTCGGGTTGAACTTACCAGCATTTCCGATAACCAAGTTATGATCTGCTGCAAATGCTACGCCATCTCTCAGAGATGCGCTAATCTTAGCAGCATCGGAGAATTGGCTAATTGCCGTTACATTCGTTGTTGCAGCTGGATTGATAGATTTCACTGCGCGGGAGATCATAGTTGCCATCTCTGCACGTGTGATAGTTGCATTAGGATCGAACTTGTCCGCACTGCGGCCAGTAATGATTCCTTTTTCTGCTGCAACTGCTACATATGGTGCATACCAAGCAGTTGAACTTACATCGCTAAAGCTTTGTACAGCTGAATTGTTCTCCAGATTAAGCGCACGAATCAGCATTTTAGCGAACTCTGCACGAGTCACATTGCTCTTCGGTGCGAATTTCCCTTCGCCTACGCCTTCAATCGCGCCTTTTGCAGCTACGACTTGAATTTGTTTGCCAGCCCATGCTTGTACACTAGCAATATCCGTAAAGTTTACTTTATTCTCAAGCACTGCATAGGATGAGAAAGTATCACGTGGTTCTACGATGAACTCTCCGTCAAGCACACCACCTTGGAATTGCAGGCTGCCATATACAAGCTTCGCAACGGACAGCAATTCTTTATCAAGACCATCAATGTTCTTAAGCGGAAGTTTAATAGTAATTGGTTGTTTAAATGTACTTGTTGCTACACCGTTCACGCTAAGTGCAAATTCGTAAACATCCGAAGCCAATTTCAGTTTGGTAACAGAAGTTACAACTTCTGGTTTAGCGGTAGTTACTGTCAATGCAATAGCTGTGCTGAACTGACTTACAGGAATCGTTACTGTTACACCATTGAAAGTAACCGCGATATTTGCAACACCTTTAGCTTTTGCAGCTTCAATAATTGCTTGGGAAAGCGGAACTTCAACTGTAGCAGCGCTTACCGTTCCCAGATTCAGGGTCAAAGTAAGACCTGTTTTGCCAGAATTCGCTGCAACTAGCTTATCCAATTCTTTAATTACATCGGCATCTACCAATTTTACTGTTGCTTTACCGTCAACAACACTTACTAGCTTGGATACGTCGTAGATTCCTGGAGTTGGAGCAGGAGTTACAGGAGTTGTAACATTTCCATTCCCACCATTGCTACCACCATTGCCGTTGCCGTTACCATTATCGCCCAATCCATAAGCTTTAACGTAAGCAAGTGCAAGTGACTTCGCCGCAGGCTTCGCGGATTTAATCGTATTATTCAGGTTCTTCAATGTTTGCTTCACATCACCAGCAGTAACTCCAAGATTTTGCAACGCTTGGCTTACTGTAAGAGCTCCTGCTCCTGTAGTGTGGCTCAATACTTTCGCAATAGCTTCATCCAACAAAGTATCGTAACCAGATTCAGATGTGAGAATTTCCAACAACTCTGCAGTTGTCTTGCTGCTAACCAGTGTACGAAGTTCTGTTTCTACACTGATTAAGAATTCAGAAACACTATCTACAGTAAGACCAGACACACCCGCTTTAGTTGCAATTTTGCTCAGCAGGGCAATGTTTTTGTCGTCGTTACGAATAATTTGAATTCCAGAGAAATCGTTTCCATAGACATCATATACTACACTAGTAACGCTTTGGAACAATTTAAGTGATGTCTTTGTTTCTACTTCATCCAATGAAAGCTTGTTCAAGACTGGAGCAAAAATTTCTACGAATTCTGCCTCACTCAGTGCTGCAACCTCAGTCTTCAAATT
Organism: Paenibacillus sp. FSL F4-0243; assembly: GCF_037963295.1. Classification (NCBI taxonomy): domain Bacteria; kingdom Bacillati; phylum Bacillota; class Bacilli; order Caryophanales; family Paenibacillaceae; genus Paenibacillus; species Paenibacillus sp. FSL F4-0243. Next base: position 5,589,396 of record NZ_CP150151.1, read on the forward strand.
GTAGAGATAGACTGCATCTGTTGCGGATAATTGTTTGTAAACAGCAATAACCTTATCCTTAACTGCTGTACTACTACTAACTGTAGCAGCATATGCTGTACCCACTGCTCCAAGGCTACCCAACGGAAGACCCGCTACGGATGCTGCTACCATACTTGCTGCCAATGTTGATACTACTAGTTTCTTTTTCAAAGTCACTAAATATCCACCTCTTTATATGTATTTAAATTCTTTTGTTACTATAGTCCTATACTATTTCACCTTATGTCTACACTATTACGTATTTCAACGATTCACCCAATAAAACCCATTCTACCACTATTAGGTAGATTAGTCAGCCCTTTCGGGAAAAAATCCCAAACAATTTGTGTCGATTCCCCCTTTTTTGTACGTGATTACCACGAATAACCTCTCCATTTGCCACAATTTGCTGAGAGTTCTCGCGCATATAGTCGCGCATCTCAGGACCTAATTGTTTCTCTAAAACCACATAAGCAGCATTTAATCCAAAAGGACGATGAACACTGTCATGTGCATCAGAGGCCAACACATGTACTGCATTTCTACGACATAACTCCAGGGATAGCTTCTGAAGTTTATTCCCGAAGACGCCTGCAAGACTTTGTGCGGTTACCTGACCAAGTGATCCCAGCTCTATCAATCTTTCTAACTTAGAAGGATCGGCAGCTACTTCAGCATTACGCTCCGGATGGGCGATGACCGGAACGAACCCTTGAATGATCAACTCGTGACAGATTTCTTCCATGTTGCGTGGGACTCGTGAAGAAGGCATTTCTAGCAAAATATACCGCGAGTCTGCAAGACTTAGCAGTTGCCCCCGCTCCAGATCATCCAGTAAATCTCCGTACACTCTGATTTCCTGACCTGGAAGAACAAGCAGTGGATTGCCATGCTGACGAAGTTTCTCATTCATCAGATCCACTGCTTCTCTTATACTAGCGGAGTTATTCATATATTGACCGTTGGCGTGATGTGGTGTGGCAATGACGGATGTAATCCCGTCCCTATAGGCGTCTTGCGCCATGGCGAGAGCGGATTCCCAATCAGTAGCTCCGTCATCCATAAAGGGTAAGATGTGGCAATGGATATCTTTCATATGTTATCTATCGGTCCCTTCACATAGAAAATTTAGTTTTACCCATAAAAAAATACAACCATTCCCAAATGGAATGGTTGCTTGATTGTAAATGAGTTCTTGTCTTATGCTTCAGTAGGTTCCTCTTGCTGAGGTTCATTTCCATCTATTTCAGCATCTTCAGAATCTGGAGAGGAGAGAACATACCCATCAATCAATCCCCAAAGTTCTTCTTTACCAAGGCCAATCTCTGAAGAGAATGGAATGAAATTATCCCCTGGCAGCACGCCAAGCTCCTGCTTCATGATCTTGATATGCTTTTGCCAGCGAGTCTTCGGAATCTTATCCGCCTTAGTCGCTACTACACACATAGGAAGATCATAATGCTTCAACCAGTCGAACATCATCTTATCATTGCTGGTCGGCGGATGACGCAGATCCACGATGAGCAGAACAAGCTTCAACGTATCGCGCTCAGATAGATATTTTTCTACCATCTTGCCCCATGTTGCACGTTGCGTCTTCGACACTTTAGCATATCCGTAACCTGGAAAGTCAACAAAATACATGCTGTCTTCATTGATACGGTAATAGTTCATATGCTGGGTCTTACCTGGAGTGGAGCTTGTCCGAGCCAGATTCTTGCGGTTAATCATTCGGTTAATGAGGGATGACTTCCCTACATTGGAGCGCCCTGCCAGAGCAACCTCTGGCAAAGCATCATCAGGGTATTGATCAGGGCCAACGGCACTGATTATAAATTCGGCAATATTAACTTTCATAGGACTTCCTTTCTAATGCACACTACTCGGTGGCTCACTGCTAATTTCATTATGATACTCAACTAACGCATGATGCAAGACCTGATCCATGTTAGATACTGGTATGAACTCCACATCATTGCGTACGCTCTCTGGAATTTCTTTCAGATCACGTTCATTGTCTTTGGGAAGAAGGATCTTTTTATATCCAGCACGGTGTGCAGCTAAAGACTTCTCTTTCAGTCCACCGATCGGCAATACACGTCCACGTAGGGTGATCTCACCGGTCATAGCCACATCTTTCGAAACATAACGCTTCGTGAGTGCAGAGATCAAAGCGGTAGCAATCGTAATCCCTGCAGACGGGCCATCCTTCGGAATCGCACCTTCAGGAATGTGGATATGAATATCAATCTTCTCATAAAAATCGGGCTGGAGTCCCAGCTCCTCCGCCTTCGAACGTGTATAACTGAAAGCGGCCTGCGCCGACTCCTTCATTACATCGCCCAGTTGTCCAGTAAGTGTCAGCTTGCCCGTTCCCTGCACAACAGTCACTTCGATCAACAGCGTATCGCCACCAACCTCAGTCCAGGCCAGTCCAGTTACTGTGCCAATCTGATCTTCAAGCTCCGCCATACCGTAACGGTATTTCGATGCACCTAAGTAATCCTTGATGTCATCCGGTAGAATGACTACACTTTCTTTTTCCTTGGACACAATCTGTTTCGCGGCTTTGCGGCATAACGCTGCAATCTGCTGCTCCAAATTACGCACACCGGATTCACGAGTATATTCACGCACGATACGCAATAAACTGTCGTCTTCGATGATCAGCTGGTCTTCTGCAAGACCATGATTCTTCTTCTGTTTCGGCAAAAGATAACGGCTACCGATCTGCAATTTCTCCAGTTCCGTATAACCCGGAATGAACAGCATTTCCATCCGATCGAGTAGCGGACGCGGAATGTTATGCACTACATTCGCTGTTGTAACAAACATAACGTTTGATAAATCAAACGGCAACTCGACAAAATGGTCACTGAACGTATTATTCTGTTCTGGGTCCAATACCTCAAGCAATGCTGAGGATGGGTCGCCACGGAAATCTGCAGCCATTTTATCAATCTCATCTAGCAGGATAACCGGATTAATCGTTCCCGCCGTCTTCATCCCTTGAATGATTCGGCCTGGCATCGCACCCACATAAGTCCGGCGATGACCACGGATCTCCGCTTCATCACGCACACCGCCAAGCGAAATGCGAACGAACTTACGATTAAGTGAACGTGCGATGGAGCGAGCGAGTGAGGTTTTTCCTACACCTGGAGGCCCTACAAGGCATAGGATCGGACCTTTTAGCTTCTTCACCAACTGCTGAACAGCTAAATATTCCAATACCCGTTCCTTTGGTTTTTCCAAACCGTAGTGGTCCTCATCAAGTACCTGTTCTGCCTTCTTGATATCAAGGTCATCTTCTGTCTGTTCATTCCAAGGAAGACCCAGCAGCCAATCCACATAGTTGCGAATTACGCCACCTTCCGCTGAGCTCACTGGCATTTTTTCCAGACGATCGATTTCCTTCTCCATCTTCTCTTTCACGCGTTCCGGCAAATTCTTCTCTTCCATGAGATTCCGCAGTTCTTCCGCTTCTCCCACCCGACCTTCCTTCTCGCCGAGTTCTTTCTGGATCGCTTTCATTTGCTCGCGCAAATAATATTCCTTCTGCGTCTTCTCCATCTGCTTCTTCACACGTTGATTGATCTTGCGTTCAAGCTCCAGCACTTCACGCTCATTATTAAGAATATCAAGAAGCTTCTCTAGCCGTTTACTGACATCAATCGTCTCTAGAATTTCTTGCTTATCCTTGATCTTCAGCGATAGATGGCTCGTAATGACATCCGCAAGACGACCCGGCTCCTCAATATCGGATACAGCAGCCAGTGTCTCTGGTGTCACTTTTTTGGATAACGTTATATAGTGTTCGAACTGATTAAGTACTGTACGCATCAGCGCGTCACACTCTTGATCGCCATCTTCCTCTTCTGGTAGCTCGCGCGCCATAACCTCATAATACTCATCATTATCGATATAATTAATAATTTCGGCTCGTTCTACACCCTCAACCAGTACACGAATCGTACCGTTTGGCAGCTTCAGCATTTGCCGCACATTCGCGACAGTACCGACCCGAAAAATATCGTCCTGACCAGGCTCTTCAATATTCACTTCCGACTGTGAACACAGAAGAATTAAATTATCTTCAACCATAGCTTTTTCTAGTGCCCGAACTGACTTCTCACGGCCCACATCCAAGTGAAGAACCATGCTTGGGTACACAAGAAGACCTCTTAGCGGTAATAAAGGAAAACGACGACCTTTTGTTTTATTTGTCATCATCGCTTTCGCACCTCCCATGGCTCTCAATTAATCTCATATGCATTCATTCTAACAAAAGCAGCCCCAAAACACCAACAAAGTACTTGCAATTTAAGAATAAACAACCTTATTATCCTTAAAAAACGGCAACGTTTCTCCAAGAAATGTAAGGATTATGGAAAGTGTGAATCTATACTTTAAAAAAGGAAGCAGCAGACACGCCTGCGGCTCCCTTTATTTCACAGTGGCAAGTCACGATTTACTTATCGAAACCATAACACACCCTAGCTTACATTTTAGGTAATAATTTAAGCTCAACCCTTTGCAGACTCGCCAGCGGCATCGGCCTTCAAAAGTGAAGGTGCTGCTGAGAATAGCTCTCCAGCTACTGCTGGAAGCCTAACATCTGCTGTATCGGCGCCAAACAGATGACGGAATACTTCCTCCACCGTTTCCATTGGAATGACGCGTAGTGGGGCGAGGTCAGCGAATAGGGACTGCCAGTTTTCTTTTGGAATAAGCACCGTAGTAGCTCCTGCCTGAAAAGCAGCCTCCACCTTCGCAATTACACCACCAACAGGCTTCACACGCCCATGTATGCCTATCTCACCAGTGATCGCTACGGTATTATCCACGGGAAGACCACGAATGGCGGAGACGATAGCAACTGCCATCGCAACCCCCGCTGATGGTCCGTCAATGGGTGTTCCACCTGGAAAGTTCACATGCAGATCATAACGGTCTGGTTCCAGATTCATGGTACGCAGTACGGTCAATACGTTCTCAACGGAGCCTTTAGCCATGCTCTTTCTCCGAATCGTGCGAGAACCTCCTCCAATCTCTTCCTCATCTACAACTCCGGTTACGTTCAATCTACCTTGACCGTTCTGCGCAGGCGCTGCGGATACTTCGATCTCGAGCAAGGTGCCCATTCCCGGTCCATACACTGCAAGTCCATTAACCAATCCAATCTGTGGCGCGGAAGGAATCTTGCGCTCTGTTCGAAGTGGAAGCTGGCTACTACCCGCTACCCATTCTACATCAGCAGCACTTAGCGTATCTCTCTGCTCCGTTAGCGCTAATCCAGCTGCGAGCTGAATCATATTGACTGCCTCCCGGCCATTTGTTGCATATTGCTGCACAACAGTTACTGCTTCAGGGCTTGGCTTCAGTCCGATCTTCTGTATCGCGTCACGCGCGATGACCGCAATCTCATCCGGCAATAGCGGACGGAAATAAATCTCCATGCAGCGTGAACGCAGCGCGGGAGAAATCTCATCCGGGGAACGCGTAGTCGCACCCACTAACCGGAAATCAGCGGGTAAGCCATTTTGAAAAATATCATGAATATAAGCCGGAGTATTATTGTCCTCCGAATTATAATACGCGCTCTCTAGTAGAACCTTCCGGTCCTCCAGCACCTTTAGCAGCTTATTCATCTGAATGGGGTGAAGCTCACCGATCTCATCCAGAAAAAGAATCCCGCCATGCGCCTTCGTCACCGCTCCTGGCTTTGGCTGCGGCACACCTGCTACGCCCATGGCTCCAGCACCTTGATAAATAGGATCATGCACCGATCCGATTAACGGGTCGGCAATACCACGCTCATCAAAACGAGCGGTCGTCGCATCAATTTCAGTGAATTTGGCGTCACTTTTAAAAGGGGAAAGGACATTTTTTTTCGCCTCTTCCATGACCACGCGCGCCGCTGCAGTCTTGCCGACTCCTGGCGGACCATAAATAATCACATGCTGCGGATTAGCACTACATAGTGCGGCCTTCAGGGCGCGGAGCCCATCTTTTTGCCCAACAATATCTCCAATAGAAGCCGGCCTAGTTTTCTCCGACAATGGTTTGGTTAGTGAAATCATACGCATCTTCCGTAGTTTATCCAGTTCCTTACGCGACTCTCGGTCTACCGCCGTCTTGTTTGTCTTCTGACCCCGCAGCAGATTCCAAAAGTATACGCCGATAACCAGCGCGAAAAAGAGCTGCACGATCATCACAACTATACTTAATTCCATAGGTCATCCTCCTGTTTCGTTCAGTCTACCTTTCCACCTTTGGCTACTATTAGGTAGTATAGCCGTTTCGGTAATTAGTAAACGCACAATTGAGGATTTGTTGAATTGTTGGTGTAAGACAAGCAGCTGAATTTATATTTGGGGGGTTGAAAGTTCTAAGGAGTGCTAGATGCACCTTAGATTCTCCCCCCTCTAGCTGGAAGATGGGTATGAACAGTCATAGAACTTGGTGCTACATTCACGTTCGGTAGGCCCCTATTTCTGTCGACTGTGTGCTCAATGGCGTTAAGTCATCTATGGAAGAAGCTTAAGATGGTCTTCAAGCGATAATCCGAGAAAATCCACTTTATTATTCGTTGTTTATCATCTCTAAGCGGATAATTAGGGAATTCCTCCCTGATTATATGTTGTTTATGGACTCTAGGCTGATAATTAGGGAATTCCTCCCTGATTATCAGCCAAAATGGTTATAAATAAGGTGAATCGCTCATTTATTAGGGAGGTTTTCCCTAAAAAGATCGATTTGGAACGATATTAGGCTTTTTTCAGGGAGGTTTTCCCTAATTATTTATTAATGCTCCAAATTTCGCTCCATAGTGCACATCTTACGGCACTCCTCACCACATTCCTTATCACATTCCTTATCACATTCCATACTAACTACATATAACATACCAACTTCCTTACCATACTCCATACCCCACTCCTTCTAATCAAGTCATTCGCACTTCCAGCATCCCATCTGCAGGTAATTCCTTAAACATTAGCCCATCAACCATTAAACTTACTATGTTAATCCCAGTAATAAAGGACATCACGAGCCAGCTTATACTCAACATATTTGACACCGATCCCCCTTGTCACAGGGGTTAGCCAGCCCTTTTCACACAACTTCATCAACATCAAACGTACCGTTTTGGGGTCTATAGCAAAATACTCTGCTACATCTTTGGGACGAACTGTCCCCGCTTGGCGAACCACTAATCGCATGATTTCCTTCTCAGCAAATAGTAATTTTCCATGCGGTGCGTCTACAATTAAATAACGGCTTAGCACCACACGCAGCAGTGTAATACATAGCTCTGGGCGTTGTTCCACATCGTCATAGGCAAATGAAATTACTTGGTAACCCATTCCGTACAGAAACGTCTCACGATTTAGCTCATTACAATACTTCAGCCTGTCCATGTCCCTCACATGCGCTGCATACCCTTTGATCTCGAACAAGAGCTTGATAGGCCCCGGCAAAAAAGCATAATCCGCGAAATAAGATCGTCCGCGCCAATCCAGCACTTCATACTCCGGATGTAGATCATTGAAATCTCCACGAAGCGGCCACCATACATTCTGTAAAAACATTTCTTCGGCATGACGATGCCCTCTCTCCAGCCTCCCTCGTCGTTCCCCATTCCTGCTTGCTAGATGCTTCTCAATAAACGCTTCATGGGCTTGTTCATAGTTCATTCGATGTTCCCCCTGATTAATTTATTCCACGCAAAAAAACGCCCCGTTCCCACCACCGGATATACCGGGGGGGGTAACAGGGCGTTCTTCGCCACATATTATGAATTGAATCATTAATTCGTAAAAGACCAAATTACTTTGATTGCACCGGAGGTGCAAGATTAGCATGAGCGCGACCTGGGATTTCACCAGTTTCCTCATACGCTACAACAATCGCATCGATTTCCTTCTTCAGCTCGTTCACGAGTTCCGCTTCAGGCACCTTACGAATCATCTGACCGTAACGGAACAACAAACCTTCCCCACGGGCACCAGCAATACCAATATCCGCTTCACGCGCCTCACCAGGACCATTAACGGCACATCCTAGCACTGATACTTTAATAGGCACCTTAAGCTTCGAAATGTACTCTTCCACCTCATTAGCGATGGAGAAGAGATCTATATCAAGTCGTCCGCAAGTCGGACAAGAAATGAGTGTTGCCGCGTTAGAGATCAGACCGAAGGTCTTCAGCAGCTCGCGTGCCACCTTAACTTCTTCCACTGGATCAGCACTAAGCGAGATACGCAGGGTGCTGCCGATGCCCATAGAGAGCAGTGCACCGATACCCGCGGAGCTTTTTACTGTACCGGCAAACAAGGTGCCGGATTCTGTGATCCCGAGGTGCAGCGGATAAGGAATAACTTCCGCAGCCTGACGGTAAGCTTCGATGGCCATTGGCACATCAGATGCTTTTAAGGAAACGATAATGTCGTGGAAATCCAGCTCTTCCAAAATCCCAATATGGTATAGTGCGCTTTCTACCATAGCTTCTGGAGTCGGATATCCGTATTTCTCCAAGAGATGATTCTCCAAAGATCCGGCATTTACACCAATCCGAATCGGAATCCCTTTTTCTTTACACGCTTTAACTACCGCTTCTACCTTCTCCCGACGACCGATGTTGCCCGGATTAATCCGTACTTTATCGATGCCGTTCTCAATAGCCATCAGCGCGAGCTTATAGTTAAAATGAATATCCGCTACGAGTGGGATATGAATCTGCTTCTTGATCTCCTTAATCGCGGCGGCTGCCTCTTCATTGTTGACAGTAACGCGTACCAGTTGGCAGCCTGCTTCCTCAAGCCGTAAAATTTCGGCTACAGTAGCCTCCACATCAGCTGTTTTGGTTGTACACATGCTTTGAATCGCAACCTCGTTGTTTCCCCCAATAATGAGCCCGCCAACATTGACAGGACGGGTTTGGTGTCTCAAGAACATGATTTTTCTCCCCCATAACGCCAAAGCTCCACCCCTTCGCAACCGCTAGTGAAGCGGGATAAGCGGAAGAAAGGTGGAGACAGTGACATGTATTGTTAAGGTAAGCGACTTACGCGCTTTCCTCTTTCTTTTTGTCTTTCTTAAGGTTCAATTCAGGCAAAGCCTTCTCTTGAACGACCTGCTCCGTGATCACACAATCCTTAATATCATCGCGTGAAGGAACTTCATACATCACATCAAGCATGATGCTCTCAATAATCGCGCGCAGTCCACGGGCTCCCGTATTGCGTTTGATCGCTTCCTTGGCAATTGCTTCGAGTGCCAACGGTTCGAACTTCAGCGCTACGTTATCCATTTCCAGCAGCTTGATGTATTGTTTCGTGAGTGCATTCTTAGGCTCGGAAAGGATACGCACCAGCGTATTCTCATCAAGCGGCTCCAAAGTCGAGATGACCGGTAGACGGCCTACAAATTCAGGGATTAATCCGAATTTGAGCAAGTCTTCAGGCAATACCATCGACAAATATTCGCCAGGCTTGAGATCCTTTTGCCCTTCAACAGCTGCGTTGAAGCCAATGACTTTTTTACCGATACGGCGTTTAATCATTTGCTCCAGACCGTCAAAGGCACCGCCTACGATGAACAAGATGTTCGTCGTATCAATTTGAATAAACTCTTGGTGAGGATGCTTACGACCACCTTGTGGAGGTACGGAAGCAACCGTTCCTTCGAGAATCTTCAGAAGCGCCTGCTGTACACCTTCACCGGATACGTCACGAGTAATAGACGGGTTCTCGGATTTACGTGCCACTTTATCAATCTCATCAATATAGATAATGCCGCGTTCGGCTTTCTCCACATCATAATCTGCCGCTTGAATCAGCTTAAGCAGAATGTTCTCAACATCCTCGCCGACATAACCAGCTTCCGTTAGGGAAGTAGCATCAGCAATCGCAAATGGAACATTGATAATCTTCGCCATCGTTTGTGCGAGCAAAGTTTTACCCGAACCTGTTGGACCGAGCAAAAGAATATTACTCTTCGTCAGTTCAACATCTTCGATTTTGCTTTGGCTGTTCACACGCTTATAGTGATTGTAAACTGCAACAGACAGCGATTTCTTCGCTTGCTCTTGACCGATTACATATTGATCCAAAATATCGCGGATTTCCTTTGGTTTCGGAATATCCTTCAGATCAAGCTCTTCCTCATGACCGAGCTCTTCTTCCACGATTTCCGTGCAAAGCTCGATACATTCGTCACATATATAAACGCCCGGTCCTGCTACAAGCTTACGAACCTGCTCTTGTGATTTGCCGCAAAAAGAACATTTCAATTGCCCTTTTTCATCATTAAATTTAAACATCTAACCACCCCTTTAAGATTTCATCGGTGAAGAAAGAACCTGGTCAATAAGCCCATATTCCTTGGCTTCTTCCGCGCTCATGAAGTTATCGCGGTCTGTGTCCCGTTCGATTTTTTCAAGGGGCTGACCTGTGCGATCTACATAAATTTGATTCAACTTCTGTTTCGTCTTGAGGATCCAGTCGGTATGAATCCAAATGTCGGACGCTTGACCTTGAACACCACCGAGCGGTTGATGAATCATAACTTCGCTGTTAGTCAGCGCGTATCTTTTGCCCGGAGCCCCAGCTGTTAAAAGGAGCGATCCCATGCTTGCCGCCATCCCTACACAAATGGTTGAAACATCCGGTTTGATATATTGCATCGTATCGTATATACCCATGCCGGCTGTTACTGAACCACCGGGTGAGTTGAGGTACAAGTGAATGTCCTTCTCGGGATCATCTGCTGCAAGGAACAGCAGTTGAGCAATAACCAGATTGGCGACATCATCGTCAATCGCACTGCTTAAGAAAATAATGCGATCCTTGAGCAATCTGGAATAGATATCGTATGAACGTTCCCCACGACTTGTTGATTCCACAACCATTGGTACCAGACTCATGCCACCAACCTCTTTTCTCTATACAGATTAGTCTTATCGTTTCAAAAATATTTTAACACGTTCACGGCCCGATGTCATTTTTTCACTACAGCAGACCTGTCCACCGCTTGTGATAGTGACGTCATCACGCCAATTTCCTTAATACCATACGCTCATACGGATACCTATGTAATCACATATATCTGTGCCCGAGGATAAAAATAAGGCACGTAACGAAACTTACGTGCCTTATCATATCTGTATGGAGGCCGATTGCTCGACCGTTCTAGGTAGTTTAAAAAATCTTACTCAGCTTTAGTGTCTTCAGCAGCTGCTTCTTCTACTGCTTCAACTTCTACACTATTGCTAACAAGGAAATCAATGGTTTTGCGCAAAGAAAGTTCTTCGCTCAAGCTGCCCAGTGAACCGTTAGCTGCCAAGATGCTGCGAATTTCTTCTGGAGTACGTTTGTAAGCTTCAGCCATAGTAGCCAACTCTTCGTTAACTTCTTCTTCGGAAACTTCAATGTTCTCTTGTTTAGCGATAACTTCCAGTACCAGGTTGTTGCGAACGCGTTTTTCAGCATCGCCTTTCATTTGGTTCTGCAAGTCTTCACGAGTTTGACCCGAGAAGCTAAGGAACATATCCATGTTCATACCTTGTTGACGAAGACGAGTGTCGAAGTCACGAACCATGTTCTCAACTTCGCTGTTGATCATTGCTTCAGGGATCTCAACTTCAGCGTTTGCTGCTGCTTTATCAACAACTGCGTTCTCGCGAAGGCCTTTCAGTTCATCCTGTTTACGGGATTCGAGCTGAGTTTTCAGATCTGCTTTGTACTCTTCCAAAGTTTCGAATTCACTTACATCTTTAGCGAACTCATCATCAAGTGCAGGAAGTTGTTTGCGTTTGATTTCGTGCAGTTTCACTTTGAATACTGCTTTCTTACCCGCAAGGTTCTCTGCATGGTATTCTTCAGGGAAAGTAACTTCAACATCTTTGAAATCTCCAGTGGACATTCCCACTACTTGCTCTTCAAATCCAGGAATGAAGGAGTTGCTACCAAGTTCAAGAGAATGACGCTCAGCTTTTCCGCCTTCGAACGGTACGTCATCAACATATCCGTCAAAATCGATCACAGCGATGTCGCCGTTAGCTGCTGCTTCTTCTTCAACTACTACGAGTTCAGCATGACGCTCTTGCAGACGAGCAAGCTCAGCGCTCAGCTCTTCTTCAGTCACTTCAGCTTTTTGTACTGGAACTTCCAGACCTTTGTAATCGCCGAGCTTCACTTCAGGTTTAACCGTGATCTTCGCTTTGAAGATAAAGGATTGACCTTTAGCAAATTGCTCAATATCAACTTCAGGACGGTCTACAGGGAAGATGTCAGTTTGTTCAACTGCTTCACCGTAAGCTTCAGGAAGAAGAATGTCGATTGCATCTTGGTACAAGCTTTCTACACCAAAACGGGATTCAAAGATCGGGCGTGGCACTTTACCTTTACGGAAGCCTGGTACGTTAGCTTTCTTAACGACTTTGTTAAAAGCTTTATCAAGTGCTGCTGCAACGCGTTCTGCGTCAACTTCTACTTCAAGAACTCCAAGGTTCTTCTCTATTTTTTCCCATGTTGCTTTCATATTATACTTTTCCCTCCAAAATATAGGTTCACAAGTTTACTTCAAAAAATGATACAATCCACGCACAGAATAACCATTATATTATATACAACATTACTTTATTTATCAAGTAGAGAAGTCTTTACAAAACCCTTGAGCGCACGATATGCCCCCTCAAATTGAAAGCGCATGCCGTCTGTAATGCCGTACATTCCACGAGTCTCCTCCTCTTGCCGTGTACCGTTTAAGCTCTCAGATACAAACTGGTGTAACGCCCCCGCCCAAATATCTAGTAGCGCGTCTTCCCCATCCAGTATTTTCCGATACTCTTCCGATCCATAAATAGACATGACGAACTGGCCCCAGAGCTCCTGTGCAAAATAATACAGCGTAGGCTCATGTACCTCCGCCTGCTCGGCTACCCGCTCGAGCACCTGACTCACCTGTGGTGGAAAATCCTCTGTCTGCAGCGGCACACTTTCAATCTCTACAATTGCTGTTTCGTGACCACGAATCAGATTCACTGTTCCCTGCATCCCACGCCGCCGAAGGGTCTGCAGGGTCCGAAATTGCAGCAGTGGATGAACATTATCCCCCTGCAGCCATGCCGTCAGCGCCTCATCGACTCCGCCGCCTTCCAGATATGAAAGCTGCTCTAGTGCTAGGATTGTCGCCTCTGACAGCGGCTCATTCATTATCCGCTGCAGCAGCTTTTGAGGATACCCCGCATCCTCAGTCATTTTTGATTTGGCCAAGAAACGGGCCATATCTTCTTCCCTTAAATCTTCGTCTTCGGGGTGAACAGCTCCTTCCGCATCTCCATTCTGAGAGGCGTAGGGGAAAGCTGTTTCGAGCCATTCCAGCAGAGACCGCCATTCCTCGTAATTTCGTTCTTCCTGTCCTTGACACTGCAACAAAAAACGCAGCAGCTCCATCGCTTCCCCGTATCGTTCACTCTCCAGCATCACCGTAAGCTGGATTTGATAATAGTCCAGTGTCTTGGGAAACAGGACGATATTCTCTTTTGTGGCGGGGGAATCTGAATCTTTAATGAGGGCACCTCCTTATAGCTAATTATGTGAATTGAATTCTAAAACGTCATAAATGTTATTAAGACCTTAAGCTTCTTCCGAAACTTAATAATTGTAGATTATAGCATACCCCGTACTCTTTTTAAAAAACAGCTTGAAAAACATCGACGTACATGATATGATAACTCCTGCTTGCTTTTCAGCCAGCAATCATGTCCCGGTAGCTCAGCTGGATAGAGCATGCGCCTTCTAAGCGCACGGTCAGGGGTTCGAATCCCTTCCGGGACGTCAGAGTAACAGCCTTCCTTCGGGGAGGCTGTTTTTGCGTTCAGGGGATGCGAACCAGTGGGAGGGCCTAGCCCTAGGGACAGAGCTAGGAGCAGAGCCTAGGGCTTAGGGTTCCATGAGGCTCAGGCTTTGATGTAGCTCACTCTTTAATGGAGTTCAGACTTCTATAGAGCTCAAGCTTCGTCAAGTCCCCTACTACGTTTTACACCCACGTAGCAGTCAGATTATTAGGCAACGTTCAATCTTAGGTTCCACCTAACTCGAACACTTTAATTGTATTTTGTGCAACTAAAAGGTTCCCTTTGACCTCAACAACTCGGTTTAACTGCATTCCGTACACTTATATTCTCTGATTTACTCCTAGATTGTCATTTTCTCCATTTTTAGTTGCACAAAGTACAATTAATCCTAAATAAACCCTACACCATGATAAATAGCTGCATAAAGTGCAACTAAAGCCACCCCTAACACCATTACTCATCACTCATTACTCATTACTCATTACTCATTACTCATTACTCATTACTCATTACTCATTACATTATCCTTTATCCTTTGAGGAAATCGAGGCACATTACGAAAAAATGTTTTTACTATTCGTATGCTGGGAAGCAGGAGCACGCGGAAGAAATAGTGCAGGATGTGTTTGTGCGAATATTATCAATTTAGACTGAAAGTGAAATGTGCGATATTGTCTCAGCCTTGCCATGAGTGTTTCGAGAGGTTATTCCTTTGGCCGTATCCGGAGGGAATGCTACATTAAATAATTCATCATAAGAAAACAAAAAAAACGGTCACCCACCGATATCCATTGCCGGGTGACAGTTTTTACGTACCTATTGAACGAATTAGTGTCCTTTGCGGCGATTGCTAAGCCACAACGGAAATCGAAATACAAAATTGATAAACAAAACTACAAATACAAGCACGGCTGCCGACTTATCAGCAATTTGACGCGCATCTTCTACGATCGCCTCGGATTGTACATACCAAAGGTGTACGGCCAGTGTTTCACCCGGCGAGAACAGATTGAAATCCCACATTTCGCCCGAGGTACTGAGACCAGCGGTAAGGATAATAACCGCAGACTCCCCGAAGGCGCGTCCAGCAACGAGACAAATCCCAGTAACAATGCCAGACATTGCAACAGGCAGGACTACCGTGCGGATCACGTGGAATTTAGTCATCCCAAGCGCATAACCAGCCTCGCGGATCTCCCCGGGGACAGCACGTACCGCTTCCTCTGTCACTCGCGCAAGCATAGGTAGATTCAGCAGCGCCAAGCTGACGCCTCCGCCAAGAATCGTCAGACCGATATCGAAATATTCCGCAAAAATCGCGAGTCCGAGCATACCGAACACAATCGATGGTACTGATGACAGAGATTCTACGCAAATACGTAGTGCGCCTGTAAATTTATTGTCTGGTGCATATTCAGCCATATAGATTCCCGCACCCAAACCAATTGGAACGGAAATAAACAGCGAGATGAACAAAATGTAAAAGGAGTTAAACAGCACCGGGCCAATCCCACCACCTGCGTCAATCTCTTCAGGCTGTTTAATCAAGAAATCGGGCCGAAGTGCCGGTAAACCTTTACTAAGAATCGTGAAGAGCAGCCAGAAGATCAGCAGCATGACTAAAGCCCCAAGCGTATAAAACCCTATGGTTGCAATTTTATTGTTTCTTTGAGCCCGCGCTGTATGCTTTGTACTTGCGAATCCGTTCACGCTGCATCCCTCCTTTTTCTACCCAGCACGCGGATGATCAGAATTAATACAAATGATATTACTAGCAGGAGAAATGCCATCATATGTAGCGCATAGTTCCATGTAGAGTCAAACTCTACATTGGAGATTTGCATAACGATGTTACTAGTTAGCACCGATGCTGGCGTGAATAACGTCTTCGCCAATTGCGGTGTATTCCCGATAACCATAACTACAGCCATCGTCTCACCCACAGCACGAGTCATACCTAGAATAACCGCAGAGATAATTCCCCGGCTAGCCGCAGGCAGTACTACACGCATGATGACCTGTAAACGGGTAGATCCAAGCGCATATGCAGCATCCCGATATTTGCGCGGTACAGAGACAATGGCATCATCACTGATTCGGCAAATCGTTGGCAGCACCATTAATGCGAGCACAAGTGCAGCGGCTAACAAACCATCGCCTAAGCTCTCCCCACTAATTCTGCGCAAGAAAGGAAGTAATACCGTTAAGCCTATATATCCGTAAACAATTGAAGGAATACCTACCAATAAATCTAGCACTGGACGGATAAAAGTCTTCATCCATTTTGGAGCAATCTCTGCACAAAGTACTGCCATCCCTACCGAAATAGGAACTGCGATCAGCAGCGTTAATGCAGTTAGTGAAAGTGTATTTACAATGAAGGCAGCCGCTCCAAAAGAATCCTCTTCCGGCGTCCAGTTAAAGGAAAAGAAAAAGTCCGCAGGCGAGAGATGGCCGAACAGAAGCATAGCCGTTTTGCCGATAAATAGAATTACAAGTCCAAGCACGAAGCAAAGCGCAAGAATGCTGAATAAAAAATAAAACTTAAACAATTTGTTGCTAAACAAATGTCTACCATGACGTTTGGGATTAGCGCTAACCTGCGTTACGCTCTCTTTTCCCCTAGTTGCCAAGCCTTGGACTGGTGCCCCCATACTTTCCCTCCTGTAAGCGGCCACCCCCGTATCAAGATCGGAGCTGGCCGCTGTTACCGTTCAATATGATCTTTAGATGTTATTAGCCCTTCATTGCTGCGATCGGAATAAATTTAAGCTTTTTCAGGGAACCTTGTTGGAACTTCTTGCTTTGTACGTATTCGATGAATTCTTTTGTAGCGCCAGTAGGTTGGCCTTTAGTCATGTAGTAACCATAAGCCCAGATCTTATAAGATCCATTGATTACGTTATCTGTAGTAGCAGCTATACCGTTGTGTTTAACAGCTTTTACGTCACCACTTACATATACAAGGTCGATATAACCGATAGAGTTAGGAGTTGTTCCTACGGCAGTCTTCATGTCACCGGATGAACCTGTTTCTTTGTAGTTCTTAGCTTTTTTAACGATATCTCCGCCATCCAAAGCTTTAGCTTGATAGTTAACGCGTGTACCGGAACCGAAAGAGCGAGTGATAACCACGATGTCAGCATCTGCACCGCCTACTTCTTTCCAGTTCGTGATTTTACCTGCGAAAATACCTTTAAGCTGTTCAGTTGTAAGGTTATCTACACCAACATTTTTGTTTACGATTGTAGCAAAAGGAATAACTGCTACTTTGTTTGCTACTTGACCGTCAAAAGCTTTGAAGCCTGGTACGTCGATGCTAGCATCCCAGTCGCAAGCGCCGATATCGGCGATGCCTTTTTTAACAGCTTGAGGTCCAGTTACTGAACCTTTACCTGATGCTGCGATTTTCACTTTAGGGTGCAGCTTTTGGAATTCTTTTGCCGCTTGAAGCGTCAATGGAAGAAGTGCGGTTGAACCGTTAACTGTGATTTTACCTTTTAGTGAATCGGCTGCTGCTGCAACCCCTGCGAAAGATGCGGTTACCGCAATTACAGCCGTTAGAGCCGTTACTGTTAGCTTTTTGAAAATCTTCATTTGTATTATTTCTCCTCTCGGCTCTACGCCGTTAAAATATGATTAGGGATATTTATTATTTCGACAGTTGCAATGCTTTACCGCCTTGAACCACCCATACACCGCCATCACTTACGATAGCAAGCTTGCTTCCATCATTCGAAACAGCTACTTCAGATACATCTTCAGTGGAACGGAACAGCTCAGTCTTAGCTCCATTGTTATCAACGGAATAGACTACTGTGCTTCCATCTGCCGCTGAACCTGCTACAACTAAGCCGTTTTTAACGCCAGTAGACCAAGTTACTTCAACATCAAGTGTAATGTTGCTGCTTGTTCCATCTGCTTTTACAACCTTCAATGTGTTAGCTGCGTTACCTTCAGCATCTGCACTCAGGTAAATGACGCTACCATCAGCAGAAATTTCAGGGTACAGCTTGTTATCCGGTGTAGTTGTCAGTGCAGCTGGTTTAGCATCTTTCGTAGCCAGGTCAAGCTTATAAAGCTGCTCTCCAGCAGAGCTGAAGTCTACAGTAAGAGAATCTTCTGTGCTGTCCGCATCGTTTTTAGCAACACCCGTCAAGTTAACGATATAAACGGCGCTCTTTTCATCAGCGGAAATGCGCAGTTCGGATTTGTTTTCTACTTTGTCTGCCAATACGGATTTAACTTCACCAGTGTCTACAGCGATTTTTGCGAGTTTCTCTTGCTTGTCACCTTGGACGAAGTAAATACTTTTACCATCGTTCGACCACACCAGATCCGTTTTTACGCTATTGTCAGTACCAAGTGTCTTAGTAGCTCCGCTAGACAGGTTAATCAGATTCAACAAACCAGTCTCATCATTGAAAGCTCCCCACTGCCCATCCGGTGATACTGCAAAATCCACTGCACTGTCATTTGATGAAAATACTTCGTAGTTACCTGGCTCTGTGCTGAACTTGATAAGTTGAGCAGATTCAGCATCACTTTTGTTCGCAATCAGACTTCCAGCTGCTGTCCAGTGCAAAGTATCAAACAATCCTTCAGGACGAGCAAAGCTTAGAATCGTGCTAGCATCAGCATCCAGTTCTCCACCTAATGCATAAACTAACTTAGAAAGCTCTACATAGGTTTTACCGTTATAAAATACTGGAGCAACTGTGAATGTCTCGGAATTACCATCTACTTGATAGCTCTTTGAGCCTGTTTTGAGCTTCACATTATGTAATCCTTTGCTGTCATTAAGTTCAAACCCGCCAGCTCCAAGTACTAACTTAGCTCCAATTTCACCAGCTACCTGATTCAGCGAGTACAACTTGTAACCACTGCTATTAATGGTGTTAAACACAATCGGCGTACCATTTACATTCCAAGTAGCTGTACCTTCTTTAACTGCTGTTTTTGCAGCGGTTTGATTGGTAGCCACAGATTTCACATTACTGCCGATGCTAGCTGCAGATACACTCCCAACGCCTACTGTTGCAAGAAGTGCTGAAGCCAACGTTGCGCTAATCCATTTACTGTTTTTCAATTAGATTCACCCTTTTCGTATAGGTAACTGCTAATGTCATTTTCGTCTACAATTGTCAACTCTGTTGCAGAGGAATGTTATGGAAATATTAACTATAATTATTTTTTTGAAAAAGTAGGTATATTAGCGTACTAGACTGCTAAATTCAGATAAACCAAATGGACTAGACACGAAAAAGCCTCATGGGGGATAGCTCTGCGGGGTGCAGTAGCTTTTACTCCATGAGGCTTTTTGTAAATGTGATCTACACTAACTCTTCATTTAAATGCTTTTCCAACGTTCTCCGTACAGCTCCTGGGCCTTTCAGCATCTCATAGAAGTAACTTTCAATCTTGCTACCTAGGCCGATTTCATATAACGGTACACCAAAAATCTTCTCATTATCTAGAATTCTATGCACATTAGAGGTCGAATCTCCCAAAGTCACTCCCTGCAGATGCGCTTGAAGCGACTCCATTAACGGATCGGGACTTAGCTCAAATGAATTCCCTTCATCGTCCACTCCGATCAAATAGCGGCACCAAGCAGCAATTGCTAGTGGAATCGCCGTTAATTCAGCTGGATGAAGATCTTCGCGTTGTACATAGGATTTGATCGTTTCCCCATAACGAATGCCTACCTTCTGGGACGTATCTGTCGCAATTCGCTGCGGGGTGTCCGGAATAAATGGATTCGCCAAGCGCTCTTGCAGCACTTCATCCAAAAACTGCTGTGGACGTAGAATGATAGGATCTACAACTACAGGCAATCCTTCCTTATACCCAATCCGCTCGGCTAATGTACGTAGGGTCTGATCCTGCATCTCATCCGAAATCTGTGCGTAGCCTAGTAGACAGCCAGTGACCGCTAATGCAGTGTGCAAGGGGTTTAGACAGGTGGTAACTTTCATCGTTTCTACCCTGTTCACGGTCTCACGATCTGTGAATATAATGCCGGCTTCTTCTAATAAAGGTCGCCCATTCGTAAACTTATCCTCAATGACCAGATATTCACTAACTTCTGCGTTAACAAAAGGCGCGGTATGGGCGTTCCTCGAAGTAATAAGTATATCCATGCCGCCAATCCCTTGCTCCTGTAAAGCATTACGTACTACCTCGGATGGACGTGGTGTGATTTTATCGATCATCGACAAGGGGAATGTTATTCGACTCTCGTCTTCGAGGTACGCAACAAAACCTTCCTCCACAATCCCTTTCGCAGCCCATGACTTGGCGATTGTAATCACGCTATTTTTCAACATATCCCCATTGTGCGAACAGTTATCCATACTGACAAAAGTCATCGGATACTGCCCCTTAAGATATCGACGGTACGCTAGAGAAGCGATCACACTCATGCTGTGGGAAGGCTGCTCTGGCCCTTGCTCCATATCCTTCTTCACGATATCAAGATACATTCCATCAGGACCGGTCAAGGTATAACCTTTCTCTGTGATGGTGAAGCTGGCCATCTGAAGGCTCGGGTTTTCAAAAATTTCAACCAAACGGCAGTAATCCTGCGCTCGATTCTTGTTTGCCATAATAGCTTCGGTAATGCTGCTAATGACCTTTTTTGTAAACTCGCCACTCGCATTCATTAGTACGAGAAGTGTTAAATGATCATGCGGTTTATAAATTTTGTCAATCAGCTCGTAGTCAGAGGAGGTAGCGGCAATAATACCTGTATCTGCTTTTCCAAGCTCCAACAGCTTCTGGTGAGCATTCGCAACAAATCCCCGAAAAATATTTCCCGCTCCAAAATGGACCCATTCCGGCCTAACGCGCGTATTCTCTGCCACCTGCTCATAATCAAACTGAGGAAGCTCCACGTCAGCGTCCTTCCACGCCTCTGCACATGATTGAATACTCTCTCTTGTCAGAAGCAGCATTCACTTCACCCCCATCGTATTGTCGAGACTATCCCACACACCAAGTAAATACATGATCCCCATTGCTCTATCGTACAGCCCGTACCCCGGGCGGCAAGTTTTCTCTTCCCCCCACAAATGACGACCATGATCTGGACGCACATATCCCGTATATCCATTCTCATGATACGCTTTAACAACCTCTGCCACATCCACACTGCCATCCCGTCCACGATGAGAGACCTCAATAAAATCTCCGTTCTCAAAAACCTTAACATTTCGAATATGAGCAAAATGAATACGATTACAGAATTCCCGAATCATAGCCGGCAAATCGTTCTTAGGATTCGTACCGAGCGACCCAGTGCAGAAGGTTAATCCATTATACGGACTATCTACTGCGTCAAGTAAACGACGGATCGTATCACGGCTGCGGACAATGCGGGGCAAGCCAAAGATCGGCCAAGCAGGATCATCGGGATGAATAGCCATTTTGATGTCGACTTCTTCACAGACAGGAATAATGCGCTTCAAAAAATAGACCAAGTTCTCGAACAGCTTCTCCTCCGTTACATCTGCATAAGCGGCGAATAGCTCATCGAGCTTCGCAAGACGCTCCGGCTCCCAGCCAGGCATCGTAAATTCGCCAGCCCCCTCGAGAATACGATTCACCATGTCGCGCGGGTTCTCATTAATGGCCGCATTTTCATAAAAAAGAGCATTCGAGCCATCTGGCAATTCCTTGTACAGCTCCGTCCGAGTCCAGTCAAAGATAGGCATGAAATTGTAACAGATCACTTTAGTACCGACCTTGGCTAGCTTCCGTATGGTGTCTATGTAAATATCGATATATTTATCACGCGTCGGGAGTCCAATCTTGATATCATCATGGACGTTCACACTCTCTACTACGGCAGTGCTAAACCCTTTGCTCGTAATTTGATCCGCAACCTTTTGTATGTCATCCATTTCCCACACTTCGCCCGCTACCTTATGATGTAGTGACCAGACAATACCCATTACCCCCGGAATTTGCCGGATATGATCAAGCGTAATGTTGTCATTGCCTTCTCCATACCATCTCCATGTCATGTTCATCTAGATAAAACCTCCTATAATTTCATATGTCGAGATCTTGTATACAAGATAATATACTCAAATATTAGATTTAAATAATACCTTTTGTCAATGACATAAAATCAATAATTACCATTCTTGTATACAAGATCAAAAAATTATATAATGAAATCACTATCTTATTTCAGGATCCCGTTTCAGATATCCGCATTACAAATTCAACGGCAATGGAGACGCAACCTCATGTCCACCAAAAATGATATTTTGAACCTATTAAAGCACGAAATTCTTAACCTAACACTAAAGCCTGGATCCATTCTAAGTGAGACCGTGTTATCCGAACGGTTTCAGATATCCAGAACACCTTTGCGCGATGTACTAAAGCAGCTATCCCTCGAGTCCTATATTGATGTGTATCCGAAGAAAGGGAATCTGGTTTCATACATTGATTTGGAATCTGTCGAGCAAATGATCTATTTAAGAAGTGTTTTGGAAAAAGATATTATCAAAGGTCTATGCGGTAGCCTTACTCTTAAAGGAATTATAGAACTTAAGAAGAACCTAGAAGAACAAAAAAATGCCATACATCAAGAACATGCCATTGAGCACTTTTTTACTTTGGATGATGCCTATCATAAGACGTTATTCACATTAGCAGGACATGAATTTTTGTGGGAGCAAATTAAGTTCTCCCATGTGCATTATGAAAGATATCGACGCTTGCATACGCTAAAGCAAGAAAAGCTGGAGAAAATTTTGAGCGAGCATCACATGATCCTGGATTGTATGACAAACCATGAACCAGACAAAGTGGATGAGCTAGTCCAGCATCATTTGCGTGAAGATATGAACTCCTTATACTTACTGGAGAATTTTGCAGATTATATTAAAGCGTAATACGCGAAGAGGCTGCTGTCCTACAGTAGAAAGATTTGTCCAACTTGGCATATCTATGTGTCTTCGGACTCGTTGTTTTTGTTGAAACTTCCCCCTCTAAAACAGCGGAGAGGACGGACTGATTGTGGAAAAGCGATAGCGTTCGCCTTGGTCTCCGGATTTTTACCGCGTAGGGAAAATAAATTAAATCTGGAGACCACAGCGATTGGAACAACGGTCCGTTCGCGGAGCGTCCATATAAAAAGCAATAGTTGCTCCTACGTAAACATAAAAAGACCGCCTCAAGCAGCCATTTTCATGGCTTTTGGGACGGTCTCTTTTTATATAACACGCATTAAGGCATATTCGGATAGATCATTACCTTAATACTTGTATCCTTCTCTTTACGTGCTACTTCAAGAGCCTCTTGAGTATCTGTAAGCGCAAAGCGATGCGTAACTATTTTCTCAATATCTAATGAAGAATGCTGCAACGCTTGGATCGCAGCCGGATAGGTATTCGCGTAACGAAAAACACCATAAGCATCGATCTCACCATCGATAAATTGTCCCATGTCCATCGGAATAGCACTATCGGCTGGTAAACCGACAAATACAATTCTCCCGCCACGGCGAACCCACTTAATTGTATCCGCCATCGCTCTTGCGTTACCCGATGATTCTACGACGAGTGTAACTCCAAATCCGTTCGTTAAGTCATTGAGTCGCTGTCCAACATTCTCTTTTACTGGATCTAATGCTGCAGTGAAGCCCATCTCCATTGCAAGTTGACGCCGAAAAGGTACTAAGTCTGTTCCATAAATTTCAGAAACGCCAAATAGCTTTGCTGCTTGTCCTGCAAGCAATCCGATCGGACCAAGACCCGTTATTAGCACTCGATCAAACGGTTGAACCTTACCACGCATCATTGCGTGAAAACCAACCGACAATGGCTCCAGCATTGCACCTTCCTCATAACTCATAGAATCCGGAAGTTTAAATAGATAATCGCTTGGCATGACAATGTATTCTGCCCAAGCCCCATTTACTGGGGGTGTTGCAAGAAAGACCACATCTGGGCACAAATTATAACGTCCTGATTTACAATAGTCGCATTGTCCACAGGTCACTCCTGGCTCAACAGCTACTCGGTCACCTACAGCTATATTTGATACCTGCTTACCAACCTCAACGACTTCACCAGCCAGCTCATGGCCTAATATGATCGGTTCCTTTACTACATAACGACCGATTCTTCCATGCTCATAGTAATGAACATCTGAACCGCAAATTCCGATACAATACACCTTAATTAGCGCTTCATTATCCTTAGGAACAGGAATATCTATTTGCTTCACAGAAATCGATAATTGCTCATCCATTATTGCAGCATTCATCTTACCTGTTAACATGTACACGCACCTCATTTATCGTAGTAGTTGAAAGGACAATCGATCATTCAAACCGAAACCAACCGAAATCGAACTGACTTCCAGGCAAGAAGATAAACGTTACCTTCTGCTCCCCTGTCACTTTCTCCAACTCAAATACTCGCTCTACATATCCATCTGACTGTGTAAATTCGATCAGTTGATTGTTAGATGCTTCACCCTCTTCGAAGCGAAGATGAATGGTATTCTTATCGATCGGAGATCTCCCACAAATGACAAGCTTTGAAGTACCTTCCATCGTAAAATCCATCTGCTCGAACACGAGAGATACGTTATTCCCGATTCCTTCAACACCCTGTTCCGCGATGGTGAACGTATCACCATAAATGCGATCACAATCCACAGCCCTATTCTGCTCGAACGCTCGGTTCTTTTTCACAAATGAGAAGCCTTTAATGTGCACCTTCTTCTGTAATACGAAACAAATAGAGCTGATACCCGTGAGTCTCTTGGATAATAGATAGGTTGCCTCCTGATAAACATTCCATTGCGATTCCTTCTGATAAATAACGTCTGCCAAAAGCTCACTATGCTCTTCGTCCGGCATGCCTTCCCAAATCTGGAGCTCGTAGGCTTCGCTAGACAATGCGAATAGGGGAATCGTTATCAAATCCGAGCCGTAAGCTCCAAAGTCAATCTCGCGATAAGCAACCTGCGTCTCACCATCTCGACTCGTTGCTACGCCTCGTTCATTTCCGTTCCCGACTTCGCCTTTAACCTCGTCATATAGACCGCCAGATATAAATCCATACGGATCCTTGTAAGCCGTCCCCAGACCGCTCGCTGTAAATTCCAACTGTGAAATCAGCTTTGTCTTTTCCGTACCGTTCTTACTCATACAGCGAATGCGGAAACTCCCATCTCCTAACGCCGTGATCTTGGCTTCTTGTCCCAGTTGTTCGAGCCGCGCTAGATTGGACTCAATCCCTGCATCATTTACAATACTCCAATCCACTTCAGTATAGGAAGTGTCTTTAGGGTAAAGGATGGCGTGTACATTCATTTCTCTTCTATTTTCATTAAACTGTTGTCCAGAATGACTTATAATTTCTATCTTTCGTAAAGGAATTTCTTCTACATTTCCCATTACACAGGGCAACTCTAGATTTCTAGTGTTAGCTGAAATGCCTATTCCACGATCTGCCACAGGGAGCGATTGAAGCTGTAGCTTACTACCTACCACACCTTTCGAGGTAACCTCAACTGTTATCGTACCCGCTTCTAAACTCGCAGCAACAATCGCCATAAGCTTGCCGCTGAACAAGCGTCTACTCGTTCCTTTGTATGGATCATAGTCCGTGCTGTCTCCATTATCTAAACCGATCAAACGGCCTGCTCCGCCCACCTGAACCTGAACGCGATTGTTTGCATTCTCAACAGCATTACCGTGCTCATCCTCCATCGTAATTTCGATGAAGATTAAATCTGTGCCGTTCGCAAGGAGTGTACCCTTATCAGCCTTTAAGCAGATTCGACTCGCATCCCCGAACGATTTCCTGATTTCTACTGCAATGATTTGGTCAGCCTCATCATAAGCGATTGCCTTGAGCTCGCCTGCTTCATAAGGAATCTTCCACCAGCCCGCTAGCTGCGTTCCATGCACATGATCGATTTCATAGGTCCCAACAGTCTCACCATTGAACTGCAATTCTATCTTGGGAGCATTCGAGCAGACTCGAACATCGATCATTTGACCGGGATTGAAATCCCAATAGGGAAAAATATGCACCATCGGATGCTCCTTGTAATTTGTCCAAGCCGATTGATAGATGTAATATGAATCCTTTTTAAAGGTCGCTGTATCAATCTGCCCAAAATACGAATTCTTCGTGTGATACGGTGTAGGTTCACCAATATAGTCAAAACCCGTCCATATAAATTGCCCTAATGAGAACGCTCCATCTCGCTCCGCGATAATACACGCTTCTGCTGACTTCGCTCCCCAGCTTGTAGAGCTATTGCCTAACGCAGAGCACTGCTCATCGTCATCAGCCAGGGTGGATTGCTCGAATGGGAAATGATATATTCCTCTGCTCTGCACAATAGAGGCGGTTTCACTACCATAGATAATCCAGTCAGGATGTTCCGCGTGATGCTGATGGTAATATTTTTCCGCATAATTGTAGCCTGCCACCTTTACGATGTCCGCACATTTCTGAGCATTCTCCCATGGCATATAGTTCGATCCAATGGTTACTTTCCCGTTGCCTTTCGGATCATATTGAAGCACGGCTTCCATCAACATGCTCGTCAATTCTTGCCCTCGCTTGTCAGCATGCGTATCATAAATTTCATTGCCAATACTCCACATTAACAAGCTTGGATGATTACGATCTCGCATGACCCAGCTTTTTACATCTTTTAACGCCCAGTCCTTGAAAAATCTTGCGTAATCATATGTGGTCTTCGATCGCTCCCACATATCAAAGGCTTCTGAAACCACAAGCAGCCCCATTTCGTCCGCCAGATCCATAAGCTCTGCAGCAGGCATATTATGAGCGGTGCGTATTGCATTTACGCCCATGTCCTTTAAGATCTCAAGTCTTCTTCGCAATGCTGCTGTATGAAACGCCGAACCCAATGCTCCAAGATCATGATGCTCACAAACTCCGTTAAGCTTGATCTTTAACCCATTCAGAAGCATTCCCTCTTGCGGATCCAGTACAATCGTTCGAAAGCTTATACACTGTGTTACTTCTTCTATTGTTGTCCACACATCATCAGAGCCCTGATCAGGTGCCTTATGCTGCAATTCCGTTTTTAGCTGATATAAATGCGGCTCACCGGGGCTCCATAATAAAGCATTCTCTACAGTCAGCACCTGACTTACACGTGAGGTGGCTTGTGTTTGATCTCCAGCCGAGATTTTCTCAACACAGGTCTTTATCTCTCGATCCTTGTACAGAATGGTTTGGGAAAGCCGCATATCTCCTGTAATGCTCACATCGGTGTCGATCTCCACTCGCCAAACGTCATTTTTTTGTACCGTATGAATGTAAATTCCATCTGTCACGATATGATTACAATCTCTTGTCTTGAGCCATACATTCCGGTAGATACCCGCTCCTGAATACCATCTACTATTCGGACTCTGATGCACAACCTTCACTAGAATTTCATTTTCCCCGTCTATGAGCATATCTGTAATCTCGTATTCAAAGGAAGAATAACCGTATTTCCACTCCCCAACCCATTGATGATTCACATAAATCGTGGAGTCCATATAAATACCATCAAAACACAGCAATAGCTGCTCATCGTTCTTAGTATTTATAAAATACTTTCGATACCAGCCAATACTATTCTCATATAAGTCTAACGTGTTATAAATCAACCAATCATGTGGGAGATCGACGGGATGGAAATCCAAGGACTCAGCATTCGTCACTTCTAAAGTACTCTTGGCGAATTCCCAGCCCTCATTAAATAATCTTTTCTGATTCAAGGTGTATCTTCCTTTCTTCTCATAGGACTATGAAACAAAGGGATGGAGCAATAGAAGGAGTGGCCCTGCTGGACACACTCCTCCTACTGCTAATATTTAGTATATTGTACGTTGATGCTGGTCTGGGATACCGCTTTTTCGATAGAAATACGTATTGATGATATCTCTCCACTCGCGGGCATGTAGTACCTGTTCATGCAGACGGTCTGCCACCTGCCCATACCTGCTGTCGTCCATTTTCCCCTCAAGGGATTCCCACTTCTCTTTCAGCCCTGCTGCGCGATCCACGCCATCAAAATGCGTATCATAAATATGCTGGATGACCGTTTTACCAGATTTAAGAGTATGCGTATACGGTACATGATGAAAGAACAGTAATAGCTCATCTGGACAAGTAGCTACCGATTCATAAAAATCTACATTCGCTCCTTGATACTGAGCAACATATCCCGTACCCGTCTTTATTGTCCGGTCTACGCCAATCCCTTGTAAGTCTGCAAAATGATACGTTCCCCATTTCGAATATTCATATCCATCCACATTTGGACCGTAATGATGATCAGGATTGACCATCCAGCCTACCCCAAGCGGCGAAGTATAAGATTCATAGATATTCCAGGAGGTTAACAAGATCTCACGAATCGTATCTATTAACTGCTCATCCTCTGCACTGAACGTGAGCATTGTCCATTCCTTCGCGATTTGCTCTGCACTTAATTCCGGATTCCAAGCGAGACGACCGTAACCATATAGATTGGCCTGCGCTAACAAATGCCCCGTCCAGTTATGATCATTGCCAATATTTGAAACAGCAGCGAAGCCGCTATATTTATAACCGTACATGGATCCATCGACGACCCGTTTCACCGATGACTCCGAATCCGTTGCGTACGTATTAAAATCAAGAACTTCCTTCCATTGAGGGACGAGGTAGCAGACATGACGCTGTTGGCCTGTATATTCCTGCGTAATTTGGAACTCAATCATCATATTCGTATGCTCCATGGCACCGAACAGCGGAGATACGCCTTCCCGTACTTGGAAATCCATAGGACCATTCTTCACCTGTAAAATAACATTCTCCATGAACTGGCCATCCAGCGGTTTAAAGTGATCATATGCCGCTCGTGCACGATCGGTGGAGCGATCCCGCCAATCCTGTTTGCAATTGTAAACGAAGCAGCGCCAGATGACGATTCCCCCGAAAGGCAATAAAGCTTCAGCCAGCATGTTCGAACCTTCTGCATGATCACGATCATAAGTGAATGGACCTGGACGATTCTCTGAATCAGCTTTTACGAGGAAACCGCCGAAATCTGGAATCAATTTATAAATTTCTACCGCCTTTGCCTTCCACCATTGGCGTACATCAGTATCTAACGGATCAGCTGTATTCAATCCACCGATTTCGATCGGGCTAGCATAGTTAATACTTAGGAATAGCTTCACCCCGTAGGTACGGAAGATATCGGCAATCTTCGCGATGTCAGGCAGATAGCGCTCCGTAATAAACATCGTTTCAAACCGATGTACATTGACATTGTTTATAGCAATCGCATTGATTCCAATCGAAGCGAGCATTCTCGCATAATCTTCCAATCGAGCAAAGTCCTTAGTGATTTCGTTGTCTGAGTAAAATATGGACTTCCCTGCGTAACCACGTTCGATGCTTCCATCGATGTTATCCCATTGATTCATCATGCGGAGCGTATTTACCGGCTGATCCAACATATCCAACGCCTTAATCGATTGACCCGTTCCAAGCAAGCGTAGGAATGCAAATACACCGTACAGTAAACCCACGGGTGTGGAAGCACCAATTGCAATACAGTCCTTCTCCGTGTTTGTTCGAATGGCATATCCTTCTGATCCAATTGCTGTCCTTGTAGCCTCGCTAAAGGTATGCGTAATCAACGGATGATTACTATCAAACGTACCGATTGCAATACAAGCTTGTTTATCTTTATCCTGAGATTCAGCAATGGTAGCATCTATATCCAGCATTCCTTGTATGCCACGTGTTAGTTCTTGCACAGCACTTTTGATCACTGGATGATCCTGTTCGGGGATCAAAATGTTATTGCACCAAGAAGCATAGCGCTCTCTTACGGTACTCGATTGAATATAAGGATATTCGAGCCAAGCTTTATACCCTGCGTTATGTAATTCTGTCTTTTGTTCTGCCATAATTCGATGTCCTCCATTAGTGAGTAAGACTTTTTAATCTAGATGTTGCTAGCTGTGCAATGGTTCTCTTATACTTTTGTAAACGATAGGTTATCCGCATCCCTACTAATAGGAGGAACACGAATGTGACGTACCATGAGCAGCAGGACTTACAACCGTTCCATCTCTATTTTGTATATAAAAGAACAAGTACAAATACAGACGACTATCAAGGTACATTCCATGCTCATCAGGGTGTTGAAATTCTTATTGTTCATGAAGGTAAAGGGACGCTGATTATTGATCAAAATAGCTATGAAATAAAGCCAGGGATGATTTGTATTTTCCAGCCGTATCAACTGCATCATATTCAAATTGAAATTAATGAGGCGGTTCCGTTCGTGCGTTCGATCGTGCATTATGAGCCCAGCATATTTAAAGCTTATTTTGAAAAGTGGCCCATCCTACAGAGCTTTTTCAATCATATTCACAGCGGCAATTCTGCCTCACCTCGATGGTATGAACAGCAGGACCTGCAATCCCTGATAGCTCTTCTGAAGGATCTGGATAAAGCGCTTCCAACTTTGCACAAAAATGATTTCATGGAAGAGGTCTCATTGTTTCTCATCACGTTCCTACGTACTTTAAAGCCGCTTTGGGATACACAGCAGAAGCCGGCCTCCATGGAACAATTGCTTCGTAAACCACATCAGGCAGAACGTATTATGGAATGGCTGCAGTTGCATTACAAGGAACCTTTGCGGCTTGATCAAATGAGCAAGGCTCTGCATCTTTCACCCCATCATTTATCCCACTTGTTCAAGGAATGTACAGGCAGCAGTATTTCCGATTATTTAACGGTCAAAAGAATGCAGGAAGCCGTTCATCTTCTGACTTCAAGCAAATACACAGTTGCACACATCGCCGAGGAAGTGGGGATCACAAATTGCTCTCATTTTTGCAAATTGTTCAAAACCCATTTCGGCACAACGCCTAATCAATTTCGGAAGCAATGGCATTTGCATCATTGAGTTGTCGAACATCCCAGCTGGATTCCTTATTAACATCATATCAAGTTGATTCGTGAGCAGGTATTCGCATCTTGTGCAAAAATGCCGCTACTTTGCGATTTACACCTAATTGTAAGTTAGTTTCAAGTAGCGGAAATCTAGCACTTTACATTTACTGGATTCCGGAGCACAATAATGAGTGAGCGCTCACTCATTATTGTTGTGCAGAGCACTCAGTCACACCACACTGTATCCCAGACTATTCAGAATCGAGGAGATGAATATGGGTTCGGAAGTTCCAGTCATTTCAGTGAGCCATGTTAGTAAAGCCTTTGGAGACAAACAGGTGCTCGAAGATATTTCACTTCAAGTGGAGCGTGCGGAAACCTTCGGCATATTAGGGCCCTCTGGCTCCGGAAAAACAACGCTAGTAAAGCTGCTTACAGGTATCGATGAGGTGACCTCAGGTGAGGTAAAGGTGCTTGGTGTCACCATGCCTAAGTTATCCATGCTGCAGCAAATTGGATACATGGCTCAATCTGATGCCCTATATACGGAACTCAGCGCAAAAGAAAATCTGGAGTTCTTCGCTGCGCTATATGGACTAAAAGGTGCGGAGCGCGGAAAACGCATCAAAGCTGTTATGGAACTAGTAGATCTTCAGGAGCATCTGCGCAAAAGAGTAGATCAATACTCTGGCGGAATGAAACGCCGCCTATCCCTGGCGATTGCGCTGCTCCATGAGCCTCCGCTACTTCTTCTTGATGAACCAACAGTTGGTATCGATCCTGTACTCCGACTATCCATCTGGAAAGAACTAAAAGCTCTGAACGAGAAAGGTACCACGATTGTACTCACTACGCATGTCATGGATGAAGCTGAGAAATGTGATCGCCTTGGAATGATCCGTGATGGCAAACTGCTTGCCGCCGACACACCTGCCGGATTGCTTGAAGCCACTGGCTCAGCTTCTATTGAAGAAGCCTTTCTATATTATGGAGGTGTCCGTTCATGAGAATTCGAGCGATCACCTTACGGATTTTGCGACAATTTATTCATGATAAAAGAACGATGGCCTTAATGTTCATTGCACCGCTTATCGTTCTAAGTTTAATGAGCTTGGTATTCAACGGGGACGCCTATGAGCCAAAAATCGGAGTATCCGGTGTGCCACTAAATATCTCAGCTGCGTTAAAAGAAGAAAATACCACAATTAAAGAGTATGCCAGCGAAGAGCTAGGGAAAAGTGCTCTAGTAGAAGGAAAGATTGACGCTTTAATCACTTTGGACGGAAACGTTGGGAATTCAGGAGTCATCCCTCAAGTGTTGTTAGAGGGTAGCAATCCTACAGCCAACAAGGCAGTAATTATGACGCTTCAAAAGCTTTCTCAGAAGCTTCTTCCAAGTACAGAGAAACAGCTGCAATTACAGCCCCAGATCAGCTACTTATACGGTTCTGAGAATATGAAGACGATTGACCGCTTCGGTCCGATTATGATTGGCGTATTTGTTTTCTTTTTCGTATTCCTGATTGCCGGTGTTTCTTTCCTGCGAGAGCGGACTACAGGCACCCTTGAACGTTTACTTTCTACTCCTTTAAAAAGATGGGAGATTGTACTCGGGTATGTATGTGGCTTCGGCATTTTTACCGTATTTCAAGCGCTGTTGATCTCGTGGTTTTCCATTCAGATTCTTGGCATTATGATGACGGGAAGCTTTGGTTACGTAATGCTGATCACCTTACTCCTGTCAATGACAGCTTTGACGCTGGGCACGCTACTATCTGCTTTTGCAGCCAACGAGCTACAGATGATTCAGTTCATCCCGCTTATTATCGTGCCACAAGTTTTCCTCAGCGGACTGTTCCCACTCGACACCCTACCGCTATGGCTACAGCGCATCGGCTACGCAACCCCAATTTATTATGGATCAGAAGCGCTTATGAACATCATGATCCGTGGCAAAGGATGGAATTCCATCGCTCTGGATGTCTATGTGCTGATCGGGTTTTCACTATTATTCATGGTGCTGAATGTATTGGCACTGCGCAAACACCGGAAAATGTAGCCTCACTAAGAACTTTCATCGGTTGAACGGAATGAACCAAGTTTGGAGGATAATTGTAATGAAAGAATATGATTCTACGGAACAAAATATAGAAGAGCAGTGGATTGAAGAGCTGCTGGCCATAAGTGAAGAGGATAAACTGACACCGAAGCAGATTTCCATTTTGCATGCGGCGATTGAGGTGTTTTCCGAAAAAGGTTACGCTGCTGCTGCGACTAGTGAAATTGCTCAAAAGGCAGGCGTAGCAGAGGGGACGATTTTCCGATATTACAAAACCAAAAAAGATTTACTGCTCTCCATCATTGGCCCCACCATGAGTCGTATGCTCGCTCCTTTTGTACTGCGGAATTTCAACGGGGTACTCGATGTTCCATATGACAGCTTTGAAGAATTCCTACGGTCATTTATCGTCAATCGTCTGGAGTTCGCCCGTAGAAATTTTAAAATGCTAAAGATTCTGATACAGGAGATTCCTTTCCAACCGTTGCTCAGAGAACAGTTCGCAGAAAATATTCTAAGCAAGGTGCTGGAGCGCGTCATCGAAATTGTTGAACACTTCAAGGCAAAAGGTGAAGTCATTGAATTACCCACACCCGCTATTCTACGTTTCACTATTTCATCCATTGGTGGGTATCTGCTTAATCGCCTGCTGCTACAACCGGAGAAGGACTGGAACGATGAGGAAGAGATTGACCTGACGATCCGTTTTATTATGCACGGGATTAGTGGAGTAGCAGCCCCTATTTGATGCGCACGCCCGTTCTGTTATCATAAGGACTATATAATAATCGGACTTTTCGAAGAACAAGTTACGAGGAAGGAATTATGTTATGGGCTTTAGTGTGACAGAACGGGTAATTAAGCTGCTGTGCGGCAAGTCTATTTTTGAAAAAGGATTAGCTTATTACCAGTCAGGAAGCGTCGATATAATAGATGTTGAAGAACGTAATGAATCCATCCCAGATCTTCCCCGCTCTCGTTATGAAGCGCTCGTTCAAGGGGGCATTGGCTACGAAGTCATGGTTGTCATCGATATCGACGGTGATGTCACGGCAGAATGTACTTGTCCTGCTTACACGCATGGAGGGCCTTTCTGCAAACATATCGCAGCCGTACTGATCAGCATTGATGCCCTTGAAACTGCTGGAGAACGGCCAGACCGTATCGGAACTTCCAGCCATTCTACTATTGAAGATACTGGAGTCTTAACCCCACGTAATGTTACGGATTCTACGCGAGACATGGGAGGAAGGTCCAGAGACCAGCATCTTGTGAGCAGCCTGCTAGGCATGTTCAGTAACCATAAGCCGCGTCCGAGCGGTACTGGGGCTTTTGTAGATAATAGGATCCCTTTAAATGTCGAGTTCATCTGCAAGCCATTCACTTACAGCTATAGCACTACCATGCTGGGAATAGAAATGAAAATCGGCTCGAAACGACTATATGTCGTTCATAGAATAAGAGGTTTTCTGGAACGTGTACATCGTGGAGAAACCTTCGAATTCTCGAAGCATTTCGTCTATGACCCTTCCATTCACAGCTTTCGGAAGGAAGATAACATCGTTCTTCAGAAGCTAATTGAAATTGTCTTAAATGAAAAAATGTATCGCGATAACGTCACTAACTACTCTCCATATGGTGGCAACCTGGGGGGAGATCGCCTGCTGGCTATCCCTCCTTTTTTCTGGGAGACGCTTCAGCCCGCACTTTCAGAGGTTCAGTCGGTATATCTGCAACAAGAAGAGGTGTTGTACGAAGGCATTCATATGTCTAATGAAGCACCGCCCCTTAGCTTTGCGTTCGAGCAAGCCGAAGGTGAAGGCTACCATCTGGATATTCAAGGACTGGAGCAGATCTCAGTTCTGGAAGATTACGGACTCGTGCTGTCTGAAGGTAAGCTGTTGAAGCTAACTGCTCAGGAATGCATGCGCCTATCTGAGATGAAGAAAATGCTGGAATCCTCTCGTCGAGATGGCATCGACATTGCCCCCGAACAAATGGAGCCTTTTATGGACAAGGTTATTCCTGGTTTGAAAAAACTGGGAAACGTGCATATTGCCGAATCTATTGCTGATCGAATTGTGCAACATAAGCTTATAGCGAGGCTCTATCTGGACCGTGTGCGTGATCGACTGCTCGCCGGGCTAGAGTTTCAGTATGGCGACATTATCATCAATCCTTTGGATGAAAAAGCCCATGTTCGCGGTACGGACTTGATTCTTATACGCGACGGTGAAGGAGAGGCCCGAATTCTGGAGCTGATGGAGCATGAATCCTTCGCCAAAACCGAAGGCGGGTATATTATGACGGATGAGGACGGTGAGTACGATTTTTTATACCACACGATTCCGTTGCTTGAGCCACTACTAACGGTCTATGCGACCACCGCTGTTAAAGAGAGACTGTTCACGGGAACCACGCCACCAAAAGTGAGTATTAGTTGGAATGAGAAAACCGACTGGCTTGATTTTAAATTCGACATGGGTGGTATTCCAGAATCTGAGATTGTGATGGTCTTAAAATCACTTCAGGATAAACGTAAATACTACCGATTGCCCGAAGGGGCACTGCTACCTCTGGAGAGCGAGGAGCTCCAAGAAATCATCACCTTTATGAACGAGATGGGCATTCGAGAAGGTGAGATTAAAGGTGCGCAATTTTCTTTACCAGTCGTTCGTGGGTTACACTTAACCTCTTCCGATTCTCAAAGTGACTCAGTCAAGCTAAGCAGATCCTTTAAAAGATTACTTGCGAATATGCACAATCCTGAGAACCTTGATTTCCCTATACCAGATAGTCTGGCTCCTGTGCTCCGGGATTATCAACAGTATGGATTTCAGTGGCTGAAGACGCTGGCCCATTACCGTTTCGGGGGGATTTTAGCGGATGATATGGGTCTTGGCAAAACGCTGCAAAGTATCGCTTTTCTGCTCTCTGAGCTTCCGGATATTCGTCAGAGTGGTCTGCCCGCTCTTATTGTCGCTCCTGCCTCTCTCACCTACAACTGGCATAATGAGCTTAAAAAATTCACGCCTGAGATTAAGGCTGTTATTGCAGATGGAAGCTTAACGGAACGCGGTCGAATTTTAAAAAATGCAGCGAAGGCGGATGTAATTATCACCTCTTACCCGCTGCTTCGAAGAGATGTTCAGTTGTATGCTAAGAAATCTTTTCACACCCTGATTCTCGATGAAGCGCAAACCATAAAGAACCATACGACGCAGACCGCTCAAGCAGTTATGGCTCTTCAAGCCCGGCATCGTTTTGCACTTACTGGGACTCCTGTTGAGAATGCGCTAGAAGATCTATGGTCCATCTTCGGTACTGTGTTTCCCGGGTTGTTTCCAGGTAAGAAGGCTTTTCACGATTTGCCGAGGGAAACAATCGCTAAACGGGCACGTCCTTTTTTGCTGCGGCGCTTAAAGAGTGATGTGTTAAAAGAATTGCCTGAGAAAATCGAATCACTCCAAGCCTGTGAGCTGTTCCCTGAGCAGAAGAAGTTATATGTCGCTTATCTCGCCCGTTTGAAAAAAGAGGCGCTTAAGCATCTGACCCAGGATAGCTTCGGTAATAATAATCGGATTAAAATCCTTGCTGGTCTCACCCGTCTGCGCCAGCTATGCTGTCACCCGGCTCTATTTGTGGATGGGTATGAAGGAAGCTCTGCCAAGTTCGAGCAGCTGTTTGAAATCATAGAGGAATGCCGCAGTTCAGGTAAACGAATGCTAGTATTCTCCCAGTTCACAGAAATGCTCGGTTTGATTGGACGTGAACTCGGCTATCAAGGTATTCCATATTTTTACCTAGACGGTCAAACGCCTGTGTCTCAGCGCGTAGATTTATGTAATCAATTTAATGAAGGAGAGCGGGATATTTTCCTGATCTCCTTAAAAGCTGGCGGAACCGGACTCAATTTAACAGGGGCAGACACTGTCATTCTATACGATCTATGGTGGAACCCTGCCGTCGAACAGCAAGCTGCAGATCGGGCTCACCGAATCGGACAGAAAAAAGTAGTGCAAGTGATCAGACTCGTCACCCAAGGCACTGTGGAGGACAAGATGTATGAGCTGCAACAGAAGAAAAGGAACTTAATCGATGAAGTGATCCAGCCAGGTCAGGAAGGGTTATCTACCCTTACAGAACAAGACATCCGAGAAATTCTGATGATCTAGGTGTAATGATGTTTGGAGAAAAATAGGGATATCCTTCAGCCAAATGGCTTTTGGGATATCCCTTTTTCAAATTCATCGTATTAAGTGATTGTAACTCCTGCACTAGCGTATCCAGCAATGGTTGTCGCAACGTCGACTCCGGCCGTTACTGTTGAAGTGAAGACCAACAGCAACCGCTCTCCAGTGGTTACAGGAATGCTCAAGCCTGTAGTAATACCACTGCTAATTGTGCCAAGTGAAAGGACACCTGTAAATGGAGGATTTAATGTGACTACAGCACCAGGGACTGCAGCAAAGGTATTGTTAGGTGTAGAAGAACTGAATAATTGAGCAGTGATTGTTACTGTAGAACCTAATAAGCTAAGCGCTGCTGTTGTGCTGAAATAGGCCGCCAAAGAGGTAATTGTTCCGGTGCGTGGAACTGAGAATGCAAAGTTCAGCAAGGTTCCAGCCGCTCCGGTGAGATCTATCGTACCGCCAGCAGCACTAATATTCGTCGCACTACTTCCGAATCCTACGATACTTGAAGTATTCAGCAAGCCTCCTAATACAGTTGTCATAGCTACAGGAAGACCAGAAGCATAAGGAATGATTGCACCTGAACCAGCAGGTCCCGTTGCTCCGGTTGTTCCTGTCACTCCAGTCGCTCCAGTTGCGCCTCCACTTCCCGTTGCTCCAGTTACACCTGCGCTTCCTGTTGCTCCAGTTACACCTGCGCTTCCTGTCGCTCCTGTTGCACCTGCACTTCCTGTTGCTCCAGTCACGCCTGCACTTCCTGTTGCTCCAGTTACACCTGCGCTTCCTGTCGCTCCTGTTACACCTGCGCTTCCCGTTGCTCCTGTTGCACCTGCACTTCCCGTTGCTCCTGTTACACCTGCGCTTCCTGTTGCTCCAGTTACACCTGCGCTTCCTGTCGCTCCTGTTACACCTGCGCTTCCCGTTGCTCCGGTAACTCCTGCGCTTCCTGTCGCTCCTGTTGCACCTGCACTTCCTGTTGCTCCTGTTACACCTGCGCTTCCTGTCGCTCCTGTTACACCTGCGCTTCCCGTTGCTCCGGTAACTCCTGCGCTTCCTGTCGCTCCTGTTGCACCTGCACTTCCCGTTGCTCCTGTTGCACCTGCGCTTCCCGTTGCTCCTGTTGCACCTGCGCTTCCCGTTGCTCCTGTTGCACCTGTACTTCCTGTCGCTCCGGTATCTCCGGTGGCTCCAGTGGCTCCGGTGGCTCCAGTGGCTCCTGAATAACCTATATTTTCACCATACAATTCAGAGTAGACAAGCCGATGAGCAGTCACTAATTGACCTGTGCTGCTTTTTCCCCAAACTGAGACTTGAATTGGATCGTCTATCAAAGTTGGTGTTGTAAATGAAAATTCGAATGAATCAAAATTTGCATAATAATCATTTGTTAGTACTTCATTAGGTCCCACAGTATGAAGTTCACTAACATATAGTGTTCTTGTACCGTTCATATAATATCCTTCGACTTGAATCAACGACGCAGTGACATCACTCTGATTAACAAGTTTAATAGTAACAAGCTGAGTGGGTCTTTCACCGCTTACCAGATTGTTTTCTATAGGTCCAGTAGATAAATAACTCAAGTTATCAACTCCTTTTATTTTTAAATAGATTGCCTGCAAAAAATTCTAAATAGTAGCGTTACTATAATCATTCCTCCGATCTACTCTAAATTCGCTAACAATGAGCCTATTATATTTTTCAGTTGGAAATTTTCGGCTCTTTATAGTAATATTCTTTTCTCTTTTTAATGTGTGGACATCTATCAAAAGCTACTACTATACATATTGAGTGCTATTGGAAAAATCTATAAATCTATCAATATTCAATAGATTGTAACTCTTAGGAGCATTATTCTGTTCTGCCCAAAACTTGTCCCGTTAACAAAATAGAGGATAGCTCAGGAAGCCATCCTTACGGCTACTGTGCATCCTCTATTTTCACAATCAAACTCAGAGATAAATTTACGTCAATTCATGAACAGACCAAACTATACCCGAAGTATTGGCACCGCCCAGATTCAAAGGAACCGTCAAGCCATTAGAAACATAGAACAAACCAATAACATCACCTGCTGTTAGTGCAAATTCTCCAACCAGCGTTACAGTCCCGCTTCCCAAAATAGCTCTCAAATCTAGAATAAGCGCAACATTCACATCCAACACAGGGAATAATCCACTTACCAGATTTGTTGAAGTAGGAGAAGTTCTCTGAACTACGAAAGCTGGATTAACCCCACTACCAAGACTAATTGAGATTGAGGCAGTTGTGGAATAGTTAATGGTCGCTTCAATAGAATATCTACCCGTTGTCGGAACTGTGTAATTACCCGTAACAGGGTTAAAGGAAGGATCAGAATAGAAAGGAGAAGCCACAGACCATCCAGTCAGTTGGGAAGAAGTAGAAACTGACAAAGCTGATAGGAACGCTGAGAATCCCTCAGCTTGAATATTCGGCCCTGTTGCTCCAGTCACACCAGTTATTCCTGTTACTCCCGTTACACCAGTCGCTCCGGTTGCTCCAGTTACTCCAGTTGCCCCCGTTGCTCCAGTCACACCTGCCGCTCCTGTTGCTCCAGTCACACCTGCCGCTCCTGTTGCTCCAGTTACACCTGCCACTCCTGTTGCCCCAGTCGCTCCAGCTGCCCCTGTTGCTCCAGTCACTCCGTCCGCTCCCGTTGCTCCAGTCACCCCGTCGGCTCCCGTTGCTCCAGTCGCTCCAACTGCTCCCGTTGCTCCGGTCACTCCATCGGCTCCTGTTGCTCCGGTCACTCCAGCTGCCCCTGTTGCTCCAGTCACACCTGCCGCTCCTGTTGCTCCAGTTACACCTGCCGCTCCCGTCGCTCCAGTCACCCCGTCGGCTCCTGTTGCACCAGTCGCTCCAACTGCTCCCGTTGCCCCTGTCACTCCAGCTGCCCCTGTTGCTCCAGTCACTCCGTCGGCTCCCGTTGCTCCAGTTACACCTGCCGCTCCTGTTGCTCCAGTCACTCCAGCTGCCCCTGTTGCTCCAGTGGCTCCATCCGCTCCCGTTGCTCCAGTTACACCTGCCGCTCCTGTTGCTCCAGTCACTCCAGCTGCTCCCGTTGCCCCAGTCACTCCAGTTACACCTGCCGCTCCTGTTGCTCCAGTCACTCCAACTGCTCCAGTTGCTCCAGTGGCTCCATCCGCTCCAGTTGCTCCAGTTACACCTGCCGCTCCTGTTGCTCCATCCGCTCCTGTTGCTCCGGTCACTCCATCCGCTCCAGTCGCTCCGGTCACTCCGTCCGCTCCCGTTGCTCCTGTCACTCCATCTGCTCCTGTTGCTCCAGTCACTCCATCTGCTCCTGTTGCTCCAGTCACTCCGTCCGCTCCTGTTGCTCCGGTCACTCCATCCGCTCCCGTTGCTCCCGTTGCTCCAATCACTCCGTCCGCTCCAGTTGCTCCAGTCACTCCGTCCGCTCCTGTTGCTCCGGTCACTCCATCCGCTCCAGTCGCTCCGGTCACTCCGTCCGCTCCCGTTGCTCCTGTCACTCCATCTGCTCCTGTTGCTCCAGTCACTCCATCTGCTCCTGTTGCTCCAGTCACTCCGTCCGCTCCTGTTGCTCCGGTCACTCCATCCGCTCCCGTTGCTCCCGTTGCTCCAATCACTCCGTCCGCTCCCGTTGCTCCGGTCACTCCGTCCGCTCCCGTTGCTCCAGTCACTCCATCTGCTCCTGTTGCTCCAGTCACTCCATCTGCTCCTGTTGCTCCGGTCACTCCGTCCGCTCCCGTTGCTCCTGTCACTCCATCCGCTCCCGTTGCTCCCGTTGCTCCGGTCACTCCGTCCGCTCCCGTTGCTCCAGTCACTCCATCTGCTCCTGTTGCTCCTGTTGCCCCTGTCACTCCGTCGGCTCCTGTTGCCCCTGTCGCTCCGTCCGCTCCCGTTGCTCCTGTCGCTCCTCCGGCTGCCCCTGTTGCGCCAGTCACTCCGGCTGCGCCAGTTGCACCAGTCGCTCCGTCGGCTCCAGTTGCTCCTGTCGCTCCAGTCGCCCCGTCTGCTCCGTCGGCCCCTGTTGCACCAGTCGCTCCGTCGGCTCCAGTTGCTCCAGTCGCTCCGTCGGCCCCAGTTGCTCCAGTCGCTCCATCCGCACCCGTTGCCCCTGTTGCTCCATTTGCCCCTGTAGCACCAGTTGCCCCTACCGTTGCTCCAAGTAATTCAGCATGGACAAGTCGGTGAGCAGTCACAATTTGACCTACACTATTTTTTCCCCAGACTGAAATTTGAATAGGATCATCTACCAGGCTTAAAGTCGTAAAAATAAATTCAAACGCATCAAAATCCGCATAATAGTCCTTTGTTATAACTTGATCAGGCATAACGTTAACAAGCTCACTAACATATAAAGTTCTTGTCCCATCCATATAATATCCTTGGACGAGAACTGTAGAAGAAACAACATCGCTTCGGTTATCGATTTTGATCGTAACATGTTGAGTAGGTCGTATACCTCCCACCATGGTATTATCTATCGGCCCGGTAGATAAATAACTCAATTTTCAACACTCCTTTAGATTATTGCTGTATGTTTTTCCCACGCTACTATACGATGAGAATCTACCATTTCTCCCGAAGCCTGTTTTCCCCAGACTGAGATCCCTATCTCTGCTTCAACTTCTTCTAATGTTACAAACTCAAATTCAAATGCGTCTAAATCAGCAAAATAGTTCCTAGTTAGAACTTGGTTAGGTGCGAGACTTACCATTTCATTCACATACATCGTTCTTGACCCATTTAGTAAGAAGCCTTGAATGACGAGATTATAAGAATTAAGAGAATCACGATTAACTACTTTTACCGTTACTATTTGCGTCTGTCTGATCCCCAGAATTGGACTATTATCTATAGGTCCAGTTGAAAATAAAGCCATCTTTATTCACTCCTCCCTTCCACCAGCAGTTTGAAAGATTAAAAACTACAACACTAGTAACATGGTTCATAACTAATAGCTCTATATAGTAATATTCTGTATTTAAAATTAATGTGTGGACATTTAAGCAAAGGAATTGCCACCCGAAAAAAAGGCAACCTTCTATTCTTTGAATTTGTAATCTACTAATCGGACAATCTAAAACTCAAGCATCTTCTAGACTTTACTGAGCAACACCCTATTGCTTTTTTCGAAATATTCGTTATACTGATAAAAATTATTCAAGCATCGATGAGCGGGAGAGTAGTTAACGTGTTCTAGTCCACAGCGAGCCGGGTAAGTGCAAGCCGGTACAGATCACCTAATGAAGCGCACCCGTGAGATGGACTTCTGAACCTAAGTAGGAAGTCCCGGCTGAAGACCGTTATCCTGTAAGGTGGCTAAAGATCTGTTTAGCAACGAGAGTGGTACCGCGAGCGCTAAAGCCCTCGTCTCTTTTGAGACGAGGGCTTTTTTGTATTTTCAAAGGAGGGTATAAAATGTTAAGTCAAATCATCAAACACAGCATTGAACAAAGTGTAAAAAAAGTATTCCACACCTTAGAAGTTGCCTACCCAAACGATGTTGCAATTCTGATCGAACAGCCAGCTAATCTAGAGCATGGTGATTATTCCTGCAATATTGCTATGCAGCTAGCCAAACTCCTGCGTAAATCCCCTCTCGTCATAGCAGAGTTAGTAAAAGCAGAAATTAAATTACAAGAGAGATACACGGGTCTTTTACAAAAAGTCGAAGTAGCTGCTCCTGGATTTATTAATTTGTATATGGATTGGCAGGTGTGGGCTAAACATTCCTTTAATCTGCCTGACAGCACAAGGGAAAAGGTCATCATAGAGCACACTTCAATCAATCCAAATAAAGCTGCTCATGTAGGTCATCTGAGAAATGCTTGCATCGGCGATGCGCTGGTCAGAATCATGAAAAGAACCGGACATACCGTAGAGGTCCATAACTACGTGGATGATCTGGGCAACCAGCTGGCAGATACAGTCGTTGGTTTATTAAATGTACCTTTAGAAGGGGAACATCAACGCTTCGGTGATTATTGCTGGGATCTATATGCCAAAGTGAACAAAGAATATGCACGGAATCCAGAGATCACTCACAAGCGCACGGATATGCTGCATGCCCTTGAACAGGGTGATGGTAATGAGGCGTGGCTGGGCAACTTAGTCGCTGAACGTATTGTGAGAGAACATGTAGCGGAAATGAAGCGTTTTGGTATTCACTATGACCTGCTGGTGTGGGAGAGCAATATTTTAAAAGAGGGATTCTGGACAGCCGCATCTGAGCTATTGAAGCAAACGGCAGTTTTTGTACAGGAGACTGAAGGCAAACTTGCGGGCTGCTGGGTGCTAAAGCAAGGGACAGAGGTTAGCAGTGGAGCGGAGTCAGAGGATCATCAGATGGATAAGGTGCTTGTTCGTTCGAATGGGATTTTGACGTATACAGCCAAAGACATTGCTTATCATCTCTGGAAATTCGGTCTACTATCCAAAGATTTCACCTACAGTGAATTCTCGTCTGGTTTATGGACCACAGGTTTAACTGGAACCCATGAGCCTTATGGACATGCCGACCGTGTTATTAACGTGATCGATTATAGACAGGAATATCCGCAACAAATGGTTAAGCAGGCTTTAGGAGCACTAGGATATAACGAGCAGGCTGAGAAGCTCCATCATGTAAGTTATGGCGTTGTTTCTCTTAGTCCGGCCTCTGCTGCTGAGCTGGGGATAGATACTTCAGAAGGAAAATCTTCTTATGCCATGTCCGGGCGCCAATGAATCGGCGTTAAGGTGAGCGATTTAGTAAAGCTTATGGAACAGAACATAGAACATTCGCGCTCTGATAAAGAGGGTCTTTCCAGCCATATCATTGCAGCTGCTGCTATTCGTTATTATCTGCTGCGGTTTAACCTGGGAACGGAAATCGTGTTTGATTTCAAACAGGCTACCGAAATATCCGGTAATACCGGGGTTTATCTGATGTACACCTATGCCCGTGCCAGCAGTGTTTTGAGCAAATCTACAATCCCATTCAGCACAGATGCCTCAAAGCTTCAATTTCCACTCGAAATGGAAAAAGCAGAGCTCGCTTTGCTGAGACAGCTTAGCCTCTGGCAGGAGACATTGTATTCTGCCAGCATAGAATTGACGCCGAATATACTCTGCACATACGCGCATACCTTAGCCACACTTTTCAATAACTTCTATTCTATATGTCCGATTTTAAAAGGTGCGGAGGCTACCATCGCGTTCCGCCTCTGGCTCACTTCGAGATTTAAGGACACTTTAGGTGAAGTGCTAGAGGTGCTTGGGTTACCGACACCGAGCCGTATGTAGTAAAAAAAGGGCAATCTCCACGCTTATCGCGGAGATTGCCCTTTTTTATTATCTTACTTATAAATGTCTATCACATTTCCAGCTTCTACGCAGAGACGATCAAAGTCCTCACGTTTGATACGGATACCACCACTACGGTAGCGATTAAGCGTACCTTCGGCTTGAACTTCTGTACCGTTAACAGTAATCCGACTGTTATCAGAGCCCGTAAGGTGATAAATAAAGTCTACCTTAGTGCCTGCATATTCAAAGCTAAAGCGCATTCCGTCCAGCGACTCCGGCA
The DNA here is from genome assembly GCF_037963295.1 of Paenibacillus sp. FSL F4-0243. Lineage (NCBI taxonomy): Bacteria > Bacillati > Bacillota > Bacilli > Caryophanales > Paenibacillaceae > Paenibacillus > Paenibacillus sp. FSL F4-0243. The sequence continues at coordinate 5,634,073 of NZ_CP150151.1, forward strand.
GAATTGGATCGACGATTAAATCTCCGCCTTCCGTACGGATCCCCAGTGCATTCGAGATCAACTGGTTCATGTAGATCCCAGGACCGCTTGAATAGATTCTCCAGCCACCTTTAACCGCTACGTCACCATTACGCAGTTTATCGAAATTCTCCTGTGCCTCGTAACGGGTGTTAAATTTACCATCCGAGCTACTGAAATAAGAGTTAGCCTGACGTAGTTCAGCGTTTGGCACCACGTCGCGGATTCCGATCGGATTGATCGCCGCTAGGCCATTCCAAACCTGATCGGTTTTCCCTAGCTTAGCCATAGCTTCTACATAACGGATGTGTGCATGTACATATTGAAGTCCAATTTCCCGACCAAAGTTAGAAGCTTGCTCCGCACGTTTGAAATGGGTGCTTACGCCGCCAACATATTGAGCTGGACGGTTCATCAAACGAACGCCATCTGGACAGAACAGTTTATCTTGGATTACTTCATAGTGGGCTTCGGCTTGTTCTGGTGTAAGCAGCTCACTGATCATACTGCGCGTCATTGGCAGCAGACGGTATTGGATCCCTGTTTCCGTATCACTTGGATGTACCATAAGCTTCACTTGCTCTGGGTCCTCCATATACAAGAAGCCTGGAATTACCTCAGATTGAAGCATATGTGTGTTGAAATCCTCACGGATTCCCTCCACCATCGCTTTCAACTCTTCCGAACCTGCTGGATCAACTTTATGAAGCACTTCTGAGAACTGATTCAATGTCTGATAGGTAAGCGCCACTGTCCAGCTGCTAACCATGTACTGCTTCAGCTGTGGATTAGCCGGTTGGAGTGTATCATCCCAGTCACCATCACCGTAAGAAGACAAATGCGTGTCATGCAGGAAGTGATTCTTAATATAAGCAACTTCCTTCCGTGCATGATCCAGCAGCGTCGCTTTTTCCTCTGTAAAATCAAAGCTATGCTTACGAGTATAAGGCACAGTCGCTTGCAAAATACTGTAGTCTTGCGTTACCGCCAAATAGTCTCCAAGCACTTTGAGTGGCCATACAATAATATCTCCGTGGCTCTCCTCTTGCTGAATCTTCGTATATTTATCAAACATGAACCACTGTGGCCAGTTACCATCATCTTCATATTGATGAGCATACAGGGTCAGCAATATTTCGCGAACCTGATCGTATTTTTGCGTAGCCATGAAGTATTCCACTGGTCCCTGACACACGTCACGGGTTCCCCAAGCAGCGCCGCCGTATTGTTCCAATCCGTGAGGGACTGAATAATGGACGAGCATATTATGTGTATACCACCAAGCTAGAGCATTTACCTTAAACAACTCACCTTCGGACCCATCACCTAACGTCAAGCGGAAGCCATTCATAACCCCGCTGTAGAACTCGCGGTATGCGGAAATCTCCTCTTCGGCTGTACGGCTGCTCGATTGAATCTCCTTACCATCCAGAAGACCTTGAATGTTCAATGTCCATTCACTGCTCTCCGACAGTTCCAGAATAGCTAGCGGCGCATCTGACTGGTCAGCATGAGAGACGAGCCTACCTTCATTTTGAAGAGTGAAATCCGCTCCCTGTACCTGGAATTTATATTGCAGATCAGGATATTCTCCTGCACTTAGTGCACTTCTATCAGCCGAGAAGGTTACGGTTCCCTCTTCTTGTTTGAATTGATATGGAAGCTCGTATTCGTTAACGTTCATAGTGATTTGATTAGTGACTAGATAGCGATAAGCTTTTCCACTTTCCGTACGCACATTCAGGAATATCTCCGGAGAATCTGCAGTAGTGTAGTTCGTAATAATAAAGCATTCGCCATCTGTTCTGTAATACCAACGGGCATAGTTGAAACCAACCTCGAACAATGAAGGCATGGTCAAGAGGCGATATTCGCCATTCCACTGTACATAGATTCTTTGTCCCGAAGCCTTTGGAATGTTAAGTGCATTTCTGGCATTGGTCATGAGCTTGTTGAAATTGGTATTGCCAATAACGATTTGTGAGTTAAATATTCCGTACATATAGGAAGTCGTAGTGATGACCTTATCGTTAAGTCGGGCATTATCCCCACTCATTAGAATATGACCATGAGGACGCTCTACCTTAAGTTCCTTCTCTTTCAATACAACATGCTCATAATTTTCCGTGAAGAAAGACAGAAGCTGGTCTCCCTCTTTTTCCTCTTGATAGCGAACCGGGAACAAGGCTTCGATCTCTTCGCTCGTCAGAGAATTTGCAGCTAGTGGTGCTCCCAGCTCTTTCGTCAAGAAAGAACGCTCGAGCGGTGCTTCAGCTTCTAAAGGCAACTCTTTTACCGTTTCCCAAGCCGCAGTAACATCCTTCGTGAATTCTAACGAGGTAATCGCTTCTGGATGATCTTGCTTGAACAATCCATAAAATACAAACCGGGCTTCCCCACTCAGCTTCACCCGCTCCGATTGCAGCGCAGTATAAGCGAATTCATATTGATAGATTTCATTACTTAATTGCTCACGTCTCAGGCTTTCTGGTTGATTGGTCTCTTTATAAGACAATCCAAAGAATTGGAAACCATCTGTTGAGAAGCTTGCTGCCTTAGTGATTGCACCCTGTTGTAGGTATGGAAATTTGCCACCTTGCGGCTGATTCTGTCTGGAACATACTACATATCCCTTTGACTGATCCTCGAATACGGCGTGGTCAATATACTGTGACAGATAGGCTTCATTACTGCGAACAGCACCGATATCGGCAATACCCACATCTTGTCCGTACACGAGATCCACATCTGCATCTTGCCCTTTAAGCTTCACGTCCCAGAACCAAGCGCCTTGAGCCGTCGGAGTAAAAATAACCTGATACTCGATATTTTCCGCAGTACCTTCCCAAACCAAGCGGTTCCCAGCCTTACGTACAGTGCTTGAAGAATGAATGCCCAGCAAAGGAACAGCTTGAATGCTTCCATTACTATGAATACGTAAATATAGATTGGATAAGGAGCCATCCACAATATTAGGCAGCAATTGATTGATCATTGTCCGTTCATGGAGAACTTGGAACAAGTCCCCGCTGTTTGTAAAAGTGAATGATAAGTCTCCAGCGTTTAAATGGATGTTAGAATTCATATTAGTAGTCATATTCTTGCACTCCTCTATTACGACAACCTGTGTCGTATATATTCTACTTAAGCTAATGTTAAGCGAAAATCGCGTTCTTTAACCTCTTGGCTATTTGGACCCACAAACAATTTGAATTGTCCCGGATCACTGCTAAAGCTTAAGTCGCTATGATAGTAACGAAGCTGTTCTTCCGTAAGCGTAAAGCTCACTTCCTGGCTTTCTCCCGGGGAGAGGCTGATCTTAGCAAAATCTTTCAGTTCCTTCATTGGTCTGACAACTTCTCCTGAAATGTCTCGGATATAGAGCTGCACTACCTCTTCACCTTGTACATTACCCGTATTAGTCACCGTAACAGTTACTTTAATAGGCTGATCCTTCGTCATTATTTCACCGGAAAGGATCGGTTCACTGTAGCTAAATGTCGTATAACTAAGACCAAAGCCAAATGGCAGGAACGGCTCATTAGGAATGTCCAGATATTGTGAGACATAACGCTTGTCAGCACCCGGTACATGAAGAGGACGTCCTGTATTGAAATGATTGTAATAGACCGGAATTTGCCCAACAGATACAGGGAAAGACATCGTTAATCTTCCTGACGGATTCTCGTCACCATACAGTAGACTGGTAATCGCCGCGCCGCCCTCGCTTCCTGGGAACCAGGCTTCCAGAATAGCATCCGCGTTCTCGATCACACCACTAAGATCCAGCGGGCGTCCGTTAAACAACACCACCACAACAGGCTTACCCAGCGTCTTCATACGTTGCAAAAGCTCACGCTGCGCTTCCGGCAAGCGGATATCTGAACGACTTCCAGCTTCTCCACTCATATCTGAATGTTCTCCAAGCGCCAGCACAATCACATCGGCTTCCAGCGCTGCCGCTTTCGCCTCCAGCCATTGCTCTTCTGTAAAGCTCTCAATCCCGGAGCCTTCTGCAACGGTAACCTTACCTGCAGCTGCACGAGCTTCAAAAGCTGGAGCAAGACGGCTAGCTTCTTCTGTTGAACCCAACCAGGACCATGGTCCAAGAATATCTCCGTTATTAGCAAACGGTCCGATTAGCGCAATCCGCTGCTCTGTCGCAAGCGGCAGAACCTGATCATTCTTCAGTAGAACGCAGGATTTAACCGCTAATTCTCTCGCTGCTGTCCGGTGAGCATCACAGAAAATTACCTCGCGCTCTTTCTCTATATCTGCCCCACGTAACGGATTCTCAAACAAGCCCAGTCTTTGCTTCAATTTCAAAATACGAAGTACGGCTTCATCAATGATACTTTCATCCACTTGCCCATCTGCTACAAGAACTGGCAGTTGGTGCACATAACACTCTGTCATCATCTCGATATCCACGCTAGCTTTGATAGCTTTAAGTGCTGCTTCAGCCTCATCCTCGGCGACACCATGTGGGATCAGTTCCTTCACCGCGCCCCAATCCGAGATCAACACGCCGTCAAAGCCCCATTCCTCACGCAGCAGCTGACGAAGCAGCTTAACGTTTCCGCTTATTGGAATCCCATCAATCGTGTTGAACGAAGTCATAACCATTTCTGCACCCTCATCCAGTGCTGCACGATAGGCTGGCAGATAATATTCCCGTAGCTGACGTTCTGATAAATCGACCGTATTATAATCCCGTCCGCCTTCGGATAGACCATAGGCTGCAAAGTGCTTAACGCAAGCCGCCAGACGACTTACATCACCCGTCAAGTCATTTCCCTGAAACCCGCGTACAAATGCACGGGCAAACCTACCATTCAAATAAGGATCTTCGCCGGTAGACTCCATCACTCTTCCCCAACGCGGGTCCCGAACAAGGTCCGCCATAGGTGCAAAAGTAACGTGTACACCAGATACTGCCGCTTCTTTAGCAGCAATCTCAGCGCTTAGCTCCGCCCGTTCCATATCCCAAGAGCAACCAATCGCCAGTGGCACCGGGAAAATCGTCTTAAAGCCATGCACGATATCCGCCATCATCAGCAGTGGAATACCCAATCTATTTTTACGTAAATGAGCTTCTTGGACGGCAATGACTTGCTCTGCGCCCGAAAGTCCAAGTACTGAACCACTGTTCTCAATCATGTGATCCGTAATCCCCATGGATGCCATAGGGCCAGTGATTTGCCCTCCTTCTTCCGCTCCTTCATAGAAATTAGCAGCTAGCTGCTGCAATTGTGCTATTTTCTCTTCAAGCGTCATCTGGTTCAACAGGGACGTCAGTTGCTGGTCTTTCATCTCAAATCCTCCATAATATCTCTTTCTGCAATTGCTCATTGCTCTTAGTTGTTCAAGAAATCAAAAGTTGTCTTCAGATGCTCCTCCCAGAATCTCCATTCATGTGTTCCCGGAGTCTCTACATATTGAAATGTATAGGGACTCGCTTGCATATGAGAAGCAAATTCCCGGTTCATCTCCACAAATGGATCTTCCGAGCCACAGCAGGTCAAAATTGAAGGCAGCTTACGTTTATCGTCGACCAATTTAGCCGCTAAAGCATACAGATCTTGATCCGGCTTAACTTGTAAGCGTTTTCCGAAAGTACCTGCCATCTCCCTCGCCATATCCGAAGACATTTGCGGGTCTTTCAATCTTTTCTGAATATCTGTAACGCCTGATAAGGAAACTACTTTGCTGTAACGCTCAGGATAGGTAAGTGCACATTTTAGTGCCCCATATCCGCCCATCGATAGTCCGGCAACATACGTCTTTTGCGGATCATCATCCAGTCTCATCATTCGGCCACAAAGCTCAGGAAGCTCTTGCGTAACATAGTGGAAGTAATCCAATCCGTACTCCATATCTGTATAATAGCTTCTTCCTACCTGAGGCATTATGACTGTACAGCCATACTTGTTAGCATACTGCTCAATGGTGGTCAGCCTGTACCATGTGCTAGCATTGTCGCCAGCACCATGTAACAGATAGAGCGTTCCTCCGGTGGTATTGCCCGAATCAACGGGGGAGATGATGCTGATGGACGTTGTCATTCTTAAGGTAGGAGAACCAGTCTCAACGGTTAGAAGTGCCATATGTCATCTCCTTACGGAACCTTTTTTTAAAATATAAGAAATTATGCCGAAGGCGTTTATGCTTATTTATTAATCTTCTTGCAAGATCCCCGCTTAACCAAAACAGACTCGAATACCACATGTTTGTTCTCCGATTGTCCCGAAATCAGGTCAAACAGAATTTCAACACTGGCTTTCGCCATATCCACCCCAGGTTGGCTAATCGTATCCAGCGATGGGTGATAGTATTCTGCCATCTCTATACCGTCAAATCCGATGATCGAAATATCATTTGGAATCGATAGACCCAAAGACAATAAAGCCTTGGCAGCTCCGATAGCGATGGTATCTGATGCGGCAAATACAGCGGTGATATCTTTTTTCTTATTAAGCAGTCTTTTCGTAGCCGTAAAACCAGAACTTGGACTGTATTCACAATCCTCTACCAAGGAAGCATCATACTCAATCCCATGATCCTCAAGGGCCTTAATATAACCCATAAGACGACGGTTTCCGGTAGTATGCTGAACCAAAGGAAATCTGGCCAAAAAGCAAATGTTCCGGTGTCCGAGTGAAATTAGATAGCTCACAGCTTTATAAGACTCTTGCATATCATCAATGATCACACTAGAGAATACGGCAGGATCAACATCCTTCGTAGTCGTGATGGTAGTCAAAACGAATGGGATCGGCAATTGTTTGAATTTTTCTTCAGAATGGTCATATGTACCACCCATAAAGATTACCCCGTATAAATTCTTTTCCTTCACAAGCTGAAGAGCAGCATTGATCTCATCCACTCCATCTTCAACATGCTGGATCAGAAGCGGGCAGCCGCGCAGATTCACTTGACGCTCTACTTCTTTAATCATGTCTGCAAAAAACGGATTTGCAATCCCCTTAACCATAAGTGCTATCGTATTAGAACGCGTTTTTTTCAGATTGCTTGCATTTCCATTTGGAATGTAATTATGTTCTCTTACAACAGCCATTACTTTAGCTCTGGTTGCATCACTTACGACACCGGAGTTATTAATTACCCTGGAGACCGTGGCGATACCAACGCCTGATAGCCTTGCAATATCCTTGATATTCATAATTCCCCCTGTTTCACCCCTATAATGAGCTCCCCTGCACCTGATGAAATCAGCTTGGTGGAAACGCATAAAATGATGGGAAACGTTTCCCATGACGTCATTTTGACTGTTTTCGGATCTAAATCGCTTAATACGTTCATTATGGACAGATATTTTTTAGAAGTCAACCTATGATTTTTGACTAAAAATGATTCGTATCTCAAATTCGTTTTAAATTTTAATTGTTTTGATGTTAAATAGTAGTCTTTCTGCTTGCATTGACTTTAAAATAAGAATAGAATAGCATCGATTTAGCTATTTAATATCTAGTCAGAGGAAACGTTTCCACATCATTTTCAATCATTTCGACTACCAAACTTCCTAATCCCAGCTTGGAATCTAAGAGAGAGAGGGCTACATTTTATGTTAAACATGACTTTCTTCGAAGCCCAGATCCGCGAACGTGGATTGAATGTGTTCAATGTTCGTGTGCTTCAAAATGGAACGTTAGTGGGAAAAGTGGATTTCGCAGAGGATATTCGGCGCTTGCAGCATTCGGTCAGCAAATCTTTTACATGCATGGCGGTGGGTCTAGCCATCGAAGAAGGAAAACTATCACTAAATACAACACTTAAGGATGTGTTTCCAGATTATGCATTTGCTCATAAAGAGGCCCTTCCTTCCATGCAACCTGGGGAGTTGACCTTGTTCGATTTACTACGTATGAGTACAGGGCATGATTCCCCACCGTTTTGGATTGAAGAAAGATTGGCCTTGAAGGATGTAAATTGGATACAACATTATCTATCGCTACCTTTAGACAGACCCCCGGGGGAACAGTTTACCTACAGCAGCGGGGATACCATTATGATCTCTGCAATGGTTCAGGCCCGTGTCGGACAAACCGTAAAGGATTACCTCATTCCCCGTCTCTTTGCCCCACTAGGCATAGAAAACGTCGATTGGGAAACGGCACCTCAAGGGATCACCCTCGGTTGTGCCGGACTTCAGATCAATACGGAAGAACTAAGCCGATTTGGACAGCTTCTTTTGCAAAAAGGAATGTGGAAGGGACAGCAGCTTATTCCCGCAGCTTGGGTTGATTTTGTTACACAAAAGCAGATCGAAAATAACGTAGCTGGTGATTGGGGCCAAGGGTACGGCTGTCAATTCTGGCTGTGCACGCACGATGCATATCGTGCCGATGGTGCTCATGGTCAATTCTGCATTGTTGCACCGGATCCACAAGTGGTAATCGCTATTAACAGTATGGAAGATAATATGCAGGCTATTCTAGACACTGTCTGGGAGGAGATCTGGCCGCTTCTTTAGCGGTAGGCATATGCAAGACAGCCTTCTCACGGGAAGGCTCAAGGTGCCGAGAAAGTAGTGGAGGCTACTTTCTCGGCACCTTCTTTTCGTGTAATTAGGGAAAAGCTCCCTCTATTTAGCCGATATTTGCTTGAAAGGAATGAAAAGAGGGAAATCCTCCCTAAAAATCGGGGGAATATCTATATTCGCCAACGAATTAGTTAAATTACAGGGAGGATTTCCCTAATTATTGGTCTATTGAGCAGAAAGCTCTGAATTATAGGGAGATTTTCCCTAATTATCTGTCAGAGCTTCAGTTTACTTACTTTGGCGAGGATGCTCTGCACGCAAAAACAGCCCTCCCGAAGGAAGGCTGTTACTTGCCCCGAGCGGGATGCAGCCCTTTCGGGCTGACTGCGTAGCTGATCCTATCGATGCTTATGCTCCGACGAACCACCCGGGCTTCTCTTTCCCTGCACGCAAAAACAGCCTTCCCGAAGGAAGGCTGTTACTTGCCCCGAGCGGGATGCAGCCCTTTCGGGCTGACTGCGTAGCTGATCCTATCGATGCTTATGCTCCGACGAACCACCCGGGCTTCTCTTTCCCTGCACGCAAAAACAGCCTTCCCGAAGGAAGGCTGTTTCTTGCCCCGAGCGGGATACAGCCCTTTCGGGCTGACTGCGAAGCTGATCCTATCGATGCTTATGCTCCGACGATCACCCGGGCTTCTCTTTCTCTGCACGCAAAAACAGCCCTCCCGAAGGAAGGCTGTTACTTGACGTCCCGGAAGGGATTCGAACCCCTGACCGTGCGCTTAGAAGGCGCATGCTCTATCCAGCTGAGCTACCGGGACACATAAGAATTAATGATATGTATTGACGCAACGATATTTATTATACCTTATTCAGCAGAATTTTCAAGATCAAACATTTTGGAAAATAAGTAATCTTAATCCTAATTTGATAATAACGAGGGTATCCTAGCTATTTTCATAGCTTACGGATACCCTCATTTCTACTCATATTACTCCAGATTCCGAAAATGCTGCTCCAGCTGCTTTTTTAAATCTCCGTAAGTCATTAATTCTCTCTGAAACTTGGAACGTTCATCTTCTGGCGACATAATCATACTGCCTGTAAACGCGCTCGAAGTCACATCTTTAAAAGCATCATGCATATTGTTATCAAACCAATCGGTAGAAGTGTCTGCGTCGTTAGTGAGGATACGGACAATCTCATAGCCTTCTTCGCGCTGATCTTCTACGATATACACCAAAAGCGCAGGATCACTAACAGCACCCGGCAATACACCTACTTCTGCACAAGGCGCACCGTCATACTCCATCATTCTGCGAATTTTGGCATCTTTAATATAATACACCTGTCATCCTTCCCTCCTGGCAAATTCCTCTCTCCCCTAGTGTTCGGATAAGGACATACATTTTATGCCTTCCTTCGGCATATATCTGTATTACTTGGCAAAAAAGTAAGGACAACAATCGCACAAAAAGAGAGGATGAACCATCATGTGCGGAATAACCGGATTTATCCAGTGGCGCGGAGATCTCACGCAGCACTCGCAGTTGCTGGTCAAAATGACTGAAACTTTAGCAAACCGCGGACCCGATGCAGCTGGAACTTGGATTTCAGGTCCTTGCGCATTCGGTCACCGCAGACTTAGCGTTATCGATCCAGAGAACGGCGCGCAGCCTATGATCACCCGCCATGAAGAACAGGTATACGCGATTGTGTACAACGGCGAATTATATAACGCACCCGAGCTCAAACAAGAACTTAAGCAGCGGGGTCATCAATTCCGTACCCAATGTGACACCGAGGTTCTGCTGCATGCCTATATCGAATGGGGACCGGATTGTGCAGAGAAGCTCAATGGGATCTTTGCCTTTGCAGTGTGGGACGGACTTCGGGATCAGGTCTTTTTTGCACGTGACCGCTTAGGTGTGAAGCCTCTGTTCTATAGTAAAGTGGATGACGTCTTAGTTTTCGGATCAGAGCCTAAGGCACTGCTGCAGCACCCCAAGGTACAGCCAATAGTCGGACCCGAAGGGTTAGCGGAAATTTTTATTATCGGTCCAGCCCGTACACCAGGACACGGTGTTTATAAGGATATGCAGGAACTTCGTCCGGGGCATGCCATGATCTATAGTCGCGAAGGTCTGCGTAGTTACGCTTATTGGAAGCTGGAAAGCGCAAAACATACTGACAATGAAGCAGAGACAGCCGCTAAAGTACGTGAACTGCTGCAGGATACGCTCGAACGCCAACTGGTTTCAGATGTTCCTGTCTGCTCGCTCTTGTCAGGAGGGCTGGACTCCAGTGCGCTGACAGCACTTGCAGTGGACTACTACAACCGAAACGGCCAGGGACGAGTGGATACGTATTCTGTCGATTATGTCGACAACGACAAGCACTTCAAGAGCCATACTTTTCAGCCCGGAGCAGATGGTCCATGGATTAAGCGAATGGTCGATGAATTAAATACGAACCATCACTATATCTCATTTGATACGCCAGAGCTTGTAGAAGCACTTGATAATGCGCTGTACACACGCGATTTACCTGGGATGACCGATGTGGACTCTTCTTTGTATTTATTTTGCCGTGAGATCAAAAAGAATGCTACTGTAGCCATTTCCGGCGAAGCTGCAGATGAGATTTTTGGCGGATATCCTTGGTTCCATCGGGAGGAGATGCTCTCCTCGGGTACTTTCCCTTGGTCAGTTGCTCCTAAAATGCGTGCAAGTCTATTATCCCCTGAAGTTAATGAATGGATTCGGCCGCTGGAATATTTGGGTGACAGATATAGTGATGCTGTAGCGGAAGTCCCAACATTGGATGGGGAGACAGGTAAACAAGCACAAATGCGCGTAATGTCCTATTTAAACATCACACGCTTCATGCCTACTTTGCTCGACCGTAAGGACCGAATGAGTATGGGCGCCGGACTAGAGGTACGTGTTCCTTATTGTGATCATCGGCTCGTTCAATATGTCTTTAATATTCCTTGGGAAATCAAGAACCTGAACGGTCGTGAAAAGGGGATTTTGCGCAAATCGCTTGAGGGAATTCTTCCAGATGATGTGCTATATCGTAAAAAAAGTCCTTACCCGAAAACCCACAATCCAGCCTATTTAAACGCAGTACGAACACAAGTATTGAACATTCTAGATGACTCTACTTCGCCAATACTTCCTTTAATCGATGCCGCCAAAATCCGTGAGATCGCTGCCTCCCCAGAGTCCTCAACCAATCTGCCTTGGTTCGGTCAGCTCATGTCCGGTCCTCAGCTGTTTGCTTACCTAGCTCAAGTAGATCTCTGGCTGCGTAAATATAACGTCTCCATCCAGTAAGCGACAAGCCAAACAGCAAGTCCCCGTATCGGTGGCTTGCTGTTTGGCTTGTATTCGTAATTTTTAGAAATTAAAATTGTCAGGATCCGGACCGAAACGATGGTCTCTGTTCAAATCTTCGATGGCTTTAACATCCTCATCACTTAACGTGAAGTCAAAGAATCCCGCATTCTCCTTGATTCGATCCGCATGTACCGATTTTGGAATCGTAATTACGCCTTGCTGCAAATCCCAACGAAGTACAATTTGAGCAGGGGTCTTATCATACTTTCCAGCCAGCTCATTAAGAAGGGGGAGATCTAGGTTTCCTTGCATTAGTGGACTCCAAGCTTCAAGCTGGATCCCTTGCTCATTGGCATACTTCAGCAACTCGCGCTGAGTCAATAGCGGATGGAATTCCACCTGGTTCACCACTGGAACCACGCTAGTGTCCTCGATGATATCCTTCAGATGATGAATCTGAAAATTGCTCACGCCGATAGATTTGATGAGACCCTCTTTTTGCAGATGAATTAGAGCTTTCCATGTCTCCCGATACTTTCCTGCCACCGGCCAATGTATGAGATACAAATCTATATAGTCCAGCCCCAGCTTGCGCCGGCTAACTTCGAACGCTTTCAGCGTTGATTCATAGCCTTGATCAGGGTTGCGCACTTTCGTCGTAATAAACAGTTCATCACGGGCCACTCCACATTCACGAATAGCCTGACCTACACCTTCTTCGTTATTGTAACCAGCAGCCGTATCAATACTGCGATATCCAAGCTCCACTGCGGTCTTGACCGCGTGAATAACCTCTTCCCCATCTTTAGTCTGATACACGCCAAGGCCTAGCCACGGCATGGTCACTCCATCATTTAAAGTCGGACCTCCCGAGAACGGTGCATTCAATTCACTCATCGCTTAACCCTCCAAGCTTATTGTTATTTCATTAATCTTACTTAACCTAAATTCACGCTTCAGAAGCAAGCGCTACCACAAAAGTATAGCAGACTGCTTCATCATTCCCAAAATCCTCATAAAAAAACGGAGGCATATATAAAGCCCCCGCTCTTCTTTATTTCTCAATCAGTTTGAAATCATCAAAATGGAATTCAGGAGAAACGATACAGGATACCAGTACTGGTTCTGATCCTAACGGACGAGCTGCCTGCCATACGCCTGCTGGAACTACGACCTGCGGCTGTTGACCTGCAGCAATATCGAGACCCAGAATAACTTCCTGCACATCCTCAGGCTTATCTCCATTACCTCCGAGACTAAGCACTATTGGACTACCGGAATGCCAGAACCAAACTTCATCGGACAAAACAGTATGCCAATCAGATTGTTCCCCCTCGTGTAGCAAAAAATAAATCGAAGATGCCGAATGGCGCGATCCGGAATAGCTATCCCCAAGCACTTCCTGCGGAATTTCAAATTCGGAGTTCCAAAGTCTTTTGTACCAACCGCCCTCAACATGGGGTTGTAATCCGAGCAGTTCAACTAACGGTGAGATTTCTTTTTGTGTCACGGTAGCTTCTCTCCTTCAAAGTTTGCATGAGCAACAATAGCTTCGTATGCATAGGGTTGTTTTTGCTTTTACTTTAACGGAAGAAGCACGAATTGTAAAATCTATTTACTATCCTTGCTCGCTTTGAATACCTCAGCAATCGCCCCAAGACTTCCCAGCGTTTCAACAGCGCTTGTTGGCAAGAATACTTTATTTGCAGGACCTTTGGCGATTTCAGCCAGAGCCTCGAAGGAGCGATATGCGAGCACATGCTCATCCAGACCTGCTGAGCGAATCAGCTCAATGCGTGATTTTTCTGCTTCAGCCACGGCTTGAATTGCTTTCGCCTCACCATGAGCTTCCAGCTCCTGTGCTTGTCTTGAACCCTCTGCTTGGCGGATACGTGCTTCCTTGTCGCCTTCCGCTTTCAGAATCTTGCTCTGCTTATCCCCTTCAGCACGCAGGATCATATCTTGCTTGGCAGCTTCCGCTTCCAAAACAATCGCCCGTTTGCTCCGCTCTGCTTTCATCTGCTTATCCATTGCTTCTTGAATATCGAGCGGCGGCTTGATATCGATGACTTCCACACGCTCGATTCTTACGCCCCATTTCTCTGTAGCCTCATCAAGCGCCAGACGAATATCAGTTGAGATTTTTTCACGCCCAGACAGCGTTTCATCCAATTCTAGCTTACCAATAATTTGCCGCATAGTTGCCGTTGAAATGTTTCTTACCCCATATACATAATCGGAAATGCCATACGTAGCTTCCTCTGGTCCCACTACCTGATAGAAAATAATCGTGTCAATCTGCACCTGCACGTTATCCTTCGTGATCACCGTTTGCGGAGGCACATTCGCTTGTTGAATCCTTAGATCATGGTAAGTACGCACCTGATCAATCACAGGTATCAGAATGTTCAGACCCGGCGTCAGTAGACGATTGAATTTACCCAGACGTTCCACTACACCTACCCGTTGTTGCGGTACGATTTTGATCGTTAATGCCACAAATACTACGACTACCACTAGAATAATTGAAATAATTGCCCATTCCATTAGTTCATATCCCCCCATCGTTCTACTTCAATAATGGTCGTGCCTCTCTTCACTACTCTGACTACTTCGTCCTTGCCCAAAGACTGGTCAGAGCTCGCGCTCCACGTATCTCCGCCTACCTTCACTTGCCCATAGCGCCCTTGCTCAATCGGCTCAATGACGACTCCTTGCCTGCCTACGATTTCTGTGCCTGTATCCTTGAACCCACGTGAACTGCGAAATTTAGAAACCAGTGGTTTCGAGAATATAGTCAGACCAAGTGCGACCAGTGATCCGAGGATCACCTGAAACAAAATGGCTTCAGGAACAATCATCGACACCACACCTGCGGCCAACGCACCAATACTAAGCCATAGCAGATAAAAAGTAAGCGTCATCATCTCTACAACAAACAGGACACCGGCTGCAATCAACCAAAACACAACCATCGGTGAACCCACCACCTTCCTTATGATACTACTATAACGAAATGAAACAGCGATGCGTTGCGTAATTCCGTAAAAATATTGCAGGCATGTATATAATTTATATTCATAACATCGGAGGTTATGTGTTCTGCATGAGTTTCCTTAAAAAGAGGACATACACCTTTTCTATCAAAGTTCACCTAAACAAGTATCCATGAATTAGAAAAATGTCCCCCTATATTACTGAATTTTATCCCTAGCATAATCGCTCTCTATGCTTGAAAATAAGAAATGCCTTCACCCATAAATAAGAAATTAATCCTAATTATTGAACTCCAAACCCACTCTTCTACTCACCCTACACCCCTTCAACAATGTTACATCTACAAGTTTATCAAAAAGGAATCCTTAAAACAGCAGTTTAGAAAGCGCTTACTTATTGTGTGAGCTTTATGTGGACCGCTATTTTTTTGCTGCTAAATCTATGAAATGGGTGTCAGTAGAATGAGAGATATGCAAGGGTGAAGGTACAGGTGAATTTCAAATTATGGGAGGTGAAGGTAGGGTTTCTTGCCGAAAAGAATTTCGAACTACACATTGAACCTTGGAGGTATAAAATCAATGATATTCACGAAAAAAAGTTCACGTAAGACCTTTGCGATCGCGATGATCGCCGCGCTTGTTCTTACACTTTTTTCAGCCCTGGGTAGTAGTGCCAAAACGGCCAACGCCGCACAGGATTATAAACTGGTTGGTTATTACGCTTCTTGGGCCGCTTACGGGCGGGCTTACAATGTATCAGATATCGATCCTACCAAAATGAATGTCATTAACTACGCCTTCGCAGATATTTGTTGGAATGGCATTCACGGCAACCCTGACCCTACCGGCCCTAATCCGGTAACATGGAGCTGTCAAAATGAGCAAGCACAGACCATTAACGTTCCGAACGGCACGATTGTTCTGGGTGACCCGTGGATTGACACCGGAAAGAGCTTCGGGGATGACAAATGGGATGACCCCATCAAAGGTAATCTGAAGCAGCTATGGAAGCTGAAAGAAAAGAACCCGAACCTGAAAACGTTGATCTCCGTTGGGGGCTGGACCTGGTCGAACCGTTTCTCGGATGTGGCGGCTACAGCCGTAACCCGTGAGGTTTTTGCCAACTCAGCGGTAGACTTCATTCGTAAATATAAAATGGACGGGGTCGATCTCGACTGGGAGTACCCAGTCAGCGGTGGGCTCGCAGGCAACAGTTATCGTCCCGAAGATAAGGAAAACTATGTACTTCTACTGCAAAAAATTCGTGAGAAGCTAAATGCTGCCGGTCAGACCGATGGCAAAACCTACCTGCTGACCATTGCTTCCGGTGCAGGACCGACGTACGTCAATAACAATAATCTTGCAGGTATTGCTTCCATTGTTGACTGGATCAATATTATGACCTATGACTTCAACGGGAGCTGGAATAAGACCACCGGTCACAATGCTCCTTTGTACTATGATCCAGCCGCTTCTGCATCAGGCCTGACCGAACCGCAAAATTTCAATGTCGATAAAGCGGTAACCAGCTATTTAGCCAATGGCGTACCCGCGAACAAGTTAGTGCTTGGTATGGGATTCTATGGCCGTGGTTGGGGAGGTGCTCCTGCCGCAGGAAATGGCCAATATCAATTGTCCGCTGGTATTTCGTCCACGGGCACATGGGAAAAGGGGAGTTATGACTTCTATGACCTCGAAGCTAATTACATTAACAAAAACGGCTATACCCGCTATTGGAATGACATTTCTAAAGTGCCTTATCTCTATAATCCAACGAACCAAACTTATATCAGCTATGACGACGTAGAATCTTTTGGCCATAAGATCAGTTATCTCAAATCAAAAGGCTTAGCGGGTGCCATGTTCTGGGAGACAAGTGGTGACCGGAACAAAACACTGACCAATAAGTTGAACGCCGACCTTGGCGGAGGAGTGGTACAGCCGACACCAACTCCGACACCAACCGCAACAGCAACTCCAACACCAACGGCAACAGTAACTCCAACCGCAACTCCGACTCCTACGGTAACTCCAACGCCGACGGCTACTCCGGGACAATGCGCAGCGGCGTGGAACCAGACTGCCGTATATACTGGCGGCCAGCAAGTTTCTTACAACGGTTCAGTCTATGAAGCTAAATGGTGGACTCAAGGCGATCGTCCCGACCTTAGCGGTGCTGCTGGAGTCTGGAAATTCATCAACGTATGCGGGACAGCAACTCCGACTCCAACGGCAACAGTGGCACCAACCGCAACTCCAACACCAACGGCCACTGTAACACCGACAGCAACAGTAGCACCGACGGCAACTCCAGCGCCAACTGCAACAGTAGCACCGACGGCAACTGTTGCACCGACCCCTGGGAGTTCTAGCTGGATTGTAGGAATCGCTTACAAAACGGGTGACATCGTTAGCTACAACGCCAAAACGTATACTTGCCTCCAGCCCCATACTTCACTTCAAGGCTGGGAACCGGCGACCACACCCGCACTCTGGAAGCTGAATTAAGACTCATTATTAACGCGAAAGGATCACCGTTCCTGTCTACTCCCACAGTCATATTATCCCTTTTGGAGGAATGTTAAATGAATATAAGTACACGTAATAGGCGAAGTAAATCCGCACGCTACATTGCGGCCTTAATGAGCGCCATCATTCTGCTTCCACTTTACACAAGTGCAGGTGGATCGTCGCAAGTAGCCTTAGCAGCAGGGACGACGCCTACTGCTCCAGCTCCGGCTGCAGATCATCCGCGTAAAATTGTAGCTTACTTCCCGGAGTGGGGAGATCAGGAGAACAAAGGATTTTATACTGTCGACAAAATACCGTGGGGCAAAATCACTCACATTAACTATGCGTTCGCCAAGGTAAACCCTCAAACGAACAAGATTGATCTGATGGACCGTACAGCAGCTATCGAAAAAGACTACCCTGACCAATTAACTAATTTGCCGTATAAAGGACATTTTAATCAACTCGTAAAGTATAAGCAGTTATATCCCGATGTCCGCACCCTGATTTCGGTTGGTGGTTGGTCGGGTTCTGGTGGTTTTTATAACATGGCCAATTCGGAAGCTGGCCGCGAGACCTTTGCCAACAGTGTTGTAGATTTTCTACGTACCTACCAATTCAACGGTGTGGACATTGATTGGGAGTACCCATCCGGTACTGGTCAATCCGGTAACCCGAATGACTTCGGTGTGGCTGAGCCGCTGCGCACAGTGAATTACAACAACTATGTTCTCCTCATGAAAAAGCTTCGTGAAAAGCTGGATCAGGCAGGCACACAGGACAATCAGAAATATGACCTAACCATTGCCGCAACCGCCTCCTCTTGGATTCTGGGCGGAATGAAGCTAGGGGAAGCCAACCAGTATTTGGACTGGGCGAACCTTATGACCTATGATTTCCACGGCGCTTGGAATGGATATGTTGGGCCGCATTCCGCCCTGTACCCGGATTCTCGTGATACTGAAACAGCTGCGCTGGGCACTCCGGTTCTGAATACCGACTGGGCCGTTCGATACTATTTGGGTACGCTTCCTCCAGAAAAAATCGTCATTGGAGTTCCTTATTACTCACGTGGCTGGAAGAATGTAAATGGAGGCATCAACAACACCGGTCTTTATGGTACAGCTCCTACAACCGGAGGGGGAGCCGACGGCGTATACGGAATCTGGAATGATCCTGCACCAGAGCAGCCGGCCGGCGCAAATCCAATCTGGCATGTGTTGAATCTGCTCAAAGATCCAGCGAACAAACGTTATTTCGATCCTGTTACCAAAACTCCATACTTGTTCAACGCAGACAAGAAGGTCTTTCTTACGTATGAAGATAAGGAGTCACTCGGCTACAAACTGGATTATATCAAGCAAAAAGGCTTGGGAGGGATGATGTTCTGGGAACTGACCGGCGACTACTCTGAAAAGAGTGATGGCACCTTTACGTACGGCAACTCGTTGACCGATTTTGCCTATGACCAGTTTAAGACAGCCTCTCTGCCAGGTGGAACTCCGAAGCCACAACTACCTGCACCTACGAACTTCAGTCTTAGCTTCAGTGGCGCTTACGATCATCCGAATTATACCTACTCCCTGAAAATAACGAATAACACAGGCGCGGATATCTCCGGTGGCTGGAAGCTGGAATTCGATCTACCGACAACAACAACCCTGACCTCTGCATGGGGAGCAGGAACTGTAGAGCAAATCTCGACGGCTTGGGACTTTAACCGCTATCGTATTACCGGAACGGCATCCCAAACGATTGCAAACGGAGCCACATTGGAAGTTCCGGGCATGATGAAGCTGAATTTCTCGGGAGGTCCGCAGCGAATTACGCTGAACGGAAGCTCGTCCCAGCAGGAATACGACAAACTGTATGGAGGCATCACTCCAACGCCTACACCTACTCCAACAGCGACACCGACACCGACAGCAACACCAACGGCGACGCCAACCGCAACGCCAACACCGAAGCCCACTGTAACACCGACGCCGACTGCAACCATAGCACCTACTCCAACACCAACCGTTGCACCAACGCCGACACCAACTATAGCACCTACTCCAACGCCAACCGTTGCACCAACGCCGACACCAACTACAGTACCTACTTCAACACCAACCGTAACACCAACGCCAACTGCAACACCGAGTCCGGGAATATCTGCCTGGGCAGCAGGAGTAGCATACAAAGCGGGTGATAAGGTTAGCTACAACGGGTTAACGTATACATGTCTGCAGCCCCACACTTCACTTCTGGGCTGGGAACCGACAGCAACACCTGCACTCTGGAAGCTGAACTAATCCAATAAAATTATCAGCCTAGCCTTACAAATCAAAAGAAGCTTGCAAATCAAGGTACTCCACCTTGGATCTGCAAGCTTCTTTATTTTATCTCTCATGCGACCGCATGGAGCGCTTAGATTAGGAATTCAAGTCGTTAGCAGCAGCTAGCTTCTCAGTCAGCGACCTTAGCGCAGTTCCTCGGTGGCTAATCCGCTGCTTCTCTTCGAGCGTTAGCTCGGCCATTGTCTTTTCATATTCCGCCAAGTAAAACAACGGATCGTAGCCGAAGCCTCCACCACCAGCAGGTTCGGATGTGATCCATCCCTCCACTGCACCTTCAGCGGTTAACTCCCGTCCTGAGCTTGGATCGTATAAGGACAATGTACAGACAAACCGAGCTGTACTTAGCAAAGGCTGTCCGGTATCCTCGCCCTGTTTTAGCTTCTCAAGTTCGCTAAGCAGCT
Organism: Paenibacillus sp. FSL F4-0243; assembly: GCF_037963295.1. NCBI lineage: Bacteria > Bacillati > Bacillota > Bacilli > Caryophanales > Paenibacillaceae > Paenibacillus > Paenibacillus sp. FSL F4-0243. The sequence continues at coordinate 5,654,187 of NZ_CP150151.1, forward strand.
TCAGATTGTTCTCTTCATCTCCTGCATTTTCCCCTGCGTAACGTGCAGAGTACACACCCGGTTGGCCATCCAAAGCGTCTACGCAAAGACCCGAATCATCGGCGAGTACCGGGATTCCAAGGGCGTCACCTACGGCTTTGGATTTTTTAAAGGCGTTCTCGGCAAAAGTGGCTCCGTCTTCCACCACATCGGGCAGATCCGGATAGTCGTACATACTTTTCACTGTCAGCCCTAGCGGGGCAAAAGCATGCTCGAATTCGCGTACTTTCCCCTTATTCTTCGTCGCAACAATAAGAATACCGCCGTCAGACTTCATGCTACACCTCTTGGCCCGGCTGGCCGGAAGGGATTTTGAGAGCAATCGCTCCAAGCGCTTCTTTCTGCGCAGCAATCAGTTCATAGATTCCCTTCTCACCTAGACCCAGCAAAAGATCCAACTCTTGACGAGTGAACGGTCTTTCTTCGCCAGTCCCCTGAAGTTCAACAAAGGCACCGCCGCCAGTCATAACTACATTCATATCTACTTTTGCTTTGGAATCTTCTTCATAATTCAAATCGAGCAGTGTTTTATCCCCTACAACACCGACACTGATTGCCCCCAAGAAATCTGTTATAGGAAACACAGGCAACTTGTGCTGAAGTGCAATTTTGTTAATAGCAAATGCCATAGCAACAAAAGCACCTGTAATCGAAGCGGTCCGCGTACCACCATCCGCCTGAATCACATCACAGTCCAGCGTAATACTACGCTCGCCTAACGCTTGTAAATTAACTACGGAACGAAGCGCTCGTCCGATCAGCCGTTGGATCTCCATAGTCCGTCCGGTAAGCTTACCACGTGCAGCTTCACGCTGATTACGGGATTGAGTTGCCCGAGGAAGCATCGAATATTCAGCGGTTACCCAGCCTTTTCCTTGCCCTTTAAGAAACGGAGGCACTTTTTCCTCCACAGTAGCCGTACAAATGACTTTAGTATCTCCCATTTCAATGATCACGGAGCCCTCAGCATATTTATTCGTTTGGGTTGTTATTGTCAGCGGCCGTAATTGGTCGTCGTTTCGCCCGTTTGATCTCATCTTTTCTGCCTCCTACATCGTATAGCTAAAAGTTTAGCGTGAGTCCCATTGCCCCGTCATAAATACCGAGTAGCACAATGCTTGGGACGTAACGTCTTTTTGAGCAACTTTTATTCTACCAAAGAGGAGGCACAAAAGCATCTTTTAAACCTTACAGGGTCATTCTATAACGGGATCTCATTCAAATATTCAGGTGCGGAAACAGGTTTGCTGTAGTCCACATTATCTGTATCCGTAATCGATTCCTTGCCGTTCAAGCGAATTTGTACCAGAGAATCATCCGAATTTTGCGCAACCGTCAGTACGACCGATTCCAGCATTTCAGCGGGTACACCTTTACCATCTGTGAACATATCATCCGTCAAGGACACGGTAACTACACCGTTCTGCCCAGCATCAACGGAATCAAGTATCGTCCCCTGTGTCATGACCATTTCCAGCCCATTTCCGGATTCAGGACCTGCAATCAATTCGTTCAAAGCAGCAGTCAGCTGTTCTTGTCCGGCGGGTACAAAGCGGGTTACAGGTACATAATATTGGATACCGTCAGGAGATGTTGTGGAAAAATAAACAGTAACCGCACTGGAGTTCATCAGAAGTGGACCTTGCTTCGGCAAGTTTATGCCCATTGTGCGGGTTAATGGACGATCCAGCGGAGTTCCTTGAAGCGGCATCTCTGTGAGCTTTTTACCATCTACCCAGAGCTGTACGCTTTTAATGTCATCTTGACCGGTCAGCGTCCAAGTGATAGCTTCGAGGATTTTACGTTCCTCTAAAGGATCATAGTTATTGAATTCTTTATTAAATTCCACGACAGCTAAATTCGACTTCTTATCTACCGTAATATTTTGAACTTCCGTTCCAGCTGGAAGAACGCCTAGGAAGCCTTCAGGCACTGATGAGGCATATTCTCCCTTGCTCACTAATGCCATTAACGAGTTTTTGAGTGCGCTGGAATCTTTGCTCTTTGGCAAGCTTAGGGATACAGGAGCGAGTAATCCATTACCATCTTCCAAAAATACAGTTGTCCGGTCTCCAGAAGCATTGCCCTGTGAAGTTTTGGTGCTGCCTTTAACCGCTGTCTGTGTATCATCCTGTGTCACAGGACCGAATACACCTGAATCCAACGTAGTATTTCCACTAGTCTGTAACATTTGTGCTTCAACCTCTGGTGGCGGAGCATCAATCGATGCCGATTCTGAACCAAACAGCCCACAGCCGGACAGTGCCAGTGGAACTGCGAGTAAGCATACTGCGGAGATTCCGCGGATTTGTTGCATAGGTTTCATCATTTATTACCCCTTTCAAGGTTAGATATCATTTGTACTGCTATGTATACGAGACCTTTGTCCAAAAAATAACAACAGCTTATCCTAAATTGTTGGAAAAGCCTGTGAACTACTTCTTCATCTCAAGTAGGGCCTGGATATCAGTTCGCTGAAACTTCCCTCGCTGGACAAATACTTCCAGTGAACGTACAATCTGAGGTAACAACAGTCCTTAACATCATACTAACGTTTGCTGTAATGAAATGACTTACTAAACAACGAGGTGACTGAACATGGCTGATGACAAAATCGAAAAAATTCCGTACAGTCTGAACAGCAAGGCCGTCGCAGATGCGACCAAATTCTGGCTGAACAAGCGTGGAGTAACCCTGGAAGAAATCGCGGAACTCGTTATGTTCCTGCAACAGAAATACTATCCGAATTTAACGATGGATGAATGTATCCATAATGTAGAGATGGTGCTTAGCAAGCGAGAAGTACAAAATGCTGTACTAACAGGCATTCAATTAGATGTACTGGCAGAAGAGGGCAAGCTGTTCTCCCCACTTCAAGATATGATCGAAAATGATGAGGGATTGTACGGCGTAGATGAGATTCTTGCCTTCTCTATCGTGAACGTATACGGCAGTATCGGATTTACCAACTATGGCTATGTGGACAAGCTGAAGCCAGGCGTTCTTCAAAGGCTAAATGACAAAAGTACCGGACAAATCCACACCTATCTCGACGACATCGTTGGAGCCGTGGCGGCGGCAGCCAGTAGCCGAATCGCACACCGCAAGCAAGCGGAGCGCGAAATTGAGCTGGATCTGCCTCACACACCAGAGGATCGCGAAGAAGCCGCTAGGAAACTTAAGGAATATGATGAAACTCCGGAGTGAGGAGTTTTAGGTACACCAGAATAATGAGTTTCAGATCGACTATATGAAACTCTGAGGAAAAAGCGATTGTTTCACAGCCCTGCGGGCTGCTGAGACAATCGCTTTTTTGTGGGTAGTTGGAGGGGGCTATGGAGGGTTCTGCTGTGGGAATTCTACGGTGGGGTTCTACAGTGGGGGTTCTACGGTGGGGGTTCTACGGTGGGGGTTCTACGGTGGGGGTTCTACAAGGCTCGTTGGCTATAGGGAAATCCTCCCTATAAAATAACGATTTTGACTCAAATCCAGAGATTATAAGGAATTCTTCCCTATAATCTCTATGAAAATCTCAATCTATAGCCAAATCGGTAGAATTATAAGGAGAAATTCCCTATAATTACTACCAATATTTAGCTGCACGACATACATCATTTAGTTGCACGACTTTTAAAGCGTTTTGCCCACGTTGTCGGACTCAGGAGACGCTATACTCACAAATCACCCTTAATTTGAACACTTTCAGACTCCAGAGACTCTACTCGCTCAAAAATGACCAAAACCACTACTCTGCACTAGTAATAACGCCTTTCCGGTCCGATACTAACCTCAAAAGCCCCAAAATCCACGAATAGCGTCACTTGAGTCCGAATACATACGCTAACGCATGAATATGGAAGCGATCGAAGGATGAATAGAGGGACGGAGGGACAAGGTTACTTAAATACAAAAAGAGCAGTCCCCGCAATGCAGGACTGCTCTTAAACTTTATACTCATCTACTTCACTTCGATCTTGCAAGATACTCTCTAGCTGATATGTTCTCCAACACTTTCAGCTGCGTCGAACAAGAAACCGCCTTCTGCCTCCAGCATGACTGCCCGTCCCCGGCGCACTAATTCCGCCAAATGCGCCAGGGTCTCACTCATCGCAAAGCGCATCTGATGAACAGTCGTTACTCGGCTGCGAAACAGAAATTCGCACACCGCGAATCCGCTCAGCGGGCCGCTGGTGAGCAGCGCCGCCGCTGTATCCAGCCGCTCCTCATGATGAGCGAGCAGGCTGTTTACCCGGTGCGCGAAGCCAGCGAAGGGCTCTCGATGCCCCGGGAACGCCATGCTGACCGGGTAGCTGCCCAGTTCCCGCAGCCCCTGAAGGAACGTCTGCAGCGGCTGTGGATCGCTGCCCGGCAGCAGGCTGACATTGGGCGAGATCTGCGGGAGCACAGCGTCCCCACAGAACATAAGCCCGCTGTCAGCATGATACAGGCTCACATGCCCCGGTGCATGTCCGCCGGTAATAATGAGCTCCCATTCACGGCCGCCCATCCTGAAGGGCTCCGCCACATTGAAATAAGAAACGGCAGGCTGCGGCTCCACTTGGGAATTAAAGCTTTCCAAGTGGGCTTTAATCCCGTTCGACCACTGCTCCGTCATCCCATGCCGGATGAAATAATCCGGTAAGATCTCATTTATGCCTACATCATTGTCTACGCCATTTCCCGTATCTTCACCTGTATCTTCATCCACGTCATTCCCCAGATCTTCACAAGTGCCCAAGCCCCACATCAACCTTGCCTCCGCATGGGCGCGCTCCGTCATCCACACCTTACAACCACTCTGCGACTGCAGCCAGCCGGCTAATCCGTAATGATCGGGATGGTGATGCGTAACGACGATATCCCGTATATCCATCCACGACAAGTCCAGCTCCTGCAAAATCCCGAGCCAGCAATTCTCTGTATCCGGGCTGCGCGGGCCCGGATCGATAATAGTTACTCTACCATCTTCATCCGAGAGGATATAGCTGTTCACTTGACGAAGAGGCGAGTCCATGGGTACCGAGACTTGGAGAATGTTCTTGTCCCATGAAGTAAGCTCTGCCTTAGACATGGAGCGTTCACCACCTTTAAATCTTTTTCCGGAAACCATTTAGGGACGTGTTCCACCAAAGATCATCCGCGTGGACCTTTCTACATCATAAACCTCATCTTCATAGCTGCCATGTACAGCTTCGAGCTGCAAGCCCGCTTTCTCAATCATTTCCTTGAACTCCTCCAGTGAATAAAGCTTCACACGCTCATGATATTGACGAGGCGTAGGGTCATTCTTAGTGGTTAGAATGATGTCCTTCTTCACATAACCATCCTCAATCCGGCGTGACTCATCTATCAAATTCTCTCCGTCCTCACGCGTAGAATGCGGCACCAGATGACGAATCACATGCGCAGGATTCAAAAAATCAATAACGAACTTGCCACCTGGCTTCAGCAGACGATAGATTTCACGCAGAACCTTTACTTGCTCCTCATCTTTTTCAAAATAACCAAAAGAAGTGAACAGATTAACTACGGCATCGAATCCTCCATCTAGTGGTAAATCGCGCATGTCGGAACGGATCCAGGTTACCTTCTGCGCCCCGACTTGAGACCGAGCTTCACGCAGCAAGACCTCCGACAAATCCACTCCGGTAACCTCGTACCCTTCCTTCGCAAGTGCCAGAGAATGACGTCCCATCCCACAACATAAATCCAGCACTTTCGAACCTGGGGGCAGTCTCAGCCAGGCGATCATCTGATCTACTTCTTTACGTGCTCCACCGAAATCCCGGTGCTTATACACGATCAGGTAATCCTCTCCGAAGCTCTTTTCATACCATTCAGTCATGTTGTCTCTCCTCTCCTCCTACAGGCGTCATCCCGCAACTCCACTTCATGTATGCTAATGTATCGCCATTGTACAGTCTTTTGCTGACAAACTCAAAGAAGAGTCATCATCTTGACCTCTTGGGCTTTAATGACAACTCTTATTGAAACTTCCTTTACACACGCTGCTGCAAATATACCCTTGCTTCATAAGGACGAAGCTTGAAAGAACGAATATCCTGATCTTTTGACTCCGGGTAATTACTGATTAATAACTCCAACTGATCGGGATCGAACCCCGCTGGCCATTCGAATTCAGGCTCTCTATCAAAAAAATTCAAAATAACCAACAATCGTTGATCCTCTAAAGTTCGGGAATACGCATAAATCTCAGTATGCTCTGCAAGCAGTAGCTCATATGATCCGTACACGATCACCTTGTATTTTTTTCTTAACGCTATCAGCTGTTTATAGTAGTTGTAGATAGAATCCGGATCTTTAACCGCATTGCCAGCGTTAATCTCCATATGGTTGGAATTCACTTCAATCCAGGGTGTTCCTGTTGTAAAGCCACCTGCATGTCCATCGTCCCATTGCATAGGGGTACGGGCATTGTCCCGGCTTTTATGATGAATCGCAGACATAATCTGCTCTTCTGGAACACCGTTTTTTCGCTTTTCTTCATAATAATTAAGTGTCTCCACATCCCGGTATTCATCAATGGAATCGAAACAGACATTCGTCATGCCGATTTCTTCTCCTTGATAAATATAAGGTGTGCCTTCCAGCATATGAATAAAGGTCGCAAGCATTTTTGCAGAAGGAATCCGGTAAAAGAGATCGTTCCCGAACCGAGACACCGAACGCGGCTGATCATGGTTACATAAATAGTTCGCATTCCATCCTCTCTCATGTAAAACTGTCTGCCAGCTACTCATGATCTTTTTCAGTTCAAGTAGACTCCAGGGAACCACATCCCATTTCCCACTACCCGGTGAAGCGGCATCCAGAAACATATGTTCAAACTGAAAAGTCATATTCAGCTCCCGGCGTCCGTCACCTACATAATCCAGCGCCTGCTCTGGTCCGAGTCCCGAAGTCTCTCCTACCGTCATAATATCGTAGAAATATAACACCTTATCGTATAGATTCTGTAGCAAGGTATGCACATCCTCCAGATTGGAGAACATACCGTAGGCCCTTACCGTAGGTGTTCCGTTCGGGTTGTCTGCATCTGGATACCCTTTCGTCTTCACGATATGTGCAATCGCATCAAAACGAAATCCATCCACACCCTTCTTCAGCCACCACTCCACCATTTCATGCAGCTTATCAATGACCACAGGATTCTCCCAGTTCAGATCGGGCTGGTATTTGGAGTAGAGATGTAGATAATATTCATCCGTCCGCGGATCAAGCTCCCATACCGAGCCACTGAAATAAGACTCCCAGTTGTTCGGGGGGCCGCCATTTTTACCTTTTCGCCAAATATAATAGTCCCGTTTAGGATTGTCCTTCGACGACCTGGATTCTACAAACCAAGGATGCTCATGTGACGTGTGGTTCAGAACCAAATCCATCATCAGCTTCATTCCACGTGCGTGCAACTCCCTGAGCAACCGGTCAAAATCATCCATCGTACCGAATTCCTTCATAATGTCACAGTAATCACTGATATCATACCCGTTATCATGGTTAGGTGATTTATAAATAGGACAGACCCAGATCACATCTACACCTAGATCCTGTAAATAATCCAGTCTGGATATAATACCTTGCAAATCTCCGATTCCATCTCCATTACTGTCCATGAAGCTGATCGGATAAATCTGATACACGACGCTTTCTTTCCACCATTTGGGGTTCATAACTCGGTTACCTCCTATTTAGCTATATGTAGAGTTTAACCACACAGAGCCTAGTAGATAACAAATCCCCCCTACTTCCCTAATCCCTTTTGATATTGTGAAGGTGTAAGTCCAGTCCATTTTTTAAAAGTAGCACTGAAGTGACGCTCTTCACCGTACCCTACCAATTTTGCAACGGCGTACATCTTTAGATTTTGGCGGAGCAGCTTTTTCGCTTCTTCTACCCGGTATTGGTGCAAGTAATCGAGAAAATTCACACCAAGCTCCTGACGGAAAAGTGAGCTTAAATAAGTATTAGAAACATAGGCTTCTTTCGCGACATACTCTAGTGTCAGATTGGTATTGTATTTATTGCGGATGATCTCCATAGCAGTGACTACTGTACGATGGAGTGGACGATGTTTAGAAAAAGCCTCCACCACATTCTGCATGACCTTATTCAAAATCGTAGACAATTCTTCCAACGTCTCTATCTGTGGAGCCTGCTCCATCCAATTGACCAAATGCTGCTTCCATTCGAAGCCAGCGACTTGTTTTTCCTGCGCGAGTCTCTTTAATCGAACTACAAAAGCAGTTGCCCGAATATTCACTTCTTGCTTAAGACATCCCGGATTGCTACGAAAACGATCCAGCCATTTCTCCAGCAGATCGAGTGCGAGCTCATTGCTCCCAGCCCCCACCGCCACAAGCATTTCATCCTCCAGCACATTTAATTCAGAATCATCTAAAATCCCGATTTCCTGTGGAGCGCCACCTATTACTCCCGTTCCTTCTGTATAGTAATAGACACCACCTTTTCCGTTCAAAAATCGCGATTCCATCGCCTGAAGGGCTTCTTTATACGACAGATGCGCTTCAGAAATATCCGAACGACAGGAGCCAACGGCAATGCTGATTGACAGTTTGAGATATTTCTCCAAATTACTCTGCAGCTTCTCAATCTGCTCTTTCAATTGGAGGGGTGCTCGGTAAGGCTTGCGAGAATCGGTTCCGGCTAATCCGCTGCCAATCCATAGCAAGTTATTGCCATCATGAAAAGTCTCTATTTTTCCTCTATAGATAGGAGACAAGGTCTCACTGATAATATTTAACGCTGCGTAACGTAGAAGTACAAAATCCTGTCCTGTTCCTGTAGCAGAGGGTGGGTCAAAATCAAAACTGACCAGACCAATTTGTGGTCCTTCAAAGCCAATCGCCATAGATAACTCGCCGATCAGCTCCTGTCGCCGTTCTAGCGGAACCGGGGGATGATAAATCCATTGAGACAGAACCTGGCTTTTGACAAGCGGTGCATTTTTATGCCAAGAACGATCTCTTTTAAGCTGTTCATCCTCCTGATTCCGTTGTCTTTCAATAAGTTCCTTGGCCTTCAGTACCGTCTTCAGAATTTCCTCAGGTCGGCATGGCTTCAGCACATAATCAACAACACCCAGGGAGATCGCTTGCTTCGCATAAGAAAACTCGTTATACCCGGATAAAATAATCGACCGGAAGCCGTAACCTCTACGCCGTGCGACTTCAATCAGCTCGAGACCACCCATTTGTGGCATACGAATATCCGTTAACAAAAGATCGGGCTGTTCATTCTCCATCAAAGCCAGCGCTTCACTTCCGTTCCCCGCCTCACCCATGACCTCAATCTGATGTGACTTCCAATCAATCATATTCACAATGCCCTCACGGATCGTATCTTCGTCTTCAGCAATCAGCAGCTTCATCATTTATGGCCCCTCCACAGTGATATGAATAATAATACGTGTTCCTGCCCCTTCCACACTCTCTAGTTGTAAAGAGGCTCCTGTAAAAAATAAGGCCAGTCGTTCCTGCACATTCATGAGCGCAAATCCTGTGCGTCCAACATTGTCTTCCTCAGGTAAAGAATTTCCCCTCGCTAAACGTTGATGTAGCTCTAGAAGCCTATCTGCCGTGATCCCTGCACCATTATCCTGTACCTCAAGCACAATAGTCTTCTCTATACGGTAAGCTCGAACGGATATCAGCCCACTTCCAGACAGCGGCTCAATCCCGTGAATCACTGCGTTCTCGGCTAGTGGCTGCAGCAGCAGCTTTGGTACTGTGAAATCCTTGATACTCTCATCCAGAGAAATTTCGAATTCAAAACGCTCCTTAAAGCGATTTTTCTGCAGGAACAAGTAATTGGTCACCAGCTCCACTTCCTGCTCTAAAGTAAACGTATCGCGTCCATCATTTAAGCTCAGTCGGAACACTTGAGAGAGAGAATACACCATATCGGCAATTTCTTTATCTCCCTTCTTCTCAGCTTCCCAACAGATTGTATTTAACGTGTTATATAAAAAGTGAGGCCTGATTTGAGCTTGAAGCGTTTTCAACTCTGCCTCCTGTTGCTTCATTCTTGACGCGTATACATCATTGATGAGCGATTTAATCCGCTGCACCATTAGATTATAACCATGCCCAAGTAAGCCGATCTCGTCATTTCCTTCAAAAAATACCCGCTGCGTGAAATCACCTGTTTGTAGTCTGCGCATCGAACGGGAAAGCTTCTTCAGTGGTTTCGTGATAGCGGCAGCTGCCAGCCAGGTAACCATTAGGCTAACTACTAAACACAGAACAGCAATCGTCATCGTGACCTGTAAAATCTGACCGAGCTCTTTAACAAGCTGCCGCTTGGAATGAGCCACCACCACATACCAGCCTGTCGTCTCCGACTGCAGATGTGACACAATCCACTGTTTATGATCCGCTGTAGATTCCAGCCTTTTTTTCACAGTCAGCTTAGGGTCGCTGTCCGCAAAATACGGAAGTTCCAGATCTCTTTTGCCAATCCAGCTCGGATTCGAAGCCGTAATAATCAGCCCATCCCGATCAATTACGAACATATCTACATCATCTTCAGCATTGTCCAGATATTGGCTCCCAATCTTCCCTGCATCCACACCGATCACAGCGAGTCCTGCCGGCTTTAAGGTGTAAATATTCATGATGATTCTGGAAAGCACAATCTTATGATAATGATCGCCTACAAAAATGCCGTCAGTCGGCCTGGAGAGTCCAAAGGTTGGGCTACCTGCTGCTTTAATAGCTTCTTTATAATACGAGGTTTTGATAAAATCTGAGTACTTCATACCTGTCGTCAATCCTGCCTGATTCGCAGCAAAAGGCTCTGCTCCATTGTTATCGTCTAAAGAATACAGAATCAGCGATTGAATTGAATTGCCTGCAACCATAAGATTGGTAACGGTCTTAAATACAGAATTACGTTCCTTTTGTGCTTCAGACGATGCTAAGAGCCGCTGCACACTTTCATCCAGAAAGAGTGTATTCGAAAAAGATATCATGCCTCGCACCATCTCATCGATCTGCTCTGCTGTTTTTTTGGTAAGATGATCCTGCGACTGTTTCATTTTCTCCACCACCTGCTGTGAAGAGATCTGATACGAGTTCCAGCCCATTGCGAATATGGTCACCAGAAGCAGGGGGACGAACCATAACAACAGCTTAAATTGGAGCGGAAGATGGCGATAACGGCTGACTAAGCGAAAGTTTCGATTCATGAGAACCACCTTCTTATATAATAGAAAGATGTGTAAACCAAGTATAACTGAAATCATTACACCCTGAACCGGCTTTTTACATTCGCTAAAAAATGCCTACATCATTCTTAAATATGGACCATGTTTCTATTAGCCAGAAACTCTTAAGATGAGGATGCAAGCAAAAACGCCTTCGACGTCTCTTATAGACGGTCAGCGTTTATGCGAGAAATATAAGGATAATGTATAGCGTGAAACTTATACATTCTTATATTTCAAGAAGAAACGAGGTTGTCGTCTTCCTTGATGGATAACAATCGTTTCTTCAAAATACATCATTCTAAAAAGGTGGGTTTTTGATGAAAAGTAAAGGAATCAAGCTAATGCTTATGAGTCTAATGCTTCCAGCTCTGCTTGCAGGCTGTGGTGGCGGAAATAACAATGCGAAAGCTACAAACGCTCCTGCAAATGACAAAGCCGAAGCTACTGCCGAGGCCACAGCGAACGCACCAGCCGAAAAAATTACACTGAAGTTCTTCACCGCACTTGCGGATCGGGCAAACGGTTCAGGCAAGGTGGAGCAAGACATTATCGACGCTTATATGAAAGAGCACCCTAACGTCAAGATAGAAGTGGAAGCGCTTCAAGATGAACCTTATAAATCAAAAATCAAAGTATATGCTTCCAGCAATCAGATGCCTGATATCATTCAAGCTTGGGGTCAGCCTTCTTTCCTGAGTCCTCTGCTCGATAATGACTTACTGCTTGAACTGAACAGCGCTGACTTCGAAGGTGATCAGTTTGTTTCTGGTTCCATGGACGGCTTCAGCAAAGATGGCAAACTGTATGGATTGCCACGTAGTGCCGACTATATGGTCATGTTCTATAACAAGAAAATCTTTGCTGACAACGGCATCGAGGTTCCAAAGACTACCGCTGACCTGCTCGCAGCTGTCAAAACATTGCGTGCCAACAAGATTAACCCTATCGCTATGAACGGTATGGATGCATGGACACTGCCAATCTGGTATGAGTTTGTGGCTCAACGTCAAAATGGTGATTTTAATAAGATGGATGAAGCTGTTGCTCGTAAAATATCCTTTAATGATCCTAGTCTTGTTGCAGCTGCAACTGAAATGCAAGATTTCGCAAATGCTAAAGGTTTTGCCGACGGCTGGCTGACCGCCGATTACGGTGCAGCGCGTAACTTGTTCGGACAAGGACAAGCCGCTATGTTCTTTATGGGCGCTTGGGAGTCTGGCCTAGCTACAGATGTGAACTTCTCTGAAGAATTCCGCAATAATGTAGGCGCATTCGCTTTCCCTGGTTCAGATAAAGGTAAATCAACGGATGATGCTGCTTGGTACGGTGGTGGATATGCCGTAAGTAAAAACTCCAAGCATCCTGAAGCTGCTGTTGATTTCTTGAAATATTTCTTCGCTCCTGAGAACTGGTCCAAGATGTTATGGCAAGCTGGCGCGGGTACACCTGCGCAAAAATTCGATGAATTCTTGACTGGTAATGAAACTCAACTCCAAAAAGAACTAGTCGATGTCTTCAGCTCGATGACCTCTTCTAGCGGAACTCCGCTACAGGATATTGGTAACGACGAGTTCAAGCAAAAGGTAATGGAAGCTCACCAAAGTCTGCTCTCCGGCGCTATGAATACAGCGGAATTCGCCAAAGCGCTTGACGCTGCATCTGATAAATTGGCTGGTAAATAAACTCTAATACTACTAAGTACATGAATGACGGTGCTTCTGATTTAACATCATAAATAGTGGCGTACAACCCCCGACTTCCCCCAGAGGTCGGGGGTTTGTTGTTTGAGCATAAGCGCCTTCGACATTAGAGAAAATTATCATTCCATAATTTAAAAAATGTGTACAATCATCTGAAATATACGGCATGTTCCAGGGTCTGGCTTCCCGTTACGATGGTAGTAGATAGATTACTCTTTCAAAGGACGGAGATTTCCATGCACAGAGTGTTAAGCGACAAAAAAGCGATATTCCTACTCATCGCACCCGGGCTATTCCTGTTTGCTTTTATGATTTGCATCCCTATCTTCATGAGCGCTTATTACGGCTCTACGGACTGGGGCGGGATCGGCAAGTACAATTTTATCGGCTTTGATAACTATCGCGAAATCCTATTTCATGACAAAGTATTCTGGACTTCGCTGGGCAATGCCCTGTTACTGACCGCTGCTACTGTATTTTTACAGCATCCCTTTGCTATTCTCATAGGGATATTCCTAACCAATTCCGGTAAATACGAAAAAATATTCCGGACGATCTTTTTTATCCCCGCAGTAATTTCTGTTGTGGTTACAGCCAAGCTGTGGAGCGGGATTTTTCATCCCAATTACGGATTGCTTAACAAGTTGCTTAGCGGCGTTGGGCTGGATTCACTTACACATGATTGGCTTGGAGATCCGAAGACAGCGATCTGGTGCATCATCATTGTTGTAATGTGGCAAGGTTTTGGATACGCACTGCTGCTATATTATTCAGGTCTGCAAGGCATTCCAAGTGATCTAAGCGAAGCCGCAAAGATCGATGGCGCGAACAATTATACCCTCTACACGCGCATCATCATACCGCTTCTTTCGCCTATGATGCGAGTTGCCATTATCATCGCGGTTACAACCTGTCTTAAGCAAATGGAAACCGTGTTCTTAATGACTAACGGTGGCCCGGCGAACAGCACGCAATTCTTAGGAAACTACCTTTACAAAACCGCCTTCTCATCGTCGCTATACGGCTACGGTAATGCCATATCCATCCTATTCATTGTGTTCTGCCTTGTACTGACCGTAATACTCAACAAGGTTCTGAAGAAAGATATCGGAGAGTTTTAGAATCCCTGTAACCGGAGGAAATCATATGAATAATTCATTAGCACCTGCCGCTTCGCCCCTCAATCTGAAGCTTCATAAACAGAAGCGCAGTAAACCTACAACTGGCAAAATCCTAATGATGGTGTTTCTTTGTCTCATTGCTTTGATTCAGTTATTTCCGCTCATCTGGCTGATCGATTACTCCCTGCTAAAGAGTGGTGATTTTTTCGGAAGCTCTTTTCTGAAATGGCCATCCCCCCCGCAATGGGAGAATTATAGAAACGCTTTTACCTATGGGCGTGTACCACGCTATTTTGCCAACAGTCTTATCATTACAGTAATTACCGTTGCGCTGTCCGCACTAGTGTCACTGATGATGGGGTATGCGTTCACCCGTATGAAATGGAAGCTTAGTGGTATCGTGTTGTCACTTATCATGATGGGCATGATTATTCCCATTCACGCGACACTGCTGCCGAACTTTATCCTGTTTAACAAGCTCGGAATGCTGAACAATATGTACACGCTGATTCTGCCTTATTCGGCTATTGTCATCCCAATGAGTGTGCTCATCATGACTGGATTTCTAGAGACTATCCCTCGTGCGATTGAAGAGTCGGCGGTTATCGATGGCTGCGGCATTTACGGTGTGATCTTCCGCATCATCTTCCCTATTACGAAACCCGCACTAGCTACCATCTGTGTACTCAATTTCATCAGCACATGGAATGAATTTATTATGGCGAACACCTTCCTCACCTCGGAGGATCTCAAAACCATTCCGTTCTCCATTATGAAATTCGCCGGAGAATACTCGTCCAACTACGGTGCTCAGTTCGCTGTTATGACGATCATTGCGATCCCAACCATCTTGATCTATCTGCTCTTCACAGAACAGATGACAAAAGGAATTACCGCCGGGGCGGTTAAGGGCTAACACAAAAAGCGTGGAGAACTCTAATAGAGTCCTGCACGCTTTTTTAATGCTGAAGAATCTATTTCTTTGTTACCTAGCTTAATTGCTTTAAAACTATAGAAGCATTGACGTTTGCCTGAGTGCCTCCCGCCAATGTCTGTAAAGTAACTGCAGCAGCTGAACTATGATTTCTCAGCGTAAGAACATCGCCCGACGAGAGAGCGAGTATCGCCTGCCCATTAGTTTGCTGAGTGCCAGCACCTGAACCATATACCGTACCTGCAGCCTCGGCGCCATTTAAGAATAATGCGAATTGATTGGGTTCCACACCTGAAACTGAAAAATCAACCTCATAATTACCCGTATTAGTAACCGAGATTGTAGTGGTCCCAGGGGCATGTGTAATTCCAGGTGTTAGAAGTCCATTTGTATCAAAAGAGACATCCGCCTCTATTGGAACCACCTGAGCCCCTAAATTATAAACATACCCGAACTGAGCTATTCCGCCTGCGGCACCTGTTGCTCCAGTGACTCCGGCTACTCCTGCGGGGCCTGTTGATCCAGTGGCTCCCACTACTCCAGCTGGACCCGTCGCCCCCGTGGCTCCGGCTACTCCAGCGGGGCCCACATCTCCCGCGGGGCCTGTCGTTCCCGTGATTCCCGTTACTCCGGCGGGGCCCGTCGTTCCCGTGACTCCGTCTGCTCCGGCGGGGCCCGTCGTTCCCGTTGCTCCAGCTGCTCCCGTGGAGCCTGTCGTTCCCGTTGCTCCGGTTACTCCGGCGGGGCCCGTCGTCCCCGTGACTCCCGCTACTCCAGCGGGGCCTGTCGTCCCCGTGATTCCCGTTACTCCGGCGAGGCCCGTCGTTCCCGTGGCTCCCACTGCTCCAGCTGGACCTGTCGTTCCCGTGGCTCCGGCTGCTCCGGCGGGGCCCGTTGCTCCCGTGACTCCGGCTGCTCCGGCGGGGCCCGTCGTTCCCGTGACTCCTGCTGCTCCCGTGGAGCCTGTCGTTCCCGTGGCTCCCGTTACTCCCGCTTGGCCTGTCGTTCCCGTGGCTCCGGTTACTCCGGCGGGACCCGGCGTTCCCGTGGCTCCCACTGCTCCAGCGGGGCCCGTCGTTCCCGTGGCTCCGGCTGCTCCGGCGGGACCTGTCGTTCCCGTGGCTCCGGGTGCTCCGGCGGGGCCCGTCGTCCCCGTGACTCCCACTGCTCCAGCTGGACCTGTCGTTCCCGTGGCTCCGGCTGCTCCGGCGGGGCCCGTTGCTCCCGTGACTCCGGATACTCCGGCGGGGCCTGTCGTTCCCGTGGCTCCCACTGCTCCAGCTGGACCTGTCGTTCCCGTGACTCCAGCTACTCCAGCGGGGCCTGTTGCTCCCGTGACTCCAGCTACTCCGGCTGCTCCCGCGGGGCCTGTTGCTCCCGTGACTCCGGCTACTCCGGCCGGGCCCGTCGTTCCCGTGGCTCCCACTGCTCCGGCGGAGCCCGTCGTCCCCGTAGCTCCGGATGCTCCTGCCGGACCCGTTGTTCCCGTGACTCCAGCTGCTCCCGCGGGGCCTGTCGCTCCCGTGACTCCGGCTACTCCTACGGGGCCCGTCGTTCCCGTGACTCCAGCTACTCCCGCGGGGCCCATCGCTCCCGTGGCTCCCACTGCTCCAGCGGAGCCCGTCGTTCCCGTGGCTCCAGCTACTCCAGCGGGACCCGTCGTTCCCGTGGCTCCAGCTACTCCGGCGGAGCCCGTCGTCCCCGTGGCTCCAGCTGCTCCCGTGGGGCCCGTCGTTCCCGTGACTCCAGCTGCTCCCGTGGAGCCCGTCGTCCCCGTGGCTCCCGCTACTCCGGACGGACCCGTCGTTCCCGTGACTCCAGCTACTCCCGTGGAGCCTGTCGTTCCCGTGACTCCAGCTGCTCCCGTGGAGCCTGTCGTTCCCGTGACTCCGGCTACTCCTACGGGGCCCGTCGTTCCCGTGACTCCAGCTACTCCCGCGGGGCCCATCGCTCCCGTGGCTCCCACTGCTCCAGCGGAGCCCGTCGTTCCCGTGGCTCCAGCTACTCCAGCGGGACCCGTCGTTCCCGTGGCTCCAGCTACTCCGGCGGAGCCCGTCGTCCCCGTGGCTCCAGCTGCTCCCGTGGGGCCCGTCGTTCCCGTGACTCCAGCTGCTCCCGTGGAGCCCGTCGTCCCCGTGGCTCCCGCTACTCCGGCCGGGCCCGTCGTTCCCGTGGCTCCCACTGCTCCGGCGGAGCCCGTCGTCCCCGTAGCTCCGGATGCTCCTGCCGGACCCGTTGTTCCCGTGACTCCAGCTGCTCCCGCGGGGCCTGTCGCTCCCGTGACTCCGGCTACTCCTACGGGCCCCGCCGTTCCCGTGGCTCCCGCTACTCCAGCGGGACCCGTCGTTCCCGTGGCTCCGGCTGCTCCGGCGGAGCCCGTCGTCCCCGTGGCTCCAGCTGCTCCCGTGGGGCCCGTCGTTCCCGTGGCTCCCGCTACTCCCGCTGGGCCCGTTGCTCCCGTGACTCCGGCTACTCCCGCGGGACCCGTCGTCCCCGTGGCTCCGGCTACTCCCGCGGGACCCGTCGTCCCCGTGGCTCCAGCTACTCCCGCGGGGCCTGTCGTTCCCGTGACTCCAGCTACTCCGGACGGACCCGTCGTTCCCGTGACTCCAGCTACTCCCGTGGAGCCTGTCGTTCCCGTGATTCCCGCTACTCCGGCGGGGCCTGTCGTTCCCGTGACTCCCACTGCTCCCGTGGAGCCTGTCGTCCCCGTGACTCCAGCTGCTCCCGTGGAGCCTGTCGTTCCCGTGACTCCGGTAGGGCCCGTTGCTCCGGTGATGCCGCGGGTGCGATTATTAGCACATTTCTTTTTGATGATTTTTCGCTTACAACAATAGTTCTTTGAAGAACATTTTTTAACCAAATGATATTTTCTTTTTGACGGAGAATCATTTTTTTTGCAGCTTTTCTTAGATATGTGATTGGAATGGTCCATTTTTAGCACCTCCACGAAAACCTAATGTATACTACTCCAATTACCTATAGGAGAACATAGATATTCGTCTAGTAAGTGCCCTTTTATTTGTTATTTAAATAAACTTCTTCATTGATTATCAGCATAGATTAAAAGACATACATGTACTTTTAATCTCCCTCTCAGAAAAATTAAACTCTCCTATTCCTAGCAATGCAATCCAGATTTACAGCCTCCAACATTCCCTTACTATCAACTCTTATTCCTCCAACATTTTATTGACATTAACTTTCAACTCGTATATGATCTCCTTAGGCAAAATCACAACGAATTAAATCAAAAATTTAATATATCCCGTAAAGGGGAGTAGCTGTTAAATAAAGTCGTCAATACGAGAATATGAGGATATTCTCCGGCTTTATTGGCAATTCAACATTGTTAGCGAGACCTTTACCAATCAGGTTAGACCTTTATTCCAAAGGCTAATCTGTTTGGTAAAGGTCTTTTTTATATAAAATTGGTTAAAATGGTAAGGTAAGTATCTTTTAGTAGATATTTGCATAAGAAAAGGGAGGACAACAGTAATGGATTGGGGATTATTATTAGAGTACGGCTGGGTATTACTAGTTCTTGTAGCACTTGAAGGACTACTAGCCGCAGATAACGCACTGGTATTGGCAATTATGGTTAAACACCTTCCTGATGAGGAAAGAAAAAAAGCACTATTTTACGGATTAGCCGGAGCCTTCGTGTTCCGCTTCGGTTCACTATTTGTCATCTCTTACCTGGTTGATATTTGGCAAGTACAAGCCATCGGCGCACTTTATTTACTGTTTATCGCGGGGAACCATATCTTCCGAAAACTATTAATCAAGAAGCCCGTTACGGATGAAGCAGCTGAAAGCGGTACGGACGGCGCAGTCAACAAAAAGAAATCCAGCTTTTGGTTTACTGTCTTTAAAGTAGAAGTTGCTGACATCGCCTTCGCGGTGGATTCCATCCTAGCCGCAGTTGCACTTGCGGTTGCACTACCTGCAAGTGGTCTTCCAAAAATCGGAGGCCTTGACGGTGGACAATTCCTCGTCATCTTTGCCGGCGGATTTATCGGATTGGTCATTATGCGTTTTGCAGCTTCCTTCTTCGTTAAGCTGCTTCACACCCGTCCAGGTCTTGAAATTGCAGCCTTCTTCATCGTAGGCTGGGTCGGCGTTAAGCTCGCAGTCATTACCTTGGCACACCCTTCACTTGGTGTTCTTTCCGAGGATTTCGCGCATAGCACCATTTGGAAGGTTACCTTCTATGTTGTACTCGTGCTCATCGCTGCAATCGGCTGGTTTATGAGCAGCAAGGTAGAAGAGAATGTTGGAGAGAATCCAGTTAAAGAAGTAGATAAACAGCTCCATTAATTGTATTTGAATAGCAAAAACAAATATAACCCGAAAGACACATCCCTTCTGTAAAGGTGTTTGTCTTTCGGGTTGTTTTCTTTTACTCCCTATTTTGCTCCTCATACAGAAAAGCCTGCTTCCACCATCAAACGGGAAGTAGGCTCTGCATTTTATATTTTTATTGACCTATAATCTGATCAGTCTTACCTTGCAGTTCCACTAGCTTCATAATCACCGTAGCCGCCAGTGCTTTCGTTACCGTCTGCTGCGGATTAAACTTGCCGTTGTCATCCTTTAGGATTCCCAATTTCACAACAAGAGCCACTGCACCCTTATTGTTTATAGATGCACTATCACTGAACTGACTTACCGTTACATCTTTATCAAGATAGGCTGTGAGTTTGTTGTATTTCAAAAAATTAGCCAGCTGAACAGCAAGCTGTTCCCGGGTTAACTTACTATCAATTTGCAGGCTTTGATCCTTGTTGATCCACTTACGATCTGCTGCATAAGTAACAACATCATAATATGAATTCTCAGGCTTCACACCTGCCACAGTTTTCCGTTCATTATTAGCAATATAACTGCTGAAATTCGGATTAGAAGCCTTGGCAAGATAGGTTAACCAATCGCCAACTGTTATTTCTTGATCTGGGTTTACTTTACCATCGGCATCCGGAGTAATCACATGATATTTTACTAATTCTGATAAGGGTTGTTCTGCTGCATGACCTTTGATATCCGTTGCAGATATTTGAGCATCTTGCTGACCGAGGTAATCATAGACCGCAACCCATTTACCAGTGGCTGCATCTAAAACCTGATATAATCCATTAGATTCATCAAAAGTTGTATCATATACCAGCTTCACCTTTGGCGCGGCATAGCTATTATAACTATAGTATCCTCCAACCTGAGTGTATCTTAGCTTAGTCTGATATTTAGGTTTATAACTTTCGAGCGCTTCCTTCTTGGAAATTGTAGCCTTCGGCGATAGTGTAATTTCATCGATACCGTCTATCCGATTCCCCATGTAAGAAATCAGTCTGCCGTAAAGATCCAAGCTTACCGTAAGGTTACTGTCACTCACAGGAATCCCTTGATGATATCTAATAAACTGATATCTAAATCCTGTTCCGTCTGAAGTCACGCTTGAGTTATCTCCATATTCTAAAAGCTTTAGCTTCTGGCTCGCCTGAGGATACAGGCTATTAATTATACTAAGTACTTTAGTCTTAGCTTCAGCCTCACTAAGCTTCTTCCCTCCAGCAGGAGCCGGTTCTTCCTTCTTATTATCCTGAGTAGCACCATATGTTTGAATCTGGTACTGTAATATTTCACCGGTCTTTGCATCGATCTCAGCAGAGGATTGTTCTGGAAAGCCAGCACCAATGTAACGTTCATTTCCACTAGCACTACCCCAATATAACTGCCAGATCTTCCGATTCGTATCCTGATAGTCATTTCTTAAACTTTGAGAGATCAATTTACGATCTGCTGGAATATATGCAACCTTCTTTACAAGCTGTTCCGCTTCTTTTGCAGTAAGCTCTGTAGTTGAAGTTCTTGCTTGAAAGACATCCTTACCCTTTGCTACATCTGAATACACGACTGGGGTAGATGCGTATTCTTTTCCTTCATAATCTATTCTCTTGCCCGTCAATGCATCGATAGGATATAGAGACTGATCCACTGGACGCCAGCCTAGGATCCAGTTGTTAGGTTTTCCGTTCTTATAAATAGGAGTGAAAAAAAGGCCTACATCAAACTGTTCCGCAAATTGCTTCTGTGCTTGCTCCAAGGTAATCTTGGGCTGTGCAGACGGATACTCAAGCCCTTGAGAAAACTTAGAGAATTGAATTACATTACCGTTGCCATCCACAGCTATGTTAATGTTATCCGATCCAGAAGGAAGACCATTCTTCATGACACTGAAGTAATAGCTGTATTGAACAGGACCGAATAAAGTGTTCGAAAAATAATTATAACCAGCATTCTCATTTAATTGCAGATCACTGCTCTTAACCGATGTGGCTGCCTTAGCAACAAAAGCCTTGGCGATCTCCAGTGCCTGAGTCTGCGATACTTTCGGTGGATAATAGGATTCGTTATTCTCACGTGGGTATGAAATATACGTACTAATGATATCTCCACTAATGGCATCTACCTCACTGCTAAAGCCATATCCCATACTCCCCTCTTGAATCTGCCACTGAATATTCCAGATCATTTGATTTGCTGGAGGGGGGTAGCTTTGATTAGATCCCAGTTGTACATTGTTTACCGTTGCATCTTTTAGGGATGGGAATAATTCTTTTAGCTTCGCAATCGCTTGCTCCTGCGTGAATTTCACTTTTGTAAGATCTGCATCAGAGTTCGTTGTAGTCACCGGCGCTTGTGTGCTAACCTGTGTTACCGTAGTGTTGCTACTAACAGATGTAGAATCGGCTGCGGCCAAGCCAGGGGGTAATAATAACGCGAGCGCCACTGAAGTAATCAATACCGTTTTAGCTGTCTGATGAACAAAGTGAGTATTATTGCTTTTCAAAAGAATTCATCCTCCTCTAACACGTGATTCATAACATTATACAGATAATTACTTATATTTTCCATATTTAATTAACGACAGGAAATTACAAGGTTTATGTAATGTATACTATATAAGCTATAATGGTAGGCAGCTACAGCTTAATCATCTATGAAAGGGGGCCATTCACATCACTGATTGGAACCTTCAGCCGCTTATAGACGGTATTACTGGCCTAGAAATTCGCAGTTGTCTAATCATTCAACATGGAAAACCTATACTGGAGCATTATCGCGAGCCAGAAATCGCTAAGGAGCTAGGTAAAATTAACTCATGCACCAAAAGCGTGCTCTCCGCCTTAGTCAGCATAGCCATAGATAAACAAATCGTTCCGCCACCTGATACACCTATTTCTCTATTTTTCCCTTTATTAAAAGAGGATCAAGATCAACGAAAAAGAGAAATCACTATCAGTCACTTATTAACAATGACAGCAGGCTTTAACTGGACAGAATTTGGGGGGCAAAATTCCTTTCCGACTATGACTAGAACCGCAGACTGGATAAAGTTTGTGCTCGCCCAGCCGCTATCTCATAAGCCAGGCACTGAGATGAACTATAACTCCGGCTGCTCCCAGATTTTATCCGCTATCCTGCGTGAATGTTCTGGACAAGACGTTGCAGCATTTGCTGAAGATCAGCTATTTCAGCAGCTTGGCATCGAAAGCTATCGCTGGGACAGTGATCCACAAGGCATACATACTGGTGGGTTTGGCCTTTATATGATGCCTGAGGATATGCTTAAATTTGGTCTCCTTTATTTGCAAGAAGGGCGCTGGAAGGATCAACAGCTCATTCATTCGGGTACTGTTCAGAAGTCCACTCGCCCCTATGTCGCAGCCACGCTACCACAGAAGGGCTTCTACGGATGGCACTGGTGGGTATCATCATTCAATGCAGGTACGGAGCAGCAGCCAAAGGAGATCCCTTATTATTTTGCGCTTGGCTTCATGGGCCAGCATATTATTGTGGTTCCATCCTATGAGCTGGTTGCAGTCATTACTGCGGATAAATACAAGAAAGGCTCACCAGCTAATGTGTTCGGCCGATTTATCGTGCCAGCGCTTCTTGGGCAATAACGACAGGGGGATACCGCACACTCCCATTATGAAAGAAGGAAGCCGGGTTGCAATGACCCGGCTTCCTTCTTCAATTTATTCAGCTTCGATACAACGAAGCTCAAGTCGTTAATTTTGCATACACAGCAAAAAATAACACCATTTCTCCAATGATCAGGTAATTGGGTATAAGGAAAAACAAATCTACTGCGAAAAAAACTCCAAGTATACCTAATAATAACGCCAAATGAAATATCCCTAACCGTTGCTGTATACGTCTATATTTATGGAAGACGAGTGAGGTAGAGAAGAAGTAGAGC
Organism: Paenibacillus sp. FSL F4-0243; assembly: GCF_037963295.1. Lineage (NCBI taxonomy): Bacteria > Bacillati > Bacillota > Bacilli > Caryophanales > Paenibacillaceae > Paenibacillus > Paenibacillus sp. FSL F4-0243. The sequence continues at coordinate 5,677,495 of NZ_CP150151.1, forward strand.
AGGACCGATCCAAAAATAAAACATACCATAAATGTGTAATTTAATTGTTCTAAAAATAGCAGTTGGATTGAAGCTGCAATCATGCTTAAGGATACATAAATAAATAAATGCCCATAAATTATGGTTTGCCCGGCAGTCTCTATCGTTTTGTCCACTTTCTTTTCAACATTATCAAAGTATTGCCACCACATAGCTATAATTAATAGAAAAGTTAATAATGCAAATAAAATAGATTGCCACGTCCAGTGGCTAGACTGTAAGACTGCAAGTATACTGACCACTGATTCGCCAAGTAGAATGAGGGTAAACAACGAGAAACGTTCTAATAAATGATGAGTGTTTATCGGGCTTTTCACCAAGTATCTCCGACCGATTAATGGAAGCAAAATGTCTATAGTAATTCCCGTATACAAAACTACATAACGTATCCAAGAGTCAAAGAAAAGTGATAAAGCAGAGATCACTAATCCAATCCAAAAACGACTTCCCAGGTAACGGGCAGTGTCCTTTCTATCAGCTGCTTCATTCTTATTTACCGTAAGATATTGAATGGCAGTCATAGCTCTTAAGCCAACATAACCGATTAGAAATGGCATATAGTATTGATCAAAGTTAACCGATAAGCTGGCCGTCATGATTAATACAAAAAATAATTGTAGAATCAGAAATATTCGGTGTGAAAAGATGTCCTGTCCAAACCGATTTACAAAAAGAGATTGTCCCACCCAGGCCCACCAGATCGGAATGAATATTAAGATAAATTTAGATAAATATTCAAGTGGAATTGTACCCGCTTCTACATGCAACAAGACATGACTCGCTTTTGAAACTGCAGCTACAAAAAGCAGATCATAAAATAGTTCCAGCCAGGTAACTTTCTTCTCAGCAAAGGATGCTGTGCCGTGCTCAAATCCCGATGTGCGCTTATTCATCGTTTTACTCCCTTAGTTTGGATGTGTATCCAATACAGTTTATCGAATACTTATCCATCTTAACCGAATTGATATACTAATTTGAAGCCCCTTTGTTGCCACTCTAAAATCACACAAAAAAAGCTTCCCCTTGCCTAAAATCGACAAAGGAAAGCTATAGTTATATCTCCAACTAATTCCGCCACTTCATAAACTTGTAATCAAGATAATCAACAAGTAAGAAGAGGACAAACCCCACCAAGCTAAACAGCATAATTCCCGCATACATCTCCGGATAATCCAGTCTTAACCAAGCATCCATAATGAAAAAGCCCATGCCATGCTCAGTTCCATAAATCTCCGTGAAAAAGAGTACAGATATCGCTGTTCCAAGCGAAATACGAATCGTACTCAGAATGACTGATAGTGCACCCGGCAGTGTCACATGCCAGAATTTCTGCACTGTACTTGCCCCTATACTCGTTAAGACATCATAGGTATTCTCAGAAATAGCCTTCACACCATCCCTAACGGAGATGATAATCTGGAACAAGAGAATCAGCATGATCATTAAGATTTTAGACGTTTCACCAAGCCCGAAGAATAGCATCACAACGGGAAGCAAAGCGATTTTTGGGACAGGATAGGTTAAATAGACGACAGGGTCAAGCAGCTTATTCCAAGTCAGCGAACGTCCCATCAGAAGACCAATGAGCAGTCCAATGATTAACGCCAGCACTACCCCTGCAAAAATTCTAAACAAACTATACCCAACATTTAAAACAATCTCCTGACCACCTAAGTGAAACATAGCGTTATATACCGCGAATGGACTCGGCAAAATCGAATGATTCATAAGCAAATAGGCAATATACCAAACCACATTCATACAAAAGAACACAAACAACAGTCTTATTATGTGATGAATCCGATTTTTTCTCACCATATCTCCTGCATTACCTTTCTGATTCGCTTAGTCTGCTCAAAGAAATCTACACTGTCCCGCTTATCTTCATGCTTCATATGAAATACCAATTGATTATCGATCATTTCCGGAGCTTCTTCTTTATTAGATGGCATAACAATAATTTTCTGCCCCAGCAGAATAGCTTCTTCCACATCATGGGTAACAAATAAGGTAGTTGCCGGATGCGCTAACCAGTTATCCAAAAATAGAATCTGTAGTGTTTCCCGCGTAATCGCATCCAGTGCGGAGAAAGGCTCGTCCAGCAGTAAAATAGTGGGCAAAATGGCGAACGCTCTGGCGATTGCCACTCTTTGCTGCTGTCCTCCACTAAGAGAAAGAGGATAACGATCAGCTAAATCAGAGATTCCCATCGATGACAGCCACTGATTAATCTGATTCTCCCGTTCTTGCTTGGAAGTGCTCGCAGTATGCGAGATTTTCATCGCGATTTGAATATTATCATGTACAGTCTTCCATGGAAGAAGCCCGTAGTTTTGCGGTACCAGGCCGATCAGAGTTTCTTTATCATGCACGGATTTTTCATTAAAAAGAATTTGCCCCATATAGCTTGGCAGCAAGCCCGCAATCGCCCGTAATAAAGTTGATTTTCCGCTGCCAGAGGGTCCGATGATCGTGTAAATCCCATGTTCCGGTAAAGATAGATCCATCTTTCCTAAGGCCAGTTGACCTGTCTTGTACTCTACTTTAAGACCCTTAATGACGAGTCCCTTATTTTTTGAATTGGACATCAGAAATCACATCTTCAGCCGAGATATTTTTGCTAAGCAAACCTTTTTCCCGTGCCCATGCAAATGCGGCTTCTACTTCTTTCACATCCACTTGATTGGCAGGGACATAATCAGGTACCTTGATCTCATCTTTCAACGTTTCTGGATAACCAACTTCTTTGATCACAAGATCGATATATTCGGATTGATCATGAGATTTCATATACGCTACAGCCTCGTCATAAGCAGCATACATGTTGCGAATCGCATCTGCCTTAGCATCAATAGCGGTTTGTGGGAAAGCCAGTACAAATGGATTCACTCCCGCTGTATGCGTGGAGCTAAGCACGCGCAACCCTGAAGCTTTACCCATAGTTACAAATGGTTCAGGTAAAATAGCTGCATCCGCCTTATTGTTCTTAAGCAATTCTAAACGGGTAGGGATTTGTGGAACCTCAGTTACCGTAATATCATCTTCCGTTAAACCCGCTTGTTTCAGCATCATTGCCACAGTATATTGTGTGGAGGTATTTTTGGACAAAATCACGGTTTTTCCTTTCAGATCCTTCACATCTTGGATGGCGTCATTCCCAGTCAATAAATCGAATTCACCAAAAGTTGTGCTAGTGATCTTCACATCCAGCCCGGCTTCATTGTAGATAGAAATTGCAACCAAATCAGCACTGATCCCTTCTAACTTGCCTGCTTGAAAGGCGACATCACGGTCTTTTGCACTCTTGAACGTTTGGATATCTAGGTTCACTCCATGCTTCTTATCAAAACCTTGCTCATGAGCAATTACAAAAGGAATCGCATCAATCGAAGGCAGTAAGCCAAGCGACAAAGTAACAGCTTCTTTTGAGGCCTCTGCTGCGTTACCCTCTGTCGATGCTGTATTCGTGTTATTCTTTGAACCACAACCTACTGCAAGTACAGCGACGACAACGACCATCATCGACAACATCAACATTCTTTTTAATGCTTTTTTCTTCATAAAACTCTCCTACCTCCATTAATCTTTCTATAGTAGACATGCCCCTATTCTTTGCAATCTGCAAAAGAGCATGCAAAAAGCCCTTAAGCTGTTCCAAAACGCTTCAGGTAGTGTAATTTTACATCAGTCATCACAGCTTGTATATTCATAAATTTAAATAGTTATATTTATCACATACTAAGATGCAAAAAATCCGAATCAGCCCACAGAGAATCTCTCTGTAAGCTGAGCTTTCAGACATATCCTAGTCTAAGGACATATGTTGCTTCAGAATCTTCAGTCCAGTGTCCAGCTCATCCAATGAGGATGACGACGATAAGGCTACACGTACATACTTGTCCGGTGTGCTGGCACCACTAAGAAACCAATCGGAATGGAATATTCGAACGCCTTGTTGTAACAGTTCTGACTCCAGTTCAGCGGCTGTACGGTATCCTGATAAGGGAATCCATTTAAAAAAACTTAAGGGGTGCCCTTCGGCTGCTGTTTGTGGAAAATATGTCGAAAATAGCTTGTTCGCAGCTTGGACCAGTTCTTTTTTATATGCGACAATCTCAGCAGCACTCCCCGATACAATAAGCTCAGAAATAATCTCGGCATCTAGGGAGGATGTCTTCACATTAATATTGAAAATAGCCCGCTCAATTCTCTCTTTGAATTTCTCTCCAAATACGATATAAGCAATCCTAAGTCCAGAGCAAATAGATTTTGTCGTACTGCTAATATAGATGGTCTGATCAGGAAGCAATGAGTACATCGGTTGTTTGTATTCTTCTAAATGACCTGCCGTTAAGAACGCATGAATATCATCTTCTATGAGCAGCAAGTTATGTTTCTGGATAACGTTAGCAATTTCACGCTTCCGCCCATCAGTCATCATAACTGTTGTAGGATTTGTACAAGAAGGCATCAGGAATATACCACGTATATCCAGCAGCTGGCACTGGTTATCCAGCACTTGTGGTAGCATTCCAGAGGTATCGCCTGGAATCGGAACAAGCTGAATACGATACATTCGGGCAAGCTCAATAAAATTAGAATAGGTGAATACATCAACGGCAATCCGTTGTCCAGGTTCGAAGAGAGCAAATAACGTAATGACTAACGCATTCAGGCCACCGGATGCAATTGCGATGTTATTGATATTTGCCTGTATCCCAAATGCTTGCATCCATGATAGGCCTGCCAGTTTATGATGTGGCATTCCTGTAGGATCATTGTAATTTAATAGTTCCTCTATATTGCCTCTATGCATAACCCTTCTTGCGACCTGAGCTACGATCGAGTTACTCTGCTCAAACGAAGCAACTAGCCCCAGATCAATACAGTCATGAGAAATTTTGTCCTTCGATATTGCTATCGAGCGCGTTGCATTCGTTGCCACAAAGGTACCACTTCCTGTAATAGCATAGATGAGTCCTTTAGCTTCGCATAGCTTATAAGCGCGTGTAATTGTTGTGAAATTAACATCTAAAAAATCCGCTAGCTCACGTTGAGGGGGAAGCTTCGTTCCGGGTACCAAAAGACCGCTAGCTATATCTTGTTCAAGCAATGAGGCTATGGAATGATAGATCGGACGCTTCAGCGTATGTCTGTCAGGTCGCCACGACATCGGGTAATTAACAAAAGAATTGATCGGCATATTGTCCTCCCACAAAATTGTAATCCATACAATTATACCGTTGATTGTATGGATTCGCACTGCTACAATGACATGGACATAAGCTAAGGGGTTGTAAGTAACATGCGTAACAATAACAAACTTTATGTAGCATTCCGCACCGCGGCTCCCGCTACCTTTCCCATTCTTGCCGCTTTTTTATTCTTGGGGATCGCCTACGGAATTTACATGAATGTATCAGGGTTTCATGTGATCTATACCTTTCTAATGAGCTCGCTTATTTATGCTGGATCGATGGAATTTCTAACGGTTCACTTGTTATTAGGTGCTTATCATCCATTAAGTGCATTATTGTTTGCTTTAATGGTTAATGCACGACATCTATTTTATGGCATATCTATGCTGGAGAAGTTTAAAGGTACGGGGCTGAAGAAGCTTTATTTGATTTTTGGTCTCTGTGATGAATCATTCACCATCAATTATTCCGCGAAGATCCCTGAAGGAGTGGATCGCGGTTGGTATATGTTCTTCGTCACGCTGCTAAATCATTGCTATTGGGTCGTAGGCGCTTGTATCGGGGGAGTATTCGGATCGATTTTTCACATGAATATGGAAGGTCTCGAATTTGTGATGACAGCACTATTCGTTGTTATCTTTATTGAGCAATGGAAGAGTGGATCGACCCATAGAAGTGCTCTAGTAGGCGTTGTTATCTCCATACTGTGCCTTATCATATTTGGACGTGACAGCTTCATGATCCCCGCAATGATCCTGATTATTGCAGCACTTACGATCACTCGTAAACAACAGGAACCGGTAGGTGAAACCGCATGACGATGTCTACTTTTCAGCAGATCATTACAATTGCCATGGTTGTGCTAGGCACGATGATGACACGTTTTATTCCGTTCATTATTTTCCCACCTGGACGTCCAACCCCAAAGTACATTCAATACCTAGGTAGAGTTCTTCCATCAGCAACGATTGGACTCCTTGTTATTTATAGCCTAAAGAACACTAACGTATTGTCCGGTAATCACGGATTACCGGAGCTAATATCCGTCGCAATCGTCGCGTTGCTTCATCTCTGGCGAAGAAATATGCTATTATCCATAGCATTCGGTACAATCGCTTATATGGTATTGATTCAGATATAAGAAATTTATGTAGGTCTTATCAACCGCACATATAACTACAATTATAACATTCACTTCCATTATATATCGATCATTGAAGACTACGATAATCCGCAAGAAGCTTGGAGCGGCTACAAAAAACTACACAAGCTTCATCCGACGCGTGAGTTGTATGTATTTCATACGAGCAGAAACGACGTTGAGGTTATAGAAGAATTTTTTTAGGAGTGCGGCAACCGTCTTTGATACCGATGCATTAGCTGTAATAGGCATCCATATTGTTTTTATTAATGGACGAGCAAAACGAATGTATGGGGTTGGGGGGACTAGCGAAATTTGCTATGAGCAGCAGATTCCTGACATACTCATTGAACATATTACTTTGACTGATTTACCAATTCAGCTTGGTTCGATACAAGAGCCTTATGGCTTTGATGGAATTGTTGGTATTGATTTTATGATAAGAGCTAAATGCAAGGTTGATTTTGACACCATGAATATCGATCTTAAACACTAAACCAAGCGATGACATCCATCAGTGGACAGCAATCGCTTGGTTTAGTTTTCCTCTACAACAAAAAACCTCCCCACACCCGTAAAGGTGGAGAAGGTATAAATGCGTCACTTTTAGCTCCCCAAGCCTAATCAGCTCGACAACCGCTTGTGAACGGCCTTTAACTTTTAATTTCTGCATTATGTTGGAGATGTGATTGCGCATGGTTTTCTTGCTAATGAATCATTGACCCGCGATATCACGAGTCGTTTTAACTACACCTCATAGTTCACTACATAATTCTGCAGCTCTGTATTGTAAAAGCCTACACTATACTCAGTTACCTTGCCCAGCTCATCATAAGAATAACGAGTTCGCTTCAGCAAGGGACACTTCTTATCAAGGAGCAATATCTCCTCTACATCAGGCGGAGGAACGGCAACGGAAAATTCATCACGCAGTTTCTCTAAGGAAACGCTCCGCTCTTCAAGCAGTTCATACAAGGACTGGGCATTTAAGTCCAGTAGATCCAAATCATCCATACCATTTACTAAATAATGCGTGTAATGAACGTATGGAATATCATTGAGACTATATATGCGTTCCAAGCGTATACAACGTTCGCCGAATAAACGAAAGGCTTCGCTTTCGACTTCATTATATACTCGCTCCGCCTTCAGCCATTGCTTCCGAATTTGGTGCCCTTCATCCACTAGAATTTCCGTGAATTTTTTCCACTTGGACAGCTTGGATGATGAGGTATTACGGATCACCTTCGTCCCCTTGCCGCTCCCCTTTTCCAGAAATCCTTCTTGGACGAGCTCCTGAATGGCACCGCGTACAGTGATCTTGCTGACATTGAATTCCTGCTCTAGCTGAGGCTCGGAAGGAATATTCAATCCAATAGGATAGACTCCGTGTAGAATCCGATCCTTTATAATATTTGCAATTTGCATATATAAGGGCTTATCTTTTCGGGACAAACTCAAGAGGTTCACTACCTTTCTACATCGCCTACGGATAGAGTCATAGCTCGAAGTATATCCGCTTCTGAAGCCATGGGAGTGTCGCCCTCGACAGTATGGGCTAACATACTAGCGGCAGCGGCAAACCGTACTGTCTGCTCAGGTGTTAATCCTGTTAGCTCGCCATGCACAATTCCGCTCGTATAGGCATCTCCAGCCCCTATTCTATCATAGACGAGAAATCTCAGCGTATCCGAAAAGAAGAAGCTCTGATTCTTATAAAGAAACCCACGCAGTGAATGTGAGTTGTCGCCATGAATACTGCGATGGGTGCCTGCGATCACCGAGATATCGTAATGCTTCGCAACTGCTGGAATCAGTTCGATCAGTTGCTCTTCACGTTCAGCTTGTTCAGTGCTGATCCCCAAGATAAAGATTGCGTCCTTCTCATTCATCATTACGATATCGGCCAGCTGCAGCATCTCCTCGTAATGCGGCTTCGCTTGTGAATAGCCTTCCGGTGCCCACAAGGACGGACGATAGTTGCAATCAAAGATCACAGTCCCACCCTGCTGCTTGACAGCTCTAGCCAAGGATTTCATATGATGACGTACACTATCGTTCATAGCCAGCGTAATGCCGCAGAAATGGATCACATCCAGACTTCGCGCAATCTCTTCATAATTATAAGTTTCCTCAGGAGCCGTATTGAAGCTACTCTCCACACGATTGCTGTAAGTTACCTTGCTTGGACGTGCACCAAATCCGTTCTCCAAGAAATACAAGCCCAGATATTCTCCTCCTCGTATAACGAGGCTAGAAGAGATGCCCAGCTTCCGCAAATACGCGGCGGCGGCCTCTCCCAAGGAAGTAGTCGGCAAACGGGAAATCAAATAACCTTCATGCCCGAAGCGTGCCAGTGCAGCGCTGACATTAACCCCGGTACCAGAGAATGAATAGTTTAAGCTGTTTCCCTGGGATAGCAGCTGAACTCCCGGCACCTGCAGACGCATCATCACTTCTCCGAATGCCCCGATTCGTTTAGGCATATTTATCTGTCAGCCTCTTCATAATTCCAAGCAAATCACGCACATCCTGGGTCCGGGTCTGGCCCGATTCTTTATCGATAATGGATGAGTAGACATGCGGAATCACTTGTGGCACCCCTGCTTCAAGCGCAATCTCCAGAATAGCCTCGAAATTGTCCATATCAATTCCACCGGTTGGTTCGAGTGCGAACCCTGCCTCAGCACAGGCCTTAGCGACAGAGCGGTATTCCTCTTCACGGCTTAATCCCTCCATCGGGAAATATTTCAGTGCATTACCACCCATATCCCGAACAAGCGCAATTGCCGATGCTATAGGTACAATCGCCGCTTCACTCTGCGCAGCGCTGAAGACTCCTGTAGAAATATTCACATAACCAGCGTGACCAGAAGGGGCGATCATGCTGTTGATCCAACTGTCTTTCCCACCAAGATTAGCGCGTGTAGCTCCAACCACCGGGAATGCCTGGTTAATATGACTACCCGGATAATGCTTAGCAATCTCGGCCACAATTGCCGCTTGGCGATTATCTCCTGCACCTAGGCCAATGGATACCGCATCTTCAATCTCTTGACCATATTGCTTCATGGCTGTTACGGCTTCTTCTACCGACTTATAATCCTTAGAGAGCACACCGACCAGCACATATCCTTCCGCCGCTTCATAAATCTCTTTAGCATTAGCGATATCTTTAGCGAGTACATTTAATGCGGTGCGGCCCTTATAAAAACGTTGTGAAATCGTCATCTTATTGTCCCCCTATTAATTTATGAATGCTGTCTACAATCACGTGCAGATCATCCCCCAGAAGCGGCCGTGGATCAATATCGAAATATCCCTGCTTCACTCCATAATCGCGGGTATAGATCGCAATCTCGCCTTGCTGCAACCCCTCTACCAATTCTTTCGCCGTAATTCCGGCCTGCTGTGGATCAACCTGAACCCGGCCGCGATAGATGGCACGGCCCGCCTCGTCCTGCACAATGGTTACACGAATTCCCGGAAGATCATTCAACACCATCAATCCCTGCAAAGACGCTTTCTCGGTGTCACTCTTGTCTTCCTTGACCATGTATTCCTCTAGTGCTTGCAGCAGACCAAAGGAAGTTTCTTTACCAACCTTCATACTGCGTCCTATTCCATACAATTGGACCTTAACCCATTCCACATAATTACGTTTGCCGGCGATAATACCGGATGTAGGCCCTTCAATAGCTTTAGAACCACTATAAATTGCCAGGTCAGAGTATTTCACATATTTACAGAGGTCTTCTTCCGCTGCGGCATCTACGATTAGTGGAATGCCCCTACGGTTTGCGATCTCCCATGCTTCTTCGACGGATAACATATTTTTCTGAACTGCATGGTGGGACTTTACGTACAGAATGGCAGCCGTCTGCTCACAAATGGCATCCTCTATATGCTCGGCACGGCCTTCATTCGCATAACCGACCTCAATTAGTTTCCCACCACCTAGATAGACCATCGTTTCCACAGGAGCTCCGTACTGTACATTATGCCCCTTCAGAATGATGATTTCATTGCGTGGAATGGCTTCTTGGTGCAAACGTTCACTGCGGCGCCGATTGCCTTGGGTCACTAGCGCCGCAACGGACAATGCAATACCGCTGGAGGCTGAGTTAACGATAAGCGCTGCTTCAGCGCCGAGAATTCGTGCCGTGTAATCTCCGGCTTTATCCACCAGATCCGCTATTTCCACATAACTCTGTCCGCCTTGCTTCATAGCCTCCATCACTGTGTCAGACGGAGCCGACACCCCCAGGATACTCATTCTGCCGCTTGCATTGATTACGCGTTTAAGCCCGTATTTCGCATTTAATGAATTCCTCACCTATAACCACTCCTTTTGCATGGATTACTTTATCCGTCATTCTTTCTTCTCCTTCAGAATCCACAAGCACTGCAGACTTATGCTGCAGGGTGAAGAGAGTCAAGTTTGCAGGATCTCCCACCTGAATTCGGCCCAGCTCCGGCCTGCCCAGCCATTCCGCCGCATTGGAAGTAACCGCTGCCACAATCTCATCCAGAGCATAGCCCAAACATAGAAACTTGGAAAGTACATTAGACATGCTAAAGACAGGTCCCTTCATTCGGTTCACTCGATAGATATCCGTGCTAATCGTATTCAGTCCAATACCATTACGTTTAGCAGCCTCAGCTACCTTAAAAGAGAAGCTTGCTGTTCCATGTCCCACATCGAGATGAACTCCCCGTTCAATGGCCTCAGTCAGTACCTGAAGCGGCTGACCATCCGCAGCAAACAAATTATTCTCTTTTCCGTTGAGATAATGGGTCACGATATCCTTACGCTGCAAAAGGGGCATAACCTCTCTGATATCTGGCGGTGCTGAACCGATATGTACCATTAACGGCAACCCCGTCTCCATTGAAAGGCTTCGTGCGATATGCAGTGGTTCAATCCCGCTGGCACCCACAACGCTTTTGCTGATCCTAGCCTTTAATCCCACGATTATCTCCCCGTAGGTTCGGATGGATTGCAGGATCTTCTCCTTATCAATCCATTCCAAGTTGGACAATTCATCAATTCTTAGCAGTCCGATCCGCGAGATATTTAAGAAAGCCAGCACATTCGTCTTAGCCTGAGACGCGTCCAGAGCCAGATCACCTATCCGATCCGCCCCGCAGCTACCAGCATCGACTAGGGTGGTCACCCCTTGCCGGACACCGATCTCATCGATCTCGTCACCATACGGATCAAATTCGCGAAAGGCATGCACATGCATATCGATCCAGCCACTGGATACGTACGCGCCTGAACCTTCCCACTCCTGCCCCCCATGCGCCTCACCTGCCGGGGTGATCTCAGCGATCTTGCCATTTTCGATTACAATGTCGATCTCTTCTCCGCTTACTCGTTTCACCTGACGGAGCACGTATCTTTCATCCATTGTTCTCACCTTTTTCCATATAACATTATAATGTTTAAAATACCACGAATAGTGCATTAAGTAAATATAACGTTATAATGTTTATATATAAAAACTAAATCACCTTGTCGGATTAATAGGCATTTATTAGTTTGAATTTATAGCTTACGGAGCACTTGTTGTATTTTCCGCAGGGATTTTCAGTGGTTTGGCGAGTAAGAACTCTAGTGTTGGTGGAGGATTTTGCTTAGGTAGAACGTGTTACAGGGAAAACCTCCCTATAAATTAGATCACAGCTGTTATCTGAACAGGTTATACGGAATTTCTCCCTGTATATTTGCCAATTTCAATTAAAAACAGCCAGTTCAGCTGAATTATAGGGAACAATTCCCTATATTCTATCGATATGACCTTATATTATAGAATTACAAGGAGTTTTTCCCTATAATTCTAGTGTTTTGACCCTGATATAGAGAAATAGAAAGCTGCACATCCCTTGGCAGACGATGACCATGTATTTCCACGAATCCATGAAAGTGATCTTTTTTCATTGTATAATCTCCTATGCAATAAAAAAGATGACTCCTTATGATTTCAGAAGTCATCTGCTTAGATTCTATGAACTTAATAACCCTACATGTATCTTAATAACAGCCTTCTTAATCTTCATGCCCGGTTGACCCATACCAGGTCTGTGTACATCATGCGGGAAAAAGACAGCGAACATCCCCGGCTTCAAAGTTAACAAAATTTCATCGGATGACGGAGGATAAAGTGCATAATCTGCTTCGGCATCGTAAGGCTTAGTAGCCTCGATCCCTTCTTGCAGAGGGGACCAACCGATCGTTTCTTCACCTTCGATCAGATAATGCACATCAATATAAGCCTCATGCTTTTCAGCAACCTGTTCCTCTAGCGACTTCGCCTCAAGCGCCATAATCGAAACGTATATCTCGTTACCGCGAATCTCGATTCGCCCGAGATCAGGTTCGTGCTGTAAGATGACTTTTAATTCCTCAATAGCCTCTACAATGACTGAATTCTCGTATCTGCTATGCTCTTCCCAAGATGACAATGAACCTAAGATCATAATGTCTCATTCTCCCCACATCTCAATTATCTTACAGAGGTTGTTCAAAAAGTCCGCTTTTGATCACGAAGTAGCCCAAGAAGCTTACTCGACATCGAATATTGAATTCAGGCGAAACTTCCGGTGCTCACGTAGCTTCCACTACGCTCCGCTCCTCAGTTTCTACCTTCATCCAATCTTCTCGGTGTTGAAAACCATACTTTTTGAACTCGCACTTATAGGAGCTTCTCACTAACTGCTGCAGCTGTTGTTTCTTTATTGATAATGGACTGCTCACTAGTCTTTTTGAAATATTCCACATATAAAATATCCAGCAGATAGAGCTGTGAGATCTTAGCAGATAATGAACCGCCCTGCAGAGGACCCTCATTAGCACCACAAAGTAAGGTAAGATCCGAATACGACGTTAAAGGTGACTTTTCAAATCTCGTAATGGACACCACCTTAGCGCCTCGTTCCTTCGCCTTTCTTGCAACCTCGATACTATCTTTCGTTGAACCGGAGTAAGAAATGATTACAGCTACATCTCGGTTAGACATTAGCGCCGCAGACATCATCTGAAGATGTGAATCCATCAAACACTCCGTTTTGTTTGTAATGCGCATAAATTTAATTTTGGCTTCCATCGCCGTGATTAATGAAGAGCCTACGCCGAAAAATGATACTCGTTCCGCGTTTATCATATAATCAATAGCTTCATTGATCTTCTGTATATCAATTAAATTATAGGTCTCGTTCAGTGCACTTACATTTGTGGTCAGCACTTTGGAAGCCACAGCTTCAGTAGTGTCGTCCATTAGAATTTGATCCGTAAGCTGCGGGATCTCATTCTCCACAGTGATACTATGAGCGAGTGCAATCTTGAACTCTTGATACCCTTTATAACTTAAAGATTTGCAAAATCGAAAAATACTTGATTCACCTACATCGCACGCATCTGCAAGATCAGTAATCGACATATAGACCACACTTCTCGTGTTCTCCAGGACGTAGTCCGCTACCTTCTTCTCCGTATTCGTCAAATTATTGTACTTGGAATGAATAGAAGAAAAAATACTGATTGTTCGCAAATAAGCCCCTCCTTTACAATGATTTAATGTGCGAATAAAGAGGAAGCGCCAAGCAAGCCTGCCTTATTCCCAAGTGAGGCCTTAACAATTCTTACACCCGCAAAACTCTCCATAATTAAAGACTTCGTCCGTTCCTCGACCCTTTGAACTAAATCTTCTTGCTCCATAACACCGCCCCCAATAATTATAGCGGATGGATTGAAAATATGAATAATTGAGGCTAAACCCGCGGACACCTCAGTTACCCATGAATCCAAGATCTGTTTCAGAGCTTCGTCCCCTTTGTGAATTTTATCAAAAAGGACTTTTCCGTCTGTACATTCGGGATCTGCCTGCTGAGCCATCTTGACTAAAGCAGTAGTTGAAGCATACTTTTCATAAAAAGGCAGTCCCTCCACCGCATCTGACAATGGATGTGTCAGGATATGACCAAATTCGGCCGCCACCCCATCTGCTCCTTTATAGATTTGGCGGTTCAATACAATGGCACCACCAATGCCCGTGCCAAACGTCAAGCATAAGAAATTGTTAAAGTTCTGGGCAGCACCATAATATGCCTCGCCTAATGCTGCTGAATTCACATCGTTCTCTACCATAACAGGTTTATGAAAATGATTAGTTACAATTTCCTTAATCTTCATCCCTGTATATCTAGGTATATTTTCGTTAGCATAGACTATAATTCCTTCTTCAGCATTGACTTGACCGGCCGTACTTATAGCAATGGCATCAAAATCATCATTTTCTGCAATCTTATCAAGCAATCTTGAGATTACATGCGGCCCTCCCAAGTGGCTCTCAGTTGCATACTCCTTAAAGTTATGAACATTCCCAAGTTTATCGCATATACACATCTTGGTATTGGTACCGCCAATATCTACAGCGAGAATTCTCATCCTTATCTACCCTCTCCGGCAATCTACTGAATAGCGTCTACAAACCTTTTGGTAATCTCCATTGGTCTTGTAATCGCTGAGCCGACTACTGCTGAAAAAACACCTAGATCAAACATTTTCTTCAGTTCTTCAGGAGTGGAAACACCGCCTTCAGCTATCACAGGCACAGAGAAGTTGCTTACGATTTGCTTGACTAGCTCAAAATCTGGAAGTGACCTCTCTTTGGTGTATTCTGTATATCCGCTTAAGGTAGTTCCCACAAGATCAAACCCCAGCTCAACGGCTTTAGCAGCTTCTTCAAATGTAGAGCAATCTGCCATAAACAGTTGATCTTTATAGGTCTCTCTTATGTGAGGAAATAGTTCTGAGATGGTTGATCCATCCGGACGAGTCCGGTCTGTCGCATCCATAGCAATGATATCTACCCCTTCGCGGTAAAGCTCATCTACTTCCTTCAGGGTTGGTGTAATAAACACTTCAGAACCTTCGTATACCCTTTTGATGATCCCAATGATAGGTAGATCCACTGTTTTCTTAATTTCTTGAATATCCGCTACGCTATTTGCCCGAATACCTGAAGCACCACCCAAGTATGCTGCATAAGCCATTCTTCCCATTATAAACGGACTATGCAGCGGTTCTTCGGGTAAGGCTTGACTGGAGACGACTAGTTTATGTTTTATCTTTTTAAGTACATTATTTTCAGTATTCATCAGTAACCCACTCCACATTTTTATTTATTCTTTGACTGCTCCTGCTGTAATTCCATTGGTGAAGAAACGTTGGAATAACATGAACACTAGCAACATCGGAATTGCAGCAATGGTGGCTCCGGCCATTTTATATGCGAAATTAGGATTCAGATCCTGCATTAAGGTTGCAGTACCAACCATTAATGTTTTCATTTTGTTCTCTTGGCCTATAACCAGCTGCCACAAATAATCATTCCAGACTTGCACGAAATTCAGAATAAATAAGGCTCCAATACCAGGTTTAATAATAGGCACCATGATGCGAGTAAAGATTCTCCATTCATTTGCACCATCTATTCTTCCGGCTTCTCTTAAAGCGTTAGGGGTTAAATCGAAGAATCCTTTTAATAGGAAGACTCCAAATGCACCCGCGACGTTCGGCCAAATCATACCGTTATACGAATTCACCATTCCAAATTGCTGTGTAATCCGGAATAAAGGCACGATCATAATTTCCTTAGGAATCATCAAGCTCGATATGAAAATAATGAAGATGATATCTTTACCTTTGAAATTGATCTTTGAGAATGCATAGGCAGCCATAGCGCCTACAATAATAACGATAATCGTAGATACACCTGAGACATAAATACTATTGAACGTCCATCTCAAAGCCGGTTGGTTCTGAAACACATCCACATAGTTGGAGAATGTGATCGATTTAGGCCACCAGTCTGGAGGCATCTTCACAACATCTGAACTGTTCTTAAGCGAACTAGTGAATAACCAATACAATGGAAAAAGATTAAGGAGCGCGAAGAGGACAATGATCACATTCGATATCACATCAAACTTCTCTCTCTTCTTCTTATTTCTTATTTTCGACATGTTGTATTCCCCCTCACTTCACCTTAATCATGCTTCGTAGCTGAGGCACAGATAATAACAATGTAATCACGAACATGATAACGCCTACCGCAGAAGCTACGCCGAGTTGGTTGTACTTAAAGGCATTATTATAGAGGTAGTACATCAAGGTTACCGATGAGTTGTTCGGTCCGCCGCCGGTTAATAACTGGATGACTACAAATATTTTTAGAACAGCAATAATATTGATAATCGTAATATAGGTCGTTGTTGGTCCTACAGAAGGAATGAGGATCTTCGAAATTACTTGCCATCTGCTTGCACCGTCGATTTCTGCTGCTTCAAAAAGCTCTTTAGATACACCAATCATCGAAGCAATATACAGAATAATGGCTTGGCCCACGTTAGTCGCGAAGGTCACAAAGATCACTACTGGCAAAACTGTCTTTGGATTTCCTAGAAGATTGATCGTCCCAAGACCCATATCTTTATATATAAAAGAAATAAGTCCATTAGCAGGATTCAGCAGGAAACTCCAAACCATACTCATTACAACCATGGATACCATGACCGGGATATAATAGCTCCCTCTTATAAAGGAAACGTACTTAGCGTTCTTATCAAATACAGCCGAGGCTACAAATAATGCAAAGCCCACTGTAAGTAGGACGATAAAGACTACGAATATAATCGTATTGAAGATCGCCTTGAAGAATACCGGATCATTAAACAATGTGGTGTAATTAGCCAGACCCACAAACTTCTCACTATCATAATTAATTTGGTATAAACTCAGGCGCATCCCTTCTAAGATCGGATAGACAAGAAAGGCTAAGAATACTATCATCTGAGGTAAAATAAACAGATAACCTGTAATATTCTCTTTTAGGTAATTACTACGTAGTTTCATATCGTTTACCTTTCTAATTAACAGCCCTTGGAGCCACTTCAGACTCTAAAGGCTGTTAATCGTTTATTGTTTACCTGTTCTTAGATTATTGGAAAATGACAGAGCTAGCTTTATTCGTATCAATCACTTTATTACCATTGGTTTGATAATCTTGTACAAACTGTTCTGGTGTCTTTGCTCCCATGTAAAGCGCCTGTAGATCAGGGTACAAAACTTCTCTTAATTGGCTATATCCTGGAACGTTGCCCGTGAAGTTGAACAAATATTTTGAATTGGCATCATAAGCAGCAAAGAGAGGATTCTCTGACTTAAGTTGTTCAGCCACGGAGCTTCTCACAGGAATACCATTCTTAGAGGATTTAACTAATTCAGGATCACTTGAAAAGAACTTCACGAAATCTTTAGCGACTTCAGTCTTTTTCGCATCTTTGGACTTGAATACACTTGCACCCACTACATAAGTAAAGGATAGAGGATCTCCGCTTTCGGACGGAATATTAGCAAGACGCATATCAAACTTTGGAGACGTGCCGGATTCCATATTTGCTTTTGTTCCATTGAACAAGATTGGATTGGTAAAACTGATCGCTAGCTGCTGATTCTGGAACATGGCATTGGCATCATTGGAGGATACAGATTCAGCACCCGGATTTGTATATCCACCGTCATATAATTTTTTCAACCATGTAGCAGCTTTAACTCCATTCGCATCATTCAGAACAATGTTCCCTTGGTCATCGAAGAACTTGTTGCCGAACATTCTTAAGTATGCAAGGTTCCACGTATCTCCTTGGTTATTTACAGCGTATAGTGCCATTGGATAGGCATTAGAATATTTGTCCTTCGGAAGATTATTTTTCAGACCATCCAAGATTTGTTGATATTCTTCCAAGTTCCAAGTCTTAATTTCGGACTCTCCACCGACGAACTTTTCTAAACCAGCCGCTTTAAACATGTCTGCGTTGTAGACCAAAGTGCCTGGATTGTGTTGGAATGGGTAGAAGTACACATCTTTTCCGAACGTTACTGCATCCCAGTAATTTTGTGCGATATCACTTTTCGCGTCCTCATCGATGATGTCAGTCAAAGACTCCAAAGCTCCACGGTGAACATAATCGCCCATTGGGAATACGCTTTCAAAGAAGACATTTGGTGGCGTTCCTCCGCTCAAGTTAACATTGAGGAGTTGGTCGCGCTGATCTCCGGCAATGACTTCGACCTGAATGTCAGCATCATATTTATCATATTGTGCCTTGAATTTCTCAGCAGCAGCCTTAAGGAAGCTATCATAGTCAGCTCCTTGTTCCGTTGCATCCACAACACCCTTCCACTGAGGGGTCAGCCATACTTTAATCGCCACTTTTTCCTTGCCAGATTTAGCCGTATTATCGGATGTATTAGAGCTTGCTGCGTTGTTACCAGAGCATCCTGAAATCAGTGAAATAATTACCATTAATGCAACCATTGACGAGAGTAAACGTTTCTTCTTCATTTTAAATCCTCCCCTATTCTAGTATCCGTTTGACATGATATTTCACTAAATCAGCCATGTTCCGATGTCCTTGTATATCAAGATGCATGTAATCTATTTCATTCATCGATACATATTCTCTGGAATCAATAAAGTGGATATCTGTCCCCGAAAGCAAAGCTGCAAGATGCTGAGAGAGCTCCAAAGATTTCTCGCTACAATTACTTCCCATTGGCTTACCAATAGGAGTATTCAAATACTCTGCCCCAATGGGAGGAGGAGCGATCACAAGCACTTCTGGAGCTTTTCCGGCTGGACCTGCCCCGCTCCCTCTAGCTTTATGAGCGAGTCTAACAATACCTTGCGCGATGTTATAAGAAGTTAGTGCAAATCTTTCTTTCGTATCATTCGTCCCAAGCATGATCACTACCAAATCAAGTGGTGCATGTGACATGAGGCATGGATAGAGATAAGCTATTCCGGCTAACCCTTCAAATAGCGGATCGTCACTAACACTGGTTCTACCAGGAAGCCCTTCCTCTATGACCCGGTAAGTGTTGTACAGTTCTGATTGTAGAAGTCCGGTCCAACGTATTTCATCATTAAACCTTTGGTCCGTCTTTGCGTCGTAGCCCCAAGTATTGGAATCACCAAAGCATACGATGGTTCTCTTCATTGCATTAACCACAATATTTTTCTATCGCTTGATCAATCAATTTCATAATATCTGCGATTGGACCAGCATCTTCAGCGGCTACCCCTTCAAGCGGTGCTCTTACACTACCAATGTTTACGCCTCTTAATCTCAGAACCTCTTTAATTTCCGCATACATAGAACCCTTGAGGGAACAAAGCGCGATGATGATATCGTTGATCTCACTTTGAAGTTGTCCTGCTTCCTCAAACTTGCCGGCAAGTACAAATGTATTAGCTTGCAAGAACAGCTCCGGCATAACTGCATAAGTACCACCAATGCCAGCATCGGCTCCCATGATTCTTCCCGCAACATACTGTTCATCCGGTCCATTAAAGACCACTACATCTTTTCCACCCACTCTTTTGAAGCGTTCAATATCCATAGGTGGCATAGAAGAATTCTTAACGCCGATAACTTTTTTATTAGTAAGCAGTTTCTCGAATAAAGCTGGAGTTAGTGTATATCCCGTAGTCTGAGGAATGTTGTAGATAATGAACGGTAGAGGAGTTGCCTCCATAATATCGCTCCAGTATTTAGTTACTGCACTATCAGGTAATTTGAAATATATAGGTGGGATTGCGGATAGTGCATCATATCCTAAGCTCGCCGCATGTTTTGCTAATTCGATACTATCTCTAGTAGAAGGGGCTCCTACATGAGCAATCAGTGTCATTTTACCTTTCAGGTTACTAGCTACATAGCTAAGTACCGCTTTGCGTTCGTCCAGACTCTGGTAGATACATTCTCCAGAACTACCTCCCACATAAACACCTTGAACTCCTTTTTCAAATAAGTAATCACATAAGGCATGTGTCCGGGATTCGGAAATATTTCCTTGATCGTCATAGCAAGCATAGAAGGCAGGTATAATTCCGTGGAACTTGTTGAGTGTCATTGATAATCCCCCTTAAGATGTGAACGGTTTCTTTTCTACATATTCAAGATATCACTTAAATTTGGTTCTGTAAATTATTTTCTCTATTTTTTTAAAAATAAAATTTATTTCCACCAGAATAACAATCATACTAGAAAAATAGTTCCATTTAATTGAACGCCCATAAAATAAGACCTTATTTTCCAATTAAAAATAGAATATCGAACGATATATGCAGCTCTAGTTATGATCAGAGTAACACTATCTACGACTTTAAAGTCATCTACCGAATTGGTAATTATTAGAAATAATTTGCGATTCGCAAGGGCAATAGATTATCATTTTAAATCTAATAAAAGTGTCTCCTACAAGGAGACACTTTTCTCCATAGGAAGTACAAACCCTAATTAACACACAATGTTCACCTAAAAACTGTGTTTTTCACGTGGACACAGCTTTTAAAAACTAATTTCTATGATATAATGAAAGCGTAACCAGAACAATACAAAATATATTGTTTCTTCGCCAAAGGAGGCTGGAGGAAATGCTAGCAGGTCTTAAAGAACTTAAAAATTGGGTAACGGAAAATTGGAATCCAACGATGAATTCAGGTAATGAGGATTATCAAAAAATGGAATATTCTGTGCAACGCCACTTGCACACTCCTAGATCCCCAAAACCACTCACCTATGAAGAAGAAGCTCGTATCAAGACTGTTAAATTCCATTAATCTCACCACCTTTAGATACAGATTGACCCTATAATAGAATCTTGTCCTAAGGCCGCAGATCCGGAAATCATTCCAGTAGAGCGGTCTTTTATTATGCCTTGAGATTATGTAACGAAAAACCTTCCCCATATTGACTCAATTACTTGAATCAAATACATACCAAAAAACCTCCCTCTCCATGACGGCATCCCATCACTTCGAAAGAGGCTTCCTAGTATCATTTGATCTTATACAGACATTTGTCCTTTCTTCTGCAAGTCCGAAAGCTTGACCGCCTGACCTGCGTTCAATCTCGAATGTTCCGACGCGAATGCGATCAAATGACTCTGCAGGGATGCCGTCGCCGAGGTCAAACCTTGCGATGGATTGCTGTCGAATTGACGCACATTCCGCAGGAATGAGCTTACCATACGGTCATCGCCGCCTCCATGGCCATCGCCTTCCACATTGCAGCCAATCTCAACCTTCTCGCCCGATACATAGCGGTACAGCGTGAAAGATCCTTTGTCCATATCCCCGATGATCTCGCCTTGTGTTCCCATAATTTGAACCCGGCGCGTGCCGCTCTGTGTCAGCCCTGACATGATGAACGATGCATTCGCTCCGTTCTCGAACTCCATGTTGACTACCTGGTGATCCACGACATTATTATCGCAGCGATACACGCAGCGACCCCACGGTCCTTCCTTCAGCGCCTTCAAGATCCCCTCTTGCGACAAATCATTCGTCATATAGCGTGCCCAAGGGTGTTCCGGGGGCTGAATATATATTTTCATCGCCGAGAAGGCGCATTCCTTCTCAACCTCACAGCCGTTGATACAGCGATCCGCAGAGCCTTCCGGAGCGTTCTCCGCCCTGAAATGCAGTAATGATCCGTACGAGCTCACGCTTGTACACGGTTGATTCATAAGCCATGAGATGAGATCCAGATCATGGCATGATTTGGCCAGGATCATGGGACTAGTCTCCTCCGAATTGCGCCAATTCCCGCGGACATAACTGTGTGTCATATGCATGTAGCCCACATTTTCGGTTAATTGAATCGTACCTATCGTTCCGAGTTCACCGTCTTCGATGCATTTTTTGATCCCAGACCAGAACGGGGAATATCGCAGGACATGGGTTACGACGAGCAATCGCTTATACCGAAGCGAAGCTTGCTCCAATTCGATGCATTCTTCCATGGAAGGAGACATCGGCTTCTCTAACATGACATGATAGCCTAGCTCCATCGCTTTCATCGCTGGTATATAATGCATCCGATCGAGCGTAGCAATTATCATCACGTCCGCAATTTGACCCTGATCGAATACTTTCTCCCAAGAATCGTAGACATGTTCTGGGGCAATTCTATGAATCTCTGCAAATCGATTTCTACGTTCATCATCCGGCTCAGCTACGGCAACAATCTTTAATTCATTCGGGAACTTCTCCGCGTAGGGCCCATAAATATATCTTCCTCGACTGCCAGCGCCAAGTAATACAGCTGTTAATGTTCTCAAGACTACTCCTCCTCTTGCGCACCTAGTGTACTTCCATTGTAAGGTGGTAGGAACGGAGGCAAAAGAGATCGTTACTGACATTTCATATACATTTATTGACCTTGATTCTGTATATGAGTCCTTGCCATACGGAAATCTTGCGGAGTTGTTTCATTCTGCTTCTTGAAGAAGCGAATAAATGCAAGTGCTGAGTTGTACCCCAGGGCAGCAGCAATTTCATTCACTTTCATCGATGTGTTGAGCAGCATATCTTTGGCGATCAGGTTACGATAGTCGTTCACATATTTAGATAAACCCATTCCAGTGATTTGCTTATAAAGTCGGGACAAATACGATGGATTCAAGCTCACGTAATCGGCCAGCGCATTTAAGGAAATATCAGTGGAAATATGTTCTTCAATATATCGATGCACCTTATTCACGACCTCTGTCGGCAATTGCGTACCCCGCAGCGCATTCCATTCGAAGAAGCAATCCGCCATTTGCGAGAAGTATTGAATCAGCTCCGACCATGATGCGGAATCTCCATAGCGATATAACTTATCCAGATCCATCAGCGTATTGATGTAATCCCGAATTTCCCGATTCTTATGGATATAGAACAGAAAAATAGCTGAAAGCGAATGATACAGTTCGATCTTCCGCTCATTCGGCGACTCCTCATCATTCCAAATGGACGTTAGTTCGGCATACAGCTTGTTGAATTGCTCCCGATGATTATTCTCGAGACAAGACATCAGCAATTGAACACGGGCGTGATAGAAGGCATCGTGGTAGTTCCCACTCAGATCACCGTTCACTTCTCTTTGAATGTCTTTATCGGTCAATATGACCTCATTAAATAATCCATGTCCTTGTACCAGGCCGTATTTGATCGAGTGAAACCGATCAGATATGTTATCCCATGTCGTTGCTTCACTTCCAAGAAGGAAAGAAACCGATAAACTCAGCAATCTCTTGCAATTTCCCTGCACAGTCTCCAGAATTCCGCTCGTATACCGATGAGCTCTGATCCAATCCTGATCCCCATATTCGATAGACGATCCATCCGGGATTTTCGGTTGAATCATCCAGACGATTTTGGATAACTCGAATACAACGGAATAGCATCTGACCTGCGTGGACAAATACTCATCGCAAATGTTCTGTACGGCGTAAGTCAATAACGCTTTATCCGGCGTCGTGAACATTTCTTTCCATGCGTCTACCCTGCCTATGAGCAAGTAAACCGGCAATGTCGCATCAAGCCGGATATCGATTTCTTTGAACGCCTGCTTTAATTGGCTATCCGATACATGCTTGCCTTGAAAGAGCTCCCACACATACTCTTTTTGCAGGGAGGGCAATGCCAGTCTCATTTTGGATTGCGCTCTAGCGATCATCTGTTCTTGGTTATTTTCTTCTTCAATTTTCTCAATCGCCCGTTCTACGGACTGAATAATTTTCTCATCACTTTCGACCTTCAGAATATAATCGAACCCACCGTACGTAATTGCGCTCTTAGCATAATGAAAATCATTGTATCCTGTTAAGAAAATAACTTTGCAGGCCGGCCACTGGGATTTGATTTCCCGAAGCAGCTCAATCCCTTCCAGTCCAGGCATCTTAATGTCGGAAATCACGATATCAATACGATGATGAGACAGTACCTCCAGTGCTTCTTCACCTGAATATGCCTTCATAACCTCGAGTTGTAAATGATCGGTCTCATTGAATAGCTCCAGAAGACCATCGACAATAATGGGAAGGTCATCGACGATTAGCAGTCGGTACATGCTGATTCCTCCTCTAGTTCGCGCTTAGATTGATTCTTACTTGAAGTCCACCAAGAGCAGAACGTGACACTGTAATGCCATATTCCTCACCGTACCGCAGCTGTATTCTGCGATGCACATTTATGATTCCGGTTGTTTCCTCCATCCGAGTGGTGGATTGACGCAGTCGCTTCTGAAGCTGTTCGATCTCCGCATCGGAAATGCTTCGGCCATTATCTTCGACATAGATGGAGAATACATCACCCACCCGCTCACAATGAACCCATAGCTCACCCTGCTGAATCATATTGCCCAAGGCATGCTTATAAGCATTTTCGATGATCGGCTGCAGAATCAGCCTCGGCACGAAGAGATCGGGAACATCACCTTCGAACTTGACTTGAATACGGTCTCCGTAACATATGGTTTGCATATCTACATACGTGCGAGAATGATTGACCTCCAGCCCCAGCGGAATATCATCCTCGTCATCACGAGTAATGAACTGAAAATATTGTCCGATGTACAGGCAGAATTGATAAGCCTTTTCCTTCTGATTCTCGGATTTAATTAACCGGCACAATACAAAAAAACAGTTATATAAAAAATGAGGATTAATTTGCGACTGCAATCGTTTCAGTTCGGAACGCTGGTTCCTGATTTGCTGCTCGTAATTTTCCTCGATTAGTGTTTTCAAGGATCGGATCGTATTATTAAAAGCTTGGTACAAATACCCGAACTCATCGGCTCCACGATCGATCACAATCGGTTCCAGCCTATTCTGCTGAACGCGCCGAAAGGAATGCACAAGTTTCATTAATGGCCGATAGATAAATCGTAATAGAAAGTAGGAGAAGAAAACGACAATACCCACAGCTAGCGCGCAAGCCCACCAGAACAATGTTCGATAGATCTCAAGAGAACCCAAAATCGTCTCTTCGGGAATGCACATAATCGAATAGGAATTCCAGAGACTGGAGTATTTATATACCGTAAGAAACCGCTTACCATTATACATAATCGTTTCGTATCCTTCGTCTTTTTGCAATTCCCGCTTATCCGCAGCGAAGGATTTCATTTGTTCCAGCAGTTCCGGATCCATGTCACTCTCGATCTCCCAACCACGTTCCAGATTGAGCAATACGCTCTGTCCACCACGCGAGCTGCCGATTTGAGATAACGTTTCTCTGATTTTGATAGTCGATAATTCAACCGCTACGATATAAATCGGATTTTTAACGGTATTAATGGGGTATTGCATGGAAATAAATAATCGATCGTTCCAGTAAATGAAAGGTTCTTCGTATAATCTCTTGTTTTGCTGCATAGAAGCATATTCCTGCTTATTCATCGAAGTTTCAAATTTATTGCTAAGAATCGTTCGGTCGATAAGAGGGATATACGCCCTTGCTTCTTGAATAAATGGACTTGAGTTCTTCATCAATTCAAGCCGTCTTTGGATATCTAATATTTTTTGCGCACGATCGTAATAACTCATGTAATTGCCTGTAGTTGCAATTTCCATCAAGTCTTTGTCCATCACATAGTTCGGCAAATAACGGCTGATCCGGTCTGCTTCCTTGTCGAGTGAATCCAGATAGAAGCGAGTCGTATTTAGAATAGACTCGGAAATTTCACTCCGAATATTGTCCGAACCCTTCTCATTAATCAACCAGGTAATCGCCATGAGCGGAAACAAGGCTGCCAGAAAGGCAGCCATTATTTTCTGGAATATAGAGGAATCTTTAATCAAGAATCGGATTTTCATCGTTTGTTCTCCTGCAATGCAATGTCATAGTTTGAGTGCCCTATTTTATTCTTTGACACTCCCCATCACAATTCCTTTAATGAAGAACCGCTGCAAGAACGGATACACGATAAGAATCGGAAATGCTGCTACGAATATTTGAGCTGCCCTGCTCGTACGATCGGACAATTTGATCATTAATTCTGCCCTCTCAGGTTTAATAAAGCGGAAATCCATTTTGATAATGATCGTCTGCAGGAAGGTCTGCAGCGGATAATTCTCGGGATGATTCATGTAAATCATACCATCAAACCAGCTATTCCAATGCCCCACCATAGTGAAAAGACCTGTCGTTGCCAATGCCGGCAACGATAGCGGCACATATATTTTCCATAAGGTAGTAAATTGACCCGCCCCATCGAGCAGCGAAGATTCCTCAAGTTCTTTGGGCAGACTGCGGTAGAAATTCAGCAGCAGAATAACGTTGAACACCGTGACCGCTCCCGGCAGCACCAAAGCCCAGATTGTATCGAGCATCCCAAGGTTCTTCACGGTTAAATAGTTTGGAATAAGCCCGCCACTGAATAAAATCGTGAATACGAAAAACCATGAATAGAAGGTCCGCAGCCGAAATTGGCGAGAATCTTTGGATAATGGATAGGCCGTGATAATCGTCAGGAACATGCTGATTGTCGTTCCCATAAGGACCCGCTGAATCGATACCCAGAATGCGCGTAAATATTCAGGTTTTCCAAATACGTTAGCATAAGCAGCCGTTGTGAATTCAACAGGCCACAGGATGACTTTTCCGGCGGATGCTGCCTGCCCGGAGCTGAACGAGAGCGCCAAAATATGAATAATAGGCATGAGGCATAACAAAGATACGGATGCCAGAAAAATAAAATTACATATCAAAAACAATTTTCTTCCGAATGATCTGTTAGTACGCACGATGTGTCTCCCTTCTGAATTACCGCCGATTGCATTAGAAAATGCGGTAATTCGCTACACGATAGGCTAAGATATAGGACATAGATACGAATATGAAAGAGATGACGGATTTCAGCAGTCCTACGGCCGTAGCGAAACCGAACTGTGCTTGCTCAATCCCCATACGATATACGAAGGTATCGATAATATCCGCGCTTTCATAGACCGGAGGACTATATAGGTTGAAGATTTGATCAAATCCGGCATTCAGTACATTCCCGATACTAAGCGTAAACATGAGAACGATAATAGGAAGCATCCCCGGCAGCGTCACATGTAACGTCTGCTTAAAGCGTCCTGCGCCGTCGATCTCCGCTGCCTCGTACAGTGACGGATTAATACTGGTAAGCGCAGCCAGATAGACAATCGTACCAAATCCGAACTCTTTCCATACATCCGATATGACCATGACATAAGGGAACCATTTGTTGTCACCCAGGAAAAAAACAGGGTCTATACCAAACAAGCCAAGCACTTGATTGAGAATACCGGAAGATGGAGACAATACATCGATTAGAATACCGCTTAACAAGACCCATGATAGAAAATGCGGCAAGTACACGAGCGTCTGGAAGGTCCGTTTGACCCATTCTTTCCGCAGCTCATTCAGAAGTATCGCTATGGTGACCGGAACGATCATACCTGCTACAATTTTCATCACCGCAATGTATACTGTATTGAAGAATATCCGGCCGATATCGGGGTAATCCATCAGTAACTGAAGGTTTTTAAGACCAATAAATGGTGAGCCGAACAGCCCTTTATTCGGTACGTATTTCTGAAAGGCCATCATAATGCCGGCCATCGGGATATAACTGAAGATGAGGACCAATACGATCCCAGGAACCAACATCAAGTGAAGCGGCCACTCCCTCTTCCACATACGCGTTAATACATTCATGCCATCCACCTCGCTATAGGACTAAAAATGAAGAACTAGGTTAAAGAAAAGAGAGGTCGTTTGTGTCCAACCCCTCGATTCTCCTGCTATCATTGTTTGTGAGTCGCGTACCATTCATTGACTTCTTTGGTCATTTCGTCGCCGCCAAGCTTTTTCCACTCTTCCACGAATTTATCGAATTCATCCACGGATACTTGATTCATCATAATCTTGAAGTATACTTCATCCCGCTTCTTCTTCAGGATTTCTTGTCTATCTGCCATGGTTGGAGTCGGTGCGCCGTAGAATTTGTTTTGTAGGTACTGTTTATTGTTCTGAATTTCAGGAATAAGTGAATATGCACCTTTTGGACCTGAGATCAGATATTCCCACCACATGTTGATATCGGTACCGTCAACATACTTCATGGCACGCTCGTAACGAGTTTTTTGATCTTTCGTCTCCAAAATGCTCTCGTCTTTGTTCTCGATCGCTTTTGGCAATATTTCACCGTTATTATCCTTTTGTTTACCAACACGAAGCGGGCTTAGAAGCCAGTAGTTGTTGCCTTTCTCCTTCAGGTCTTTACCATACTCATACACTTTCTGTTCTGGCGTCGGATGATTATCCACGACAATCCAATGGTTCAGCAATTTAATAACGCCTTCCGGATGCTTCGCTTGCTTGGAGATAACATAATATTCGTCAACACCCAAACCTATCTGCGATAGTGCAGGTTCGCTATCCACCGATGGAATCGGGAATACGCCCCACTCTTGTACGACTTTACCATCCTTTACTGCGCCTTTAGCGAGCTGAGCCGGTACCCAAGACTGGCCGTATACGATACCTGCGTTGTTGTTATAGAGGAGCTCTGCTGCTTTCTCCACATCTTTAACGACGAACTCAGGATCAATTAATCCTTTCTTGAACATTTCCTGCAGCGCCTTAAGTGCGTCTTTCACTTGAGGCTGAATGTCACTGTTGACCAAATTGCCATTTCCGTCTTCCATCCAAAGATTTTCATAAGCATGGTAACTATTCAAGAATGCTATTAGTCCTGTAACAGCTGTGGACTGGTTGTTAAATGGATCTTTGCTAATTACAATTCCATACGGTTTCCCAGTGCCGCCTGGATCTTTTGTTTTGAACGCTTCGGCGATCGTCAAGAGATCCGCCATCGTCTTCGGTTCCGGCAGGTTCAATTTCTTCAGCCAGTCCGTGCGTACATAGAGGAACTGATACTGGTACGGATTATAAGAACTTGGAATCCCCATGAGTTTACCGTCGAAAGTGGCGGTCTTCAGTTGCATTCCGCCATCCATCGACAAGAATTTCTTCGTCTCATCCGTCGCATTCTTGTCATATACGTCCGTGATATCCATAATCATATCCGCTTCGGTCAGCTCTTTCAGCTGTGTAGCATTAACCTTCATGAAGTCCGGAAGATCATTGGAGGCGATGGACATCTTCACTTTTTCCTTGAATTGAACGTCATCGGCGGACACCCATTTATTCGTGAGCTTCACACCGATATCTTTCTCATACGCATCATAGACCGAGTTCTTCTCAAAGCTTTCGCCCTCATCGAATTTGAGATACTGATCGCTTGCCGAAACTGTTGAAACTTCAATCACTTCATTTTTTTGTTCCACAGGTGTCTCAGGCTGCTTCTCAGGCTGCTTCTCCCCTTCATTTGTGGCTTTGCCGCATGCCGTGATAGTTAAACTTAGGATCAATGCGACGATCAGAAGTATTCTACTTTTTTTCTTCATATTACCCCTCCACATTGTCTCAAAATAGGTCGTGCATCTACTTCATGCTGCTTCTCTTCCTAGTTCTAGTATAGGAAAGGAAAGGACCCCCATCTATATACTAGTCTTTACTTTCGTATACACCTCTTGACTACCGTCAGGCTTGTCCCTAGAACGCACAAGAGAGAGGGAGTCTCCCTAGGTTAGGTTGACTCCCCCTTCGTTGAAACGTTACCGTGTATTAACTCGAATATTCAGCTCCCCACGATATTTGACAAGAGATGACGCGCCGCTTCTTGCTTCATTTCCATTTCTTCATTTTTCGATAAACCTAAGCGCACGTTCTGATTGATATTCAGCTAGACCTTTTGCGAATTTTTGATCGGGAAATCCTCTATGCTGTAGCTTTAAACCCGCTGAAGTTAATGATATATGGTGATGCAATTGATAAAATAACAGCCTATCCGGATCAAGCTTATCGTTCTTAAGATACCGATAGAAATCTCCAAATCGCATCTCCAAAAAACTATGCTCATGCTCAATATCAAAGAACGCTGCTCCTTCGATATCGATCAGAAAGGGCTCCAGCTTATCATTAACCAATACATGGTCAGGACCCAGTTCCCCATGAATAAATCCATACTGCTTTCTAGGCTTAATTCTTGATTCAAGCTCATACAACTTATCGAGCAGTTTACTTTGATTAGACCCAATCTTCTCCATATGCTGAGAGGCGTAAGCTAGCTGTACTTTCGCATTTTCCATTTGTAATGAATGACATTGTTCTGTACTGATCTCGTTAGCATTGGCTTTCCCAAAAATCTGCCTTTCGGTGGTATGCATAGTAGTAAGCATATCCCCCAACTGCTGAAACACTTTATCTTGAACAGCTAATTCGGAATGTTGGAAAAAGGTTTCTGCCTTACGT
The DNA here is from genome assembly GCF_037963295.1 of Paenibacillus sp. FSL F4-0243. NCBI lineage: Bacteria > Bacillati > Bacillota > Bacilli > Caryophanales > Paenibacillaceae > Paenibacillus > Paenibacillus sp. FSL F4-0243. Next base: position 5,708,118 of record NZ_CP150151.1, read on the forward strand.
CCATCTATATATTCAACAAGCGCATAATCAAATGGGTAACGGTCTCTTTCCTTATTCAGATCATAAAGTGCTGGGGTCTGAATTCCATGCTGTGTTAAATACTTATTGTTTAATTCAAACAAATCACTTCCATAGGACTGTTCATTTATATCTTCATTCGCTTTTTCTTCTTCAAAATAATTCATGGAAAGATCCCACACATACAAAACGCAGGAAAATCCATTACTGCACTCAATCTTGTAGACCACCTTTTGTGCGCCACCATGCATTCGTGAAACACGAGTAACTAAATAACTGGTGCCAAAAATCCGTCCAATATAATCCTGTAAGTCGGCCTGATCGAGATGATAGGTAACGTCCATTAACAACACTCCATTTATTAAGTTTTGCCGGCTTCACAATAGTAAATAAAATCCAGCCCAAAGTATAGACTTTTTCTTTCTGATCAATTATGATGTTGAATAAGGTCTTGAAAAAAATAAGCATACAAAAAGCCTTTGGATTTTATTCCAAAAGGCTTTTTTTTGATGAAATTTCTAACGAACCCAGCATATCTTGTGGTTAAACTTGACGTTTAGTATCCATGTCCTTTTTATACATTTTTTCCGCTTCAATAGGACTCTCTTTTGCCGTCATATGGCTTGGAATGACCCGATAAACTTGAACCGGACCGCCGAATACAGCTGACCTATACTTCTCCACATGCTGCTTGGACAAGGGGCGATTATAGTAACCTGGTACATACTTATTCATCATTTCCTGAAGTACATGAGTGGCTTCATCCAAATCTGTGATCGGTTCTGCTTGTCCGAATATCATTACGCTCATATAAGCTGTATCCGTTTTCGCAGGTACCGGATCCGTAATGGTTCCGTATTCCTCACATACCGTAAAACACACCTCTGAATTATCACTCATCACCTGATTACGTCTTCCGTCTCCAGCCCCGTGAAAATAGAGTTTCCCTTCTGTCCATACATAATTAAGTGGCACAACATAGGGGAGATTGCCATCAGCCAACCCAAGATAACCCAATCTCGCTTGCTGAAGGAACCCTTCAATCTTCTCTTGATCCAGGCATTCCCTGCTCTTGTAACGAACCGAATTCATATCGATATCTCTCCTTTAACTCTAACGTGCGGCAACGACCAAATTGCGAATACCAGCGTTGTTACGGTAGTATATCAATGTATGGATTGCATTAAAATATCCAAAAATCACCGTTTAGAGCAATCCATAATTAATATTATTATGATTGGGCTTCTATTTGGAGGTGTGTACGATGATGAAAGTAATTCGTAATGATAAGAGACCGATCTGGCAGCAATTGCTTGATCAAGCAATTCATAATATTACTAGCGGAGTCTGGGCGCCAGGAGAATTACTAATACCTACCCGCGAACTTGCTCACATCGTAGGTGTCTCACGCTCAACTATACAGATCGTCTATGAGGAATTGTTAAGTCGAGGTTATACAGTTACCTCTCGCCGAGGAGGAACGCGAGTTAGTAGATGGAAGCAATTCAATGTGTCAACGAAGGAAATAGAAACAGAGGGTCCCACACCTCCTTCACTCTCCTTGTTAGACTCAGCTGTTGATCATTTACATGACTGGTTCAGAGGTAAAGAACAGCTAGAAGTGGATATTGATTTCAGTCCTCATGAACCCTATTTGGATGAACAATTTCAAAAAAGCTGGCGGCAATCGCTGCTCCACGCATCTGCTGAAATGGATTTATCAAGCTGGGCTTACGGTAATTGCTACGGTTACACACCATTACGTGAGCAAATACAGCGTTATTTATCCCTTGAACGGGGCATACATATCCAAACTAATCAGATTCTGTTGACCTCAGGAGCTCAGCATAGTATCGACTTAATCGCACAGTCGCTTTTAGCTGATGGGGACACAGTTTCAGTAGAAGATCCAGGTTTCCCAGCTGCTTGGATGGCGATGAAATATCGACGAATGAATGTGGTACCTGTTCCCGTTGATGAGTATGGTCTAGTGGTAGAGCATATTCACCCTCAATCCAAACTGATCTTTGCCACCCCTTCTCACCAGTGCGCAGTAGGGGTCGTTATGTCGGAGCCCCGTCGGCAACAATTGCTACATAAAGCGGTTCAAGAACGGTTTTGGATCATTGAAGACGATTATGATAGTGAATTCCGGTATCGTGGGGAGCCGCTGCCAACGTTGTTTAGTCAGGCATCCAATAATACTTTGTATCTCATGAGTTTCTCTAAAATGATTGCTCCTGGCATTCGTATTTCGGCTATTATAGGTTCAGTCGAGGCAATTGCTCAACTAGCGAAGGTACAGGAGCTGACTTACCGTCATCTTCCGATTATGGATCAGCTAACACTAACCCATTTCATTAAAAATGGTCATTTTATGCGGCATATGAGAAGAGTCAGAAATGTATATCGAAGAAGACACGAAGTCATGACAAAAGCTATTATGGCTAGTGGTTTAGGGGAGCGTTTTAAACTCAGTGGAGTAGAAACAGGATTGCATATGTTACTTGAGGCTGAGGAATCATACGACGAAGAAACTGTGACAAATTTAGCCCTACAACATGGAATACGTGTTTACCCTCTTGGACCCTATTGTCTGGATAGCAAAAGAAAGGGATGGGTATTGGGGTTTGCAAAAGTAGATGAAGCATCAATTGAGCAGGGGATACATCGCCTTGCGGAGATAATTCTGTAAAATCATTTCCGCAGGATTAGATAAATTAAAAGAAAGTATGGACTTTAAATTACTTGGTCCGATGGTTACAGTTACCGTGAATCCCTTGGTTACGCCCTCATTTTAAGATACTTGGCTTATGCAGATAGCAAATAAATAAAGCCTCTATCCCGCCACTCGGAATAGAGGCTTGTATTATTCTTACTCCTTTAATACTCTCCTTTGATTACAAAATACGAGCCACGGATTGTACCGGCTAGTTTAGACTTTTGCCTAGCAAATTTAAACTTCTCTTCTAACTCCTTTGGTATCTCCATCCCCTCAGAAAGCTTAAAACCAACGGCTCGCTTCTTAGGATCATCAACCGTATACATGACATTAACCTCAAGTCCATCTTCATAAAAGACATAAGTGAATTTAATATTTTCCACTTGAAAACGCGATGTTTCTAAAGGTTTTGCCGCAAACTCAATATTACGTTCTTCTTTTAAAATTCGGCTCACATAATCAAGGTTTTCCTGGCTTTCGCTAGCTGGGACAACTGTAAATTCATGCTTGTACTTGTTCATAAAATAACGAGCTTCATTGGCACGTAAACCAGCAAGCGCTTCTGCTACGGGTGAAGACTCTACTCCGACCGTAGACACATTTTTAAAATCAACGATATACGTCATTTCCATCTCTCCTTTTCTCTCATTATTCCCTATCAATAGAATACAATAACTAAAATTTTAACTATATTATATCAAAAATAATCCACTTCACATGTTCAAATCTATGCCCGTAACTTTCTAAAAAAGAGCATCTGCTGCAAGGCGGCCAAGACTTATAGCCTTCATCCTTGCAGCAGATGCTGACGGTCAGCTAAAAACCGTATCATCCATATATTGGTACCAACGAAAACTAACCTTGAAACGGATTCCTACCTGATGCATTCTCTCAACCTTCTGCCGTGATCCAGCCCTTGAATACTATTGTGATCAATCGAGCTCCGCGCGGGAAAAAAGATCCCGGATCAACGTCTCATTTTCACAGGCCTGCTTCAACCGCACCGCGAACTGCTTAATAGCTTCGCTATTCTCCGAATAAGCACAGAACATATCCGCTTCCGGGTCAAAATGAATCGTATCTACCCATTCAGGCATATATTCGTTCACAAACACAGCCGCCAAAGAAGCCCAATCGTACCCGTTGCCTTCAAATCCTTCGTCTGCCCGGGCCTCGAACACTTCCGAACGGTAGCTACCCACATTTAGAATGACAGACATACCTCCACCTTGCTGATCCACGAGTATAAAAGGGGCAACGTCCTCTTCTGCGGATTCTGCTTCCAGCCGTGCAATGACCTCAGAGCGGGCTTGATCCGTGAAGCAAAGCACCCCGTTTTTCTGAACAATCAGCCCTTCCCGTATTCGCCCATCCAGCCAGTCGCTGATCCAGCCCGGAGCATACCCGCCTTGACCGAACTCGCCGCCAAAAGCGATCATTTCCTCATATACATCCAGATATTGTTGACGGCTCGTATTTGGATAAGAGCTTGTGTACAGCCAGAACTGCACATCGTACATCAGAGTAGAAAGCTCATCCGCATGAAAGGAAAAGTGTCCCTTCTCTTCTACGATTCGGGTACAGACTCTACGGATCTTCTGCTCAAGCTGATCTACCTCAGACACATGGCTGCACAGCTTCGCAAGCAAAGGCGAGAATTGGCCTACGGCTACTTTGCGCAAATCCTCCTCTTTATCTTCTTCAGAGGTGTCGTAGTCCTCATCACTCACCAGACCGCGTATAAACGTCTCGAAGTCTTGGGCCAAGAACGTAATCTCATAATTATCTTCCTGATCCACATGAATTACCTCAGGTTCGCCGTCCCTCCCGCAGTTCCGGTAATCCAGCATCACGACATCATGGCCTGCCGAAGGGCAGTCACAAATTACTACGCCGATGTCAGGATACCCCCACTCCTCAATCATGAACGGGCTGCCGAGATCGCCACAGAGTGAATAGCTTTTCTCGCGTCCGATGCCCATAATGCCCGTAATCGCAATATGATCCTCAGCCCATGAGGTCGCGTCCTCCGTCGGAAAACAAGTATTATAAGGAACTCCCCCATTGTGCTGCTTCATCAGACTGATATAAGAGGCAGGAAGCTTGTAACCCAGTTCTTCTTCTACAGAATCAATCAGCTCATCCGTAGGCGGGGCAGAAACATATTCTTTTAGCGCATAATCGCTATCTTTCCAAAATTCGGAGAGGTCCATCCCTTCAAAAGGAGTTGCAGTCGTCCCCGAATCATTATGTTGCTCTCTGATTGCCTGTCTGGCTGCGGCGTGTTGTTCTTTGCGTAGCTTGCGCTGGCTGAATTTCAGAAACATGGCCGTATTCTCATCATTCGGATCGAGGTCATGGGCAATACTCAGCACTCTCACTGCTTCCTCATATCGATTCAAATAGTAGTAGGAATATCCCACACGAAAATGCCACAGATAGTCATTCTGCCCTTGTTCCGCAATCATCGCGAAGTGTTCAAGGGCTTCTTCATAACGTCCCAAATTGTTATACGCTCTTGCCAGACTGCTGACTACCTCGTAATCTCTGTCCGCTGGAGGAATCTCCATCAGAGTGTCTACAATCTTCTGGTGTTCATCATCTTCATGCCACTGTGTCAGCTGCGCGGTTAGTTCTTTGTCCATGGTCTACCTCCCAAACGTATAATCAAGTTACTAGAATATAGAGAAATATGGTTTTCCCTATTCTACCAGATGGGATGTAGATATTAAAAATCGAAATAGGTCAGCTAAATGTAGCCATGACCCCGGCAGGAAACGGTAACTATACCTACCCTGTAAATAACCTGCAACACGGGGATACCATCGAGTACTCCTTTACCTATAATCCGGGGCTAGGGGCCGTCGATTCCCTGACCTTAACGTATATCCATGGGGGAACCCAAGGAATACCGGAGTAAAATGGATACACCCTAGGCAAAATACATGAACACAAACAGGCGAGGAGGAAGTGCTGGTGCTTCCCTCTCGCCTGTTTTGTTGTTTCAGCCATGCTGGTCTCCTCGGTGGAAGATCGGTTGCCATGCGTGATGCGTGACCTCCTTGACGACAAAGCTCACCTCTTAGAACGTCATCAAACCTTACTATTTACACCAGCCTCTATCTTCTGATCAATAAATTGCTTGAATCTTGTAAAATACTGCTCTGATGCCTCCCAGCGCCTAAGGTCCAAAAAAGACATGTCCTGCTTGCCATATTGATTGGGCGGCTGATAATGCCGGGAAACATAAGTTCCATGATCCACTGTATAAAAATAATACGCCTCATCTGGAGTCTTGATTTCAATCCGAGCATGCAGGTAGTCTCCGTCCTCGTCCGTATGCGCTTTACGGAAGCTGTAATATTTTGAGCCGTCCCAGAACCCGTCATCCTCCTCTTCTTCCGAATATAATTCCTGAATTACAGCGTGTTGCAAAATGTCTTGCACATATTGGACCTCAATGTTTCGTAAATAAAGCTCAGCCATATTAATACAGGTCAGCAACATAGTCCAGCAATCGCTAATCTCCGCTAGCTGTTCCTGAGACTCTTCTGTAATGTGCTTCCACTCAGACCCCTCATCTATAGTTCTCCTCAACAAACCGATGGAATGATCATGCTCCAGCCAAATATAATAGTGATGCCGGTTATCTTTCATATAAACGCTGAGATCCCGCTCATCCCCGTCTGCATCAATATGCTCCAGCTGAACTTTGAAAAATACGCCTTGCTCCTGAAAATTAAAAGAAGGTTTGTCATCCGTCATTAAAATACACTGAGTCAATTTCAATATATTTTCCTCATTGATCGTGTTATGGGTAAAATATAAATGAACAGGTTTCTTTCTCGTGAGGGGTTCACTTACTTTTTTCAATGCGGAACGCCCTTCTACAATAACATTCACCAGCGTGCAAAAGGAAAATTCCATGTCCTCCTCATCCATATCCAGAAAAACCTCATCAATCAACACCTCATGAATGTCCACCGGAAGCTCCTGAAATACGCCGTCTCCCTCCCATACATTTACTAAGCATGCAATAGATTTCTGCCCGTCTACTTTAATGCTGTACTCGTCATCCTGAACTAAAACCGCAGCGCTAAGATCACCTATAACAATTGTTTCCCCGTGATTGTAGGTGCCGCACAATATTTCCTCAACCATCAGATTGCCCGAAACATAGATTTCCTGACCGCCTACAGCTATATTTTTCGCATTCAAATTACCGGTTACCATAAGCCCTATGGCACCATCTGTTTCTTTATTATAGAGATTGTCTACAGTAAAATTTCCATCGATAAAAATGATGATAACCTCTTTTTGTTGCGGGAAAGCCTGCTCCCAATCCAGATTAAGAGAAGGCAGCGTCAAATCCCCTTCATAATAAGCGGCTAGCTGCTCGTCACTGAAATCCTGGTAAAACTTCGCCCACCAAGATCCTTCCGGAAATTTATCTGCTAGTTGACTAATAGGAATGAATCGGAAAAGATTACTCATACATTATTTTCCTTTCATTTTAAAATTTCCATTATTCTCTCATATGTAAAAATAAGGGTCAATCTCAACTTTACAAACCATCCCCCACAACAAAAAAAAGCCATCCTTCTATGGGATGGCCTGACAAATCAGAAGTGCAATAGTAATCACCGTTTATTATTTTTTTAAAACCGGTATCCAAATCTCACTTCTGAAGGTCGGTGAAGATATATCCTTACTCTCATTCCATAAAATCTCCGGGCCTCTTGCCAACTCATAATTAGCGGTAGGGAACCATTCAGAATAGATGCGTCCCCAGACATTTTGCAATGTATCGGGAAATGGTCCAACGGCTTCGAATACAGCCCATGTTGCTGCAGGAACATCTAGTTTCGTTAAATTTTCGGGGCATTCCTTGGTTGTAGCAACGCCAACATAATGGTCAAGTTCTCCCTTTTCTTCCATTCTCTCTTCAGAAAAATTCATCGATGCTTGAATCAGTCCCTGAGGTTCGACATTCGAGAGCTTTTTGAGCTGGTCGATGTCATCGCTAGTTAAGCTTTTCCACATAGATGCGATTTCCGGATTTACGCCATTAAATTGGATAGGTACCCTTCTCGTAATGCCTACGATACAGAATGACTCTTTTTCAATGATACGATAGTTCATTGCACTTCCCCCTTGAATGGTTAATTGAAAGGTCAAGCGCGGATAGGCTTTTAATGAAGGGCCATGCAACTTTACCGAAGAGGGCGAAATACCGTGCAAGCCTTGGAAAGCTCTAGAAAATGCGTCTGCTGAGCTATATCCGTACTTCACCGCCACATCCATAACTCTTAATTCTCCAGCTTGAAGCTCAAATGCCGCAGATGTCAGGCGTCTCCGACGGATGTATTCTGATAGCGTGATGCCTGCAAGGAATGAGAACATTCTAGAAAAATGATATTCGGAACAACAAGCCAACCTAGCCGCTTCCTTCAGGTCTATATCATCAGCAAGATTCTCTTCAATGTATTGTAGAGCCCCGTTCAGATTTGCAAGCAAATCCATTCGAATGACCTCCCTTCACTAACAATATAGCAAGTGTCGTCGGCATCCATCCGACATCTCATGCACAGTTTTGCTGGGTACCTACGAGAAACTTGCCGCTCCTTATGATACGGTTCACCGCCTATTCAAAAAAGAGGTGCGAAAAGCCGGTTCATCACCGGATGCTTTTCGCACCTTCGCTCTCTTGCCTAAATTAACACGTCGAAGTGGCCCTCCGAGTTCACCGTCGCCGTCCGGGGATCGGTCAGACCGATGCCCTTGAGGCCTCCCTTCCACTCAATCCGCGAGAGGGGGAGGTGATCTTGAAGCGGAGAAGCCGGTACAAAATTTACGGCGGCGCTACTCCCGCTTTTCTGTACGAGTTGGGACTCCAGCAGCCGGATTTGCCGCTGCAGCTGCTCCCGGCGATAAGGAGTCTGCATCTCACTTCCTTGTGCCGCATTCACTTTATCCAGTTCCATCATCAGCCGGTTCCGCTGTTTCTCCAGGGAACTGACATCACTCTGTGTACCGCCGTAGGCCGCAATGGTCTGTACGGAGCTGATGCCTGATACTGTCTGTGCCGCCATGATCTTTCCCTCCGTTTCCATGGCTACCAATCCAAATTCAGCCAAATTTGAAAGTTCTAATCATCTTTATTACCCGGCAGGCCCCGTCATGACAACATCACAGCCTCAATTGGAGAATAATCGTCGTATAGTCTCAGTCGGCCGCTTGTTTCGACCCTACCAAAGACCCATCGAAGGCTGGCTAAAGTCCCTTCAGAGCTCCCTTACTCGTCCTTCAACCGCCGCTGATACAAAATGACAGACACTACTGTTAGCACAACCGTCCATGCCAAATTAATGAGGAGAGGTTTCAATACATCGCCCGTCGTATAACCTGTATTGCTTAGACCCAGCAGATGCACAAGCTGACTGCTTGGCATGTAATCCAGCACTTTGAAGACCGGATAATCCTTCGCTAGTACTTCTCCCCACGGTGCCCCCATAAATATGAACGCCACAGGGAGTATAGATAATGAGGCTTCAAGCAACGTCTTGGAGAATAAACCGCAGATCGTCCCGGCTGCAGTGTACAGAATAATCGAAAGAATGATTACTGCCACAAACGCCCATATATTAGCTGGCTCATAGCCAAATAATAATGTAGAAATAGCGAGAACAACAGCAGACATGACAAAGACCAAACTGCTTTTGCCGATTAGTACATCCATGGTCGTAGCCGGTGTCATCATTAATGACCGTAAAGTATTACGCTCCTTCTCTTCCGCAATCAAGCAGGCTTGTGCGAAACATGTTAGCAATACAAACGAACTATTAAAAAGAAAACCGCTGGCTCCAGGTAAAGACGCACCTGCCCTCTTGAAAATCAGAGCGATAATAATTGGAAAAATCAACATAATGGAGATCGCATAATTGCGAGAAAACTCTTTGTAATCCTTCACAAATATCGCCTGGACACGTTTTAATGAGATACTCATAGTAACTCACTTCCTGTCATTTTAATAAAAATATCACCTAGACTTGGCTCTTTCGTTTCTAACCGGTCAATTAACCCTCGTCTCATCCAATCCGCGATTTGATCAGCCGTTCCCTCATCGATCGGGAGCTCGTAAGCTTCCCCATTGATTAATTCAACACAAACTACGTTCTCCCGGTGCTGTCGTTTAAGATCCTTCGGTGAACCGATGGTTTGGATTTGCCCCTGATACAGAATCGCTACGCGGTTGCATATCAATTCTGCCTCAGCCATGTCATGCGTAGTTAAAAAAATCGTTGTCCCTTTGTCATTTAAGTAGCGTAAGCCTTTATAAATATGTGCTGAGTTTACCGGATCTAAAGCCGAAGTAGGTTCATCTAGAAATAATAATTCGGGCTCATGGATAATCGCGCAGGCCAACATGACACGCTGACGCATCCCTTTCGATAAGAGATTGACTTTCTTTTTGCGCTCTCCGCTTAAGTTTACAAACTGCAGCACCTTATCGACCGCAGATCTGGGAAGATCATATAACTTACGATACAGCTCCAAATTTTCCTCAATCGATAATCTTTCATATAGACCACTGTTATCCGTCAAAATGCCGAAGCGCATCTTCTGTGCAGACTGCTGCATCATCTCCGCTGGCTGGTTAAATACACTTGCCTGTCCACTTGTCGGATTTAACTGCGCAGTTAAAATCTTGATTAATGTCGTTTTTCCTGAACCGCTCGGCCCGAGGAAACCAAAAATTTCCCCTTTCGGAATTGAAAAAGACACATCTGCCAACGCATCTTTATTTCCAAATCTCTTACGGACACGTTCTACTTGGATAACATCCATTAACACCACTTCCTTAGCGTTGATGCCTTAAGCATATAAAGATTGCATGCTTCCAGCCATCAAAACCCGCCGAAATGTAGCTATTATCGCCTGAATAGTACCACAGAGTGCTTGCTTGGTTCGACATTACCCAGGAAATTAAATGTTCAGAAGTGCTTTTAATTCAGACAATTTTGAACGAGATAACGGAACCACAGCATCTTTACCTGTATTTAACCGCAAGCTGTAGCTATTCTTCGTCCATGTAATAATCTCTCTTACTTTTTGCAGATTAACGATGTAGGACCGATGACACCTAAAAAAACCGAAATTTAACAATCTTTGCTCGAGTTCGGTCAACGTCAAAGCACAGTCATAATTTTCCCCATCCACATGAACAAGGATCGAACCCTCTACACTTTCTATAAAATCGATTTCAGGCGGATTAAATAAAATTACTTTGTCATTTCTTTTGGTTGAGATCTTCTGCAAGGTTATATTGGTCTCGTCTTGTTTCTGTAATTCCTGCTTATCCTCTTCGAAGTCCCGAATATCCAATGGATGAAATCCGGACTCGTTCAACCGATAAATTGTATCACAGGAAATAAGGGCATCCTCTAAATTCGAAGTTAAAATCAATATCTGCTTTTCTTGCGAAAGATCATCCAGAATCCGTTTGAATTGACGACGATCCTGCTCTTCCAAGTAAAAATAAGGTTCCTCCAGTACAAGCGTAGGCTGATGCGCAAAAAAAACACGTAGCAAGGTCACATACATCCTTTTCGATGAGCTTAGATCCTTGACCCTCACCTTCCGTTCTTCTTTTAGAACAAAATAATCCATTAACAAAGCGGCACGCTCTTTCCTCTCCGTTACTTGGATAAGAAAAGTAATTAGCTCTTCCACCGTTAAACGCATATACTCGCTTTGCCCAGCCCGAAATAAATAATATTGAGAATGGTCCACTAATTGATTCATTAAAAGCTGCTTTCGCTTCAAGTCCGTTATAATAGCAACCGATTGGTTCAATGTCATATTTAATTCAATCTTCGGTAGAAATAATTCCCCGTCATAATACATTGGTTGAAATTGCATTCCGTCCTCCTGATCAGCGTCACTACTTGGATATAAAACAATTATAAAGTCAGGATACTTTTTTGTCAGTTTCTAACTAAAAACACAACGGCATGTCCTATCTAAACCTTCGTCCAGCCGTTCATGTTCATTCGATTCCTTTCACTTAACAAGTATAAGCGAGGAAAATGGGGGTCACTTTAAGACTATCTGTTATGCAAGAAGGGGCTCAGCATATGACATATGGAGAAATTCTATTTCGTACGGGAACGTCTTTCGTTGCTCTACTCGTTTTGACGCGTCTTCTCGGTAAAAAACAAGTCGGACATCTAACGTTTTTCAATTATGTAACAGGGATCACTTTCGGCTCCACCACTGCGGAAATTATCGTCAACAGACAAATCACGCTGCTGCAAGGAATATCTAGCTTGGTCTTATGGTCACTCTTGGCGTTCAGCGTTGCATTAATCGGACTGCGCTCTGTCAAAGCACGTGAGATTCTCGACGGCCAACCTACGATTCTCGTCAAACAAGGCAAGATTCTGGAAGAGGCATTAGCTAAGCAGCACCTCAACATCGACGATTTAAGCATGTTGCTTCGGAATAAGGATGTCTTCTCACCCGAAGAAGTCGAATTTGCAATTCTGGAACCTGACGGTAAACTTAGCGTGTTGATAAAAGAAGAACTGCTGCCTGCAACAAAAAAAGATATAAAAGTAAATGTTGCACCTATTCACAATATCCCAACTGAGCTTATCGTTGATGGTAAAATCGTAGAAAAGAATCTTAATAAAATAGATGTCTCCGTTGTCTGGCTCAACCAACAATTAAAGAAAGCCAACATTCATTCTTTAGATCAAGTATTTTACGCAGAGCTCCAATTGGACGGGAGTCTGTATATCGACAAATACCAGGATATGAATCCATAAAAGACCCCCAAAGAGAACAGCCCCCAGACTGTTCTCTTTCACTGTCTGCCTTAGAAGCAGGTGAACGAGCGAATCCGATTCAGATCAATACCGAAGTACCCCCAGAAGAGACCGAACCATCTGAACCCTGCAACAGAATTACGCCCGACGAATACCGGGAAGAACCAGAATTGCTCGCCGTTGTTCAGCCAAATATATGTGTTGCGGAACAGACAGCCTCTGATCGCACCAGGGTCGATGGCAAATGCGGTAGCCGACATTTGCGGTACGAATTGCGGTGGAGGTGCCGTCGGCGCTTGAACGCCTCCCGGTGCAGCTCCAGGAGGCCCCGGAGTCCCAGGAAATCCACCTGGTCCACCTGGTCCACCCGGTCCTCCTGGTCCTCCTGGTCCTCCTGGTCCACCCGGAAACCCTGGGAATTGGCCGCTTCCCGGCGTTGGAAAAAATCCCATATGTGATCACTCCTTTCAATGAGTAGGCACAATCATCATATGCATTCGCGGAAAGAGTGTTTGGGCGAATGCCAATAAATAATCCGCGCCCAGCCGAAGCTGAACAGTAATGAAATTAAGCCGCCTAAAAGCCTTTTTCACCTGCTTCGGCTCATAAATATGGACGAATATCCACTTATGCTGATTCCTAATTTGACTTAGAATTACCGTAGAAGATTGAAAAAGGCTGTGATTCTAATGTTAATCAAAAGAGACAAATGGTTGCAATATCGCATCCTTCGCAAAGTCTCCTTTCTCGCCGGACGGCTGCCAGAGACACAGTTGCTTAAGAAGAACGCATTAACGAATATGCTGCTTCACTATCAAAGCGTCGTATTGAAACCTCGCAACGGGAGTTACGGAAGGGATATCCTGTTCATTAAACGAAACGGTGCAAACGCCTATCGTATTCATAACGAAAAGAAAGCCTTCACCATGACAGACAGCGATAAGTTATTTAAATTGTTCCATAAAAAAAACAGAAGTCGTGGATATATTGTCCAAAGGCGTCTGCAGCTTGCCCAAATTCAACACAAGCCATTCGACATTCGGATAATGGTTCAACGACAAAAGAGCTCTTCATCCACTTGGAACGTGACAGGCTCATACGCGAAAGTTGCGGCGCAAGGATATCTAGTCACGAATGTGGCTAGCCGCACCATTCCAGTTCTTGAGGCACTCAAATTAGCCCGAATCGGAGATCGGAGATTGCTTGTCAAAGCGGAACAGATCGCATTATTGGCAGCCACACAACTGGGTGAGCGTTACCCAAAGCTTAGACAAGTCGGGTTCGATATAGGCATCGACAGGAACTGCCGGATTTGGATCATTGAAGGCAATTATCAACCGGACTTACGCCCATTCCGGCTCTTGAAAGATTCCTCAATGCATCGCAGAATATTATGGTATAAGAAACATTAGAACGAAAAAAAAGACGACCAGCCTCTTATCTTTGGCCTGTCGTCTTTTCATGTTTGGTGCCTATCCTTGATAATCCCCCGCTTGCAATTTTACTTGCGTCTTTTGTTACTTACAACACGCGTCACTTGGAACTTATTTACCCCTACCTGTATAATGGCAAACTGGCTGTAAGAAGTGCCGGAAGACGTATAAGGTTCCGCTTGAATATTTCCACTCGGCGTTCTAACCGTTGCAGTGATTCTAGTCACCAAACAGACTCCACGGCTAGAAGCTTTCCAAGTCTCATCACGCTGAACATTATAATTGTCATCACTACATAAGATGGATGCATATTCAACTTTTCCAAATGCATTAAACGATGTGGAGTTAAAGATCTGTACGGGGTCATAACCGCCAGCTTTTCTATTTCCCATCCTCAAAACCTCCCTTATTATCGATATTATTCATTAAATGCAATTCCATCGTTTTGGTAAGGTATAAATGTGGACAAGAAATAAAAGTACGTTTATCCGATGGTCACAACCCCTTCTCTTTTACTTCTATTATCTTTTCACTAAACTGATATTTCACTGTAACATTCTCAATAATCTCAGTATTCTGGTAGGCAAGAGAACCTTCAAATACTAATGTATCATTGTCTTTCCACACCAGGTTATCAGCATAGCTATAATTCTCATGATCGGTGCGAATCCATGTATCTAATTCTTTTTGTGCACCATATTTGACTCTTGCAGATTCTATTAACTCTGGACTTGTCATTCCCTCTTCAATATTGCTAATTTGAACGAAATTACTTTTATTAGAGCATGTTACGATCGCAATTAACTTATGATTTGGAGAAGGGATAATTTTTGTAATATACATAGATGGTGCAGAAAAACTTAAATATTCTTTAAGCACATTGTCTTTTATTCTCCAAATGACATTTTGACTTCCATAATCCGAATAATTATTAAACAACGTAAATATCATACTTCCATCTGCTAGCTTAACAATATAAGGGCTCTGATAACTTTTCGACAAAATATCTACGGCAAAAGCAGCCGCATCAGCGATTTTTTGATTCTCATTTTTTATAAATGGCTGAAGTTCTTTTAACGCTTTTACTCTCAACGTGGGATCATTAAAGCTTTCTACCAGCCTATTAATAGCAATATATACATATTCATTATTATCACTTTTTAAAGCATGTAGAAATTTTTCCGCATCATATTGAGTAGCAGGCTCTAACTCCATGTCTTCAGCATTTAAATAACGTATGTAAGGCTCTGAATTTTGATTTTTATAATATTCTGTTGCTAATAAAGCTGAAGCGGTTGAACTATATAGGACAAGACAGGCAACCAAAATAACCCACTTTTTAGAAATTCCTTTTTTCCTTTTCTCTGTTCCATTGTGCCCAGCCGCTTCAATTAAGTTTTCATCAATGAGTCCGATCTCCTTAAATAAATCTTCTTTTTTCATAGGTTAACCCCCTCTTTGTCTAGATGAACTCGAAGTTTATTTCTTGTCCTAAATAATATGGATTTCACTTTACTACTACTCATATTAAATCTCATAGAAAGCTCATCTATTGAATAGGAATACCAGTACCTTCCAATAAATATGTTTCTCGCTTGCTCATCTATGCCATATAAAAATTGATTTATTAAGTTTGCGATCTCACCTTCTTCATACTCTGTTTCTACAGTATCAGGCGAAGCTAGACATTCTTCTAGTTCCGTTAGAATGACTTCAAACCCACGATTACGCTTTTTCGCTGTATTATAACCATACTTATCAAGCGCAATATTACGGGTGATCCTCCCTAAAAATACCGAAAAATTCCTAGGCAGATTGGGCGGTATCGCATTCCATGCCGCTAAGTATGTATCGTTCTCACACTCTTCAACATCCGAGAAATTTGAAATAATGTTTCTTGCAATGACTCTGCAGTAAGCCCCATATTTATTTTTAGTCTCTAAAATGGCTTGCTGTGAACGCTGTAAGTATAGGTGGATTATTCCTTGGTCTTCCATTCGTTTTCTCCTTTTAAACACTCTTATCTATATAGTAGAGAATTCTTAGGATGGGTTGCACTTATATTAAAATTTACACCCATATATAAAGACAACCCCCTCCTAAACAAGGAAGGGGTCTTTGTAATAGATCTGCCTTTTGGTCATCTCTACAATCCAAAATGTTCTCTAACTAACCTAAATTGTTCTTCCACGCTCATACTTGGTATTCTTTCAACGGTTTTGATCCCCATTTTATTACAAGCAGTCTTAATCTCATTAGAGAACTTAACCATAGATTTGTTACCGTGTTTAATCGTTTCTTCTGGATTTATCGTGTAGGCGTTAATACAATCTAAAATCATCTTATGATCTTCTCTAAAGTAATATAATCTCTCTATCTCTTCATCGGACGTATAAAAACAAATCATTCTCTCTTCTGGAATAAACGGTAGTATACGTTCAGGCATTATTCCTAAATCTATTATAATTGGTTTATCATTAGGCATTGTTAACAAATCAATGATAAAGAAGTCCATCATCTCTTCGACGATTTGAAATAGCCATTGGCAGTGCTCATCTACAGGTTTATTGAACCACTTATTCCAATCCAAATCAGAATTAGGAAATTGAAGGGCAGGGTATTCAACAGGACTAGTGAATGGTCTGTATTTTAAGACATCATCCCTCAATGTTTGAAAGCCTAGCTCCTCTACAAATTCCTTGGTCATGGTAGTCTTCCCAGCACAAGGCCCCCCATTAAGCCAGTAAACATGTTTTAATTGTTCCTTCAAATAATTATTATTAATCTTCATCCGGTACACCCCATATGATTTGTGTAATATCTTACTTTAACACGTTGGTTTCAGGGAGGTGACGGATTCTTATCTTCCTATAACAGTGAAAACACATAGAAATTCTCCTTTCTTGACACAAGTAGTTATATTCTATGAGTGGGGTTAAATTCCCTGTCACTTTATCTTTAATACGATCTTTCCTTTTGCCCTGCCCAATTCAGAATACTCCATCGCCTTCTGAGCTTCTTCGAAAGAGAATATTTGATCAATTACAGGCTTTATTTTCCCTGCTTCTATAAGCTCCGAAATGATCTCCAGTTGTCTGCCGCTAGGTTTCATGAACAAGAAGCTGTATTTGACATTATATTGCTTTTCTAATTTCGTTAGCTTACGGGTAACCAATCGAAAAAGACTCGTTTTTATAAAACCAGACCCATATTCAACTCCGAAGCGTGCATTAGGCAGCCCAGAAACCGATACAATTTGTCCGCCTGGTTTGACTATTTTAAAAGCCTTCTCTAATGTCTCTCCGCCAATCGTATCGAATACTCCATCATAATTTTGTAAGACCTTATCAAATTGTTCTGTTTTATAATTGATTATTTGATCGGCCCCAAGAGATTTGACCAGATTAGCTCCAGCATCGCTAGTAGTTGTAGCTACATAAACTCCCATCGCTTTAGCAAGCTGGATAGCAAAGGTCCCAACGCCGCCCGATCCAGCTTGAATCAATACCTTTTGCCCTGCCGATAGCTGTAATATATCATGTAATGCTTGATAGGATGTAAGCCCGACTAATGGGATTGACGCCGCTTCCTCAAAGGAAAGATTTTGTGGCTTTAAGGCTATATCGTCCTCATGTATGGATATATATTCTGCGAAGGTTCCAATTCTATTTTTTCTTGGCCGTCCGTATATTGCATCGCCTATTTTGAATTTAGTTACTTTGTTTCCTACTTTGGTGACTATACCTGAAAAATCATTTCCTAACACAAGCGGCATATCGTATTTCAACAACATACGAGTTTTGCCATCCCGCACCTTGAAATCGATAGGATTAATACTCGCCGCATGGATCTCTGCCAACACATCATAATCAACTACTGAAGGTGTTGGAATGTCTGCCATTAGAAGAGGACTTTTCCCATATTTTTCAATGATCATCGCTTTCATTAAGAAACCTCCAATTCTAATAATATTGTTCCATAAATTCATCGAGATGGTTTATAAGATTTTTTAACACTCCTAATTTTGTTCTAACGTCCATAAAATAATAATTTTTAGAGCCTTCTTCCCTCACCATTATAATTCCGGCTTCTCTTAAGATTCTTAGATGATGGGAAACAGCAGGTCGTGATAGATGTGTTTTTTCAGTAATCTCACCTACGCGTAACCCGTTCGTACAGGTAGTCTCCATAAGTACAGTAATAATAGATTGTCTTGTCTCATTACCAATAGCTAAAAAGACCTTCTGGCACATCTTGAAATCGTCTTTGATGACTTCGACCTGTTGCTGTTTATTAATGATTCTCACCGCTTTCGTTTCGTTCAATCGTTTAACTTAGTGAACCATTTGCTGACGAGTATGTCATAACAAGATATGCTCCGCAACCTTGAGAAAGAAAATCGAGATCACAAGTAAATTTTTTACATTTCTTCACCTCCAACCCTCAGAGGAGAATTGTCGATAAATCTCAAATCGCCCTTCTTATAAATTGAACCAATGTCCTACAAGGTAACCTGATAGGTTAATCCGCTTAACCAAGCGGTCATTGTGGATATTTTATACAAAAAGTTATACTGCAATTGACTAGTCGAAATGATACAAATTGGAGGTTATCCAAATGAATGTTGAGATAGGAAAAAAAATAAAGACACTTCGTTTACAAAAAGAAATGACTCAGGAAGAACTAGCAGCAAAACTGAATCTGTCATCCCAAGCAGTATCCAAGTGGGAAAACAATGTAACCATGCCTGATATTCAAATTCTCCCTGATTTATCCGTGATTTTTGGTGTTACAATTGATGAATTATTTGCATTAACCGATGATACCCATTTAGAACGAATTGGAAATATGATTAGTACTGAACATTTTATATCTGAAGACGACTTTAACTATGCTGAACAATTTTTAAAAGGAAAACTAAATGATGCGCAAAAAAAGTCCTCATGTCTCACCCTGCTAGCTCAGTTACACATTCATCGTTCAGATGAGCACCGTGAATTGGCTTCCCATTATGCCAAGGATGCACTGCTACTAGCCCCGGACAATAAAAGTAATCATAATGCTTTGCGAGATGCGGAGAATGGAATCATTTTTGATTGGAACTTTTCAAATCACCATAAACTCATTACGTATTATAAGAATTTCGTGCCGAATCACCCGAATTACTGGCAGGCTTATGTTTGGCTTATGAACTACTTAATCGCAGACGGCAGATGTATTGAAGCAAAAGAAATTCTGGAACAATTGAACCAAATCCATCCTGGTCATTTATATCAAAAATATGGAGGGCTGATATGCAAGGAAGAGGGCGACCTTTCTCAGGCGCTGGCTCTCTGGGAGCAAATGACTGATTTGTATCCTGAGGATTGGCTTGCATGGTCCTCCAGAGGAGACTGTATGGCTAAACTTTGCAGGTACGACGAAGCCATAGAATACTATTCCAAAGGTTACGAACTACAGCCAAGTCCAAAGTATACAGATGCATTTGAAGCCATTTCTCATATATATATAATAAAAGGGGAATATGATAGGTCTATTGAAAAGCATCACGAAATAATTGAGCTGCTAGAAAGGGACTGGAAAGTCACAGAGGGTAAGACCGTTGATTTTTATAAGAGAGAAATAGAAAATTTAAAGATAATGTTGAATAAACAAACCTAACATTTATAAAAATACCAAATAACATGGACGACTGGCCCTTTCCGCCAAAACGGCGGAGGGGGCTTTTGCTTTTAGTAAGCAAAACTGCCCCACCAGATACTACATTATTTTGTGAGTCCAGAATGCTTGGAGAATCCCATGTGTGCTGATTTGCCCAAGCGGTGCAGTCCCCGGATATCTTAGGTTTACTTTCGTTGTAACCTTCTAGCTACCTACCCGATCTAATATTTAAGTAACGTTACGAATATCCTAAGACTTTTAGTCAAGAAAGCAGGTAAATCTTTGCATATTAATCCTATTGTCGTCAAAGCCAAAGCTGGGGACTCTGAAGCATTCGTGCAGCTGATGCAAGAGATAGAGTTACCTCTGTATAGAAC
Source organism: Paenibacillus sp. FSL F4-0243 (assembly GCF_037963295.1). Classification (NCBI taxonomy): domain Bacteria; kingdom Bacillati; phylum Bacillota; class Bacilli; order Caryophanales; family Paenibacillaceae; genus Paenibacillus; species Paenibacillus sp. FSL F4-0243. The sequence goes on from NZ_CP150151.1 coordinate 5,728,159, forward strand.
TGCAAGGTCCCTCGTCAACAAAGACGAGGATTGTGCAGATGCCCTGCAAGAGACGATGCTTAAAGCCTTTAGGTCCATCCATACACTCAGAGAGCCCGCTTTTTTCAAAACGTGGATCTTCCGGATTCTGATTAATGAATGCAACAAAATGATCAAAAACAACGCAAGAGCCCTCCCTTATGGAGAGCTTCCCGAAGTCCCTTCCATTTCCAAGGATTATGAGAAAATCGAAATATGGGATGCCGTTCAACATCTTGAGGAGAATCTACGGATTGTCATTCACCTTCATTACCTACAGGACATGCCGATCAGTCAAATTTCCGACATTCTCGAAATTTCTACGGTAGCCGTGAAGACCCGGCTGCATCGCGCCCGCAAAAAGCTAAAGCATTCATCTCAATTCAATCAAGAAATGGAGTTGCGACATGGTAAACACTAAGTTAGAAGAACAATTAAAGAACTGCCAAAGCCTACTTCCCGATCAGTTATCGGATATTGCCCGCTCCAAGCTGAATGAGACTTACCAAATCATCAGGGAAACCGATAATTCCATTTCCCCCGTTCAGAAAAAGAAAAATGTATCTAAAACTTTTAATAAATGGTTGATTTCCACTGCAGCCGCTGCAATTCTTGGAGTTACAGTCCTTGCTTCCGGCTTTGTATCGCCCGCAATGGCTGATGCACTCAAGCAAATTCCGGTTTTGGGACAAATCTATTCATTATGGGGCGAAAAAAACTTAGATCCCGGTGTTCAACAAGCCGAGGATTTCATCACAAACGTAAACCAAAGCGTGACGCATGGCGATGTGACCATGAATATCCCAACGTTGTTATTTGACGGAACCCGAATTCTTATGAACATAACCACTCCTGGAAACCGTCTGGCTTCGGAGCCCAATTCGCCGCCTTCAGATGCCAATAAAGGGGCAGTGGATAAGTTTGAGGTTCTCTATAAAGGCCAACCTCTACTCTGGAGTTACGAACACATGGATGCTGAGACTGCTTCCAGCATAATGGTTCAGGTTTTGAACACTTATTATGAGCCGAGCACAACAACACAGACTGTCCAGTTCCCTGATCAGTTTGACTTGACTGTAAATGTAACGTTAAAGGGTTACGATGTCCCGTTCGAATTCGTTCTGCCTGTTACAAAATCAACGCCCGTTACCGTACTAACTTCAGAGGAGACCATGCATCACGATAACATTAACTTGCAGATCAGTAAGGTGGAAATCACCCCAATCACAACGCAGTTATCCATTGAGTACAAAACCAAACCGGGCCAGAGCGTAGAAGAAATGCTCGCTTCTATCCCTTCGAAATATAAGGGGGCTAACGGGGGCGTCATCGCTCTTCAATTTGACATTGTAGATGAACGCGGCGTTCAACTGAAGCCCATCGGTGCTCACCCCTTAAGCGAATCTTATAATGTTCGTTTTGAACCCTTCAAGACTATACCAAGTACCGTAACCATCAAACCGTACTTAGTCGTTTCCGAAGGTCAAGCCCCAGCTGGGACTAAAGGACTGTGGGAAGACAACAATATGGTCAAGGAATATATTCCTGAGCTGGAGACTGTACTTTCGGTCCAATAGTTCATTTGTAAAAGGTCCTTATTTTCTAGGATTAAAAGGGTATGCAAACCTACAAAAGACGAAGCCATAAATGGCTTCGTCTTTTGTATTTAAATGGCTTCAGGTAGATTCATCCTTTGTGATAGCCATACGTTTGCCCTCCTAAAAGCGTGAATGACGTTCCCTATGACGTGATGCGGAATCCTACGGATTGCTGCTGCAGCTTCCAGAGACGGTCGTACAATCCGCCTCGTAGTAGTAAAGCTTCATGTCGTCCCTGCTCCACCAGTCGGCCATCTTCCAGCACAATAATGTTGTCTGCACCTCGTATGGTTTTCAGCCGATGCGCGATAACAATAACGGTTCTGCCCGTAATCAGCGCATCAATTCCCTTCTGGATTTCGGCTTCATTCTGCGGGTCAAGCGATGCAGTAGCCTCATCCAGCAATACAATCGGAGCGTTCTTAAGAATCGCACGAGCAATGGAGATCCGCTGCTTCTCCCCTCCGGAAAGCGTACTGCCACCCTCGCCTACCGGCGTGTCATAACCTAGCGGTAATTTCATAATGAAATCATGGCAACGGGCCATTTCTGCTGCTTGTTGAATATCCTGCTGCGACGCGCCCGGCCGCCCAAAAGCAATGTTGTTTCCAATGGTATCTTGGAACAGGTACACATCCTGAAACACAACCGACACAGACCCTAGCAAATGTTCTGGATCAATATCTTTAATATTGCGTCCGCCTAGCAGAACACTTCCCTCGTCAGGATCATAGAAACGCGAGATCAAACGCAGCACTGTACTCTTTCCGCTGCCGGAGGGACCCACGATTGCAGTCAATGAACCTTGCGGCATTTCTATGCTTAATTGTTTGAGAACAGGCTCACCTCCATAGCTGAAGGTAACATTGTCAAAGCGAATGGTACTGCTATCGGGAAGTGGAGCTGTAGTCCCTGTCATTACCGGCTGGCGAAGCAGGTCTACGATGCGTTCACCCGCTTGTTCGTTGTACCGGAATTCAGCATAGTTGGCGAGCGCCGTCGTCAGTGGATCATAGATGCGTGTGCCGACAATAAGGAATACCGCCAGCTGCAAAATACCGAGCTCCCCGCCTAACAATAGATGCACACCTACGTATACTATTAAGGTCAGACCCGCACGAAGAAGAGCCATAGCCGTTAGAATGACCGGTCCGAATATCCCTTCAAGCTTCACACTTTCCTTCATCAAAGTTCGAAAAGAGCTATCCAGACGGACAAAACGTTCTCCCGTCAGGTTGTAGGCTTTCATCACCCGAATACCATTCAAATACTCCTGTAGCCGATTCGCGGCGTTCAGTTTCGCTTTCATATGATTCGTCCCTAATCTGCGCCGCAGTCTGCCTGACAGGTACATAATTAGGAGGGCAACCGGCAGTGCCACGAACATGGAAAGCGCCATCCGCCAGTCGAGGAATAGTAAACCCGCAAGTGCGAATATCGGCAGTACAAAAGCCCCTGCAAGCTGTGGCAGCAGATGTGAAATCCCTGTCTCAACCAGCGTGAAATCGCCCATCATCATATTGGCCAAATCACCAGGATCCCGGCGCGTCAGGTAGCCTAGCGGAAGCTTACGCAGATGTTCTGCTAATTCCGCCCGTCCCTGTGCCGCAACATTGTAAGCCCCGCGGTATGCAGTGCGGTATGCGGGGATCTCACTCAGGAACATCAGCACCATAACAGCGGCTAGTCCCGCGCAAATCCACCAAAGCCGTTCTATCTGAAGCTCTGCACCCACCGTAATATAAGGAGCAAAAATCAACCGCACCGCCTCAATTACAAGCGCAAACGGAAGCACACTAACTATGTTAGCCAGTAAGGAAAAAAGTACAGGCTTCAGCAGCTGCTGCGGTTTGCCAGCAGTAATATTGTGCAATACCTTCATAGCTGTTCCCCTCCTTTTTCCAAATGCCAATCTCCAGCATCACTGTAGGCATGCCACATTTGAGTGTAAAGTCCATCGAGATCAATCAAACGATCGTGATCTCCGCGCTCCACGATTTGCCCATCTCGCAGTACCAGAATTTGTGCGGCTTCACGAATAGAGGAGAGTCTGTGAGCAATAACAATTACCGTCTTCCCGCGCATAAGCTCCGTTAGTGCCAGCTGCATGTGATGCTCATTTTCCGGGTCGGCAAAAGCAGTCGCTTCGTCGAGTACAAGTACCGGTGCATTTTTGAGGATTGCCCGGGCTACCGCAATACGCTGCTCTTCACCACCGGAGAGATAGACGCCACCTTCACCAATTAACGTATCGTATCCCTGCGGAAGCCGAGAGATGAACTCGTCGCATTGCGCAGCTCTTGCTGCAGCCTGGACTTCATCCAGCGTGGCTCCCGGTTTGCCGACGGCAATATTCTCATACAAAGTGTCATAGAACAGGAAGGTCTCCTGAAATACAAAGGCAACTGTATTCATCAGTTCATGAATCGCCATATGACGGATATCCACTCCACCGATACGGATCGCACCCTCTTGCGGGTCCCAGAACCGCGGCACCAAGCTGGCCACCGTCGATTTACCTGATCCTGACGGTCCAACCAGCGCTGTAACCTTCCCTTGTACTGCCCGAAAAGAGACCTCGCTAAGCGCAGCCGCAGCCCCCTCTTCTTCACTGTAGGAGAAGGTTACGTCCATAAATTCAACGTCGAAAGCTTGCGGTGATAGCGGCTTTGCTATTTCTGGTACAGGCTGCTGTGCCAAAAGACGATCCATCCGCTCTACGCCTTCGCCGATATCCCGGGTGCTCGAAGCCAGCATAAGTAGCTTATAGAGCGGAGATGATACGCCTGGTGCCATAATTAGAAAGAACAGCAGCACAAGCGCAAAGGACATGGAATCCGGCTGACCGCTTAGCATAAAAACACCCACCGGTAAAATAAAGGTAAACGAGGAGGCCAGCAATGTTTTGAATAGAACATAGCCTGACTGATAACGGTCCGTAAACTCCAGACAATAATCACGGTATCTGGTCATATCACTGTAGAACTTTCGGAAGGAATGCACCGTCTGCCCGAACACCTTCACCGCTGGCATCCCCCGCACATACTGCACCGCCGAAGCATTGATCTGCTCCAAAGAATCATGATACTGCTTCACACTGGTTTTCCCCTTACTGCTCATCATAAGTGCTGACTGCACAACCATTCCTATGAGGATCGGTAGAAGGCAGGCTACAGCTAACGGCGGACTCAGCCAGAACATCGCCACAATCATCAGCACCGTAGACGCCAGCGCGCTGACCAGATCAGGGAGCTGATGCGCTACGAAATTTTCCACCTTGTCGACATTCTGTTCCAGCGTCTTCTTCACTGCGCCGGTCGAAGTTCCATTCAGGAAGCCGAGCGGCAGTCTGCCCAGATGCTCAGTCATTCGTACACGCAGATTATACTGAATACGAAAAGCCGCAATATGTGAGCACATAATACCGCAATACGAGGTCACCAGACCTCCGATCAATCCGCCGAGTGCAATCCATCCCCAGCGAATCATAGCATCACCATCAACCTGTCCAGGAGATGCGGCATGCCGCAGTAGCTCGGCCAATATGAAATAAACAGACAAAAATGGTACCAGCATTAGCACGGCGCTGACAGATGACAATACACCAGACAGGATCAGCAGGCCTCGCTTCTCTCCGGCAATCTCCAACAGTCTCGACATGCCATTTTTGCTTTTACTCACAGCTGTTCCCCCACTCTTTATAATTACGCACAAAAAAAGTGCACTGAGAATGATTCTCTGTGCACTAGTGTATAGGAACGCTCTTCATGGTTGCTACCGTTTCCGGGATTATAATCAACCAAATCAGGAGCATCTGTTTTCGATGCGAGCTTACATCCTTGTTCCTAAAGAACGCTGTCTACCACTGATCAGATACTCTCCAGGACGCACACCGAATTTTTTACGAAAGGCTGCTGAGAAATGGCTGACATTCACGTATCCGACTCTGGATGCTGCTTCACTTACCGTCATATTTCCATGTTGTAGCAGCTGCTGTGCCCTTTGCATCCGTTGTTCGATCACATAGGCATGGACAGTATAACCGAACATTTCCTTAAAGCCCTTCTTCAATTTGAACTCATTAAGGCAAATAATGCGAGAGAGCCCTGCTAGCGTCGGTGGATGTAAATAATCACGTTGCAGAATTTCCTTGGCTAGTCGCAGGCTCTTCATATCATCTCTAGATAGCTTGACTGTGTGGGAAATCCGATCAGCTTCAAATAAAGATTCATTGAGATAGACAGCCATTAGCTCCAGCATTTTCCCCTCCAGATAGAGTTCCCGCATACCCTGACTATAGGAACAATCCGCAATTTGAGACAGAATGAGTCGGATAGATGGTGTGATTGCGTTTTTGCCAAAAAACAACCCAGCTCCTCCTCCGGCTTGGAGCCGTGTATCCTCGGTCAGTCCGCTGGTCATTCGCTCAAATTGTGCCGGACTCATATCTATGCTGAGGAATCTGTAGCCCGCTCCGCTAAGGTATATACAATTTTCACTTCTTACTCCGCCGTGAAGCAGCACACTTTCTCCTGTATCTATGGCAAAATAGTCCTGCTTCAGCGAGGTCCCCCATTCAATTCCATGTCCCATGCAGAATATCAGCTCCGTACGAGGTGTTCTAAACTCACCCTTCGCTTCAATATCCCGATTAAATTGGAGATCAAAATCCGTCATTTGAAGATAACGCTGAGTAAGCAGGCTCCGGCAGCTGCCCTTCCCTAGCTCGACCGGTGGTTTTATCTCAAAGTGGCTTCCGTCCAACTGGTAAGTAATATTAAACCCTTCGCATCTAAGCGTCTTATGGGCATCAATCGTTTCCGCTTCATTCAGACCATCGCTACGCTTCATGCTCATCCCTACTTCCCCTTACTTTGGATTCATTATATATGTATTGAGAATGATTATCAATTGAATGTTCTTTTAGCAAATATGCATAAACAACAAAAAACCTTCCCACACCCCTAAGGGTGAAGAAGGCTTATATGCGTCACTTCCGAAGACATGGCCAGCTATATTTTCAGCTCCATAACCACCTGTGAACGGCCTTTAACGTTTAGTTTTTACATTACATTGGTGGTGGGGGGAAGGTGAGATGCATCCAATTGTTCACCAATTTAAATTGCTAATCCCTCCAATCGTTCAATTAGCAATGGAATCGCTACTTCAATCCAAAACTCCAGACAAACATGCCCACTGGACATACCACCATGACTGTATTTCTCACAATAGATTTGTTTATCTAAATCACCTAAGCTACTTCCTGTTAATTCCTCAAATGCGTATTTGAATATCTCTGCAAACTCCTCACCTGTACATGGATAATTCACTTCCTGAAAGTACCTCTCTAGCTCATCCCAAAGATATGGATCCCCTCTTAATCCCCACCTTTTTGGTCGCTCATTAAAAATAACTGATACTGTCTTTAGCATTCCCAGCCTCCGCCGCTTTCGAATTGGTCAACTATAACTTAACTCTATAAAACAAGTTAGAATTTCCGATATATCGTACTCACTTAATCTGTGTAAACAGTACTACTGTATCATTTTTAACCGCCAATTGTTCCAAATCCAATTATAATGTTTCTGACTATAATTAGATGATTTCAGACTGGCCAATTACTTAAAACTATTTAAAAATTCGATTAATATAGGGAGAAGATATAAATGATATTTTTTTCAGAAAATTCAAAAATACCAGATAAATATGCAGACTTTTTGAATAAGATTGCAACTTTCTTTGGGGAAGAAGAGAATTTCAAAGGTATAGTAAACGACACTATGGAAATCTTAAGACTGTCGTTTAAGGATGATATTTCCGATGCAGAATTGTTAAAGCGCGCAAGTCTTAATGGTATCATTAATGATCCGGATGTCTTTATGGAAATGATAAGTGACAATCCTGATAAAACCAAAATAAAAACAGTTTATATGGAAGAACTTAATGCTTTGTATTACACGATAAATGACATTTTCAGAACACTATGAGCAAAGAAAGAAGACATTCACCCGTATTTCGGAGATGAATGTCTTCTAACCCAATCTGTTTTCACTGTGTTCTGCCGATTATATTACATCCTCAGATTCCAAAGTCAGCCGGTATCCGTTCTTTCTCTCCCTGACAGCAAATCCCCAGGCTTCGGGTGCTTTCCAGGAGGTCTAAATACAAATCAAGCCTCTGATATCTTTGCTTTGCCCATAAAAAATAAAGCGAATGATGATGTATAGTTGTAATTGTATTAGGCTTAATCCGTAACCTTCACATTTCCAAACACGGCCTTATTCCTCGAATCATCCCCCGGATTGCTGAGCGCTATGCCAATATACACCTTGCGATTCATCGGGATCTGAACAGTTCCGACCGTTTGCCAGTTATTCCCGTTCGTCGAAATAGCGCCTTTGAAGGTATTTCCACTTCTGGTCAGCTTTAGCCATCTTGGAGCCGAGGCAGCCGCAGTATGGTCGACCATATTACCCGCTGTCTCTGCACGATACTGGAAGGTTGCCCCATTCTCGGGGGTAAGCATCATATCCGCGTGCTTCGAATTATGACCCAGCGACTCCCGAATCATAATACCAGCCTTGGCCCAGCCGTCCAATCGGCTAGTGGACTGCACTTTTACAATAATCTCTGCATTGCCACTCACGGATTGGTATATATAATTCAGTCGATCTCCATTTCCCCAAATATCCGTAGAGCTACTGCTGAGTGTAAATTGCTTATTGGATGAATTGTAGGTAACGTTCCCCGGCATGGAACCGATATTTCGAGCCTTCCATCCTGCTGGTAATTGAGCCGGATAGTCTTGTTCTACCGGAGGCGTCCAGCCTGGCGTCGGCCAGGTTTCACGTTCTTTGATATTGGCTAGCTCATCTTCTGGCCAGGCCCCGTAAGCAAAGAACGACAGACGCTTCACGTCCGGATAATTCTCGCGGATTCCCTTGTAAATCTCCTGATATTGATCATCAGTCCAGTCATTATCCAGCGTCGCAACAATTTCCACGTCACTGCCGCTAATCCGGTCGCTCGTATCCTTCAGGATGCCGTAGGAAGTGCTGTATACCCAATCACTATTGAACTCCCAGTCATCAAAGTACGCCATCGGTGCGACAAAGTCGATATCATCTTTGAATTTGGCTACATTCTGTCCAACCTCTGTAAATTCCGGCGGCAAAATATACACACCTAGCTGCACATCCGGATTTGAGGATTCGGAAATATCCTCACGGATATCGCCCACATACTGTCCAATTTGTTCAGTTCTCCATTCATTCCACTGCTCACGCTGAGGCGAATCCGTATCGAAGTCAATGCTGAGCGGGGAATACCCGAACTGCGCCTGATACTTCAGGGCCGTGTAATCACTGACGTCCATGTTGTAATTGTCAAAGCGGATCCAGTCTAGCACAACACCGTCAACAGCATAATTCTCGATCACTTCCTGAATGATGGAACGCTCATACTGCTGCACTTCGTGGTGAATCGGATTGACGAAGTATTCGTTGCCGTTAGAACCTGTGAACGGAGTCTGAACCCCGTTAACCAGCGCTTGCATCTGCCATTCATCGTGAGCAAGGAAGGCTTGCTGATCATGGAACTGGGGAATCCAGGCATGAACCTTGATTCCTGCAGCATGGGCTGCTGTAATGACAGCCTGCAGGGCATCGAAATTCTCGTAGCCTTGCGCGATCGGAGCGATATCACTCTGATAAAATACACTTCCAGACGGAACCTCATCATCTTCATCCTGCTTCACGTTCATGCTGATGACATCGACACCGTAGCTTGTGGACAGCTGGATGAAATTATGGACATCCGCCGTGTTCTTAAACTGGTTTACGGTCCGTACAATAACTTCCGTTTCAAAAGGGGGATTACTCTCCTCATCGGCCTTAGCCGGCACGGAACCACCTACTATTGAAGAAACCAATACGAAGCTTAACATTGCTATGCATCTCGATCTCAGAGCAAATGCCATAATATCGCCTCCACAAGTATAAGATTTTATAAAAGTCTTATTTCGTCGCGTTGATTTTCTTGACATTCTCCTGCCATTTTTCGGTTCTGAACTCAAGCAGCTTATCCAGCCCCGCTTTTTGGGTGTTCTTTTTGGCTGTCTCCAGTGCCGACAATACCTCTTCATCCGACTTCGCCTGAACCATTTGTGCGTAAGCAAGGGTATAAATATCCCCGACATTCTGTGCGATGATGCCAATCTCCGTATCCGGAAGCGGATCGGTATTCACAAATTCCGTAATGTCCAGCGCGGTTTTCCAGGTCACCGTGGACTGCGCCACTGTCTCCCATGATTTCTGGTTCGCGGAAAGCAACGCCTCTAAGCTCATTTTCGCCGTATCAATAAAGGTCGTATTTCCCGCCCAGTTAAAGTCCTCGAATTTTCTCATCGTTTCGGTACGCTCGTTAGCAGGAGTCGTCTTGTATTTCTCATTCGGAATTGGTGCTCCGTCTGCGTCCTCCTCATCCCAGTACAAGCCTTTAGGACCGAAGAAAAGCACCTTCTGTCCCTCCGGACCCGTAATCCAGTCAAAGTAAGCGAAGATGGCCTCCGGATCCTTGGCCTTTTTCGTAATGACACTGACGTTCCAACCCAGCGTCTCGAAACCGCTTACAAACACTTGTGTTTTGTCTAGTCCGGCTTTATGAATCGGCCAAATAATTTCATAACCGCTGTCCGGATTGTTCGCAGTCAGTGCACGGTGTCCCTCGGCTCCATACGTAGTGATATTGGATTCGACCATGACCGCTACCCGGCTGGTATTGACCTTTTCTTTGACCGCATCCTGGGTTTGCTGCAGTGCATCCTGCGTAATCAGCCGTTCACGATAGAGCTTATTGATATACAGCACCATCTCCTCGTAAGCGGGATCGTCCAAGATAGATGACAGCTTGTCGCCTTCCGGATGTCCCATGAGTGAAATGAACTTACTGGTGGAGTTCTCCTTAAAACCGCCATACATAATTTCCAGACCTGCCCCCTTCTCGCCAACCTCCAGAGGTACAACATCCGGATACTTCTCTTGCACCAAGCGTAAATATTGATACAAATCATCAAAGGTCTCCAGCGCCGGTCTGCCGAGCTCATTATAAATATCTTTATTCACCATCCATCCGCCGTTGCCGAATTGCCCGGATGTATACCAGTTGGGAATTTGATAGATTTTTCCGTCATCTGAACGGAGCAAATTCAGGGTGGATTCCTTCACATATTTCTTGAAGTTCGGATACTTGTCATAGTAATCATCCAGCGCAACAAGTTGCCCTGCCTGCACCAGCCGTTCCACTGAGGATCCCCGGTCAGTAAAAATGACATCCGGTAAATCACCACCGACGATCATCGTGTTGAGTTTTTCTCCGGCCGCACCTCCCGATTGAATCGGTTCAACATTAACCTTACGGTTCTCCTGAATCCATTTTGTCGCCTCATTATCCCCCCATGGTGATGTCGTAAGCCAGTCGTAATTTCCATAAAAGCTGAAGGTGACGGGCTTAATCCCGCTGCCGTCATCAGTGGCGACCTCGGTATTCAGATTTTTCTCACTTGTGTTTGGTGAAGTGTTAGAATTCCCCCCTCCGCTACAGGCAGCGAGAAGAAGCACCAGCGAAGTCAGCAGAAGCGATACCCATTTCATACGATTGCCCATTCTTTTCCCTTCTTTCTACATAATATGGAGACTGCTATTCTTTCAATGAACCGATCATTACGCCCTTAACAAAGTACTTTTGGAGAAAAGGGTACGTCAGGATAATCGGAATAGTAGCGATCATCATCGTAGCCATGGTCAGTGACTTCGTAGTAATCGTCCGATTTCGGTTCATATGATCCAGCGCGATGGCATTCGATGAACCAATTTGGGTCATAATGTTGGAGTTCATAACCTGCCGCAGCAGGGTCTGTATAGGAAGCAGTTCGTCTTTCGTAATATAGATCGCTCCCGTAAACCAGTCGTTCCAGTAACCGACCGCAGTAAATAAAGCAATCGTGGCCAGCACAGGGCCGGAGACGGGAATAACGATCCGGAAGAAAATGCCGTAGTTACTGCAACCGTCGATTTTGGCTGATTCCTCCAACCCCTCCGGCAAAGCGTTGAAGAAGGTGCGGATGACAATCATGTTCCAGACGCTGATGATGCCGGGGATAATCAGAACCCAAAAGGTGTCCAGCATACCCAAAGAGCGAACTAGTAAATAACTAGGGATGAGCCCTCCACTGAAGAACATCGTAATCATGAAGAACACCATATATTGTTTTCGAAAAAGCAATGTTTTCTTGGACATTCCGTAAGCTAACAGGGCCGTGAAGAAGACGGACAATGCCGTGCCGCCGAGCGTTCTAAGAATGGTGATCAGAAAAGAATTCAGCAGGCGATGATCCTGAAACACAATATAATAATTTTCCAGGGTAAATGCTCTCGGCAACAAGGTTACACCGCCGAGCGCCGTATCGCTCCCTAGATTAAAGGAAATGACCAGCGCGTTCCAAAATGGGTACAGCATAAGTAGCGCCAGCAGCGTCAAAAGGATATAAATAGTCCGCTGCATGATTTTGTCGCCTAGGCTTAGTCTCATTGTTCACCTCTCCTAAAAGGTTTATGGAGCATTACTTACAATCGATACATCCCAATAAAACTTACATCGGAAGCATTCGCTATGAGTAGTAGTACCTACCAGAGACTAACATCTGCCCGGCGCGCGATTTTGTTGGCCATTACCAGCAGAATGACACTGATTACCGCTTTGAAAAGCCCTACCGCTGTCGCATAAGAGAATCTGGCATTTAATATCCCCACACGGTACACATAGGTGTCGATAACATCGGAGTAGGGTCGCAGGATTGGATTGGTTGCCAGCAGCAAAATGTCCTCGAAGCCCGCACTAAGCAGACTGCCGATGGCAAGAATCATAAAGATGATGATAATGGGGGTAATGCAGGGGAGTGTAATCAAGTGAATTTGCTTAAATCGGCTTGCTCCGTCTATGGAAGCGGCTTCATATAAAGTCGGATCAATGCCTGCAATCGCGGCCAGATAGACAATGCTCCCAAATCCGACCTCCTTCCACACATTTACACTTACTAGAATAGACCAGAAGTATTTGGGTAATGCCAGGAAGTTAACTGGCTCTCCTACCAGATTGAATCGCTCCAGCACATAGTTTACCGTTCCGTTGTCAACAGATAACAGCGAAAATACAAAACCGGATACAATAACCCAGGACAGGAAATACGGTAAATAGCTGACGGTCTGGATAACGCGTTTAAAGCCCATATTACCGATCTCATTCAGCATTAGTGCAAGAAGAATCGGTGCTGGAAAAGAGATAATCAATTTAAGCAAACTAATCACAATGGTATTTCGCATCACATTCCAGAACTCCGGTGCCTCGAAGAACATTCTGAAATGCATAAATCCAACCCAGGGGCTCTTCATAATGCCGCCAAAAATATCGTATTGCTGGAACGCCATAACCACGCCATACATCGGAATGTAGCTAAAAATGAATACAAAGATAATTCCCGGCCAAACCATGGACTGTAAATCCAATTGACTGGTGAATTTCTTCCATCTACTTGGTTTCTCGGCCGTGTTCATCCGTTTTTCCTCCTCTGGACGATTCTAGTGAAACAACGGCAAAAACGCTTTGTTCTTCTCCAGCATTTCATCCAGCAGCTGTTCAGCTACGGTGACCGAAGGCACGAGCGGATGATGAACCATAGCCTGCAGGGCCATATCCCGGTCTCCGTGCACAGCTGCCTCGATGGTGAGGCTCTCGTATTGCTTGACCGCGGCCAGCAGGCCTTTGACGGGCTGCGGAATTTTGCGCAGCGGAATCGGCAGCGGACCTTGTTTGGTTACCAAACAGTTCACCTCAATGGAGGCATCGTCCGGCAAGAAGTCAATCATTCCGTTATTCCTTACATTCAACGTCTGGATATCGCGGGAATCATTATAAATGGAGCGCATCAGCAGCACTGCCGCCTCCGAGTAATAGGCTCCACCACGCTGCTCCAGCTGCTTTGGCTTCTCATTTAGCTCTACGTTCCGGTACAGCTCAAACAGCTCTTCCTCCACCTTCTTCACTACCTCAGCGCGCGATCCGGTCGTTGCTGCTGCTTCCTTCTGTTCCGCAAGCATCGCGTCCGTCATGTAGTAATAGCTCAGGTAATAAGAAGGGATGGCTTTCAAAGCATTCAGAAACCGGTGGTCCCAGGAATCAAACGGCACATTACTCGCCTTGTAGTTCTGGGGGTAATCAATGAGCTCCTGTAGCTTGCTTTTACCGTCAATTACGATATCGGATACCCAGTGCAGATGGTTGATGCCGACAAACTCCGCGTAGATCTTCTCCATAGGAAGTCCGAAGAACTCAGAGAGCCACTTTTGAAAACCGATCGGCGAGTTGCACAGGCCTACGCTTTTTACCGATGAATATTTGTGAACAGCTTCAGTTACCATACCGGCCGGATTCGTAAAATTCAGCAACCAGGCATCCGGAGCTAGCTCCTCGATGTCCTTGCAAATATCCAGAATAACCGGAATGGTCCGCAGGCCTTTCATCATCCCTCCGGGACCCGTCGTCTCCTGACCGATGACATCGTATTGAAGCGGAATTAATTCGTCCCATTTCCGCGCTTCCAGCATACCTACCCGGATTTGAGTGCAGATAAAGTCTGCTCCGGCGATGGCCTCCCTGCGCTCAAGCGTCTGGGTCACGGTAATCGGTAGTCCGGACTCAGCAATCATACGCTTGCTTAATTCCGCAATCGTATGCAGCTTCTCCTTTCCCGCCTCAATATCCACCAGCCATACTTCGCGGACGGGAAGCTTTTTATGGTGCATGATGATGCCTTCAATAAGCTCAGGCGTATACGATGAACCCGCTCCGATGACAACGAGCTTCAGAGTCTCCTTCATAATAATAGCCCCTCCTTACCCAGTGATAGACGATCAAGAACCTCCTGATTCACACACACACCGCTGCTTTCCATTGCCAAAACGACCGCGCCTACAACCGGTTCCCGGGTTAGAATCCTTAAAGTGCCATTTGGAGCTGAATGCTTCACTCTCTGTTCAATGGCCCGCCGGATGATGCCTGAGCGATCCCCCTTGGTCAATAGGCTGCCTGCAAGTACGATGTCAAAGGAATCCTCCTCCATAGCCAAATGGCGGATTGTCGATACCGCTGCCAAACCCAGCTCATCCCCTTGCTTGGTTAGCAGTAGGGTGGCAACCTGGTCTCCTTCATCTGCCGCTTGAAACAGCAGCTCAGCAATCTGAGGAGGCAAGTCTCTGGAATGATCCAGGTAATCCTCCCTTAACTCCGAAACACTGGAATAGCCCAGCAAATGAATTAAGCGTTCGCTTAAGACAGTCTCTTTCTCTCTTCCATCATCCGCCCGAAGAACGCTACGGAATACCTCAATACTTAGATCATAGCCGCCGCCGTAATCACCGAACCGATAGCCAAATCCACCACATTGGTATGTAACGCCTCGCGGATTTTTACCGGCGCAGTTCACTCCCGAGCCGCAGATCAGCACGATCCCATAATTACTCTCTGTACCTGATCGCAAGGCAATCCAGGTATCGCAGGAAATCTCAGTTCGGGGAAGGCCAAGTCTGCTGATGATTGGTCGTAAAATTCGAAAATCGGATTCTCTGTCCGCTCCAGCCAGACCGAACCAGGAATACTCCATCTGATCCTTTGTCAGCCCCGACGCTATAATCGCTCCCGATACAGCCTGGTGCAAACTGTTCTCTGCCTGTTCACGATTGTTTTGATGATTCCCGTTCCCTCCCTTGCCTACACCAATGACCGTTCCCTGTTCATTTGCAATCATTGCATAAGTTTTGCTGCCCCCTGCATCGACTCCCAAAAAGTACTTCACAGTTCGTTTCACTCCTAATATTTAGGTTAACCTTACAGATGCGGTGGATTCACGCACGAGAAGCTGAGGAGCGAGCTTCGTTACAACAGCTGGCATCACCTCCCCATTGATTAATTTCATCAGCAAATCAACACCAATGCTGCCCATTTGCGCCTCAGGCTGTCTGACTGTCGTCAATCGGGGATAAAATTCACCTACGAACTGCTGATCATCAAAGCCAACCACTGAGATATCCTGAGGTACCAGAATCCCCTCCTCACGCAGGGCTTGAACAACACCTAAAGCAATAAAATCGTCTCCTGAAAAAATGGCTGTCGGCAGCTTATCTTCACGGATCCATCTCTTGGCCACCTCATAACCGCTACTTACCGTAAATCCGCAATATTCCGTGCCGAAAGGCGATAGTCCCGCTTCATCCAGCGCCTGTACATAACCCCGCTTGCGCTCTGCTACACTCAGGAACACCGAAGGGCCACCGATATAGGCGATCTGGGTGTGTCCAAGACCAATCAAGTGCTTGGTAGCTTCATACCCCCCTTGATAGTTATCGACGACGACACTGGGAACATCCTCATGCTGGAGCTGGTTATCCAGCAAGACAAACGGAATATTTTTTCTTTTCAGCTCCTCCACATATTCTTTTTCCTCAAGCGGAGATAACAGGATAATCCCGTCAACGCGGTCCTTCTGAAACAGGAAGTTAACGCCTTCATCCTCATTCTCGGCTATCGACAGGGCCAAGAAGTAACCTTGTTCTGCCAGCTTCCGGTTCACCACGCGAATCACGCGGTCATAGAAAGAGTCGTTAAAGTTGGTAATCGACATACCGATGACTCCCGTCTTGCCACGCACGAGACTCCGCGCCGCTGAATTGGGCTGATAATTTAATTCCTCCATAGCACTCAGCACTTTCCGCCTATTGCCTTCACGTACAGAAGGTGAATTGTTAATAACTCTGGATACGGTCACTACAGAGAGCCCCGACTTTTTGGCTACATCATGAATGTTCATCTAAGCTTCTATGCCTCCAAGTTCAATAGTTTAAACGTTATAACTTTTAGGGAAATAAAAAAGGACTAACTCTTCTCACCACAACTACGTCCTGACTGAGAATCGAACATTGAATGTCAGTTTCACCTTTATCGAAAGTATCAAAATGATTTCAAAAGTTTAAAGGTTTTAACTTTAAGATGATTTTACAACCATTCCCAATATCCGTCAATCCATAAAATGTAGTCAAATCTAATATTCCGGACACTACAAAAAACCTTCCCTCACCCCTAGAGGTGGAGAAGGCTTAAACGCGTCACTTCCGAAGACATGGCCAGCTATATTTTCAGCTCCCCAAGCTTGATCAGCTCGACAACCGCTTGTGAACGGCCTTTAACGTTTAGTTTTTGCATTACATTGGAGATGTGGTTCCGAACTGTTTTTTCGCTGATAAATAATAAACCAGCGATATCACGAGTCGTTTTGTCCTGCACGAGAAGCTCGAAAACTTCGCGCTCACGATGAGTCAACAGAAATTTGCTGTGGTGTTCGTTCCCCTTCAATGGTGTCACCCCTCCTTGCCCTGGGTTTGTTTGGTATAACAAGGTAAAGGGATACAGTCAAAACATATTATGTATTGATGAAGTTAATGGTGCTGTCATAACTACAAAATGGGCTTAACCATCCGAAGCTTATTACACCGCTTTAGTGAGGACATTCACCCGCAAAACTTGAAATCTCTTGGATAGAATCATCTCCTTACAGGGCAAACTACAACTTGTTGTTTCTTATTAAAAGGAGGTGTAAGTATGAGCAACTCGAAAAATAATCAACCTACTAAGGCAGAGGTACAAACTACGAAATTAAACAAATTGCCACTAGTTGGTAAATTCGAACCGGAATTTTCTGCTGAGGAAGCCGCAGAAGTATTCAAAAATCATCCCACTACGGAACATGAATCCCATAATGAACAATAAAATAAAGACGACACAGAATGAGGCTGTCGAATAAGTAGCTTTTTCCTATAAATGAGACAGCTCGGTTAATTATAAAAACTGTA
The DNA here is from genome assembly GCF_037963295.1 of Paenibacillus sp. FSL F4-0243. NCBI lineage: Bacteria > Bacillati > Bacillota > Bacilli > Caryophanales > Paenibacillaceae > Paenibacillus > Paenibacillus sp. FSL F4-0243. The sequence goes on from NZ_CP150151.1 coordinate 5,745,731, forward strand.
TGCAGCACATAGCAGCGATTCATCCATTATTGGAGAATCGCTGTTTTGTGTTGTTGGTCGTTGACTGCCCGCTTCAACAGTGTATTCATCATCTCCTTAAGAGGGTTACGGTCCCAGATGACGTTATCAGTAAATTTTTCGCATTTTAAGTAGAGTTTCGGACCCCAAAATTAGATATATTTCTACAAACTCAACTCCCAGTCCCGGGAGTTTTTTTATCTTGCAAAATATAACTATGAAATACATCACAATTTTATATTGACAGTAAATGTATACGGACTTATGATAAGTCCAGCATAAATGATAACGATTATCATTCACATATAAAAAAAGGGGGGCTTCATTCAATGAAATTCACATATGCCGTGCCTGCAGGTCTACTTGCAGCCTCCATACTATTTACCGGGTGTGCCAGTAACAACAATAACAGTAATAGCAACACTAGCAATAATAACTCTGCAAATGCTGCTGCTAACAGTACCAAGGCAACAAATACATCTGATACTACTACAGCAACTACTGCCGACTTTACATCAGCGGTTGAACAATATCGTACATATGTCATCGAGCAATGTGATGAATTTGTAAAGCAAACAGAAAATTTCACGAACGCAGTTAAAGAAGCAAAGATTGAGGATGCAAAGGCACTTTATGCACCAGCCCGCATGTATTACGAGCGAATTGAGCCGATTGCAGAAGCACTTGGTGATTTGGATCCGAATATTGATGCCCGTGAGAATGACGTAGATGCTGCTGAATGGCGCGGCTTCCATAAGCTTGAAAAGGCACTTTGGCAGGATAACACTACCAAAGATATGACCGAAGTTGCTGACCAATTATTGAAAGATGCCCAGCTTCTACGTGCGAAAGTAGAGACCGTAGAGATCGATGCCAATCTGCTCGTTACTGGTGCTGTAGAACTGCTTAATGAGGTTTCTTCTTCTAAAGTAACAGGTGAGGAAGAACGTTACTCCCACACAGATCTGTACGATTTCGTCGCTAATGTTGAAGGTGCCCAAAAGATATACGAGCTGTTAAAGCCAGAACTGGCGAAAAAAGATGCTGAGCTGGAAAAAACGATTGGTGAACGGTTTGCAGCCTTGCAAGCTGAGCTTGCTCCTTTCAAATCGGGAGATGGATATGTTTCCTATGAAGAGCTGAAGGAAGAAGATGTGCGTAAGTTGAGTCAGAATTTGGATGCCTTGGCTGAGCCATTGTCCAACATGGGAACTATTCTAGGAGTGTGATCATCATGAATAAGCAAAATAGATCTACCGGTGTACCAGTGAATGCAGAGGGTGCCCCTCTCAATGGAGAAACCAAGAGCAATCTTATATTAGATAAAAAACTAAGCCGCCGCGATATGCTGCGGCTTACTGGCGCCACTAGCCTTGGTCTATTATTAGGTGGTGGAGGTGTTGGTGGAATTATGGCTGCGCGCAATGCCGTAGCTGAGCCAACAGCAGCCTCCGATGCTGATTCCATTCCTTTTTACGGGAGTCATCAGGCCGGCATTCTAACCCCTGCGCAAAATTTTATTTACTTCGCAGCCTTTGATCTGACCACAACGAAGCTATCCGATGTAAAAAAGCTAATGCAAGCATGGACAACTGCCGCAGCTTCTCTTACTACTGGCAGCCTCATTGGCGACGTCAATGACAACCCTAATCTCCCACCCTCCGATACAGGTGAAGTGGATGGTTTAAACCCTTCACGCTGTACGCTTACCTTTGGTGTCGGTCCTTCTTTTTTTGACAACAGATTCGGTTTATCTTCCAAGCGTCCAACCCTATTAGCCGACCTTCCAGCATTTACGGGAGACAACCTGGATCCTAAGTGGTGTGGTGGAGATATTTGTGTCCAAGCATGTGCTGATGATCTGCAGGTGGCCTTCCATGCCATCCGAAATCTGGCACGTATCGCCCGTGGTACAGCCGTACTCCGCTGGACACAGGAAGGCTTCCAGCGCACAGGAACAGCAGATCCTAAGGGAGCGACGCCGCGTAATCTTCTAGGTTTTAAAGACGGCACAGGAAATCCAGATACTACGAACGAAGCAGAAATGAACGAAGTGGTCTGGAACAGCAGCAGTGACGGTCCTTCATGGATGAGCGGCGGCACTTATATGGCAGTTCGCCGTGTACGTTTCCGAATTGAGGTCTGGGACCGTTCCTCTCTGAGCGATCAAGAAGCCACCTTCGGCCGTTATCGTCATAACGGAGCACCTATCGGTGCAAAGGATGAATTCGATGATCTGAATCTGAAAGCGGCTGATGCTTCCGGGAAGCCCGTCATTCCGCCGGATTCACATTCTGCCTTAGCGCATGGTGACGGCACCGTCAAAATGCTGCGCCGCTCCTACTCCATTTCCAGCGGATTAGATATCGCAACAGGTCAACTCGATGCAGGATTATTATTCATCAGCTTTCAACGGGATTTAATGAAGCAATTTGTTGCGATCCAGCAGCGCCTCTCGAAAAGTGATCGGCTAAACGAATATATGACGCATACAGGCAGTGCGGTATTTGCCTGCTTCCCAGGTATTCGCCAAGGCGGCTACATCGGGGAAACACTTTTAGGCTAAGCCAGCTCTAATTTTCCAATCGAATGTTCCTGTCCATTATTGAAAGGGGATTATCCCGATGTACTCTCTTAATAAACGGCTGCTATCGAAGGCAGCCGTACTGATTCTGTTTAGCATCATATGTATACTGATGCTATCTATCCCGGCGGGGGCGAAGGGTGATGGCTCGGTCGACGAGCTGCTGCCGCCTGTCGGCAGCGCGCTCGTCGAAGCCGGCCAGAGCCGCTGGGACGCGGCCGCCGCCGATGTAGAAGCGTTCGCAGCGCTGTGGCGCACCGCGAACGCGAACACGCCGGACCCGGCACTTGCCGGTCCGGCTGCCGCCGTTGACGCCGCGCTTGCAGACGCGGCGGCGGCCCTTGCGGCGGGCGATGGTGCGCCCGCCAAAACGGCACTGTCCACGCTCGCAAGAAGCGTGGACGCGTATGTCACCGCCGCCTCCGGCACGGACGGCGGTGACACTGGAGCCGCCGGCCAGGAGACGGCGGCGAAGCTGTTGCCCGCGGCGGAGCGCACGCGGGATGCGGTGCGCAGCGCCGACTGGAGCGCGGCAGCGGCAGCGTACCGTGACATCGTCAGCGGATGGAAGCCGGCAGAGCGCAACATCCGGGCCGACAATTCCGCCGTCTACAGCTTGCTGGAGACGAAGATCAGCCTGCTGCGCATTGCGCTGCAGGCAGAACCGCTCCGCGAGGAGTCGGCGAAATCAGAAGCAGAAGCCTTATATCAGCTGCTTGCTGATTACAGTGAAGGCAAAGCAATAGATGCTGGGGATACTTCCGGTAAACCAGCATCTATTGAAGGACTGATCAGCCATCTCAACAAAGCTTCTTCCACCGCCAAAGCAGGCAACAGCGCAGAAGCAGCTAATATCATGGAGCAATTCATCGTAGATTGGCCCTCTGCTGAAGGACAAGTACAGATCGCATCTCCAGCGGTATACACCAATATTGAGAACGAAAGTGCAGCAGTCACTGGCTATCTGCTCTCTAATCCACCTAAGCTAGATCAAGCCTTAAAGATCATGGATAATATGGTCACTGAGCTGACTCCTTTGGCTGGTGAGACAACCTATAATGCTTGGGATGCTGCGCTAATTCTTCTGCGTGAAGGACTGGAGGCGATTCTCGTATTGTCTGCCCTTCTTGCCTACCTGAAACGTGATGGGAACACAAAAGCACAGAAATGGATTTGGTCTGGCGCAGCTGTAGGACTTGTAGCGAGTATCGGATTAGCCGTTCTACTCACCTATACCATTTCCCGCGCGGCATCTGGTGGAGCACGCGAGATGATTGAAGGCATCACAGGTCTTGTAGCCGTCATTATGATGCTTACCATTGGACGCTGGCTGCATAGTAAATCAAATACCGCAAATTGGAACAACTATGTTGGACGGCAAGTGGATGGAGCATTAGCCAAGGGCAATCTCTGGTCTTTATCCTCCGTAGCAGCGCTTGCGATTTTACGTGAAGGAGCAGAAACCACCATTTTTTATGTAGGGATGGCCCCTTCCATTAAAGTGTCTCAATTGCTGCTAGGGATCGGTAGTGCTCTAGTCATTCTAGCAATTGTAGGTTACGCAATTATTGCCTTAAGTGCGAAATTGCCGATTGCCGCCTTCTTCCGTACAGCTACACTTCTTATTTACTATTTAGTATTTCGCTTTCTTGGAGAGAGCATTCACTCCCTTCAAGTCGCAGGGAAACTACCCGCACATGTACAGGATGGATTACCTTCTATTAGCTGGCTCGGGATGTATCCAACTTGGGAAACTTTAGTGCCTCAGATGCTTGTCCTTGCGTTTATTGTGTGGGAGATGCTACGCAATAGAGCACCAAAAGCGTCACAAACTGTATAGCTACAAAGAAAAAAACGGTTGTCATCTTTTAACGATGACAACCGTTTTTTGTAGATTTTAAATGAAGCCGATGCTAGGATCTTTACATTAAAAATGAAACTAGATGTACCGGTCCGTCACGCCCGTTAGGTTACGCCGGTTTAGTCCGGTAATCCCTTGCAACTACAGTCTAATTTATGAAATGGATTCCATAGCAAGCTTTTTATTTGCAAAGTAATTTACGGACGATATGATAGAATAAAAAGACTAGACACTACACTCAAACACCAAAGGGAGGCTGTTGTTCTCGAATGGCTAATATAAAAGAAATCGCCCGTATGGCTGGTGTTTCCGTGACAACGGTCTCGCGAGTACTCAATAATCATCCTTATGTAAGTGAAACCAAACGAACCGCTGTTTTAAATACGATTGAAAAGTTAAACTACACGCGTAATATGAATGCCGTGCATCTAATTACCGGCCGTACCCACGCCATTGCCGTTATTATCCCTAATATCAACATTTTTTATTTTTCTGTAATTATTGAAGGCTTAGCCCAAGAAGCGTTGCTAGCGCAATACCGCTTGATTCTGTGCCAGACCGATTACCGCCATGAAGAAGAACTCAAGGTACTGGAGATGCTGCGCAACAAAGAAATTGACGGCGTGGTAATTGTATCTACGAGAATGAGCTCAGAAGTCATTGATGAATATACAGCATATGGCCCGATAGTCATCTGCCAAGATAGAGGTGAACGCCGCTTCTCTTCTGTGTATATCGAACATTATTCCGCTTTTCGCTCCGGCCTGCAGTACTTGCATGATAAGGGGTATGAACAGATAGGTTACTGTGAAGGCAGACAACATGGCAGCAGTAGTTCTATTCGGCAAATTGCCTTTAGTGACTTTCTAGCCGCTACAGGCCAGCCTTTTCAGGAAGAATGGATGATGTATAACTGTATGAATGAAGAGGACGGTGGACGTGTACTGCACCAACTGCTGAAAATGAAGAACCGGCCTAATGCCCTAATTATTTCAGGCGATCATGTGGCAGCCGGTCTAATCATCGAAGCGTGGAAGAACGGTATCCGTATTCCTGAGGATCTGGCCGTCATCGGATTTGACGACCAGCCGATCGGACGACTTTTAGGTCTAACCACCATAGATAACCAGTTACCCGAAATGGGCGTTACAGCTTTTCGGATCATCTATGATCAGATCCAAAATAATGATAGTCATCCTGTACACCGTAAGCTTGAGTATCGCATTATTGAACGTTCTACGGTATAGCACGTTTCAGGTATTGTTCAAAAACGGTCCACCTCGCAGTCTTCTGTGAGTGGGCCGTTTTTATTTAATATAGAAGAGAGACTAATAATTCTCGCATATTATCCTTCTTGTATTCATTTTTACCCCTTGCATCCGGATAGATTTTGTTTTATTCTGAGTATGAAAATAATTTTCTTATTTAAAGAAGTAATTTTAAAAATAATTTTAAAAAGTTACATTAGAAGTCGAGGTGGATTGATGTCCCCAATTTTATATGCACTTGAGCATGAAAAGTCCAAGCTGTCTCAAATGGAGCGCAAGCTGGCGGAACGGATCCTGTCATCACCAGGTGAAATCGTTCATATGGGCATCACAGAACTCGCGGAGCAATGCGGTATTAGTCCTGCTACTATCACACGTTTTTGTAAGGTTCTACATTTTAAAGGCTTCCCAGATTTCAAAGTAAAGCTGGCGGCTGAAATTGCTCATAGCGATGCAGCGCCTCAGGATGGCGGTTCTTCTTATCAGGATATCGTTGCAGGTAACCCGCTTTCCGTAATTGTGGAAGCGATGCAAACGAACCACCTGACATCCATCCGGGATACTACTTCACTCCTAGATCTGGAACGATTACAAGCAGCCGTTAATTTATTGTGCCAAGCACGGCGAGTGGATCTTTACGGGATGGCGACTTCCTCCATTGTCGCACAAGATTTCTATCAGAAGCTGATCCGCATTGGCGTGAATTGCACCGCTTTCGCTGATTCCCATATGCAGATTACATCTGCCTCTTCGCTATCTGAAGGCGATGTCGTATTCGCAGTATCGTATTCCGGAGAAACCCCAGAGACCATTGATGCTTTAACTTGTGCCAAAGCCAGCGGAGCAAGCACCATCGCTCTAACCTCTTACGGCAGCAGCACCTTGGCAACTCTGGCTGATATTCCACTCTTCTCCTCTTCTCTGGAAAAAGGAATGCGCCGAGGAGATATGGCTTCACGTATTGCCCAGCTACACATCATTGATATTTTGTTTACTGGAATGGTCAGCACCCGTTTTGGGGATTTTATTCCTAGACTGGAGCAATCTTATTTGAATGTCCAACATTACCGAAACAAACGAGGAGGTCAATCTTAATGAATATTCTTAAGTTCAATAGTGATGAAGATTTTGTACAAACGGGTGCGAATCTTATCGCCAGCCTGCTTCAAAGCAATCCAAAAGCGGTGCTCGGTCTAGCGACCGGAAGTTCCCCAGTTGGTGTTTATGCCAAATTGGTTGAAATGCACCAAAAAGGACTTGTAAGCTTCTCGAAAGCCACTTCCTTCAATCTTGATGAGTATATCGGATTGCCTGTTGATCACCCGCAGAGCTATCGCAGTTTCATGAACGAGCAATTATTCAATCATATTGATATTGACCCAGGACAGACACATATCCCTAACGGCAATGCAGCAGATATGGAAGCGGAGTGCCTCGCATACGACAAAATGCTGGAAGAAAACGGACCGGTTGACTTGCAGATCCTCGGGATTGGAAGCAACGGCCATATCGGGTTCAATGAACCAGATGCCAATCTGAGCAGCAAAACCCATGTCGTTGATTTGCTTGAAGACACACGGGAAGCAAATGCCAGATTCTTCGACTCTTTGGACGATGTACCGCGGCAAGCAATAACCATGGGCATCGGCGGCATTCTGAAAGCTCGCCAGATTCTATTGTTAGTACGCGGTGCTGGCAAAGCTGAAGCCATCCGGAATGCCGTTGAAGGTCCGATTACTACCCAATGCCCTGCATCTTTACTGCAGAGCCATCCGAATGTAATCGTCCTTGTAGATGAAGGAGCAGGAAAATGGCTGAAATAAATAAAGAACCAGGAAAATTACTGTTTGGTAAGGTTCTGACTCCCCAAGGATTAATTGAGCATGGCGTGATTGCCGTATCAGGTGAGCAAATTCATTATGCCGGCGAGGCAGCATGGCTTCCAGAGGCTTACGCGCACTGGCCAGCTGATGGTCAAGCTTCGGAAGACCTGCTCATCCCTGGATTTGTAGATGTGCATGTACATGGTGGAGCTGGCCACGACTTTATGTATAGTGATGCTGAATCTTTAAATACCATCACTAAATTTCACAGTTCCCAAGGCACAACTACTATGCTGGCTACGACTATGACTGCCTCTAAGCCAGCCATTGACCAAGTATTTGCTGAAATAAACGCATATCGCGCCACTGAGATGCCATACACACAAATCGCGGGCATGCATTTGGAAGGACCGTTCATCAGCCCGAAATGGTCCGGCGCTCAGAATCCTGAGCATATTGTTCTTGCCAATATTGAGTGGCTGGAACAATGGGAGAATGCTTATCCGGGCATGATCCGGCAAGTCACATTGGCTCCGGAACGCGAAGGTGCACTAGAAGCTATCCTCTGGCTACGTAAGCATGGTATTACCGCTGCTCTCGGTCACACCGATGCTTCCTTTGAAGAGGTTATTGCCGCGGCAGATGCCGGGTTAAATCAAGCCGTGCATATGTTTAATGCAATGACACCGCTACATCACCGCAAGCCTGGAACTGCTGGTGCTGTACTATTCGATAAACGCATACGTGCGGAGATCATCGCCGATGGCATACATGTTCATCCTGCAGCGATTTCTCTAGTGGCTAATCTAAAAAAAGATAACAATTTGTTATTAATTACAGATGCCATGTCTGCAACTGGTCTTAGTGATGGCGAATATACAATCGGTGATTTACCTGTGCTGGTTCAAGATGGCATCGCCACACTTAAAGATAACCCTGCCGCTTTGGCGGGTAGTACACTTACCATGATTCGTGGCTTCCGTTATCTCGTACAAGAAGTAGGGCTCACCTTAGAAGAAGCCTCACGTGCTGCAAGCCTTACTCCGGCGATATCCATTGGAATGGAGCGTTCCATCGGTACCTTGGAAGCCGGAAAACGTGGTGATATCCTGCGTCTTGACGCTGAATTGAATTTGCAAGGCGTATGGATTGGCGGTCGCCCAATTACCATTTAATAAGGTGGTTATATAATAAAAAAGCAACAATTCTCGCCACAAAGGTGAGGACTGTTGCTTTTTTTTGGTTTATAAAATCGAACTATTGATTAATAATTACGTGTTGGGAAAATTCGTTCAACCATCGTTCGGAATTCATCCACAAAACCCTTGATTGGATGACCCGCACGGGCCTCTTCTGCATAAACGTTAACACGCTCAACAAAGTCTGGGTTTGCTGATACATATACATCCTTAATCGTTGCATCATGTTTTTTAACTTCAGCAGCGATTTTCGCTTTAATTTCTTTAGTTACTGTATCTGTTTCTTTCATATTCATAGTGTTATTTGTATTGTTCATGTGAGTCGAATTACTTCTGTAATTCGTACCATGCGTACTATTGGTGTAGTTTGGAGTGGTACTGCGAATACCCATTCCAGTCCCCAAACCATCTGTCATTCCTGTCCCGGTTCCGGTTGCATTTCTGGTTCCCAGGCCCATTCCGTTACCAATACCCATCCCCATATTGACATCACGTTTCGAACCGTTGCTATTCAGCAGAGGTCCATTATTATAAGTATGGGTTCTTGTCCCAGTCGTTCCAGTACCTGTTCCCAAACTTCCCATTCCGGTTGTTCCATTTCTGTGAGTACCCATGCCAAGTGTTGCAGGTCCAGTGCTTGTTGTACCAGGGACTGTATTCACAGTGCCTCTTAAGGTTCCGTTCGTTCCATTCGTTACGGCCCCTGTATCATTCATTCCATCGCGTCCTATTTTCACTCTTCCTGTACCCGACATTACTCCAGTCGGTCCATAATTGTGAGGAACTGTAGACGATTTGGCTCGATAAGATGTAGTACCTTTGGCTCGAAGACCAGTAGTTGTATCATGTAACGTTACAGCGACATACGCATTTTTACCTGCAAGCATTACGTTCGCAGTGCGAACTTCAGGCATAGCAGCAATACGATCAGCAAGCTCCTGACTGACCTCCATTTTTGTAATATTATGCGTACCCATTGTTCCTCCGCGCACGGAGTTTACACCGATACGTCCGTCATTTACCCCCCGGACACTATTAGTTTGCACATTAGTCTTTCCTGCCGTGTTCGTCCCACACCCTGTAATACTCACCAAGCCTAGAAGTAATGCGGCTGAGACTGACATGCTGATCTTGGATCGCATCATGAATTCATCCTCCATCTCTATTGTTGTATGTGTGCAGCGTAACAGTCGTTAGCATGACCTTCCGAAGAACAAGCTATCCTGAAAGGATTTGGAACTATGTCTGTTTACCGTCACCTGCGAATGCACATCGGCGTATCTTATAAACAGTAAGCCGTATTTCAACGAGTCGGTATTGCTCCGCAAAAGTCAGGAGGCACGTGCATGAAAGTTTTATTCACGTTTTATATACCGAGTGGCGGGGTGGAGACTTTAAATAAACTGCGGTGCGAGAGTCTCCAGCGTAATGGGATCGAATGTCATGTTTTATATCTAATGCCTGGTTCAGGAAGCCAGAATAAGGCTAACTTTCCGGTCTTCATTTCCTCTATAGATGAGGAGATTAAAGAAGTACTTGAGACACATAACTATGATGCCATTATTGTTACATCCGATTATTTATTGCTTAAGCGTCTGCGTGAGCTCGGTTATGGCGGTATTTTGATATACGAATCTCAAGGACTTGGAAAACGGAGTCATGCGGAAGATCTAATTAAAGACGCTATTCCTTATTTCCGCTCCTACTGTAATGCTGTCTTAATCCCACCAACGGATCATTTACTGGAGCTGTTTATTGAAATCTGTCCATGGCTACATCGGTATGTCATTCCCAACATTGTTGATGTTCAGTCCTTCCAGCACATCCCTGCTGAGCCTCCCGCTGATCCGGTCATCGCTTGGGTCGGGCGTCTGGAAAGCAACAAAAATTGGCGCGAATATTTGAGAATTGCCCATCAAATTCGCCTTCACAAACCAAACCTTCATTTATGGATGTTTCATGATCCTGAACTAGCCACAGAGGATCAAAAGCAGCTCTTCCAAGAAGAATTGCAAACCTTAGGTCTAAATGACCGTCTGAGTACCTTTACCAATATTCCAAATCATGTGATGCCGATTTATTATTCCTCGATAGCCAATTCTGGTGGGTTTCTGTTATCCACCTCGGTTACAGAGGGATTTGGATATGCCGTTGCGGAAGCCATTTGCTGCACTTGTCCCGTACTTAGCACGGATTCCGACGGCGTTAGATCTTTTATTGTGCATAATATTTCAGGTAAATTTTATCCTCTTGGCAACATCCAAACGGCCGTCAATGAAGGGCTAGAGCTAATGAACAATATGCCAATGCGAAATGCACTCCGCCAGCAAGGAAGAAATTATATGGTTTCACGTTACGGTACGGAAAAATATGCGCAGTCTTTTCGTGAAATGATGAACTCCTTTGCCATCTTCTAACTGCAAAAGAACCTTCAAACCACTTTTTTTGTGGATTTGAAGGTTCTTTTATAATTTTGGGACATACTAAGATGGATTTCTTGATACAATCTCAAATAACATATTTTGAAATATTCGAGTACTTTTTTCCCAAGTGAAATCCTGTGAAACCTCTTCACCCTTACGAGCCAATCGACGGCGTAAAGACGGGTCTCTGATTAAGGTTATAATGTCATCTGCAAGCCGATTCTCAAACCGGTAGGACATTAAACAGTTATGACCATGTGTACAATATTCCTTATTCCCACCGGCGTAAACCGTAACGAGCGCTGCACCACAACGCATAGCCTCAATCCCTGGTAACGAACCTGTATCATACGTACTCGAACTTACAAAAATGTCGCTCTCACTATAGTGGAAACAAAGTTCTGTATCATTCGCTGGAGTTCTTATTTGGTAACGTTCGTCGTTCACTAGGGCTTGTAGCGTTGCAGATTCCGCTTGTTCTCCGGGAGGAGAAATTAAATATATTTCAACCTCTGGATGGTGGGCTTTAACCTTGTTTAATTGCTGAAGTAAATAATCCTGCTCACGGTGAGCTGAGAATCCGCCCTCTGGTTTGCGCATAATCGCGGAAATTACCAGCCTTTTATTACGATCACGGATTTTCGTATTTTTAAAAACAGGACCTACCCCGATCGGTACGATTCTCCCTTTAATCCCATGGTTCATCTGGACAATTCCTTGTTGCCAGTGTGATAGAACCAGTAGGTTAGGTGCAATATTATACGATGAAAAAGAACGGCTATTGTCAGGTAAAAAGGTAGGCTCATAACAAAGCGCCAATCGAACATGAATGCCTTTCCCCTCTTCACTTGCCCGCTGTGATACTTCGACTGTGGTATAGAAGTTGGAGATAATCACATCTCCTGCAGGAAAATCGCTTGCTGCCAGTTCTCCTTCTTGTGCATAGATCAGTTTACATTTCATCTCGTATTCTACGACACCATCACTGGGTAAGAGGATCGTCACTTCATGACCCATTTCTGTCAGACGATTAGCCAGCTCCGTGAGCATACGCTGCGCCCCGCCCCTAGTTAGAGTTAGAACAGGAAATATTAATTTCATTTCCCTCTCTCCTTTTGCAACAAGCGTGATAGAACCCGGCGATGTCTTGCTTGTACCTGCTCAATCTCCTTTTTCTGCTCCTCTTTGTGAATCACTGAGCCCATTTCGTTATGAACTCGGTAATCAAGCAGCGGTTCCTCTATATAAGACCATGTATAATACGGCAAAATACGCAGCCATAGATCATAATCTTGTGTATACAACAATTTCTCATTAAATTTCCCTACTGTGCGGAAGATATCCATATGGAGAAGGACCGTACTTCCATTCACCGGACAGCCTAACATCATGGTCTCAATAAACTGTGTCCTGCTGTCAAAAATCATACTTATCGTCTCTGAAATCCGCCCACCCTGCTCGTTTACATAATAATAGGCTGTATAATTAAACAAAGTATCTGTGCTCTTGAGCATTTGCATCTGGCGATTAATTTTATTCGGATGAAATAAATCGTCAGCACTTAGCCAGGCAAAATAAGTTCCGGTAGCCACTCCTATACCTTTGTTTAGCGCGGAGGCGGTTCCTCCATTGCTTTTTCGTATATAAATAATCTTATCCTTGAAGGGCTCAAGCTTCTCCATCCAAAGAGTAGATCCATCATCGATTACAATGATCTCTATGTTCGAATAACTTTGTTCCAAGACGCTTTGGATGGCGAGATCCACATATGGACAGTTATAAAAAGGAATGATCACCGACACTTTAGGTTCTTCACTCATGCGCTCACCTCCTTCACCTGAAGCTCGCTCTTTATACTGTTTTGCAAGCCAATAAGGCATCTACCGGAGCATGGCCTTCACCATACGCCTCACGAAACGATGGATTTTGAGCATGATGAAAGCCTTTAAGTACAGTTACAGCATATCCCAGCTCCATAAAGTCCTCCGGCTCCCATCCGCTCCGATGCTTTTGATAATGTTCTCCTTGCAAGTGATAATGGTCCGTTCCCTCCTGCGGAAAAAAACCCCGAGGTGTAAACACGACTACACGATTATAGGCGATTCTCTCGGCCATCCCGAGTAATCTCTGTCCTTCCTTCCTTTCAAAGTGTTCTATGGAATCGATAAAAGTGACTGCCGAGAACGTCTTAGGAAGAAATAATTTATCCATATGACTAGCATCACCATGCACTGGAATAATGTGAGGTGATTTATATTCACGATGCAGTAGGTAAGGTCTGTGAATTTCTAGTCCCAGGACAACTGCGGCTTCATACCGTTCAAGCAGGGTACCGGTGCCACTGCCGATATCCAGTATACTTTCACAGAATTTCAACTGCTCCAATAAGATTGGTAGAAAGTCATTCACTTTAATTTCCCGGTACATAACCTTCTTACCCCCCCATCGAAGAGATCAAGTGTTGGAGCGGACCCTTGTAGCGAGCGTTGGTTGCAGCTGCCTCTGCCATAATGACATCGTAATACTTAAGCGTCCCCATCCCTTCATGATTACGGTAAGCGGTGAGTGACTGATTCAGCATCACAGGTGCATACCCGTTCAGAATCGCGCGGTACCATAAATCATAGTCATGTGTATAGGGAAGTGATTCATCAAAAAGCCCAATCGCTCCAAATACCTCTCGTTTGAACATCACCGTGCAGCCATTAATAGGGTTCCCCTGTAAAAAACAACGTAAATAATCGAGGTGACTAGGAAACAATAGTGATGCGTTCATCTGAACTAGTTGAGATTGAGCGTTAATAAAATTGAAGTTGGTATAAGAGATGAAAAGGTTGTTCTGCTCCATGAACAGCACCTGATTATTGATTTTGTCTCGGTAGAATAAGTCATCTGAGCTGAGCCAGGCCACATAGTCTCCGCTTGCATGCAAGATGCCGTGATTCAGTGCGGAGGCAGTCCCTCCGTTACTTTTCCCTAAATAATGAATTCGCGGAAAATACGGTCTAATCAAATCTGTATGAACAGTCGAGCCGTCATCGACGACGATGATCTCGTATGGCTCCCAAGACTGTGAAAGCACACTTTGCAAGGCATGCTCTATATAAGGGCAGTTATAAAAAGGAATCACTACCGATACTTTCGGTCTCATAACATCCGTCCTTCCCAGTTCACGCGGCAATAGTCCAAAATATCTGTTAAGGACTGACTAAACTCAATTCCCGGCTTCCAGCCCAGTGAAGATACATTGTCTTCAGGTGTTGCAGAGGCATCTGAAGTTATTAGTTTATCCCCCGCCACTCCGTTAACCGGAATAGAGAGAGCAGCTTGTGCTGGTCCCCAGTCCATCGGAATTGAAGCACTGGAGCGGCTTATCAGTTGCTCCGCAATATCCCCAAGTTGCCGTTGTGTCCCTGAGTCGATTTGATAAATGGTTCCATTAGTACCTTCGCGCAATATAAAGTCATAAGCTCTTACAGCATCGCGTACATCCAAAAAATCACGTAATGCATAGCGAGATGATAGTTTAAAGGGAGGGATTTCTTCGCCCGCATGTACTTCACTACGAACAATATGCTGTGCCAATAAAGAGCAGAAACCAGTAGAAGGACCGGGACCGATTAGGTTGCAGGGCTCAGCCAGCAGAACGGGCTGTTTAAACAGCGTCCCCCAAGCCAGAGACACCAGCTCTTCTATTGTTTTGCTGAGGCTATATGGGTGTGGGGGTCCTGCCACCACACCCGGTTTGAATTTAAGTCGCGAGCCTGCTACAAGAATTCGACTGGTAGGTAGACTTCGCATGGCTTCTAACAAATATAACGTTGCCATCACATTCGTCTCCATAAAGAGCAAAGGGTTACGCCAAGACTCGGGCACCGAGTTGTTTCCTGCCAAATGAAGGACAGCCTCCGGTGTAGTTTCCTTAATCATCTCAGCTACGGCCTTCCGATTGCTTAAATCACAGTAATAAACCTTCACTCCTTCTGGAAATAAAGCGGAAGCCAGGGCACCCGCTGTGGATGGCGGACGCACCACAGCAGTAACCTCAGCGCCTCCTGCCAAGAACAAATGAACGGCATGTCGACCGGTGAATCCGGCAGCCCCGGTAATCAGTAGTTTTTGACCTTTCATGGGGACATCTCTGACTGTTTCATCCAGTCAGCCAGTTCTTGCAGCATCAATGGGTACGAAGGCAACGGTAAATTAACATCCGTTCTTGTATTCACTAATGTTCGATCTTGAACATGTTCATCCTCAGGGATGATTTCCACATCCTCTTTATGAAAAGCAGCCTGAATATGCTGAAGCAGCTCATACTTACTTACCGGCTTCGGATGCGCTAAATGGATCAGCCCCGATACCGTGGAATCCAGCAGCGTATCCATTGCCTTAGCTAATTGGAGTGTAGTGACTCCGTTCCACATCACCCGGCGGTATCCTGACACTTGACCACGCTGTGCCAGAAACCAATCCATCAAACCAATGCCGTCTGGGCGGATTTCCGGACCAATAATCGAAGTCCGGATCGTAAGATGCCCAGGTTGCCGCACCTCGCCAAGACTTTTCGAAATCGCATAGGCAGAGGTTCCATCAGGAACATCCTCTTCTGTGTACCCCCCGCGTGTTCCTTCAAACACGCAGTCGGTACTGATATGAATAAGTCTTGCATGAACAGCTTCCGCCATCCGCCACAAGTGGTGAGGAAGAAAGCCATTCACGTGGTAAGCCCCTATTTTGTCACGTTCTGCGAATTGATTGAGTACCCCCATCGCATTAATGATGCAATGAGGGGAGACGATATCGACCAGCTTTTCTACTCCGGCTATATCGTTCGCATCTACATACAGCCCGCCAAGATCGCTCTTATCCCGGGTTGTATGGAAGACGTGATGCTTGCCCTGGCGGCGAAAATAATCCGCCAGCATATGCCCCGCCATACCGTTTCCACCAAGGATAAGCAGCTTCATTGCAGGAAACCTCCTCGAATCAAGATGCTTTTGATCTCTTCCTGATCCATTAGATTCGTCTCGGAGCTGAAACTATTAAAAGAGACATGAGGATAAGCGCTATAATGTGCCTTTAACTCTGGCATGTTCAGCGTAGGGAGAATCACAAGATACTGTTCATCGTAGACAACGGTTGTTAAGCTTTCGAAATCGCTCATTAGAATCTCGTGTATTTTCTCCCCCGGACGAATTCCGGTCTCGATAATACTTACATTCGGCTCTCCAGAGGCCTCGATTAACACCTCAGCCAGGTCGATAATCCGGCAAGTAGGCATCGTCATGACAAAGATTTCTCCACCTAAGCTAACCTCAGAAGCTTTAAACAACAACGTAATCGCATCGCGTAGTGTGAAAAAGAAGCGGGTCATTTTCATATCGGTAATACGTACCTGTCCCTTGTCCTTGATCTGCTTCATGAACAAATGTACTACGCTGCCGTTCGTTCCGAGCACATTACCTCCACGTACGGTTACAAAACGGGTGTTTGAGCCAATTAGATTGGCATAGACGAACAATTTTTCCCCAATCGCTTTGGTCATTCCATAGAAGTTCGACGGGTTTGCAGCCTTATCCGTAGAAATGTAAATGGCTTTCTCAACGCCATTCACAATGGCTGCTTCGATCACATTCTGAGTGCCTACAACATTGGTTTTGAGCGCTTCATAGGGCTGATCTTCACAGACCGGAACATGTTTGAGCGCCGCCAAATGGAAAATATAATCAACGCCACGGCAGGCGGCGATCAGCGCATCCTTGTCGCGGATATCGCCAATGATAAAGCTGAGTCGTTGATCCTCGAACTCCCGGCTCATCGCCACCTGAGCGGACTCACTGCGGGAGAATACGATAATTTCCTTAGGATTTTGCGGCAGAAGTTGCCTAATCAGCTCATGCCCCCAGGAACCGGTGCCGCCTGTGACCACAATCCGTTTATTATTGAACATGCAGGTTCCCTCCAAGCAAAAATTTAACTACCTTTACCGAAACATCCGGAGTCAAGTAACCTTCCGGAGCCTCCCAATCCCGACGGAGCGCTGCCATCAGCTTGACGCTACGTAGAATACTTTTCTGGTCAACACCTGACACCACGTTACTTCCGCAATCTACCGTTTCGGGACGCTCCGTTGTTCTGCGAATCGTAACGGTTGGTACTTTCATCAAGCAGCATTCCTCCTGTACGGTCCCACTATCGGTGATGGCACACAAGGCGTGCTGTTCCAAATAAACAAAATCAAAAAATCCGAAGGGCTCATGAAATTCAACGAGAGGGTTCATTGGAAGAGAAAATTGCTCAGTTAGTTTGGAGCGAGTGCGAGGATGAATGCTGCATATTAAACGAATTCTAAAATGCTCAGCCACTGCGTTAAGACCTGACATAATTTGTACAAGGGACTCTGGATCATCTACATTCTCTGCACGATGTGCTGTTACAAGGAAATACTGCCCTGAGATAAGATTCAGCTGCTCCAGAATGCTGCTAGCCTGGATTTTCGATTCATAATGAGTCATGACCTCATGAATCGGATTTCCTGTTAACACAATACGTCTGCTTGGGAAGCCTTCGCTGATTAGATGTCTTTTGCTCTGCTGTGTATATGGCATATTAATGGTCGAAACGGCATCTATGACACGGCGGTTTTTCTCTTCGGGCACTTTTAGGTCATAGCAACGGTTGCCTGCCTCCATATGCACCACCGGAATACCCATTCGTTCGGCCAAAATCGCGCATAACGCGCTATTCGTATCCCCCAGAAGCAAGACACGGTCTGGCTGTTCTTTTTGTAAAATGCTCTCTAGCCCTCCGAACATGGCGGCAAGCTGGCCGCCGAGTCCTGCTTGCTTATCCTGCAGCACATAATCCGGCGCCCGCAGTCCCAGCTCTGCAAAGAAAATGCCGCTGAGACTGGCGGTGAAGTTCTGGCCGGTATGCACTAGGATATGCCGCTCAGCATGTTCGTCGAGAAGCGGAATGATAACACTGAGGCGGATGATTTCAGGCCTCGTGCCTAAAATCGTCATGATCTTCATGAGTTCACTCCCCTGCCTGTTTGATGATGGTCTGACTTGACTCAGTCGGGTGGACTGAGTCTGCTAGAAGCGCGGGTTGGGCTTTTAGCAGGATTGGTAGAATAGCAGATTGGGACAATCTGCGGGATTTATACCGCTCATTTGGCGGTTCCGGCTCGAATCGCGACAATTTGCGGGATTTATACCGTTCATTTGGCGGTTCTGGCTGAATTTGCGACAATTTGCGGGATTTATACCGCTCTTTTGGCGGGTCCGGCTGGAATCGCGACAATCTGCGGGATTTATACCGCTCATTTGGCGGGTCCGGCTCGAATCGCGGCAATTTACGGGATTTATACCGTTCATTTGGCCGAATTCGCGATAATCTGGGGGATTTATACCCCTCTTTTTGCACGTTTAGCCGAATTCGCGATAATCTGGGGCATTTATACCCCTCTTTTTGCACGTTTAGCCGAATTCGCGGCAATCTGGGGCATTTATACCCCTCTTTTCGCACGTTTAGCCGAATTCGTGATAATCTGGAACATAAATGCCCCTCTTTCCGCTCAGCTTGCCACCTTCGCGGCAAGCGAGGCACTTACGCTGCGCGCCGCCGCCCACCCCGGCGGGCTCGGCGGCGCTTGCCCCCGGCGGTGCTCCGCCGCCGGGCAGAGCCCTTACGCCGCTTGCGAGCAGCGCGGCGTAAAACCAACGGGCGTCCGCTTCGCCGGCGCGCCCGGGCTTTGCCGCGTCGCTTGCGGGCGACGCGGCTCGGCAGGCCCTTGCTTCGCGGCAAAGCTGGCGACGCAGCGGGCAATTCAGGCAGGACAGCGGGTGGTTCCACCACGCTGTCAGCCTCGCGCACCGGCGGTGCGCTGCAATAGCGGAGGCTCCACATCTCCGCAAGACCCTGCAGGCGGCTCCGATAAGCCGCCGGACCATAAACGGCGTCGACTCGCTCCCGCGCTTGGGCGCCTATGGTTATCGCCAGTCCCGGCTGCGCCAGCATAACGTTGACTCTTTCGGCCAGCGCGGAAATGTCCGACGCGGGCACGAGATTTTCGCCGCAGCCTGCTGAGTGCAGGATTTCCCGCAACCCCCCGGAGTCGTAAGCGACCACAGGCTTTCCAAAAGCCATTCCTTCCAAAGCGGTCATTCCAAAGCCTTCGCGGATCAGGCTGGGAACAACCAGCACATCCATAGCGCAATAAGCAGATGGAAGGCATTCAGCATAACCAACAAATTTAAATCGGGTATACAGACCCTCGAGCTTTACCTTGCGGACACACCGATCATAGTAGCTTTTGTCACCAGCTGAACCTATGACAACAAATTTCGCACTAGGATGGACCGCGTACACAAGCACAGCCATTTTCACAAAATGTTCCAATCCTTTTTCCTTATTAATAAAGGAAGAAATATAACCGACCAGCTGCTCCTGCGGTTTAATCTTTAGCTCTCGCCGTCGTTCGCCCCGAAGCTTGCTCCAAGCCTCAATCATCATCTCTTTGTCATTCCAAGAAGGGGGAAGCTGAATCACTTTCTCCGCTCTTACTTCCTCTGGAAAGCAAGCTGCTGCCGTTTGTGAAATAGCCAGAATCTCATCACTATTCCGATGAATCAGTTCTACACTAATGGGTGTATATTCATTGTCTGTTATCGTCTCTGATATTTTCCATACCACCGGAATGCCCAGTGACTTGGCAGCCATTGCTGGCAAAGCATGCACACAGGTACTTGTAATAATAAACGCCGGGCGCAGAGAGGTCAGCCAGTCTGTTAACTCGTGGTACTCCCTGCTTTCCTGGAATTTACGAGCATCTGCCTCGAGCCCTGCATAAGGAGTGTACATTCCATATAAAAGAGGAATCGAGAGCAACTGTACACTTATTCCGAAGCTTCGAGCCTGAGCAGTCAGCTTGCCGTCCTGCGGTGCAACGAGAATACAATTAAAGTACGGAGAAAGCTCCTGAGCGAAAAACAACAACAGCTTCTCCGCTCCGGTAATACTGCGTGTATTAGATACATGTGAAAAGAGGACGATTGTAGCTTTATCAGCCATGGCGTTTCGGCGCTCCCTAACGAGGGCCTGGAGCAGCCATTCACCTCCCTTAAAGTTTTACGAAGCGTTGCTCAAGTTTCTTACTCCGTAGTAAAACTCGCTTCGGAAGCATTCGCTTAGCCTGAGCCTCGCCCTCTCAGCCCATAACCCACCTTTGCCTCCGTTCAGCTATCCAAGCCGCTCCATCAGCTTCTTTTCATCAGGTTACAGGCATACGCTGAGGTCCGGTTCTACAGTATATCGAGGAAAAACAGATGCCGGCACGACACCTGTCCCCTGCTAAGCGCACATTTCCATATCCAGTTTGGGCCAAAGTCTAGCCGTAGATTACTGTTAGCATCTGGTGAATACGTTTTGCGTAAGTGTGATCCTTGAGCGTCCGTTCAAAAGCACGCAGCGCGATTGCCCGGCGTTCCTCCTCATGGGTTAAGTAATAACGGATCTTATCCATCATTTCCTGAGGACTCGCAAAGGTCACAATTTCTTCATCCGGTTTGTAGAAAGATCCCATATCATCTCTAGCATCTACTAATTGCAACGTGCCCGTTGCTGCAATTTCAAAGGTACGTGGATTAGGAGAAACGGCAGGAATCGAAAGCGTATTGTTATTAACCACTTCATCAATGTGCGAGCGGTGGAGGTTAATGACGATTTTGGAGCCGCTGTAAGCTACTGACGTCTCTTGTGGGGACATCCATTTGCCAATTTCAATACGGTCACCGTAGAGCGGAGCCTCAGGCAGACGATCCCACCAGATTCCGTTAATCACTGTGTTATAGTTCATTAAATCAGGAAGAATCTCACGGAAGAAGTTCACCCGGTTCCAATAGGCGGAGCCAATAAAGCTAACTTCCCGATTCACTGACGAACGTGTTGTAGTAGGACGGTAATGCTCCAGGTGAGCAGCAAAAGGAAGATAATGGACCTCAGGGCA
Source organism: Paenibacillus sp. FSL F4-0243 (assembly GCF_037963295.1). Taxonomy (NCBI): domain Bacteria; kingdom Bacillati; phylum Bacillota; class Bacilli; order Caryophanales; family Paenibacillaceae; genus Paenibacillus; species Paenibacillus sp. FSL F4-0243. Next base: position 5,766,916 of record NZ_CP150151.1, read on the forward strand.
ACCAAGTCCCCGATAGAAATCAATACAATTACGTTCAAGTGTGAATACAAAATCGTAGTGAGCCACAATCTTGACCGTAAAGTCAGTGTAATAAGGATCATCAGTAAGCCAAATAGCTGTCCGAATGCCACTAGTGCGTAGAGCATCGATCTGCTCAAGAGGTAAATCCATACCGTCTAGCACCAATACCAGATCCGGTCTTTGCGCTGCAGCCAGCTCTACTAGATTTTGACGCACATCCGTAATTGTGACTTGAGCTGTTAATTTTTGTAGTGCGCAAAGAACCGCATCATCTAAAGGAGAGTAAGGGTAGCCTTTGCCAGAAGCGACATACATGACATGAATATTCCGCACAGGAAATACTTCTTCAGATCGACCATTCAGGATCGCAAGGCGCCCCCGTAAATAGCCCTCATCATACCCCCCCTTAAAACCACTCAGACGACCACGCAGCTTTTCTTCCTCCGGAGGTGTAAGAGGTAATGGGGGGGTAGGCATAATAAATTCATTATTGTTCATAATCCTCGCTCCTTTATCCCGTTATAGATTTCATACACGTGAAGCAATTACATTCAGCAAATGAGGCAAACGCGCAGTGAATGTATGGTTTCGCATGGTAGTCCGTAATCCCCGTAAAGCATAGATTCGCCGCTCTTTTTCATGCTTCAAATAGTACTCAATCTTCTGCTGCAGTTCCTTAGCCGAGCCAAAAGTATCCAGATCATAACCAGGCCGATAATAATTTCCCAAATCCTCACGAACATCCGTAAGCTGCATAGTACCGCAGGCGCTGATCTCATAGGTGCGCGGATTAATGGAGCGTGAAGGAAGGCGGTAGCTATTCCGGTTATCCTGACCCTCTTCCCACGGGCGGTGAATATTAATGACTATTTTTGCGCCACTGTAGTAGTTGGCTGTCTCCTCAGGCGGGATAAAGCCATTGCTGATAAAAGGTGTAAGTTGATCATAGGTTGCGAGGCGTTCCCAGAACCCCCCAGCGATAAGCACTTTTTTTCCCTTAAGATAAGGTGCCAGTTCGTCGAACAGCTCTGTCCGATTACGAAATGCATTACCAATAAATACAATGTCATACTGATATTGCGGGCCGGTACGCCGTGGGTAGAACATCTTTGGATTGACACATAGTGGCAAATAATGAACCGATGACACCCCAAGGGATTGATAAAACTCTACGCAACCCAGCTCATGTGTAAATACGTGATCATAATGCTTGCAAATGACTGAAGTGTCCTCTGTAAAATAAGGATCATCTACAAACCAAATGGCGGTTGGGATGCCTAGCTTTCTTATCTCCGAAATCTGTTCTAAATGATTTTCCGGGAATACATGAAGCCCATTCATCACTAGCACTGCCCCAGGCATTTCCCGTGCCGCGGTTTCCAGCATCGTTTCAGGAGTACTTATTACAAGCTCACTTACAAGCTGCTGCAGCGCCTCCGTTACGCCAGTGTCGATCGCCTGAAATCCTTGAGGAACATACATTAACTTAAATGGTCGGCAAGCTTCGACCCCTGGAGTATTCAGACGCTGCACAGCCTCACACATGCCAAGACGATATCCTTCGTGATAACCGTCGCGATATTCTCGCGGATGCTTGTGTTTTTTTCTCTTTCTCGCTTTCACGGCCTTCACCCTGCCCCGTCGTATTCTCAAGACAGTATAACTATATGCGGAGTCAGCACTCGCCTCATGGACATCTGTCTTTACTAGAACTAAATTGGCAGATGTCCCCTGTCTTTTGCCCGGCTTGCCCGAACCTTAGATGATTTCATCCACTCACAGGATGCTGGTATACTATAAGAGGTTGTTCAAAAAGTCCGCTTTTGATCACGAAGTAGCCCAAGAAGCTTACTCGACATCGAAGATTGAATTCAGGCGAAACTTCCGGTGCTCACGTAGCTTCCACTACGCTCCGCTCCTCAGTTTCTACCTTCTTTCAATCTTCTCGGTGCTGAAAACCGTACTTTTAGAACACACACTATAAAGGTCTAGCTTGAGACTTACTTCTCGTCATATCTGAGCGGAAATGATTATTTATGGCATTCACAAGGGGGGCACTATGAATAACACCACGTTGTACTTGCGCCATGCAGAACTGCTTCGTGATCAGGTTCCATCATTCCAAGCCTATCCATTTCATCTGCCAGCCGTAAGAACACTGGATCGGCTTATTTTTCAAAAGCCAGTAACCTTTCTTGTCGGGGAGAATGGCACAGGGAAATCTACCTTGTTAGAGGGAATTGCAGCTGCGTGGGGCTTTAACCCTGAAGGTGGAACACTTAACTTCTCTTTTAACACTCGCTCCTCGCATTCGAGTCTCTATGAGTATTTTAGAATTGCTAGAGGGGTTAGACGTCCAAAGGACGGCTTTTTTCTACGCGCGGAGAGCTATTATAATGTGGCTTCCTACATTGATGAATTAGATGAACAGCCTAGTTTTGGTCCACCAATCAAGAACTCCTATGGAGGCAAGTCTCTGCACGAGCAGTCTCACGGAGAGTCTTTTTTCGCAGCGTTCGTTCATCGTTTCGGAGGACGTGGTCTTTATATTCTCGATGAACCTGAAGCGGCTCTATCTCCTCTACGGCAAATGTCTCTGCTGGTGCGTATGCATGAGCTAGTGCAACAGGATTCACAGTTTATTATCGCGACCCATTCTCCCATTCTAATGTCCTATCCGGGAGCTGAGATTTTTCTTCTAGAAGGTGAGGGCATAAGGTCTGTCGCCTTGGAGGAAACAGAGCACTATACCGTGACCAAAGCATTTATGAATGACCGCCAGAGTATGCTGCGTGAGCTATTAGAGGATGAACAAGCATAAACACCTTCGACGTCCCTATAAGGACGGTAAGCGTTTAAGCGAGAAATATAAGGATAATTTACAACATGGAACATATAAATTCTTATATTTCAATAAAAACAGCAAGTCTCCATAATCGGAAACTTGCTGTTTGAATTGTTCCATAAATTAACGTCTTACAATTCCCACTACCTTGTGTACAACCCATCCGAACATGACTACAACCATCATATCGAAGCACACATTAAACAAGAATAAATGCTTACCGATGTCAGCCCTTCCGTCCCCAAGAATCGGAACCAGGAAGGAGAAAATCCCTATCAATCCTAATAACATCAGCAGTTCACCAGCAACTCTTCCCCGAACATCCCGACTACGGAAATATTGGAACACCGCCCCGGCAAAATACACCAGATAGAATATAGTGAGAAATCCGAGCGTATGCGGAATATGCTTGTTCTTGAATTCGCTCCACCCGCTGTAAGTGTACGATAATGCACCTGCTGGCTTATTTTCACTCTTCTCATAATTCCCTAGATAATAAGGACGAATCGCCATACTGTTACTAGCAGCATATTCCATATTATCTATTAACCGTTCTGGATGTTTTAAGTAGAAGAACAATACATCCTTATGGGATACCCGGTCGTAGAAATCCGGTACCAGCGAAGGATCATCCTGTTTGATCACTGTATCGGTCTGAAAATAATTCGTGCCCGCAAGTACCTCCAACCGCTCCGGCAATCCGAGATCCTGCAAATCTCCCTTCACATCTGGTGATTCGTTTAATATCCCAAAAAACACAGTCTGATACAGGTTAATATGCTTCAGCTCTTTTGGCGCCGTCACGTACATAACGATGGATACCAGAAATATCGCAATCGAAAAGCGTAAGGCCAGCTTTCTCCATTTTCGCTCACCATCAAGCGTCATAAACCGCAGGAAGATCAATGCAAAGGCAATCCCAATCGGCGCATTCTGAATTTTGGAGGTGACCAGAAACAGTATCGCAATAAAAAATAAGGTTAACCCCTTAGTCGTAGGCTTTTCTTGGCTAGTGAGTCTTAACCCCAGTGCAAAGGTCAACAGCATAAACACCATCGATACCGGTTCTCCGAATAAGGAGTTGAAGTATGCCAAATACCCAATATCATAGAATACAAACAAAATAGCTGCACCTAGCAGCAGCCCCGTAACATAAGAGCCGCGAGCATTGTACTTCACCAGCAGCCAGGTCGCCACCAGTAAAAGAAGACCGTAAACTGCACCGAGCAATCTAACATCAAAAAAGCTGCCATGGATGAGCCCGCCGATCAACCTCGGTACAAGCACAATCAAAATCTGTGAAGAAGGATAGAAGCCCCTAAACAAATTCTCATACGCAAAACGAGAATGGCTAAAATTAAAAAACTGGTCGGTATACGATGCTGCAGTATCATAGTAGTTCAGACCGATGGTATTCATCATACGCAGGAAATCTCCATTATCAGCAACCCCAATAAAAGGTCCTACGAATAGCAGATAAATAATGAGACCGCAGCCGGCAAGGCTTACGAGATACTCCGGTTTCCAGAACTTTTTCATGATTCCCCCTATCTCTGTGGTAACAGCTTCACATATTCGTCGGACAAATTCATTAGCTTCAATACATACTCATAATCGCTCTGATATTTCGAGAAGTCCGTTACCGGCTTGAGCGTATCCAGCGACACAGCTTCACCATCTGCAAATCCTTTTCCAGGGACATAGAGAATGTCATCATTAAAGAAGGAGCCGGAAGGCAAATAATACCTCATCCCTAACACATTACGATCAATGTTGAGCAGGTCATGACCAAAGGCTGTATAACCTTCTTGTTGTAGTGAAACACCCATTAAATTAGCTATCGTAGGAAGGATATCTAGTTGTCCCCCCGTACGCTCTACTACCTTCCCTTGCTCCATTCCTGGTACCCGCACAATGAGTGGAATATTAAAGCGGCTGATCCGGGAATCATATGGAACACCAAGTGCACTTTCCACTTGCTCTGGCGGAACATCCTGAGGCTGCAGGCCAAAGTGGTCGCCATACATGACCAGAACAGTGTTATCCCACAATCCATTTTCTTTCAAACCTTCTATTAAAGTACCTATGGCATAATCAGTATAGTTTATAGCAGTCAAATAATCACCAAGCATCGTATCCTTCAAATTATCAGGCACAGTGATTTTCTTAAAGGAATCTGGGATTTTGAAAGGATGATGACTGGATGCTGTCACCATCTGTGCGTAGAAGGGAGTTCCCTTCTTCTTCAGCTCTGTCAATTTCTCGACACCCGTAATATACAGCTGTTCATCGGAAGCACCAAACGCATTAAAATGATCATTCGTAAAATAATCTTTGTCATAATAACCATTAAACCCAAGCGCCGGATATAGCTCATTCCGATTCCAAAACCCTACTTTATTCACATGGAAGGTGTATGCCTCATACCCTTTATCTCTTAGCAGTCGTGGTAAGCTTGGCAATTCTCTGTCCCCGAATCCGGTAGACATGGCCAAAGTACCAATCGGATAAATAGACGTATTGCTCATGAATTCAGCGTCAGATGTATTCCCTGGACCAATTTGCTGGTAAACATGAGGAAAATAAAAGCCCTCATCCGCTAACTTATTCATGACTGGCGTCAATTCTTGACCATCCAAGGATTGATGTAGTGGGAAATTCTGAAAAGCTTCTAATTGTAGCACAATTACATTTTTACCCTTTTGTGAGCCAAAATAATCAGGAGTCGTACTCGCTGGCTTGTCACTATAAGGATAGGAAGATTGCAGGGCGTCAACCTTCGCAATCGTATCCTTAATATCACCCGTTCCAATGAGATTGTTATCTTCATTAATCTTAATCGCAGCAACGACTTCATAATTTAGAAATCCGGCAGTTTCCGCCTGTACAAGCTCATTTGTAATCCCCCGTGCAGAGTGGACAGAATATGCCGATAAAGAAAAGCCTCCAATAATGGATACCAAAATCACCACCACATGCACGAATCCTGTCTTCCGGGAACTAAGGCGTTCACGCGGGTAGGTCTTTCCTTGTTTCCATCTGCGAATCAAACCATAGATAGCGAAGATGACAAAATCCACGAAGAATAAGTAATCAATACTCTTTATGGTAGATTCTACACTTGCCTTCACTTGAAATACCTGATTTATTTCAGATAAGGCCAGGTAGGTTGGAACAGAACCAAAGTGATTAAAATATACAGCGGCTGCGAACAGCAACAGCGATAAAAAGCCGTTAAATATCCAATAGACGGTTGTTCTCACCCTAGATGGCGTAATCACCGTTAAAATCCCCATAATAAAAAGGACTGGCGCTACATCCGCTGCAATCCATTCCCAAGCAATTCTATCAAAGAACAACACTCTCAGAAACAACAGCTTTAACCATAACAATATAACAACGATAAAAAAATGGGCGCGATCCGGCCCTTGCTTTTTCACTTTTAATCCCCTCTTACATGTTCATTTGTTCGAAATATCAAATCTATTCTAGTAATTTGTAAAATATCAGGTTGTTCTAGTATAACAATACTTACTTTTTTTATCAAAATGGTAGAATTATCTTCCATCAAAAAAGAGATGCCCCGCTGCCCTTTCGGCATTGGAACATCCCTGTTAACTATGAGTTGATCAATCTTCAGACGATTGAAGTATACTTAAGCAATCTTTTAATAGAACGGTTCGCTTCATTTAACACAACTTCCTTATCTACAGTCTTCAGCAGACCTCTTTCCATCACGATCTCCCCGTCGATAATCGTAGTTTCCACATCTGCCCGGGTAGCAGAATATACAATTCTAGAGATGGGATCAACGTCGTAGGAGGGGAAGGTATGGAAATTGAAGAGATTCAGGAGCACTAGGTCTGCTTTTTTACCCACCTCGATACTGCCGATCTTATCTTCCATCCCTACCGCTTTTGCCCCACCTATAGTTGCCATACGAAATACACTGCGGGCATCCATCGTCGTAGGTCCATGTTGAGGCTTCTGAATAATTGCTGCGAGCCGCATTTCATTAAACATATCCAGATTGTTATTACACGGTGCACCGTCAGCACCCAGACTTAGTGACACATGATCATGGAGCATCCCCGGTGTATCAGCAATTCCAGACGCTAGTTTCAGATTTGAGCCAGGGCAATGACTTACATGAACTCCACGATCCCGCAATATGCGCCGCTCCTCAACATCCAGCCATACACAATGCGCCAGTATTAAGCGCTCATTAGCTAATCCTAGATGGTCCAGATAGACGATGTTACGCATCCCGGTCATCGCCTGTACAATCTCAATCTCCCCTAAATTCTCAGAAGCATGGGTGTGCACCTTCACATCATACCTTGCGGAGAGATCTCGTACCTCGGTTAACAAGGGTTCGGTGCAGGATATTACAAAACGCGGAGAGAACGCATATTGAATCCTTCCATTGCCATAGCCATTCCATTTTTCAAGCAAATCCACACTTTCCTGTAAAGAAGAAGCGGTATCCTCCTGCAGTGCTTCAGGCACATCTCCTCCTTTTTGATCCATCATCACCTTACCGGACAAAGCACGTATTCCACTTTTAGCAATGGCCTGAAAAGCATAGTCCGTATGGTGAACAGTCTCCATATCAACAATCGTAGTGGTTCCGCTGGAAATCAGTTCTCCAATACCGAGCATCGCCGAATAATAAAGGGATTCCTCATCATGCGCTGCCTCTAACGGCCAAATCCGTTTACGCAGCCAGTCCATAAGCTCCAGATCATCTCCCTTTCCACGGAATAACGTCTGGCATAAATGAATATGCGTCTGAACAAAACCGGGAATTAACGTACGGTTCGTGGCATCGATGACCTTTTCGTCTCCCTGCGGGATCAGACCAATGCCGATTTCTACGATGATATCATCCTTAATTCGAACATCCCCGACAATAATTTCCTCCTGTTTGTTCATTGTAATGATCTCAGCATCTTTGATCAGAATGTTCCCCATTGTCATTATCCCCCTCATTGTTCATTCGTTTGCCGTTTCACGGTGTAACACAAAAAGACCACAAAAATATGCCGTAGCATATTTTCGTAGCCAGAAATTTACGGTTTCCGGTAGAGACCCTTAAACCAATTATTAAGGATATACGAAAAGAGAAGCTATTCTATTCCAAATTTGAATAAATCAATCATAAGACAAAGACAGATTTAATGTCAACAAAAGTTATTTAAACTAACACAAATTTCTTGATTAGATCTATTCACAATTAAAAACAATGATTTTCTCTATTCGTATGTAAAAAAACCTAACTTAAATTATGATTTTCCACACTACTTATCAATGTTTCTTAAGTTCCGCTTTTATACTCGTCCTATCACCCGAACCGATAGCTTCGCTTTTAATAAAGTAATAGCGAGGAGGAGATCAAATGCCAACAATTTCTCAAACCCCAAATGAGTTGCAAGCATTCATCGCCGCTGCTGAAAAAGTATGGTTCGAGGTTTACGATTCTGCCGATTCTCGCAGAGTGATCCGCGTTGATGGCGCCGATTATTATCGTCTACCGGTTAGATTCAGTACCAGAGATAAGGTCATTTCGTATTTTAGAAAGTATTGGGGTATTACAATGAGCAACATCATGTTCTGTAATTTAAAAACCGTTTCTAGAAACAACAGGCTTTATGTAATATCGGGAGATACAGGAACCATTGCTTTTATCCCAAGAAGACTCACCGTTACGGGTCGCACATCAACAAGAATACGCCTTACAGCAGTTCTGTCCATTGATGATATTAGCGATGAAGATATCGTTAACGTTCGTTACCTGATCGGCGTATCCGGTAGAAGGCTTCTTATCCTTAACCGGGATCAAAAAAATACCGATACTCGATACCAGACATGCCGTTAAGGGAATAAAGAAAAAAGGTCCAGAGGTTAACCCTCTGAACCTTTTTTTATGTTAAAGCTTCCTAACTACGTTCCGGTTTCAACACCTTCTCGAATACTGGAAAGTTCGCCGTGCGGTTCGGAAAACCCACTTCACCTCTATGGTCATAACCAAGGCGAGGATAGATTTCCAATGCTCTAGTATTCTTCGCATAAGTATCCAGCCGGATACTTGTATAACCATTACGCGCTGCGTAATCCTCCGCGAAAGCAATTAGCCTAGTCGCAATCCCTTTTCCCTGAATATGTGGATGAACTGCTAAACGATGCATAATCAGATGTGGCCCTTGATTTTGCTTCCACTCGATCTTCTTATATTCCTCAGAAGCATTCTCATCCAGTACAAGAATACCCGCGATAGCTTGATCTTCTTCACATACATATAAGGTACCCTGTGCGATATCCAGTTCGATAATCTCTTTATTCGGATAGCTCTCATCCCACTGGTCGCTTCCAGCGGCCTGCATAACTTGTACACATTTTGAGATCAATTCCATGATCTCTTCGATCTCATCCTGTCTAGCTTTTCTGATCCCATTTCCTTCTTGCATCCTGCTATCCCCTCTTTCTTATCGACATCTGAAAACCTCTGAATAGATTCTCGTTTTAGAAGTCTATCATATTCGAAGACAAATTCCGATAGTAGGATGATTCCAGAGAGGATGCAGTCCCTCTAAGCTGAGGGACACGAAAGATCAGAATAACGCGTCATAGATTAGATCTCCGGGTCCCTTCCTCTTAACTTACCTGCCGCTGCTCAATTAAACTCCAGCTTATGCCCGTCCTCGAAACCCTTGGCGAAACCGGCGTCGAACCCCACGTTGTATGCTTCGGTGTAGCCCTGCTGAAAGGCGTCTGCCGGTGGCGTTTCCGGCGAAACGCCAAGGTCCGGGGGGAGCGGAATGACCTGTGGGGCAGGTGGAGCCTCGATAACCGGCACTACATGAACTGGTGCTTGTATAACCCTTACCTTTCGAACAAGCTTACGGCGGAGCCTTCTTTTCTTACGTACCAAAAGACCTTTCTTCGTCTTTCCATAACGAACGATTTTCCGAGCAAGTCCTCTGCGGGGTTTACGGGCTAGACCTCTACGCACTTTCGTTTTCCGCGAGAGCAACAGTGTGCGTCTGCGGGTTCTGCCTGAACGTAATGTTCTAAGGCTCTTTTTCTTCATGCTTCTATTCCTCCTGTGCTCCATGATCTCTGGAGGTTCCTACGGCGTATGCCTTGCTCAGCCATGGCGCAGCAGGAATTCCCCGTTTCGGTTGATGTAGTGAAATCCCGGACATCATCCGGCACATCGCGCTCTGATACCCACTTAAGATTCTAATATTGTCGCTCAATTTGCGGGCCGTCAGCTCAGATTGCCCCGTCAATTCGGCGATGCTCTCCAAGATGGCCGCCAAAGCAGCCTGACTGCGCGAAATGGAGCGGATCATCTCCAGCTTGACGGCATGTTCAGAGAGACGGCCCCCGCTCATTTGCTGTCTTCTCCAAAACTGAACCCATCACCTGACATGTCTCCAAAACCTTCCCCGCCACCATCATCTTCACCACTGCCCAGCACTGCTTTTAAATTGCTGTAGAGTCCATTCTCCAGTTTAGTCAGTCCTTCGACCATTTCCACGATAACTTCGTGAATGGAGAGGGATTCCTTCAGCTGCTCTTCATGAGATTCGAAAGCTCTAGCGTGGATATGATGTTGTGCCCACTGTTTTACCTTTTCAGCTTCAACCGCCTTAGCTTCCAGAATCATTGCAATGTTCCACTGGATAGTGGCGGTCGACTCCAGCATTTGCAGATAAGCCTTTTCTCTGCTCATCATCCGCCTCCTGCTCCTATAGCGTTACTCTTCTTCTTGGCCGTTCAATTCCTTAATTACTCTGCCTACCCCTTCAGCCATCGCTTCTTCCAGATCTGCAAGTGCATTCAAGTAAGCAATAATATTCTTGTTTACTTGAGTTGAGCTTTCGATCATCCCGCTGATACCGTCAAAACCGGGATCTGCATCTGGCAGATCGTGGACAATTTGCGACATACGGACAGCCACGTGGCGCTCGGCATCTAGTATCCGCGCCATCTGTTCGTGCGTATGGGCCATGTGCTGCAGGACTTTTGTTATTTTATTCTGCACCTTCATGTCTCCTTTGCTCAAACGCCCTGCTACAGCATATGCGGCAGAAGCCGGGACGGTGCCGAGGATATAAAGGCAAGTTACGTCTCTAAACAAGTGGATTGGCGAACTCAGGATGCTTTAGAAAATTGCAACAGGCCGTGTAAATGGAAAATAAAAGGCCAACAGCCCGGTCCATTTGGAACGGGCTGTTGGCCTTTTGGATTAATAATATTTATTGATGATTCTGTAAATGAGAACCGCCGTTTCGGCGCGGGTTGCAGCTTCCGTTGGATGGAGCAATTTCCCGTCACCAAGGGCAATGCCCTCCCTGACCAGTACGGCTGCTGCCTTTACGGCATAATCAGCCACTTTGGAGGCATCCGCAAATTTGCCAAGGTCGGAGATGGAACCGGTCTCCGCTAATTTTCCTGACTTCTGCAATGCTCTTACGATGAATACCATCATATCCTGCCGGGAAATCTCTGCTCCCGGATTGAACCTGTTGCCGCCAACTCCGCTGGCAATGCCCAATTGTTTGGCTATTCCCAGCGCTTCATAATAGTATGCGTCCTGATCGGCATCCGCAAAGCTCACTTCAAACCCAGCCTTTAAATCAAACGCTCTGACCAGAAGCAATATAAAGTCCGCTCTTTTCATCTTGGCGCCCGGTTCAAAGAAAGTACTCGACGTCCCCTGAACGATTCCTTTAGCCGCCAGAGCTTCAATAGCCTCTTTGGCCCACAAATGACTACCGATATCACTGAAAACAGATTTCTTTGGCTGCAGTTCCGGTGTTGGTGCCGGTGTTGTCGACGGACCTTCACTTGGCTTCGGAGCTGCCGGCGTTGGCGTTGGAGTCGGGTTACCACCTCCACCGCTGCCCGAGCCACCGTCCCCGCTGGCCTTTAATGTAGATACGATTCTCACATTGCTTATCTTGGACGTATTTCCTGCTGCATCAACAGCTATAATATAGTATTTGTACTGGGTATCCGCAGATAAACCGCTATCTCTGTATTCTGTTGCCTCCAGGGTCTTGATTTCAACGTCATTGCGGTAAATCCTGTATCCCGTTACTCCCAAATTATCCGTGGAAGGTGTCCATTTTAGATCAATGGCAGAGCTGGATACCGCTTCCGCTCTCTCTATTGTTGGTTCCATGGGAGCCTCAGTATCAACGATGGTTGGTGTCCACCAGTTGCCGGATGCCACAATCATGCTGAGCAGACGCAGATTATTGCCAAAATATAAATCGTCTTCGGTGGAAACAGCCGCATTATAATCCCATAATTTATTCAGCCACTCCTGATTGGATGAATCGATCATGGCGCTGACCATCATCGGTGCGGAGAAGGATGTGTCTGCATAATCATTGATTGCTTCCGTGCCGTCCAGCTTATATCCCGCAAGGATCTTGGCCGGATCATTATCCGCCTTGGCCCGAATCCAGCGGTTCAGCGTGCTGAGCTGCTCTTTAGCCCGGTTATCACCTGTCAGGAGATAATCCGTACTGATCCGCCAGGGAATACGGGAAGAGTTGTAGTTGTAATCCCCGTCATTTTCCGATTCCAGGAAGTATCCATCCGGGGTATCCCATATCTTCTGGCTTACCGGTTTGTATTGCCCATCCGTATCATCCTTGAATACAAAATCCGGCAACAAACCGGCTTTGGGACTGTAATTTTCATACAGACTATTAATGATGTTGTAGGTCTTATCGGTAACACGATCCCAATTGGGGTCTCCGGATACATTTTTAAAATCTTTCAGATGCTGCAGCATAAAATCGGAAGGACGTGTAGCATTGCCGAACATGGAATCATTGTCACTGACCCAATCCGCCAATTTCAATGTCCACTCGGAATGGTTGACATCGCTTTTCATAATAGCGTTGATTACCTTTTTGGCCTGGGACAAGTAGTTAATTTCCCCGCTGCTGCCCCATTGGCTGTCGGCAAGCAGAAGAGCGTAAGCAATATCCATATCGCCGTCGGTTGCCGAATCCACACCATTGATATCAATAATTTCGGTGCCGGTATCCGCTTGCTGCCATGCCATTAAATCGGGATTGATTTCACTTGGATGTGCTCTGAAATAGCGATACATCCCGTCAAAATACTTCTTAGCCTCCGGATCATGACCCGCGAGCAAAGCGGTAATCAGCATTCCGTAGCCATGCGCTTCTGAAACTGTAATCTCGTTATTCTCAAACCAATCTCCGTCGCTATACCACACGTAATACTGGTCTGACTGATATGGATTTTGTTTCAGATATTTTGTTTTCCACTCGTTATATAATCTGCCCACCGTAGCGTCTAGTTGGGCCTGAGTCAAGTGATTCGGCTTAATGGAGCCGGCCACATAAGACGTATGCTGCGGAAATGCCTTATGGACACCCTCTCCAGTGGATGAAGGTTTGGTCTTTACTTGAACGGTATTGCTCGCCAGCGATTCCTTCTCTTCTGCATTATAGGCCTTCACAGTATAACTATAGGCCGTATCCGGAGTTAACCCGGTATCGCCGTAGGATATTTCCTTCGTCGTGCCGACCTTGCTGCCGTTGCGGTATACGTTGTAGCCCGCTGCCTGAATATTGCCGGCCGATGCCGTCCATTTCAAGTTGATTTGGTAAGGAGAAACCGCAGTTCCTTTTAAATCTGAAGGTGCTGAAGGCGGCTCCGACTCGCTTGGACCTTCGATTGTACTGACTTCGACCGGATCTGAATTGATTCTTGTGCCGACCGCTTTGACAATAAATTCATATTTTTTCGCAGGATTGATATCATCTACCGTGTAGGTGTATTCCGTTTGACCTTCCGCTGCTGGCACATATATACTCCAGTGTGTCTTCACCTTGTCATTCTTCTCATAAATCCGGAATCCTCTTACAGGTTCTGTACTTGCGGAAGGTGCACTCCAGGTCAGAACCGCCTTGCTGCCGTTCAATTTCACCTTCACCGCTTCCGCCGGGTCCGGTTTGGTGTCCGTTCGCTTGATCCCATACTTGTCATATGCTTTTAGGCCGTCGCCAACGGTGTCCAGCTGATTCTCATCCGCTACGGCTGCGGTATATGCTGTAAAGGAAAGCACCCGGTCTGTGATGGAAACATCCGTAAACATCTTCTTCTCCGGCTGTTCGTCGATGGCTGCAAAGTAATCATCATAAGGAACCGGATTCCCGTTTTCGTCCTGAATCTCGCGGGGTTCTCCATTCTCATCCAGTTCATATTGATTGTTCTTATAATAGAATTTATTTCCGAATGCATTGGACATGAGATAGACCGTGCCTTTGGGGTTGAGTGCATTGCCCTCTCCATCAAATGTCAGTTTTTCCTTGGGAATAACTTCATCATTGTACATTTGGAAGGATCTCATATACATATGATCATGGGCCTCGAACACCATATCGATGCCCATCTCGTCAAAGGCAGGAATCAGGTATTTCTTGTAAAACTGGACGCGATCGTCTTCCCATTGTGCAGAGTTGTCGCCTGCTGCATAGGGGCTTTTGTGAAAAGTAACAAACTTCCACTTCTTGTCGCTGCGGGCGACCGTACTCTTCATCCAGGCCACTTGGTCCCAGAATTGGTCATCCGCCCATTCCACATCTTTCCCATTCTCTGCAAGTGCCCCCGAATACTGCGAATTGAAGACAAGATAGAGTGCATCACCGTATTCAAAAGAATACACAGAGCCTTCATGGGTATCCGCAACAACCTGTTTCGGCAAGTTGAAATGGTTGTAGAAGTTGTTATTCGGTGTCGTCTCGTCTCCGTCATAATCCATGACCTCATGACCGCCAAGTACAGGCACATATGGCACTTGCAGCAATTGATTCTGAGCTGCTCCGAGCATCCATTGCCACTGCTCCTCCAAATCACCGTTATCCACCAGATCTCCGGCGCTGATCAGGAATTTAGGGTCGCCTATATAATCAACTGCTTTCCGGAAGGTATCACCCCAAGGCTCAAAGTCAGACTTGCTGGAAGCCTGTGAATCGGAACCGGCGATAAAACGGAAAGGCTGGTGGCCGGCAGCATCGGTAGTGAACGAGCCGATAGAGCTCCAATCACCTGATTTGCCATTACCTGCCCGAAATTTGTAAGCTGTTCCCGGTTGAAGCTGGTCTGCAATGACTTTATGACTAATAAATTTCGTTTTATGGTTCGTACTTCTGTCGCTTTTACTCATAAAGGTCTCAATTTCTTCGGCCTCTCCCTGATAAGTCAAAGCCCCGTTCTCCGGGAAAATGTTCCCCATAACCTTTGAGGCTTCTATAACCTGTACCACGGTATCCGTCATTGCATCCGTGTACCATGCCAAAGCAATGCTCGTCTTTGGATCTCCGTTAAACGTCATATTGATGGATTTTGGAGCAAGAGGCGAATCCTGAACGCCAAAACTCCAGGAAACTTCCCGAACTAGCGGCACAAGATCTGCCCCCTTGATAAGCTCCTTGGGTATAGTTACTGTGTAAGACTTCACATAAGTCAACGGAGGATGGTTTATCCGCAGAGTATCTCTGTTTAAGACTTCATGTGTAACCCCATCAACCGGTTGATCGTTCTCATCGGCAAATCGGACAGCATAACCCGGATCAAGGGCAATGGCCTTGTTGAATTTGATTTCAACGGGAGCTTCGGGAGACACATTTCCAGAACCGTCTGCAGGCTGCTGGACAAGATCTACGGTAGGAATGACAGGTTCTTTCCCCGGGATCGGCTCGCCGGACACCTTGATATTTCGGATTCTACTGGAACCTGAACCCCCTATGCCCTCATCATTCCCCCTGGTGTTGCTATCGGAGCTGACGATCCAGCGAATATATAATATTTCCCGATCATTGCTGTTCGGAAGGGGAGTATTCACCAATCTGCAGGTATCGCCCGGGCAATCAAAACTGGAGACGGCCATTTTAAGATTCGTATTCGGCACATCCTCCCACGTTTGTCGGTCTACACTCGTCTGCACTTTAAAATCACGCGGACCTGACCCGGATGAATTTTGCTCAGAGGATAAGGTGATCTTCTCAAACCCGGTTGTAGACACGGTAGCAAGCCAATACTTTTTCCCGTTTCCATTGTCCCAGCCCTGATAGCTGATCGCTTTCTTGCTTACATCCACATCCTCGAACACACCGCCTACATTGCGAAAAGTAGACGCTGTCTCATAGATGCCGTATGTAGCCGAGATTACCCCCACATTTTCAGCGGCCTCATCAAACACCCATTCGGCAATCGTCTTTACACCGGTTATTGAATCTGAACCGACAGCATCTGGTGCAGGTGCAGCATTTGCAATCTGGAATGGCAGCAGTATAAGCACGAGCAACAAAGAAATGGATTGGTGCAGCCTTCTTTTCAAATGACCCTTCTTTTGCACTCTCGTTCCCTCTTTTCGCAGATAATAGTTTAAGCGCTTTAACTTTCACTTGCAGCGGACCCTGATTTTCTTTTCCACTCCTTAAATACGATTTATATGTAAATATAGCGCATTCATTTCTATTCAATCTCTGCATATTTTGTTATTGTTTATGATTTTCTACTTTTACCGCTATTTAATTTCTATCCTGTTCAACAGGTCAATGAACGTGATACGATTGATTCAGGTATGGATCATGTTTCTGCGAGGATCATTCCCGCCGGATTGGAGATGACACCCCTGGAAATCAACTTCTATAAGTCTGATCCCTTTCACATTAGCCGAGAGAAAAAAAATGTCTCAAGTATGCCTTCAAATCATTATCACGATGCTTATGAAATTCTCTACTTAGTGTCTGGAGAGCTGTACTATTTTATAGAAGACCGAACCTTTCAAATCGTCAGCGGGGTTTTATTGTTCATTAACGCTAATGACCTGCACAGACTGATTAATGTAAACGGTACGATGTACGAAAGAGTTACTTTATTGTTTAAAAGGGAGTTCCTTCGCGACTTTTTTGCGGACAGCCCTCTTCCATGCGACCTCTTCTCCTGCTTTCACTCCAGATCAAATGCGATCAAGTTAAGCGGCAACGACCAGATCTTTGTCGAGAATCTTTTTAGCAAATTGATTCATGAAGACACCAAGAGACCTCCAAATTTCGACTACTATCGGAAAATCCTGTTGATGGAGCTGCTGATCTTCATCCAACGAAAAAAGCTTCCGGATCAAAACGAGCATTTTGTAGAAACGAACCGGACCCATAAGAAAATTTCCCAAATCATCCATTTCATCAACGGTAACTTCGCTGAGCCTCTGTCTCTGGAATACATATCGGACAGGTTCTCCATAAGCACCTCCCATTTAAGCCGAACGTTCAAGGACACAACCGGTTTTACTTTCAGCGAATATGTAAATAACACCCGCCTGAAAGAAGCCCGCTCTCTGCTGCAGGACTCCAAATTAACCGTTTCGGAAATCGCTGAGCGTGCAGGATTTGGTAACCTGACCCATTTTGGAAGAGTATTTAAAACCATGACCGGAACCTCACCGCTCAAATACCGTAAACAGAACCGGGTTGATGAAGATAATATCTCTACGCAAGCTTGAGATCAGGTCCTTCGTCCGGACTGCTGCGCCAATCAAGATAAAACGGGAGCCGTCCATAAGGACGACCCCCGTTTCTCGTAGAAATATAAGCAAAGTATGGTGAAGGATATACTTTCTTATAGTTTATAAAAAAGGAGTGCCCGACCCAAGGCCGGCCACTCCACGTTACCGCTGCCACTTATGGCAGTGCATCCTTCAGCTTCTCTCCCGCCTCCCGCAGAGACTGGAACGTCCCCGCATCGCTCCACCAATCCTTGAGAACATCATAGCTGAGCCTGCGGTTAGCAGCATATATATTATTTACATCGGTAATCTCCAGTTCCCCCCTCTTGGAAGGGGATACTTGGCGGATGATGTCAAACACAGCTTCATCGTACATATAAATACCTGTTACGCAAAATTTGGTCTTGGGATGCTCAGGTTTCTCTTCGATATAAGCAATCCATGCGGAATCTTGACTATCGAACACGGGAACACCGTATCTACGTGCGTCGTCCACCGGCTTCAGCAATACCTTGGCTGTACCTTCAGGCTGCCGGAGATAGCTCTCCACGTAAGGCGTCAGATCATCCATAAACAGATTATCACCAAGCAATACGACAAACCGTTCCCCAGGGAAAATGAATCCTTCTGCTAAATCGAGAGCCTCTGCAATGCCTCCAGCAGCTTCCTGAATCTTATAAGTCAGAGATACACCAAATGCTGCACCGCTGCCTAAAAAATCCGTATACAGACCAGCAGATTGCTTACTGATGACCAGAAGAATGTCGGTAATCCCTCCCCGGCGAAGCCGATCTATGCCGTAACAGACCATAGGATATTTGCCGACCGGAAGCAAATGTTTGTTCATAAGCCGGGTCAGCGGTTGAAGTCTGGATCCTGTTCCGCCCGCCAGTATGACTCCTTTCACTTACTTTCCTCCTCTTTATCTAAGTCCTTTGCCTTCGGATCTGCACTTTATATGAAACTCGTTGGATCCACATTCCATTTGTTCATAAAGAGCTTACGATTTCGTTCCACCAGCTCCTGTAGCCCGGTGTGGTATACCTGCTTGAAGCTCGCACTTCCTTCATGGTGTACAAGGCAATCCCCTGCGATGAGCAATCGGTATCCCTTTAGCCTGGCGCGATAACAATAGTCATCATCCTCGTAATGTCCAGGTGAGTATCTCTCATCCAACAGACCTACGGAAGTAAGTAGCTCTCTTTTGAATAAAAAACATAATCCTACCAAACGTTTAGTCTCCAACCATTTTTGAGGATTGGAACGGTTAGTTATCTCTGCAGCCTTATGAAAATCTATCAGACTTTCATAATCAGTCTTCACCTGTTGACGTCCACTCGCATAGTTTGTCACTGGCCCAACAATACCAACTTCAGGAGCACTATATAGCGATCTCTTCAGATTAGTTAACCATCTATGGGAAACCACCACATCATTATTCAGCAGTAACAATTCATCCCCTGATGCTAGCAGTAGACCCAAATTGCAGGCGGATGGAAAGCCTCGATTCTCAGGCAACGAAATAAACGTTATACGATTCGCGCGGCAATAGGTATCCGTTCCATCTGATGAAGCATTATCTACAACGATGATCTCGTAAGGCAGTGGAGTATAAGCACGTATCGATTCCACACAGGACTGCAGCAGTGGCAACGCGTTGTAGGTCGGAATAATAATACTAGTCATCGTCATATCCGGTTCCTCCAAGCGGCTACTTGTCTGCGGTATTCACGCTGCGTTTCGCTATTAAGTAGGCCCCCATCATCTCGACGGGAAAGTACCTCAAGGAGAGCCTCTGCGTGATCCCCTATGATCAATTTCTCCACAGCATTTCCAGCGCCTATGTTCGCTTGACGCAGCCGATTATGCTTAATCACATTCACCGTTCCAACTTTCTCCACCCTTAGCTTCTCTAATACAGAACGAGCTTGGGCTTTAGGAGGAACTATTAATTCACGGTAGCCTATAGTCTCAAGTGCTCTCCGGGAAAGCGCGTGAGGGACAGCCGTCATAGAGCTAACTCCGAGATCGTACCGTCCAAGAGCATAATTCAGAAACAGCTTGCTGCGAGTAACATCATCGCATAATCCAAAAGAAGGCATCAGTGGATCCAAATCATTAAGAGCCACGTCAATTCCACCATCTACAGCAGCTGTGAATAATCCGAGCTGAGATGCAGGGATAACCATATCTCCGTCCAGGAAGAGCAGAATATCTCCTCGACTCAGCTTCGCACCAATAGCCCGCCCTACATCATGTCCAACTGACTCCGGACAATGCACAACTATAGCTTGACGATGTTGTCTGGAAATGGGAAAGCTGCTATCGCTGCAACCGTTAAGCACGACGATAATTTCAGTAGGTCCCAAGAGCGATACCTGTTGCAGCAGACGTCCCAAGGTCTGCTCCTCGTTACGCGCGGAGATAATAACTGACAAGGTCCCACGTAAGCTCGGTAAATTCAGCAATTCGCGACCTACCTTTGATTGCCGAGACAGAATCGGTGGCCGAGCGGTAGGGATGCCTCTTTTTACCGAACGATTCGCTACCCTTTGGCGTGGTGCCAGTGTTGTTTTGGCCTGACTAGATGCTGAACGTTTCTTTACCGTACGAGTTGCTGTTCCTCGTCGAACGGCAGAGCTACCAGATACTTGTAACAGAGCAACCATCATCTCACCATCTCTCTGCGCCGGGTTCCGTCGCTGAACCCCGCCCTGATTCCCCGGTGTTCAAGCAAGAGGGATACAGCCTCCATATGATCTGCTGTAATCAACTGCTGCAAAGGATCTGTGCCATCTTCCTTACGTCTGACCGCATTCAGTTTCCCTACATGCACTTTGTGAGCAGCTACCACACGTAAACCACTCAGAACTGCCTGAGCATGTGCCAGAGGGGGACGAGATAATGATTGACTCCCTAAGATTTCAAGCGCTCTTCGGCTGATTGCGTGCGGAACCGCCGTCATCGAACATCCTTTTAGATCCGGACGGCCAAGCAAAATATTAAGTGCATGTTTGGAAAGCACCACCGGATGGGGCGAAAGTCTCCGTACCGGTCCGGAATAATCATTAAGCGCTATGTCTGCGCCACCGCTAACAGCGGTGACGAAAGGACGTAGCCCCGAGGCAGGAATCACTAAATCCCCATCTGTAAACAAGAGAACCTCTCCCTTAGCTGCCTCTGCTCCGACACTACGGCCAGCGTCATGTCCAAGCGGTAACTCATAGGAAATAACATGCGCACCAAGCGAAAGGGCAATTTCTGCCGTTTGATCGACTGATCCGTTGACGACTACAATAACCTCGCAGCGCGGATGGACCCCTCTAGCTCCAGCTATCACTCCCGCAATGGTCTTCGCTTCATTCATGGCCGGAATAATAACCGAAACATAGGGATTTGGATGGTTAACAGTAGGGACTGCAGCGACTTGCCGCACCGGGCGTGAAGTCCGCCGCTTGATCCGAGAGACCCGCCGTCCCGTGCGGCGGGCAGAAGTACGTTTGGGCTTCATGCTCATCCACCTTCCTTACAGAGCCTATTCGTCAGGCTGAGGGTTACATCACAGTTTATGTACTACGCCGAACAGGGTAACGGCCTTTGTCTCCTGTCATGTGGAAAACAGGACAAATGTACTCACCCTCTTAATTGCTAGGAGGACAACACAACAAAAAGCGCAGCCATCGGCTGCGCTTAGCATTTTGTACATCATCATTGCGAATTAATCAAACACACGATCATCCACTACCGGTTTGGCTAACGGAGCGCCGATAGCAATCCAAGAGATGACCCCATAGAAATGCGGAGTTTCGCGCAAGCGCACCACTTGTATCACTGCATCTCCGTTGGCTCTGCTCTTCAAGGAAGCATAGAAATATGGTTGATTCGTCATGGCGACGAGCACATAACCGGTATGACCAAAGTTCTCATCGAACGATACGGTCACTTCCACACTCTCAGCATCCCCATTGAACATGAATGCTGTCATTCCAAACTGCTGAAGCGCTTCTCGCTTACCTGCAGTCTGAATCGGACTGAAGGATAGATGTTCAGCATTTACAGAATTCACTGCCAAATGAGCACCGTTTACTGCACCAGGAGCAATATGATAATCCTGAACGCTTTCTTCCTCTAGATGACGGGCTTGAATAGCGAAGGAAGAGATTTTGGAAGCCACCACCGATTCATCTTGAAGCTCTGTCGTCCCTACCGAACCATCAGCCAGATGAGAGGACTCAATACTTCCTGCCTTCAGCTTTACTCCATCGATGCTAGCATCAGGAAGCAACGCAGAGCTGCGTGTTTCATCCGCAAGATGCTCCAGTTTGATGATACCGGGCTGCAAATGCCGATCTGCCACGATCTGGTCAGCAAGATGCTCTCCGTACACACTCCATGGCTGTAAATGTGAAGCATTCACTGAACCTTCGGCCAGTTTTTCTTCGGTAATGCTACCTTCCGGCAACAGTTCGGAGCTACGAACCTCCTCTGCCAGATGCTTTAGGGTAATGCTGTTAGATCTAATGTGGCGACTATCTACCGTATCCCCTGCCAAATGACCGCCATAGACGCTACCAGGAGCCAGGTGGAATGATTGGATAGATCCACCCTCCAATTTCTCACCTGTGATACTGCCATCCGGCAAAAGATCTGCGCTAAAGACCTCTTCCGCCAGATGATTCAGGTTAATACTTCCTTGCCGGATATGGCGGCTATCTATCGTACCACCCGCTAAATGCCCCCCATACACGCTACCTGGAGCCAAGTGGAAAGCAGAGATGGATCCACCCTCAAGCTTTTTACCGGGAATGCTGCCGTCTGCCAGGAAATCCGAGCTACGTGTCTCTGATGCTAGATGAGCTAGTGTGATCTCACCGTAACGGATATGGCGGCCTTCTACTGCACCGAGGCTCAAATGACTGCCATCTACGCTTCCTGGTGCCAGATGGTTTGAATCTACAGATTCTTCTGCCAGCTTCTCACCGGTAATGCTACCATCTGGCAGAAATTCGGAGCTACGTGTCTCTGATGCTAGATGAGCTAGGGTAATCTCACCGTAACGGATATGGCGGCCTTCTACTGCACCGAGGCTCAAATGACTGCCATCTACACTTCCTGGTGCCAGATGGTTTGAATCTACGGATTCTTCTGCCAGCTTCTCACCGGTAATGCTACCATCTGGCAGCAATTCGGAGCTACGTGTCTCTGATGCTAGATGAGCCAGGGTAATCTCACCGTACCCGATATGACGTCGTTCTACTGCACCTGAGCTCAAATGACTGCCCTCTACACTTCCTGGTGCCAGATGGTTTGAATCTACGGATTCTTCTGCTAGCTTCTCACCGGTAATGCTACCATCCGGCAGGAAATCGGAGCTGCGTGTTTCTGGTGCTAGATGAGCCAGGGTAATCTCACCATACCCGATATGACGTCGTTCTACTGCACCTGAGCTCAAATGACTGCCATCTACACTTCCTGGTGCCAGATGGTTTGAATCTACGGATTCTTCTGCCAGCTTCTCACCGGTAATGCTGCCGTCCGGCAGTAATTCTGAGCTGCGTGTCTCTGGTGCTAGATGAGCCATTGTAATCTCACCATACCCGATATGATGGCCTTCTACTGCACCCCAACTCAGATGACTACTCCCTACACTTCCAGGTTCAAGATGAATAGAACTAACGGATTCTTCTGCCAGCTTCTCACCGGTAATGCTACCGTCCGGCAGCAATTCAGAGCTACGTGTTTCTTTTGCCAAATGAGCTAACGTAATCTCACCATTTCGGATATGACGGCCTTCCACTGCGTCTGGACTCAAATGACTGCCATCTACACTTCCTGGTACTAGATGATTTGAATCTACGGATTCTTCTGCCAGCTTCTCACCGGTAATGCTACCGTCCGGCAGCAATTCTGAGCTGCGCGTTTCTTCTGCCAAATGAGCCAGCGTAATCTCACCATTTCGGATATGACGGCCTTCAACTGCACCTGGGCTCAAATGACTGCCATCTACACTTCTTGGTACTAGATGATTTGAATCTACGGATTCTACGGCCAGCTTCTCACTGGTGATACTACCGTCTGGTAATAATTCAGAGCTGCGTGTTTCTTTTGCCAAATGAGCTAAGGTGATTTCACCATTTCGGATATGACGGCCTTCCACTGCGTCCGGACTCAGATGACTGCCATCCACACTTCCAGGTATTAGGTGATTTGAATTCACAGATTCGTCCGCCAGCTTTTCTCGGGTAATGCTACCGTCTGGAAGCAAGTCTGCGCTACGTGCATCTTTGGCTAGATGAGCCAGCGTAATCTCACTGTACCCGATATGACGTCCTTCTATTGTATCTGGAGCCAGATGACTGCCATTCACACTTCCAGGTATTAAATGACTTGAATTCACAGATTCGTCCGCCAGCTTTTCTCTAGTAATACTGCCATCTGGGAGCAAGTCTGCACTACGTGCATCTTTGGCTAGATGAGCTAAGGTGATTTCACCGTGCCCAATATGACGTCCCTTCACTATATCCGAGCTCAGATGACTGCCATCTACGCTTCCGGCCATGAGATGAATAGAACCTACGGATTCCTCAGCGAGCTTCTCGCCGGTAATACTACCGTTAGGCAGTAGCTCAGAGCTAAACGTTTCTTCTGCCAAATGAGCTAGTGTGATCTCACCATGCTGAATGTGACGACCTTCTACTGCACCCAGTCTCAGATGAGTTCCGTCTACACTTGCAGGTACAAGATGAATAGAATCTACGGATTCTTCCGCCAGCTTCTCCCCGGTAATACTGCCCTCTGGCAGCAAGTCGGAGCTACGTGCATCTTCAGCTAGATGAGCCAGCTTGATCTCACCATGCCCGATATGACGTCCTTCAATCGTATCCATGCATAGATGGCTTCCGTCTACACTGCCCGGTGAAAGATGCTGGGAGTCCACAGCCCCTTTGGCCAGCTTAGACCCGCTAATGCTGCCCTCCTGTATTTGAATCGAAGAGATGGAATTAGGAATGATATGACCATTTCCGATGGACAACGGCCGGATATGCGCCCCGCCGATACTTCCCGGATTCATATGTCTGCTCTGAACCGCACTATCGCTAATGGATTTTGAATGAACTGCATTCACAGATAAATGCTCTGCCTGAACTGCCGACACTGCTAATTTACTGGAATCCACACTTCCATCAGCAAGCTTAGCCGATGTGACCGATAAATCACTAATCTTATCCGTCGATACACTTTCCGGGGACAGCTTTAACGATGTCACCACATGATCTGCCAGATGATGTGGCTGCACTGCCCCAGCGGCCAAATGAATCTCTCTCACCGCAGCAGAAGCCAGCTTATCTCCCGAAACCGAGCCGGACTGAATCGCAGCAGTAGTCACACTATTTTCTCCGAGATGTCTCCGTTCCACAGCTCCAGTGGCAAGATGATCTTTATCCACTACAGCATCCTGCAAGGCACGACCGCTCACGCTGGCATCTGCTAGATGTTTCTCCTCCACTGCACAAAAAGCGATATGCTCACCACTTACCACTTCACGAGCAATCGTACTTCCAATGACCGATCCTGCTGCTAGTTTAGCCGAGCTCACCACTCCGTCCGCTAACTTGGCGGAAGTAACGCTCTGTGGACGCAGGTGCTCCGCACCCACAGACTCTGAGGCCAGCTTTTCTCCAGTAACAGCACCAGAGGATAGATGTTCCGTATGAACAGCTTCATCCATAAGCTGCTCCGAGCCTACCGCTTCCGAAGCTAAATGGGAGTGGTTCACAGCCTCACGTTCCAGATGATTAGAGGAAACAGCTTGCATAGCAATTTGCGGTCCGCGTATGGCGGATTTGGCAATATGTCTGGTGGTTACAGCTTCATCTGCTAGCTTATGTGCGAGTATGCTTTGATCAGCGATTTTCGATGAGGTGACCGCTTGCTCAACCAGCTGTGCAGTACCTACCGCACCCTCTGTTAGCTTTAAAAAGGAGATACTTCGGTCAGCTAGATGGCGACTCGTTATTTCCCCGTCGCTGATATGGGAACCGTGTACGCTTTCTGCACTTAGATGGATGCTTCTCACTACTTCTGCACCTAGCTGCTTGGAACCAATAGCACCATCCGCTACATGTGCGCCTTCGATTACACCCGACTGGAGCTGCTCCTTGCCGATCAGCTTGCTGGCAAGCTGCCCTGGTCCGATCGCTCCCGGAGCCAAATGTCTAGCAGTTATCAAAGCATCGCTAAGATGGCGACCCTCAATCACAGCATCAGCCAGTTTGGAGCTGCTGATTTCACCATCGGCTATTATATCGCCAGATACCGCTGCATCAGCTAGCTTGGAACGGTCTATACTCCCGTTTGCGATGTGGCGGCCTGTGATGCTGCTGCTTCCTATTTTCTCACCAGTAACCGCTCCATCTTCCAGTAGATCAGCCGTAATAATCAGATCGCTCAAATGACGGCTCTCAATTGATTTATCCGCAATTTGACCGCCGCCGATAATCCGATCAGCCAGCTTCTCTGGACTAATACTACCGTTCTTCAGCTTCTCTCCACTGATGGAATGATCCAGCAGTTTACCGCCACTTACGCTTCCTTCAGCTAAATGTTCACCCACAATGGATTCAGGCGCGATTTTCGAAGAAGTAACTGCCTTGTCCGCGATATTGATGCTCTGTACAGCGTAATCTTGCAACCATGGTGTACCAATAATGCCGAACTTCAGCTTAGAACCGTCAATGGTACGTGGAGCGATTTTAGCTCCTGTAACTGCTGCATCCGATAGATCATCTGTATAAACGGGCTGGAACCGCTCTTTTTCAGGAGCGAACCAAATCGTCTCAGGAAGATTATCCGCCTGTTTCTGAAGCTGCTCTTCCACTATAGGCTCTGGCTCTGGCTCTGGTTGCAGAACTGGTACGAAAATTGATTCCTCTTGAACGACTTCAGCGATTGCTCCTCCACTTACCTGAACATCAGCGAGCTCTGCTTTACTGACTCCGTCATTGCTGCTCCCCGAATCCTTAGAACTGCCTTTGCTTTCCAGCATGCTCAGTTCCTTTATATTGGGATTATCTACATAGTAGAGTCGTTTTTGTGGACTGCGCGGCTGCTTTTTTTTGGAACCCCTCACAAGCAGTCTCCTCCTTCCATCTATTGTTTCTCCTAGGCATCATATGCAGCGGTATAGGCTGATGACACCCTTTTGCGATAAGCCCTTAATAAGATTCTGATGAAATTTATACTTTCTTATATTTAAAAAAAGGCTTCTGCCGCCGCGCATTCGTCCACCCTGACATGCGGGTACAAACATACAATGACAAGAGTAGTAAAAGCGGGAATCACGTGACCGAAGAAACAGGAGGAACAAACATGGGGCATAAGCTCGTTGGAATACTACTAAATGCCGATATGCACCGGGGCGTTCCCCGGCTAAAAACAGGACAGGAGTCTCTATCCAACTATGAAGAGGCGGCCGCTGCATACGGCCTAGTTCCCTGCTTTCTGAAGCTCGCGGACATCGATACAGACTCAGGCTTCAGCGCCGCCTATATAAAGGGATCTCATGGATATAAAAGCGTAGTAGTTCCTACGCCAACTGTCATCCATAACCGAGCCATATACAGCCAGAATAGCCCAGGAATGCAACGTCTGCTGCGGCACCATCCTTTGGTGTACAATACTTGCAATCGATACGGCAAGGATGAGATCCATGAACTGCTTGAGCAGCATGAAGAGCTGCGTGAGGTTTTGCCAGCAACAACTGGCGTATCTGGACTCAAACAAATGATGAATCGTTACCCCGATCTTATTCTTAAACCTTGCCGTGGAAGCATTGGGAATGGGGTCATGCGA
This sequence comes from Paenibacillus sp. FSL F4-0243, assembly GCF_037963295.1. Lineage (NCBI taxonomy): Bacteria > Bacillati > Bacillota > Bacilli > Caryophanales > Paenibacillaceae > Paenibacillus > Paenibacillus sp. FSL F4-0243. Next base: position 5,794,200 of record NZ_CP150151.1, read on the forward strand.
CTGGTTCGTAAAGGGCCTCAGCACTGGAGCTTAAATTATCTCTCCCCCTCCATGCGGCGCTGGATAAGCACTCCCGTATATCAGGGGGCGCTGCCAAAAATGCTCCGGGCACGCCTTGCCTCTGTCCCTTATCTCGTGCAGGAGCGTATTCCCCTTGCTGAGATTGGAGGACGTCCCTTTGATTTACGCGTCACCGTTCAACGCGGCTGGGGAGGCGATTGGCAGGTTACCGGTCTCTTTGCTAAACTAGCACCCCCTGGGGGGTTTGTCTCTAATATAGCCCGTGGAGGAGAAGCGTTAAGCTCTTCCTTTGCGCTGGAAAAAGCCTTCTCTAGAGGAATAGCGGCCCATATCCGTATAGCTGTCGAAACACTTAGCCTTGTTATAGCTCGTTGTCTCGAGCAAGACCTTCCAGGGCTGGCCGATATCGGACTGGATATAGGCATTACAAAGGATGGTCGCATCTTCTTCATAGAATGCAATGGCCGCGACCAACGCTATGGATTTCACAAAGCCGGCCTTACGGAGATTTGGAAGGAGAGTTACCGAAGACCTATGGGATACGCACGTTTTTTACTAGAAAAGAACAGCCTCATATATAACAGTTATTGATTTGTCTCCTATTCTATGTCAATATAATGCAGAGCAGATGGCGGCCACATACGACCGTACTGCTGTATTATGGAAGGGAGATGGGCATGGTAAAACAATTGCTGCGGCTAATGACCGAGCTATCCTCGCACCGATGGCTTTCACGGTTAATGGGGTCTTTTTCTCATAGTAGACTCAGCCGTTTTCTAATCCCGGTATTTATTAAGACTTATCAAATCCCCTCCGCCCAAGCGGAGAAGAATCCTGGAGAATATCTCACTCTTAATGAGTTTTTCAGCCGCCGGCTGAAGCCTGGCATGCGGCCTATTGCAACCGATGCTGACGCTTTAGTTAGTCCCGTAGATGCAATGATTACTGCTATGGGTGACATTTCCTCTGGTACGATTATGAATGTAAAAGGGCAGGATTATAAGATCGAGGATCTACTAAATCATTCTCCGCATCTGGAGCTATACAAGAGAGGTTTTTTCTTCGTCCTTTATCTAAGTCCTACGGATTATCACCGGATTCACTCTCCCCTTACTGGACATAAGGTTGAGAGTGATCATATTCGTGGACGAGCCTATCCTGTCAACGATTTCGGCATGCGACATATGAAGGGCGTACTGAATCGCAATGAACGTCTTATCACGTATATCGCCGGAGACTACGGAGAAACCGCAGTAGTAAAGGTAGGCGCGATGAACGTCAGCAGCATCGGGTATACGGATGCTAACGCTACCGAGTGGCAAATCGGCGATGATCTAGCCTATTTCGAGTTCGGCTCCACTGTAGTACTGCTTATGGAGAGCGGTACTTTTACCCCGAGACCCAAGCTTGAGGTCAACACGAAGGTAAAGATGGGGGAATTGCTGGGGACGCTACATCGGCCGCTTTAGTAAAGCTACGAAATAACAAAATAAGGGTATCCCTAACCGATTGAAAATCGGCGCCGGGATACCCTTGTTTTGTTTATTTCACTTTAGAGCTTGTTACGCTAGCATAGTAATCCAGTACATTGTTGATGATCACAGCTGCTTCAGCTCTTGAGGCCGAAGCTGTCGGATCCATTTCTCCACCGCTGCCTCCATTTACAATACCAAGATCTTTGAAGACATAGACCGCTTCTTTAGCATAACCCGCAATAGAAGCATCATCTGGGAAGTCATGGTTAGTCGCTTGCGGCAATTCAACATTCAGTTTCTTCAATGCATTGAATAGAATTAAACACAGGTCCTGACGGCTAATGCTGCTATTAGGAGCAAACATGCCATTACCGATACCATTGATCAGTTGATTAGAAGTCCCAATCTCAACATAGTTTTGATACCAAGCATCTTTCAGAACGTCAGTAAACTGCTTTTGATTCTCGCCCATGCTAAAGTTGAAGCTTTTTACTACCATGGCAACAAACTCGGCACGGTTTACCTTCCCACTTGGATCAAAGCTTCCGTCTGTGCGTCCGCCGATAATATTTCTCTCCACCAGCGCTGCAATCGCAGATTCTGCCCAGCTAGGAATTAGAGTAGCATCTTTAAACTTATTCTTAAGCTCTTGTCTGATTAGCTCCGGTGTCTTCGTTTTTCCATCTGTTTTTGGAGGCTGCTGTTCTCCAGGTTTTACGACTTCTCCAGGAATCGATGGTACTGAAGGTACCGCTGGGGTAGTCGGTGTTGGTGTACTTGGTTGACCACCAGCTCCACCGCTGTAAGGTTTAACGATCACAGAGATCTGTACCTTCAGGCCAAGTGGATTAGCTATACCCTCAGGGAAGACAAGATCCCCCTTGATGGTGTACGTTCCTTCCGTATTACCGTTATAGCCTTCCTTGTTCCACTGAACAGAAACGACCTTATTCATCCCGGTATTCAGGGTTACTGATACTGAAGCTGGTAGCTCCAGTGCGTCAAAACTGGTACCATACGCAACGCTTTTACTTGCTAGTGCTTGCACTGCCGTGATTTCCGGTATCGTAATGACCTCCGCCAGTACTTCGATCGTAATGGATGCCTTCAGGTCTTTGGGATTGCTGACGCCTTCCAGAGGTACTAGCGTTCCTTTCAGGATATAAGCTCCTTGCTTATCGCTATTGTAACCTTCACTATTCCAATCGATGGATATCGCCTTTGTCTCACCGTTGTTCAAAGTAGCTATGACCGATGATGGTAGCTTCAATCCATTAAATGGAGTGCCGAATGGAACGCTCTTACTTTCCAAATCCTGCACTGTGACAATCTCAGCGACATGAATCACTTCCGGCATTACCTGAATGGTGATGGAAGCTTTCAGATCATTAGGGTTGATCATTCCTTCTTCTAATACCATAGTACCGCTCAGCACGTATGCTCCTTCCACATTGCCGTTATAACCAGCAGGGCTCCATTTAACAACAAGTTCCTTCTGCTCATACGTATCAAGCGTTACTGTAGCTGAAGACGGCAATTCTAACTTATCAAAAGCAGTACCAAATTCAACATTTTTGCCCTCCAGCTTCTCAACTTTAGTAATCTGGATAGGTTTAGTGCCTTCTGGCAGTACAACCACTGTAATAGAAACAGTTTGATGGGTACTATTCAATACACCCTCGGGAAGCTCAAAGCTACCTGCCAGCGTATAACTCCCCGCTTTTCCACCGTTGAAATCTTTACTATCCCATTGTACAGGCAAGTGAATTACCCTTTTGTTGCCCAATGTAGCTTCCACTGTAGCGGGTAAATTCAATTCTCCTGCAGCAGTTCCGAACGGCATACTCAGCAGTTGCGGCTGAACAATCGATATAATTTCTTTAGCATGGGGATCTTCTGTCCATTTGGCATAATACACCGTGCTTATGTTCATTACCGTTTCTACGGTTAATGCATTACCAGTCCCTTCTTTATTATCAAACCAGCCAGCAAAAATGTAGCCTTCACGTTCCGGTACCCGAGGTAAGGTGCTTAATGCTTCACCTTTAAATGCGGTTACTTTGATAGGAGCCGGTGAGTCCAGATAATTCTGATCGAAGGTGACTTCAATCGGATCAGCATAAATGAGTTCAACATATTGTAAATTTGCATTTAATCCGTTAAAAATCATATACACATTTTGTTTTCCAGTCACTTTGGTTCTGTCTAGGAAGGTTTCCGCTGTCAAATAATGATCAATGTAAGAATTTCCAGGCGTTTGTTTAGTGCTTGCCATTCCATAATTCCCCCAAGCAGCGCCTGCTTTCTGAGCAAAACTAATGCTTGCAAATTCATTACCAAGTTCAAAAGAACCTCCGCCGCTGTAAGCATCAGCGTATGCTCTTCCTTGTGTAGTAGCTCTTTTAACTGGTTTACCCGTATTGTCAGCCTCTGTATAGAATTTAAAAGATGGAGACGATCCGCCTTCACGGGCATACTGCACTCTTACTTCCACAAGATTAGTTAAGTCAACCTGACCGAAATAAACAAGGTCATTAGAATTGACATAACTCATGGCGTCCGTACCACTTTCGAATCTGAACTGGGTATTCGTTGCATAAATCCATGGTGCATTATAAGGATAGATTCTAATACCGTTCTCTACTTTCAGCGTTTCTCTCGGAGCAATATTGATTGGCATAGACGATATGCTCAAATCTGTTATAGCCGCTTTCAAGGAAGCTATGGCTTCTGCAACAACCTCGTCGTTAATCGGCTCAGCAAGAACAGCCTTAACCTCATCCAGCACAGCGTTGAATTTGAGCTTTTTGTAAGCTGTGTATGCATTCATATCGATATTTTGAGCAGCCTTGATATCCGCATCTAACACCGATGTGTCTACATTGTCCTGCTTCAGCTGGAAGGTTAGCCAGTTCAGGTCAATACCAGCACTCTCAAATACAATTCTAAGGGTATGCTCGCCCGCCGACAGCTGAATATCAGGAATTCTAAAGGTTTTCCATACCCCTTTAGTCGTGGTGAGGTCGAAGGTACCCAGTAGCTTATCGCCATCATAGATGCCAAAGGACATTTGGGCGACATCCGATTGGCTAGAGCGAATTCGTGATGTGACTTTGTACATGCCTTCTTTCTCTACATTTACCTTATAGGAGATGGCTTCTCCCTTACTTGTGTTGGTGTAGCATAATCCACCGTCTACGTCATTACTGCTTACTGGCGTGATTATCGGAGTAATGGAGGCAAATTCCGTCTCAGCTACCTTCAATTTAGTATTTTTCCCAATCTTCTTTACTGCCAAAGCTACATCACTGTTGATTCTGACATAATCAAAATCAACAACAAATGGATCTGTAAGATTCTGACTTCCATTAGATGCAAGTAATCCAAACTTCGGATTGGCATAATTCGCAGTTGTACTGCCAAGTGAAATATATTCCTTGCCGTCAGCGCTGACATAACCGGAATAGCTGTTGCCTATTTTTTTCAAACGTAAATACAGCTCTTTCTTTTCTCCGAAAATACTGGTGAGCTGACTGGCAGACAGTTGTCCGATGGTAACAGGCTCCGTACCTCCGGTTTCTTTGGTCATACCGATGATCTTGCCGCTACTGTATTCATACTTCACCCAGATATAGTTATTGTTATCCTGTGAAGCCGTGATGCCGACGCCGTTATAATTTTGATTTGGCGCTTTGCTCATATTAATTTTCACTGTTGCTTCCCAGTTGCCGAAGGCCTCCTGCTGGAAATAGTTCTTCAAATCTGCATGATCACTCCAGAAGTCGCCTCTTTCAGCGATGATTCTCAAATTGCCGAGAGCAGTGCTCAAAGACCAATTTTTGTTGTTTTCTGTATTGGTAGCAGTCTCTTTATTAATCGTCCAGAAGTTGCTTAGATTTGTACTATCGAACTCATCGCTCTGTGGTGTCGTACCAAACTGTATCACATAGGAATTCGCCTGATCGGAGCTGATACATTTGATCGTCACTCTTTTATTGATGAGATCTACGTTGGCCGTTGCTTTTACACCATCATTCGTTTCAAACGTAACTTCAGGTAAAGTAGCCCCGTTACTGAGACCTACATCATAACTGAACCTAGTCTGTGCAAACCCCTCAAGCGGCTTACCATCAATCGAGATATTCTTTAAATAAGCATAGGTCGGATTCTCAAAAATCGGTTCCAAGCCTTCCTCCGAAGAGAAAATAACCTTGTAGATCCGTTTCTCTCCTCCGGCCGAAGCAGTAATTACAGCAGCCGGTCTATCTTTATCGGCTTGTCGTATACTTACGTCTACACCAGCTATCGCCGTAGCTTTGACTTCAGGATAGCTGCTAGTTTCAGTCGTTTCACCAAAGGCTTTATAGTCGAGTTTCAATGGATTAAATATTTTGATCTTTTTGCCGCCAACCGTAATATCAGAGAGCTGTGGATCTCCTGATTTGTCCGTATTCACCCGGAACCAATCTCTTCCCGGCGTATAATTGACCACATAATCAATCTTTGCCGTTCTTGCAAAGGCTGGAGATTTCATCAAAAAGCTCGTGATATTCTTGGCAGAACGCTGCAATTCTCCCAGGGTCAGACTGCCGTTAGCAAGCGATGTCATCGTATTAAAGGTACTGTTATTCCGATTCTTATGCGTTTCTGCATAATCGTTCGGAATTACCATGTAAAGGTCATTTTGGGCACGGACCATGGCTTTGCCGTTGGTTTCATCATAACGATTGGTAGTGGCATAGAAGCCCTGATCCTCACTCATCTTCGCCCACCAGTCTGTCATGACAATCCCGTCAAAGCCCCATTCTCCGCGGAGGATGGTCGTATTCAGGTCATAGTTACTGGAAGCCCAAGTTCCGTTTACCGGACCATAGGACGTCATCACTGAACGCGCCTTTCCACTCTTCACTGCCATTTCATAACCTTTCAAATAAATCTCGCGAAGCGCTCTTTCAGAGACAAGTGCATTCACAAGATGTCTATCCGTTTCCTGATTGTTCGCTGCGAAATGCTTAATAGTAGGCGATGTACCGTTCTTCTGAAGACCTCTTGTCTGCGCAGCAGCCATGATGCCTGTCAGTAACGGATCCTCTGAAAAATACTCAAAGTTTCTTCCGTTCAGGGGACTTCTGTGGATATTGATTCCCGGTCCAAGCAGCGTATCGATATTGTTAATCAGCATTTCTTTACCGAGAAGATTGAACAATCTTTCATTTAGCTCGGTGTTCCACGTACAGGCAAGCATCGTCCCGTTCGGGATACTGGTTGCCTTCTCTGCATTGGTCTCCATCCGGATTCCTGAAGGACCGTCGGCAGCACTGTCGATAGGGAGTCCGAATTTCAGCAGATTTTTAGTGACACCACCAAAAGCCGCAGCGGTTCCGGCAGTAACTTTAGGGCTGGACATCCCTTCCCCTAAAATAATGGCCCCCAGATCGTTGTTGGACAATTGTGCAATGAACTGATCCATAGTCACTTTCTGATTGTATACATCCAATAAGGTATAACCCTTGTCCCCAGTTTGTGGAATGGACGCAGGGAGATTTTGCTTGATTCTTTCATCCAAGTCGGTAGTCCGTGTCGGTACCTTTTCAGTTACAGTGGTAAAAGTACCATTTTCATTCGGTTGTCCTGGTTTGATACGATCAAATTCCTTAGTTGGCGCGAGCGCTTCCTGCAGGGTTTCTACAACCTTCAAAGCATTAAGGCTGTATACTCCTTGCTTTTCGCTGTCACTTACACTGTTGCCTACGTAAATATTATAGTCACCAGCTTCTAGAACATAAGATGAATCATGACCTGTAATTCCACTATCATCATATGAGGCCATATCTTTGGTGTCATATGTGATGGTGATCGACTGTGATTCCCCAGGCTGTAACAGCCGGGTTTTAGCAAAAGCAGCAAGCTCCTTGGCTGGCTTGCCAAGTTTACCTTGTGGTGCACCGTAATAAATCTGTACAACTTCTTTGCCTTCCACCTTACCTGTATTCTGAACAGTTACAGTCACTGCAACCTCATTCTCACCAGCGTTGACATTATCAGTCGTGATCTTGAAATTGGTATAGGACAGTCCGTACCCAAATGGATAGAGCACCTTATCCGGAGCAAAGGTCTCAAAATAGCGGTAGCCTACATAAATATCCTCACTATAAGAATTCTCAGTTTTGCTGCCAAAATGTGCAGTAGAAGGATAGTCAGCAAGTGTAGCTGCAATCGTATCGCTCAATTTTCCGCTTGGCGTAACATCTCCGGTCAGTACGTCGGCTACTGCGCTACCGCCTTCCATCCCCCCTTGCCATGTGTACAAAATAGCAGCTTTGGGATAGTTTTTAGCCCATGACATATCGATAACGTTGGCTACGTTCAATACGATGGCCACTCGGTCGAATTTGGCATAGACCCGGTTGAGCATGTCTACTTCAAGGTCTGTCAGCTTATAGGCACCCTTGACGTCCGTATTATCCTTATCTTCACCGGCTGTTCTGCCGATGATGACCACAGCTGTATCCGTTTTTGCTTTTGCTGCATCCACAATTTCATCGGTTAAAGGCATTTCTGCCTGTGACCATGGCTCTGCTGCCCAGCCACCACCGCCATTGTTGAAAGGATTCTTTTTGATCCAGTCGGCATAAACCTTCGCCAGATCTTCATTTAACTTGAGACTGGGATTGTTCCGAAGACCTTCCAGAATCCCATTCACATAATCTACTCTTACCGCACCGCCAGATCCTGTGCCTGACTTGTAATAATGCGCTTGTATGCGGCCAAATACCGATACATTTTCACTCATCTTGATAGGGAGCACTTGTTCATTCTCATTTACTTGTGATCCTGCTGGTTTATACTCCGGATTTTGCAGCAGCACAATACCTTCAGCGGCCACTTCTCTGGACACATCCGCTAATCCCGGGAGAACCTTAGCCAAAACGGGAGAACTGGTACTAGGCGTTATGATTGAGGTTATCAGAATGCAGCAGAATAATATTTTAAGTAAGCGATTACATTTTTTCCTCATACTTATCACCATTCCTTTCGATTAAGGTACAGCTTAGGATAATGGGTCATCGTAAAGAGCGAGATTTCAATTAAAAATTTCTAATGCATAAACGTTCGCTTCATAAACCGATAGGATGATTTTACTTTCAGGAAGGAGTTATTCTCTAAGAGCGCTAGCCGCTGTGGAGTAAGGCTTATTCAAGCATCAAGTGTGTTACTGATTAAATCTAAACCGGTTTAGATTTTTCGCATAATTCTCCTAACTCATACTTACAAATTAAAACGTGCGAAAATGTTCATTAATTCCTCCTTTACTTTTTAAACTTACATTGAATACTATCATCAGAAATATCATCCTAACATAGAAAATCCTCATAGATTTATTGAATATACTCATGTATCACAGAATTTAAGTTTTTCAAAATAACTAAAAAGACTCACTCGGCCGATAGCTAAACTTATAAACCGAAGTTAAGATGGAGCCATTATAAAACAACTACATTAAAAATAGCAGGGAGAATCAGCATCGCTCAATGCCGATTCTCCCTGCTATAAAAACCAAATGCAAGCTCGTGGACTTTCGTTGAAGTAGAATTATTTTGCAGATAAAAGACTCTCAGTAATGTAATTTAACTGCGCTTCAAGCGTAACGGGATCACTATATGTATCAGCGGTTGGGTCCAGTTGGAATACGTTGCCTGTTTTTACGGCAGGAAGATGCTTCCATAAGGGGTTGTCGTAGACGATTTTCGGATCACTCGTATCGCCAGCCCATGGGCATGTGAATACAATATCTCCAGCAAATTGAGGCAGCTTCTCAAGGGAGATTGTTGCCCAACCAGTGCCGCTGTCTATAGCTTCTTTCTGCGCTTCAGGAGGTGCTTTCAGACCAAATTCATTATAAATAATTTCTCCACCGCGCCCGTAGCTGTGACCGAATACGAATAGACCACCGGAAAACGGATTTAGGATAGAAACGGTTTTGTCACCTACAGCTGCTAACACCTGAGGCTTCAATTCTTTGATTTTTTTGTTCCATTGTTCCACCCAAGCTTTAGCTTCGGCTTCTTTCCCCGTTAATGTACCGAAATCAAGCATTTGATCTCTGATAGTTTTTGCACCGTATTGAATGGCTACTACTGGCGCTATTTCGGCCAGCTTGTCGAGTCCTTCCATTCCGGAGAATACAACAATAAGATCAGGGTTCAGCTCTAAAATGTGTTCAAGAGATGGTTCATCTCCAAGGCCTTGAACGCCTTCCAGCATTCCTTCAAAGTAGGGACTGTTTAAGACACCATTCATAACACCAACCGGTTTGATTCCTAACGCCAAGAAGTATCCTGTGTCGAAGGAGGTTAAATCGACAATCCGCTTCGGATGTCTGGGTACTTGAATATCTCCGTTACTTGCTTGATATGTAACCATGTCCACTTCGCTGGATGAGTCATTGCTGTTTGATGAAGATACGGCACTCTCTGTCCCGTCTACTGAGGAGGTAGTATGCTCAACTGCTTGTCCGCAAGCTGCTAGCAGTAACGTTATAACCAAAGTAAACACAAGCAATAGATAAGTTTTTGGAGATTTAAACAAAATAAATTCACTCCAATCGACATATTATATAGTTACATTGATATTGATAATCATTATCAATGTAACTATATAGTATTATTCTAATCTTGGCAATGGAGAATGCATTAACACCTACTACACACTAAAAATAAAAGGACAGCCCCATGGCTGTCCCTTAATCTTTTCAAGTCATTATATGCTCTTTACATCTGTTACGCCTATTACACATGTCCTTGCTTAGCAACATCACGCGCCTTGGCCGCAACCTGTTCCGGATCTCCTAAATAAAAGCGGCTGATTGGATTAATGTCCTCATCCAGTTTGTACACGAGTGGTACTCCTGTAGGAATATTGAGCTCCAGCAGTGCTGCCTCATCAATATCCTCCATAAATTTGATCAACGCTCGCAGTGTATTGCCATGGGCTGAAATGAGCACCCGTTCCTTTTTACGTACAAGGGGAACGATGCGGTTTCTCCAGAAATCACCTACACGATGAACAGTATCTTCCAGACTCTCGCCTCGCGGAATATCCTCCGGACGAATACTGCTATAACGAATATCGTTTCTGGCATACCGAGGATCATTAAGCTCAAGCAGTGGAGGCCGAACCGATAAACTCCGTCGCCAGAGATGCAATTGTTCTTCACCGTATTTTATCGCCGTTTCACTTTTACTAAGTCCCTGAAGTGCACCATAATGCCGTTCATTCAGCTTCCAGGACTTTTGCACAGGAATCCACAGCAGATCCATTTCATCGAGAACATAGTTGAGTGTTTTGATCGATCGTTTGAGTACTGATGCAAAAGCAAGATCAAATGTATACCCTTCATCCTTCAAAAGCTTGCCAGCAGCCTTAGCCTCTTGAATACCCTTCTCGGTTAAATCCGGATCACTCCAACCCGTAAACAAATTCTGCACATTGTACTGGCTTTCACCATGACGTATCAGTACGATTTCGTACATTTTATCTCTCCTCCCACCTATATGCTCTGGAACTCTGTTACATCATGCAATAGATCACCGTGATAATCTCTAGTATGGGCGTTTTTTGGGCAATTGAATGTAAGATATGCAACAGAATGCAAAATTACCCTCACAGGAGATTTATTCTATTGTATCAAATATACATTCTTATATTTCAAAAAAACCGGAAGCCTGTTGGCCCCGGTTATTTAAAGTCTTTGGTCATATCCAGCGATTGTATACCTGCTCAGTTTAGAACCAGCTATCTATGGCAAAAGCACTCGATTGTTTTAATCTTCTCAAACGGTTTCTAAAAAGCCCTGCGCCTCCACTTTTACAATCGGTGTTGCAGATTCGGCGTCTGATCATCATCCCATGCGTCTCCCCTTCCAAGAAGTTATGTAAATTCTCTGTAAACTAAACTGCAAAGTATTTACCCTTGGATGAAATAACTGAAACAACGAATGCAAATCAGCGGATCTCAGATGGACTTTTTCCGGTATACTGCTTGAACTGGCGGCTGAAAAAGAAAATGTCACGGTATCCAAGTGCATCCGCTACCTCAGTAACATTCATTCCAGCGTAGAGCAGCAAATGCTGAGCACGCTCAATCCGAGCTCGAATGACATAAGATTGAACGGAAGAGCCAGTAAGCTCCTTAAACTTAATTGAAAAATACCGCGGCGACAGCCCTGCACGTGCAGCAAGATCCTCTACGCGATGCGAAATCCCGGGATGTTGGCTCACATAATTCGCTATTTCGTGAATAATCTCTGTTAAATGGTTGCTAGCATAACGTTCTACAGGCTTCACTCGGTCCTCCCTAAGCAGATGAATCATTAGTTGCTTTAGAACAAGCTGCCCTTCTTCCTCAGCCGCGTACGTATCCACTAGGAACAGCCGGACGTAACGAGCAAGCAGATGCTCAAATTCAACGGTTTCTGCAAGTACCCGATAGGGCAGCGGAACATCCATCACCTCTCCGGTGACATCAAAATGAATATATGTAAGGACAAGTGGTCTTTGCGGATTATGAGTAGCGCTTGTATGGTCACCCGGACGGAACAAGAAGCAGCTCCCCTTGCCCACTTGGAAGGGTTCACCGTTACGAATAACCGTCCCTTCCCCGCTCCATACATAGAATAAATCATAATTTTGCAGCGACTTCTCTCTTTTTTGCCATTTCCAGCTTGGTTCGCACACAATCTTCGCCAAGGCAGGTAATATAACAAAAGAGGATGGCGATGCGTGCAGCATAACGTTCCCTCCTAAAAGTTTTGTTAGCATAATCTACTTGAGTTACTCCGCAAAACTTGCTTCGTAAGCATTCACATAGTTTTGTTAGCATAATCTGCTTGAGTTACTCCGCAAAACTTGCATCGTTAGCATTCACTTCGTTTTGCTTCCCATCCCCACCATCATACCTTGTCATGTTGCAGTTTGTACATCTTCCCACGCCAAAAGCAGGCGCTTTATTCCTTCCTCCAGCTCCACAGCATTCAGATGGGCAAAAGCAAAACATGCGGCTGGCTCCCCCGGCGAAACTTGATATAACGCCACATCTCTGAAATCCGTGCCGCGCCTGTGCGCTGCCGCCCGGAATGCCACGAACTCTTCTCTACTGCGTAGCCACCGCGCATATACTTGCAGCCCCGCATCTCCAGGCAGCAGCTCAAACAGCTCATTAAGCTGTTCTGACAGCATTGCCTTAAGGATGCGACCGCGTTCACCATAAATGCGGGTCATCCGACGCAGATGACGGCCATAGCCGCCGGTATTCATAAACCGTGCCAATGCCCGCTGTTCCAGCAGTCCGACTGGTAAAGGCTCATATAGCGCCTTGGCGGCGATCGTCGGTTTTACCAGAGAGGGTGGAAGCACTGCAAAGCCAAGCCGAAGGCCAGAGAACATCGTGTTTGAGAAGGAGCCAATATACACGACCCGTTCTCCGCGATCTAGCGCTTTTAATGGCTCGATTGGACGTCCTGACCACCGAAACTCACTGTCATAATCATCTTCAATGATTACCGCTTCATGTCGCTGCGCCCATTCCAGCAAGATACGCCTCCGTTCCAAAGGGAGCACCACACCTGTAGGAAATTGGCGACTTGGTGTAACAAACAACAGACGCGCATCCCAATCCTCCGGAATTAGACCGCTATCATCCAGCTTTCCTACCAGCAATCGTCCCCCATTGATCTCTACCGCTCGGCGAATCCCATGGAAACCCGGATCCTCGACAACCGCTTCGTTCCCTGCATCCAGCAGCAGTTGGGTCAAAATAACGATGCCTTGCATCGAACCGCTAAACAATACGATATGCTCTACATCCGCACGAATCCCGCGGGTAATCCGCAGATGCGCAGCGATAGCTTTGCGAAGCCCTTCATCTCCTTCGGGAGGACAAGAGCTTTGTAGCAAACCGCCTTCTTTCCCTCCAGCATACGTTAGCGCACTGCGCCATTCGGCGTAAGGAAAGTGCTCCATCCGCATACCGCCGCTAAGGAAGCTTACAACATTCTTGCTATGCTGCTCATACAAGGGTGTCGGGCGCGTGAGCAGTCGTTCTCCCCATGCCGAAAGCGGGATCGTTCTCTCAGATGCAGAGCCTCCCCCAGCAGCATCTGCCACCTCACCCAAAGTAACATTTTCACGCTTATTACCTCCAGAAGCTGAAACAAAGCTATCTTTTGATACGAATGTTCCCCGTCCAGTCACCGTCCTTACATAACCATCAGCGAGCAACATTTCATACACCTGCGAGACCGATCCGCGCGACAAGTCATAGTGCATAGCCAGACTTCGTGTAGACGGCAGCTGAGTGCCACCCGGGAGAGTTCCCTCCAATATTCCAGCGCGAAGTGCATGATATAACGCTAAATATTTGTAGCGGTGTATCGCCAGATATTGATCGAATGCCAGCGTAATATTCATTGTTTCCCTCCTTGGCCAGCAAGTGGTCCATTAAAAACTATCTTAATTGGTCCTTTTTAATTGTCAACTACTCTACTATTCTTGAAAGAACATCTACATCGGAGCAAATGCTCTACACTATTAAGAATAAGGACGTGAACCCTATGCGCAGAAAAGAATTTCAAGTAGATCAGGAGGAAGAATTGATCTCTTTTCTAGACGGAATGAGCTTCGGTTTTCTCGGTACAAGCGATGAACAGGGGCTACCGCGGGTGACACCGCTGAATTTTGTATATACAGATGGTTGTTTCTATTTCCACGGTAGTCATGCTGGCGGCAAAATGAAGGCGATCCGCAATCAGCAGAAGGTCTGCTTTACCGTAGCGGATGAGTATGCACTGATTCCGTCTTATTTCAGCGATCCAGAGATGGCCTGCCCAGCAACCGCATATTTTAAAAGTGTTACCGCCTACGGCATAGCCGAGCCCGTCGAAGACATTAGCGAAAAAGCCATCGTACTCTCCTTATTTATGAAAAAACTCCAGCCCGAGGGCGGCTATAATCAGATAGATGCAGAGGACCCTAAATACCGTCCCCGTCTAAAGGGCGTCGCGGTAGTGCGCATTACCCCAGATGAGATAACGGCGAAGTTTAAGTTTGGGCAAAATCTAAAAGAAGAAGGACGTTCTGGGGTCATTTCCGGCCTATCTGAAAGAAATCATCCACGTGATGAAGAAACCATTGAAATGATGAAAAAATACTGCCCCTATCACTCCGAATAATAGATACGGATAAACCAGTTTCTCGTTCAAAATAAGCGCTACGTATAGTGTAAAACTTAAACTTCCTTAAATTTTAAAAAAACGTATCTTTCCAAGTGACGGTTGCAAGTGGCGGTGATATAATGTTAGGCAATGTTAACAGTATGTATCCCCAAAGAACCCTGGAAGGATGAAACTGATGAATCCACTAGCTGGACAATTAAACGAAAGTATCAAAGCAGGAAATGAACATGTATATGATATGCTCTCTACGCTTGGCAAAGAAATTTACTTCCCTAAGGAGGGTATCCTGAGTCAATCTGCTGAAGCAGGAGCTCACGCCAAGAAATACAACGCAACCATCGGCATTGCTACCGAAGGCGGTGTACCTATGCACCTCGGTGTCATTCAGGATAAGCTTTCCGCTTACAGCCCTAAGGATCTGTATAGCTACGCTCCTCCAGCAGGTAAACCAGAGCTGCGTACTGTATGGCGTGAAAAGATGCTGCGCGAAAATCCATCGCTAGAAGGTAAAACCATCAGCAATCCTGTTGTAACCAACGCCCTGACTCATGGGCTTAGCATTGTCGCTGACCTCTTCGCTGAGCCAGGTGACGCTATCATCTACCCAGATAAGAATTGGGAGAACTATGAACTAACCTTCGGAATTCGCCGCCATGGGGAGACCGTTAACTATCCGCTTTTTACAGAAGAAATGACCTTTAACAGTACGGGTCTTGAAGAAGCGCTACTGGCTCAAAAAGAACGCGGAAAAGCGATCGTTCTGCTGAACTTCCCTAACAATCCTACAGGATATACTCCAGGGATTAAGGAAGGCGATGAAATCGTCGCAGCTATCCTTCGTGCGGCTGAGGAAGGTATTAACGTGGTTGTCGTAAGTGATGATGCTTACTTCGGACTGTTCTTTGAAGACTCACTAAAGGAATCATTATTCGGTAAGCTTGCTCATCTGCACCCACGTGTGCTTCCAATCAAAATTGACGGTGCAACTAAAGAAGAATTCGTCTGGGGCTTCCGTGTTGGCTTCATCACTTATGCCTCGGAAGACAAGGATTTGCTGGCTGCATTGGAGCAAAAAACATTAGGCATCATTCGCGCCACTATTTCCAGCGGTGCACACCCATCACAGACCTTCGTATTGGATGCATTGAAATCTCCACAATTCGAAGAACAGAAGGAAGAGAAGTTCCAAATCATGAAGGGCCGTGCGAATAAAGTAAAAACGCTGCTCGATAGCGGCAAATACGGCGATGATGTATGGACGTATTATCCTTTTAACTCCGGCTATTTCATGTGTCTGAAGCTGCATACTGTTTCGGCTGAAGCTCTTCGGCTTCACCTGATTCATAATTACGGACTGGGCACTATCGCTCTGGGTGAAACAGATCTGCGGATTGCTTTCTCTTGTATCGAAGAAGAACAGCTCGAAGATCTGTTTGATCTTGTGTACGCAGGCGTTCGTGATCTGGAAAAATCTTAACAAATCTTTCATATTCCTTCCAATCAGCTCCGTTTCTACGGGGCTGATTTTTTTCTGGACTCCTCCGGCATTGGCCTATACATGCTTCTCTCTCCGCACATACAATACGATGTACTCAAGTACAACACACACCGAAAGGGGAATGAACATGAGCGAAGAAGTAAGAGGCGGATTTAACGGTTGTTGTGGCGGTGGATTCACAAGCACTGGCGCCATTCTGGTTCTCTTTATCCTGCTGGTAATCATCAGCCGTTCACTCTTTGTCTAACTAGAGATGACAGTCTCGGGAGAGAGCTTTGAGCTCTTTCCCTTTTCCAGTGGTACACCTCATTCCCCACGCAAAAAAGGCTCCCTCATCCGTAGAATCCTCTACTTTTGAGAAAGCCTTTTTTTATTTTGAAGTAACTCCCTACAAATCCTCGTCAGCCATCTTTGCCGCTTTGCGGGACAAGTATCCCTTAAACAGAAAGGATACCAGAACCCCTGCTACAAATGTACCAATCACTGGTAGTAGACGGTCGCCTATAGAGGCTAAGAAAGGTAAACCAAGAATCAGTGCCACTACCAGATGCGCGCGGAATACGAATTGCGTTGTGTTATCCGCCTTACTGCCTTCAGGAAAAGGATATACTGTCAGCCAAAAAGACTCACTATGCAATTTGCGGAGTGCCGACAATTGTACACCAATAATGAACAGGAAGAACAAATAGATGGCTGTACCGAAGTAACTGTCATGGTTCAACCAATTCAGCAGCAAAGCCAGTACCGAAATCCGCATAATGATTCCGAAGATATCTCCTCGGGCGAAGCTTTTGGTCAGCAGATAGCGGTAAGCCGTATCCTTACGCCAAGGCAGCCGAGCCCCCCATTTGGAAAGATAACGACGAGGATATACCCGTTGCTCACGGCCCGGTACATCCACGAACCAACCCAGAACCATCAGGGCGCGTCCACCTTGATTTTTTTCCATGGCGATTAGTCTTTCCCAAGGTACGGCGTGGCGTCCAGGTACGGATAGTGCAACAAGATAGGCTGCTGCTAATAGCGCCATAAATATCAGGCTTCTACCGGCAGGCTGCCACAACCAAGCGGCAATAATTAATCCTCCTACTGCCCAGCGTAAGAAAGTGAATATGCCTGCCATCGGACGCGACAGCATAGCTATCTCTTTCCATAAGCCGTAACTCGCGATTAGCTTCACAGCAATCAGAATCAATATTGTAAATAACAGCCGCTTAGGCGAGTCATCTGTACGTATGTACAACGGCCAAAGGGTAATGAGTACAAATAACAATCGAACAATCTTCCATACGTTCCCACTCACCCACGAAGGTGCGAAATATTCCTTCATTCGATGTCCTTGAGGCAATAGAAAGATCGTATCCGGAGTCTGCAAATAGGTGCGGAAGCTGCTATTTACTGCTGCAGGCAGCAGTATTGCAAGCATAATCCAGCGGATGGGAATGCCTTCAGGCACATTCTGTAACAACGATGTATACCAAGCAGAGAAGACAATCAATACAAAGAGGAAGACCATAGCTACGCCGCTTTGAATGATATATCCCACATAAGGAAGCATACTTCCCATGAATCGACCTCGCCGCGTGCGCCGCAGCTCTTTCAAATCCATATTATTTCCCTCCCTGAACCAGCTCGTAGAACAGCTGCTCCAAAGTCAGCCCCTGTAGTCCAGTGGTTGCCGCAATTTCTGCCAGCGTTCCCTGAGCAATCACCTTACCTCTATGCAGCACAATAAAGCGGTCGCAATAATTCTCAATGGTAGAAAGAATATGAGAGCTAAGCAGAATAGAGGAGCCTGATTTTTTCAGATCCATCATGAAATCAAGCAGAGAGCGAATCCCGAGCGGATCCAGTCCTAAAAAGGGCTCATCGATCACATATAACGCAGGGCGTGCCACGAAAGCGCACATGATCATAACCTTCTGCTTCATCCCTTTGGATAGATGAGTCGACAACGTGTCCATCTTATCTTCCATATGGAACAGCTTGGCTAGATGTAAGGTGCGAGTTTCGTAGTCACTTTGTTCTACCCCATATGCTCTTGCTGTAAATTCAACATGCTCACGTACTGTCATTTCATCATACAGAAGAGGCGATTCAGGTACAAAACTCAAAGCATTGTGATATCCGATGGGATCTTCAGCACGAGTCTTACCCTTTACTGTGATATCGCCCTTATGGGGCGACATCAATCCTAGAATATGCTTCATGGTCGTACTTTTTCCTGCTCCATTTAAACCAATTAAACCAACCATCTCGCCAGGCTGCACCTGAAGTGCAATATCATGCAGCACCGGCTTATTCAGGCTGTATCCACCACTGAGGCCCGTAATTTGCAATACGGGAGAATTATTCATTGACCGTCACCTCTCGGAGTTTTGTCTTTCAACCACTTTGGTGCTCCTTTATTCTTACGGTTCTTCTCACGCTCCGCATTGCTGCTGCGTTTGCTTCGTGCAGGAGTAGCACCTCCACGCGCGCCTGCAGAAGGGTTCACACTGCGCTGAGAATCGCGCTGTGGTTCTACACTTGCCTCACTTGTCTGGATCGTAGCCAGTCTTTTAACAGGTTGCTGCTCTGTGCTGGTTGTAGACGGCTGAGTTCCTGCATTCCCAGATGTTCGCGCCTGTGGCTTACTGCTGCGCGGAGAAGAAGCATCGCGGCGTTGTCCGCTGCTCTCACTTCGTCCCCGTCCACTATTCAAAGCGTTGCGCGCTTCATCTGCTGATAGCACCTTGCCACCGACCATTTCCCGCTCTTCAAGGGCAATATCCAGTTCACGCGCAAATTTACGCATAATAAAGGTCTGCTGCTCTGTCACAATCGTTACGGATAATCCGCGTTTTCCCATCCGACCCGTACGACCCGCACGATGTACATAATGCTCGGAATCAAAGGCAGGATCGAAGCTTACTACCAGTGACAAATTCTCAATATCCAGTCCTCTGGCAGCTACATCACTGGCAACAAGCACACGGAATTTCCCTTCGCGGAAACGTGACAGTACATTACTGCGCGTTACTTTATCAGCATCACCGTAAAGTGCGGCTGCGGTCAGTCCAAGATGGTTTAGCTTAGCCTCTACCTCTGCAATATCATCAGTCGCATTCACGAACACAATCGCCTTTTCTGGATTGTAATGACGGATGACCCGACGCAGCATGTCTATTTTGTTGCGTTCTTCCGTTACAACGTAATGATGCTCTAAACTCTCTGCTGTCATGACACCAGGAGCAATTCCAACCTCTGCCGGGTTCTTCATTTCACGATTTGCCAAGGCTTTCGTCTCCGGACCAATGGTTGCAGACAGCATAACGAGCTGGCGTGAACGCAGAGCGCTGCTAACAATTTTCGTTACCTCTCCGGCCCCGCTTAGCTGAAACATTTGGTCCGCTTCATCTAGAACAATCGTGCTGACTTCATGCATCTTTAACTTGCGAAGACCAATTAATTCGCGAATCCGGCCAGGGGTTCCCACAACAAGCTGTGGATGCTCACGCAGTTTGTCAATCTGGCGTTTGATAGCTGCACCGCCAATAAGACCCATTACTCGAATCCCACGGTGTTCGCCATAACGTTCCGCCTCACGTAAGATTTGCATCGCCAGCTCCTGTGTAGGGGCGAGCACCAGCTTTTGGACCACCTTCTGCTCCGGATTGATCGTTTGAAGCAGAGGCAACAGATAGGCCAAGGTCTTACCCGTTCCAGTCTGGGAAGCAGCAATAACATCTCTTCCCTCCAGCAGAAGTGGAATCGTCTGCTCTTGTACCGGGGATGGAGCGTTAATACCGAATTCCGACAATCGGGCAACTAGGTCTTCCTGAATGCCGATAGCCGCAAAAGAAGCTTTATTCATAAGTGTAATTCATCCTTTTCGCTTGAGATAATATCTTCATTATATGCCAAAAAGGCCTCTCCACCAAATGGAAGGCCAATAATGCTGACGGCAGGCTCTATTTTCTGTTCATCGCATTATAAGTAAGCTTGTCCGCCAGGCGAGGAAACAGACCATAAAGCCGAATACCAAACCCTGCCAGACCCGGAAGATCAATCTCTTCTTTGCCAGTTTCCATGACTTTTACGATCTTGGAAGAGACATGTTCTGGTGTCATCATCATCCGAGCTACACTCTTTTCATAATTGCCGGAAGGGTCAGCCGTTTTGAAAAAATCAGTGGCAATGGGACCAGGGTTCACAGCCGAGACGATGATTCCGCTCTTCCGCAGCTCCTGACGAAGTGCATTCGTGAATCCGAGAACAGCATGCTTGGTGGCTGTATAGGCTACCGATTTGGCTGTACCGATCTTCCCTGCCATAGAAGCCACATTTACGATCTGGCCACTTCCCCGCTCTAACATATGTGGAACAACAGCCTTCGTACAGCGAACAATCCCCATATAGTTAACATCCATCATATCGTCAAACTCATGAGGCTCCATCTCTGTAAAAGCGGCGAATTTACCGTACCCAGCATTATTTAGCAAAATATCAATTCTGCCGTAAGTCGCCAAAATTTGAGCAAAGGTCTCTTGTACACCGTCGGCATCTGTTACATCGCATGTATACAGTCCAAAAACGCCCGGAATACCGGCCGCCGTTTCTTTCAACTTCGCTTCGGAACGTGCCAAAAGGATCGGAATCGCACCTTGCTTACTAAGCATTTGTGCGGTTAATGCACCAATACCGCTGGATGCTCCTGTAATCACAACAACCTTATCTTTAAGTACCATAAAAAGTATTTCAGCTCCTAACTCTTGCCTAAGAGATCATCACCTGAATATCCATCTCTCCAACCCCATCCATCAACAATGGAATACTAAGTGCTCTGCGAGGCAAAAAGGACATGCTCTCAAGCTTCATAATTTGGGGAGGACTTATATCCACTGAAACCCCCTGATTATATAGAATCGTACTAGCATTTCCACTGATCATATTGCCCAGCTCTGAAATTGCACTCTGACCCATCTCATCCATCTCCGTAATCACATAGCCGCCCATCATAATCGATACCATTCGCAAGGCTACCTGCTCTGCGATACCAAATATAATATTTCCGCTCAGCTGGCCTGTCATTCCCACTTGAATCCATATATGATTATCGATCAGTTCAATTTCTTTGATGCCTAAATTCCCAGTGGAAGGCGAGACCTGAATCACTTGTTCTATAACTGTCCGTGCAGATTCTAAAAACGGATTAATTACTTCTGCTTTCATGAAAGTCCTGTCTCCCCCTTTATCGTGCTTTAGTCATATACCAAAAGTCCCAAGTAATATGGATTTATTATACTTTATATATCGGCACAATTCAGCAAAAATTAATGTACATGTCGAATTCGTACCCAAGTTTGTTTATGTTGCAACATTGCTCTGTCGGGTATTATCTCCTATAATTTAAATCAAATGCCAACATGGAACGTAATATTTCACCCCATCACTTTCATATTTGCTTGTCCAAAGGAGGTATTCCATGAACATCAGCCAGCTGGAGACACTAATAACGATCTCCAAAACGATGAGCTTTCGCAAGGCCGGAGAACTGCTTAACTTGACCCAACCAGCGGTTTCAGCACAAATCAAGAGCCTTGAAGAAGAGTTCAAAACACAGCTGGTTGACCGGAACCAGCCTGTTACGTTAACCGATCGAGGAACTGTATTTCTGGAGCATGCGGAACAAATTGTGACGATTGTGGAGGAGCTTAAACAGAGACTTGCGGACCTTGAAGATAATCCCCAAGGACATATTATTCTCGGCACTACTACCTCTATCGCCATTCAAATTTTACCGCGTATTTTGTCCTATTTTAAAGACCAGTTCCCTCATATCAAAACATCTATTTCCTCTATGTCCTCGTCTCAAATTTATCAACATGTCGAGAATGGCATTGTCGATGTCGGCATTGGCTATTTGATCGGACGAAGTCCGAGTATGACTACTTCCATTCTTTATTATGATACATTCGAGTTGGTGGTCTCACCTAGACACCCCCTGGCTCAAGTTAAGACTGCAGGTATAGAAGCCCTAAACAAAACCCCGCTAATTCTGCTCTCACCGGATACAGTGGGCCGTAAATTTGCCGACGAGGTATTCTCCAAGCATGGCATAGAGCCACAGGTAATTATGGAACTGACCAGTAGCGAGGAAGTGAAACGGATGGTAGAACTCGATTTAGGTGCAGCCATTATTTCCAAGCAGTCAGTGACCGCTGAGGTGCGAGCCGGTTCCCTCAAAATTGTGCCTATTATTGAATTGGAAGTCACACATCCTGTTGGCGTCATAACGAAGTCTGGAAAATACGTGAACTCAGCCATGAGACAGTTTCTCAGCGATCTCAAAGGTATGCCGGAGACACAATTTATTGGATCTGAATAAAAAACACCCAATAGTGGAATCGATACTTCTGAGCTAATTGCATAACCTTGTTTAAAGGAGTTGATCTTGATGAAATTTGACCTGCATACACATCATTTTCGCTGTGGCCATGCTGATGGAACGATTAGAGATTATATCGAAGCCGGAATTTCAGCAGGTTTAGGGGTAATAGGCATTTCTGATCACACCCCATATTTCGGAAGCCCTTCCGAGCAAGCTTTTCCTCTAATTGCTATGGGTAAGTCCGAATTCTCAAACTATGTTGAGGAAGTCCTCTCCCTCAAAAAAGAATACGAAGGTGTAATCGACGTTCTGCTAGGTATTGAATCAGACTACTTCCCTGAGCATGCCGAGCTTTACCGCAAAACATTATCCGCCTACCCTTTTGATTATGTGATTGGATCGGTACATAGTGTTGGTGGCGTCAGTATCTTTAACAAGGGTCGCTGGAAAGGGCTTAGCAAAAATGAACAGATTCGTGTGAAGTCTGATTATTATCGATTGATTGCTGATTCCGCCCGCAGTGGCATGTTTCAAATTCTCGGTCACATTGATGCGATGAAGGGAAATTATCCTGCTTTTTCAGAAATCCCTGCTCCAAAGCCAATTGATGACTGTCTGCAAGTAATTAGTGAATGCGGCGTGGCGATCGAAATTAATACCTCAGGCGGAACCAAGCTGGTTGGCGGTTGGTATCCATCAGAAGATATACTGGAGCGCGCACATCATTTTGGCGTTGAGGTTACTTTCGGTTCGGATGCGCATAAGCCGTCCCGAGTCGCAGAAGACCGAGATGCGGTAGCTGCACAGCTAAAAGCAATAGGTTTTACACATTGGGTTTATTACAAGCAGCGCGAGAAAATTAAAGTTTCACTGTAAAGATTTCTTATATTTCGAACAAATGCACCAAGCGTTATTGGTTTAGGGGTGGGGTTACCCTCCGTTAAACCAATCTCCGCTTGGTGCATTGTCGTTTATTTATAGGTTGTCGCAGGTAAACCCTTGCTGCTTCAGGGTGCGCTTCGCATCCCCATATTCCGGGTTGATATCGTAAAAATGAGCAATCGTGCTCGTCCAATCTCTCTCCGTTAATCCCTGCTGCTGCATATATTCACGGTGGGTTTGATTATAAGCCTCCAGGAGACCTTCCACATCCGGATTGTATTGTTCCTCATGAAACACCGCTTCCAGCGGCAGCCGCGGCTTCTGTGCGGTCTCTTCGGCTGGATATCCGACACAAAGCCCGACGATAGGGAATACGTACTCCGGCAGCTTCAACAAATCAATAACGCCTGCTGTATTGCGCCGGACACCCCCAATAGGGATGATCCCGAGTCCCATGGATTCTGCCGCTGCAATCGCGTTAGCCACTGAGATACCAACATCTGTAGCTCCAACGAGCAGAGCATCTACATCTTTTACCGCTTCAAAAGACTTGCCTTCCACTTTACTTGCTAATTTCGCTCTATAGAAGTCCATGCAGAACACCAGAAAGACGGGGGCTGCTGCTACATGCTTCTGATTGCCGCACAAGACCGAAAGCTGCTGCTTACGCGCAGGATCCTTGATAGCTATAATGGAGACCTGCTGTCCATGAACCCATGAGGGCGCTGCTTGGGCCGATTCGATCATTATCTTTAGCTTATCCGGCTCAACTTGTAGATCAGAATACTGCCGGAAAGAACGGTGATTCATTAACGTCTGTATTACATCATTCAAAATGTTACGCCTCCTTCTCAATTCATTCGACTGTTTGTTAATCATAAACGATCGGATTAGGTCCTGACAAAAAAAATGGACCCGAATCATCGGGTCCCAAAGCAGTATATTTTTAAAAGGGGGTCATGTACTTAGTTTAACCGGACACTGTTAGAGTTTCATAACGGCATTATTTCATTTGTGTAACAATGTGAATACTTTCATTACATCGTCCAAGGAGCCTACTCTGGGCATCACTCGCTCCAGCATCATGCCGTTCTTAAGCATCACACGTTCGGATCTAATATTATCTCCTCGGCAGCGCCCTTCGATCCGTGTGATTCCAAGCGTATGAACACTGTAATTTAAAAATAAGCCAACCGCCTCTGTCGCCAATCCGCCTCCCCAGTACGCCGGGTCTAGCATATATCCTAAAGTGGCCTTGCCCTCACGGCGGTTCCAATGCTGTAAAGCAACAATACCGATTAACTTCTGCTGCTCCTTCAAATAGATACCCGCATGTAATGCGCAAGGATCGAATGCGAATAACATCCGGTTCACCAGCTTCTCCACCTGAGCAAGTTCTGATCCAGCTCCGGTGCGTATTTGAATATGAGCCTGCACTTCTGGGTGGGAGAGCAGTTGCTGCAAATGACAGGCATCCTCGGACGGAATCATCCTAAGGTCAACCGCCACACCTTGTTGCGTCTGGAACGATACTGCCTCATAAGTGCTCATACTCTCTCCTCCATGCAGCTAAAATATCAGCCTATTCATCCGATGAACGGTGCAATGTCAGCACCGTTAATTCAGGCCTACATAGAAAACGAAAAGGCATGACTGTTTCGCCAAAACCTCTATTCACATACACTGGCATGCGCTTGGTATCTGTATAATACAATCCATTTATGTACTTTTGAGACCCATAAGGGGTGAATGGCGCACCTACAAACGGCAGGCGAATCTGTCCTCCATGGCTGTGCCCGGATAGCTGTAGTTGAAAGGAATGAGCCTCTGCTATATCAGCATAATCCGGTTCATGCATCATCAGAACGGTAAAGGTTCCTGCAGGCACACCCTTGAGTGCCTTCACAGGGTCAGGCTCGCCATGCAACAGATCATCCAGTCCGGTCACAGCCATAACTGCCCCGCCTCTTTTTAGAAGATAAGATTCATTCCTTAGCACCCGGAAACCAGCAGATGTAAACAACTCGATAATCCGCTTCGTATTCTTGAAATCATGGTTGCCTAGCACCGCATATTTTCCTAGTGGAGCATTCAGCTCTGCCAATACAGGTATGGCATCTACAAGATCCTCAGGGTTGCTGTCCACGATGTCGCCTGTAAAGCATATAAGATCCGGTTCCTCCTTAGCGATACGCTCTGCAAGTCGAGCCAGATCACGGGCATCCTTATTAAACCCAAGGTGAGTATCACTGAAATGGACAACCTTCATGCCTGAAAAAGCAGAGGGAATATCTTTGAAGGATAACTTCAGCTTAGTAACCTGAATCCAGTTGGGCTCCCCTTGCCAAGCGTAACCACTTGTGAGCAAGCCTGCGCCGATTACAGTAGCCGCACCTCGAACCAGGAATTGCCGGCGGGTCATAGTTGTCTTGCCCTTAGATCGACGTCCAGAGGCGCTAGAGTGGGTGTCTTTACCTGAATGATTATTTTTCTTATTGGGAGAAGCCCCAGACGATTGTATATTCATACGGAGTTTCTCCTTCCCTTCAGCTTTCGTTTAGAGCCGTCAGTACAATTCTACATTCTTCCTCTGGCGTATCACGGTATGCGGGTGCGATGCCTCTCTTAGCAATTTCTGATCGTTGGACTCGTTTCAGCATAAAGGCTACTTCCACCGTCTTCTTAAAGGGAAAAGGATCCAGCACTAACGTTGACTTATCTTTCCACTCCACGGTTATCGTACGACCTGACGTAAAACTGAAATCTTCACTGCCAGAGAATCCTTCACGCCACCATGGATGCTCCTCAGATTTCGGGCTACCCGGTTCATTTAAAGCCAAATATAGAGATAAGTCATCGCAGAATTCCAAAAGACGGGCATCATAATACAGCTCATCTTCACCAATCGGTTTAGATACTTCCAGTTCTCGGTGAATACGGGATCTACGTTCCTCTTCATGCTCTTGATATAACGTCAGTTCTGGATAATCCAGTCCCGAAATCTTAATGAGTCGTTCAAAATGCAAGCTGCACAAAAGCGCTCCGTAAGGTGTCCGCGCCTCGATCTCATCAAGTCCTCGCTTATAAAAGGTCAGCTTCGGCACTACAGGAAAATCAATAAAGCTGTAAGGCGCGTGTTCCGCATCGTTCCAAAAGGGCGTCTCATCCAGATCAATCCAGCCCCGGTCATGTTCAGCTACCGCCCAAAGCACCTCATCCCGGCGTCCTTCTTCTGGCACATGCTCTTCCTTAAACCAAATGGCAAGCTCTCCAGCTAACTTCCCGTGATCATGCTGTTTAACCATTACAATTGCTCCATCATGCTCCCGACAAATCACGATTATTCCTCCCTGTTGTTCCACACCTAACGTACGTTAACAATGGATATTATAGCATATGCTATTCATTCTTCTGAGCTAGACTAATTTCCTAATCTCTACCAATTATAAACAAAAAAGCTATCCTCAGCGAATATAAATCCACCATTGAGGATAGCTCAATATTAAAGATCCGGCGGTACTACTTATTACACACCTAACCAGCGTTTGAACATATGTTTTGTCGTCTGCTTATTAATTTCTGCAATGGAGGTGGTAAGAGGAATACCTTTTGGACAAGCGCGCACACAGTTCTGTGAGTTACCACAACCGTCAATACCGCCATCATCCATCAATGCGTCCAATCTTTCATCCGCATTCATTTCACCCGTAGGATGAGCATTGAACAGGCGTACTTGAGAGATGGCTGCGGGTCCGATGAAATCCGTCTTCTCGTTGACATTCGGACAAGCTTCCAAGCATACACCGCAAGTCATACACTTAGATAATTCATAAGCCCACTGCCGTTTCTTCTCCGGCATACGTGGTCCCGGCCCAAGGTCATACGTACCATCGATTGGAATCCAGGCCTTTACTCGTTTAAGTGCGTTGAACATCCGGGTACGGTCAATCACTAAGTCACGCACCACCGGAAATGTCTTCATTGGCTCAATGCGTACAGGTTGTTCCAGATTGTCTATAAGCGCTGCGCAGGCTTGGCGAGGTTTGCCGTTGATCACCATCGAGCAAGCCCCGCATACTTCTTCTAGACAGTTGGAATCCCAGCATACCGGAACGGTGCTGTCACCTTTGGCATTCACAGGGTTACGCTGAATTTCCATCAAAGCACTGATTACATTCATACCCGGACGATAAGGGAGCTCAAATTCCTCAACATAAGATGAGCTTTGTGGATCGTCCTGGCGGGTGATGATAAACTTTACGTTTTTGGGAGCTGTAGCAGTTTCCGCCATAATGGTTCCCTCCTCAAATTGCCTAATTTTATTTCATTAAGCTTGCCTCGCAAGCTGTTTCACTGCTGGGAAAGATTAATCCTTCGAATAATCACGGACCCGTGGAGGGATCAGTGAGACATCGACTTCGTCGTAAGAGATTTGCGGACCGTCCGCAGTCCAAGCTGCTTTTGTGGTCTTCAAGAATTCCTCATCATTACGATCCGGGAATTCCGGTTTGTAATGAGCGCCGCGGCTCTCATTGCGCATAAGCGCTCCCAGTGTCATCGCTTCGGACAGCTCCAGCATGTTCCACAGCTGACGGGTGAATGCCACACCTTGGTTATTCCAGCGTGACGTATCGTTCATATTGATATTGCGATAGCGTTCTTTAAGCTCTTTGATTTTGCCAATGGTCGCTTCCAGCTTCGGATTGTGCCGTACAACCGTCATATTGGCGGTCATCCATTCGCCCAGTTCCTTGTGAATCACATAAGCATTCTCTGTACCTGACATCGCTAGCAGAGACTCATATTTGTCCGTCTGCTTTTTGTGGAAGCTATCATATACAGAAGAAGAGATATCTTGTGACGATTTCTTCAGACCTTTGATGTATTCAACAGCCTTTGGTCCAGCAACCATACCGCCGTAAATGGCAGATACCAGAGAGTTAGCGCCTAGACGATTCGCTCCATGATATTGATATTCACATTCGCCTGCCGCAAACAGACCAGGAATGTTTGTCATTTGGTTGTAATCAACCCACATACCGCCCATGGAATAGTGCACAGCCGGGAAGATTTTCATCGGTATTTTACGAGGGTCATCCCCCATGAACTTTTCGTAAATTTCAATAATCCCGCCAAGCTTCACGTCCAGCTCTTTCGGGTCCTTGTGAGAGAGGTCCAAATACACCATGTTCTCACCGTTAATACCCAGCCCTTGATCCACACACACATTAAAAATCTCACGTGTAGCAATATCGCGCGGCACCAAGTTACCGTAGGCTGGATATTTCTCTTCAAGGAAATACCACGGCTTTCCATCTTTATAAGTCCAGATGCGGCCGCCTTCACCACGTGCTGATTCCGACATTAAGCGGAGCTTGTCATCTCCCGGAATAGCCGTTGGGTGAATCTGGATAAATTCTCCGTTGGCATAATGTACGCCCTGTTGGTACACTGCACTTGCTGCTGTACCCGTATTAATTACGGAGTTCGTTGTTTTACCAAAAATAATACCCGGCCCGCCGCTAGCCAAAATAACAGCGTCTGCAGGAAAAGTCTCAATCTCCATCGTCTTGAGATTCTGGGCACTTATGCCGCGGCATACGCCTTCGTCGTCGATGATGGCCGAGAGGAACTCCCAGTTCTCACGTTTCGTTACAAGACCTTCGGACTCCCAGCGGCGCACCTGCTCATCCAGCGCATACAAAAGCTGTTGGCCTGTCGTTGCGCCAGCAAATGCAGTGCGGTGACGCTTCGTTCCGCCGAAACGACGGAAGTCGAGTAATCCCTCAGGTGTACGGTTGAACATTACGCCCATCCGGTCCATAAGGTGGATGATACCCGGTGCCGCTTCACACATCGCCTTGACCGGTGGCTGATTCGCCAGAAAGTCACCGCCGTAAACGGTATCGTCGAAGTGCTCCCAAGGAGAGTCGCCCTCCCCTTTCGTATTTACCGCGCCGTTAATGCCGCCTTGCGCACAAACGGAGTGTGATCTTTTTACAGGCACTAATGAGAATAATTGAACATGCGCACCGGACTCCGCCGCCTTGATGGTAGCCATCAGGCCGGCCAGACCGCCACCCACGATAATGATATTTGCTGTTGCCATGATAGTTCACTCCCTTTATTGAAAATATCAGAAAGGATTCTGGAATCTAGTCCTGAGAGGATAATTACTTAGATGAAAGTCTTTATGGACTGAGCTATGGAAGCTGCCGTTTGAAATTCAGCATCACGGAAAGTGACTAGCGAAATGAGGAACATAAACGTTACAAGAACAAATATACCGAGACAAAGGTAAGAGGATACCCGCTGTGAACGAGGTCCTACCGTGATTCCCCAACTGATCAAGAAAGACCATAGGCCGTTTGAGAAGTGAAAGCATGCTGCAACGATACCGATAATGTACAGTGTCAACATCAGTGGTTGAGTCACGATATCATGCATCAGACCGCCCAGCTCTTCATGCTCTACACTACCAACTGCCACCTGAACCCGGGTTTGGAACAAATGCCAGACTATAAAGATAAAGGTAATAATTCCTGTAATACGTTGCAGCGTATAACGCCAGTTTCTTTCAATGTTGAAACGGTTCAAGTTCGGCTTGGATTGATAGGCAATATACAGTCCATATACGCCATGGTACAGCAGAGGTAGCCATATACCGAACAATTCCAGGAAGAAGACAAGCGGCAGGCTGTTCAGCCATATCACGCTGTCAGTGAAACCGGAAGCGCCACCCTCTACAGCCGCAAAATTCGTCATCATGTGCTCAATGAAGAAAGCTCCAAGCGGGATAACGCCTAGCAAGGAATGAATCTTTCTGGAATAAAATCCTTTCATACAAAGTAACCCCTTTCCGATTAAAACAGCGTTTTCATTATTGTGTATTCACCGCCGGAACTACTTTTGACACAGGATAACGTAGACTATGTCATGACAAAACGTCTATATTTACCGCTATCCTTGGTTTCCCGGACTTTGTTTTCTTTTTCACAAAATGTGAATATCTTGTGTCACTTTTCATGTTACTCCTTTTTCCCTTATAAGGGAATTGCAATCTAATTATTAAACGTTATACAATAAACGCATAAGAATAGATTTTATATGATAATAATTCTCATTTAGAGAAACAACATTTTCCGACAAATCTTTTATTTCCTTATGGAGCAAGAAGTATTGTCTTCATGGCTATGAATTTCGTCACTACTGTTTATAGATTGCACTACGAGAGGAACATAAATATGTTTGACGATTTAGATGTTTTTGCAGCGGTTGTGGAGCACTCCAGCTTGAATCGGGCCTCCCGCCAGCTCAATCTGTCCCAACCTGCCCTATCTCGTAAAATCTCCAAGCTGGAAGAACGGCTGGGTGTCGCGCTATTTAATCGTTATGGCAAGCGACTGGAGTTAACCGAGGTTGGGCGTCTTACTTATTCCTACGCACTTGAACAACGGCAGCAGCGCTCTAAATTTCTGGAGGCTTTGTCTAAATACAAAGAAGGCGAGCCTAAGCTCGTCACCTTAGGGGCGTCACTTACCTCACTGCAGACTACTCTGCCTCCACTAGTTAACGCATATATGGAGAAATACCCAACTGCGGAGCTGAAGCTAATCACAGGCCGAACACATGAAATTGTCTCCTCTGTCAGTGAAGGAAAGTCAGATATAGGTCTGATCGCTTCCTCTATTCAAGAACCTGGACTGCGCTGTATTTCTCTGTTTGAGGATCAACTTCGACTGGTTGTTTCTGAGCATCATCCTCTGAATCAATCTGCCAAGCTAACCATGGATGATCTGTCCCGACTGCCTATGATCCTTTTCTCCAAAGGCACCTGGTACCGCCGTCTAACAGATGATCTGTTCCAGCGCTGTGGAATTGATCCAGACGTTCGGATGGAGATTGACTCCTTCGAAGCCATCGTGCGGCTGCTGCCGACAGTCAATGTGGCAGCGTTACTGCCCAAGTCTTATCTGCGTCCGCAGCTGTTAAACGGCGGTGGGCTGGTCTCTCTGCATATTAAGGAGCTGGAGCAGACTCAGCGAACTACCTGTCTGATTTACCGTGACGATGGAAGCCTGAGCACAGCGGCCCGTAGCCTCGTGCAGGTCACAGAAGAGATGTTTCTGACGGAACGAGAGAAATAGTACATACCTCTGAGTGCAACCTTAATTAAAAAAAGCCCTCCGTCCCATGTAAAGGACGGAGGGCTTATCTATTTAATCTTGGTTTACAACTTCATCCTCAAATCGATCAATACTTTCATTAGAACCAATGAGTACCATAACGTCGCCCTCACTCAAATGATCATGTGCCGTTGGAGCCACTATAATTCCACTTTCCCGGTTCAGGGCAACAATACTGCAGCCATATTTCGCTCTTGTATTTAAATCTGACAAGCTTTTCCCGTTCATGCAAGACGGAACGGTCAGCTCGACGATTTTATAATCCTTGGACAGTTCAATATAATCCAGCAAATTGGGTGTCACGAGCTGATGTGCTACACGAATGCCCATATCCCGCTCCGGAAAAATAACCCGGTCCACGCCCAGCCTGGACAACGCACGACCATGAAGGATCGAGATCGCCTTGGCTACTACTTGCTTGACTCCAATCTCTTTTAACAAAATCGCCGCCAGAATACTTCGTTCCATATTGTCGCCAATCGCTACAATCCCACAGTCAAAGTTCCGTACGCCGAGCGAGCGCATAATTCCTTCATCTGTAGCATCAGCCACTACCGCATGCGTCAGGTGATCGCTCATTTCCTCCACACGCTCCTCATGGTGATCAATGCCGAGCACCTCGTAGCCCATTTCCATCAGCTCAAGTGCAAGGCTTGAGCCAAAGCGGCCTAAACCGATTACTACAAATTGCTGTGCTTTCATTTCGGATTAACTCCTATCCAATAATTATTTTACCTTCTGGGTGCTTATACAATGGTTTACCCTGTTTAGGTCCAAGCGCATACACTAATGTTAATGGACCTAACCGACCTGCAAACATGGTCAGACAGATCAGAATCTTGCCGAAGATAGACAGTTCAGGTGTCAGCCCCATGGTTAGTCCCACCGTGGCAAAAGCTGAGGTCGTCTCAAATAATATCGCTAAGAAATTACTATCCTCTGTTGTGGACAGTAACATCGACACCGTGAGGACCAATAGCAAAGCGAGTAATGTTAACGTCAACGCTTTATAGATACGCTCCTGCGCCAATCGGTAACGGAACAGTACAACATCTTCACGTCCGCGCAGCATCGCGATTACTGCACCAATCATAATCGTAAAGGTTGTAGTCTTGACCCCGCCACCTGTTGATCCTGGAGATGCACCAATAAACATAAGAATAACCATAAAGAACTGTGAGGCTTGCCGCAGTCCGGCAATATCCACCGTATTGGCGCCAGCGGTTCGGGGCGATACCGACTGAAAGAATGCCGATAATATTTTTCCGCCGAAATTTAAATTCCCCAGTGTGCGCTGATTCGTAAATTCAAATATAAAAATAACTAAAGCGCCGATAAGAATAAGCCCTGCAGTGGTGGAGAGTACAACTTTGCTATGCAAAGATAATTTACGTTTGACACGAAACTCCACCAGATCCGACATGACAATAAAACCAATACCGCCAGAGACAATCAGAAACATCACCACGATGTTCACTAGCGGGTCATATACATAATCGGTTAAACTCCGGAAATCCCCGAAAATATCAAATCCAGCATTATTAAACATAGACACCGCATGAAATATTCCAAAATAAACGGCCTTGCCCAGTGGCATATCAAACGCCCAGCGTAAGGACAGAAGCACCGCTGCACAGCCTTCGATGACCAAAGAATAAATAAGTACTCTCCGGATCAGTCGAACAATCCCCTCCATAGAGCCTTGGTTCATTGCTTCCTGAAGGATCAGTCTATCCCGCAAGGAAATTTTGCGTTTCATCATCATGGCAAATAAGGTCGCCATTGTCATAAACCCTAAGCCACCAACCTGGATAAGCACCATAATTACGGTTTTCCCAAAAATGGTGAATGTCGTCCCGGTGTCCAGCACCACAAGTCCTGTCACACAGGTGGCCGATGTTGCAGTAAACAACGCATCAATAAAACTAACAGCATTCCCGCTGGTACTCGAAATGGGAAGCATTAGCAGCAAGGCTCCAATCAGAATGATCGATGCAAAACCAAGCACCATAATCTGAGGCGGAGAGAGCTTCAGGAACTTTGATTCAGAAACCCTGCGAAACTGTGAAGCCACTACGCTCACCCTCTTATCAAAATTTAAAGAATTCCAACAAAAAAAGCACTGGAAAACCAATGCTACCCTTGGTTCCTGCAGTAAATTAGCCTACGAGGTTAGCTGACGGATTCGGACTGTGCAGGCTGCCCTATTCGTTCCTAGAACGAAATTCACCCCTGATGAATAAAGATAACGCCTATGGCGTATACTCATCTTTTCATTACTTCTTATGGTTCCCCCGTTTTCACCTGAAATTCGGCTATATACAATTGCATACAAATTATATATGTTATTTCGATAAATCACAAAGACACTATTAATGGTGATTCATATGAAAAATGCGGTTTGGAGAGGATGTACCACTAAGAGTGCCTTTTCTCATCACTTTTCCGTGTTTTCCCTGCAATTGCATCGATTTTCATGAAAAATGAAGAAATAATCACCTTAAATTCATGGTATATATTCAGCTACCTATTCTATAATATCTCTATTACCCATAAAAAGAATATACGATGATTTTTGTAACTATCATGGCACTAATACTATAATGGAACATAACATTGTCAGTTTACAAGGAGGCGTTACATGAATCCCGTTGGCCAGCCCTTACAGCAACGTGCCCTCTCCAAGAGGCTCATCATCTCGGGCATTATCGGTCTTATTCTATTTATTATGTTTCAGATTGCTCCCTCGGTGCTAAATAGCCCTGCCGGGGAAGATACTACTGTCATCAGCAAGGCGGAAGCCCGCGACAAAGCCATATCATTCGCAGAACAAAAGCTGAACTACACCAAAGCACCAACTGATCAGTGGAATGTACTGTACGATACGGACTCTTCCTTTTATGGTTATATGTCCCGCGAGAAGCTTTTGGAGGACTATACAAAAAAGAAATTGGATCAACGATATCCTTTTGACATTTTCCGTGTAACACTTAGTCCTTCAGCGGAACAAGAGCCACTAATCTCCGTTGACCTCAATATGTATACTGGTGCAGTTGTCGCTTTCACACAAGGAGCAGAAGGATCAGGTACCGGATTACCAAACAATGTATCCACCAGTGCAAAAGAAGAGGACAAGGGTACTACCTTATCACTTGCACAAAAAGAAAATCTTGCCCGTCCCTGGCTTCAGGAATGGGATGTAAATCCCGCCAAGCTGCAAATTGAATCGAATACGGGAAACTACGGGCTCGTGTATACAGATCGTTCCGTTCAGATCGGCGAATCCTTATTACACTATTATTTCGATTTCACTGGCGAACAGGTATCCAGCTTTAAAGCAGGATTCACCGCTCCAGCCTGGCATACCTCCTATGTAAAGGACCAGACCTCTCTCGCGGAAAAGTTTACTTTATTCGGCTATGGTTTGCCTACTTTAGCTTTAGGAATTCTGGCACTCATCTACAGCATACTTAGAAGAGAACATACCTCCTTTAAGCGTGGAATATTCCTAAGCTCAGCTTATTTTGTAATCATGATGATCAGCACCTATAATATGCTCCCTGAATCCTCAGGCGAAGGACTCGAGGCTCAGATAACTTCCGTCATAATGTTCATCATTTATGCCTTATATAGCCTCCTAATGTCCTCCCTGCTCTATTTTTCTTTAGTTGGAGGGGACGGCCTATGGAAAAAAGAAGAGGGGATGAACCCATGGCCTCGTGCTAAAGAGCCTGGCTATGGAAAATATGTTCTGGACAGTATCCGGGCTGGATACGTCTGGGCATTCGTGCTGCTAGGGGTGCAGACCCTTATGTTCATCGTATTATCATTTACCTTGCAGAACTGGTCCACTACTGACGCTACTCAATCTCCTTACAACATGAGATATGCTTGGCTGCTGCCCATCGTTGCATGGCTCGCTGGTTTATCCGAGGAAGCCATTTATCGTTTTTTCGGAATTCCTATGTTGAAAAAAGTATTCCGAAGCACGTTCATTGCTTGCCTGATCACCACGCTGGTTTGGGCGTTTGGCCATACGCTGTATCCGATCTACCCCATCAGTTCCCGTCCTATTGAGCTGACCGTGATTGGTTTGCTCTTTAGCTATATTTTCCTTCGTTACGGATTTATTGCCGTCATGTTCAGTCACGTCGTGTTTGACAGCATTCTGATGGGCGCTACGCTGATCTTTATGAAGGAAAGCGTGAATGTAGGGGCTGGTATCTTCGCGATTATCATGCCGTTCATAGTCGCCTACATCGTCTATCGGTTTAATCCACCGCAGAAATCAGAACCTAAGCCGGTTGAACCTACATCTGTAATTTAAAGAAGTAACGGGTGGATAACCTATAATAAAAAAAGGTGTCACAGCAGAAAACTGCTGTGACACCTTTTTTATATTTACGTATACATCATTCCAGTATTTCGAATGCCTATGTCGCTGGCTCTTCATCCTTGAGCACCTCAAGAATTTGACTAGCCAGCTTTTCGCCTATAGAAAGTGATTTAAAATCTTCTATGGAGGCTTCTTTAATTTTCTTTAACGATCCGAAATGCTTAAGCAGCGCCTTGCGCCGCTTCTCGCCTATACCTGGTATGGAGTCCAGTTTAGAAGTAACCATGGACTTTCCACG
The DNA here is from genome assembly GCF_037963295.1 of Paenibacillus sp. FSL F4-0243. NCBI lineage: Bacteria > Bacillati > Bacillota > Bacilli > Caryophanales > Paenibacillaceae > Paenibacillus > Paenibacillus sp. FSL F4-0243. Next base: position 5,830,500 of record NZ_CP150151.1, read on the forward strand.
TTGTTCACGGTGGAAGGTGATGGCGAATCTATGCACCTCATCCTGAATCCGTTGCAACAGATAAAATTCCTGACTATCCCGAGCCAAAGCGACAGGTTCTGGCGGATCTCCAACCAAAAGCTGAGCCGTCTTATGCTTATCATCCTTGACGAGACCACAGACCGGAATGAATAACCCCAGCTCGTTCTCCAGAATATCAATAGCTGAGGATATCTGCCCTTTACCACCATCGACTACGATAAGATCTGGTATCGGCAGGTTCTCTTTCAGCACCCGTTCATACCGCCGCCGGATGACCTCGCGCATCGTTCCATAATCATCCGCACCCACCACCGTACGAACCTTATATTTACGATACTCTTTTCGTGCGGGCTTGCCATCAATGAAGACAACCATCGCAGAAACCGGATTAGTCCCTTGAATATTCGAGTTATCGAACGCCTCGATCCGGCTTAAGCGTTCGAGCCCCAAGCTCTCGCCTAAGCTCATTGCAGCACCAGAGGTACGTACTTCATCTCGTTCAATAAGCCGGAACTTCTCATCGATTGCGACTGTAGCATTTTGGCAGGCCATACCGACCATCTGCTTCTTGAGGCCACGCTGTGGCACTAGCACTTTGGTGCCGAGCCACTCCTGTAGAATAGAGGCGCCACCTGCAGCATCAACGACACCTGCTGCTGATGCTTCCGCAGCGGCCATTTCACGGGCCTCAACTTCTTCAGGCGATTCGGGGGTATCTTCCCCCTTTTGTAGATCTTCTTCGGCTGGAGCAGCAATGACAATCGCCGGTTTAGCTTCTTTATCAACCACTGCTTCCTCGTCAAGCACATCCGGCAGAAGAATCTCCTGCGGCAGAGCAGGATTATCACTGTAATACTGCGTCACATAAGACATAAAGTCACTGTAGGCTTCCCCATAGAACGGAAAGACAGAGGAGTGACGCTGAATCATCTTCCCTTGTCTCATGTACAGAATCTGTACACACATCCATCCCTTGTCTACCGCATAACCAAATACGTCACGATCCTTAGTATCTGTGGTGTTAATCTTTTGTTTCTCCATCAATGCATCAATATGGATAATCTGATCCCGCAGTTCCTTCGCCCGTTCAAAATATAATTCCTCAGCAGCTTCCTGCATCTTCTGCTGTAGATCCTTCTTAACCGCATCATGACCTCCGCTCAGAAAAGCAGCGATATCTTGCGTAATCTGCTCATACTCGGACTTCTGCACTTCCTTCTCACACGGTGCCAAGCATTGGCCCATGTGATAGTAAAGACAGACTTCCTTTGGCATTACGCCACATTTACGGAGCGGATACATACGATCGAGGAGCTTTTTCGTTTGCTGTGCAGCATAACCATTAGGATAAGGGCCGAAATATTTTGCTTTATCTTTAATCACCCGGCGTGTGACTTCAAGCCGAGGGTGAGTTTCATTCGTTATTTTGATATAAGGAAATGTCTTATCGTCCTTCAGAAGTACGTTATAACGCGGCATATGCTTCTTAATCAGATTGCACTCGAGAATGAGCGCTTCCATGTTACTGGACGTAACAATATATTCGAAATCAGCAATGTTAGCGACAAGCCGCTGAGTTTTACCATTATGACTGCCTGTAAAATAAGAGCGAACCCGGTTCTTAAGCACCTTCGCCTTACCCACATAAATAATGGTGCCTTCTTCATTCTTCATCAGATAGCACCCGGGCAGGTCGGGTAATAGAGCCAGTTTGTTGCGGATATTGTCCAAAATGATCCCCTCCAGCTAAATTGGACCCATAATTAATTGGCATTCAGCACACAAAACGCCTCCGGAATGAACCGAAGGCGCTGAGCGGCAGGGCCGAGGCCCGAACAGTAGCATTTAACAATTATTGATGTTTAGCTACGATATTTTTCAGGGATTCTTTGGAGTTCAATCCCACAACTTTATCTACCGGTTGACCGTCTTTGAAGAAGATCAGGGTTGGGATACTCATCACGCCAAAACGGGAAGCCGTTTCCGGATTCTCATCCACATTCAATTTTGCAATCTTCACGCTGTCTCCCAGTTCTGCGGACAATTCGTCCAAGATTGGAGCAATCATCTTACAAGGACCACACCAAGGAGCCCAGAAGTCTACTACTACAGTACCTTGACCTTCCACTTCGTTACTGAAGGTTTGGTCAGACACGTTCACGATAGCCATGATATTGTTCCTCCTCTAAAGTTTTACGAAACATTACTCCACTCTAAACCAAAGCTTAGTTTATGGAAGCTGCTCCGAAAATATAAGTTAATAAATTGTTTCATGTAATATGATAACCAAATTACCACTTACCGACACAATTCCAGTATAACATATCTTTAAGGGATATGTTATATATCACATACAATTATATTGCCCTCAAACTAATTTTATTTACGTTACTCTTTTCTTTACAATCTCCCCAGCCTTTCGGTATACTCTAAGAAAGCGCATTAAATGTCAATGACTTATTTCATAATGGTCAACTCAATTTGCATCTTAACAATACAGGCATAGTCCCTGTAAGGAGGCAGAAGCTATGGATGTCAACGCGCAAGCACGGGACCCACGAGAACATATCAACGAAGAACCCCGCAATGATCTAGGCGATTTAATGAATGGATTTTTCGGAATGACTGCATTTATGACCGTTGTCTTTTTCGGCATGGTTATCATTAAGTTCATTTCGGAGTAAGGGAATCATCGCAATATAAACAGAGGCCGTCTCAAAAGTAGTCAATGCTACTTTGGGGGCGGCTTCTTTTTTTGAGAGTAAATAAGAAAAAACAGAGAGCAACGACCCTCCAATAAAAGGAGAATCGCTGCTCTTTTGAATGTTACGATTATGAATATTTCGAGTTTATCTAATCGTCCCCCGTTGATTCTCCCCATGCAGTGGAATAACATCCACAAAAGGAGCAATACGATCCATCAAACGTTGACCTTTATAAATCTCCTCGCCATCCTTGCTCGTAAAGCTAAGATGTTTCTCCAAACCATCGAGCGGATAATTTGAGGTATAGAAGGTTGGCTTACGGTTCATCCGATAATTAAGAATCGCACCAAGCACATGATCACGCGCCCATGGATTCAAGTTCTCCGCACCAATATCATCAAAAATAAGTAAATCGCAGTTTTTCAACGTATCTACGGTTTCCTTCATCTTCTGGCCGTCCATCATGATCGACTTCAAATCCTCGATAAAATCTGGCATATATACGATAACTCCAGTATAGCCGGCAACAGCAAGCTCATGAAGCAAGTAACACATCAGAAATGTTTTGCCTGTTCCGAAAGTTCCATGTAAATAAATCCCGCGCGAGGTTAGACCCTCTTCTTTAACGCTCGTGATATAATCAAATATTTTATTAACCGCTGAGACCCGGCGTGGATCCTTGCCCATAATATCTATTTCATCATAACCGCCATTGAGCACACGCTCGTCCACATAAAAGCTACGGATACGTTTGCGGATGTTATCCTGATTATCCTGTGCCACTTTAAGCCGGCATGCCGTCTTTCGCTCATATAAGTCCGCCGAACCATTCACGCTCTCGACCGTAAGTTTGCTAAAGTGACCAGGGAAATCATTCGGACATTTCTCTAGACCCGGACAGTTCGCACAGTGGCGGCTTTCCTCTACATATTGATACAGGCGGCTCATATGAAGCCGCAGTCGCGAATCATCTAACTCAGGATGTTCAGACTGTAATGCCTTCACAAGTGGATGATTGAATAACTCCTGTTCAAGATCGCGTTGACGCTGCCGTAGAGTTGGATTGTTGATCGAACGAAGCACATCGCCCATAGACTCCATAGTTCCACCTCTCTTTCATTACGGCGCTTGGGAAACGCCTTTTTTCTTGTTGGCTTTAATTTCTGCCGCTTTCTTCATCATCGCCGCGAATTCCTCTTCCGATACCGTTCCGGCACTTCCATCGTCCAGCACAATCGGAATTTCCGGTTTAGCGGATCGACCTGTATTTTTGGCATATGAACGTGATCGAGATCCTGCCGCCGTGTTAGTTGTAGCTCCCTTGCCTTTCACTTTGGACTGATCCCTGATATATTTTACAGCCTTTTCGTAGGTGTTCACCTGTTTAACCAGCATATTGGAAGCGATAGCCTCCACAAAATTGCGGTTCATTCGCTGTTCTCCACCTGAGGCTACCATAGTCATTAAGTAATGAATAAGTACATTGATTACTTCACCGCTTAGCTTATAGTTCAAATCTATTTTCTCGAACATATCCATCAAATGACTGGGTACTGCACCTGGGAAAAAAGTTTGAAGCAGCCGCGTATAAGGTTCGTTCCGCAGCATCATATTATATTGGTGGATGTCACATTTGGACAAAAATTGTGGTGGTACTTCTACATAATACTCCATCTCTACAGATTGCTCCGGTGGTGCTATAGAATCATCATTCTCTTCAGAGGCACTGGAACGGATGGAAACAACCTTAGCAGCAGCAACTTCACGCTTTTCTTGTCGTTTCATATCCTGCCTGAAATGCTGGCTCGCTTTATATTGCAGTGCATCCAGAATAACCTCGCCATCCGGTGAGAACACGCCATCTTCATCCAGCAGACGACATAAATCCTGCGGACTGAGTTCGTACTTATGAGCTACATAGTTAATAACACCCATTTGAGTATGGTCAAAACGCAGTTTTTCTACATGAGCCCGGTTCACGGATTCCCTTGGAAAACGCAAAATAATATCACTATATCCAATCGCTTGTTCTCCAGATTCACGCATACCAGGCTGACGCACAGTGGCTACTTCTGCAAGTGCCTGCTCCAGCTCATAATCAATGACATGTGTATTAAGTTGAAAAATATCATAAAAAGGCACGGAGATATTCTCTTTGCCTATGGATCTGCGACTCCACTCTTCTGGCTCTCGATTCCAGAATTGTTCCCGTAAGGACAGCACAGCAAATTTGCCGATTTTATCGCGTAACAGCAACGTCAAATGCTGAGTGGCAAAAAAGTCAGCTGGCGATAGCGGCGGCATAAGCTCATATTCATATAAGTAATCATCGGTTTCCGGCACATAGATTCGACAGGTCTGTAGCAGACCTACCGCTTCTAACCGGGAAGCCTGATCTATTAAATATTTGCGGCCTTTCTCATTTGGTTCAACGCCTAGCGTCATAAATAATCTGCGCTGTTGCTCCACTCCAGAATAGCCAATGCTATCTGCTGGCACATGTTCAACCAGCAAGCGATAGAAACTGATTGCAAAAGCTCCTACCATAGGCTGATACACAGAGCTAAGCATACGTCCATCTATAACACTAAGACCAAATTCGCGGGAAACGCAGTACCGATGATGTTCGGTGAAATGATGTAAGTTACTCATGCGCATCTACGGATACCCCCTTGTTTTCACGAATTCATACAGGATTCTATTCTATCATAAAAAACGTCGCCGGAAATGTAAATAAACTACCAATTCCGACTCTTTTCGCTATATAATCAGCTTTTTCATACGATTATCTACCTCTATTAAACAAGAAGAAACGGCTTCACTGTCCTCTGGAAGAGGAAGGTTCCGTTTCTCGCTGAATTTCAAAATTGATTCTTAGCGTAGAACTAAAAGCTTATATGTTCAAAAAAACGACTCTCACATCAGAGCCGAAGGTCTTCCGATTAAATCTTTAAAACATCTTGTAACCGCCAAAGCGCAGTTTTTGAATGGTCCATCCACTCAATATAGCACCTGCAAGACCAGCGACACCAGTTAAGTAATCAACAAAGTGGAAACTGGAGAGATGCTCCCAGAGCGACATCGCGCTTCTATCCCAAATGGAATAGACTACGACGGGTAGAATAATAAGTACGAATAGATAAGCGGGAAACCAGGTTGTCTTCATTAACATGTTAAGAATAAATCCAATACCAAACATCATCACAAAGAATAAAACGGTTAGGATAAACACTGGAATAAACCCCATCTTACCGTCACTACCCCTTTCTATAAAGAAGCGCACATCTTATACGAGCTAGTAGTAAGTTTACTAGAAAAAATGTCACGAAGCAATGAACTTTATTCAAAATCAGGTCTAATACTCTTACAACGGAATGTCATCATTTGCTCTAAGCAACTTGATTGCGATACAATGCATATAGATTAATAAATCATACATAGTCTATGATGCAGGAGCTTCGTAGCTAGTTTTACGCGACGTTATTTCAAGCGGAGCCTATGCTTCGTAAAACTTTTAAGGAGTGAGATCATGAACGAAGCCGCTATGACACTGGAAGGCTGGTATGCATTGCATGACTTCCGCTCACTGAACTGGACCGCATGGACGGCAGCAGATGATGAAGAACGTGCCGTTGCTCTGGAAGAATTACATGCTTTTATGCAAGAATGGAGTCCTGTCGAAGAAGCCAAACAAGGCAGCTCCGCGGTATATTCCATCGTTGGCCAGAAGGCCGATTTCGTAATGATGTTCTTGCGCGAAAGCTTGGAAGATCTGAACCAGCTTGAGACGGCCTTTAACAAAATCGCTTTTGCTCAATATACAACTAAAGCCTATTCTTACGTAAGTATTGTTGAATTAAGCAATTACCTTGCGGGGGGCAGCGATGGTAGTGATCCTATGCAGAATCCGCATGTTATCGCACGTCTAAAACCTATTTTGCCGCAAGCGAAGCATATTTGCTTCTACCCAATGAACAAGAAACGCGAGCTCGCCGATAACTGGTATATGCTTGATATGGATAAACGTCGGGAGCTGATGGCTTCTCACGGATTAATCGGACGTGGTTATGCGGGTAAGGTGAAACAAATTATTACCGGCTCCGTAGGTTTTGATGATTGGGAATGGGGCGTAACCCTGTTCGCTGAAGATCCGCTGCAATTCAAGAAGCTGGTTTACGAAATGCGCTTTGATGAAGTCAGTGCTCGCTACGGCGAATTCGGACCTTTCTATGTCGGCAACCTGCTGACTGAGGATTCTTTTGAAGAAATGCTTAAATTGTAATAACAAAAAGGGTGAGTCTCCAGATCTTTATGGAGACTCACCCTTTTTAAATGCTATAACGAAGTTCCTGCTTCCTCATCCTCTTCGCTGTCATCTTCATCATCACGCAGACTTTCCAAATATTCAGCCGTAGCCCTGTCACGCGCTCGCCCTTTTTCCTTTAAGCGTTCAATGCCAGGGAGAATGAGCAGATCAATTTCCTTTTGAACAACATACGCTAGATCGTACTGATTCTGATCCTCAAGATAAGATCCAACCTCAATCAGTCCGTTATATCGGTCCAATTCTTCTCGGGTCAGCAATCCACGCACCTGCACGCTGCAGTGACGCATCTTATAAGAATCTTCCTTTTTTCAGAACCAGCGGAATCCCACCGATAATGAACAAATAGCGCATATCCACAACTTTTTTCAATTGAGCTGCAGTCCAGCCCTTGTAAGTTTTGCTGCCAACTACAGCAATCCCTTGACCTTTACCTAGAGAAGCTACTGTTCCTTTATTGCTGAATGCAAATTTCTTTGGTTGTTGATTACGGATCGCAGCCACCAAATTATGTGCACAGCACTCTCCCTGTTGCATAGCAATTTGTGCCGTTGGCGGATAAGGACGCCCTTCTGGGTTAATCATCAAGGAGCCGTCTCCAATAATGAAGATATTGTCTTGGCCTGGTGCACGTAAATATTCATCTACTTTCACACGTCCACGCATAGCTTCAAATCCTGCAGCTTCAATCAGACGATTCCCTCGAATTCCGCCTGTCCATACAATCGTAGAAGCCTTAATCTCTTCGCCTGATGCCAGAATTACACCGTTTGGTAGACATTCCTTGATCGCAACGCCCATCTTGAATGTAACACCCTTCTTAGTGAGCAAGTTCATCGCATACTCAACAAGTTCAGGAGCAAATCCAGGCAGAGCTGTTGGAGCAGCTTCTATGTTATATATATTTACCATGCTTGGATCAACGTCAAATTCTTTGCACAACCCCGGGATGCGGTCAGCTAATTCGGCCACAAATTCAATTCCGCTAAAGCCGGCACCACCGACTACGAAATTGATATGCTCCTGTGCATTGTTCTCGTTCTTATATTTGGCAAATTGATACTCAATATGTTCACGAATCAAACGAACGGAGTTGATGCTCCGGATCGTCAGTGCGTATTTATCAAGTCCTGGAATACCGAATGTTTCAGGCTCTCCGCCCAAAGCAATGACGAGATAGTCATACGAAAGAGTACCATCCTCCAAAATAATCTTTTTCTGCTGGGTACGAATTTCCTGAACAGATGACTTAACGAGATCGATCTTGAATTCATCGATTAGTTTAGAAATAGACACCCGAGTGTGTTCAATACTATCTGTACCCGCGGCAGGCATATGTAGATGGGTAGTAAAATAGTGGTACTCGTGACGGTTTACGAGCGTGACATCCGCTTCATTATAGTTCAAAGCCTTCTGTAAGCGCTGTGCGGTCAAAATACCCCCATAGCCCGCGCCTAAGATTACGATTTTGGGAATACTACTCATGTTCCGGCTCCTTCCAAGAGGTAAATCTGTCTTTGTATTTTTTATTGAAACAATGTACGGTCCTTTTTGTGAATTTATACACTTATATTTAGAAGAAATTCCAATCAAACTTAAAGGATTTCTAAATTGACCATATCCATTGTAAACCTTAGTGTACTATTAATCAAACATTAAAATACTAAAAAACGTCACATTCTTATTGTGTTCTAAAGTCTTTCTTTGCAGGTATGTGTCACAATGTTTATAATAAGAAAGAATACAAGTATGGCAAAATGAATATATCAACTCGGAGGTGTAATATCCCGTGACACAAGAGCAATCCGGCGTTCCTATGAGCGACCTTTTAATCATAGGTGGCGGTCCAGCTGGCATGTTTGCCGCATTTTACGGTGGGATGCGTCAGGCATCCGTAACACTTATTGAAAGTATGCCCCAATTGGGAGGACAACTTGCTGCACTTTATCCTGAAAAATACATTTATGATGTAGCAGGTTTTCCAAAAGTAACTGCACAAGAATTGGTTGACAACCTGACACGGCAAATGGATATGTTCCAATCGAATATCCGGCTGGAGGAGAAAGTAATTTCTGTTCAGAAACGGGACGAACGCCATTTTGTAGTTACAACTGATGTAGCAGAATATCACAGTAAAGCTATTATCATTACAGCTGGCGTAGGCGCTTTTGAACCTCGTCGTTTAGAACTGCCAGACGCAGGACGGTTTGAAAAAGCCAACCTTCATTATTTTGTAAATGATTTAAATGCCTTTAAAGATAAAAAAGTTCTGATTAGCGGTGGTGGAGATTCCGCAGTAGACTGGGCACTAATGCTGGAACCGATCGCGGAGCAAGTAACCCTGATTCACCGCCGGGATAAATTCCGTGCGCATGAGCACAGCGTAGAGAATCTGATGGCTTCCAAAGTTAACGTAATTACACCTACTGAAATTACAGAACTGCATGGTGACGAGTTTATTACTAAGGTTACCTTATCTCATATCAAGACCAAGGAAACACAAGAAATCGAAGTCGACAGTGTAATCGTCAATTTCGGATTTGTTTCCTCTCTGGGACCCATTGCAGAGTGGGGCATCGATATTGAAGGGAACTCCATTGTCGTTGACTCACGTATGGAAACGAGTATTCCGGGAATCTTTGCAGCTGGCGATATTACCACATATCCAGGTAAGCTGAAGCTAATTGCTGTAGGATTCGGCGAAGCCCCAACGGCTGTGAATAATGCAAAAGTCTACATCGATCCGGAAGCCAAGCTTTCACCAGGACACAGTAGTAATATGAAACTCTAATTCTATCTACCACAATAAAAAAGGGTATTCTGACAGGCCTATCAATACTAGCCTATCAGGATACCCTTTTATGTTTGTGACTCGCGGTTTATTTATATGTAGCCAGCTACAAAGGTATACTTTGCGCTCTTTTAATGAAGAACCGCATGAACTGGAGAGTGTAAGTTTCGTTTGCGAATCTCAACGAGTAGAAGAGCGATGAAATCATGCTCTAGTTGCAGTTCTATCGCTCTATGGTAAGAGTCTAGAAGCATCTCATCGGACAATTCAACCATAACGTTCATCTACCTTTCCTGTATTTGGATCTGAATCTATCATATCAAACTATCATTTTTCGAACAAGCGTTCGTGTTATCCACAAGTACATGTGGAAATCCTGTGTATAATATGTGCGTAAGCGTTACAAAGGTGATACCTGCACAGTGGAATATGGGGATAATAGTTATACACAGGACTGAACCACTTGTATACAGCTAAAAATATATTTTTATTGTAAATAAATTACAATATAATTTACCCCAAAAGAACGCAACTAAACGCAATTTTATCTTACTACTCTATTATCGTCAATTCTAAAATTTTTGTTAATTTACTGAGGTCTTGTATTAACCTCCAGAATCCATATTTTACCTGAATAATCCACGGCGTAATCAAAACCCAGTTCCCCTATTCCAGGGAAATGCCGCTCCATCAGTTCGATACATACGAGCGTTAGCCTGCGCATTTCTGCTTTCTTCGCTGAGGCTTTAATTCGAGGCAAGGATCTGCGAAGTCCTTCTCGACAAGAAAGCATCGTGCCACCTTTACATAAATTAGTTACGAACAGGCCAGGCCGGGCCAATCTTCCCACCATAGAGCGAAACTCCCAAACACCACCATTTCTCACTACTTTGACCCGATAATCAATAGGACGCCCACCAATCCTGGCGAGAGAAATCCCCTGTTGAATCAAATATTTACGTCTAACCTTGACGAAATGAAGCGCTCGTCTCATGGATCTAAAGTCCTTGTAAATTCGAGTTCTGTCCATATAAGTAAATCCATAACCTCGACTATCCCGAAACACTTTAATTACACCGTAGCCTCCACCGCCAACTATTGGTTTAATAACAACATTTCCGTATCTCCGGAGCATAGCTAACAGTGAGTCAGCCGAATACACCCTCGTCATTGGTATATAATGAGAAACCCTCGCGTCACTGAGCAATGCTTCTGTCTTCAACCATTTGCTAGCCAATTGTCTTCCCGACATCGTCCTTTCCCTCCTTTCACATTCCAGCCTACCCTATACATTACTCAGAAAAGGCCCCACCCTCTTGTATGATTGTCCGTGTAGGAGGAAGCTCTTAGCAAAAAGGGCTTAGAGCTTGTATCGACAACATTCTCAATCTCGCAGGTTAGATTGCAGATTTTGTAGAACCTCATTTCTGAACATTCGACATCTAAATCGCAATGGATGAGTTCACTATAACTAGAATAATCTTCAAAATCGTTGTATTATTAATAGCGGTTACATTTTCAATTCCTACTATATAAATAATGAATTAGAGGCTCGCTAAAAAACAGCGCGGGGAGGGCTCGGAATGGCTGAGTTTTTCGAGGTATTATATTGGGTGGCCATGCTTGGGATGTCCATCGTATTGGCTGGAACGACTATACTGATCTGCGCTATTGGCTTTAAATTCATTAAAGACAGACGCAGAGCACTGGGTGCTGGCTGTATTGCCTTTTCCCTTGGAGCCGCAGGGCTCATCGTGTTTATGATTAATTACAAGTTTATTATTCCAGCCTAATTGTACGCAGGAACAAACAAAAGCCCTCTCGAGGAATTCCATCGGAGGGCTTTTGCTTGTATGTCATTCATATATCTAGCGTAAGACGGATCATATCCACTACCTTGATCCCATTTTCAACAATCTCTTCACTGTAATGTCTGATAAAAAAATCTCTATCGATTCCGGTAATTCTAAATCCACATTTCTGATAAAGAGCCAGTTGTCCTACACTAGAATTCCCCGTACCCACTTCAATCGTCTTCGCACCAAGTAATCTCGCATTCTGAATCGCATGATAGACCAACTGCTTTCCTATCCCTTTACTTTGCTGATTCTCATCAACGGCTATATTTACTAGCTCCACTGTCTCAGGTCTCGTTTGTAGCAAAACATAGACACCTATAATGCAATTCTCCACTTCAGCTACAAAACATTGCCCTCTTTTTAAATACGCTTCAACAAGACTTAGGGAAGGATCGGCTAATAACAACAAATGTAAGGGTGGTTGTTCTTCTGCGTTTAATTTCCTAATTAGCATGCTTAGAGCTCCTTGTGATGACTTTTGTCATTGAGAATAAAAAAAGCCTCCAAGCCCGTGTTGTAGAACTCAACATGGGGCTTGAAGGCGTAACGTCGCGATTAGCAAGGCTCTTCGTTCGGTTTTCCTGCATCCGTAGCTGTACGGAAGCTTGAGCCACAGCCACAGGTTGCAGTAGCGTTCGGGTTATTAATGGTGAAGCCACCTGTCATGCCGGATTCTTCAAAATCAATTTCGAGACCATCAAGGTAACGAAGATTTTCTTTCTCCACGACAACCTTCATTTCTTGGATGTCCATATATACGTCCTGATCAGTTTCATTATCATCAAAGCCCATAGCGTAAGAGAATCCACTGCAACCGCCGGGCGTTACTCCAATACGGAGGAACATGTTCGGCACTTCTTGTTCAGCAAGCATCGCCTTTAATTGTTCTGCTGCCTTTTCGCTAATATTAATCATGATCATATCCTCCTATAAATTAAACTTACTTCAACAGAAAAACTTATGTTTAAGGGACCTTCCGGCCAAAAGTTACTTTCTTAAAAATATTTACTTAATAAACTCAGTATAACCGACTATTTCATTACCCTCAAGTCACAACTGCCTTATGCCTGACCTATCGCACCAAAATAAACCATCCATATCCAGCTGTTGATCCCCTTATAAGAGAGGTTTATAATAAGGAAGGCAAACATAAGTAAAAATTCGGAAATTTGTCACGGAGGATAACCCTCCGCTTTATTTTCATGAATGAACAGCTACCATCTGGGTAAGTCTGGGAATTATCTGCGGGCAATGGACCCCGTAAAACTTTCAGGAGGAATTCATAATATGTCTACTCTTTTCACCCCCCAAACAGACGCCCGAATGATGAACATTATTGAAAAAGTTCGCGGCGGCGAAAGATTGAATTTAGAAGATGGCGTTTATTTATATCAAAGTAACGACCTACTTACGATTGGCCAATTAGCAAATGAAGTCAATCTTGCAAAGAACAACAACAGGGTATATTTTATCGAAAACATGAGTCTATATTTCACCAATGTTTGCGAATCTCACTGTGCATTCTGCAATTTCCGCAAAGATGATGGAGAAGAGGGTGCTTATACCCTTTCCGGTCAGGAAATGGTGCAATATGTCGAACAGCATATTCATCCAGGTGTGCGCGAATTCCATATCGTAGGCGGTCATAATGACAAGGTTCCTTTCCAGTATTACGTGGATTCTTTAAAAGCCTTGAATGAACGTTTCCCTGAGGTAACCTTAAAAGCATACACTGCAGCCGAAATCGATTTTTTCACCCGAATTAGCGGATTGAGTATTCGTGAGGTACTCGAGCAGCTGCGTGCTGCAGGACTTAAGACACTTACTGGTGGCGGTGCAGAAATATTATCCGATCAATACCGTAAAAAAATGCGTGTAGATAAAGCTAATGTGGAAGAATATCTAGAAGTTCACCGAACAGCACATCAGCTTGGCATGAAGACACATACAACTATGCTTTACGGCTCGATTGAATCTCATGAAGATCGTATCCGGCACATGATGCAGATCCGCGATCTACAGGATGAAACCAATGGCTTTATGGTATTCATTCCATTATCTATGCAGCCTAAGAACAAGAATGCAGGAATTATGCGCCGCAACTCCGCTTATGAGGATCTGAAGACGATTGCGATCAGCAGATTGATGCTGGATAATTTCGATCACATCAAAGCGTACTTTATTAATATCGGTCCTCAGCTTACTCAAGTTGCACTGAACTTCGGTGCTTCTGACGTCCATGGTACTATTCTTAAAGAACGCATTAGCCATGCGGCTGGTGCCTTAACACCTGAAGGCCTCACTCGCGATGAATTGATCTGGTTAGTAAAAGGTGCTGGACGAATTCCAGTAGAACGCGACACGTTCTACAATGCGATAAAGGTATACGAATAAAAGACTACCTAGATCCGTTATCCTATATTGGAAAGGAAGTTCGGTCAGCATGAGAACACTACTCGTTCTGGGCGGCGGCTATGGCGGCTTGGCCCTAATTCAAGAATTGCTCAATAATCACCTTCCACAGGATATTGAAATTATCTTAATTGACCGAATGCCTTATCAAGGAATCAAAACGGAATATTATGCGCTTGCCGCAGGTACAGTAACTGACTATCACTTGCGGATCCAGTTTCCGGTTCATCCCCGTCTCACTATCCGTTACGGTGAGGTGAGTTCCATTGATTTGGAGAGTAGAATCGTTACAATGGAGCCTGACGAGACTGTGTCTTATGACATACTTGCCATTGCACTAGGTTGTACCGACAATTACCATAACATCCCTGGAGCTGATCAATATACTTGCAGTATCCAGACCTTTGCAGGAACACGCGAAACTTACCAACGTTTAAACGATGTGAAGCCTTATGGAACAATAAACATTGTAGGCGGAGGACTAAGTGGAGTGGAATTGGCGGCAGAGCTTCGGGAGAGCCGACCAGATCTTAATATTGCTATTCTGGATCGCGGTGAACGTGTCTTATCTGCCTTCCCTGCGAAGCTGTCACAGTACGTGGAGGAATGGTTTCACCACCATCAAGTCCAGACACTTGGACGTGTCTCCGTATCCCATGTAGAGAAAGATGCGCTTTTTAACGGTACAGAGGAAATTCTTTCAGATGTTACGGTATGGACCGCAGGGATCCAACCGGTGAAGGTTGTTCAGGAATTAACAGTCCCGAAGGATCGCGGAGGACGAATCATTCTGGATGAATATTATCGTGTACCTGATTATCCAGAAGTGTATGTAATTGGCGACTGTGCCAGCCTGCCATTCGCTCCAAGCGCACAAGCCGCAGGAGCGCAGGGTGAGCAGGTTGCTCAGGTTATTCAAGCCATGTGGCGCGGCGAGACCCCTAAGCTTCATCCTATTCGTCTAAAGGGTACCTTAGGCTCACTAGGCAAGAAAGCTGGATTTGGTCTGATGGGCCAACGCTCCGTCAAAGGACGGGTTCCCCGTATCCTTAAGAGCGGGGTGCTCTGGATGTCAAAACGCACTTTAGGATAAACCTAAGGGCTGCTCTTTTCCGTTATAAATACGAAAAAGAGCAGCCCTTTATTTTCCACAAAAAGCATTTAATCAAGATCCATATTAAACCAAGCCTCTAGCTCTTTGATTTTAGTATCAATTTTCTTTTCTAGCTCGTCAACAGTATCTGCTGCAACGATGTCCCCTTCAACCATGGCAAACGGGGTTAAGTAACATTCCCCACAATTGTTCAGGCATCCGTATTCGATCACATCGTAATCTGGATTTTCCTCCAGCTTATGCATTAGCTTGTCTGTTCCGTGACCCATGTTACTGGCACAAAATTCAATAATTGGTCTCATGATGATCTCCCTATTCCGCCTAACCATTTTATTTTTTAACTTTTTGTACTATAATGAACTTACGAAAGGAGTGATTGAGAAATGAGTGAGAATGCACAAAGCACCGAAATGTATGATGAAGTATTGGAAGTGCTGGATAAGCTTCGTCCGTTCCTGCAACGCGATGGCGGCGACGTTGAACTGGTCGATGTAGAAGACGGCATCGTTAAGTTGAAACTTATGGGTGCCTGCGGCAGCTGCCCAAGCTCCACGATCACCTTGAAAGCCGGGATTGAACGCGCCCTTCTTGAAGAAGTAGAAGGCGTACAAGAAGTTATGCAAGTATTCTAATCCCATTCAATATCATTCCCGATCCTCCTCTTCAGGAGATCGGGATTTTCTTATTATAGAGGATTTACACTTCCCCTACAACATACAGCATAAAACCCGCATGCCATTAGGCAGCGGGTTTTATGCTGTATTAGAGATTAAGTCAGCTTTCTGTCTTAAAATGCTGGAATGATCGAGCCTTTGTACTGCTCTTCAATATAAGCTTTAGCTTCTGGAGAATTCAGTGCAGCGGCAAGCTTTTTGATTGCATCAGAATCTTTATTGTCAGGACGAGCTACCAGGATGTTAGCATAAGGGGAATCCGTACCCTCAATGAACAAAGCATCTTTAGTAGGAACTAGGTTAGCTTCCAAAGCATAGTTAGTGTTAATCAAGGCAAGATCTACTTCATCCAATTGACGACCTAACATTGCTGCATCTAGCTCGATGATTTTAAGGTTTTTCTTATTTTCAGTGATATCTGCCTGGGTAGATGTGATGTTGGTATCATCTTTCAAAGAAATCAGTCCATTTTTGGCAAGCAGGATCAGTGCACGACCACCGTTTGTAGCATCATTCGGGATGGCAACTTTCGCACCATCAGCCAGCTCGTCGATGGATTTGATTTTTTTGGAATAAGCACCAAAAGGTTCAACGTGAACGGCTGTAACAGAAACTAGATCCGAACCGTTCTTTTGATTCTGGTCATCCAGGTAAGGTTGATGTTGGAAGAAGTTAGCATCCAGATTCTTCTCTGAAAGCTGAACGTTTGGTTGAACATAGTCAGTGAATTCTTTGATTTCTAATGTAATTCCTTGCGCTTCAAGCAATGGAGCAATAGCTTTTAGGATCTCAGCGTGTGGAACAGGTGAAGCACCAACCACCAATTTTACAGGTTCTGCAGATGACTCAGTTGCAGCACCATCTTTTGGTGCATTAGTAGCAGCCGAGTTAGAAGTATTATTGTTATTGCCGCAAGCAGCCAGCACCACAACCAGTGTCAGACTAAAAAAAGTAAGTAGTAATTTTTTCATTTTAAATCCCCCTCTTATCCTTGGTATTTGTATGAATAAGGCTATATATGGACGTACCTTATTTCCGTGTGAAATGTCGTACTAGTCGATCACCGGCCATTTGTAGCAGTTGCACCAGTATGACCATCAAGACTACAGAGATAATCATAACTTCCTTCTCATATCGGTAATATCCGTAACGAATCGCTAGATCCCCTAGCCCGCCGCCGCCTACCATCCCGGACATTGCCGTATAGGAGACCAGTGTAACCAGTGTGATCGTAACCCCAGCGAGCAGACCTGGACGAGCCTCTGGCAAAAGAACACGCATAACGATCTGATTCGTGGATGCTCCCATCCCTTGCGCCGCTTCGATTACTCCACGATCCACTTCTCTTAATGCCGTTTCCACCAAGCGAGCAAAGAATGGAGCTGCACCAATCACGAGCGGTGGAATCGTACCGAGTACTCCGATGGAAGTTCCAACAACGGCTTTGCTAAATGGAATTAATGCTACCATCAAAATGATAAACGGTACCGAACGTAGGATGTTTACAACGAACGATAAGACCGAGTAAATTACTCTGATTACTATACTATTCGATCTTCCCCATAAATACAATAGAATTCCGAGTGGTAAACCAAGAATAATTGTGAACAATCCAGAGAATATTAACATTTGCAAGGTAGCAACTGTAGCATCCATCATTTCTTGCCAGTTTAAGTCTGCGAAATTCATTACGAAATCACCTCCACTTCAAGGCCTTGAGCGGTTAGTTCGGCTATCGTCACAGCGATCGCTTCAGCTGGACCTTCGAATCGAACAATCATTTGTCCATAAGGTACGTCTTTTATCGTTGAGATGGTACCATGCAGAATGGCGAAGCTAACACCTGTCTCACGTACTACATTGGAAAGTGCAGAGCCGTAGGTCTTCTCTCCGAAAAAAGTAATTTTGACGGCCTGAGAGTTGTCCCCAGCAGCAGCGTCAAGCGCCGTACGAAGAGGTCCCTCATTCTGTGATTCACTGCGAATGAAATCGCGAGTGACCTCATGCTGCGGCTTCAGGAATACCTCCGTGACTTTACCTTGCTCAACGATACCACCACCATGAATGACCGCAACACGGTCGCAGATGCTCTGAATCACGTGCATTTCGTGAGTGATCAGCACAATGGTCAGATGGAATCGTTTATTAATATCGAGCAATAGCTTAAGAATAGAGTCTGTCGTTTGTGGATCAAGCGCAGAGGTTGCTTCGTCACACAGCAGCACATCAGGGTCGCTGGCAAGTGCCCGTGCGATGCCCACCCGTTGCTTTTGTCCGCCTGATAATTGGGAGGGGTATTTATCCCGGTGTTCTTCAAGCCCCACTAAGGCAAGCAAATCTTTCACTTTAGTATCAATATCTGCTCTCGAAGTGCCTGTGAGTCGCAGAGGAAAAGCAATGTTATCGTACACCGTCGCAGAAGATAGCAGATTGAAATGTTGAAAAATCATCCCAATTTTGCGCCGCTGTTCCTGCAGCTGACCTTGAGTAAGCTTGGTTAGTTCAATGCCATCTACCCAAACTTCCCCTTCTGTCGGACGCTCCAACAGATTAATGCAACGGATCAATGTACTTTTCCCCGCTCCAGAATGGCCAATAACTCCGAATATTTCACCTTTTTCGATAGACAAATTCAATCCGGAAAGTGCTGTAGCCGCATGGCTGCCTTTTCCATATACCTTTGTTATTCCTTTTAGATTAATCAACGCTCGTCGCCCCCTTTATAATTCACTTATTCCATACAAAAAAACCTCCGACGATCGATGCAGATCGCAAGAGGCTCTGTGTGTTTATTTAGACAATGCCTTCTCATCTGCCAACGACCACAAACCTTGCGTCATTGTAGGAATTAGCACCATGACATTTGTACAAAACGCTAATCGCGCTGTATACAAATCGGTTGCCGGGCTTCATCGGGCCTATCCCTCCGCCACTCTCGATAAGATATAGAGTATGAAATTTTATGTTTGAATTCGTACAGACTTTAATGCAAGCATAAGTATAGTAAGTTTCTTGTTTTTTGTCAAAAGGAAATATCTTGAACGCTTAGGATTGTACACGCTTTGCCTTGCTGATTTCCTTACGCAGCTGTTCATTGCTGTAGCTGAATGCCGCGATTAATGTTTTACAGTTCATTTCAAGGGACTGCTTCAAATCCTCAAGATGGCTATCTAAATCCTCAAGCTGAATTTTGTCATGCAAGCCTTGATGTCGCTGCCATAAATCATCCTGCATTTCGGAATTCATATAATGAATTTCAGCATTTCTGCGCTTGCGTAGATTCTCCAGTGGATCACGATAAGAGTTCTTGATCTGTTCCAGTTGATCCGCTAATGCAGGATGCACATTCAATAACTGAAGTTGACGCAGTACTGTAAAATAAGAAAAGTGCGTTTTTAATTTGGAGGTTTTGAGGTCATAAAAATGATTCAGTA
This sequence comes from Paenibacillus sp. FSL F4-0243, assembly GCF_037963295.1. Classification (NCBI taxonomy): domain Bacteria; kingdom Bacillati; phylum Bacillota; class Bacilli; order Caryophanales; family Paenibacillaceae; genus Paenibacillus; species Paenibacillus sp. FSL F4-0243. Next base: position 5,849,834 of record NZ_CP150151.1, read on the forward strand.
CCGTTCCAAGCTTGTCCAGAAGAGAGAACACACGAATAAATCCATCTTTATAAAAATAAACATACCGCGCATAATCGCCTTGTTCCACTGGTGACATATCGTCCATATAACCAGCGATTACCGATTTCCGGTAAAAAGCAGCTGCGAACCAGCTTTGCTCCAATTCATCCAATGAGGAGATCAGTCCACGTGTCCAAATCTCCAGCTTGCGGTATTCATGGTCATTATCCTCATGAGCGTTCATTTCCTTGCGCAGTAAGGCTGCAAATGTGGCCATGTTCTCCATCGCGTCAGCCAATACACCGCTGTTCTTTCGAGGCGGCTCTCCAAGTATAACCCGCAGCATATCCCAGTCCTCCTAAAGTTTTGTCCAGCACCACGATATACCGATTTCCACTTTATTATTCCGCAGGTAAAGCGACTCTATCCACGGTGGGAACTTTCTACCAAGGGTGTTACAACGGTGTCATTGGATTCGTTGGATTTTTTTCAACAACTACATTTCTCGCGCGATTCAGCTGCCAGACTCTTACACTCATATAACATAAGACACCAAACAAACTAGCGATCAACAAAATATGAGCCAAAGCGGCAAATATGTACAATCTTTCATTATCTAGTGTGTAAACAACAGCAGCTCCACTAAATACCTGCATCAAGCACAGCAGAACAGCCGCTACGCCAAGAGCTCTTAGCTCTGGGTAATCCTTATGTTTCCAAAAAGCTAAATGTCCAAGCACCGCAGTAAGAATGAATAAGATCAAAGCCGCAATCCGGTGCGTAAAAACAATACCTACTCCCCCGGAAAGCTCGGGAACCCATTCACCGTTACAGAGCGGCCAGCCAGAACATCCACCGCGCGAATCCGTATGACTAACAAAGGCTCCAATATAAACAACAACATAGGAATAAAAGGCCGTAAAGCAGGTTAAATTGCGGAAAGCCTTACTGACGGGTTGCTTCTGAAGCTCCATCTTAGGATCGTACTCACCTGCTTCATGTCGCCTTTTAGTTCCTAGAGCCAGCATTAGAGAACTTGAAAAAGCGATCAAAGAAAAGCCCATATGTAGTGCCATTACAGCAGCAGATTGGGATTTAATCACTGCAAGCGCTCCCATACCACCTTGAACAATTACAAACAGCAACGTCATGAATGCATATACTAACAAGTCCCGCCGATTTCGAGCATAACGCCAAAAGGCAATCATCGAGGCAAGTGACAATAACCCTGCCAATCCGCTAAACAAGCGATGGGTGTATTCAATCATCGAACCTACAGTATAGGCCGGAATCAATTTCCCATGACAGAGCGGCCATTCATTTCCACATTCCAATCCCGATCCAGTCTTCGTTACAACCGCTCCCCCTAGTACAGCGAGGAACATGATAAGGCAAGTAAGATAACTAAGCCATTTCAACTGATTTGTCGACAAAAATATCACCCGCAGTTTTTAGTAATGAAGAAGCATCTTAAAAAACCACCGCTTTTGCTCGAACAGGCGAAAGCGGTGGTTTTCCGGAATTACTGTTGAAGGCTTTGATGCACTTGAACCGCTTTATCCAGGAAATTCTCAATTTCCTCGCGGGATTTACGTAATTTATTAACGAATCTAACCAATTCACGTCCATCGGAATACGCGACAAAGCTTGGAATACCCATAATATTTTGTTCCTGACTAACGTCACCCACAGCATCAACGTCAACCTCAACCAGCGTTAGACGATCTGCATAGGCTTGCTCTACCTCAGGAATAAAAGGATCGATAAATTTACAATCCGAGCACCAGTCCGCCTTGAAGATGGCTACAGTTAATCGAGGAGATTGAATGGCTACCTGAAATTCAGCAGGAGAACTAATTTTGTCCATAGCTTGTTCAGTCCTTTCTTCCATATCTGTCAAATTTCTATTCTTTAAGTGAAGCAAAATGTCATGCAGAAGTCAAACTTATTCTCTCATACGAACACGCGCAGGCTGCAATTTCATCAGCGGATGGAGCAATTTTTGCAATGCACGCGGATAACTGGAGATTTCCTGTTTAGTAAGCACACCCAGTACAATTAGCATGACCAGATAAATAACAACAACTGCGGCCCCTACAACAAGACAAGTGATCAGAAATGCCAGACGTGCAGGCATTAGATCTGTTAACAGAATTCCAGCTTGGTTAAGTCCAAAACCAATACCACCGGACACCAGAACCGCAATTGCGAAGCCGCCCCACCGTTTACCCATAATTTCGAAAGGTACAATGGATTTCAGCATCCGTAAGTTAAGAATAGTAATAACTACGAAACAAAGTGCTGTTGCGCCGATAATCCCGTAGATCCCAAATATCTTACTTAGTAAGAAGCTTGCGACTAATTTAACAATAATACCCACTAGCACATAATACATTGAAATGCGTGATTTGCCCATACCGAGCAAGATGGAGTTCGTTGTCATCATGGTGATCTGAAAGATCGTTCCAATCGTAAGCATCGCCACAATTCCGCTTCCGTCCAAGCTGCTGAACAATAACCCGTTTACAGAATAAGCTGCTGCCACAAGTGCCAACACAATTGGCATCCCTGTCAGGATAGAAATCCGCAAAGCAAGTGTAATTTGCTTCTTCAAGTGTCCCTCATCACGACGGGCATAGGCAGCTGAAATGATCGGAATCAGCGAGGTACCTAGCGCAATGGCTAGTACCGGCGGAATTCCGGCCACACTTTGAGCACGCGTGGTTAGTATACCCAAAGCTGCTGTTGCACTCTCTCTGCCCATCTGATCAATAAGCAGTGGAACAGCCAAAGAAGTATCAATCACATTCACTACGGGAATCGTAAGTGAAGAGAGCACGATCGGAATTGATAGTGTGAAAATATCTTTGTAAATTCCCCAAATCGGCAATTTTTGAGTGGTATTGTAATTTAATCCTTGCTGTTTATCCTCTCGGCGCAGCTTGATTGCAAAATAAATCATGACACCAAATGCTGCAATACTACCAATTACGCTACCGAAGGATGCTCCCGCAGCTATAGTTGTATTGTTATACCCCTGCTGTAATAGAATATAAGCTAGTAAAATAGCGACTAGTACGCGAGCGAACTGCTCTACAATCTGTGAAATACCACCAGCCATCATATTGTTGCGCCCTTGAAAATATCCACGCATCATGGCAATTGCCGGAAAAAGTAAAAGCGCAGGTGCAATAGCCCTAACTGCCATCGCTGATTCAGGTACATCAGCAATATGTGTCGCATAGAACGGAGCGCCTATGTACAGCAAGGCCGTCATGATTACCCCTGCTGCTACTGAAAATAGCAATGCTGCATGATACACTTGTCTCGCCTCTTCAGGACGATTCAGAGCGTACCGCTCGGAGACCATTTTACTGAGCGTACTTGGAATACCTGCTGTAGCCACGGTGAGCAGCATTAAATAGATATTGTTCGATACCCCAAATGATGCTCTCCCCACATCATCAAAAATATGATCCAGCGGCACCCGCTGAACAAGCCCGAGTACCCTTGCCACCAAAGCTGCAGCAGCAAGGATAAGCGTGCCTTTTACGAAAGACTCTTTCTTGGACAAACCATTTCCCCTTCTTCACTGTTAAAATTAAAACCGGACGACCCATATAAAAAAGAGGACGACCATAATAATTTGTAGCACAATTTTGACAACAGTACTACTAAACAACCCAAGTATTGATCCTACACTTACTTTGGCAGCTTTAGCCGGTGAAGAACCTACGATCAATTCTCCTATAAAGGCACCCAGAAACGGACCAATAATAAGTCCAAAGGCTGGGATTACAAAAGGACCAATGATTAGCCCAATCGTACTCCCGATAATCGATGAACGTGAGCCGCCAAATTTCTTAACGCCCCAAGCCCCTACAACGTAATCAGCAATAAATAAAACTACAACGATCAGCGTTTGAATGATCCAGAACCAGGCACCAAAAGGCTCGAAAGAAAAGAACCAGCCATATACGAAAAAGGCAAGATAAATCGCAAGCGCACCCGGCAGTATAGGGTACACAGCCCCCGCTAGCCCTACGGCAAATAAAGCAATAATAAGAATCCAACCCAGGATCGTCAACACTTAACCTCCTAATAGCAAATATGCTCTATGGATTCACTTCGCAATAGCTTCATTAAAAATATATTTTTGAATGACTTCTGCAATTCCATCATTATTATTAGAAGCCACCACAACGTCAGCCTCTTCTTTAACCGTCTCCTGAGCGTTGCCCATGGCAACCCCAAGCCCTGACTGCTGAATCGCTGCAAGGTCATTGAGGCTGTCACCAACCGCTATAACTTGGGACATGTCTAGTCCTAGCAGCTTACAGACTTCCATGATTCCGGCTGCTTTATTCACTCCTAGAGGGTTAATCTCCAGGTTATGTGGAGAGGAGTTCGTAATCTCCAATCCACCCATATCTTGAAGACGAAGCAGCAGCTTATGACGAAGCTCATCATCTTCGGTGTGATAACCGAATTTAAGCCATTCTCTGCCCGTTACATCCCCATCCCAGTTATCCTGTTTGTGGACTTTTTCCGTAGAATAGGCCCAGAACCAGATGTCATCTTCTTTAGCAAGTTCATACATTTGCTGTACCAGCATAGGGTCCATCAATGATCGCCGATAAATTTCATGTGGAGCTCGCCATACCTCACTACCGTTCACAGTAATCATAGGTGTTTCTAGTCCAAGCTGCTCAGCATATGGAAATGCACTTGTAAAAGCCCGGCCTGTCGACAGACAGACATGAACGCCTGCGTCGACCGCCTTTTGAAGCCATTTCACCGTTGTAGGTGTAATAATCTGTTCATCATTCAGTAGGGTTCCATCCATATCCAAAGCAAGCAGGCGGTATTTGGCAGTCATTGCCACCCCTCCATTCTTTTATGCTCTCAATAGAGCAGCTGTTTATTTTTAATCATTATTCCCTTAGAGTCAAAGTTACTGAGTACCTGTAGTCGTTCCTTCATTCGCAGGATCATTCGTATTATTACCTGACTGTAGACTCTTCTTCGGAACGCCATCAAGTCCATATTCCCAATCATAAGCATCAAAAATTTTACGTGCGACCGGCGCAGCACTCTGGGAACCAAAGCCCCCTTCTGGAATGACTACGGCTACTGCCAGCTTAGGATTATTTCGTGGGGCATAGGCAATAAATACACCATTATCGCGAATTTGACCCTTCGCCACTTGTTGGGATGTTCCCGTCTTACGAGCAAAATCATAAGGGAAATCAGAAAAAGCACTAACTTCACTTCGCATACCCTGTTGAATTTCTTTCCAATAGGATTTATCAAAGGCTGTTACTTCATCTATTACCTCACGACCGAACTCCTTGACTACTTTTCCGTCAGCATCTGTAATCTTACTAACTAGCTGAGGTTTGATCCGCTGTCCTTCATTAGCAAGTGTAGCTACGTATTGGGCAAGCTGCAACACCGTATAACTACCTTGTTGGCCGAAAGAAGCATATACAAGTGCCGCTTGGGCACTACCCGCAGCCTCTATATTGGTATAGTTAATCTGTCCTAAGAATTCATTTGGCAGACCACTTCCCGTGGATACACCAAGTCCAAACTCTTTCATATACCTATCCCAGATATCTACGCCTTTGCTTTTGTATTTGTCATACAATCGTTTACCGATCATATCCACCATGAACGCATTCGAGGATTTCTCAATCGCTCTTGCAGGGTCCATAGAACCGTACACATGTCCTCCAGAGTTTCTTACCTTAGTTTCATGACCTGTTTTACCAAAAGTCGCGAAACCTCTATCCGAATAGTAAGTTGAGGTTGTAAAGAGACCTTCATTCAAACCCACGAGTACGCTCAAAGGTTTAATCGTTGAACCTAACAGCAGCACAGACCTAAGTCCATTACCTGACGTCCCTGAAGAAATCGGATTAATGGTACCGTTCTGATAGTTGTCCATAATACTGTTCCAAACATCAGTGGATAAGGATCCCGATGTCCAAATATTCGTATCGTAGTCCGGCATACTTGCCATACTGACGATATTCCCCGTATCAACTTCCATCGCTACAGCGTAACCAGTTAAAGCATTAGGATGCGTTTTACCCTGTACAGTATTGGAATGCAGCCACTTAATCTGATCCATAATCGCCTGCTCTGTCTTCATCTGAATGTTCTTATTAATGGTTGTCCAGACGTCATTGCCTTTCACAGGAGGGACTACACGTTCGACTTTTTCTGCCATGTTCTGTGGATTGACGGAGATTTCCTGATAGCCGTTTTGTCCCCGAAGCTCTCTCTGATACTGCAGCTCCAAGCCGTCAAATCCGACAAACTCGTCGTCCTTGTAAGTTAGCCCTGGCTCCGGATTGTTCTTCATAGCATTTAAGATATTCTTATAAATATTAAGGCTGTTTGCTGATTTAAAAGGCTTGATATAACCTATCGTCTGTACGGCAACCGTATCTTTATCGTAATGACGAATGCTTTCCTCGACAATTTCAAGGCCTGGGTATTCTCCCTTATGTTCCATAAAATAGGCTACTTCCTGAGTAGTCAGGTCCGCCTTAATTCGCCGTGCCATAAAGCCAAGTGATTTCCGGAAATATAAATCCAGTGCGTCAATAACATCTTCTTCTGTCATCTTCTCAGCTTTTGGATCACCATATTTATTGAAATCAGTTACCAGCTTGGCTGCCAATGCATCTGACTTGGCTTTAGCTTCTGGAGTTAGGGTAGTTTTACCGGTATTTTTATCTGTTTGCTTAGCGGTATACTCCTTATTGAGCGTAATATACAGCGATTGAACCGGTGTAGAGTACGCTAACTTCTCACCTTCAGCAGCATAAATTACACCTCTCATGGATGCAAGGGGTACATTTTTGGTATCTCTGCTTGTCTCCACTTCAGTTAAAGTTGGTCCTTCCACGAATTGCAACACAGCCAGGCGTATAATAATTACGCAAAATATAACAAACGTGCTAAAGAAAAACACGTTGAGTCGCAGGCCTATGGAACTTTTACTGTTGGTCTCATCTGGAGGTGAGGCCTGCTTACGAAAAAAACTCACAGTTTATTTCTCTCCTTTTTCTCTAATTATTTTTGAACGGGGTCTGACGCAGGAGCAACATTCTTTTTTGGCACACCATCGAGCCCATACTCCCAATCATAGGCGTCAAAAATTTTACGAGCCACCGGAGCAGCGCTTTTGGAGCCAAAGCCCCCTTCTGGTATAACAACCGCTACGGCCAGCTTCGGATTTTCTCGCGGAGCAAATGCAATAAATACCCCATTATCACGGTTTATATTTTTTCTGTCTGTTTTTTCAGAGGTACCTGTCTTACGTGCAAAATCATAAGGAAAATCATCAAAGGCACTAACTTCACTGCTCATCCCCTGTTTGATCTCTTTCCAGTAGGATTTGTCAAACGTTACCGTATTAAGCACTTCTCTTTGAAATTCCTTAACCGCCTTACCTTGCGCATCCGTGATCTTGCTAACGAGTTGAGGCTTAATACGCACTCCTTCATTTGCAAGAGTAGAAGCATACTGGGCAAGCTGCAATGTAGTATAACTGCCCTGTTGGCCAAAAGAAGCATAGATAAGTGCGGCCTGCGAGCTGCCTGCGGCCTTAAGATCAGTATAGTTAATCTGGCCCGCTGATTCACCTGGGAGACCACTTTTCGTAGATACACCCAGCCCGAACTCTTTCATATATCTGTCCCATACCTCAATGCCTTTATCCCCCGGATATTTCTTGTAAAGCTGCTTACCCACCATATCAATCATAAATACATTAGAGGAATTCATAATCGCCTTGGCCGGATCTAGTAAACCATATACGTGACCCGATGAATTTCTTACGGATGATTTATTATCCTTACCGAAATAAGTAATGCCCACATCTGAATAGGTTGTTGAGGTATTAAAGAAACCTTCCTTTAAACCAATTAACACACTTAATGGTTTGATCGTAGATCCCATAAACACAAGTGAACTAAAATCATGACCTGATCTACCCGATGAATTTGAAGTAATCGTACCGTTTAGATGATTATTCATAATTTTATTCCAGACAGGTGTTGGTAGGGAGTCTTTGGTCCATACATTTGAATCGTAATCCGGCATGCTTGCCATGGCGACAATATTTCCAGTCTCCACTTCCATTGCTACGGCGTATCCGGTTAATGCATCTGGATGCGTCTCACCTTGAACAGCATTGGTATGCAGCCATTTAATCTGATCCAATATGGCCTGTTCTGTCTTCATCTGAATCTTCTTATTAATGGTCATCCAAATATTATTACCTTTTACAGGAGCAACGTTCTGTTCAACCTTCTCAGCCATATTCTGAGGAGTCACCGAAATGACCTGATAACCATTTTCTCCTCGTAGCTCTCGTTGATACTGCATTTCCAGACCATCAAACCCCACATATTCTTCTGCTTTATACATAAGTCCAGGGGGAGAATCTTTTTTCATTTCACTACGGACATTCTTATACATCGCTATATCTTCAGTCGATTTAAACGGCTTTCCAAAGCCGACTGTCTGCACCGCTACCGTATCTTTATCGTAGTGACGAACACTCTCCTCCACGATCGTTAGCCCCGGATAATTGTCTTTATGCTCCATGAAATAGGCTATTTCCTCTGGAATTAATCCAGTCTTGATCCGTCGCGGCACATAACCTAAATACTTTTTGAAATCTAAATCTAATGAATCCAAGATATCTTGCTGCGTCAGCTTCGGTGCATTCGGATCTCCATATTTAGCAAAATCAGCTGCAAGCCTTGCTGCAAGCATATCGGAGTTGTTCTTCGCCTTCTCCGTAAGTGAGGTCTCACCCGTTACTTTATCTGTCGTTCTAGCTGTGTAATCTTTAGTTAATGTAAGGTAAAGCGACTCCGTAGGTGTTGAATAGGCAATCTGCTCTCCTTCGGCAGCAAAAATAATCCCACGCATCGCTGCGAGCGGAACAATTTTCGTTTCCCGGCTCGTTTCTTCTTCACTCAACAGAGCTCCCTCAGTAAACTGTAAACCTGCAAGACGTACGATAATAATACAAAAAATAAAAAAAGTGCCGAAGAAAAAAATATTCAGTCTCAAACCTACAGAATTTCTTGAAGATACCCCGTCCTTAGGCGGGAGCTGCTTACCAAACAAACTCACCAGCTTTCTCCCCTTCTACAAGCATAAACGCATTGACCGTCCTTATAAGGAAGGTAAGTGTTTAAGCGAGAAATATAAGACATAAAGTATAGAGCTTATACTTTCTTATATTTTAAAAAAATGTCTGACAACCCTTTGCCTGCGACATTACTCTTATGATGAAGGTGAGTTCTTAGCTGCTTATTGTGAGCATGCCCTCGCATTTAAGTTAGAACTGACGTTAATTGAGTTTATTGTACCACACCCCAGGAGTTCAACGCCCTCACTCAGAGGGCGTTCTCCCTAATATGCGTTTCATCAAAATCCTTCGGATTGAACCAATCTCCACTGCTAGCCCAAGTCGGATCCAGCGGAATCCAAGCTTGCCGATCACTTATATATACTTCATTCCAAGCATGTGCACCATATCCGCCACGCCCATCATAACCCTGACCTGTTACAACCCGTACCTGCAAGCCCTGTGAACGAGCCATCACAGCGTACAGTCGGGCATAGTCTATACACACCCCTTGCCGAGTGTCGAATGTATCCTGTGGTGTCTGTTCATGCCAGACCCTGTTTTGCAAATAATTGTCAGCCTTAGCATAATCGTAAGTCACGCGTGTACCTACCCAATCATAGAGAAGTCTCGCTTTTTTCTCTTCTTCTTGCGCTTGTCCAACAATGTCTTCTGCTGCTCCTATAATATCCTGAGGAATTTCATGATCGATAACCTCATATTTTCTGCGAAGGATATCATTCATCTCTGCTGCAACGGTCTTCGTCAGAATTGGAAGTTTCTTCTGCACAGTCTCACCAACAATAGGTTCAAATACAGCAGCAGCGCTCTGACTATAGATTGGTGAGGACTCCACATAACGACTAAATCCACTCTCCGGATTTAATCCAACACAGATGAAAAGAGCAAGAACAATTACCAGACTACGCATTAAGCCGATAATTAATCCAACCATTGCTCCTCCCATACGGCTTACCTGCGTAATCTTTCTGTCTTTAAACTTCTTAGTACGCCGCAATTGTGGAAAAGGTAGCAACATGGATAACAGTCCTAAGAGCATACGAATTAACAGATAAGAAATCAGGAGTAACAATAGAAATCGAACCAGCGGTGATTCTGATAACACAGACACCGCCGTATAATAAATTTGCTGCCACTGTGTAAGCTTAGTATCAGGAAGACTAATCCCCGATGCCCAAGTCTCTACATAGGGATTGAGGTAGGCCGCAGCTGGGATAGCTAATACCAAAGATGCTATAGTAAATAACCCTGTTCCCAGCAGCCCAAATAATCTTCCGGTAGCGCTTGAGAAACCTCTGCTCCAGCCTTGCAATAGAGAGAAGACTACAACCAGCAGGAGGGCGATGGAGATGATATTAGCATCACTCACACTAGTCATCCATCCGTTTATCATATCCGCTCTCTCCTTTCAGTCGCGTGCTTGCTCGCTTGTTATATTTTTGAGTCCAAGCCTGTTATTGATGTTTTCGGGCTTCCTCGATAAATGTTTTTGTCGTATCTGTAACACTCCACTTCCCAAGACTCACACCACGGAAAGTAACCTCTACTTTATCTTCACCCGCTGCGCCCTTCACTTCAATATTCGGCGTTGTAATCGTAAAGGTCCCGTCTCCATTTGAAGTGTACTTCGCATCCTGCGCTTCTTTAAGCATAACCTCTTGCGCTTCCTTCTTTAGCGTGCTTACCGTTCCATCTGCCACCTTATTCACAGCGTTACCAATTTGGTCCATTGTAACACCACTATAGATGAACAAACCTACAACGATCACAATGACAATCGCCCATTTCAGAACGGTTTTAACCAAATTAACAACCGCAAACAGCAGGACAAGCGCAATTACAATAACTAGCCAATTTTCCCTTATAAACTGTGACCATACCTCTGGATCCATCAATCTCACAACACCCCTATCGCCTAGTTTCGTCCCAAGGATTCTCTCTTCCCATAGACATAACGCCAATATTAATTATTATACATGAATACCCATCATAATTCATGGTTCCACCCTCCGTAAAAGGTATACCTACCAGCGGAATTAAAAAAGCGGTATAAGCCCTCTCTGTCCCACGTAAAGTACAAGTAGTGCTTAAGAATTCGTTCTTCATTATTACGCCGTCCTGCATTCACTTGTGCTGTAGGTGGCTCTCGGAGGTGTTTCCCTGTGAAAACTGCGCTGTGGCTATACTTATTTCTCTTTTTGGCGTTCTTCGATTTACATGCTCAGTATCCCGTCCTTACGCCCTTTGCCATCTCTCTTGGTGCGGGACCCACCTTTATTGGCTGGATGATGGGCATGTACTCGTTGACCCACCTTCCCGGCAATCTGCTTGCAGGCGTACTAGTCGATCGTAATGGCTCCCGCCGCTACATCGTCTTCAGCCTTGTCGCAGCGGGAGCTATCCTACTGCTGCAAGCTCATGTACAGCTTCCATGGCATCTGCTGATGCTAAGAGCAGCAAGTGGATTCGTGCTCGCTTTCCTCTCTCCAGCCTGTATGACGTTACTCGCTTCTTTGTCATCGGATGCCACAGAGCAGGGTAAATATATGTCCGGACATGGTATCGTTCATACGTTAGCTTCAGTTGTATCGCCTGCTGCGGGAGCTTTTATCGTAGCAAAAGCCGGCTACTCTGGCACCTTCACCACACTTGGATGGCTCCTTATCGCAACAGGAATCATGGCTTTTTTTAGTGTACCTGCACCTTCGAGACATATATTAAAGCCGCTAAGCTCAGCGCAATCAGCATTAAAAGTTCCAGATAAACCTTCTATACCAACGAAAGATGATGATCTGGTATCCAAACGGTATTACCTTTTACCTTTTTTCGTTTCCTGTTCACAAGGCGTTCTCTTTTTCGAGCTCCCGCTATCTCAAACAGGGAGCAACAGTATTCTTTCCACTGGTATCCTACTGTCACTCCTCAGTTTAGGTGCTTTGGTAACGCTCAGCATGCTCTTCCTTAACCGTCTTTCTCCGGGGGGAAGAATAGCAGCGGCATTACTGGGAATGGCCATCAGCTTCTTTGCACTCGCCTCATTTCACAGGATTCCGACTGCTGCGATTCTTTTTATGCTCGGCGCAGCCAAAGGAGTGTTGTTTCCTGCAATGGCATCACTCTTTATTAGTCTCGGTGGCCCTGGGCGAATGGGTCGGACTTTCTCCATGCAGTCGATAGCCATGTCACTCGGTGCATTCGCTGGGCCCGTGGCTGCTGGACAGCTAAGGTCCTTCGTTTCTCCTTACTTCATAGCCTTTCTAATACTAATGGTAGCATTGCTTCTTCTTCCACCTAAAAACACTGGTAAACTATCGAACCTCACTTCCAAATGGAACGGGCGAGCCGCATGATTCTTTGCTTTTACGACATTTCCCGGGGAATGAAGACTTTCCTGCAGAAACAGTTGTTAAAAATGACGATCCTTCGGTAAACTATAATGAGCCTGAAGCTTGGACCCATTCCCGGAGGTGATTGTCAGCTAATGTCCATAACGATTATTGTCGAAGGTAAGAACGATCGCAGCAGATTACGGCGCGTGCTGGTACCGGAAGTAGAAATCCTATGTACCTTTGGTACATTAAATACACTAAAATTAGAATCCCTCCGGCAACAAGTAGGAGATGGAGAAGTATACCTTTATTTGGATAACGATAGCTCTGGCAAAAAAATACGCAGTGTGCTCCGGGATGCCTTCCCTGATGCCGATCATATTTATACTCGTCGCGGATATGCTGGTGTGGAAGGTACGCCTGATGAATACAACATCACTCAGCTCGAAAAAGCCGGATTGGAAGATTTCATCGTCTACCCTGAACCACTTCCATTTTAGCTGAAACAAGTATAAGGATAATGTATAGCATGAAACTTATACTATCGTATATTTAAAAAAACGCCTTTTTCGTTATCCGCTCAATAAAGAGGGATTCGAAAAAGGCGTTTTTAATGTTTATGTTCTATTCCCGAGCCAATTCCGTCAGCTGATCGGCAAGAAATTCAGGAGTTACGTTCTCCGTATCTCCTGCGTCATACAATGCACGAAGTTGATTGTTCCGGTCAACTAACGCTATACGGTTGGCATGTACGAAATTTTCTTTGGAATTCCCTGCGATTAGTACTTTAAAAGAATCCGTCGCTAACTTACGAACTTCTTCCTGATCCCCCCGCAAGAAATACCATCCATCATAATTCGCCTGAAACCGGTCTGCAAAAGCCTTAATAGCTTCCCGAGTATCATTCTTCGGATCAAAAGAGATAGAAACAAAACCCGTATCTTTACCAAAACTGCCATCCTCGACCAGAATCTTCTGTGTCTGAGATAACAAAAACGTAGTTATAGGACATACATCCGGACACTGTGTAAAAAAGAAGTATACCAGCCGTGCTTTACCTTGTGTATCAGCCAGAGTAACCTGGTCTCCATTCACATTTTCAAGAGAAAAGTCCTGCACTTCTCCGATTACTGGCAATTTCTCTTTTCCTAAATTCAAAGAGTTAATTGCCAGATAACCAGCCATAATCAAAGCAAGTATTAGCAGAAGCCAAGTCCATTTATAACGCTTAAAGGTTTGCACGGACACGTATACCCTCCCTCTTCTTAACCGTGAATCGTATTCAATACAAGTACGATCAAACTAACTGTCAGGTAGTTAATGGAGAAGAGGAAATTCTTCTTCGCCCAGACTTCATCATCTTTAGCCTTAAAGCCCATCAAGGTCAATACTAACCAAGCCAAGGACAACGCTGATGAAATGATTAGAAAAAATATGCCTGCGTAATCGTAGGCGTACATTAACACTGGAATAGGCAGCAAAAGGGCTACATAAGGAATCATCTGAAATTTCGTACGTCGCGTCCCTTTAACTACAGGTAACAATGGAAATCCTGCCGCTCTATATTCTTCTTTACGTCTAATGCCCAACGCCCAGAAGTGAGGGGGTTGCCATAGAAACAACATGGCAAAGATCAGCCAAGCGCCTAGATCAACCGTTCCTGAAACCGCAACATAACCAATTACCGGGGGCATTGCTCCAGAAATCGCCCCTACGGAGGTGCTCCATGTTGATGTCCGCTTCAACCAAAGCGTGTATACTACTACGTAAACGAACATGCCAACAATTCCAAACAGACCGGCAAGCATACCTGAAAAAGCAAACAGCACAATCAAACCTGCAATACCAAGCCCAATGGCGTATAATAATACAGTGTTTGGTTTCAGTCGTCCTGTAGGAAGCCCCCGTTCACGGGTTCTTTCCATCTTCATGTCCAGATCCCGGTCGAAATAGTTATTAAAAACGCAGGCCGAAGCCATAACCAGCATTGTACCGAGCAGAGTCAGAACTAATCTGCCGTAATGAACATCCCAACCCGAGGCCAGCCAATATCCCGCAAAGGCCGCAATAAGGTTAGATCGGATAATACCGGGTTTTGTTACTGCAATGAAATCACGCCAGCTAGCACCTTCCGGTGGAGATTTTGCAGACATGGCTGCAGAGTCGGAAGAAGCTTGAAATGTTATATGATTGTCCACACCTAATGATCCTCCTTCTAAACGAACATGTAACGTTCTAACCGAAGTTTTTTAACTTCGCTGTTAACTTTATCATAACAAACCCGTGAAGACTTTGACAGTCATGGAACAGTAAGTTCATGAATTCGACAATTACGTGACAATATTTATTTTGTATTTATTTCAATCCCCTTAATAACCAGAGCTGTATTTGGGTAATTATTAAATAGAGAACTTCCGAACAACAAAGGAGAACTGACCAATGGATACTGCTACACATTTAGTTATGGGCCTAGGCTTAGCCGGGCTTTCCTTCGTTGATCCCATCGTTGCTTCTGATCCGAAACTGGCCGGGGCTGTTATGCTGGCAACAGTGCTCGCCTCTCAGGCTCCTGATGCCGATACTGCACTACGACTGAAGGACAATGCAATGTATATTCGAAATCACCGAGGAATCACACATTCCCTACCCTTTCTAATTCTGTGGCCTGCGCTGATTTCCTTCGTGTTAGGCCCCTTATTTGGTTTTACTGATTTACAAGCTCTAAGCCATATTGCGCTCTGGAGCTTCATTGGTGTAGGTGTTCACGTATTTTCTGATCTATTTAATACCTATGGCACTCAGGCTGCACGTCCATTCACGGAGAAATGGATTGCATGGAACATCATCCACATTTTTGATCCATTTATATTTGGTAGCCATATCGCAGCCATCCTTCTCTGGATCACCGGGATCATTCCACCGCAACCTTTATTTATTACACTGTATGCCTGTACTATTCTTTATTATATTTGGAGAACCGTCGTTCACGCACGTCTCACGCGTAATATTAAGCTTAAGGATTTACATCATAGTGCCGGCGAACGTTATATTGTAATCCCTACAATTTCACTAAAGCGCTGGAACGTAGTCAAGGTGAAAAAAGATGGCAGCTATGATGTTGGGCAGTTAGTCAATAACCGACTGGAATGGTTCAAACATGCTGTATGCTCGACTCATCCTGCTGTGGAGATTTCCAAGTCGCACCCTGATATTCAGTCCTTTCTATACTTCACCTCTTATGCAGTAGCCGAAGTCGAGGAACTCCCTTCAGGATATATGGTGCGCTGGGGGGACGTACGTTATTTACATCGCAAACAATACCCGTTTGTGGCTGTATTAGTGATGGACAATCAATATCGACCTTTAAATACTTATGTAGGTTGGCTTAGCAGCGAGAAGCTCGACAAACGATTTTCCATTGACCCTGGTTCTTTACGATGAAACTGTAGACTTACGCAGAGATCTATTCTATAATCACAAAAAATCCCGGAGTATTATTATCATACTCCGGGATTCATTTTAGCAGACATAGAAAGGAAGGCTCTCTTAATGGGTAAAGGACTTTCACTTTGGTTCGCTTGTTCTTCTATTCTTATTCTTACTGCCGCTTCAATCGCGATCAGTTATAGCTTTTGGTTGGCACTTCTGCTCGGGTTTCTCTGTGTCATGAATATTGGCTGGGGATTTATCCTCAAGGCCAAGATCAGACGCAAACAGGAAAGCCTAAGCGCTGATTAGATTAACGAGCTGGCAGAAATCCCATCCGCTCTTTAACTCCATTCAACGTCTCAGTTGCAACAATACGTGCACGACCAGCACCTTCAGCAAGAATATCTGTAATCGCACCCGAGCTACGAATTTCATTATATCTTTGTTGTAAAGGCTCAAGCGTAGATACAACCACTTCAGCAAGATCTTTCTTAAAGCCGCCATACATTTGCCCTTCATAACGATCGGCAATTTGCTGGAGTGTCATTCCAGAACATTCGGAATAAATACTCATCAAATTACTAATCTCTGGCTTATTAGCTGGATCAAAAATTACTTCACGTCCTGAATCAGTCGTTGCACGGCTGATTTTTTTACGGATTACGTCCGGTGAATCTAACAGAGCAATGTAGCTGCCTGCGTTAGGATTGCTCTTGCTCATTTTTTTGGTGCCATCATCCAGAGACATAATACGTGCACCCACCTCTGGAATGTACGGCTCCGGAATGGTAAAGAATTCGCCAAAACGATTATTGAAGCGACCAGCTAAATCACGAGTCAGCTCCAAATGTTGTTTTTGATCTTCTCCAACTGGCACAAGATCCGCATTATAAACAAGAATATCTGCTGCCATCAAGGAAGGATAGACGAATAAACCAGCGCCAACAGAATCTTTACCTGATGATTTATCTTTAAACTGGGTCATACGCTCCAGCTCGCCCATTGCTGTAAGTGTCGTCATGATCCAACCCAGTTCAGCGTGTTGTGGCACATGCGACTGCATATAGACATTAGAACGTGCAGGATCAATTCCTGCTGCAATAAAGAGGGCCGCTACGGATTCTGACTGTTCACGCAGTGCCGCAGGATCTTGTGCTACAGTGATTGCATGCATATCGACAACCATAAAGAAACATTGATGATCATCTTGCAGCTTCACAAAATTTTTCAGTGCTCCAATGTAGTTCCCCAATGTAAGTGAACCGCTTGGCTGAATGCCTGACATTACTTTTTTCATAATATAGACCTCCGTTTGATGTCATTTCTAAGTTTCCGAGAACGCAAAAAAAGCCTCATCCGCAAGGGACGTGAGACCGTGGTGCCACCCTTATTCGCTGCTTAATCTTGTTTGGACAAGAAAAAACAGCCTTAGTCTTCCGTTAACGGGGAAGATCCGGCCGGTCTACTAGGGTATCTAGCTCCCGTTCAAGCTCGGCGCTCAGGGGTCCATTCATCAGGTTTGTCCTACCGGTTCGCATCAACCACCGGCTTTCTGAAGGTGCAATGCCTGCCTACTTGTCCCCGTCATCACATTATCATCATGAATTAATGCCTTCATCATAGAACCATAAAGAGAAGTTGTCAAATCACTTAACCACTACCGTATAAATCTGTTATGATAAGGTTATCCATGTTCTATTCGATTACAGTTACGATAAAGGAGCATATCTCATGAAACAGGTGACCAAAGGGCAGTGGGGCGGTTATGATACTTATATTTTGCACAGCCGTGAACTGGAAGTCACGCTTTTGCCGCGACTAGGAAATAACGTGATTTCATTGTTTGATGTCAAGAAACAACGGGAAATTCTACGGCGGCCTGATGAAAGCGATCAAGCTTTCTTTATGCAAAAACCTTACCATTTTGGCATGCCGCTATTAATTCCACCCGGAAGAATTCGTAAGGGCCAATTTCAATTCGAGGGTACAAGTTATCAATTTGACCAGAATACCGCTAATGACAATCATATTCATGGTCTACACCGAACTCAGGCCTGGTGTGTCAGCGATATTGAAGAAGATGAGGATGGTTGCGCGGTCACTACTGAATTCCGAACGGAAGATGATCCACACTGGATGGAGCAATTCCCTATCCCACTTAAATTCGAAATGACGTTTAGGCTTCAGGAAGCCCGATTTACCCAAACTTTAAAGGTTACAAATCTTGGAGATCATCGAATTCCTTTTGGGATCGGTTATCACACCTGGTTTATGATTGATGGAGAACCTGAGCGCTGGAATCTTAAGCTCCCAGTAAATAGTATTTATGAACTGAACGATGAATTGCTCCCTAGCGGCAATCTGATTCCACTTGGTGATCTGGAAGCCTTGAACACCGGAATGAACATGCAGGGAACTAATTTTGATACTGCTCTACGTATTGGAGAAAAACAGCCTGTAGAAGCCTTATTATTACGTGATGATGGTTATGGCCTTCGTTATACTGCTGACGAGAATCTATTCCGTCACTGGGTGCTATATACCAAAGGACCGGCTGATCAATTTCTGTGTATTGAGCCCTATACATGGCTCGCGAATGCACCGAATGTATCCGAGGATGCATCCTTCACAGGTCTTTTAACGGTAGAACCCGGTCAAAGTCAGAATCTATCCACCGTGCTGGAAATGATCTATCCTGAGATTTAAAGCAGATATACATTATATCGGTCTTGCCTTGCGATTACGTAAGGGAAGACCGATTTTTTTGTGTAATCCCTAGTAATAAAGGATTTCTATCCTCACTTTTATTTCACTAATAATTACCATCCTTAAAACCTTTCGAAGTGATGCATGAATTAACCTCTTAGCGCTCATACTATCTTCACAACGGGCGAAGGAGGTGACACACATGGGTCAAGCAGGTCAAGGTCGTAGCAGCCGTTCCAATAACCTGGTCGTTCCTCAAGCAACTGCGGCATTGCAACAGTTGAAATATGAAGCAGCACAGGAGCTTGGAGTAACGATCCCAGCTGACGGTTATTACGGGAACTACACTTCTCGCGAAACTGGTTCTCTGGGCGGTTACATCACTAAACGTCTAGTACAACTGGCAGAACAACAACTGTCTGGTCGTCAGTAACAACGTTATCTTAAGTGTTTTATCCGGCTAGGGCGATATCAAGCATAAAGCCTAAAGCCGAGTAGCTTTTGAGCCCTCTCACACTTCTTTCTGAAGCTGTGGGAGGGTTTTTGATTTTCACAATTATTGAAATTTTATGTAAACAACGCTTAACCAAAAAACTGTTCAGAACTTTCAGCATAGGCATTACGAGGCGATCGAATCATTAGATTCGCCATATTATAATTGGACTCCAATGTAGCATCTACAATCACCATTCCCTGTCTAATGGCGAATTCATAAGAAATCTCACCATGCGTCCAACGCCGCTTGTATTTCAGGCTTTCCAGCGCCATTAGTCGAAAAGAAGACTGTTGTCCATCTGTCATCCCTTCTTTTGCATCAGTGAATCCCCCGCTTCGCCCAGAAAGAGGATTATGTCGTATCCCGAATTTTCCGATCATGTTATTTCGTATTTGCACAAAAACCGTACCAGAAGTTAATCCCGATAATTCTTCCTGCAGCTCCTTAAACACCATATCCATCTGTCTCGCTAATGATAGTTGTTCCGTCTTAAGCATTACTTTTCCTCCTAAAAGTTTTGTGAGCATAGCTTGATTTGAGTGCACTTCGCAAAACTGACTTCGTAAGCGCTTGCTTATTTTTTTGAGTTTAGCCAAGTGGTACTCTAGCGTGCCTTATATAAGGCTTAAGACTCATTATAGGTTACTAACAAATGGCAAACAACATTATTCGGCAAAATTGGGTTATTATCCCTATATATGCGCGAAATCCATAGATTAATCGCATATTTCTTTTTATAAATCGTGATTTTTCGACATTTTATCATCAAAAAAAGCCCCTGTATCAGGGGCTTTTGCGTGTTCATGCTGAAAAATTGTTGTTTTTTCTACCGCTAAATTTGTCTTAGTTTAGACTTTTTCAAACTAATTGCTCCGTCATCTCCAAGAACTCATTAATGTCAGCTACAATCAGATCTGTAGCGCCTTGCCAGAAGTCCGGCTTCGTAAGATCCACACCCAGATGCTTAAGTACCAAATCCTCTAAAGTCATCACACCAGTATCTTGCAACAAGCTATCATATTTGTCTGCAAAGGACGCTCCTTCTTGCAGAGCCAGTCGATACAAGCCTGTGCTGAACATGTAGCCAACGGTGTAAGGGAAGTTATAGAACGGCACATCTGTGATATAAAAATGCAGTTTAGAAGCCCAGAAATGAGGATGGTATTCCGAAAGCACCCCACAGAAGGCTTCCTTCTGTGCTTCCACCATCAATTCAGACAGCTCCTCAGCATTTACAAGGCCTTCCTTACGTTTCTCATAAAAACGAGTCTCAAATAAGAACCGAGCGTGAATGTTCATAAAGAAGGCTACGCTGTTTTGAATTTTCGTTTCAAGCAACGCCAGTTTCTCTTCAGCGTTGCTAGCGGCTTTAACCTGAGCGTCAGATACAATGACCTCTGCGAAGGTTGAAGCAGTCTCTGCAACGTTCATAGCGTAGTTCTGATTAAATACAGGTTGATCATCCAGCAAGTAAGAATGATAAGCATGTCCCAGCTCATGTGCCAAGGTTGAAACATTGGAAGTTGTACCGCTATAAGTCATGAAAATCCGCGATTCCTTACTCTCAGGGAAGGATGTACAGAAACCTCCAGGACGTTTTCCCGGACGATCCTCAACCTCAATCCAGTTATTATCAAAAGCACGCTCTGCAAACTCTGCCATCTTCGGACTAAATTTGCGGAACTGGGTAACGATATCTTTAGCGGCCTGATCATATGGGATTTTACCTGAAGATTTACCCACTGGCGCTTCGACATCTACCCAAGAAAGAGCATCCAGTCCAAGCAGCTTAGCTTTACGCTGAAGATAGGTCACGAGTGCAGGCTTGCTATTCGTAATCACGTCCCACATCGCATTCAAAGTATCTTGTGACATGCGATTGATGCTCAGCGGATCTTTCAGAATATCTTCCCAACCTCTTCCTTTATAGAGCTTCAGACGGAAGCCTGCTAAGTGATTCAAGGTATCCGCACAGTTATCTGCTGCTTCGGTCCATGCTTCTTCCCATTTATGGAACATGGATTGACGTACTTTCGGATCTGGATCATCCAGCTTGTTAAAAGCTTGACCTGCGGAGAGGAGCTTTGTTCCTTCTTCATCCTCAAATGGGATCTTAATCGAGCTTACAATCGTATCATAGTGCCCGCTCCATCCATGATATCCGTCAACGGCTAGTTCTAGCGCTAAGCTTTCCAACTCTGGACTCATCTTCTCACGGGCCAAGTCACGGCTCTCGCTCAGCACGAACGTTAATGGAGCAATCTCCGGACGTGCCATCCACTCTGCCCATACCTTGTCTGTAGTCTGACGAAGCACATTACTGAATTGTGAGCTAATGCCTTCGAATCCGGCACGCATACTTGTCACTCGAGCCGCCAGTCTTACCGCACCCTTGTCCATTTGATTCTGAGCGCCCAGACAGTCTGCGAAGGAAGAGACCTCCACAAGTCTTCCTGAACAGCTCTGAAGCAGTTCTATAACCTCGTCCAGCGCCTTTGTAGACTCAACATCCGTTGGAGCTACAGCATTCTTCACCAGACCCTGTAAGGCTGCAATATCTTGTTCAAGATTCTTTAAAAAGCTTTCTAACTCAGTAGAGGACGATCCTCCAGGAAATATGGAATCAAGTTCCCAAGTCAGTGATAATGGTTGTTTCATGTCTTCTCACCATTCCTTTGCTCTCATTTGGTTTTCTTTGTAATTGACTTAACACCATGGTAAAGTGAATAACGATACCGGAACATTCATAGCCGATAAACTTTAGGAGGGCATCCATATGAAGCCACTACAAATTTCACCGGAAACAGCCATAACGTTATCCAAGCAACTAGGCGTTCCACTGGAACACTTGATGCATATGCCCCAACATATTTTGCTACAAAAAATAGCTGAGCTATCCAAAAAGCAGAATTCACCGCAAGCTGAGGATGGAAATGAAGAGTCTCCTTCTGGGAAGGATTCACAATGATTCCTTTTAGTCATACCTGGCCTTATGACATTATTTTAGGCGATATGTATGTGCAGTATTGCCCTTTCTGCAACTCGGAGAATGTTCTTCTCCCTATGAAGCCAAAAGAATTGCAAATCGTTCGTGACGGCAAGAAAAAACTACTTGTCTTCCCATGTTGCAGCGCCAGTCCCACAGTTGTAGATAACGACGGAGATTACCTCCTATTCGATCGGGCAGTCCGATAAATAGAAGGTCATCTAAATCCCAATCTTACCATTTTTATAAAGCGCAGACGAGAGCATTACTCTCTTCTGCGCTTTTTGTTGTTCGTGAAGCTTTAAGAACCTGAAGGCAATCCATCGGCATCAATATCTACAGCTTCGCCGCGCATTTGCTCTCTTAGCACAACCCACTGCTCCCTGGCAGCTCGAATCATCGCAGCATCCATAATCTTCTGATCATTAATCAGGCGGGAGAACCACATTACAGCCACAGAGAACTCTCCGATGCGCCTGTTAAGTTCGCCGATAAGATACATGAGCCGGGCATCATTGCCAGCTATTCCGTCTTTTTCGTATACCTTCACATATTCAGCTAATGAATAGCGCAAAAAGCGTTGTTCCTGTTCCGTATTCCCTTGATACCGATACAACCAGGCAATGTGATGAAGCAGACTTGCAATAATTCGATCCTTATCGTTAATACTTTGAGCGCATAAAAGCGCCAGTTTATAGGTCTCAAGTGCAGTTTCCCAGCTTCGTTTATCCCCAAAGTCACGGCTCTTCCATCGTTTTCCTACCTGTTCATTAAATGCTTTTCGCTGCAGATCCGTCAGCTTGTCCGCTGAATTTTCTGTAGAGGCAAACCCACAACTCGGGCAGACACGTACAACATAATAATCCGGATTCTCGTTTTTGTAATATGCGCAAAAATCAGCATCGCGGCGGATAGCCTTTTTTAGGCTAGGGCGTACGCGAGAGGTTGAAAATTCATGTTCACAATTGCAACATTTGACCTTAATAGAATATAGGGGTATTAACTCTGGCAAGTACTCTCATTCCTTTCAGGATCAACCTGTCCCTTATTATTCCTGGGGCATGTTAACAAAATGATGTGCGGGACCTGCAAGGCGGCTAAGGACGAACGAACGTAGCGGCTCTTCTACGCCGGTCTCCTCAAGCGCCTCTTTCATACACTGCAACCATTCTTCAGCACGTTCTGGAGTAATGGGAATATGCATATGCCTTGCTCTCATCATGGGATGTCCATGCAGTTCTGAATACAATGGGCCACCGCCAAAAAACTGTGTCAGGAATTGATACTGCTTCTCCAGAACAGGAGAAATGTCTTCAGGAAATAACGGACCCAGCTGCGGATGAAGCTGCACTTTGGCATAGAACACTTCCACCAATCGATGTAGCGCCTCAGCTCCTCCTAGGTTCTCATATATACTCTCATTTGGATTCATTGAGGTTACCAGCTCTCTTCCATATTAATGAAACGTTTCTTACTTTATTATACCAAAAAAAAGCACGGCTCGGATATCCGTCGAAAGTGCCCCTAAACGGCAGAAAAAAGACGCTAAACTATAGTTTAGCGCCTGGAGGTTATTGTCAGTAGGTCCGAAATTCTTCATCACCTGAAGGGACGAGAGAGACCCGGATCACATATACAAAAGCACAAACGAGAACTCCGGCTACAACGCTCATCGCCATCACTCCATCCCATTTATTCTTGTAACAGAGGGTGCATTTCTTATTTACATAATATCATATTTCGAACGAAAAAGCACCGATTTATGTAACCGCTTCCTTTATTTTTTTTGTGCTGTTTGTCCTTCTTTTCGCATACATCTAACCATAGATCAGGAGGCGTTAATTATGACTTTTAAAAAGATTGGCGGCCCACTGCTGGGATTAACATTGGCAGGCTGTATGCTGCTGATGTTGCTTCATCCGGAGGCATCCCTTGGCGCAGCCTTACGAGGCCTGGCCATCTGGTGGGATGTGTTATTCCCCTCCCTATTTCCATTCTTCGTCATATCCGAAATCATGCTAGGCCTAGGGATCGTTCATCTCTTCGGTGCACTGCTCGATCCATTGATGCGCCCTCTTTTTGGTATACCAGGTAGCGGCGGGTTTGTCGCTGCGATGGGATATGTATCAGGATATCCTGTTGGCGCTAAATTAACCGCTAAGCTGCGGGAACAGAATCTGATTAGCAGAGTAGAGGGCGAACGATTAGTCGCTTTCACAACCTCCTCTGACCCAATCTTTCTGTTAGGTGCAGTATCCGTTGGTTTCTTTCGAGACGCATCGTTGGGGCTCATCCTAGCCCTCGCCCACTATGGGAGCGGTTTGATTGTTGGCTTGCTAATGTCGTTCCATGGACGCAAAGAACAGAGATCCCCCTCCCAAGACCCATCCATAACTAGTTCTACTGCCCCCTCTGTTCCAGCCAAAAAAGGTTTTGGAAGAATCCATGCAGCACTTCTTGCCATGGAGGAGGCTCGGCGCAAAGATGGACGGAGCTTTGGGGAGCTATTAAAGGGAGCAATCCAGTCCTCGCTAAAGCTTATCATTGTCGTAGGCGGTTTGGTTGTATTCTTCAATGTGCTAATGGAACTGCTAGCCCGTGCCGGTATCCTATCCTCCCTCTTTAACATGACAGGACATCTTGTGTCCCTTGTAGGTGGTCCTCCAGAACTAGCTCAGGCTCTCATTAGCGGATTCTTTGAGGTGACGATCGGTGCCCGTTCAGCAGGTGAAGCTGCAGCTTCCATCCCGCTTCAGTTCAAGGTAGCGGCAGCTGCCTTCATTCTCTCTTGGGGCGGATTATCTGTACATGCCCAGGTGGCAAGTATTCTGAATGGTACCGGGCTGCGGTATCTGCCATTTTTGACTGCACGGCTAATTCACGCCATACTCGCATCAGGATTGGTCTTGCTGCTCTGGAACCCTGTGATGAACACAGGACTGTCTACCGCATGGGTATCATTACCAGCCTCTGCTGCCTTTACTCCTTCTGCCTCAGGGATTACGGCAAGCCTCGCCCTACTGAGCCTATTATTAACTGCTGCAATTCTAGTCTCACTGCTTATCCCTGTATTCATGACAATGATTCGATGGGTACGGCGAAGTTGATTAACATATTGTGTTCCGGGTCAAGATTGATTATGATCGGTGTATGACTGAATTATACAAAAGGAGCCTGTACATCTTGAGATATTATGTTCTGGACCGCGGTGATGAACTATCAATCAAACTTGCCGAGCAGTTTCACAAGCTGGCGGCGGAGCGGGACCTGCAACTGGATGCCGAGTCTCCCGAAATCGTCATCTCTATTGGCGGAGACGGCACAATGCTGCACGCTTTTCATACCTTTATCGATCAAATCCCCAATCTAGCCTTCGTAGGTGTGCACACAGGACACTTAGGCTTCTATGCGGACTGGCAAGCGGAAGAGCTACCCACCTTAATCGACTACATGTGCGGAACTGAGGATTCTGAGCCTCAGAAACCTCGTATCGTGAAATATCCGTTGCTTGAGCTGGAAATTCACAAGAAATCCGGTTCTTCGTCCCACATTGCCCTAAATGAATTTACCCTTAAAGGGGTAGATGGAACTATAATGATTCAAGTTGACATCAATGATGTTACCTTCGAAATGTTCCGGGGTGATGGGCTTTGTATTTCTACTCCTTCTGGTAGCACGGCCTATAATAAAAGCCTTGGGGGAGCCATGGTTCACCCATCTATAGAAGCGCTGCAGATTGCCGAAATCGCCTCAATTAACAACCGCGTATTTCGAACAATGGGGTCGCCATTACTACTGCCGAAGCATCACCATTGCGATATTCTTTCATGTAAGGATCAGCGCTTACTACTCACGATAGATCATAACAATATCCCAGTAGATGATCTGATTTCAGTACGCTGCCAAGTATCGGACAAGAAGGTCAGTTTTGCCAGGTACCGTCCTTTTCCGTTCTGGAACCGTGTACGTGAAGCTTTTTTAGTTTAAGATTAACCTTCGATCCAACGATTTTCAGTGGCTGGAGATATCCATTTCTCCGGCTTTTTTGTGTGACAAAACTAACACCAACTGATAGACTGAGAGAGAAGCCAAATGGTATAATGAGGCTATTTTACAAAGAGTTACATAAAAGGAGAGAGTACTGTTGAAAAGATTTTTATCCCTCTTAAGCATAAGTCTACTGGCCCTCATACTTGCGGTCCCGGCTTTTGCAGCATCGAAACCAATTGATGTTTATATTAACGGAAGTAAGGTTTCCTTCACCGCTGGATCCCCATACTTAGCGAACAATTCTGTACTTGTACCTTTCCGGGTTGTCTTTGAGAAGCTTGGACTTCAAGTTCTCTGGGATGCCAAAACTGGAACGGTAACAGGAAAAAGTTCAAATCTTGCGATTACCCTCAAAATTGGCAGTAACCGCGCTACTGTTAACGGAACCGTTAAAAAACTAACCACTGCACCAGTTTCCTCAGCCGGCACTACATACATCCCTTTGCGTTTTATCGCAGAGGCAACCGGGGGCACAGCTGTCTGGAATTCTACCAGTAGAAGTGTACAAATTACTACTCCTGTCTCCAAAGGTAAGGACGAAGCAGCCATTACAGCATTAATCCGTTTGTCTAATCAATATTTCAATGAAGAAAAAGCGACTAGCTTCTACTCCCTTATGGATTCGGAGTACTCTTACACGGACTCAGTGGCCGAACTCAATGAATCTTTTAAAGCTTTTGACATAAAGAATACTATTGATAGCTTGGAAATCCTCGACATTACAGCTGACGAAGCCACTGTGTATACGCTTGAAAGTTCACGCAGAATAGGTGGGGCTTATACTCCAGATACAGAGAATGAATACGTATATACCCTGGTCCGCAAGAACGGAAGCTGGAAGATTTCATCCGTGGAATCCCAAAGCTCGACCGTTCTCCTTACTCGTGAACAAGGTATAAAACCAGCAGCCAACATCCCTCAAAACGATGCGGATGCCATCAAAGGTACTATTAGCAAGTATTATCAAGCAATGAACGAACAGAATCCTACAGCAGTTCTTTCCACGATGACTTCATATGGAGAAGAATATGATTCCTCTCTCAAGGCAGATTTGGATGATTTCTTTGCTTCGTATGATATTACCTATACTCCAGGCATTTCAAATATTTATTATTACAGTGCCAAGGAAGCTGCTATATATGTAGAAAGCAAAGACAAGGAAGCTAGTGAAGAGGAGACTTATGAGCAGGGCCTTATCTATATTCTATCCAAGTCGGATACTGGTGTTTGGACAATCGATGACACATATAGCATCTACAATAAACTTGTGAAATCCTAATAAAAAGGGTGTTTGATTCCATGAAATCAAAAAAAATAATAAGTGCACTGTTAACCAGCTGTCTAGCTTTATCTATTACATTTGCTCCAATGGCTTCCGCTGCAGATGCCGCTAAAGCTTCCACAGACAACAGTGATCTTATTAATGAAGTAATGAAGCTACTGGAGAACTATAATCTTTCAGATGTAGATAAAGATATTTTGATTCGTGGAGCAATTGACGGCATGGTGAACACACTGGATGATCCATACAGCCAATACTTCAATTCCGAGGAAGCGGCGCAATTTGAACATGCGGTTGATCTCGAATACGTTGGCATCGGTGTTAAACTTCAATATACGCCAACAGAGCTCTACATCGAAGAAATCTCTCCAGGTTCTCCTGCTGAAAAGGCAGGCTTGAAACGCGGCGATACGATTCTCAAAATCAACGGAATACCTGTTGACGAAACGGATGATTCGGAACTAAGTGGAGCCGCGGGCACTAAGGTCACCCTGCTGATCCTCAGAAATGGTGTCACAAAATCTTATGTTGTCACCCGAAATGAATTGAACTCGACTTCCGTTTTTGGAACCCTCATTGGTCCGAAGATTGCCTATATTTCGCTAAGTGGTTTCACACAGAATTCTGATGAAGAATTCGCCGCTATGCTGAAGAAGATGCGTACAGCGGGAATGAAATCCATGGTGCTTGATTTACGTGATAACTTGGGTGGCTACATGGATTCGGCATACAACATTGCCTCTAGTTTTATGGATAAAGGCATCATGATGTATACCTCTGATCAAAGTGGCGCGTTAACTCCTGTAACGATTACTAGTGGCAGCAAAATCGGTGTGCCCGTCGTAATTCTAACCAACGAATACACTGCAAGTGCGTCAGAAGCTCTTACGGGCGCCCTGCGCGATAACAAGCTGGCTACTGTTGTAGGCACTCGTTCTTACGGCAAAGCGCGTATCCAAAGCCTACTTCCAGTGTCTAATGGCGACATGCTGAAATTGACCACGCAGAAATATCTAACACCTAAAAAAGAAGACTTTAATCATATTGGTCTCGCACCGGATATTGAGGTAAAAGGGAAAACTGCACAGTTGATTACCGCCCTGCAGATTGCTGGAATGAAGACTTTAGAAGTCACCGGAGATCATCATATCTTAAATATCAACGGGGTTCCTTTTGCTGGTAATGTTGGTCTTGTGAAGCAGGGCGATAAAACTTATGCTTCATCGCTGGTGCTGGCTGCGCTTGTCGAGGGCGAGATCACCTGGGATGCCAAGAACAAGAAGGTCATCGTAAAGAGCGGAACAGGCACATCTACCGGCTTTACGCTTTCCTCCAAAGAGGCGCTATCTCAGAATGGTGAGACCTACATTGAATTAAATGCCTTTAAGAAGAAGTTTCCGGCACTCGTATGGAGTTACAATGCTACACAAAAGCAATTGAAATTATCTATAAAATAATCCATAAGAAAAGGCAGCAATTCTCCAGAGATGGGGATTGCTGCCTTTATTATTTGTACATATCTATTCAAAAGAAAAAAGCTGTCTCATTCGTAGAAGGACTCTACTTATGGTCAGCTTTCATCGTTAAGATTGTGGATTTTCTATGTTTTGTGTGTTTTGTGTGTTTTGTGTGTTTTGATTATTTTGAGGCTTTTGTGTGTTTTGGGGTTTTTGGGATTGACCTTGTGGTGGTCTGCTTTGAAATTCCTTTTTGGATTTCTTCCCTTGCGAATCTTTACCCCGGTGATTTCGACTTTGATGTTCTCTCAAAGGTCTATCCTTAGCAGAAGTCATCTCTTTAAATGCAGCAGATGAATTCGAACCTTGCTTAGATGATGTTTCTTTAGAGGAGAGCTCCTTATCTATAGCCGCTCCATCATTATCTTCAGCTTCTAGCTCCGAATCTTCTTCCTCACTCGGCTCTGGTATTTCTTTGATCAGAATATCCTTGAACAAACCTTCTTGTGGTACCTCTTTTAACTTATGCAACACAAAATATGCGCAGCCAAAATTGCAATATTCATTAATATAATCGACCATGCCAGAAATCGCTGTATCCCGATTCACCTTTGGGTGGTTGTCCCGATAAAAACCTTTCAAACGCAGCTGACTGTAACCCCAGTCACCAATAATGTAGTCGTATCTTTCCAGCACTTCGCTATATCTTCCGCGAAACGCCTCCGGATTCCAACCATCCTTATGATCTAACATTAGTTCGTAGCCTTTTCCGCCTATAACGATCAAACCTTTTGTCGCCTGCCTTTCGAAGGAAAGTATTTTCGTTGATTATGCCGTCATTTCCGAGAAATATTGGGCTTTCGGTCGCTGTTGTTGATTAATTTCTTCTATTTGAACCGCATCAGCGGTGAAATTAATCAACAAAGGCGAACGCTACGCTCCTACAGCTCCAACATTTCTCTCCAATGACTCAAATCAACGTTTTTTTATGTGTGTAGCCTAAGCGCGGGGGCTTCAGATCGCTTTCGCTCCTTCAACCCTCTCCTTAATAAAACCTTTTTGTGACTTTGTCACTATTTCAAAAAAATTAACTAGAAGAAACCGTGCGCTCCTCACGAGCTTGAGCAGCAGATTTCACCTGCTCATGCGCACGATAAGAGCTGCGAACAAGCGGAGCTGATTCCACATGGCTAAAGCCACGCTTCAATCCCTCTTCCTTAAGCAGTGCAAATTCCTCTGGTGGATAATATTTCTCCACATTCAAATGCTTTGAAGAAGGCTGCAAGTATTGTCCTAAAGTCAATATATCACAATTTACGGCTCGTAAATCATCCATTGCTTGTAAAATCTCATCCCACTCTTCACCGACTCCAAGCATAATGCTTGATTTGGTAGGAATATCCGGCTTCATTTCCTTAGCTCTGCGCAGCAGTTCCATCGAACGGCGATACTTCGCTTTAGCCCGAACACGGTCTGACATCCGTTCCACCGTCTCAATATTATGGTTAAGAATGTCTGGATTACTGTTCATAACAATCTCTAGACTATTCCGTTCTCCCAGGAAATCTGGAATCAATACTTCAACACTACATAACGGAAGGCGTTTACGAATTGCCGCTACCGTCTCAGCAAAAATCTGGGCGCCACCATCCGCAAGATCATCACGTGCCACACTGGTCACCACGCAATGGCGAAGGTTCATTCCCTCTGCAGCTTCTGCTACACGTTCAGGCTCCTGCAGGTCCAGCTCTGTCGGCAACCCTGTATTCACAGCGCAGAAACGGCATGCGCGAGTACATATATCACCAAGAATCATAAAGGTAGCCGTTCGATTTGCCCAGCATTCATAAATATTCGGACACCTAGCTTCTTCACATACGGTATGTAAAGTTTTAGAACGCATCATGCTCTTGATTTCCTGATAGTTATCACCGGTAGTTAGCTTGATTCTAATCCAATCCGGCTTAGGCTGCTTTGCTGTTTTATTCGTCAAAATAATAAACCCCGCTTCCTCCTGAATGTGATGCTGCAGATGAAAGATGCTGCCTCATATTATACCATGTGCGCTTTACAATTGCCTGTTTTTGTGAAATATGCAGGGCATCTCAACTTCGATTCCGGCGAAGAATTTACTGGTACCTTTAGACAAGAACGGATAAAAAGTAGCCTTTTGCTTCAATCTATAATAAAAGCTTTATCCGAAGTGCCTACATTCAATTCTACGCCCGGACAAAAGGAGGCTGTTATCTTGCTGGCCCTATTTAAGAATACTAATAACCGGAGAACTATGTTATGTCTGTCCGCGGCCGCTATCCTTTGGGGTGGTTTAGGCCTTCCCGTTCCAGCAGCTGCAGTACAGGCTACAGTCCAACCGGTGGAAAGCAGCGGCAATTCTGTTAATGCTAGCAAAGAATCCATATGGTCTGCCCGTAGGGGGATTTATGATCAACTGAGTGCAGCCACTGGAATCCCTTGGTTTAGATTCGCAGCCATTGATCAATATGAACGCACCATCGCCAAAAAAGGTTCCTCAGACAAACCCGTCACCAACCGTCTTACTGGAATCATGATTCCAGCACCCGTATGGTCCGGTCCACTCAACCCGGATCAGGAGGATACTTCTCCTGAATCCATCACTTTCTTTAACGGCTTCGGCCGTGATGGCTCAGGTGATGGAATCGCCGATCCAGAGAATGATGCTGATGTTCTATATAGTATGGCTAGACACTTGCAGAAATATGGTGATTCAGCTAATGATTTCAGCATTGGCATTTGGGAGTATTATCACAATGGTCGTGCCTCTCAGCGCATAGCTCAGTTCGCTAAGCTATATGAACATTTTGGTCGGCTTGACCTATCAGGTAATGCTTTTCCACTTCCCTTAAGTAATTCTTATTCTTATCGTAGCACTTGGGGAACCGGCAGAAGCTGGGGTGGGGCACGTATTCACGAAGGGACTGACCTCTTTGCACCGCAAGGTATGCCGGTACGCAGCACCTGCTTTGGCTTAGTGGAAACTAAAGGCTGGAACCGCTACGGTGGCTGGAGAATTGGAATTCGTGATATCGAGAACCGTTACCATTATTACGCTCATTTATCCGGGTATAACAAATCCATTTCTCGTGGTGATATCGTCTCACCAGGTGAAATCATTGGCTGGGTTGGCAGCTCAGGTTACGGAAATCCAGGAACACAAGGGAAATTCCCGCCACATCTACATTTTGGCATCTACCGTGACCGAGGAATTACTGAATGGGCTTTTGACCCTTTTCCGTTGCTAAAACAATGGGAGAATCAGGAGTATAGAGACTTAAAGAACAAAAATAAAAAAAGTGCTTCAAACAAGGAAAAACGCCTTTAGCGTCCCTAAAGGACGGTCAGCGTTTATGCGAGAAATATAAGGATAATCTTATACTTTCTTATATTTTTAAAAAGAAACGGCTTCGCCATCCTTTGGAGATGACACCCGTTTCTTGATGAATAAGGCCCCTTCTTTTGAAGAGAGGCCTTATACTATTTTAGTACAACATTAAACATCCAAACGGTTCAATGCTCACTATAAGCTTGTTATTATTTTTAAAAGTAGCTCCTGACAGTAAATCGGTAAGCAAATTCTTATCCCAACGATATACATTAAGCTCAAGCTCGTACGCGTTCGGAGAATTATTGATAATTAAACCTATCTTCTCTTGACCCATTCCCCGTGTATAACCGAAGACATTACGGACTTCATCCGTGAACCAAGGACGAAACTTACCTTTTCGTAGAATATCACAGCTTTTTCTTAGGAAAATCAGCTCTTGATACCACTTCAGCAGCGCTGTATTTTGAGCTTGCTCTTGCCATACCATAGCTTTTCTACAGTGAGGG
This sequence comes from Paenibacillus sp. FSL F4-0243, assembly GCF_037963295.1. Lineage (NCBI taxonomy): Bacteria > Bacillati > Bacillota > Bacilli > Caryophanales > Paenibacillaceae > Paenibacillus > Paenibacillus sp. FSL F4-0243. Next base: position 5,882,620 of record NZ_CP150151.1, read on the forward strand.
TCCGTAGCTCCTTCCATCCCAACCTCATCCCCATAATAGATCATCGGAATACCGATATAAGTCATCTGAAAAAAAACTGCCAACCTCATGCGCTGTATTGCCGTACTCTCGCGGTCCCAGCCACGTCCCCCCTCCTTACACGCTGTAAGAAAACGCAACGTATCATGACTGCCAATCAATTGAAACATAGCCGAATTCGCCTGGTCATTATACAACGCCTCCTGATGGAGTACTTGCTCCATAAAGCGATCAGGCCCTGTTGACTGCTCTGCAAAAAATTCCAGCACGGCATCCCGAAGCACATAATTCATGCCACCATCGAATTGATCCCCTCTAAGCCAAGGCCCAGAAGCATGCATTATCTCTCCAATGAGTAGAATTTCAGGAAATTCAGACTTGAGCTCTTGCCGAAACCGGGACCAAAAAGCCGGGTTGACCTCATTCGCTACATCAAGACGCCAGCCGTCTATTTCTGCTTCACGAATCCAATACTTGGCAACTCCAATCATATAATCTGCCGTCTCGGGATGATCCATATTCAGCTTAGGCATATGCGCTTCAGCTTTAGCGAATGTCTCATAATTCGGGGCAGGCGTCTGTGTTACGGGAAAAGAACGAATAAAGAACCAATCTTTATATGGAGACTGCTCGCCTTTTTCCATCACATCTTTAAAAGCAAAGAATTGATCTCCCGAATGATTAAACACGGCATCCAAAATGACCCTAATTCCATGACGATGTGCCTCACTGACCAGCGTCTTCAATCCATCTACATCGCCAAATGCAGGGTCGATCTTATAATAATCGGAGGTGTTATATTTATGCTCGGAAGGAGACTCAAATACAGGCGTCATGTAAATAGTGTTCACACCAAGCTGCTGTAGATAAGGTATTTTGTCCGTAATGCCTTTTAGAGTTCCACCATTGTAGCTGCTAGGATAAATTTGATAGGTCACCGCATCCTGGCTCCATAACGGTAACTTCAAAGCCTCAGAATGATGAAGATATGCATATTGAAAAGAACCTGCACGCTCCCGATTCTCCGATGCGCCCCTCTCTCCATACCAGATATACTGCCCCGCAGCATTCGCTATATGGAATAGATATCTGCTTCTTCTAGTGCTGGTCTGAATAATTGCTTCATGAATCTCATAAATACCGGCCGACCCAATTCGCTCCATCTGCAAAGGAACTTCTTGCCCCGGAGAATCATAACGATCCGAGTGGATTACGGTACAGGATAATTGCTGTCCAGCTTGTGTAAATAATCTGAGCTTCAGGGTCCCTGTACCTACAGGATAAGCAAATGGATCTTCACTTGTATGATATACAAACCATGATTGAGGCATAACTTATGGACTCCTTCTATACTTTTATCGTTCTATCTATCTGTTCATACATCATTAGAGAGACTGCTAAATTTGTGTTATTATGGTTACAAATACCGTTTTCAAGTTATGAGGGACGACGATGAAAGTAACGATTTCTGATATTGCTAAAGCAGCCAATGTGGCTAAATCTACTGTATCTAAAGTACTAAATGATTCCCCAAAAATATCACAGGAAACGAAACAAAAGGTTCGAGAGATTATGAAGCAAATGAACTACACGCCAAGCAGTATCGCTACTGGGTTAGCTAGACAAAGCAGCTGCAATATTGGCTTACTGGTCGATATGTCTAAAGAAAGTGAGTTTCTGAACCAATTCTTCTACAACATTATTGGTGGAATCGAGAGCGTAATTGCACCTTTAAAATACGAGCTGACCATTTCCAATGTGCAACATAGCAGTCCAGAAGGCCATTTTCTAAATAGGCTTGTGTTTAGCAAACGTGTCGACGGTATTATTGCCAACAACTCTGTGCTGACTGAAGAGCTATCTGAAGAACTGAATCAACTGGAGTTTCCTTACATCTCCATTGGAGAGATTATGCCCCCCGGAAGTTGGGTTGATTTCGATAATGAAGCAGGCGGCAACATGCTGACCGAGCATCTCATCGAACAAAGTTATTCAAAGATAGCCTTCATAGGCGGGCAGCAGCAGGAAAAAATTTATACACATCGCCTAGGTGGATACTTAAGCGCATTACAGCAGGCTGACCTTACCGTTCCTCAGCAATGGATCATTAACTGCAAGGCTGATGAACATGAGAGCTATCATGCTGCCCTTGAGCTTTTGCAGCGTGAAGAACGGCCAGACTCTGTGGTGTGTATGAACAGTTATGTAGCCTTTGGGGTGCTTCAAGCCGCAAAAGCACTCGGAATTGATGTTCCATCTGAACTCGGCATCGCCGCTTTCGATGAATATCCGCTGTCCCGTTATACAACACCTCCTTTAACTTCGCTTAATATCGATACGTTTAAGCTGGGTGTATCTTCAGGGCAGCTGCTGATGGAGCGCATTCGTGGCAATGATGCGCCCCACAAGCATTTGCTACTAGAGCCAGAACTAATACCTCGTGAATCCACGATGAGAGCTAAATTCTCTGGAGCAACTTCATAATTGGACTACTTTTCTATTGTATCTTCTACAATGAAAAAGCTTCGTACTACTTACCAAGGAGCGGCCCCACACGGGGGGCCGCTCCTTGTCATGTGAAAGGTATTTTGATCCACTCTTATAGTAACTTATAGATCTTTCCAACGCTGCACGGTCAGGTTCACTGTTTGTGCGCCGCCTGCTGGAGTAAGCGTTCGATTGGAAATGTCCGATCCGTTCGAGTTTACCTCTACATTAGTCCAAGCGCCCCGCGTAACTTTATATTGCACCGCTGTTCCTGCTGGTAAGCTCAGTGTGATGGAATACACCCCATCACTACCTTTAGTCAGTTGATAGGCTGGATCCGCTGCATTCCAGCTGTTGAAGGTACCGGTAAGATACACAGGTCCGCTCGCCGGAGAAGACGCTGGAACATTTACACGAAACGTCACACTGTCTGCTTGAGGTTCCCCTGCGCTGATACTTCCGTTCACTAGACTCCAGGTTCCAGCATCAAAATGGTAATTACTGCTGCCGTTGTTATCCCATGTACCACTGCCATTATTAAAGGCTGCGGTCAGTCCGGCTGCAGTGCCCAGCTGAATTGTGATCGACTTATATCCTGGGAAAGAAGAAGCTTGAAGCTGTTCACCAGGAGCCGTCGTCCAGACTGTCGCCCCATCCAGCTTGTAATGAATGTAAGAGCTGCTGTAAGCCGTATTCTTATAATAGATCGTTGCAGTGTTGCCAGTCGGTGTAGTCGTTGGTGTTGGGGTTACCGTTGGCGTTGGCGTTGGGGTTACTGTCGGCGTTGGTGTCGGTGTTACTGTTGGTGTTGGTGTCGGTGTCGGTGTTACTGTTGATGTTGGCGTCGGTGTTACTGTTGGTGTTGGCGTTGGTGTCACTGGTCCACCCGATGTAATACTTCCTGTTGGCGTATAAGTCCAGGTTCCAGTACCGAATAGATAGTTGCTCCCCCCGTTACTGTCCCATGTGCCACTGCCGTTGTTAAAGCATGCTTCAAGCTGGCTGGCGGAACCGATATTAATCGTTATTTTGTTGTATCCGGCTACTTCAGATACAGGTATAGCCACACCCGGAGATGTCGTCCATGTACCTCCTACTGGGCGATAATGAATATAAGGCGAGGTATAACCTTGCTTATAGTAAATCGTGACACTGTTCCCTGCTGGTGTTGTAATAGAAGCAATCGCACTAAGAAGAGATAGATTGCCTGCGGCATCAAATGCTTTTACCGTGTAGTTATAGGTAGTGCTAGCGGATAAACCATTGTCCGTATAGGATGTAGTCGCCGTTGTGCCAACCTTGACACCATTACGATAAACTTCATATCCAGTTACGCCTACGTTGTCGGTAGAAGCCGTCCAGCTGATCAAAGCGCTAGATGCATTCTGAACAGTTGCCGTTACATTAGTCGGAGTGGTTGGAGGAACTGTTTCTGATGGTTGTTGTTGTTTCGCATAGATTTTGGCTGAATTCGCACCTACAGTTACAGTAATTTGCTTTCCAGTTACTCCGCCTGATTGTACAGTCACTGTATCTGCAGTATTCAGCTGATTATACAAAACTGTTCCTGCGGTCAAACTACTCTCGGCACGTAGCGGGATAGTTACCGTTTGCGAACCATTAGATTGATTACTAAATACAGAGATAGCTTCTTGACCTTGATTAGTTCCAGTGTCGATACGACGTGAGAAGGCATATAAGTTCTGTGCAGCCCACATTTCACGTTGAGTACCTGTACGTAGTGCTGGGTTATTTTTACGAATTTCATTAAGTTTGGCTACGTGCTTGTAGGTGCTGGCATTTTCATTAAAATAGTTCTCAATCACGTTTCCGCTTGCATCCCGTTTCACCATAGACCAACGGTTCCAAGTATCCGCAATACCGCCTGTCATGATCTGACTGTTGCCATTGCCTTTGTTCTGCTCTGTTCCTTGGAAGACAACCGGTGTTCCACGAACTGTAAAAATAAAGGTTAAAGCATTCTGCAGCTTATCAACGCTTCCCCCGGCTTCCGTTAGAAAACGGTTGCGGTCATGATTGTCGATAAAGGTAACCATGTGATTGGCATTCCCGTTGTAGTAGGAATCCTGTGCCAAGGTGCTTTTGATATTGGACTCAAAAGACTGTCCATAAGCAAAGCTGTTAAGTACGGAGAAGAACATTGGGAAATCGAGCATGCCCCATTCCTTGTTGTTTCCGACCCAACGTGAGACAAATTCAGCATTTCCGTCGAAATTCTCGCCAAATGTATTAACGCCCAGATAATTTTGTAGCTCACCAATATCTGTTGGCTTCATCAGCTTGGCAGCATCCACACGCGCACCGTCAGCGCCTGTATAATCAAACCAGCCTTTGATGGAATCGAATATCGCCTGCTTAGCCGCAGGAACATCGAAATCAATGTCATCTAGCCCGCCCAAATCATGATTCTCTAAGTAATCCTGCGCCCACTGATCATATCTTCCATCCGCTAGAGACCAGTTAATATCTCCATTATGGTGGTACCACGCCGGATTATTGAACGGAGCCACTGGCTGCAATGATGGGATATCATAATAGGCTTGGGAACCTAGCATGTAATCACCGACGTGGTTTGGCACAACGTCAATCACTACTTTGATGCCAAGCGCATGTGCGGAATCCACAAGCTCTTTCAGCTTCTCCTTCGTTCCGAAGTATGGATTGGCAGCGTTAGGGTTCTTAACGTTGTATCCGTGATAGGCTGTGTTTTTACCGGTACCGTTGTTTTCCCGGTTAGTCATTTGTGGCTCAGCCACTGGGGAAATCCAAATCGCGGTATAGCCCATATTTTTAATATATGATAGCTTATCGATAATCCCCTGCCAGTCTCCGCCTTTCATATAACGGAAATCTTCCTCAGAGTTTTCTCCATAGCGAATTGCCGCACCAGTAGCATTGTTGGAAGTATCTCCATCATTAAATCGGTCAACCATAATCTGATAAATAGTGTCGTTTTCATTAATCGTGCCGATGCTTGCCGCTTCAGCTTTTTGCGGTGTTAAGACAAACAAATTAATCACGGTAGAAAGAAGAATAGATGTAATTAGAACGGGTACATACCATAACCTACGTTTCATTGCGTGCATCTCCCTCTCTTATTAAAGCGTATTCATAACACTCTAAAGCCTACTTCCTTGATTAAAAACCAAGCCCGCCCAGTGATGTCTCTAATGTTTTTAACGTCTTTAACACAAAAAACAAATAATTTTAGGGAAACCGGTTTCCCAACTAAAAATTACCATGATTGTGAATGCGTTGTCAAGATATAAAATTTAAAATTCCCAAGAAAAAGAGCCTCCTTATTGGGGGCTCTTTGGGGTTCATTATTCACCTTATATGCTTAGCTTCCTACACTCTGAATAAAATGCAGTACTTCATTCATAATCCGATCCTTATCTTCACAATGACAAACCATATGACCACTGTTATCCACCATTATCACCTGTTTTTGGGCTGTAGGAATCGTATGCTGCAGGAAGTCAGCGCTTCGAGTCTTCACAAGATGATCTCGCTTACCCTGCACGATCAAGGTTGGAGTCTCAATATGCGGATAGATTGAAAAACTCTCCCGGACCAATCGTTGAAACTCTCTCGTCGCCCTTGGGGGCGTTGAAGTGAATTTATTAATATACGTTTTTAGCATGGAAAAGCTCCCAAGAGTCTTAAGAATCTCCACAGGATTCAGCGGAAATACGGGAGTGGACAATAAAGTAAGGGATTTGATCCAGGGTTTATACCGTACAGAAAGATGTGAAGCAATAAGGGCACCGGTAGAAAAGCCGATCAGATGAACACCTTCATCCGTCTTTAACAGCTCTGTCAATTCATCTTCAGCACTCTGTTGCCAATCATGTCGATCCGAATGCAATAAATCATTCCTGCTCCCCCCATGCCCTTTCAGGGTAAACGTTCTGGAACGGTAATTATGCTGCTCCATAAACTGGGACAAGGGAGAGATCTCATGCTCACCTCCGGTAAAGCCATGAATAAATAAACAACTTTCCATAATTGTCCCTCTTTTCACATTCCAATCTGACATGCAACTTTATTGTATAATGCCAATCCCCTTTATTTTCTATACATTCCACCCTTTTATGTAAAACCTCAACCCAAGTGATGTCAAGGTTCAGCTCTGTGAATGGTTCGCAGCAAAAACGCTATTGTTCCCACCAAAGAAGACCCAACGCTGAGGTAATCGTTAAACCTACGGCGGAGCTGGATGAGGTTACGTTAGCACAAATAGCAGTCCCAGGCGGTACAATGATGCTGCCCGTAAAGTTCTGTGTGAAAGCCCCCGGTGCCAATTGATAATTGAAAAGCGTCGTTCCCCCGCTAATGGCTGCCGTGGAAGACTGAACGGTCATCGCACTCGTCGCCGAGCTGCCCAAATTATTATTCGTTGGCGTTAAGGTTGCTGGTGAAGTTAGCGTCCCTCCTTTTACAATTGTAAAGCTACCCGACATTGCGGATAGTAGAGAAGAACCGCCAATACTGCCGCTTATACGTGAGATATAAACAGTTTTTCCACTGCCTGAAGCATTACTAATCCGAATAGAAGCTATTGCGGATATTAGACTAAGTACGACCAAACTAGACGCAGATGTGTTAGTTGAATACAAGACTGCAGCCTGCGAAGCGCTTATTTCAGGCGGCGCGCTAATATCTGGCGCTTGGAAGGTGTTCACCATATCCACATAAAGCGGTTGATCGTTGTCGTTAAATACAAATTGATTAGGCATATTTATCCCCTCCTGTTTCTAATATTCCCACCAGCTGATAGACGTTGTCGCCGCTGATGACCCCGATGCAATCGTTACGGAGGTAGTGATGGAATTTCCGGGAGGAACAACAATTTGTCCAGTAAAATCAACAATGACCGGACCGACCGCCAGCAATAGAGATACTAGAGTAGCCGGACTTCCAGTAGGCGCAGCCGTAGAGGTTCTTGCCGTCATAACACTGGTTAACGCACTGCCAAAATTATAATTAATCGGTGTAACGGTGGTTCCGGTGACCGTAGCGTTCCGAAGTAGTGATAAAGTAACCGCCGCCGTCGCTGAGCTGGCAGTAACACGGGATACATATAAGGTACGTCCGCTTCCTCCCGGATTACTAATCTGAATAACTAACGGGGCAGCCGTCGTTACCGTAGAAGTAAATGGGATTCCAAACAATAACCCTGCCTTAGCTGCTCCCCCCTCAGGAGCTGAATCTATACCAGGTGCAACATACGTATTGACTTGTTCTGTAAAAAGTGGCTGGCTACTCTGATTGAATACTGAGTCGTTCGGCATGAGTTATCCTCCCCGTACTTAAGCTTATTCTATTTTATGCCACACTCAGTAACAGGTTGTGGGAATGTGCGTATATTGCTTTTTCTGCCCAATCACCCCCTATTTCCCACCATATATTAATATCAAACCATTCGAATGGCTAAGGATTGTCCCTATCGGTTTGCAGCTTATTGGACTGCGGTTTATTTTTAGGCTCAGGGCTCAAACGACGGTTTGGGCCTTTTCATGGATTGAGTTCCAGAAAGCCCGTAGGAAGTGAATGAAATCCATAACGGCCGGAGCTTAAAAAGCGCAGCAAATTAAAACAAAAAAAAAGCGGAGCTAAAACGATGATCTCTTACACAATTAAGAATCAGGGAGATCACCCTGTTAGTCTCCGCCTCCACGCTACATTCAAAAGGTATTGGCAAGCAAGATTGTGTATACGTCCAAGCCCAGTCTTTTGGTATAACTCAATCATTTATAAGGAAAGGACGAGGAACTTTGCCTAACTATAGCTCTTTTCAAGCGAATCCTGATAATCTAAGAACGCTTATATTCGGCCGGGATGCCTCGCTGATTGATCATCCACTCACTACAGATCCAAGCGGAAATCTAACAACGATTATCCTTGACGGCACCATTTCCAGCGTGCTCGGCGCTACGATCACCGCGGGTACTTTGTCCTCTGCAGGTACAGTTACCAACATCCTTAACGGCACCATTACTAGCGTGCTCGGTGCTACAATTACTGCCGGTACTTTGTCCTCCGCAGGTACAGTTACCAATATCCTTAACGGGACTATTACTAGCGTGCTCGGCGCTACGATCACCGCGGGTACTTTGTCCTCCGCAGGTACAGTTACCAACATCCTTAACGGCACCATTACTAGCGTGCTCGGTGCTACAATTACTGCCGGTACTTTGTCCTCCGCAGGTACAGTTACCAATATCCTTAACGGGACTATTACTAGCGTACTCGGCGCTACAATTACTGCGGGTACTTTGTCCTCCGCAGGAACAGTTACCAACATCCTTAACGGGACTATTACTAGCGTGCTCGGCGCTACGATTACTGCCGGTACTTTGTCCTCCGCAGGTACTATTACCAACATCCTTGAGGGCACCATTACCAGCGTGCTCGGTGCTACCATTACTGCCGGTACAATCACTAGTGTGCTTGGGGCAACCATAACAGCAGGTACGTTATCATCCGCCGGAACAGTTACAAACATCCTAAACGGCACCATTACTAGCGTACTCGGAGCCACCATCACAGCTGGTACTTTGTCCTCAGCAGGTACAGTCACCAACATCCTAAACGGCACCATTACTAGCGTGCTCGGCGCTACCATCACAGCTGGTACTTTGTCCTCCGCAGGTACTATTACTAACATCCTTGAGGGCACCATCACTAACGTACTCGGAGCCACCATCACAGCTGGTACTCTATCTTCCGCAGGTACAGTCACCAACATCCTTAACGGGACTATCACTAGTGTGCTCGGAGCTACGATTACTGCTGGTACTTTGTCTTCTGCAGGTACTGTCACCAACATCCTTAACGGCACCATCACCAGCGTACTCGGAGCTACCATCACGGCTGGTACTCTGTCTTCCGCAGGTACAGTCACCAACATCCTTAACGGGACTATCACCAGCGTACTCGGAGCTACGATTACTGCCGGTACTTTGTCATCTGCAGGTACAGTCACCAACATCTTAAACGGCACCATTACCAGCGTACTCGGTGCCACCATCACAGCTGGTACTCTATCTTCCGCAGGTACAGTCACCAACATCCTTAACGGCACCATCACTAGTGTGCTCGGAGCTACAATCACAGCTGGTACACTAAGTAGTGTCACTTCTATTTCACAACGCAGCTTTATAGAACAGACCACTACAGGTATTGCGACTGCTAACACCTATACACCTCTACCAGCCGTTACTACGAGCGTACTGGGAACGTATTCCTTCTTCATTAACAATACAGGGGCAAATCCGGTCAACACACGTGTGGAAATCAGTGCTGATGGAACGAACTATTTCGTCGATACCACAGGAGATAATCCTTTAGCAGCAGGCTCTATCGATGTCATAGTGCCAGCCAGATTCCTGAAATATACCCGCCTATCCTATCAATCAGCCAATTCAGGCTCTGCATCCACGATCAATGTAAGTTTCAATGCTCAGGGCACGTAATCCAGATGACCATCATATGTTGTAACAAGAAAGAGTACATGGATATCCATGTGCTTTTTCTTTAACTATAAGGACGCCGAAGGCGTTTATGCTTGTGTCAGCAGCTATACATATGTGCAACAAACACATAATGCTTTTCAAGGAGGAACAACCGTGAATAATATTACGCTTGGCGTCCACCTCATCGTAAAAGATGAAGCTGATCTCCTGCCTCACTGTCTCGCAAGCGTAGCTGGTGCTGACGAAATTGTGATGATCGATACAGGCTCTACCGACGAATCCATAGCTATTGCCGAAGCGCACGGGGCTAGAGTCTTCCAACGGGAATGGACAGACGATTTCGCGGCAGCTCGTAATGAAGGGCTCGTTCATGCCTCAACAAATTGGATTCTTATCCTTGATGCCGATGAATGCTTGCAGACCCCACTTACAGAACTCCGCAGCCTTCTGCAGAACACACAAGCTCAGGCTTTTACTGTAAACATTGATAATTGGGTTGGCGAACGACCTGAAGATAAGGTAAAACACAGTGCAGTCCGCTTATTCCGAAGTGGACAGGGTTATCAATATAGTGGAAGAATTCATGAGGGAATTGACACTTCAATCCTTAGCAAACATAACCTCTCGGCGATTGAGCACAGTCAACTTGAGATTATACACTTTGGATATTTACCTGAAATCATGACACGAAAAGATAAAATCAATCGAAATAGACACCTGCTGCTCCTCGCTTTAACCGAATATCCGGATGATCCTTTCCACTCCTATAATTTGGCAGTAAACTTCTGTCAGGACGGTCGTCTTCTGGAAGCTGAGACGTTGCTTCGTCAAGGCCTTCACCATGTAGTACTCGAAGCCTCCTATCGTCCCACGATGATTAGGGATCTCTGTAAAATTTATCATGCTCAAGGAAAAATGAATGCGATTGACCCCTTGCTGATGATTGAACTGGAACGTTATGGCGACTATCCTGATTTACATTTTTTGTTAGGGCAATCTTTGGAGAGCCAAGGCCTTTTGGAACGTGCGCTATTAGCTTATCAACATGCAGAGTCCATTCCTGAGCATGAGGTGCTTAGCGGAAAATATGTATGTGAACAAGGAATGAGTACCTTTCGCCCCCTATACCGGATGGGTTTAATCTCACAGCGGCTTGGTCTTCTTGAGGATGCTGCGAGATTTTTTCATCGTGCACTTCAACACCATTCTTTATATACGCCCGCCTTGCAGGGGATTGCTGCTGCTTTTCAACGCTTAGCTGTACCCGATGAGGAAATCGCCACTTTACTGATCCAACTCGTTCCCCCAACTACCTCAATCAGTAGATCCGCGATCATTGACAGTTTATATGAGATAAATGCTTATGAGACCATAACTACCTTATCCCGAGATATTTTTCCATTGGAATTGGATACTGCATATAGAATCATCTCATCACTCATCATCACCGGCAAGCTAGAAGACGCGAGTACAGCTATAGGGCAGATGACCTTACTAGCTTCCCAAGATCACCTTGGTTTAGAGCATCAAAAGCAGTGGTATACTCTTTGGGCCATTTGCCAATGGGAACGATATGGAGAATTTAAAAAGGACTTGCTCAACCATACATCAGGTGAACTTCGTTCTGGACTGGAATACATTGAGCGATCCCAACGCCAACGAGTGGCATGTCCGGTAGAAATAGAGGTAGATCACATATATTCCTCATTCCTTTCCGACCTCATCGGGCAATCCGTAAAGCTGCATCAGCTCACACTTAGTCATACTTTAGTGGACTTGTTCCCTGCTTATCGATCTGAATTTGCCACAGCATTATATAAAGAAGGGAATTGGCAGGCCGCAGGAGAGGAATTTATTGTACTTGTTCGTGATAAGATCGCCGATGCAAGCGTGCTTTTTTATATTGGTGAGATGATCTTTGACAAAGGGCATTATTCCGAAGCCAGTGAATGGTTTCAGCAAGCGCTGGAACAAGAGCCTGAGCATGAATCCGCAAGAATCGGCTTATCCCTCTGTTATCTTCAGCAAGCGAAGCTGAGTATGGAAGATGCTCTACAAAGTTTAAAGGATGCCCATGCTCATGGCCCCTTGCAGGAGGATATCGGAGCTATCCGTAAATCCATTACCTTGCTAAATCGTACATCTTGGCACACTCAGTGGAGCTTCCGTCAGAGCGAAGGGAGGTCATCCCTATGAACCACTCAAGAAGAAAGCCACTAATTTCCTTATGCATGATCGTTAAGAACGAAGGAGATAGCTTGAGCCAATGTTTAAAAAGCGTACGCGGAGTCGTCGATGAGATCATTGTAGTCGATACTGGATCCAACGACGCCACGGTTCAAATTGCCCTAAGCTTCGGGGCCAAAATCATACAACACCCTTGGAGCGGCGACTTTGCTGCTGCCCGCAACGCGGGTCTCCAGCAGGCCCATGGACAATGGATTCTTGTTCTAGATGGAGATGAGGAATTAAGTGAGGAGAGCAAGGGAGAATTACTGCTATGTGCCGAGCATATGGAGTACGAGGCATTTTTCCTACGCATTCATAATCATAAAGGGCTAACCCCCGCTTCACAGACGATCACCGTCAATCCGATTATTCGGATGTTTCGTAATCGCCCTAAGTACCGGTTTAGCGGTATCATTCATGAACAGATCGCTGAGGCTATCATAACAGCTACACCCCAGGCACCGATGCATTTGACCACTGTAGTCATCCATCATTATGGTTACGCAGAAGGGGTAGTCGTCAAGAAAGATAAAATCAAACGAAATGTCGAGCTGCTGAAAGAGCAGCTAAGGTTAAATCCTAAAGATCCTTTCCACCATTTTAATATGGCTGTTGAGTATATGCGTCTGGGGGAGTATCAACCTGCTCTAAAACATATCCAACAATCACTAGAAGAGGCACCGCCTGATACAAGTTACATCCACCTGCTGCACAAATATGAAATTCGCTCGCTTGCAGAATTAAAAGATTATCCTGGGGCGCTTGCAGCTTGTGACCGTGGGATTAGCTCACATCCGGATTACCCAGACTTAGCTCATATCAAAGGGGCTCTACTCTTACAATTAGGTGCCTTTGCAGAAGCCAAAGTATCGTTGCTACAAGCGCTGGTCATCGGAGCTGCTCCTCCCGGCTACCATACTGAGGCTGGATTCGGTTCATATTTAACCTATTATATGCTGGGTCAATTATGTGAAGAGATGGGTGATGAGACCGAAGCCATTGCTTGTTACACCAAAACCGCACAGCTTCATCCCGAACCTACTCCCGTCATTGCCCGGCTACTACGAGCCCTGAAATGTGCAGGTCGTGAGAGTGAGATTTACGGTTGGTTCCACGCTCATCTGCCAGACTACACAGTGACTAAGAACAGGATTCTCCTAGAATTATTACAGAGTGAGGGATGTAATGAAGCAGCCGCACAGCTGATAAATGCCACAGAGCAGCCCATTTCTATAGAAGTGGCATTTAATCAAGCATCTGGGCAGGGGCGTTCACAGATTATGTTAGCGGATCGTCTGCTTGCTTCATTATCCTCTTCTGCTACCTATTCACCAGCGGTCAAAAGAGTACGCCTAGCTCTTCCGCTTCCCAAAGTTTCAGAATAGGAGGGACGTTTCCTATGACCACACCCGATATTACACTTTGTATGATCATTAAGAATGAGGCGAACCACCTGGAGAAATGCCTGTCTTCTGTGCAAGGAATCGTATCAGAAATCATCATTGTGGATACCGGGTCTGAGGATAATAGCATAGACATAGCAACTAAGTTCGGTGCAAAGATCATCGATATGACTTGGGAGAATGATTTCTCGAAAGCACGAAACCTAAGTCTGATGCATGCAACTTCCTCTTGGATTCTAGTACTTGATGCCGATGAGGCTGTAGATCATTGGAGGAGGGAGCAGCTCCAGCACCTGCTGGACGCAGCGCATATTCACGGATATTGGCTACCCATTATCCACTATATCGGTGACGCCCCTGAAGCGGATTTTGTTACCGATCATGTCTGCCGCCTGTTCAGAAACGATAAAAGAATCATCTTTCGTGGAATCATTCATGAGGAGACGGCCAGCAGCATTTGGGAGCTTCCTGCGGGGGAGATCGCTTACGCTGAATTGCGTATTTATCACTACGGTTATTTAGAGGATGAACTACAGCACAAAAATAAATACCAGCGCAATTTAGCTCTCATCAATAGTGGTCTGCAGCTTCAACCGGACCATCTAATCCTTCGTTATGCACTAGGGGTAGAGCATTATCAACAGGAACAATATCATGCAGCGGCAGATGTACTTCTTCCACTACTTGCTGATGTTCCAACCCAATCCGGGTATGCCTCCGATATTTATCTAAAGACTGCCTATGCCTTACAACGATGTAACAGGCAGCAGGAATCTGAGGAAGTCTTTCATGCGGGGAGCTTATTGTTTCCTGATTTCACTGATTTATTAGAGGGTTATGCTGCTTTGTTGCTCGAACAAGGACAGCTTAGACAAGCTAGACACTTCTTGCAGCAAGCACTGAAGAGCCGGGATACAGCACATCCATATCCATCTTCTTCGGGAAGTGGAACGTATCGAACAGAACTACTAGCGGGCAGAGTATGCGAGAAGTTATTTCTATATCCAAACGCGCGGAAACACTACGAGGCTGCTATACAATTCAAACCAGATTATACGGATGCGTGGAAACAGCTTGTCCCACTAAGCCTGCTATCTGGAGAGAGGTTAAGTATGATCGCATTGACCCGCTGCCATATCCACGCTCTCTCACCAATTACCTTAGGCTGTCTTGTGCCCGCGGCGCTCAATGCTCGTGACTTTGAATGGCTGGTCACTCTCTCTTTTGCTTCGCAGCTACCGTTAGCCGTTCAAACCATTGTGCAGGCTTTCCTTGCTTGTACTCAGCAGCAAGAGGGGGAACACACCCTAGCACCGCTTGAGCAGCTGCTTCATAATCCATCTGTTCTTTCCGAACGTTCATCTATACTCGGCTATCTCTGGGCTTTGTCTTGCCGTGCTGGAGATACTGAATCAGCCATGAAGTGGCTTATCTCCATATCGCCATACAGACCGGGGATGCTAACAATTCATCATATCTTAACAAGTCGTTCTGACATTAAGCCTGCTCTTCCTGATCTGAGCTACGCTATGCAATTGCTGCTTCAGGTCGGTGCTTGGGATAGTGTATTATCGCTTTATCGACAATCAGAGGGCTCTTTATTCCAGTGGTGCAAGCTGCCGCAGCCCTTATACTATGGATTGCTTGAGGCTCCTATCCTCGTAAAGAAACAGTGGTGTTCCATCTATCTCAGTCAAACCCCTCATTATAATGCCTCGACGGACTGCGCCGAATGGCTATTATATGTGGCAATAGCTTGCTCCTGTGGGGAAACTCCAAAGATCGCTCAATCAGATGAAATGGCTTTGCGCAGAATCGGGGGAACTACCGCTGCAGTCGGTCTCTCATACTACAAGCTCATACTCGCGGCAAAAGCTTATCCCCATGGGATTTCCTCAGTTCAAATCCCATGGGGGCTGCTCGTCAGATCTGCCAGTCAGACCTAACCGACTGGCAGATTCGGATTTCAGAGCTATTCTTTCCATTCGATCAAATGGGGCCGCTCATCTAGAATGGACTGGTACTGCTCCAGACTCCCCCAGCGCCCCTCTGGATCAAGCTCCATATAACGCGAATATTTAAGTCGGAGCTCTTCCGGCGGAACCGCCCATCCATAATGCTTCACCCGCAGTTCGGCAAGAAAACCCGGCAATACAGAGTAAGAAAGCGGCAGCCTAGGAACATGATGATCCATTTTCGGGAAGAAATAATGAAAATTCGGCAAATATCGGACAAGTGTACGAGTATGCTTCGTATGGATATTCCAATGTTCATCTTCACGATAATGGGTGGTGCCACCCCAGAAATCAAATAGCCGGAAAGATACCCAGTCATACACATCCTGATCAATCAGCCGTCTCATCTCCCGTTTAGCTGCCTCTTCATAGAACTCATCAGCGTCTACAGACAGGAGCCAATCTGGATTCGTAGATACCGCCAAATCCCATAACATCTGCCTTAGCTCCCACTCACGATTAAACAAGGAGGTCTCCAGTGTCACAAGCTTCGTAACCTTGGCAAAAGAACGACATAACTGTGCCGTATGATCTGTACTTCCATCATCAACAACTACAATATCATCCACGAACTCACTCAGTTCTTCAAGTACCTGCTCCAGATACCTTCCAGCTTCGTTTCGAACCTGCATCATAGCGGTCAAGCGGTTACCTGCTGTTTTGCGGAGAGGCCATCTATGACTACTCATCCCTCCACTCTCCTTTTCAATCGTTTTACCGCCTCTTCTAGATCTGCCATCTCTGATAAAAGCGGCCACGCCTGATTGTCTTGCCCTGCCGCATTCAAGAAGCTGCGTATAGCCTCATGTCGCCTGCCATGGAGCAAGTGTATTGTGCCTTCTATCGTCCCATCAACACTCCCCTCCAAATCTTGCTGAAGCTCTAGCGCTTTCTCCCATTGGAAGGTCCGAATATAATTCTGAATCAATAACAGCTTCGCCTCTGAGGTAGTGAGCGAACTCAGAATCCGTACTGCCGCAGCTTCATCATCATTCAAGCGAAACAGCTCTGCCCGGACAAGTTCGTACTGCCCGGAGTGAAGCCAGCCCCGCAGTCTTTCCGCATCCCGCTTCTCCTCAGCTGTAAATGCCGTAATCGTATATTGTTGAACAGCTGTTTCCAAATCCCCAGTCTTACCCTCTATAGCCGAAAAAAAGCGAAAATGTGAATGAAGGCAATCTAAATATTCATACAGCACCATGAGCTCAAAGGATTGCGCCAGATAGCGGTTTGCTACGGAATCCCCCAACAAGTACAGATAGGAAGCTGCCAAGTAATGTACAACAGGTTGACTGGGCAGCTTAGCACACATGGAAATGTAATAGTCCGCCCGCAACTCAAGCTGTATAGTAACCCAATCAGCAGGTGATATCGTTGAATCCTGCCACAAATTCATTATGGCCTTCCTCCACAGCACCTCATAATCCGTAAGAAAATACAGCCGATCTCCCTGAAAGGTAGCTCCATAGGATTCCTGCTGATCCCCGCCGAGATAGAGCACACCTTCCCTCCGTAAGCTCTGCTCTAGATATATCCGTTCAGATCGGGTGGCTACAAGATCAGCCTTTGCGCCAAGCAAACCGCTGTATTTATCCCATAACCACTTCTTTTCATCTTCCGGGCAACGTTCTAGCAGAGCCACTACATAAGCTGCCTGCAAGGAGAGAACCTCTGTGAGCCAGTAAGGAGAAGAGACAAGAATCGTGTATTGCTTCATGTTCAAAGAATAAATATCTGCAGCCGCAACTGCCCTAATCTGATTGTTAGTCTGCTGCTCACTGGTCATTCGTCCAGCAAAGCAGACCCCTTCCCGGTTGGGAAGAAGCTCTAGCAATCTTTTATATTCGTAGTCCTCCCAAGAACCTCCGCTTAGAATTAAATATTTCATGGGTGTGCCTCCTTGGAATCGGACAAATCCCCAATATAGCCTATTACCAGAGAGGCATTAGGGTGAAGCAGCAATTGACGGGAAGTAAACTTCCTATTGCTAATCATCCCAGGCACGATCCCTCCTTTGTAAGCAATACGTTCAAGAGGTAGAGTGAGCGCTGAATCTCCCCCTGCAAGTAAATGAACCCCCGCTTCCTCCATTTCAGTCGATAAACTTACGATCAGATCAGCGGAGCCTTGGGTTATGGCCTTCACCACCCGCTCAATATAATGTTTCTCATATTGGATAGAAGTGGACAAATACAGAATGATATCACTCTCATATAATGCAGATGCGTTCTTTAACGCCCGTAACCATCCATCCTCACCATGAACCGTTATTACTACATCATGTTCGCTAACCGGAAACTCAGGAGCAGCGTCCAGCAAAGTATCTCTGATCCAAATCCAGCGAATATACTTGTAGCTCTGCTGCTCGCGTGCAGCTATCCATTGCTCCTTCAGCTCATCACAATCCCAAGCTTCATCACAATACACTATGGCCGTTACCAACGGAGAAGCTAAGGGTATCCTGCCCAATGGTATAACCGGCTGTGGAAATTTTAAGAATTCAGTAGGCGGTACTAAAAGTCCTTCGTTCTCTATCCCGCTTTCAAGTGCCCATTTCTTGTAGTATGTCTGCCAGCCATTCGTCTGTTTGGATTCGTCCTTCGTTCTCAGGTATCTATCCAGTGACTGAATAGCATGAACATACACAGCTTCACTCAGTGCCAGTTTCGCTCCAATCTGCCGCGCTCGGAGACACCAGTCAGCTATCATGAGATGCCGCGCTTGAAGCGAGGTGTCAAAGCCGCCAATTCGCTGAATCAATTCCTTAGTGAATAGAAGACAAGATCCGGTTAGCACTTCCACCTCGCGCCATTCGCCTTGATACCGCCCAAGACTGTAGCTTACATGCTCAGCTAATTCATGATGAGTACCAAAGTGAAGCCGTTTCTTCCCTTCCCCTCTCTCGGTAGAAGAACGCGGAGCAATGACTCTAACGGAAGCATCATCAAAGGAAGCCCACATTAACTCGCTTAACCAGCCAGGCGATACCATAATCGAATCTTCAAGCAGAACAGCAAAGGTGGTCTCGATATGGGCCAGAGCTAGGTTCGGCATATACTCCTCCTTCTCATAGGGTAGGAAGAGCACTGGTTCCTCTGGCGAGAACTGTCTTGCTAATACCTCCATGGGGAAATCGGGCGTCATTGAAACAGCAATAATGCGCACAGCCACTCCTGAGTGGCGCAGCAGCAGGGGTAAACAGACCCTGGCACATTCCATACGGCTAAGCTCAACTACAATAGAAATCCCATCTTCACTTGGCAAGGGTAAAAGTCCGGCACGTTCAAGGAAACCATATCTCCCTGCCAAGCGTTCCATATTCAGCGATTCATGTGACATTTGGACTCACGCTCCATTTATTTAAAGCAACTCTACCTATAGTCTATGAGCGGTTAAGCACGATATCCCTTAATTCCCTCCATTTACACCTTTGCCGCCTTCTTCTGTATGAGCTGCGCCTGTATTCGAAGAATTGGGTGCAGCTGGTGATGAATTGCTATCCTCTTGGCTATTCCCAGGGGTATCCTTGCTCTGATCTGATACTCCATTTTTATCTCCACTTACAGATGGTGCAGGAATAGCAATTCCCGGGGCACTGCTACCATTAGCTCCGACAGGCTGACCCTGATTATCGTAGTAATACATAGGCACGTCTCCGACGACCATCAAATATGACACAGGAATTTCCGTATCCACTACTTGGGGTTCCATGTCAAAAGGAATAACCACCGCTACCTCCGTAACAATATGGATATAGACCTCAACTAAAATCATATTGATTCCGGCATTTTGCTGGCGAGTGCTGAGTTCAACCTTAACAGCACCTTGCGGTTCAATCTTGATCGGGATATCAGGTCCATAAGAGGCGATGAGAGGACTACCTAGTGCCTGACCGAGCGGAATATATTCTGTCTGATTATGCAAATCCTGCAACGTGGTCTGGATTACCTCTGCTGCTTGCGAAGTAATACGCATATGCTCCGCATAGTTCAACATAAAGCCTGATATTTTCCCGTTCTTATCGGTCTTCCAATCAATTAGTTCCTCCGCATTTCCTCCGTTCGCAACTTGTGAAGTGATCGCTTTATTTATCGACTCTGTTGCGATCTGCTTCACACGAATTTGCGCTAAATGCAAGATAGGTGGCTTCATGTGCAGCTCCACGTATCGCAGTGCTTGTAGTACAAGCACAATCAATACCAAGGATGCAATCAACCAAAATTTGCGCCGGCTTCTTGGCTTACGCGTGTTTCCACCGGAAACGGTCATCTTTCTCTCTGCCCTACTGGATGATCTCATATGACTTCTACTTCGCTTAGCTTCAAAGCGTGCACTCTGTGGTCTTGCCGCTGCCCTACTAGGTTTTGACTTGAACGCGGAGCTTCTTCCAGAGAACCTCGGCGTCCCGCCCCCATTTATTTTTGGCAGCCGAAGCTGACCTAGATCAGGTAATCTTAGCCCTCGGTTCCCCCATTTTCTTAATCTCCCCATTGCGATAGTCCCTCCCACCTTACGTAGAGGTCAAGCCACCTCCACTTAGTTTAAGGTATTCGGAAAGAAGACAAAAAAGAAGAACGTTCCCTCCGGCGGATAATGCCAAAGAAACGTTCTTCATTTATTTGATGATCAATTAATATTAGTGCATTCTACTCCGTTTATCTTCCTGTAGATGGTCCCAGTGCCGCCGTATAAAGATACCGATTAGAATAGCGATAAACACGGCATACCAAGTAATATATCCATTCCATTCTTCCCTAGGGACAATTAGACTTGAGCCGATCGTACCGAATAGCCAAATGTAAGACAGATTCCCAAGCACGGTTCCCCAAATAAAAGATGATGCTTTTATCGGTGAAACAGCGGACATAAAATTGATTACATTGTTCGGAATAATGGGAATCGTACGTAGAAGGACCAGCGTCCAAATTCCATATCGGTCCAAGTAACGCTGCCATTTGTCATACCTTTTCAGCTTAGACCTCCATTTTCGATCAAACCAATTGTAAAGGTATCGTCGAATGAGGAAGTACATCAGTATTCCACCCAGATTACAAGCCAGCCAACTAATTATCATACCTCCAATAACGTTAAATACAGACACATGGAGGACAATCAAAATTACGAACGGAAAAAATCCTAATATACTCTGCAACAGCGCCAATGGAATCGTCACAAATAAAATAGAGGGTCCACTAAGGCCAAGCGTTTGCAGCAGCCAATCTATCCAGGTATTTATGGTCTCTGTCATGAAGCAGTCTCCTCTCTTGACTCCTTGCAGCAGCTGCCTCCTGATTTACTTCGCTAAAGCATAAGTGTGAGCATTAAAATATATGCAAAGTATATATTTTCCTTTGAATACTTTGCTTATATTCCCAAGAAAAACACCCCTTCCGGGGTGTTTTATTGAATGATTTTGCTTATGAAGTGCATTTGTAAAGAACAGTGGTTAGCGTACAAGTTACACTTTTGTAATCCATTGATTCTTCACATCATACCACAGAATTCTATCTACTTACAATTCTACACCTTGAATCCACGCATTCACTTTATCCGGGTTGTTTTCTACCCAAGTTTTAGCAGCTTCTTCTGGTGACTTCCCACCTTGAACCTCAACCATTACTTTCGCCATGTCTTCTGCTGTCCACTCGAATTGATCCAAGAACTTATAGACATTCGGCATGTCTTCTTTCAGACCTTGACGAACCATCGTATGGATTTGCTCATCCGCACCATATACACCTTTTGGATCTTCCAGATATTTCAGGTCCATATTGGCGAACATCCAGTGTGGTGTCCAACCCGTTACAACGATAGGCTCGTTGTTGTCATAGGCTTTTTGCAGCTCCTGAGCCATCGCTGCCGATGAACTTTCTAGAAGCGTATATTCACTAAGACCATATTCCGCAATAGCCTTTTCAGTCGTCGTCATAATACCAGCACCAGGCTCAATTCCGATAATTCGATTGCTCAATTTACCTGCCAGGTCACTGTTCTTCAAGTCTTCAATAGAATTAATATCCATGTACGCTGGAACCGCTAAACCAACTTTAGTTCCGTTCAAATTAGCACCTAAATCTTCGATTTTCGAACCATACTTCTCTAAATAAGCTGCATGCGTGCTTGGTAGCCAAGCTGCGACCATAGCATCCGCACTACCATCAGCAACCCCTGCCCACATTGGGCCTGCATCTACCTGTAGCATTTCAACGGTAGCTCCAAGCTTAGTTTCAAGTACTTCTTTAACAACATAAGTACTCGCAATTTCGGAATCCCATGCCACATATGCCAATTTCACTTTTTCTTTACTAGTGGATGAACATCCGGCAATAACAGTAATCATCATAATCACTAACAGGAATATACATATATTTTTTTTCTTCATATCTATTTAAAACCCCTATCTCTGTTTTGGTTTTAGTGCGTTCTGCGTTAAACGGTCGAGTAGAATAGCTATAATAACGATAGCAATCCCCGCCTCGAATCCATCTCCTGTCTTAGCCTGCGATACCGCGCGGTATACATAGGCACCTACACCTTGCGCACCAATCATAGATGAGATGACAACCATCGAGAGTGATAACATAATCGTCTGATTGACGCCTGCCATAATCGTTGGCAGTGCGATCGGCAGCTGCAATTTAACCAGCTTCTGAGTTGGTGTTGAACCGAAAGCATCGGCTGCTTCAACTAACTCCTCTGAAACTTGACGAATACCGAGATTGGTCAAACGAATTGTCGGTGGAATCGCAAAGATGATCGATGCAATTACACCTGGAACAACCCCAAGTGAGAAAAAAGATACCGCTGGCAATAAATACACAAATGCCGGCATCGTCTGCATAAAGTCCAAAATAGGCGTAACTGTATTTCTAACCGCAATTCTCTGCGCACACAAAATACCAATCGGTACGCCGATTACTACAGCCAATATCGAGGCGGTTAGAACAAGGGCTAAAGATTGCATCGAAGGTCCCCATAATCCGAGATTATCGATTAAGAGCAGTCCGATTACCGCAAATAAAGCCATGCGCCATTTCCCAATCCAATAAGACAAGGCTGTAATAAGTACGATAAGCACTAATGCAGGCAGGAAGGTCAGCGCACCTTCAATTGCAGAAACCATTCCACCGATTATTGTAGCGATAAAGTCAAACAAGGGGCCACAATACGTAGTTAGCCAGTTTTCCAACCACTCGAGGGCCTTTCCTAAAGGCAGTTTTGGAATGTCCATTAAGATCCTTCTCCTTCCGGTACCGCGTTACCCGCGAGTGCGGAAAGAACGGCTCCCTTAATCACAATGCCTTTTAATTTATCCGCTTCATCTACGACGGCTACAGGCAAATGTGTCTCAGATATTAGTTCAAAGAAATCATTGAGCAGTGTTTCTGGATATACACGAGGGATCTCCCGCCGTGTAACCTCTAGGATGGATTTATTATCCTTTAGTGCCTGTGCTGCGTCCTCAGCTGTAATAACACCCAAGAGCTTGTTTTCTTTGTCTACCACATACAAGCTGAATATGCCGCTATCACGCATTAATTGAAGTGCTACCCGAGGTCCACGCTCAGGTCTAACCGTTTCCGGTTGCCGCATCACATGAGCTGCTGTTAGCACCTTGGACAAGTCCACATCCTCCACGAACCGCTCTACATATTTATTGGCAGGTTGAATGAGAATCTCTTCCGGTGTACCAATCTGCACGATAACACCATCTTTCATCAGCGCAATCCGATCACCAATCCGCAGGGCTTCGTCTAGATCATGAGTGATGAACACAATCGTCTTCTTCACTCTGGACTGCAATTCCAGCAGCTCCTGCTGCATGTCTTTACGGATCAGCGGATCCAGTGCACTAAAGGCTTCGTCCATGAGCAGGATATCAGGGTCATTAGCAAGTCCTCTTGCTAGTCCTACACGCTGCTGCATCCCTCCGCTGAGTTGATCCGGGCGATGATTCTCCCATCCCTTTAGACCCACTAGATGCAATGCCTCCATGGCCCGTTCAGTTCTCTTCTTTTTATCTACGCCCTGAACCTCAAGTCCGTATTCCGCATTCTCCAATACCGTTCGGTGTGGAAACAATGCGAACTTCTGAAACACCATTCCGATGTTCTTGCGCCGAAATTGCCGAAGCTCCTCCGGGTTCATTTTAACAACGTCTTTTCCTTTAAAAAGGACTTGTCCCCCTGTAGGCTCAATCAAACGGTTCAATAAACGAACCAACGTTGACTTACCGCTGCCGGACAATCCCATAATTACGAATATTTCTCCTTCTTCAATGCTGAATTCGGCTTTGTTGACTCCGACCGTCAACTTTAATTCCTGAGCGATCTTTTCCTTCGACCACCCTTGCTCTAATAATGGAATCGCCTTTCCCGCATCATGACCGAATACTTTGGTTAGCTTTTTCACCTCTATAATAGCCATGCCGTCCTCCTTCTCCCGAAAATATATCCGGGTTTAGTTCACTTATAGTAGTGTACCGGACTATTGAAAATTCATGCAAACACCATATACGGATAAAATTTAGTGTACAGTTTTAACTTTACGTACTTTATGTATAGAATACTCTGTTTTACACCAAATTCCTTTCTTCATGATTTCTTTACTTATGGAGGGGGATTTGATTACAATACATTGTATAAGGTTGCAGCAGTCTATCGACCTATTCCTCAGGAGGGACATCATGAACGATTTAGAAGGGTTAACACCCGAACAAATAGAGAAGATTAGTAAGGCCCGTGAACGCGTGATAGACTCTATCGGTAAAAATATGGACCTATACGGCATCACTTTATCCATTGGGCATTTATACGGTTATATGTATTTCAATCAAGGTCCAGTGACACTGGACGAGCTTAGCAAAACAATGGGAATGAGCAAAACGTCCATGAGTACGGGAGTCCGTACCCTCCTAGATCTGAAAATGATCGATAAAGTTTGGGGGAGAGGGACTCGCAAAGACCTGTTTACCACTGTGCCTGACTGGCATCAGAACTTCAGTGATTACTTCTCTATTAAATGGAGAAAAGCCGTCGAAGGAAATATGATTTCACTAGCGAAATCACTTGCAGAAATTAACGATATGAAAAAAGAGTATAGTGACGATAGTAAACTTATGCAGCTCTTAAATACAGATGAAGAGAAGATTACCGAATCCATTAATTACTACCGCTGGTTGCTAAAATTAATAGAATCCTTTGAGAATGGTAAGATCTTCGAATTTATCCCTAAAGAAGAATCTTAATTCCAAAACAAAAAACGACAGTGCTCCTGTAAAAAGGAAAACACTGCCGTTTTTTTCGTTTAACCTTCGATTAAGCTTACATCATCCAAATAGATCGTGCTGCCCGCACTAATTTCATTATTCGTCTCCGTACTGTTTCCATCAATAAGCCCTAGTAAAAATACCAAATGAGCCCCTGCGTCTGTCGCGCCGTTCATGGTAAATGTGTAGCTTAATTCTTTCATACTTTGGGTCAAAGCTATAAGCTCAGCTTCCATATATTTGTTGTAATCCCCGCCTTTATGCTCCACAGCTACCTGAATATTACGGTTTACCGTAGAACGGGCCTTAAACTTCAAGGTATACGTCTTTCCCTGAATAAGCTTCAGGTTTTCATAATCCACTTGTGCGCTGTAAGCAGCTTGCCCTGTGCCCGTCAGATCTATCGCAAATTCCCCATCTTTTACAGCAGCAGATCCAGTTCCATCAAAATACTGGCTCCACCCTTTAGAATCCACATCAAAGGTTCCATTATCCAGCGTACCGCTTGGTGGGTTCACTGGCGGACCACCTTGTACCTCCCGGACCACAATATCGTCAAAAGAAATCGTATGTGGCGTACTGTTAGCCGTAGGATCAGTGCCCAGCGATTTGCCGATCAGATAATTCAGCTTCAGCGGATTGCTGTTGGACACCGTAAATTGTGCGCCATACGTTGCCCAATCGGCAGTAATATCAAACTTAGCTTGAGCGGAAGCTGCAGAAGTATTGGAGTATTCTAGGATGATCTGCCGCGGAACCGTTGATTTCGCCTTAAAGCTCACCTCATACGTTTTTCCGCCTTCCAGTGGGATACCCTCTTGGTAGAATTGTGTATGCCACGCCTCCCATCCTGCCGACGTAATCAAGATTTCTGCCACGCCATCCTTTACCTCAAACGCAGAAACACCACCTTCTCCAGACCATGTAGACCAACCCGTCTTACCACTGCCGAACGAGCCATTTATGACTAGATTGTTATCGTTAGCAAGTATCGTCTGAAGCACAGATGCATTTGCGTAATGGTCAGCTTCTACAGTGATTGTATAGCTGCCCTCGGATGGAAATACTGCTGCATCGATTGTGATTTTCCCAGGCTCAATGGTGTACTGTTCGGTTTCAAGTGTTATACCATTAACCTTCACTGCAATGATTTTCTTTCTCCAATCCTCATGGTCTATGAAGGTTAGTTCAATCGGCTGCGAAACTCTGTTATTGCTGCTATCGCTTAGTAATTCCTGCGGTTTGGCCGGTGCATTTTTGATTTCAAATTTCACATTATCGATGATAATATCATGGCTTTGAGGAATACTAATTCCCTCAACCTTTCCAAGCAGGAATTTAAGGGACAATGTGTCCTTACTGCCTTGACGGAATTCGAATGTGTAATGATTCGTTGCTGGTGTGAGCTCTACAATTTTTGTAAACGAAGCCTGATAAGACGCATTTTCAACATTCACACCGATTTTTCGGGCAATGGTTGAACTGGCATCAAACTCTAGCACATAATCTATTCCGCTTGCAGCTTTCAAGTTATTTTGAAACAACATCACGGAATATGGCTGGCTACCCGTATTCGTAATGTTAAACTTCGCTGTTCCATCTGTAGCAGTAGCAGTGCTCTGTCCGCCCTGCTCCGTCAACAGCCGATCCCAGGCATGAAATTCAGTGTTGAATTCACCATTCACAAGCGGGTAGTAGACAAGTGATGGATCATAATAAAAGCTCGTGCGCAGCAACTTGAAGTTATCCAAGATGACTGTACCGGTAGCACCGTTCAGAAGTAACACAAATTGTCCCTCATGATCCGTTGTACCTGCAAGGTTGGTGAAGACTGCTTTTATTTGTTGTTCACCTTGGGCTAAATTAACTGACTGCTGCGCATGTACGCTGCCGTCTTTTCCAAGAAGCTGAACTGTGGCAGTACGTGCAGAGGATACTGCAGCATTAAAGGTAAGCTCATAATCTTGGCCCTGTATGAGCTGAATTCCCTTCTGAAGCAATCGAACTTCGCCACTTTCGCTGCCGCCAATCTGCAGATTCAGCTTTCCTGTATCATCTACATTGGCAGTGGACGTTGTACCATTGGCTGTTTCTACGTGCCAATAGCTCATCCGATTGGGCTCACCAAGATCGAAAGTGCCATTGTACAGATGATTACCGCTACCGAGCGGTGTTTTTATTCCATCATGATCAAAAGGAATACTATCTACCTCTTCCAGACGGACATTACCTAACCAAACTGGTGAAGCGTTAGTTCCCATATTGAACTCTATCCGTGCTGCAATGTCAGAGTTGTCCTTCATTTGAAACATCGTTTCGTAATGGGACATCTCGGAAGTCAGCTCTGCCTTAAGCGCTGGAGAATAAGCCGCAAAGCCACGTGATTCTCCCCCCGTTAATTTAACACTAATATTACGTGACACATCTGTTTTGGCATCGAAGCTGAGCTTATAGAATCTACCTTTAGCAACGGATACAATCGCTTGAGGTTGAACGGAATAGGCATTGCCCCCAGCATTACTGATATTTACCTTTAGGAAGTTGTGTCCTCCAATCGGTACAGTGGAAACTGTAGCATCAGCTCCTGGTTCTTTAAACAAAACCCAGTGTGAAGTATTCGGTATGCCCATTCCATCATCTCCCGGAACCTGCTCCGTGAAGTTGTTGTTATAGACAAGGTTTCCGTCAGGAAGTGCTAGCTTTGAGCCTTCCAAGTAAGGCTCCTTATTCAGCGTAACTGGTACCGGCTCACGATACTCTCGGCCTGTCAGTTCATAGACTCTGACATAATCAACCTGCATCGATTTTGGAAACACGGTTTCTGGTGTTGGATCACCATCGAAGTTGCCGCCGACAGCCAGATTTAACAGCAGGTGGAACTCCTGATTGAACGGTGCTGGATAAGCATTATTCGCAGGCTGGCCATTGCTGATGCTGTACCAGTCATTTTTGGTCAAGAACAGCTCACCATCTACATACCAGCGAATTTCTCCCGGTTCCCACTCAATGGAGTACGTATGGAATTGTTCTATCGTGGAGCCTTCCGGGAACACGTACTCTTTGCCAGAGTATACATTGTTAGGCCATTCGCCGCCGTAATGAATGGTACCCGCTACCGTATTAGGACGGCTGCCCCAGCCCTCCATAATATCAAGCTCACCAGAGGAAGCCCAATTTCCGTACTCGTAGTTCTCCGGCAGCATCCAGATCGCTGGCCAGTACCCTTTTCCGGTAGGCGCTTTAGCCCGAATCTCGAATTTCCCATATTTCTTGCTAAACAGACCTTTCGTTTTAAGTCGCGAAGAAGTGTACTCCTTGCCACTTACTGCTTCTTTACGCGCGGTAATCACTAGATTACCATCCTGTACCTTTGCGTTCTTCTCATCACTTGTATACCATTGCTTCTCGTTGTTGCCCCAACCTGGATTGTTAAATTGCGAACCATCTCCAAGGTCATAGGTCCATTTCGTAGGATCAATGCTTCCTTCATTGAATTCATCTCCCCAAACCAGCGTCCACGGATCATTGGTTGGTGTTGGACCAACATTACCAGAAATGCTTGAGGCTGAAGTTGCTACTGGCAGTGTCGTTTTACTAGTGTTTCCTTTCTTTAATGACGAGCCACCAATCGTTACTCCATCGGCCTTGTTATCTATTGAGGTCACGCTACCGCTACCTTGAATCGCTGTGCCTCCAGCGCTCGCAGTCAGGATTAACGCGACCACCTGTGCATTGTTCTCCAGAGTCAATTGCGTTGAGCTGCCCACCGTAAGACTGGCAACAGTTCCTGAGATTCTTAGCAAAGAACCGCTGACTGCTGAGTCTGCCGAGCGAACCGCTGCAAATATCCCACGAAGTGAGATAATATGAGGAACGACGTTCATCTCAACATCCCCAAAGCCTGCTCCCGTAAGATCGCTACTCTCTTCCAAGATAGCTCCGGATTGCAGCTGCACAGTACCCACAGCTGTTGAACCGCTGGCATAAATTCGAACCTTCCCGTTAGGTTTGGCTACTTGAAGCGGCCCAAGAGAAGTATTGTGTAAGCCAATACTCTGCTCACCGCCACCTCGTACAAACGTAGTCCCTGTTACCTTTACACCTTCAAGCTTCGCATTCCCTTCGGCAATCCCCTCCGTTAAATAAAGATTGCCTTGGATGACAGTATCTTTAAGAACCACATCGGCATGATTAATGATTACATTGCCCTTTACTGTTCCAAGCGAAGTCTCTCCAGATTTTAAGATGAGTCCCGAAACCATTCGATCAGCAAGCTGAGCAAGCTCTGCACGTGTAATTCCGCCCTCAGGCTTAAACAAACCTCCAGGATAACCTTTAATAAAGCCAGCACTCGATAGGGCTGCTATCGCTTTCGCAGTTTCATCACTGACTCCGTTCAAATCAGTGAATGCTGATGTGCTACTTTTGTCCGTATTGAAACGAAACACTTTCTCCAAGGATAGTGCCGCCTCAGCACGCGAAAGCGCATGTGAAGGATAAATATTGTTATTCTTATCACTGCTTAAATATCCAGCTGTAATCCCTTTGGCAATATCACTCTTATACCAGTCTGTAGCCAGCACATCCGCTGGAAGCTTATCCGATTGCTCCTGATAATTAAATATACGATTCATAATAGCTGCGAACTCTGCCTTTGTGACTTCCTTACCAGGTCGAAACGACCCATCGTCATATCCACTTATAATCCCATTTGCGCTCCAACGCTGTAATGGACCTGCAGCCCAATGGCTTGGAGATACATCCGTAAACGCTTTCAATACATCGATTGTTTCATTTTCCACTTTCGTTGCCGCTGAATCAGGTGAGTTTCCCTTTAATGGCTCTGCCGCTGAAGCATTCATGCTCCCAACCGGTGATAGCAGCCCGGTGACAAGGAGCATAGCAGCTATTGCTGCCGTGAAATTCCTCTTCATCCTAAACATCACTCCTCGAATTTCGTAATATTCGTAATTCAAGCGAAGAATCGAAATCGGTTTCGACAATGTTATTGTTGCTTAGATTTTCATATTTGTAAAGATATAATTTTGAATTTTTTTACATTATTTTTTTCGGAATATATCTCAGTATTAAAATATCCGTTTGACTTGTTTCGGCAATAAGAATAGACTTAAAACAACTGTTTTACTCTTCACTCCATTCAAAAAAACTCATAAATAACCGCTCTACTACAGTCTTTCCCCCATATTCCAACTATTAAGCGGAGGGTGGCTTATACTACATATGAATATCAAAATGATTGCCGAAATGGCAGGCGTTTCTGTCTCGACCGTTTCGAAAATTATGAATAATTACAGCGATGTTTCGGAAAAGACCAAGAAAAGAGTCCTGGAGATCATCGAGCAAACTGGATATTCACCATCCAACTCCGCCAAGACACTTGCAACCAAAAAATCGAATCTGATCGGTGTGATTTTTGCGGGTGAGCTTAATGTAGAATTTACGCACCCTTTTTTCGTTGAGGTATTAAACTCCTTCAAGAAACAAATGGGTGTACTGGGATACGATCTCATCTTCTTTTCGAACGAAAAATTTATTAGCAGCGGAGATTACTTCGCGCGCGCTGTTCATTTTAATGTGGATGGCTGTGTCATTATATCTGGACAGAAGATGGAGCCAACGATCCACGATCTGGACATGAGCAGTATCCCTTGTATCGGGGTAGATCTCGAACTAAAAGGGAAGAAGTCAGGCTTTGTTATGTCAGATAACTTCCAAATATCCTCTAAGGTCGTAGAGCATTTTTACCTTCTTGGTTATAGGGAGCTTGGTTTTATAGGAAGTGCCGCGGATTCAGAAATATCCAATCTACGGGAAGCAGGATATACCAAAGCTATCGAAAGTTTCGGTCTCCCTTTGAACCGGCGTTGGTTTGTACATGGCGACGATTTCTTTGAGTCCAGCGGGTATACGGCTATGCAACAATTAATTCAAAGCGGCAGTTTACCAAAGGCCATTTTTGCTGCCTCTGATTTGCTGGCTTTAGGAGCCATCCGTGCATTAAAAGAACATGACCTCCGGGTCCCTGAGGATATCGCCATCATCGGCTGTGATGACATCGAAGCCTGTAAATATACTACACCAAGACTGTCTACCATCCGTCAGAACAAACAACGCCTTGGTATCCTCGCTGCCCATATGCTCTATGACTTGATTAACAATCAGTCAGGTGGCGGTTCATTTGTTGTGGAGCCCGTACTTGTTGTGCGCGAGTCCTGCGGAAGCCAATTGAAATTTTAAGGTATAACATAAATAAATCCCCTCAAAGTTTACAACGTCTCAGACCTCGATAAGATGTCTAAGCATTGTCTAAATTGAGGGGATTTTTCATGTAGGGAACTTACAATTTCATTTTAGAATTTCGCAAGTAGATTTGAAATACTTTGAGCTGCCTCGGCACGGGTTGTCATCGATTGCGGAAGGAAGTTACCATCCTGATGACCCGTCAGAAGCTTAGCTTCTAGCGCACCTTGTACATAGGTTACTGCCCAAGAACTAACTTTAGAGCTGTCATTAGTCGCATGGAATGAGCTTGCTTCCGGCTTAACACCCGTACGATATGCATAGGCTCTTACCAGCATAGCTGCCATTTCCTCGCGGGTAATCTGTTGATTCGGGTTAAAACGATCCTCGGATACGCCTTGAATAATACCTGCTTCAAAGGTTGCATTGACCGCCTCTTCGTACCACGATCCAGCGACTACATCTTGGAATGAAGTTGGACGATTCGCAGTTAAGGAAAGCGCTCTGCTGAGGAGAGCTGCATATTCTGCTCTTGTGATGGAACCCGATGGGTTAAACATAGAGTCAGATTGTCCCTTCACAATTTGTTTAGCAGATAGTTCCTGAATAGTCTTGTATGCCCAGTGACTTTCAGGTACATCTCGATAGCTGCTTTGGAACGAAAGAACAACGTATTGGCTAAAATGATTTAAATCTACGGTAAGACTGGTTTTGGATGGATTCATCGTCCCCCCTAGATAGGTAAAGCTGCCATTTTCCTCAATACGATAAATACCCGCTAGAGCTGGATTGGTTCCATTTAGAATCGGTAGTGTTATCTTCACGTGTACAGGGAATTGCTTCAGTGAATATTTATTACCAGACTCATCTGACATGAGTAATGAGAAGTCCATGATGTCACTAACCCGTGAATACGGTGGAGTTATTGTAAGGTGATTCGATTGAATGGCTTCCATCTTCAAAAGTATTGTTGCTGTCTTCGCAGTTGATGGCAGAAGCTTACGAAGCTCGTTCAATACTTTGGAGGATACAATGGCACGAACCCCATTCACTTGAATCTCTAGATCCCTATTGCCGATCTGCTCGAGTTGATCGATCGGAATCATAACTTGATTCTTATCCGCTTGAAGCTGCAAGATGATGTTTCCTTCAGCACTCTTCGTTAAGAGTTCATCTGGGATAACAACCGCCCCTGCAGGCAGCTCCGGCTTCACCACCACTGGCGGCGTAACGCTTGATCCTGGGTTCCCCCCACCCGTTGGTGGTGTTGTCGAGGTATCATTTTCGCGCATAACAGCAATAGTGTAAATCTGTTTGGTTCCATCTTGAGCTGTCACAGTTACGGTGATCATATTAGTGCCGACATGTAAATCTCCACTGCCTGTTATCGATACAGTAGCCATAGCATCCGCTGCTCTATAGGTTACTCGCGTAACGGTTGTTGAGTAAGGTACAGTCAGTTCGTAGTTGTATTGCCCAGAGGCAAATCCACGAATCGTAGTTCCATTAACGCGAAGATCTACCAGATCTGCATTGCTTGAAGACTCCGCTTCAGGCTGACGCGTAATGATGATCGTATAAATATTTTGTAATCCGTCTTGAGCTGTCACGGTAACCTTCACGACGTTCCTACCAACCTCAAGGGCTCCACTACCCGTAATCTTAACTACGCTAGTCGGATCGTATGCCGTATAAGTAATATCCGTTACCGACGTACTATAGGGAACCGTTACGTTATAGTTCAACGTACTAGGTGCAAAAGCTGGTAGAGTTTCCCCATTCATTCGTAGATCGGACAGCAGAATTTGGTTAGGTAAGGATTCTGACTCACGGATGACGATAATGGTATACACATTCGAGCTGCCGTCTGGAGCTTGTACATGCACTTCCACCAGATTCTCGCCTACTTGCAGAGATTTACCACCTATGACATGAACGCTTAGTAAAGGATCTGCTACCTTATAAGTGACCTCTGCGACCGAAACATTATTCGGTACACGAATCGCATAGTTCATTTGATCCGGTGTGAAGCCGATCAACGATTGACAGTTTACCTGAAGATCTACTAGTGTTGCCTGAGAGATCTGTACTTCTTTAGTTGCAGTGGTCAAATTCGGCATCGTTTCATGCCCTTTCGCATCTGCAATCATCGCTTGCGTAATTTGTACAACAGTAGCCTTTTCTTGTGGTGATACTCGTAGCTTAAGAATCGGAGCATCTGCTTGAATGCCATTCGTTGAGGTTAGAATGATTCTTGTCATTCCATTAACCATCTCTTTGCGCATAATCTTAACGCCAGGTTGAGCCGGTTCAATCGATGAGAAGATGAGACTGCTGGAGTCTACATTCAAATCGATGGCTGTCACATCTGAAGTCGCATTGTTGATTGATACTTCATAACCGTTAACCTTTTGTGTAGCAGCATCAACTAATTTTGTGAATCGCAAGTCCGCAGCACCCGATTGTTTCTGTTCGGTTTGAGGTATGAACATACCGTCAATGACATGAGAATCTCCAATGGATGGGTTCAGGCCAAGTGCAGTTAGAACTGTTGCAGCCAAGTCTCTTGTATTCCCACCTTGCAATAATTTTTCCTTCCCGTCTTCGGTGGCTACTGTTCTACCATTCGCCGCGAAGAAGATTCTGGTGGCAAGGGGCTCATCTTGCCCATGACTTGTTGCCATGCCCAAAGTTCCGTCTGCATTCTCTTTACCCCCACCATGGTCAGGCAGCATGAGGATGAGCGTGTCTTCCAACAAATGATTGTTCTTTAAAGCATCATAGATGGTCTGGATGTTCTTATCCGTCTTCTTTATTTGCTCATAATACGACTTCGTATAGAATCCATCACCATGGCCCGCCCCATCCATATCATCCAATTGGAAGAAAATTAACGAGGTATCTTTCGCTTTGCCGCTAGCAGCGTATTGCGTGAACGCCGCTACATCAGCTTCATCTCCTAGGGAATAACCTTCGACACCAACAGAAAGTTCAATATGCCCCTGAACGATGTTGCTCCAGGTGGAGAATACCGTTTGTTTAGTAGCAGGCAATGCCTCCCTAATTTTTTTGAATACCGTTGGGTAGTCCCATGATTCACTGTATGTGTAGGCTGCGGTATCGTCATTATATAGACCATGCTTTTCATAACCAACACCATTAATCATCGAACCCCAGTTTGGAGATGAGCTGGAAGGTAAAGTAGTTTTAGCCGTATAGCTAATAGCTCCATGCTCGATAATGTTCCGAATGGCTGGAATTTGCAGGCGATCGCCTACCTTTTCTTTCTTGGAGCTAGGCGTCTCCCAATAAGGCGCATCCTTGGAGACCGCTACACCCCCACCATCAATCCCGATGACAACTACACGTTTATAGGGCTGGTATTGGGCTTGGGTTGCCATATCTGCCAGCTCTTCATCCGAAATGCCTTTCGCAAGTGCAAGGTCACCTATCGTAACATAACCATCTGCATTAAGATCTTCGGAAGCTTTAGCATGGATCTGAATAACGGCAGGCGCCGATTCAAATGCCTTAATCGTTAGTTTTGTTGATCCAGTATAGAAATCCGCATGCTTAACTTCAATGATGCCTTGGCCGGAAGCACCAAGCGTATTGAATTTGAGCTCCGAGATTCTGGACTTTGCATACTCCAGCGGATTCTCGATGTTATAGACATTACCTCCTGGCAGTTCTAGTCTAACGATACCAGGGATCGAAGCGTCTGTCTTCGTTGCGCGAGATGCGCTGACAAATTCGAACTGTTCTGGATCATAGGCTATCTCAACGACAGCTTTGTCCACTTTAGTCGTCATATCAGGTGTACGCAAATCTAGATTATATCGGAATTGCGTACCTTGAACCGTGTGCTTAGCTCCAATCAGATTTAATGAACCTGAAAAATCCTCAATGGAAGCAAGCGGTGGAGCACTGTTATACATATTAGAAACTTCCTGCGCGGTTAATGTTCTTCCATACATATGAAGCTCATCAAGCTGTACTTGCAGCGCATTGCTGTAATTGCCTGTACCATCATTTCCGATCATGGTTGACAATCCTGTATCCAGCGTACCCGTTCGACCTGCAATGGTCATGGTGCTTGCTATACCCTGATAGTTCGTGCCATTAACTTTGGTCACATTTACAGGAACACCATCTTTATAAAAATCAACTCGCCCTGAAGCACGATCATGCGATATGGCGATATGATGCCAGGTGCCATCTACAACATTTGGAATTTGGGCATCTGCACGCGATTCGCCGGATGTATTAAAGTTCCATTGGAGTGCACTTCCTTTCAGCGCTAAGGCATAACCTACATTTGCACCGGAATCCCAATTTTTGTTGGATAGAATCGCAGGGTCTCCTGAGACAGAAGGCGATTTAACCCAAAATGCGAACGAGAAGTTCTTGTCCTTGCCGAATTGCAGACTTGTTGGCTTGCCAAGATCAACATATTGCAGCGCTGAGCTCTTGGAATCGATACTCAAGGCTTGTCCGACGCGACCTTTCACGAACTGTGGATCTTTAACCGGTGTTGCCGGTATAGCATTTACAGATTGATCCTCCAAATTATTCTCGAAGGACATCTGTAGAAGTGTATCCGCAGAGAGCACTGAGCTACCAGTAAAATCGATTTCACTCATACTGGTGAATAAAGCGGTTGGGTTATAGGTGCTCGTGACAACAAATTTCACATATCTACCTTGTATCGCTTTATCCAAAATATTGAAGTCTTGATAGCTCGTGCCTTTCCAGGTTTTCTGGAATGTGCCGATCGCTTTATTCGCCGGATTGCTCAGGTACGCCGGATCGGTCAAATCCGATAATTGATCCGAGGCGTAGAGTTCAAAATCCTTTGGAAATTCCAGAGCCGTCTGACTTAAGCGGCTAGTGCGCCCAATACCAGTTAAGTTCTTACTACCCTTCATGTCGATAATCACCCAATGTGGAAATGAGGCTGCAGGCTCCTGCCATTTGGAATGCCAAATCGTAGCGGTATCGTTATCTAGGATGTTCGCAGCATTGGCATTTTCATTGTCCGCATAAGAACTAAAGGAGTTGATAGTGAATGCGTTCTTAGGAATAAAGGAATATATTGCTGCCTGTTGTATTTTTTTATAGACCCACTGAAGCTCGACATAAGCAAGGTCAATTTCGGTTGGGCTATTACTTGCCGTCAGTTGTCTGGCTTTCTGAATTTGCTTCGCAAGCTCGTCTAGCTGTTCTTTCGGGTAAGATACACCACTGACTTTATCGCTGTTCATTTGGAAGGAAGCAGCATCATGAATTAATGTGGTGAGCTGTTCAAAGTTAAAGAGCTGAACACCCTTATAGGAATCCGACAAAGCTTTGTTTTCCGTGGCAGTGAGCGATCTCTTCCAGATTCTCAGATCATCTATGGTAATCGTTGCTCCGCCATTTCCTTTGTTGCCATCCACACCAATCAGCGTGTTAAAGGTTGTATCTACACTTTGAGTACCAAGCGAGGCAATACTCCCCGATGCCTTCTCCGTCCCATCTACATAAACTTTTGCTAAGTTGTTTGTTCTGTCCGCTGTAATGGTAAAGAGATGCCACTCCGTTCCTACACTTGATGCTGTAATATCCGCTCTTTTCGTTCCATCACTAATATTTAAGGTCATACCATTGGTGGAGGCAGGTCCAATATACCAACCTAGATTACCGCCACTATTCCAGTTCTTATTGGAAAGGATAGTCTGATCCCCGGAAAGATTGCCTTTGTGCCAGAAAGACACGGTGAAGCTTCCTGCTCCGAATTTCAAATCATCACGCTTGCCCAAATCAATATAATTACTATTACCCGCTGCAATGAGCGCAGCTTTATTGGATTTACCATCGACATACGTTACATTGCCTGCTAGACTTGCAAGCCCTGTCACATCTTTAGCTTCATCGGATAGGTTACCATCCAATCTCATATCGACCACTAGGTCCTTCCACATGGTCGATGGATCAATTGGCGTCAGTTCAGGTGCTTCATTGCCGGCTGTGAACGATTGCTCTAGCGTTGCAGAGCGATTCCCGTAGGCATCAACAGCTGTCACTTGAACAATGTATGAAGTTTGAGGTGCAAGTCCTTCGAGTGGAATATTCATTGCATTCGGAACCGGGGAAAAGTAATAGTCAGAGAATACATTCACAGATTTGCTGCTAACTCCAGACCTTTTATCGATAACATTGATTTCATAATGATGCATAGATTGATCATCTTTCGCTTGCTTAAAGGAAAGTAAAGGTACCGTATCCTGATTCGTTATGTCGAGTTCACTATTGAATATAGGAGCAACCTTATTACGGTTAGCCGTAGTGTACTTGAAATTGCTCTTAATCGCTTCATTCGTTGAGCCTTTTAGCTGAATGACCCACTTGTCTCCAGCAACTGTACCCGCACTGTTGAATGGAGGCTGCGGCTCAGCCGTCCATTTACCGTCTGTGTAGATATCTCCATGATCTGCGTTAAACGCAATCCGATCCACCTCAACCCGATCCGCATATACCTCAACGAAGTCGGCCTGACTGACAGGAAATTCAAAACGTCCTTCAAGTCCCTTCTTAGTCACTTGGGAGTAACCGCGATCGGATTCAATGTAAGACATGGAGCCAAGGTTAACTGAAGTGAAATCCTTCTGGTAAATGGAGCGATCATCACTAATATTCAGATGGGAATGTCCGGAGAAGGTAATCACTTGAGGATAGTCTTTGAGATCCGTATAAAGATTAGGATTCGATGCCTGTTGCCCATCCATTACCGTATTCGATATAGGTTGGTGCACATTCACGAAGATGGGGGTATTCTGATTCTTCAGATCAGCTGTGAGCTCTGCAAGTCTACCCTTTAGCCAATTACGCTGACCTGTATCTGAGTTGTAGTTGTTCCCGTTTAAAAATAAGAAATGATAGCCACCGATTTCAGATTCATAATAGCCATTCGGCTGGCTTGTGAACCAGTCCGTGGGATAATGTTGGTTGACTTTAGCAACGGTGGAATCGTGGTTACCTATAGCCATTCGGATCTGGGTGTTATTCCACTGCTTTCTAGCTAAATTTTGCTCAAAAATTTCCCGAACCATCACATGGTCATTAGGCTTGTCGTTCCCATTATCATTAATCATATCGCCAACGACGAGTATCGCATCCGGGTTCGGAAAAATCGACCCTATCGTATCAAAGAATTGGGTATAACGTGCATCTGCTGAAGCATGCGAGCCCACATGTACGTCTGACATCGCTACAAACTGGAGTAATGGCTTTTCTTTGGTCTTGATGATATAAGAGAAGGTTACTCCTTTACTAGCTACACCATCTTTGATCGTAATGGCAGACAAATTCGTTGTTTTGGAAATCGAGATCGGCGCGTTATATTTTAAACTATGAACATCCGGAAGTGTGCCGTCGAGTGTATAGTAAATGTCAGCATTCTGCGTTGCAGTTGTGAGGTGGATCGTCTGTGCTTCTTCATATCGGCCGGTGGGTACAGAAGTCGTTGGTTGATCTACAGATAGAATCTCAGATTCTTCAGCTGCAAACACAGGGGTGATATTCGGCATAGTGGAACAAATCACTGTGAGTGCCAGTAATAATGCAACAAATTTCCTACCTTTTCTGAACAAAATCATCTCTCCCAAGCATTATTTTATAGTTTTGAATCCCATGAGAACTCTCCATCGACAAAAGAGCTAACTACCCTTATCTCGGATATATTCGATAACTCCTCCTTTCTTCATCCTATTCAAAGTACATCCCATATTATTTTTTTTGGTAGACTGGGGTCTGCTGTGTTTATTGTAGGTATGGATTATTTGCCTAGCATTAAATATCTGTAAACTTCAAAAGATGCATCCAAAGGCTGTGATATGGGTCAAAACGCCTAACTCAATACCAAAAGATGCCTAATAAACGAATAACATCTGCATATCATTAGCCGAATATGATCACAACAGTGGCCTAATACATGCATAATATATGCCCAAAAATACTTTTAGTAATGAAACAAAAACGACCGTTCCTCGAAAAAATACCGAGAAACGGTCGTTGCTTTAACAAAGTTTTATTATTTATGTTTACCTGAACAACTCACAATAAAGTTGGCTCCCCTACTTGCTCATCCAAGTTCAGCTCTACCAGTTGACCGGCCTGCGTCAGCCCCGCACCAAAGCCATACATCAGAATCTTGTGCCCGTTCTTTACTTTGCCTTCACGAATGCCCAAATCAAGAGCTAAGGGAATTGTTGCGGCAGAAGTATTGCCAAAATTCACAAGACTATGCAGCACTTGCTCCATCGGATAGTTCATACGCTCGCAAATCGGCTCAATCATTCTCATATTTGCGCTGTGTGGAATAAACCAATCGATTTGCTCCAGACCCACTTCTGCTTTTTCAAGCAGCTGCTGTACACCGAGAGGAACGGTTCTGACCGCCCAACGAAATACCTCGCGTCCGTTCTGTACGAGCATCTGTGTATCTACCAGTTCAATATTATTCACCGTATGGGCTAGACCCGTGCGATACACATGATGCGCGCCGCTGCCATCACTAGCTAGCTGAAAGCCTAGAAATCCCGTCGATTGCTTATCACTCTCCACAAGCACTGCACCGGCCCCATCACCAAAAAGGATACATGTACTGCGATCAGTATAATCTGTAATCTTGGAGATCGTATCCGCACCAATCACTAGAACCTTACGGTGCATCCCTGAAGCAACATAGCTATGAGCTGTATGAAGTGCATATACAAAACCCGCACAGGCTGCGCTCAAATCTATAGCTCCTGCAGTCTGCGGAATATTTAAGCGGTCTTGAATCAAAGAAGCTACTGAGGGAAAGGAAAAATCAGGTGTACTAGTAGCTACAAGGACCATATCCACATCCTCAACGTTTTTTCCATAACGTTTCATTAGATCCTGTACTGCCGATACACATAAATCGCTTGTGTATTCATCCTGCCGACTAATTCTGCGTTCACGAATTCCAGTCCGCCCCACAATCCACTCATTATCAGTATCCACCATCTGCTCAAGATCGGCATTCGTCAGTCTTTTTTCCGGGACATAAGTTCCGATAGCTGTAATTTTTGCACCTGTCATTCCAATCACCTCTTCATTTAGTATCTGATATTAGTACTTGGTACTAATTATAACTCTACACCTGCTATAAAGTAAAGAAAGCCGGTAAAGCAGCATGGCTTCCCGGCACTATCAATACATATCTCGAACCATTTAAGCACGATTTACTTTACGGTGTTTTCTTTTTCTGACGAAAAATAGAATCGCAGCAATGATCACCACCACTAGGATGATTAACACGATCACTATGTTCCATACATTTGGCACATAAAGCTGCATTTTGATCGGCTCCGTATCCCCCAGCGTAACATTCCAGGTAAGTGTTCTGCCTTCATCAACAGCTGCATTATTATCACCAATTAGATCTATTGGCAACGTTAGTTTAAAATCAAATGCAAAGTTTTTCAACACCGCCCGAATAATCGGCTTTGATAAACTCAATGTCCCCATGTTATCCATAATAGTATCCACATAGCTATTAAATTGAGGCTGTGCCTCAACATCATACGTGGTATATAACAAATTCTTTTTAGTAACGAGCTGTAGATCCACAATATCCAGCCCCATAGAGGTTGAACCTATATCCTCAAATGAAGCGTAATTTTTCTGGATTTCATAGACTGTAGACTTACCTTCTTGTCGTTTTTCTAGCTGAATCCCTTCCTCCTTCAATTTATCTGTCAGACTCTTCTCCATTTTATCGCTGATCAATGCTTCTGTTCGGGAATCCAATTTCACATTCATTGCTAAATCTACGCTTTGATTCTTATTCACCGTGACGTGAACGGTACCATTAGAACATCCCGATATTAGTATCATCATTAAGAGCAGTGTTAGGATCGTCAAGCCTCTCCATTTTAACGGCATTTTCCTCAAACCCTTCAGTAGTATGTATTCATAAAACAGGTACCCATGCTCTAAAGGCTAACTCATTTATATCATAGAATCAAATTCTATATGAATGAATAATCAAATTTCAGAACCATCAAACTTAAATTTTATACTCGCACAAAAAAGAGGCTAACCCTTAAGTAATTATTTACTAATGGGTAGCCTCTCTCCGAAAACATCCCCAAACACCCACAGCTCGG
This sequence comes from Paenibacillus sp. FSL F4-0243, assembly GCF_037963295.1. Taxonomy (NCBI): domain Bacteria; kingdom Bacillati; phylum Bacillota; class Bacilli; order Caryophanales; family Paenibacillaceae; genus Paenibacillus; species Paenibacillus sp. FSL F4-0243. The sequence goes on from NZ_CP150151.1 coordinate 5,923,975, forward strand.
TGGGCGATTGCGCAGCAGATGGGGATTAGTGCTTGGCGCACTTAGGGTGCTCAGTGGTGCTTGGAATGCTTGATGTTTGTTGTCGCTCGATGTTACTTGCAGTTCTCAAACTTTCTATTGGACTCCAGAGTTGCTATTTTCGAAAAAACGGCTCTTTTGGGCAACTATCGGACCCCAGAGACACTATTGGTGCAAAAAGACATCATTACACTCCATTGCCCACCATGGTACGGCTTATAGAGTCCCGCTCATATAGTTAACGAAGTACTTCTTTTCCCGGCTCCATGTAGTGAGGCATTCCCTTCACTCAAACCGATATCCGCCTGACGGATAACTTTCCTCCCTCTCCAGCGCATTAGAACAAGCATCCCCCGCACAAATTCATCAGCAATCATACAGCAGTAGATCCCTGTGAGCCCCCAGCCTAAGCTGATTCCAAACCAGTAAGAACATCCCACTCCAATAATGGACATAGACACGATGGAAGTATACATCGTATAACGGGTATCGCCGATGGCGTTCAGCGCATTACCCATGCCCATATTCAACATTTTGCAAGGTTGCAGTAGGAGATTTAGGGCCAGTAGGGAAATCCCAATCGCAATAATCCGCGGGTCGGAAGTAAAATAACCTAGCAGATTCCTGCCGAAAAGAAATAGCAGTAACATGTTCGCTGATACAATAGCCAAGCCGATATACAGCGTGCGATATGCACTACGATAAGCTTCTTTCAGCTTCCCTGCCCCGAACAAATGCGCGATCTGTATCTGTCCAGCCAGCGCGATTGCATACCCTAACGTGAAGCAAAAGGACTCTAAGGTATTGAGATAAGTCCGTGCGGCTAACGCTTCTGCGCCCAGTGCGGCTAGAAAGGAATAGACAATCAACTGAGAGAACACCCAGCAGGAAGAATTAATCCCTAGAGGCCAAGCAATCCTTATAATTTCCTTGAATAGCTTGCCGTTGAATATACGGAAATCCCTAAGTCTAATCTTAATCTCGAAGGAACCTCTAAACATGGTATACAGCATGATCACACCGACCAGTCTACTGATAATACTTGAGATTGCGATTCCCGCAAGCCCTAGCTGTGGCAGACCGAACATCCCGAATATAAAGGTATAGTTCAGAATAATGTGAATGACATTTATGATGACCCCTGTGTACATTGGTCCTCTGGTGTTCCCTGTATTACGAATCGCTGTTCCAAGGGAAGCAATCATCCCCACCAAAAACAGACCGCCACCGACATACGAGATATAGATATTGGACAGTGATAATAGCTCAGGCGATATATTTAGAATCCCCGCTATTGGACCCGCATAGAAGAACAGGATGATACTCACGACGATACCAAGAATGAGACTAACCGATACGCCCATAATTGCAATCGTACGCGCTTCGCTGAAACGTTTTGAACCCATTCTTTGCGCGATCAGGATCCCCGCTCCGCCCGCAAAGGTGGTAAAAAGTGTGGTCAACGCACCGAACAATTGATTGGAAATGCCGACTACGGCGACTGCATCGTCTGAAATACGGCTGACCATGAGCGTATCCACCGTACCTAGCAGGGTCTGTAGAAACACCTCTATAAATATAGGCCAAGCCAATACCCATAGTCCAAAGCCCTGTCTTTCTTTTTTCACTAAATAAACCTCCCCTTAAACCAAACATGCATACTGGACCTAAGAAACAGCATATTTTTTCTTTAGGTCAGACTAAATTATAGATGATATACTTTTGGTGATGGTACAGATTTCAAACCAATAATTTCATTATTTCAACCTCATAAAAGGAGATCTCTCCATGAACATTATTAATTTTACCGTCCCGCCAATGCCCTATTATATCGTAAGTGGATTGCATACCTTCTCACCAGGGCATTACCACATGAGCCGCCACAATATCAAGGTATTTGATTTGCTTGTAGTCAAGCAGGGCTGCCTATATATGAATGAAGGAGGTCTCACCTTTCAGGTACGTGCAGGTCAGGCACTGCTTCTTCGTCCAGATAGCCATCATTTCAGTACGGACAGCTGCAAGGAACATACCTCTTATTATTGGCTGCATTTTCAGACAGTGGGCGATTGGAATATCTCCGAGGCTATGGCTACAGCACCAGAGACAGAACACAACAGAGTGGAGCATCCTCTTCATTCAGACGAATTTAATATACGCACTTTTACCTTACAGCTGCCCCAATATACCTCTCTGCTGCAACCGTCCAAGATGGAGGAACTGCTCTCGCAGCTGAATCAACTAGCGCCTAATTCCCATTTGAGCGATACTCCATTTCAGCAGCAGCTGCTATTTCAAGAGGTTCTCCAGCAATTATCTGCCTCTCTGCGTCATGAGCGTCCCTCTCCCTCCAAAATATGTGCAGAGCAAGCTGCCTCCTATTTGCGCAGTCATTTCCGTGAGCGCATTACAGCACAGCAGCTAGGGGAGAACCTGAACTTTCATCCTGTATATATCGCTCGTTGCATGAAAAAGGAATACGGCTGTGCACCTATGGATTACCTGCTGCACTACCGAATTCAGCAGAGTAAGCTATTGCTGATGCAGACCAGTTACACGATTGCCCGGATCGCCGAGGAGGTCGGCTTCAATCAAGCGCCTTACTTCAGCTCCAGCTTCGTCCGCATTGAGGGAACCACTCCGCGGGAATTCCGCCAGCGCTTCTCGTAGTCTCCTAAAATACAAAAAAAGGGATGTTCCCCCGCCTTTTTGGCTTAAGGAACATCCCTTGCTCTTCTTTATTACAACCCCTTCTCCTGTACGTAAGCATTCCATTGCTTGATATATTCCGCCTGAATTTTCTCAAGTCCGGCTTGCTTAGCCTTCTCCATGAAGGTAACTAGACCCGCATCAACATCCTCTACCAATCCGGCTTGCAGCGGATACAGGTATTGCTTTTCTACCTGTTCCAGCGCCGCTTTTTCAGCCTGATAAGAGGTGTAATCTTCAGCAAATCCTGTGAAGATATCCGGCTTCTGAATCTTATCAAGCTCAGCGAAAATCTCTTTGACGCCATCATAGGATTTGTCGAATAACATAAATTCCGGGTTCCGCCATGCCCAGCCGTTCATCCCTTCACGAGTGAAGCCGTTCGTAGAAGCATCTCCAATAAGCTCATAATAGCCGTTTGCATCAACCTTATAATTTTTTCCCTCAACACCGTATTGTGTCAGCTGGTTATAACGTTTATCCAGAACCATCTTCTCATAAAAGGCCAATGCACGTTCCGGGTTCTTGCTGCCCTTCGGAATAGCAAATCCATTATGAATAGGATGCACCGGTGTTGCGTAACCGATCGTTTGACCATAAGGATAGTAACCCAACTCCCAATCTGGATGAGCTGCTTTAACTTTCATCAGCGTATCGTTAAAGCGAGTCGGGTTATCACCGAAGATGGATGCCGCTTTACCCGCAATAACCGGAGCCTGAAGAGTGTCCTTCACGTTCAATACATTTTTGGAGATTAGGCCTTTTTCCTGCCAACGTCTCATGGTCAGCAGTTCTTCTTTATGTTCCTCCGAGCCCCAGTAAAGATAAGCCTTCGAAGGATCGCTGTACTTGATTCCGATACCATAAGGCAGCGGACTTCCGACCATCGCGGTAAGTGTAGTGTAGACATCATGCAGATTGCCCCTCACATCACTGTTAAAGGATGCCGGCGACATCTTCGGTTCATTCTTCTTGATCCCTTCCATATAAGCCTCATAGCTGGCCAGATCTGTTGGCTCAGGCAGATTGTATTTCTTACGCAGATCCTCACGCCATACGAAACCGTTAGTTACATATTCCTTATAGGTCGCGGGTACAGTGTAAATCTTGCCATCAATCTTAACTGCATCCCACATATCCTGCGGTACAAATTGCTGGAGCGCTGGAGCAGCCGTCGGCAGCAAATCATCTATAGCCAAAAAAGCTCCTTTTTTAGCATAAGCTTGATACTGTGTCCAATCCGCAGTAAAAATCAAATCAATCGATTGTCCAGAAGATAGTAGCAATTTGTACTTCTGATCCCAGTCTGTCCAAGTTGTATAGTTGAATTTAACGGTTGCATTCAGATCTTCTTCAGCCATCTTGTTAATTTGCGATTCAATACTTGAAAGATCTTTCGGAGCATCGCCCAGCATATAAAACTGCAGCTCGACCTTCTTCGATGTATCCAGCCCCGACTTCTCCTCAGTCTCAGCATTGGTGCTCTGAGCCGTATTCCCGCCGCTATTACTCTCTTTTACCGCTGCATTTTCCCCGTTCGTGGAACTAGAATTCCCCCCACAGCCTGCCAGTAGAGCCAAGCTCAGTACTGACGTGAGCAGAATAGACATGCTTTTGCCCCGTAGCTTATTCATCTGAATCCTCCCTTTTCACTATGCTTCTATGTTAGCCGACTTTACCTAAACCCGGGTAGGGGTAAGGTTACGGTTCTAACCTTTTACAGCTCCGATGGTCAACCCTTTGACGAAGTAACGCTGAACGAATGGATACAGAAATAGAATTGGTCCAGTCACAACAATCGCCATGGCCATTTTGGTAGACTCAGCAGGGACTTCTGTAGCCAGAGACACCCCAGTTCCAGCGCCCATCTGTGCAATGAACTGCGCTGAATTGATAACATTGTACAGATAGAACTGCAGTTGATATTTATGGGTATCATTAATGAACAGTGAAGATGTGAACCAGTCATTCCAGTAATACAATGCAAGGAACAATCCGACTGTAGCAATCCCTGGCATGGAGAGCTTGAGGACGATCTGCCAGTAGATTCTGAAATCACCGGCCCCATCGATTTTCCCAGAATCAAATAGCTCCTCAGGGACTGCTGATTTAACGAAATTCTTCATTAAAATAATTAAGAACGGTGTCATCAGGCCTGGTAGCACCAATACAGCATAGGAATCCAGCAGACCGAGGTATTTAGTAATCATGATGTACCAAGGAACAAGTCCTCCACCAAACAAGGTCGTAAAGTATATATAGAAGGAAAAGGTATTGCGGTATTTGAAATCCTTGCGGGCCAGCACATAACCAGCCATCGTCATGAAGAAGAGTCCTAATGTCGTTCCCACTACAGTGGTGACGATGGTGACCGTGTAAGCACGCAGTACTTCATCCGGGAAAATGAACACCGTCTTGTAGCCTTCAAGAGAGAACTGCCCCGGAATCAGATGATAGCCATCCCGGATAATAGATTCATTGCTGGTTAATGATGCGGATATAATTAGCAGAAAGGGCAGCAGGCAAGCAACCGACAGTCCAATGATGACCACATAGGCGATTGCATGAAGCATCCGTGTATATTTATCCTTTTGAATTTTCATTTCTTGTCCTCCTAGAACAGGGCGTAGTCATCATTTATTTTGCGAATAATATAGTTAACCGTCATGATGAGGACAAAACCGAACAAGGACTGATAGACCCCGGCAGCAGTAGCCATGCCCACATCAAACGTTACTTTAAGCGAGCGATAGACGTAGGTATCGAGAATATCCGTCGTATTATAGAGAAGCCCGTTGTTTCCTATTAATTGATAGAACAGATCAAACTGCCCTTTCATAATACTTCCGAGCGCAAAGAGCAGCAGCACCACAAAGGTTGATTTCAGCATTGGCACTGTAATATACCAAATCCGCTGAAAAATATTAGCGCCATCGATCTTAGCCGCTTCATAATATTCATCACTGATCCCTGTAATCGCTGCTAGATAGATAACCATGCTATAACCGAGATTCTTCCATAGATAGAAGATAATAATTAGAAAAATCCAAGCCCAGGGTTTGCTGTAAACGTCCACCGGATCAAGCCCAAATTGTGTAAGCATTGTATTTAAGAAACCGCTGTCATAATTGAACAGGTTGTAGACAATAACACTTAGAATGACGAAGGATACGAAATATGGTAGAAACATTATCGATTGGCTAATCTTTTTAAACCATTTCCCATTCAGTTCACTTAAGAGAATCGCACAAGCAATCGCCAGCACATTCCCAAGTACAATAAAAGCGATGTTGTAACCTATCGTGTTCATCGTCAGCTTCACCAGTGTGCCGGATCTCCAGAGAAACTCGAAATTCTGCAAGCCGACGAACTTGGAATTAAACATACTGCTGTTGAAGTCAAATTGAGTGAACGCATAATAGATACCTACCATTGGAAAATAAGAATTTACTAAGAAAAAGATCAAGGTGGGCAGCAGCATCAGAAACATCATCCGATTGTGTATCAGTTCATAAATAAATCCCTTCTTCTTTCTTGTCGTCCGTAAGCGTGCTCTTCCATCGGCCTGGATGCCAAGTTCGACGGTTGAGATTCCTTTGGATGAGGTTTGGCTCAAGGTCTCTCACTCCCTTTAATGTAGAAACTGCATAATTCCACTATAGGGTGGTTCTTTTGAACACAGAAGTGAAGCTTCATAGATTTCCTGCACAAACTGGAGAAACCGCTAATGAACAATAAGGATGTTTATGAAGCAGCGATGAATCGTGTTAATGCCAGTGTACATAGGGGAGTGCACTCGAATATCCCGAAAATAATGATGATATGTGCACAAATATTTATTTTCTTCACAGCTATATATTGGTAAAATACAACATTCTAGTGTTACTCCACTGTTCTGTTCACTCTAGGGCAATTATAATAAGAGGACTTCATATCTAGAGTTCATCCAGAGCCTTATCCAATAAGCCGCATATATTTCGGGGGAGGGCTATTATGAAGAATAATGATATACGGAGAAAAAGACTGCTGTATGGCAAGCTGCTAACAACGATTACACTATGTATTTCGTTAACTCTTCTGCTCTCTACAATCGTGTACTATACATACTACATCGGCGTCGAAAAGACTCAGACCTTCCGTTCCGATCTAAAAGATCTAACTCAGACTGGCAAAAAAGTAGTCAACATGGCTGAAGTAGCTCAAACGCTTTCATTTCAGCTATACAGGACCTCCACTATTTCCCATCTGTTGTTCTACAACAAACCTTCCATTTACGAGGTTACGGCTGCAATGTCGGATCTCGGAAACTATCTGAACTCCATGCCATACATTGAATCCATCTATGTTTATAATCCGAATAATGACACTATATATATCTCAGCGGCGCAAGGGCAGAATGGTGTGTACTCCACAGGAGAGTTAGAGGACACTGAAATCATACAGATGTTGAATCATTATCAGGATTACAAAACATTCACTCCGATCCCACGCACCTATTCCATCGGCGAACCCAAATCAGAAGCTATCGCTGTCTATACTTATCTCTGCTATGATGCGATCAACTGGGACCGTGCCATCAATTCTGCAGTTATTGTTAATATATCAGCAGCTTGGATAAACAAGGAGTTGGCTAACAGCAATACCGCCGGTAGTGGTAATACTTATCTTCTTGATGACCAAGATCGGTTTCTATCGGGGAACAAGCTGACATTGGAGAAGCTCTCGGGGGATGAAAGCAGTTGGATAGAGAATAAAGTTAAAACCCGCTCCGCAGGTTATTTCACAGCTCCTTTTAAAGGCCAGAAATCATTAGTGTCCTATACTTCACCAGATTCTCTTGGTTGGCAGTATGTTCGCATCACTCCTTATGATGTAATCACAGAACAGACTAAGCAAATCCGTAATACAACACTACTGATTTCTTTGATTATTTTAATATTCGGACTTATAATTTCTAGAATGCTATCCAAACGCCTCTACCTTCCTATTGATTCCATTGTAAGCCGAATGAATAGCCTTGAAGCTGACAAGCGCAACAGTATGTTTACGATTAGACAGAATTCTTTACGTAATCTTGTGCTCGGTATAAAAGCCCCCCACAGCAGTCGGCCTAGTGATTTCGAGCAACTAAGTATTGCTTTCAACTTAAACGAAGGTTATCGGCTTGTATTGCTGCGTATTGATGAATACAATACCCTGCGACAAGAGCGAGGTGCTTATCTACTAGCATACAAGTTCGCGATCATGAATATCGCTTCGGAAATTTGCGGTCAGACTTATCAAGTGGAAAGCGTAGATATGAACGATGATAGTGTTGTTATGCTGCTTAGCAGTATGACGTCCACTGAACATCTCGATTCGGAATTAATCGAAGTGTTGCTAAGGCAAATCCGTGTGGCTTGCTGCGATTATCTGAAAATAGGATTATCGCTAGTGTACAGTCCCGTTAGTGATAATCCAGATCGATTGAACCGCCTATATAACCAGGCCAAAGAAGCTTCTAAACATAGACTTTTTTATGGGCATGGTTGCCTAATCAACGCGGAGAAGATTAACGAATTGCAGAATAACCTATACTCTTACCCTGCGGATAACGAGAAAAAGCTGGTCGATGCCCTCACCAGTAGTAGAACAGACGAAGCTCGTAGCCATTTCTCTGACATCGTGCGCGAATTGGACCAATACCCCTACCATGTACTAGAACTAACGCTATCCAGGGTGACGCTAACAATTAAGAGAATCATCGATAATATCAAAAAGCTCAGCTCTACATCTATGGAAGATATCCTCAAGATACCTTCACTTGAGAATTACGAGACGATGAAGGAGCTTGAAGAAGCTTTTTACCAACTCTTCGATGATATTCAGGAATTACAGGTCGATAAACGTAGCTCTAAGCAAAGTGATCTGATCCGTCAAATTAACCAAAAAATCAATCAATCTTTTATGGACCCCAGCCTGAGCCTGAACCAGATTGCTGATGAGCTTAACCTGTCACCTATATATGTCAGCCGTCTTTATAAGCAGCAAACAATGACAGCTATTGTGGATGTCATCATGGATGTACGAATGCAGGAAGTATGTCGCCTCTTGAAAGAGAGCGATCTGTCCGTATCGGATATTGCTGAAATGACCGGTTTCACGAGCAGTTCTTATCTCCATCGGATGTTCAAACGCAACTTCAGCATCACGCCGATGGAATACAGGCGTTCTAATACTCGTTCATAAAACTGAAGGCTGAGTGAGAATGCGAACGGAGTACAGATCAATAACACTACTAAACTACTCTATCAAAAAAAGGCAGGCTACTGTATTAGCGGTGGCTTGCCTTTTTAATGTAGGTTCATGTGTATCGACTTCCAGAGCGATTACTGTAACAACTTCAGCTTCTCTGAATATGCTGATTGGGCAGGTTCCCAATTTTTAAAGGTATGAAAAGGAGAAGCTCAAGGAGGAGATACAGAAGGATGTCAGATCATTATCATAGACCATTCAAAGGTGACGCTATCCTAAACAAACAAGGAAGAATAAGCAGTCCTGTCAGAAAAAGAGAGTGTGCTGCACTATTAAAAATAGTCACAGAGCTTGCTACAGTGGTACCTCCCGCACTTACGAATCCCACTACACTTCATATTTCCAATCTTCAAAGAGTGTTAAGAGAGCTCATGGAATTCTTGCATGAGGCTAGGATATGCAGCCCTTTTAGAACGGAGCTTCTTTCTGTAGTAGAAATAACTATTGTATCTACTGAGGTCAGTCCCTTCTCCGTCGTGAGCGTGGGTACTAATCTTCAACAGCTGTTAGCCGAGTTATTATCTTTTATCCTCGCCACGAAGATTGACTCTCATTGCAAAGATCAGTTGGTAATTCAAATCAGACATATTCAAGCTTCTATTTCACAAGCGCTCGGCTTACCTATTAAGGGTGCGACGGGGCCACAAGGTCCTCAGGGACCCCAAGGAACTCAAGGAACTCAAGGGCCTCAAGGACCTCAAGGGCCTCAAGGACCTCAAGGAGCCACTGGTGCAGGGCTGCAAGGTATTGTAGTCTTTAATCCGGCACAAAGCCCATTGTATCCAGCGGGTCAAGTAGTAACCTTTAATGGCAGCACTTATATAGCTACTGTTGCCGGACCCAAAGGAACACCAGGTAGTTCGTCAGATTATTTACTAATTGCTGGTGGAGCGACAGGCGCGACTGGAGCGCAAGGACCTCAAGGAGCACCAGGACCTCAGGGGCCTCAAGGTCCTCAAGGGCTTCAAGGGCTTCAAGGACTTCAAGGACTCCAAGGACTCCAAGGACCTCAGGGTCCTCAAGGCGCGCAAGGAATACAGGGACCGACAGGACCTGGAGCAGGGGCAACTGGACCGACAGGGGCTACGGGTACTGCTGGGCTTGCTGGTCCGACAGGGGTTACAGGCATCGCCGGGCTTGCTGGTCCGACAGGGGCTACAGGCATCGCCGGGCTTGCGGGGCCGACTGGTGCGACGGGTACTGCCGGGCTTGCGGGGCCGACGGGTGCTACAGGCACCGCCGGGCTTGCGGGGCCGACAGGGGCTACGGGTACTGCCGGGCTTGCTGGACCAACAGGGGCTACGGGTACTGCCGGGCTTGCGGGGCCGACTGGTGCGACGGGTACTGCCGGGCTTGCTGGTCCGACGGGGGCTACGGGTACTGCCGGGCTTGCTGGTCCGACGGGGGCTACGGGTACTGCCGGGCTTGCTGGTCCGACGGGGGCTACGGGTACTGCCGGGCTTGCTGGAGCTACGGGGGCTACGGGTACTGCCGGGCTTGCTGGAGCTACGGGGGCTACGGGTACTGCCGGGCTTGCTGGAGCTACGGGGGTTACCGGAGTTACAGGAGTTACTGGGGCTACCGGTGATGGCGCAATCATTCCACTGGCATCTGGTGGACCAATTATTATGACCACGATTTTAGGTGGTTTGGTGGGAACAACAAGCCTTATAGGCTTCGGAAGTTCAGCCACAGGCATTTCTCTTGTTGGTGGAAACATAGATTTGACAGGTACTGTTCTTGGACCTCTTATCAACTTTGCAATGTCCGTTCCTCGTTCAGGAGTGATAACATCTATTGCTGCATACTTCAGTAATACTGTAGCTTTATCACTTCTTGGTACTTCCGTAAATGTGACGGCACAATTATTCCAATCTACTTTACCAAATAATACATTCACACCTGTTCCTGGGGCCTTAGTCCCTCTGCCAACTATCACAGGCACAATTAATCTAGGAACTTTTGTCAGCGGAATTACAAATGGCATCAATTTTACTGTAACACCACAGACTCGCCTTCTTATGGTATTTTCAGCTACTGCTACAGGTTTAAACCTTGTAAATACAGTCACTGGTTATGCAAGTGCAGGCTTTACCATCGTATAATCACTAACACAAACAAAAGCATCTTCCCTCCCTACTATAGGAGTGACAGATGCTTTTGTTATAATATTCGATTAAAATTTCTTGATCTTCCGACTCAAATGCCGCTATTGGTTCATTTATCGCCTCAAAGGGGAATTTTCGGACCGGAAAGACGCTATTGAGCAAAAATGGGGCAGTCTACTCACAACAAATACTCTTTCAGCTTATCGATAACCTCATCGATCTCCGCTTTAGTCGTATACCGTCCCACACTAAAACGAACCGCTCCCTGCCCAATACTTGCTGAGACATTCATTGCCTTTAGAACAGGTGACATCAATGTTTCTCCAGAATGACAAGCTGAGCCTGTTGAGGCAGCCACATCTTCCAGCGAAGCAATCACTTCGTGACCCACCGCTCCAAGAAAACTAACGTTAAGCGTGTTGGGCAATCGCTTATGCCTATGACCATTCAGGTGAATTCTGTCGCCAAATGCCTTCTGCAATCTATCGTAGAAATAATCCGCTACTTCTTTCACACGCTCTCTGGATGGAGAGTCCGAAGCAAGCTCACAGGCTTTTCCTAATCCAATAATATAAGGGGTGTTTTCCGTTCCGGCACGTCTCCCCTGCTCATGACCCGCTCCGTGAATTAATGGCTCGATGTGAATGCCCTCTCGGATGTACAATGCTCCAATCCCTTTTGGCGCATATAATTTATGGCCTGCCAGCGTTAGAAAATCCACCCCTAACTCAGCCACATCAAGCTCTACTTTTCCAGCGGACTGCGAAGCATCGGTATGTACAAGGACACCCCGTTCATGGCAGACCTCAGCTATTTCTTTGATCGGCTGAATCGTGCCCGTTTCGTTGTTAGAGTGCATAATGGAGACTAGTATAGTTTGGTCTGTAAGCTGATTTTTCACATCATCTACCTGCACCATTCCATACGCGTCAACAGGTATATAAGTAATCGTGTAGCCCAACTGCTCCAGATACTGACACGGTTTAATTACCGCAGGATGCTCCACAGCAGACACAATAATGTGATTGCCTTTATGTCGATACGTTTGGGCGACGCCCTTGATGACTGTATTATTCGACTCGCTGCCCCCGCTTGTAAAAAGCACCTCACCCGGCGTACAATTCAGGAAATTAGCCACCTGTGTTCTTGCTCGCTCGATTCCGACTTTAGCTTCTTGTCCCAAAGAATGACTGCTTGAAGGATTGCCAAAATGACCATAAAGATAAGGAATCATAACCTCTGCTACTTCCTTATCTACAGGTGTTGTAGCGTTATAGTCTAAATAGATCATTTGTTAAGCCGAGCCTCCTCTAAACCCCTCATACTTTACGATACCTAAAGCTTATACCTTCTGATTACTTAAAAAAGAGATCACCGCAGCCTCAGCCTCATCCAAATTGTTCACCTTAAAGGTAACTCTCTCAATGCCTTCATACTGAGTAGACGTATAATCGTATTTAGGATCATAGTAGTATTCTAACAGCAGCGCAACAGCCTCTCCGAACATATCAGCTTGCAAGCACCGCTCGATTTCCGCCGCAATGGGGATATGAATTCGCGATTTGATACTTCGAAATGCTGAAATGCACTGTTCTTTATATTCTTCTGGTCGATAATCCTCAAGGATTTGCTGCACTCTGGCTTGTAGTGGCATCTCAATCCAAATCTGTGTTCCGATCTCTTTCTGCTCGGCCATGAATGGGGGCATTACGACCTTCCCAATCTTTTTGCTCTCCGCTTCAAACAGTACATAAGGAGCATCCCCAAGCTTAATTAATTCCTCCATAAGAAGACTATCGAACGTTTTTTGATTGTTTGCATGAAGTCCGATCTCGCCAAAGATAGAACCGCGGTGACCTGCCATTCCTTCCAAATCCAAAACAGGATAGCTCTGTGCCTTCAGGCGGTGCAGCAGGTTTGTTTTACCTGTACCCGTATTTCCATGAATGACATAAGGCTTCGCCTTGAATTCATAGGACTCCAGTTCATCGAGTACCCATTTACGGTAAGCTTTATAGCCGCCAATCAATCGGTAAGCGTGAATATCCATTAAAGAAAGTACGGTCGCAGTTGTACGGCTGCGCATACCTCCCCTCCAGCAGAATACAGCCTTGTCCCCTTGAATCGCAGCAAATTCTTTGACAAAGGTAGGTAGCTTCGCAGCAGCAATCTCCAAACCGCGTTCTTTCGCAGCCTGCACACTTGTCTGTTTATACAACGTACCTACTTCAGCCCGTTCCTCATCGTCAAAAAAGGGAATATTCAAGCTATCCGGCAGCGTTGCATCTTTATATTCAGAAGGAGATCGAACGTCGATAACGGTGATCTGCTTCTTATTCTTTAACACTCTTAGTTCTTCCAATGTAATATCCTGAAACAATGCGCTCTCTCCTCTGGTGGCTAACTTCTTAGGTCGCCTCTAAGCTGAACTCCAGCGTTATTGCGCAGCTATAACTGCAATCTGACCCGGATGTTCTTCCGTTACCTCTCCGATCAATGCTGCTTCTACACCTGCATCTACTAACTCTTTTAGCAAATCCTCACTTTGTTCAGGAGCAACAGAGATCAGCAATCCACCGGAAGTCACAGCATCACACAGAATATAGCGGCTTAATTGGTCCATCTCTTCCGGATAAAGAATACTGCCCTCCAAATGGGCAAAGTTATTCTTAGTGCCGCCTGGAACAAAGCCCTGCTCCGCGAGCTCTCTTACTCTTGGCAGCATCGGTACATCGCCTTGACGAATAATCAGTCCGTGGTTGCTCCCCTTTGCCATTTCCGAGGCATGTCCAAGCAACCCGAATCCGGTAACATCTGTACAAGCATGTACATCATAGGGCTCCATGATTTCAGCCGCTTTTTTATTCAGTGTAGACATGACTGTCGTAAGGCGTGTAGTTTCTTCTGGGGATAGCTGATCCTTTTTAATAGAAGTCGTTAAGATGCCCACACCGATAGGTTTGGTCAAAATCAGCTTGTCTCCTACCTGCGCACCTGCATTCGTTCTTACTTTGTCCGGATGCACAAGGCCCGTAACGGCCAATCCAAATTTAGGCTCTTTATCGTCGATGGAATGTCCGCCCACAAGCGTTGCTCCTGCTTCCTGCACTTTATCTGCTGCACCGCGCAAAATGTCACCGAGAATGCTTTTGTCCAGAACAGAAATAGGGAAGGCCACAATATTAAGCACCGTAAGCGGCTTACCGCCCATAGCATAAATATCACTTAACGCATTAGCTGCTGCAATTTGCCCAAAGGAATAAGGGTCGTCCACGATCGGCGTGAAAAAATCAACAGTTTGCACTAACGCCAGATCATCACTTAATCGATATACCCCAGCGTCATCACTGGTATCCAGACCCACAAGTAGATCCGGATTAGGAACGGTTGGTGGTAGACTGCGAATAACCTGCATGAGATCGGCGGGACCGATTTTGCAGCCGCAGCCCCCTTTTGAAGATAATGAGGTCAATTTTATGGTTTCGGCTTGAGACATCATGACTCAGCTCCTTTAGATAGTTAGTATCGAATAACTTTAATCTTACATCAGTAGACAGCATTGTACAAAATACAGACATACAGAAGAACGCCCCGTAGCCAGTACATACTCCCCGGCTATGGGACGCCTCTCATTTCTCACTTACCATTAAGATTAACTAATCTGCTGAGTTTCCTGCTGTTTCTCCAAAAACCGCTGAAGTATAGCATTAAATTTCTCCGGCTGACACAGATTACTAGGATCTAATGCGTTAGGGATAATCACTAACTGAGCATGTGGCAGCTGAGACACCATATCCTTCATACAATTAACTCCAAATTCACTAAAGTCACCTACAATACATAAGGCGGGACGCTTAAAAGACTTTAAGCATCTAGTGTAATCCACATGGCTCGTAGCCAGCCTTTGCCGATACAATTCCCGTGGACGTTTATCGAGAAGTCCTCTTCTAATCTCGTTATAAGCCAGATTCCAGCGTTCCCGGTACATCATACGAATCGAAGGCAGTACAAGCTCACTTGGAGCGTAATACATTAACCAGCTACAATAAGCAGCCATAAGCTGGATTTTACCGATTATCGTTGACGCCTGACTTCTACAAAAGCTATCCGCGACAACAATCGCTTTTACTCGCTCTGGATATTGTTTCGCAATATGCTGAACGACGAGCCCCCCATAGGCACTCCCAACAAAAACAGCCTCACGAATACCCAAATCATTCAATAGCATAATTATATCTAGACATTGGGTTTCAATAATCTCGTTTGGGGCCTGCAGTAATTCACCTGATTTGCCATTCCCCCGTAAATCACACAGAATCACTTTATATTTATCAGAAAAATACTCCAATTGTGGCTTGAACATACTATGTGTTAATCCATGTCCATGGATAAACACAACCGGAGCCCCTGTTCCATTGATTTCGTAATAGAGCGAAGTTCCATTCAGTTTAGCAATAGGCAAAGTTAACACCTCTTTCATAGATAGGTTCTACAACTATATCTGCTTTTTAACGCAGCAAAAAACCACAGAGGGATTCTCTGTGGCTATTCATCATCAAATACGCCATTCATCCTCTCTCCATACGCTTACGAGGTTAGCTGTCGGATTCGGGCAGTGAGAGTTGCCCTACCTGCATGGATGCATTTATGCACCTGGAACAGGATTCACCCCATAACTAGTACCGATTGTTACACTGGTTCCCAGTTGTTGGTTCCCCCGCTTTCCTTAACGGAAATTAAGCGGACTTCTTATGTAATTGTCAGTTATGTGATGAATCATACTCCGTGTAAGGTTTCTTGTAAAGTTGAGCCGTGGGCAAAATAATGTTGAAAGCCATGCTTTTCATTTCATATTGAGCATACACTTCGTTTTCTCTTTCTTTTGCTCTTGTTTACTCAATATATCTAAAAAAAGCCGAGCGGCCATCAGAGATCAATCCCTGAACCACTCGGCTTCGTTATACAATCATATGGCTACAACAGATCGGCGTTTTTCAATGCATGCTCCCAGCTCGGAAAAAAGAACAGCGCACTTCTCATAAGATCAGGATCGCTTTGCTTCACTTGTTTTTTGCTGATCGAGCTTCCATCGGTTTGAAGCTTTTTGATACGACTTAACACTTCATCAGCCTCCAAAGGAATTTCCATTGAAACACTCCTTTCTCAGTGACCTGGTTTCCAATCATTTTCTCCATAATATGCAAATTTATTCTTCATTTCGGTTTATACGAATTAAACCAGCTGATAGACCGGTTGTTCAGCAATAAAATAAGTAGGAATCATTGGGTATTTCTGTGCCAGAACTTCAGCTAAATATTTCATTCCTGGAGCTTCACTTTCCGCATGACCTAACATAATCAGCGCTTTTGATCTGCCTTGGTGGACAGCATCCCTCACATATTCTGGAGTTTCCCATTCGGGGCCCTCGCCAGCAATAATTAAATCAAGATTGTGCTGATTAAAAAGAGGAATAGCCATCGTCCCACCTCCTCTGTAACCTACTAATATCCCCACATGTCTGCATATCTGGTATACGTCTCCGGCAGCACGTAAATAGGAGATACCTAGCTTTCTTTTTATATACTGCGCCGCTTCACTTACCGTCATAGCTGGAATCGATAGGATTGTAGCAGTGGATTGCTGCTCAACCACATAGGCTGACCATTCAAGCTCTCGTAGCAAGCCCACCATGATCCCATCCGGTTGATGCCGATGCCAATAATCATGATAACGAAATATAGCCAGTTCAGAACGCTCAATCAAACTCCGTTTCGCGCGATATACAGGGTCATCCTCTAACCACTTGTTCGTCTCATGATGACTGTAAAACACACCTTCATGTGTGATCAACAAATTGGCGTTCATAGCAATCGTTCGTTCCACAACATATTGCGTAGCGCAAAATGCCGTAACCATCCCTGTAATCACCATTTCCGGATTCCCCGGCTTAAGAGTATCCACAGTCCCATCTATCTGTTCCATGGCTCCTATTAAATCTTCCAGAATCCTTCTAATTGTCACGTTCACTTTAATCCGCCCTTTGAGATCTATTCTACTAATCTATCAACGTATAAATAACCCACCCTTAATCGATATAAGGACGGGTTCACAGTTCATTATTTGAGCAGCTTGCCCACTCTATGATTTCGTGGCAGAGGTGATAATTTGATAGAAAGCTGGCTTCGGCTTATGCCCTTCATCGAATAGGAACGGCCAGTTCTTCCGCCCACGAACAGGGAAATCATCCAGCCAGGTATAGTCATCCGCTGCTCCCCAGAACGTAACCGAACTAATCACGTCCCGGTATTCTCTCAGCAGTGCGAACATCGCTTCATATCGATCTGCTTGAAGCTCGAGCAGCTCAGCAGATACTGTCTTTAAGTCCATTCGTCTATCATCGAAACGGAACATGGATACATCCAGCTCTGTCAGTTGGAGCTGAAGTCCTAACGATGCATATTTTTCGATCGCTGCACGAATATCATCCAGACTAGGATCGTATAAATTCCAGTGTGCCTGCAATCCGACGCCATGGATCGGCACGCCTTGTTCCAATAGCGACTTCACCAGTTTATAGATTTTGTCACGCTTTAATGGATGGGATTCGTTATAGTCATTGTAGAATAATAATGCCTTAGGGTCAGCTTCATTGGCGAATTCAAACGCTTTGGCGATAAAATCCGAGCCAACAATGTCGAGCCACTTCGAATGGCGAAGAAGCTCTTCTCCTTCATCGGCTATAACTTCATTGACAACATCCCAAGCATAAATATCATCCTTATAACGTCCTACAACGGTCTGAATATGTGATTTGACTCGTGCAAGCAGAATCTCTTTGCTTACAGGTCCTCCGCCCTTATCCTCAAACAGCCAGTCCGTTGTCTGGTTGTGCCAAATCAAGGTATGTCCGCGCATCGCCATATGATGTTCCCTGGCGAAGGCAACCAGCTGGTCTGCTGCCCTAAAGTTATAAGTGTCCTCAAGTGGATGCAGACTTTCAAATTTCATCTCGTTCTCAGCGGTAATACTGTTGAAATGATAAGCAAGCAAATGCTCCTGCGATTGGATCGTTAAGGGGTTAACGGCTGCGCCAATCTTAAAATCCTCTGCGAATACCGTCTTTAGTGCAGGCTCTGTAAAATCACTAGCTGGTCTCAACAATCTCCCTCCTAACAAACGTATCTATATTCCGTATTCGAAATATTATGAACGATAATCGAACCAATCAAAGTAGGCAGGTACCTCAGCCACTTTGCCATGACCTGTCGCATATAGGCCAACAAGAACACCGGTAAATCCGTTTCCTTTGACAGCTTGAGGGGATAATGGATAGGCTAGAGCCCTAGATAGCTCGATCCATTCCTGACCATCCAAAGAATAAAGTAAAGTGTATTCCGTTAGCTCCGCCCGAATTTTCAGATATAAACATCCAGCAATCGTTGGAATCTCTGCAGCCACATGTGTTGTTCCATCAACAGTTAAATAAGCTGTAATCACTCTATGTCCATTTCTTTGCGATAGTGCAATTTCATAATGTGCATTCTCGTCCAATCTAGCACAGAGTCCAGCCTCTTCACCGTCCACGGTAGGGTTAAAATCCAGTAATGTACTCCATTCAGCTGAAGTATGCTGCTGTCTTCTGCCTATAAAGGCTACCTGACCCACTTCATTAAGGTCTTTCGATTGCCCTCGAAGAGCTAGAAAACCCGGACGTTGGCTTAGTGACCAGCTTCCCTCTGCCGGATTCCGCAGAAAGGATAATCCCAACGGCAATACAGGGTCATCAAAATCATATCTTCCGCTAGTCTCAGGTTTTGGCGAATGACCCGGTACACGCGGAACCTTCATCTCCAGCCCGACAGTGTCCTCATTATTATCAATCATCGGCCATCCGTCTTCATTCCACGTTACAGGGGCAAGAAAGGTCTCTCTTCCTAGCACTGTATACTTGGAATCTACTAGACGTACTCCAAGGAATACGGCCCACCAATCCCCGTTACGATCTTCGATCAGATCAGCATGTCCTAGATACTGAATGGGACTATCAGTCCCGCGATGGGTCAATATCGGTTGCTCTAATCTTTCAAAAGGACCGTAAGGGGAGGAAGAACGACCGATAATTTCTCGGTGTTCCTTTGCCGTGCCGCCTGAAGCAGACATGATATAATACATTCCGTTAATTTTGTACAAATGTGGTCCTTCCGTCCAAGGTCCACCATCCCCAGTCCAGATGACAACAGGTTCTGTTAATGCTGCTCCTGTAGCAATGTCTATCTCATATTGAATAGCGTGGGAATCATAATCTGCTCCCTGCTGGGTGGTTACATATACCTTTCCATCCTCATCAAACATTAGGGAAGGGTCAATTCCTCCATAAGGAATACTAATCGGGTCTGACCACGGACCCGCTGGGTCCGTAGCCGTAACATAGAAATTCCCCTTCCCGTGTATTTCGGTCGTTATCATGTAAAACGTTCCTTCATGATACCGGATGGTTGGAGCAAATATACCTCCAGAGCTTTTGCTCTTACGTGTATCTAGCTGACTTACACGATCTAATACATGACCAATTTGTGTCCAGTGAATCAAGTCCTGGCTGTGAAAGATAGGCACCCCAGGAAAATATTCGAAGGAGCTACACACCAAGTAGAAATCATCCCCTGCTCGAGTGATGCTAGGATCTGGATAAAAACCTGGAAGTATTGGGTTCGTGTATGTGATTGGAGATGGAGTCATAATTCAACAAACAACCTTCCTATTATTTAATAGTGGGTGCAAGCTACTTATTCCTTCACGCTTCCTACGTTCATTCCAACTACAAAGTACTTTTGCATGAATGGATAGACTAGCAGAATCGGAACCGAAGCAACGATAGTAACGGCTGCACGAATGGACTTTGGAGTTACCATTGACCCCGCTGACTCCGCAGTTACCCCTGCCCCGTTAGCTACACTTGCGCTACTGTTCGCATTCATACTAGATTGTATTAGTTTCATTAATTCATACTGCAATGTACTCAAGTGCTGGCGGGAAGAGGTGTAGATAAAAGCATCAAACCATGAGTTCCATGCACCTACCGCGACAAAAAGGGCGATGGTAGCCAGAACAGGTTTACATAAAGGGAAGACTACTTTCATGAAAATCTTAAATTCCCCGGCACCGTCGATTCTCGCGGATTCCATAAGACTTTCATGTATGCTACCAATATAAGTACGGATGACGATCATATTAAATGCACTTATCATAGTCGGTATTACATATACCCAAAATGTATTAAGCAAATGAAGATCCTTAATTAGGAAATAATTTGGAATCAGACCCGCATTAAAATACATGGTTAGGACGAAAACAAAGGTAATCTGCTTGCGGAAAACATATTCTTTCCGGCTTAAAGTATAAGCAAGCATTGTGGTTAAAAATAGATTCAGGATCGTAGATATCACTGTTCGTGCTACCGAAATCCAAAAAGCAGGAATAATTGTACCAGAGGCAAAAACAGCTTTGTAGTTCTGTATAGTCCACTCCCTAGGCAATAGATAAATGCCGCCGCGGATGGTATCATTTCCCTCATTTAAGGAAACTGCTATAGTATTCAAGAATGGATACAAGGTAACAATGACTAGACATATCATAAAGATAGTATTGAAGGTACCGAACACTACTGGTTCGATCCCTATAATTCTCATACGTTTTCTACTATTACTTTTTGGAGATTTCTGAGGTATTAATTGAGTTTTTTCCATGATTATAACAGCCTCTCTTCCCCTAGCCGCTTCGACGTCCAGTTAGCTAAAAGCAGTAACGTTACACTTACGACTGTTTTAAATATGCCTCCCGCAGTGGCTAAGGAGTAATTCCCTTGCCCAATCCCGTATTTCAATACAAATATATCAATCGTATCCGACCAGTCTACAGTAAGCCCGTTCCCTAACAA
This sequence comes from Paenibacillus sp. FSL F4-0243, assembly GCF_037963295.1. Lineage (NCBI taxonomy): Bacteria > Bacillati > Bacillota > Bacilli > Caryophanales > Paenibacillaceae > Paenibacillus > Paenibacillus sp. FSL F4-0243. The sequence goes on from NZ_CP150151.1 coordinate 5,945,038, forward strand.
GTACGGAACCTCAAATCCGACATCCAATACATGTCCTATGGACATTATCATCAGGATTACAATGGTTGGTTTAATTCCCGGCAATGTTACATTGAACATTTTTTTGTACCGGTTAGCCCCATCAATCTCAGCAGCCTCATATAAAGCTGGATCTATAGAAGCCATAGCAGCCAAGTAGATGATTGTACTCCATCCAACCTCTTTCCAGACGGTTGAAGCACCCACAATACCCCAGAAATACTTCCCTTCACTCAACCAAAGGATTGGTGAATCGATAAGATGTAATTTCATGAGCACGATGTTGATAATCCCGTCGTTAACCGAGAGGGAGACACCTACAATCCCTGTTACAATAATCCAGGAAAGAAAGTGAGGTAGGTAGGATATGGTCTGCACGGTTCTTTTCCAAAATACATTTTTGATTTCATTAAGAAGTAAGGCCAATGTTATCGCGGTTATAAATCCTAGAAAGAAATTAATTAATCCCATAGCCAGTGTGTTTCGTAGTACCCTTAAAAAGGTATCATCCGTAAATAGAAACTTGAAGTGTTTCAAGCCGACCCATGTCTGTTCGCCAAATGCCTTAGCTGGTTTATAATCCTGAAAAGCCATTGTCCATCCCCAAACAGGTACGTACGCAAATAGTACAATATACAGCAGCAATGGAACTGACATCCAAATCAGCTGTTTCTGATTCTTAATCAAGGTCAGAGTAATCGGTTGCTTCTTTTTTCTTTTAGGATGCCGGTTAACTTTTTTTCCCGTTAAAATCTCATCCATATATTTTCTCCCCACATCATCCATATATTTCAGAAAGTGGTTGGCTAATAAGCCACCACTTTCTGATTTTTAAGCAAGCTCTAACTATTTAACACTCCAAGTATCAAATCTCCATTTAAGCTGTTCATTGATTCTGTCTTCGTAAGCTTTAATATCCGCTTTATGAAGTTCTCCAACAAATTCAGTCCAAACTTTATCGAAATCGGAAGGGCTAGCCAAGATTGCTTTTGGCAGATACTTGGTCTTAACTTCTCCCATCTTCGTATCGGCAATTTTTGCTGGAGAATTTTCAACAAGATCTATCGACCAAGCAGGATAAGCCACTGGGTTCGGTCCAGGCTTACTGAAGAAATCTACATAACTGTTGAATCCATATGCGTCAAGAACTTCCTTGTCATACGCTTCCAACCCTGCTTTATATTCTTCTGGTTGGGCTGCCGCATCCGTTGAGTTACCGTCTGCAAAGTACCCTTGCATTTTCGGAGCGGTAGCATACCAAGCTTCTGCTTTGTTACTTAGCTTCCATGTAGCATCAACTGCGTTATCCCGTTGCTCCTGGTTTCTTATAAAGCGACCGTCTACCACTTGATAATCTTCGCCTTCAATCCCCCAAGTGAGGGTTCTTTGCCAATCTTCTTGAATCAATGTGTCCATAAGTTTAAGGATTCTCACTGGATCCTTAGCATTGACAGTAATCCCGAATCCATTATTCAAGTTAAGAGCAGGACGATCCAGATAATAATCTTTGGTGTTAGTATCATACACAAGAGGCAGACCTACATAAGTGCTCATATCTTTCCCTTGTGTCTTGAGTGAATCTTCTGCTTTACCAAAGTTCCAGTGCTGATCAAACATTCCCAGTACGGCTCCGCTAGACAATTTAGCTAAATATTGGTCATAATCCATTACAAATGCCTCTTTATCAATAATACCCAACGCATTCATATCATTAAGTTTTTTATAGTACTGCTTTGCATAGTCTTTATCCGCAAAGATTTCTGCTACGTTATCCTTAACTACTACTCCGCCATCATTAGGATGACCGATCAGATGCTGAGGAGCGTTAAACAATCCCCAGTTTCTCCAGTCTTTGTTATGAATCTCAAACCCAATTGTTGGTTGACCATCAATGGTTGGATTTTTCTCTTTATATTTCACGATAAGATCAAAATACTCGTCCAAAGTTTTAACCGTTGGATAACCGGCATCTTTAAGTACAGCTTTCTGAATCCAGAAAGCTGGGCCAGAGTAATAGGTTGTATTCATCTCACCATTGTACGCACCATAGTTTGGAAGTGTATAAATGTGTCCATCATTGGGATCCTTCATCATGTTCCAGTAAGCTGCGTAATGCGCTTTCAAATTCGGAGCGTGTTCTTCAATTAAGTCCTCGAGAGGAATAAATGCACCTGCTGCAGTCAGTTGGGTATTGGAACTCATCAGATCTGGATAATCCGAACCGGCAATCATAACGCCAAGCTTCTGTTTAAGGTCTCCAGCCAAGAATTCAAAATTGAATGATGCGCCTGTTTTTTCTTTGATCATCTTGTAAATTTTGTTATCTGGTGTAGGTTGCTGACCTGCTTCTCCAAGAAAGATACTAACTTCAAAAGGCTCTACCTTCTTGTCATCGGTTCCAGCTGCAGTTGCAGCTGTTGTTTCTGCCGGTTTGTTTTCCCCCTTAGCAGTATTACCGCTGTTATTTCCACCGCACCCTGCTAGAGCAAAACTTAGGGATAACACAGCAATCAGACTAAGTTTGAACTTTGATATTGACTTGCCCCCCATAAAGCACCTCCATATTTTGTTGGTGTAACCATATTGTAAGCCCTTACAAGTTAAATTATAGAGGTGATGATGCCATTGATAATACACCAGAACTAAAGGTGTACCCCCAAAAAGTTTAGGTATTCGTATGTTTAAATTCATTAGGGCTCATCTTCATCTTCTTTTCAAATTGTTTGAGAAACTGACTATAATTGGAATACCCTACTTTCTCGGCGATCTCACAGTTTTTCAACTTATTGTGTTGAAGTAAACGCGCAGATTCCTTAATCCGGAGGTCATGCAGCTGCTCATTAAAATGAATGCCATTCTTCTTGATCAATAATTGTCCCAGATACACTGGATGCAGGAAGAATACCTCCGACAGCTTTTTAATTGTAAGATTTTCGTGATAATGCGCTTCAATATAGTTGTTGATTTCCTGTACAATCCCCTGTGATTTTTGGATTTGTTCTTTTAGAAGAATATCAATACTCGCCTCACCACATGATAAAAGATTACGCATTAAATCGTTCAACTTCATCATCGAGTCCCGCATTTCGGGGATTGTTATTTGGGTTAACAAGGAGGATACTTGAACTTCACTAGCTTTCGAAGTAAACTCAACGATCTTATACATAATATGAATAACGATCTTCTTCACAACCTCTGGAGCGATGCGCATCTCACGAAAACTGCGAGAGGCCAAGCCCACAGCTTGTTTAAAGCCTTTTATGTCCAGTGTGTTAATAGGCCTCATTAAGTCATCCATCAGTTGAATTTGATCATAGTGGTAGCTGAAGGGACTATCCTTGGTTCCCTGATAGGTCAAGAACCCCGAATGATCCGAATTATAAAAATAATACATTAACGCTTCTTTCGCCGTTCGGTAGCTATTCGCAATTTGAAGCAAAGAGCCCTCGCTATCCCCTACTGCAATATACATGGCTTGCTTAGGGTGTTCATTCAGCAAGGGAGCTACTGCAGGATATATTGCGGCACCCTCATCAGACTCCGAAGGATAGCCGTATACGATTCCAAAGCAAAAAGCCTCCAGATCGATCAGAAACATCGATTCCGTATTCGTTAGGAGAGCTACTGCTTTCTCTCTGATTTCCGTATACATCGTCGGGTCTGTCTGCAGTAAACAAATATTCCAAAGGCTTTTGCCTTCCGATAGACGTGTAAGTACTGTAAAGTCTGACTTATCTTCTGCCTTCTCATTCAGAATGCTCTTAAGAAGAGAGACAACTTCCTCTGAGTTTGCCATTTGATTTAAGCTTCTCTTCTGAGTTTCCTGTTCTAATTCCCGATATATCTCCTTCAATTCTTCTGACGCCTCTTCTTCGAAAAGCGGTTTCATCAGATAATGGTTAATGCCATAACGTATAGCTGTCTTAGCATATTCAAACTCACTATAACCGCTTAGTATGGCAAACTTAATCGGTTTAGTCTCCTCTTGCTGCCAGGCGGAAACCATTTCCAGACCATTCATTAGCGGCATATTTACATCTGTAATGACAAGATCCGGCAGTAGCTGCTTTATTAACTGTAAGCCCTCTTTGCCATTACTGGAGGTTCCACATACTTCAAATCCAAGCGCCTGCCAGTCTATCCATAGCTGCATCCCCTCAAGAGCACTAGGCTCATCATCGATCAACAATACTTTGTATTTCATAGGCTCCCTCACCTTCTAGCTATTTTTTCGTTCCAGGAGCTTTAGCGGAATGCCAAACGTGACAACAGTCCCTTCATTCGGGACACTGCTGATTTCAAAGCGAACCTGATCTTCATAATATAGCTCCAGTCTGCGATACACGTTGCGGATTCCGATATTCGTTCCTGAGGAGGCTTCTTCATTTTGAACATTAAATAAAATTTCTTTAAGCTGGCTTGGTTCGATCCCTTTACCGTTATCTGAAATTGTAACTTGCAAACGACTATCCTCGATTTCCGTCTTTACTTTAATGATACCGAGTCCTTCTATGGCCTGCAGACCATGCTTACAGGAGTTTTCTACTAAAGGCTGCATGCTTAGCTTTGGAATTTTATATTGCAGCGACTGCTCATCGATCTCAAATTGATAATCAAATTTATCTCTGAACCGGAATTTTTCTATTTTCAGATACATCTCAATGAACGTCATTTCTTCTTCCAATGTAACGAGATCTTCTTTCCAGCTAAGTAGTCTTCTGAGCAACTTGGATAAACTCTTTATGATGTCTGTAACGTCTGAATAATTATTTTTGGTACAGACCACTAAAATGGCATTTAAAGTATTGAAGAGAAAATGGGGATTCATCTGACTTTGCAAAAAATTCAGTTCAGCCCTTACTCTTTCCATCTCCAGGTTATTCTTTTGAATCTCTAGTTTGTATACATCGTTAATTAGAGAATTAATTTTAGTGGTCATTCTATTAAAGTTATGAATCAAGTCACCAATCTCATCTTGTCCTTCATCGATTTGAATAAGATCGAATTTCTCATTCGTTACTTTCTGCATATGCCTAGACAAACGTTTCACCCGATAATTGTAGGATCTTAACATCACATATAGAAAGGCGGTTGTGAGCAAGGTGACAATGGACGCCAAAATACCCGCATAAATTCGAATCTCCAGAATGGCCTGAGCAATACGCTCCCCCTGCGTAACCCCTATAATTCGCCAGCTTTTTATATAACTAGCCCCGCCAACGGGTACAATATGTATGTCTTCCTTGCGCTCATCATCCTGAAGCTCGAATACAGGATAAGGATCCTTCGTACCTCTCTGATACCCGCTCTGAGCAGACATAATGATTTCATCCTGTCCGTTAACCAGGTAAAGACTCAAATAATCCTTTTCTCTAATTATAATGTCATATATTTTACTGATATCCAGGTCAATTCTAAGCAGCTTCTCATAGGTATTCAGTGAGCTGTATACATCCATTCGTTCAATTACACTTAAATACGGGGCATTAGAAGCCACATTAGGCGCTGAGCTCATTTGATAAGCAGCAAGAAACATATGTTTATTCGCAGCACTGAACTGCTTATACCACTCACTCTCCCTTACCTTGTCCGTGATGACCTGATAGTTACTCCCGGAAACAATAGAGTCATTATTCGTAAATACAGTAATTCGTTCAAGCTGATTGTTAACTGGCATATAACTGTTCATCCGATCTCGAAGCTGTTCGTCGAAGGTGTCATAAAATTCAATCATGTTCCCATACCTCCGCTCTAGCAATTCATACAGATTCTTATCGGAGGACAGCGTATAGCTAACTGCTACTCCACCCTCAATGAAATCCTGAATATCCTTTCTGGCCCTCTCTAAAGAGATTTCTAAGTTTTGCTGTTCTCTGGATTTGATCAAATCGGAAATCCGATCCAAAAAAACAAGGTTGATAATAATGATAGGGAGAAGCACACCAATAATATAAATGAGGGAAAATTTATAGTTCAGTGGAATGTCATTGACTATTTTTCTAAATCTGAATTTTTTTCTCTCCATACGAAACACCTTGCTTCCCCTAGAGCTATTGGTTTTTATTTTCATTTTTATAGACGGATGGGACTACCCCTACAATCAGCTTGAACTTGTCTATAAAATAGTCTGTATTTGAAAATCCCACCTGCACCGCAATATCCGATATTTTCAGCTGCGTTCGCTTAAGCAGACTTTTGGCTTCCTCAATCCTTTTGGCATTTAAATATTCACTAAAGCCCTGACCCGTTTGTTTCCTGAAAAGCTGTCCCAAATAGGTAGAATTGATATGAAATTGCCGCGCTAAATCCTGAAGCTTCAATTTATTCCGAAATTCACGATCCACATACTGAATCACCTTGTAAATCGTATTTTGTTCATTCTGCTGCTCTAATTCAGATAAATAGACCGTCGCCAGCATAGATAGACTTTGAACATAGCGGCTTAATGCAAAATAATCATTTAACTCCCCTAAATTCCCATATTCTTGCTGAATCTTTATCATCATCGTATCTGGAGTACCATTCATTTGGGCTATAAGTGTACAAATTGTAAGCTCCAAATGAGCCACCTGAGCTTGCACGATTTCAATCGTCAATAGATTCTCTACGAAAAAAGCAAACGTTTCTTTTACACATGGCTGTATCTGTTCTATATCGTTTGCCAGAACCTTATCCAGCAGCAGTTTGAAGTGATCCTCATGGTGTTCATTCTTCTTTAGAGCCCTAAGCTCACAATAATAAAAAACCCCCTTCTTCTGCTGATGTGTCTTTCGTTTCCATACATCAAGTGCTTGCATATAGATTTCTCGAATCGAACATATGCCTACCATTCTAGTGCTAATCGCTAGAAGTACCGGTTCATATAATTGTTCAGCGAAATCCGAACGAATCTGGTTGACGATAGCGTCCAGACTCTCATTCCCAATAGAAGCAGACTCAAGAATGATCCCTGTTCTTCCCGATCGATCTTGAAAGAAATGTATACTTTCCTGAGGAAAGTAGTCGACGGTTCGTGGAAGAAATGGATTCAAAGATGTGGCTGGTTCGATAAGAATACACATTAACTCTGCATTCGCTTGAAGCTTCAACGTGCTCTGGGTTAGAAGCTCTAAATTTTCGTTATACTCGCCTTGTATTAGGCGGTTGACGATATTGTTTACGACAAAAAATTGCTTCTTATCAAGCTCCTCTTTGGAAGCGATTTCATTTTGAATCATAGGCGTAATCCTGCTTAATAAGGACTCTATTTCATCATCATCAATAGGTTTTAATAAATAGTCATTCACTCGTTGCTGCAATGCCGTATGTGCATATTTAAAGTCATCATACCCAGTCAATACCACAAATTTCGGAGGCTTTGTCATCACTTCATTCAATTTTGCGATAAGCTCGAGACCGTTAATAACCGGCATATTTATGTCCGTTAGGACCAATTCCGGTTTATATTCTTGGATAAGTCTCATCGCTTCTGAACCATTACGGGCTTCCCCGCACACTTCAAAGCCATATTTTTCCCAGTTAATCATCGTTCTCAGCCCTTCAAGCACCCAGGGCTCATCATCCACGATCAGAACCTTCAGCATGATGTTCACTCCAATCTCCTAAGATAAGGCTCGCTTTCTTATGAAAATATATATTATGCTAACACAATTGGATATTGTTGTGAATTCATAATTTTTCCTTCTTTTGCTTAAAACAGTACTTTTAAATCTGGCAAAAGCATAAAAAAACGACGTATCCAGACTTTCAGACACATCGAGTTCAGTATGGTTTTAGTTAATAAGCTACCTTCGAACTAAGGTTGTTCTCGTGATTGATTAACCATTCTTTTCTTGCAATGCCGCCGCCATAGCCCCCTAATTCACCATTACTATTGATCACGCGATGACACGGAACCAAGATCGATAATTGATTCGCTCCATTAGCTCTGGCTACAGCTCGACAAGCTGAAGGGTTGTTTATGTTCTCTGCAAGCTCCTTGTAAGAGACCGTCTGGCCTATAGGAATTCTTCGAAGTTCATTCCATACCTTTTGCTGAAAATCAGAACCTAAATAACGAATCGGTGATTTAAACACCGTAAGTTCCCCTTCGAAATAAAGAGTTAATTCCTCTTCAATTTGCTCTAGCACCGGTACTTTTTCAGGCAAAATAGTTGCATTCAAGCGAGTACGTAATTTCTTAATTTCGTTCTCAAGTCCCTTTCGATCCACAAATTCCAGCAGTAAAAGGCACTCTTCCTCTGCGATCGCAAGCACAGACCCTAATATCGTTTCTATCCAGGTACAGTAGAGCACTTTAATCTGCTTAGAGTGATTCGGGACCGTTCCCATCGTTCTTGAAAAAGCATCCCTAAATCCATTACTCGAATCGTACCCGCTATCCAGTTGTGCGTTAATGATAGAATCCCCATTCCTGATATGTTTGAATGCCAGTCCTAAACGTCTGGAACGTGCATATTCAATAAAGGTCATTCCGAATTGCTTCTTAAATTGTCTGCGTGCAGTATTTGCACTAATCGACAGCTCATCAAAATCTTTATCTGTCCATTTCCTTTCCGGATTACGCTCTATAGCTTCAACAAGAAGCTTTACTTCTGAGGACATTTTTGTCGGATTGGACAAAGGCTGGCATCTTTTACACGGTCTATATGAAGCTAACAAGGCTTCTTTGGCTGTTGCGAAAAACTCACAGTTTTCTTTATATGGCTTTTTAGCCGGACAAGTTGGCCTGCACATGATGCCTGTTGTTTTTACGCCGACAAAAAATACACCTTCATAATTGGAGTTTTTTTCGACTAACATCTCATAATATTTATCGATTTGCTGTTTATTCGTGATCATAGTGTCGTTAGCTCATTTCTAAATAATGTGCGGGTGGCTGCAGAATGGACCGGGCATCGTCTTGAAGATGATGCAGTGCTTGAAAGTAACTATATGGACCATAGCTAATTCTTTTTACGCCAAGCTCCTGCAATTCAGCATTTGAAATCATACCATCCATCACCATAACATTTACAGGCAGTGGCGACTGCTGCACAAAATATTCAATCAAGTTTCGATCGGTGAGTCCCGGTATAAAAATTCCATCTGCTCCAGCAGCAGCGTAAGCACAGGTACGCTCAATTGCTTCATTCACTAAATCCAAAGAATGCTTCCCATTTTTGAAAAAGAGATCGGTTCTGGCGTTAATAAACACCTTCTTCTGAAATTTGGCTGCCACTTGCTGTATAGTTCGAATACGATGAATTTGTTCCTCGATTGCCCATAATTCATCGTCCGGATGATTCACCTTTTGATCCTCAAAATTAATCCCACAGATGTCTAGCTGGAATAATTGTTCTATGTTATTGGCTAAGGACTCTTCATTTACAGCATACCCACCTTCAATATCTACCGTCAATGGCACAGATACATGTTCTGCTATTCTCGTAACAGCCCACAGTAGCTGCTCAAATGAGAGCTGTTCACCATCCGAATACCCCCATGCATCCGCCATAGCGAAGCTGCTTGTGGCTATAGCCTTTGAACCGGCTTTTTCTATCGCTTTAGCCGAAGCTACATCCCAGCAGTTATATAGCATTAGCGGATCTTTTTGATCGTGCAAAGACTTAAAATAGTCATAGTCATTTCTGTTCATCAGTGGTCATCTCCATTAAATAGAATAGCACTACTATATAATAGACAATGATTCGCCATACCAGAAAAATTAACACCAATCTTTTTTCGCAAAAAAAAACACCGATTGATGATCTCATCCTATAAGGACCTGATCATACCATCGATGTTAGTATACAGTTTAAAGTTCTACCTTACGGAGTGATGGTTTGGAGGAAGGTTTAGGTGACTTTTTCCCTGTTCGCATCGGTATGATTTGTGGTGCAGCAATTCCGATCAGAACAACGAAAATTCCAACCCAGCGAAGTAGGGATACTTCTTCTTGCAGGACTAACACGGAGGCTACAACAGCTGCCGGCAACTCCGCCGCACCAAGAATCGTTCCCAGACCTGATCCCAGTTTCGGAACACCAATAGAAAAGAAAAGCACAGGAATAACTATACCAAGCAACCCTAAAGGAAGACCATACTTCCAAAGTCCATCTGTAAGTGCTCCGTCATAAATAAAGGAAGGGGAAAAAACAACCATAATAATAATCATTGCACTTGTAGTCATATACAAGCTTTTATTCACAGCAGGTACCTGCGTAGCCACTCTCCCACTGACAAAAATATAAAAGGCAAACGACACCGCAGACATCAAACCGAAAACAATACCACTCGTAGTCATTTCGCCTACACTAGGTTCTAGAATCCCCCCAGCTAATATGGTTCCTATCAGAAGGATAACCATTGAAATTATTTTCTCTCGACTAGGCCATTTTCTATCTACAACAGCCTCCAGAATCACACCAATCCAAGTAAATTGGAATAAGAGAACGATCGCAATCGAAGCAGGTAATTGTTCAACGGCAAACCCATAGAAAATACCCGTCATACTAATGGTAATCCCCGCACCTAATAACGAAGCACCTACTTTTAACCCGAGTTTTTTTCGGGAAAATAATACAACTAACAAGAGCAGCATGCACCATCCAAAAAAGTATTGCGACCCGACCAGTTGCTGCATTCTAAATCCATCGTTCATTCCAAGCTTGACGATCGTAGACAGCGATCCATAACTACATGCTCCTATAAATACTAGTAAAGCATATTTGAGTAACTTCATATTCATCGTAATCTTCTTTCCTTTCTGTTGAACCGTCCTATTGAACCGTCCAAATCACATAATAAAGCCCCTTGTCATCGAAATGACAAGGGGCGACTGAAACCAAAGAATACATCTTTGACAAAATTCCGCCACTCCATCCACTGGATAGAGTTTGGTTTATTAACTTATAACAATACGAATTATAATATGATAAATCACACAGGGTGTCAACTTGAAATGTTTACAATAACTGAAACAATCGATACACGATCACTGCTGCCTGAGCCCGAGTCGCATGAGCTTTAGGTGCAAAGCTGTCCTTGCCAACCCCTTGAATGATGTTTGCATCCTTCATGGATTGAACAGCCTCTAGCGCATAGGCAGAAATACCAGATGCATCTGTGAAATTAGCTGGCTCGCCTAATCCCGTTACGGGAAGCTTGGCGAGTTGTGCCGCACGATAAGCCATCAATGCCATTTCCTCACGGCTAATGGATTCATTGGCACCGAAAGTACCATCAGGTCTGCCCTGAACAATACCAAGCTTCGCGGCAGCAGCAACAGAGCTATAGTACCAGTCATTCAGCGCAACATCCTGGAATGTACTTACTGCGCTGGCGTCATCCAGTTCAAAAGCAAGCATCAGCATCTTCAGGAACTGTGCCCGAGTTACATCCAGCTGTGGTCCGAAATTATGATCTCCTGTTCCCAGCAGGATTTCTCTGGCGGCAAGAGCATAAATACTATTTTGTGCCCAGCCTAGTCCAACGACATCATTAAAGGAATTCTCTGCATACCCTATTGTGAATCTGTTGGAATCATCCGGTCTAAACATCATCTTCCCTGTTCCCGCATTATATCGGGAGTTTCTAACGACTTCCATTGTCCCATCTGCACGAATTTGATAGATTATTATTTGCTCTACATCGGAAGTCGTCTTTGGTTTGAAATTCAATTCTACCTTCAGTCCGCGTCCAAAACTATCAATCCGCTTACCATCAACAAAGAATGTAAATTCATAAATATCCCCGACATCGTTCTGAAGTGACAGTGTCTTTGCATCCACTTTACCAACTATAAGCTTAATACTCGAAGCGTCAGATCCAGCCATTACTCGAAGCAGATCAGCATCTATTCGGAAGGTAGACAGACCCATATCTATTTCCAATGACTGCATACCATTTGTTGCAGCTTGTGCCAGTTCATGAGCTGGCAGGGTCAGTTCAATCACCGAGCTGTCCGCGGATGGCTTCACTTCAATGCTTAACCTTCCGCTCTGCATCGAGTTTATGGCTTGCTGTAGAATAGTCGCCGTGATCGTCGCAACAGCCTTGCCCTTCGCATCTGCTGTCACAGAAAGAATGACTCTCCCTGCGTCCACTGCTGCTTCCGGTAGTTTCTTCGGCTCAACTGTCGATGAAGAAGACGTACCCCCTGATTCTGAAATCTGAGTGTCCGCAGTAATTTCAATAGACATTATACCTACAACACCTGAGCCATCTTTGGCTGTCGCCTTCACAGTTACTTTACCCGCTGCTATAGCGTTGAGCAGACCAGCTTCCGTAATGGATGCAAGCTCAGTCGCAGATCCATCCTCATTCACCACCGACCATATGACCGAGGGATCAGATGCATATTCTGGTAAGACCGTAGCCAAGAGCTGCAAGGTCTCCCCTTTTTTAATTCGGCTCACATTGTCTTTGGTTGCCACTTTTATTTCCAAGACTGATATCGGAATGATTCGAACAATGGACTGTGCCTCGTGCAGAATGTCGAATTCACCATCTGCGTTCGAGCCGCGAAATGAGATAAATCTAAGCGGTACAGCGATTTCACTGGTCATCTTCTTGGCCTTAAAGATCATTTCCAAGAATTCCGCATCGTCAGTCAGGGCATTCTCTGCCTTGGTCCCGGTTACACTAACTGTTATTAGACCTGGAGTTTCTTGTTCAATATGAGTAATACTCAATTCATCTGGTATAGTCTGGGTGGATACAAATTCTACACCTGTTGCATCGAACTCCAGCGTAAAGTCTACAGCATATACATCTTTGTAGACGGAAGTAGTTACATTCGTAAGCCCGACACGATAAGCAAACGCTTGACCAGACGATATGGTAACAGGTCCTTTCAGCGTTGCAACAGGTAATTCTGCTATAGGTCCACCTTGACCACTGATGTTGATCTCTAAGCTTCCTGTCACTCCACTGCCATCTACCGCTCGTGCAGTCACTTGAATCGTCCCGTTTTTTCTGGCTGTAAGCAAGCCATTCTCATCAATAACCGCTTTATCCGTAGAGGTTATACCATCGGAATCAGTCACGGCCCAGCTAACATTAGGATTCGTCGCATTCTCTGGAAGAACAGAAGCTTCCAGCTGCAAAACCCCACCCTCTGAATCAATGCTGCTGGCTCCATCATTACTCGTTACAGTGATTGAAGACACATGTATCGCAGGAAGCTGTGCTTGGTTGACCAAGACGGTTGATTTCTGCGGATTCCATCCATCATTGCCACCAAGAACGGCCTGAATCGTATAGGCTGCTGCCTCTTCTGCCGTTAATTGCTTGGACCAGCTATAACGTGAAGATGCATTAGCTCCCTCACCATAGCTCAAATACTCGGAGAAGCGTGCTGTCTTGGATCTACCTTCATACCATTCATGCCATCCAGTAGCACGGATATGTGCGCCCATCTCCGTGTTGATGAAGGTTGAGCTGCCATAATCTCTCCATGGTCGGCCTAAATCCACGCTCCCAGCAGCAACGTCTTTACTCGCTGTTAGCTGATTGTTGATGAACACATAACCTGGCTTACCTGATTCAGTGGAAGGTGCAGTAACATAGCCGGCACCCGCACTTTGAATCACATTATTCTCAAATACCGCGGAAGAATTACCGAAGATGAAGTCTACCGTACCTTCAATATGACTGTCGACGAAATAGGCTCTCCCCTTATCCGCGAACAGGGTATCCTGATATCCAAGGAGCTTTACATTCCGGTATACACCCCTGTCCCCTTCAGCATACAAAGCAACTGCCTGCCCCGCATTCAGTCCTGCACTATTTTGAACCGTCATATTTTCCAATGTGAAATCGGTTGCCGCAGCTTTCAGTGTATAGCTGCCACTGGTGCCCATTTCTTTACCATCTGAGCCGATCGATTTGGCTGAATCTCCATTAACAAGAACGGTACCTTCTCGGCTCTCCCCGATCATGCTGATATTCTTCTTATTAGACGGAACTAGAACCTTCTCATTATAGATGCCGTTCTTTACCTTAATAATCGTGCTTATGGCACTATTATCAGGTGCTGCCTGGATAGCTTCATTAATTGTCTTATAATCTCCTGCCCCCTTCTGATCCACAATAATCACAGGAGCTGGAACCACTTGAACCACCTCGGATGGAACACTCGCCCCCTTATCTCCGATCGCTATTACCGCATATTGATAGACATTACCGTTGGTTAATTCTTTATCGGTATAACTTGCTGCTTCAATCCCGTCAGCTACGATCGCATAGTTTCCACCGCTCTCCGAGCGTAGAATTTGATAGCTGCTCGTTCCATCAGCTGCGTTCCAGATTAGACGAACTTCACTGTTGCCCGGCTCTGCCGTAACCTCTTGTGGAGCCTGCGGCTGATCGAGGTTCTGGTATGAAACCGCTGGGGTAACAGCTGAGTCCAGACTACTACGGGTACCATTTGTAGCCTGGACCTTGTAATAATACGGCGTGCCATTTGCTGTCTTGCGATCAGTAAAACTTGTGCCGCTTATATCAGCACCAAGTACTTCATAAGGACCGTTCGAAGATAATGCACGTTTAACTATATACTGGCTCGCATCCTCGATCACTGGCCAACTCAATGTCATAGCACTATCACCAGCTTGAATGAAAACCACCGGAGTTTCCAAAGGAGCTGCCGGAGTGGCAATAACAGGCTCCGAACCATTGCCTTCTCCGGCAACATTTGTCGCGGATACAACGTATCGATAGGCTTGCCCGTTGGTTAATCCCCCAATACGATAAGATGTTCCGACAATGTCTTTTACCACAGTTTCATAGCTGCTTATGGCTTCATTCCACTTCTTGATAGAATAGCTTGCTGCATTCTCCACCACATCCCAGCTCAGATCTAGCTGAGTATTCCGACTTACAGCAGCAAGTGACTCTGGCGCTGGCAATTTCACCGCAAGTGAGGATGGGGTAATCCTAATTTCATTGGAATTCCCTGATTCACCCGTAGGCGCCATCGCGGAGATCACATAATAATAAGTAGTTTCATTGGTTAATTCTGTATCAATATATGATGTCTCTGTAATAGCACTGGCTATGGTCTCGTAAGGCCCCCCACTCGTAAGGCTTCTCTTAATATTGTAAGAAGTCGCACCCTCAAGAACAGGCCATTTCAGCTGAGCTGCTTCGTTCCCTGGGAGTCCTGTCAAACCAAGTGGCGTTTCGATCGGTTCAACATACACTTTAAGATTATCTAAATAATAATGGCCTGATCCTCCACCCGGCGTCTTGGACAAAATACGCCCAATACCATAGCTGGCAAAATTCGTAGTTGTGAACGGAAAAGCGCCGGCTAGCTGATCATCGATGTATACCTCTACTTCATCATTTTTCACATTGACCTTTAGCTTAAGGTTATACCACTGATTCAATGAATAGGAACTCATCAGTTGATGATACTGGCTGCTCCCTCTGCTCATAGTTAATGTATACTTACTCGAAGCCTCTGGAAGCGTTGGTTTTCTGCTCTCGATAGAGAACGCCGTTTTGGTTCCGTCTGTACTCTGGGCTTGAAGGAATACTGAGGTTCCCGATTCTGCCGCAAACATAAAGTCAGTATCAATGACAAGCGCACCCGTAATTGGCGCGAATTTACGGATAAACTGTACATTGCCGTTTGCTGCATCATACACATCCAGCACTTTGGCTGATGTATTCCCTTTACTGCCGGATGGTGTGGCAGATACGATAATCTTTTGCGCTTCGGTCTGTGGTTTCGGAGTGACCTCATAATATTCAGGAGTCACACCCTCGTCGACCTGCTCATAGTCCTCATCTACATAATAAATATTCCCCGCCTCGCCGTTAGGCTCAGCGCTAGCCTCCATGGAATCGAAGCTTTCTCCAAGCTCATTCACCGCACTAACTACGTAATAATAGGTTTTCCCTGGGCTCAATCCAGAATCCGTATACTGGCTATCTAGGACATCTGTGCTGATCGTCTTGTAGGGACCACCTGAAACCTCACTACGTTTAACACTATACGATTGAGCAGTTTCTACCGTCTCCCAGTCCAGCTTCACCTTCTCCTCACCTGCTGTTGCCGTAAGTCCACGAGGAGCACTTGGAAACTTATCCCCAAGCGAATTTAGCTCCACACCACTGAACACAGAAGTATTATATCTGTTAACCTTGTTATCTACTTTTGCTGCATCGGCTCCAAGACCAAAATAAACCGTGTCACTAAGCTCAAGACTCACTGTACCGACCTTACTCCAAGTCAACCTATCTGGTGATATTAAGCCCGTCACTTCATTACCAAGACGAACCAATTTAACCCAATAAGGCGTATTGATGAAGCTTTCTGGCTCGGTTTTTATTACCTTAGCCCCTTCATTGGAGCGTGTAATTAGAATGCCTTTCTTGCCATATTTGACATAAGGGATCGCCAGCAAAGCCATCTTGGCATTATCCTTGAGGCTATCACGAATCATGACTCCTGCTTTAGCATAATCATCAGTCGGTGTCACGGAATCAATTTTAGCGATAATTTCTCCGTTGCCTTTCAGGGTTTGATAAGCAAAGTGAAAGTTATCAACGGCGCTTTCGCTTTCCGAAGTAGCTCCTATAAGTCCAGCCGACTTGAGCGTGATTTTGCCACTCTCCGGATGAAGTGTGGTCTTTCCGGCAATCCCTGGATGGCCAACATCCACTGAAGTCCACGGAAGCGTAGAGCCTGTTGTATTAACATGAATAGCCACGTTATCAGATTGTGTCTTAAGACCCTTATGGTCTATAGCCTGAACAACGAGATAATGGGTCCCATCTTGAACATTGTTCCAATCGAAATTGTAGGGTGCTGTGAGATCTTCCCCTAGCTTCGCACCATTTACAATAAACTCCACTTTAGCAATTCCATCGCTATCACTCGCAGAAGCAGTTACATTCACATTACTACCTGACTCAAAGATTTGATTATTCGCAGGATAATTGATAGCGGTTACAGGATTATCTATGTGCTCCCCCTCTGCTTTACCTTGAATGATCAGATCATTCAAATATACTTCCAGATTCGTATAGCCTTCCACAGAAAGCGTGGTTCCATTGCGATCTTCAGGATCGGAAGGAGACAGACCTTTCGCCAGCTCCCATGCGTCATCCATTCCATCATGATCACTATCCACCACACTTGATGCTGTCTCTGGATAATCGGGATAACCGCCAATTTCAATAGGAGAATTAATATGCTGCCCGGTACGGTTCTTCACATCATTAATGACTCGTGCATCATAGGCATCTCGTCTAGGCAGAGTGGCACCCGCATCAGCCAGTACATTTACGTAAGCCTCCTCCGCTGACACTGCTTTATACGGGTTAGGCATCGTTGCCGGCTCTGCAAGCTTAGAGATATTGGAGAACTTTTGCACACCTTTCCAATTGTCTGCTGTAACTTCCGGACTCCCCTCCATAATGTTCCCATCAATAAACAATCTGGTTTCTGGAGCCACTTCCCCGAACAATTGTTTATTCACACTGCTGTAGGTGTTTGGTCCATTTTTATAGTAATTATTAGTAATGTTATATCGATAATCCTCTGCTCCGCCACCGTAGGTCGAGGCGAACCCCCAGTTATAAATAACGTTATTGGTCATCTCCGTCAGATCAATCAGCTTGGTGACTGTAGGCAATCGAGGGTTACGGCTGGTGCTATGAGCGATCAGGTTATGAAGATAGCTGGCATTTTTACCACCCCAAATCCCCCCGTAGCCATGACGACCTTTTTGATGGCTAGTCATCAGCATACTCTCAGCAGATATCGACCATTGCACAGTAGTATTCTCGTTATCGTACAGACTGACCACTTCATCCACGGACCAGCTGAATGAGCTATGGTCAATCATAATATCTTTATGGTATCGTGATCCAAAGGCATCATCTTCACTAGCTACCCGGTCACCTAGCCGAAAACGCATATACCGCATAATGATATTGTCCGCTTCAACAGATGTTGTGTAGTCGGCAACTGTAATCCCGTCACCTGGAGCCGTTTGCCCGGCAATCGTCAGATTGGAGCCGGTAATCTTAAGGGATTCCTTCAGATGGATGGTCCCTCCCACTCGGAAGACAATAGTCCGATTACTTTGGCTTACCGCATCGCGGAAAGAACCTGGAATTGGTGTTTCCTTGAGACCGTAATCAGCCAGCGTTGTCACTTCATACACAGATTGAGCTCTTCCACCGGTTACATATTTCCCGCCACCTTCCGCGCCGGGAAAGGCAGGAAGCGCTTCTATAGAAGCGGCCTCAACACCCCCATACGGTATACTTGTTGCGAGAAGACTGGCGACCAGCGCCCCAGATAACCATTTTCTCTTCATACAAGACCTCCTACTATCTATTGGAATAGGAAGGGGCCTGATCCATTTGAAGCAGAACCCCCTCCTTAGTGAAGCCGTGTTTATTCCTTGCCTTGATAACGGAAATGAGCAAAATCAGCACTGCTGCCACCGAACTGCTGCATATCATGCGCTGCAATCCCAACAAAATTTCCAGTGAAACCTCCCGATAAGAAGCTGATATTATGTGGATCGCCAAGCAGCTTCCACTCCCTATCCTCACTGGTTTGGTACATAAATTGACCCGTTAATTCCTTCACCTCAACTGCGATCCGAACTGCTTCTCCAGCTTTCAGTCCAATCATTACAGGTTCCGCAGTGAATTCATCCCTCTCACAACGCATTAACCGCAAGACCTTTCCGAGCCCTTCTTCATAACTGATGTACGCATACAGATAGTTATCTTCATTTAAGTACAGGAGCAGCCCCGACATCTGCAAATAGCTAGACGGCTCGTATTCAAGCGCTGTTTCTGCACAGAAACTCTTATTCGTCTGACGAATAGCCAGAATATGATGCTCAAATAGACTTTGCACTGATTCCCCAGCCCTGATCCTTAGCCATCCTGGTCTTTCAGCTAGGGAACACCAGCTTTCATTCATAGGAATTCGTAATGTATTCCAGTTTTTCTTCAACTCTGGGCCGTTAAAGTCATCCTCAAACGCAAGCGCCTGCGCTTGTTTCCGAACCTGCGTCCTTTTAGGTGCAGGCACCTCTAGTAGCGGTGTATTTCCCCCAGAAGTTAGCCTCAACCAGCCTTCTTCATTCCAGTACACCTGCTGAATAGCTGTCTCTCTCCCAAGAATGGCAAACTGACCTTCCAGTGGACGGGTGCACAAATGGGCCATGTACCATTCCCCCTCCGGTGTCTCAACCAGACTTCCATGACCAGCACATTGAAGCGGCAGTTCAGGATTATTCCGAGAGGTCAACATCGGATTGAGCGGATCGACCTCATACGGTCCAAGCAGCGTTTTAGATCGCGCGACGGTTACAGCATGACCCGATCCGGTACCCCCTTCTGCTGTTATTAGGTAGTAATAGCCTTCCCGCTTGTAAATATGTGGCGCTTCTGTCTTCTTAAGCGGTGTGCAATCAAAGATCTTGACGGGTGCTCCCGTTAATTGGCGTTGCTCTGGATCGTACTCCTGAATCACTATACCGCAGGACTTATTCCCTTCTGTGATGCGGTAATCCCACAGCTCATTCAGCAGCCATTTGCGCCCATCCTCATCATGATACAGAGAAGGATCAAACCCGCTGCTGTTCAGATATATGGGCTCAGACCAAGGTCCCTCAATCGACTGCGCAGTGATCAGATAGTTGTGGCAGTCTTTAAAAGGTCGTTTGGTGCTCTTTACGTCGGTATAGATCAGATAGAACAGGCCGTCATTATAACTAAGCTGCGGTGCCCAAATACTACAGTTTTTCGGATTTCCCCTTAGGTCCACCTGATGGGTCAAAATATCCGTGCAATGCTCCCAATCTACCAAGTCGGCAGATTGATACACCCGTACTCCGGGCAGCCATTCAAACGAAGAAACGGCGATATAATACATCTCTCCCGCCCTTACTAAACAGGGGTCCGGATTGAAGCCTTTTAATATCGGATTATGAATTATTCCGGTCTGTATGTTGTCTGTAATCATTCCTGTGCTCCTTCCGAATTCCAGAAATTAGTTCCCTCAAAAACTACATTCACATTTGGCATCTCGTCTTCCGCTTCATACCATTTCACCCATTCCACTCGCTTCAAGCTGTCGACATTCCGTATCCCGAGTTCGCGATAGCGGACCGTTCTCCGATTCGCTGCCTCTCCCCAGTCGTTCCATCCCTCAGGATGAATATGACTCCCCATCAAACAGTTCACATACTCGGTAGCGGCATGCTCCCGCCATGGACGCCCTAAATAGACATTCACTACATCGTCTGCTGCCGTCAATACACATTCGTTAAAAATATACCCATACTCGGATTCTTTAGGTGTGGAAGCTGCGGTAATATAACCCGGCTCGCCATTAGAACGGCTCAAACTATGCACCTCACAATGCTCAAACCACGCCGTCGCACCACCAAAAATGTAATCCACGGTCCCTTCTATTCGGCAGTACTGGTACATCTGACGGTAATGGGCATGATGTTCTCGCAAGGGAACGCCGCCGAAACCTCCACCCTTCTTCGAAGCAGACGGTAACGGCCCCGTAAACAGCGTGTCCTGATGCCCTATAAAGGTGCAGTAACGAAAAACCGCTTCATCACAGTGAGCATATACGGCAATTGCCTGCCCGACTGTATCTCCCTGTCCAGCCGCATTCGAGATGACCAGATTCTCCAGTGTCAGCCTACGTCCGCCCAGAAATAAGGTGGGGGTTGCGAACGTGCCGGTTTCTTCTCCGCATTCATCCCTCTCCTTGGCATAACGGTTCATCCGAATCTCAACCTGCCCTATTCCAATAAGGGCTAGGTCCGAACGGTAAATCCGTACCTCTTCTTCATAGAGTCCAGACAAGATATATAATGTTTCAGGCTGCATTGGACTCTGTTGCTCTAGGACAGCAACGGCCTCCTGAATGGTATGATAATCACAGAAATCTTCTTTACCCACCAGCATCGATCATCCCTCTTATCCTATAAATGCTTGGTCATAAACGATTGCCAAGCTACCCGCATCTCCAAGGTCTCCATATGCCCGCCACCGGTTATCATTGGTTTCCAGTTCTCTGGTCTCCCTGCCTTTCTGTACTTTTCATGTAGGCTTGAGGCTAAGAGCTCTACCCCTTCGAGCGGACACATCCGGTCATTGCGACCTGTCAGACTCATACGAGGACGAGGTGCAATTCTCGACTGAATATCCAGTGTTGTATAATGCTTCAGAAGTCCCGGAACATAAGAATAGAACCCATGATGATCCAGTCCTCTTTTGGCGATTAGGGTATGAGCATCCACCTGCCCGCAAATATCAACGGTTACCTTAATTCGTTCATCCAGCGCAGCTAGCCACCAAGACATCAGCCCACCCATGGACATCCCAATCGTCGCCACCCGTGAGGCGTTTATATCAGCACGTTCACATATATAGTCAAGTAGACGACGGCTGTCATGCAGCATCATGCCCCATAAGACCTGACCCTGCCAGAGCATTTCCTTCACTAGCTCACTTTCAGTTTTGCCGCTTCGTTCACCAAAGCACCACATGTCGATGCAGCAAGCAGCATACCCCATACCCGTAAGCGTCTTTGCAAAAGAAGGCTGCTGCAGGTAAGGACTGCTGCATATGAATTCATTCCGACCATTCGAATAATTCCCTCCATGGGAATGGTTGAAGACAACGAGCGGATAGGGAGCGTGCTGTTCAAGAGGAAGTGCAACATATGCTGGAACCTTCTCTATACCATTCAAATCCAACAGTAGCGTTTCCAGCCGATAGCCATCCCGTTCCTCTACACGCAGCAACTGCACGGAGATCGGCCCGCCCTCTGGAAGATCGCCAAGCAGAGCTGTAAGTTTATCCTGTTCTAGCATCAGTCTTCCTGTCCGCTCAAATCTTCCTGTGAAGGGGCGACAATTACCTGTTGGACTAACTTCTCTACTTTACGAGTGTTTCTAGACTGGCAGCCCGTAATATCAATCGCCTCTCCATTTTCAATATAAAAAGCAGGTCCCTCATGATTCTCAATCGTTACTTGGCGGAAGCGGATATCTTTTACGTTACCAAGATAGAACCCGCGGTTATTCATATCCTGAATCCCTGACATCATGGCCGGACGGCCAGGAATCGCGTTTTCTGCCATGGATATATCAATATCTGAGAACGTAATCTCCGAAATGTACTGCTCTGCTAGACCGTAAAGAAAGCCAGCTGCGGCATGAACGTTCCGCGCAGTAATGTTGGCAAAGTGAATACGTCTGAAGCATGGAGTTTCCTCGGTAATCGGATATGGATTTTTGTCCCACACGTATTTGTCCTTACCGCGAGGACCACAGAAATAATAAAGATTAAGGATAAACGGACAGATCACGTCCTCCATCACGATATTACTGACACGGATATCTTCTACAATGCCTCCGCGTCCGCGTCTAGACTTCAGGCGAATACCGCGATCCGTCTGTTTGAATACGCAGTTGCTAATAACGATATTACGGATATCCCCGCTCATTTCGCTTCCCAGCACAACCCCACCGTGGCCATGGATCATCGTGCAGTTCGTAATCGTAATATTCTCGCAGGCCATTCGCTCCTTCGTATCCTCTGTTCCTGCTTTAATGGCTATGCAGTCATCGCCTACATCGATATTGCAGTTGCTGATGCGGACGTTTACACATGATTCTGGGTCAATACCGTCCGTATTAGGAGAATCCGCAGGGTTAAAGATGGACAGATTATCTATCGTAACGTCATGGCAACAGATCGGATTCACAGTCCAGCTCGGGGAATTCACCAGTGTCAAATCTCTAAGTGTGACTCTGCGGCAGTTATCGAAGCTGATAAGCTTCGGGCGAGGAAATAATAGAGACTCTGGGGAATTACGTTTTTTATCCCACCACGGTGCGCCCCCTCCGTCCAGCTTGCCTGCGCCCGTAACCGATACGTTTTGTAGATTCATCCCAAAAATACAAGAAGCATGAACTTTCTGCTTTACCCCCTCCCAGCGAGACTCCATCACGGGATAATCGTTTGGATCAGAGCTGAACTGAAGTACGGCTCCAGGGCTAAGCTGTAGCTCAATATTGCTCTTCATAAAGATGGCACCTGTGTGATAAGTCCCAGAAGGAACATAAACTGTTCCTCCTCCAGCTTCGCTGGCAGCCTGAATAGCGTTAGCAATAGCTTCCGTCGAAGATTCCGTACTATTAGGCTGTGCTCCGTAATGTTCTATATTGTAGAAAGTCATTAGCTTCACTCGCTCCCTTTCATCGCGGCAGGACGCTGCAAATATTCGTACTCACCACAAGCCAGAAGAAATGCGCCTAGCCCTTTCTGATCATTGCTAATGATAGGTTCGCTGATATAGTAGGCATACGTACCATCTCTCCGATCATCTCCCCCAAGTCCAGCGACTTGGCAGTTCTTGTTCAAGTTGACCCAGCCATTCCTGGTTTCCATTACGAATTCCGTTAGAAGACCCTCATAGGCACGGTCAAGCGTTTCGAACCATTTGTCATCCAAAACACCGATTCGTATGCCCTTGGCCAAGGCATACGTAATCATGCTAGAAGCTGATGCCTCCAAATAATTGCCCTTGCGAGCACCCATGTCTACTACCTGGTACCAAACTCCTGAATCAGCATCCTGAACCTTACGAAGTGCAGTCAACGTATCGGTAAAAATACGCACTAACTCATCGTAATCCGCATGTTCCGCAGGGAGTAAGGCGAGTGAATCCACCAGCGCCATCACATACCAGCCTAACGAGCGTCCCCAGAAATTCGGAGACAATCCCGTTTCGGGATCGCACCACGGCTGTACCCGTCTTTCATCCCATGCGTGGAACAGAAGTCCTGTCTCAGCATCCTTGGTATGACGCTCACACAGAATAAATTGCCGGGTCACATCGTCCATGCCCTTTCCGTCCTCATATTCAAGTAAATACTCCAGATAGAAAGGGGAGCCCATATACAAGCCGTCTAGCCAAATCTGATAGGGATATATATTCTTATGCCAAAACGCACCTTCTGAGGTTCGAGGATGCGTTGTTATCTGCCTTCTCAATAAATCTGCAGCCTTTTTATATTTCTCCTGCCCTGTTTCTTTATGGAGCAGAAACAGTAGTTTCCCGTTATTTAGATGATCAATGTTGTGCTCACCCAGGTGGTAACCTTTCACTGAGCCATCCTCTTCTATAAAATAATCCATATTATCTTTGATATATTGATAATATTTAAGCTCACCGGTCTGTCTCCATAGCAGCTCAAAGCCCTTCAAAATGACGCCATAATCATATGACCACTTTCCATGATACCCTTTATCTTTGTATAGTTTTGGCGTTCGTTCCATAATCGAATCAGCCATACGGATACCCCAACTGCTACTTCTAACTGTATTATTGTCTGCCATTTCTTCCTCCTGTTTGAATAAACATGGTCCTAAACATTTCATCTCCGTTTAGGACCCGTTCACTATTTTCTTATCCTGTCGTCCATACTTATTAAGGGTTTACCACTTTATAAGCAGCCTCGTACTCAGTAATGATCTTGCTGCCTCCGGATTTCTTCCACTTCTCAACCTCAGCTTTATATCCAGCCAGATCAATTTTGCCAAGGATATATTTATACGTAGCATCCGTCACAATCTTCAGTAGCTCAGACCCTTGAGTGGAATAGGTCTCAGACTCCAGAGAGTAAGCAGGATTTAATACAGCATAGTCAGCATTCTCAATGATCAGCTTATCAGCTTCTGCTTTGAGTGGATCGGCATCATGGATGATGAATCCGTTCTCTAACGGACGGGATGCCGCGTATGGCTGAACTTCTTGCTTCCACAGATCCGTATCCTTAATCGTAACGGCCTGCTCTGCGTCGATTGTATAGTGAACATCCTTAATACCGTAGGTCATCAAGCCATATACGTCTTCAGTCATAAGATCATTAACAAATTTCAACACTCGTCTTAGTTCATTTTCATCCTTAACCTCGGATTTCGGGAAAGACAGTAGTCCGCCGATTCCGTTGTTACCAGCCCAGATCGCGCGATCTGCTTCATTGCCAGTGGAAGTAATATCGTTAACCATGACCAGCTCCATGTTATCCTGAATACCTTTTGAAAGATTTAACAGGTTCTTGCTGTCAAACAAGGCGCCAACATAAATCCCAGCCTTACCTTGCGCAAAATTCTGCTGCTGGTCCGTTTTTGCCGTCACAGCGAAATCCTGGTTGATATATCCGCCATCATACAGTGCCTTCATATAATCCATAGCCTTGATATAAGCATCCGTTTCGAACTCTGGTGTCATTTTCCCTGCATCATCGACAGCCCAAAAGTTCGGTGTTCCAAAGTAGGAACCCAGCGTTTTGAATGCACCATATACAAGATCACTACGATCCATGAAGCCTGTAGTATCCTTTTTACCATTTCCGTCCGGATCTTTTTCGGTAAACGCTTTCGCGACTTCCATCAACTCATCTGTTGTTTTCGGAACCTGTAGTCCAAGTTTATCCAGCCAATCCTTGCGAATAACGACGCCGTTTCTGGCCAAGGATTTTTGGAAAGGAACACCGTATAACTTACCTGCAATAGATGCGGATGTACGTGTATCCTGTGAAATCTTAGCTAAGTTCGGGAACTCATCCAGATAAGGACTCACTTCCCAGAACATGCCTGCCTTCAACGCATTACGTACCGATGAGTTATCAAGGATTGTCAGGGTAACGATGTCTGCCAAGGAATTCGATGCCAATGATGTATTAATACGTTCTTCTTTGGAAGGATCCGGAATCCAGGAAAATTCAATTTCTGTATTCGTCATTTCTTCAATTTTGTCCAGAATAGGGCCCGTTGGCGTTGTAGCCGTTTGCAAAATATTCAGCCAGGTAATCTTTGCTTTAGAGTCTAGTATATCTGTAGGTGCATTCGTTGTTTTAGTAGCCGAATCCGTGCCCCCATTCGTGGAATTCGACTCCTTCGCGTTATTGCCTCCTCCACATGCAGTGAGTAACAGCCCACTACACAGCATTAAGGCTGCAAGTTTCTTGTAATTGCGATTCATCAACATTACCCCTTTAATAGAATGTATTTGTTGTTATATCTTCCACTTCTGCCAAGAAGGCAGAGGTACGAATTCAGTGTCCTGTAAAGCTTAGTAAACACCATCTTCACCGATTTTCTTAGCAAACTTGTTCGACAGAATAACGAGGATCAAACCAACCACACCCTTGAACAGACCTACGGTGGTACTAAAACTCAATTGTCCGTTCTTAAGACCCGCGGTATAAATATAAGTATCAAAAATTTCTCCAACCTCGCGGTTTAAGGAATTAATCAACAAGTACATATGCTCAAAGCCTAGATCTAGTGTGTGACCGATCTTCAGAATGAGCAAAGTGATGATAATGGGACGAATTGCCGGCAAGGTAATATGCCAAGTCTTGCGCAATCTTCCCGCTCCATCCATCTCAGCTGCTTCATATAACTGGGTGTCCACTACAGTAATGGCTGCCAGATATATAATCGTAGACCAGCCAATCTCTTTCCAGATGATCTGTCCGATGTACACGGTACGCAGCCATTCGGGAGAAGTCAGGAAGCTGATTTTTTGCATCCCAAGCGCGGCCATCATTTCATTCAGTACCCCTCCATCCACGTTCATAAATACATAGGAAATGGAGACGATGATCACCCATGACATGAAATGGGGAATATAAATAATCGTTTGAATACTACTTTTAAACAGCTTGTGCTGAACCTCATTGAGCATCAACGCCAGTATAATCGGAAGCGGAAAAAAGATAACAATGTTTAATGCAAATAAGATTAACGTATTACTCAATAGCATAAAGAAGGTAGGTTCGGTAAACAATCGGACGAAATGCTTAAGCCCCACCCATGGGCTATCTGCTATGCCCAGAAACGGCTGATAATCCTGAAAAGCAATAATAAGACCGCCCATAGGCAGGTACTTAAAAATAACAAAATACAGAAACCCCGGCAGTATCATCAGATACAATAATTTGTTTCTTTTTAAACTCAGCCAGCTATGCCCTGTTCGCTTTTTCCTCACTGGCTTGACTTTCATGTTCAGCATGGTGACGTTTGCCTCTTTCACCTGATCGGCCTCCTTGATCGCGTTTCTTTACGATTCTCACATTACGATCATTCGTCCATTACGTATATAATCATCAGATACTGATACTTCGAAATCCGCGTGGTTATAGGCTTTTCCGGTCCTCCACCTCTTATAGTGATTACTACAATACATAAGGATCATCTGCATTTCTGTACGGTTTTCATGCCCAGAACAAAGCCCAAGCTAATGATTATATACGGAATAACAGACCCCTGATAAAGTTTCATTGAAACGATTACAAGGAGGATAACTGCATGTCGCAACCATCTTTTAAAAAAGTAACTTTGGGCAGCCGGCTGTTTACAATTGTTAATACCACACTACTTTCGCTCATTGCCCTCATCTGTCTTTTACCCTTTGTCAATGTGTTTGCCAGCTCTTTTGCTTCAACACAGGAAGTGGTAGAGAAAAGGTTTATCCTGTTCCCGACAACCTTCTCTCTCGATGCTTACCGTTATATACTGTCAACGCCCACGATCTTTAAAGGGTTAGGTGTATCCATCGGTGTAACCTTAGTAGGTACTGTTGTAAGTATGATTCTTACTGCTTTAATGGCCTACGGGTTATCTAGAAAGTATCTATATGGAAGAGATTTTATCAATTTTGTAGTCGTGTTCTCCATGCTTTTCAGCGGGGGGATGATTCCCACTTTTCTCGTGGTCAAATATTTCGGACTCATCGACTCCTACTGGTCCATGATTATGCCGGTTGCGATCAACGCCTTTAACCTGATCATTATGCGCAACTTCTTTCAGGCGCTGCCGGAAGGACTCGAGGAATCCGCTAAGATTGACGGATCCAATGATTTCGGTGTACTGTTCAAAATTATGCTCCCACTTGCGCTGCCCTCTATCGCGACGCTCTCTCTATTCTACGGGGTAGCTTACTGGAACACTTATATGAGCGCTGTTTTATATATGACAGATTCCACAAAATGGCCGATTCAGGTGCTGCTGCGTCAGATCGTAATCGTCTCCAGTGGGATGCAGGGCGATAATACTTCG
The DNA here is from genome assembly GCF_037963295.1 of Paenibacillus sp. FSL F4-0243. NCBI lineage: Bacteria > Bacillati > Bacillota > Bacilli > Caryophanales > Paenibacillaceae > Paenibacillus > Paenibacillus sp. FSL F4-0243. Next base: position 5,973,178 of record NZ_CP150151.1, read on the forward strand.
GTCGATATTCTCCCCCCTGCTCAAACCATCAAAATGGCGGTTATCGTTGTCGCTACCGTTCCAATGCTGATCGCCTATCCTTTTGTACAGAAGCATTTCACAAAAGGTGCCTTGCTCGGTTCTGTTAAAGGCTAAACTTTCAAAAGACGCTAAACAGCCAGCTCCCGTTATCTCGGAGCTGGCTGTTTTTACGATTTAATTAATTACTTGTCCTGTTTCAGGGTGCGATACGCGCCAGGGGTTACGTGCTCTTTTTTACGAAAGGATCGGATAAAGTTCTGAGGATTATGGTATTGTAACCGTTCGGCGATCTCTTTAATGGTCATATCGGTCTCCACCAGCCACTTTTTGGCCATTTCCAGACGATAATTCATCACATACTCGCTAAACGTCATGCCGAATTCTTTTTTAAAAATACTGCTTAAATAGTTAGGACTGTAATGAAGACGATCACCGATTAATTCCAGGGACAGATCCTGATCGAACTCCGAACGGACTATCACTGCAATTTTATCAGACAAGAGACGGAACTGACGGTCGGTCTTCTCCTTTACGTTTGTGACCATCGGATGAATAACTTCCTTCACGAGGATACGTTCAATTTCTTCCGGGTTACGGATATCTAATAATCGGTGGTACAACGTATAATTATCCTCTGTTAACAGCACCTCAACACCTAGCAGCTGCTCCAGCTGTATCAGATTGTTCACGAAACGAATTAATGTGACTTCGAAATTAAGAGGATTCTTACTATGCTTCATCATTTCACCCAGCAGCGGATATAGAGAACGGGAGACTTGTTCTTCATCCCCAATCCGAATCGCATCAAATAACTGTGACTCTAACTCAGACGGATAATAGAGTAGAACAGGGCCTGAGATCACTCTCGATATGTCCTCATAGAAGATGATAGACTCTTTGCCCAGATTTAAACGATGGTGCAACGCCTGCTTACTCATCTCACAAGCTTCTTTGCTTAGTAATAAATCATCGTAAAAATTGCTGATTCCGACGCTCACAGATAGTTTCAAGACCTCTCTAGCTGTTCGAATAATCGTCTTAGCATATTCTAATACTTGTCTCCTATTCTCCTGTTCATTCGTTCCCTCAAAGATCAGAATGGTCGCTTGCGTGCGGTCGTTTAACAGAATGGGGATCATCCGATTCTCCTGCGGAATCCTTTCTTCCACCAGCTTGTTAACCGCAACAAGTAAAAGATCCTTATCAATCGCCTGACGTTCGCCATAGTTATCCAGTTGAATCAATAAGGTGGCGTACACAGAATCCTCTGACAGCTTATGACCGAAGCGCTGCATCCCCTGTTTAAGCTCCTCTGGTGATATCCGGTTGCGGAATAAATTCAGAATAAACTGGGTTTCCAGCTGAGGCATTTCAGATTCAATCAGACCCTCAAGACTTTCCTTCTCCGATAAAATCGTATCGATAGAGCTGATAATCCAGTCCACCTCATTTTTCGGCTCCAGCTCAGAGTTGACTGGCAAAATACGCTGAATCTGCCGGAAGGGCTTGGTGAAATACAATGAGATCACGTAAGCGATGATTACGATCAACAGTGTGATCAGTAGTACCATCATTACAATCCCGTATCTTGTTGTCTTTAAGGCGTCGGAGATTTCACGTTGATCCAACAAGGTTACATAAACCCAATTATTGTAGGGAGATTTAGAGTAAATCGCCTTCATCGATTGATGGTCGGCCCTCTCCAGAGCAATCGATCCATTAGGCCCTCCGCTGCCAGCAACATAGGTGATATGTCCCAATTGCCTACTTGTTAGCAAGGATTTCCCCGTCTCGGACTCATATAAGAGCTCCCCCTCCCGGTTAAGGATATACACTGGGGTATTTCCTTCCGTTTCAAGCGTGTTATGTAAGGTTTGAAGTGAGATATCAGATAAGGCAATCGCTTGTTTGGTTTGTGAGAAGACTGGCAAGGTATTTACAAACCGGATGCCTTTATCCGTCTTAATCCAGAATAATCCCCGGCTTCGATTGTCGATATAGCTCTCATAGAGTGTATTGCGCTCTTCTTCAGATAAATGGGAGAGCTTCCCATTAGAAATTTGCCAATTCTGCTCCAGACTAATTAAAGAATAATCTACGAAATCCATTCCCATCGTAGCAATGTAATTAAGCTGAGAGTTAATATCCCGGTACGCCTCAAAATCCCGCTCCGTAATTGGATTCTGAACGACTTCCCTAAAAGAACTAGTCGTACTGTAAGTATTAAAAGCGTATTCGATCGTTTGAATTTTCTGTTCTAAGGTATTTCTAATTTGCGTAATTAAGCTCTGCTTCCCGTCTGCCACTCTTTCAATCACTGAATTTATAGTCGTTAGATAAATATAGCTGCCGAAGCTGATGACTAAGCCAATGCCCAGCACCAGAATAGGTACAAAAATCTTATAGAATATTCTGCCTCTTTTCATCGGTAGACTCCTTAAGGTTGTAATTATTTTCAATTATAGCGCTTTCATTAGGTCAAACCAAATGTTTTTAATGCGATTATTGGTAACATATGTATTTCAGAGGATAATGTAACAATGAAACAGGTAAACATCGCTTCATCAAGCCCTCTTGAAACTCAAGGAAATTATGTACATAAAAGAAAAGCCTGACCATGAATGGCCAGGCTAAAATCTCGTCCTTCACGCTGTGGAGGTTATATTTCAAATTCTTCTGTAGAATTTGAAAGACCACCATTCTGTACACCACTATTATTGGCTACAGCAAGAACATACACCTTATATTTGACACCTTTAACAATTGAATCTCCGTTTACATCCCTTGTCGCAGTGAATATGGAAGGATTCGTCCCGTTAGGGGTTACAGACGTATAATACGAAGATCTCACCTCAATAGCATCCGCAGAACCAAACCCTTGTTTGGAAGGAACCACCAATACTCGATATTCAGAAATATTGGACTCATTGGCTGATTTGACGAAGCTAATCAGGATTCTGCCATTGTCCTCTTTATACGTTACATTGGTTACAGAGATCACTGGGCTCTTAGTCGTAGACAACGTAATGACCGATGACTCCCAGGATAATGCATTGGGACCGGCATAATTTCCACTACCAATAGATAGCACATATACTTTATAGCTGGTTCCATCTTTAATCAAATTGCCTCGTACGTCTCTGGCTGAGGATTCTAATACTTGACTGGTACTGTTGCCTGATGTACTTACCGAAGTATAGTTAGAACTGGATACATTATTCGCTTCGGATAGGCTAAAGCTGCTGTAATAGGACGTAGGCACCACCATAATTCGGTATTGGCTAATGTACGTTTCATCTGTGGCATGGCTAAACGACACCTTTAAATCCCGGCCATCGCCATAGTCATTTACATCGCTGACACTCAAGTTTGTAACGGCTTTTATGCTAGAATCATTCAACAACGTAATGACCGATGAAGCGGATGAGAGTACATTCGAATCCCAATAAATCCCGCTTCCGATGGATAACACATATACTCTATAGCTAGTTCCATTCTTTATCGAAGCTCCGAGAACGTCTCTAGTTGACGAATTCAATACTTGACTGGTAGAAGACCCAGATGTACTCACCGATGTATAGTTGCTACTTGATACATTATTCGCTTCAGCTAAACTAAAGCTACTATAATAGGATGTGGGTACTACCATAATCCGATACTGGCTAATATAGGTTTCGTCCGTCGGATGAGTGAAGGACACTCTCAAATCTCGGCCATCACCATAGTCGTTAACGTCACTGACACTCAAGTTTGAGACGATACTCACACTAGAATCATTCAACAACGTAATGACCGATGAAGGTGACGAAAGCACATTGCCAGTATTACTGCTTCCAATAGATAAAATATATACTTTATAGTTTACTCCATTCTTTATCAAAGCTCCACGTACATCTCTGGTTGATGAAGTCAATACTTGATTGGTTGTAGTACCTGTTGTACTCACTGCTGTATAGTAGGCACTGGATATATTATTGGCTTCAGCTAAACTAAAGCTACTGTAATATGACGTCGGAACTACCAGGATACGATACTGGCTAATATAGGTTTCGTCCGTCGCATGAGTAAATGATACCCTCAAATCTCGGCCATCATTATAGTTGTTAACGTCGCTAACACTTAAGTTAGAAACCCCTATGTTGGACAGCGTAATTGCAGATGAAACAGAAGATAATACATTATTTGCTGCATTACTGCTATCAATTGCCATGACAAACACTCTGTAGCTCACGCCAGTTTTAACAAGAGCTCCGTCCACATCTCTGGCTCCTGAAGATAAAATTTGCGTGATATTATTACCTGTCTTGCTGACTAACGTGTAATTAGCACTGGTCACATTATTTGCTGTAGCTAAATTAAAATTCGAATAATTAGTAGCTTTGACAACAAATATCCGATAAGAACTTACCTTCGACTCATCTGACAGCTTATTGAAGCTTACCGATAAATCTCTTCCATCCCCATAATCGCTTATATCATTTACTTGTACATTATTTATTGCCGCTACAGTCTTATTCACTAGAGTCATAGTGGAGGATCCACTAGAAAGTGCACTGGCATTACTTCCTTTGCCAACCGTCAAGACATAAGCCACATACGCTTGATTACTCTTAATTGAATCACCATCAACAGTCCTCGAAGCAGAAGTCAATTGAATCGAAGGATTAGTACCTGTTGGTAATACCGTAGAATAATTGTAAGAGGTTATCGTTTGTGCGGACGACAAGTTGAGAATATTCCCTGATTTCACAATCAAAACACGGTAATGATCCACTAGTGACTCATTTGCCGCTCGAGTGAAACTAACCTGAAGATCACGACCATCACCGAAATCACTCACATCCTGCGCTACTACGTTGGATACTGGGCCTGCATTTCCAACGTTAGAGGCTGAAGTTGTTATAGTTACAACTTGCGTCTTGGGGTTCCATCCTACTTCATGGCCCAGTGCTTCACTGACGAACCTTGTTGGGACCATCGTTCTCCCCTTCAGATTCAAACCAGGCACGTCTAGCGTTACAGCCTTATTGTTAATGGTGGCGGTCTTTGAGCCAATCTTTAACATAATCGTTGTATCATCTTTAGTTGCAGTTACAGTTTGTGCTTTTTGATTCCACTTGATGGTGGCATTAAAGGCTTCAAAAATAGCCCGCAACGGCACCATCGTCCGTCCATTCACCATCACCGGTGCTTGATCTGTAGACAATCGAACCCCATCAATAATAATACTGATCGGAGTAGCAGCCTTTACAGAGGATTGAAACATCATCGGAAAGACTACTAAAACTACTAAAATTGAAATCCATAACTTCTTCACAGATCCACCCTCCTGGAATGACGAATACATTTTTTACCTACTCATCTGACGCTTCTAAGTATATAAAAGTTTCATGATTTATAGGTTACAAAAAAATAATCTAAACTTCAATCAAACCTTGATAAAAGAAGAGCTAAGCACCCGGAGAAAAAAAAGGAGAGAGAGTGGTATTACCACTCTCTCTCCTTACGTTTATCGAATCATCATATTCTGTAGCGTCCCAAGGGTATTACACTTTTCTAGCCTGAGATCGGTACATCAAGAACAAGAAATACGGAGCTCCGATCAACATTATTATAAGACCCGATGGAATTTCTTTCGGCGCCATAATGGTTCTTCCCAGCGTATCCGCAATCACGAGCATCAATCCGCCAAGTAATCCTGACAAAACAATAGATCGTCTTGTGTGATGCCCAATCATCATCCGTACCGCATGCGGCGCCATAAGTCCGAGGAACCCAATGGTTCCTACACTTGCAACGGCTCCCGCTGCAAGCATCACACCGATAATCATCGCCCAAAGTCGAGTTCCGCGAACGGGCAGACCCAAACCTGTTGAACTCTCATCTCCAAATGCTAATAAATCGAATCTGCGTCCTAAATAATAAGCCAATGGAACAAGTACAATCAAAAAGATAAACAAGCTATTAAATTGATTCCAGCTTCGTCCGTAAGTCGAACCCGTTAACCAAATTAAGGAGCTGCTGCTCCATAAACTCCCCTTGACGATCATAACCTGTATTCCCGCAGAGGCAATGGCTGATACAGCTATTCCAAGCAGAATAAGGACAGATGGATTCAAGGCTCTACGCCATGCCATAACAAACACAAAGGCTGCAGCTAGAGCACCACCCGTAATTGCTGCAATGGGGACCGCTATTACCGTCAGTGCCGGAAAAGCGATCATCACAGTTAGCGCCCCCAATCCAGCACCCGAGGTCACACCAATAATGGAGGCGTCAGCCAGCGGATTTCGGACAGCGCTTTGAATCAAGACACCGCTAATGGCAAGCGCGATACCGCCTCCAGCCGCAACGAGTGTACGCGGAAGCCGTAAATTCAGCAGGACGGAATAAGATCCATCTCCGCTGTGGATAAGACTGCTCAGTAGCTCACTAATCGGTATTCTCGTTCCCCCAAGTGACAAACTCACAAGGATAACCGCAACGAGCAGTACGGTCATGGTTATCACCGCCGGAACAAAGCGCATCCGAAGCGCAGTTCCACCTATATTCATAGATGACTGACCTGAGCCTGAACCCGATATATTTTTCATCTTGGTGAGCACCAGCCATATGAGCCAAGGCGCTCCAATAATCGCCATAACCGCCCCAACTGGCATCTCACCTACACTGCTACGAACCATACGCGCAAGCGTATCCGCTGCCGTAATGAGCAGTGCTCCCCACAGCGCACTTGCAGGAATGAGCAGGTGGTGCTTTCGAATACCGCTAAGCCGAACCAGATGAGGAGCCACCAGACCCACAAATCCGATCGGACCGACCACGCTGACCACGACCGCAGCCAACAATACAGATAAACCTAGACCTAACCCCCGTGCCAATCCAACACGTTGCCCGAGTGAACGAGCAGTGGACTCATCAAGCTCCAACGCGTCAAACTGCCTACCTGCGAGCATAGCTGCTATTAGCAATGGAATAACAAAAGGCCAGGCATACTTAACACCGTCCCAATCTAGCTGAATCAGTGAGCCGGAGCCCCATAAAAATAGGTTTTGCGTTTCGTTCTTGTTGAAAATATGTAGGGCCGATGTAAACGCGCCGAGAACCATAGACACGATCATACCTGACAAAGCTAATCGGACAGGTGTGGCCCCCTTACCACCACTCAACAAATAGGCAGCCAGTGCAGCAAGCAGCCCCCCTGCTACTGCAAGCAAAAATGGGAATTCATGCTGCAAAGCTGGAAAAGTAACCATACCTAGGACAACCATAAAATAAGCTCCAGCATTAATCCCCAATGTATCTGAGGAAGCAAGCGGATTCTTCGTTATCGTTTGCAATAATGCTCCAGCCGCAGCTAGAGCGGCCCCAGCCAGTAGGCCAATCACCGTACGCGGCATACGGATATCCCATAGCAGATTATGTTCCATCACATCCTGGCGATTTAGCAATCCCTTCAATACCGTAGCTGCAGGAATTTTGGCTTCCCCGAAGCCTAGGCTTAGAATGGACAGAACAAAGAGGACGGCAAGGCCGCCCCCAAATATTCCAATGATTCGCCAAGTCATTCCGCTTGAGGCTTCTTTGCTGCTCTTCCCGTTCATAAAAGCACTCATTTCGTTAATGTATTTATAACTTCATCCACGATAACTTTAGAGGATATCGGACCGCCGAATACCCAAGTAGTACTGCTCAATCCGAAGGTACGATTTTCTTTCACAAAGTTAAGGCCGTTCCACACGGAATTATCCTTCAGCTCTTTCGTGAAAATATTATCATCCTTCTGGACGATATACATCAGGTTAGTATCCTGAACAGCCGGCAATGCTTCAACCGTTGATGTAGTGAATCCGTAAGCTTCGAATTTTTCGGGTTTCCAGTCGTTCTTCAAACCAATCCGTTCCAATGTTTGTACAGCAAGTGAGTTATCTGTAAAAAGACGCAATGTTGCCGCATTCTGATAGCTGTAAGCTTGCGTCAGCACGTAATTCAAGCCTTCTTTACCTGCTTCAGCCAGCTTTGCCTTCGCTTCCGCATAATGTGCATCCAGGTCAGCAAGAACCTTGTCGCCTTCCGCGGTTTTACCTACAGCCGCTGCAATCGTTTTGAAAGTATCTTCCATCAACGTATACTGATTGCCTTGTCCTTCTTCCGGATACAGACCGAAAATCAGTGTTGGAGCGATGCCTTTTAATTGATCATAAATTCCTTCGTGTCCACCCGTATTCGCAATAATCAAATCTGGTTTTAATGAAGCAATGGTCTCTAGATCGGGCTCGTCGCGTGAACCAACATCCGTTACGCTTGCATCAAGTGGTACTTCAGAAGTTACATATAACTTGTAGTTTTCGTTATCGGCGTTCCCCACCGGCTGCATTCCGAGCGCAATAATATCTTCCGTAAATGTCCACTCCAGAACTACAACCTTTTGCGCAGGTTTATCCAACTTAACCTCGCCTTTAGAATCTTTTAATACGATCGGACCGCTTGTAGATTCACTACTTGCATTTTCAGAAGCTGGTTTGTCATTTGCTCCCGCGTTTGATGTTGAATTATTCTTTTGGTTAGTACCACAGCCTGATACTACCAATACGATAGCAATAACCATAAATAAACTAATCAACCTTTTGTGCATTCTCTTTATCCCCCTGTATGTACCGCTCGAAGTTATATTCTATGATAATTGTTATCATTCTATTGATAATGATTATCATAGAGAACATAATAGTTATCTTATACGTGATTCCACTGAAAGTCAAAGTTAAAATTTTATATAGCTGAACTTTTTTCTAAAAAAAATCCTAATAAATCAAGGGCTTCCTTGATCATTAGGATGTTTGCTACTCCATTTTTTGGTTTGTAATTCTTTCAATGTGTATGGTGAGATACAACATTTCATCATTTGTTAATTCACGATTGTATGTTTTATCAATATAGATTTTTATTTTCTCAACGCTGGCGAAAGCTTCTTTGTATTGCTCCTTCACTAAATTAAATAAGCCATTCTCATTATCCGGAGGTGGAGTGCCGTTGATGAGACGTTGGGCAAAAAATTTCAAGTGAGTGATAAACCGATAATAAGCGAGGGACTCCTCATCATACTCTAGTCTAAAATGATGCTTCACTATATTTAAGATGTCATTCATAATCTTCGTAATATTGACCATATTCGGCATCTCTTCATTCAGTTCAGCATTCACCAGATGGAGAGCAATATGTCCAGCCTCATCCTCGGGAAGCATAATGCCAAACTTTGAATGAATAATTTGAAGTGCAGCTTTCCCAACCTCATATTCTTCCTTATAGAACTTTTTGATCTCCCATAGCATGGCGTTTTTAATCTTCATCCCTTTTGAGAATCGCTCTAACGCAAAGCTGATATGATCGGTCAGACTGATGTAGATACTATCATCCAGCATTTTACCTAGTTGCAGCTTGGCGAAATTGATGATCTCTTCTGAAAGCTCCATATGCTCTATTGGAATCTCAGAAAGCAGTGTTTTTAGCTTATCTGAAAGCTTTTGATTGCTTAAAGTGAAGATCTTTTCAATTTTGTCTTCTTCTAGATAGTCCCCTTGTTTTTTCTTAAAGGCAAGTCCTCTTCCCATGACTACCAGTTCAAAATTAAGATCATCTATGACAGTAACAACATTGTTGTTTAACACTTTTTCGATCCGCATACGGCAACCCCTTGTACCAGAAATTAAAAAAGGCAAAACCAAAAGTAACCATTAACAAATGGCTAAACTTCGGGTTTTGCCTGCACGACCAGTAACAATCCACAATTATTAATTTATAAAAATCATACCATGGACTTATTTAATCGACAAGCATCTAACAATCCTTTCCATTATGCGCAGCTAGCTATATTTTTATTATGTTTTTCATAAAAAATCGACCTCTCAGCATCCATACTAAGAGATCGATTTCGTTTTAATTCTTATGACCTACCACTAAATCAAACTAATACCGTCAACAAATCTTCGCCCGGTGTGATCGCTGCTTTTTTAGTGCCAATGACGTCACTATAGTTAGCTGTATTGGTGATAATGATCGGCGTTGTGCTTTGATAGCCTTCATTTTTTATTTGTTCGAGATCAAATTCAATCAGTAGGTCACCCTGCTTAACCGTTGCTCCTTCTTCCACTTTCACATCAAAGTATTTCCCTTTTAACTTCACAGTTTCTATACCGATATGGATTAGAACTTCAACGCCATCATCCGATACGACTGCAATACAATGACCTGTTCTAAAAATGGTGGATACAACCCCGCTTACTGGGGAGTACAGCTTACCTTCTGAAGGTTCAATTGCCATCCCCTTACCCATTGCTTCAGAAGCAAATGCAGCATCATCTACGGAGGACAAAGGGATTACGTTACCGGCAAGAGGGCTTACAACAGTTGTACTTTTCACAGCGTGTGGGAGAATATTCTCGCTCTTTTCAGTATTCATATTCGTCTTTTCTTCTACACCATTCGATGTTTCTTCCACAGCATTCGCTTTCTTTTTGTCTTCAAAACCAAAGAACATCGTAATCACCGTAGCCAATATAATCGTCCCAAGAGCTATGATCGCTTGAATAGCCAAAGGTGAGAATGCAGGAAGACTTAATACGCTCACAAATGCGAATACTTCCATTTTTACACCAGCAAGACCTGACATCGCTCCACCTAGACCACCGGCAATAGATACATAAATAAAAGTCCGTTTGTAACGTGTCAACAATCCGTAAATAATAGGTTCAGTTACGCCTGAGAGCGCGCCAGGTAAAAAGGTACTTCCGGCCAATGTTTTCAACTTTTTGTCTTTTGTTTTCAAGAAAATCCCTAAGGCTACACCAAGTTGGGCGAAAATAGCCATACCTGCCATTGCATAGATCGGATCTCCACCCTTAGCAATGTTTTCAAGAATAATCGGAACGAGTCCCCAGTGCAAACCGAGCACGGTCAGGTACGTCCAGGAAATCCCCACAATTGCACCCGTAATAATACCACTCTTACTACTGAGGAACACAATAGCGTCTCCGATTAAGTTCCCTACATTTACTCCAAACGGTCCGAAAACCAAAATGGTCAAAGGAACAATCAACATCAAACATAACATAGGTACCAAGAACAATTGTAAATCCTTGTGTATAAATTTTCTTAGTTGCTTATCTAATAAAGCATATATACAGATGGCGATGAAAATCGGAAAAACGCTCGATGAATAATCCGACATTACTAAAGGAATACCTAGAAAATGTGGAGATTCAACACTGGCTAATCCCGTAATATTAGGTTCGAGTAAAGCCGCACCGATAGCGCCCCCTACATAAGCATTTACACCAAGTCTAATCGATAACGTAATGCCTAGGAAAATTGGCAGAAAGTAAAACACAGCATTACTAGCGCCGGCTAATACTTTGTAAGTCTCTCCATCTGCCGCTAAAACATTTAACGAAGTCAGTACAGTTAATAGCGCTTTCAACATACCCGCACCCGCTAAGGCACCAATTAAAGGCGAGAAGCTTCTAGAAATCACATCAAAAATCAAGGTTCCTATAGGTTTCTTAACCGTATTATCGCCAGAATTACTATTAGGAGATATGGATTTGCTTATCTCTTTATAAACATCAGCAACATGAGTACCCACAATGACTTGGAATTGTCCCCCTTTGCTAACTGCACCAATAATCCCTTCCATTTTATCCAGCTTTTCTTTATCAACTTTCTGTTCATCATTAAGCGTGAATCTTAGTCGAGTAGCACAGTGAATTACGTTGTTAATATTTTTCTCTCCACCGACAGATTGAATGATGTCTTTACCCAGCTGTTCATAACTCATTATCCTACACCCCTTTGGTAACAGATATATTAATCAATCGAGAAGGAATGAACGCAAAAAAACCTAAATCACATTCATGCACGAGAGAGAAATCTCCCGTAAACATAAATGAAACTTAGGTTTTGCCTGCTATGCAGTAGCAATCCTGATATCCGATTAATTGTTACTTACAAATTAACATGTTCAATTCATGATGTCAACCGGCATACTAGAACAGGTTCTGCCCGTTGGATTCAATCACTTCTTTGTACCAGTGGAAGGACTTTTTCCGGAATCTCTCAAGAGTGCCCGAGCCATCGTCATGACGGTCCACATAAATGAAGCCATAACGTTTCTTTAGTTCGGCGCTCGTTGCGCTAACCAAGTCGATGCAGCCCCAGCTTGTATAGCCCATGACTTCCACTCCATCGGCAATAGCCTCCGCGACCTGAACCAGATGATCTCGTAAATAATTGATCCGATAGTCGTCGTTTATTACCTTTTCGCCGTTCCCATCTAATACCAGCTGATCGACAGCGCCAAGACCATTTTCCACGATAAACAGCGGTTTCTGATATCGGTCGTAGAACATATTCATAACATAACGCAAGCCTTGCGGGTCGATCTGCCAGCCCCATTCGCTCGCTTCCAGATACGGATTAGGCACCCCACCCAGCAGGTTCCCTTCTCCTCTGATCTGTTTCTCTGGATCAGCCGTTTCACAAGTGCTCATATAGTAACTGAACGATATGAAATCCACCGTATGCTTCAGAATCTCTTCGTCCCCTGGCTCAAAATGAATGTGAATCCCATTTTCTTTGAAGAACCGCTTCATATAGCCGGGGTAATACCCTCTAGCATGAACATCCGCAAAGAACATATTTTTATGATCACTTTGCATCGCCTTGATCAAATCGTCCGGATGCGGAGTGAGCGGATAAATCGGCATGCTAAGCACCATACACCCGATTTGGAAGTCTGGATTAATCTCATGTCCGATCTTCACAGCCAGAGCACTTGCTACGAACTCATGATGAATAGCTTGATACAGATCCTGCTTACTCAATTTCTCTAACGGCGTATTGATCCCTCCACTCATAAATGGGAACTCAAGAATGGAGTTAATCTCGTTAAAGGTCAGCCAATATTTAACCTTGTTCTTGTAACGATTATATATCGTTCTCACATAGCGCTCATAAAAATCCACCATCTTACGGTTAACCCATCCATCATATTCTCTTGCCAAATGCAGCGGAGTTTCATAATGGGAGATAGTCACCAGTGGCTCGATGCCGTATTTATGACACTCATCGAATAGGTCGTCGTAAAACTGCAGACCTTTTTCATTGGGCTCCAGCTCGTCCCCTTTCGGAAAAATCCGGGACCAGGCAATAGACGTCCGAAACACTTTAAAGCCCATTTCCGCGAACAGCTTAATATCTTCTTTATATCGGTGATAGAAATCGATTCCCACCAGCTTCATATTATCGTCGGTAGGAACCTCTGTAGGCGCAGACTTAATCCCCTTCGGCATAACATCTTGGGTGGACCATCCTTTACCATCCTCCTGATACGCCCCTTCAAGCTGATTGGCTGCTACAGCACCGCCCCATAAGAATCCTTTTGGAAATTGCAATTCCATATTTTTTCCCGCCTTTGCTATTGTGATAGTATAGGATTACTGCTCTAATTCGAATCCTAAACCTTGGAACGCGTTACATGTCAAGTACTAATCATGCGAAGGAGAACAAGCCGATGTCCACTCTTGACGAAATCGCTAAACTGTCAGGCTTTTCCAAAGCCACGGTATCCCGCGTCCTAAACGAATCGCCCCATGTTAGTAAGGAGACTCGTGAGAAAATTCTCGCCATCATGAAGGAGACGGACTATGTCCCTAACCGCAATGCCATTTCTTTATCCAAAGGTCAAACGCAGCAAATCGGCATGATCACCATGGACCTAAACGAGCTTATTCTGAGCTTTATGAACAGCTTCGTCGAAATCTCCGATCATTATGGTTATCAGACGATTATTTATACTACCGGCGGGGATAAGCAGAAGGAGCTTCAGGCCTTTGAGGATCTCAAAATGAAACGAGTCGACGCCCTGCTCATCCTGACCTCCGTCAACGCACAGAATGTTATCTCTTCCTACTGCAAATACGGGCCAATCGTATCCTGGCAGCGTATGGACCATCCTGAAATACCGTCCGTTGCCATGAACCAGTATGATGGATATGCACTTGCTCTGGAGCATCTGATAGAGCGAGGGTATAAGCGCATCGCTAATGCTTTCGGCCGTCCTAGCAGCATCAATACCCACAGCAGACGCCTGGCCTATGAGCAAATCATGACCAAATATAATCTGCCCGTTATGGAGAAATGGTATTACTCTACGATTTACAGTATCCACGACGGAGAGCAGTTGCTGCGCTCCCTTATGGATGAAACAGACCGGCCAGATGCGATTCTGTGCTCCAATGATTTGGTGGCAGCGGGTATTCTCAACGAAGCACGCAGACACAAATTGGACGTACCCGGGGATCTCGCCATCGTTGGTTTTGATAATTCAGAGCTGTCGCGAACTCTTGGAATCACGACCATTCTGAATCCGATTGCGGGACAAGCGGAGAATGCTTTTCTTCTGTTGGCTCCAGCGCTGCTTGGTAGGGACATGGAGCTGCAGCCGCTGTCGTTTCAACTAATTCAACGGGAGACAACTAGTTTGCCCAACCGCTAAGGATTTTGTCTTTAGCACTTTTATCAATTAGAATTATGGGAACAAGCGGTCAAAACCAGAACCTATTGGAGTGAAACCATGATTAAGATCCTCGTTGTGGAAGACGATAAGCATGTCAGAAAGCTGATGAACGCTGTCCTGAAACGGGAAGGTTATGAAGTATTAACCGCCGAGAATGGAATCCAGGCACTGGAAGTTCTTGAAATCCAGCATATTGATCTAATTATTCTCGATATCATGATGCCGGGGATGGATGGTTATGAATTTGCCGAGGAGCTAAGGAATGCGAACAACATGATCCCGATCCTCATGGCCACGGCCAAACAGCTTCCAGAAGATAAGAAAAAAGGCTTTCGCCTCGGAACCGACGATTATATGACCAAACCTGTAGATACAGAAGAAATGCTGTTGAGAATACAAGCCCTTCTGCGCCGCTCGCAGATTGTAAGCGCCCGTAAGCTTGTAGTCGGTAAAATTATTCTTGATTTCGATACGTTAACAGTAACTCGAGACAATGAAAAACAGACACTTCCCCAGAAGGAATTCCATCTCCTTTATAAGCTTTTATCCTATCCGGAGCGCATTTTCACTCGAATCCAGCTGATGGACGAAATCTGGGGGATGGACAGCGAGACTACGGACACTACGGTTAATGTACATATCAACCGCTTGCGGAAACGGTTTGAAAACTATCCGGAATTTGAACTTGTGTCCGTCCGCGGTCTCGGATACAAGGCGGTGAGAAAATGATCAAAAAGCTAAGCAGCAAAATCAGTCTGCCAATCTACTTCTCGCTTGCTGTATTCATTATTTTCCTCATTACAGTGTTAATCACCGGAATTCTGACCTACTTGTCCTTGGCCTTCGGCCTACTTGATGAGCGGATTCTTCAGGACAAAAAAATTCTCACCTTGATTATACTGATCGCCTGCATTATTATCGGCACCGTCACATCAGTAATTACCAGTCGCAGAATGCTGAAATCAATCCGCACATTTATTGATGCCATTGACCAACTGGCCGGAGGCGATTTCTCCATGCGGCTGCAGCTCAAGCACCCTCCGGAATTCAAGATTCTTTCCGAGAATATTAACCGGATGGCCGAGGAACTGGGTGGCATTGAAATTCTGCGAACAGACTTTGTAAACAATTTCTCCCATGAATTCCGTACTCCGATTGTGTCGATTAAAGGGTTCGCTGAAATCCTGAAGGATGACGAGCTGAATAAGGATGAACGGAATGAATATCTGGATATTGTTATCGAGGAATCTACCCGCCTGGCTACACTGGCCTCCAATGTATTGAACCTCTCCAAAGTGGAAGCACAGGCCATATTAACCGACCGGCAGCCCTTCAATGTCGGAGAACAAATTCGCCAATGTGTCCTGCTACTGCATACTAAACTTACGAAAAAGCATATTTCCTTCAAAGCAAACGTACAGGACTATATGGTACCTGGGAATAAAGAGATGCTGAACCAGGTCTGGCTGAATTTATTGGACAATGCGATTAAATTCACTCCCGAGCACGGCGAAATCGAAGTTACTATGAGGCAGTTGAAAGATCAGGTTGAAATTACGTTCCGTGATAATGGAGCAGGCATCAGTCCAAGTGCACTTCCCAAGGTCTTCGACAAGTTCTATCAGCAAGATACCTCTCACTCTACTGCCGGTAATGGCCTGGGGCTTACGATTGTCCGAAAAATCATTGAGCTGCACGGCGGAACCGTCACCTGCGACAGTGTTCCAATGCAAGGAACCACTTTTACCGTGCTGCTCCCCGATTTTAAAAAGGTAAATAAAGAATTGGGGGTTACCAGTAAATGAGTGTACAATTCAAAAAACTGAGCGGCTTTAACCGGGGAATTCTCCTTGAATAGAATGATGTAACAAAAATTATTGTAACCACGAATGACGATTTAAACCCTGCTTAACGGATGTACGAAAGTGTTGGATTCACAATGTATCAAAAAAGGAAAAGTGAAACTGGCGCAGACTTTATTGAAGAATCCATAGATTATGTGTATTTTTTATAAAATGCTAATGTGTTCACGTATATCTGCTCAAACAGAAGAGACCACCCCAAGCAGTCATTCTATGGCTTAAGGGACGGTCTCTTCTTTCTTTTCATAGCAAAAGTTAACTTTCAGTTTATCATTCTCCGTTAAGATCATAGCAACGATAATGCAAAGGAGTCATTCTTATGTTGAAATTACTCAAGAATCTGGAACCCAAAGAATGGTTCTTATTCGGTATCAGTCTCATGTTCATTATCGCTCAAGTCTGGCTGGATTTAGAACTGCCTGACTACATGAGTGATATTACCCGGCTGATCCAGACACCAGGAAGCGAAATGAATGAAATCCTTTTCGCAGGCGGTTGGATGCTACTCTGTGCTCTTGGCAGTCTGGCGACCTCGGTTGTTGTAGCGGGCATTGCTGCAAGAATAGCAGCCGATTTGTCTGCAAGATTGCGTTCCAAATTGTTCGATAAGGTACAATCCTTTTCGATGGAGGAGATCAGTAACTTCTCAACAGCCAGTCTAATTACCCGTTCCACGAATGACATCACGCAAGTACAAATGCTGATTGTGATCGGCTTACAGCTACTTGTGAAAGCACCCATCCTCGCAGTGTGGGCGATACTCAAGATTTCGGGCAAAAGCTGGGAGTGGACTCTTACGACAGGTGCCGCGGTCGCATTGCTAGTAGTTATTGTCGCAGTCTGTATCGTGCTCGTCCTGCCGAAATTTAAAAAGCTGCAGCTGCTTACAGATAATCTGAATCGTGTATCCAGAGAGAATCTTAACGGTCTTCGTGTCATCCGGGCGTATAATGCCGAGGAATATCAAGAACAGAAGTTCGCTGTAGCTAACAACGAGCTTACCAGTACCAACCTATTTGCCAACAATGTGATGACCCTATTGATGCCGAGTATTACTTTGATTATGAGTGGACTCAGTCTCTCCATCTATTGGGTGGGTGCAGTGCTCATTCAAGCAGCTGAGGGTACTGCCAAGATGGGCTTGTTCTCAGATATGATCGTATTCTCATCTTATGCCATGCAAGTGGTTATGGCCTTTATGATGCTGATTATGATCTTTATTCTACTGCCCCGTGCTCAAGTATCGGCTAAACGTATCAATGAAGTGCTAGACACAGTACCTAGCTTGAAGAATGGATCAGTAACTCAATTCCCTGTGAAGAGAGAAGATGAGATTGAATTCAAGGGGGTTAGCTTCAAATATCCAGATGCAGAGGAATATGTGTTGGAGAACATCAGCTTCACGGCGAAGCAGGGGGAGACGGTTGCTTTTATCGGATCTACAGGCTGCGGGAAAAGTACACTTGTTAACCTCATTCCCCGTTTCTATGATGCTACAGAAGGCGAAGTGCTGGTAAATGGTATTAATGTCAAGAAATACGACCAGCAAGCGCTGCGGAATAAAATGGGCTATGTCTCTCAGAAGGCTGTTCTATTTGGCGGAACAGTGTCCTCCAATATTGCATTTGGTGAGAACGGATCCGGTCAGGTCCTCAGTTCAGATATTGTAGATGCGGTGTACACTTCCCAATCCTCTGAATTTGTAGAAAAGCTAGAGGGGAACTATGATGCCCATATCGCCCAAGGCGGTACGAATCTGTCTGGCGGGCAAAAACAGCGGCTGTCGATTGCCAGAGCGATTGCCCGGCGTCCAGAAATATTAATCTTTGACGATTCTTTCTCCGCGCTTGACTATAAGACTGACCGCAAACTGCGCAGTGAGCTTAAGAAAGACGCGCATGATTCAACGATGCTGATCGTTGCACAGCGTATTGGTACGATTAAAGATGCCGACAAGATCATTGTGCTGGAAGCCGGACGAATCGCAGGTATGGGAACCCATGACGAACTAATGCAGTCCTGCGACGTCTATCAGGAAATTGCTTATTCTCAGCTTACGAAGGAGGAGCTTGCATAATGAAAACCAAAAATAAAGGCCAGAATACATGGAGCAAGCTGCTCCGCTACTGCCGTAAATATGTTCCGGTTATTGTGATTGCGCTAATCTGCGCGGCAGCTGGAACGGTGCTCACGTTATTCGGCCCGGACAAACTCTCCGAGATCACCGACAAAATTACAGCTGGTCTTGCCGGCAGCATCGATATGGACGGCATTACTACCATTGGCATTACCCTCGTCATAATTTACGGCGTCGGTGCGTTGTTGTCACTCTCGCAAGGCTTGATCATGTCGATTATTACCCAGAAGGTCTCGAAGAAATTAAGAACTGATCTGGCTCATAAAATGAACAAACTTCCAATCTCCTACTATAATAAATCGGCCACAGGTGATATTTTATCCCGGGTAACGAATGATGTAGATACCATCGGGCAATCGATGAATCAGAGTATTGGTAATGTCGTAACCGCCTTAGCTATGTTCGTCGGTTCGATCGTCATGATGCTGAAGACCAATGTAATTATGACCCTTACCGCTATCGTGGCAACGATCATCGGCTTTGGCCTTATGGTGGTCATTATGAAGAAATCGCAGAAATATTTTTCTAGCCAGCAGGAGTATTTAGGTAAAATCAACGGTCATGTCGAAGAAGTGTACACAGGACATAATGTAGTTAAAGCGTATAATGGCGAAGCGCAGATGCGCACTACCTTCCAGGAATTAAATCAGGGACTGAAGAACAGCGCCTTCAAAGCACAATTCCTCTCTGGGCTGATGCCACCCCTGATGGGCTTTATTGGTAATCTTGGATTCGTTGCCGTCTGTATCGTTGGAGGTGTACTCGCCATGAACGGTACGATTTCATTTGGGGTTATCGTCGCCTTCATTATGTATGTACGTTACTTTACCCAGCCGTTGTCTCAGATTGCCCAGGCCGCGCAGAGCCTGCAAGCTGCATCTGCAGCTGGCGGACGCGTGTTCGAATTTCTGGAGGCTGAGGAAATGGAAGACGAGAGTCACAAAGAGAACACACTGCCAACTGCTAAAGGTAAAGTGAAATTTGACCAAGTACAATTTGCGTATGAGACTTCAGAAAAACTGATTATCAATAACTTTTCGACAGATGTAAAACCTGGGCAAAAAGTGGCGATCGTTGGTCCTACCGGCGCAGGCAAAACTACGTTGGTCAATCTGCTCATCCGGTTCAACGAATTAACGGGTGGAGAAATCTACATCGATGATACGCCGATCAGCAGCCTTACGAGAGAGAACATTCATGATCTGTTCTGTATGGTCCTGCAGGATACCTGGCTGTTTGAGGGTACCATCAAAGAGAACCTGATTTACAATCAGCAGAACATTACAGACGAGAAGCTTATAGAGGCTTGCAAGTCCGTTGGCCTGCACCGCTTCATTAAATCCTTAAGTGACGGATACAACACCGTACTGAACGATAAAGTTAATCTGTCCGCCGGACAAAAGCAGCAGCTGACCATCGCTCGCGCGATGCTGAAAGATGCGCCGATGCTCATTCTTGATGAAGCTACAAGCTCAGTGGATACCCGTACAGAGCTGCTGATTCAGCAGGCAATGGATAAGCTTATGGAAGGCAGAACCTCTTTCGTTATCGCACACCGGCTCTCAACGATTAAGAATGCTGATGTGATTCTGGTCCTGAAGGACGGCGATATCTTGGAAAGCGGCAGCCACGCAGAATTGCTGGCTCAGAACGGATTCTATGCAGAGCTCTACAATAGCCAGTTTGAGCAGGCTTCTTAAAAACGACAAAAAAACTGCAACTCAATCATGAGCTTGCAGTTTTTTATCGTCCGTTCCTTTTTTATAAGCAGCTTATGCCTCTCGCTGTCTCATTCCCTCAAACAGCAAAATCGTCGCCGCCATCGCCGCATTTAGTGATTCAGCGCGGCCTGCCATCGGGATGATGATACTCTTATCCACGAGTCGCGCAGTTTCCGGCGAAATGCCTTTGCCCTCACTGCCAATCAGCAACCACTGACTGCCGTGAAAATCATGCTGATAGCAAGATTCTTCTCCCTGCAGCGAAGTACTCACCAACAACGCCCCGCGTTCTCGGGCCTGTGGCAAAATCTCACTTAAATCTCCCTCCACCACCGGGAGATGAAACATCGAGCCCATCGTGGAACGAATGGTCTTCGGATTGTAGAGGTCGGCACAGCCTTGGCCGAGGATCACTCCGTCTGCTCCCGCTGCATCCGCGCTGCGGATGATGGTGCCGACATTACCGGGGTCCTGGACACCGTCCAGGACAACTACCAGGCTGTCCTTCTTCGCTAGGATAGCCTCTACCGCCTGCTGTTCCTTCCGCACGATGGCGAACACCGGCTGCGGTGTATTAGTGCTGCTGCATTTCGAGATGATCGCCGCTGTTACGCCGATCACATCCATGCCCTGAACGGACTGAAGAAGCCCCTTCAGTTCAGCGGGCATTCCCTTGTCCAGGTCATAAGCAAGGCATTCCACATCTGCTTCAGCCAGCAGCGCTTCCTGTACCAGATGAACGCCTTCTACGATATATTTACGAGCCTTGTCACGGTGCTTTTTTTCTTGCAGCCCGGCCCACTCTTTAACCCGCGTATTTTGCGGAGACATGATTTCCATAAAGTCTTCCTTTCTTATGCCTTGCCAGTTATTCTTGCTCTTATATTTTTTGCTCTTTATCTTTATTCTTCTTCATTTCTAATCCCATATAAACCTGATGATTACGTTATGGAGAGGAAATTTGGAACTGTAGGAGCGTAGCGCTCGCCTTTGTCTCGGGATTTTATCCGCAGCAAGCGGTTCAAATCAAAAAATCTGGAGACAACAGCGACCGGAAGTCCAACTTTCCTCGGAATAACGTACTCTATCAGGACACTCACCTACTGATACGCGATCTCCAGCTTCGTCAGGTTATCTTTATGCCCAACGATTACAAGGATATCCCCATCGATCAAGCGATCCTCTGCGCGAGGGGAGATGTTCATCTCTTCACCTTGGCGAATAGCCATTACGTTACATCCATATTTTGCACGGATATCGAGCTCTTGTAGATTTTTCCCGATCATCGATCCGGATACCTTCATGTCCAAAATACTATAGTCAGGCGACAGCTCGATATAATCTAATATATTAGGCGAAGCCAAATGATGCGCAACCCGCATTCCCATATCCCGTTCAGGATAAATCACCTTGTCTGCACCGATTTTCCCTAATACTTTGCCGTGCAGCTCACTTTTTGCTTTTGCGATAATTGCTGGTACACCAAGGTCCTTCAGGATTAAAGTTGTAAGAATGCTTGCTTGGATGTCCTCTCCAATAGCCACAACCACCACATCAAAATTGCGAATACCAAGTGCGCGCAGCGCTTCTTCATCCGTTGAATCTGCAGATACGGCGTGTGTTACTATATTTGAAATCTCCTGTGTCCGCTGCTCGTCCGCATCAATCGCAAGTACGTCAAACCCCATACCGCTGAGTGCTCTCGCAACACTGGATCCGAAACGCCCCATGCCAATGATGGCATATTGTTTTTTGGCCATGTCTTATGTACCTCCCGTAGCATTTCTATATCTAAAACAGTATAGCATACACAAACAAAAACTTGAATTTCCAGCACCTATACAGGGTACATTAAAACGAAGTGAATATCACTATATTTCAAAAAGGAGGTACTTTATGTCGGTTACTATTGACTTACGCCAGGCGATTATTCATAAAGTGCATGGTCAATCTGAAGAAGATTTGCGGCATATGATCGAAGGCTCGGTAGACGGACCGGAAGCAGCACTCCCGGGACTTGGCGCCGTGTTTGAAATGATATGGAAGGACTTAGACACCGCTAAGCAAGACAATTTGGTTTCTATGCTGCATGATCACCTGGAGACGATTACTCCCGGGAATATCACGTCATAGGTAGCCGCAACTAGTCAAAAACCTCCGCTTTCCCATTGTGCAGTTGCACGCTGAAGGCGGAGGTTTTTATTAACAATCAGAAAGTTGTAGCTTCCTTACTATAGCAATGCTTTTGGAGCCATCTCTAGGAACGTAGCTGTCGGGTTCTTATCCATCGCTGTCCGCATAGCATATTCATTCTCGAACAATACGACAAAATTGCCCTTCTTATCTGTAACGAGCGTAGAGTTAATACGGAACTTACTCGCATCCGGTTTAGCCTCATCTACGATCCAACGCGCGAACTGGTATGGCATACGCTGCAACTGAACATCCACACCATATTCACCCTTCATGCGGTACTCGAACACTTCAAACTGCAGTTGTCCAACTACACCGAGCAGAATATCGTCAAAGTTAACCGTACGGAATACTTGAATCATACCCTCTTCAGTCAGCTGATCGACACCCTTTTGGAACTGCTTCGATTTCAAAGCATTTTTAATACTCACTTTAGCAAAAATCTCTGGTGAGAATGTTGGCAGCTCATCGAATTCCAAATCTCCGGCCTGACTCAGTGTATCTCCAATTCTAAAAATACCTGGATCAAACAACCCGATAATATCTCCCGGATAAGCTTCCTCTACGATATCACGGTCTTGCGCTAAGAATTGTTGCGGCTGGGCCAGCTTAATGTCCTTACCCGCACGTACATGCTTCACGCTCATACCTCGTTCGAACTTCCCGGACACAATACGTAGAAAAGCAATCCGGTCACGGTGAGCCGGGTTCATATTGGCTTGGATTTTGAACACATAGCCAGTAAACTTCTCGTTCATTGGTTCTACCAAACCTGTAGTACTACGGCGTGGTTCAGGCTTCGGTGCCAGATCCAAGAAATTATCGAGGAAAGTCTGTACGCCGAAATTGTTGATTGCACTACCAAAGAACACAGGTGTGAGTTCACCACTTAGTACTTTTTCATAGTCAAAAGCATCGCCTGCTACATCCAGCAGCTCTAGATCCTGACACAGTTGATCATGCAGATATTCCCCAGCCATTTCACGAATGATTGGATCACGATATCCGTCAACCTTTTGCACCTTGATTACGGAGTGATCGTCACCTTGGAACAGCTCCACCTGATTCTTCATCCGGTCATATACGCCGCATAGCTCACGTCCACTACCAATCGGCCAGTTCATAGGCACAGAGCGAATACCCAGTACCTGCTCCAGCTCTTCCATTAGATCAAACGGACTGCGTCCTTCACGGTCCAGCTTATTGATAAAAGTAAAAATCGGAATCCCACGTTTAGCACATACCTGAAACAGCTTGGTCGTTTGGGTTTCCACACCTTTTGCCACGTCGATAAGCATGACCGCACTATCCGCTGCTGTTAGTGTACGGTAGGTGTCCTCACTAAAGTCTTGGTGACCCGGTGTATCCAAAATATTCACGCGGTGATTCAAATAATCAAACTGCATCACAGAGGAAGTAACAGAAATCCCCCGTTGCTTTTCAATTTCCATCCAGTCACTCGTTGCATGCTTGTTCGCCTTACGGGCCTTAACCGTTCCCGCCAGACGGATAGCACCACCGAATAACAGTAGTTTTTCCGTTAAAGTTGTTTTACCCGCATCCGGGTGGGAAATGATCGCAAAGGTTCTGCGTCTGTCCACTTCCTTTTGCAGCTTCTGATCTATTGCTTTGTTCATTACACATATCCCTTCATATATAAAATTCCTGCTTCTGCTTCAATTACACTGGGGTTATCTTCAAATCGGTGCTCTGCTCATCGTTCATACCCCTTCATTTCTGAATGAATAGCTATCTTAGGTCTAGCTCCAGTCCGCTTCAAGTGAAAGCATCCTCTAAAGTATATCAAAATCCGGCAGACATTATCTACTAAAAAGCTTTTGCAGCAAAATATCTCCCAAATCAAGTCTATATTATGTTCACCAGTTCCCATAGTTCAAGAAGAAAAACGCCTGACTGCGTCCTTATTGCACTTATTCCCTAATAACAAGCCCATTCCCGGGTGATTCAGGGCAGATAACAGCGCTAGCTCGTTTACGTTACTGGCGGCACATTGTATTCGGTTTTTCGCATACATTTGGCTCGTTTACGTTACTGGCGGCACATTATATTCGGTTTTCCGCATACATTTGTCCGTAAGCTCGACTAAAACATGCATTTTGAAGGATAAGGTCCGTTCGGTCGTCCCAAAGAGGTGTGTGTTAATTGAAAACAGGGCTCCCCATGGCCCCCCGTTGAATATAGGCCCCTCCCTTGATTTCGTTTCACATTTCTCCGCAGTCTCTTATAGTAAAATAGTTGTATTTCCTACACTTATAAGAAGTATTAGCATTTCCAATCGCCTTTAGTTGTATTTGATGCAATTAAAAATTCAATGTGCTAGCTATTCGGCCTTATGCGGAGAAAATAGTTGCAGAGAATACACTTAAAAGACTAATTTCCACCCAATATGTGATTTTAATTGTACAAAGTGCAGTTATTTAAAAATGCTCCTGTCGCCCGAGCGGCATTTGGAGCCAGAGTGGCCTTGAAGAGGCTGAGTGACCTTGTTGGCCAAAGCGACCTGGGGAGGCTGAGTGTTCTCTAATCTCAGCATTACAAAAAATCTCCCTGCATCCTCTGCAGGGAGATAGCATTAACGCAAAGTTTAGTTATTCTTCAGCCATACTACATTATCTTCTTCCTGACCATTAACCGGCCACCAATGGAAGCCATCCTGAGCAAGCAATTGATCCGCTTCAACCGGACCCCAAGTGCCAGCAGGATAAGCAGATAGATCACTCGACTCTTCTTTCCAAGCCTTCGCAATACGATCCACGAACGACCATGCCGACGATACCTCATCCCAACGAGTGAAATAAGTGGAATCTCCACGTGCCGCGTCATGCAGCAAGCGCTCGTAAGCTTCCGGGGAATTGATTCCAACCAAGCAGCTCTGACAGAAGTCCATAGCTAGTGGTTGAATTTCAGACTCGGAACCCGGCTTCTTGGCATTAATCTTTACATAAATGCCTTCCATAGGGTTCACACGGATAACAAGCAGGTTAGGCTCCAGCGTATGCTTTTGTCCCAAATAAACATTGGTTGGCATTCCCTTGAACTCAACTACCACTTCCGTTGTCTTCACCGGTAGACGTTTACCTGTACGAATATAGAAAGGAACTCCGGCCCAGCGGAAGTTATCTACAAACACACGTGCAGCAAAATACGTCTCAGTACTCGATTCAGGATCAACCTTATCTTCCTGACGATAAGCAGGAAGGGTCTTTCCATTATGCAAGCCTTGAATATACTGTGCTCTCACGACGTTCTCACGAACCTCGTCAGATGTACCATAAGGACGAAGTGAACGAAGTACCTTCACCTTCTCGTCACGAATATCTTCTGCAAGCAGACGGCTTGGTGGTTCCATTGCAATCATAGTCAGCAGTTGCAATATATGATTCTGGCCCATATCCCGTAACGCTCCAGCATGGTCATAATAACCACCACGCTCTTCAACACCTACGGTTTCGCCAAGTGTAATTTGAATATTGGCAATATGCTTATTATTCCAAAGCGGTTCGAAAAAAGCATTGGCAAAACGAATGACTTCGATATTCTGAACCATTTCTTTACCAAGATAATGATCGATCCGGTAGATCTCCTCTTCCTTGAATACCTCACGGATCTGCTCGTTCAGCTGCTCAGCTGACTCCAGATTATATCCAAAAGGCTTCTCGATGACGAGGCGATTCCAACCTGTGCTATCCAGCATGCCGCCAGCCTTAAGGTTGAACGAGACACTGCCGAACAATTCAGGTGCCAGCGCAAGATAGAACATCCGATTGCCCGGAATTCTAAACTTCTCTTCAAGAGCTTCTGTTTGAGCTCTTAATTCACGGAAGCCATCAATATCGTTGATGTCCAGAGATTTGTATTCAAAATGCTGTACAAACTCATTCCATTCATTCTCTTCTCCCGCTTTATAACGGCAGAATTCAAGGATGGATTCCTTCACATCACTTCTAAATTCTTCCTGAGTACGCGGGCGCCGCGCCACGCCAATTACCGCAAAATCATGTGCCAGCTTACCTTCACGGTACAAGCTGTAAATCGCCGGGAAAAGCTTACGCCGGGCTAAATCTCCGGTTGCCCCAAAGATAAAAAAGACAGCACCGGGTGTGTGCAGTGCATCAAGGGTTTGATTTTCAGCCATGGCTCCTCATCTTTCTGTATGTAATATAGTTTATTGACATTCTCAGCGTCGAGAAAACGACGTTATGTCATTTTAGCATATTCCTAAAAAGGATGCTATCAGATTACTGACAAATACTCTCGGGATTTCGCAAATTTCAATTAATATTTCTTATTACTAATTATACTTCATCTTATAAAACTATCTATATTGACGAAGTGTTTGTCACTTTATCCATTAATATAAGTGAATCGTTTTGTTTCCCAAGCTGTGCAGACAAACGCCTATACCAATTAGTTACTTTCATTCAGGAATATTCTGCAAATCATTCGGGAACGTTAAAGAAAAATAACTCGAAAGTCGAGCGCCCTTAATGACTGACCAAACACAGATCTCATTCACTACTGTAGATCAAAACGCCGATTTCATCGAAGCAGCCTTGTTCTATTCAAATGATCTCAAAAAAAGAAGAATATCCTTTAACGGAACTGAAGGAATTCTCTTTTATCTAGAGTCCATGGCAGACATGGAACTGGTTGAGCAGAATGTGATTGCTCCTTTTCACAATAGCAAAAACAAAGAGCTTTCCAAACTATTTACAACGCTCAGCTTCGGTGTGGAAACAGCACTAAATAAAGGCATTCAGGGACTTATTAACGGAGGCTGCCTCTACTTTGTTGAAGGAATATCTGAATTTTATATCCTCTCTACTCCTGCCAAACATGAACGAACTATAACCGAACCTCTGAATGAAGCAGTTATTCGGGGGCCGCATAACGGTTTTATTGAAGATATGACGGTTAACTTATACCTGATCCGTAAACAAATCACCACTCCAAACCTTACTGTTCGCTACTTCACCCTTGGGAAAATCGCTCCCAAAAAGGTAGCTTTAATCTATATGGAGAACCTTGCCAAACCTGAATTAGTAAAAAAAGTAGAATCTAGAATAAAAAAAATCACTCTTGATTCGGTGCTCTCCACCGGCTTTATTCAGGAATTAACGGAGGATAATTCGTACTCTATATTTCCACAACATATCAATACTGAGCGCCCAGACCATACCTCCTTCTACTTGCTGAAAGGATACGTCACAATCCTGCTGGATGGAGATCCCACAGCTCTGATTGTACCTGCCAGCTTCTTCACCTTCTATCAGACGCCGGATGATTATAGCAATCGATGGCTGATTGCTTCCTTTGTCCGTTTTATCCGTCTGATTGGTTTTGTAACAGCATTCCAACTGCCCGCGCTCTATATTGCCACCGTTTCTTTTCACTCCAGCGTCCTTCCCTTGCAATTGTTCTTCACAATTCAAGGTTCACTGACCCGGATCCCATTCCCCCCATTGGTAGAAGCGATGCTGCTTGAACTCATATTTGAACTGCTCCGGGAGGCAGGGCTCCGTCTGCCCAGCCGTGTAGGTCAAACCATTGGGATTGTAGGTGGTTTGGTCATCGGGGATGCCATTGTTAAAGCTGGATTGGTCTCCTACGCAATGATCATCGTTGTTGCATTGACTGCCATATCATCCTTTCTTATCCCTTCCAACGAGATGAGCTCCGCGATCCGATTTATGCGGTTTCCACTTATGGTTGCTGCCTCTTTGTTCGGATATATTGGCATATCATTTGGGTTGACACTTATTTTTGTACATTTGTGTAAGCTTGAATCTTTTGGACAACCTTACCTTACGCCTCTAAGCCCGGTAAATATTCAAAACTTGAAAGACACCTTCTTGCGTCTTCCAATATGGTCCATCCGCAAGAATACAAGCAAATCAGAGGCTGAAGAAGAATAATCATTTAATCTGAACTGACAGGAGTTATAAGAATGACTCAAAAAGAAAAAATGATAACGAGGGGGCAACTTTTCTGCTTTATGATTCAAGCCCAAATCGGGGTTGGCATTCTGTCTCTTCCCTTCAAGCTTAACGAAGCGGCCAAGGGTGGAGGAGCGCTCTCTGTTTTGATTGCGGGCATCATTACCCAAATTGTTATCATTCTTCTATGGGTTCTGCTGAAAAATTTCCCCGGACTCAACTTATTTACTATATGTTTAAAGCTCGGAGGTCCAATTATCGGTAGAATACTTATAATCGCTTACATCAGTTACTTTGTTCTGCTTGGCTCCAATATTATGTTCAGTGCGGTAGAGGTGCTGCAGAGGTGGATTCTGCAATCCACACCAAGATGGGCTATATTAACCCTCTTTTCGATCATGACTCTCTATTTGGCAAGGGAAAAGCTTACAGTGTTGGCCAGATTCTATACATTGGCAACAGTTCTTTTTGTCCCGCTTATACTATTTGTCAGCTATGGTTTAACTCAAGCTCATTTTGAATTTATGCTCCCCCTTTTGGAGAACGGATTCTGGAATGTCGTGAAGGGAGCACAAGAATCAACTAAATCTATGTATGGTTTCGAAATGATGATGATCGTCTATCCGCTTTCCGAAGGTACAAATAAACAAAAATTAATGACCATTAGTCTAGCCAGTGGGTTCGTAACCCTGCTCTATGTCTTTGTGGTCTCTACCTGTCTAATGGTATTTAACTCCGAGCAAATCAAAATCATGCCCGAACCCGTCATCTACTTAGTAAAATCTCTTAACTTTTATATCGTGGACCGTGCAGATATCCTATTTCTGCCGATTTGGGCCATCACGCTTGTTTGTTCTATTGTTAGCTACTGTTACGCAGCATCCATTGGACTCAGTGTTTTATTTAGTCGAAAAAGCCATAAACATTTTGCTCCGTTTGTAAAAATCATTACTTTTATGATCGCACTTGCACCTGTAACTCCTGCTGATGTACATCTTTTTGATACAGCCGCTAACTATGCGACCTATGTGTTTATTGCCGGATTATCGATGGTATTACTGATGATTTCCCTATTTATGAAGAGAAAGCCAGGTGGTCTTGCATGAAGTTTGACATGAAATTCAAGTCGCATTTACTTTTAATTGCCCTTGTTTCCATCTGTCTCACTGGATGTTGGGACCGGGAATATTTGAAAGACCTGCATCTGGCTTATTGTGCAGCAATTGATTATACAGAGAACGGAGAGATCAAAGAAACCATCGAATTAATCATCCCCCCCGATATTGAGCAGAAAGCTACCAAGAATGAAATCCATTCGAGTTTCGGACCGACTGTGCGCAATGCGAGCAATCAATTGCGAAATAAAGTTAGGGGAAACATTAGATTTATTAAATATGGTTTTGAGCTTATGGGAAGGACTACGGCTGAGCGTGGCCTGTACCCTATTCTGGATGTGAATTACAGGGATCCAAGCAATCCAACATCCAACGTTCGGCTAATTATTACGGAAGGAGAAGCTGCCGAAATTCTTGAGCAAAAAAAGGTTGGGGAATTAAAGATCGGGGAATTCATTAAGCAAAAGATCGATAGTCTGGAAGAAATGAGTATTTTTCCAAAAGAAACGGCAGATACCGTGTTCCGTTCCCTGATGGATCCAGGACATGACTTTGCTCTTCCATATCTAGGTAGAGATGAGGGCGATATAATCACGAAAGGGGTGGCTCTCTTTCATGACCAGAATTACAGCGGAATGTTGAACCCCGATCAGTCAATCATGATGGTTCTGCTGATGGGACAACAGGGGAAAAATGCCCGCTTCACTAAGAAACTTGATTTGGGACATTCCGATGATATTCGGAATTTCATTACTATTAATGTGGGTTCAAAAAAAATAAAGCGGCAATTCAAGGTATCCGTTTCTGCTGATGAAAGCATTGATGTGAATTTGGGCTTAGAGCTGCAAGCCGTCGTAGAAGAGTTTACGGATGTACTCGACGAAAAAGAACTTAAAAAAGTCAATCAAGATCTTTCGGATTTGCTTACAAAGGAAGCCAAGACAGTTGTTAATGAAATCCAAAAGGCAAACTGTGATATCTTTGGTGTAGGAAGAAAACTTATTGCTTATCATCACAATATCTGGAGCAACAAAAATTGGTCTGAGGATTACCGGAAAGTAAAATTCCATACCAAGGTTGATGTTAAAATTGTAAGTACGGGCATTCTACAATAGATCCTTGATTGGTCTTTTTCAATATTCTATTGTTATTAATGGTAATCCAATCGTAACGCGGCTGCTGCCCTTTTTTGCATCCTGATGAATAGCTGTCTGTAGAACTACCTCGTGGTTTCCGCTGATTACGGAATGTAACAATGCTGATGTACTATAAGTATGGCTGGCTGTTGTTTCGTCTTCGTAGCTTTCCTGTACTTTAAGATCGGGCAGCTGTGCGTACATATTCTGCTCCGTTAACAGTAGAGCCTTTTGAGGGTGCTCCTGCTCCTTCGCAGCCCCCTGAAGCGAGGTATTCCATTCCGCTGTGATGCCGATCTTCTGTAGTTTCGCGCCAGCTTCTTCTGCTTCAGCTTGCAGATCCGGAGTATTTAACAAATCAGGTGTCTCCAGGGTTACAATCACATAACTACGTCCGTTTCCCAGCTCACTCCAGAACATGGTGGTTTGCAAACCGGCTTTGTCGGCAGCCGAACGGTAAGTAAGATGTTCCCCCACGTCTTCCCGGCTTGTTTCTCCCAACCCAAGATCATCGGATAGGTTAGTTGCAGTGACACCAGCCTCTAGACCATCACCATTGAATTCTCCCTGCCATTTTAAAACTAAACGAAGAGGGGAGCCGGGTACTGTAACACTTTTACCAAGGGAGGTCAGGAGAGGAAGTGACTTCTTCAATTGGGCGATCTGGCTGATCTCTTTTTCACCTTCGCCCCGAAAACCTGCCAAAAGTAACGCAGTACAGCATAGAATCAATACCAGCAACATTCCTTTAATACCACTTTTTCGGCCTGCACCGTGTCTCTTTCCCTTACTTTCTTCCACATACCCCACAATCCAACACCCTCTCAATCCGGTCTATTAATCTACTAAACAGGATGTCCGCTTTACAAGATTTTATACGGAGACAAGTATTTTCATATACTCGTGCACACAAAAAAACCAGCCCTTCTTACTCTGGCCAGTTCTTGTACTCACACCAATTGGGATATCCAATTATTCAGCTAGTCCATTTTTATATGCATAAATTGCTGCTTGGGTCCGGTCTTCCACACCCAGCTTCGCGAGAATATTCGTTACATGAAATTTCACAGTCTTGATCCCAATAATTAGTTGGTCCGCGATATCCTGATTCGATTTACCTTGCGCCAGCAGACGTAATACTTCCATCTCGCGCTCCGTAAGCTCTTTATAAGCAGGGGATTCACCCTTTGCATTGTTTCGAAAACGATTCATCATTTTAGAGGCGACCTGTGACTCCAGTACAGACTGGCCTCTTGCCGCAGCGCGTATGGCATCTGCCACTTCACTAGCTCGTGAGGTCTTTAGTAGATAACTGAACGCACCTGCTTCAATCACCGGATACATTTTTTCATCATCCAGATAGCTTGTCAACACAATAACTTTGATTTCGGGATACTGCTTCATTAAGTGTTTGGTCGTTTCAATCCCATCCATCCCATCCATTACGAGATCCATCAGGACTACATCCGGATTGTACTCTTGTGCCAGGCGGATACCTTCCTCACCACTTCCAGCTTCCCCTACGACTTCAATTCCGTCTTCAGTACCTAGAACAGCAGCTAGTCCGATCCGCACCATTTCATGATCATCTACAAGCAATACCTTAATGGCTTCCTCCATCTCCATGGTCACTCTTTCCTCCTATTATTCATTGACTAACGGAACGGTAATTTCAATCCGCATTCCTTTACCCGGAGCGGTAATAAACTGAATGGAACCTCCGATTTCATTCATCCGCTCCTGCATATTCGACAAACCGTAGGAAGTTTGTTTACTATCATCCAATTCAAAACCAATCCCATCATCACGGAGCGTCAAACGAACTGTATCTCCTCGCCGATGCAGCCTGATTTCCATCTTTTCTGCTTTCGCATGACGAAGCGTATTGGAGATTGCCTCCTGCACAATACGGAATAAGTGATTCTCTACCCCTTTTAGCAATTGTACATCAGGGTCCATCTCGAACACGATTTCAATCGGAACCTTAACCTTAAGTTCCTTGATCAACTCCTGCAGCCCCTGCTCTAATCCCTTACCTTCCAAATAAACAGGTCTTAAATGAAGCAATAGTGCTCTCATCTCTGATTGGGCTACAGCAGACATTTCTTCGATAAGTGCAATTTGCCGTTGCGCCTTGTCAAAATCCTTCTCCAGCGTCCGGCCTACAGCCGTGGCGGTCATAGAGATCGCGAACAACTGCTGTGAGACTGCATCATGCAATTCACGCGCAAGCCGCTGGCGCTCTTCCATAATAGCAGATACTCGTGCTTGCTCCGCGAGCTTCGCGTTATTTGTAGACAATCGCTGCAGTGTTGTCACTTGGTTTTCCCATTTTCCACTAATTCGGCCTAATTGTTCTCCGAGCCTTCCCAGCTCATCGTCACCCAAGTCAGGCATAGATAGCGTTAAGTTTCCCTTCTCCCACAATACGAGAGTTTCTCTCAGGCGTTCCAACTTTCGCTTTACTCGGAAGCTCTGATAGAAACCAAAGCCAACCCCGAACCCCATGGGCAGCAGAATTAGAGTAAATGCCGTGCGTAATCCAATCATCCAGCTTTCAAAAGGCTTTAAATAGCCATATGTATACATGGTGTACAATATCACAAGCAGCATGACAAAAGAGAACAGAGCCCCCTCACCCATACTGCGTGACATCATATTTTTGTTCTTTTTATCCATACGGGGACCCTCCCTTCTGTATCAAACTAATCAGGATAATCGCACATCCAAATCTCCCATCAAATAAGACACACTAAACTTTACCTTATATTCACTGCTCTCATAGTTAGGGGACTTCCAATTCAGACGGTTTAGCATACCAGTATCGCGCCCATTACCGAATTCAATCGATCCAAAAAGCACAAAGGCTTCTATTTCCACACCATAATCATCTGACAATTGAATGTCCATATCACCAAAGATTCCTTGAAACAGCATAACCGTTTCCTTTTGCTCCGCCATAGCCAGTGAAAGATCAAGATCGGCCTCTCCAAGGATATGCCATGAGCTGAGGCTATGCATCACCCAGGGTGAGCGATCCCAGTCAAATCTAGACGAAAAGTTTTGCTTCTGCATAAACCCTTCCTTACGCTGAACTCTTTTGGATTTAGTAAAAAACATCCCCAATGAAATCAAACAAATCCCCAGCACGAGCACCAAATGATCCAGCAAAAGTAATATAGCGCCAATCCCGAGCAGCTTATAACCCTGCTTCACTTTTCCTGACGTCGTGCGGTAGACTCCTAGGAACAGGAATAGAAGCGCGACAATGGAGAAAAAGCCGAGCCATCTACCAAAAATCATCATGCAGCCAACACCGATCAGTCCGATGGCAATCAAACGGTTTCGTTTATCCATTTCGCACCTCCTAAAAGTTTTGCGTAGCAAAACTAACTTCGTAAGCAAAACTACAACCATCAATATATTATAGCCAGCCGCTACAAAAGCCATATCGGTATGGAGATCCATACCGTATGGCTTCTTCTTGTCCAGCATATCATATCTACTTAAGTTTTAGGAACAGGATTTATTCTTCTTTTTTGTTTAAAGAAGGAGCAGCCGGTGTATCATTCAGCTTGCTTCTCAGTGCAGCCAGTTGCTCATCCACTTTCAGTTGCTTCTCAACATCGACTGGTTTTGTGTAGGCAGCGGATGGGCTGTAAGGTGCACGCATTACATCTGCTTCTGCTTCAAGCTGCATAATCTTCTCTTCCATCCGGTGGAATCCGAGTGACGCACTGCCACTTTCGATGGAATGTACGCTGCTGATTTGCGTCATTTGTTTCTTCGCTTTAGCCATTTGAGCACGGGATACGAGCTCGTTACGCTTGTTGCGCAGCTTGTAGAATTCATCCTTCATATCATGCAGCTGCCCAACCAATTCCTTCGCTTGCACTTCAGCTTGAGCATGAAGATCGCTGTATTCCGCTTGTTTTTGATCGAAGTAGATTTTTTCTTCCAACAGCTTGCGAGTCACTTCTTCTTGGCCGTTTTTCAGTGCCAATTCAGCTTGTGCTCCACGTTGTGCGGACATTTTTGCTGCTTCTTCCACGCGTTGTTTCATGCGGCGTTCGTTCGCCATTTGCTTGGCAACTGTAACTTCTGCTTCGTGGATTTCAGCCTCCATATCGCGCAGATATTGGTTAAGCATTACGATTGGGTCCTCTACCTTATCCAACAAGTCATTTACCGACGCCTTAGTCATATCTTTAATTCTTTGAAATACTCCCATGATTTACAATTCCCCTTTCTCATATTTAGACAGTTTTTGTTTGAGTTCTTCTACTTCTTTTTGCAAAGCCTTCTTCTCGATATCCTTCATCATCGCATCCAAACCGGAATCCGGAGCTGAATATGCGTTGTTCTTCTCAAAATTAGGATTGTAGTTAGGTTGGCGTCCATAAGGTCCATGTCCGCCATTAGCATGCGGTCCGTGTCCATGTTCCGGTCTACCTGAGTAAGGACCATCGAATGGGCCACCCGGTGCACCAGGGCCTGGTCCGAAAGGATTATAATGCGTAGGCTCCTTCGGAATGACCAGCGCTGCAATGAAGTACACTGGAATCACGGCACCTCCTGTAAACGGAATGCTGACCAGTAACAGAATCCGGAATAGCGTGGAATCAATACCGAGTGTCTCAGATAATCCACCTGCAAGACCCGTCATCACTTTATCTCTAGTTGAACGATATAATCGACTCATAGCGCTACTCCTTTCCACCATTGTTCAGTTTCTCCTTTAAGCGAGCCATTTCTCTTTCGAGTACGGTTGCTACAGTCTCACCTGCTTGCACCGCATATTCCTGTCCCATGCGACGCACATCGCGCAAGCTCTTCGCTTCTAATTCCCAATCTGACATCCGATCTTCCAGACGTCCGAACATTTTGGGAACATCACCGCCGTTACCATAAGCACTTGCTCTTTGGTTCATACGTTGCTGTAGTCTCAGCGACTCCATCCGTGCCGCGTAATACTGACGTTTGCTGTACACTGTCTGATACTCTATTTTCAGCTCATTCAGCTGTCCTTCAAGTTCAAACAAGGATTGCTTACTTTGTTCAAGTAGCCCGCTGTACTGCTCCAACTTTTCCTCGTGAATGATCTTTTCTTGCAAAGCCAGCTTTGCCAGATGATCTTCGCCCGCTTTTAATGCGAGTAACGCCTGTTCCTCACGTTTATTTCTCATGGCAGTCGCTTGATTCACTTGCTGCTGCAATTGCTTCGTATGGGAAGCGTATTGCTGATACAGTCTTTCAGCTTCACTGATTTCCTCGCGAGTTGAATGTAGAAATTGATCAATTAGCTTCACAGGATCTTGACTTTGCTCTAGACGTTCATTTAGATTAGCTACTGTAATATCCCTCATGCGACGAAAAACACTCATAATCTCCTGCTCCCTCCCTGCTTCTTGTTTAAGTACAATTCTTCTTAATAAGTACCATTTCTTCTACCCTTTAAAGCTGACACTCCCCATACGATCAACGCCACACCTAGCAGTGGTCCGATGATCCAGGAAAGCTTCGCGATCAAGGTCATGACACCAATGAACATTAGTACCCAACCGATAACCTTGCGTCCACTCTTAA
The DNA here is from genome assembly GCF_037963295.1 of Paenibacillus sp. FSL F4-0243. Taxonomy (NCBI): domain Bacteria; kingdom Bacillati; phylum Bacillota; class Bacilli; order Caryophanales; family Paenibacillaceae; genus Paenibacillus; species Paenibacillus sp. FSL F4-0243. The sequence continues at coordinate 6,009,475 of NZ_CP150151.1, forward strand.
TCCCATAGTACCCGAGAACAACCAGCAATACTGGGAACAGTAGTCTGAAAATACCGTGAATCAGAGGAAGCGCTAAACCGAGTAGCATTACCGCACCAATCACAATCAGCACAACCGCCAATCCGTTTCCTTGTCTTCTTTGCATTATTTTCTCACCGCCTTTCGTTGTCCTTAACCTTATAGCCTTATTCTAGAGCAATTCGCAGACTTTCAAAACAGACCAACGACGGTTTTTGGTACTGGACCTTAGTCGAGGTAGCTGTGCGACTGCAGACCACTATAGGGCTAGCAAAGCACTTTTCCTCAATGAAATAGCGACTTTAATGAGAAAAACCCCCAATTTAGGGGGCTAAGCTTAGAGTACATTCAGAATCAGCGTAACGGCAAAAATATAGAAAAAACACTTCCTTTACTTAACTCCGATCTCACTTTTATATATCCACCCTGCTCGGTCACAATTTTACGGGCTAAATAAAGGCCTATACCAACACCTTCTGTTCCATTACAACCCGCTCCTCGGTAAAATCGTTTGAAAATGTCATTCATCTCAGCGACAGGAATTCCTATTCCACCATCAGCAATATCAATCCTTGCAAAAAGATCATATCTGCGAATCGTAATTCTAACACTGCAGGACCCGAGCGTATATTTCAGAGCATTATCGATGATGTTATAGATAGCTTCTCCCGTCCACTTGGGATCATGTTGCAGCGTAATCTCCTGATCCATTTCCAGTAAGATCTCTATATTCTTTTGCTCGGCTGCTGGAAATGCCTGTTTGATGGCTGACAGCACAGTATTCTCAAGATTATGCTTCTCCGCAGCATGAAGCTCTATAATACCGGATTCGAGCCGTGATAACTTGATCAGATTCTCCATAAGCCAAGACAGCTTCTCAATCTGACTACCCATATGGCGGGTAAATTCACTGCGTGTTTCAGCGGGGAGCCCTTCATCCATAAGAAGACTGTTATACATCCCTAAATTGGCTAAAGGGGTCTTCAGTTGATGAGAGATATCAGAGATCAATGTTTTGACTTCATGACCCTCTTCACGGTAGCGCTGCTTCTGCGAAGACAACAGCTCAGATAATTGAATAACCTGATGCTGTAATTTAGAGAGGAGTGTATCCTCCTGCACCGGGAACATCTGAGTCATTTGTCCATTAATAAGATCTTGAATCAATCCCGACAATGAAGATAGCGTGTTTAGCATTTCTTTACGAAGCGCGAGCACAAAGCTTATAAACAGCAGAGCCATCACGCTAATAAACACCACGCAACCAATAACTACATGCTTCTCAGGCATATAATAGATAAGCATAGATACAAACAACACAACGACTACTGCCAAAAGGGTGAACGAGCTCCAAATAATTTTTCTAAAAGGGTTCTTCATCCTTACTCTCCCCATGTGTAGCCAATGCCGAATACGGTTTTAATGTATTGACAATCTTTAGGATCATCCTCAATTTTGGCCCGTAGCCTACGAATATTTACGCTTAGCGTATTCTCATCCACGAAATTACCTTCTATATCCCATAGCTTCTCCAGCATTAACCTCCGAGTAAGAACCTGGCCGCTATTCTCGGTTAAGATAGCAAGGAGACGATACTCATTGGTGGTTAGTTTTATCTCTTGTCCATATTTGTAAACCTTCATTTTGGCTGAGTTAATTGTAATATTCTTGTATTGAAACAGCTCTAAGCCCTCATCAGTGCCTGTTCGTCGAAGAACAGCCTTAACACGCTGCAAAAGTACGACCATGCTAAATGGCTTCGCAATATAATCATCAGCTCCTAGTCCAAATCCAGCTACCATATCCTGCTCAGTATCGTTGGCAGTTAGAAATATAACCGGAATGGAACTCGTTCGCCGAATTTCCTGGCACAGTGCAAGACCACTCCCATCTGGGAGATTAATGTCCAAAAGGACCAGACCGATGGTCTGATCCTGAATTCTAGAAGCCGCCTCCTGAAAAGAATAGGCCTGAATAATATTATAGTTTTCTTTTGCAAGCATGAACTTCAGCCCCTCGTTTAAGAGACGGTCATCCTCTACAATTAGAATGGTTGTCATTAAACTCACCTCTATACTTATCATTGTAACAAGCAGAGGAAGGCTACGCTGTTAATTAATTAGCTCTATTCCATTTGCCGCAGACGTTCCACAATGCTGTCCTTTTTGATTTGCTTATAAGCAATAAGCGGAACACTCAGGCAAACCGCAAAAACGAGTACAATCGCAATAGAAAGCGGAAGGGTTGGGAAGCTAAATACTGCATAAGTAGCCTCTTGGCTGAACAGGCTATAAGCACCGTAACTGATTAATGTGCCTATTGTTGAGATTAGCAGTGTCGATATGATCGCATAACCTGCCCCTTCAAACAGCAACAGCTTTCTCATCTGCTTAGAGGTCATCCCGATACTCTCCATCACTGCGAACTCCAGCTTCCGAGCTACAACCCCTGTATACATAATATTAACGTAATTCAAAATTCCAATCAGCGCTAGAATGAGCGCAATGCCGCCACCCATAATGTAAAAGGTTAGCTTAGCCGATTCCATGAACTTTTCCATATACAGCTTCGACTCCAGCTTCAGCTCACCATCTCCGCCGATGAGTCCTTCCAATTGATCGGTAATCGGCTTCCAGTCTTTTGGGTCTGCATTAATATATACTTTACTTATAAGTGGGTCATTCATGAGTTTCTCCATAGCAGTATGGCTAATGTATACATTCGGAGCTACAAAGTGTGACGACCCTAGAGAGCTGAAATCAGCAAGCCCTCCAATTTCGAATGATTGTGCTGCATCGCTGTTTATAGGACTAATTTGAAAGTTATCTCCAATCTTAATACCTCCGAGTTTAAAATTGTCCAGCAAGGCAATCTCACCCTTTTCAAAACGTTCCATATCCACAGTGATTCCTAATTTTTCTTCCATCTTCTTAACCTGATCTGAATCTACCCCAACAACATGGGTCATTGAGAACATGCTTTGAGGCTCAGCCAATTGATCATCGGTAGGGCGATCTGTGTGATATGATTTTGCGAATTCATCCACATACTTACTGAACACCTTAGGATCATACTTGATCTGACCTATCCCAGTATAAGCTTTGAAGACTTCTTTTACGCCCTTTATATCCTGAATTTCCTTGATCATATCCCCTGTAATCTTGGCTTTCTCTTCCCCCTCAAATCCAAAGGACATCGTTTGATTAGACAGCGTGAAATCGTTATCCATGTATTCAGCAATAAAATGATCTGTACTCATACTAAGCACAAGTGTATTGATCACCAGAAAAGTTGTCAGTCCCAGAAATAAAGAGAGAAACACAACCATCGCCCGTTTTTTCACTCTAAAAATATTACGCCAAGCCAGTCGGTGCAGCTTAGATCCGCCAGTTCCCCGCTTCGTCTTAGCTTTAACCATCGTCCCTGTATATCTCACCGCTTCTATTGGAGAAACTTTGCCAGCGATAGAGGCAGGTTTGATAGCGCTAAACATGGTGGTCAACCAAGCAAACAACGCAGCTCCAATAAAGATTAACGGGTGAAAAGAAATCACCACGCCCGTATCCAAATCCATTGTACTCATAGCAAGCGGCACCATTACGAAGGAAGTCACAGCTCCTGCGGCAAGTCCCAGTGGGATAGCGATAAGTGCTAACCGTGAAGCCTGTGCCCTAACTATTTTTTTAATCTGCCGTTGTGTAGTTCCTAGCGTTCTAAGCAGTCCGTAGAACCTTGTATCCCGTGAGACAGAAATATAAAGCACATTATAAATCAATAAATATCCGCTCAACATAACAAATAATATAATTCCAGCGTAACCAATCAAAGTTGCTGTTCTATCCGAAGAGGTAGACGATTGGTTAGAGACAGGTTCAAGCTTTTGATTTTTTCCCAAAGGAATATCCTGTTGCAAACGTGAGATAAGTCCATCCGTATTTTTCTCATTAAATAGAATAGTGGCATTTTTGGGATTCTTAAGATCTACGCCATGAGCTGTAGCAAAAGCCCCCGATACCAGCATAGCTCCAGAATTTCCGGTACGAACATGACTGTAATCGGTAAACCATCCACTTAGTACGAAATTGCTACTTTGCTGAGATTTCACCCCATCACGGGTAAAAGAGTAAGTTAACGGCAAGCTCATACCAATCTGTGGATCATCCATCCCCATTGACTGTAATATCCATAAAGGAACGGCGATTTCATTTTCCTTATCTGGATAAGTTCCCTTTAGACCATCGATCACTGGCTTACGCATCTCTGTCCATTCTGTAGAGTCATACCAGAGCAGAGCTAAATTAAGATCTCCTATTTCTGGCGTATTGATCACATTACCTACTCTGGACTGGAGTCCGATGGTCTTAATATAGGAGAGTTCCTTTAACTTGTTCATTTGTTGTTCTGACGGGGAGGTTAAGTAGACATCAGCCATGGTTCCGTTTATTTTCAATTGCTGCATTTCGAAGGTCTTATAGTTGCTCAGTCCAATACTAAAAAAAGAAGTAATGAGCCAGGTAGTAAGCACGATGGCCAGAATCACAAAACGATTTCGGGTCCGATTGGCTTTCAGGCTTCTGCTCGTCAGCTTTTTAACAACGGGCTTATTACTGTTTGGAAACATCATCACAATGCCCCTCCAGTAATTTTACCGTCCTCTATCCGGATGGTCCGGTCTGCAAGCTGAGCAATCTCTTCATTATGAGTAATCATTAGAATCGTCTGATTAAACTGTCTGCTTGTTACTTTGAGTAAACCAATGACCTCCTGGCTAGTGATGCTGTCCAAGTTCCCTGTAGGTTCATCTGCTAGGATAATGGAAGGTTTAGCTGCCAAGGCCCGTGCGATGGCTACCCTTTGCTGCTGACCGCCTGAAAGCTGACCAGGGAGGTTGTCCAATTTTTGCGAAAGACCTAACGTATTCACAATATGATCCACGAAATCCTTGTCTATTTTGTTTCCATCCAGCTCTATGGGCAACATAATATTCTCGTATACATTAAGAATCGGCACTAGATTATAGTTCTGAAACACAAATCCGATCTTTCTTCTTCTAAATACCGTCAACTCATCATCCTTCATCCCAAAAATATTTTTACCATCTATGATCACCTGACCTTCTGTCGCCCGATCAAGCCCGCCTAGCATATGTAAGAGCGTTGATTTGCCACTTCCTGAAGTCCCGACAATCGCTATAAATTCACCGTTGTGTACCTCTACATTAATACCATCCAGTGCCTTGACCAGGTTAGTCCCCTTACCGTAATGTTTTGTGAGATTAATTGCACTGAGTACAGACATATTTCCCATCTCCATTCCGCTTTGTTATTCTACAACCCATTATATAGAGCAGTTCTTACATTCTAGTGACACACCAAAATATCCCCACAAAGCGGGGCCTCCCAATACATACTTTCTGATATGTAAAAAAAGACTTGCCCATAATGGACAAGTCTCGTTGAATTACTAATCTAACTATTTAAGCTTATTTAAAAGCAGGCAACGCGATATCCGCATAGTTATCTTCAAGGAATTTCTTCACTTCTGGTCCGCTAATCCGTTTAGCTAGCTTCTGAATCGCATCAGAGTCCTTGTTGTCTTCACGCGCAACCAAGGTGATCGTGAATTCAGAATCCGCGCCTTCAGTAATCAGTGCATCTTTCTTTGGTGTCAATCCAAGCGGGCTGGCATAAGCCGGAGTCATTGCCACTAGATCTCCATCATCCAGCATACGGGCCAACATCAATAGATCTACTTCCTCAAACTTAAAGTTTTTTGGATTCTCAGTAATGTCTGCTTGTGTAGCCTTGATGCCTACACCTTCTTTTAGCTTAATCAAATCAGCTGCAGCGAACATTTGTAAAGAACGGCCGATATTTGAAGGGTCATTAGCCATTACTAGTGTTGCGCCTTCCGGCAGATCCGCAACATTCTTGTAACGTTTCGAGTATCCACCGTAAATAGCGTCATAGACAGGCTGTACCTCTACTAGATTGGAGTCTTTGCTTTCATTAAATTGCTTCATATAAGGAACATGTTGGAAAAAGTTAGCATCTACCTCTTTATTCGCCAAAGCCTCATTAGGCTGCACATTGTCAGACAGCACAACGATTTCAAGATCAATGCCATCTTCCTTCAGAAGTGGCTTCACAATATCCAGAATTTCCGTCATTGGTGGAATCAATGTAGCAATCTTTAATTTCGTTAGCTCATCGCTACCTTTTGCAGAATTGTTCTCGGCTGCTTTATTAGAGCCACAACCCGCTACGACCAATACCATTAACATAAGCACAACTATCATTGATTTTTTCATTACTACAACTAACCCCCAGTTTATATGTTTAACCATTTTGTATTACAAAATTTGATGTACGGGTTGAACGATTAACGCTTATCTAACAGCCGTGAGATCGTACCTCCTGTGAATTGAACCAACTGAACCAATACAATCATCACAACAATCGCATAGATCATCACTTCAGTCTCAAAACGCTGATATCCGTAACGGATCGCAAAATCTCCAACCCCGCCCCCTCCAACAACCCCCATTACGGTCGAGTAAGAGATAAAACTAATGGTGGAGGTAGTAAGTCCGAGCACTAGACCCGAACGAGCCTCTACATACAGAAACTTAAAGATCAACCCCAGCTTCGAGGCTCCCATAGACAACGCCGCTTCTATGACTCCTTTAGGAACCTCCAGCAAAGACTGCTCCACCAGACGAGAGTAATAAGCAATGGCAACAATGGATAACGGAACCGTGGCAGCCATTGTTCCAATCGCAGTTCCGACGAGGAAACGAGTGACCGGAATGAGTGCAACCACAAGCAGCAGGAATGGAAATGAACGGATAATATTTACGATGCTGTTGAGTACCAGTGACAATGTTTTGTTCTCATAGAGCTGCCCTTTTCGGCAAAAAAACAATAACGTCCCGAGCGGAAGCCCCAGCAGCAGTGCGGCACCAACAGAAATACCGACCATTATAAAAGTTTCTCCGATCGATTCCCACATCTGTGCCTGATATTGAAGTACACTATCAAACATGCCTTTCCCCCGCTTTACCCAGAATTTGATCCCGGTAAGAGCCAGTACGGACTGCAGCAGGCCGGAAATCACCATCTTGGCGTGAGAATGAATCTACGATTCGACCATTTTCCATCACCGATACGTGAGTGCATATGCTTTTGACAACATCCATCTCATGCGTAACAATCACTACCGTAACCCCAAGGCCCCCATTAATATGCTTTAGGACATCTAGAATATCCGCAGTTGTTCCTGGATCTAGTGAGGATGTTGGTTCGTCACATAGCAATAGTCCTGGACTGTTCGAAAGCGCCCGGGCGATCGCCACACGTTGTCGCTGTCCTCCACTTAGCTGTGCGGGATATTGCTCTGCCTTATCAGCCAATCCGACAAAATCGAGACATTCCTTCACCCGCTTCATCCGTTCACGCTTCGGCACCCCCGCCAGTTCCAGAGGGATCGAAATGTTGCGGCTTACCGTGACGTTATTGACCAGATTAAATTGCTGAAAAATCATCCCAATCTTTTCCCTAGCTTTCCGTAGCTGTTTACTCGGCATTTCGGTTAAATTATGCCCTTCTACGGTAACTGTCCCTTGATCCGGCTTTTCCAGCAGATTAATCAATCGTAGCAGCGTGGATTTCCCTGCCCCGCTTTCACCAATAATCCCGTGAATCGATCCCTTCTTCACATCAAGCGATACATCATCTACCGCCTGATATGTGCCGTCCTTCAGCTTGAATCCTTTACTCACCCGACTCAGCGATAGGATTGCAAACTCCCCCTTCCTTTCCGTTTATTCTGAAACCTTCTAAGCCAAGGTTTGTACTATAATTATTTAAAAACTGTTTTACTAAAAATCTCTTTAAATAATAAGGCATTTTATGTTCTGTGTCATCATTTTTATTTTAGTAATATATCAGATTAAAAGAATTAAAGAATAAAAGCCCATTAAATCGGACTATTTTCACGTGCTTATCTCCCAATAAATGACTGAGCTTAATCCCTCTTCAAATCAGGATTCTCCTGTTACCTAACTCCTAAACCCGCTGTTACATCTATTTCAAGAACTAGATCGCCACGAAAAAAAGGATGTCTAAGCTCGATAGCTTAAGACATCCTTTCATTCTTTTCGTAATCCTTGTTCTAAGACTTTTCGGCAAGCTCTCCTCGAATCTTCAAGAAGACCTGATAGCTGCGCTCTGCGCATTCCGAAATCGCTATCGGATGAAACCCGGGTAGATCCGCATATAGCGTATCATGGAGCGGTTCAACCCACGAAGCCGGCAACACATTTGCTCCAAGCTTCGCTCCCATAATAGAACCCACTGTAGCACCATTACAGTCTGTATCCATTCCTCCGTAAACGGATGTAACGACCGCTTTTTCAAAATCATTCCCGCCATAGACCAGCGAAGCAGCTACAAGAGCAGCATTATTATTGGTGTGCACCGCATCATAGTGGCTGAATGTATCCCAAATCTTACTTACCAACTCCCGCTCACTTTTGGCCTTCTGCGCAATATCTATACCTCGTAGAACGTCATTTGCCAGACGACTAGTACTAGGGATCTCACTAAGACCAATCTCAAGAATACGCTCGTTATCTTTTTCAGCAAAAGCAGCCGAAATCATCGCCGCATTAAACATCTCGCCATAGATCCCGTTCTTCACATGTGAAAAAGAAGCATCACGCCAGCCTAGCTCCGCCGCAAGCTCAGGATGGCCTGCTGCACCATACGCCAGTCCGTCTGCGCGTATAGCCGCACCGATCCACTCCCGGTATGGATTTAAGTGCATCCGCACTCTTTCCTGCCGCGCCAGCCAATCCGCAGGCTTCTCACCATGCAGATGAGACGTTTCCTGCGCAAAATTCATATACGACTGTGTCTCTGCCGTACATACCTGAGCATATGTCAGATGTTTATGCCAGAGCTTCCCGATATCCCAAGAATCCCAGTCCAGCCCCTTCTGCTCCAGCAGCATAAGGCCCAGTAACGTGTAACGAATATCATCATCGCTCTCCATAAACTTAATAGTCTCGCTGGTACTCGCATACGTCCAATCACTTAAGCCAAGACCATATTCTGCCTCTGCCCGTGAATGCCCAGGGGTATATCCAGTAATTGGCCATGCATCGGCACCACGGAACCACAGCTCAATATTCTCCCAACCCGGACGTCCATCTTTACCGTAGAGGTAGTCCCAATACTCCAATGGTTTGCCAAGTGCGCAACCGACGCTTCTACCTAGCCAAGCTCCGTAGAACTTATCTCTCCATTCTGCTTCGCTCCAGTCAGCCTCAAGCTTACGTGGACCTTCTGGACGAAGACGACGAATCTCCTCCAGTGAAGACGGCTCTTCATAAGGAAAGTCCTCAGCAACCGTGAGCTCCATCAACTCGTTGTATACTTGCATCAGCTTAATCTCATCGGCACCTGCAGCAGCTAGTTTATCCGCGAAGCCTTCAATCTTGCAGCCTTCTTCTCCACGCTGAACCAATTCAAACTGAACTGTCTCCTGAAGTCTCTCCCATCCTGCCATAGGTTAGTTCCCTTCAGCCGCAAGCAGCTCTTGATCTAGCTTTTCCAGTGAATCAAAAATCAACTTCATAAATGCTTCCCGGTCTACTCCCACCAGGACTTCTACATTCGCTGGGCGATCCGTCTTCTTTCGTTTGTCTGCAACCGTCATTCCCCGCGTCAGCTTACCTTCTGTCTCTACCGTTACATATAGATGCTCGGATTCAAACAGTTCTGGGTGCAAGAGCCAAGCTACGGCGCATGGATCATGCAGTGCACTACCGACATAGCCCATTTTCTTTCCGAAGATCGAATAGAAATCTAACAGTTCTCCGACCATAGTGGACACTGGCCCACGCTCTTTCAATGCAACGATCTCATCTTCGAAAATGGCTGCCTTATCGGTCACATCCAGACCACTCATCGTAATCGGAATACCCGACTCAAACACGATACGAGCAGCTTCAGGATCTACATAGATGTTAAACTCCGCAGTAGAGGTTACATTTCCATAAGAAATTCCTCCGCCCATCAGTGAAATCTTTTCAATTCTTTCCTTAATCTCTGGATAAGCAGTGATTAGCAGGGCGATATTTGTTAAAGGAGCCATCGGTACGAGCGTAATCCTCTCTTCCGAAGAACGGATAATATTCAGCATGAATTCCACAGCGCCTTCTTCTACAGGCCGGAATTTACTTGGTGGCAATAGTGGGCCGTCCATGCCTGATTCACCATGCGCTTCCTCCCCTGTAACAAGCTTGCCGAACAGCGGACCCGCAGCCCCTTTGGCTACAGGAATATCAGCATTCACAAAGCTGATCACTTTAAGTGCGTTTTCTGTGATTTTATCGAGGATCTGGTTTCCACCAACCGTTGTAATCCCACGCAGATCCAGCTTCTCCGAATTTGCTATTGCAAGCAGGATAGCGATTGCGTCATCATGCCCTGGATCGCAGTCAATAATAATAGGTGTTCGCATAGTCATTCACTCCTTAGTTGTATAAATCCTCGTTACTCCTATCGCTATTTCACTAGCGGGCTCTTTAGCTTTTTGTTCTTTTTCCTTGTCTCAGATACGGCATAGATCACTAGTCCAATTACCGTTGCTACATATGGAAGCGTCGCGATCAGTTCTGCAGGAATCTTCAAGACCTGTAGCGCATTCGACAAGGCGTCTGCCGTACCAAATAATAGAGAGGTCAGCGCCGTACCCACTGTCGTACTTCTCCCCATAGACTCTGCGGCAATCGCAATCCAGCCCCGACCAGCGATCATATCGCGAGTGAACAGTGACAGGTAACCCATCGACATGTAAGCTCCACCCAAACCAGCGAAAAATCCACTAAGCAGCAAAGCCATATACTGTATTTTCACAACACTTACTCCCACAGATTGGGCCGCATGTGGATTTTCACCCACTGAACGAATGCGCAGACCAAGCGGTGTACGGTTTAAGAGATAGTAGACAACAAACACAGCAATAATAGATACATACGTCAAAATGTGATGTCCTGATAGAATAGGCCCCAGCACCGGAATGTCCTTCAGCAAAGGAATCTCTACACTAGGTAGCACTTTACTCGCCAGAGAAGTAGAAGAACCCTTGTCTCCACTCAGCAGATAAAGAATAAACACGGTTCCTCCCGAAGCGAACATATTAATAGCTACACCGCCGAGAATGATATGTGTTTTAAATTTCAGTGTGAAAAAAGCTAATATTCCAGCGATCAGTGTTCCGGACATCACAGCCCCAAGTAAACCTACCCACGCACTATGCGTGTAGCTGCTTACAATGACACCGGCTAACGCCGCGACAAGCATGATGCCTTCCATACCAATGTTGATGATACCAGCCCTATTAGAGATTAACGCTCCCAATGCGGCGAATAGAATCGGTGTCGTCACTCGAAGAACAGAAAACGCAAAGTCAGTCGTAAAAATTACATCAAACAAGCTGTTCACGCTTCCTTCGCCTCCTTCAAGAGCATCCGATTTTTCCAGAACTTCAGAAATTGCTCAGCCGAAATCAGAAGAATGATAATCGCCTGTATGATAGAAATCATCTCTGAAGGTACATCCGATAGACGTGCCATCATGTCGGCTCCGATCCGGATATATGCAAGGAACAATGCAGCGCCGATTACGGATATCGGATTATTCTTGGCTAACATCGCTACAAGAGCACCATCTAAGCCATAACCTGGTAACGATGTCCATTGGAATCGATTGTACATCCCTAGCACTTCTACGGAACCACCCATTCCTGCGATAAAACCAGCAATCAAGTGAACCAGTATAATAACCTTCGCGGTCTTCATGCCTGAATAACGTGCAAAGTTCCGGTTGATGCCTGTCATTCGCAGCTCATATCCCCATTTAGTCTTGTATAGGAATAAATGCGCTGCAATAATAAGCACGATAACGATAATAAGTCCGGTATGAATACGGGTGCCAGGTACCATTTTACTCAGCAGTGCCGTTTTCTCAAATTTGTAGGATACATTAGCGAATGCTTTTGCATCACGTAAGTGATAGTTCAGTAGATATAAACCTACTCCAAACAAAATATTATTGAACATCAAGGATGTAACGAGCTCATTAGCATTCCATTTGGCTTTGAGGATCCCGGGTATTGCCGAGAGCAACGCACCAACAATAGAACCCGCAGCAATAGCTACGATCGGATGAAGCCACCCGTCCAGCGTTAAATGAATAGCCAACACGGAAGTTACAACACCGGAGAAATAGAAAATCCCTTCAGCTCCCAAATTGAACATATTTGCCCGGAACAACAAGGAAACTGCTAGCCCAGTGAACATGAGCGGAATGGCCATCTCAATCACATTACCGATATGACCTTTACTGGATAGCGGCTCAAATAGGAATATCCCAATCGTCTTCACCGGCTGATTGCTGACCAATGAGATGATCAGAAAAGCAATAGCGAGTGCAATTACGATTACTGCCGATGTTCGAATGTATTCAAAATATTTTACTTTAAACATGATTTACGGCCCTCCTGATTTGCTCCTCGTCCTGTCGATGAATCCCTAGCATATAAAGTCCTAATTCTTCTTCACTAACCTTGGAAGGCTCCTCGAAAAAGGCAACAATCTTTCCTTCATACATCACTAGTAGACTATCGCTGATCTCCAAGATCTCATTTAAGTCTGCTGACACTAGCAAAATAGCGCAATCGTCTGAGCGCAGCTCCAACAGCTTTTGATGTATGAACTGCGCCGCGCCTATATCCACGCCCCGTGTCGGCTGCTCTGCAATAAGCAGTTGCGGTTCTGTAGAACACTCTCTAGCTACGACAACCTTCTGCATGTTACCACCTGATAACATACCTATTGGCTGAGAAGGTCCCGAACAGCGGACTTTAAATTCTTCTACAAGTGATACTGCAAGCTTGGCAATTCGTGATCCATTTAAAAAGGGACCTTTATTCATAGCTTTTGTACGATACTGAGTGGACAGCAGATTATCCGCTATGCTCGCTTCACTGGCTATCCCTTGATGCATCCTATCCTCTGGGATATAGGAAACGCCTAGCTTACGAATATCTAAAATATCCGATTCACGAATATCTTTTCCCTTCACTAGCACAGAGCCTTGGCTTGAGACCCCTCTTAGACTACCCGTAAGAGCCTCAATGAGCTGTGTCTGCCCATTCCCTTCTACACCAGCAATCCCGATAATTTGTCCCCCGCGTACTGCAAAGTTGATATCTGTTAGCAACGCTTTGCCGTGTGCATCATTTACACCTAAGCCCTGCACAGTGAGTACCGGCTCCCCAATAGACAGAATCTCCTTGTCATATTTCAACACGACGTCTCTGCCCACCATAAGGCGTGAGATTTCTTGCTCCGTGACATCCTTCGTTTGGAAGACACCTTCACTACGTCCACTACGCATGATCGTAATTCTGTCACAGATCGCTTTAACTTCTTTCAACTTGTGTGAAATAAAAACAATCGTATGACCCTGCTCTCTTAACTGCTTAAGCTCCCGGAACAATTCCTCTGTTTCCTGTGGGGTCAACACTGCGGTCGGCTCATCCAGAACGAGGATTTTTGCACCACGCAGCAGCGCCTTCAGAATTTCAACCTTTTGCTTCATACCAACCGTGAGATCCTCCACTTTTGCTTTTGGATCCACTGCCAGATTGTATTTCTTCGCAGTCTCTTCGGTCATGCGTACAGCTTCTGCATAATTGATGCCAACGCCCTTACGAGGTTCCATGCCCAGCACCATGTTCTCTGCTACCGTAAAAGAAGGGACCAGCATAAAATGCTGGTGAACCATACCAATCCCTCTATCAATGGCATCCTGAGCAGATTGCAGCTTCACTTTTTCACCCTTGATAAAGATTTCACCTTCACTAGGCTCTTCCATGCCGAACATGATCTTCATTAAAGTTGATTTACCAGCGCCGTTCTCGCCCGCAATCGCATGAATTTCTCCCTCACGTAAAGAAAAATGCACGTCTTTATTTGCAACGACACCATTGGGATACACCTTGGTAATTCCCCGCATTTCCAGCAGAGCTTTGTTCATAAGTCTCAACGCCTTTCGACTTGGAGGTCTGCAAAAATATACAGCTGGAATTCTTCTAAAGAAGAATCTCCAACTGTAGGTTTATCACTTTATAGCTATACTTAAGGCTTAACTGCGTTACGAATGGCTTCTACTTCAGAGGTTTCCATTCCCATCGCGTTATCTACTGTAATTTCTTTATTGATCAGCTTTTGCTTCACTTCTTCAACTTTAGCCTGAAGATCGGCAGGGAAGATATTTTTATAGATCTCATTCTCTGCAATGCCTACACCATCATCTACAAAGCTCAACACATCACGTTTACCCATCTCAAGTGTACGGTCTTGTAATCTCTTCACGGCACCCAGAATAGCACTATCAATCTTTTTAATAGAAGAAGTAACGATCAAGTTTGCTTTTTCGCTATCTGTATCGTTAAGCAACATCGCCTGATCGGAGTCTACACCGATAGCATATTTCTTCTTCTCCTTAGCTGCGTCAAAGATCCCAAGACCTGTACCCCCAGCCACGTTAAAAATAACATCCACACCGGAGTTATATTGAATCAGCGAAAGCTCCTTGCCCTTAGCCGGGTTAACGAAATCGCCAGCATATGATACAGCGACCTTCACATCAGGATCAACATATTGAGCGCCCTGAATGTAGCCTACCAAGAAAGCGTTAATTCCTGGAATATCCATGCCGCCTACAAAACTGATCACATTCTCAGGATTAGCATTTTCCATATCCGATTGTGTAGCTAGCGCCGCTACAGCACCTGCTAGAAAAGATACTTCATTTGTTGCATAAGACATGTTGTACATATTCTCTGGTGCTTCATCTATATCGGTATCATAGTTAATGAACTTTTTGTCAGGATATAATTCAGCCGTTGCATTAAACATCTCTGTAATTTCCGATCCGCCAGAAATAATAACATCCCAGTCCTCAGCGGCGATATCGTTAAACGTAGGCTCCCATTTCGTTTTATCGACACCCATTTCTACAACTTTTGTTTCTGCACCCAGCTCATCCTTAACCTTTTGCAAACCGCTATTCGCAGAGTCAAAGAAAGATTTATCTCCAAGCGTTCCTGGAATCAGAAGTACTACTTTGAGTTTATCCCCTGAACCTGTTTCTCCACCTTCAGCTGCGTTAGATCCTGCATTCGCGGAAGATCCATTACTCGACGTATTATTTCCACAGGCTGTGACCATTACCATTACTACTAGTAACAACAAAGAAAGAACTTTCTTTTTCATTTTTCTATTCCCCCTATTTATAGTTGGTTAGTAATTTGAGAGGTTCTCCTTCTTAGTCCGTTGTATATTTCACGATTTAGATGGAAACTCTCATTTTTCATGTAACATTGTCAAAATTTTAATGATTTTAACGAATACACTCAAAAAAAGAGATAAAATTATAATTTTTACGAATAATCCGACTAATTCCCGAACGAGATGGCCAGTCAGGTTGCTAATCTTCGGATTTCTTGATACGATCATATCAAATATTAATGAAAATAATTATATGATTTCGGTCATATTTTTGTATGATTCGGCTAAAACATAATTATTGGAGGGTCATCATGGATCGTGTTCTATATATTGTAAATGCAGCACATGAGGTTAATACCTATATTCCACCACACCAGCATGAATGTTATGAACTAGTCTATTATTTAAACGGCTTAGGAACTACCAATATAGGTTCGCGAAGTTATCATTTTCGTTCTTCTTCATTCGCGCTGATACCACCCAATCATAAACATGATGAGAATCATCGCGAGGATGCTACTATACTATTTGTAGGCTTCCATTCAAATCACCCATATATGGAGAATTTGCAAGGCGTATATGAAGATGATAAAGACCATACTGTTCTACAGATCTTGCTTCGAATGAAAGCAGAGTTTACGCGCAAACAAGATGGATTCTCTGAACTATTGAACCTGCAAATGAGCGAAATCACTGTTCATCTGATACGGCTTCTTAGTGCCTCTGGGTTTCAATCACCAACGGAAGACAGAGTCCAATATGTTCTAAACTATATGAATGAGCATTACCGCCATAAGCTATCGGTCGCAACACTTTCAGAGATGTCTGGATACAGCTATGATCGTTTCCGCCATTTATTTAAAGAACGATTCGGTTCTTCACCTCTGCGCTATCTACTATTGAAACGTCTGGATTATGCAAAGTCTCTCTTGCAACATACCCAAATGCATATCTCTGAAGTATCAGCTGCTGCTGGGTTTGTGAATGACGCCCAATTCTGCAATATGTTTAAACGTGAAATTGGTCTCACCCCACGAGCATTCCGACTAAGCAGTCAATAAAACAAAACTCCACACAAAAAGGCCGTTGATTAGAGACGCCTCTAATTCAACGGCTTAAGAATAAAAAGCTCAAAGACAAAGAAAAAAGGTTTGTAAAGTTGCTTATACAAGCGACTTTACAAACCTTTTTGATATACCGGCGAGAGGACTCGAACCTCCACGGTTTCCCTCTCGATTTTGAGTCGAGCGCGTCTGCCATTCCGCCACGCCGGCACATATGAAATTAATGGAGGCGCCACCCAGATTTGAACTGGGGATAAAGCTTTTGCAGAGCTTTGCCTTACCACTTGGCTATGGCGCCATATGAAAACTTTGGAGCGGACGACGGGAATCGAACCCGCGACCCTCGCCTTGGCAAGGCGATGCTCTACCGCTGAGCCACGTCCGCATAAAATGGCTGGGGATATAGGATTTGAACCTATGCATGACGGAGTCAAAGTCCGTTGCCTTACCGCTTGGCTAATCCCCAATAACATTTTAAAATAAAAGGGGCGACTGATGGGTCTCGAACCCACGAATGCCGGAACCACAATCCGGTGCGTTAACCACTTCGCCACAATCGCCATATTAAACTAATATTGTTGCTGTTCTTCTTAAAGTAAATGGGGCGACCGATGGGACTTGAACCCACGAATGCCGGATCCACAAACCGGTGCGTTAACCCCTTCGCCACGACCGCCATATTAAACTTTAGAGAAAGACTTTAGATAAAGATTGGCAGGGGCAGCAGGAATTGAACCCACACCAACGGTTTTGGAGACCGTTGTTCTACCTTTAAACTATGCCCCTAAAAAATGGTGGGGGATGATGGATTCGAACCACCGAACACGTACGTGAGCAGATTTACAGTCTGATGCGTTTGGCCACTTCGCTAATCCCCCAAAGATGGTGCCGGCGAGAGGACTTGAACCCCCAACCTACTGATTACAAGTCAGTTGCTCTACCAATTGAGCTACACCGGCATATTAAGTTGTATACTATATGGTGGCTCGAGACGGATTCGAACCGCCGACACGAGGATTTTCAGTCCTCTGCTCTACCGACTGAGCTATCGAGCCAAGAAAATGGCGGAACCGACGAGATTCGAACTCGCGATCTCCTGCGTGACAGGCAGGCATGTTAGGCCAACTACACCACGGTTCCAAAAGATATAATTACTTGATGAAAATTGGTTGCGGGGGCAGGATTTGAACCTGCGGCCTTCGGGTTATGAGCCCGACGAGCTACCGGGCTGCTCCACCCCGCGTCGTTCTTAAATGAATATGGTGGAGGCTGAGGGGATCGAACCCCCGACCCTCTGCTTGTAAGGCAGATGCTCTCCCAGCTGAGCTAAGCCTCCGTAAACAACAATTGTTATTGTACCAAAGTCCACTATGTAAAATCAAGTGAAAATTTGGTGACCCGTATGGGATTCGAACCCATGTTACCTCCGTGAAAGGGAGGTGTCTTAACCCCTTGACCAACGGGCCATACTAAGTAAAATTTGTGGCGGAGAGAGAGGGATTCGAACCCTCGAGACGCTTGTGGCGCCTACACGATTTCCAATCGTGCTCCTTCGGCCAAACTCGGACACCTCTCCATATGGCTCCCCGAACAGGACTCGAACCTGTGACAACTCGATTAACAGTCGAGTGCTCTACCAACTGAGCTATCAGGGAATATTCATACCAGGCTTGATGCCTGAAAACTGAATCCGAATTGAATTTGCGTCTTAAGTATAGGATAAGCCCTCGACCGATTAGTATTGGTCAGCTCCATGCATTACTGCACTTCCACCTCCAACCTATCTACCTCGTCGTCTTCAAGGGGTCTTACTAATTGGGAAATCTCATCTTGAGGGGGGCTTCACGCTTAGATGCTTTCAGCGCTTATCCCGTCCGTACGTAGCTACCCAGCCATGCTTCTGGCGAAACAACTGGTGCACCAGCGGTACGTCCATCCCGGTCCTCTCGTACTAAGGACAGCTCCTCTCAAATTTCCTGCGCCCACGACAGATAGGGACCGAACTGTCTCACGACGTTCTGAACCCAGCTCGCGTACCGCTTTAATGGGCGAACAGCCCAACCCTTGGGACCTACTTCAGCCCCAGGATGCGATGAGCCGACATCGAGGTGCCAAACCTCCCCGTCGATGTGGACTCTTGGGGGAGATAAGCCTGTTATCCCCAGGGTAGCTTTTATCCGTTGAGCGATGGCCCTTCCATGCGGTACCACCGGATCACTAAGTCCGACTTTCGTCCCTGCTCGACTTGTAGGTCTCGCAGTCAAGCTCCCTTATGCCTTTGCACTCTTCGAATGATTTCCAACCATTCTGAGGGAACCTTGGAACGCCTCCGTTACTCTTTAGGAGGCGACCGCCCCAGTCAAACTGCCCGCCTGACACGGTCCCCGTACCCGATTAGGGTACTAGGTTAGAACCTAGATACGATCAGGGTGGTATCCCAACGGCGCCTCCACCGAAGCTTGCGCTCCGATTTCTACGGCTCCCACCTATCCTGTACAGATCGTACCCAAATTCAATATCAAGCTGCAGTAAAGCTCCATGGGGTCTTTCCGTCTTGTCGCGGGTAACCTGCATCTTCACAGGTATTAAAATTTCACCGGATCTCTCGTTGAGACAGCGCCCAAGTCGTTACGCCATTCGTGCGGGTCAGAATTTACCTGACAAGGAATTTCGCTACCTTAGGACCGTTATAGTTACGGCCGCCGTTTACTGGGGCTTCGGTTCATAGCTTCGGGTTACCCCTAACCACTCCCCTTAACCTTCCAGCACCGGGCAGGCGTCAGCCCGTATACTTCGCCTTGCGGCTTCGCACAGACCTGTGTTTTTGCTAAACAGTCGCTTGGGCCTTTTCACTGCGGCCCCCTCGTGCTATTCACACTACCGGGGCACCCCTTCTCCCGAAGTTACGGGGTCATTTTGCCGAGTTCCTTAACGAGAGTTCTTCCGCGCGCCTTAGAATTCTCTTCTCGCCTACCTGTGTCGGTTTGCGGTACGGGCACCTTCTCCTGGCTAGAGGCTTTTCTTGGCAGTGTGAGATCATGACCTTCGCTACTACAATTTTCGCTCCCCATCACAGCCCAGCCTTAATGATGTGCGGATTTGCCTACACATCAGCCTCACTGCTTAGACGGACATATCCATCAGTCCGCGTCACTACCCTCCTGCGTCACCCCATCGCTCATAGCGGATTACGGTGGTACAGTAATTTCAAACTGTTGTCCTTCGACTACGCCTTTCGGCCTCGCCTTAGGTCCCGACTTACCCTGAGCGGACGAGCCTTCCTCAGGAAACCTTGGGCTTTCGGCGGATCAGATTCTCACTGATCTTTTCGTTACTCATACCGGCATTCTCACTTGTATGCTGTCCAGCGCTCCTTACGGTACACCTTCAACCCACATACAACGCTCCCCTACCCCAGATACATACGTATCTAGCCATAGCTTCGGTGGTGTGTTTAGCCCCGTTACATTTTCGGCGCAGAGTCACTCGACCAGTGAGCTATTACGCACTCTTTCAATGGTGGCTGCTTCTAAGCCAACATCCTGGTTGTCTGTGCAACTCCACATCCTTTCCCACTTAACACACACTTGGGGACCTTAGCTGATGGTCTGGGCTGTTTCCCTTTTGACAATGGATCTTAGCACTCACTGTCTGACTCCCGGCAATAAGTATATGGCATTCGGAGTTTGACTGAGCTTGGTAATCCTTGCGGACCCCGCACCCAATCAGTGCTCTACCTCCACTACTCTTATACCGAGGCTAGCCCTAAAGCTATTTCGGGGAGAACCAGCTATCTCCGAGTTCGATTGGAATTTCTCCGCTACCCCCACCTCATCCCCGCATTTTTCAACATGCGTGGGTTCGGGCCTCCAGTGCGTGTTACCGCACCTTCACCCTGGACAGGGGTAGATCACACGGTTTCGGGTCTACGTCCACATACTAAATCGCCCTATTCAGACTCGCTTTCGCTGCGGCTCCGTCTTCTCGACTTAACCTTGCATGTTAAACGTAACTCGCCGGTTCATTCTACAAAAGGCACGCCATCACCCATAAATAGGGCTCTGACTTTTTGTAAGCACACGGTTTCAGGTTCTATTTCACTCCCCTTCCGGGGTGCTTTTCACCTTTCCCTCACGGTACTGTTTCACTATCGGTCGCCAGGTAGTATTTAGCCTTAGCAGATGGTCCTGCTGGATTCATACGGGGTTTCACGTGCCCCGCACTACTCGGGATCCGTCTCGGAGAGAACACAGTTTAGGCTACAGGGCTTTTACCTCTATCGCGGGCCTTTCCAGACCTCTTCGCCTACCATATTCCTTTGTAACTCCATGTGAGACGTCCCACAACCCCTAAGAGCAAGCTCTTAGGTTTAGGCTGTTCCGCGTTCGCTCGCCGCTACTGACGGAATCACTATTGTTTTCTCTTCCTCAGGGTACTTAGATGTTTCAGTTCCCCTGGTCTGCCTCTACATCTCCTATGTGTTCAGAGATGAGTAACTGCGAATTACCACAGCTGGGTTTCCCCATTCGGACACCCCCGGATCAAAGCTTGCTTACAGCTCCCCGAGGCAGTTTCGTTGTTCGCCACGTCCTTCGTCGGCTCCTGGCGCCTAGGCATCCTCCGTGTGCTCTTATTAGCTTAACCTTGATTTTTCCGCAGGAAAATATCATACAATGACATTCTCTTTGGAATCATCTCACTAATAACTTTTACTTGTTTGCACAAGTTGCTAAAAGATGTTCTAAAACGCAAATTCGTTTCGGTATCCAGTTTTCAAGGATCAAGTCTTACTTGAGAGCTTAAACTCTCAAAACTGAGCAACGAGTGAGTTGTGGAAGCTTAACTTCCGATTTGAATGTCTTCATTGCAGAAGACGATTCTCCATAGAAAGGAGGTGATCCAGCCGCACCTTCCGATACGGCTACCTTGTTACGACTTCACCCCAATCATCTACCCCACCTTCGGCGGCTGGCTCCCTTGCGGGTTACCCCACCGACTTCGGGTGTTGTAAACTCTCGTGGTGTGACGGGCGGTGTGTACAAGACCCGGGAACGTATTCACCGCGGCATGCTGATCCGCGATTACTAGCAATTCCGACTTCATGCAGGCGAGTTGCAGCCTGCAATCCGAACTGAGACCGGCTTTGATGGGATTGGCTTCACCTCGCGGTTTCGCTTCCCGTTGTACCGGCCATTGTAGTACGTGTGTAGCCCAGGTCATAAGGGGCATGATGATTTGACGTCATCCCCACCTTCCTCCGGTTTGTCACCGGCAGTCACTCTAGAGTGCCCAGCTTAACCTGCTGGCAACTAAAGTTAAGGGTTGCGCTCGTTGCGGGACTTAACCCAACATCTCACGACACGAGCTGACGACAACCATGCACCACCTGTCTCCTCTGTCCCGAAGGCCGCCACTATCTCTAGTGGATTCAGAGGGATGTCAAGACCTGGTAAGGTTCTTCGCGTTGCTTCGAATTAAACCACATACTCCACTGCTTGTGCGGGTCCCCGTCAATTCCTTTGAGTTTCAGTCTTGCGACCGTACTCCCCAGGCGGAGTGCTTACTGTGTTAACTTCGGCACCAAGGGTATCGAAACCCCTAACACCTAGCACTCATCGTTTACGGCGTGGACTACCAGGGTATCTAATCCTGTTTGCTCCCCACGCTTTCGCGCCTCAGCGTCAGTTACAGCCCAGAAAGTCGCCTTCGCCACTGGTGTTCCTCCACATATCTACGCATTTCACCGCTACACGTGGAATTCCACTTTCCTCTTCTGTACTCAAGTCACCCAGTTTCCAGTGCGACCTCAGGTTGAGCCCAAGGTTTAAACACCAGACTTAAATGACCGCCTGCGCGCGCTTTACGCCCAATAATTCCGGACAACGCTTGCCCCCTACGTATTACCGCGGCTGCTGGCACGTAGTTAGCCGGGGCTTTCTTCTCAGGTACCGTCACTCCGATAGCAGTTACTCTACCGGACGTTCTTCCCTGGCAACAGAGCTTTACGATCCGAAAACCTTCATCACTCACGCGGCGTTGCTCCGTCAGACTTTCGTCCATTGCGGAAGATTCCCTACTGCTGCCTCCCGTAGGAGTCTGGGCCGTGTCTCAGTCCCAGTGTGGCCGTTCACCCTCTCAGGTCGGCTACGCATCGTCGCCTTGGTGGGCCGTTACCCCACCAACTAGCTAATGCGCCGCAGGCCCATCCCTCAGTGACAGATTGCTCCGTCTTTCATTCTTTCTTCAGGAGAAAAAAGAAATTATCCGGTATTAGCTACCGTTTCCGGTAGTTATCCCAGTCTAAGGGGCAGGTTGCCTACGTGTTACTCACCCGTCCGCCGCTAAGTTATTTTGAAAGCAAGCTTTCAAAATAACTCCGCTCGACTTGCATGTATTAGGCACGCCGCCAGCGTTCGTCCTGAGCCAGGATCAAACTCTCCAATTAGTATTGAAAAGAGCGATATGCTCATTTTGAAACATCTGACGAGAAAATTAATTCTCTAATTTTGGATATCACTTTCGTGATTTCCTACTCACTCGTTGTTCAGTTTTCAAAGATCAAGCTGTTTATTTCGTCGTTGTGTTGTTCAGCAGCGACCTTTATAATATATCACAGCGTCCTCGTTTTAGTCAACCTTTTTTTTAATTTCTTTTTTCGGTTGTCTTTCGAATGTTTTCGAAAGCACATCTCTGTGTCAGAGGGACGAGTTATAATTTAACACATGAACTAGGAAAGAGTCAACCATAAATTTATTAGAATAAATATGAGCGCATCATAATAGCGAGCAAACAAAAAAGAGAGTGCTCAGCCTCTCCCTATCCCTACTTATTTTATCTATAGATTACCGGCAAATCCTGCATCTAATTTCTTCTTTATAAGGTATATCGGATCGCATGCCCCTCTCCCCCATGACCGTCAGCCCATAAAGTAATCTCACGGATTAGCGAACGAGAAACAAGCTTTCGTAAAACTAGGGGCAACTCAGCCTCTAATTGACACAGGCCAGAATGCTGTAGTAATTCTTTTATACTCCATGCTTCCTTACGACTATTCAGAATATTGAAAAGCAATGCACAACAATCCGTCATTTTGGACATGATCCCAAATTCACAGGCTAGAAGAACAAGCTCTACTCTTTGCTCTAAGGTCTCCGTGCTGATGGTTAGTTCCTCATATAGTTTATGGACAGAAGTGTTCATACTTTTAACCTGCTCCCAAACAGCCGGCTCTGGAAATGAACCAGATTCACTCACTTCTATTCTTGCCCAATGATATAGAGCCATCAATACACAGTTATACGCATCCATAATGTAGCCAGCTTCTATATACCGTTTAGATTTCACATACAAATGCAAGAATCGCGCAAACTCCATGAACTCAACTCGTTCCTTAAGAGGCCCTTCAAATTGTAAAATCTCCCGGCGCATATCCCCTAGTATTCCTTTGGGATCCCAGATCACTTCCCCAATCATCAAACTAGTAAGGAGCTCGTTATTATCTCCCGCCATGACAGCCCGCTCCAAAGCGGAAAGGCCAATATGGACTGACTGGGTCCGTGTGTCACCGGCAATGGTGTGGCGAACAATATGTTCCAAATCCTGTTCCTCATGTAAAACTAACACAACCATATCAAAATCGTGAAGTAGCGCGCTTTGAAAAGGAGTACTCCCTTTCTGCCGCAAAGCGACAGCTCCTAAAACATTTTCTTCAAACGTTTCTCCACTCAACAAAGTTACATTGGATAATTCCATGCTTCCCTCCATTAAATTTGGCGAATTTGCGTCCAGTCAGTTATAATTCAGTTATAATAATTATTCTACATATGAAAGACAGTTCCTTCTGGACAACCCAACTATATTTAGTTAGGAGCAAACACTCATGAAGTTTAAAACGGCTAAGATCAACGCTTTTCGCACATGGGGATTACTGCTCACAATGCTCGGAATGGGACTTATGGTTTTGGGTACAGCAGGCATCGTATTCTGGGGATCGACTGGGAAAGTATTCGCTGGAATCGGACTTGTAATCGGTTTAATTTCCATGATGGCAAGTCTTGCGATCTATTTCTGGGCTGGCATGCTCTCAACGAGTGCAGTTCAGCTAGAGTGCCCTGAGTGTCACAAGCTGACCAAGATGCTCGGTAAAACAGACCGCTGTATGTTCTGCCACACCATTCTTACTATGGATCGGGCTGAGGCTACTATTACTGCAGATCAGCTTGAGCATCAGCAACTAAACCACTAAACACACCTTACAGAGGCTCATTACTAACTAGTTAAAATGCACTCAAATATTTGTTAATACAACAAAGAGGCCCCCGATATGGGAGCCTCTTTGTTTGTTATAAATGAAATTATGATTACTTATGAATCTCTTGTAATGCTTCCCATGCTGATGGATTGCTAAAACTGCGATTCCATGATCCGATGCCTCCAAGCCCCATGGACTTAGCAAGCTCAACTCTTGATTTTAAGCTAACCTTATCTTCTATCCATATTTTCTTAAGAGCGCCATCTTCCTTGTACTCTACGTAATTCTGCCCAGCAGCCTTATCAAATGTAGGAGTTAGCTTCTTCTCTTTGATAATTTTTTCAACGGCATTCATACTAACGGATTTGGAGCTTACCTTTGTCTTGCCATCTACTTGAGCCTCAGTCCAGATGCGGGTGTACAATGGGATCCCCAAAATCACCTTCTCAGGCGGCACATTGTCTTCCTCTATGATCCGGCTTATTGAATTCTCTACCCAAGGTAAGGAGGCAACAGAGCCCGCGATAGGGCTAGCTGCCCAATGTTCATCATAAGCCATCACGATTAGATAATCGACTAATGTCCCAAGAGCCTTACGATCAAGGAATGCTGACCACATCTCGCTATTGGATTTAGGTGTCACGTCTATGGAGACGATTAGATTCTTAGCCTGAGCCATCGGTTTTAGCTCTCTCATAAATTGAGTGACATTCTCTCCGTCTTTCGTATACACATTCTCAAAATCGATATTAATTCCATCCAAATTGTATAAATCCGAATATTCTAAGATCTGTACGATTGCATTCATCCGTTTCTCATAGCTGGACAATGCCTCAGTAGTCATGTCTGGATCGAAGCTATTGCTAAGCAACCCCCATACCTCTAACCCGCGCCCATGCGCCCACTGCACATACGCACTGTCGGCCTGACTGCGCACATTGCCATCACCATCTATAATACTAAACCAGGTTGGGCTAGCCACGTTAACGCCTGGTAGCTCACCGAAGGTTTCTGGGTTAGGTTTGCGTTGGTAAACAGCCTCCCAATACAAATTCACTGACTTCCCTTTCCAGTTACGTTCAGCGCGTGTTGGCGTGGATTTTTTCGGTTCCACTGTCTTTTGACCATCCCGAACAATGTCACTTGCCTTGGCATAACCTGCATACCCGCTGCTTAATTGTACAAACAGCCAGTCCTTATTTTCTTCATTCCAAATATTCACGACTGCCCCAGGAGACATATCCGCAACTATAGGTGCGTGGATGGATGCCTCATTTCGTAGAGCTACTGACTTGTCGCCTTTTTCACCTTTAACTTTTCCTAGCGAGACAGATTCTCCTGCCGTCATTAGTAGTATTGCTCCGGTATTCGTATCCTCCTGTATTTCAAACCCATATAGATCTTCTAATACATCCGCAGGAAGGTAGGTCACTTTCTCCTTTACTTCAGGCGCTAACCGCAGCTGCAGCGGACGATTGTTCAGACTAGCATCGGTTTTATCCTCCTGCATGTAAAGGAGCTCACTATCCGTTGATAGGATGACCGATTTCGTCTTCTCTTCATAACGAATGGAAGGATCCACATACTCTTGCAACAATGGTAATGGTAATAGCATGCTATCTCCAGTCCCCGAGGCAGAATAACCTGTATGCTCTCCTTTTACAAAGATGGGGTGCGCTTGAGCTTTCCAATCTACATCTATGTGCTGACGATTTGGCAATACATAAAACACTACCCAATATGCTGCTGCTACAATGATTAAAAGTCCAAATAACCGCCTAAAAAAACCTCCGCGCTTTTTGACGCGCCTCTGTCCCAGTCTTCTGTCCAAAATATATCCTCCAGATAATAATATGATTTTTAGTAGAGTCTAACATTACGATTATAACATCCACTTGGTTTCGTATAACCAGTAGAAAATAGTCATTTATCCTACAAATTGTTATATTCAAGAAGAAATGACGTTGTCGTTCTTATATTTGTAAAAAAATAAAAACGTGAGTCCTCCGCTTTCGGATTTCGCACGTTTAGTGATAACTTGGTAGATCGCCTTGATACCGTTCTATTCTAGTCTTAATGCTGCTTCTCTCTACAACTTTTGCAAAATCCATGCAGCTCCATACGCAATCCTGTAATCTTAAAGCCTGTAGCTTGCTCAGCATGCAGCTCTACATCCCTAAGCGAAGGATAACTGAAATCCTCAATCTTACCGCATTTCTGACATATAACATGATAATGATCAGACACATTGGCATCAAAACGGCTGGAGCTATCCCCATAGGTCAACTCACGAACCATGCCAGCTTCCATAAACATCTTGAGATTATTATATACGGTTGCCACGCTCATGCTCGGAAATTTAGGCTCTAATGCCCGATATATATCGTCAGCTGTAGGATGATTCATTGCTTCCATCAAATACGTAAGAATCGCATGACGCTGGGGCGTTATACGGACACCTGTTGTTTTTAATTGTTCCAATGCATGTTGTACGCCACTCCCCATGACTGTCACCGCCTTTTAAATTTAAAAATAAAAGAAATATTTCTTATAATTGTAAGACTGGGTTTTCAATCTTGTCAACGAAGTCGATACATTATATTCATTATTATATAAGAAAAATTACTTTTTTCAATAACCTCTCACATTTAAGTTGCTGTTTCCCTCAACCTGAATCTTGAACTCACCTGTGCCCACTTCACCAGATATCTTCTTCTTATCAATCGTTAAGGTAGATAAATCTGAAATAATATCACCATATCCACTTGAGCCATTCAACTTATAGTTCCCTAACTGCGGCAAATACAATTGAATATCGCCAACTGCACTATAAATGTCCCAGTCTCCTCCAATTTCATGTGAACGAACATCAATGATGCCATTCAAGGATTCTGCATGCAGCTTCGATCTGGCTCCATCAATCTCTAAATTACCATTTTTGCTAGAAATATCGATCTCGGCTTCATTCCCGGTTGCACCGATATTGCCAACTGCCGTTGATAATTTCAAGGCTCCTGTGACATTCCAAGCATTCATATTGCCACCGCTCGTTGATAAATCAACGCTGCCCTGGACGGATCTCGCACGCACAGCTCCATTCAGTGTTTTCCCTTTCACATTACCAAAGATACGATGAAGAATAAGTTCTCCATTTCCCGTTTCCAGCGAAATATCTTCGATCGCTTCTATGTTCTGCAGGGTGATCCCACCATTCATAGTGCGAACATCTAGGTTAAAACGGCGGTCTTCCGGCAAAGAAATGTCCAAATCCATTCGCGGCTGACGCTTACCTGATTCTCCGTACGCCTTGCTGTTTGAAGTTATTTTTATAGTTGGTCCTTCAACAACATCCACAAAGGACTGTTCCGAAATGGCCTCAGCCATCGGACCTTCCAATTGATCTACCCAAACTGTAGTAGTAATTTGAATATTATCTACGGGAGCCCGGTGCAATAAAATATCTCCATTAATACCATCAACGGATATTTTGGCTGTATTTAACTTCACTGGAACAATAAGTGGAGCCTTCTGAAATTTACTTCCCTTCGCCTCGCCATAGTCGACTGCAGCTGCTGTAAGGTTGAGACTCACATTTTTCCACAGATATAAGTAATGTTCTTGTTCGGCAACGATAAACACACTCGCAGCAAGCAATATAGCAGATAAAAGGCCGCGTAAATCCAATCTGATTCTTGTTCCCTTTTGTACAGAGCCTGAACGACCAGAGAAGAAATACATGAACAGGAACTCAATCCCCCACAACACTGGGATGACCGGCCACCACTTCAAGAGTAAAAGCATATAATCCGACCCGTCTCTCCAATCCAGAAACAACGGGATGGCCATAGCAATAAGCAAGACCGATGCCGTATATCTTCCTACACGCCGGTTATGAGACTCATTTTTCTTGCGCGAAACGATTCCTCTGACAATTTCTCTCGCTCCTACATATATACCACCACATAATAAAACTGCAGACACGGCCACTTCGGAGTAATGCTCAATAAAAAATTGCAGCCATGCTGGCTTTTGGCGAAACAGAATGAGAAGCGCTCCCCCTAAAAGAAGTAGAAATCCAAAGGATACGCCAGGTTCACTGACGATACTACGACGCTTAGGAGGTGTAGTTATTTTTGCCACAGGATCATCAAGCTCTTGATCTTCAGGGTAACGGAGAATCTTGTCCGCTGATTGCAGTACATCATACACATTATAGAAATATATCGCCGGAATAATCAGTGCAAGTAAAATAAGCAACGGAACATTAATCTGCATTCCAATGGATGAGAAATAAATTAAAGCTGAGATATCCAATAGTATCAAGAAGATAAAGGTAATTCCTTTGCGGAGAAGCCCAAAGTATAAGTGCCCAGTTCCTGGGATGAGAGCTGCCAATAGTCCAGCGATAAATTTGCGTTTGCGGCGGCGCCGTTTTGGACGTGGAGGGATTATCTTCTTCTGAATCTCACTCTCCGTAGTCTCAAGATCGGCTGAACCCCGCTGCTCTTCCTGCGCTGAGAGTATTGCAGAATCATTTGTCATATCTCGGCTCCTCCTTTCGTAAACATGGGTCTGTGTATATGCTTCTTCAAAGTGAACCACTCCGATAAAAATCAATCAATTCCACACCGGGAGCAACTTCCTGCGATCCCATAGGTACAAAACCATGCTTGCTGTACAAAGAAACGGCAGGCAGGTTTAGCTTCCCCGTAGATACGATGTATTGCTCCATCCCTGAAAAATGTTCAAATACATATTCCAAGAGACAGCTTGCAATACCTCTGCGGAAAAAGTCCGGTCCCACCATCATCCGCGTAATCGTGAGTTTGCCCGGGGATTCTTCTTCTATAGCAATAGCACCCATCAGTTCTTCATCTTCATCAAAGCAGCCGTAAAAATCCTCTTTAGAGCGGCTGAGCATCTCTCTCGTCTCCATAAGCGGTGGGATCTCACGAAACCCTATTAACTCCGCTTCTAGCCGGTAGGCCTTATGCTGGAGGCTCCATAGTTCATTAACGGTACTATCATCCTGGAGGTTTAGCTTAATAATTGTATTCATCCCTACTAGTCCCCTTATATGCCGCTAAGGGCCTGCCGTTGCCGACAAGCCCTTAGCTTATTACATAAGTATATTACCCCAAGTATAAACAACGTTATCGACTACTAAAGACGATAATCGTTTTAATTGCTCAATACCTCGATCAGAAGTTTATTCGCAAGACCTGGATTTGCCTTACCTTTACTTTCTTTCATAACTTGTCCTACGAGGAAACCGATGGCTTTCTGTTTACCTGCTTTATAATCTTCCACTGATTGTGGATTGGCAGCTACGACAGCTTCCACAATTCCTTTAATGGCACCTTCATCGCTGATTTGTACCAGACCTTTTTCCTCAACGATTGCAGCAGGCAATTTACCGCTCTCTAGCATTTCTTTAAATACCGTTTTAGCGATCTTGCTGCTGATGGTTCCACCTGCAATGAGGCCGATCATTTCCCCGAGCCCTTGCGGCGTAATTTTGACCTGAGACAATTCCAGGTTATTACTGTTCAAATAAGCAAGCAGATCACCCATGATCCAGTTAGCTACAGCCTTGGCATCCTGCGTATAAGTAAGGCATCCTTCGAAAAAGTCCGCTAGCGGTTTAGAGGAAGTGATCACGCCAGCATCATAAGCTGTAAGACCCAGTTCTTCACTGTAGCGAGCTTGCCTTGCATCCGGTAGTTCCGGGATCGTCGAACGAATGGATTCTTTCCACGCATCGTCAATATGCAGCACGATCAGATCTGGATCTGGGAAATAACGATAATCGTGCGCTTCTTCTTTTCCACGCATAGATAAAGTTTTCCCTTGGGCTTCATCCCAGCGGCGAGTCTCTTGTACAACTACTCCACCATCATCCAGGATCTCAGCCTGACGATATTGTTCATACTCCAGTCCACGCAGCACACCGCGGAAGGAGTTCATGTTCTTAAGCTCTGCTCTAATACCGAATTCCTCTTGTCCTTCTGGACGTAGACTGATGTTCGCGTCACAGCGCATCGATCCCTCTTCCATCTTGACATCGGATACGTCGCAGTATTGCATAATGGCACGGATTTTCTCCAGATAAGCACGAGCTTCCTCTGGCGAGCGCAAGTCTGGCTCAGATACGATTTCGATAAGCGGTGTTCCCACCCGGTTGAAATCGACGAGCGACGCAAAACCGCCATCTACGTGCGTAAGCTTACCCGCATCCTCTTCCAAATGAAGACGAGTAATACCAATCCGTTTCGTTTCTCCATTCACTTCAATGTCGATCCAGCCGTTCAAACCAATAGGTTGATCGAACTGCGAAATCTGATAAGCTTTCGGTGAATCCGGGTAAAAATAGTTCTTGCGGTCGAATTTACTAACATCACCAATGGTACAATTTAGCGCCATCGCTGCTTTCATAGCGTAATCTACCGCTTGTTTGTTAAGAACTGGCAATACGCCGGGGTGACCCAGGCAGACAGGACAGGTATGCGTGTTAGGCGGGGCTCCAAATTCAGTGGAGCATCCGCAAAAGATTTTGGAGTTGGTATGAAGCTCTACGTGAACCTCTAAGCCGATGACCGTTTCGTATTTAGACATAAGTAATCCCATTCCCTCCTTTACTACAGCTGTGGACGCTGCTTGTGATGATCAGTATTTTGTTCAAACGCGTGAGCAACACGCAGAATCGTACTCTCGTCAAATTCTTTACCGATAATTTGCAAACCTACTGGCATACCTTCCGCAAAGCCACAAGGAACACTAACAGCAGGAATACCTGCCAAGCTCACAGGAATCGTGAGAATATCGTTCAGATACATGGTCAGCGGATCCTCCGTCTGTGAACCTAATTTGAATGCTGTCGTAGGCGCTGTAGGCCCGATGACCACATCATATTTTTTAAAGATGTCATCAAAGTCCTGTTTAATCAAAGTACGCACTTTTTGTGCTTTTAAATAATAAGCATCGTAATACCCGGAGCTAAGCGCATAAGTCCCTAGCATAATACGACGTTTGACCTCAGGGCCAAAGCCGCGACTGCGGGAATTAAGATATAGATCAAGCAATCCTCCGCCTTCATCTACACGTGCACCATAACGCACACCGTCAAAACGCGCGAGGTTAGATGAAGCTTCCGAAGAGGACAGCAAATAATAAGCTGCTACTGCGTATTCCGTATGTGGTAACGAAACTTCCTCCCAGACAGCACCCATTCCTTCCAGCACCTTAAGTGCGGACAAGACTGTCTCACGCACAGAAGCATCGACACCTGCTCCCAAGTATTCCTTAGGTACAGCAATGCGAAGTCCGGAAACATCACCAGTCAGAGAACTCAAATAATCAGGAATTTCTACTTTAGCTGAAGTAGAGTCCTGGGCATCATAACCAGCAATCGCTTGAAGCACATATGCAGAATCCTCTACATTACGTGTTAATGGTCCAATCTGATCGAGTGAGGAAGCAAAGGCTACCAGTCCATAACGTGATACAAGACCATAAGTAGGTTTGAGACCTACAACACCACAATAGGAAGCAGGCTGGCGGATGGAACCCCCAGTATCCGAACCTAGTGAGAAGAATACTTCGCCTGCAGCTACTGCTGCAGCAGATCCGCCACTGGAACCGCCGGGCACACGCTCTAAATCCCAAGGATTGCGTACAGGACCAAAGCTTGAATTCTCATTAGATCCACCCATTGCGAATTCATCCATATTCAATTTACCGATCGTTACGGCATCTGCCTGCTGCAGTTTAGAAGCCACAGTAGCGTTATAAATCGGCTGGAAATCTTTCAAAAATTGGCTGGCACAGGTCGTGCGTAGTCCCTTAGTTACAATATTATCCTTAATTCCGGCAGGAAGACCAAACAGCAATCCACGTGCTGCTCCAGATGCCAGTTTGTCGTCCAAAGCGCGTGCGGTGCTACGAGCGCCCTCCTCGTTCAAGGTCAAAAATGCATTTACTTTCTTATCCCGCTCAGCGATAATCGCCAGCGATTCTTCAGTCAGTTCACTGACCGATACTTCTTTAGCAGTTAACATGCGATGTACTTCAGGCAATCGATTTTGAAACAGGCTCAAGATTCTTCCCCCTTTCTAATTATGTAGTTATTCCAAAACAGCTGGAACCTTGAAATGTCCGTCTTCATCATCCGGCGCGTTAAGAAGTGCTTCCTCTTGCGTTAGGCTTTCCTTCACAACATCATCACGCATCACATTACTGACCTGCAGTACATGCGTGGTCGGCTTCACATTCTCCGTATCTAGCTCATTCAACTTCTCAGCATATTGTAAAATAGCATTCATTTGTTCTGTAAAGGTTGCCTCTTCTTCCGGGCTCAATTGCAGACGAGCCAGCTTGGCCACATGCTGCACATCTTTAACGGTAATGCTCATAAGATAAATCCCTCCTGTTTAAAGGGCTAAAGCGCCCGGATAACGTTTTTAATTATATTGTAGAAGCTTGGACAATTCAATGATGGGGTTATAACAAAAAAGCCGGCTTTCGCCGGCCTTCCTTAAATCCAAGCTCTAAGATTCACTTGTTTGATGAAATCTGCTTGGGACATGCTTTCGGTTGACGTTGTTTCCGTCTCTTCTGTATCCATATCTTCACCGTTCATCAAATGATGGAACAGCTTCTCATTGTACGTGGACAAAGCATAATCAATTAACGCTTCATGCGTTGCTCTTTCAGCCTCAGCTACTAATAAATGTTCTTCCGCCTCAATGTCTTCAGCCGGAACATAAAAGTTCCTGTTGGCTTCCGGTACACGTATAACATAGTCAAACGCATTATCGGGATTGCGGTCGTAAGCAATTAGGTAGCCGTATTCCCCGATAGGAAGACTCTGCTCAAAAGCGTCCGCAACAATGACAATCTTTTCTCCTAAACGCAGCATCGCCCTACCTCCTGACCCCAAAATCTATCATGATTTTGCTTGTTTCAACAGTCTACTAAAAAAAGATAGAACTGTCTAGCGGCAGTCCAGACGATCCTGAAAATTCTACCAAGCAATAACGCCTTCGGCGTCCCCTAAGGACGATATGCGTTTATGCGAGAAATAGAAGAAAAATGTATAGTGTGAAACTTATACTTTCTTATATTTTTAAATATACTATATTCGATACAGTACAGCTTAATAATCAATCGGGAAAGTTGTTCTTTCTTGTCAAAAGCGCAGCCCCAACAAGGCAAATTATGATCAATACACTTGCAGAAAGATATGGACCTGCTCTAAAGCCCTCTCCAGCTGTAAGAATTCCTGCTGACAGTCCGGAAAGTCCTGCGGGTGTCCAGTCAAACCATGTAGGCAATAAGCTTAAGCCTAATGACAATCCAGCCATTAACGCCAGTGCTAAAAAAGCAGCTACTGGCGGTCTTAAAAAGGCACTAAACAACAACGTAGCCGAGACAACACATAATAACCACAAACCATATACTCCTGAAGCTGCGATAGCATCGCCCCACGGTACTGAACCAATTAGCTGCTCCGTGTAATAAGCTGCACCCGCTGCACCCAATCCAAGCGCAACAACAAGCAGGGTCAGTTGAGCTGTCCATTTAGCGATCACTATTGCTGCGGGAGAAACAGGTCTTACTAGAATTAACTCCATAGTTCCGCTATAGCGTTCTCCAGCTAAAGTATTCATCGAGCCTAGCGCCAATACCAGCATTCCAATTGTTCCATACTGTCCCAGTGCTTGCGCCATCACAACTGCGGCATGCGGTATTTCATACCCTTCCAGCAGACCTGGGGGCACATCCCCGGAGGCTTTTAATATTTCCGGCAAATAATAAATAGTTAAAGGCTGCATAATGCCTAAAATGATGAACACGACAGGTATCCAGATTAGCTTATAACTGCGAGCCATCTCGAGCATTTCTTTTCGATAAAGGACCCAGGTGCTGCTCATACGCCCACCACCTTCATAAATAAATCCTCTAATGTGGAAGAGCCTGCTTCAAATTGCAGCAATGGAATTTCGAGCTGCGCTGCTTCTTGCAAAATCGTCTGGCGGGCCTTTTCTACATCATGCACATTAAATACCGCATGATCTCCAAACAACTCCGACTCCAGTACAAACGGCTTGGAGGCAAGAGATTCCAGCCACTGAATGGCTTCTTTGTGCTTCTCGGTACGTAAACGAATAACAGGAAGGCTGTATTGTGAACGAAGCTGCGACAGAGACCCCTGCTCAGCAATGCGTCCATGATTCATTAAAATAATATCATCACAAATCTCTTCCGCGTCATGCAGCACATGCGTGGAGAAAACTACCGTTGTCTCTTCACGTATTTCTCGTAGCAATTCCATCACTTCCCTGCGGCCGATCGGATCAAGTGCAGATACGGGCTCATCCAGTAAAAGCAGTCGAGGGCGATGCACAAGTGCCTGTGCGAGACCCAACCGCTGCTTCATCCCCCCGGAATATCCACCAATCCTGCGGCGTGCATCGTCTTTGAGGCCTACACGTATAAGCGATTCCAAAGCGCTGCTTGTTGCTTCTTTAGCTCCCATTCCACTAAGCTTTGCAGCAAACACAACATATTCCTGTCCAGTCATCCAACCGTAAAAGGCTGGAGATTGCGGTACATATCCTAGTCCTCTGCGATATTCTGCTCCAGGACGGCTCCCCTCAAACGAAATCATTCCAGAGGTAGGTTCTAGAAGACCCGCCAGCATACGTAGTGTGGTCGTCTTGCCTGCACCATTGGGTCCTAGTAAAGCGACACATCTCCCTTTTTCAATATCAAAGCTTATATCATGTACGGAAATATGCGCCCCATAGCTTTTGCGCAAATTCGTAACTTGAAGAAGTGACATTAGACATCTTTCCTTCCTATCGTGAAATAAGCTACGCTGCCTAATATATTTCCGAAAATAATGATTATAATCCACATCCATTTTGGACCGCGTATTCTATCTGCTTTGGCTAAAGAAATCAAACCGATAATAGCCAGTAAAGCCTGCAAAATGATCAACGGCATAATTAATCCCCAATTTACATCTTCCATGAAGTACCACTCCTTTTGTGTAATGAAAGGAACGAGCTCATATCCTGGACCTTCACATCTTCTTTCTCCTACGTCTTTCCGGTAGAATGACAACAAGTAAATAGACCAAAGCGGGTGAAGGAACTGTAGTTATAGCCCATAGACCCCAGAACCAGGCTTTTCTTCCGCGTCGTCTTGCGTCCCTGAATAGCAATGTCCCTTGCAGCATTAATGCTATCGCTATGCAAAACCATAACCATAGAGGCACATCCTGCAGCTCATTCATTCTTGCGCACCTTCTCTGTTCCTCCTGATCCTCGCTATTCCTAGAGCACTGAGTCCCGCAATAGGAATAATCGCTTGAATAATCCAATAGATCATCGGTGCAGAACCGAGAATGGATAGAAATACGCTGATCAGGATCAACGATATGCCCCAGAATAACAGCAGTTCTTTACGTTCCATGCTCTTTCTATGCACAGAGGCATCAACCATTAACCTCTCCAGTTCCTGTAATGAAGGTGGTGTGATGTCATTATATTGTGCATCTAACC
This sequence comes from Paenibacillus sp. FSL F4-0243, assembly GCF_037963295.1. Classification (NCBI taxonomy): domain Bacteria; kingdom Bacillati; phylum Bacillota; class Bacilli; order Caryophanales; family Paenibacillaceae; genus Paenibacillus; species Paenibacillus sp. FSL F4-0243. The sequence continues at coordinate 6,045,739 of NZ_CP150151.1, forward strand.
GGTCAAGCTCATCTGAAAGCTTATGCAAATACAACTCAGGCTCCTTATCTTTATCCTTCTCCATCCTCATTCAGCTCCTTTCGTAGTTGGTTAAGTCCAAGGGATACACGCGACTTGACTGTACCTGAAGGAACTCGCAGGATTTCGCCAATTTCGTCATAACTATAGCCATAGTAATGCTTCAGTAGCACAGCCACTCTTTGCGCAGAAGGTAATTTGGAGAGGGAATCCAGCACTTCACTCCACTCTTCCCCCCTGCTCTCAAATCGCCAACGAATCGAACGGATCCCCTGTTCCTGTTGCTCCCGCTGTTTCCATTCCGCTTCACGCTTCCAGCGCCGCTTGCGATCAATAAATATTCTGGTGGCAATTGTGATTAACCAAGAGGAAAAGGAAGAAGTTCCGTTATAGGTGTTGATCTTCTCCATACATCTGACCATGGTGTCCTGTACAAGATCCTCTGCCAGCAACGGGTCCATGGTCACCTTGATTAAATATTTGAATAAAAAAGTATAGTGTTCCCGCAGCAGTGAAGACAGTGCTGAAGTATCTCCCTGCTGTGCCCGTCTGATTCTCTCCAGCGACTGATCGCTCATCTGCCCCTCCATTCAAGATTTCGTTTCTATTTGTAGTACGAATATGTATTATGAATCGTTCATTCCACTCCATAATTATTTTTTGAGATCCCACAACTTACGCCGCCAGGGCTGAATTGTCCCCTTCCTTGCCGGAAAATGCCAAAAAAGAGGCGTTCTTCTGAGCTCGCCTCCTGAAACCACTGGTACTCCCCCGTAAACCTTACAGGTCTCCTGAAGCAAGCCATTACGAAGTTCCTTATTTTCAAATTGTATGTCTCTACGTTCTATGGATGAACAAAAGCCACCCTTTCCTGAACACTCCGAAAAAAATCGGCAATTACTGCTGCAAAAATGGTTCCATTTCTCCTTGGAGTCATACCAACCGTAGTCCAGCGGGTAGTATATATTCTTCTCCATTCTACTTCCCTCCATGCTTTTAAGCCTATATGAAGACAAAAAAAAGAACGCAAACCGGGATTAATTCCGCAGTCTGCGTGCTTCGCGAGGTTAATGTTACATTTAATTAACCTCATTCTAGTCCTTTTGTAGTCTTTTGTCTATTAAAACTTCCTCGGTTTTTGTCGGTTCTACTAGAACCAACGTCTATTGAGGAACATAAGGGTTGCGAATCTTTTCAAATCCAATGGTTGTCCGTGGACCATGTCCTGGATAAACCTTCACTTCATCATCCATTTTGTATAGCTTGCCACGAATAGAATCGAACAGATCCCGTTCCCTACCACCAGGTAAATCTGTGCGCCCAACTCCCATTTTAAAGAGTACATCTCCGGAGAATAGATCATTTCCACAAAGGAAGCTTACACTGCCTGGAGAGTGACCAGGTGTATGGTACACACGGAAGGTGTGTCCAATGAACTGCAGAACTTGCCCTTCTGCCAGATCATATTCCGCAGGATCTGTAGCTAGAGGAGGTGACACCTCCGACCACATTAGTGAACCGTTCAGCTTGGGGCTACTTAGCCATTCACTTTCAAGTGGATGTAAATAAACAGGACATTTCTTAGCTTTACGAATTTCGTCTACACCGCCCATATGATCAAAATGTGCATGTGTTAACAAAATAGCTTCGATTTCCATTCCTTCGATACTCCGCACTAATGCAGCAGGATTCATACCAGGATCTATGATGATACCCTTCGCAGGATCCGCACCTGTCAGTAAGTAGGCATTCGTTTGAAGCGGACCCAGATTAAATGAACGTATATTTAACATCAGTTTAGAATCCGGAAATCAGACTACGCAGTTCTTTTGCGATAACTGCCTGATATTCCGTTCCTTCCCCATAGGCTTGCCCCATGGCCTTACGTGCTTCTGCGATTTTGCTGTCGTAATCAGCGGCCTCACGGTCAGGATTCTCACGTTTGAACTCTCTCATTATACGCTGCACATGCTCTGGTCTAGGACCCCAATGTCCGAGCACATATCCTCCAGTGTCTGCAAAAATCACGACTGGGACAGATCTGCCACCCATGGTCAAGAAATCATCCATAAGCTCCGGATTCTCTTCCAAAATAAATACCTCTGTCTTCATTCCCGCCGTCTCCAGAATACGGAATACAGCAGGAACATTGCGTACTACGTCTCCACACCAATCCGCTGCTAGGATAAGTACCCGCAAATCGTCGCGATGGTTCAGACTTTCGAAATATTCCTTATCGCTCTCATCTTCCCAATTAAACTTTTCATACCAGGATTCAAAAGCCTGTTGATTCTTCGTCATACTTTCTACGAATTGGCGCGGTGTTAGGCCTTTTCCAAACTTTTGAGCTACATTCTGCTTCATTTTGTAGTCCCCTTTTTCTTGGATTTGTACCATTTAAACACAAAGTAAATGATGATCAGAGCGATCGCTACAAGTATAATTTCGTTGGTATACTTAGCTGCTACTTTGTCAATATCTTCCCATTTATTCCCCAAGGTCATACCCAGATATACAAACAGAGCACTCCATGGAATAACAGCAAGCGTAGTCAACAAAGTGAACTTACCTAAAGGCATTTTCGATATCCCAGCTGGAACGGAAATGGCATGACGAACAACCGGAATAAAACGAGCTGTAAAGATTACGCCAGTCCCGTATTTATTGAACCACTCTTCCGAATGGTCAATATGCTTCTTTTGAATGAAAATATATTTCCCGTATTTCTCCAAAACAGGTCTGCCACCATAACGGCCAATCCAATATACAAAAATCTGTGCAATGACTCCGCCGATCGTACCGAATAATACGGCGCCAAAAAAATTAATATCTCCACTCCATACTAAAAAGCCACCGAAAGCCAGTACAATTTCACTCGGAATAACTTCAATCATAAGTCCGATCATAATCCCAAAATAACCAAGACTCTGAATCCATTCAAACAATGTTGAGATCAGATCAGAAATAACATGCAACCGTACTCCTCCTCCCTTTTCCGCAGAATATGGCTATGTATCTAGCATAAACATCTTTGGCGTCTATATAAAGACGCTTAGCGTTTAAACGAGAAATATAAGAACATAAAGTATAGATGCTAAACTTTTACTTTCTTATATTTTTATATGCTCTGCCGCTCTGCTCTATTTTCCAGTTTCTCTTAGCCTATTCTAGCACAAGCAACCTTATCACATCTACTTACAGCGGCGAGCCCATTACCCTATATCGACCCTCTCTTAAAAAGAGTTAGAACGACCTGTATAACCAGAAAAGGTGTACACTTCCAGCAATGAAGATGGAAATGGACACCTGTTTGTCTAAAATGTAAAAGCTATTTAATAAGCGGTCCATCCGGCATCCGCCGTTATTACCGTTCCATTCACGAAGCTCGCAGCTTCTGAAGCCAGGAATAAAGCTATCGATGCGATCTCGCTGCTTTCCCCTGTTCGCGGCATGGACGCCATACCATCTCCTGCCTTTTGACTACCAAAAGTACTCGGATTAGACAAATCAATATTCGTCTTTACCCCACCTGGTGCTATAGCATTACAGCGAATTCCAAGCTTCGAGTACTGATACCCTACATTTTTAGTCATACCGATGACAGCGTGCTTGGAGGCAGTATAGGCCACTCCTGCACGTGATCCCTCTAAGCCGCCGATCGATGCTACATTGATGATACATCCACCTTCTTGTGCCATGAAAATCGGTAGGACCTTACGAATGGCTCTCATGGGTCCGGTGACGTTCACTGCAATTACGTTCTCCCATAAGTCGTCTGTGATTTCATGAGCCGGGGTCATTTTATCCATGATCCCCGCATTATTAACGAGAATATGAAGTCCACCAAATTGTGTACTTGCGGCATCAATCATTCGCTGAGTATCCTCTTCCTTCGAAACGTCTGCCTTTGCAGGATACACCACCCCGTTGCCATGACCTTGTTCTGCCTTCTTGGCCACCGCTTCAACATCCCCCAGATGGATGTCCGCAGCAATAACCTTAGCCCCTTGCTGGGCAAAAAGAAGAGCAATTGCTTCCCCAATCCCAGAACCCGCACCTGTAACAACTGCAACCTTATTCGTCAGCATCATATATCCTCTCCTCTGCTTCTATGTTTCGAACCATTCATCGAATACTTGCCCACAGTTAGTATTAGCAAGGGCATAGCCGCAAACGGCGGTAAATCCAAAGATTCGGTGACAATTTCTTTCTCAATCAAAATGAGGAGAATACGCATTGACAGATAAGAATAAGAATGGTTATTATATATTTAGACAATTACCTAAATATCGAAATGGTGGGTGGAATATGAATGAGTCTTTCAAAGCACTAGCTGACCCTACCCGTCGCCAAATCATTCGGTTACTAAGGGAAAAGGACCGAACCGCAGGTGAAATTGCTGATTTTTTCAACATGTCAAAGCCAAGCATTTCTCACCATCTGAATGCACTGAAGCATGCCGATCTCGTACAGGATGAACGAAAAGGTCAATTCATTATGTATTCATTAAATACGACGGTTCTCGAAGAGGTTCTTGGCTGGTTGCTCGAGCTAACAGGTACGGGAAAGCAAACGGAGACGGAAAGCAAATCACTGGACGGAAAACAAAGCCGTCAGAATATGCATTCTGAGAAGGAGGATGATTGAAGATGAAGGATTTTAAATGGAGATGGCAAGATACACTGATTGTAATATTAGGTTTAGCATCATTAGCTTATGCTTTAATCAATTATGGCAAGCTGCCACAGGAGCTGCCCGCGCAGTGGGGAATTACAGGTAAAGTCAACCGGTATTGGGATAAAAATATAGCTATTTTTATGTTCGGAATCCTGGGCATTGTGCTTCCGCTGATCATGCAGTTCACACGTAGCATCGATCCTAAACGGGAAAATTATAAGAAGTTCGAAAATGCCTATGCTATGAGCAGACTCGCTATTGGGGTGCTTTTTAATCTCATGCTCGTGCTCACGGTTGCTTACGGTCTGGGTAAAGAGATTAATGTGGGTAAAATTGCTATAGGAGCCCTAGGAGTGATGTTTATTGCGCTCGGCAACTACATGCCACAGGTAAAAGATAATTATTTGTTCGGTGTTCGCACAGCATGGACGCTCTCTAGCCCAGAGGTGTGGCGAAAAACACATCGTCTCTCCGGAAGAATGTGGATGATCGGCGGATTGCTTATTTTTGGGGGAGCCTTTTTGAGCGGCACCTTGTCTCAGACCCTTATTATTACGGCTCTTGTACTTGTTATTCTCGTTCCTGTTCTGTACTCTTGGATCATTTCACGTCAGTTAAAATCGTGAAGCCAATACACTAAGCCGTCGACTCAGGTCGTCGGCTTGTTCTGTTATTTGGAACTTCCGGTCATTATGCTGCTCACCTTTACTTGCCTCGTATTCTGCCAACACTCTATACTCCCGCATAAGCTCGTTCCCTGAGGCAATACAGCTTATGGCCTCCATTCGATTCCCTTCCGCTAACTTCTTCCGGCCCATCATAAGCATGCCTTCAATCCCTTTGACCCACTTAACAGAGTTGTATTTATCGAGCTTAATACTTCGGCGTATCCAATATAATGCAGCTCCCGGATCATCACTGTACATCCATCGTCTAGCCATTTCCCAGTTTAAACTTGCATTCTCCGGAGAATATTGCAAACTCTGCTGGAGTATACTCACGCTTTGTTCACCCGTAAGTAGCCTGGATAATGCTACAGCTGTTTTAGGAGACTGGGGATTCCACGCTAGTGATTGCTCTAGCAAATCTACCTTCACCGAGGGATCAACCGTCTGAACTGCTTGCCGGTAGTACCTCTCTCCTTGTGTGGCGTGAAGGGACAATACAGATAGCATGAGACAAAGGCAGCAGGCGACAGTGATGAATAGTCGGCGGGAATATGGGAGTGATAGATTCAAGGATGCCGAGTGAGTTATTAGCGGGTTCGCGGACGCGAAATGAGTGGTGAGCAAACTTATGGACGTAAAGCGGGTATTCGCAGATTGATGTTTCTGCTCATATTCAGACAGGGCAAGTGCTGGCAGCCAAAAAAGCAGCAGCCAGATTAATCCGTAGCTCCAGTCAAAATCGACTGCGCTATGCATAACGATAACCAAAAATGGCGGCAGCAGACGCGGCGATCTCTGAGCCAGCAGCCAGCCTGCTGCTAGCAGCATAAGCAGTATGGCTGCCAGGCCGACAAATCCTAGGTTCAACAGGATGTCGAGATAACCGCTATGCACTTGGCTGCCAACATAAGGGCGAGATTGGGCGGCGAGGTATGAACTCCGCCAAGTCTCGCCCCCGCGCCCCAGCCAAGGTGCCTCTACCGCCAGCCGCCAGGCGTCGCGGTAGAACAGACCACGCGCGGATACCGTCGATAACGGTCCGGTGATCCGCTCGCGCACGTGCAGGAGGACGGCGGTGCCAGCCGCCGTCCAACCTGCTGCCGCCAATGCCAGCATGGCGGCTCGGGCAATACCCGCCGCGCTGCGCTGGCGGCGGCACAGCCATAGGCCGGCTAGCAACGCGCCGGCCCAAAGCCCGGCCAGCAACAGCAGGCCGGGCAAAGGCTCTACCGCCAACCCGGCACGGGCCAGTTGGCGGTAGATCAGCGCCGCGGCGACCACGGGCGCGGCGCCAGCGGCAAGAAGCGGCGCGATGAGCTGCCGCTTCCAGAGCAAGACGGCGGCGCAGGCGCAAGCCGCCGTCAGCCACGCGCCGCGCGACTCGCTGAGGAGCAGCGCGGCGGCGTACGGGAACAGCGGCAGCAAGCGCAGCAGCGCGGCGGCCGTGCTTCGCGGTTCTCGCCGCTCTAATCTATCGCATCCATCCACACTCTTCTGAGGTCTTACATAATAAGCAGCGACAGCAAACAGCCGCTCCAGTAGAAAAACAGCCATCACAGCACCAAAGGCATTAGGATATTCCATCAGCCCTGCTAATCTGGCACCTGTAATGCTTACTTCCGATGAATTACTGTAGGCTATAGCGAAAGGTAACTCTACCACCCCGCACACTGCCAGCAAAGCACTTATGCTTAAGAACATGCCCAAAATAGACCACGCAGCAATGATAAGCTGACGCCCCACCCGATTCAACGCGCAAAAACAAACCAAAAATGCAAAGCTAGCATACAAGCCCCACCGTAATATTTCATTCATTGTTCCCTGTGCCGAAAGAGGATCTCTTAGCCAATGAATCAGATAGAGTGATAGAACTATTAAAGGTGCAGTCAACATTATTTTCAAAGCTCTACGTACTCCACCTGCTCCCCCTGTGCTACTTCTCCACTTGCCTACTCCAATGTACAAATAAAGCAAAGCCACAGAACACATCACAAACCATAGGGTCAGAAAGAGGTACATCTCCTCTGTAAAAAAAAATCCACGCAGCAAACAAGCTCCTACTCCGGCTGCGATGACTAAGGCTGCACTAAAATATACGATTATTGAATCCAGACTCCGCTCTCTGTTAACGCTCCCCATTTAGATACCCCTATATTCGTTAAGTTATCTCTATCCTTTCCACATTTCCCCTTCGCAAAACTAGAATGCAAAAAGGACGATACCTCTCCACGAAGGAGCTGTACCGTCCCAATTCTCATCAAAAAAGCTTGATAGTTACAAAGAGTGAAACTAACCTCTGATATTCGCTACTGTATCCTAATGTAATTGCATAATGTACAACTATTTTTCGAAAAATCCCGCCGGATGGGGAAAATTGCTCGTGCTACCCCTCCACCGAACTTTCACTCGGAAGCAGGTCAGCACATACGCGCTCAAGGTAAGGTTTCGCCCCTATAAAATCACGGAATGCGGTGTATTCACGCCATTTGACGGAGTTATCACCACCCGAGCTTTTAACGGCGCGGATTAAAATATTCTTCGGTGTATTCTCCAGGTCGATAAATTCCAGCAGCTGGCTGCTATAACCCATCATATCGAGCAATTTGGCACGGATAGCATCCGTAGCCAAGGCAGAGAAACGCTCCTTAAGTATCCCATGTGAAAGCATCGGACTCATTACTTCATTCTCAATCTGCGCGAACAATTCATGCTGACAGCAAGGCACAGACAAAATGACGGAGGCGCCCCAACGTACTGCTTTTTCGAGTGCAGCATCTGTAGCTGTGTCACAAGCATGAAGCGTTATAACCATATCTACCTGATCCAGCTCATCGTACTCGGCAATGTCACCCACAAGGAACTTCAGGTGATCATAACCGATTTTCGCAGCAAGCTCATTACAATGCTCGATTACATCCGCTTTTAAATCAAGTCCAATAATATTAAGCTGCCGCTTCTTGCGGACGGTCAGATAGTGATAAAGAGCAAAGGTCAAATACGATTTACCACAGCCAAAATCAACAATCGTTAATGGCCGTCCCGTTGGCAGATCGGCAAGCACATCCTCAACCATCTCCAAAAAACGGTTGATCTGCCGGAACTTATCGTATCGCTTGGCCAGCACTTTTCCTTCTCTGTTCATAATGCCAAGCTCCACAAGAAATGGGACAGGTTCTCCATCCTCCAGCACATAACGCTTGCGGCGGTTATGTGCCAGATCCGGCTCTTCTTTTTTACTTGGAGACTTGGTAAGGATGGATACTTTGAATTTCTTGCTAATCAGCACCTGATAATCCGCTTCCACCGTGCATAACAAGCCTTGGCGATATGATTCTCTAAATAAAAGAGTCATGTCCTCCGCTGCTAATTCTGCCGGTACGTTGCGATGTTCAACCTTTGTACCAATATAGGACGCAAACTGATAATGCAACTTACCTTTTAGTTCGACAGGTTTAATCTGTACCTTCGTACAGGTCTCCCCTTTGTTACGTACTTGGCTTAAGGTAGCCATAATCAAGGTACGGTCATTAATCAGTTGTTCAATAAGAGCTTTTAAAGATTCCACAACGCACATCTCACTTTCGGGATTAAAAATGGAGAATCATTGTCTCCTAACCATCATCGTTCCATTATATCACGGCTCTACAAGAGTTATCCTATCAGGGCTTCACATGCAGCTCTCCACTAACAATAGTTATTGCTCGGCCAGACATCTTAATCTGATCTTTGCTTACCTCAAGTTGAAGTAAGCCTCCTCGTTCGGAAGCTTGATAAGCGGTCAACTGCGTACGGTTAAGTCGACTAGCCCAGAAAGGTGCTAGCGCAGTATGCGCTGAGCCTGTGACCGGATCCTCATTTACCCCCATCTTCGGTGCAAAGAACCGTGACACACAATCAATGCCTTCGATGGAGCTTTCTGCAGTAACCGCAAAGGCTCGCTCTTCAAGCCGGGATAAAGCCCCGAAGTCTGGGCTAAGTTCGCGAACTAGGGATTCCTGATCGAGCCGTACAAGTACATTGTCAGCATAGAGCATAGTTTCTACCACATTTTCTTCTGTAATACCAAGCGCTTCTATAAGAGCCGGAATTGTAGGAGAAGACTTAAGCTCATAAGGCGGGAAGTACAGTGAGATGAGGTCATCCGCACGAGAAGCTCTAAGCAACCCACTGCGTGTATAAAATCTAGCTTCCACCTCTGGATCCAGCAATCCCACCTCCCATAATATATGTGCACTCGCTAGAGTAGCATGGCCACATAAATTAACCTCAACCTTGGGCGTGAACCAGCGCAGACGATATCCATCATTCTCCGGCCAGAGAAATGCCGTCTCTGACAAGTTCATTTCTGCTGCTGTCTTAAGCATAAATGCCTCGTCGACTGGATGCTTCAGCAAGCATACTGCTGCCGGGTTTCCTGAATATGCTTTTCCTGCAAAGGCATCGATAATAAATAAAGGGGTATTCATTAGGCTTCCGACTCCCTCCGAACTTCTGTGATCCGGCGCCACTCTTTCCATCCTTGTTCCACTTCATGGATAGGAAGCGAGCCTTGTTCCAATTCTTCCGGTGATTTAAGCAGCAGCCGTCTGTACAATTCATCACCTTCCAGTGAGACATCTTCCCCCTGCTCCCATAGTCGATACAGACTGTCCTCCGCTTTACTATAATGTCCGATTGACTCCATATAATCTAGAAGCAGCCGTTCCGTCTTGGCTGGAAGACGATACGCTTTGACTTCCTCCAGAAGTTCATTAATATCCTCTGTCATCTGCAGCATTTCTCGATCAGCGCCGTGCAAATCTGCGTACAAAAATAAATGCAGTGCTCTCATACTTCTGAATAGTGCCGCGTCATGATCGCCATTTGCAGCATAAATGCTGCCCTCTTCCTTAAGCAGCTTAGCTACACCTTGAAGCTTATCTGACTCCAATACACCGTTAAACCGGAACATATCTATAATATCTTCTACAGATAGTGAATTTAAAAGACGTGAGTTCAGCGGAAAATGTCGGTTCAATAGCTCATCAATTTCCCATAAGGCTTCCGTTGTCTTCCGCTCTTGCTTCAGCGTTAGAACCTTGGCAACCATCGCCGTCATATCTTCGATCATTCGGACAATATAGTCTCTTCGGAACATGAACTTCCCCCTTTTCCATACTGTAACTGTGAAGCTTTTGTATCTAGGTATTATATGTGTTTTATTCATTTATCTTAAACCATTGCACTACGCTATGCCACTAAAGCAATTACGGAAAAAATAATGACTAGAATCCTTCTACTTATTGACATGAAATGCCGGCCGTCCCACATTGGCGGCGTAACAACCATAGCTATCTTTGCCGGATTGGGAATCCGTAAGTTTCAATAGTCTCCTAAAAAAGAGGCAGCCCACGCCAGTTACTTTGACGCGGAGCTGCCTCTTTTTGAATTATTATTTCAGCGATCACGAATGGCTGTTAATACTAACCGTAGCTTGGGTGAATTCCTTGATAACCTCAGCTAACCGTTCAGGAGCTTCAAAGAGGCTCATGTGGCCCGCTCCAGAAATCGTAGCTTGCGTTATATTTGGTTTATCCGAAGTAAAGGTGCGCTCCGCAGGAATCAGTTCATCCTGCTCGCCAGCAACAAGTAGTACCGGCAACGTGGTAGCTGTGATCACATCACGCCGATCCGGACGCTCGCGCATCGCCAGCGCAGCTCCCGCTGCTCCTTGTGGAGGCGTTTTGTAACCAATTTCTTTAGCTCGCTCCAGCAGCTTCGGTGATGCAGAAGCGGTTGCTTTAGCAAAAATTCCTGGGACGAAGCTGTCCACAAAAGGAGTAATGCCTTCATTTTGAATCCTGCTGACACTTTTCAATCGATTCTCCCGAGCTTCTTCACTATCCGGATATGCAGTAGAATGGATTAATCCGAAGCCCTTCAATCGAGAGGCATACCGCTGCGCGAACGAAAGTGTAATATATCCACCAAGAGAATGTCCCAGCATGGTGCATTCAGAAATTTCTAGTGTATCTAACAAGCCCAGAACATCGTCTGCCATTTGTTCAATAGTATAGGGGCCTAGTGGAGCCTCTGAAGCTCCATGACCACGTAAATCGGGAGCAATCACTCGGTAGTCGCTGCTTAAGATGGGAATGATTTGTTCCCAGTATTCAGCACTTCCGCAAAAGCCATGCAATAATACAATAACCTCGCCTTTCCCCTGATCACTGTAGCAAATATTGCTTCCGTCACAACGTACTCTTTCCATGGCTGCTTCCCTCTTTCCAAAATACTAAGATATATTAACTAATATCTATTATTAAGCAAAACAGCTCTCCTTGAAACCGGCATCCTATTCTTAACCCCCAATTCCAAACCCTTTTGCTGCTGCGGCGGCAATTTGTTCAGCCATAACCATAACTCTATGTAGTGGAGTCGTCTGCAGCGTCCGATAGGGCTTGGGACCGTTGATATCTACAATCGCCGCCAAGCTATAATGCCCCACTGCGGGAAGGCATACCCCCACCGATTGTGCTGGCTGAAGCGGCTCATTCGAAACGAAGTAATATCCAAGAGCTATTGGAGGTCCTAGGCAAGCATCCACAGCAATAATGATATGCTCAGATGGAATCTCAGCGACTCTGGCCACCAAATTATCTGCATCGCAAGGAGATGGCAACGTACCGATTACGTGCGGAAAGCCATATTCCAGAAGTTTGCTGCCTGTTAGTGGACCGAGAGCATCACCTGTAGATCGATCCGTTCCGATACACAGAAAGGTAACTTTCTTAGCTGAATGCAGCGCTGCAATTTCCATAAAAAAGGACACCAATCCTACATCGTCCATTTTGCTTCGTTTACCGCTTCCCTGTTCTCTAATTGCCAATACCTTTCCTCCCTTCGATGATATTTTTTGATTTCATGCCTTTAATTTAACATGATTTCTGTGAGCCCGACAAAAAAATGGTGATCAAGCTCACAATCATGGTAAAATACATGAATCAGTGTACAGAAAGGATGTTAATAACCCTATGGATTTAACACAACCTAGTCAGGAAAATGTTGAATATATGATCGAGGCCATCAAGAACAAACTGAAGATGGCAAGTGCTGCTGCAATGCAAGCCTCCGCTTTTTCAGTAGATAAATATGAAGATATCTTCGATGTCTATGAGGTAGCCATGGGCAGCGATAGACTCAGTATTTCTCAGGTGGAAGCGCTCGTCTCCGAACTCGGCCGTCTACGTCAGAAATAATTGTTCTTCGTTTACAAAAGGAGCCCGTCGCTGCGAATCCGAGATGGATGCGCAGCGACGGGCTCCTTTTTAAGTTCCTATTTCATGAAATGAAGCTGAAATTCTGTATCTGCATGACCTACCCGTGTACCACCATCATTGTAGATCACACCTGAAAATGCATTACGCAGCTTTTCCAAAGTATTTTTCTGACTGTATCCAATCTGATTTAAAATCCCCTGTACAATAAGTCCCCACTCTTCTTCTGATCCATCCAGAATCTTGAAGGCAATACCCAGTCGCTCGCGGCGCAACCCGAAGCAATATACGCCTTTAAATCCACCCTTAGCAATAATATTTTCATCTTCCAAAAGGATTGAATCAAGGCGTCCAGACCCAGAAACCATCTCCGGATGAGCATTCATGGCCGCAGTGATTGTGGTGACCGCTCTGCGAGTTGCCTCGTCAGCAATTAAATCAGGATTGGCTAATTTCAAATACGCAGTCGCCAAGGCTGTCAAAGGCATGGCAAATACCGGCAGACCGCATCCATCCGTACCTAGACCAATACTGTCTGGTGCTACACCAGCCATATAAGCAATCGTATCTATAATTTCACGCTGAACCGTTTGCTCCGGCTGAGAGTATTCTTCAAGTGGTAGTCCTTTGAGCTTACTATATGATAAAATCCCCATGTGCTTGCCCGCACAGTTATGATAGAACTTTCTTTTGCCCGTGCCGCGAATGGCATTCTCTCTACTCGTATAATCCAGTGGATAGCTAGTGGCACATATCATTTGTTGCTCATCGATCCCAATCTTGGAGGAAATACTCTCTAGCGCGGCAACATGGTAGCTCTCTCCTCGGTGAGAAGCAGTCATTAGGGCAACCTCTGCGGGTGTAAAACCATAATGCTCCACGATTCCTCCACGAATGCCTGGGATAGCCTGAAGTGGCTTGGCCGCAGAACGGGTAAAGGATACAAACTCAGGATCACCTGCATAGCCCTTTACGTTCCCGTGTTCTCCTACGATTGCAATATGTCCGCTATGGACACATTCCAGCAAATCTGACCGATATTCTCTTACTAATACTGTTTCCATGGTAACTCTCCTCTTTTCTCTTTGCTGCTCTATAACTCACAAGGATTTATTAGGATTCTACATTTAATAAATGCTAGAAAATAACCCCGTGCTCCGGGGATTTTTTGTACATCACAAACTCCCTTAAGTGTTAGTTCCATGAGGAATTCTACTCCTATTTTCATCATTCTTCAATCCTCTCCACACCAAGAAGATTTTAGAAACCACACAAAAACAATTCCATCAGCAATAAATCCTGAATGACAGGAACATAAATGAAGCTTTTAAATTAAAAAACCACTCCCGCATCAGATTCTTGCTCTTCTGAAAAGGAAGTGGTTTTTATAGAATTCAGTACTGCTGTAGAGTGGGAGCGCAAATCGAACTAACCCTTACTTGCACCCGCGGTCAGACCGTCCACCAGGAATCGCTGAAGGAAAATGAACAGTAGCGTGACCGGGAGAGCAACCAGCACCGCTCCGGCGGCGAACAATGTGAATTCAGTCGAATTGCTTTGATTCACCATCCGGAAAAGCCCGACAGCGAGCGTTCTCGTCTCTTCCGTACGCAATACAAGGTCAGCGAATATGAAATCCACAAAGCAGCCATTAAATATCATAAGACTGGCATAGGTAAGCATCGGTTTGGACAGCGGGATCATTATAGAGAGAAAAACTTTCATATGACTCGCCCCATCCATCCGCGCAGCATCTTCCAGACTTTTAGGAATAGTATCAAAAAAACCTTTAGCCACAAACACATTGGTGATAATGGCGCCACTGCTGTATACAAGCACAAGTGCCCAATGGGAATTCAGTAGCCCAAGTGTGTTCAGCAGCACGTAAACTGCAATCATAGCCATGAATCCCGGAAACATTTGCAGAACTAGAAGCGCGGTCAGTGTCGTTTTTCTGCCCGTGAACCGATAGCGAGAGATGGCATACGAAGTCAACAGCAGCAGAAAAGTGCCAAGTAGCGTAGACAACGCTGCAACCTTTAGTGTATTCATGAACCAAATCAAATATTTAGTTTGCTCAAACAGTTCCTTGTAATGAATGAACGTGAAATTTTTAGGAATCAACGAGTCGCTGAACAAACTGTTTCCCGTCTTGAATGAAGACATAATAATCCAAAACGCTGGAAAAAGACTAATAAAACTGAGCACAATCAGTAGCAAATGGCTTCCAATCGTTTTAAACGCTTCTGTCAGTTTTGGCTTCATGCAATCATATCCTCCTCTTTGTAGGATCGCGTTCGGCGGTAGCTCCAGATGGAGAAGGTCGCGACCAGCAGGAAGATGACAATCCCGATTACGGAAGCAAAGCTGTATTGCGATTGGTTAAGCGCCAGTTTATAGAGCCAAGTCACCAGCAGATCCGTATGGCCCGCGTACTGGTAATCCGGATTAACCGGTTCTCCGTTGGTCATCAGGTAAATGACGTTAAAGCTATTAATGTTACCGGCAAACTGCATGATCAGGATTGGAGCAGTCGCGAACAGTACCATAGGCAGTGTAACCATGCGGAATTTGTAGAATGCCCCAGCACCGTCCACTTCAGCAGCTTCGTACATATCCCTTGGAATCGTTGTCAGTACCCCAAAGGCCAGAATCATGGTAACCGGAATTCCGATCCACATATTAGCCAGAATTACGGTGACCTTTGCCCAGAAAGGATTAGTCAGCCAGGCCACCCCCTCCAATCCCAAAGCTCTTACATAACTATTGATCGGTCCGAACTGATTATTGAACATATTACGCATGACGAGCAGAGAAATCATATTAGGAATAGCAAAGGGAACGATCAGCAGTGTACGCCAAAGCTTTTTCCACCGAACACGGGGCTGGTGAATAAGTACAGCGATGAGCACACCTCCAATGTAAGTCGTCGCAGTAGCAATAATCGCCCAGATCAGTGTCCAAGTCAGCACTCCGCCGAAGGTTGAACTCCATACATCCAAACTTAGCATTTTATTAAAATTACCGAACCCCACCCATTCTACTAGATGCGCAGGCGGTAAAATCGGGTCGGCATAGTTCGTAAACGCCAGTAGCACCGAAAAAACAAGCGGCAATATCGTCAGAAAAACCACTGCCACAAAAGGAATCGCTAGTACAAGATAGGCGAAGTTTCTACGCCCCATATGTCTGAGCGATTCACCGAATGAATGAATGGGCTCATTCCGGTCCCGCGCAGCTCCAACTAGAAAGGCATCCCTGATATTCAGTAAATGAAAAGCTGTATAAAACAGCAGCGCCAGCAATGACATCAGACCATTGATCATCATAAAAATGGAGTGATCGCCCTCCACCATCCGGGTTAATTTACCTACCTTGACCATACGGCTTGGAAATTCACCAAGTGTGATCAATCCCCGCAAATAACCCATTAGATCATGAGCAATAAAATAGATTCCAGCAGACCCCACCAGCAGGAATACTAATCCTTTCAGCCACTGTCGATTGAAGAACTGGCCCAGTCCCGGAATAATAGCCGAGAGTAGCGCTGCACCTGTTTTTTTGTGCATAGCTCAAGTCACCTGTCCTTTACTTCGAATCCAGATCGGCCTGAATCGTTGATACAGTCTTATCGAGCGTCTGCTTAACATCAAGACCCGGGTCGTTCCACAGGGATACAAAAGCTGCCTTTAGCGGTTCCCAGACGGATTTGATTTCCGATAGAGAAGGCATCGGCACGGAGTGTTGGAACTGCTCGAAGAATCCACTTATAATCGGATCATCTTTGATTACCGGCGCTTCTCCGGCTTCAATGCTCGCAGGAATCGCACCCGTCATTTCAAAGTTCTTTAGCTGATTCTCCTTGCTGCTTGCAAAATGTGCGAACAAGCGGCTAGCGACCGGATATACCGTATAGGAATTGACATAATACGATTTAACACCGGAAAAAGAAATGCTGTCTTGACCATCAGGTCCCTTAGGAAGAGGCGCCACTCCAAGGTTAACATGATCCTTGAACATCGCTATGGACCAAGGCCCGTCGATGTTCATCGCCAGCTTGCCTTCCTGAAACAATTGAGTTTTAACGTCATAGGTGATATCTCCTGCATTCAATGGGAGAATTCCTTTTAAGCTCTGAAGAAAGGTAAATCCTTTGACGGTGCCTTCATTATTCAAGCCGATATCTTTGACATTCGTATTGTTGTCACCGTAAATGTATCCGCCGAAGCTGCCAATGAATGGATAGCTGTAATACCCGACGAATTCCCACATGATCGCAAATTTGTTCTCTTTCGGCTTATTGTACGTATTGGCAAAAGCGATCACATCATCCCAAGTTTTTGGAGCTTCGGATATCAGATCCTTGTTGTAGAACAGCGCATAGGTCTCCACCGATTTAGGATAGCCGTACAGGATACCGTCATAAGTCGATGCCTGAATAGCTGTCTCCACCATAGTTGATTTCGTTTCTTCCTCAAACACATCATTTGGCAAAAGCAATCCCGCTTTGACAGCCTGACCAATCTGATCATGCGGGAGAGTCAACACATCGGCGGCTAGTTTGGACGGGCCATCTGTCGCCAACCTTGTTCCCTGATCACCGCCCGCCATTTCCTCAACCTTGACAGGAACGCCGTATTCTTTTTCGAAATCAGCGGCTAACTGCTTCATGTACTCAACCTGCTCCTTGGCTTCCCAGACCGTTAATTCGGCCCCAGCTTCCGGTTTCAGCTCCTCTTCGGCGGGATTCGTCTCATTTGTAGTTCCCCCCGGCTCGTTCACTGTGGAATTCGGGCTTGAATTCGGCTGAGCCGTAGAGTTCCCATTGCCTGAACCGCAAGCCGTAACCGTCAATGCCAACAGCAGACTTAGGGTCAAACTAAATGATACCGCTTGCATTTTCGATCGTTTACTCTTCTTCATTTGCTCATCTCCCCTTTATTCATAAGTGATCAGACCTAACACGCATAGAAAAAGAGCATGCAAAAAAGGTACAACCTCATTCGCACAAAGTGCCGAGGTTGTACCTTTTAGGTAACAGTGCCTTTAATTTGTTTGCGTATTAAGAAAAATCAAGTTCGTTCGCCCTCATTCTATAATACCCATAATTTGGATTGCAATCAGAGTATAGATCCAAATGGGGTTATTTAATAGCACTTTTCTTGTTTTTCCTTATATTTTCTCCTTTTTTCAACTACATACTAAATATTCCATATTGTGAATTCATGTGAAATAATCTCTTGCTTTAATCTTGAGGGGTATGATAAGATTCAGACAAAATTTAAAGGCAATGAAACCGCCAAGGGTTCAACCTCTGATTATCATGAGGTTGGCCCTTTTTTGCGTTTACAGGCCACGAAGGGATGGAAATTGATTATGATTCAACAAGAAGCCGTTTATCATCGCATGGGGCAGAATTGGTCATATGCCTACGATGAGTCTACACTGCATATTCGCATAAGAACTAAACGGGATAACGTGTCAAAGATTGATCTTTTTTGCGGAGATAAATACAGTTGGGACAAAACCCATGAGGTTATTCCCATGCAGCACATGGCTTCTGATAGCTTATTCGATTATTGGCAGGCTGCGGTCCGTCCTGTTTATCGCAGACTCACTTACTATTTTGCACTTTATAACAAAGATGAGGTCCTTTATTATTTGGAAAAAGGCTTCTTCTCAGAGCCTCCAGTCATAATATATGAGGGCTTATTCGACTTTCCTTTCTTGAACCGTGAAGATGTACACTCCCCTCCAGCATGGGTAAAGGATGCAGTATTTTATCAAATTTTTCCGGAGCGTTTCGCAAATGGCGATCCTACTAACGATCCGGCAGATGTGCTAGATTGGGGCGGTACACCGAGTCCCCGGAATTTCTTCGGAGGAGACTTGCAAGGTGTACTAGATCAATTGGATTATCTCTGTGAATTGGGCATTACCGCCATCTATTTCAATCCTCTGTTTGAGGCAACCACCAATCATAAATATGATATAAAGGATTATTTCTTGGTGGACCCTCATTTTGGAACCAACGCTTTGCTAAAAGAACTTGTTGACGCCTGTCATTCCAAAGGTATCCGCGTCATTCTAGACGGTGTCTTTAATCATTGCGGCCATACCTTTCCGCCATTTGTTGATCTGCTCACCAACGGGCGTTCTTCCCGTTATGCCGATTGGTTTCATGTGCGTGAGTGGCCACCACAAGTCATCGACGGAATTCCCACCTATGACACATTTGCATTCGAGCCTATCATGCCAAAATTCAACACTGAGAATCCTGAAGTCAGAGAGTATCTGTTGAACGTTGGTCGTTATTGGATTGAGGAAATCGGTGTAGACGGTTGGCGGCTTGATGTCGCGAATGAAGTCTCTCATACGTTCTGGCGACAATTCCGTAATACGATCAAAAGCATTAATCCAGAAGCCTATCTTGTAGGCGAAATTATGCATGACTCCTTGCCGTGGCTACTTGGCGATCAATTTGATGCCGTTATGAATTACCCACTAACCAACATTCAGATTAATTTCTTCGCTCACGGACAAATTAATGCTTCACAATTTTCTCTATCGATTGCTACTATGCTAGCGAATTACCCGCAGCAAATTACAGAGGCCAATTTTAATCTATTAGACAGCCATGACACAACTCGTTTCCTGACCCTTTGCGGTGGTGACATCCGGAGATTAAAACTGGCCGTTTTGTTCCAAATGACCTTTCAGGGAGCACCATGTATTTACTATGGCGATGAAATCGGTATGGAAGGTGAATATGACCCAGATAATCGTAAATGTATGGAGTGGGACATCCAGAAACAGAACAGGGAACTGTTTGAATACTATCGCTGGACGATCGGTCTTCGTAATTCGCATACTGCGTTCCGTAATAGCGGCTTTAAATCGCTGGAGATCCCGGACCACCCAAGACTGCTTGTATATGAACGGTGGGACGAACATAACCGCTTCTTAATCGTGCTCAACAATGAAGAGGTGCTAGTCGACGCCACCATTCCTGTACCCGGGATGGATGCTATATGGGTAAACCTAGAGACGCAGAAGCGAACAGAAAAATTCACATCATTACTACATCTGAATCTGCCCGAATTCGGCTATGCGGTATTCCAAGCTGTTAATAAATAGTCCATAACAAGAGCCCCTCGCCATCTACGCCTTGCTCATCAATTGTTTCAGCCTATACGCCAAAGTTTAAATACGAAGTAAGATAACTTATAAGGAGTGATTGGCGATGAGTAACGTAGAACATAAAGTAGAGCATGAAGTAGAAAACGGAAGCAACTTTTTCAAAGGTATCTTTATTGGTAGCTTAATAGGTGCTGCAGCAGCCCTATTATTTGCACCAAAGCCTGGTCGTGAAATGCGCAGTGATCTGTCCGATAAACTTACGCTTGCTACTGACAAAACTAAAGAAGTTGCTGGTGTCGTAACTGACAAGACCAAAGCCATTGCCACAACGGTAGGTGAAAAAGCAACCGATCTGGCTAGTACAGTTTCAGTCAAAGCTTCTGATATCTACACTACTGTCAGCGACAGCAAGCAGCAAATTGCCGCTACCCTTCAAGAAGCAGGCAGCAAAATTGGTGACACTGTAAGTGAGTCTTCAAATAATGTAGCCTCTGATGTTAAAGACGCTTCTAAAGAAGTGGCTGACGAAGCCAAAGCATCCTCTAAAGAAGTCGCCGATGAGGCTAAAGATGCGAAAGAGGATGTTAAATCCTCCTATAAATCCAGTTACTAATCTGCGGCATAATACAGCTATCATTTCATTCGACAACAGCCAGCTGTCCGCAGCTGGCTGTTGTTTAGTTATACCCTATATAAAGTTTCATCTGATTGAATAGATCCTTAATGAATGCCCGATCGGGCTACAGAAAGCAGGGGTGCTCCATGGGAGAATCAAATAGCCAAACAAAAGCATATGAAATTGATGAACATCCTTTCGA
This sequence comes from Paenibacillus sp. FSL F4-0243, assembly GCF_037963295.1. Lineage (NCBI taxonomy): Bacteria > Bacillati > Bacillota > Bacilli > Caryophanales > Paenibacillaceae > Paenibacillus > Paenibacillus sp. FSL F4-0243. The sequence goes on from NZ_CP150151.1 coordinate 6,066,316, forward strand.
ATTACGGCATGAGGTCAAACGCTTAAACAATCGTCTGGATAAGATTGCTGACTCACTAGAAAAATCAGAATTTAAGGACATCCTTGATAACTACTCAGATCCCAAAAAAAGAATTATCACAAACTTGATGGCCGGTATATCCCGAGGTCTCGGCCTATCTCTCGGAACGTTCGTAGTCCTTGGTGTTCTGGGCTACATTCTTAGTCTATTTCTTGATGTTCCCGTGATCGGTGAGTACCTTGGCGAGATCAAAAAATACATTGATGCGAACAGCTAACAAGTGGGCTATTTATCGCCCCTCTATCACCGCTCCCCCTTACCCCGCTTGTCCGGCTAATCCTTCAAGGTTAGCCGGACAAGCGGGGTAAGGGCGTTGTGGAACACAAATAAAGGACATGCTATTCTCCAGGCACGGAGAGAGGCATGTCCTTATCGTCGAACAGTAGAATTCAAATCCAGGTAATGTATATTACACATAAAGGAGCTCAATAGGATGAGTTGGCCATAATCTGCTTTAACTTCTCAGTGGCCCGCTTCTGTATCCGTGAAACACTCATCTGTGAAACCCCCAGCTTCTGAGCAATTGCCCGCTGGGATTGACCATCTTGGAAGGCTAGCAGCAACACTTGCTGCTCTTGCTCCTTCAATTGTCCTAGTGCTTGCTGCAGATCCATTCGTTTCTCTACAGTCTCGTAATCGTTCGCATCAGAGCTGATAAGCTCCCCTAGCGTAGCTCCAGTCTCCTCTTGAGAAAGCGGTGAATCTAGAGATACGTAATGGTAACATTCTCTGCCTGCCAGTACTTCTACAGTTTCTTCAACAGACAGATCAAGATAATGAGCGATCTCATCGACCGCAGGAGAACGCTCAAGCTTCACTGTAAGTTCATCAATCGCGTGTTGAACAAGTGCTCCTTTTTCTTTAATCCGTCTAGGAACCTGTATGTACCAAGATTTATCACGCAAATAATTCTTCATATGTCCAATCATGCTTTTCATCGCATAGGGCTCAAAAGGGATTCCGAGACTGATATCATATTGCTGCAGTAACCGGATGAGCGCCATTTGCCCGACCTGATATAAATCCTCATACAAGTCGGGGCGATTACGGGAAATCTTCCCAGCAGCCATTTTCACCATAGGCTCATATTTCTGTATCAGCAACGTCGCCTGATCGTTATCCTTGGTCTGCTGATACTCCCAAATTTGGGTGACTGCTTCATTCATGGACTCGGGGGGAGTCACTTTGTCACTCATACTTTCTCCTCGCTAAAATTAAGGTGCTTCTTCAAAGTTACCACCGTCCCTTTTCCGGCTTCACTTACGACACTAACGTCATCCATCAACGCTTGCATTAAGTAGAACCCTAACCCGCCAACCTGAACGTCACTTAACTCCTTATCATGCAGTGTCATACGTTCATTAGACTTGTCCAAGCCGTCAAAGCTCTCCCCTTCGTCTTTGACTGTAATGGATAAGGAGCTTTCCTCTACCTCAAAAATAACATCTACTACTCCGTCTTTTTGGCCATAAGCATATAATACTGAATTGTTACACGCCTCTGACACTGCCACTTTCATGTCTTCTATATCCTCATAGGTGAAACCCATTTTCGAGGCAATGCCGTATAAATTCAACCTAACAATATCCACATACTCTGCGCTAGCAGGCAACTGAAGAATTACTTTTTGCACATCATCACTCATTCTTTGTTCTATCCTTTCCTAGTGGGAATTCTCTTGGGAGGCAAAAAACTTGGAAATACCAGTCATGTCAAACAACTTCTGAATTTGTGGAGGAACATCCTCAACCATAAACTTAACGTCCATTCCTTGTCTTGATTTCAGGATCGAAAGTAGAATACCAATCCCTGTGCTATCGATGTATTTTAATTCTTTTAGATTAATAACTAAATCTAGTTTGGTGTCTCCCACAAGTGGCTCCATAACCAGGCGGAAATCGGAAGCAACTGATAAATCAAGTTCACCACTCAGGAAAACTGTGCATACATTCCCTTTGGTTTCTGTCTTAGCATGGAACTTGTTACTTTTATGCGTATTCATTAGACGATCTCTCCTGAACAAATATTTTCTATATTAATAACCTTAATGATATACCTTTGAATCAGATAACGTTAAAAAAACGGATTGGTAAATACTAGATTACGCTTGGAAAATAGATACATCAGGTTCTACTAATACATTGTCGTTGCTAGAATATCGAGAAATAATTTGTTTTATACTACTCATCTTCAGCGGTTTGCTGATGTAATCATCCATTCCAGAGGCCTTACAGCGATTCTGAATTCCTTCCATGACGTTCGCCGTCATTGCAATGATAACGGTCTTCTCGGCAGCAGGACCACCCTCTCGACGAATTTGAGCGGTCGCCTCCAAGCCATCCATCACTGGCATTTGAAGGTCCATAAAGATAAAATCATAAGGATGTTTAATCGCCATCTCCACAGCCTGTTGACCATCTTCAGCCATATCGGCCGCATAGCCCAGCTTATCCAGCATGCTGACCATTAGACGCTGATTAATCGGATGGTCATCCACAACAAGGATTCTACTTCTTCCCTCTTGATTGGAAACAGGATGTGTGGATTCCTCTTCTTGATATCCACCTATCAAATCTTCTCCTGGCATAGATACCTGAATCGTAAAGATAAAAGTGGCTCCTTTTTGCTCCATCGATTCTACCCGAATTTCTCCGCCCATCATTCCGACAAGAGATTTACATATAGCTAGTCCCAGACCTGTTCCCCCATATTTCCGTGTCATGGAAGAATCAAGCTGCGAGAAGGGCTCAAATAGTCGGTCACATTTCTCCGGAGAAATACCAATCCCCGTATCCATAATTGTGAACTCAACTTCCATTTTATGATCCGCAACGCTCTTGATCGAGGCGACTAGATAGACCCCACCTTGATTTGTGAATTTAACTGCGTTAGCGATCAGATTAATTAAAACTTGGCGTAAACGAGCCATATCCCCATATAAAAGCCGAGGCAATTTCTGATCAATAAAATAAGCGAGCTCCAGGTTCTTCTTTCCTGCTTCTATCGAGAAGAGGCTGAACACCTCTTGAATACAATTTCGGAGTTCAAATAAGTGCTCTTCAACTTCCATTTTTCCAGATTCCATTTTAGTAAAATCAAGAATGTCGTTAATTACCGTAATCAACGTGTCCGCACTTTTCCGAATGATCTCCGAATATTCCTTTTGCTCAGAAGTAAGATCCGTCTCCATTAATAGATCGATCATGCCAACTACGCCGTTCATAGGTGTACGAATTTCATGACTCATCATGGCTAGAAATTCCGACTTTGCTTTCGAGGCAATCTCCGCCTCTTCTTTTGCCTTGATAAGCTCACTATTAATGATTTCCAGTTCTTTCGTCTTTTGCTGCAGCAGCATGGTTTGAGTCTGATGCTTCTTGCTCGTGATGTACATTTCGACAAAGCCTTGTATCTTAGAGTTCAAAATTTGTGGAATGAAAGGCTTGACCATATAATCAATAGCCCCTGCCGAATAGCCCGCGAATAAATGCTCCGCTTCTTTGCTATTGGCAGAGATAAAAATAATCGGAATTTCCTTCGTTTTCTCTCTGGCCTTGATCAATTTGGCAGTTTCAATTCCATCCATACCCGGCATCTGTACATCTAGTACAATGACAGCAAAATCATACCTTAACAAACAGCGCAACGCTTCTTCACCGGAGGTAGCTTTAATTAGCTCGTAATGCTGGCTCTCAAGCACTGCCTCCAGCGCCAGCAAATTTTCAGGACGGTCGTCTACTAGTAGTATATGAATTGGTTCTTGAAACCCCATAGGACCACCCTCCTACATGCGTTATTTTATGTTACGGTATATTTTCTCCACTCTGTCTAAAGATTCATAGCAATCGCTATATTTCGTAAAGTGAATGGACTCCTTAGAGCCCAGAACAAGGATTCCAAAGCGACTTAGACTTTCATGAAACAACCCGTGAACATGATCACGAAGCTCATCATTGAAATAGATCATTACATTCCGGCAGAGAATAACATTAAATTCATTAAATGAAGTGTCAGTAGCTAAATTATGCTCAGCAAAAATAATATTTTTGCGTAAATAAGGTTGTAAAATAACTGAGTTATACTTAGCAGTATAGTATTCGGAAAATGCCCGGGTACCTCCTGCCTCCAAATAATTCTTTGTGTATTGCTTCATTCTGCTAATATCATAAACGCCTTCCTTAGCCTGCTGTAAAGAACGCTCATTCATATCTGTGGCATAAATTCGAGCCTTATCGTAAAGCCCTTCTTCATGAAGCAGGATGGCCATAGAATAAACTTCCTCCCCAGTGGAACATCCGGCATGCCAGATACGAATATAGGGATAGGTTCTTAACAAAGGAACTACCTTCTGGCGAAAAGTTAGAAATAATCCCGGATCCCTGAACATTTCAGTCACAGGAATAGAGAGACTGTAGACAAATCGTTCAAAACAAGCCCGATCATGCAGAACCTTCTCTTGCAGCGCGGATATGGTGAGTACATTCTCCGCATGAACATGATGCCAGATGCGCCGTTTTAATGAAGGCAACGCATAATTCCGGAAATCATAGCCATATAAACGGTGTACCCCATCAAGAAGCAGCTCAATCTCAATTTGCTCCAGTTCGTCACTTCCCGCCAGAACGGGTTGCTCCTCATATCCGTGTTCTATTGCTTTCATTGTTATCCCGACTCCCTTATCAACACGCCGTACTTTTGAAGAATGGCTTTTTGTTAGTTCTTTTAAAGTATTACCCCAATATTAAGGTTACGAATACAGCCAGACTCGCATTAAAGATAGAAGTTGACCTGTTGCAATTGGCTTCTTCATATAGTCAGAGGCTCCAGCTTCAATGCATTTGGCACGATCCTCTTTCATAGCTTTGGCGGTCAGCGCAATAATAGGCAGTTTCTGATACTGTGGCATCTCGCGAATCCGGCGCATAGCCTCATATCCGTCCATCTCTGGCATCATCATATCCATTAGCACAAGATCAAAATCTTCTTGCTCTACCAGCATTTCCAGCGCTTCGCGTCCATTCTCCGCAAACTTCACTTCCATATGATACTCTTCGAGTACGCTGGAGAGCGCAAAGACATTGCGAATATCATCATCGACGAGCAGTATTTTCTTTCCTTCAAACAATTCTTCTTTATTATGAAGCTTCTGCAGAATCTTACGTTTATCTTCCGGAAGATTTGCTTCTACCCGGTGCAAGAACAATGTTGTCTCATCCAACAACCGCTCTGGAGAACGTACATCCTTGATAATGATTGATTCCGCATATTTACGCAGCTGCGTCTCTTCTTTGCCATCCAAATCCTTACCCGTATAAATAATAATAGGCAGATCATTTAATTCCTCATCATCACGAATCTGATCCAGCAGATCGAAGCCTGTCATATCCTCAAGCATCAAATCTAGAACCATACAATCATATCTCTGCTTCCGCAGCTCATTCAGTGCTTCCCCGCCAGTTGAAACTGCGGTTATGGCCACATCGTCGTGACCGATCAACTCCATGATAGAACGACGTTGAATCTCATCATCCTCTACAATCAGCAAGTACTTCAACGTACTGGAGGTGTAGTTCTCGATTTGCGAGAAAGCCCGTTCTAGCGCCTCTCTAGAAGAAGGTTTTCTTAAATAAGCCATTGCCCCCATCATAAGCCCCTGCTTCACTTCATCATTTACAGAGATGACATGGACAGGGATATGGCGAGTCTGTGATGCACTCTTTAGTTCTCTAAGGATGGTCCAGCCATCCATAACCGGCAGCTGAATATCAAGAATAATCGCATCTGGTAAATAAGTCTTCGCCATCTGCAATCCGGTATCCCCTTGGAGGGCTACCAGTCCTTTGAAGTTGCGGCCATGAGCCATATCCAGCAGAATTTTTGCGAAGCTCTCATCATCTTCAATAATAAGTAAAACCTTATCATTTGCAGTTAATTGATCACGATCATCATCGATCACCAATTGTGGGATAGGTGCATGAGCCTGCGTTGGTACAAGGGTTGGAAGTATATCTCCAATATACCCCTCGAAGGTTGCATCTTCTCTAGAAGCAGCAGCTTCTATTACTGCAGGTTGCTGCTTAATATAATTCCCTATAACTGGCAAATACATAGTAAAGGTACTACCTTGGCCCTCACGGGATTCCAGTACAATAGCTCCACCCATTAAACGTGCTAACTCACGGCTAATGGACAAACCTAAGCCTGTCCCCCCAAATTTACGGCTGGTAGTTCCATCCACCTGTTGGAAGGCTTCGAACACAATATCAGTTTTGTCTGCCGGAATACCAATTCCGCTATCCTTTACAGCAATAGCAATATATTCAACTTCACCTGGCAGATCTAGCGGAATAAGATTGTCATCTGCTTGGCTAACCGAGAACTCAATAAATCCTTCCATCGTAAATTTAAAGGCATTAGAAAGCAGATTTCTTAGCACCTGCTTCAACCGATGACCATCGGCAATGACACTATCTGGCAGTGGCTCATTAAAGGTAATTTTTAAAGAAAGTCCCTTTTTGAGCGCTTGCGGAGCAAAATTCTGCTTCACAAAGCTCTTCAGCTCCGTTAATTTAATTTCTTCTTGGTTCAGTTCCATTTTGCCAGCATCAACCTTGGATAAGTCCAAAATCTCATCAATCATCTTAAGCAAGTCTGCACCTGACATATAAATCGTATGTGCAAATTCAACCTGTTTCTCTGACAAGTTGCCATCCTTATTCTCCGTGAGTAGCTGCGACAGAATCAAGAGACTGTTGAGCGGAGTTCGCAATTCATGAGACATATTCGCCAAGAACTCTGATTTATATTTACTAGTAACGGATAATTGCTTGGCCTGTTTCTCTAATTGAATTTTTGCATGCTCAATTTCATCTTTCTTCTCTTCAACCTCCTGCACTTGTTCCTCTAAAGCGCGGGTCTTGGCAATAAGTTCCGTATTATAATGCTCCAGTTCTTCCTGCTGACGCTGGAGCAATTCTTCCGAACGTTTAAGCGCATCCGTCTGCTCTTCCAAGTTCTCATTGGAACGACGCAATTCCTCTTGCTGAGTCTGTAGTTCCTCCGACTGACACTGCAGCTCCTCCGTAAGAGCTTGTGAATCACGCAACAATTTCTCCACGATCAAACGACGGCTAATATTATTAAAAATAATACTTAAATTATTAGCGAGTTGTTGCAGTAAATCATTTTTCAAACTGCTAAAAGGTTGGAATGAAGCAAATTCTACTACGCCTAGCAGTTCGTCTTCAAAAATAAGCGGATGGATAGAAATATATCCAGGTTGCGCATCCACGAATCCGGACTTAACGGATGAATAGTCTTCAGGAGCCTTCTCCAGTCTGATCGGGTGCATATCGAGCGCACTTTGTCCTACAAGCCCTTCTCCAATCACAAACCCGTCCTTAGGTTTCTTATCATTATCTACTGCATAATATCCACTGCTTCGTAAAAAGTCAGGACGATTGGCATCTTTTAAATATACAGCTCCGAACTGTGCTCCCAGCACAGGGGTAAACTCATTGATGAAGGTCTGTGAGACCTGATCCAAGGAGCTAACACCTCGCAATAGTTCCGTCACCCGAGCAACATTCGCATTCAGCCAGGATTGGTCATTCTGCGCTTGCGCATAGGCCTGTTCCATTTGCTGCTTCTGTTCAAGATCTAAAGCCATCTTCTTAAAGACAAGAGCAACCTCACCAATTTCATCTTTAGTAGTAACCTTTATACGCCGTATGGCCCTCACTCTACCGTTGCCAAAGCTGGTAATCATCATCGAAACGACATTAAGCCCCCGAGTGATGCTTGGGATGATCCATAAAACCACTCCAAGTCCGAGAAGTAAGCCCATAATCATCATTAGAACTACCATCTGAGTCGAACTTTTATAAGCTTCGTTGGCCTTCGTACTCTCTTCATTCATAATAAAAGCATTATAATCAGAGAGACTGTTCAGAGCGTTTAACACGGCATTCTGAATCGCTTGTCCCTCTGTGTTGGAATACGTGCTAGCATTCTGAAAATAACCAGCCGATAGCAGTTTCAATACCTTTTCCTGATAATTTAAATAAGTGGTGTACGCATCATCTATTTGACCAACCATTTGCATTTCTTCAGCGCTAGTCATCGATGCTTTTATTTTCTCGTAGTGCTCATTCGCTTTAGTAATCTTTTTATTAATCTCATTCTTTTGAGATTCTACCGATGATGCATCTGCACTCAACATGGTCGTGGTCAATATTCGCGCCATATCATTGACTTCTCCACGCATCCCCGAAGAAGACCGCCCCTTCATATATCTATCCTGATACCCTTCCAGTTGGTTATTCATATAATTTAAGCGGTCGTACCCTATCATCGTAAGTGCAAGCATAATCGCTAACATGGCACTGAAGCCAATTAAGAGTTTAGCCTTTATCTTCATTCTCTATCTGTTCCCTTCTTCAGTGAGATCCACACAATACACTTATCATCATCACGCTCTTTAGGAACCTCAACATTGAAAAAAGCAGCTCGAATAGCTTCTTCGTTCCACTCATGTTCAACATTTAAATGTTGAATCATAAATTTCAGCTGCTCTTCTTGTTCGCCCTCAACCAGTTCCAATAGACCATCTGTATAAAGAACTAGATGCCCTTCATCTTCATAGGTTAAGCTCTGTGGCTGAATATCAATCCGTTCAAACAAACCTACTGGGTGACAGTTACTTTCCAGCATGACTGGAGTCTTAGCCACACCTTCAAAAAATAGCGCAGGTGGATGCCCGGCGTTGACGTAGTCAATACGTTTCATACGGGTATCTATCACAAGATAAATGGTCGTAAAGTAGTATTGGATCAGCTTTTTCTCAATATAGAGCTGATTAAACCTTCGATTGAGTTCCTGAATTACCTTTTCCGGCTCTACATACGTAGTTACCGTGTCCTTTAACACAGAAGCAAGAAACATACAAAAAAGAGATGACGATATTCCGTGTCCCATAATGTCCAGCAGGATCACGCCATATCGGCCATCACCAAGGGGATACCACGCGTATAAATCACCGGCAAGCTCAGAGGATGGCTGATAGATGGCATTGACCTCAAAATCCTCTTCCTGAAGAGGCAAGCTCAACACAGCATTCTGAACAAGTGCGGCCAGTCTCAATTCTTCTTGAATTCGCTGATCTCGTTCCTTATGCCAATCTTTCTCTCGCTTCAACCGCAGCGCGAGCCGAATTCTGGCCATCAGCTCCACTTTGTTAATGGGTTTCGTAACATAATCTACTGCACCTGCATCCAGTGCTTCTGCCAGCTTCTTGGAATCTCCAACAGCTGTAACCATTATTATTGGAATATCCTTTAGGTGTTCGTATTGCTGTACAACACGACATGCCTCGATTCCATCCATTTCTGGCATCATCATATCCAGTAAAATCAGATCGATATCTGACATCCGAGGACGTCCATCTTCACTCACAGAACCGATACCCAACCGTGTAAGCATCTCTTTTGCAGAGGATGCGGTTACGAAATTTCGGTAATCTTCTTTTTTCAGGATTTCACGGATAATGATAACATTAGTCGGATTGTCATCTACGATTAAGATTCTCATCATCTTCACCTCACACGAATAGTATTACGAACGTAAAAATCTGCGACTCATTACCTATATCATACGCTATTTAAATGTGTTATTTCTATTTTTAATATATGTAAATATAGTAATAGGTTCATTTACGCATTCAGCAAAGTAACCTCCCGAACCACTACATCTAGTGGTTCGGGAGGTTACTCTATGGTAAAGACAGCCTCTGTTTATTAACCAAAATAATCAAAAGTGAAACATATTAAGAAGAAATACTATCAAATAAATCAATACCTTCAAATTCACCTGCCAAATTTCGATATATTTTGAGCGCATTGTTTCCTCTCATATATACATCACCATCTTCGGCAATAAAATACGGTTTACCCAAGGTCGATTGCACATTATCCTTCATGGGATCAATTCCCACCCCATTTACCTGTAGACCAAACTGCTGTGCTTGAGAAGGTGAGACATGCACATACAGTACAAACCCCTCACCAACACCCACTGTTACATCTGCGTATTGGTACTCCTCTGTCCCTTGCAATGGATCATTTGTTACCGCCAGCGGATTGCCCTTGGCCAGAAGCAATTCTTCCTTCGTAGCATATAAAGCAACACCTTGCAATGAATCAAACCGATTTATAGCAGGGCTCGTTTCTGAGGAATGTTCAAATGTAAGAACTGTCTTAGGCTGATCACTAAAAGTCGAGATAGGCGTCAACTGTGGAGACGCATCAAAGTATGGGGAAAGTAGACTAAACAAGAGTATAATAATGTTCATGTTGTTATCCCACCTTTCTTATCTGCAGCCGCCATTTACAGAGGACTTGCTGCCTTAACTTTAATGACGGAATTTTTTCCAAAGAGTTGCAGCTACATCTACACTTTTTAACACAGTAGCTATTTTCCCCGGTGCTTTCTCGTTATTAACAGCATCATAGGAGTTTACCGTACGTTCCTCAGCAGGAGTCAGCGGAGCTTCTTTTATGGATATCCCCTTACGCTTCTCTCTCAGTTCATGTGATTTACGATATCTTTCAATCACAGTTACTGAAACTTGCTTAACGGTTAAGGTTAACTCATTCATAACTTCTCCCAAATTCTTCACAGAATCTATGACAGGATCAATCTTCTGAATTTTATTCTGTACATCAGCGGTAATTTCATTTGCATGTCTGACTGTAGTCTTCACTTCATAAGTCAGTTCATCCATCGTCTTCTGCACTTCCACCAAGGTCTGGCTTACTTTGTCGAGGGATTGCTTCGCTGACTGCAAAGTCTTAATTAGAAAGAAAACAAGTATTGCGAATGCGATAGCAACGAGAGCTACACTAAGTTCAATGATCATATTCATAACCCCTTCCAAATCTCATAAATAGTGGCTAATCAGCCTTGTATACTGCATAGTTACCCCTACTACCATATGCCGAAACAATCTGTCGAGCGTTGTCAAAATTCCCTGCTCCCCTTTGTTTCAGAATCAAAGTCCCCGTTTATACAATGACTACAAATCAAAAAAAGGATAGGTGATATGTAATGTTAAAATGGTCCGCAATTCTGCTAGTTGTAGCTGTAATCGCTGGTATCTTTGGTTTCTTCAATCTTGTAGCAGCCGCTGCTGGTCTTGCAAAGATACTATTCTTCGTATTCTTGGTTCTGTTTGTTGTTTCCCTCTTCACGGGACGCAGAGGTAGATCGATGTAGCCTCCTCCCATATGTATCCATATATCTTATTCATCATGCAGAAAGTATAGGTCATTCCCACACAGATGTCACTTGAGAAAATAAGAAAAAGTTTTGAAGTTAGATCATAATGAGGAGGAACTTAACATGAAAAAATTCGCCAGCATTACACTTGCCTTGGGACTTATGGCTTCAATAGCAGCTACAGCATCAGCCGCTGAGGTAACAGGGACAACTACAGATTCTACGCCCGGAACTGGAAGCACTTACACAACATCTTTTGAAACGATCATTACCCCATCGGATATTACTCCAGCCACACCACAAATTGTTCTAACCGAAAAAACAGCTTTCCACTTTTCAGTTGGCAGTATGATTCCTGCAGGCTGGCTTAGCGCTCAAACGCTTGATACCACAGGTGAAGTGATTACGGATACTTGGGGCAATGAATGGAGAGAAATCTACACTTGGCTAGGAAAAGCGTGGGTAAAGGTTCCTGTTGCTGCCAATGTAATTATGTAATTAGTACAGAAAAGATGATAACAAGCATAAACGCCTTCGGCGTCCCTATAAGGACGGCAAGTGTTTAAGCGAGAAATATAAGGATAATTTATAGAACGGAACATATAAATTCTTATATTTACAAAAAGCTACCCCCTCAGTAGATCATTCTACTGAGGGGGTAGCTTTTGCGCTTACGCCGCCTTTGTTCACCCGTCACAAACATGCGATGCTGCCGCTTCTGTATACCTATATAATTATCGGATGACCGATCCCCCGAAGAGGAAACGATTCGTCCAAGAAGCGCTTAATTTATCTACTTTCACCCCGCCTGAAGCTACGGAATACGTATGGAGAACTTGTCCATCTCCTAGATACATAGCAACATGCGATATTCTTGCCTTAGATTTGTCGATCCCTTCATATGCTGAAGCGGAGTTCCCTTTATAATCCATAAAGAACATTAGATCGCCGCGTTTCAAGCCGGAAGTAGACGTAACTACCGTACTATTCGATTTCACCCAATCTCCCTGTTGACGGGAATCAGCAGGCAGTTTCAAATTCACAGCATCCATGAAAATTTGCCGGATAAAATCAGAACAATCGAAGGTGCTTGTATCATATCTGCTGGAACCAAACTCATAAGGTGTCCCAAGATAGCCCATACCTGCTGAGATTACACTCTCGATTTGGGCAGAAGCCCCAGGTGTAGAAATAGGTGGTACTGGTGCTGGCGGCGTTGGTGTCGGCGTTACCGTCCCAGTCCCCCCATTATTAGCGAACGAAGTATATTGATCACTTGAACTTATATATCCAATGCTACCATCAGAGGTTTGAATTTGATACCAGGAGCTGTTCGGCTGTGCCAGAAGCTGTACTTGTTCCCCCTTCTTCAGAAGTCTCAGTACTTTTCCGCTTGTAGAAGGCGCAGTTCGAAGATTCACTCCGTACTTTATGGTTCCCGTTTGTGCTGATGGTGCTGTTGGTGTACCTACTGAAGATGAATTTACGCTGATATACTTATCATCTGTACTTGTATAGCCTACGGATCCATCCGCTGCTTTCACCTGATACCAATAGCTATTCGGTTGTGCCACAATCTGCACTTGATCTCCCTTTTGCAAATACTTCACTACTTCTCCACTTGTAGAAGGTGTACTGCGAAGGCGAACACTTGCCTCAATGACCGCTATTTGACCGGCTGCTGCTGCCATAACTGAATTTGATGGATTTGAGGCTGCTGCTGCATTTCCAGGAGCAGATACTCCTAAACCTGCAACAATTGCAGCTGAAACCAATAAGGATGCTGTTAATTGCTTATGTGATTTAATCATACGTTCCCCCAATACCATGATGAGATTTCAACAAAGGTGTGTACTACATTCCTTTATGCCCTCATTATAGGCTTGCCCGGGATTTGGAACATGCTCCAAATTGCACATATAATCATGCCACTTTATGGTAAAATACAGGACTAAAGTCTTGAATCCTCCTTAAATATGTTTGTTTTTTCCTTAAAATAGAATTTTTCAAATTTAATCTTTAGGTTCCACATGCACCTGTACATTCATAATATTGTGTAGCTTGCTCATTCTCTCTTCAATGGAGTCACTGATCCTATGACCTTCCACCACTGTAATATTCGCGTCTACCTCCACTACAACATCCACGTGTACATGATTCCCATGAACCCGTGCCTTCACATCTTTAATCCCCTCTACTCCCGGTGTTCGAGCAATCGTACTACGTAGATCCATCAATCTATCTTCATCAAAGCCATCCGTAAGCCGGTAGGTCGAGTCACGAAAAATATCCCATGCCGTCTTAGAGATAATCAGTCCGACAACTACTGCCGCCGCAGAATCAATCCATGGCAGTCCGAACTGAGCACCTACAATCCCAACAGCAGCACCTATACTAACCATAGCATCCGAAAAATTATCTTTCGCCGCTGCCATGAGTGCACTACTATTTATCTGCTTAGCCAGCCTTTTGTTGTATATGTATACTCCCATCATTGCTACTGCACACACTAGAGCCACACCAGCAGACCATAGCTGCGGGGTTTCCTTTGCACGATCGAAAAAGGACCGCACCGCCTCCACAATCACTTGAATACCTACTACCGCCATAATAAAAGAAGCCAACAATGCAGCTACCGTCTCTGCCCGAAAATGTCCATAAGCATGGTCAGAGTCAGGTGGCTTCCGCGAAATCTTTAGACCAACCAACACGGCTGCAGATGCTACGATGTCAGTTAAATTATTGACTCCGTCCGCGACCAATGCACTAGAGGCGAATAGATAACCGCTAACCAGCTTGAAAGTCGATAAAATGAGGTAAGCCGCTATGCTAACCCAAGCGCCACGCTCGCCTTTACGTATATCTTCGTAAATATCAACCATTTTGGCTATCTCCTCGTTTTCTGTTTTGTTAGAAAAGAATTCTTTCAATTATTCTTGCCCTTGTAGCAGCATTTAAAAACAATTAGAATAAAGTGAAGGACTTGCTTCAAAGGAGGTTATCATAATGAGCGAAAACAATGAAAAAGGAAAAATCAATTTAGCTGAAGCTATCCGGCAAAAGCTGGAGCAGAAGAAACAACAATCTTCCTCCAAACCTGGATCAACTTTTCAGGCCGGATCCGCTAAACCACTAAAAAGTCAGAATAACAAAAAGCCTAACAACCAACGCCGTCGTACCGGCGGATCCTAGTACTATTTTATAAACATAAAAGGCTGCGCATCCCTCAGGGACAACGCAGCCTTTTATGCGTTCGTCTGCCTTAAAGGATGGGCTAGAACTCATCAAATTCATAACTGATTCTCTTTATTGTACAATTAGCCAACTGAAAACATGCGCTTTGGGAAACCTCAAGTGATAAGGCTTCCTATCTTGCAAGCCCCGCGTTTACTCCCCGTAGAATTCTACTTGTTAATCCATGTGTAACCGCAATGACCCGCGGAGTGGAGGACAAGCTATCCAGCCAGTCTGTGACACGCTCCTGAACCGCTTCATAGCTCTCTCCATCTGGTGAACGAAAATACCAATCATACATAGTCGTATCTTCAAGACTATTCGGCCAGCCCTGTTCAATTTCCTTGAGCGTTAGCCCTGACCAAGAACCAACGGAAACTTCACTTAACCTAGAATCCGTTTCTATTTCATTGAAATCATAACCTAAGATTTCACACAAAATTTGTGTGCTTTGCAGCGCTCTCCCAAGTGGACTTGAAATCACCTTCCATTCGGAGGGATGCTCCACCGAATAACGAAGCAGCCTACCCATTTGTCTGACTTGATCCATTCCATGCTCAGTCAGAGGTGAGTCCAATTGGCCTTGGTAACGACCTTGCGTATTAAACTTGGTCTCCCCATGCCTCATAATAAAAATAGTTCTGTCCACATGCTTCACCTACCGTTACCTTTTCAAAATCGAAATTATAAAGACAGCTACCCTAATCCTATCAGGATTAGAGTAGCTGCTTAACGGGTTCCTTCCGCATAACGGAAAGTAAATATTATACTTCTACAGGATACATGCGTTGGCGCATTTCCTTAATTTCAGGATTCTCTAAATACTCATCGTAAGTCATCGTGCGATCAATTACACCTGTAGGTGTGATCTCGATGATACGGTTAGCAATCGTTTGGATGAACTGATGGTCATGGGAAGTAAAGAGAATAGTCCCGTCGAAATCGATCAGTCCGTTATTCAGTGCCGTAATGGATTCCAGATCCAAGTGATTGGTAGGTTCATCGAATACAAGCACGTTCGCACCGTTCAGCATCATCTTCGCCAACATACAGCGAACCTTCTCGCCCCCGGACAATACACTCGCTTTCTTCAGTGCTTCTTCTCCGGCGAACAGCATCCGTCCAAGGAATCCACGCAGGAACGTCTCATCCTGATCTTTAGAATACTGACGCAGCCATTCTACGAGATTCAAGTCCACGCCATCGAAATAGCTGGAGTTGTCTTTTGGGAAATAAGCTTGAGTTGTAGTGACGCCCCACGCATATTCACCCGCATCCGCTTCCTGCTCACCCATGATCACATCAAATAGAAGTGATTTAGGCTGGGAGTAAGGACCCACGAAAGCAATCTTATCACCTTTGTTAACTACAAAGCTGATTTCATCAAGAACCTTCTCACCTTCAACCGATTTGGTCAATCCGCTGATCGTCAGTAGCTGCTTACCTGCTTCACGTTCAGGTTTGAAGTTGAGGAACGGATATTTACGGTTAGATGGACGAATGTCATCCAACGTAATTTTCTCGAGTTGTTTCTTACGAGAAGTTGCCTGTTTAGACTTGGAAGCATTGGCCGAGAAACGCTGAATAAAAGCTTGCAGCTCCTTGATCTTGTCTTCCTTCTTCTTGTTCGAATCACGCTGTAAAGCTTGAGCAAGCTGACTGGACTCGTACCAGAAGTCGTAGTTACCAACGTACATCTGGATTTTGCCAAAATCAATATCCGCAATATGCGTACATACTTTGTTCAGGAAGTGACGGTCATGGGATACGACGATAACAGTACCTTCATAATCCATGAGGAAGTTCTCTAACCAGCCAATCGATTCTAGATCCAAGTGGTTGGTAGGCTCATCGAGCAGGAGGTTGTTTGGACGGCCAAACAAGGCTTGTGCCAAGAGTACCCGTACCTTCTCATTGCCGCTCAGTTCGGCCATTTTCTTATCATGCAGTTCACGCATAATGCCAAGACCGATCAGCATAGCCGCCGCATCCGGCTCTGCATCCCAGCCATTAAGTTCGGCAAATTCGCCTTCAAGCTCACCGGCACGCAGACCATCTGCTTCCGTGAAATCAGACTTCGCATAAAGCGCGTCCTTTTCTTTCATGATTTCATAAAGACGAGTGTGACCCATAATTACTGTTTCAAGTACTGGGAATTCATCGTACTCGAAATGATTCTGCTTCAGAACTGCAAGGCGTTCACCTGGTGTTATATGAACATCACCCGTGTTCGCTTCAATCTCCCCAGACAGAATTTTCAGAAAGGTTGATTTACCAGCACCATTGGCACCAATCAAACCATAGCAGTTACCAGGGGTGAATTTTATGTTTACATCTTCGAAGAGAGCGCGTTTTCCGTAGCGGAGTGTTACGCCGCTTGTGCTAATCATTACGCATTACCATCCTTTTCACTTTAGGGTTTCGGCTCATTATAGCATAAAATCAGTGCAAAAATCCCGTGAAATAGGCATTTAAGCTGATCTCACTCCTACGAAACTTATTCCAACTGTTTTACGGCGACAACTTTTAAGGAGGAATTTTTTCAATTATTCCCCAGATGTGCGATTCTCCTTTTGTACGACCAGTGTTTCTCCATAACCGAGTGTACGAATTCTTTCCTCCGAAATCGCATGTTTAACTCGGGCGTTCTCCATGCGATCCAGTGCTTCCCGGGCGGTATCATCCGCAAGTCTGAAGGTACCGTAATGCATCGGAATCATGGTCTCCGCCCCTACATCTAGGAAAGCTTGAATGGCTTCCTCAGGATTTACATGCTGAGAGGTCATGAACCATTCCGGTTCATAAGCCCCAATCGGCATAAGCGCGATATCGATCTTATAACGACTTCCGATCTCCTTAAAGCCTGGAAAATAACCGCTGTCCCCAGCGAAATAAAGATTCGGAGAAGACTTCTGATTTCCGGAATCAGCGGGCTCCAAGATGTACCCACCCCAATGAGAAGTATTCGTATCCCATGGTGTTCTCCGCGTCCAGTGCTGAGTAGGCACAAAACTAAGCTTGATCTTACCTAGCTTAATCTCCTGCCACCATTCCATTTCCACACAGTTGTGGAACCCTTTTCGAAGCATTTTTCGCTTCAGACCAACAGGAACTACAAGCGTTGTCCCTGCCCGATATAATTTGCGGATAGAGGCGATATGCAAATGGTCATAATGAGAGTGCGAAATCAGAATCAGGTCAATCGGTGGCACTTCGCTAAGTGGAATCCCAGGTTGTCCCAGTCTTTTCTCAAAGCCCAGCCTTCTCGCCCAGATGGGATCTGTAATGATATTCATCCCTTCATATTGAAGGAAAAATGTTGAATGCCCAATCCACGTAATGGTAGACTCCAATCGATTCTCAGACAGATAAGATAATCTGGGCGGCGTATTCGGTACAACATATGAATAGTCCTTCTTCTTGCGACGACGCTCCTCACGCCACTGGCGAAATTCCTTTAATGATTTATCGGTACTTACATTATCGACGTTATGGTAACGAGTTTTAGGCATACAACACCTCTTCTACAGAAGTTTACCGAGCAATCCTAGCTTTAGCGAATATACTACAACTATATTGAACAGCAGCGTATTTTGCAAAATATACAAATAGCATGATAAAGGTTCGCCCTTTTATTCATCACAATTGCAGACTTTAGCGAAATAATAGAAGAGTTCTTTTGGTTTCACGCCAGAAATGAGATAATATGTGTATAAAGTATGGCGGTGCATATACCGTTCAAGGGGGAGCTACGTATGAAGATTACTTTTATTGAACCGACTCCAAGTCCAAATACGATGAAGCTACATTTGGACGAAAGTTTAGAACCCGGAATTCGCAGAACCTATACTCCAGAAAGTGAGCGTTCCGCACCTGCTTGGGCACGTGAAATGTTAACGATACCGGGCGTTATTAGCATTTATCATGCTGCTGACTTCGCAGCACTTGAGCGCAAAGGCAATGCCGATTGGGCAGCCATTCTAAGAGAAGTTCAAAGCCGCTTCGCTAACAGCGAAGGTGTAACTGGAGATTGGAGCCTAGCTGACGAGAATGCCGGTGCTCATTTTGGGGAAGCGCAAGTCTTCGTCCAATTATTCCGCGGAATTCCGATGCAAATCCGCGTCAAAACGGGCGCGAATGAAGAGCGCATATCCTTAGCTAACCGCTTTACTAAAGCGGTTATGGATGTGGCTAGCGCCGTGATGATCAAAGAGCGCAAGCTCACCGATTACGGCGTGCGTTATGGCGAGCCCGCGGACATTGCGCGCGAGGTCGAGCAAGAGATCGAGGCAGCGTATCCGCAGGAACGCCTCGACTCCCTCGTGCAGCAAGCCATTGCGCACGGAGCCGAAGGTGAGTTCGTCGAGCAGAGACGAACTCGCACACAGGATGAGCTGCTGCGAGACCTGAAGCATGAGGATTGGCGCGTGCGCTACGCCGCGCTAGAGGATCTTACGCCGACGGCGGAGCTCCTGCCGGAGCTTAAGGCGGCGCTACACGATCCCAAGCTGCATATTCGCAGGCTTGCGGTTGTGTATCTTGGCGACCTTCGCACGCCTGAGGCGATGGAGCTGCTCTATGAGGCGATGGCTGACAGCGCCCCAGCCGTAAGACGTACGGCTGGCGATACGCTGTCCGACATCGGCGATCCTGCCGCCACGCCAGTGATGACGGCGGCGCTAACAGATAAGAGCAAGCTTGTCCGCTGGCGCGCAGCTCGTTTTCTCTACGAAGTTGGTACATCCGAAGCTCAAGATGCGCTCACACTTGCAGCGGATGATCCAGAGTTCGAGGTTGGCCTTCAGGCCAAGATGGCTTTGGAGCGTATCGCCTCAGGTGAAGCCGCAGCAGGCACCGTATGGCAACAGATGTCAGAACGCCGTCGTAATTAACATGGAAGTACCTGATTTTGTCATTGCTTTGAGAAGTAAACTTGCTTTATACTAATTCCTGTTGTTTATAAATGAATGAAGTAAAGATAGCCTCGTCATACTAAGATGAGGTAGAGGTCGCGGATATAAAGAGTACGCGTGTGGAGACGTTAGAGCCGTCTATGAATCACGCCGAAAGGAATATCCGCCGAAGCTTGCGCTGTAGCTCTTACAGCGGTGCAGGCTGGGGCCGTTGCCGAAAGGCACGGAACTGTCACATTGTACAGCCTGCGTAAGTAGCAGACTGCAGTGTGTTGCGCTATCTTCACAGGGAGTATGATGCGGAGCTGTATAGATGGAAGCCGCAGACATAGTTTGCGGCTTCTTTGCGTTTACAGAATTTGTATGTTTCGTACAGTCATCCATAACCTTCTGGAAATCACGAAGTATACCTCCCGCCTTGCGGGAGTCAGCAGCTCAGCACTCCCCGTTCATGAACAGTAAGATTAGATCATAAGGAGTGTCATATTCATGCAGGGCAATCAGCAAAACCCAGCGCAAGGCAACATAAATCAGCCTGCGCTAAAAAAATCGTTCAAAGCAAGACATTTGACCATGATCGCGCTTGGCGGATCTATTGGAACGGGTCTGTTTCTAGCCAGTGGCGGCGCGATCGCTTCAGCAGGACCTGGTGGAGCGCTTCTAGCTTATACGGCTGTGGGTGTAATGGTTTATTTTCTCATGACTAGTCTTGGGGAGCTCGCCACCTATTTACCGGACTCCGGGTCCTTCAGTACCTACGGCACTCGTTTCGTCAGCCCCGCCTTTGGCTTCGCCATCGGCTGGAACTTCTGGTATAACTGGGCGGTTACGATTGCAGCAGAGCTATCAGCGGCTACCGTCATCATTAAATATTGGTTCCCGGACAGCCCTTCCTTTCTCTGGAGTCTGGTGTTCCTACTGCTGATGTTCGGCCTAAACTTCCTATCTGCTCGTGGCTACGGGGAATCAGAATATTGGTTTGCCATTATCAAAATCATTACCGTTATCGCCTTCCTCGTTGTCGGTGTCCTCATGATATTCGGCATTATGGGTGGAGAAGCCGTAGGCTTCAGTAACTTCCAAATCGGGGGCAGCTCCTTCCACGGTGGCTTCTTCGCCTTCGTCGGGGTCTTTATGGCAGCCGGATTCTCCTTCCAGGGTACCGAGCTAATCGGCGTTGCTGCTGGTGAGAGCGAGAACCCACGCCGCAACGTCCCAATTGCGATCCGCCAAGTATTCTGGCGTATATTAATCTTTTATATCCTTGCTATATTTGTAATCGGAATGTTGATTCCTTATACAAATCCAGATCTTCTGCGTGGAGGCATCGATGACATCGGAGTCAGTCCGTTTACGATCGTGTTCAATAAAGCCGGGCTTGCAATTGCTGCATCCGTAATGAATGCCGTCATTCTCAGCTCTGTACTGTCGGCAGGGAACTCTGGAATGTATGCTTCCACCCGTGTCCTGTATGCAATGGCTAAGGATGGCATGGCTCCGCGCGCACTGGGTAAGCTCAATCGCCGTGGTGTCCCTGTTGGCGCTTTGCTAGTAACTACGGCTGTCGGAATGCTCGCCTTTCTCGCTTCATTCTTTGGTGACGGTGCCGTATATAACTGGCTACTGAACGCCTCTGGTATGTGCGGATTTATTAACTGGTTGGGTATTGCGGTCTGCCATTACCGTTTCAGACGTGCTTTTATAGCACAAGGGCATTCGCTAGATGAACTACCTTACCGAGCTAGATGGTTCCCATTCGGACCTATCTTTGCTTTAGGACTTTGTATTGTAGCTATCCTCGGTCAGAATATGGGCGCCTTCTCAGGTGGAAATATCGACTGGTATGGTATCGCCGTTTCCTATATCAGCTTGCCGCTGTTTGTCTTGATCTGGGTAGGCTATCGCTGGTTCCGGAAGAGTAATATTATTCCTTTGGATAAATGCGACCTAAGTACTCACCCAGAATAAAATAGACCCGGTAAAAAACAAAAAAGGACGTCCCGTAGCCACTTAGGCTTATGGGATGTCCTTTTTGGTTATCCTTCTATTCCCAGGTCACAAACACTTTGAGATCGCCCGTATTGTCAAAAGCAGAACTGGAGTAAGATACATCCTCTAGTCCAAGCTTATATAGCTCCTGCAGGTCGTTCTTAAGCTTGGTCCCACTCCCTTGATAACGGAATAATATAGACACCTCACCGGAGGCAATTGCCTTATTCGCTAGCCGAGTCAGATCTCCTACCGAACGTACAATTAGCTCCTCGGCATATAGCTCATAATTGAGATCCTTCTGAAGCTGTTTATAGACAGCCGCATTCTGTCCTCCACGCTCCACAAGCGCAGACAAGGTCTTATGATAACCTACAGAAGCTGCCGGATAAGACTTCGTCCAGCTATGGTCCTGACGCATCTGCGCATCCGTTCTCAAGTAGTATGCAGTGCTAACCACACCTGCTTTATCAGGTGTCGGGTCATCCCAAGTCGTGTCGAGATGATACCACCGTCCATCTAACAGCACAAGATTCCAGGCATGCAACTGGCTACGTCCTCCAGGCTGTTTGGCTGTACCCTCAACGATTTTATTCGTGAATCCAGCCTCCTTTAACAGCTTATAGGTCAACAGCGAATACCCTTGGCAAACGGCGCTGCCACTCTTCAATCCTTCATAAGCCGTATATTTACGATACGAAGTGTCATACTTCAGATGAAGCACAACCCAATCGTGGATAGCCTTCACCTTCTGATGATTGTTCATGCCCGGCGTTATGATCTTCTTCAGCGCAGCCTTCACTTCTTTGTTTACAAAAGCCGTCTGCTCCAGCGTCTCCAAATATTTCACTTCCACCGTAACTTTTACAGAGCTTGCGCTTCCTCGATAAGTATATCCGTAGCTGTCTATAATGTAATACAAATAAGGGTCACTAGCCATCGCTTGATCCAGAGCCGCTTGTATTTTCGTTTTCAAATTTGAAGCTTTGCTCTCATAAGTAAAAGTAATGGTCTCCCTGCGGTTGTTCATTGCACCCGTTAGCTTCTGCGCTACTTCATTTACAGAACGAAGGGTGGGTGAACTCGAAGCCGCATAAGCATGACCCCAGCCCCAATAAATCATCGGTGGAATAGCAGCGAATATAATCACTCCTCCCAGAATGATCTTTACTAATGTGAAGCGTTTTTTCCACATATATATTCTGTTCCTCCGGCTCCTATAGACTTGTAATGAACCCTACCATTTAATAGATAATGAGCGTTTAGGCAAAAAAAGACTGCTCCCTGTAGAATAATTCTACTCTGAGAACAGCCTATATGCTAGAACGATGTGTTTTATTCGCTTTGCGGTGTAATGATATAGGTCTCTCCTATAACGGTTTCAAATTCCATCTCTATCCCTATTCGTGAACCATCGGGACTTTGAATGAGCAAAGGCTGGTAACTGTAAATTCTGCATATTTGTCCATGCGTCGAGGTCAGTTCCGCCTTCGTTAAGCGTCCCTCATGCCATTCTATATTTGTGATAAAGCCGCCTCGGGCTATCAAGCCTTTCACACTTCCTTCAGACCACTCTTCTGGAAGAGCGGGTAATAATTCAAGCCCTTCCTGATGACTCTGCAAGAGCATCTCAGCAACTCCGGCCGTAGTTCCGAAGTTACCGTCAATTTGAAATGGAGGGTGATTACCGAATAAATTCGGCAGACTTGAATCCTGCAAAATACGACGTAAACAGCTATACGCACTCTCTCCATCCTTCAAACGTGCATATAGATTTAGTAGCCAGGCTGCACTCCAGCCCGTGTGTCCGCCCCCGCCTTCCAAGCGCTTCTTAAGCGATAACGCTGCCGCCTCTGCTAGCTCTGGTGTGAAGGAAGGACTAATTACATTCCCGGGATATAAATCATACAAATGAGAGACATGGCGGTGCCCAGGCTCTTGTTCAGCAAAATCCTCATTCCATTCACGAATACGTCCGTCCGGTGCAATCCCAGGATGAGCGAGTCGTTCCTGTTTCTGGCGTAGCTCCTGCCTCAGCTGGGCATCGGTATTCAAAATCTCAGCAGCCTGAATGCAATGCTTGAACAGCTCAGCGATCAGCGATAAATCCATAGCTGAGCCAGCTGAAACACTGCATGGCGTGCCATCAGCAGTCAAGAATACATTCTCCGGTGAGGTAGACAGACCCGTTGTCCATCTTCCATCAGGCAGCTCTACCAGCCAATCCAGACAAAATAACGCGGCTCCCTTTAACAAAGGATAAGCTGTGTTTCGCAAATATTCCTCATCTGGACGGAAAGCGTAACGCTCCCACAATTGGCGAGAGAGCCAAACGCCTCCCATTGGCCAAAATGCCCACATCGCCTTGCCGTCTGACGGAGACGTCATACGCCACAAATCTGTATTATGATGCACCGTCCAGCCACGTGCGCCATAATGAATATTTGCTGTACGGCTGCCAGCCACACTAAGCTCCGTAATAAAATCGATTAGAGGTTCATGGCATTCACCCAACCCGCATAACTCGGCTGGCCAATAATTCATTTCAGTGTTTATATTAGTCGTATAATTGCTGTTCCATGGCGGCTGAAGATAGGGATTCCAGATCCCTTGCAAATTCAGAGCTTGCGTCCCCGGTCGTGAGCCAGCAATCATCAGGTAGCGGCCATACTGGAACAGCAGCGCTTCTAGCGCAGAATCTGCCTGCCCCTCCTGGTACCGTGCTAGTCGCTCATCCGTGGGAAGCTCTATCCGGGAGGACGAAGGTGCAAGCGTCAACTCCACGCGGCGGAACAAGGACTGATGATCCTCTAGATGGCGCTGCTTCAGCTCTGCATATCCATTAGAGGACAAAGCCAATTGCTCTAGGCACAACTCCGAAGGTAGCTTACCGCCGCTTCCTGGCATCCGGTCATACCCGGCATAATCGGTCGCGGCAGCTAGGCGGATCGTAATGGAGCGCGCACCTGAAACCGACAACATGCCGTTCTCAGCATTACATTTGCCGCCATCTGTACGGATCTCCATTGCAGCGGCAAAACTTATGCCAAGCCCCTCTTCGTATAATACGGCACGCGGATGATCTCCTACATAATTATCAGCCACATGCGATGGAGCACGACCGGTCATCATCAGCGCGCCATCCGGAGTGATCTCTAGTCGGAAAGGATGCGGCGAAGTCAGAGCCACTGAGAAATCCGGCAAAATACCCAGCCCCTCTTTCCCCTCTGCACGGATATGAATGACTATAAGTTCATCTGGTCTGCTGGCCAAAACTTCGCGCACAATCCTTACATCCCCAGCAGTATAGGATACCGTAGCAAGCGCTTGATCCAAATCAAGCCCCCTCTGATAATCCTCTACAGAACCACCAAGATTAAACTTCATTCGCAAGTCTCCGAGCGGTTGATAGGATTCAGTCCGTCTGCCTAACATTTTGGAATCTACCAGTGCTTCCGCTTCCTTGTATTTCCCCTCTGCCACTAATTGTTTGGCCGGAGTCAAATGGCGCAGCGCCTCATAATTAGCTGTATCCCGCGGAAATCCCGACCATAAGGTGTCTTCATTTAGTTGAATTAGTTCTTCTTCCGTTCCGCCAAAGATCATACCGCCCAAACGGCCGTTACCCACGGGCAGTGCTTCTTCCCATTCAGCCGCCGGCTGCTTATACCAGAGATCATGAACCCCAGTGTTCTTACTTTCTCCCACGTATATTCCTCCTATCCTATAATTACAGATGAAAAGAAATTGGCGGGAAGCCCGGACTTTCGTTCGGACTTCCCGCCATCTTCATGCTTTTATTTTATTAGCCGTGTTCCAGGAATAATTACTCATTCCAAAGTTTCACGCGTTGTTTAACCAGCTCTTCACGTAAATCTTCAGCTTTCGTCACACCAGCTTTATCCAGTTCAGCCATGTAAGCATCCCAAACTTTGTCGAAATCAGCTGGCTTGGACAAGATGGCTTCAGGAATCCGTTTCCAACTGATATCCTTCAGCTTGTTGTCGAGAACGACAATTTCGCTATCCCCAGGAATCGTGATGTTCCATGCCGCGCCCCAAGGTTTAACTTTGAATTCATCTTCATTTGGGAAGAGGTCTTTCCAAGTTGTTGCTTTATAAGCAGCAAGTGTTTCTTTTTCAACCGCATTGTAGCCTACTGTTACTTGCTCAGGGAAACGAGTGGTATAGTAGTTTCCAGTTGGATCCAATACGCCGTCACCATAGTGAGCGCTAAGCAGAGCGTAGTTTGATCCGACATTGCCAAGTCCTGTTTCTTTTTGGAAATTGGTAGTGTCATTATATTTACGGTTGTTCACATCTTCAGGAATGACGCGTTTGCCGTCAACTACGTTGTAATGCTTGCCTTCGATACCCCAGTTAACCAATACTTGACCTTCATCGGAAGCTAAGTAGTCCAAGAATTTAATTGCACGTACCGGATCTTTAGCATCTACACTGATCCCAATGCCGTTACCACCCATAAAGCCTGTAGGCCAGAAGGAAGTTTCTTTGTACTCTTCAGATAGGGTTACTGGATAGTGTCCGTATCCTTGATCCAGCTTACCTTCAGCTTTCAATGCTCTTTCTCCATCGCCATAACCCCAGTCTTGGTCGATCAAACCAATAACACGGCCGGTAGCGATTTTAGCTTTGTACTGATCATACTTTTGAACGAAGCTTTCCGGGTCAAGCAATCCGATATCGTTCATATGGTTGAGCCAGCGGAAATATTCTTTCTCAGCAGGACGACGGAAGTGATAAGTTACTTCTTGTGTGTCGATATCAATTGCATATTCTCCATCATCAGGAGAGCCTGTAGTAGTGAATGCTGGGTTAGTTACTGTAATGTACATGTACCAATCATCTGCATTTAGGGTCAGACCGATGTTTTTGTTACCATTTTCATCGGTTGGATGTTTTTCCAGGTAAGCCTTGATTACGTTCTCATAATCTTGGACAGTTTTAATTGCAGGATATCCCGCTTCTTTAACAGCACGGTGTTGTAGTTCAAATCCGCCACCAGCATCAAAGTATTTGTTATCAACACCTGCGTACGTAGGAATAGCATAGATCGCGTGGTCATCGTCACTGTAGCGTGAGCGTTTCATGCCTTCTTCGCCTAATACTTTTTTGATGTTCGGAGCATATTTTTCAATCAGATCTGTCAGATCAAGCATTGCGCCTGCATCCACCAGCTTGCTTACGTCGGTCTTGGCACTGATCAGATCCGGATAATCACCGCTCGCTGCGATCAACGCTACTTTCTGAGCAGGGTCACCAACCGCGTATTCAGCATTCAAGGTAACTCCTGTTTTTTCCGTAATCACTTTACCTACTTCATCTTGCATGCCTGTCCAGTTCGGGTTAGGGTCAGCACTGAAGAAAGTCATCGTGAGCGGAGAAGTATCCTCAACCGCATTGGCCGAATTAGCCGCATTCCCCTTATTTGTTGCATTTCCAGCTGCATCTCCAGCTGCATTATTGCCGTTGTTTCCACCACAACCTGCGAGCATGCCGAGCATCATAATAGAAGTAAGTGTAAGTGCAGTTGCTTTAGCTTTTATTTTTCTATTATTCCCCATTACATAAACCCTCCTTAAAATTGTTTATCTATCGTATCACAGATAAATCCTGTTAATACTTATCCCAAAACTTCCCACAAGAAAAGAAAACGGATACAAAACACTCTTAAAGCTTAGGGGAGACTATGCTCCCCTATTAGCTGTGATTAGCTCTTCACAGCGCCAAGTGTCATACCTTGAACAAAATATTTCTGAATGAACGGATACACCAACAAAATTGGCACGGTTACGACAATCGTAATCGCCATCTTGATAGACTCTGGCGAGACCTGATTCGAAGCTAGAGAAGCAATGTTGGAGCGGTAATCGCCACCATTTCCACTGGTTGTACTCTGCAGAACCTTCATCAGTTCATATTGCAATGTTGTCAGATGAGGACTTGAACCATTATACAAATACGTATCAAACCATGCATTCCATTGACCTACCGCTAGGAACAGTGCGATTGTTGCTAGGGCCGGCTTCATCAGCGGCAGGATGACACGCCAGTAAATGGTAAAATCATTCGCTCCATCCAGCTTCGCCGATTCCTGCAGTGCATACGGCAGTCCGTCAATGAAGGAGCGGATGACGAAGACGTTAAAGGCACTAACCAGTCCAGGTAATACATAGACTGCAAAGCTGTTCATCATATGGAGATCCTTGATTAGCATGTATATTGGAATCATTCCTCCAGAGATATACATGGTCATCGCCAAGAACGTGGAGACGAACTTGCGGCCTGCAAAATCAGGACGGCTGATCGTAAATGCTAGCATCGAGGCACTGATCAGACCGAACAAAGTACCGACGACTGTCCGCAAAGCGGATATTTTAAACCCAGTGATCAGCCCTGCGAAACTGAAGATTTTTAAGTAATTGTCCCAGGTAAATTCCCGAGGATAAATGGTGATGCCGCCGCGCACACTATCCACTGAATCATTCAGCGAGATAGCAAGCACATTCAGAAACGGATAGATCGTGATTACAACCACGAACAGTATTACAAAGTACACTATGAAGTCAAAGATCCGGTCTGACCACGACTTTCCGGTGATAGCTGTGTTTCCCACTGTAACGCTCTCCTTTCATGAAAAGGGCAATATTGCAGCCACGATTGGTAGAAGGGCCTTCTGTGTTACAGAAGGCTCTCTTTAGTTGTACGCTTGAAGATTCCATTAATCGTAAACAGCAGGATTACACTGATCACTGAGTTGAATATATTGATCGCGGTACCGTAGGAATATCTCGCCATGCCTAGTCCGTATTTCAGAGAGTACAGATCCAGCACCTGAGAGTAGTCGGTAACGAGGTTATTTCCAAGCAAGAATTGCTTCTCAAAGCCGATATTCAGCAAATTACCAATCGACATAATGAGTAGCACTGTAATGGTCGGCCGGATACCAGGAAGAGTAATATGCCATACCTGGCGGAGCCTGCTGGCACCGTCCACTCGAGCCGCTTCGTACAGTTCAGGTCCAATACCCGAGATGGCTGCAAGGTAGATGATCGCATTCCATCCGGTTTCTTTCCACACATCTGATAAAGTAACGATTCCCCAGAAGAGATGGCCCTGAGCCATGAACTGGATAGGTGAGTCTATAAATCCAATTGTTAACAAGAGATCGTTTACAAGACCATTTTCGCTAGATAACATTTTAGTTACAATTCCCGCTGCAACCACCCATGATACAAAGTGAGGCAAATACGAGACGGTCTGAGCAAAACGTTTAAAAAATCCAAGACGCAATTCATTGAGCAATATTGCAAACGTTATCGGAAAGATAAAGCCTGCGACCAAGCCCATTCCGCTCATCGCCAGCGTGTTACGCAGCGCCAGAAGGAATTGCGAGTCACTGAACAATGTCTTAAAGTGTTCAAAACCTACCCATTCTTGTTCAAAAAAGCCACGTGCGGGCTTGTACTTTTGAAAAGCCATCGTCCAGCCCCATAATGGGAGATAACTGAAGACGAATGCCCAGATTACAAAAGGTATCGACATCAGCCACAAATACTTTTGATTCTTAAAGCTTCTCCAAAACCGTCCTCCTGAAGCAGGCTTTTTGTTGCGCATTCGGGTGTCCGGCGGGATTTGAGCAGTTACTGTGTCCGCTTTCATAAAGCCCCTCCTCTCTATGCCTTAATTCTAAAACTTTGTAAGCGATTGCAGTACCCTATAAATTCGACTTAAAATCAGGTGAAAATTAGAGATTTTTGTCCGGGGTGAATTCTCATTTCGCTCCTCGACACAGGGGGGCTAATGCTGCTGGCGTTTGCATTATTCTTTTGATACGGTTCATAAAACTATCTGCTGGATATTAGTCGCTACGCGGAATATTTGGACTTCCGATCGCTGTTATCCTCAGATTTCCTGATTTGAACCGCTTCTCGCGGTAGAAATCCGAGGATAAAGGCGAACGCTCCGCTTCTACAGTTCCAAAAATTCCTCTTCGCTCCTTTACCAGCAGATGTTTAGAACCCTGATTCTAAAGAAAATGCATTAGCCCTCCACCCGCATAAGCTTAAGCAGGTGTCTATTTAACTACATTAATACTTCACCACGTACAATTGGTGGGAGTAGGGAAAACAAAAAAAAGACCCGCGGACTGAGGTTCAGAAACTTACCTGAACCTCAGCCGCGGGTAAACATCAGGAGCCATTGAAAATAGTACATTGAGAATATAAATCCTTAAATACTTTTTCGATAAGAAGTTGGTGAGATTCCTACATATTTACGGAACTTAGCGTTGAAATAATCGGGGTTCATATACCCTACCTTCTCGGCCACCTCGTATACTTTCATCCCTTGCGTCAGAAATTCCTTAGCCTTCTCAATCCGCACTTTGTCCACGTACGTATTGAAGTATTCTCCTGTGGTGTTCTTGAACATTTTACCGAGATAAGCGCTGTTGTAGCAGAATAACTCGGATAAGGTCTCTAGCTTTAGGTTCTCATTGTAGCGACGGTTGATTATTTCTGTAATTTTCTTAATTTCATTTCCACGACCACTGGTCATCTGGCCCGCAATTTCTTCGAGAAATGAGACAGCCTGATCCTGCAAATCAGACAAATAATAACTTTGATAAAGCTCCCCTATTGGAGGGGAATGCTCTGCTGCATAAGTGCGAATTTCCGGATACGTAGGCTCCAGACGGGCCAGGACAGTACTAAGGAGTCTCACAAAGGTCTCTTTAATTCGCAATTCGTCGCTGCCCGCAGATACAAGTTCAGCACAGATAGTCAGCACTATCGGTCGAATCGCGCTCAGACTTCCGGTTTCTACTGCAAGCAGCAGACGACTCTCCGTCTCCTGATCCTCTTCAGTCTTCTCCTTCATCTCCATCAGAAATCCTGAAGGATCTGTACTGATGATGATCCCCTTTTTGAAGAAGAAGGAACGTCTTAACAGTTCACGTGCTGAATTAAACGATTCTCCCACCATTTCAGGTCGAGGTACTACTCCCCCCGCTACTGCAATGAAGTCGTAACCCTTTGGTTCTATCACTGCAGATAATCCCTTATATAATTCTTCCCGCTTGCTCGCGCTCTGGTCCGGATCCTTCATGAGAATGCCCAAATACTGTGACAATGTAAAGAATGATGCATTAGGATGATTACTAAAATGCTGTTCCATTACTGTTTTGATTCCCCGGAGATCCTCATCATTTGCACCAGCTGTTTTTCTTAACTCAATGAGAATGACTTCATAATTTCCCTGATCGAGTCCTAGCGCATCCACATGTCTGCTAAGGTCCTCCTCCAGTTCTTCCTCTGAGGTTGGCTGTAGAAGCGCTCTGAGTAAAGTTTCCCTATTACGAGCGGGCTCCTCCTCATTCCAGTCACTGAACCGTTGCTCCTGCTCAATCGTTTCATGTAGCTGTTCCAGACATACGATCATCTCATCCTCATCCACTGGCTTCAGCAAATAGCCGTCGATCCGATAACCAATCGCCCGCTTAGCATATTCAAAATCAGCATGTCCACTCAAAATGAGTACATGACTTTCTGAGCCTTCTTTGCGAAGCTCACTAATCATTTCCAGACCATCCATTCCAGGCATACGAATATCAGCAACGATCAGCTCCGGGTAGAAGGTATGATACTTTTCAAGTGCTTGCAAGCCATTAGCTGCTGTAGCTACCACCGTATAACCGAGCTTCTCCCATGGGATCAGACTTCGAAGTCCTTCCCGTAGCTTCGGCTCATCATCGACAATCATCACTTTTATCATAGATTGTTGTCCTCCATTGGTATGCAGAAGAAAATAACCGTTCCTACATTAGGTCTACTTTCAATCGTTAGCCCATATTCTGCGCCGTAGGATAGTTTTAGCCGGTCATGTACATTACGAAGTCCAATTCGCTCACCTTCACGCTCTTCCTTACGCTCAAGCGTGTTCAGTAATTCCTCCAGCTGAATTGGAGATATTCCTACTCCGTTATCTGTAATCGTAAATTTAGCATGATCCCCAACTTGTACAACTTCCACCGTCACAAATGCACCTTCCATCTTATTATCCAGTCCGTGGATTACTGCGTTCTCAACAAGTGGCTGAATAAGAAGCGGGGGCATATAAAGAGATTCAACGGCAGGGTCTACAGTAAATTGATATTTCAACCTCTCCTCATAACGGAATTGCTGAATATCCAAGTAACAACGTACCACTTCTAATTCCTGACTAAGCAAAATTTTACTTCGGCCTACCTCCAGGTTACTGCGCATCATTTTACCTAGAAGACGTACCACACGGGCAATTTCCACTTGCCCCTTCATGTGAGCTTCCATCCGAATCGCCTCTAGTGCATTGAATAAGAAATGCGGGTTAATCTGGCTGGCCAGCATTTTGAATCTTATATCATTTTGTTTCTGTTCCAGCAGACTATTCTGTGCATTGGATTCCTGTACCTCATACATCAAATCATTAATGCTGCGTACCATGGAATTGAATTGACGAGCTAACAGGGCGATTTCATCCTTGCCATCAATCTTTAATGTCGTATCAAAATCCCCAGTACTGACTCGGTTAATATGTCTGCTTAAATGCAGCAATCGTCGTGAAAACAAAGAGGAGAAGCTATATATAATTAAAAAGGCCAATAGAACACTTATCGCAACCACAGTAATCGAAAGCTTAATCACTTGATTGGGTTCTTTAACTATACTTTCAATCGAAAAAACAGATATAATTCGTAGTGCATTTCGGCTGGCTTGTGGTTTAAGCTCCTCGATCACAATTTTGGAAGCTTCACCATCTACTACTGCTTCATAGCTTCCACTTCCCTGCCCCAAGAGCTTCGTGTCAAAAGAAACATCCACCAGCTTTTTACCTGTCCGATCTTTGCGATTCGCTGCAATGATATTGTCTTGATCATCGACGATCATGGTATCAAAAGATTCCTGGCTTAGAATGGATGCAAGCTGCTGACTGTTCACATTAATAACGAGTACACCGATCTTACTGGAGCCCTCCAGCTCGATTTTGCGGACAAGACTTAAATAATTCCGCTTATCACGCTCATCTTCGATATATTCCCAACCGACAAGACTATCGTACCGCTGTGCTCTCTGATACCACTGGCTCTCCTTAATCTCAGGTGAAGGATTGATCAGCTCCCAGTTGTTAAGCAGCGTAGCGTTGTCAGTGTATAAGCGAATGTTGGATATATCTTTATACAACCTTAGATACTCACGCATATCCGAGTAATCGCGGTAAGCTTCCACCACATCATAAGTGCTAACATACTGACGTATGGCAAGTCTCTTCAACCGTGCATCATTGCTCAAGCGATATGCGATATCCTGAGATACACCGATGACTTCTTCTGTTCTTTTCTTTACCCGATCTACGTTGATTGAAGCTTGTTCCAGTGCGCTCTGAAACGCCATGGTCCTCATCTCAAACGTAAGATAACCGCCTACCAGTAATACCGGAAGTAACGTAGTGAGTAAAAAAGCAAGCAACAGCTTATTGCGGATTTTGATGTCATTCAACAGCTTAACAATCCATTGGAACATGGCCTTCCGCCCCCCGAAACCTTCACTATCTCATGCAGAGTTTAACGCTGCCCTGGAGATACCCCATACTTTACAGAAGAAAAATAGGAACGGCAACAACTACGAATACAGCCTATCCTCAGATCAATAAACGAGATGGTCATAAAAAGGTCCTTCGCCATATGCGAAAGACCTTTTTTATCAGACATATCAAGCATAAACCCTTCGGCGTCCTTAATTATTGGCGGTACGCTGCCAGCTTGTTATTCAGTTCACGGGTCTGACCGTAGACTTCCTGATAGAGGTTAAATAAACCGTCATAGATCGCCGCTTGCTTCGGATCTGGTTTATACACATCCGCAGGACGGATGAAAGCTTCTGCACATGCACTAAGAGAAGTGAACCAGCCGCTACCGTAAGCTGCCAACATCGCTGCTCCCATAGCCGGACCCTGCTCACTTTCAAGCTTCACGATGGATGCATTGAAAATATCTGCTTGCATCTGGAGCCATGCCTCATTTTTAGCCCCGCCACCGATCGCAATGATTTCTGTAATCTCTTTGCCTGAATCACGTACAATCTCAATAGATTCACGTAGCGAAAAGGTGATGCCTTCTAATACAGAACGTGTAAAATGAGTCAACGTATGCCCTGAATCCATACCAATAAAGCTTCCGCGAATATTCGCATCTGGATGAGGTGTACGTTCCCCTACGATATAAGGTGTAAAGAGCAGTCCGCCGCTACCCGCTGGAATGGAAGCTACTCCACTTAGCAATTCATCAAAGCTTTTGTCTGCCGCAAAGGTTTCTTTGAACCATGTAAGGCTATGACCAGCCGCTAGAGTAACGCCCATGATATAGTAGGCATCTTTTTCACCATGGTTGAAGAAATGGACTTTGCCTTCGAGATTTAAATCTTTGTTGCTCTCATAGGAAAGAACTACACCAGATGTACCAATACTGCACATCGTCCGACCTTCACCAAGGACACCTGCCCCAAGTGCTCCACATGCATTATCCGCACCACCAGCAAATACCTTTGTTGATGATAAAAGACCTGATGCTTCCGCAATATCCGGCAATAACGTTCCTGTCTGTTCAAAGGACTCTACCAGTCTAGGACAAAGGGAAAGCGGCAGTTCAAAAGCTTCAGCAATTTCAGCACTCCACGTTTTAGAACCTACATCTAATAGAAGCGTTCCTGCAGCATCGGAATAATCCATCGCATAATCACCGGTCAACCGGAGACGGACATAGTCTTTTGGCAACAGGAACTGATGCGCTTGTGATAATACCTCAGGTTCATTCTCTTGTATCCATAGAATTTTAGGAAGTGTGAAGCCTTCCAGCGCACGGTTTCTAGCAACCTCAATAAGCTTTGCTCCGAGCGTCTTCTCAATTCTTCTGCACTGTGCAGTAGTACGAGTATCATTCCAAAGAATGGCCGGACGAAGCACTTGCCCTTCCTTATCCACTAGTACCAATCCGTGCATTTGCCCGGAGAAGCTAAGACCATCAACTTGTGATGGATCTATGCCCGATACTTCAATCAAACGACGAAGACTGACCAGCGTACCTTTTACCCAGTCCTCAGGATTTTGTTCGCTCCAGTTCGGCTGCGGTCTGCTTAGCGGGTAGGACTCGGAATGCTCAAAAGCCACCTTGCCCTGTGGGTCCACTAGAACAGTCTTCACTGCGCTAGTGCCCAAATCTACACCAATAACGTATTTCATTTTTTACCTCCTAAAAGTTTTATGGAGCTTAGCTACTTGATTCTCTTCGCAATAAAACTTACTTCGAAAGCATCCTGCTTAGTTTTATGAGCATAAGCTTCATTGAATTACTTCGAGTAAAACTTACTTCGTAAGCATCCACTTAGTTTTATGAGCGTTTCTAGAATATCTTTGTACAAAAAGGGGGCTGCCGAAGAATGCTCTCTTCAGCAACCCCCGTTGCATTTGTTCAAACTGGATTCAAAGCCTAATCTTCAAGCTCCCTGTAAAGACTACTCAGCCAAGATGTATTGGTTAAGGGTAGCTCTCAGGTATTCTTGACGTCCGGATTGGTTAGGACGCGGGTTCTCATTGTTCAAAGCATATTCGGCCAAGGAAGCCAGAGTTGCTTTGCCGGATACGATGTCTGCACCAACGCCTTCATTGAAGCTGCTGTAACGTTTTTCAACGAAATCTTCGAATACGCGATCTTCGATCAATTTAGCAGCTACTTTCAAGCCTTTTGCATAAGTATCCATACCAGCGATATGTGCTAGGAACAGATCCTCAGGCTCAAAGGAAGGACGACGTACTTTAGAGTCAAAGTTGATTCCGCCTTTGCCAAGACCATCATTCTTGAGTACTTCATACAGTGTAAGTGTTGCATCGTAGATGTTAACTGGGAATTCATCTGTATCCCATCCGAGCAATGTATCACCTTGGTTAGCATCAAGCGATCCGAGCATGCCGTTGATACGAGCTACACGAAGCTCATGTTCAAAAGTATGACCTGCAAGCGTAGCATGGTTAGCTTCAAGGTTCAGCTTGAAGTGCTTGTCGAGGTTGTATTTTTGTAAGAAAGAGATCGTTGTTGCTGCATCGAAATCATATTGATGTTTCGTAGGCTCTTTTGGTTTAGGCTCGATCAGGAATTGACCGTCAAAGCCGATTTCCTTAGCGTAATCTACAGCCATGCTGAACAGACGAGCAATGTTGTCTTGTTCAAGACCCATATCTGTATTCAGCAATTCTTCGTAACCCTCACGACCGCCCCAGAATACATAGTTGCTAGCACCCAGACGTTTACCAACTTCCAGACCTTTCTTCACTTGTGCTGCTGCATGTGCGAAAACATCAGCGTTAGGTGTAGAACCTGCACCGTGCATGTAACGTGGGTTAGTGAACATATTAGCTGTATTCCACAACAATTTCTTGCCGGAAGTCTTCATGCCTTGTTCAAGGATATCAACGATAGTGTCGATGTTGCTGTAGAATTCACGCAAAGATGCGCCTTCTGGTGCGATATCTACATCATGGAAGCAGAAGTAAGGCAGATCCATCTTGTCCATAAATTCAAATGCTGCTTCAGCGCGAGCCTTAGCTTTGTCCAGACCGTTCAATTTGTTCCAGCTGCGAATTGCTGTTTCAGCGCCAAAAGGATCAGAACCGCCAGCAGTTAATGTATGCCAATAAGCCATTGCAAATTTCAGATGTTCTTCCATAGTTTTGCCGGCTACGACTTCTTTAGGATTGTAGAATTTAAATGCGAAAGGGTTGGTGGAACGGCTTCCCTCGTAAGAGATTTTGTTCACTGTCTCAAAATAAGCCATTGTGTAATCCTCCTCAATTTGTGCTTCGCCCGCAAGCGTTTACAGGATCATCTTAACACATCTTTTGGACTTTGTATATTGGTTAAACAAAGTTTTGATAAGTTTTTTATGACCATTTTTTGGGACCCTGTCTAGCCTCCTCTCTCCTCTTCCCAAATATAGGAGATCCCTGTTGGAAAATTTCCTCTGGACGCTACGTATTGCAATTTGCAGCACATCACTCTAGACTAAGTGGCATACAACAAATGGGAACTATGCCAAGCTAAAATGCCTTTAGCGTCCTTTTAAGGACGGTAAGCGTTTATGCGAGAATTATAAGGAGAAAGTATACCGTGAAGCTTATACTTTCTTATAATTTAAGAAGGATGTGTGATTTGTGAAGGTTACTGGAGACCAAGCGCTGGTCAAAAAAATAAATAAATCGATTGTACTACATACCATTCGAAGACACTCTCCACTCTCGCGCGCGAAGGTCTCAGAGATGACCGGACTGAATAAAGCTACTGTGTCCAATTTGGTAGCCGAGCTGTGCACGCAAGAATTGGTAACTGAAGTTGGACCTGGGGAATCAAGCGGTGGCCGCAAACCGTTAATGCTGCATTTTAACACGATGGCTGGTAGTGTAATCGGCATAGAATTACGGGTAAAGCAGCTAACAGCGGTCTTATGTGATCTGAGCGGGGGCATTCTTTACGAAAGCGATTTTTCTTTAGAAAACCATGATTTCCCTTACGTTCTGGAACAAATGAAAAAACTTATCTCAGGCTTGATTATCAACGCTCCAGAATCCCCTTACGGCATCGTCGGCATCGGAGTAGGTGTCCCCGGGATGGTGGATGAAAATGGTGTTGTACTCTTCGCTCCCAACCTTGGCTGGGAAATGGTCGAGCTGCGAGCGATCCTCGAAGCTGAATTTTCTGTTCCTGTCACCATTGATAACGAAGCGAACGCGGGTGCACAGGGTGAACTCAACTTTGGAGCGGCACGAGAGGTAAGGCATCTCCTTTACATCAGTGCGGGATCAGGGATCGGATCTGGAATTATTATTGGTGGAGAACTATACAAGGGTGCAAGAGGATATGCCGGCGAAACCGGACATATGACGATTGAAGCCCAAGGCAAGCCTTGCAGTTGCGGGAGTCGTGGCTGTTGGGAGTTATATGCCTCTGAGAAAACTTATGATAATCCCGATCTCTCCCTCCCTGCCCATACTACGCCAGAGCTGGTTCGCTATGCAGCCGGCGGGCAAGAAGACGCCCTGCATCACTTCTCAACGATGGGTGAATATCTCGGTATCGGGGTGACCAATCTAATCAATAGCTTCAATCCAGAGCTTATTGTGATCGGTGGGGCATTGTCTGAGGCTGAAGAATGGCTAGGCGAACCGCTGCGTCGGGTTGTAGCTGAGCGTACTCTTCCTTACCATAAGCAGCAACTCGAAATTACATTCTCTAAGCTCGGCAGCCGTGGAACGATGATCGGCGCAGGTTTCTCTGCTGTTATGCATTTCCTGGGCGATATTCGGGTGACCCTATAATCCATAACGGTAAGCGAAGCGTTTATGTGAGAAATATAAGAATAATTTATAGCGTGGAACATATACATTCTTATATTTTGAAATAATTGACGTAAAATTGACGCATTTGAGTGAATCAAAAGTGCAGTAAAAAGAACAGAAATCCTATATAATAAAGGTCAAGCTAGTGTGACATTTATCACTACAACCCCTTTTTTGAAATGGAGAGCGAGTCCATGACCTATGTTGATACGTCTGATATCTCGGCACAGATGTTCATCACTGTGTTGCTTTTTCTGCTCATTATTGCCCCTTTGATCAGCCTCGGCGTGCTCCGTTTTTTTCAAGCTAAAAAGAAATCAGGATTTATTCTTATTGGCAGCGGCGCTGCTGTATACGTACTATTTCAGCTCATTACATCTTTCACTCAAACCTAAACTCTACTTCTAGATCTACTTTCATAAAAATAGTCTGCGCACAGATGCGTCAGACTATTTTTTGTATGCTTAAAGCTCGCAAGCATTTTATACTTTCTTATATTTCAAAAAAGACCGCCTCCTGATCGGAAGCGGCCCATTACAATTTCCTTACGGAAATCTTATTTAACAATAAGAAACGACTTTATCGTCCTATTAAGACGACATCGGTTCCTCGTAGAAATATAAGGATATTATAGTTGTGCAGCATATAAATTCTTATATTTTTAAACAGTCGCGAGTGCTTTGTCGAACTGAGTTTTGTTCATGCCAACAATTTTATGCTCACCGATTACAGTTACAGGAATAGCCCTCACTCCCATGTCCCATACTTGCTGCGCAAAATCATCGTTCTGCTCGACATTGCGTTCTTCGTAGGATACGCCTTTTTCGCTTAAAAAGCTCTTCACCTGACGGCAATGCGGGCAATTTGTTGAGGTATATACAATTACATTCTCCATGGTATGACCTCCTATAAAAGATATACAGTGATGATATCAATTGTAGCAATGAGGGTTTTTCAAACCAAATTATAGAATAACTGCACTGTGCTCCAAGCTTTCGATATATTTCTCAGCATCCATAGCTGCCATACATCCACTACCTGCTGCAGTAATCGCTTGTCTGTAACGAGTATCCTGTACATCACCACATGCGAACACACCTGGGATATTAGTTTCGGAAGTGCCTGGGTTCGTCATGATATAGCCATCCGCATTGGTTGTGATCTGTCCACCTAAGAAAGAGGTATTAGGGTGGTGGCCAATCGCAACAAACACGCCGCTTGCTTCGATGATTTCTTCTTCACCAGTCTCATTGTTAAGCACTTTTAGTCCATTGACGCCTCTTTCGCTCGAAGTCACTTCCAGAGGAGTACGGTTCAAGTTCCAGTCTACTTTAACATTAGCGCGTACACGATCCTGCATGATCTTCGAAGCACGCAATTCTCCACGACGGTGCACCAAAGTCACTTTGGAAGCAAAACGAGTCAAGAAACCCGCTTCCTCAAGTGCGGAATCTCCGCCACCAACAACCACGATCTCTTTATTACGGAAGAAAAATCCGTCACAGGTAGCGCAGGTGCTCACACCGCGTCCTACGTTATCTTGCTCCCCTGGGATACCGAGGTATTTTGCTGTAGCGCCTGTGGAAATGATCAATGTATCTGTAGTAAGAACACCCATTCCTTCAACATTCAGCTTAAAAGGGCGCTCTCCAAGTTCTACACTGTTCACCCAGCCCGTACGGAATTCTGCACCAAAACGTTCAGCTTGTTTACGCATATTATCCATCAAGTCAGGGCCCATGATTCCTTCAGGAAATCCAGGGAAATTCTCCACTTCTGTAGTTGTGGTTAATTGTCCACCGGGTTGAGGTCCTTCGATGACTAGTGGGTTCAAATTGGCACGAGCCAAATAGATAGCGGCGGTTAATCCTGCCGGTCCAGTACCAACAATTATTGATTTATACATATCTATGTCCTCCTTGAGCTAAACGGCAATGACGTCGCTTCTTATTTAAAATAATTATAATGTAGTGTTAATTATGATAACTGAAAGCAAATATGTCAATATGCCAGACTCCCAAGTTCCGAAACTATTTTGTGAACAATTTAATTTTAAAAAATATTATCGCAATAATCTTAGTCCATTTAGAATCACTAATATCGTACTGCCTTCATGCCCTATCACGCCAAAAGGAAGTGCGATCCCTTGCACAAAGTTGCTGAGCATAAGCACTGCAATCACAGTCACAGCAAAAATCATATTTTGCTTCACAATACGCTGCGAACGACGCGCCAATGATATGGTTGAAGCGATCTCTTCTATATTATCATTCATAAGCACTACATCGGCTATTTCAAGTGCTGCGCCGCTTCCTTTCATACCCATCCCCATGCCTACGGTTGCTGTCGCCAAAGCAGGTGCATCATTCACACCATCACCAACCATAACAACGTGACCATACTTTTCACGTAGTGCTTTGATATGCTTCACTTTATCCTCCGGTAATAGATCGGCAAATACCATATCCACTCCAGTTGTACCTGCAATAACCTGAGCTGTAGCGTCACGGTCACCCGTAAGCATTGCCACCTTAATCCCAAGCTCCTGCAGCTTCCGTACTGCGGCTTCTGCTTGTGGGCGAACCGTATCCTGTAAAGCAATCATTCCGGCAATTTGCTCGCCGTCCAGAATGATGGAGACGGTCTTCCCTTCTTCAGCCAACTGCTGCCGCTTAAGTTTCCAATGCTCTAGTTCAGGATTCATAGCAGATGGAGTCAGCTCATCGAGCAAATTAGACTTCCCTATTCTCCAGAGATGTCCGTCGATTTGACCTTCAATCCCCCAGCCTGTGATGGTCTTACTGTCTTCTACTCCCTGTAGCGCTAAACCTTCCTCTTCCGCTTTACGCACAATCGCTTCCGCCAGTGGATGACGGGACATATGCTCAATGGATGCGCTAACCGTTAGCAACTCTTGCCGACTGTAGCCTTCACCTGCAATAAAATCAGTTACCTGAGGAGTTCCCTCTGTAAGTGTCCCTGTCTTATCGAATGCTACAACCGTTGTGCGTGCCATATTTTCCAGATGGACCCCGCCTTTAAACAGAACCCCTTTTCGCGCACTTTTGGAGATGGCTGACAACATCGCTGGCATAATGGAAGAGACCAGAGCGCAAGGTGATGCTACTACTAGAAAGACCATCGCTTTATAGAAGGTTGCGCTCCAGCTCCAGTCCAGCAAAAACGGTGGAAGAATAATCAATGCCACTGTCGAGGCTACGACAACCCGTGCATAGATGGCTTCTAGTCTTTTAATAAAACGCTGCGAGTTAGGAACTTCCGTCTCTGCCTCTTCTACCATTTTGATGATTTTAGCAAAAAGGGTGTTCTCAGCTGCTTTCGTTACCTCAATATAAAGGGGGCCTTCTCCATTCACAGTGCCTGCAAAAACTTCACTACCGGCACATTTCTCTACAGGAACCGATTCTCCCGTAATGGAAGCCTGATCTACTGCCGATTCCCCCCGATATACCTTGCCGTCTGCCGGAATTAAATCTCCCGGGCGCACAAGCAGCAGATCTCCGATCACCAACTGGTCAATATTAACCTCATTCATACTTCCTTTTTCAATGCGCATAGCCGTAGCCGGTTTGAGTGCCATCAGCGAGGAAATATCCTTTTTACTACGTTCCATCGTATAACTCTCTAATGCTCCACTGAGTGCAAAAATGAAAATAAGCATAGCACCTTCATTCCAGTATCCAATGGAAGCTGCGCCTAGTGCGGCTGCAATCATTAATAGGTTAACATCGAGATCTCGTTCTTTGACGAGCGTTTCTACGCCTTCCTTTGCCTTGTTCCAGCCACCAATCGTATAAGAAATGACATAGAGCGCTATGGAAAGAATTTCTGACCATCCACTAACTGACCAAGCAAAAAGCATAAGCAGTCCGCTGCCAAGTGCAGCCTGCATTTCAGAATTGCTGAGCATGGCACGCGGATCGAACCGGCGCTTTGGAGCGCCTGGCTTCTTCATGCTGCCAGAGATAGATGACTGCTTGGGTAAATGTTTTGATGTTGCTTGCATAATAATCGCCGTCCTTTAAAGTTTTGTGGAGTTTTACTTCATTGACTCTTCTTCGCAACAAAACTTGCTTCGTGAGCATACGCTTTGTTTTGTGGAGTTTTACTTCTGCCAAGTGAGAATGAGAGCCATTATTAAGACCCCTAAAATGACACATGCTGCCCCGGCTTAGCCGGGACAGCATGATTGAAAACTATAGGTAGTGAGAATGATAATCATTGTTGCAATAGTACAACTATATTTCCTTAGTGCAACTTATATTTTAATCATACCACTATGAATGAAAAAGTAAAGCCTATCTATTCGGTTAACCGCCATAAATTTCTGAATATGAGTTAGTTGCCTGCTTAGTGGCGAATTTTATCTAAAAGTTCTATTAGGACATGCTCCTCAACTGGAGTTGAATAAGAACCATCTTCAAAACGTTTCATCGAGCCGATTCCCTCTTGGAATACAAATCGTATCCGCCCTTTACGTACTTTTTTATCTGTGTACATCTTATCGATTAGCATTCTGTCTGTAATAGTTGCTGGGATTTCAGTGGGTAGGCCCGCCTTCTGTAGCAATGCAATTACACGCTGGACTTGGTCCGAAGTTACATATCCCAAGCGCTCTGCTAACTGCACCTGAATCGAAAGTCCAATCGCTATGGCCTCGCCATGTAACAATTCATAACCACTTAAAGCCTCCAACGCTCGTCCTGCGGTATGCCCCAGATTTAGAACCTGACGCAGGTTACTCTCTAGCTCGTCCTTCTCTACTACATCATATTTGATCTCACAATTATGAAGTGCAATCTGTTCGCAAACCTCTCGATCTAATACCAATTCACCTTCCGCGGTGACTACTTTGTCCATATTTCGCTCTAAAAACTCGAAAAATCCCGCATCGGCGATACAGGCATGTTTGATCGTTTCAGCCAAGCCACTACGGAACTCACGAACCGGAAGTGTTCTCCAAGTGACTAAGTCGATATATACCTTTTTAGGTTGATGAAATACACCGATTAGATTGGTAGCGACCGGTGTATTTACGCCTGTTTTTCCGCCAATGGATGCATCTGCTGCCGCTAATAGGGTAGTTGCATAGTTCAAACTCGGCACTCCCCGGCCAAATGTCCCTGCCAGAAAACCTGCCAAATCTGTTACCGCCCCGCCTCCAATCGCAATAATACAGCTATCTCGGCCATAAGAACGACTTAAAAGCTGATCCTCCAACTGCGCCTTCGTTTCACGGGTTTTGGAAATTTCTCCAGCTGGGAAAGAAAACAGCTCTGCACGAAAA
The DNA here is from genome assembly GCF_037963295.1 of Paenibacillus sp. FSL F4-0243. Taxonomy (NCBI): domain Bacteria; kingdom Bacillati; phylum Bacillota; class Bacilli; order Caryophanales; family Paenibacillaceae; genus Paenibacillus; species Paenibacillus sp. FSL F4-0243. Next base: position 6,109,533 of record NZ_CP150151.1, read on the forward strand.
CCGTTCTGAATCAACTGTTCCAGCAAGGCTTGTCCATATAGCGCTTCAACTTTGGAATCCGTAATAATCGCGAATTTGCTAACATTCTCTACGATTCCTCGTTTTAAGTCCTCTATTAATGAGTTAAATAATCTTTCACCGATCTCAATGTCGTAAGAATGATCAACAACCTTCTTCAGGGCAACTCTAAAATTTGCGGACATGTACAGCGCCTCTTTTCAGTAGGATGCTAATAGATTCGAGCTGCCAATTCGATTATCCTTTTTATGTAAAATGAATGAGGGTCTGAAAGTTCAGGTCGCGGGACAGCCCTACTCGATCTACATTTAGTTTCATTTGAATAGATAAGATCTACTTGGACGTAGCAGCTAGCGGATACAAGTATATTGTTTAAGCGGAGAGTTTGCGAAAGAGCCGTTGCGGACTGAGCGGACCTTAAACGCAGCTTTTCCCAAATTTGGATTGTAACTGACCCCATTGCAGCTATTGGTCTGAAAAACACCAAATATGAGCCTCTTTCTATTGAATAATGTCTCTGGAGTCCGAAACTGTGCTCAAAAAGCATAAAATATGCAAATAAGGTCATCTGAGTCCGTGAGCCTCAGCTGAAGCGAATGATGTTTACACAGTTGAAGCAGGTAGTCAAAACGGGCATAACGGAGGAGCATTGATTCTCTAATAACTAGTACAGTGATCATTCAATAACGAGGAGCATTGACCCTTTAATAATAAAGAGCAGTGATTCTCCGATAATGGGAGAATCACTGCTCTTTTTTTATCGATTCTAAATGAAACGAATCGTTTGATTTAGAAGAGAAAGCGGCTTATGAGACAGCCGCTTCGTTGTTGTCCTACTGCCTTCCACCGGCGGCAGTATCCAATGTTTCCTGCTGCCTGGCGATCCAGATCAGACAGGCTGCTCTAAGCAGCGCTTCGGTCCGCTGACCTGCGCTGCAAAAGATCCCGCTGAGGCCGATCTGATACAGATCGGCCAAAGCCGACGCCGCCGGAGTCCCCGCGGCGAGAACTACCGCCGCCGGCTTCACGCTCCGCACGGCGGCAAGGATCTCCCCCGCCGCCAAGGTGAAGCCCTCTGCGGCGGCCCCTTCCGGCGCGAGCTCGCTCGCCGCGCCGTCGAGCACTAGGAAATCGGCGATGCGCGCGATTTCCGCGGCGGCGGAGGGCTCCACATCGGGCGCGATCAGCGCCCCGATGCGGCACGCCGCCGCATAAGCGTGGCCGAGTGTCTGATCGGCCACGACCTCGATGAATTCGCGCTTTGCGGCGAATTCGGCTCCGCTTGCGGTGTAGGCGACCAGCAGGTCAAGGCGGCAATCGCCGCCTTGACGCTGGCTCTCCGCCACCGCAGTAAAAAGCGCTTCGAGCTGCGCGTCCTGAAGCGCGGCGAGCTTTGCGGGCTGCGCCGCAAGCTCCTCTGGATGCAGCAGGGTGACTGCTGCCCATTCACCATCCGGTGATTCCAGCAGAGCTGTGGTGGCTGCTTGCAATCGGTAATAGATCCGCTGCAGCATTCGATTAGCCTGCAGCTCATCCTCACTGGATAACCAATGCTCATAAAGACAAAACAGTTCAGGTTCAAGCAGCCATTCCTCACTTCGTATCAGACAAGGACCGGCTTGAACGGACCTTGCGCCTTCCCGTGTAATCGGACGCTCTTCTCGTTCTTCACGTCCTTCACGCAATACTAAGAAGGCCGACTGTTCCCCTGGCCGCTTAAAATATGAACGGTTCAAAGGTTCTACAACATCCTTCTGCTCTACTCCGTTGATAAATTCTGCGGCAGCGGAGGCAACGGATCCGGCTTGGCTCATTTCCATCCCAACAGCCCGATCACCGGCCTTATACATGAACTTGAACGGGCGCTCTTCACTACTCCGAAAACCATCCTGCTGACGTTCACCCTTCATCTTCGCACCCACCCTTTATCTTTGGATTGCTGCCGGTACGCCTAGTAAATAAACATCATGCCACCGACATCTTATTACCACACTTATAAATACGGGAACCTCCCATGAAATATGCAAGCGTTGCCAAATCATATGAATAATTTGCCTTATTAAATCACAAAAAAGGCATCGCCACATAGCAGCAGATGCCTTCCTTGAACTTCATTGTTCTATTGTTGACTTGCGGCAATGGCCTGTTCCAGATCATAAATAATATCATCAATAGATTCCGTACCAATCGATAAGCGGAGTAATTCCGGAGTTACTCCCGCTGTGGTTTGCTCTTCATCCGACAGCTGTGCATGTGTTGTGCTTGCAGGGTGGATAATCAATGACTTGGAGTCACCGACATTCGCCAAATGCGAGAACAGCTTCACATTTTCAATCAGCTTGCGTCCCGCAGCACTTCCACCTTTAATACCGAAGGTAAGGATCGCGCCTTGACCTTTAGGTAAATACTTTTGCGCTAATTCATGAGATGGATGAGTAGGAAGTCCAGAATAACTTACCCATTCTACATCTGCGTGTGCCTCCAAATATTGCGCAACCTTTAGTGCATTCTGGCTGTGACGTTCCATCCGCAAATGGAGTGTCTCGAGCCCTTGCAACAGCATCCAAGAGTTAAATGGTGAAATAGAAGCACCTAAATCGCGAAGTAATTGAACACGGGCTTTGATAATATAAGCAATCGGTCCAACAGCTTCCGTATAAACAACGCCATGATAACTTGGATCAGGCTCTGTAAGTCCTGGGAACTTACCGCTTGCCTTCCAATCGAACTTACCACCGTCTACAATAATTCCACCGATAGATGTACCATGCCCGCCGATGAATTTAGTTGCCGAATGAACAACGATGTCAGCTCCATGCTCAATCGGACGCAGTAAATATGGGCTTGGGAACGTATTATCCACAATAAGAGGAATTCCATGTTCGTGTGCGATCGCTGCAACGGCTTCAATATCTAGTACATTCCCCTGTGGGTTACCAATAGTTTCTGCATACAAAGCTTTGGTTTTATCATTAATCGCAGCACGGAAGTTCTCTGGATTATCCGAATCCACAAAATGCACCTTAATGCCAAGCTTAGGCAGCGTTGTAGAAAAAAGATTATAAGTTCCACCGTATAGGCTTGCCGCAGATACAATTTCATCCCCAGCGCCCGCAATATTTAGAATGGAGAAAGAAATAGCCGCTGCCCCGGAAGCTGTAGCAAGTGCACCTGCTCCACCTTCTAGTGCTGCCAAACGCTGTTCAAATACATCTGTAGTCGGATTCATCAGCCGAGTGTAAATATTACCGAATTCTTTGAGCGCAAACAGATCCGCTGCATGATCAGCATCACGGAATCCATAAGACGTGGTCTGATAAAGCGGTACAGCACGTGCGAAAGTAGTTGGATCAATTTCCTGGCCTGCATGAACAGTCAAAGTTTCAAATGACAGCTTACGGTCTTCTGACATAGGTATTTCCTCCCTTTATAAATATGAATAGAAATCTTTAACAAATAATAATTGTACCCATTCTCTCATAAACGACATCATTTGAAAAGAAAAAAATCTTATTATTCCGGTGCGAATTATTATATTTTGATTTATTCGAAGGAAAGCATGTCCGATGAACATCAGATAACGCTTTCAATAAAAATTTTTAAGCCGAAGAAACATGTATAACAATATGTACCTGACACAGAACATCTACGCAATAAAAAATAGAATAGCGGCGGATAAAGCTTATCCACCTCATCTCACCGCTACTATTTTACTTATCTTCTTTTAGTAATTGCTTTGGCTTGTTTCACCCTTAGCAATAGCTACACCGCCGCTGGTACCAATACGGCTTGCACCAGCTTGTACCATTACATGTGCATCTTCTGCACTACGAACACCACCGGAAGCCTTCACACCCACATTAGGTCCAACCGTTGCACGCATCAGCGCGATATCTTCCTTCGTTGCCCCACCTGTAGAGAATCCTGTGGATGTTTTTACGAAGTCTGCTCCAGCTTCAACAGAAAGCTTGCAGGCACGAACCTTTTCTTCTTCCGTTAATAAACAGGTCTCGATAATGACCTTAGTCAGTGCTTTGCCGCGAGCTGCGTCTACAACTGCTGCAATATCACGTTTAACCAACTCATTGTTACCATCTTTCAGCGCTCCGATGTTGATGACCATATCCACTTCACCTGCACCATTAGCGATAGCATTGGTAGTCTCAAATGCTTTGGTCTCTGTTGTCGAGGATCCGAGCGGGAAGCCGATAACTGTGCAGACTTTAACCTCAGGCGTATCCTTCAACACTTCATGGGCAGTAGCTACCCAAGCAGGGTTTACGCAGACTGAAGCAAACTTATATGCTTTTGCTTCCTCTGCCAATTTAACGATATCTTCTTTCCGTGCATCAGCTTTAAGCAGTGTATGATCAATGATCCGCGATAGTGTAATTTCGCTCATTTTTGTCATTCCTCCATGATTTGGATAGTGAATTTTTTTCATCTCTGTAATCATACCAATAGAACTCTGCTTTGCAAAGTCGACTGGACGATCAGACCCACCCTAACCTCGATTAACTCATATAAATACACTTAGAGAAGGTCATTATTTACTAAATTATCTTTTCAAGTTAATTTTATACCTTCTTGTATTTTTTAAAATATAAAGGATAATCCCCCTAAACTTTCCCATTAAAAAATACGATAATATCTATATAAATGGGTTTTTTAGCCTATTTATTTAAATTTTTCTTTCATCATATTTAGGAGGAGATCGATTTAAAATGGGAAACTTTAATTTCACCTCAAACGCTGCAGCCCAAAAACTGAATGTACAAGTAGAAGGTTCTATGTCACCGGAGGACGCCGGGCGCTTCATTCAGGAGTACAACCAAATCGTAAGTACATTTGACCCAGCACAATATGAGATCATTTTAGATTGCAAGACATTAAACGTATCCTCGCCCGACACTCTTCCTATGCTTGAGCAATGCTACATACTGTATAAAGAATCAGGTTTTAAAAAAGTAACCTTCATTATTGCCAAAAGCCCTGTCCTAAAAATGCAGCTAAGCCGAGTAGCCCGGGCAACAAAATTAGAAAATTACGAAATTATTGAAGCATAGGAGGTTTCATTTGGGACATATAACCATCCGACAAGCCGCTTATTACCATCCGGAACATGTCGTATCTAATGATTATTATCTGGAGCATTTCCAGAGTATGGGCAAGGACATTAAGCGATTCCTAGAAGTCATGGGTCGTGACCGGAGATACATCGTAAACGATAAGGATGAAAATGCCCTAACGATGGGACTCAAGGCCGCCCAAAAAGCGCTACAAGAAGCCAATTTACAAGGTGAAGATATGGATATGATCATGTTCGCTTCACAGACACCGGAATATACCTATCCTACCAACGCACTTCTGCTGCACCACATGCTACATGGTAAACATCGGACCATTACGCAAGATTCCAATGCCAACTGTGCAGGAATGGTGTCTGCTGTAGAGCAGACAAGTCGTTATATGCAAGCTAATCCTAGTATCCGGTACGCACTCGTCGTGGGAAGCGACTATAGCTCAGTGCACTGCAATACGGATGATGAAATTACTTACCCTAACTTCGGGGATGCCGCAGCAGCTGTCATTCTGGAACGAAGTGGCGAGCAATCAGGCTTCATTGACTCCCTTTATTACACTGATTCTGAGGGATCTGAGAATATTATGTTCCCTGCTTGCGGTTTATCGAATATTTATCACGAGGACATTACACCTGAGCAAATTCGGATACGCTGGACACCCTTTGACGGTACTGTTTGTGTAAATGCGGCGGTTGCAGACATGAAAGAGCTTCTCTCAAGAAACGGCCTGACTACAGATGATATATCTGCCTTCTGCCTTTCACAATTCTCTCTCAAAAATATCGAACTCATCCAAGAGGGGCTTGGACTTACTGATGAGAAATTCATCTATGTAGGCGACGAGTTCGGGTATACGGCTACAAGCAGTCCTTTTATCGCCTTTCAACGCGGAGTCGAAGACGGACGAATCAAACGTGGCGATTATGTCTTCTTCTGGTCGGTTGGTGCTGGTTGGCAAATTCCTACAATGCTTTATCAATATTAATAGCATAAAAAGCCCTACTTCTATAGAAGTAGGGCTTCCCCATCAGAGGAGCAGATATTAGCAATTTGTGAAATAAATCAGAAATCCAATAATGAATTATTTAGTCAGAGATTGAACATCCACAAATGGAGTGGCTCCCCCTGTTACAGATGGCAGTACGCCGTTCCATTTTTCCAGCGCTTTCTCCTGAACCTCTATTTGCTTCAGCTGCACCAGCTCAGGTGTAACCTCTTGCTTCTTAAGTCTTAAAGATTCGGCTTCGGCTTGCGCCTGGGCGATCTTTTGCTTCGCTTCAATCTCAATCCGCCGGAGATCATTTTCGGCCTTCAGCGCCTGCTGCTGCGCGACCTGCTTCGCTTCAATCGACTGATTGAACGCCTCCGAGAATTTAAAGTTAACAATGTTAATGTCGTTGACGATCAGATCATATTTTGCCAGCCTAGCGGTTAAATGCTCACTGATCTCACTCGACACTACATCTCGGCGTGTAATCAAATCCTCTGCTGGATATTTGGCTGTCACTTCTTTAACGATTTCTTGAATGGCCGGATTGATAATTACATTATCAAAATTACCTCCGATATTGTTCATCAGATTAAAGGCGGAAGCCTTATTTACGGAATAGTTCACCGCCACATGTGTGGATACGGGCTGAAGATCTTTTGAAGAGGCTGAAGTATCGGTCTCCGCTTTCGTTACCTGCGTATTGACTTGAATCACCGTCTGAATAAACGGAACTTTAAAATGAATGCCAGGTGACAACGTATTGTCATTTAATTTACCAAAGGTTTTGTACAAACCTACATGCCCATATTCCACAGATACAAAAGAGTTCGCGCCAATCAACAATACAATGAGCACCGCTGCAACACCGCTAACTATTTTCCCCGGTCGCAGCTGTTTCAATTTCGGATTCATTTGCATATTCATCCAATACCCCTCCTAGATTATGGATAATCATTTAAGCTTAATCGTCTATACGGAGGTTCGAGGGAATTGGTCGCAGGAAATATTTCAGCAGCAGTAGTCATGGCATTACCGCTCTTGGATCAGTCCTTCTAGGGTCAACCGGAATCTTTTGCTCTGCTTGTCCCCGATATTAAAAGCTTCATATATTCCTTCATACGTTAGCACCACGGAGTCCGCCTTCAAAGCATCATTAACGTAAGTTACCTCGGCGTGATCAACATTCCAGCGGTAAATGTAGGCACTCATCGGATTTCCATGCGCGGCTACACCCTCAATAGATCCATCCCCATCAACATCCAGCTCATTGGAATGTCCGGTATCTATCTGCAGCAATCCCGAGGGGTTACCACTCTCGTCGATTAAATAATAGTTAGTGAGCGAATTATTCGCTCCTAGTCCACCGGTGATTTTCAGCACCTTTTCGCTAAAAATCCCCACCACTTCTACCTTGATATCCTCCGGCTGACGATAATTATAAGTTCCTATCGCCCCTAGACTGTATTGTCCTTTGGAAGTAGAAATTTTGGCATACACGTAGTCTTCGTCACTAACCATCGTATACACTTTCACTTTGACTCCTCCGAAATTATTCAGCTTCTTCTCTGTAATCAAAGTAGCGCCTGTAGGTGGAGCACTTAGTTGAGAGACTACGGGGATTGTATCCACCAGCATCCACTCCAGCTTAATGAGGTTAGCAGAGGTGTCTGTTGGCTTCGGTCTTGATGTGTGGTAGTCGTTAGCCGATTGAAGGGGGGTTGGGTCAACCTGATGTTGGCAACCTGCCAGCAGATTCATTAGAAGCAAAGCTGTCAGCGTAACGGATTTATGTAAAGGAAACATCTCTTATTCACTTCCTATCCTCTTTTTAAAATTAAATCTTTCAGTAATCATAGATGAAGTTAGAATTTCAAATGTTACTTTTAGGGGGCGGGAGGGTTAATTTATTGTCTTTTGAGGGTATGCATCGATCAAAAAGCTAAATTGGGCATACAAAAAACCCGCATCAAATGCGGGTTTGAGAAGAAAGAATCAAGAACCTAGCAGTTCACGCGCCAGTAGTCGGTAAACCTCTAGACGTTTCTCCTGCGAATGCGGAATGCTGCATATCATCGCTTCCTGGAAACCATATTGAGCTTGTTCTTCTTGCAAGCGTACGGCGATGTCTTTGACCGCACCAACCAAATGAATCTTACGGCTTTCCTTGATTGACATCCGGTCAATTTCCGATAACGATATGTTCTGAGCTTCTTCTGGTGTCAGCACCTGAGTAATTCTGCCCTTGCTCATCATCAACCGAAAAATATCCTGCGGTAATGCCTCATACTCAGCTTCTTCCTTCGTTTCTGCTGTGGTTACCATATAGGATACACTAATCTCAGGTTTGTCCATGAAGATAGAAGGCTGGTAGTTATTCCGATATTCATCCAAAATCTCATTACTCATCGCACCATTAAAAAATTGCGCAAAGGAGTATCCGACTCCCATCTGTGCTGCTTTTCGCGCACTGTTGCCGCTCGAGCCTAACAACCACACTTCAGGGAGCGCCACCTTCGTTGGAGCGGCAAGATTTTTGGCATACAACTCACTTTCCGGAATCTGATCACTAAGCAACTGCATAGTAATGCCAAGCTTATCATACATGTTATGCAGCATTAACTCGCGGCCTTCAGACAGAGCGTACATAGCACTTGTATCGCCACCAGGAGCTCGTCCCACACCGAAATCTATTCTCCCCGGGGTAAAAGCACTTAACGTTTTAAATACTTCCGCCAGCTTAAGCGGAGAATAATGCATCATCATAACACCGCCGGTGCCGATTCGAATACGGTTGGTCTTAGCGGCTAAACGGGCTGCCGTTACTTCCGGAGCTGAGCTAGCAAATGTATTTCCGCCATGGTGCTCTGCCATCCACATTCTGCTATATCCCAACTCATCTGCTAAAATAGCTAGTTCTTCTGCTTTATTCAGAGCACCTTCCGCTGTGTTACCACTTGTCACGGGTGCCTGATCCAATACGCTTAATCTCATGCGAATACATCCCTTCTTTGGTTAGATGACCATTTTATTGCTGATCCATTCCTCTAAGGCTGCAATCTTATCTTTAAAGCGCTCACCACGCATTTCCTCCGACAACGAAGCAATAGTTTCCCGCTTTAATACAGCTTTCCAAGAGGATTCAGCTTCTTCCATCAGATTGGTTAACAGGCAGCAGCTATCTTCTTTCTCTAAATCCAACATGTCTACCAGAATACCATTGGATGAATACAGCGACTGCTGTCCTTCCACCGCAAGGTAAACGTCATATACACGAATATCTTCAGGTCTCTTCTTTAATTTAAAGCCACCTTTAATGCCGGGAACAGACGTGATGATGTCTGCGGTTACCAGCTTTCTTAACAGTTTCTGAAAATAGGTCGCCGATGCTCCGAGCTGCTGGCTAATCGCTTCTCCAGACAACACCGCTTTGTCCGGCAGCATGTTAAGCAGAACCAGTGCATACACTGACTGTTCCACCCCTGTTTTCATATGCATGTACAGCACCTCGATCTACATAAATTGCTTAATATAAACTGTAGACTATACCACCGCGTATAAAGCGGATAAACATTATCCACTTTATACTTTATATCAGTTTGCACCAAAAGTAAAACCCTGCTCGTCTTCTCTTACAGTTAATATCTGCTATAAAAAAAAGATCGCGCATATAGCGCAATCTTTTTCATATGGATAGTCCCACCCGCTGAACCAGCTGTGAGCTCTGATCATTAAGTCCGGTAATGGTGACTTTTTTGCCACGCACGGCGTATTTGCTCATCGTCTTCGCTATGGCATGAACTGCGGATTGGTCCCACACATGGGAATGTGAAAAATCGATAATAATATGATCGGGATCGCTATCGTAGGCGAATTCATGAATGAAGTGGCTTGTCGTGCCGAAGAACAGCTGGCCGGTAACCGCATATGTTTTGGAAGAGGCAGCTTCCTGAACTGTTAGGCGGATCGAAGCTATTTTCCAAGCAAACGTTAAAGCACTTAGCAGAACCCCAAACAAAACGCCAATAGAAAGATTGTCTGTAGCCACCACGGTGACCACCGTCACAATCATAACCAACGCATCGCTAAGCGGAACACGGGTTAGAGATTTAAGCGAGCCCCATTCAAAGGTGCTGATACAGACCATTATCATTACGCCAACGAGCGCGCCCATCGGAATCTGCTTAACCACATCGCCAAGTACGATAATTAGGAACAATAAAAAGATCCCTGATACAAACGTGGACAGACGCGTGCGTCCTCCTGACTTCATGTTAACCATTGACTGGCCAATCATCGCACAGCCTGCCATCCCTCCGAAAAAACCAGTGACTACATTCGCCAGCCCCTGTCCCTTCGCCTCTCTGTTCTTATCACTACCTGTGCCCGTAATATCGTCTATTAAGGTGGCAGTCATCAGGGATTCCAATAACCCAACTACGGCCAGCGAGAGTGAATATGGCAAAATAATAAGCAGCGTATCCAGCGTGAACGGGATCTGCGGTAAATGGAATAGTGGCAAAGTTGCTGTAATATTCCCCATATCCCCTACGGTTCTTACGTCCAGATGAAGAGCGATGCTAAGAATAGAAACGATAACAATCGCTACAAGCGCTGAGGGTACGGCTTTGGTAAACCGAGGAACCGTATAGATAATAAGCAATGTCAGAGCTACCAGTCCATACATCACCCAGCCTTGTCCCTTAAAATGGGTAAGCTGCGCCATGAAAATCAGTATCGCCAGCGCGTTGACAAACCCCGTCATGACCGGCTGTGGCAAAAAAGTGATGAATCGGCCCAGCTTTAGCATCCCTATCAATATCTGAAACACACCAGCCAGTACAGTTGCCGCGAACAGATACTCTATTCCATGCTCTAGTACGAGACTTCCGACTAATAGGGCCATAGCCCCTGTAGCCGCCGAGATCATTCCGGGTCTGCCTCCGGCAAGTGCGGTTACAATTGCAATACAAAAAGAGGCATATAAACCAACCATCGGACTTACTCCCGCCAAGATCGAAAAAGCGATCGCTTCAGGAATCAGTGCAACGGCTACGGTCATCCCCGATAAAATATCGGTTCGAGTGTTAGAAAACCACCCATTATTTAAGGTAAGCTGCTCCAAAATCTAATTTCCTCCTGTGACTAATAAGGTATATAGGCCTTTTCAAAAAGACCCGGGGCCGGTGCAACGCTAATGTTCCTTATTGTACTCGACCCGCCTTCACCTTCACAAAAAGATTAGATAGACTTGTAAGCGCTTATTCACCTCATTTTCTAGCCAATCCTTGAAATATCATTCAAATTCTATATTTCTAGATTACCGGTATAGTCCGGAAGCTTTCACTTCATTAAAGAAGTTGTTGAACTCATCAATATTCAGCTGCTGCGCAGCATCGGACAACGCAGTTGCAGGATCAGGATGAACCTCGACCATAATACCATCGGCCCCGGCTGCGAGTGCGGCTTTTGCACAAGGGATAAGAATATCTTTGCGTCCTGTGGAGTGAGTAACATCGACCAATACTGGCAGATGGCATTCCTGCTTAAGAATAGGCACTGCTGAGATATCGAGCGTGTTGCGGGTCGCTTTTTCATACGTACGAATTCCGCGTTCAATCAACATGATTTGTGTATTACCACGAGACATGATGTATTCCGCTGCATGTATGAATTCATCGAGCGTAGCAGCCAATCCGCGTTTCAGCAGCACAGGCTTATTGACTTCTCCGACCGCTTTAAGCAGCTCAAAATTATGCATGTTCCGTGCACCGATCTGGATGATATCTACATAATCTAAGGACTCTTCAATATGTCTTGGATCTACAATTTCACTGATGGTCAGCAGACCATAATCATTTGCTGCTTCACGTAATATTCTTAGGCCGTCCATACCTAGACCTTGGAAATCATAAGGAGAAGTCCGCGGCTTGAAGGCACCTCCACGCATAACACGTACACCAGCTTTTTGCAGTGCTGCAGCTACGGTGCGGGTCTGTAGTTCACTTTCCACAGAGCAAGGTCCAGCTACCATCAGTGAAGAAGAACCGCCAACAGTAACATCTCCCGGCAGAACAATCACAGTGTCTTCTTTGTGACTCTTACGCGCTACTAGTAAAGTTTTTTTATGTTCATCGGATTGTAAGTCCAGAGATGCTGAAAAAATTTGTTTGAAGAGGCTGCGGATGGTTCCGTTAGTGAAAGGTCCTTTGTTGCTCGCTACGAGCTGATCCAGCATTTTCTTTTCACGTTCTGGATCGAATTTAGGCACACCTTGCTTTTCTTTAACTACTCCAATCTCCTGCACAATTTTAGCCCGCTCGGAGATCAGCTCCAGTAATTGCCCATTAATTTCATCCAGACGACCTCTAAGAACATCCAATTCTACGTTACTCATTACCCTTCCACTCCCTCTTCTTATTTATAATTTGAAACGCAAAAAGGCCCCCCGTCGCAAGGGACGAGGAGCCGTGGTACCACCCTTATTTAGAATTAACCCTTAAACTAGCACAAAGGAATAGAAAATCGGATTCCCTCGACTAAAGATTAACTCTATCTTAAACCCGGTAACGCGGGGCGCGGGCCTCCCTACTCATACCTGTCACGACCTGTGACAAACTACTTCAGGGGCCGACTCGGAAGTGAACTTCGGCATTAATCGTCTCATGAGGGTGCTCTCAGTCTCCGGCACGCCTTCCCTGTTAAGATCCGCTATAATGCTTACTCTCTTCGTCATAGTCTTATTTATGTCAGCGCGTCTTTTGCGCTGGTTTCTGCTATCTTAATCAAAAAATGTTTCCGATGCAAGATAATAATGGAACGCTGAGTAGCTTTAACGCAATAAAATCATATGAGATACAATTATTCTTATAACAACTCGCTAGAATAGGCTTTGAAGTATGAAATAACCCATACCCATACTATTCTGCCACTGCTTAAAAGGTTCCAATCCCTTTCTATGTATGAAGTTGACAGCGATATTTTGATTGTTTACAATTAAATCATTGAAAATATTTCCTGTTCTTATTCACTGGCAGCTTTAGCGTTGACAATACATAACTGAAGGGATGTAGCAGCATGAGCATTTATCCATATACAGCACGCAGTATTCGAGGAAAAGAGATCGAACTAGAGGAATACAAAGGTAAAGTACTTTTGATTGTGAATACAGCAAGTAAGTGTGGGTTTACCCACCAATACTCCGACCTGCAAAAGCTCTATGAGCGATACGAAGATCGCGGCTTCCAAATTCTCGGTTTCCCTTCCAATCAGTTTGGGGAACAGGAGCCTGGCAGCAATGAAGAAGTGAATGTATTTTGCCAAATCAATTACGGCGTTACGTTCCCTCTCTTTGAGAAGGTTGAAGTAAAGGGCGAAAATAAACATCCCCTCTTCACTCACCTTACTGAGCAGGCTGGATTTGAAGGTTTCGACATGAACCATTCTTCAGGAAAGCTGCTTCAAAGCATGCTTGAGAGCAAAGATCCGGAAGCACTGAACAATGACGAAATCAAATGGAACTTTACTAAATTTCTAATTGATCGCGAAGGCAATGTAATTACAAGATTCGAATCTACTGTGGATCCGCTGGATATTGAGCCAGCGATCGAAGCACTGCTATAGTTTTTTTAGATATATACCGAACTAATGATATCAACTTAAAGCACAGTAGTCACTGCGGTGAATAATTGGACTTCCGGCCGCTGTTGTCCCCAGATTTCTTGATTTCCACCGCTCTTCGCGGTGGAAATCCCGGGACAAAGACCTACATAGATTGAATTTCTATACAACAATAAGCCGCCCAGACTCCAACTCTGGGCGGCTTTTTCACGTACGGTACTGCTCGGTAAACACTTCAAAATAAGGGGTGGTATCCCTTTCAGCCATTGAGCCATTAGCGCCCGGTCCCCAGCCGATCTCAGCCCGCCAGCTCCCTAGCAACCCAGTCTGGATTAGCGCCTCCTCATTTACACCGATAAGCTGATCTGCCTGTGGTGCTACATAAAGTGCATCTACAGGGCAATAAGCTTCACACATAAAACAAGTCTGGCAATCTTCCTGACGCGCAATAACCGGAATCTTCCCCTGCATTTCGAATACGTTTGTCGGACATACTTTCGTACACAGTTTACAACCCACGCAGCGTTCCACGCTGATTAGTTCAATCATATCGCCTGCCCCTCCTTTAGTAGATTCAGTTCATGAGCATGGGGCACAGCCTCGGTACCGATGCTTATTTGCTCTATACCGGATACAATCAGCCGGTGGGTTTGACGCGGATCAAGCTCCGGATATTCCGCGAGCTTTTGCAGGCCGCGCGTCTCCTTCCGGGCCAGCGCGGCAGTGTACATCCATCGGCCGACCGCGAGCATAGCCGCGGCTTCACGTGCTTGCACGATGCCCTGTACGGTGGCGGGAACGCGCCCGTTCAACAAGGGCATCAAGGCATTCAGCCGCTTCAAGGCTGAAGAAATGCCCGGCTCGCTGCGGAAATAATTAATCTGCAGCGGTAAGATTTCACGCTGGATCGCCGCGACTAGCGGCTTCACCTCCAGCGTTTCCGAGGTGTCGGTGCCAGCCGCCAAACCGTAGCGTCCCGCTGCGGTCAGATTGCGGCTGTTCGCCTGCCCTCGGCAGGACCGCGCATGCTGCGCGGCTCCCTGGCCTGCCCAGCTTCCGCTGCATATGGCCCAGGAAGCGTTATAAGCCCCGCCGCCGGAGATGGCGCCGGTCACTTTCTCGCGAGATGCGGCATCTCCTGCCGCATAGAGTCCGGGCACGGTCGTCCGGCAGTCCGTGCCCGTAAGGCGCAGACCACCAGTGCCGCGCATCGTGCCCTCATAGCGCAGGGTAAGCGGGAATTTCTGCTTAAACGCATCAATTCCCGCACGCTCCAGCGGCATAAAGAAAATTGGATGCGCTTTTCGCAGAAAATCCTGTTTCTCCGCTGTATCTGCCAGATCGAGCGAAGCATAAACCGGCCCCTTGAGCATCATTTCAGGGATGCTGCCAAAGGTCCGATCCCCTTTATGCAGCGGATGACCGTCCGCATCATAAAGCGTTGCCCAAGCTAGCATACGGCCACGTGTTACAGTTCCATCTGCAAAGCTCGGAGCGTATTGGCGGCTGAATTCCATGCCTGACAAATCGGCTCCCACCTCAGCGGACATCAACAGCCCTTCTCCTGTCAGTACGTTGCAGCCAAGACCTTTGCTGAGAAAAGCACAGCCTCCGGTTGCCATCACAACGGCATTGGCCTTCACTTCCCAAGACTCCCCTGTCAGACGGTTGATCCCACGCGCCCCGCCAACCCCATGTTCATCATGAAGAAGCTCTAGCGCTGGCGACTGGTCGAGGATCACGACCCCCGCTTTGCGGACAACTCTTCGCATAATCCGCATGTACTCTGGTCCATGCAGATGTGTACGCAGTGAGTTACCTTCATCATCCTTCGGAAAAGGATAACCCCACTGCTCGACTAGAGCCAGATTCTGCTCTACCTGATCCAGCACGCGGTGAATCCAAGCATTCTCCGACAGATATCCACCAGATTTTAGTCTGGATTGAACCGCCTGCTCACGCAGCTCGGCAATTGGAGGGATAACGAGCAGCGTTGTACCGCCCGGAGCAGTGGCGCCGCTTGTGCCCAAGTAGCCCTTATCGGCCAAGACTACCTTTGCACCTTGCGACGCTGCACTCCATGCCGCCCAAGCTCCTGCGGGACCTCCGCCAAGCACGAGCACATCCACTGTCATTTCCTTCTTAAGCTGCGACATATCTTTTCCTCCCAAGCATTTGCGCTTTCCAAGCAATTGTTATTTCAGCTGCCAATCGCTAATATTGAAGTCTTTTTTCGCTAATTTTTCTTCGACAAGGAAGTTCTTGGTACCCTCCAGTAGCTTGGTTCCTTCGTCAGTGAACGCGGTATCTTTGATATCACTAATTGGATTTACTTGCTTCGCCAGCTCTGGCGTTGTATCTCCGATTTCAGCCAAAAATTGATAATATTCATCCTCGTGTTGTTTCAAATCCGCCAAGGCTTTCTCACGGGCTTCGTTCCACGCCTTCGGAAAGTCAGGGAATTTCGCCAGATAGTCCTCGGACACGACAGTTGCACTAGTGCCGAGCAAGTTCGGATGCTTCGAGGCATCGTCTAAGTGAGTGTAACCTTGGTCAATTAACTTCAGCGCAGGTACACCCAAATTAGTCGTAGCATCTACATCTCCACGGGCCAAAGCTGCGGTAGCATCCGGAATGAGCATATGCACGAGTTTATAGTCAGTTACGCCTTCCTCCTGAAGTAACCCAACCACATAGCGGTGCATGAAAGAGCCTTTTTGAATGGCAATAGTCTTCCCTTGCAGATCCTTCACCGTCTTTGGTCCATCCTTCTTACCGATTAGATAACCGATAGTGTTGGCTGAGGATTGTGAAATCAGACGTGTCTTGGCGCCAGAAGCATAAGCAATAATAGCAGGTGTATCCCCAAGGCTGCCGATATCTAATCGACCACTAATTAAGGATTCTGTCTGATCAGGACCGTTTGGAAAGCCCGTAAGCTTCACTTCAGTAATGCCATATTTCTTCAACTCTTCTTGAATGATCCCTTTATAAAAGCCCCAGCCCTCCGCGCCACCTGGCACATTCAGCTTATTAGAGCCTATAAAACCAAAGTTCAGTACCGCTGGAACGTTACTTTCGGCTTTGCCTCCAGATTTCTCTGTACTAGAGCCGCCGGATGCAGATGCTCCATTTCCTCCAGCGTTATTTCCGCAAGCCTGAAGAACCAGCATAACCATCATAATCGTAGTTAAAAGTGCAAATCGTATCCTTTTAGAACGTTTCCCTTGAATCTCTCTGTACGCTGGTTTCATTTCTTTCTCCCCCTAGATTTATGTTATTTATCTTAATCTTAATCAAGGTCAGAACCCTGCCCTCGACGCCAATTTGTACATAAAGTCATGACTTGCTACCGGTTGTCTGCCTTTGCCCCAGCCTACCTTTTCACGATAACCACCAAGTAATCCCTGCTTCTCTAGCCCTGCCTCTGTCACCCCAATCACTTTCTCTGAATCTGGCGCAACGTAGAGAGCATCCACAGGACAATACAGCTCACACATAAAGCAAGTCTGGCAATCGCTCTGCCGGGCAATAATAGGAATGCCATCCTCTACCCGTTCGAAGACATTGGTCGGGCAGACCGATACACATTGGTTGCACTCTACACATCTGGCAGCGCTGATCACCTCAATCATGATAGAACACCCTCCTTGGCCACGGCTTCTGTCTTCACCCATACCTGATCCAATCCACCGCTAATCAAGCGATGATGCTGTTCTTGATCCGTTCCCTTAAAATCTTCACGCTTATGCATGCCCCTCGTCTCCGTACGGGCAAGCGCGGAATTGTACATCCAGCGGGCGGTTGCAGTCATGGCTTCAGCTTCACGCGCTTTAACCCCTTCAGGTGTTCGCTGAATCTCACGGCTACGCTGATCTTTCCACAATTCATCCAGACGACCTAATGAAGAGGTCAGCCCTTTATCCGTACGGAATAAATTAATGTCATACGGCTTCACTTCAGCCTGCACAGCAGACACAACCTCTGACGTATGAGCTGATACTCCAGGCTTCACTTCTTGATGAACCAGTGGAGAAGATGATAAGCCGACTGGATTACGGTACGCTGCATTCGAGCCAAGGCTCTGCGCATAGACAGCTGCACCTTCTCCTGCAAAACTGCCGGATGACATAGCCCAAGCCGCATTATGGCTGCCACCACCAGTAAATCCCCCGCAAATTAGCTCACGGGTAGCTGCATCTCCTGCCGCATAAAGTCCGGGAACACCTGTGCCACAGCTTTCGTCCGTGATATGAATACCACCCGTCCCACGAACCGTTCCTTCGAGACGAAGCGTAACCGGAAAAGCATCCTTGAAAGGATCGATCCCTTGTCGATCAAAGGGCAAGAAAAAATTCGTCTGCGCCACCCGCAGCAGCGGTCTTAAATCCTCGGGCGCTCCATCCAGCTTGGCATACACCTGATTGCCTGCTAGCAGATTCCGAGCGATAACTGAACGCCCTTTCTTGGAACCCGCCCCTTCCACAATGCTTCCATCCTCATAATAAAAGCTGGCATAGTTGTAATATGCTGTCTTGGTTACAGAGGAGAACGTAGGGCAGATAGCATAGGCATTGGAGAATTCCATGCCGGACAAGTTCGCCCCAGCTTCAGCTGCAAATAGATAGCCATCTCCGGTCAACACGTTACAGCCGAGAGCCTTACTTAGAAAAGCACACCCACCAGTTGCAATGACAACCGCTCCTGCCTGAACAGTCCAGGTGTCACCACTCTGCGTATGGACTCCAGCCGCTCCAGCTACGCCATGCTCATCCGCTAGGAGCTCCATGGCTGGACTATGATCTAGAATTTTAACGCCCGCTTTTTTCACAAGCTTACGCATTAATTTCATATATTCCGGTCCCTGAAGACTCTTACGATACTGGTTACCCTGCTCATCTACAGGGAATGGATATCCTGAAACGCCAAGTTTGTTCATATTGGCATAGGTACGGTCTAGCACTCGGTCCATCCAGCGGGATTCAGCCAACTGACCGCCCAATGTATAACGACTTGCTTTGGCCTCCTCCCGGAGCTTCTCATCCGGCTTCACATACCAGACTCCTGTTCCTGAGGGGGCCGTTGCACCGCTCGAACCGCAGTAGCCTTTATCTGCAAGGACAACTTTCGCCCCCTTCGCTGAGGCCGTAAGGGCTGCCCATGTTCCTGCAGGGCCTCCGCCTATAACAAGCACATCCGCCACCAAATTCAACAACCCTTTTTGTATCGATCCACTCATAGCTCAAGACCTCCTCAAATGATTTACCCTTCGTAACTATCGCGCCAGAACAGGCACTTGCGTTCAATGATTCGGAACAAAGAATCGATTAGCTTGCCGACAATAGCAAAGATAATAATGCCTACAAACACAACCTCTGTATTAGAGTTCTGCTTCGCCTCATTGATCAGGAATCCAATGCCGGATTGTGATCCAATGAGTTCAGCTACAACAAGACCGATCCATGCTACAGCCAATGACAGCCGCAATCCTAACAAAATCCCGGGTAATGCTGCCGGTAATATCAGCCTGCGCAGCCTCTGATAAGGGCTAAATCCTAACACCCGGGACACCTCAAACAGCTTATTGTCCACATTGCGGATGCCCATAAACGTATTAATATAGAGCGGAAAGAATGACCCTGTCAGAATGATCACTACTTTGGACATCTCCCCAAAGCCGAACCACAAAATAATTAGCGGTGCTATAGCTAGATGAGGAACAAGCCTAAGAACCTGTACACTAGGATCGAGCACATATTCCACACTGCGAAACAAGCCAGTCAGTACTCCGAATAGAAGGCCTAGAACGCCTCCGATAAGAAATCCAACTCCCGCCCTCCCCATACTGACACCTAGGTGATGAGTTAACTCTCCAGTCACCAATAGGCCTGTAAAAGCTCTGGCGATCGACAATGGAGTCGGCAGAAACTGCGCGGAGATCAATCCGGTGCTTCCTGCCAGCTGCCAAAGTACTATTGTCACCACCGGAATGATAGCGCCCGTTCCCCAATCTGACAGTAGAGATTTCCATACTATAGGTACCGCGGATTTCTCCAATTTCTTAGTCGATAAAGGAGCAATATCACTGCTATCTAGCGATTCTCTTGCTCTTGTAGTGTTATTCAAAATAGCTTCTACTCCATCGCTCATGGCGCATCCCCCTTTCGTTTCTTGCGCGTTTTCTGTTTATCCGCGATAGCTGTCCTGCCATCTCAGCAGCCGGCGTTCAATGTAGCGAACAACAGAATCACTCACCAGTCCTGCAATGG
Source organism: Paenibacillus sp. FSL F4-0243 (assembly GCF_037963295.1). Taxonomy (NCBI): domain Bacteria; kingdom Bacillati; phylum Bacillota; class Bacilli; order Caryophanales; family Paenibacillaceae; genus Paenibacillus; species Paenibacillus sp. FSL F4-0243. Next base: position 6,129,512 of record NZ_CP150151.1, read on the forward strand.
CAAAAATAATAATTCCCACGAACACCACAGGTGTATCCGCGAATTGACGCGCGTCCGACATCATATACCCGATGCCTGAAGTGGAAGCAATCAGCTCTGCGACTACCAGACCTAACCAAGAGAGCCCCAAGGAAAGGCGCACTCCGAGAATAATATTCGGCAATGCGGCTGGAAGTACTAGTCTTACAACCTGCTTTAACCGGCTGAATCCAAGCACTCGAGATACTTCGAACAGCTTGTTATCCACGCCGCGAATACCCATGAACGTATTAATATAAAGCGGAAAAAATGCTCCTTTAGCAATCAACAGCACTTTAGACTCCTCACCGATCCCGAACCATAAAATGAATAGCGGCACTACAGCCAAGCTTGGTATCATGCGAATCATTTGCAGGGATGGATCTAGCAATTTCTCTGATCTGCGGAACAGACCTACGAGAATGCCTAATAGCAGACCAAGTCCACCACCGAGCAGGAATCCGGCAAGGGCTCTGACCAAGCTGATCCTAAAGTTCGGCCATAAATCCCCTGAAGCAGCCAAAGTTACAAATGATTCTGCAATGGTATACGGCGTCGGGAACAGCATCTCTGAGATCATTCCATAGTGTCCAAGGGTCTGCCACAGAATCAGCACAGTGCCCGGCAGCAGAAGGCCCAGTCCAAATCTTGTTACCTTTCCGGGGCGTCCGGAAGTTCTTACGGCTATAGCCCGGTTTGTCATGCTCTGCACCCACCTTTTTTAGCTTTACAATCTCTTTAAATAACAAAAAGAGACCCTCGAATATTAAACACTTTCGGAGGTCTCCATTGGTATGGTCGACATATTTATATTCCTGCCCCGTCAATAAGCTCAAGCTCATCAACTTTTTCAAAATAATTCAGCACCTTCAGGCGTAGCTCTTGAAAGGAAGACGTTGTTTTTTTGCGTGGATACGGCAGATCAACCGGGACAATCTTACGTATTTTCCCTGGGCGCGGTTCTAGAATCACTACCCGATTACCTAGAAATACAGCCTCATCAATATCATGCGTTACAAAAATCATGGTTGTTTTGTTGGCCCGCCAAATGTCCAGTAACACCGTCTGCATATGCGCTCTAGTGAACGCATCCAGTGCACCAAACGGTTCATCCAGCAGCAGGATTTTGGGATTTCGCAGTAGCGCACGGGCTATCGCCACCCGTTGGGCCATCCCTCCCGATAACTCCCGGGGATAGGATTTCTCAAACCCATTTAACTTGACGAGATCAATCAACTCATCGACCTTACGTCTAATTTCTTTGTTGCCTAGCGGCAAATCAGAAGCAATATTCTTCTCTACGGTGAGCCAAGGAAAGAGACGATGCTCTTGAAAAATAAATCCCTTATCGATTCCGGGACCCCCAATCTCCGTCCCTCCTAAGGTAACGCTCCCCGTATATCCACTGTCCAAACCGGCCACGATGCGCAGCAGCGTGCTTTTGCCACAGCCACTGGGCCCGATGACCGTAATGAATTCACCCTCTTGCACATGGAGATCAACATTATACAGTGCCTGAACATGCCCTCCGGTAGTCTCAAAACGTTTATTTAGATTTGAAATCGACAGCAACGCTTCTCCCATCGTGACCCCTCCTTAAATTCTGTATACAAAAAAACAGAGGTATTGCGCTTTTACATTCGCAATACCTCTGTAGGAACAGTCGGTAATTTTTATTCAAAGTAAATCAATTGGAATTATAATATTTAAAATATCATCCATTTGAAAAGCTGTCAACAATAAAACTTTTTTCAGACACACTTGTTTACATCAAATATCTTAAATATAAATATATGCTTGAGATCACAATGGACAGCAGCATTAAAGGGAAACCCACCTTCAAATACTTCATGAATGTAATCGGATAACCCTCTTTTCCAGCTAGACCAGCAACAATCAGATTAGCACTGGCACCGATCAATGTACCATTGCCACCCAAGCAGGCACCCAAGGCTAGACTCCACCAGAGGGGCTCCAGATTGGTAATCCCCATCTGCCCCATCTCCTGTATCAAAGGGATCATCGTTGCTACAAAAGGAATATTATCAAGAAACGCAGAAGCAATTGCACTGACCCATAAGATCATCATCGAGCTCATGAGCACATCCCCACCCGTTAAATCAATCGCTTTGGCAGCCAGCTCCGCGATGACACCTGTCTCGACGAGTCCTGATACCAAAACAAACAGTCCGATAAAAAAGAAGATCGTAATCCATTCCACGCTGTGAAAAGCTTTTTCCAGCATGTGTTCTCCTCCAGTTAATAAGAGCAGTAAAAAAGCCCCCGCTAAGGCAACCGTAGCGGACTCCAAATGTAGCGCCTGATGTAAAAAGAAGCCTATAATCGTAAATCCAAGTGCGGTAAGGCATTTTCGCAACAGCTTATGATCCGTAATCATTGCCTTCTCGTCCATGTTCATGATACTTTGCTGCAATTCCGGAGTGGATTTAATTTGCTTACTAAACATCAGTAGTAAAAGCGGGATATACGCTAACATAATGATGATAATCACAGGTGTTAGATTGCTGATAAAGGACATAAACGTCAGCTCTTTCACAGCACTGCCGATCATAATATTCGGTGGATCTCCGATCAATGTTGCCGTCCCACCGACATTCGATGCAATAATTTGTGACATCAAAAAAGGCAGCGGATTTATACGTAGTTGCCTTGTAATACTGAAGGTAACAGGCACCATAAGTAGCACTGTTGTAACATTATCCAAGAAAGCAGATGCCACAGCAGTAACAACAAACAAAGCAATCAGGATTCTTCTCGGCTTCCCTTTCGCCAGCTTTGCTGATTTCACTGCCGCATATTTAAAAAGTCCTGTCTCTGCAGTAATCCCTACAATCATCATCATGCCTACAAGTAATCCGATGGTATTAAAATCAATGTGATGTAGTGCCGTCTCCTGATCCACAATGCCCATCGCTACCATAACAATAGCGCCTAACATCGCTAGGATCGTACGGTGAATTTTCTCAGAAATAATCAGTCCATAAATCAGTAGAAAAATACCTATTGCCCAAATCGCTTGCTGTTCCATGATATCCCCCGGTCCTTCTATCTAATTTCATTAATGGTACAACCTACTCATTATATAACCTATTTATCATAAAATAGATTTGTATTTTTCGCACTGGAATTGTGGATTACTCCATAAAAAACGACTCTGCCGAGTATTTATCGGAGAGCCGTTTTTTTATGGAGTCGATTATTTCATTTTCAAAACCTGAGGCTCCTTAAAAGCGGTCAAAATACCTTTGCTCTGCACAATAATCATACCGCTTTCCAGCAAGGTTGGGCCGAACACTCTACCTGATGTTTTGAGCTGCACAACCGGTTTTGCGGAAATCAAATCTATCGCGATTAATTTGCCGTCAGTCTGGGCTACATACATGCCATGTCCGAGCAGATCGAAGCGGGCAATCGGATTGCTGATTCCACTGTACTGAACCGCTGATTTATTCGCCATTTTAACACCATAAATGCTCTGTTCGTTACTAAAAAGAATTCTTCCATCATAAGGACCAGCGGCGTAGGATAACTTAGCTCCGATGGATTCGTAAGAATAATTATCGCGTGTTACGGTAGCAGGATCAGCATTGACTGGATAGCTGTAGACACCTTTTTGTCCTGTTATAAAAATTCTGTCACCGTCACTCCAAGCAATGCCCCCCTTTGGTGCTTCGGGATCATTTGGGTCAATATTAGCAGGGTTATAAACTACCGTCTTCACTACTTTACCTGTCTTAACATCCAAACTGTCGAGTGTAGTAAGAGGAAGAGCGTCGAATAAGGTAGCCTTACGTTGTGTTATAAGCGTTCCATTAATCTCAGTAATCGGAAAATAATGATCCTTGTTATTCCAAAGCTCCTTACCCGTTGTTCGATCAAAGGCATGTAGAATGTCATACGTATACGCTCCGGATTCTGAGTTTTGAGCTAATATCAGGTTTCCCTCAACCATGAACGGTTCATACAGCTTTTCACCGAAATTATCACGCCACTGCAGTTTCCCATCCTTCAGATTGTAGGCTTGAATATCACCATTGGCAGCAAAAAGCTGATCTTTATCAATAACTAATTGGCTGATGCCTTTGCTGTTTGCCGATGAACTCCATTTATTTTTTCCGGTAGCCGCGTTAACTGCATAGATTGTGCCTGCTTCTGAAGTCACATAGGCCACTCCATCTTGGTAAAGTAACGGTGTCTTTAATTTGGAGCCATATTTCCACATTACTTTTCCCGTCTGAGCGTTAATGGCTAAAAGCTGACCCTTTTGTAGGATAAAAGCTTTGCCCGCACCGACTGCAACTACGCCCTTGCCCATAATGTAGTCCGTCGCTATATCTCCTAGCGTTGGCAAATCCATCGTAGTGGACCACTCAACCTTCGCAGCAGACAAATTTACATAATAATCATCTAAATTCGAGCCTATAAAGGAAGTGTGCGAATCAACCGCAGCAGCTTGTACCGGGTTTACCATAAGCAATACCCCTAAACCAATAATCACAGTACGAAGATATGACTTCAATAATGTTCCTCTCACCACCACACGCCTCCTCATATAAATGCTTCAATTGGATAGATTCTCAAAATAAAATATAATACTAATGACGAGCAGGATGTAAGAACATGGATTATTATTCCTCATTTTGACATCCTAAAGAGCAGAAATCAAAACATTTACTCATAAACTTACAATTTGTAAGTTATTGTGTTATAATAATCACATTCTTCTATAAACGAACAAGCTTTATCAAATATATGAATAACAAGGGGTTTGTAATCATGAGTAACGAGGTAACCACAGCACCAGCATCCGATTTTGAATTCGGTATCTACACCTTAGGAGACATTGTAGCTGATTGTCATACCGGGAATAAGATCAGCCCGAAACAACGACTCGACGAAATTGTAGCTGCGGCCAAGCTGGCGGATGAGGCGGGGCTTGATGTATTCGGTGTAGGTGAGCATCATCGTCTTGATTTTGCGATTTCTTCGGTTCCAGTCGTGCTGGCAGCCATCTCCCAGGTTACCCGCAGAATCAAGTTGACGAGCGCCACTACTGTATTAAGCACCATTGATCCCGTGCGCGTATTCGAGGATTTCGCCACACTTGATTTACTATCAGATGGCCGTGCAGAGATTATTGCTGGACGTGGTGCTTTTGTGGAATCTTTTCCGCTCTTTGGGTACGAACTTGAAGACTATCATCGACTATTCGCCGAGAATATTAATCTGCTTCTCGAGCTTAATAAGCATGAAATTATGAACTGGGAGGGTTCCTTCCGCTCATCCTTGAAGGATTCTGAGATTGCACCACGCCCTCTTCAGCAAAGCCTTCCTGTATGGATAGGTGTAGGTGGTTCTCCTGAAAGCGCGGAAAAAGCTGGGGTACTCGGGACTGGAATGGCCATCGCCATTCTTAGCGGTAGTCCAGAACCTTTCCAAGAGCTTGCTGCAACTTATCGACGCGCTGGAATTCAGGCGGGTCATGCCCCTGAATCTTTAAAGATTGCGATTACTAGCCACGGCTACATTGCCGAAACTTCACAGCAAGCGCTCGATGAATATTACCCATACTACTATAGTTATCGTAATTCCATCAGCCCAAAACCTGGTCAAGAATACAATGTATCTCGTGACGACTTTGGGCAATATGTATCTGCTGATAACACGATGGCTGTAGGTAGCCCGCAGCAAATTATTGAAAAAATCCTCTATCAGCATGAGCTTTTCGGCCATAGCCGCTTTATGACTCAGCTCGACATCGGCGGCCTTCCTTACGCCAAGGTAGCCAAAGCTATTGAACTATTGGCAACTGAGGTCGCCCCTGTCGTACGACGCGAGATTGCCAAGAAGAATAGCCGATAGAACTGAGGGGCTGTACCAGTTAATAAAAAAGCACTTCTCCCGCTCGTGGAGAAGTGCTTTTTGTGCTGTTGCAACATTGTGTCTTGCTGTAAGAAGTGAACCGGAAGCTCTGCTCAAGAATTAGGGAATATCTCCCTGAAAATCGGAGATTTCTACTCAATAGACTAACAATTAGGGAATACCTCCCTATAATTAACCTGATTCGGCGGTAAATATAGATATTCCCCCGATTTTTAGGGAGGAATTCCCTGATTTCACTCATTTAGAGTAATTAGCAGCTATTTTCAGGGAGCTTTTCCCTAATTACTCTCAAAAAAAAGAAGCTGCCCCCTAAGTAGATTCACTACTTTTGAGACAGCACTTATGCTCATCACGCAAAGGATGGTTTATTGTTGTCTACCTTCCCGCTAATAAGCTTCTTATATTCATCGTCTCCACCATCTAAAGAAGGCGCAGTATAAATTTGAGCTGAAGCTGGTTGCTGAGCGGAATGGCTCGACCCTGTTTTGCTTGTGGTATTCTTATTATCTTCTGCACTCCTGCTTCCACCACTTGCAGAGCGGAGAACAGCACCCGATAAGTTGTTAATACCCTTTATTCGCTTCATGCTGAATCCTCCCCTACTAAATGATTGATGGTACGGAATAAATCCTGATTATTCGCAACTACCGCCTTAAGATCATCCGCAGATAATCCATCACTCCCTGAAAAGTGTACGGAAAGAACATACTTCTTACCTAGAGGATAGCATAGGATATATACCTCCGCAACTTCCGTGCGTTGAAAAAAAGTCCATTTGCTCGATAAAAATGCATCTACCACACTAGGCTGCTTCTCATTCCCTTTCGTAACAGTCAAGGAATAGGAGTGCCCACGTCCGACATTTCCTCCCACCTGAACAAGCTGTTCCTTCTCTTGAGCCTGCCAGATCGCAGCACCGATCACACGACAATGCTTCGGAGGTAAGAAAGAATTGCGGATCGCCTCACTGAGTGCGTGATACTTCTCTCCATCCTCAGAGATGGTCACATTACTATTATATTGCCAAAAAAAATGAAGGATACTTTCTTTGCGCCTTAATTCCATCTTTAGCTGCTCTAAATCTTTCACCGGGTCACGGAATTTTCCAAACCCCTGGACACTATCAATAATCTTACCACAGCTCACATCCACAGCAGCCGTAGGATTATCATGGTGCATCTCATACTCTAAAGCTGTAATTCCCGACAAATCGGACAACAGATGATATTCTTCAACATTCTGTCCAGGGATTAAATCGTCGCGGGCAGTCACCTGATCCGGCACTAAGCAAAAAACGCGATTACGCCGTAATCTGGCCCAAAACAATCCCATTTCAAACCCCGTATTATCACGAGTCACATAATAAAATTTACCGCGTATTTTGGCGACATCATCTGGCGAGAACACAAATACGGCAAAATCGCTCTCATCCAAATTTCTCTCCAGTGCCTCCATCGTGTATTCATTCGCTCGAAAGGCATTGGCATACCAAGGATGTACTTCAGCATCCCTCTTCAGCTGCTCATGAATCGCTCTTGCATAACGTATGGATTCTCTGGAAGATCCAATGAATAGCTTTGGTTTAGTCACGGCAGTGCTCCTTCATCCTTCCCGATATGTAATAATTATACAAGTCTTTAGACCACCAGAAAAGAGGCCAAGTTCTCATAAATTTCTCAAAAAATATTATTCTAAACCTCGTAAAGTGGGTAAAAAATTACGACTACTTTGAAAAAGCGAGGATACTATGAAAAAAATGATAGGTGTCACATTGCTTGCAGCAAGCCTTATGGGTATAACAGCGTCACAGCCTGCTGAAGCTAAAACGGCAGCAGTTAGTTATACCGCTCAGGTATACGCGAACTCTTTAAATGTACGCAGTGAGCCGGCAAAGAATGCAACTGTTGTAGGATCTATTAAGAACGGAGCAAAAGTAACTGTGACCGATGAACAACACGGGTGGTTGAAGGTTAAGACGGGGAACACCTCTGGCTGGGTAGCCGGCTATTACCTTAAAAAGGTGAACAATAGCTCCAAGCAATCTGGCGCTTCTGGATCATCGGTAGCTTCCAAACCCAGCACTACTTCTTCCACCTCAACCAGCGCCTTGAGTAGTACCACAAAGGTTACAGTTACGGCAGATTCACTACGCGTTCGAAGCGGTCCAGGCACACAATATAAGGTACTCGGTTCTTTAAAAGCTAAGGATACAGCTATCCTCCTCCTTCGTCAGGACGATTGGGCACGAATTCGAACAGCTAGCGGTGACATCGGTTGGGTCGCAGCACAATACATCCGATCTGGAACCACGCCAAGAAGCACAAGCACTACAAGCAGCATTTCGCACACAGGAAATTTACGAGGAAAATTAATCGTCGTAGATCCCGGTCATGGCGGCAGTGATCCGGGAATGCTCGGCACTACATATAACACCATGGAGAAGGATTTGAATCTGCAAACCGCACTTTATCTCCGCGATGCCCTTTTAGCTAAAGGTGCACGAGTTGAGATGACACGTACCCGGGAGGATCAGAAGCCTACGCTCGCACGGCGTGTTCAGATGAGTGAGGACCTGCGTGCAAATGCATTTGTAAGCATTCATTATAATTCCTCTCCGAAAAAAGTATCTGGGACACTAACCTTCTTTTACTCCGAGTCCGATGATCTAAAGCTGGCACGGGCGATTGAAACCCGGCTGGGACAAGGCATCGGTCTAAAGAGCAATGGGTTATCCTTTGGTGATTATCACATCCTAAGGGAGAATCGAATTCCAGCTACCTTAGTTGAACTCGGATTTCTTACCAACCCTACAGATGAGTCAATTGTCCGTAAATCCTCCTATCAGAAAAAAGCAGCCAAGGCTATCGCCGAAGGATTGGCAGACTACTTCAGAAACTAGACAGACCTATAAATAATCAGCAAAGAAGCAGGCTAGGAAATTCCCTAGCCTGCTTTAGTTTATATTTCATATTTAGCCTTCTATTAATCCCTTTTTGATCAGGAAATTACGAGCTACATCCTCTTCCTTGAGCGCATCCACATCAACTTCTGCGTTCAATTGCTGCATTTCTTCGTCACTGATTTGTCCGTTCAATTGATTTAAGACGCCTTTCAATTCAGGGTATTTATCTAACGTTTCCTGACGAATAATCGGTCCTGCATCATAAGGTGGGAAGAATTCCTTATCATCCTGCAGAATCACCAGATCATGTACTTTAATTTGTGCATCCGTCGCGTATGCATTGGTTACATCTGTTTCCCCATCGTCAATCGAACGGTACATGATACCATGGTCCATTCCTTTGCTCTGCTTGAAATCCATTCCGTAGAGTTTTTGGATACCGGGGTATCCGTCCTCACGATCCAAGAACTCGAACTCTACGCCAAGAACCATATTTCCAGATACTTTGGCCAAATCGCTGAAAGTCTTTAGATTGTACTTCTCAGCCGTTTCACGACTAACAGCTAAAGTATAGGTATTATTTATGCCGAATGGATCCAGAAAGGCCATTCCATCTTTTTCAAGCAGTTCTCTGGTTTTTGCCAACGATTCATCAGAGTTTCCCGTCTCCTCTTGATAGTAATTGGCTACAATGGTTCCGGTGTAATCCGGATATAGCTGGATATTATTATTCTCAAGCGCACTCCAAGCTACATTAGAGCCTCCCAAGTTCATCTGACGCTTCACTTTAATATCTGTTTTATCTTCTATCAGATCTGCCATCATATGAGCGAGTAGAACATTCTCCGTGAAGTTTTTGGAGCCAATCGTGATTTCTCCACTGTTACCCGCAGCAGCGTTATTATTCCCGCCACCACACCCAGCAAGTAACGTCCCCATTAATACTGTAGTTAGAACGCCTGTCATCAATTTTGGAATTTTCATATATAATCTCCCCTTTTATATTCTTTCAAGACTAGAGTTTTAGTTATACTTTCAATCCCTTTGGAGTCGTTAATCTTTCAAGCAATCCGAGTAGATAATCCAGCACGAGTGCAAGAATCGCGGCCGGAATAGCGCCAAGTAAGGTTAGAGCTTCGATGTTCCGTTGAATACCTAAGAAAATAAATTCACCCAATCCGCCAGCACCGATAAAGGCTGCCAGTGTTGCTGTCCCGACATTAATAACTGCAGCAGTACGGATCCCCGCCATAATTACACTTAAAGCTAAAGGGAGTTGAACCCTGAATAGAATTTGCCAGCTCTTCATTCCCATTCCCCGGGCCGCTTCCACTATAGACGGATCCACATCAGTAATTCCCGTGTAGGTGTTGCGGATGATTGGCAGCAGTGAATACAGAAACAAAGCTACAACTGCCGTCTTCATCCCTATGCCAAATAGAGGAATCATAAATCCGAGCATCGCCAGACTAGGTATTGTCTGAAGAATCCCCGCAGCACCAAGCGTAATCCCTTTCAGTGGTTTAACCCGTGTAATCAAGATTCCAAGCGCAATGCCAACAATAATTGCAAATAACATGGACAAGAGCACAAGTTGCATATGCACTCCCATAGAATGAATCAAATCATCCCTACGTAAATCTAATTGATATATGAGTTGTTGCCATAACGATTGATCTCTCATACAGACACTTCCTCCTCTTTCGTGCCTCCCCATTGTGCTGCAAACGCCGTCAGAAGACTACCTCTTGTAACAATCCCGGCAATGTTCCCCTCAGCGGTTACAATCGGAATAATGCCGTATGGAGCTTCCGTAATCAATGATAATGCGTCTCTTGCTGTTGCTGTATCCTGCAGCACCACCCCAGGTGGTGTCATAATTTCCTCGATAGTAAGGCTTTGTTCCATTTTGGCGGTAACATCATAAGCGGAGACTATGCCAAGCAGCTTACCTTTCTCGTTTCCAACCAGTAATGTATCCATTTTGCGTTGACGCATAAAGGTAAGAGCTTTACCCAGCGTGCGCCCGGGAAGAGATGTAGATGGATTGTCACGCATAACTTCTGTTACGGGGATATACTCAGGGTTTTGGTAAATACGGTTTTTGCCGATAAATGATTCTACGAAATCATTAGCAGGCCGGCTGAGCAGCTCATAAGGTGTATCTAGTTGAACGATTTCACCATCTTTTAGAATAGCGATTTTATCTCCAAGCTTCAGTGCTTCATCCATATCATGTGTTACAAATACTATTGTCTTCTTCACTTCTTGTTGCATGCGCAGCAGTTCATCCTGCAGCTGCTCACGGGTAATAGGGTCCAAAGCACCAAACGGTTCATCCATCAATATAATCTCGGGATCAGCAGCCAATGCACGGGCTACACCTACACGCTGCTGCTGCCCACCTGATAATTGTTTCGGATAACGCTTGGCAAATATGGCCGGATCAAGTCCGACTAGGCGGAGCATTTCGAGCACCCGTTCTTTTTTCTTCTTCACATCCCAGCCCTTTAGGTCGGGAATCAAGCCTACATTATCTTCTATGGTGTAGTGCGGGAACAAACCAGCTTGTTGAATAACATAACCGATGTTCTTGCGGAGGGTTACGGGGTTCTCCTTGGTGATATCTTTGCCGTGGATATAAATATGGCCTGAAGTATGCGGAACAAGACGATTTATCATTTTCATCGTTGTTGTCTTTCCGCAACCGCTCGGACCGATCAATACTAGTATTTCTCCAGCTTCAATTTCAAAGCTAATATTCTTAACTGCTTCATAACCATTCGGGTATTTCTTACCTACTTTTTCAAATTTCAGCATAGGGTCTCTCCTTCTTATTTCTATCGTCAGATCATCTCACCGGGCGACTCTGTAAGTTAAACTATAACAAACAACTCCCCAACTGACAACCTACATTATTATAATAAGTTGTTTGTAAATAAATGTAATATTGTAATTATAAAAAAAGCTATCCAGTGATAAACCCCGCTGGATAGCCTTTTTTTGATCTATTATTATAAATGATTCTCTGCATTTTTATTAATAAATTGCTCTGTTCTTTGGTACATTTTCTCATCACCAACTGCTACAAGTACATCATTTTCTCTGAGTATGACATGTGGACCTGGGGAGATTGTTACGTTCGCACCCCGGCGAAGCGCTATAATCGTAGCACCTGTATTCTGCCAAAATTGTAATGCTCCAATGGTTTTGCCAACCACATGTGATTCCTCATGGATTGTAATTTCTTCCGGGTGGTACGGCTTTAAATTCTTCATCCGGTCTGATGCCTCGATAATTCCAGTTAGTACCCTCTCGAACTTGCCGTCAAGCTTCTTCTTTTCAAGCAACAATTGCTCTAGATCCTGTTTCAACGAATAAGCTGATTTCAGATAGTTATTCCTAGTAATATACTCATACGCCTTTTGATCAGAGATGACAATAATCTCTTTTCCTTGCGAAACAAACACTATATTCTCATCCTTCAATAATCCCATAGCCTTACGAATCGTTTCTGGAGAAACATGATATTGCCCTGCCAATAGAGAACGCCCGGATAGCTTACTCTGTACGGGAAATTCCCCGCTTACAATTCTTTGTGCAATATCAAGGGCTATAGACTTATAACCGGATATTTCTTGCATGGACATTGTCGATCTCCTTACTCTGGCGTGAATTATAAACATGCTCAAGTATACCTTTTTTCACTCACCAAATAAAGATGTCCTGCCTTATCCAAATATTTGATATACCAAAAATAAATTTAACGATACAACAAGACCAGAGATAAGCCAGCCGAGAGCAGCTGTCATCTTACGATTCACTAACCCGCCCATAATCTGACGATTGCTTGTAAACATAACCAGTGGTACCAGAGCAAAGGCAATCCCAAAGGACAAGATCACCTGGCTGATAACGAGTGCTTTCGTTGGATTTACACCAAAACCAATGATAGCCAAAGGTGGAATAATCGTAATCGCACGGCGTAAGTACAGGTTAATTCTTTTGTTGATGAAGCCTTGCATTACCACATCGCCAGCCATAGTTCCTACAGAAGAGCTCGATAGTCCTGCGATGAGTAGTCCTAAGCCAAAGGAGATGGCCGTTACGGGTCCAGCTAAGTGACTAAATTGCTGAAACGCAACATCCAAATCCTCAACCACGATACCATTTTTAAAAAATAATGCGGCTGAGACAATAACCATCGCCAGATTCACTGCCCCTGCAATAATCATCGCAATAATAATATCTATGAATTCCAGTTTAAAGATTTGTTTCTTCTCCGCTTCATTTACTCCGACAATACGGTTCTGTGTAAGTGATGAATGTAGATAAATGGCATGTGGCATCACGGTTGCGCCTAGAATTCCTGCGGCCAAAAGAATGCTATCCACCCCTTCAAACTTAGGTGTGAACATGCCTACAGCAACAGCACCCATATCCGGTTTAGCTACAATTACTTGAAAAGCAAAAGCTAATACAACTATAAGAATCATTGCAGCAATTCCGGCCTCAAGGGAACGGTAACCCCGGCGCTGAAGCTCCAGGATAGCAAATGAACCGACCGCAGTAATGAGTGCTGCCGGCAGCATGGGAATATCAAATAATAGATAAAGCCCCAATGCTGCCCCGATAAACTCCGCCAGATCGGTAGCTATTATCACCAGTTCACTTTGAATCCATAAGAAGATCGATACACTCTTCGGAAAACGATCATGAGCGATCTCCGGCAGATTCTTTCCTGTAGCAATACCAAGCTTGGCGGATAACGCCTGAATAAGAACGGCCATTAAATTCGAGGCTACAATCACCCATAATAAAAGATAGCCGTATTTTGAACCTGCCGTAATGTTGGTGGCAAAATTACCTGGATCCAGATAAGCAACCGCAGCGATAAACGCTGGACCTAAGAAAGGAAGTAATCTTTTAATTCCTTTGGTCTCCCCATTAAGTACGGCTTGCGCCGAAATGGAGTTTTTATGTTGTCTCATATGCGGTTGTTCTATATGTGGTTTTTCTATTAAAGTTTGTTCCAACATGTCCATTCCTCCTCTTGCCCAAAAAAAGTTGTCTATATACACGAAAGTTTCCTCTGTGCAACTTATATTTAAAGTATATGCTCATTTCTGAAAAATGTAAATATGTTTCATTAGAAATTTTCATATGCTTGTCCACCTACGACCAAGAACAAAAAAAGCTGGACGATGATCAGAAATTACCCGATCTTCGCCCAGCTTAAGCCAATTAATCCGAAATGCTTATGGTGTGAGACTTTGAATATCTCTTCTCATTTGTTCATTCTGCATTTTCAGCTCATTCAATTCTTTCTGAAGCTCCTGATAATCAGGCGACGCTTGCTTTCTCGACCCATGCCCGTGCCCGTGTCCATGTTTCCCACCCAGTCCGAACATCATAAATAACATCATCAAAGGACAGATCAATGTGATTAACCAAGACCAATTCATAGCATTACCTCCTACAATTTCATTATGACCTCTATATCATAAAGAAAAGTTGTGGAGAAAGGATGTGCTGTGAATTACGAATTTTTCTTCCATGTATCCTTAAGCGGCACAATTCGGTTCAGTACCAGCTTATCTGCTGTGGTATATTTCTTATCTACACAGAAGAATCCATGCCGGATGAATTGAAATTTATCTTCTGGAAGTGCACTCGCCATGGAAGGCTCCAACAAACAATCCTTCAGAATGGTTAGGGAATCTGGATTAAGATACGCGTCCCAGCGCTCATCCTCTTCTTTAGGACCGTCGTTATCTTTTAGCAACCGCTCATATAGATGAACTTCCGCCTTGATCGCGTGCTCTGCCGATACCCAGTGGATGGTCGCTTTAACCTTCCGTTCATTAAATCCACTTCCACTCTTCGTTCTCGGATCATAGGTGCAGCGAAGCTCTATAACCTCTCCAGTTGCTTCGTCCTTGAGCACCTCATTGCACTTAATGAAGTAGGCGCCCTTTAACCTAACCTCATTCCCTATAGTCAGCCTGTGATAACCTTTGGGTGGCTCCTCCATGAAATCCTCTTGTTCAATATAAAGCGTCCGTGAAAAAGGAACTTCCCTTTCCCCAAGCGTCTTATCCTCACTGTTATTCTCAATCTTCAGCCATTCGCTTTGATTCTCAGGGTAGTTAGTAATAACCACCTTTAGAGGCTTTAGAACAGCCATCACGCTAGTTGCCTTCGCCTTCAAATCTTGTCTAAGCGAATGCTCTAACATGGCAATATCTACAATGGTGCTATTCCTAACAAATCCAATTTCCTTCACAAAATTCCGAATACTCTCCGGCGTAAAACCTCTTCTCCGCAGTCCGCGAAGCGTTGGAAGTCTTGGATCATCCCAGCCATCCACATAATGTCCTGTAACCAGTTGTCTAATATACCGTTTGCTAGTAACGACGCCGGTGATATTTACGCGTCCGAATTCCCTTTGCTTTGGAGCCTCAGGGGTATCCAGTTCATTCAGCACCCACTCATACAGTGGTCGATGATCCTTAAACTCAATGGAACATAGGGAATGCGTAATCCCTTCGATTGCATCTTGTATAGGATGGGCAAAATCATACATCGGATAGATGCACCAATCGTTGCCGGTTCTATAATGCTCCGCATGAATGATTCTGTAAATCACTGGATCACGCAAGTTGATATTAGGTGAGCTCATATCTATTTTGGCCCGTAATACTCTGGCTCCCGTCGGATAGGCTCCATTCCTCATCTCCGTGAATAACTTCAAATTCTCTTCCACAGAACGCTCCCGATAAGGGCTGTTCTTTCCCGGCTCAGTAAGCGTTCCTCTATAAGCTGACACCTCTTCAGGTGATAAATCGCAGACGTAGGCTTTTCCTTTTTGGATTAACTTTACCGCGCTATTATATATTTTTTCCGAATAGTCTGATCCGTAGAAAGTATGGTCTGGCGGGTAGCCCATCCATAACATATCTTCGCAAATAGCATTTACATACTCCAGATCCTCTTTTAAAGGATTGGTGTCATCGAACCGCAAATGGAACTTCCCGCCATACTTTTTCGCAGTCGTATAGTTCGTGTGAATAGCATACGCACTGCCAATATGCAAATACCCATTAGGCTCCGGTGGGAATCTCGTGCAAATATCTCTACTGTAAGTTCCAGCTTCCAGCTCTTCTTGAATCAATCTGTCGATGTAACTCTCTGCTAATACTTCCGGTTCCTTGTTCATTGGTATTACCTCCTGTTTATAAGTGATATCCGCCTGATTATTCTGCACAAGCATAAACGCCTTCGGCGTCCTATAAGGACGGTAAGTGTTTAAGCGAGAAATATAAGGATAAAGTATAGTGTGAAACTTATACTTTCTTATATTTAAATAAAAAAGAACCTCACCTCCAAGACTTATGGTCTTGGGGACGAAATTCTCGCGGTACCACCCCAGGTTCATTAATATGTCGCCATATTAATCTCATCAAGTACGGCAATGCATCTTACGCATTGGTTATACTCTAGCTCTATAACAGGAGCTCCCGTCATACCATCCCCGTCGATCGGTTCCGATATGCCGCTCAGAGGCTTGTTTCGATAAAATCTCCCTTACCCTGTTCTCATCATTCAGGGCTCTCTGTGAAGGAATGATTTTATTTACTCTTCTCGTCATCGCGTTTAATTATTTTGTATAGGATACCAAATTGAGGGTCCTGTGTAAATGGTGCTGTACTTCTGTCTTCTTACAATTTAATCCTCGCTCAGAGCCGTTATCAGTTCCAACACTACTTCATTATCAGGCTCTACAGCCAAAGCTCTACGCGCGTAATCCAGTGCAGCCCCTTCAGCTCCAAGCTCATAATTACAAATCGCCATACTATAAAGCACCGAGGCTAATGGTTCTTCCGAATTGGCATGCATAGACCGTGCTAAGTAGGCTAACGCCTCCTCGAACTTATCCATTTCATACAGCAGTAACCCAGCATCCAGTGATAGGTCATAGCTCTGTTCCATCGGATAGTAACCTGTCCACATTAATCGTATTCCCTGCTGAAGATCCAGTATTTCTTCATCACTGGCATCCGGCAGCAGCTCTGAAATCTGTTCTGCACTATGGATAAACCATTCTGCATCATACCCACCTAAGCGCCAAAAAGCCAAAATCTGCTGGAGACCCATTGTATCTAATTGCTGATCCATCCATTCCTTCATACTGAAGAAATCATCCGGGCCAAAACGCTCTATAAACCGCTTGTAACCTAACCGAGTGTTCGTATAGCTCATAGGCGCGTCCAGCATAAGAATGCATCCGATATTCAAGTTTTTGTAATGATGAGTGGTAAATAAGGAGTGTGCTCCTTTTTGCTCCAACATATACTGAATTGCATGATAATTCGCTGTTAAGGAGAAGCTACCGTGATGAATCAGCAAAGGGGGTTCCGCAAATTCCCAATTCTCTATTCGGTGATCTCCCTTATCCGCTGTAAGGAGTACGAACCCTTCTATAGACAACTTAGCTAGCCGCTCTAAACAAGTAAGCCCCACAACAGGAAACAGAATATGGGAATCCTCCAGCTTCTGCTGGTAGAGCTTTATAACATCGTGATAGGGGTAGGTTTCCACTTCGTAATTAGCCGCTCGAACATAATGATATTGTGGGATGATTGTACCGAGTACATCAGAGGGGTTGTCCGATCCTGCAGCCTCTGAATACTGAATCGACACCTCACATTCAAATATTTTACCTTCATCCACATAAATTAATTCCTGCGGGATACTGTCAAAAAAATAATTTGCCACAAGCAGCAGCGGCTGCTGTAAATCACCAGGTTTGATGCTGAGCTTAGCGCGCACTAAATACAGTTCAGTATCCTGTACAGCATCAAATCGTGCGAAATCCAGTATACCCTGCTCTACGAATGGAAGTAAGCTAGGGTGCTGCTGCCAGCTGGTTATATTTTTAACGGGTAAATCACTCATCACATAACGAAAAGGAGGAAGTGGGGTCCCCGCATAATCTATGATTTCGCATAGCTTCTTAAGGATATGGAACGCTAACCGACCCGCCCCAGCTCCCAATTCCAGTATAGTGACTGTTTCAGAGAGATGTCCTTGTCCAGCCCGATCTTGCAGGAATCCGAAGATCATTTCCGCATATGCTGTCGCAATCATAGGATTACTCGTAATATACTGCGGAACCTGATCATTATTCCAAGCCTTTAATCCCTGTTCTTCATAATAAGCCCGCTGCAACTCCCAAATGGGTGCTTCACTGAAGCGATAGTGCTGCCCTTCGTTACCTGTCATCTATTTCTTAACCTGCTCTCTGTATATCTTGTTAGAACACCTATGATACTTATTCCGCTCTCAATGTACGTGATCTGAAAATGACGTATTCAGCCTCTGTAGGAATGGAAACGGAAAATGATAATAATGCCGCCTTGGAGGTTAAAGAGTCAGGTCCTTTTAACGTTTGGTAGTAAGAGTTCCCTTTACTGTCCACACTCACCAGCTCCAGTTCCGCATTCCCTTTAGGGATGACAAAACCAGAGGTATTTTGCACGCCTAAGGTTAGTCTGTATTCTTTCCCAGATTGAGTCTGTGTTAGCTTAAACGGATATAACGGATATGGATGTGCTGTTGTTTCCACTGGGTAAGGGGTAAGCGCTCGATCCGCCTCAGGCTTTGCCCATTCCTCCCCTTTTCTGGCGCCAATGCCAAGGGTTAATTTATTCACGTTATTGAACTGAGTTTCCCAGCGAAATGTCTTTAACCCCTCTAGAATAGGGGATGCTGGAACAAACAGGATTCCATCCTTGATCTCTGGAGCGATCCCTAATGAATCTTCATTCTCCCCATTAAATTCTGCCTCTAGCTGCCCTGCTTTAATCTTCCCTACAGAGCGATCCAGTAGTGAAACCGTAACGCTGTTCGTTAATGCGTCATAGAGCAAATCCGCACCAATCGCACTCGAGAAAGCCCGAATCGGCACCATTAATTTACCTGATTTAAAATAAGGAGCGAGTTTACCTGGAAAAAGGACGTAATACCCCCCATATGACAGTGGCATTACCTGAGTCCCTAACTGAACAGCCGCCGACACCGATGTAGGTGTAACCGCGGAACCCGCGGCGAACATAATTACCAACAGACCTATGACATAAGCTCTTATTCTCCCTAATCGTTGTAAGGACTCCTTAATGTGATTCATCTCAAACCCCTCTCCCTCTCTACTCCGTCTAGAACAAAGCCTCTATTAGTAATAATCAATGATCCCCTTGCGCATGTCAACTTGTTCCACTTTTGTTATTCATCATAAAAGACAGGATTCCGCATATATTTTCATTGAGTTATTTAGAATCATGAAAGGAGTGCGATGGATGACTGCAGATGGACAGGATTCGCCAAGAAAGACAAATATCCCACAGCCCATTCGAAGCGATGGCGCAGGGGGATTAGATAAAGGACCACGTGATATAATGCGGGATTTGGAGAATCCCGACATGTTTGTCCCTCCCGTGACCGATGCCGGTCTCGTCCCCAATTTAAAATTTTCTTTTTCCGATGCACATATGCAGCTTAATCATGGTGGCTGGTCGAGAGAGGTGACAGTCAGAGACCTCCCCATCGCCACTACACTAGCTGGCGTCAACATGAGCCTAACCCCCGGTGGAGTACGTGAACTCCATTGGCATCAGCAAGCGGAATGGTCTTATATGCTGCTAGGTCGAGCTCGAATTACTGCCGTAGATCAAAATGGTCGAAACTTCATAGCAGATGTGGGGCCAGGTGATCTATGGTATTTCCCACCAGGTATTCCCCACTCTATACAAGGTCTTGAAGAAGGCTGTGAGTTTCTGCTTGTATTCGACGATGGAAGTTTCTCTGATCTAAACACCTTGTCCATTTCCGATTGGTTTGCCCATACTCCGAAAGAAGTGCTTTCGGCTAACTTTGGGGTGCCTGCCGCTGCATTTGACTCCATTCCTACCGAACAGGTCTATATTTATCAGGATCAGGTTCCGGGTTCATTGCAAAGTCAAAGGGTAGAATCTCCATACGGAGAGATCCCACAAACCTTTAAACATTCCTTATTGGCTCAACCTCCGCTGAGGACTCCCGGCGGGAGTGTCAGAATAGTCGATTCCAGTAACTTTCCGATCTCCAAAACCGTCGCTGCCGCATTGGTAGAAATTGAACCCGGAGGGATGAGAGAGCTGCACTGGCATCCAAATAACGATGAATGGCAGTATTATCTTACCGGAAAAGGACGCATGACCGTATTCGCTGGAAATGGTGTAGCACGTACCTTCAACTACAGAGCAGGCGATGTAGGATATGTTCCTTTTGCGTTTGGACATTATATTCAGAATACAGGCGACGACTCCTTGTGGTTCCTCGAAATGTTTAAAAGCGATCGTTTTGCGGACGTTTCTCTGAATCAATGGATGGCTCTCACTCCTCATGAGTTGGTTCAAAGTAATCTGAACGTTGGACCAGAGGTTATGAACGCCTTAAGGAAAGTGAAATGGCCCGTTGTGAAATATCCTAAGCCAAGCAAAAACGCCTCCGGCGTCCCTAAAGGCTAAAGGACGGTAAGCGTTTTGCGAGAAATATAAGGATACGGTGTAGTGTGAAACTTATACTTTCTTATATTTTTAAAAGAATAGGATGCTTCACCTGGTAACTATTCGCCGGTCTCCGCAAATCGTTTGATTCTTACCTCAATCTGGTCACGCACACGCTGGAACACTGCCCACTTCTCTTCATCGGTCCCTTGCGCCTTTGCCGGATCATCGAAGCCCCAGTGTTCCCGTTTGACCTTCGGAGGCGTCATTGGACATTTATCCGCAGCGTCCCCACATAACGTAACGACTAGATCCGCATTATTCAGCAGATTAGAATCAATCATATCCGAGGTCTGTCCAGTGATATCTATGCCTACTTCGTTCATAGCTTGTACAGCTTTTGGATTTAGACCATGGGCTTCAATTCCAGCGCTGTACACGTTCCATTCTCCCCCTAAATATTGCTTCGCCCAGCCCTCAGCCATCTGACTCCGGCAAGAGTTTCCTGTACATAAAAAATAAATCGTTTTCTTGTTCATCCTGATCTTCCCCTTTTCAAATTAAGTAATCAACAACCACAGATAGAGACCTAAAAGTGTAATAAACAACGTTGGGATAGTTAATATAATCCCCGTCTTAAAATACGTTCCCCAGGATATCTTCACACCTTTGGCCGAAAGCACATGGAGCCACAGCAGCGTTGCTAGTGAGCCAATTGGGGTAATTTTAGGGCCTAAGTCTGAACCTATAACATTCGCATATATTAATGCCTCTTTAATAACTCCGGTTGTATGCGTTGCATCAATTGCGAGTGCGTCAATCATTACAGTAGGCAGATTATTCATCAATGATGAGATCAATGCAGCAATGAACCCCATACCCATAGTTGCAGCGAATAGACCCTGATCAGCAATCATTCCTATCGCCTTAGCGAGTAGATCAGTTAGACCCGCATTCCGAAGTCCATATACTACGACATACATTCCAATGGAGAAGAACACAATCGCCCAAGGTGCTCCAGTAAGCACTTCTTTCACCTTGACGGAAGGGCTTCTTCTCGCGAGGAGCATGAACAAAATTGCAATGATTCCCACAACCACTGATACCGGAATCTTCAAGAATCCACTAACGAAATACCCTATTAAAAGAATAGCCAGTACAATCCATGATAGACGGAACATCTTCTTATCTTTAATAGCCTCTTGCGGATCTTTTAGTTCGGAATCATTAAATCGCTTCGGAATACTTTTGCGAAAAAAGAAATAAAGCACCACGATACTCGCTATCAATGAGAATAGCGTAGGTACAATCATTTTTCCCGCATACTCCATAAAGGTAATTCCAAAAAAGTCAGCCGATACGATATTCACAAGATTGCTAACCACAAGCGGTAATGAGGTGGTGTCCGCAATAAAGCCGCTAGCAATAATGAATGGAAATACTTTTTTCTCATCAAAATTCAGCGCTCTAACCATAGCAAGTACAATAGGGGTAAGTATTAGCGCCGCTCCATCATTTGCAAAAAAGGCAGAAACCAACGCACCAAGAACAATGACATAGACAAACATTCGTGTTCCGTTCCCCCGTGCTGCTCGCGCCATATGTAACGCAGCCCATTCAAAAAATCCAATACTGTCTAAAATTAAGGAAATTAAGATGATTGCAACAAACGCCAACGTCGCATTCCACACCATTTGTGTTACATCCAGAACATCATTAAAGCTAACTACCCCAGCTAGTAAAGCAATGATCGCTCCGCCGCAGGCTGACCATCCAATCGATAAATTTCGAGGCTGCCAGATTACAAAAATTAAAGTTACCATAAAAATAAGTATGGCTAGAATGACCACTTTCTCAACACTCCTATAATCTACGAATAAATCCTAATAAATCCTATATCACCATATAACTATATAGTTATATACACTTTAAAAAACTACAACTATATTTTAGTCGCAGCACGGTGCTTTAACTTCTTTATTCAAACTAGCCAATATCGCGGCTGAGCTGGGCATTTGTTGAAGAACAGCCTTAAGATGTGGTTTATCCTCGATATTTAATGAATAATGCACCCACTGCCCTCGTTTGCTTTCTTTCACGATCCCTCTATTCTTCAATTTTCGTAAATGCTGACTAATCGCCGGCTGGGATATATCAAAAATATCAAGAAATTCACACACGCACCATTCCCGTTCTTTCAAAAGTGAAAGCATGGCCAGTCGCGTCTTATCTCCTAAAAGCTTCAAATCATCTGCAATATCCGTCAGTGACTGCATCCCTACTTCTCCTCCTTCCAACACTTATATAAGCGAATACTTATATTGTAATGAACTAGACATTTAGAAGCAAGACTTTATTTTAGCGCACTTCCTTATCCCATTCTTGCTCCAATACACTAAACACTAAAGAATCTCGCCAGCCATCTTTTATGAGTAAAGCATCTCTTAATCTGCCTTCATAGGTCATGCCAATCTTGGTGAGCACCTTGGATGATCCACTATTTCGAGGGTCACAGGTCGCGTATATTCGATGTAGATGCAGTTCTTCAAAACCAAGCTTCAACATTAGTCCGGCCGCTGCTGTAGCGACTCCCTGTCCCCAGACATCAGGATGGACAATATAGCCGATTTCACCGCTTCTGTCCGTATGGCTTCTAATATTTAATTCAACCATGCCGATCAAATTTTCAGTTCCTACTGCAACTATGGCTTGCGCGAACCGAGTTCTGGGAACTTTTTGAGAGTCATCTAGTGCCTGGCTCACAAATGAACGAGTTTGATCAGCAGTATTTGGACCCCAGGCTTGAAAACGGCACACATGATCCTGTGAACAATACGAATGAACATCTTTCCAGTCCGTATGCTTCAATTCGCGTAAATAGATAGGATTTAGATCTTTCATCATCATCCCCCTCAAAGTTTACCTTTAGCTTTAGCATATTAACTATTCATGTGGTTTAGGTTCTAGGAATCGTTACAACAAACTGGGTTCCTTCTCCAACTTTACTCTCCACATCAATATTACAATCATGTATTTTCAGAATCTTCATCACAATGGAAAGTCCAAGTCCATTCCCTTTAAGAGCGCTGCTACGCGCTTTCTCCACCATATAAAATCGATCAAAGATAAGCGGAAGTGCTTCCTCAGGAATGCCTTTACCAGAATCTTTGATATATACCTTCACAAATTGCGCGTTCATCTCAATTTCAACATGAATGGTACCGTCTTGCCCCGTATATTTTATAGCATTATTTATTAAGTTCTGCCAGACCTGATCAAATAAATCTTTATCCACCGTGATCTCGCAAGGCAATAAATCCAATTCAATCATAATATCTTTCCGTGCCCACTGTGGTTCCGCTAATACGATCGTTCTTCTTAATTGTTCGTCTAATTGGAATGTGGTGGGATTAACCGGATGGTGCTCCGAATCGAGTGAGGCTAATCGGAGCAGATTATCACTAAGCCTAGATAGGCGTAAGGTTTCCTCATAGATAATATCCAGATGCTCTTTTTGCTCTTCTAATGGAATGACACCGTCTTGCAGCGCTCTTGTAAATCCTCTAATCGATGTAAGTGGTGACTGCATTTCATGAGAAACATTGCTGACAAAATCATCACGAACTGAGTCCATTTTCTGCAGCTCACTTGCCATACGATTAAAGCTCTCCATCAGTTCACCAAATTCATCTTTATTACGATAAGTCAATCGGACAGATAAATTGCCTGACGCCATTTCCTTCGCTGCAACAGTTAGCTTCTTAATAGGCTTCACAATATACCTGGACATGAACAAGATAAGCAAGCTTCCGATGATTAGTACAGCTAATAGTGTAAACAGAAGCGTAATTCTCAAGCCTCTTACAGTCGATGAAAAATCAATCTTAATAATGAAAGCACCTTTTCCATCATCTATCTTAGGAACCCCTACGATAGCAAGTCCACCCCTACCCGATAGAAAGACCGCATCTGTTGTGTTGGAATTGAATAAGATAGCAACTTTCTCCTTGTCTACAGAAAAAACAGATTCACTTGGCTCATTAACAACCGCTATATCTATACCAAATCGATTAAGCAGATCTGCAAATGCGTTTACATTTTCCGGATCATCTATTAGATTTGTCACCTTTGCTATATCTTTAGCAATATTAATAAACATATGGTTTGGGGTATTATTTTTTTCTGAAAACTGCATAAAAAGAAAAAAGGAAATAATTAAACTGACTAAAACAATACCAATGAACGTAACGACGATTCGAAGACGCAGGCTTTTTCTCACCATCTAGGCTAGCTCCAGACGATAACCAAGTCCTCTTACTGTAGAAATGATGAACTGAGGGATGGGTTCAAGACGTTCTCTCAAGCGTTTGATATGCACATCAACCGTCCGCTCATCGCCTTCATAATCCATTCCCCATATATTCTCTATTAGCTGAGTGCGGGTGAATATTTGCCTTGGCGAACCCGCCAAAGCAAATAGCAATTCACATTCCTTCTTTTTCAATTCAACCATTTGATCGGCATTAGCGACTGTTAAATTCCCTAGATCAATCGTTACTCCCCCTAATTGAATAACATTCGAAGGGGTTACATGATATCTCTTTAATAAAGATTTCACACGCAGTACCAATTCAATGGGATCAAACGGCTTTACTAAATAATCGTCTGACCCCGCATTAAATCCTCTGACTTTATCCTTAGACTCTCCTTTGGCTGTAACCATTAGGATCGGCATATCAATATAAGATCGAATATCTTCTGTCAGTTCAATACCATCGATATGAGGCATCATCACATCCACAATCGCTAAATCTATTTTTGTATGAGCTAGAATGTCTAATGCTATTTGACCATCTTCCGCTTCCACTACGGAAAACTGATCTTTTTCAAGATATAATCGTATTAATTTGCGGATATGGGAATCATCATCAACCACTAGAATTGTGCTCATACATCAATTTCCTTTCCAACATTGTATTTATTCGTATCGCAGAGATTCCATTGGATCGAGCTTGGCAGCCTTCGATGAAGGCATCAAACCAGCGACAATACTAATCCCTGTACTTACAACTAATCCGAATACGATATAAGATCCAGATAAGTTAATAAGCTTTACGCCAAAAGCATTTTCCAAAAGTATATTTAAACCAAAGCTAATGATAGCTGCAAAGATTATTGCGAAGACACCACTAAATATACCCAATAATGCGGATTCGGAAAAGAATATTCGCTTGATATCTTTCTTTCTTGCTCCAATCGCACGAAGGATCCCAATTTCTTTCGTCCGTTCCACTACACTAATGTAAAGTACAACCAATATCATAATCCCTGATACGATGAGCGAAATCCCTGCAATACCAGATAGAACGATCGTAGCCATATCCACATAAGTCGTGATACGCTCCATGATTTTTGCCGTTTGGGAGCCCGAGAAGCCCGCATCAACAGCTGCTTTATTAATATCATTCACATATTTCATATCCGTTGCAAAAGCATTAACCTGAATCGGGCCAATGGTAATCCCTTTATCAGTATACATTTGCTCCAGTGTCTGTGTTGGAATATATCCTGTTGGTGACATTTGCGCTCTTGGATCAGTGGCTTCATAAACACCAGAGACCGTGATTTCTTTTTCCAATGTTATCGGTTTATGTTGAGCATCCATTTCATTAATATACAGATGAATAGACTTCCCTACCATAGCATTCGGTTGGTCATTTCCACTTAATTGACTCGCTATTTTCGTTGGTAATAATACTTCATTTTCTTTCGGTAAAGCCCCTGCTTTAATCGTCGCTTTATCAAATGTATCGTTTAAGGTGGTTAATTGTGTAAGACTACTCGTTTGTTCCCCAAAAACCGTGGTAGATTTGCCTGTAATGGTTGTTATGGTCTCTACATGATCTACATTTGGAAGGTTACGAATCGTCTCAACATCGGCCTTTGTAAACGTAACGCCGGGTAACATCATCGCTTCTGGGCCCTTCATGTCTTTGGCTTCTGGATTTGGCTTAGTGATATCTACCAGCAAAGGGTCCATACTTGAATTAATTTCATTATTAATATAGCTAGTGATCCCATTTCCTAAGGAAAGCATCAAGAGTACACTTAAAATACCTATCGATCCACCCAATGCTACCAATACATTACGTTTGGCGTTAAGCTTCATATTTTGAAGGGCCATTTTGAAAGAAGCCATTAAGCTGAGATTTCGGGCCGAACCATCTCCCCCATCATAGGTAGCCATGGAACGTTCCTTCAAATGAATATCGTCTTTCACCAATCCCTCTTCAAGCTTAACGATACGGCTACCGTAATCAGCTACTTTCTGCGAGTGGGTCACGGTAATGACCAAGATTCCTCTTTTCGCTATGCTGTCCAACAAAACTAAGATTTGATCACCTGTATCCTTATCCAGCGCACCCGTAGGTTCATCTGCCAGTATAATATCTGGATTGTTCGACAATGCGCGTGCGATGGATACCCGTTGCTTCTGTCCACCGGACAGTTGATTCGGACGTTTTTTCAGATGATCCTTTAATCCTACCTCCGTCAAAATCTCTATAGCACGCTTATTACGTTCCTTCTCGCTTGTATTCGTCATCTGCATCGCAACCGTAACATTTTCCAAGACTGATAAGTGTGGAATCAGATTGAAGTTTTGAAATACGAAGCCGATGTTGTTCTTGCGATAATCATCCATTTCCTTTTCGGTCATCTTGCTTAGATTCTTCCCGCGAACAAGGACATCGCCCTCATAATCAGAGTCCATTCCACCAATGATATTCATTAGTGTGGACTTACCGCAACCAGACTCACCGAGTATGGAGACAAATTCACCTGTCTCAAAGCTTAAATTCACATCATGGAGTACTGGAACCTTTTCCTTACCATACAAAGTATACGATTTTTTAACATTCTTAACCTCTAATATGTTCATTCCGATCTCTTCCTCTCCTGGGTCACGATCTTTATCTCTTCCTTTGATGTTTCCTATCCTAACAAATTTATGTGAACTGATAATGAACTGAAAACTTTCATGATTTGCATATAAAAAAACAACCTTCAATAACTGAGGTTGTCTTGTCCCGCGTAATATGATTCTGCATGAACAGCAATCATGCTCCTTCTTTCTTTAAGCTAGCGCTCTTTTTCGTATCAATCTAATTTGGCCTCTGTGATTAATTTCATCTTCGAATACATGAAACCACATGAAGTAGTAATTCGCCTGTTTGTTATGCCAGAATTCCTCTTCTGTATATAACCAGTCATCATCGACGGTTGCGAACCATTCATATGTTTTTCCCCTTACTTCATTTAAACGGTCTAAATAATAGCTAAGATCATGTCCTTTAATCATCGCCCTGCCTTCATCCCCTAAGTTCAGTGCCGGCCCCCATATCGCTAACTCTTCTTCGGATAAGTCTCTTCCCTCAAATGTCGCAACTTGATACGCATACTCTACAGCAGCGTAATGTAATAATAATGCTCCTATAGAGTTGCTCTCCGAATCCAATAAATAGTCAAGCTGCTCTACACTTAAGTCTTTAACTGCCGCTAATGTGGTATGTCTTGCATAATTCATCATGGATAAAAGGCGACTAATTTGCGGCGGATAACCGGGGATATCTGTGATCAAATATATTTTGTCCATGTCTATCATAATGAGTGCTCTCCTTCATATTTTGGAAATGTAAATAGGCTTATCTGAATGGCTCTGAAGCTTTGATTACAGGTAATGACACACGAAAATCAAAATTGCTCCGATCTAACAAGTCCGAGCCGCTTTCCCTCTACAATTGCTTCGGATCTGGAATGTACACTCAGCTTCTCAAAGATTCTCGTCAGGTTATACTCCACAGTTCTTTGTGACATTAAGAGCTTGCTAGCTATGTCCTTATTGCTTTTTCCACTGGCTACTTCCTGGAGTATTTCCTGTTCCCTTTGATTAATGGACACTTCTTCAATTAACTGATTATCACGATTGCCCGATATTTTAATATCATTTCTTCGAAGCTGTTTGAGTAAAGAAACCGGTATGACAGCCTCATTCCTCAGAGCGCAGCGTATCGTATTTAATAATTGTTCTCTGGATGCAGTCTTAGAGATAAATCCTGTAACCCCTGACTCCATCAACAGGTTATAATGTGCACTGATTTCATATCCGGTATAAATCACCACTTTTGATTCAGGATCAAGCTGAACAGCTCTTTTGGTGAATTCCAGTCCGCTGATCGTAGGCATGTTAAGATCGCATAAGATCACGTCAAATTCTTGCTTCTCCAGCATATCGAAAGCTTCTATTGCTGACAAAACAAAGGTAACCTCCATATCAGCATCCTGCTCAATCATATTTTTAGTCCCTTCTCCTACTGAAGGATGATCATCAACCAACAAGATACGTATCATCGTCATCGCCTCCTCTGTTCTTTCCTTCCGCAAAAGCTGTTGTCGGTAAATAAATAATGACCTCCAGCCCTTTACCCTTCTCCGAGTTAAACAGGCACTCTCCTTCTAAGCTTGCTACACGCTCTTTAATTCCGGACAGACCCATATGCTGAAAAGATTCTTTAATATCTAAGATATTCATGCCTACTCCATCATCCTTGTAACGGAAATAGAGTTGCTCTTGCTGGTCAAGCTCAATCTCAATCTGATTCGCTTTGGCGTGCTTTCCGGCATTTCTCAGAAGTTCCTGTACAATTCGATAAAGGGCAATCACTAGATCTTCGCTTAGCGCCCCTATTGGGCTTGATTTAAAGGTAATAATATAATTGGACTGTAACTGAGCATATTCAAACAAAATTTCTAGTGCCTTGACGATTCCAGTCTCTCTTAGTAGTGGCGGGCGTAGCTCATTGCAGGTCTCACGAATTTGATGGATAACATCTAATAAACCTTCTTTAATTTGAAGCAACTCAGGTAGGATTTCATTGGGAATAACATGATCCGAGATTAGCGTTTCAAGTCTACGAAGCCAAATGAGTTGATCCTGAAGCGCAGAATCATGTAAATCCGCCGCCAGCTTTCTTCGTTCATTCTCAGATAGGTTAAAGATCAGACGAAGAACCCATGGTGCCGCATGTTGATCTTTTTTCATTTCAGCTTCAAGGTCTTCAATCAGACCTTCTATCAGATATAAATTCTCATAGACAATGCTTGCATAGTTTGCAATGGTATTTAACCAATTTAGTTCATCTGTATTAAACTTGGTGTGATTCTTCTTATGATCAATCCATAAAAGGTGGAATTTCTTTTTGTGACGGCCGATTACGAGTGCTATCCCCTGCTGAAGCTGGACTACTTCGCCTACTTTAAGAACTGGAGATATCGAAACAAATTGTATATTGATCTCTTGTTCCGAATTGTCCACGATTTGTGCGAGATTACTCAAATCCTCATCTATCTCAAAAAAAGCCGACCGATTAACCGGTAGAATCTCATTGATTTCCTTGTAAAGTGCAGCCTCCAAATCAGATCGCTTCATCACTTTGGAAATTTGCTTGGAGAATCTCTCCAGACTGCCTTGATAATGATAAAGTTCACGAAAAAGCCTAGGTCGGAAATAATAATCTATTTTCTCCTTGAAAAATAAGAAGGCCGTAATCGATAAATAAACCACCAAGAACATCTGAACCCATTTGATCCAATCATACTCTTGCCTACTCTGTATGATCGCAAGTACAGCTACAATCATTAGTGCTGGAAGAAAGGCAATTAACAGATAATATTTAAAGCGATTAAAAGCAAAATCAATATCAAATAGTTGTTTAGCAGTTAGCAGATAAAAATAGGTAACCGGCATCAAAAATAAGAAGATTGTGGTGACCTCGAAAGGAATCAAGCTAACCCCAAAAACAATGGGTACAGCAGAGAAGAGAACAAACGGTGTAAACGCAAGAACGTGTCCGGTAAGCATAATTTTGAACATAGATTTAAATGCTGATTTCCGATTATTGATATATAGAGATAACAGCTTAAATATGCTGTATAGGATGCCAACCACAAAGAACCCGATAACAAACAGACGCATAAAGGAATATAAAGATCTATCCCACGAATATATGACTAAACTAAAGGTTGTAAGTATACTTAGAAGAATGACTAATCCATAGTATAACTTGAGTAGAAAAGTAGATATAAATTGGATATTAAACCGCTTCAGATAAACTTGGAGAAAGTGGATAAACACCACCGGAATTAAAGGCAGCATACAACTTAAAGTGATCCTACCGATGAGATCTGATCTGCTTGAGGCATAACCCGCAAAGTAAGTTACGCTCACCATCAAAAAAAATAAAATTAACAATTCAGCCGAACGTTCTCCTGCCCTTTTGCGATACAAAAAGAGACTTAATATCATTAGAAAAAGTAACGTTACTCCAGGGACTACAAGCTGTGTAAACTTGTGATAAAGTGAATACTCATTCTTTATATTGACATGCATATGAATGGAGTTTCCTTCGTTTGAGGTGCGGATAATATCCACTGATTGGACCTGCGCCAGGACATTATACCGCACCACTTTATCCGCTAGTTCGACGTCTACACCATTGACCTGAACTATGATATCTCCTAATCGTAAATTCTGTTTATAGCCTTCCTCAGACGCGCTGATTTCAGAGATAACATATTGTCCCTCTGTATTCTTCTCTATTCCCACTCCGAGCAGTACATTAGAGTATATTACTTGTACAGAGTGAATCAAAAGAAAAGAAAACAAACAAATCAATCCCGCTATGATGTAATTACGAATTTTAGCTGACATTTGAGGTCCCCCGAATTGATCTTAATGTTTTAGAACCAGGCATCCGTTATGAATTCATCACTCTTACTATTCTTACGAAGAAATGTATCCTTTAAAGCTAGCTGCTCAGCAGCTGGCATACCAGCAAGTTGCAGTTTTCCCGACAGAAGCTCATTAACCTTCATTGGCTCTTCTAACAAAACTTGGATCCATTCTTTCAACATTGTTAATTCCTCCCTTTTTTCTTCTTGCTCTCAATATATCAATAGAAATAGGGATGTAAAACGACAATGTGATTGATATTTACCGCAGTTTTTAATTGCGGTTACACTTGCGTGGACTTGCGGTCTCGGTGAGGAAGCTTGTGTAATTATTTTAACTGAAGAAGTAAAAGCTCTTTCCAATGGGCTTCCAGTTCCATCTGATCCACGAGTTCTAGAAATTTGTAATAATGTGTACGCATCCGAGCGGACGAATACAACAACGTACCAGAATCATTACATATCTGCTCGATCTCCTGCCTACGACTTAATATCCCTTCTGTTGTGCCTTTACCGTTAAAATAATCAATCAACCAATCCTGTTCCTCATTAGCAGCCATTTTCAGTAAATATAAGGTAGGCACTGTTCTCTTGCGATGCAAAAAGTCATTTTTCTCTTCCCAGTTTAGCAAATCACGGAGATCATTCTTCATTTGAGCAGCAATGCCCACTTCATTGATATAAACCGCTACCTTTTCGTTCCAATCCCCGCAAGCGAGAATAACGCCTATCATACAGGCAGAAATAAGCAGTGCCGAAGACTTTTGTTCAATTATGCTTATGTATTCTTCTTCGTTCTTGGATTCATTCATAAGGTCTAGGGTCTGACCATTGATGGCCGTAAGCATCTGCCGATTCATAATTTCGGATGCCTTCATTAGCCTGTCCTGCGGAAAGTCACAATCGAGTAAACCTTGATGTGCCAGCGTAAGGAAGCCTATCGCTATGTTTAAGGAGATCTCAGGTGGCGTCTGGCACCATATGGTGGAGGGTTGATCCTGATCCTGCAAATCATCAATAATGTCCAGTCCGAGTATCATTAACTCAATGGATGCGGCTGCACGATAAATATCTGTCTGTTCACCAGCAAACATCCGGTAGTGAATGACACATAACTTGCTGAACAATAAGGTTTCTTTCAACTTCACTTCCAGAAAAGCTACAGCTGTCTCATGTAGGTATCCTACTAAAAAGTATTTTTTGAGTAATTCCCGTAGTTCAGCCTCAACATTCTCCCTCAGTTGTTCCATTCGATCCCTCACCCTTGAGAAAATAACCACTTTACCATTTTAAAACAATTATTTTGAAAATAATATACCCTAACCCATATTATTCCTTATAGTTCAAAATACAAGAAACGACATGAAGATAATAGTGCACAGTATAAGAATGCTTATATTAAAAAAAGCGCCACCTTTCCTATAATGAAGACTAGGAAAAATATGACGCTTACTGTGGCTTAGGGTTCTCTGACGTTCAACTCATCCTTCTTAGATGGATGAGCCTCCAAGTAGTCCTGTGGGAGACTATTATTCTGACGATTCATAAATAGTGATTTCCCCAGCATTTGTAATACTAGCGAGTAAACCATCTTCATGCGGGTGCCTACTAATAATTCCCGGGTAGATAGATCCTCCAGATCTCCTTGGTACTCACCCAGCTCCTCCTCATCCGATAAACTAGGCATACACTCACTTCCTTTTCAATGAGCAGTGTTATACCGTTATCATATGATAGAAGTAGCTGCTTCACACCGAAAACCTTATTGCAATCTCCCGCCATTCTTTTACGTTTATCCAAAGCTCGTTAAATCATCAGATCGGATGTAGCTGCTTGCCGCTTCTTTCTTCGGTTGTGATTAAGTATCCAGATGGCCGTAGCGCCGTATATGATAACGGGGACTATCCCACTCTCCCCCGCAATATATTCCAGCATTGGTGACGAAGTAGATGAAATATTACGAAACACGCTGTCTACAGCATTATTAGTTCCATGTAAAAGTACAGCCGGCCAGATACTGCCTGAGGTCAGGCGTAATTCATTTATAACGATTCCTGCAAAAACAACAGATAGGGTGAACAAGCCTACTACAATATAACGGTTCCCTGAAGAATGATAAGCACGAGGGCCAAGAATTGCCGGGTAATGCCATAATGCCCAAATGAAGCCC
Organism: Paenibacillus sp. FSL F4-0243; assembly: GCF_037963295.1. Lineage (NCBI taxonomy): Bacteria > Bacillati > Bacillota > Bacilli > Caryophanales > Paenibacillaceae > Paenibacillus > Paenibacillus sp. FSL F4-0243. The sequence goes on from NZ_CP150151.1 coordinate 6,162,840, forward strand.
ATTGTTATACTTGAGCTCACTCTGCCCATCCACTGAAAACGCGGGAGGAGCCAGCCTCGCCAGCCTATTTCTTCTCCCAAGGCGGACAGCGAACCAAGCACAATATACACAGCCAAGTAAACACCCGTCTCGATCCATGAATCGGGAGAAATCAAGCCTGATTTCCATCCACTCCAATAAACTGCATAGCCCGCTCCCAGTGAAAATAAGGGAATGAGCAAAGCCAATATGTACTCTTGTCCTCCTCTAAATTTAAAGCCCAGCCTTCTCCAGCCTGCCGAACTGTATCCATCCCTTACAACGAGAAACATCATGATACACACCGCAAAAAACGGAGTATACCCGTATATGCCTTGTAATGAATCCGGGAGCAGCAGCATGCCAAGCGCCATGGCCCATACAATGGCAATAAATATCAGGGATTGTTTCTTATCCGAGATCAATCTCCTCACCTACCCTTGTCTATTATATTTTGAATAAGCAACACATGCATTATATACAAAATATGATAGAATTATACATTAAGATAGATTCATAGAGAAAAAATAGATTAAGGCCGTGCTCTAAAGTGAACATCATTCACATTAGAGCACGGCCCTTTTCCAGCATATTCGATTAGCTTATTTATACGATTCTCGGCTTACGAATACTGCTTAACAAGAAGAGCAATAGGAAGAACAATAGCAATACCCCCGTCTCCAGATAAAGGGAAGAGAAACCTTTGCCGTTCAGAATTTTCTCCGCTGCGATAAGGATCCAGGTCGTCGGAACAAACTCACTGATTCCTTTCAGTACAGAAGGCATCATTTCTCTTGGCCAGAAGCATCCACCCAGCATACAAATAGGAACATTAATCAAACCGATTAACGCATTGGCCTGCCTGGTTGTTGACGAGAAGCTGCTGACTAGTACACCCATGGAGATGCATACTAGCGAGAATAACATAAAGAAAAGGATTAGTGTTACGAGATGCGTTCCCATATCAAGCTTGAAGCCCTTAATCATGACATAAAACACAATAAGAATCTGGAAGACCGATAAGCCCAAGAAACTCAGAATATTCTGAAGCATGTAGCTCTTCTGTTTCATGGGTGAATACAAGAGACGCTTGTATACACCCGAGGTCTTATCTTCGATAATCATCGTTGTAGAAGTTGTAATCAAGAATACCATGCTCATGACCAGAAATCCCAAGGCTCGCAACGATTGACTGAGGTCCCGCCCCTTGTCTTCGATGACCTTTAGTTCGGAAGTGAAGCTTCCGTTCTGATAGAGCTTTAATCCCTCATAAAAGCTCTCGCTGCTCCCTCCAGAGGATTTCCCTATATTTGCAGCAGCATTAGTAAAACTTTGAATATCCATTTTGATGGGGAGCGTCGCATCGGATTCCTCCACACTAAAGGTCTTAATCTTGGCGTCCTGCCCTTGAATCAATTTTTCCGTGAGCCCTTGATCGATTTGAATCGCGTAATCAATCTTGTTATTAATTAATTGATCCTGTATATCCTCTTTCTTCAGTACAATCAACCGACTGTCCTTCGATAATTTGTCTTGAATCATTTGAGTGTAAGGCGTCTTATCCTCGTCGGCAATACCAACCTTATATTTACTCTGCTGTACGGAACCTCCGATAATAATCATTGTGAACACAATAGGTATAACCAACATGGTGATAAGCTTACCCTTCTTCTTGAACAACCGCTTGAGATTATTTTGGAAAATGATCATGCTAACTTCCTCCTAGCTCCCCATCCGGAAATGATAAAGATTACCGCAATAATGGTCCATAAGGCAATAAAGCATGAGGCCGAACCTATTGTACCTCCATAAATATTATTGAAAATAATTGTCTGCCCTAAATAATTAGGCGATAAATACATGAGCTGCTCAAGGTCTAGCTTGACATATCCTCCACCAATAAAAGTCATGATCGGCACCAGCATATTTAGAATAGATGTGGAGCGTGCCTGATCCTTAGACAACATGCTGATCATAACTCCCAAGGCAGTTGAAAGCACGGCCAGTGTCAGCACCACCAGCATAATCATTCCTGGATTTGCTCCCCAGTTCGCATCAAATGCTACTTTAGTAAAGAAGTAGACGATCATAGCCTGCACGAACAATAGGGTGACACAACCGATGATCTTACCCAAAAAATGCTGCATAGGTCTCATCGGCGAACTGCGAAGCCTACGTCCAAGCGCGCCTGTGAAGTCCTGTGACATCTCATCACTACCGTATAATGCCCCTGCCATCAGGGTAAGCATGAGCATGGTTACTGCATAATAGTCCATAGATCCCGGTGTCTTACCACCAACAGAAACGGGAACCTCTTCTATCCCTCCAGACTTGACATCATAATTCATTTTGGAATCCAGCTTAGCAAGTGCCTCTGTAGTATTAGCACCGATGATAAAGCTGTCTACAATGTTCTGTACAATCGTTACCCGGCTGTTCTTCACGTTATTGCTATAGATAGAGATAGCGCTCTTTTTCTTATCCATAATCGCCTTCGAGTAATCCTGATTCAGATAGATGAATGCGGAAGCATCGCCATCTTTTACGCTCGTCATCCCTTCCTCTTCACTCTTCACCTCTTTGACGTTAAGCAATGTGGTGATCGCTTCGAGCTTAAGAAACTCATCGAAATTACGGGAGACATCCCCTGCATCCGCGTTGTAGTATACGACGGAGGTCTTCTCCAGCTTAGTTGGCTCAAAAACCCCTTGCAGCGCGGTTCCTAGAATTAGTGTGATCAGCAGCGGCATAAACAATCTTTTGACAAACGTCCGGTAATCCCTAACGTTCGTGATGATCGTGTAATACGCGATATATAAAATGTTCATAAGGTACCTCCTAATCCCGAAGGGTCCTTCCGGTTAGAGTAAGAAAGACGCTTTCCAGGCTAGGTCGCTCAACACCTATGGTAATAATCTCGGCGTGTGCGCTGGTTAACCGTTCAATCATACGGGTCAAGTTATTGCTGCCTTTTGTCGAAACGACTGTAATCCTGTTCTCATCTACCAAGCACTCAGTTACGCCTTCTACATTCTTCAGACTGTCTGCAAACATTTGACTCGTCGCAGCCACTTCGATAAAAGTCTTTTCCTCATTCGCAATTTGTTCCTTTAGTTCTTCACTAGTGCCGCAAGCGATTAAACGACCTTCATCCATAATGGCAATGGAGCTGCAAATCTCCTCAATCTCCTCCATGTAATGGGAGGTATAAATGATAGTGGAGCCTCTCCGGTTTAATTCGCAGATAGATTCGAGAATATGATTTCTGGACTGGGGATCTACGCCAACCGTGGGTTCATCCATAATAATCAGCTTCGGCTGGTGTACGATCGCACAAGCAATATTTAATCGGCGCTGCATGCCTCCTGAATATTTGCCCGGCTTATCCTTTCTGCGGTCCCATAATCCTGTGAAATTTAATGCTTCTTCTACCCTTTCCTTAAGAAGCTTTCCTTTCAATCCATAAAGCTTGCCGAAAAACGTTACATTCTCGTAGGCAGTTAGCCCTTGGATTACGGCAATATCCTGCGGAACAACACCGATTTGCTTTTTGATTTCCGTTCCTGCGGATTTCATCGTTTTGCCAAACAGAAGAATCTCGCCTTCCTCAGGATCACTCAATCCACAAATAGTACTAATCAAAGTTGTCTTCCCTGCACCATTCGGGCCTAGCAGACCGAAGATTTCGCCTTCTTTTACCGTCAGACTTACTTGATTTACAGCCGTTTTATTCTGGTAGCGTTTTACGATGCCATTCAGTTCCAATATCATTAACTCTCACTCCTCTTAGATAATTGATTATTGAGCCCAGTGGCGAGTACGGTTAAAGGGATACACCGGCACGCTCAGCTTGTTCCAGCTTGAATCCTTATACCATAGCTTCCAGTCCAGTACGGCTCCGTTAACGAATAATTGACAGATCTCCCGCGCAATTTCCGTCTGTTCTACGGGTGCCTTTCTATCCTGCAATGCTGCTTGGAGAAGCAGGTTTGCTGCCTCCGATTGTTTTCTCCTCTGGCTTTCGGTGATCGCAGTGTCAGATGATCCTGCTGCGTATATTCCCTTATCCCGTAAATACCTTATGCCACTGCTGATGATCTCCTGAAGACGGATAAGCAGTTCCTCTAGGCTCGTAACTGGAATAGCCAAACGGTACTCATGCTGACCTCTCCCTGTATTGGCTGTATGGCATAAGTCTCCTATAGCGCTTGAAGGGTGATCCTCAATCCAGGAGATATACGCGTTCACCAATCGGATCAGCGAAGTCTCGTTAGTGGCTGAAAGTGTGAAGATATGCGTTTTCAGACGGTGTTCCTTCTCTGGCGAAGTTGTTTTGGAGACCGCAACCTCTTTGCTGCCATTGTCACTGAAAGCTTCCTCCACAATTAGATGACAGTTGGTTCCGCTATAGCCATAAGAATTGATTCCCGCTCTTCTCGGAGTGCCTTCAACCTCCCAAGCTACCTTTCGATCATTCACATAAACGGCAGACTGAACAAATGGGATAAAGGGATTTGGCTCTTGAAAGCCGCCACTTGGAGGTAGCGTCTTGTGCTTAAGTGCACCGATCACCTTGAGCAAGGAGGCAACACCTGAACCGGCAACCAGATGACCAATGTTTCCTTTCGTAGAGCCTATCGCACAGAACTGTTTCTTATCTGTCCGTGTTCTGAAAGCAGAAGTGATTCCGCTAAGCTCTATCGAATCGCCAAGCTTTGTCGCGAGTCCGTGTGCCTCTAAATAGGTAATCGTTTCAGGATCTATCTTGGCATCTTCCCAAGCATCAGTAATCGCATTTCGGATTCCCTCTGCGCTCATTTCCGCCAGTTTACTTGTGCTTCCATTATTACTGAGAGCACTGCCCTTTATGATGGCATGAATGTGATCCCTATCCTGTACGGCCTTCTGCAGGGGCTTCAATAAGAGAACTACTACTCCTTCTCCCCAGGTTACCCCTCCAGGACTGCGGTCAAAGACTCGCGTAGTATCTTTGCTAGTCTCAAGCATGCTGTTCTGAACGATAGGATACAGAAAGAGATTAATACCACCCGTAATGGCCATAGTGCATTCTTTATTCCGAATGGCTTGGCAGGCCGTATGTACGGCTGCCATGCCGGAAGAACAACCGGTATCCACAACTAGACTAGGTCCGTTAAGATTCAAGTAATTCGAGATCCGACTGGCCAGAATTCCTGTCCATGAGCCTAAGAGCGTATCTGCATCCCTCGTTCTTTGAACATCCAAGTAAGAAAACAACATGCGATGGGTATGATCATTGCCAACATATACACCAGTCTTACTGCCATGGAGTTTTGTTCCCCCATATCCCCCCTCTTCGAGCGCTTCATAGGCTGTTTCTAGAAAGAGTCTTTGATAGGGATCTATACTCTCTGCCTTCTTCGAAGGAATCCGGAAGAATTCAGCATCAAATTGATCCAGATTCTCTAAATATCCACCGCTGAAATAAGGATCACTGCCACGCAGATGCTCCGGAAGGAAGACATCCATGTCCTGCTTTCTGCCTTCCGGGAAAGGAATAACCGAGGAGATACCCATCTCCATGTTGCTCCAGAATTGCTGTGGATGGTCAGCACCCGGCAGTTTACAAGACAGACCGATAATCGCAATGTCACGGTTAACTGGAGCCATCTTTTTCAGCATAGTTAAGGCTGTACCTCTATCGAGTTCACCTTTTTGAAGAAGCTCCAGGATTTTGCGATTGATAACCTCCGTCTCACTCATGCTCCCCCTCCTTACTCCAAATCTGCGGCGATAAACTCAAGGACACTAGCCATATCCGCATCTCCGGTCTCAAACTGTCCAAGTAATTGATCCAGATATTCTTCTTCTGTAGCATCCTTATTCTCAGGCGCGGAAGATGGTTGGATTACCCCTCGTTTGGTATCGATATATTCCGCCATCTCAGCTACATTCGAATAGGTAAACATATCAGAAATATCAACGAGATCTGGGTATTCACGATCGATGTACTTTAACAGCTCGGTGGCCATAATTGAGTCACCACCCATCGCGTTGAAGCTCTCATAGATGTCGATCACAGGCATGTTTAGACCGCGAGCATAGATATAGGCAATGGTGCGTTCAGTCTCGGTGTATTCATCTTCACCCTTCCCACTAAAGGTGATTTCTCCAAGAGGTTGTGGTGTTGCGGAACCCCCTGCCGCCCCCGCATGCTGCTGATGTTTGCTGAGCATTTTTCGTAAAGAGCGAGACAGACTCATCGGTAATTGCGGCTCGATCGCTGAGAGTAGCGTAAGATTGATTTCACCAGGGATCACATTGGATAGATCCGTTTCTAGGAGCTGGCTGATCACTTCAAAAGCCCGCTCATTATTCACGGATCGGAAGAGCACTACATCCTCAGAAATGTTGTAGTCTACTGCCATTCCGACCTCACTCCAAGCTGGCCAGTTTACTGTGGCTGTTTTGCCTGCCACTCTGCGGCGCTGGGAGGAGAATGTATCCAGATAGCTGTTGGCTGCTGTGTAATCGCCTTGACCTCTTGAACCGAACAAGGTAGCGATGGAAGAGAAGCTGATGAAGAAATCTAATTGATCTTCCCTTGTCAAATGATCCAGCAGCCACGTTCCATACAGCTTCGGATGAATAACTTCATCAAAGTTTCCCTTCTCTTTGCGAATTAGGAATCCGTCACCAGCTACACCTGCCCCATGGAATACTCCGTTGATTCTTCCGAACTTATGACGCAAGGTACTTAAAGCTTCCGTTACCTCATCTTCGTTACTAAGATCAGCACTGAAGCACAACACTTCGGATCCCAGCTTCTCAATTTCTTGGATCTTCAATAATTTGTTGACAAGGGTCTGTTGTTCGCCTTGTTCGATAATAGTTGCCCAGTCTGCTTTATCTGGCAGCTGTGACCGGTTAATTAAGCCTAAACGAACCGGCTGTTTGGAGGCCAAATGGCGTGCCAGTGCCAACCCGATTCCACCAGTACCTCCAGTGATCACATAGACACCATTAGCCGTAATCTCCACCGGCTCCGACTTGACTTGATCCCAATCCACATGGCCCAATTGCTCGGTATATCGCTCGTTCTCACGATAAGCTACCCGAAAGCTTGGAGCTGTGGTTCCAATCTCAGCAATAACACGTTCAACCGAAGTGTTCGGGTCTATTTCGATACTGCGGCAGGAAAGTTCCGGGAACTCCTGAGCCACTACCTTCGATAAGCCTAGCAATGCAGCATTATGCGGATGAATAACACGTTCTTCCCCATTCACTTCATGAGCATTATCTGTAAGAATGATAAGTTCAAATTCCTGTTTTACTTTGCTCTGAACATACGCTCGGCTCAAATGGTAAAGGCTGTCTACCCCTTGCTTCACGGCTTGCTTCAGTTCAAAGAGTTCATTGATTTGTTGTTCTCCAGCTAATGACAAGGTATGAATGATTTTAAGAGTTCCACTACCAGCCAGATCTTCGAACATCCGGCGATATCCAGACTCCGTACCATCAATGATGATATGGTTATCATCGATCTGCTCATAAGCCTCTCCCCACTGCGCTTCAACGATGCTCATGCCCTTATTATGCATTTCTGCCATTAGTGACCGCGTAAATTCTGAATCTTGTTTAAGAATGAGAACCTTTTCTCCGGAAGCGAAAGCTGGAGCTTCTTCCATGATCGGAGCAGCTACCCATGATGTTTTGTAGTAATGATGAAGCTGGTTCGATTCTTTAAATTGTTTCACTTGAATTCGCTTAATCGTGTACTCTTCGATTTCTGCGAATACTTTGCCGTCCATATCTGTCAAAGAAATATTAAATTTGATCGTTTCTTTGTTCTTGGACTCTTTCTCAATTTTGCGGATATGTGTATAGAAGCGTTCAGGCATTGATCTATAAAACTTGAAGTTCTTATAGGAGAGAGGAAGATACATACCCTCACCGAAGCTTTGTGTAGCAGCATTAACGGCATTGTCGAGCATGCCGGGATGTAATCCATACTGCTCCAAATCCGAAATGAAGGCTTCAGGAATGTTAAGCTCGGCAACAACATCCTTTTCTCCTAAGTAGACTTGCACTACATTCAGCCATCTTGGACCGAAGGTAACTCTGCCACTCTTGTTCGTTAATGCATCATTATCGACAATCAACTCACGGCGTCCGCTCTGATTTTGTAATTGCTCCAGAGGATAAAATACATCTTGGACATCAGACATCGGATAAATATCTACCTCCATATGGGCGGTCCACGTTCCAGCAGCTTCTTCCTCCTGCTTCGCTTCACTCGCTACGATCAGGTGGAGATGATCCCGTTCCCTCTGCACGATAAACTGTACTTCTTTGTTCTCTTCTTCTCTTACCGAAACTGGGGAAAGGAAGATGATATCCTTCAATTCCAGACCGCCGTTCGGATAATATCTTTTTCCAATTTCTCTGGCAATTTCCACGTAAGCGGTGCCTGGTACGATGCAGGTACCAAATAGCATGTGGTCCTTCAGCACCCAGTGCTTTTCTGTGTTTAGAGAGACCGAATAAATCTCCTGCTTGTAGGACTTGAGAATACAGCGGTCAATCAAAGGATAATTCCCCTCTTTCACAGGTTCCGCTGCTGCCTTCAACTTACTGACCTTAATCTCTCCCCAATACGGAGTGCGTTCAAAAGGGTATACTGGTAGACTCACCTTCTGTATCGCCTGACCTTGATACAAGGTAGACCAGTCGATCATAGCTCCTTCTACGTAGAGCTTTCCTAGCTGGCGGTAGGGATCAGCCGTCTCAGGCTCCGTATGGATTTTCGTGAGAAATAGGGTAGCTTGCTTCCCTTTCTCCGTAAGAATCCGTCTCTCGCTTTCGGAAATTTCACCTTCATCCTTCAGCTTCTTCTTATCAGAGACCACCTTATGTTTGCCAAAATAGATATCCGGCTGATCTTGGATCGATTCTAAGCCTTCGCGGTGTACCGAGGCTATTTTACTGCGAAGCTCCTCTACGTTTCGGGCAACAACAGACAGTCTGTAATCGAAATGCCCGCGGCCAGTATTAGAGGTGTAGCAGATTTGGGCTAGACTGGCCGATGGTGAACCTGCTAAGTATTTATTGTAGCGATCGACAATACGCACCAACGCTTCTTTGCTTTTACCGGATAACGTCAGCATTTGCTGCTCATCTGCTGCTTCCTTGCTCGATTCCATTCTTTCCGGTGCCTCCTCCAGCACGATATGGCAGTTCGTACCGCTAAATCCGAACCCGCTCACACCACCTCTGCGAGGATGTTCCCCCTTTTCCCAAGTTGTGAGTCGATCTACAACATACAGTGGGGAATCCGTGAATGGAATGTGTGGATTCGGCTCCTCGAAATGGAGGCTGGCTGGTATTTTTTTGTTCTTAAGACTTAAGATCACCTTCAGAATCCCCGCAACACCAGATGCACCAACCAGATGTCCCATGTTCGTCTTGGCTGAACCAATCCCGCAGAATTGACTTTTGGTCGTCTTCTTACGGAACGCATTGCTCAGACCTTTGATCTCAATCGGATCTCCAAGCAAGGTTCCCGTGCCATGTGCTTCAATGTAGCCAATGGTTTCAGGGTTAATTCCAGCCTGTTCCCAAGCTTTGGTGATTACTTCCTCCTGTGCGATTGGATTAGGAGAAGTAATTCCGTTGGAAGCACCATCATTATTAGCTGCACTTCCTTTGATTACGGCATATATATGATCTCCATCCGCAAGTGCCTTTTGTAGCGGCTTCAGCAGCAGTGCTGCAACACCTTCACCAAATACTGTACCTGTAGATTTCTTATCGAAGGTTCTGACGATGTTATCCGTGGAGGCCACCGAACTAAGTACGTCATCACTTCCGTCTTCAGTATTGCCTTGAGCAGAGGTTCCCACGGAAATTCCGCCGGCAATTGCCATATCGCACTCCTGATTCCGCAAGGCTTGACTGGCGGTGTGAATAGCCACCAGACCAGAAGAGCAGGCGGTGTCGACCACCATGCTCGGTCCACGCAGATTGAACAAATAGTTAATCCGGCTAGCCAGTATGCCTTCCCATGTCCCCGTCAAATGCATAGGGTCCGGTTCCGTCAAGAAGCGGTAGAACGTTCCAGAGGTGCAGTCTCTTCCTACATAGACACCAGTATTGGTGCCGACAATGCGATCTCCGCCATACCCTCCGTCTTCAACAGCACTCCATGCAGTTTGCAAGAACAGTCGCTGTGCAGGGTCCATAAAACGTGCTTCGCGTGGAGGAATATTGAAGAATCCCGCATCGAACATTTCAATATCCTTGATATAGCCAGCTTTAACACTCTGTGATTCTTTTTTCTCTTCCTCTGACATCAGCTTCTGGCCAAGGAACTCCGCATAATGGGCGTTATCACTTAGAGGAGAAAAATATTTTCTGCGTTCTTCCGGGTATTCCACCATGCAGGACTCCCCGTTCTCTAAGTGATTCCAGTAAGCCTCTGGAGAGTCTGTATCTGCGAAATTACAAGCAATTCCAATGACTGCAACATCACTATTTTGCTTGTTATCCGAATTGTGTATTTCTAATAGGAGGTTTTTAGCATCTTTTTGTGACAGATTTTGTCCAGCTACTTGTTCCAAAATATACTTTTTAACTTGCTGCATCTTCCCATCTCCTCACAATATTAGTCCTGTATATAGGCCTCCGCTTGATCCGCAGCAAGCTTACCAGACGCGAGCCGCTCCAATATGAAATCAATGTTATCCTCAAAGCTACTGCTTACATTCACGCCTTCGATAACTGCAGGAACGGTCTTGCTTTCAATAAAGCCTGCCATTTCTAGAATGGTTGAATAAATGAATACATCCGTAATGTCGATAACACCGGGATATACCTTCTCTACTTCCTTCAGCAGATGTGAAGCCAGAAGAGAATCCCCACCAATCTCAAAGAACTTGTCATAGATGTCGATTTCACTCATGCCAAGAACCTTCGCCCAAATGCCTGCGATGCGAAGCTCAGTTGGAGTTAATGCCTCTCGATCCTTCCCTTTGATCGTAATCGCAGCATCCAGGTTATCAACTTGCTCTAAATTATTACTGCTCGTATGACTTCGTTTATATTTAGCATTCAGCGCAGGCGATAAGCTGACCGGAAGAAATGGAATCGATTCAGCAAAAATCGAATCATTCACTTCACCTACAAGCACCTGTCGATGCTCTAAGCTGCCGATAGTTGTTAAGGCCAGAATCCCTTCTGCAGAAGTTAAGGGTTTGAACATGCCCGCCTTCTCGCTGACACCGTAGTCCAGAGCCATTCCGGTTTCATTCCAGCCTGCCCAATTAATGGTGAGGGTCTTTCTACCTTGCTTATTTCTGAAAAATGAGTACGCATCCTGATAAGCATTCGCGGCGGTATAATCACTCTGTCCAGGTGCGCCAAAGACCGAGGTCAAGGATGAGCAGAGAATAAAGAAATCCAATGGATCTTTCTCCGTAAGCTTGTCGAGCAGCCACGTCCCTTGTACCTTGGGCTTAAGCACTCTCACCATTTCTTCCACTTCTTTGCGGATGATGTAACCCTCCCCAGCTACACCTGCACAATGGATCATGCCGCTCAGCGTTCCATACTTCGCGCGGATATGTTCAAGCGCAGGCTCAAGCTGGTGCTCTTCCGTAATATCTACTGACATCCATTCCACTGTAGCTCCGCAGCTCTCCATCTCTCTCACTGCGTCTAGCAGCCGATGATATCCAGCCTGCAATTTCTGTTTCGCCAGTTCCGGTTGATGCCCTTTCGCTGGATAAGTGGTTCGGCTTAAGAGAATAATGGTTATATCTCCGAAGGAAGCAAGATATTTACCTATTTCAAGCCCAATACCTCCTGTTCCACCCGTGATTACATATACTCCACCCGGTCGGATCTTCAATCCATTCTCAAGTTCCCGGTGAAGTTGAAGTTCAGTGAACTGCTCTACATAACGAACGCCATTTCGATAAGACGAAGTGAATTCCTGCTTAGGCATAAGTATCTCTGCACTGGCTGCGGATACAGACTCATCTCCATCGAGCTCTACGCAGCGAACTGGAATTTTGCTATTTTCATGGCTGATTACTTTAGCTAGCCCGAAGAGTGAGGCATGATGAGGATGGATTTTTTGTTCCTCACCGTTCACTTCAAAAGCTTCAGTAGCCATAACAATAAGCTCCATCTCTCTTCCCCTCTTTGTACCCGCTAAAGCTTTAGATAAGTGAAAGAGGCTAATTACGCCCAGTTGTATTTGTTCATTCACTTGCTCCACAGTTGCCGGGCTCTCGTCTTCCGATAAACCCCAAGCGTGAATGATTTTGTCCGCTGATAGATGTTTGGTAGCCTGAAGCAATTGTGCAAATCCTTCCAGCGTGTTAGGCAGTATAAATGTTCTCCCATCAATCTGCTGAAACACTGTTCCGAGAAGGACTTGCGTAACCTCTACCCCGGAGGATTCTAAATACCTAGACATCTTCTGACAAATAGAGCTGTCATTCGCCAACATGATCATTCGCTTTGGTTGAGTCTGAGTTTCGGTCAGCTGAGCATCTCTCGGTTTGGGTATCCAGCAAATCTCATGATATTTACTCTGCTTTCCTGAGATCTCTTGCAGCTTCGTCTCGAACTCATGCAACTTCTTAATCGTGTAGTTTTCAATCTCGCCGAAGACTTCGCCATCTAGATCCACCAGAGAAATATCAAAGGCTGCTACTTCGTCGCTGGCCTTGGACATGCTTTTTCTCCTAAGATAACTATAGAATCGACCAGGGATTGCTTTTGCGAATCTGGCTTTTTCGTAGTGAAGTGGTAAGTACAGCCCCTCTCCCGCAGTACCATTAGCAGCGTTAACCGCACCATCCAGCAAGGATGGGTATAAATAATATTTCTTCATCTCATCCACATAAGCCTCAGATATTTCTAGCTTCGCAAGTACCTCATCATCACCAATATAAAGCTTGCGAATATTTCTCCATCTAGGACCAGTGTGCACAAGTGCTCCTGCCAGCGCCTCATCATCGATGATCAATTGGTGGAGACTACGCTGCTGAATCTCGCTGATATCCAGCTTCTTAGGTTTCCCGCTAGCTAATGGATAAATAAATCCCTCGGCATGCTTCACCCACTCCGATTCCGGTCGCGCTTTGCTCACAATCGTGAATTCCAGATGGTCAGCGAACATCCGAATACTGGTCTGAACCTCTTTCTCTTCGTCCTGATCCACGACTAAAGGTAGTGTAAAGAGGACATTTCTCAGCTCGATATTCTGGCTTCCATAATACTGACTACCTACCTCACGGGCCATTTCAATATAAGATGTTCCAGGAAGGATAGAATGCCCTCCAAGCACATGCTCGCGAAGCTCCCAATGTCTTTCGATACTAAATATCGTGGAGTAGATTTGAGTATCTATCGACTTAGCTAAGCATCTGTCCAATAGAGGATGACCAATGGTTTTCTCAAAAGCAGGTCTGCGCTCATGGTGACCTTTACTTTCTATCCAGCATCTTTTTCTAGTGAATGGGTATAAAGGAGCTCTCGTCTTGTGAATTTCTTGCCCCTCATACAGATGCTCCCATTCCACTTCAGCGCCTCTCGTGTATACCTTAGCCAATGCGGCAAGAGAAGCCGTATCTGCATGTTGTTTTAAGCGGATGATCCATTCCTCAGCCTCACAAGTCAGGCGGTGTTTATCTTCCTTAGTGATTTCGCCCTGCTCTCTGCTCTCTTTCAGTTGGGAGATCAGTTTGCTCTCTCCGTAATAAATTCTGGGAGAATTAACGTTCTCTGGATCTTGATTCAGCAGAATTTGTATAAGATCCCGAAGTTCCTCCTTATCCGACAAAAGCAGCGCTAAACGGTAATTGTAATGTCCTCTTCCTGTATTTGCTGTATAGCATAGACTTTCCAGTGCAACTTCCGGTTCGGCCAGCAAGTGCTCACCGTAATGTCCAACTAAAGCTTTGAGAGCTTCCTTACTCTTCGCCGACAGTGTCAACAATCGCTCCCCAGATGCGCAAGATTTATGAATTACAGGAGGTGCCTCCTCCAGAATGACATGACTGTTCGTGCCACTTAAGCCGAAAGAGCTGACTCCACATCTCCGTGGCCCCTTTTCATACTCCCATTCCATTAGGCGGTCATTAATGTAAAGGGGGGAATCGATAAAGGGTATGCTCCGGTTCGGGCGTTTGAAATGCAGGCTAGGAGGAAGCTTTTTATAATGAAGTGAAAGAATAGCCTTAATCATGCCCGCCATGCCTGCCGCACCGTCTAAATGTCCAATATTCGTCTTCACGGAGCCTATTGCACAAAATTGCTTCTTATCCGTATGTTTGCGAAAGGCACGCTCCAATCCATTCATTTCTACCGGATCGCCCAGCTTCGTGCCTGTTCCATGTGCTTCGATATAAGTAATGGTGTTAGGATTAACTCTGGCATCCTCCCACGCCTTAAGAATCACAGCTTCCTGTGCGGCAGAATTAGGGGCCGTAATCCCCACCGAGCTGCCATCCTGATTAATAGCGCTGCCTTTAATGACCGCATAGATATCGTCGCCATCGAGCATGGCTTGATGCAGAGGTTTCAGAAGTATGGCTCCCACACCCTCGCCGCCTCCCGTACCATCCGAGCTGTCGTCAAAAGTTCGGGTTCTGCCATCTGAAGCGCTGATACCAATATCTTCGTTCTCACTCTTCACTCCCGGAATCAGGTTCAGCTTCACCCCACCTGCTACAGCCAAATCGCAGTCTCCGTTACGTATAGCTTGGCATGCAATGTGAACCGCTGTTAAGGACGAAGAACAAGCGGTGTCAATCAACATGCTCGGACCCTTAAGATCGAATAAGTAATTGATTCTGCTCGCGATAATGGACTTAATATTTCCCGGGATGGAAATGTTGAATAGAGAAGGATCCGCCATTTCTATAAAGCGTAAGTATTCTTCCAATGAAATATTGCAGTATCCAACATAAATCCCGGTTTTACTGCCTACCAGTTTCTTACCTCCGTATCCGGCATCTTCAATGGCCCCCCACACTGCCTCTAGAAACAGTCGCTGATTCGGGTCCATCAAACTTGCCTCTGTAGGAGAAATAGCGAATAGCTGATAGTCAAACTTATCAATTTCCTCCAAATATGCTTTTTCAGAAAAGTTTAATTTCTTTGCGTCATCAGCATTCATAAAATGTCTAAGATAGTTTTCAGCATCGGCTCTTCGTTCCTGTGGATAAGGTCCAATCTGGTCTTTTCCGGTGCTTAAAGCATCCCAGTATTCATAGCGATTCTTAGAGCTCCCGAATTGGCAGGAGAGCCCGATCACTGCAATATCCCGTCTGGATCCCTGATCCGTTCTATTTGTTCCGGGTCTGGAAGCTTCCGTATCTCTCTTCCGCCTTCCGCTTTCAAACTTAAAATCATTGTTGGCCATGCCCTTCACCTCCATCTAGTCCCGTGATCAGCCTACGCTCATACCATTACTTTATAATCCTGAAATAAATGGCCGGTACCCGTCTCTGCGAACAGCTGCTCGAATCTTTCCACTGCCTCTTCTGGCGGTGTGCCCTTGGTCTTAAACACGCTTTCCAGCATAAGCACAGCTTCTTTCATTTCACTTAAACTAGGTTCTCTTCCTTCCTGCTCAAGTTTCTCTTGCAGTTGTTGAATTTGTTTGTAGGGTTCAGATACTCCCTTTTTGTAGGCTACTTGATCCCAATTGCGGTTTCTAGTACTGACAGCAATCCCTAGGCTTCGAGCTAGCAGTGATAATGCTGGCCGAGAATCTGATGTTGGAACGGTTTGAACCTGCTCAACGGTCTCCTTGATTACTTCAAGGGATGGCGACTTATCAAAAGAGAGGGTTTGTATTTCAGGCGCTGTTCTGCTCATAAGATTAGTGAGTACGGCGCCTGGCCCAAACTCAATCGCTGTGGTGACCCCTTGTTCAGCCAAATATTTCATACTGGCAACCCACTGAACCGGAGCGACTATCTGTTTCACTAAATTGGCAACAATTTGTTCTCCACCTTCATAAGGACGACCAGAGATATTCGAGAGGACTGGAGTTCCAAACGGCCCTTTCTTAAAGCTGTATTTCAACAGCTCCTCGGAGAAACTTTCTGCTGCTGGTGCCATCAATGAACTGTGAAAGGGTCCCCCCACTTTTAAAAGAACTGCGCGTCCTCCAATACTCTTTAAAGCTTCAATCGCCGATTGGACTGCTTCTTTATTACCTGAAATCACAATTTGTGAAGGAGCGTTAATATTGGATATAGCAACTGAGTATCCATCCCGCGATGCCAACGCACATTGTTTTTCAATCTCTGCTTGATCCACTCCGCTGATCGCAGCCATGGCTCCTGCTCCATCGGCTGCTGCGGCTTGCATTAGCAGCCCTCTTTTACGGGCAATTCGGATGGCATCCGTCAGGGATATCGCACCGGCGCATGCTAATGCGGAAATTTCTCCAAGACTATGTCCAGCCATCAGATCCGCCTGGGCGCCGATTCTATTCATATACACGCGATAAGCGGCAACACTCATGGCCACTAAAACAGGCTGCGTATTCTCCGTACGGGTTAGTTCCTCTATACTGCCTTCGAAAGTCAGCTTAGCTAGATCGAATCCAGCAGCTTCGTTTGCCTCTTCATATACTTCTTGAGCTTCGGGGTATAACGGCACCCAATTTTTACCCATTCCAGCATATTGAGAGCCTTGACCTGCAAATAAAAATGCGATTTTGCCCATGTACAATCACTCCTCTTCTATATTTGGACCTCAAGCATTTTGACAACGCTGTCCGCGTACTTCTCCAAAAATTCAAAAACCTTAGCTTCTTTCCACAGATCTGTACGATAATCACAGATACATTCATAGCCCTCTAAATCCTCAACAATTTGCACATATAAATCAGCCTGGTGAAGACTCATATTCTCCTCATATTCGTTATAAGAGAAGAATGGCACGATCGATTTGCTGTTCTTCAAGCGATCCGTTTCCAGCCAATCAATAGCTTGATAGACCGGATAGCCATCTGAGCCTTTCAGTCCTGAAATAGTTGTAGATACCTGTTCAAGAAGCTCATTAAATTGATAAATGTCATCGAAATCTGTTGTAACCGGCACAATCCATTGCAGATCCTCTGAAAGGACCTGGACCACAATTTCTTCTTGCACACTAATTTCAAATATCTGATAGAAGAATGCAGCTAAGAACAAGCTAGGTAGATCAAAGGTAGACCCTTCCTCCCAATCACGCAGTTGCTCCGCTCTCCATCCCTCTAGACGGAATCGAATGTTTCCATCCCCTTCCTCTTCCTCGAGGCTTCGCAAGCAATCCGCTCTAAGCATTACTTCTGTATGAACGGGTTCGATCACCGCTGGCTGTGAACTCTCATCTATAAAGCACGCAAGCTTGGATATGGACGGATAATCAAACAAATCAACGACTTTTACTTTTCCCGGAGCCTCCTCCTCTAATCTGGCATGAACTGATACTAAAAGCAGAGAATTCCCGCCTAGATCAAAGAAGTTATCATCGAGACCAATCTGCTCGACCTCTAGCAGCTCCCCCCAAATCCGAGAAAGCATCTGTTCAGTCTCCGTCTTGGATGAGGAATATAGAACCTCCAGCATAGGTCGTGCTACACTAGGCTCCGGTAAAGCGCGTCTGTCGATTTTCCCATTCGGGGTGATCGGTAGCTGCTTCAAATACATATAAGTCGAAGGCATCCATGCCTCGGGTAAGGTCTCTGAGAGGAACAATCGAAGCTGCGAAACCGGAATCTCCTGTCTGGCCTCATAATAAGCAACAAGGTATTTACCAGATTCCTCATTCTCACGGGTTGTGATTACACAGCCCTCTACTTCTGGATATTGAGACAATCGATTTTCGATTTCCTCGAGTTCAATACGAACCCCTCGAATCTTGACCTGGTCATCCATTCTTCCGATGAATTCTATGTTTCCGTCGGAAAGCCATCTGGCGTAATCACCTGAACGGTACATTCTCTCTCCCGGCTCGAAGGGATTGCTAACAAACTTAGCTGCAGTTAATGCTTCATTATGCAGGTAGCCTCGTGCGAGACTATCCCCTGCGATACACATTTCCCCAATCACTCCCTCTGGTTGTAATGCTCCATACTCATCAACAATATAAATCCGCGTGTTATGAATTGGGCGTCCTATATGATTGGCTAAGCGGGAATCGTAAATGGTATAGCTGGTAGCGACAACGGTATTCTCTGTCGGGCCGTAGTTATTCACCAGCTTATAAGGTGTATTTCGCGTCTGCTTCAGCCGATCACCACCTGTAAGCAGGATACGAAGTGATGGACTATGATTTGGCAGCCTAATGAATCTTTCACAGATGGAAGTGGGCAGAAAGCTAATGGATATCCCCTTCTCTTCAAAAAAGTGATTAAGCATCACCATATCAAGCTTAGCTTCCGCAGGAACAATGTGGATGGAAGCACCAGCCAGCAAGTAAGGAAATATCTCCCATACTGATGCATCAAATCCGAACCCAGCATATTTTGTTGCACGATCGGTAGCCGTTACCTCGAATTGATCCAGATGCCAGAAGCATAGGTTGAGTAAAGCTCGATGCTCAATCATGACACCTTTGGGTGCTCCTGTTGATCCTGATGTATAAATAACATAAGCCAGATCTTCAGGAGTATATGGCACGTTTGGATTACCTAAGCTCTCTTCCTCGTCCCCTTCCCCCAAAACCTTCAGATCAAGTAATTTTCCTCCATAATGTTTGGGCAGTTCCAGTTCTGTCTGGTATAGCATCGCCTCTGCTTTACTGTCATTCAGCATGTACTGAATACGGTCCAGCGGATATTCGGGATCAATCGGCAGATAAGCAGCTCCTGACTTTAAAATGCCAAGTATGCCACTGAACATCTCCAGTGAGGGCTGAGCCATAATGCCTACAATGGAGCCCGAACCTATGCCTTGTGCTTGCAACTGGTGAGCAATTCGATTGGCAGCTGCATTAAGTTTCTGGTAAGTAAATTGCTGATTGCCGGATGTGACCGCCGCTTCATCCGGCGTCTCCAGTACTTTCGATTCAAACAGCTTAACCACGGTTTGGGTCTGCGGATAAAGAGTAGTGATAGGGTTGAATTCATAAAGCAATCTGTTCTTCTCCTCAGGAGGAACAATATCAAGCTGCATTAACGGTTGATTGGGATGGCTCAGGGCTTCCATTAACCAATGAAGCAATTGGCCCGAGAGGGTAGAAACCTTCTCCGCTGAGAACAACAGGCCGTTGTATACTACCTCCAGAATCATTGCTTCATTTCGCTCTACCAGAGCAAAAGCCATTTCCGCACCAATAATTTCCGCTTCTTCTGCACTTTCGAGTGCTTCTGTAAGCACTAGCGTTTTCCAAGGTGACTCTCCCCGTTCTACCTTAAGGGGCTCCAAGCTTTTTTTAGGCTTCAAAGATGATCTCTTGATGGAATCCTCGGTGAAAGATTCCATGATGCCCGATTCTACAAGCTGTTCCATCAAAGAAGAACCAGGATCGATAGAAGTCAGTACAGGATATACCCTTCTCTCCACCTTCGAACCAGTTGCACTTTTCGTTAGCACCCCGGTTGTAATCAGTTGATTACCGCAATATTTGAAGAGCATATATTGCACGGCTCTTAACAGTAGAGAAACTTTTCCGCTGGAGGAGTTAGATACCACCTCCATTACTCTTTCAGCTAGAGCAGAGGGTAAGGGTATTCTGCACTGCTGAAATTGATAGACTTCTTCAGAAAATAGATTTCTCTGTTCAAGTTCCTCAGGAAATCCACTCCAGATTAGCTCCCCCTTAGACTGCTGCTTCTCTGAATCATCGCTAAGATCCCATAACTTCCGATCATGCTCTTGCTCCGGAAAGCCGCTCATGACCCGTTTATTTACTGCCATCTCTTCTCCTCCTTTTGAATATCATTCATTCCTTACTGACCTCCTTCTACAATAAATTAGGAGTATATCTCTTCAGCCGGAGAGTGGATATCCACTTCCTGAATATAACAATCAGGAGCCTCTGCCATGGTTCGAAGAACCCGCATATATTGGTTGGCCATATTGACTACGGTCTCTTCGCGGAAAAGCGAAGTTCTATAATTGAAGCTAAAGTACAATTGATCGCTTATTTCCCCGGCGAACAGTGCCAGGTCAAACTTGGTTAACCCTGAACGTGTATCCAGCCTTTGAACGGCAAGCCCATTCATCACCGGATCTGCTCCTGGATCCGCCAAGCTCTGGAGCTCGAATAAGGTATCAAACAATGGATTTCGGGATGCTTCTCGTGCAAGCTTCAGATCACTGATCATATGCTCGAAAGGGAAATCCAGATGGTTAAATGCAGACAACGTCTCCTCGTTCAACTCTCTAAGGAAGGTTCTGAAGGTCTTCTTCCCTTGCGGACGGCTGCGAATAGCAGCTGTATTCACCAACATGCCCACCATGGAGCTTAAATCGCCATGACTTCTACCAGATACGCCACAACCGACAATAACATCCTCGCTATCCACATACTTGGACAACCAAATATGATAACAAGCAGCCAGCACATTGTTCAGGGTAGTTCCTTCCGTTATGGAAAGCTTCTTCAGGGCTTCACTCAATTCAGGCTCTGCTTCAAAGCAGACGTCCCTGCCTTCATACGTTCTAGTTACAGAGCGAGGGTAGTCGGTCGGGAGATCTTTAGAGGGAAGAACACCTGAAAACATCTTCATCCAATAGCTCTTTTGCTCACTGTACATCTCGGACTGTAGAAAGTTCTCCTGCCATACAGAGAAATCCTTATACTGCACTTCCAGCTTCGAAAGGCCTGTTCCGTTGTACAGCGCAGTTAAGTCGCGAAGCAGAACAGATATTGAGGTTCCGTCTGAAACAATATGGTGCATGTCAAGGAACAATACATTTCTCTGCTCATGAATGTTAAGCAGAACGGCTCGGAATAAAGGAGCACGAGTCACATCAAAGAATCTACTATACGATTTCAGTGCTTTTTCCAGACTAACCTCAGGGATTTTTCGATACCCCATGCGAAATGGAACTTCGGAATGAACCTGCTGTACAATCTTGCCTTGATTCAGATGAAAGGAGGTTCTTAACGGCTCATGCCTTGCAATCAACTGCTCCAAGGCCTGTTCTAACCGGGTACGATCCAGAACGCCGTCAAGCATAAGCGCTACAGGCATGTTATAGACCGTGCTGCTCTCCTGCATCTGGTTCAGTACAAACATCCGTTTTTGCGCTGAGGAAGCAGGGTACAATCCGCTAGCTTCCAGTGATACTACAACTCTTGCCAAGGTCTCCCGCTGCTCTTTTTCAAGTAAGCTTGCAAGCTCCCGGATGGTTGGATAATGGAACAATTCAGCAATAGCCACCTTAATGCCCATTTGCTTATGAATTTCGGACACCAGCGAGATCGCCCGGATCGAATCGCCCCCGAGTTCGAAGAAATTATCCGAGGCATTCACCCCCGTCTTCCCTAGAACCTTATTCCATACCTCTGCCAGACTGCGTTCACACTCATTCTGGAAAGTTGTATCCTCATTTCCTCGCTTGGAGGTGAACTTAGGGGCAGGCAATGCTGCAATATCCGTTTTCCCATTAGACGTCAGTGGGAACTGCTCCAGATGAATAAAAGCGGCTGGAAGCATGTAATCTGGAAGACGACAGGATAGATGCTTCCGCAATTCTCGTTCTTCTACCTTTCCCTCGCCGATAATATAAGCACACAAGTATAACTTGCCTTCATCATCCTTTCTACCGATAACAAGCGCTTGGGTTACCTCTTCATGACGGAGCAGCTCGTTCTCGATTTCATCGGTCTCAATCCGGTAGCCGCGAATTTTGATTTGACGATCTATTCTTCCGATGTAGCAAAGGTTTCCGTCTGGCAGCCACTTCACCAAATCCCCTGTCTTATACATGCGTTTTTCAGGAAAATAAGGATTGGAAATGAACTTCTCTGCGTTCAGCTCCGGTCGATTCAAGTAACCGACAGCCAAGCCTGTACCTGAAATACATAGCTCCCCTTCCATACCTGCTGGCATCAGAAGATGATCCTTGCCAAGTACGTAGATCTCCGTGTTTGCAATCGGCTTACCAATATATACAGGTCTATCCGGCTGCAAATTTCTAAAGAAGGTTGTTGCCACGCTATTCTCCGTAGGTCCGTATTCATTCATCAACTCTGTGTGTGGGAGCAGCCGTTTGCTCTCTTCAATCACGTGTTTCGTAATCTGTTCACCCGCCAATGTCACTTGATTTAGCGAATGCAGACGCTCCGCTTCACAGCATTCGAGAAGAGCCAGATACAGGCTAGGCACTGCTATAAAATGAGTTACATGGTAATCAGAAATACTGTCCGCGATAACAAACGGATCCTTAGCATCACTATCAGACAGTAGAACCACTCGACTTCCCGAGATAAGTGGAGTGAATAGACTCGTCAAGAAGCCATCGAATGAGAAAGAAAATAACTGAAGCACAGTGTCCGAGATCCCGAGTGCATAAGCCTCACGGCGCCATTGCAGCGTATTGGCTATACTCCGCTGAGTAACGGCCACTCCTTTTGGTCTTCCCGTCGTACCCGAAGTGTAGATGACATAAGCTAGGTCATCTGGTGATTTCTTCAAAGGCAATGTTCCCTCGTCCTGATGCTCCACCGGATTTTCAAAATTAATCACCGTACCTGAGAAACTAATCTTCTTGCTTCCTTGTTCATTAGTTAGCAGCCACTTGGCTCCGCAATCCTCCAGCATGAAAGAGATTCTTTCCTGCGGGTAATCAGGATCAAGAGGTACATAAGCCCCTCCAGCTTTCCATATCGCTAGAATTCCGATAACCATCTCGATCGAACGATCCAGCATCACAGCAACCGTAGCTGAAGGTTGAATACCCAAGCTGACAAACCCTCTTGCCATTTGCTCTGCACGCTCGTTTAGCGCTCCGTAGGTGATCTGTGAGTCGCCATGGACTAATGCGATCTGCTCGGGGTTCGATACTGCCTGCTCTTCAAACAACAGGAGCAAAGTATTATTTTCCTCGTATTCAACCGCAGTGTTGTTGTAGCCGAACAAGAGCGCCTCTTTTTCAGCTCCATTCACCATCTCAAGCATGGAGATACTGGCATGAGGACAGCTACACAACTGGCTCAACATCTCAGTAAAGTAACGACTAAGTCTTTTTACCGTCTCTAGCTTGAATAGTTGGCGACTATAATCCCATTTCAGTGAGATCCCGCCAGCTACCTCTTCCACAGCCACTAGTGTAAGATCCGTCTTGGCACTACCAGCACTGTTCTGAATAGGTGTGCATACGGTATCTCCAAACTGAAGTCGGCCTGTCTCGGTATTCTCATAGATGAACATGGCGTCAAATAGTGGATTACGGCTAGCATCAGGCTTTACATCGAGTGCATGAACTAAATGATCGAAAGGATAGTCCTGATTTTCAAAAGCATTCAGTGTAGTCATTTTGATCTCTTGTAGAAATTGCTTTCCTGTTTTATCGAAAGCTGGATTTCCTCGAATGACCAAGGTTTGAGCGAACATACCTACCGTATCGTGGATATCACCCTCTGTTCTTCCCGCTGCCACGGTCCCTACAAGTAGATCTTGTTCTCCAGTAATCTTGGCTAACATGATTTGAAAAGCGGCCATTAAGACCATATAGGATGTCGTACCTGTCTCTCGACTGAGTGCTCCGATCCTTCCGAACAATTCCTCATTCAATGTGGCCGTCAAGCTGGCACCTTCAAAGGAACGAACAGCTGGTCTCGGAAAATCCACTGGCAAGTTCAACACCGGAATATCACCCTGAAGTTGCTCTATCCAGTAGTTCTCTTGAGCCTTCATACTTTCAGAGCGGATGAACTGCTGCTGCCAGACTGCATAATCCTTATACTGGCGCCACACTGGTGGTAGTAATTCCCCACGATAGAGCTGCATCCACTCTTTAAAAAGAATCGCTATTGAGCTGCCATCGCTTATGCTGTGATGCATATCGAGCATGAGCAGATACCTTCCGGTAGACAGTGTTCCGATTCCGCAACGTACCAAAGGTCCTTTGGTAAGCTCAAAGGGACGAATAAAGCTTCCAATCATCTCCTCTGATTGCTCTTCTGTCCCTTGGTAATGTTCAAGTGGAATCTTCTGCTCTGGCAGAATCCGTTGAGCCACCGTCCCCTCTACCTCTTCAAATACAGTACGTAAAGCTTCATGACGATTCGTTAACTCCTGAAGACTTTCTCCCAGTCTTGCAAGGTCTAGCTCCCCATCCAGGTATACCGCAAAGGGGATATTGTAGCCGATACTATCCGGTTCTCTCATGGATGAAGCGTAGATCCGCTGCTGTGCAGAAGATGCCGGGTACAACACCTGAAACTCTGCCACTGGAACAACCCGTTCTAAGTTAGGCTGCGCCAGGTTCATATTCTCTGATAATTGTCTAACCGTCGGACCTGAAAATAATTTTGAAAGTGGCAAATGAAGCTGAAATCGCTGCTGTATTTTGGCTAAAAGGACCATCGCCTTCAGCGAATGTCCGCCAAGCCTGAAGAAATCATCATGCACACCGATACTCTGAACACCCAGTACTTCCTTCCAGAGTTGCAGTAGCAGCTCTTCTTGTGTATTCGCTGGTCCTTCAAAGAGTTGATCGCCCGCTTCTAATAATCCGTACATTGGCTCAGGCAGAGCCCGAGTATTCACCTTGCCATTTGAGGTTAAAGGCAGTGCATCCATAAAGATGAAATGGGCTGGAATCATATATTCCGGCAATCTTTGACTTAAGTAATGGCGGATATCCGTCGGCTTAAGCAATTCGTCAGTAACCAGATACGCGCATAATTGCTTGTTTCCTATACCGTTGTCCTTGGCGAGCACTACCCCCTCTTGCACTCCAGCCAACTGTAGCAGCACTGCCTCTATTTCCCCTGGCTCTATACGAAATCCACGAATTTTTACCTGTTGATCTATTCTGCCGTGGAACTCTATCGATCCGTCCGGAAGCCAGCGGCCCAAATCCCCCGTCTTATACATCGTGCAGCCTTCCAGATATGCATGCTCTACAAATTTATCTGCGGTCATCTCCGGTTGATTCAGATAGCCGAGCGATAAGCCATCACCGGAAATCATAATTTCCCCGAGCGCACCTATAGGCTGCAATTGATGGTAACGATCCACAATGAACACTTGGGTATTGGAGACCGGTCTGCCGATCGGAAGGGTCCCCGAATTTGAAAGAGCCTTTACTTCCTGGTAAGTAGCGAACACCGTGCTTTCCGTTGGACCATAAACATGAATCAGCTTATCATCACCAAAGGTATCGAGTGCTTTACGAACATGATTCACAGAAACGCGTTCCCCTCCGAAGAGGACTTTCCTTACCTGAGACAAAGCTTCAACGTTCACATCCACGACGGTGTTGAATAATGCGGTGGTAATAAACAGTAGCGAAATGCGTTCGTTCTCGATCATCTTCGTCCATTCCGTGATATCCGAAATCGACTCCTTGTCAATTAGCACCAGCTTAGCACCATTTAAAAGAGCGCCGAAGATATCAAAGGTAGATCCGTCGAAAGCATAATTGGACAATTGCAGCAGTGCGTCATCTTCAGTAATTTTGATATAGTTAGTATTCCTTACTATGCGAATAATGCCGGAATGACTGCTTATCGTTCCTTTCGGCTTGCCGGTAGATCCTGAAGTGTACATCACATAGGCTGGAGAGGAGGAATCTATCTGACAAGGAAAAGGTATGAATGATTCGTTAACCTGAAGCGCATGCAGACCATCGAGCCAGATCACTTCACGCAGAACTTCTCTCGTTGTTTCATGAACTTTTGTTACTAATAAGCTTTGGGTTAAAAGTACCTGAATCCGTGCATCCTCAATAATGGTGCCGATACGTTCTTGTGAATACTCTGGATCTATAGGTACGTAGGCTCCGCCTGCTTTCAATATTCCTAAGATCCCAATGATCATTTCAAATGAACGTTCCACCATCAGCCCCACTCTATGACCTGGGCCAACACCTTGAGTTCGAAGCAGATAAGCCAACCTTCCAGACTGCTGATTTAGCTCCTCATATGTCATTTGCTCTTCACCAGAGACTAGGGCAACATGTGTAGGAAACTTTGCCACCTGCTCCTCAAATAACTGTGGAACCGTTAGATCTCTTGGATAGTCCGTCCAGGTATCGTTAAATTCCTGAACAATGACTGCTCTCTCTTCCTCGCTCATCAGCTGCAGTTCTTTTATTGGGGCATCTGTCTTCCGAGTCATCTCCCGTATAATATTCAAATAGTGCTCTGTAAAACGCCGTATCGTCTCCTGGTGGAACAAATCAGTTCCATACTCCCATCGGAAAACAATTTCATCCATACGCTCCTCGGCAAACACCGTCATATCAAACTTGGCTATCTTATAATCAAAAGGATAGTAAGACAGCTTGGCATGGCCCAGTTCAATCTGCGGAACATCCATATTCTCCAGAATAAACATGGTATCAAAGATCGGATTCCTGCTTTTTTCTCTTCGTACTTGAAGCACATCCAGCAGCTCGTCGAAAGGGTAATGCTGATTCTCGAATACATCCAACGAACGTTCCTTGATTTCTTTCAGGAAATCAAAAACGGTCTTGTCACCTTCCGGATAATTTCTGTGCGCTACCGTATTCACGAACATGCCCATCGTCCGTTCCAAATCCGCATGTGGCCTTCCCATGGAGACTGAACCGACAATAATATCCTCTTGCCCCGTGTATTTTGATAAAAGAATGTTATAGGCTGCCAGCAAGACCATAAATAAAGTGGCACCCGTTTCTCTAGACAACCGCCGAATATCATCGACAACCGCTCCATTCAAGGTAAAATCAATAAAGTCACCTTTGAAGCTTTGTATAGCTGGCCTTGGAAAATCACTTGGCAGATTCAAGACGGGAAGATCGTCCTGAAGTTGTTCCTTCCAGAATTTCTCCTGTTTACCGCGCTCCTCCACTCCTTCTGAACTCAATCTCCACTCAGTGTAATCCTTGTACTGGATAGTAGCTTCTTCTATAGAATAACCAGCATAAAGATCCATCAGTTCCTGAAATAAAATCGCTGTGGAGATGCCATCAGAAGCAATATGATGAATGTCCATCAGTAGCAGCTGTCTTCCATCCTCAACCCGAACTGTCTGTGCTCTGAGCATCGGAGCCCTGTCTAAGGCAAACGGAGTAATAAACTCATCAATTAATGAAGCAACAGAATCTCTATCTCCTGTAATATCCGGGACTTCAAAAGAGAACTCCTGATGCACTTGCTGCATTAGCCCTTCCTCCGTCATAAGATAAGACGTCCGCAGAATTTCATGCCGTCCGATAATATCTTTCATGGCCTGCTGCAACCGTACGCGATCCAGCTCCCCATCCACGATCCATATATTCGGCATATTATAGGTGGTCGATTGATCATCCAGCTGACTTAAGGCGTAAATTCTTTGCTGCATTGGTGACGCCGAGTACATCACCCGTGACTCAGCTGCCGGGATTGGTAGCTGTACTCGCTGGATCGCCCCTCCCATCCAATCCGCAAGACCTGCTATAGTGGAAGTGACGAATAGTTGTTTAAGTGGCACCTCGATACTAAGCTCCTTTTGAATTCGAGATACAAGCACCATGGCCTTAAGCGAATGACCTCCCAGTAAGAAGAAATCATCTTGAATACCTACACGTTCTATATTCAAGACCTCTTGCCAGATATAAGTCAGCTTGCTCTCTAGCTTATTGCGTGGAGCTTTATAGATGTTGTATAAGAAAGCACCTGCTTCCGGTTCGGGAAGCTCCTTCTTGTTAACTTTACCGTTAGGAGTTACAGGTAAGGTAGCCAGCTCCATGAAATAGGTCGGGATCATAAAATCAGGTAATAATTGAGTCAGGAAAGCTCTCAACTCTGCTGGTTTCAGACCTGAATCTGTTACATAATAAGCGCAGAGTAAATTTTGTCCGCTGGAATCCTGACGGCCAATCACGACCGCATCTGTGATGTCCTTATGCTGCTGTATCTGATATGCCACCTCTGCGGGTTCTACTCGGTAGCCTCTTATTTTTATCTGATCATCTATCCGTCCTAGGTAAGCAATAGAGCCATCTGGCAGCACTCTACCTCTGTCACCTGTACGGTATAATCGTTCTTCACATCCTGATAAAGACAGGATTAGAAACTTACTGCTATTCAAATCCTCACGGTTTATATACCCTTTGCCTACTCCATTTCCAGCAATGCAGATTTCTCCGGCTAAACCCGTCGGCATCAGATGATTGTTCTTATCCACAATGTAGATTCTAGTATTATCGATAGGTTTGCCAATCGTAGGCATCTGACTAAATCGCTCTAATCCATCTCGTTCCATCCAATGAGCAATACTGCCGATTGTAGCTTCTGTAGGGCCATAATGATTCATTACTCGAATGTTACTGCTAAGCTGGAAAGTCCGTTCCACGTCCCTCACATGAATCGGTTCACCGCCAAGTACTAGCACTCTCAAGGATGGGAAGAACAGATTCTCAGCCTCTGTTTCGTTTTGCAAGGTGCTGTAAAGTGTTGGTGTCATTTTTAAGAAGGTAAGATTATGAACTCTACCATATTCAAGAAGCCGCTGTGGAGATGCATATAACTCTTTATCCAGTAAATGAAGTTCGCACCCACTTACCATTGCTGAGAAAAGAGCGGTATATCCGAGGTCAAAGGCAAAGGAAGAGGTTAAGGCCGTCTTATCACTGGAACGAAGCTCTGCTGTACGCTGGAACCAGATCAAGTAATTCACAAGATTATGGTGAGCAATCGCGACTCCTTTAGGAACTCCCGTTGTTCCACTGGTATAGATCACATACACCGTATCCGTTGGATCATTATCCGGCCATTGGATCTCCGCACCATTCTCCATTTGATTGCTATCTAGATACAACGTTTCTACCGGAAGTTCCTCTGCCCGAAGATTGCCCTCTTGTGTAATTAACAGCCTTGCTTCACTATCTTTTAGCATATAAGCTTGCCGTTCTGCCGAGAATTCAGGATCTATCGGTACATATCCAGCTCCCGCTTTTAACACACCCCAGATTGCTACGATCATCTCTAGCGAAGGCTCTGCCATAATCCCTATAATATCTTCGGGGCCTATCGCCCATTCTCTGAGCTCACGAGCGAGCGTATTCGATTTTCCATCCAGCTCAGCGTAGGTCAACTTGCTTTCGCCATATACGAGTGCAACGTTATCCGGATTCTGAATAGCCTGTTGCTTAAGCCACTGTGTAAGGGTCCCTGGCTGTTCCAAAGCAGAATACTCTGTTCCCTTTGCCGATCCTGAAGTAGCAGCATCTGTACCTGATAGCAGCATCAATTCGCTGATTCTCATATCCGTCCGATCCAGAAGACTTTCGGCAATTAATTCGATATGTCTTTGAATGCCCTCTATAAAATCCTGATCATATACCTTGGTGTTGTAACCCAAACGTATGGAGATTTCTCCACTAGGAACGATTACAACATTGAAGTGATAGTTGGTCTGTTCGAAGACCTGCACTTGGCTTAATACAAAGCCAAGATCACGTTCATTTTTTAATTGAATCCCTTCTTCTAACGGGTAATTCTCAAAGACAAGCACATGGTCCAGAAGCTCCCGCTTGAGTAACGAAGCGTTCTGAATTTCAGGTAAAGCTACAAATTCATTCCCTGAAGAAAGTGCTACATGATCTCTTACCGTTTCTAGCAATTCTGCAAAAGTAGTCTGATCATTTCTGCGAATACGAACCGGAATGGAATTGATGAACATGCCGACCATCTGCTCAATCCCGCTCACCTCTGGTGGACGCCCAGAGACCACCGAGCCAAACACTACATCATCTACATTATTATATTTCTGTAGTACAATGCCCCAGATCATATGCAGCATCGTACTGAGCGTAACACCACTCTTTCGGGCTAAGGCCTCTAATCTCTCGGTCAACGCCCGGTTTACGGTAAAGTTCACTTCTGAGAGCGAGTAGGCTTCACCTTCGACATTATCCAGCTTCCATGCAGGAACTCCCGCACGCTGCTCATATCCCGACAAATAATGGTTCCAATAATCCATCGCTGAATCTTTATCCTGCTTCTCTAACCACTGAATATAGTTAGAGAACGGCAACACCTGCCGAGTTCTTATCGGTCTGTTTCTTTTAAGCTGCCGATACATACGTCTGAAATCCCGTAGTAGCAAGCCCACACTCCAGCCATCAAGTATGATATGGTGAAACGTCCATATGACATCGACTCGGCGGTCGCTCCGCTCAATAACCGTCAACCTGACAGGAGCATCCAGCGTTAAATCGAACGGCTGACTTCTGTCCGATGCTTTATATTGTTCTATAAATTCAGATTGTGCTGTCTCATCCAACCCGATAACCTGTTCTGTACGAATACTCTGCACCCGCTGCTTCAGCACGACCTGCACCGCTTTTTTCACATTCTTGTGAATGAACACGGTACGTAGAGCCTCGTATTTCTCAACGATTAGTGCGATCGTCTTTTCAAAGATACGTGGATTAAATTCGCCTTGCAGACTAAAATGAAATTGCTCTAGGTAGACGCTGGAAGCTGGATGCATTAAATGATGGAAGAGCATTCCCTCCTGCATAGGTGTCAGAAAATAAATATCCTTAATATCCGCCTTTGTATACATTTGCCTCTACCCCTAAACATTCGTTTTTAATTGCCGATGGATTCAAAGATCTCGCCAAGCAGTTCAAAATCAATTTGACCAGATGAGCAATCACTCGGCGTCAATTCCCCTTCTCTCCGGTTCTGACAATGCTCAATGATTGCCAGTAAGCTACGTCTGTAGGCCTCAGCGAATGCTTGTATTACAGCTGGTTCTAAGGTTTCCCTATTATAGTGACAGACCATTTCAAGGCAGCCGCCGCTGATTACACCTTCCAAGGCTATCGCATGATTATGGTTAAATTCCGGGTGCACTTCCTGTCCTCTATAGAGATTCGATACACTGAATAACTCATTTTCGTTATCCATTTGCCCCATAAAGTTAAAGCTAATCACTGGCGGCGATATCTCACCAAGTCCTTGTCTATGCTCTGTGCTCAAGTATTTCAATACACCGTATCCGATACCATTATGTGGCACGGCCCTCAGCGTTTCTTTAGTTCGTCTGATGGAGTCTCCAATGTCATCGGGATCGATAAGCTCCAGCAGCAATGGATACACAGAGGTAAACCATCCTACTGTTCTAGTCACATCCGTATCAACAAACAATTCTTCGCGTCCATGACTTTCTATTGTAATTTTGATGGCCCGGCGTCCAATCCAATCTTTAACCGCTAAGCTCACTGCACACAGCAGTAAATCGTTAATTTCCGTGTTATAACTGAGATGGGTATCCTTCAGCAACGCCTCCGTCTGTTCACGGGTAAATAGCAAGGTAACACTGCTGGATTGGTTAACCAAATGGGTGGAGGTTAGACCAGGATACAGCGGTTCTTCTTCCCAGGTGGTGATTCTATTCCAGAAATCAAGCTCCTTAAGCAGCTCTTTGCTTTGATTGTACTGATTCATTTGTTCCGCCCAATAGAAGAATGAATCAGTCGATTCTGGAAGCTGAATTTTCGTATCATGCTCTGCCGTTATTAACTGAGTATAGATATTTCTGAAATCCTCAAGAAGGATTCTCCATGACACCCCATCTACTATAAGGTGATGAATAGCAATTAGAAGGTAATCACCCTCAGTTCTTCTGAATATCCCTAGCTTTACAAGTGGCCCATGTTCTATATTTAATCCCGCTTGAAGCGTATCCGCCTCTTCGCTCATCCTCTGTTCGGGATGTTCTTCTTCTCGTATGTCATACACATTTACTGAAAATCCACCTTCGATGATAGAATCTTGGATTATAGCCTCAAACTCAAACTGCCCTTCTGTGGTTCTTCTGAATTTGGTTCGCAGACCCTCATGTACACTGGACAGAAGATCAAAACTCCGTTCAACGCATTCAGGGCTAAAGCCTTCTTGATGGAAGAGAAGCACGGATTGGTTGAAATGATGGCGTACCCTTTCTGGATTCTGAAACAGCCAGTTCTGGATTGGTGTTAGCACAGCCGACTCCAGTTTCACCTTATCTCCTCCCCGCACAGATTTGGTCCTCACGAACGGTGCGATTCGGCGAATCGTATTTTGCTGAAGAATGTGCTTCACTTCCAGTTGCAAGCCATATTTGTGTAAACGAGAGGCCACCTGAATGGCTTTGATCGAATCTCCACCCAAGCTATAGAAGTGATCTTCTATCCCCGCAGTCTCATCGAGTACATCTTTCCATACTTCGACCAGAATCCGTTCCATGGTATTCGTAGGTGGTAACTTAATCATATTCGTAGCTTTTTCCGTCACCTTTTGTGCAAGCTGCTTTTTGTCTATTTTCCCGTTAGGAGTAAGCGGTAAGCTCTCCAATAAGACAAGCTGTGCAGGAACCATATATTCAGGCAATTGTTCTCTTAACTGCTCCCTGATCGATTCTTCAACGACACCAGGGTGAACTGGGATACAATATCCATATAATTCGTTGCCCCCGTTATTTCCCTTCTTACTGATCACCACAGCTTCTCTAATCTCAGGGTTAAGCAGCAGCTTCGCCTCAATCTCACCAAGCTCAATCCGATAGCCACGAACTTTGATTTGATCGTCTAACCGCCCTTTATATTCAACATTGCCATCTGTCAGCCAACGGCCCCGATCTCCGGTTAGATACATTTTTCTACCGGGATGAAAAGGATCGTCCACAAACTTCTGGTTAGTTAACATTTCATTATGCAAATAACCTCTAGCGATTCCTGTACCCGCGATAGCAATTTCACCTTCCACGCCTACCGGCTGTAATCTGAAATAAGGATCTATGATGTAAATGGAGGTATTATCAATGGGCTTACCGATAGGGATCTTCCCGCTGCTCTCCTCTACCTGAAAGCTAGTGGCTACAACCGTATGCTCTGTTGGACCGTAATTGTTAACTAGTTTATAACGTTGCGGAATAAACGACTTCAGAGTATCTCCTCCAGTTAGTAGTAAGCGTAGGGATTGATTCTGAAGCGACATAAAAGGCTCGCAGATCGGCGTAGGCAGGAAACTAACCGTAATTCCATTTAAATTCATATATTCATTTAATCGATGGACATCTTTGCGAAGATTCTCCTGAACGAGGTGAAGCTCGGCTCCGCATAAAAGGGAGGGGAAGATCTCCCATGCCGCTGCATCGAATCCAAATCCGGCAAACTGAGTCGTCCGGTCCTGCTCATTTAGTGCAAAAGCCCGGTGATGCCAATGACATAATTGGACCAGTGAGCGATGCTCTATCATAACCCCTTTAGGCATCCCTGTAGACCCGGAGGTATAGATGATATAAGCCAGATCATCCGGTCCGCTCAAGGATTCCAAATCCTCGGCTCCGTAATCCAGACACCATTCCATATGATCTATATCCAGCATTTCTATAGCATAATCATCTGTAGCTGGGAATTGGCTTTGTGTCAACAGGATCTCTGCACCACTATTGTGAAGCATATAAGAAATGCGCTCCGCTGGATAATCAGGATCAATAGGAAGATAAGCTGCTCCACTCTTCAGAATGGCTAGGATTGCTGCAATCATATGCACTGATGGACGGGACATCACAGCGGCAATGCTGTCTTTTCCCAGACCTTTGCTTATTAGTGCCCTTGCCAAGCGATTGGATTGTTCATTTAGCTCTCGGTATGTCAAACGTTCCGTGCCGCAGATCACAGCGGTCTGCTCCGGGGTTTTCCCCGATTGGCACATAAACCATTCATAAGCTGTTATTTCTTCAGGAAACGCTACGGATTCAGTATTGAAGATGCTCAGAAGCTGCTCCCTCTCCGGTATAGTAATCATCTCGAACTCTGAAATAGAGTCATCCAGTCTGGTCACCAGCTGTTCCAATAGCTGTAAGTAATGCTCGTTCATTCGCTCCACCGTCTCTTGTCTGAACGCGGAGGTGAGGTACTCCCATTTCAAAGAGAGCTCTTTGCCTTGCTCCGTTACGATCAGAGCTAACTTAAACCGGGATACAGGGTCTTGGAATGAATAAGGAATGCCTTGGGCACTTCCAAGACGCAAGTCTGGCAGTTCCAGATTCTCCATCGAAAACAAAATATCAAATAATGGATTCCGTTCATGGCTGCGAGAGAACTCTAGCTGCCCAACCAGCTTCTCAAAGGGATACAAGCTATGTTCAGAAGCCGCCAGTACCTGTTGCTTGACTGCTTCCAGAAGTTCTCTTCCCGTTTGTGTACCGTACTGGCGTAGCCGTAAGGGTAAGGTATTCACAAACATTCCTACAACGGATGACATCTCCGAATGACTTCTTCCGTTGTTTACCGTACCGACGATCATGTCCTCTTGACCGCTGTATCTGGATAATAAGAGCTGAAAGGCCCCTAACATTACCATATAGGGTGTTGTTCCGCTGCGGCCTGCCGCTTCCTTCACCTTGTCAGCTAATTTTCGGGTTAAGGGTAGTGTCAAATGGTCTCCTGCGGTTTGGGAATAAGGTCTTTCTGAGTAATCGATGGGCAATTGCAGAATCGGCAGCTCCCCTTCGAATAATTTCAGCCAATACTGTTCTGCTCTTCTGCCGTCCTCCATACACCGCTGTTTCTCTAACCAGTTTGAGCAATCCTTATACTGTATTCTTGCAGGAGTCGCGACCAACTCTCCATTGTATATAGCATTAAGTTGTCTCAGTAGAAGTCCGGTGGATATCCCGTCGCAGACTGAATGATGAATATCCATTAATAGAAGCCCGCGTGAGGGTCCAAGCCCCTTCCATAAAGCCCGAAATAATGGAGCATGGTGCAGATCAAAAGGAGCGATAAAAGCTTGTATCGTCTCCTCGGCAGATTGTTGAGTGTCAGCGATCTTAAGACTCAATACTGCTTGTTCATGCACATTCTGCCGAAGACCGTCTTCCTCCAGGCTAAAAGAGGTGCGGAGCGACTCATGGCAGCGGATCAGCTCATTTAAAGCCATCTCGAGTCTGCTTAAATCCAGCTCTCCATGGATCTCAATAGCCATTGGCAAGTTGTAAGGAGTACTCTCTGGGTGAGCCTGTGAGAGTGTATAAATCCTCTGCTGCGCTGAAGAAGCAGGATAAGAGGCTTGCTCAGCTACCTTATCCATCGATGTGGATATCGTCTTGTCGCTCTGCTCGATAAAAGATGCCAAAGCACGAATATTCTTTAAGCGGAGCAGGTCAGCCAAGGTGATGCGAATCTCATAATGCTCTTGAATAGCGCTTATGATCTCCGCAGCCTTCAACGAATGGCCACCTAATAGGAGAAAATCATCCTGTACGCCTATCCGATCTGTTCTAAGCACCTGCTGCCATAATAGTGTTAACTCAAATTCTAGTGGTTTTGATGGAGCTATATATAGATTATTATCATTTATTTCAGTTGTTATAAGAATAAGCCTCTTCCGATCAATCTTCCCACTAGCATTTAAGGGGAATGACGAATCCACTTGGATGAACTGCTGGGGGAGCATATAATCTGGAAGCTTACTCAGTACATATTGTTGTAATTCAGAGGTAGAAATTTTACTTTCGAGTACTAAGTATGCAGCAAGATATTTCTGACCCACTTCGTTATTCTTATCGAGGACGGCTGCATTCTTAACAGCTGGATGTTGCAGCAGCACAGTTTCAATCTCCTCGGTCTCAATCCGGATACCTCTAATCTTCACCTGATGATCAATGCGTCCGATATATTCTACATTTCCGTCAGGAAGCCATTTGGCAAGGTCACCTGTCTTATAAATCCACTCGCCAGATTGAAAAGGATGTGGAACCAATTTTTCTCTGGTGACTTCCGGCAAATTCAAGTAACCGCGAGTTAATCCAATGCCTCCTATACACAGCTCCCCTGCAATGCCAATAGGCTGTGGATTCTGATCAGGATCGATAATATAGAGTTGGAAATTAGCGATCGGTTTTCCGATAGGAACCGCTTTGAGCTTGCTTGCCGCAAGCTCTTTCGGCTTCTTCCAATAGGTTGCACAGATAGATGATTCGGTGGGTCCATAGCCATTTATATATTGAACTTGCTCCCCCCACTGTTCCAATAAAGCAGGTGTAGAAGCCGAGCCAACTACAAAAAGATGTCTTAACGTATGTATGCGTTCAGGATGCAGGGATGCTGCATAAGCAGGTGGAAGTGTTGCAGTATTTACTTCATAATCATTTAAATATCGTTCAAATTGAATGAAATTATAGATGATGTCCCGGGGTGGGATATAAAGTGTTCCTCCCGACGTCAGTGCCTGCAACCATTCCCAAATAGATGCGTCAAACGATACATTAGCGAACTGTACTACACGTTTGGGCACATCCAGAGGGAACTCAGAGGCATACATCGTTGCCAGATTAACCAACCCTCGGTGTTCAATCATTACACCTTTGGGTTTACCGGTTGTTCCCGAAGTGAAAATAATATAAGCCAAATCCTCAAGCTTTCCCACATGCTCCGGCTTCTTGCTGCTGATGTTCTCCCATGATATCGTTACAAGCTCCAATCCTTTGTCGGTACGAATCATTTGTTTACCAGTATCGAAGTATACACAGCTCTTCAGGTCAGTCACCGCTGCCTGCTGCTCACACATTAATGCATGTTTTTGACAGGACAGTAGAGTTTCAATCCCTGAACTCTCGATGATATCAGTGATTCGATCTTGAGGTAAGCCAACGTGAATCGGTACAAAAGCACCTCCGCTCTTAAGGACCGCTAGGGAAGCAATTATGTGCTCAGAACTACTCTCCATCAATAAGCCAATCCGGGTCACCCGTCCCGTCTGCTTCTCACTTGCCAGAAAATTCGCCCATCGGTTCGCTTGTTCATCTAGATCACGATAAGAAATTTGACCGCCTTCGTGAACAATTGCCGGATGTTCTGCTGCAAGTTTGACCTGCTCTTCAAACAGCTCATGAATCGATTGTTGTACTGGAAGAAGGGTGTCCGTTGCATTGAAGTCGATCAGAATGCGGCGTTTTTCTAAGGTGGAGAGCATTTCAATAGAAGCAATAGGGGTAAATGGCTGCCGGATGGCATTAGTCGCCATTCTGCTTAGATGACGGGACAGGCTGCGGATAGAAGCGCTGCGGAGGGCTGTCTTGCTATAAATCAAGCGCAGCGATAGATCATTATCACCTACAACGATATTCAGCGCCAGATCATAAGGAGTGAATGTACATAATGTCCTGCTCTCATAGATTGCAGAATGACCTATAGCATAGCTGTTCGACCGTGTTTCTCTTATCCATTCCGCAGTCCGCTCCATAAAAGCTTCAGCAGCATACCGCGGATTCTCCCTCGCATGATTCTCAGTTTGTTCCCAGGCTTCTATAAAAGATTGTCCCGAATCTACCGTGCATGGGATCGGCTGTATCTCATGATGACCGGTGGAGCATTCGTAATTAATAAGGAAATTCTTCTCGCCAGTATACCGATATAACACCATCGCATACAGGGTCATTATCCCTGAATATATCGAAAAACCGTGTGTATGTGCCAACTTACGGAAAGCGGTAAATGTTCGACTTGAAAATGTGAAATCCACATAGCCCAGAGAATCCTCATTCTTAACTGCTTGGCTGTTTAGTGGACTTCCCCATGAGAGATCTAGCTTCATATTCTCATCCTCATACCGTTCAAGCCATACCGGATCAGAGGATTTGGACAATTGATTAATGGGTGTTGTCGACATTGAAATTGAAACCTCCTTTATTTCCCAGGTATAGCAACCCGGAAGATCCTCTCCAAATATAAGGCGATATAAATTTTCATAATGACGTCATCCAACGATTCGTTAATAAAGAAATGATTACCCGGAAAAATACTGGTGCGGCACTGTCCCGTAGTCGTCTCCCCCCAGGATTGAAGGTCTTCAAGTGTAACCTGGACATCCCTTTTTCCTCCGAATGCACTGATGTTGGCTGAAAATTTGGGTCGGTCTAATCTAGGTTGATACGTCTCGACTAATTTAAAATCGGCTCGTAGAATCGGGAGAAATAACTCGCGAAGCTCTGTATGCTCCAACGCCTGTCTAGTGGTCCCCCCGTAGTTGAGCACTTCCTGTACAAACTCCTCATCAGATAGCATATGAAAGTTATGATTAGGCGAGGGGATAAAAGGAGATCTTCTACCTGAGAAAAAAATATGCTCCGGCCCCGGCAGCCCCTTCTCTTGCAGCTTGTGACATAATTCAAACGCGATCAGACTGCCCATACTATGCCCAAATATCGCATAGGGCTCATACAACTCAGAGCTGATACTCTGATACAAATCTTCAACGGCTTCTTCCATATTTTCATAAAAAGGAAGATTCGACTTGCGACCTCTTCCGGCTAGTTCCAGCGGAATAAAATCCATATCATTCTTATCCGGTATCCGCTTCTTCCAGCGTTCATAAGTGACTGCAGAACCGCCCGCGTATGGAATACAGAACACTTTTATATGATTCATCATTACGCCAACTCCAATTTAGGATAGTAAAAATCATTTAAACTCCACAACTTCAACTGCCCTGGTATGCTCTTGGGATGGCAGCAAACAGCACATTGATAACCAGTTATGTCATTAAAGGTCTCAAAAGCCCAATCTTCCAGTAAATGATTCTGTATGTAACATTTGAACCTGCTTTCTTCCTGACTTTTTTGAATAGAAAAGGATTGTAAAGGGATCGACATCCCCTTCCCCAAAGCCTTGATATAGCTCTCCTTCAAGGTCCATAGCTCGTAGAAGCGATTAGGATATTCATGCGAATCTGCTGCCAGATAAACTTTCTCTTCTTCCGTGAAGCATAGATCTCCAATAGCGGGAGGTAAGGAATGACATTGTTCAATATCCGTTCCAATCGGCTGCTCGTCGAGAGCACATGTGACCCAATCACCGGAGTGACTAATGTTAAAATGAATGTTCAGTCCGCTAACCTCTGGCTTACCATAAGGGCTTTCCTGGAACTGGATGCGTCTAACCGGCTGTCCAATTCTGTCGGCAATCACTGTTTTGGCAAGGAAAATACCTGCAAGCGAACGCTCCGCATCTTCCCTTCTATAGAAGCTAGAAATCCGTTTGCGCATACCAGCATCAATTGAAAGCAAAAGATGTAGATATTGCTGTTCCGGAATGCCACCTTCTATGTGTAAAGCGTGCAATTCCATATCACTCACATCCTTTTCTGAAAATCATCCTATAGCCGAGTTTGTTTCTTTCTTAAGTCAATCTTACAACAGCCTATCAGACCTTTCACCGAAAACCACCCCTGGTTTAACCACAAACCTTTTGCGCTTTTACGAGCCAAGTACCGCAATTATGTTGGTTCATAAATTGTCCAGTTGCGTGGTCCAGTTGCCCATAAGAAAAGACCCGCATTCTACCCGCGGATCCTTTGTTAAAACAAGTATCGTTATTCCATCGAAACGTCTGATTTAATCATCTTTTTAAACTTCAGATAACTGGCTAGTCTCCATGGAATGATGTAGGACGACGCGACGATAAACAGCAGCACAGCCATATTTTGCGGTTCAATCTGGAGAAGATAACTTCTGAGAATAACACGCAAGATCAAGATCCCTACGAAAAAGTAGAGAAAACCTATGTTCCTCTTGGTGTAAATTCGGCCATCCCTTTTCTCATAAGCCGTTGTAATAATCAGCGGAACCGAGAAAGCTAATCCTACAAGTATAGCCAGCAGTGTTTCATTCTGTTGAAGATGTACCTGACCGTTTAGCAGCAGCAGTAGGCCAGGGCTTAAGAATAGAATCGGCAGCATAATCCTAAACGCTCTTTTTCCCATAGGCCTATGTTCCGACATTAGTCTTCTCAGCACAATAATTGCAGCGACACCCAGCATAATGCTTAACATAAAGTTACTATTCATTTTGCAAAGCTCCTTCCACGTAATATGCATCACTGGAATAAAGTGTATCTTATTATTTATAGCTTTACACCGAAAATCATTGTGGTAAAAACCGCAAATTTTAAGCTTGTGACCAGCAAAAAAAGGGATGCCCCAGCATCCCTAGAGGAAGGGGTCTAAGCGGTAGAAGCACCGAAAGCAGCCATTGGCATCTGCCAACGTTCTAATGCAATCGAAGCCCCCCCTGTCAAGGTCTGGCATAAAATTCAAACTACCTTCTCATACTATGGGGAGAATATGGAGGTGAATGTCATGCCAAAAAATAACGCCAGTCCCAAAGGTGAACCAGGCAAACATCAACCAAGTAAGAAAAACAATGCACAGAATAACAATAACTTTAATGAAGCGGCTCAGATGGTAAACATCGATAAAGCTGCCGATTATGTTCCCAGCTTAAACGGTGTTTCCAAAACCGACGTCTAAACCGCACTGTTAAACAAAAAAACACTCCTCAGAATATTCTGAAGGAGTGTTTCATTTCAAAGATTATATGCGATACGTTAAGCCTACTACACCGTTACTGTAAGCTTTTGAGTCCACAAGATGAAGTGGGACTTGATTCGTGATCTCGTCAAAAAGACGCATGCCAGAGCCAACGACTACGGGGCAGATATTAAGCCTAAGCTCATCTAACAATCCATTTTGTAATAGGGATCTGACTAATTTCGGACTACCAGGGATCTGAATGTTCTTTCCAGGCTGTTGCTTTAGCTTCATTATTTCCTCGAAGAGCTTGCCCTTGATCAGGCTCGCAGGTTGCCATTCGAGCATGTCCTCCGTAATCGTACTGGAGACCAGATATTTGTCAGAATGGTTCAGGAATCTTGCCATGGGTAGATCGTCACTCTGATGCTGCCAGAACTGGGCTAACATCTTGTAAGTACGTGTTCCAAGCAATACAGTATCCGCCTGTGCAACACCCGCAGCAATCGTCTCATTCATTTCATTACTCCCCCACTTCTTAGGTGAGGCTTCAAGCGAGTTTACCACTCCATCCAGCGACATAAATAAACCTGCCACAATCTTTCTAGATGAATTTTCTGCATCTTGTTCATGATGATCTACAGGCACACTCATCGCTCCTTGTACCAGAAATGAATACATAACATTCGATCCGCAATATGAGGACATGCTTGATTATTTCAAGTTTTCTAA
Organism: Paenibacillus sp. FSL F4-0243; assembly: GCF_037963295.1. Classification (NCBI taxonomy): domain Bacteria; kingdom Bacillati; phylum Bacillota; class Bacilli; order Caryophanales; family Paenibacillaceae; genus Paenibacillus; species Paenibacillus sp. FSL F4-0243. The sequence goes on from NZ_CP150151.1 coordinate 6,204,030, forward strand.
CTCGACGGTCACTTTTTCAATCAGATTCACGAAGGAGGCCAGTTCTTGAGAGCCCTTCACCTGATCTCTAGAATACATGGAATTGTGTTCCGATTCTTTTTTCACCTTGGACAGTGTGGAGTTGATATTATTCAGCTTCTCATCAATCGTTCCGATTGAATCTTTAGAGCGACGAGCTAACTTGCGTACTTCATTCGCGACGACTTCAAAGCCTCTACCGTACTCCCCTGCTCTTGCCGCTTCAATGGCTGCGTTTAAGCCCAAAAGATGCGTATGATCAGCAACCTCCCTAATCATTGTACCCACTTGATGAATAGACTCTACCTCTTTGTCAAGATATAACACAGTTTGATGTGTTTTCTCTTGATAATCAGCATTCTTACTAGCTAATTCCTCGATGGATTCACTGCTATCTTTCAGTTGAACCATTAAGGATACTAATTCTTGAACCGCAGAACTAACACCTGTAAGCAAGTGGTTTTGCTTTTCTAATAAATTTTCTATTTTTGCTTTTTCATCGACTTCGTAGGCTTCCAGAACCAACTGTGAATCCAGATTAAACATCTTGGTTAATGCATGAATGACGGGTTTCCAATCAGTCGGTAATATCCGTTCAAAATAAGCTGTAGCGAGATCCAAATATAATATGTAAGTGCCCAAATACCAATTTGTTGTCAGACCAATACGCGAGTGAATTTTACCTATAAGCAGTCGTCTTTCAATAAATGCTTCATCAATCACACCCGATGCCATGGATAAAAAATACCACTGCTGCGTTTCCTTCAATCGATCAAGCGTACTGTGCTGTTCAATGATGTGGAGTAGCTCAGGTTCCTCTATCATCTGCTTATACAATTCATCTACAAGGGAGCTTACGATTTGCTTGAATTCTTTCTCCTTACTTTTCAATACATTTAAATCAGCCTCAGTAATCCCAATATAGCTAACTTGCTGTTGTCGCTCTGAACTAAGATTGATCATAATTTGGTCAACTTCCCTCTCATTCTGTTTATATAATGATCATCGCATCTTCCATGCCATCCCCTATGGCATCTATTTATCTTGATAATAAAGGTATTATTTTTATAAATTTTAACACTTTATTTACTTAAATAGTTTATTAATTTTACAAACTTTGCATTTCGTAGCATTATTCTTAGATCACACTAAAAAGAGGAGCTCCTATAAAGGAAGCCCCTCTTAAAATTAAAACCTTATCCTACACAGCAACAACTTGTTGCAGCAATTCTATCGTCACCCGGTCAATGAACTTTCTGAATTTCTCTTTCCCTTTGGCGTTGGCCTTATAGTAGTTAATCAATGACAGAATCACTGGAATAAGTTGATCTTCACTTAGCCCTGATCTAAGGGATTGAGCGATTGAAGTCTTAAGCCCTTTTGGTTCTCCACCCACAAAAATCTCATAGGTATTACGCATTTTCACAACGCTAATGTCTTTCAACAGAGGCTCGCTGGTTCCGAGTGCACAGCCCGCATAACCAATCTTCAGTGGCATAGGTGTTTCAATCCCTGCGATGGACTGATTTAATTTCTGTGCAACTGCCAGACCTGCTTCCTCAGCCCCTTTACAAAAATTACAAGCAATCAGGCTTTTCGTGACAAAACCCGCTGAATATACTTCTAATCCTATACGCTCAAGTTGCTCCACAATCACTTCACGTTGTTCCAGAGGCACCTCCAAATAAAGCTGTTTAAAAGATGTCATTTCAATTTTTGCATTCGTTCCTAGAATTGCTCCTATTGTAGCAAGCTGCTCTGGTGTAAACAGGCTTCCCCCCACTTGAATTGGAGGTGCAACTGCGATTTTTGTGATCTCTCCCATATCCTTATCTCCGTCCTCATTCCTCTAGTGATTTAGTTACGGATCTTCACACGTTGCAGACGAAGTGCATTAAGAACAACGGAAACCGAACTGAGAGCCATTGCCGCACCCGCTACCCACGGAGCCAAGAAACCAAGTGCTGCAATCGGAATGCCAAGTGAGTTGTAGCCAAGTGCCCAGAATAGATTTTGTTTAATATTAGTCATTGTTTTACGACTCATGTAGATAGCGTCGGGAATACTGGATAGATCGCCTCGCATTAAAGTAACATCCGCAGCTTCCATAGCCACGTCCGTACCGGTACCAATGGCCATCCCAATATCTGCAGTTGCGAGAGCTGGAGCATCATTAATACCATCGCCAACCATGGCTACTATCTTGCCTTGCGCTTGTAATTTTTTCACTTCCTCCGCTTTTCCTTCTGGAAGCACTTCAGCGCGTACATGGTCAATGCCAACTTGAGCTGCGATCGCCTTTGCCGTACGTTCGTTATCTCCGGTAATCATGATGACCTGGATTCCCATTCCTTTCAAGCGACTGACAGCAGCCTGAGAGGTTTCTTTAATGGTGTCCGCAACAGCTACCATACCCACGTACCCTTTATTTATAGCCACAAGCATTGCTGTTTTACCGGATTCTTCTAAAGTAGACATGATGTTATAAGCATGACTTGCCTCTACACCGTATTTGTCCATGAGACGCCGAGTACCAATTAACAGCTCTTTGCCTTCCACGACAGCCTTGATTCCAAAACCCGGTATGGCTTCAAAAGATTCTGTCCCTGGCAATTCAATATTTCTTTCCAAGATGCCTGCGACAATAGCTTCTGCAAGTGGATGCTCTGAATTCTTCTCAGCTGCACCCACCAGTCTAAGAAATTCTGTCTCGTTGCCTTCGACCAAAATATCGGTAAGCTCAGGTTTGCCCTTTGTTACTGTACCTGTTTTATCCAAGATAATCGTATCAATTTTATGTGTTTGCTCTAAATGCTCCCCGCCTTTGAACAGGATTCCCAGTTCAGCTGCACGTCCGGAACCAGCCATAATGGAGGTTGGCGTAGCCAGACCCAAAGCACAAGGGCAAGCGATAACCAGAATGGCGATTGCTTTTTCCAAAGCTCCTGCAAAATCACCCGGTGTTACGATAAAGTACCACACTAAGAATGCAATAACGGCAATCCCAACAACGATTGGAACGAAGATACCGGAGATGACATCAGCGACCCGTTGAATCGGAGCTTTCGAGCCTTGCGCTTCTTCTACCACTTTGATGATCTGCGCAAGAGCAGTTTCCTTACCTACTTTTGTTGCCTTAATTCGAAGCATGCCGTTTTTATTAATCGTCGCTCCAATGACGGAATCTCCGGCTTTCTTTTCAACAGGGAGGCTTTCTCCGGTCAGCATGGATTCATCTACCGAAGAGATCCCTTCCAGAACTTCACCATCCACAGGTACTTTATTCCCTGGACGAACAAGTACTATATCACCAGTAATAACTTCCTCTACAGGAATGCTTAATTCTTCACCGTCGCGGACAACTAAAGCTGTCTTGGCCTGCAAGCCCATCAAGGATTTAATAGCTTCTGATGTCCGTCCTTTTGCCAAGGATTCGAACAATTTACCCATTAGAACCAGCGTAATCAATACTGCACTTGTTTCATAATACATTTCTGGTCCATGATGCGCGCTCCCACCATTGACAGCCCAAACGATTGTTAAGTACAGGCTGTAAAAAAACGCCGCCGAGGTCCCGAGTGAAACTAGAACATCCATGTTCGCACTGCCGTTACGTAGCGCTTTATAAGCACCGATGTAAAATTGTTTTCCGATATAAAATTGAACCGGCGTTGCCAAAATCAATTGGAACCATGGATTCATAAAAAGATCAGGCAGCCATATCCACGAAGTGAAGGAAAAGTGGCTCACCATCGCCCACAGCAGTGGAAACGATAGAATCGCGGAGATCAGCAGCTTACGCTTTTGCTTGGATAAATCTTGTTGTCGCTGTTCCGCTGGGTCACCTTGCTCTTGTTTGGGAACAGCCTTGTATCCAAGCTTCTCCACCCGCTTCTGCATGTCAGGTACAGAAACTTCAACGGGATTATATTCGACATGTGCTGTTTCCATCGCAAAGTTCACACTGGCAGTGCTTACGCCAGGTAGCTTATTCAGAGTCTTCTCAATTTTCAATGCACAAGCAGCGCATGTCATACCTACAAGCTGTAAATCTACAGCTTCTTTAGCTGTGCTGTACCCAAGCTTCTGAATACTTGCTTCCATCTTACTAACGTCCACTATGTTTGGATCATAAGTCACTGTAGCCCTTTCCATTGCAAAGTTTACGTTGGCTTCACTTACACCTTCTAGTTTATTCAAGCCTTTTTCAATGCGGTTCGCACAAGCAGCACAAGTCATCCCTGTGATTTGTAATGAAGTTTGCGATTGTCCCGCCGCAGCAGTAGTCATTATATAAACACCTCTTCCACTTTTGTGATGATTTCCATTGTTTGCATCATCCTCTTCTTGATGTTAGTATACCCCCCTACCCTATATTATGTCAAGCGACAAGCTATACTCTAAATACTTAAAAAGGAGTTTTCTCAGTAACAGAAATCCTGTTTCTGAGAAAACTCCTTCATGAATCCGTCCTCTCTGAAGAGAGTCCTACTGAGTTAAGCGGCCATTTCACGGCAGATTTTCGCACAGGCAAAACATGCTTCTGCACATTGCTGGCAATGATCATGGTCATGCTTTTTACATTCGTTGCCGCAGGCTTCACAAGCCTCTGCACAAGCTAAACATAAGGCCTTGGCATATTTACTGTTCATCGACAGGGCATGTGCAGTGAATCCGCATATTTCCGCACATTCACGATCCAGGCGAATGCATTCCTTCATCATTCCAACATGATCTTCCTCCAAGCAAGATGAGTAACAGTGATTACAAGCCACCATACATTTTAAACATTCTTCAATACACGCTTTGTAGTTTTGATGTGACATCATAAAAGCTCCTCTCAAGATGTAATTTAGTATAGTCCCCTACTCTATATATACCCAATCGTGAGCTAACTTATCATGCTCAGAGAAATTGTCCGAACTGAACATTAGACATGCAGCTGTTTCTCAATTTCTTGACGATTGAACACAAATCCGAAAAACACCTGATTGTTAATGAAAATGGTAGGAACCAATCTTTTTCCCGTTCGATTAAATAACGTATCTGCATGGTCAGGATGATCTGCAATATTAAATTCAGTAAATGGAATATGATGCTCATTCAAGAACTTTTTAAAATTTCTGCAATCCTCACAAGTCGGTGTTGTAAATACCTCTACGTTCATATGGGTCGTCCTCCTTCATTATATTTTCTAACAACATTAGTATACCCCCCTATACTATACATGAATCTAAATAAAAAAAGGATTCCAACGAATCCTTTCTATTATCAATTATTTGATTAATTTATTGATGGTAATTAATAACTCATCTAACACTTCATTTTCACCATCTTGAATTCGTTCTACGACACAGCTCTTCATATGATGTTCTAACAAAAGCTTTCCTACGCCGTTCAAAGCAGATTGGACCGAAGAGATTTGATGCAGCACATCATCACAATAGGTGTCCTTCTCAATTAATCCCTTTAGCCCTCTTACTTGTCCTTCAATTCTATTGAGTCGGCTAACCAGGTTCTTTTTAGTCTTCTCAGAGTGATGACTTTTTCGTTCACCCGTGCTACATGATTCGTGCTCGTGCGTATGATCTTCCATGCACCAATCACTCCTTTCCATATAGTTTTATTATACTATAGCCCCCCTAATCTATTCAAAATATAAAATATAATTAGACTTTCATCACTTCATGGGATATCACCGATGTCTCAATTTGAATAGTAGTATGCTGGATTTTGAAGCGTTCCGCTATTAACTGAATGGCTTGCTGCAAAATACGTTGATCATCTTCCTGATCTTTGATTAAGAGATGGCAGCTTAGTGAATCAAGACCCGAGGTAATTGTCCAAATATGAAGATCATGAACATTTATAACGCCCTCGATATTCTCAAGAACTGCCTTCACCTCAGATGGATTCACTGTAATCGGTGTACCTTCCATAAGAACATGAACGGTATGTTTGATGATTCCCCAAGCACCTCTAAGAATTAATAGAGCAACTAGTACGCTTATAATCGGGTCAGCAATATACCAGCCAAAAATCATCATAACTAAACCTGCAATAATAGCCCCTACCGAGCCTAAAGCATCGCCAAGCACATGAAGATAAGCGCTGCGAAGGTTAATGTTATTCTTTACATCTCCTTTTCTCATAAGAGACCAAGCACTAGCAACATTGGCTAAAAGACCTATACATGCGATCAGCATCATAGAACCACTTGCAACCGTAGGCGGCTCGAAGAATCGGCCATAAGCCTCCACGATGATAAACCCAGCAACTACAAATAAGGTGACCCCATTCAATAGTGCCGCTAGAATTTCAAACCGATGAAATCCATATGTTTTATTGGGAGATGCAGGTTTAGTTGCAAACCAGACCGCTACTAGGCTTAATGCTAAGGAGCTTGCATCGTTTAGCATATGCCCACTGTCCGATAGCAGCGCTAAGCTGTTAGTGACCAGTCCGCCAAAAAACTCCAAAAACATAATTCCTACTGTAATTATTAATGCAATCATTAGTCCTTTTTTGTTTCCGCTAGGATCAAAATGATGATGACCGTGAGGCCCATGGGAATGATCATGTCCTGCATGGGAGTGATTGTGATCGCTGTGATCGTGATCGGAGTGTTGCCCGTCTACATGCTCAATCTGATGATTGTGATTATTCTTCTTGTCCTCCATGATTTACCTCCTATTTACCTTTAGCAAGATAGTATTAGTATGCGCGCGCAGTGGTATTCAAAAGCTCCAGATCATAATAACATATGAACAAGTGCTCATATGTTATTATGATCTGGATTTTTCTTCTTGTCAATAACGAACCTAAGGGTATATCCTCTTTAGTCTTGAAAACACAAAAAAAACACCTCTATACAATTTCTGTATAAAGATGTTTTAGTTTATCTTCCACTTCTTAATCTTAAAGAGAAATCGCTGCTTCTAATGCAACTTCCATCATGCTGTTGAAAGAATTTTGTCTTTCTTCTGCCGTGGTTACTGCATGAGTAACTAACGAATCTGAAATAGTAAGAATACATGCTGCTTGTTTACCTAATACTTTCGCATTATGGAACAATGCATAGCTCTCCATTTCTACACATACACAGCCATGTTCATTGTAAAATTCATTGTGGCCTGGCACGTTATCTTCATGATAGAATACATCGCTTGAATGAATTCTTGCAGTCAAAAGTGGCTTGTTAATACGTTTAGCCGCTTCTTCAATGACTTCGTTCAATTCTTTACTTGGCAGCTGTACGTCTCCTTCTACACCACTTTGCACATAGGCGTATGTAGATTCACTCCACGCACTATCCGCCAGTACCACATCAAATAAATTCAATTTATCTGTGTAGGCACCTGCACTACCGATGCGAATGATGTTTTCCACACCATAATTTTTGTATAGTTCATAAGAATAAATACCGATACTTGGCATTCCCATTCCCGAACCCATTACTGACACTTCTTTACCTTTGTAAGTGCCTGTATATCCAAACATATTCCGTACCGTATTAAATTGGGTTGGGTTCTCCAAATAGGTTTCTGCGATATACTTCGCTCTTAACGGATCTCCTGGCATTAATACTGTTTTGGCGATTTCACCATTTTGTGCTGCATTGTGCGGCGTTGACATAATTTATTCCTCCTAAGTTTGTTACTCAACTACTATCTTACTATACCATTCATGAATTTAAATATACGTTTAAAATATTCTTTTGTTTCAACAAAAAAAGAACTGATTCTCTTGCTACAATTTATTCGCAAACTCGTTAAGCTTTTGGGACATTATTTTTATTTTCTCAATAAATACAGAAGTATGCTGAACAGATCCAGCCTGTTCTTGTCCGATAGCCGCTATCTTCTCTATCGAATTAGCCATTTGGTTCGTAATCCCCTAAATCTGTAACATGGTTTCATTTATGTTTTGAGTTGAAGAAACGGTTTCCCGTGAAAATTTCCGAATTTCCTTAGCTACGACTTCAAAACCTCTTCCCTTCTCACCTGCATGAGCCGCTTCTATGGCTGCATTCAGCCCGAGTAAATTCGTTTGGTCAGCAAGCTTTTTAATAATCGATAGGACCTCTTAGTATTCTCCACATCTCTACCAGCTTATTGGGATTGAATAAGTAGCCTTTAATTCACTTTGTCTACGAATCTGAACTGCAATCCCGCCAATGACCTGACCGTTTTGATCATGAAGAGGTGTCGCTGTACCCGTAAACTCGAATCCATAGAAGTTGGCCGGAACATCGGACTTTAATGCTTGATTCTCTCGTATAGCTATGTAAAGCGGTTCTTCTTTGTTTAAAAGCTGTCCTTCGGTAATATTTAAATTATCCAGAAAAAGGTTTTTCCAACCGTGCTAAATTCTCAATTTTGCTTAATTCATATTTGAAATATGTATTCGAGAAATTCTCATAAAATCCTCCAAAAAAGTTTACAAATCCCCCTTTTTTCGCTCATAACATACGGATAGCATACAAAAAAGCCCCCACCTTGTGAAAAGTGAGGGCTTTGGGTTACTTGCTTTAATTAACAGTATCGATTAGTTGCGGATCAGATAATCAAATGCACCTAAAGCTGCAGTTGCACCGGATCCCATCGAAATGATGATTTGTTTATAAGCACTATTAGTGCAATCGCCAGCAGCAAATACTCCTGGTACATTTGTGGCACCATGGCTATCTACAACGATCTCGCCAACGCGAGTACGTTCAACCATGTCACCTAACCAATCTGTGTTCGGAACCAAACCGATCTGTACAAACACACCCTGTAATTCAATATGGTGAGTTTCTTCTGTCGCACGGTCGATATAAGAAATACCATCTACCTTATCAGTTCCGGTAATTTCTTTCGTTTGCACGTTCTTAAGCACAGTAACGTTAGGTAGGCTGTAGAGACGATCTTGCAGTACAGCATCTGCTTTGAGCTCTGGAGCAAATTCCAGAACCGTTACATGCTTCACTATACCCGCTAGATCAATTGCTGCCTCAATCCCTGAATTACCGCCGCCGACAACGGCAACATCTTTGCCTGCAAACAAAGGACCATCACAGTGTGGGCAGTAGGCTACGCCTTTATTCTTGAATTCAGCTTCACCAGGCACACCCATATTGCGCCAACGAGCACCTGTCGACAAAATGACCGTCTTACTCTTTAGAACAGCACCGTTCTCGAGTTCAACTTCAATTAAATCATTCTTATCTAAACGTGTGGCACGTTGTAACTTCATCACATCAATGCCATACTCTTTCACTTGCTCTTCGAGTTTAGCCACTAGCTGAGGACCTTCAATGTAATTTACACTGATAAAATTCTCAATGCCAAGTGTGTCGTTAACCTGTCCGCCTAAGCGTTCAGCGACAATCCCTGTGCGAATTCCTTTACGCGCTGCGTAAATTGCTGCACTTGCACCTGCTGGGCCACCGCCAACAACAAGTACATCATATGGAGCTTTATTGTCAAACTCTGATGCGTCTACAGTACTACCCATTTTAGCTAGAATTTCTTCAACCGTCATACGACCACTTTCGAAAAATTCACCGTTAAGGTAAACGCTTGGAACAGACATAATTTCTTTGCGTTCTACCTCTTCTTTGAACACTCCGCCGTCAATCATCGTATGGGTAATCCCAGGATTGAAGATACTCATTAGGTTCAGTGCTTGTACAACATCAGGGCAATTGTGACAGCTTAGGCTGACATAAGTTTCAAACTTATATTCGCCATTAATGCTTTTGATCTGATCAATAACACTTTGCTCAACCTTAGGCGCTCTTCCGCTAACTTGCAATAGAGCCAACACTAATGAAGTAAACTCATGTCCTAGCGGAGTTCCAGCAAAGGTTACGCCCGTATCTTCACCCACACGATTTACGCTAAAGCTTGGGGTTCTAGGCAGTTCGGTTTTTTCTACCGTTATCCTAGCTGACATTTTGGCAATTTCATCAACCAGCGCTTCCATCTCTTGAGATGCTTCGTCAGAGCCTGCACTGATTTTCAGTACTACGTCGCCTTCCAAGAGTTCTAGGTATTGAGCTAGTTGAGCTTTTATTTCTTGATCTAATTTCATTTAGCTTTCGCTCCTTAAATCTTACCTACAAGATCGAGACTTGGTTTAAGAGTTTCTGCACCTTCGGACCATTTCGCTGGGCAAACTTCACCTGGATGATTGCGTACATATTGTGCGGCTTTGATTTTGTTAACAAGTGCACTAGCATCGCGACCAATACCACCAGCATTAATTTCAACGGTTTGGATAATACCGTCTGGATCAATGATGAATGTACCACGATCAGCAAGACCGTCAGCTTCGATCAGAACATCAAAGTTACGGGAAATCACATGAGAAGGATCGCCGATCATAATGTATTTTACCTTGCCAATAGCTGCAGAGCTTTCATGCCATGCTTTATGTGTAAAGTGAGTATCTGTGGAAACGGAATAAACTTCAACACCCAGTTGTTTCAGGGTTTCATATTGGTTTTGCAGATCTTCAAGTTCAGTTGGGCATACGAATGTAAAGTCAGCTGGGTAGAAGCAAACTACACTCCATTTACCTTTAAAGTTTTCTTCTGATACATCGATGAATTTCCCATCTTGAAATGCGCTTGCTTTGAATGGTAGGACTTCTGTTCCGATAAGTGACATATTATTTAAATCTCCTTTAAGTTTTATTTTTTGTGGATACAATATTCAAATCTGCAAACATCACATATCTGAATACTATTTGTAATTATTATAATTAACCAAATTAAGGCCTGTCAAGTTATTTATAATAATTCTAATATGATAATCGTTGTCAGTCGCTAAATGTTCATAAATTATCATACTTATGAACTAGTATGGGTTAGTTTACATGTTTTATGTAGGGCAATTTCTACAATTCAAAGTCATCTGCTATTAGATTGATAATATTTAAAGATTCTCTCGCTACCTTTGGGTTAGAATATCGATTTCCATTATATGTGATTAACGCTTTCCATAAAGCCCATCCTCTTGCTCTATTCCAAGTCTCCTCATCCATCTGTAATATATCCTTGAATACCTTTCTACTATCCCCATTAAAAAAGGTCCATGCCATTGCCGCATCACAAGCAGGATCGCCTACACCCAAGATTCCGAAATCAATGACTGCACACAGCTTTCCATCTTTGACTAGTAAATTCCCTGGCGCAATATCTCCATGAACCCAAACCGGCTTGGAATTCCATTTAGAATCTAATGCTAATTCCCAGATTTCTCTCAATAGATCTTCATTAAAAATATCTTTATTATGCTCAATCGCATGTCTAGACTCTTCATCATATACAGCTAAAGATCCACCTCTATAGAAATTATGTTCTCCTGCTAAAGGTCCCCCACTAGCATCAATAGATTGTAATTCTATTAAAAATGCTCCCAAATCTCTTGCAAACTGGTTAAGATCCTTAATATTTTGGTACGTTAATGTCTCACCCTCTACCCACTTATTGATAGACCACGGCAATGGATATTCTTCGTTAGACTTCCCTTTGGCTAATGGTATTTGAATAGGTAACGTGAGTTCTTTACTTAATATGGGCAACCATCGTTGCTCTTTCTCTACTTGTGGAGCATAAGCTGCTGCACTTGGCAACCTCACGCTCATATGCTCACCTAAATGAAACGTTCGATTATCATTCCCGCTGAATTTTACTGGTCTAATCTCTAAATCGGACCACGCGGGAAATTGTTCATTAATTAATCTTGCAACTAAATCTACGGTAATTGTATTCATAAATACCTCGCTAACATAAGTTTTACTAGCCATTTCCATAAGAGACATCTAATATTATGTTAGCTTTACTAGTGTCTGTATGCAAACTATGCAATTAGATCAGCCACAAAAGGGACAAGCTAAGCAAGTAAAAATCTTAATATGATTACGAGGAAGAAGGGTGTTCCTTAATGACTAATAGTAAAACGAATCCTAAGGTGGACGGATTTCTAAGGAAAGTAAAACAGTGGCAGGAAGAATACGAGACGTTGAGAAATATCGTTCTTGACTGTGAGCTGACCGAAGACTTTAAATGGATGCATCCTTGTTACACGTTTGAGAACAAAAACATAGTCTTAATCCATGGATTTAAAGAATATATTGCACTGCTGTTTCATAAAGGTGTCTTATTAAAGGATACCCATGGGATTCTGATTCAACAAACGGAGAATGTACAAGCTGCACGCCAGATCCGGTTCACCAATGTTCAAGAAATCCTTGAAAAAGAAAGCATCATAAAAGAATATATTTATGAAGCCATCGAGGTTGAAAAAGCTGGTTTGGAAGTGGAATTTAAAAAGAATACAGATTTCATCATTCCTGATGAATTTCAAACTAAACTTGATGAAATACCTGCCTTGAAAAATGCTTTTGAAGCCTTGACGCCCGGTCGGCAAAGAGCATACCTTCATCATTTTTCTGAACCCAAGCAATCCAAAACTCGAGTATCTAGGGTTGAAAAATGGATGCCGCAAATTCTGGATGGAAAAGGATTAAATGATTAAGTTGTATATGAAGAAGCAACCTTAGATCGGTGAACAATCCGAACTGAGGTTGCTTCTTCTCTTTTTACTAAAAGATTTTATACTACTTCAGGTAGGTTCCGGTTACTCCAATTCCACCGCTACCGTTCAATACATACACTCTAGCGTTTCCTTTTCCAGAGCATACCAGAGTGATTGTACCGTTAGTAACGTTTTTGGTATCGCCAGTCACTGCATCCACGTAAGTTCCATTCGGAATTCCGGTAAATGTTGCATTTCCTGAGATCGTAACTAACGCAAAGCTATCGATGCCTTTCGCGCTATCGGTATATCTTCTTTTAAATGCCAAATCACCGGATACATTTTCTGTGGAATACTGGCCTTTTTGCAAGGCTGGAACTGCTCTTCTGATTAAATTGAGTTGTCTAATATGTTTTGCCAAAGGATAGTTTAATGAATCGGCAAGTGTGCCAGTAGCATTTGTATACTTACCGTAGTCCTGAACAGTAACGCTACCTTCAATTTGATCTCCAAAGTAAGCACGCCCTGTTGAGCTAAGTGGTGCATTTGGGCCTACATCGATGACTGATCCTTTTTTAAACTCAATTTCAGAACCATAATAGATTGCAGGTATTCCCCTGAAGGTGAACATCAGCGAGAGATTCTCAGCCCAAGTGTCTTGTGTCCCTGCAAATCGTTGATTCTCTGGGGCTTGGTCAGGTGCATAGTCATGAGAGTCAACATAAGTTACATTCCAAGTAGCATCGTTATAATATTGATCACCGCTCTTCATACTGAATGCTTCCTGTGCAGTCTTGAATGCCCAATGCATCGGGAAATCAATAACATCCATACCCGATTTCATCGAATAGTCAGGCGCGTGATAATTATTGCCTATTAAAAAAGCATTGTTCGAGGTTGGCTGCCCTGCTGTAGTAGAGTTATCTGCCCACTCTTGTTCCACTGACAGCTTGTTGGAAGCGTAGTCATTTTGTCCATCACCCGGATAGGCTTTCGAGCTTTTCCATGTATAGAATGGAGTCGATATTGCCGGAATTCCACTATTCCATACATCTCTGTACCGAGTAGCCACTTCACCAAAGACAAAGAAGTTTGAGCCCCCTCTTGTTTTCCAAGCAGGAACAAAGTATTTGTTAAAAATATACCGACTTACATGCTTCACAGTATCGACCCGGAAAGCATCAACACCCATATCAATATACTGATTATAGCTGTCAATTAGATACTGATTCACTACAGGATTTTCCGTATTCAAGTCCACAGCGTCTCCTGCAATCTGTCCTGTCTGTACGGTGTAAGATTCCCAGGAAAGACTTTTTTCGGTATGATACATGTTATTGTTGGTTTCCGCATTTTTCATGATTGCGAGTCTGGCCTGATATTGCTGATCAGGGGTCATCGTATCATAGTTAGCTGGCAGTTTATCCGTAATTTTAAGCATGTTATTTACGGTGTCCGCTGCAGTCGGATCTTTTTTGAACATAGGCAACAGATTCTCTTCCCCAAAATTACCAGTATGATTCACAACAACATCCTGAATAACCTTTATCCCTTTGGCATGAGCTGCATTAATCAATTCCTGATAAGAGGCTCCCGCTGACTCATATCTTGGATCTACTTTGGAAAAGTTAATCGCATGGTAGCCATGATAATCATACCCGCTGGCATTCTGCACCACTGGCGTAATCCAAATAGCACTGAATCCGAGCGCTTTGATGTAATCGAGCTTTTGAATCAGTCCCTTAAAGTCACCTCTCCAAGCTGGGTCTGAATCCGGATTCCCTGCTTTAGCATCCTCCCATGAATGTACATTGTTACTCGGATCACCATCATAGAATCGTGAAGTAATTACGAAATAAATGGTGTCTTCGCGGAAATCGCCTTTATTTCCAATCGTATAGACAAAGCTCTGTTTCGTTTCATTTCCGGCACCATCAACCACCAGGAATTTCAGTGTCGTCGTCTTATTAATAAGAATGGACGGTCCAGCCAGAGCAGTTAAAGCATTGCCCGAGATATAGAGATTTGAACTGGTAGTTGGTTCCGTCCCATTATCTGTGTAATATGCGGTGGTCGTTGCTGCTTTGTTATCTTTTATATTAAAAGAGACGGTGACCGCAGAGCTTGAATTCCCAACAGGTAAATTTGCGGTTATCGTTGGGGCTTGCAGGTCGAGATTTAGGTCAATGACATAAGCAAAAGTGCCTACACTGCCTGCTTGACCTAAGGAGTTAACACCAAAAGCCTTGATAGTCGTAGTAGAAACTACTTGGATTGGAGCCGTGTATAAGGTAGAAGATGTCGTTGGTGTCGACCCGTCTGTCGTATAGTAGATTTTATCGCCAGTATTGATACTGGAGAGCTTCACAGTTTGGGTAGAATCATATGTCTTCGGCGTAGGAGAGACTGAAATCACGGGGATCTTCGGAATTTCTGGATTAGCGTCATACCACACATTATCTGCGGAATACCAGCCCTCTTTTACACTGCGGGACAAATCGGCCGTCTGTTTGCCGTTTCCATCATTAAAGATAAGGCTTGTGCCGGTGGCGTTGGCAATAGTATAGCTGTACCAGTCGCTTCCGTCCGATTTCATCAGAATTCCTGGCCAAGCTCCGCTTGTTGGAACCGTTGTCGGACTCAGATTCCAGTAATGGATTCGGATCGTTGAGCTCCAGTTTGCTGGTTTCTTAAAATGAACCGTTAAGCCAGCCGAAGTTGGCGTTGGTATTGGTGTTACGGTTGGTATTGGTGTAGGAGTCACTGTTGGTGTTTGCGTTACGGTTGGTGTTTGTGTAGGCGTCACTGTTGGCGTTGGTGTTACGGTTGGTGTTGGCGTAGGAGTCACTGTTGGCGTTGGTGTTGCGGTAGGCGTTGGCGTTGCTGTGGCTGAAAGAGTTAGATAGTCGATATTGATATTCCCAGTATCATTCGAGTCATATTTGTAAGCGATCGTATTATTTCCTGCCTGTAATAAGAGCGTTTCTGTTTGGTCACTCCATGTATCCCAGTTTGCCAAATTCGCTAAAGTGGACTGCTTTACCTTTGCTCCATTCACATAAATGGAAACTTGCTTGGCACTGCCAGTCGCATTGGCATAGCGAAGCGTGGCATTATAGGCGCCTGCAGCGGAAGATTGAACATTGAAGGTGGTAGTTGCTCCTGTGGTAGTGTACCCATCAACAAAACCAGTACCGGTATAACCGCTGTGATTCGTATTTATTTTTGCGCCACCTGACAAGGCTGCGCTCTCAGCTTCATACTTCCCAGCAACCGGAATAACTACCGTCCAGTTCTTCCCTCCGTTGCTGTCCCAGCTATCCGTCGGGGCTGTGATGTGATAACAATAAATGAGTGTTGCGCCCTCCTGCACATTGAGGTTGGCCGTAAACGTGGTCCCGCTTTTAGACATGACTGTGTCCGTAGTATTCGTCCAATTATTCGTAGTCCAATGCAGTGTCACAGAAGATGCTGTGGTGTTCGTATAGGAGACTGTATAATCAGTGTTGCTGGCTGAAGCCCCGCCCGATAAACCGAATAAACTAAAGATTAGCGAAAAAATGATCAACCAAGAAACAAACCGCCTAGATTGTTTTCGTACCAATTAAATAACCTCCTCATTAATTTTAAGTGCAAATTACGTTGTGCAAACGTTTGCAAAAATGAGAAAAAAAGAAACAATCTAACTTATCCAATCTCCTCCTTCTTAGAAAATATGGAAAAACCTCATTGTATGCGTTTACAAATAGAACTATTGAGAAATCCTCAGGTTACAGATAGCTCCATATCTAATGAATTTTCCCTGTTTATGATTATAGGCTCCAACCTTTTCCGGGTCAATGCATCTTTTAGGCTAAAAACATAAAAATTTAATGGTTTAAATAGAAAAGTTCAATCGTTTTCATTCATCAGTTGTTCAAGGCATATTAAAATCTTAAACTATCGCTATTTATTGAACTAGGCTCTATACTTTCGTAACTATTCTAGTATGATTTTATGAAATATTAATTCCTTAAATATATTATTTTATATGTCCCTAAATTAAATCGTCGCTGATGAGGAAGCAGTTGCTTGGTCAGCTTTTACACAATCAATTGCAACAACGAACGCAATTATGATTGCCTCCATCTCCTCATTTAGTATTTGAACCTTGTAGCTATCACCCCAAGTGAACCACTCCTTATTCACTTTACCTATGACTACATCATGCTGCAAGACCTGAAAATCCATGTCCCACCAGTTACCATGTACCTCAATGTCAGCCGCATCAATCGTATAGCGTGCTTTAAAGAAAGAAAACTCCTTCTTAATCGTTAACACCTCTCGGCCATTGACCTCAACAAAAAACTTCGGTAAAAAACTAAATACCTTCTTCGTAATAAGTGCGACTTCATCTCTTGTTGTATTCATAATGGAGAACGTCTTTGGTATTTGCATAAAACTGCCCTCTACATAATAGACATCCTGCTCCTGCTGATTCTTTACCGTAAATTTACCACTTAGACTGAATACCTTCTGCTTTATATAAAGTTGCTTCATTCCAATACCTCCTTCGATATAAGCATATTATTAAAGCGCAGATTTCATCATAGATATTAATAGTGATAGCCACCTAACCATGAACTACCTTTCGTTAACCCTCTCAATATTGAACTATAGTTTCCCAATAGTTGAACCGAATGATTGTAAAAACTTGGGTGAAAACTTCTTCGTACTTACCCAGTACTTCCGAAATCATTTCTCGGGATATCCTGTACTTTAGTCACCCAACCGTGTTTTCAATGGTTCTAAAACTTCCGTTTATGATATGGGAGACCCTCGCCTTCTTCGCAATACTGTTTAAGACTGTACAAAAAAATAGCCCAGTTATAATTACATACGCGATAAAATGAGGTCACTTCCTCCCAATTCATCTGACGAAAAATGATTGAAGTCTTCCCGTTTTTTTCCTTCATATCAAAAGAAATTGTCGTACCTATCCATTCTGGATCTGAATCAACACACTGCCACAAAATCTTTTTATCGGGAACAAGCTCATCAACTCGCATCTTTGTTAAGCCTTTTCCGCCGAATAGGAACTCATTTATACAACCGATCTGATCATTGACTATTAGTTCATTTGTCCATATTTCTGAAAGTCCTTTTGCAGTGGTTAATGCTTCATATACCTTTGAAGCTGGAACATTCAGGGTCTGCAAGTGCTCGATATTTGCCATATTGCTCATCCCCTTTTTTATAAGGAATTAATTTATGTAATTATTTGTATACGAAAATTATACCATCAATCATATCAACTCTGAGATAAACATTGGTGTAGTTCCATCCTCTGTATTAAAGCCAAATTTATTATAGAAATCCACTGCATGAGGATAAGAAATTAATACTTTT
Source organism: Paenibacillus sp. FSL F4-0243 (assembly GCF_037963295.1). NCBI lineage: Bacteria > Bacillati > Bacillota > Bacilli > Caryophanales > Paenibacillaceae > Paenibacillus > Paenibacillus sp. FSL F4-0243. Next base: position 6,221,963 of record NZ_CP150151.1, read on the forward strand.
GTTTTACACCCTTTATATCTATCAAGCATTATATTCATCATTTCCTTACCTATACCGATACTCTGATAACTAGGATTAATAAGCATATAATGAAAATATACCGTTAAAACACCATCTGACAAAGCATTTATTAAACCGACAAGCTTTCCTCCTTCCCAAGCGGTAACAATTGAATGAGACCCTCCGATTGCTTGTAAAAGCTCGTTTGGATACTTGCCAGACTCCCATTCTACTGAAAGAAATAACTCTTGGAGTGCATCCTTAGTGATATCCTCTTTGCTTGAAGCGTAATAAATACTCACCACTGTACCTTCCTTTCATAAAACTAACTACGGCACAACCTCTGTTTTAAACTCCCATATTTCGATGATTTTGCAATCCTTACGAAGCCGTAAAATAATACCGACAAAGCAATTTCGGATTTATCAAAGTGAATAATCACTTTATTTACCTCAATATACTCTTAAAAATATGTATAGAAAATGGATTAACTGAAGTGGAATTTGTATTTATTTACATTAGAGAATTCAGGAGAATACTTCTTTTACCTAAGCATACTAATCCTAAGAGGTTTATAGCGTTAACCTGCCCGTTAGTTGAATAAAGGCAGCTGATCGCATTGACTGACGGCTACCTAATCGTATTTGAGCTAACGCTACCCGTTGGCGCAATTACTCAAATATAATCAATGAATTCATTAGTTTTTTTATAACCATAAATTATGATCGAGTCGGTAGTTACTTCACCTGGAACATGTATTTTTTTTAGGATTTGAATTAAATCAGTTTTTATCAAGTCATCTTCAGCATGAATTTCTAACCACTCAATAAATTTGTAGCCACCATCTGAAAAATGGTAATACCAATCTCCATCCCAAAGGCTGATATAGCCAGTATCAATGTCTTTAGTCCTCCATTTGGTTGGAAGAGCATAGTTGAACATTGCTTGTCTTATTTCTTCCCATTTTGTGTTGTTCATTAAAGGGTTTAGTTCATTTGAATCCATATATTCACCTTTTTCTCCCATCAGTACTGCAAGTGTTTATTCCAGCTTATCATTTTCTCTTGTACAAAACTGCCCGTTAGCAGAACAAAGCTGCCGATTCAAGTCGGCAGCTTCGTTCTGGTGTTATTGAGCTATAATTTCCCATTAGCTTAATCGTTATTTATGATACGGTTCTCCGCGCTGTCTGTAACGGTAAGTTTTAGGGTCATCCTTTTGTGGGATGGCCCTTTCATTTTTCTCATTATGTTGAACTATGTTCCCCGTTAACGAGCCGCCAACATAAAAAACAGAGCATCTGAGGTCGCGCTTCAGATGCCTTGTATTTAGTATTGTTTTATGACCTGGTTCAATTTTATAAATCTTCTACACCGGTGGGTAAGTTTTTACTCGCTACATTTGGCTTCGTGTACATTTTATTGAGTATGATCGTTTGCACGATAATGAATATACCGCCAACTGCCCAATATAATGGTAACGCGGCGGGCATCTGAAAAGAAAATACACCCATCATGATCGGTGACAACAATCCGATGAAAGCCATTTGGTTATTTTGATTTTGCTGATATTGCGCTGAAACGGATTGAGACACGCGGAACTGAACGTAATACACCGCAGCGGCAATAAGCGGCAAAATCATATCGGTTTTCCCCAAGCTAAACCACAGAAAATCATCCGCTGCAATCTCTGGGGTACGACGAATGGCGTAGTAAAATGCGAGAGTGATCGGCCATTGGAGAAGCATCGGTAAACACCCCATATTTAAGGGATTAAATTGATGCTTCTGGTAGAGCTGCATCATCTCGACTTGCTGTTGTTTTTCTGCATCCGCACTGCCGTCGTTCTTATACTTCTCCTTAAGTGCAGTTAACTCCGGCTGGAGGACGGCCATCTTTTCTTTCATGTCCATTTGTTTCTTGGTTTGATTCATCATGAGCGGAATGATCGCGAGTCTGATGATGAAAGTCATCAGCACGATCGATAATCCGTAGTTTCCGTGAAATGCATTCGCGAAGAATTTGATCAAGATCGAAAATGGATAAATAAAAAAGTGGTTAAATATCCCTGCTGAATCGGCATTAATCGAGTTTGATTGGGATGCTGTCGAACACCCGCTGAGCACAATGATCGGAATAACTCCAATCATCATGACGAGAATGGGCTTGGCCCATTTTTGAAACAACAAAATCTTTTTCATCGTTGTCCTCCCTAATTGAAAGTATGGAATATCAATGTGGGGAAGGACTAAGGTCTTCTTCATCAGGAGCTTCTCTTCGTCTGGCGGTACGTACTATCCACCGCTGAATGCTGCTCGGTTGTGACAGTCTGACAGCCACAAACCAAGTTAAACCGGCTGGAGCAATTTCATAACCCCAGTGTATCTCTTGTGTAGAAAAATAGGTGAATGGAATTGACACTAAGGAATAGATGAGAGCGATCGAGAACGCCAATTGAACCAAGTCATAAAAATGCTCCAGCCAAGTTCACCTCTGTATGAGCCATATTGGAAAAATTTGAATAATGATTATACGTTAGAGAAAACTGTGTGGTTTCACTAACCTGCCCGTTAGTTGAACAAATAAAAAAATGGCTGCCGAAGCAACCGCTATTCCACTAATGTGCCCCGCTAGCTTAATCGACATTACGCACCGAGTCCAATGGATTTAGCCTTGCGAGGTTGTCTGCTGATTACGTTTCACCGAAACCCCTTAGCAGACCAAGGAGAGCGGCGACGCGGCGTAGATACGATTTTATAAGCTGTCGGCACGGCAGCTTTTTCGACCATACTTTCTTTCAAATTCTTCTCTTACAGACTATGATTTATTAAATGAGCAATTTCTTTAACTCTCTCCATTGTAATTCCTTCTCTTTGTTCAACTGCAAGTGGATGATTCGTTTGTTCTAATTCTATTAACGGAACAGCACCAACTTCTTGTGTATGTACCATTGTCTTTAACGATAATGTAGTTATTGGATATATTGAAAGTTCAGTCGATAACCAACCAAAATAAGGTTTTTCAGTTTCCCTTCCTTCTACGTGCAATAATTCATTAGATTTCAAAAAGTTTTCTTCACTAAGAGAAACCCAAACACTCCATATAAATTTCTCATCACTATCAATTATTGGTATTTCAATATGTCCTCTAATAAAGAAATGCTGTTCATCAATTACACAAAAATCTCTAATTAATTCTGTTCTTTTCTCTTCTGGTACAGTGTAAAAATAATATGGCGCTTCACTTCCATAACATAAAGGAAGTTCACTTAATTCGTTGTTACAGTGAGGGCATTTCATGTTTTCTGCTCCTTATAGTTTCTTGGTGATTTCTTATAACGTCTTATTCGCGAAATTACTGAGTTATCCTGCCCGTTAGTTCAATAAAATGAACAGCTAGCATCTGCCGGACATAGAAAGACCGCCATTGAAGGCGGTCTAAAATTTATCATTTCTGCCCAACAATAAGTCCTGGAGATATTAATAACCTATGATGATTCGCTGTAAGCCTAATTAGAGCGTCTCAACCAATTTCTGAATCTTTGAGTGGGAAATTAAATATACAGGACCCATTATTTCTATTTTGCCGTCCTTTACACGCATTGCACTCTCCTGTTCTGCCGCATAAACATCAATCTCTTCAGACAAGGGGAACAGGTAACCTTGAACAAACGTAGCGTAGTCGCGTTTAGAATGAGATTCATAGGCAAAATGATCAAAGCCAATACCATCATAAATAGTACTTGTTTCAACTTCATTGCCAGTGTTTTTCAAGCATAACCATTTTGCAGCCATGTTTATCGCACCGGCGCTGGCACCCATTATAACGGCATTGCTGTTCTTAATAACATTTGATAATTCATAATCCGCCAAAAAATCGTTTTGCAAAACAGGATCTCCACCGCATAAAAAAATGACAGAAGCGTTGTGAATTAATCGCTGGGCCTCTTCCTTCTGCATGCGATAATCAATGAAATGATATTCATCAAAAATAATGTCAGCCTGATTTAACCATGTACATTCAGAAACATCATCAATGTTAATTTGCTCCCCTGTATAACCAGACGGTTCAGCGCTAATCATAACAAGCGATTTTCTGTCTTGTATATCCTCATGCAAACAATGGACCAGCTTCTCTGGAAAAAAATTATTAAACCAACTGAGATAGTAGTGAGTACTCAAACTTAATTACCTCCATATGTATTTTTTACAATAATAAAAGAAGTTACATATTAGTTATCTAATACGTAACTCCAATTATAAACAATAGCTTCTATTAGTAGAATCTTAAGCAATGGTCTCCATTAAGAATTCGATCACCGGGTAAGAGATCATATGCCGATCACGGTAAATCGAGGTAATAGCATCTGGCCGTGTGCTAAGGATTGCCTTCTGTAAAAGGGCTGCTTGAAAGCCTCTTTCTTGTGCACCGTTAATAGTAAAGGTTACACAATGTTCTGCGGCGAAGCCCGCAACGATGATGAATTCAACACCATGTTCACGTAGAAGTTGTTCCAAATCCGTCTTCCAGAAAGCATTAGAGAATTCTTTCGCCATCTGGATATCCGTGGGTGCTACTGTAATTTCCGGTATACTATTTCTTGCTTCTGGATCCGTATCCGCATTCGCCCCTTCCATGTCTTGTATATGGATGACGATTTGGTCCTTCGCACGAAGTAACCCAGACACATGATTAATGTATTCACAAGCCTCAATTACATTTAATTTCTCCATATGATCGTGTAAGAAAAGGTTTTGCATATCAATAATTAGGAATCCAATTTTTATTTTGAACTACCCCTCTCAGAACATATATAGTTTCTATATTAATCTGGATGTAGATTCAGCTCAAGGGAATAAATGAATTAGACTATTTTGTACAATAGCATTATATGTTACGCCATTCCTCTTCATTTAGTTCGTTGTTAATGCCGACCCCAGCTAAGGAGCCCATAGAAGCGGCAATAATGGCTTGATGAAGATGTGTTGCTGCATCACCGGCACTATAAACGCCTGGAACGTTCGTTTTACCGAGATTATCAACGATGACTGTTCCTGTTTCTGTGAGCTCACAACCAATGTCTTGTGGCAAATCCGACCCGATCCTAAGCTTCGGTCTAAAAAATATCCCCGTACATACGATGCTAGTACCATCCTTCAACACAACTTGCTGCACCATGCCATTGTCAGATTCGATCGACTGAATCGGTGAGTCATAAACAGGAATGTTATGTTGATTTAGCTCTTCGCGTTGTGCATCCGTTAAGTCATCAGATCCATTAGTACATATGGTAATCTTTTTCGTCCAACCAGATAACACTTGGGCCATATGCGTTGCATCGGCTCCCTTAACAATTACGACAAGAGGCTGATCTCTTAGTTCCCATCCATCACAATAGGGGCAGATAAAGGCGCTTTTACCATATACGTCTGAGAGTCCCTTAATATCCATCGGGAGGTCCTTCATCCCTATGGCGAAGAGCACCTTTTTACTTTGAAAAGTTTGACCCTGAACCGTCGTAATTTGAAAATCGCCATCGGTTCCCCTAATCGATAGGGCGGTATCTTCCGCAAAAGTAACGGATGGATAGGCACTAATCTGCTCCTTCGCAATCCTCCTAAATTCGCCTGGACTTATAGAATCTCTAGTAAGAAAGCCATGCGTTTCTCGAGTAACCCTATTACGTGCGCGTCCTTCATCAATCACAACCACACTTTTTCTTGCCCTACCTAGCACGAGAGCAGCATTTAGACCTGCCGGTCCTCCACCGATAATTACACAATCATGAGTCATATTAATTCTCCCTTTCGCTATTCAATTTACATTAAAGATATTAGAGACTTGTGTTATCTCTAATTTTCCCTAAAAAAAGAACGGATCTTACTCCGTCATTATAATTGTTGCCAGATCCACTATTTTCTTGTTTCTAGATACTAAGAATAATTCCTTTAAGTATTCCAATTAAAGACTTTGTGAATCTATAATAACTTTAATAAATCTAAAAGGCAAGGATTTTTCTATTTAATCATTGCCCTCTTGGAATTCCAACTAAATTACCGCAAAAGTGTAGTAGCCCATAAAAACAGCTTGTTGTCAGGATTAACAAATCCCTTTTTGTTTTTATCTAATGTCGATATTTGTTTCATTTCCTCATCAGATAAACTAAAATCAAAGATTTCCAGATTCGCCTTTAATCTTGCAGGATTAACCGACTTGGGAATAACCCCAACATTGCGCTCAATGTTCCACCTTAACATAACTTGAGCCGTTGTTTTACCGTGTCTTTCAGCAATGCTTGTTAATATAGGGTTATCGAATAAATTTTTATTTCCATGTCCAAAAGGACTCCACGCTACATGTTGGATATTCTTATTCACCATATAATTATGCAAGTCGGGCTGCTGTAAAAACGGATTTGTATGAATTTGATTTACTGCAGGTACTATTGAGCCATGCTTCAATACATCACTCAGGTGCGTTTGCTCAAAGTTAGACACACCAATGGCTCTGATTTTACCCTCTTTGTACAATTCCTCTAACATCAACCAGCTCTCAACATATTTTGGGGATGGCCAATGGATCAAATAAAGATCTATATAATCTGTTTCCAGTTTTTTCAAACTCATTTCAAAAGCCTGTTTCGTTCTTTTACCATGATCTGAATTCCACAGTTTTGTTGTAATAAATATATCCTTTCGATTTACACCTGATTTTTTAATTGTACTTGCAACAAGTTCCTCATTATGATAAAAAGCGGCGGTATCAATATGCTTATATCCATTTCTCAATGCCCAAATGATTGCATCTTCGTGTTCATTTTTCATTTGGTATACACCCAATCCGACTTTTGGTAACAAAACCCCATTATTTAATAGGTAATTTTCCATAGAATAATCCTCCCTTACACTGTTATTTTATATCAGCTGAGTCAGTCGATTCTGATAGCATTCCAGCAACTTCTTTCTATTCCTTGAATAAGCTCTGGAGTCTCAATTATTTTTCCATGTTGAATGTAGTTCTTCAATAAAACTTAAAACTTATTTATAAAAAAAGCAATCAGAATATTAGAAATTATTTCCTATAATATGAAGGTAAAAAGACAAATAAGGATGTCTCTGAAGTATTAGCTTCAAGACACCCTTAAGTATAATTTCATAATAAATCCTATAAAAAAGGGAGGCTGTTCTTTCAATTAGAGCTCTACCGTGCGGATTCTGCCGTCTTCTTCATAATGAAGCTCTGTAAATTTCATACTACGTTTATGGTCCACGCCGCCAGAAAGCGATGCGTCATGATAGAACAAATACCATTTCTCGTTAAATTCCACGATAGAATGATGAGTCGTCCAGCCAACGACTGGATTCAGGATCGTTCCTTGAAAAACAAAAGGTCCGCAAGGCTTATCACTCACCGCGTAGACGATCTTATGGGTTGTGCCAGTAGAGTACGAGAGATAGTATTTCCCTTTATACTTGTGCATCCATGGACCCTCGAAGTACCTCCTGTCTTCATCACCCGCAAGGATTGAGTTCCCTTCTTCATCAATAATGGTAATCTCCTGAGGGTCACATTTGAATGACAACATGTCTTCACTCAGCTCACCCACCCAAGGACCGTAAGCCGGTTCCTCTGGACCCTTTTCTAGCGCATCTTGTTGAAAAATACCGTCTTGCCACTTTTCTAATTGTCCACCCCATAAGCCGCCAAAATACATGTAGGCTCTTTCGTCCTCGTCCACGAATACGGCTGGATCGATGCTGAAGCTCCCTTCGATATAGCTTTCTTGAGCCTGGAAAGGACCAGACGGAGAAGTAGACGTAGCCACTCCGATACGGAAAATACCTTCCTTGTCCCGGGCCGGGAAAAACAAATAATACGTCCCCTGCCGGTACGCGGCATCGGGCGCCCACATTTGCTTCGAAGCCCAAGGCACATCCCGAAGATGAAGCGCCTCTCCATGATCTACACAAGGGGATGTAGGATCTTCCAAGGAAAACACATGATAATCTTCCATCGCATATTGGTCACCATTATCATTTGTAGGTCCATCATGGTCAATATCATGGGATGGGTAAATATACAGCTTGCCCTCAAATACATGAGCGGAGGGATCGGCTGTATAGAGATGGGTAACTAACGGTTCATTTTTTGTTGCCATAATAGGACTCTCCTCCTGATTGAGATTACGCCTGTTGATTAGCCAAGCAGAAATGGATTTTACCGTCCTTATAGGGACGATTCCGTTTCTGCGAGAAATATCAGAACATGAGTAGACATGTGAAACTTATACTTTCTGATATTTCAAAAAAAGGTACACTAAGGCGCTCCTAAAGTATTTTCAGCTAATGTTCTCACATTTCCATAACTATAATTTAGCTAATCAACAGGCCTAGATTGGATTTGATTGGTTCCACTGCGCTACCTTATTCGAAGCCAGCTTAACGGGGTTATTCTTTGACACCGCCAAGCGCTACGCCCGCGATAATGTATCTGGATAACAAGAAGTAAACTATAAACAACGGTAAAGCCGTCAAAGCCAGACCCATATAGATCGAGCCGAACTCCGTTTTGTAGATATCACCTCGGAGCAAGCTTACCATGATTGGCATAGTATATTTCTCCTTCTGTGTCAGCAATATCAGCGGCATGAACAGGTTGTTCCAGTTAGCCACAAAGGCAAAGATGGCTTGTGTTGCTACTGCCGGCATCATCAGCGGTAAGATAATCCGGTTGAAAGTGAAGAATTCACCAGACCCATCTACACGCGCAGCTTCCACGATCTCTATCGACAGAGTTGCGAGCAAGTATTGGCGCATGAAGAACACCACCGCCGGTGCAGCAATTGCTGGTAGAATCAGCGGGAGAAAATTGTTGGTCCAATGTAATTTATACATGAACTGATAGAATCCGATTGCGCTTGCTTGGGAAGGAATCATCATCACGCACATGATGAAGGTAAAGAATGGCCCCCGTAGCTTCCAGCTGTAAGTGACGAGCCCATAGGCCGCCAAGGACGAGAAATAGACTGTGCAGAGGGTTGCAGAACTGGCAATAATAAATGAATTCAGGAACCCTTGAAGCGGATCGAAGCTCTTATCGAGCAACACTCGTAGGTTGCTCATCATGTGGCTCGAAGGAAGCAGAGAAAGTCCGCTTTGAATTTCCGGTGTAGAGCGTGTGGCATTTACAAACATGATCCAAAACGGCAGGATACTGAGCACCGCCAAAGAGATGCAAACAACATAGATAATTGTCTTGTTGATCTTTCGGTTAACGGTTCCGCTTTTCTGATTATTTGCCATGTGTTACACCTCCCTCACGGGCTGCTATAGCAGCTTTTCTATTCTTTTGTTTTTGTATTTTTTTAAGTCTTGACGCATCACGGTCACGCATCACGTAGAACAGTATTCCGGCCAATATTGCCGAAATCAAGAACATAATCATGCTCGCTGCTGCAGCACGATTGTACATATAGCTGCCCTTGAATGCTTGCCCGTAGATAAACATGGACGTGGTAAGCGTAGAATCGTCCGGCCCGCCTGCAAGGAATAATTGCGGAATATCGAACATGGTCAAACCACCCACCATCGATGTAATCAGTGTGAACAGCAATATCGTACGCAGACTCGGCAGTGTGATGCGGAAAAAGGTTTGAAACCCGTTGGCCCCGTCAATCGATGCAGACTCGAAGAGAGCAGGATTTATACCCATAACGCCAGCAATCAGGACGATCATGGTGTTGCCGTACCACATCCAGAACTGGATGAACGCGACAATGCCCCGTGCTGTCGTCTTATCCTGCAGGAAGAACACCGGAGCGTCGGTCCACCCCAACATTTGAAACAAACTGTTTACAGGACCCATCGGATAGGCGAATAAAGTGCTAAACAACACGGCAATCGTACTCGCTGTGATGATATTAGGCATATAGAGCAGAACCTTGAACAAGCCTTGTCCCTTTATATTGAGACGCTTATTCGTGAACCATGCCGTTAGCAAGAGCGCGAGAAGCATCTGGGGAACGAAGTTAGTAATCCAGAGCAATCCAGTGTTGATCAAAGACTTCCGGAACGAAGGATTATCAAAGAGAAGATCTTTGAAGTTTTGAAAAGGATTATCAAGAATATGGATCGGTTTTGGTATTATTCCTTTCATATCGGTGAATCCAATGACTGCGGTATATAAAATGGGATACAGTGAGAAAATCAGAAATGCCAGGACAAACGGGAAGGTAAAAATATAACCGTATTTCGAATAGTTCACATTTTTGCGGCGCATGCTCTCACCTCTTTAGTTGATATGAAGGGGCGGGATTACTCCCCCGCCCCTCCGAATCCTTCTTATTCGCTTTCAATGCCAAGTTGGTCTTTGACTTGTTGCTTAAAGGTTTCGATCGCTTTGGCACGGTCCTTGTTGCCCGCGGTGTATTCACGTACTTGATCACGCCAGAGCTTGTTGATTGTTTCGTCGTACTGGGTCAAGTTTTTACCTGAAGCGTTTGCATTGGCCGGTACAAATACGTCGAACATGTTCTGACCACCGAGCAATGGAACTTCGCCGTTTGATTTCGACATGACAACGGAGGAAGCAACGCTGTCCTTCGTACCTTGCTCGCCTTCCTTCATGGTACCGTTAGCCCAGTAATATTGGAGTCCCGTTTCGGAGGTGTCGAGTGTAACCCACTTCACAAAGTCTGCAACAGCCTGTTTCTTGGCATCGTCCTTGGTGACGTCTTTGTTGGCAAGCAGCCAAGTGCCACCCCAGAAGAACCCTGTTGGTGGTTCGGAAACCGCCCAGTCGCCATTCGTGTCTTTTACTTGACCGTTCATCACGTAGTTGATGAGCCAAGCAGGACCGAAGAAACCGAAGATTGGTTGGGCTCCAGAGCCTGACATATCGGCGTACCAAGCTTCCGTCCAATCCGTTGTATCGTTGTGGTAGCCATTGTCTTTTAACTTTTTAGAGAGATCAAGGAACTCTTCCCGCTTCGGATCGATATGAAGCTTGCCATCAACAATCCAACCCTTGTCCGAGCTGTTCTCAATTGGATGCCAGATATCTCCGTCGCCGGAAACGATGCCGTATCCTTTAGCTTTTAGCTTCGCGGCTGCTTCGTAGAATTTATCCCAGCCTGGTCCAATTTCATTTTTAATAGTGGCTGGATCGTCGGTTCCAAAAACATCCTTCGCAATGGAGCGGCGATAGATGAAGGCACCGCCAGTCGCTTGATAGCCGAGGGCTTTCAATTTGCCGTCTAGGCTGCCGATGTCAACCGAGTATTGGGCGATGCCAGCGTCCTTAACCATTTGGTCGTCAAGGCCCAGGTCAGAATAGTTGGCCGAATAGCTGGATGCATCGCCTTGTGTATACTTGAGCACAAATGCTGATTCAGCTGCAAAAATATCTGGGGCATCTTTTCCACCAGCTGCCAGAGCCTGATCAAGAGCAGGCTGATAAGCACCATCAGTGGTTGCAATAACCGTAGTTTTGAACTCAACATTCGCATCCGGATGAGTTTCCATGTACTTCTTGGTCATATTAGGAATCTCATCTGTAAAGCTCCAGAGATTGATAGTGACTTTCTCACCTGTTCCTTTTGATGGAGCTTCGGTAGCGTTTGCTGCTGGTGCAGTCGTTGGGCTTGAGCTAGATGAATTAGAATTAGAATTCGAGTTCCCACCACATGCTGCGAGAGCAGATGACATCACGAGCAATGTAGAGAGCCCCACTAAACTACGTTTCATACTTTTCATATCTTTGCCTCCCCTTTTGTATTATCACTTCGGTTTTATGTAACCGCATACATAATTATAGATCCTCCAATCCTTAAGCATAAGGACACCCTCTTTAGGAAAACTTCCACTATTTTTAGATTCAGTTCTATAGAGCGCAAAAAAAGAGACGCCAAGGGATCTATCCCTTGGTGTCTCCATACTCTGTTTATATTCTGATTATTACTTATCCGCTTTTAGCGCGTCATCCTGTTTCTTGATGAATTCTTCTGGTGTGACGGCTTCACCAAACAATGCCTGAATCTGATTCATGTGTATAGTAGAGGCGACTGGCTTCATTTGTGTATCCAGATAAAGAGTTACTTTATTAGCCTTATTTAACTCGTTTAATAGATCAATGAACATTTGCGGTAGCTTGATGGCCGCAGTATCTACTTTGGTAGCCGGGATTACGCCTGCATTGACAACAGAATGCTCCCCCCACTTTTGAACGAAAAAGCTGACGAATTCTTTGGCCTCCAGATCATGCTTAGAATTTTTGGAAACGAATAGTCCAGTGCCCGGACCACCGACCCAATCATCCACGTTGCCTTTGCCGCCTTCAACTGTCGGGAACTTGAAATAACCGATGTTGACTTTAAATTCTTGGGCTATATTTGTTGTGGTCGTGAAATCTGGCAGCTCCCAAGTCCCTGTAACGAACATGGCTGACTTTCCGTTCATGAACTGTACCTTGGCTTCATCATTGGATAATCCGTTGTAGCCTTTGATGAATGTGTTCAGGTTTACCAATTCTTGTACTTGTCTTGCAGCCTCTAGCAAGGAAGGATCTGTGAAGTCCTGATCCGCAACAGCTTTATCCATCAGGTTAGGTCCCCCAATACGATCAGCTAGATACATGTACCAGAAGGAAGCCGGCCAACCGTCCTTGCCTCCAAGAGTAACAGGTGTTATGCCATTGTTGTTCAGTGTTCGAATGATCGCTTTGAGATCATCCAAGGTTTGGGGAGGCTGCAGATTAAATTCTGAAAATATTTCTTTATTATAGTAGACCGGAACTATGTTTAGTTCGACAGGAAGGGCATACGTCTTCCCATCAAAGGAGTACCCCTCCGTCGTACCAGCTACGAATTTTCCTTTCAACTCATCCTGTAAAAGATCGTCCACGGCTGCAAACTTATCTCCCCTAACATAAGGATCCATAAAGCCTGCTGCCCAGGTGAATCCGATGTCCGGTAGATCGTTGGAAGCGGCAAGTACCTTCAGTTTGCTTTTATACTGCTCATTTTCAAGAACTTCTGTCTTGATGGTGATATTCGGATTAGCTTCTTCAAATTCTCTGATGATTTCTTTTACCATTTTGTTTTGCGCGGAGTTATTGCTATCCGGCCATAGATGCATCATTTTTAAAGTGATTTTCTCGCCGTCGCTCTTGCTGCTATTCCCCTTATCCCCATTGCAAGCTGTTGTTATCAACAACAATGTTAAGAAAAGGGTGATGGATAATCCGATCCTCTTCGTAGATATTCCCCCCTTGCCGAGCCGTCATTGGATATTCGCTTCTATACCATTCCTCATGGAAGAACGATACTGCCCTGGACTCATTCTTTCGTATTCCTTGAACAGCTTGTTGAAATATTTAACCGTCTGGTAACCCGTAAGGCTGGCAATTTCCGCTATAGGCAGATTCGTTTTCAACAGTAATTCCTTCGCTTTCTGCAATTTTCTACGGGCGACATATTCGCTGAAATTCATCTGGCATTGCTCCTTGAAAAGAGAACTGAAATAGCTCCCGTTCAGATGAACAAGTCCGGCTACTTCCTGCAGGCTGATCGCCTCTTCTATATGCATTTCCACATAGTCTATCGCCTGACGGACCGGATCGCTTAATGCGGCATCTTCATCTCTTATGGCCATTAATTGTGGATCGGCCATCTTCCGCATGAAGCCGATATGTTTTTGCTCCTCCCCTGCCTTCAGGGCATTCTCCACAGATGCAATTAGCTTTTCCCGGCTGGCTGGCTTGAGCAAATATTCAACTACGGACAACTGAATCGCTTGCTGAGCATACTCGAACTCGGCATGACCGGAGATGAGAATAACGGATGGCTGACGCTGTATTTTTTTATCCCTTATTTGGCTAACTAAAGAAAGACCACTGATTCCCGGCATGCGGATATCCGATATCATGAGCTCCACCGGTATTTCCTCCAGAATTTCAATAGCCGAGATCCCATTGCTTGCCGTAAGGATTTCATAATGACCGGCTGCCCACACCTCAAGTATTTTCTTCATTCCTTCTCTAGATCTCGGTTCATCGTCGACAATAAGAATTGTTCGGCTTCTCATGGCATTTTGTCTCCTCGAACAGGAATTTTGATGTTTATACGGGTGCCTTGACCTTTTTGGCTATCGATGGTCATTGCCGCACCCTGCTCATTCTCTCTCGAAAAAAATAGTTGAAGCCTTCTATGCACATTAGCGATTCCGACGCCGGAATCTTTTGAAGAAGATACCTTTCCGCTATCCAGCCCTTCCACAAGAGAGCGCAGCATCTCCTCGTCCATACCCATCCCGTCATCTTCCACCGTAATGGTGACCCATTCTTCATCTCCAGCAACCGTTAGCTTTATCCATCCCGGTTCAATCTTGCTCTCGACCCCATGCAATACGGCATTCTCTACAAGGGGCTGCAGCAACAGTCGGGGTAACTCCACATTCGAAAATTCGGGAGGAGCCTCAATTTCCCACTCCAAGCGATCTTCAAATCGCATCTTCATAATAAGCAAATATCGCTTTACATGCTCCAGCTCATCCTGTAACTTCACCCATCCCCCTTTACTCGAGCCGGTGATCGTATAGCGGAATAAATCAGACATAGCGACAACATACTCCGCCAGTTGATCTTCATCCCTATCCAACAGTGACCAGTACAGAACATCTAGGGTATTGAACAAAAAATGCGGATTAATCTGCGCTTGAAGTGCCTTCAACTCCGTATGACTCCGGGATAACTCCTTCTCATAAACTAACTGGATCAGCTCGTTGATATTATCAACCATTTTGTTATAGGAATAATTCAGTTCCTGAATTTCCATAGTGGACGATACATTCTCGATAGGCTTCAGGATGCCTAGACGGGTACTTCTCATAGCTTTGATCAACCTGAACACAGGTCTGGTAATAAGGATAGACAGGAAAAACGAAAGCAAGGTGAACAGTAAGGTACCCATCAAGGCCGATACGACAATGGTCGTCCGCAAGACCGAAATCCCCTTGGTGATGACGTTCACCGGGGTTAAGATGAGTAGCGTCCATCCTGTCACGGAAGACCGCTGTTTGACAACGATAAAGGACCGTTTGCCGATGGAAACATTCTGATCGTCAGATTCCTCCACCAGCTTTGCTGCTGTCTTTTGTGAAATACTGTCATCGTTAGACGTAATAAACTGCCCATCAGGAGCGAGGAGTAATACTGTTTCTCCGTCCCCTTCCCCGGATAAAGAGTCTTTAAGTGCAAACTTGTCTCGGTCTGAGCGAATGAGTAAATAGCCTCCAGTTGTGAAATGCCGATCAATAAGGCTGATCTGTCGAATCGCCACAAGCGATGTAAGATCGAGCGGATCAATACCGAACCAAACGAGACTACCTTCCTTTCTCGTCGCCATTTCGATCCAATCTTCGGGTACCTTATCTCTAAGGGTGCTGCCGTCGAGAGGATACAGCCTCACTCCGTCTTTATTATAAAGCTCAACAGATTTGATGCCGTCCGTGTAGATTTGGACCAGATTGATAATAGATGGCAGCGCTTGCCGTTCTGTAAAGGTAGCGGGATGACCCTCTATATCGCGTAAAAGAAGTTGCTGGATATAATCGTTAGTCGAGACCAGCGTCGTCAGAGAATTAATCTGTTCGAGAACGCTTTCCAAACGGCCGTTAGCCTGAATCGCGGTTTGCTGAATATGCTTCTCCGCATTGTTCTTGAGTAGCGTCGAGACTGAATGGAACGTAATCCCTCCAACGAACGTCAGAATGATGAGCATGACGGCGAGAAAACCGAGCAACATTTGATTTCGCAGCGTATTTAACTTTAACATCGACAGTATCCGCCGCATGCAGTCTCTTCCCCTCTTTGTCATATGAGCATGAGATGATCGCCCCTATCCGTAAAAAAGTAAGGGCTTTCAACCTTTTCAGTCATTATATTAGCATGTTTGCTAATGATCCGCTAAGAAAGAATTATGGATTCGACAAAAAGAACTAATATTCTCGCCCCCAATACCGACAGACGGGGTAATTAGCTCCATTTCTAGCAACCTTTTATGTAGGAGTGTCTTACTCCTAATTAAAAAAATCCCGATGATGTATTCATCATCGAGGCTAACTACTGCTTCATTTTTTATTTTCGCCAAAAAGTTGAACAATCTGCCTTATCCATAATGTTAAACTCGATCATTTTCTCAAGTAATGAGAAATCAACCGGACTATCCCATCGGATCCGTAACAACTGCTTGGTGTGATCATAGCCAGCCTGTACAATTGCATCAGAGAAATGATTAATCCCTGCGATTTCAGGCGCAACAGCCATATGTTGTTTGGATACGCTAAAGCCAATAATATAGGTGTCGTGATCAGTGAACATAGGCTGATTCCACGCAATTTTTGGTTTTAAATCTGTGAATTTCTTAGTTACCCAAGCCAACACCTCTTCCATTCGCTCCCGATGCTGCGGGTTATCAATTTGCGCTAAATAGTCTGCAAAAACCTCCATGTCGATCACTCCTAACCTCAGAATCGCCTTTTGTTCAGGCGTAGTTACAAAAAAACACCCCGTTAGATAATCATATCTAACGGGGTGTTAGGGTGCAACTTTTTATAACGGTACTATTGTGTGGGAAAGGTTATATCCTACTCCACAGTGACACTCTTCGCCAAGTTACGTGGTTTATCCACATCATGACCCAGCGCAAGAGAAGCATAATAAGACAATAATTGCAGAGGTACTACAGACAACGCTGCTGTCAGCATTGGCAATGTCTTAGGAATAACAAACACTTGATCCACTGATCTAAGCAGGTCAGTCAAATGCTCTTGGTGAGTGATCGCAAGCACGTCTGCGCCGCGAGCTTTCACTTCTTTGATGTTGCTGACGGTCTTCTCAAGCACAGCTTCCTGAGTTGCCAGGGCAATAACCGGAACGCCTTCCTCGATCAGAGCCAATGTACCGTGTTTCAATTCACCTGCAGCATAAGCTTCGGAGTGAATATAAGAGATTTCTTTCAGCTTCAAGGAACCTTCTTGAGCAACTGCATAGTCTACGCCGCGGCCGATGAAGAACAGGTTCTTGTGCTCAGAAATTTGCTCTGCATAACCTTTGATCGCTTCTTTTTGAGCTAGGATCTCTTCCACTTGTTCTGGTAGAGCTTGCATAGCTGCTAGAATCTTAGCCACTTGAGCTTCGGTTTGTGTACCGCGAACTTCAGCCAAGTAAAGAGCAAACAATCCGAAAGCGACCAATTGTGAAGTGTAGGCTTTGGTCGAGGCAACAGCAATTTCTGGACCTGCCAAGGTTACCAACACATCATTCGCTTCGCGAGCAATAGAGCTGCCCACTACGTTTGTGATTGCCAGAACATGTGCACCATTAGCTTGCGCTTCACGAAGAGCTGCCAAAGTATCTGCAGTCTCACCGGATTGGCTGACAACGATAACCAAAGTTTCCGGGGTCACGATTGGTGAACGGTAACGATATTCCGAAGCAATGTCATTCTCTACTGGAATACGAACCAAAGATTCGATCATAGTACGTCCTACCACACCAGCGTTGTATGCCGTTCCGCAAGCAACAACTTGGATGTTACGGATGTTCTTGATTTGTTCTTCTGTGATGTTCAACTCTGGCAAAACAACCTTGTTGCCTTCAGCATTAATACGACCACGCATAGTGTCGCGGTAAGCCTTAGGCTGCTCGTGAATTTCTTTCAACATGAAATGCTCGTAGCCGCCTTTTTCTGCGGTAACTGCATCCCAATCGACAGTAATCATTTCCCGAGAAATAAAGTTTCCTTCAATCGTCATCAGTTCGACAGCATCTCTTGTCAAGACTGCCATTTCGCCGTCGTTCAAAATATATACGTTACGGGTATATTCAAGCAGTGCAGGAATATCTGACCCGATAAAGTTTTCTCCTTCGCCAAGACCGATAATGAGCGGGCTTGCTTGACGCACAGCCACCAATTTATCTGGTTCATATTCAGTCAGGACGCCTAATGCAAAAGCACCGCGCATGAAGGTAATAGCTTTTTGCACAGCTTTCACGATATCTCCATCATATTCGCGAGCAATCAGGTGTGAAATAACTTCTGTATCTGTTTCGGAGACAAAGTGGCATCCGCCAGCGATCAGCTCTTCTTTCAGATCCAGATAGTTTTCGACAATACCGTTATGAACGACAGAGAACTTCATGCTGTTATCCGTATGTGGATGGGAGTTCTCATCGGATGGTTTACCGTGAGTTGCCCAGCGTGTGTGTCCGATACCTGCGCTACCTGCCAGTGGGCTGCCTTCCAGCTTCGACTGCAGATTCGCCAAACGGCCTTGTGCTTTCACTACCTGCAGTCCTTCCCCAGTGAATACAGCTATACCAGCGGAATCATATCCCCGATACTCCAGCTTCTTCAAACCTTCAACCAAGATCCCCTGCGAATTCTGATTACCAATATATCCTACAATACCACACATTATTATTTCCCCCGTCCGAGTTATCGTAATGTGGCGGCATAAGGAAAGAAACGTGCCGTGCGGCATGTTTTTGAGAAAAAGCAAATATTCTGTTGTATTTTTGGATCAACAAAATAAACTGTCACTTACATCTTATGTTCATGAAATGCACAGCCTTCTTCTCTGCCGTGGCAGAATCAACGTGTTTCTTTACGATGCGCGCACACATGAATTTTATATTTCTTATGCACCCATGAAAACGTTGTGTGAAAGGTCGCCCTTCCATTTTCCGTCTCCATTTACGGCTCTGGTGCATCACCGGGAGGTCCCCGCCGAACATTTCGAACACCTCCACCTCGTCAGCTTACGTCTGCCGTGATCCGTTCAAGCCCTTGTCTACATAACCATGTAGCAGCTTTCCCTTCTCCCCCGCGCTCGACCAAGCTCTGGCGCTTGCTATTGCAAACCTCACAATCCCCGCTTTCCTTCTAGAATGACACTTAATCTATTATATGCACCTTACATTACTTTGGCAATGCTGCACCAACCTAAATTTCACAAATCCCTGTTCAGACGATCCATCCAAAAATAATAAACACCGGTGTAACGAGTCCGAATCCTCTCGCTCTCTACACCGGCTATATAGGTATGGTAATGAATTATACCAATTCGCGTTGAACCACTTCTACAATTTGATTCACATAAAGATCTAGATCTGCCTTATCAGGGCCTTCTGCCATGACACGGATTAAAGACTCCGTACCCGACGGACGTACAAGCACACGGCCATTGTCGCCTAGCTTGCCTTCTACTTCAGCGATAGCTGCTTCGATAGCCTGGTTGTTAGGATAATTGGTCTTATCTTGTACACGAACATTGACTAGAACCTGCGGGTATTTCGTCATCATGCTCTTAACCTCGCTAAGCTGCTTACCGGAAGCTTTAAGCGTATCTACCAGCTGGATAGCCGTCAGAATACCATCACCTGTTGTATTATAATCAAGGAAGATAACATGTCCGGACTGTTCTCCACCTAGATTAAAACCACCACGGCGCATTTCTTCCATCACATACCGGTCGCCTACAGCTGTTTTAGCAGTGTTGAGGGATAATTTCTCGGTAGCCTTGTAGAAACCGATATTACTCATAACCGTTGATACAATTGTGCTATCTTTCAGCTTACCAGCACGATTCATTGCATCCCCACAAATACAGAGAATAAAGTCTCCGTCCACTTCATCGCCTTTATTGTCGATCGCAATCAATCGGTCAGCATCTCCGTCAAAAGCAAGTCCCAAATCCGCTCCATGACGTAATACTTCCTCACGCAAAGTCTCTGGATGTGTCGAACCAAATCCAGCATTAATATTCAATCCATCAGGCTCAGCACCAATAGAAATAACCTCAGCGCCCAGCTCTCTGAACAATCTTGGTGCAAGTTCATACGCTGCGCCGTGAGCACAGTCGAGTACAACCTTAATTCCCTTGAAATCTTGAGAAATGGTTGTCTTCAAATACTCCAGATAGAGGTACTTGGCGTCATTATCAACCGTAACCATACCTAAACCAGAGCCGATAGGACGAGGCAATTCATCTACTTCAGCATCCATTAGTTCTTCAATACGCAGCTCAGTTTCATCCGTAAGCTTGAAACCATCTCCGCCAAAGAACTTAATGCCATTATCTTCAACCGGATTATGTGATGCCGAAATCATGACCCCTGCATCTGCCTTTAATAATCTCGTAATATAGGCAACAGCAGGTGTACTCACTACACCTATACGGATTACATCTGCCCCAATAGACAGCAAACCAGCAATTAGAGCCGATTCGAGCAAAGGTCCGGAAATTCGTGTATCCATCCCAATGACAACCTTTGGTTTATGCACGTTACCCGCTAGTACATATCCTCCACAGCGACCAATGCTATAAGCCATTTCTGCAGTTAATTCACGGTTTGCTACTCCCCGCACACCGTCAGTTCCAAAATACTTCCCCATTATTTTTCTCCTTTGAATACGCTACATTAGCTTAATGTTCTATCCTATGATTTGAATACTATTTTGGTGTACCTTTGGGACATATCCTAAAAGACGTATTTCAATAAAAGGTTACGTTCCCCCTGTACCTACAGGATTTTCGGAATTCGTACTTGTGTTAGCTGTGCCATTATTCTCTGGACTGCTATCCGTGGGGACAGGCGTCGCTGTAGCTCCAACTTCTCCGCTATGTGTAGGCTTCTCAGTGGCCTCCTCATCGCCTATAACAGGTTCAGAGCTTGGCTCAGGAGTAGTTACACTACCCGCGTCTGGATGAGGCGTAGGCACCGGCGTTGCAGGTGACAGCAACTGTACAGTTACCGTAAGAGGCACACTTGAATTAGCCAGTGCGATGAATTTAGGCAGTGATACCCGTAAAGAAACCTCGTGAGTCCCGGCAGTCAGGCCAGTCACATCAGCCACAACACCTATATCGTCTTTATTTAGTTGATTTAGCAAAGTAGGTGCACCTGTTAAGGTAAGGGCTATATCCTTGCTTGTTGGATTAACAATACTTCCTTCAAACTCATCACCGACACCCTGTAACTTAATGGGTACCGCTTCAACCGTCCGTTCAGCAATTTCTGAGATCGTTAATGAAACGTTCACGGTTTCAGGCATTACTTTCTCAGTTCCTGCCGGAGGTTTCAGTTCTACCTTCAGTTGCTTCGTTCCTGCAGAATCTATAGCGCTAAGATCGACACTTGCTTCATAGGTAGATAATGCAGCTAATGCATTGGCTTGACCATATACCACGACTGATTCCAGCTCAGGTGTCACATTTGATAAGACGAGAGAACCCGGAAGTTGTCCGGTAAAGCCGATATCCAGCGGTAAGCTCTTAAAAGGCAAGGTAATTGGCAACTCCACCGAAACGGTAGCCGGCTCAATGACGGCATCCTTTACTTCTTTTCCTTCATTATCATAAGCATGCAGCTTCAATTTCTTCTCTTTAAAGGTTTCGTTCTCGCCATTTAGCTCAATGGTGCCTTGTACCTTCACCACTTTGCTTAACTCATTATCTGGCAGCGTAACCTCAACAGTATCCGTAGGCTGCAAGACTGGGGTACCTAATTGATACCCCGCTGCTGGTTCTCCCTTGGTAACCAATGTTATGGGAAAAGACTTTGTATTTCGCAGCTCTACATGTACATTGACCTCTTTAGGAGTCATTCTGACAAGCGTTACACCTCTAGGTAATGAATATGAGAGTGGCAACGTATTATCTCCAGGCTCAACCTTACTTAGATCAAGGGTCACTTTATAGTCGTCCGAGAACTGAAAAGAGATATCCGAGTTCTTCCCCTTAACCTCCATACTCACACTATCTACATCCTTGTATTCCAGTACAAATTTATCTTTATCTAAACCGATCTCTTCGATCTTTACATTCTCAATAATCTTCGATTTAGTATCGACCGTGGTCTGTCCAACAGGCGCAGTGTCGATACGAACCATAGTAAACAGTATGATCCCAAATGCAAGGGCTAGAATCTTATTGAAATTGTTATTGCTCATCCACTTATCCATGATTTTTGTCCCCCTTCCGTTTCCAGAAAGTTGAACCTTTCTCCTTCAGTGATGAACTTACACTCAGCTCTTGATGGAGCTTCGAAATCATTGATTCTTCCTTAATGTCCCTTACAATTTGACCATTGATGGCCAGAGAAATCTGTCCTGTCTCCTCCGAGACAATGACAGACACCGAGTCCGCAACCTCACTAATCCCGATAGCCGCGCGATGTCTTGTCCCCAGTTCCTTGCTAATAAAAGGGTTCTCGGACAAAGGTAAATAACATGCAGCCGCGGCGATCTGATTCCCCTGCATAATAAGGGCTCCGTCATGCAGAGGGGTGTTAGGTATAAAGATGTTAATCAGCAACTCAGAGCTGACTAAAGAACGCATGGCGATACCCGATTCCGTATATTCATTAAGGCCTGTCTCTCGCTCGAATACGATTAATGCCCCTATTTTTCTATGGGATAAATAATTTACGGCTTTAATCACTTCGCCAATTAATTTACTGAGTTCTTCATCACTTTCCCCAGCCCGTCCGAAAAATTTACCTCGTCCAAGCTGCTCCAGTCCCCTTCGTAATTCCGGCTGAAAGATAATAAAGACCGCCAGCACCCCGAATGTAAACATTTGATTCATTAGCCATTTAAGTGTATAGAGGTCTAGCATGGTACTCACAGCCCAAATCAAAACCAGGACCAGAATCCCCTTCAGCAGCTGAATCGCTCGAGTTCCGCGGACCATATTAAGCACTTTATAAATAATGTAGCTGACGATCAGTATATCAATAATATCTTTAATGGAATCTTTCCATGTTAAGTCTGTAAAATAACTCATTGCCTAAAACCCCCGTCATTTCATATTAGCTGGGTTTATGTAAAATGTCTGTTAGATCTGTATCAATATCTAGGTTATAACGTTCGGGCTCCAGTTGCAAGTTTAGCCCCTCACCCATTTTCTAATTTTTCTAAATTTAGGCAACAAAAAAGCGCCATCTTTCCGGAAAAAGAGGCGCAAAATAATATTCCAGCTCAAGGTAACCACTGTCGCTTTCTTTAACGGTAGGCAACTTCAGAGAACATGTTCGTCACTTTATACCAGAGCCAACTTACCGCTTGGTCTATGCTTTTGACTTGCCCAGAAATATGAGCTGTTGAAGCCTGATACAAAGAACCGTCAATGACTGTTACGTTGCCGTTCACTTCTCCATATACCTGTGCTTTACCATTCTCAATGGTAAGGTCACCGGTAATAATCTTGCCGGAAGGTACGATTACAGTATCCCCTTTGATAACCACTTGATCCAGATCTGCGCCTCTAACTACAAGTTGTCTATCTGGACTCCAAAAAGTTACGGAACTCATCAGCATTACGACAAGAAACAGAGATGCCGCTGTAAGTGCAGGGTGTCTCTTGATCCAGGTAACAAAAGCATTTTCTTTCTTGGTCTTTGGCAATGAACTCATTATCCGGCTCACAAGATCATCTGAGGCAACAGGATTCTGATGCATTAGGGAGAACATCAACATATCTGTCTGTTCTAATTCTTTAAACTTTGCACGGCAATCTGGACAGGATAGAAGATGCTCCTTCAACTCCCTCTGCTGCTGATCGGGCAAGTCGTCATCCAAGTAGTCGTGCATCATAGAGACGGCCAGTTTGCATTCCATAGGAGCCAATCCTTTCATGAGTGCTATTTAATTATCCTAAGACAAAGGGTCAGGACACATAAGACTTGCTTAACTTACATACGTCGCTCTCCCAAAGATGTTTCATAAAAAAAATCTATTTTTACATTTTCGGGCCTAATTTTTTACGTAAAAATTCACGACCTCGGTGTACACGCGTCTTAATCGTGGTTACAGGCATGTCGAGCACATCACTTATTTCCTGAAGCGACAAATCCTGCAGGTATCTAAGAATCATCACAGACCTGTATTTCACAGGCAGACTGTCAATGGCCTCATAGATTAGCCCCTGTGTCTCAGAGAGCAGTAATTCGGTCTCAGGTGTTACATTATCACTTGGAATCAACGAATAGCCGTCAAGGCCCTCCTGATCGTTCATATCTGCATCGAGCGAATAGGTTGGTTTCCGTTTGCGTAATCTATCAATACAGAGGTTCGTTCCAATCCGATAAATCCAGGTAGAGAACTTCTGTTTATCATCATACCGATCCAAGTTTCTATACACACGCAAAAAGGTCTCCTGAACTATATCCTCCGCCTCATGGCGATTGTTCAGCATCCGGTACGCCAGATGATATATTTTGTCTTTATATAGTTCCACAAGCTCGGCAAATGCCCTTTGGTCGCCTTTTAAGGCGAGCTTTGTCAATCTGCCTTCCAAATTCTCCACCTGTTAACTCCCCCAGACTTGCCGCCCTTGGTATTTATTTTCAAATATCCACGGTACAAGCAATTAAATCGTAATTCAAGTTTGTGTAAAAATCAAGGATTGTATTGTAACCTTCTCTGTAAACTGAGTTAAAAACTGGACAACTTGGTATAGGTGATTAAGTGCAGCTTCGAGAAATATTTGGACTTCCGGTCGCTGATATTGTCAGATTTCCTGATTTAAAACCGCTACTTGCGGTAGAAATCTGACAATAAAGGCGATCGCTAACGCTCTTACAGTTCCAAACATTCTCTACGCTGCTCCATCACCTGAATAATAAGTGCCACACTATTTACCTTCGCTTACATCTCGGTTACTTGGGTAGGGCCTGAAAGATCAATATTGGGCAAAGCACCACAATATTTTTCAGGACAAAAGAATCACTTCGCAGCACAATATTTAGTTTATGAGCGAAGTAGCTCGTATTAAGCAACAAAATCACCCCGTCGGTTGAATAGGCTTCTGTTAGTTTAAATTTGTCGCATATGGAGCAGACATTGTTATACTTTCCGCAGGCTTTTCGGTGATTTGGCGAGTAAGAACTCCAGTGTAAATTTAGGATTTCATTTTGATGGAACGAGTTATAGGGAAAACCTCCCTATAACTTAGGTCACAGCTGTTTTATGACCAAGTTATAAGGAATTTCTCCCTGTATATTAGCCAATTTCAATTAATTACACCAAATTCAGCTAATATAAAGGGAACAATCCCCTATATTTTATCGAAATGACTTAAAAATACCGATTTACGGGTAATAATTCCCTTTAATTCAGCATTTTGACCCTGAAGCAGAGAAATATGAAACTTAAAAATGTTTATGTGTGCGAGCAGATAGTAACTCCTATAAAGAAGCAAATAAACACGAGCTCGGCGCTCCTTTCGTGCGTCCTTTGCACTCATTTCTGGCAAAGTCCATAACGCGTTTGCCACCGCGCATCGCTTTATTTTCCATCTATGATTCTGCTATCGTAATTTCCTATACAAGCACAAAAAGTCCGCCCCGATAAAGGGCGGACTTTTTGTGTTAAGACTATATCAGCCGGTATTCCGAAGACCAGCGGCAATGCCATTGATGGTAAGCAATACTTCGCGAAGCAATTCGCTATCGTCTCCGTCAACTTCACGGAGCGCTCTAAGCTCAGATAGCAATTGAACCTGCAGGTAGCTAAGTGGATCAACGTAAGGATTGCGGAGTCTAATCGACTCCTGAATCACAGGAACGTTATCCAAGATATCCTGCTGGCCAGTAATCTTCAGGATCAACTCAGAGGTCAGTTTGAATTCATCTTCAATCTGGCCAAAGATCCGTTGACGTGCTTCCTCGTTCTTGCCCATGCTGGCGTATTCCTTAGCAATGATCAGGTCCGCTTTTGAAATAGCCATTTGCAGCGTATCTATCAGTGTAGTAAAGAATGAGAAGTTCTCATACATATGCTGCATTATCTTCAGATTCTCTTCCTTACCCTCATAGAAACTCTGCAGTCCGGTTCCAGCAGCATACCACGCTGGAAGCAAATAACGGCTTTGTGTCCACGCAAATACCCACGGAATTGCACGCAAGTCTTCAAAGCGGTCACTGTTCTTCCGTTTGGAAGGGCGTGAACCAATATTAAGCTCTCCAACCTCAGGCAGAGGTGTAGATTCTTTGAAATAAGTCAGGAAGTCCGGATCACGGAATATCAAATCCTGATATTTGTGAAGCGAAACTTCAGAGATACGGGCAACAATCTCTTCCCACTTCTCTTCATATAAATCCGCTTGTGGAATTCTCGCATTGATCGCTGCAGTCACAAGCGCAGATGTCGCTTGCTCTAGACTGCGGTAAGCAATCCCTTGCATCGAATAACGGGAGGAGATAACTTCTCCCTGCTCGGTGATCTTAATACCTCCGCCAATCGTCGAAGCTGGCTGAGCCAGAATGCTGCGGTTAAGCGGCATGCCGCCACGGCCGAGCGCTCCACCACGACCGTGGAAGAACTTCAGCTTGATTCCGAACTTATCGGCTGTAGCTGTAATCTCTTTCAGAGCAACACGCAGTTCATAGTTAGCTGTAACCACGCCGCCATCTTTGTTACTATCTGAATATCCAAGCATGATTTCCTGCAAATCATTCATTGCTCTTACTGCATCGCGGTAGATAGGCATGCTGAGCAATCTATTCATAATTTGTGGTGCTTCATGCAAATCATCAATCGTTTCAAAAAGTGGCACAGCTTGCAGCGTACATACGACTGTACCGTCATTATCTTTGCGGAATAGTCCTACCTCTTTGGAGAAGACCATAACCTCCAGAATATCGCTTGCCGCTTCTGCCATACTGATCAGATAACTAGTGATACATTGTTTGCCGTACTCTTCTTGCGAAGCGAAGATCGTCCGGTACACTGCAAGACATTCCTCTGTACCCTCACTATACGTCTGATAAGAAGAAGTGATTGGACGTGGATCATTCAACAGCTTCTCCAGTAGCTCAATCTTCTCATCTTCAGACAGTTTGGAGTAATCCGGCGTAATGTTCATTTTCGCCAAAATTTCAGTCATAGCATTCTCATGTTCTTGACTGTGCTGACGCACATCAAGTGTCGCCGTATGGAAACCGAACAGCTCCACTTGGCGGATCAATTTCTTAATATAAGTGTCGGCCACATAATCGGCATAGTGATGCCGTAAGCTGCGGTCAATCACGTTCAAATCATCGATAAACTCTTCAGGTGTAGAATAACGCTCAAGAGTATCTTTTTTCTCATCATCCAGAACATTTTGTGTCTTGGAGATCATATAGCTAAGCTTAATACGGTAAGGTTCATTATCATTGCGCCATTCTTCCATCTTGCCAAGATTAATGATCTCACGATCAGCTTCAATGGATTCTACTAGCTCAGGCGTCACCTTAACAATACTTGTGCTAAAGCTTAGATATTTCATGAGTTCACGCATAATCCGTTGATATTCCCGAATCGCCAGCTTACGCTGCATGCGCAAGGTTTGTGAAGTAACTGTAGAAGTTACCGAAGGGTTACCATCACGGTCTCCACCAATCCATGAGCCAAAACGCAAGTAGGTTGGTACATGCCAATTCTGCCCTGGGTAGTATTTACTGAGACAACGTTCAAGTTCTTGATAAACATCGGGCAATACATGGAAGATCGTCTCATGGAAATAGTACATCCCATTACGTACTTCATCGAGTACGGTAGGCTTACGGTCACGCAGTTCATCCGTTTGCCATAGCGTAATCACTTCATTTAACAGCTTCTCACGGAGCTGTTCACGCTCCCGGAAGGTTAAGGTAGGGTTATCCAGACCCATAACATCATCAGATATCCGCTTATGAATATCGAGAATAGCACGGCGCATAGCTTCCGTTGGATGTGCCGTCATTACAAGTTCCAGAGATAATCCTGCAATAATCTCGTTAACTTCCTCATGAGAGAAATCACGTTCACGAAGCTCTTTAATCGCGCTTTCTATAGAACCGGGTTGGACTGTCTCCCCAGCTGAACGTTCATAGTCACGTTTGCGGCGAATCCGATGGTTCTGTTCGGCAATATTCACGAGCTGAAAATAAATAGCGAACGCTCTTATTACCTGATGACGGTTCTCTGGATCCAAAGAATTGATTAACTCCTTAAATTCACTGTGCAGTTCAGGTAAAAATAGTGAGCGCAGCGATTTACTGGTTTCGCGAATTTTCTCCACGATCTCTAGTAGTTCGTTACCGCCTTGGTGAACCAAGACCTCTCCTAAAATGTTCCCCAAGAACCGTACGTCCCGTCGCAGCAGATTGTTAGAGTTGCTTTTGCTGACGGTAGTCGTAAGTTCGGTCATGCTGCTCCCCCCATTCTCTTCCGGATCAATGTGTTAATTATTGTCTGTCTAAAAATCGCCTATTAAAGCTTTCCTCATATCATACAATAAAACTGTGTGAAAATCTCCAACTATTTTGCGCTGTAAAGCGACACAGTATCTAAGATTATACACCAATTTCTCAATTTATACAGTCCTTATATTTTATGTATTCTTTCTTATATATAATGGCTCTAGCATACCTTCATTATGTGTATTTAAATACGGAGCGTTCGAATCTGATCGATGAACAGGCCAATAAGCGGAGAATAATGACGATCGCGATTATACGAATAATAAATATGTCTTTGAAAATTATAATCTGGAATGGTGCGCATTAGCAATCTTCCTCTGGCTACCTCATCCTCCACAGCAAGACGCGATATAAACGAAACGTACTTTCCACTCATAAGCGATTGCTTTATGGCCTCCAGTGAATCCAGTAGAATATAGGTCCTCGGTTCATTCCCTTCACGCTCAAACCATTTATCCGTCAGTTGGCGTGTACTCGACTCCTTGTCATGTAATATAAAACTTGCTGAAGCAATCATAGCCGGATTTAGATTAGAAAATGAGGCAAATTCATGAGATGGCGAAAAAACAAGCACGAGCTCGTCCTCACACAAGGCTTGAGTATGCAGATCTGGTAGATAAAAAGATTCTGTAGACAAAATACCAAGGTCAATCTCATGGCTAGCCAGCATTTCTTTGATTACAGGGGAAGGCTTAACCGATAAAGAGATCGTAAT
This sequence comes from Paenibacillus sp. FSL F4-0243, assembly GCF_037963295.1. Classification (NCBI taxonomy): domain Bacteria; kingdom Bacillati; phylum Bacillota; class Bacilli; order Caryophanales; family Paenibacillaceae; genus Paenibacillus; species Paenibacillus sp. FSL F4-0243. The sequence continues at coordinate 6,250,961 of NZ_CP150151.1, forward strand.
CCCCGGATGTTGTTCTCCAAACAGCCCCAATATTTTCGGAAGAATATAAGTAGCTGGAACGTAACTGGCACCAATCTTAAGCGTTCCCCGCCCCGCCTGACTGAACTCTTTTACAACCCGCTCCGCTTCTGCAGCTAGTGCATTGATTTTAGTCGCATAATGAAGAAATGCTTTTCCACTCTCCGTAAGAATCATTTTATCCATTCTGGATTCAAATAACTTCTCCCCCAATTGCTGCTCTAAATTCTTCAAATGGTACGTAACGGTGGGCTGCTTCAGTCCGAGTTTATCGGCTACTGTAGTTATTTTCTTATGTTTATTTAGCAATTCTACGATTTCCAGCTTGATTAAATTAAGGTTCATTATCATCCACTCCTCGCCTATTCACTAAACGGTAACATAGAAGAATTCTATGAATGTTAAAATAAATCGGCAAAAAAGTTAATATCACAGTTACATTCAGCAAATATAGCGGGAATTCTTTACCTTTACACTAAGAACAAGCTTAAGAACAGGCAGGTAGATAGAGATGAAGGAAATTACAATCCACAGATTGGAAAAGAAATTCGGAGATGTGCATGCCTTGAAGGCTGCAGATCTGAAGATTCCCGCTGGAAGCTTTACGACATTACTCGGTCCTTCAGGTTGTGGAAAGACGACACTACTCCGTCTGATTGCTGGGCTAGAAACACCGGATGCTGGAGAAATCCTAATGGATGACGAGTTTATTTTCTCAGGCAACAAAAAAATTAGCCGCCCCATCCATAGCCGCAACTTTGGCATGGTCTTTCAAGATTTCGCGCTCTGGCCGCATTTAACTGTCTTCGAGAATGTCGCCTTCGGACTTCGTGCCTCTAAGCAGAAAAAGGATTTACGGATTAGGGTTCAGCAAGCCCTTCGATCCGTAAAACTAGAAGGACTCGAGCTACGCTTTCCCCATCAGCTGTCAGGTGGACAACAGCAACGGGTTGCTTTTGCCAGAGCTGTAGTTACTAGACCCCAACTCGTATTGTTCGACGAGCCGTTAAGTGCACTGGATGCAGTCTTGCGAGATGAAATGAGGCTTGAGTTAACCTCCTTGGTGAGGAACATGGGTATTACTGCTCTATATGTCACCCATGATCAAACCGAGGCGATGTCTATGTCAGATGAAGTGGTCGTGATGCAAGGTGGAACTATTTTACAAACAGGTTCTCCTGAGGAGATTTATCAGAAACCCAATCATCCTTTTGTAGCTCATTTTATTGGAAAATCCAACTGGATCGTTCCCGATAAGCAAATGCTTCGTCCGGAACATTTACGTTGGTCTCAGGAGGATGCTTCCTCTCTTCCATTTACGGGGACGATTCGACATGTGAGCTATATGGGTGATCGCTATGAGGTCATTCTGGACATGGAGAACCGAACTACTTGGACCGCTTATCATGATCAACGTCTACCTGTTGGAGAAACGATCCAGGTCTACGCTTCAGAGCACCAGATCCATCATCTGAATTAAGCGTCCACTGCATGGAATAGCTCGTATGATGCTGTTCCATGCAGCAAGATGCAAAAAATATTAGGGAGGCATTCACATTGAAATCAATGAATAACACTAAAGGACTTAGCACACTTCTTCTAACAACTATAATCGGAGCGAGTCTAGCCGGCTGTAGCTCTACTAACACTCCTGCTGCTAACGCAAGCAATCCAACTTCAAACGCTAACACTACAGCTCAAACTGAAGCACCACAACCCACAGAGAAAGCTCTGAGTGGCAGTCTTGTCGTCTACAGCGCAGGTCCTGAAGGTCTAGCCAATAAAATTAAAGACGGCTTTGAAGCCAAAACCGGTGTGAAGGTCGAAATGTTCCAAGGCACTACTGGAAAAATACTAGCCCGTATGGAAGCAGAGAAGTCCAATCCAGTAGTCGATGTTGTTGTTCTTGCCTCCCTTCCGTCCATGCAAGGGATGAAGAATGATGGATTATTACTTCCATATAAAGAGGCGGTTAATGCAGATAAGCTCGTTAGCGATTGGTCAGACACAGCAGATGGCAATTATTTTAGCTATAGCGCATCCGCATTGGGGATTGTCTACAATACTAAAAAAGTTAGCACACCTCCGACTTCATGGGATGATCTCACTAAAGCGGAATGGAAAGGAACCGTCAATATTCCAGATCCTTCGCTATCTGGCTCGGCTCTAGATTTCGTAACTGGATATTTAAGCGCTAAAGGGGACAGCGGTTGGGATCTTTTTAAACAATACAAAAGCAATGGTGTAGCGATGGCGGGCGCCAATCAGGAGGCACTTGATCCGGTTATTACCGGTGCTAAATCCGTCGTTGCCTCAGGTGTAGATTATATGGCTTATAAGGCAAAAGCTGATGGAGAGCCTGTAGATATCGTCTACCCTGCTGAAGGAACAGTGATCAGCCCTCGCCCGGCTGCGATTATTAAGACAAGCCCGAATGTAGATAATGCCAAAGCTTTTATCGACTATCTTCTATCTGATGAAGCTCAAGCGTTAGTTGCTAAAGCCTACTTATTGCCAGGCAGAACCGATGTGAAAGCAGAGAATCGTGCGAATCTTGATGAAATTAAGACATTTGATGTGAAATGGGAATGGATGAACGAACATAGTGATGAAGTTTCCTCGACCTTCACACAAATTTTTAAATAAGCGTAATGAATATTAACTCTTTACGCTCATTTAAATGGGTGAGCGGCGGACTTGCTTTATTTATACTGACAGTGCTCGTACTGCTGCCACTCCTGCTCATTTTTTGGACCAGTATCTATCCCAATGAGCAGCTGGATATAGCCGCGCCACTACGAACCATTATGAGTAGTCATGATCTGGTTGAGGTACTGCTGAATTCTATCGGGCTCGGGGTAAGCGTTATTCTACTAACTACGCTATTTGCACTACCTCTGGCCTGGATTATGGCTAAAACGGACTTAGGGCATCATAATTGGCTGGATGTTGTGCTACTAATCCCTTTTATGACTCCGCCATACATTGGTTCAATGGGTTGGATGTTATTTATGCAAACGGGTGGGTATATGGAACTGTTTCTGCCCGCTTCCTCCGTGCTGACTCCGTATTTCTTTAGTTATGGAGGGATGGTGCTGATCATGAGCCTGCATTTATTCCCCTTCCTGTATTTACTGCTGCGTAATGCGCTTTTGCAGATCGGAGGCAATCTGGAGGAAGCAGCCTCTGTTCATGGTGCTCCGTTCTTTTACAGATTTAAAAGAGTAATCATTCCCTTGCTATTATCCAGCTATGGGCTTGGAGCTCTTCTCATCTTCGTCAAAACGATTGCCGAATTTGGTACCCCTGCGACCTTTGGTCGTAGGATCGGCTTTTACGTTCTGACCTCTGAGATCCATAAGTATATCTCTAGTTGGCCAATAGATTTTGGAAAGGCTACTTCACTAGCTTCCTTGCTGCTCGGGGTTTGTCTCGTCATGTGGTACATCCAGACTCTAATTAGCAGTCGCTTCTCTTATCGCCTAATTGGCGGAAAAGGGACTCGCACCAAACGTTATAAAAGTACGGGGATCATAGGGGTTCTTAGTTGGGGGTATGTTGTTCTATTACTTCTAGCATCTATCGGCATTCCTTATTTTTCAATCATAACAGCCTCATTATTGAAGCTGCGAGGAGAAGGCGTATCTTGGAGCAATTTAACCTTAAAACATTATGCAGAGCTGCTATCACCGGGTTCTCAAGGTCTTGAGGCCTTATTAAATAGCTTCACATTAGCCATCGTTGCTTCCAGTATCGCAGTTATTCTTGGGACTTGGTTTGCCTTAACTGTAGGAAAAGGAGCTACATTCAAGCAGAAAATTACAGATCTATTCAGCCTACTTCCCAACACAGTTCCTGGAATTGTAATTGTAGTAGGGCTAATCCTGCTATGGAATGCTCGCTGGATGCCTATTCCGCTCTATAATACCTACTGGATGGTTGTGCTTACCTACGTTGTACTATTCATCCCCTACACTGTTCAGTATGTAAAAGCGAGCTATGGGCAGATCGATTCTTCCCTTATTCAAGCGGGACAAGTATTCGGAGGAAGCAAGCTTTATGTGTTCCGCCGTATCCTGCTCCCACTCATTCTACCGGGGATGGTGGCTGGATGGATGATGACCTTCACCATTTCCAATCGGGAACTGGTAGCCTCCTTACTCATTCTTCCACCTTCAATGCAGACATCGGCGACCTATATTTTTGCCCAGTTTGAACAAGGTGCTGTAGCGATGGGGATGGCCATGGCAGTAATCTCTGTCGGCGTTACCACTATATTACTACTAGTATTAGAATATTTAAGCCCAGATAGAAAGCGGAGACAACGATGAGCACACTAACGATTTGGGGAGGGGCCGGAGAGCATGGCCGTTCCTCCTATCTTTTGCAGAACAAAGATGGGCAATCTGGTATTCTACTCGATTGTGGTGTCAAAAAAGAAGGTCCAGGTGAATACCCCCTGCTTGATACAGACATCATCCCACATTTGCAGGCAGTGTTTCTGTCCCATGCGCATGAGGATCATTCCATAGCACTTCCCCTACTATATAAGTACGGATATTCAGGTAAGGTATGGACAACGAAAGCTACCGTTAAACAGCTTCCCGATTATTTCGAAGCATGGGATAAATACGTGGCTGCTCAGTCCGCATCATTACCTTATGGAGAAATAGATAAGCAATCTATCCAGTTCATGTATTTGGAGGAGCATATCCCCCCTCAGACTTGGCTGAGGATTGCACCTAATCTTCGAGTACAATGGGGGCGAAGCGGACATTTAGCAGGTTCGGTTTGGCTGATCCTCGAATGGGACGGAACAATCGTATTTTTCTCAGGGGATTATACGAAGGAGTCGCTGCTGCTCATGGCAGATTCACCAACGATTATGGAAGCCGGAGCTAAAGATGTCGTCGATCTATCCATTATCGATGCCGCATACGGCGCGGATCCTGATGAGCAGCTTGTAAAGTTACAGCAATTAGAGTCAGCGATCTGTAACACTCTGCAAAAAAGGGGGTCAATCCTCCTTCCGGTGCCTATCCATGGCAGAAGCCAGGAATTAATCGTATGGGCAAGCGAGTGTTTCCCGGATGATCAGCTGATCGTCGAAGAAGAGCTCGTAGCACCTTTAAGAGGTCTGAGCGATAAGACCGAATGGCTGAAAGAGGGCGCTATTCAGCGCGTTAATATGCTTTTTAATAGAAAGAACTTGTGCATTGTATCTAATTCAGAGGAACGTGCAAAGGCATTGTTGAATCTCAAGAGCTCAATCGTGTTTACCAATGACGGAATGATGCAGTCGGCAAAAGCACAAGAGTATTTTCACCAGCTCTCTGCTTCTCCTGACAACCATGTGATTTTCACGGGACATTTGGCGGCAGGTAGTTTCGGGCACCGTCTCGTTAAACATTCTATAGTAGAAGAATCTAGCGACATGCGATGCACAATCTCACTCATTCGCTATAAAGTCCACCAAGGCTTACCGGACATTCGAGAAATGCTCCAAACGGTTCCCAGCCGCCGATCGGTACTGGTTCATGCTCCCAAATCGCATATTGATCATGTCACTTCTATATTAGAAGGAGAAGGGTTTGCAGGGCTGTACTCTTTGCTGCCTGGAAGTACGCTTTCGTTCTGAAGCATAACTATGTAATCTCGTAAAAAAATAATGGGGCTCTTCCTTAGGTCTATTCAGACGTTATGGAACAGCCCTTTTTTTTTATGATTCGTACCTATTATCTATTTCTTTCGTAGTCCCCGGGCGATCCTTAAAAGCTAGCTCAAACAACCCCGTCGCAGATAAACCAGCCAGCCCCCCAGCCCAAAGGCGAAGAACGATATCCAGATCGGTAAAAGGATACGCTGCCGCTCCGATGAGCAAACCTATTAATAGTCCGATAATTGGGACTGCATTACGGGGGATGTTGATACTATTTTTGACCAATTGAACTAAAGCAAGTACGAATACAGCTAATATAGAGGCAAACGCCATAACATCATCTAAAATCTCTCTAGTTTCCATGATAGATACCTCCTTAGTGAGTACTTTTAATCTCAACCGTCCTAGTGGCGGAATCATAACCTACTTGTGCGCCTAGCGCTTCTGCAATAATACGAACGGGAACGTAGGTAATGCCTTTTTCAAGCACTCCATCTGCAACCTTAACCCCGTTAACTTTTACGACGGCAAAAATATCACCCTTCAATTCTTCTTCCTCCTTCCGATTGATGACCTTATACGCTGACTCCACCGCAGATGTTGAGGGCTTTGCCCCTGCACGTAACTGTGTGAGCATTAAGCCAAATGCCATTTGAAAATGTGGATAGTCCTTAAAGCTCGTCCAATCGCCTCCCCACTCAAATCCAAGTGCCTTGGCCTCTTTTACAACCTCCTGCCAATCCGCGATCTGGTTGTTATTGTCGTCCAGACGCATATCCCACGACACACTCGATCCATTCGGCAGCAAAAGAGCAAAATCTACGGCTAATCCAAAATTGTGGTAGCTATACCCGCCACGCGCATTGGTAACAATCGCTCCAGGTTTAGTACGCCCTTGTGCATAGAGAGCATCTTGCTCGGCTATTGTGCGAAGTCCTTGCGTAATGAGAATGGAGATGTTGAGTTTGTAGCAACGTTCGATTAGAGCAGTAGCAGCGGAACGGACTATGGGGTGTAGGTTGGTTAGACGTCTACTTGATTTTTCTTTGATTTGGGACAATGTGAGCATCTATACCCCTCCTTTAAATAAAAAAACAATAATAGCAAAGATAGTACCAGCCAGAACGTATTTAAGTAGATCAACAAACACTTTTCGTTCGCTCTTGCTGTCCGTCTGAGATTGTTGCAATAGCTGGAACACACGTGAGTCCAAAGTATCCCAACGCCTCATAATCTCGTTAAATTGTATCTTCATTTCGATAGTGGATTCTTTGATCTGCTTTACGTCTTCCTCGTGCCTGGACTGCTTCTCTTTAAGCAATCGTAGCTCTGTGCTAAATGTGGCGTGTTCTGCGCCGAAGCGCATCAACTCATCGGACATTCCGGACAGACGATTTTCAACATCCTCCATACGATTCTCCAAGACTGCACCTCCGGTCCCTCCTTCTGGATTGACTCCCCCTACAGACATATAACAACTCCCCTCTCTATCTATTGATCAATATAAATAGCCCCCGTAATAGCTACGAGGGCAAAATTAAAACGCCTACTATATGGCGCTATCTGTAATCTCTTTAGCTTGTTCAGTCGTTATCTTTTTGGCTGTAACAAATACCTGTACCTGTTCTCCCGTATACAAACCTGCGTCAAAGTATCGCTTAATCAGTGCGTACCAGTTCATTTATAGTACACCTCCTTCCACGAGACTCAGAAGTAGATTTGCCTGTTCTTGCTCTGCTTGATCCAATCGATATTGAGTCGTTGCTAGTTCGAGTGCCATGCCAGCACTCTCTGATTCAACATTTTTGATCCTTTCGGTCAAAGGCTTCTGAAATACTGGTTCTTGTGGCTGCACAGGATCGACATTAGGATCTGGATAGCTAAACTCAATCTCTAATGTCTTTGGATTGACCCAATACCCGTTAGTTCGTCCAAAGTCTTCGCGGTACTCACCATACTCTAGTTCTAGAACTCCTACTGATTCCGGTGTTCTCTCCGCTAGTGCCTTGTAAGCTTCAAAATCCTGTTCTTGCGTCGTTTCTACCACTAAACCGGAACGTTCTCCAGTATCCACTAGGACGGTTCCTGTAGCTTTATCGTAATAAATCTTTCTGCCTATATCCATTAGTATTCCCCTTTCTTATCCCCACGCTTCCCATGAAACAGCTAATCCGGGTTCATTTCCACCAGCTGGTAATCTGAAGCCATTGTCTGAAGCCCATACAATTCCGGGTGCGGCTGGCGTCCAAATTTGTACAAATCTATTACTTCCTGTGTGCATGGTGGTGAGTCCATCTTGACCGTTTATTCCACTAGGATTTATACCCCTAGCATATACCGAAAATGCGTACATACTCTTGCCAGTTATAATCCTTACCACACGAGGTTTAAATGCCAATCCCGTTACAGTCAAACTATAAGTTCCCCAGTTATCATTAGTTGCATAATCACTAACTTGCACGTAATCCGCAAGATTACCGCTTCCTGCTGCGTATAATCGAGGCTGCAATGTTCCAATAACATTAAACATATTGACGCCTGCCGCTATATACTGAGGGTACAATGGGACGGCAGTCCTCAACAAATCCAAAGGTACTTTAATCTCTCCTGCACCAGCGCCGCCTTTTCTGTAGCCCTCTCTTGGATATACAGCTAAGCCGCCATCACCCCAAATTCCAATACCTGTTGCTGGATCAGCCGCATCGTTGATAACGGGCATAGCTCCTTGTTGACCGAACATGTTTACATCTGATCGGTAGTATGCAGGGTTGAAATTAGGTTCACGATATCTAACCCAATTGACACCATTTAGATAGTGACCATTCGGAGCAGTTAAATACAAATATGGAATACCATCACCTGAGTATGCTCCGTAAGAGACCTCAGGGGCAGGCCAATGGGTACTCGCTACTGGATTCGCTATTGGGATAGTCCCTTTCGTCCCGGCAATCGTGGTATCATTCAGGACCTTAGCCGCTGGAACTGTAACGGCTGCGACAGTGATCGCCGCATCATAAATCCCTGCTGGCTTGACGACTGCCGTTGCTCCCGGAGTCACCGTACCACCAGTTTGAACCGGGAGTGTCCCTGTAATATCCCCTGCGTCTGTTGCCGCCGTTTTCCCTGCGCGAATATCTCCTGCTACCGCATTACCAGAGCCACCCGCGCTATCTGCCAAAAAATCCGTACCCACACGCCGGAACGTATAAGGCTTGCCAACTAGCAATTTTCCTGCTGTATACGCTACGCCTTTTTGATCTTTAAGAGGCGCTGCTGCAAGTCCGTTAACACTGAGCGTAGGGCTTGCACCATTGGTTACGTGCGGAACTATAGTGATACCAAATCCATCCGGTGTTGTAGTAGGGGCTGGGGCTAAGACTACACTATAAGCTGTAGCTGTGCCGCTAGTTGCAGCATATCCCGGCTGACGAATATAGTCCGTTTTTACCGCCGCTACCGCTGCATCAGCTTTTGCCTGAGCGCCAGCAGGAGTCTCTTTCGCATTCCATGCTGTCTTTTCAGCATCCGTAACAAACCGATTACTCGCATCTTGAACAATAATAGCTGGTGGGTGAGTAGCTGGGTGAGTATAGTTGGTCGCTCCTGTAGCAATGCCCGCTAGCTTTGTTTTCTCTGCAGCGGTGTAATCGTTGGTAGACAGCTGTTTGCCAGTAACTTTATCAACCTTGCCATTAACAGCATTATCCAAGATATCCATATTCCCGTTCAGATCGGCAATATCAACGATATCTGTTCCCTCGGGCTTCTTTAAGCCCAAATTTCCTGTGGTTTGCATGTGTCACTCTCCTATCTATAAGTTCTTAATTCGTTCCATGTTTTATTGTGAGCACTCTCCCAAGTCAAAACCTTAACGGAGTCCCACCACGTATAGCTGAACACAAATTCATAAGCCAAATGCGCAGGTTTAATCTCTTCGATGATTTGAATCAACCCTGCCATATTGGGAGGAATGCCCAACGTACTCACAAAATGAATCTCAAAACGATACTCATTGGGCACTTCCTTAACTTCAACCACACCACCTGAAAAAGCGGACGCCGTCCGCTGGATCATCTCCGGCGTTGTCGTCCCGTTTCCACGCAGTTTCGCCTTAATCATCTCTCGGCGTGTGGCATATGACTTGGATGAATCAATATTTAGTCCAAGCTCAGCCTCCCAACGTCCAAGACTTACCGTTGCCGTTTCAATAAACGCCTGATCCAGTACATCTATAGTGCCTACCTTCAGTCCACCAATTTCTAGCCCGATGGTCTCCTGAAGCTTCTCCATTTCACGAACATCCTTATAATAATCCGACAAATACTGCATTAGATCAGGCGCTTCGACTTCACCCGGATGGCTCGAATCTTTATCTGCCGAATATTGCAATTCGCTGTATAAAGAGCTGCCGTAACTCATCCTCTACACCCCCTTCAGTTGATTCCAGGTTAGGGGGCCTTTGGGCAAATAATCATGTGTATGCGCCGCCGGAGGAAACACTGCTGGTTTACCCGCTACCCCCGCCCAAGCTACACTATCCGCTTGTTGCGCGAAATCCACCTTGCCATTGTTATTCGTATCGTAAATACTTTTCAGCATGTCCCCGGTACTTTGTGCCGCAACTAGCAAGACATTCCCAGCAGCAGAACCGATATATAGCTTCCCACTGTCTGTACAATAGCCAAGCTCACCAATAGCCAGTGCTCCAATCGCACTTTCCAAGCCGCGGCGTATTTGAATCAATGTTTTTAGAGCCATTGTCCCGCCCCCTAGAATGTTCCGCCATCAATACTGGCTACGGTAAGTCTATTGCCGTTCGCTGCGTCGTAAACAATGCTGTTTCCATCCACACTTACTGCTACACCAACCGCGTCCACGGAGATCCCTTTTCCAGCCGTAACCGCAATGGCGTCTGCAGTAACCGTGATCCCATTGCCTGCACCAATATTCAGCGTCACAGCATCGGCCTGACCACCACCAATCAGTCCGTTTCCAGCTGTAATGGTCTGTAATGCACCACCCGTACGAACCCATGCGCTGCCATTCCAGCTATAAATCTTCTGCTCATCATCGACGTAAGCGGTCCAGCCTACGGCAGGAACATAAAATACCCAAGCAGCAGATTGGTACTCCACGATTTGATTCGTTTTCCCCGCCCATGCCCCGGTTGCTCCAGCTGGAATAATGTATCGATCACCCTCAACCGGACTGGCTGGTGGAGCCAGCAGGTTCTGATCTTTTACCGACGCTTGCGGTTCGATGTTATGCTTGGCCAGCTCAATTTCATTTTTAATCTTCTGCGCAGACCACAAGTCTGTAATCGTAGTCCCCGCATCATTGATCGTCCGGTGCTTGGCCACATCGTCAATGTGAGTCTTGATCTCAGCGGCAGTCTTTACGTTCGTACCATCTGATACTTTGTTGATATGCCCCGCACTAATATCCGCTTTAAGCACCTTCGCATATGTTGCTCCATCAGCGATATCGTCGATTGTACCCGTCAGATCGCTAAGCTTCTGCGCATTCACCCGCCGCCAAGCTGCCCCATCATCAAAATATAAATATCCACTATTCGCACCCGTAGTCACGTAATACAAACGACCAACTACTCCCGCAACCGGCCGCGAGGCTTCTGGCCCCGAAAGCGCCCTGCCGACCATGGAATTAGATGTGCCGTCACCGATATAGACTTCCTTAGTATCAGTGCAAAAACCAAGTTCGCCCACCTTCAACACTCCATAACTCGTTAGTTCCGCCTTCGTGCCCCTCTTTATTTGTATACTTTGCGCCATTTTACACCTCTCTTCTAAATGATCCCCCGTCAATCTGGCCCTTGTTCTTATACCGTTCAATTTCAGTTTGAACAGCAGAAAGACTTACCTGCAAACCGTTAATATCCTCTGCTTCCACCGTATCGCCAGGAGTTTCGTAAGTCACATACACCTCTGGCACATCAGCAAAAATCTTAATCAACCGCCGCCATGGCGCCTCATCCGGAAAAGACACCGTAAAATTGCGTAGCTCAATCCCAGAATACTGTGACCCTGTGTACACTGCGATGGTCTGATTATTGATGTTGTCATGTGCGAGACCACCACTGTACATGCCATTTACAAGCGGTAATCTTTCTTCGATGACGTAGCTACCACCGTTTGCTTTTTTATTTAGCTTTTCTTGAAAAATATCAATGTCCTCTGGGTATCCCATCCTACACCTCCAGTAGAACATTACCGAACAACGGCACTTCTTCTTCGTTCAACATTACGTTGCCCGCTCCACTGTTCAGCTTCAGCTCACTGTAATCCGCGACTCCCTCAGTTGCTAGCAATAGTGCCCCGATTACAGACTGACTGATATAGGTTGCTGAAAAAGCCTTCTCCTTACGATAGCCCTCAAGAATCGCCTTGAATTCCTCACTTACTGCTTGCAGCGCATAACCTGTAGCAAGGGTTAGTTTTGCGCTTACACTAATGCTTTTGCCCGTTGCCGACGCCACAGTTACAACTGCACCTACAGGAGCTTGCCCCTCACCAGCTCCAGAGACCGGATCAATGTAATGCTGAACCTTAGTCACCAGTAGCTCAGAAGCAGGAAGTTTCTCGGCATCCACAACAATCACCTTCACCGTCTTAGGACCGTTCCATAACGGAAAAACACGTGCACCTCCCACCCCCACAACCTGCATAGCCCACTCCATGTAGTGATATTTATTGCCGCTAGTAGCTGGGCGTCTGGCTGAATCCAAATAACGCTGGCGTAGCGATTCATCACTTTCGGCGTTCTCTCCAGGGATCAGAAGAGAAGCTATTTCTCCGCGCGCGAGGTCTGAAATATAATCCACTGGCAGCAAAGAACCAAAATATCGGTTTCCTTCTTCTCCAGCGGTTTCACTCTCTAACCGATACACTCCAGGAGATAGCTTCTCCACAGCCATATAATTCAGCATATCGAGTGAGAAGCGGCTACCGAGAGGAACATCCACAAATCCCCCATCCGCTTTATAAAAAATTCCTTTTAGCTGCGCCTTGCTCGCTTCACGCCTTACAATTCCTGACCAGGAGATACTTCGCTCCAAGTACTCACCGGTAGCCGTATCTGCAAAATACAGATTATTATTCACATCCAGCTCAATGTACATTTGCGCCAGCTCTGCTGCTGCCGGAGCGAGCGCGTCATAAATGATGCTACCCTCTCGTTTATCCAGACCTGACGGAACCCGGTCCAGCATCCGCTCTAAAAGAGCCTCATACGTCTGATCCTCATACATCCTCATTCCACTCCTTTCTCAGCTGAAAATTCCCATAGCGTGTGACCACCTTACAATCAAAAGTTAGATTATCCCCGTTAAAAGAAACCTCAATATTTTCTAAGCTAAGGATTCGTTCATCCTGAAGTAAGGCCTCACTAATGACACGTCTGATTTCAGCTCTGACCAACAGCCGATCCTTACCCAGAACCAGCTGCCACTCTGTTCCGTAATCCGAACTGTAAATCAGATGTTCAAATCTATCGGTTCGCAGAATTTTGGCTGCTGCCTGCTGCACTGCCTCAAGTCCATCCGCTTGGCCAGTGATCCTTTTTCTGTCCCAATCCATTCGGTAGGTTAGACTGGGGCTTTCCCCACGTTCAAGGTTGACCTCGCCTTCAAGAAGGGCAGTTATCGGTCCAGCTTTTCCAATCGCAGGAATCATATCGGACTCACCAGCCGATCCAGAACAATATAGCTTTGTCCACCCTGCATCCGAACCATCAGAACCCGATCACCAGAGGCAAGTCCTCGACGCACTACCACTTCTCTACCCTCTAGCTCGACTTTACATTCCATTACCGATTCAGGCAGCACTAGCGCATTCCCCGATAAAATAAAACGTTGATCCACCTGGATCTGCAAAGGAGCTGCCTCCGTTACTGTCCCATAAGAAAAAGCCACGGGATTTGTATTTCCCACGGCTCCTAAGCTTGCTTTTTTTATAATATCCAACATCATTTCTACACCACCTTTATATCGAGGGACATCGTATGCTCCCCACCGGAAATCTTATGACTACATTGATCCACCAGAAACACCTGAGTCTTGAATTCATCAAGCAGGACATAAATGAAATTACCAGCCCTTACGCGCATATCACCAATCGCCTGTACGGAGAGACTAAGCTTTTCACGGTTGTGCATTTTTAGCAGATTATTTGCCTTCTCCTGAATTTGTGCAGCATTCGCTTTGTCATCGGCCTTCTGATACAAGTGCAGGATACCCCAGCGTTTCACATTATCCTTATCGCTAACCGGAAAGAAATCACGCTTACCAGACTTCTCGTTATCCTTGTATAGAAAAATGGTGTTGTACGTATCATCATCAATACTTTTTTTGAGCGAATAGTCGTACAGATACTGCCCCGCTCCCAGCACCAGATTAAGCAGCATAGACTCCGGTTTACGAAGCGTCAGCTTACCAAAGTCATCGTAAAAAGCCATCAGCCGCCCCTTATACTGAAGCTCACTGCCGATCGCTCCCATAATGATGTCCAGCAGCTTTTTGTCATCTTCAATTAATGAGGGAATTCGGTACTCTGTATTCTCCAGCACACCTGTCTTCAGGCCGTAGTCCTTGGTTATTTTAGTAATAACATCGCTAGCCGTGACATCCTGCAAAACATAACTACCATTGCCTAGTAAATAACGAATCTGATCATAAGCAGTCAGCTTAATCTCCTGATCCGAGCCTGTATCAATGCTGAACACAAACCCGTAGAATACATCCACATTATCTTTGCTGAACTGAATAATATCACCGTTGCTGATGCTGAACTTGGGATGCTGATAGATACCACTGTCCACAAGTGTTAACTCTAGCGTTGATGGTTTGCCTGAACGAGCAGTTTTCCATGTAATATCGGAGACGATACCTGAAATATCCCATAAATGTCCTTCCTTATTCTTTACAAGTAGCTCCATAACAGCCTCCTACGGTAGCTTAATGACCTTACCGATTGGAAGCTTCCTCAGCTCACTATCTTTAATGCCATTAAGTTTCTGGATTTCTCCACACCTTTTGCCATCTCCAAGAATTTCTTTAGCGATTTTCCATAGATTGTCTTTAGATTTCATGATATACGTTTTAGGTTTGGGCTTTTCATTAGCCCGCTTCTGTTCTACCTTCACTTCATCTTTGACAACCTTAACTGCTACCGCTTGATAGAATACATACTTTTTGAGAGATAAAGAATATTCAATATCCCCTGATGTACCCGCACTGAGCTTCCAAGAGAAACCTTCAATACTCATAGCCATGTTCACACCGAAATCAATTTCTATGGATTTATCCTCACTAGTCGATGATTCCTTTAACCATTTCTGAGGGTTGTTTAGCTTCCCATCAGCTTTTTTTAAGTCATCAGCATAACTCACCCCAGAGAATACAAAACGAATAGGTCTGCGACTAGTCATCCACTTCTTAATCAGCTCCACATATTCAAAAGGTCTCTTCAACCCGTCCTCTTGCACCAATACGAACGGATACTTTTGTGCCGGAAAAATACTTTCAATTGTAATCTCCGTAAGCTTCGGATAAGCAATCGTATTGATTTCACCCAAATCTATAATGGTATAGCTTTTTCCATCCCCGCTCTCTTTGATCTCTAAGGTCTCCGGGTTGACTGGTAGCCGGAATGCTTCCGCCTGATTATTAAAACCAAGAAAAATCCCGTACTCTTCCACGTTACGTATACACCCCCTGCGCTGTAGAGACAAACTCTTCGTTCAGCTTTTGCCCGATCTTGTTGATAATCGTATCAATGTCTCCAGCATTGTTGATATTTCCAGTTGTTACCTGCACCGTCGGCGTCAGCTGCACAAAATTCTGGATCGCCTGAATCTCCGCCAGCTCCCGCAGCATTTTCAAATCATCGCTGGAGATGTCTACAGTGTCGTTGATGGAGTCGAGTTCTTTGACGCGGTTGACGGTGTTTAGATTGTTGCTTTGGTTGGCTAGTAGTCCTGTTGAATTCAGAGATTGTGCACTGCTAATCGGGTTCAACTTCTCCTTTACTTTATCCGTTGCATCGCGCCCTTTATCCATAAATTTGTTCATCGCATTCTTTCCTGTTTGACTGGCACTATTAAAACTATCTTTTAGATTAACGTACTCAATCTTCGGCGTCTTTTGTTCTGGAATATCGTTTAGAGTTGGAGCAAGTGTCTTAAGTCCTTGACGGTATTTATCGATCATATCACTTGCCGCATGAGGGATTTCTGGTTCCAGCATATCGACTTTTATCTCACTTATCCCCATCTTATCGAAGAAAGGAATATGACTTAAAGCTTCAATCATGGAATTAAATTTGCCGAGTACCCAATTGATTGCTTTTGCCATCACCTTCATGAAACCTCCAGCAAAGCCTTCTGCTCCCACCGTCATATTGTAAAGAACATCAAGGGCCCCCATAGCCAGGTCATAAAATAGTTGCTTCAAAAAATTAACGGCTTCATGAAAACTATTAACAATATAATCCCATGCGTAGATCGCTGAATTTTGTATAAAAATCCAAATGTTATCCAATACTGCGCCTAACCACCCAAAAGCCCCTGCTATAGCACCAACAACATCCCCCGCAGAAACACCTAACATCTGAAAAATTAAAATAAGAGCTCCAATAACAGCAATTACTACTAAAATAGGCCAGTTCGCTACCATCCATGCTGCTGCAAGCGAATACACCTGCACAATCATAGCTGCTAGATAGACAAATGCTATCGCTTCTAGGAACGGTTTAATCCAAGACCAGTTTTCCTGCACTACTCCCACCAGCCATAATATGCCATCGACTACCATACCAATCACATTAGCTATGAAGAGAAAACCATTAGCCATAGCATCTATAATCGGCAACAATTGGCCTGATGTCAGAGCTTTGTTTAAGGTATCCATTACTGGTCTCAGAGCACCCATTGCTTTCTCCCCAATTTTGCCAAGGGCAGCGTCTGTATTCTTATTCAGCGTATTCCAGTCTTCGATGTCTCCCGGCTTTGCTGCTTTTTTTACAGCTTTCTCCCCCAAAGACTTAACCGCGTTAAATGGTTTTACCACATCAGCCGTCTTAAGAAATTTCATAATTTTTGAGTCAGGGGACGGTGGAGTTGGTGGAGTTGGCGGTTCCTTTCGCAAATTAATCTTAGGAGTAGGGACCGGATCCGCCTTAACTTCAGGCTTTTTCTCCGCTTCCTTCTTTTTTTCCTTTGCTTTTAATCCCTTCCACCACTCTACCTTCTTCGCCTTTTCTTCTTCAGCCTTACCTAGCTGCTCACCAGGAGAGAGACTTAGCGTTCGAAGAGCCAATTGTTGAGATTGCCCTGCTTGTTGGCTTTGCTCAATAACTATATCCCTGGAAACTACAATTTTTGGAGGGAGACGTTTAAAGCCCTCAAGTAGAGTATCGTTGATGTCCTGCAAAGACTGGTTTACTTGATTTAGAGAACGACTCATTTCATCATTTGACCGCTTAACAACCACTTGCATTCCCTTGACCAAACGATTAACAATATCCAGATTACTGTTCAGACGAACAGATTGTTTATTGACACTCTTCCAAATCGCCAAGGATTTCATCGGTAGCATTACGGCTTTAGATGCTTCTAATTTCATTCATTCACCCCCTATCTCTTCCTCGCCTTACTCCGTGCCTGATCCCGCTTCTCCTTCTCCACACGAACAGCAATCATCGCATAAATTGCGGCACGTTCACGTGAAGACAGCTTCATTAGCTCATGCGGTAAAATATGAAGCTCGTGGAGGGCGTAGTAAGCTAAGTTCGCTTCGCTGTCGCCCTCGTTGATTAGTTTTTTACTTCATCCACCAGCTCGTTCATATCTGTGCCGAAGCCATTCAAGGCTTGCACTCGTTCACCCAATGCCGCGAATTCACCCGGAAGCAGCATTTTTCGCAGCAGTGTTTCAGCACCAAGGACACCATAAGAACGCTGTAGCTCGGCATTTTTCAGATCCGGATGCACCACACTTGAAGTCATAAGCTTAGCCATATAATCATTCGGTTCAATCTCGGAGGTATACACTCCGTTCTTACCTTTGACCTTACGAGTAGCTGCTTTACGGCATTCCTGATTCTCATCCTCGTTCATACTGCGTAGCTTCCAGGCAACTGCGTTCCCTTCCTTATCCTTAAACCGCTGCGATACCACAAACTCCTCGGTCGTGTCACATGCTACATTTTGCGCAAAAAACAAACTTAATTCACTCATTGTCTTCCTCCTAAAATGATTTAGTTTCTTCTAGTACTACTAACTAGACAGAGAAGAGACCCGCCGCTCACCTGCACGCCCGGGCCTTACTTGCTCCTATCTAGTTGTCTTTATTAGTTTCCGGAGCCGGCGGGAGCGCCAAAAGCTTGCACAATCTGCACGTCTTCAAAGGTAAAGCTCACTTCTTCTTCCAGCGCATCTGATTCTGTATCAAGAGAAGCCATGATGACACTATCAAGGTTCACGCCTTTTAAAATAATGCGTTGTGCTCCCACACTGGACGATGGGTCTTCGTTCGTAACCTCAATATCGAAATACTGGTCGACACCTGTATTCATATAATCGAGCATCATCTGGCGGAAACGGCTAGTCATATAAAAAATCGTCATCGAACCGCTGCCCGACCATCCAGTCGCTTTATGCTGAACACCACGTCGACCGAGTGTCTTCACTTCTGCCTTTGTTTTTTCTACCGTTGCTTCAAGCGTCTTCACATAGAACATCTCTTCAGTTTGCGTGCCAATCACGGCATACGCACGGCCCTCCTGGCCGGAAATCGTATCGCTAGCTTTTAAAAATGCCATCTTAAACCACCTTCACTTTCATATATACTTTTTCTACGGAATCAACTGGCTTCACAGCCACGTCGAGCACAATACTATCGCTATCAGTACCTGCCACAACGACAACATCGGTCTGCGCATTAAAGCTTTCAATCGCCCCCATATCCTGCAGATCATTCATGTAAGTTGCACATTGTGACCAGAACAGAGCCCGTCCATCTTCATTATTGGCTACCTTACCAATGTAGTAGTTCTCAAAAATACGCTTCAGATCATTCGCAATCCCATCCAGCACGCGTAGCACACGATTTTTGGAGAACGCTTTGCCTTTATCCGGAGAAAATGCCGTAAACGTGTTAATATCTTGCTCCACCACAGCTCGCCCTCCACTGTAAGTAAAGAGCAGTTCACCTCGCAGCAAAGCTGCAGTCGTCTCAGAATGGCTAAGCCGCACATCCGCGTCAACGGAGTCGTCATATCCCTGATAAGTTAGCGATTGATTCACCGCAGCAGCAGCCGTAGCACCGGCCACCCAAGCAACAGCATTGTTGTTATCAATCATAGTTCCGTCACTCAGTACTACCCCATTCCTCACGCTGATCACACCCTCATGACCCGCAGTAGCATAATCCGATAGTACAGCCTGCACTTTCTTACCTTCCGTATCCCGCAGTCTTCTCACCCAAGAGCTATACAGCGCCTTAAGCGTACTATCCTGCGATACTAGTCCAACCGTTTGGAACTCAAGCACCTCAAGAGCAGACAAGAAATCGCTGTGCGCACCATTTGTCACCGTACCATTAGCTCCGCCAATAAGCGGCATCCCTGCGGTTAGCTTCAAGCCTTCTGCACCATTTTTCTGGAATTGTACATAATCGTTAGCGACCAACTCTTCAGCCGTTCCAACCGTTTGCTTATTCAGTTCAGTTCCATTCAGCAGTGTCTTTACATCAAAAAGAGCATTATTCTCAATATTCTTCTCAATAACAACAGAAAGATCATTTCCGCGTACACCGCCATATTTAGCCGTAACCTGTAGACCATTGTTCGTGACCGCCGCTTTAACCCCTTCATTCAATCGATAGAGCAGTAACGTTCCCGCACGTTTCAGCGCTTCGCGTACTGGCAGCAATGTTAGATGTTCCAAATCATAACCTAGTAGCTTATTCACGTCGTCCTGCGGGGTAATCTTCATGATCACTCCAGCTTCTCCCCAAGATAAGGCAAGTGCCAAAGCAGTAATCCCACGTTCTCCCATTTTGCCGATGGCACCTTGATTCGATGCTACATTTACGTACACCCCTGGGCGCACTTTGTTTTGAGTTGTCCATGTTCCGCCTGTCATTAGTTCAAAACCTCCTTATTAATAAACAATCCCATAGATTGCTTCGCTTCTTCGATCGTATAACTTTTGTCATCCTGCAAAATAACGTTCAGCACATCCTTTTCCTTAGCCGTAAAAAGCGATGAATTCACAATCTGCTCTTTACCAAAACGATCTCCATTACTCACCTTTGTGCTCATTTCAGTCTTTCTCCTCCTATCATATGTCCCATCTTAATGGGGTCAGGCTTCTCACTTTGCAAATACACCATATAGTCCGTTGTAAAAAGCGGTCCATGCCCCTCTACCCCAGCTTCCCAGGCTTGCCTAGCTACACGAAAGGAGCCACCCTCTTGCTCCATCCCTGCCATTGCCTCACTCAGCTTATCTGCCATTCTCTCAGCTTCCAGCAGACTGCCTTGTTCATAACGGATACCGAAGCGATAGACCGCTAAATATCGGCCTTCCCGCTGCCGATCCAGAGTCGCTGAGATCAGTCCGGGATAAAAATAAGCCGTCTGAGGTTTCTCCCCCTCCACATATACAGGCATATCTGGAAAGTACCTCTCCAGCGCACTCGTAATGTGTTCTCGTAATTGTTGTACCGACATCACTCCATTCCTTTCTGAACTGCGGCGGATCGCCGATCTTTGATGGTGTTAACCTTCAATTGCATTAACATTTAAGAAGACACCCCCTCTACTAAAATTAAGAACAAAAAGGATACTATCCAATGTTGGATAATACCCTTCTATACTAGGCCAATGCCAAAAGAATCTTTCACCGCTAGATTTGTTCTCATCACCACTAGGGTTGAACTATTAGCAGAGCATTCATGCTCTTGCGGTGTTCTTTTTGCTTCATTTGCCATGTTATAAATATACACCCCTATTTGCCTTGCAGAGACGGTATACCGACGAGGTTTAAGCTAGCTTTGGGATGGTATAGAGCGGTTTTTCGGAGGAACATAAAATCAATAAAAAAAGACCGTATCATCCGCTCGGACGACACAGTCTTTAGTAACCGTCTATTTCTCTTAAGTAATACTAATCTTCTCTTTCTTCACTCTAGGTGCTGTTATTAAAGTGTTAAGGGACAGTAGACCGAGATCCGTTAAAGCCAAAGCCATCTTATAAAAAGCCTTCGAACGTATCTTCACGTAAGTGTCCTTACTCACCGGTGGATCAAACACATGATTGTAAATCGTATAATCGTACGTTTCGTCTCTTTTCATATAACGCTCTCTTACTAATTGCTGTTCCCTCGTATCGAGTCTTTCTACCACAGAGTCTATCGCCGAGCAAAAAGCCCTTCTGGCAGCCGGTATATCCACATTATAAGAAGCTATCGCAGCAGTCTGATCAGTAACAGTATTCGTAGGACCATGAAATCTTTCTGTATACGAATAAGTAGTACTGGCTTCCTTAGCCTCAAATGTAACGGTCTTAAAAATACGGTATTTCTCCAACATGCTCTCTATAGCGACCTGGGTTCGGCGACGGTCTAGCTCCGGTAAAGCAGATAAGTTCATCATTTTATGCACTCCTTTAGGTTTTAACAGAATGAGATTAAATTGCGGAAGTTTCCTAAGCAATGTGCTAAAATATAAAAGTGTTCGTATTCTGTTCGTATTTTTCTATAATATACCACTTCTCTACCAATCTCGTAAAACCCCGTTTGAGTCTGTTTTGGGCGAAAAAGGATAGTTTTCCCTCCATTATCTTGCCTTTTGGCAATAATATACGCTTTGTTGTTTACCAATTGGCAAAAATGGCTTATATTAATAACATAAGCTTCAGTCTATAAGGAGTGGTTGAGATGAAACAGGATTTTGGGGATTATATGAAGCAACTTCGCGAAACAAAGGGACTCACTATTAATCAATTGGCAGCAGCAGCAGGCATTAGCGGATCACAGATTTCACGGATTGAAAATGGTCTAAGAGGAGTTCCTAAGCCGACTACATTACGCAAAATAGCAGAGGCTACAGGAGTCCCGTACGAGGAGCTAATGGATCAAGCGGGGTATTTGCAGGAACAGGCTCTTCCAAGCGAAGAGATTGTCCCAGAGTGGGCTACAAGCAAGGACAAACGTGACTTCCGTAAAATGCTGGAGGATGATGGAGAGCTGATGTTTGATGGAATCCCATTAGACAAGGATGACAAGCAGAGGATAAAAGATGTACTGACCGGCTTATTCTGGGAAGCCAAACAGATGAACAAGAGAAAGAAATCCAACAACACTTAATAACTACACTAACATGCTGCAGGTGAAGAATATGGATGAACTGATCAATAATCTGATTAAAAAATATAAAACCAATTGTCCGTTCGAGCTGGCCTCAGCGCTAGGTATTCATATTCGCTTCATGAACCTTGGGACAGGCACAAAGGGATTATATTACCGAAAACTAAGAAGAAGATTTATCGTCATTCATAATGAGTTGCCAGTTGAGTGGCAGCGCTTCGTTTGTGCGCATGAATTAGGACATGATCGCCTTCACAAGGGGATTAACCGCTTTTTCCTGGAAGAAAGCTCTTACTTCTCTCCTGGCAAGCTTGAGCGTCAAGCTAACGTCTTTGCTGTAAAGCTACTATCCATAGGCAGTAATCCTGAGCAAGAAGAATCCTGTAAAAGTTATTATCTACGGATTGGCATTCCGCCAGAAGTACAGTTTCTTTTGGAAGAATGATAGAGCATATGTTATATGAATTTATGTGTGTTTTAATTCTATACATAACAAAAAAAGCTCTTACCGAAGTAAGAGCTTTCTAAGAGCAATTAAGCTGAGTATCGGGATGACACGATTTGAACATGCGACCCCCTGGTCCCAAACCAGGTGCTCTACCAAGCTGAGCTACATCCCGTTACTATAAAATTATGGAGCGGGTGATGGGAATCGAACCCACGCTATCAGCTTGGAAGGCTGAAGTTCTACCATTGAACTACACCCGCAAAGGTGAAAATCGGGATGACACGATTTGAACATGCGACCCCCTGGTCCCAAACCAGGTGCTCTACCAAGCTGAGCTACATCCCGTTAAAATACTATAATTGCTTAATAAAAAAAATGGCGCGCCCTGAGAGATTCGAACTCCCGGCCTTTTGATTCGTAGTCAAACGCTCTATCCAGCTGAGCTAAGGGCGCAAAAATTATGGAGCGGACGACGGGAATCGAACCCGCGACCCTCGCCTTGGCAAGGCGATGCTCTACCGCTGAGCCACGTCCGCAATAAGTGGTGCGCGTGAAGGGACTTGAACCCCCACGTCGTGAAACGCCAGATCCTAAGTCTGGTGCGTCTGCCATTCCGCCACACGCGCATGTAATAATAAAAGTGAGCCATGAAGGACTCGAACCTTCGACACCCTGATTAAAAGTCAGGTGCTCTACCAACTGAGCTAATGGCTCGCACTTGGCTGGGGATATAGGATTCGAACCTATGAGTGACGGAGTCAAAGTCCGTTGCCTTACCACTTGGCTAATCCCCATTGATGGTACCTCTATGTTGCCCATAATCTCTCAGGAAGATTATGGTGGAGGCTGAGGGGATCGAACCCCCGACCCTCTGCTTGTAAGGCAGATGCTCTCCCAGCTGAGCTAAGCCTCCATATCTATGGGACCCTCTAAGGGTAAGTACAAGTAAAAGTTGGTGACCCGTATGGGATTCGAACCCATGTTACCTCCGTGAAAGGGAGGTGTCTTAACCCCTTGACCAACGGGCCTTGCAAATCTGTGGAGCTCTCAACCGGATTCGAACCGGTGACCTCTTCCTTACCATGGAAGCACTCTACCTGCTGAGCTATGAGAGCATGGCTCCCCGAACAGGACTCGAACCTGTGACAACTCGATTAACAGTCGAGTGCTCTACCAACTGAGCTATCAGGGAATATCCGCTTGGCAACGTCCTACTCTCCCAGGACCCTTCGGTCCAAGTACCATCGGCGCTGGAGGGCTTAACGGTCGTGTTCGGGATGGGTACGCGTGGAACCCCTCCGCTATCGCCACCAAACGGGCATTTACAGCGTAAATGCTCAGGCTTAATCGCCTGAAAACTGAATCCGAATTGAATTTGCATTTTAAGTATAGGATAAGCCCTCGACCGATTAGTATTGGTCAGCTCCATGCATTACTGCACTTCCACCTCCAACCTATCTACCTCGTCGTCTTCAAGGGGTCTTACTAATTGGGAAATCTCATCTTGAGGGGGGCTTCACGCTTAGATGCTTTCAGCGCTTATCCCGTCCGTACGTAGCTACCCAGCCATGCTTCTGGCGAAACAACTGGTGCACCAGCGGTACGTCCATCCCGGTCCTCTCGTACTAAGGACAGCTCCTCTCAAATTTCCTGCGCCCACGACAGATAGGGACCGAACTGTCTCACGACGTTCTGAACCCAGCTCGCGTACCGCTTTAATGGGCGAACAGCCCAACCCTTGGGACCTACTTCAGCCCCAGGATGCGATGAGCCGACATCGAGGTGCCAAACCTCCCCGTCGATGTGGACTCTTGGGGGAGATAAGCCTGTTATCCCCAGGGTAGCTTTTATCCGTTGAGCGATGGCCCTTCCATGCGGTACCACCGGATCACTAAGTCCGACTTTCGTCCCTGCTCGACTTGTAGGTCTCGCAGTCAAGCTCCCTTATGCCTTTGCACTCTTCGAATGATTTCCAACCATTCTGAGGGAACCTTGGAACGCCTCCGTTACTCTTTAGGAGGCGACCGCCCCAGTCAAACTGCCCGCCTGACACGGTCCCCGTACCCGGTAAGGGTACTAGGTTAGAACCTAGATACGATCAGGGTGGTATCCCAACGGCGCCTCCACCGAAGCTTGCGCTCCGATTTCTACGGCTCCCACCTATCCTGTACAGATCGTACCCAAATTCAATATCAAGCTGCAGTAAAGCTCCATGGGGTCTTTCCGTCTTGTCGCGGGTAACCTGCATCTTCACAGGTATTAAAATTTCACCGGATCTCTCGTTGAGACAGCGCCCAAGTCGTTACGCCATTCGTGCGGGTCAGAATTTACCTGACAAGGAATTTCGCTACCTTAGGACCGTTATAGTTACGGCCGCCGTTTACTGGGGCTTCGGTTCATAGCTTCGGGTTACCCCTAACCACTCCCCTTAACCTTCCAGCACCGGGCAGGCGTCAGCCCGTATACTTCGCCTTGCGGCTTCGCACAGACCTGTGTTTTTGCTAAACAGTCGCTTGGGCCTTTTCACTGCGGCCCCCTCGTGCTATTCACACTACCGGGGCACCCCTTCTCCCGAAGTTACGGGGTCATTTTGCCGAGTTCCTTAACGAGAGTTCTTCCGCGCGCCTTAGAATTCTCTTCTCGCCTACCTGTGTCGGTTTGCGGTACGGGCACCTTCTCCTGGCTAGAGGCTTTTCTTGGCAGTGTGAGATCATGACCTTCGCTACTGTAATTTTCGCTCCCCATCACAGCCCAGCCTTAATGATGTGCGGATTTGCCTACACATCAGCCTCACTGCTTAGACGGACATATCCATCAGTCCGCGTCACTACCCTCCTGCGTCACCCCATCGCTCATAGCGGATTACGGTGGTACAGTAATTTCAAACTGTTGTCCTTCGACTACGCCTTTCGGCCTCGCCTTAGGTCCCGACTTACCCTGAGCGGACGAGCCTTCCTCAGGAAACCTTGGGCTTTCGGCGGATCAGATTCTCACTGATCTTTTCGTTACTCATACCGGCATTCTCACTTGTATGCTGTCCAGCGCTCCTTACGGTACACCTTCAACCCACATACAACGCTCCCCTACCCCAGATACATACGTATCTAGCCATAGCTTCGGTGGTGTGTTTAGCCCCGTTACATTTTCGGCGCAGAGTCACTCGACCAGTGAGCTATTACGCACTCTTTCAATGGTGGCTGCTTCTAAGCCAACATCCTGGTTGTCTGTGCAACTCCACATCCTTTCCCACTTAACACACACTTGGGGACCTTAGCTGATGGTCTGGGCTGTTTCCCTTTTGACAATGGATCTTAGCACTCACTGTCTGACTCCCGGCAATAAGTATATGGCATTCGGAGTTTGACTGAGCTTGGTAATCCTTGCGGACCCCGCACCCAATCAGTGCTCTACCTCCACTACTCTTATACCGAGGCTAGCCCTAAAGCTATTTCGGGGAGAACCAGCTATCTCCGAGTTCGATTGGAATTTCTCCGCTACCCCCACCTCATCCCCGCATTTTTCAACATGCGTGGGTTCGGGCCTCCAGTGCGTGTTACCGCACCTTCACCCTGGACAGGGGTAGATCACACGGTTTCGGGTCTACGTCCACATACTCAATCGCCCTATTCAGACTCGCTTTCGCTGCGGCTCCGTCTTCTCGACTTAACCTTGCATGTTAAACGTAACTCGCCGGTTCATTCTACAAAAGGCACGCCATCACCCATTAATAGGGCTCTGACTTTTTGTAAGCACACGGTTTCAGGTTCTATTTCACTCCCCTTCCGGGGTGCTTTTCACCTTTCCCTCACGGTACTGTTTCACTATCGGTCGCCAGGTAGTATTTAGCCTTAGCAGATGGTCCTGCTGGATTCATACGGGGTTTCACGTGCCCCGCACTACTCGGGATCCGTCTCGGAGAGAACACAGTTTAGGTTACAGGGCTTTTACCTCTATCGCGGGCCTTTCCAGACCTCTTCACCTACCATATTCCTTTGTAACTCCATGTGAGACGTCCCACAACCCCTAAGAGCAAGCTCTTAGGTTTAGGCTGTTCCGCGTTCGCTCGCCGCTACTGACGGAATCACTATTGTTTTCTCTTCCTCAGGGTACTTAGATGTTTCAGTTCCCCTGGTCTGCCTCTACATCTCCTATGTGTTCAGAGATGAGTAACTGCGAATTACCACAGCTGGGTTTCCCCATTCGGACACCCCCGGATCAAAGCTTGCTTACAGCTCCCCGAGGCAGTTTCGTTGTTCGCCACGTCCTTCGTCGGCTCCTGGCGCCTAGGCATCCTCCGTGTGCTCTTATTAGCTTAACCTTGATTTTTCCTAAGAAAAATCTCACTAATAACATTTACTTGTTTGCACAAGTTGCTAAAAGATGTTCTAAAACGCAAATTCGTTTCGGTATCCAGTTTTCAAGGATCAATGTTTAAAGAAGGTATTGAATTAAAATTATGGTGGAGCCAAGCGGGATCGAACCGCTGACCTCCTGCTTGCAAGGCAGGCGCTCTCCCAGCTGAGCTATGGCCCCATAAAAGATATAAAGTTATATGGTGGGCCTTGGTGGACTCGAACCACCGACCTCACCCTTATCAGAGGTGCGCTCTAACCAACTGAGCTAAAAGCCCATATAACATATATAACATTATGAATCAACCAAAGAATGGTTGTCCGCTTGGCGGCGTCCTACTCTCCCAGGACCCTTCGGTCCAAGTACCATCGGCGCTGGAGGGCTTAACGGTCGTGTTCGGGATGGGTACGTGTGGAACCCCTCCGCTATCGCCACCAAACGTATATGAAAGAGACTTACTCTTTCAAAACTGAACACGAGTGAGTGTTCGAACCCGAAGGTTCTATAATGGAAGTTTAACTTCCGATTTGAATGTCTTCATTGCAGAAGACGATTCTCCATAGAAAGGAGGTGATCCAGCCGCACCTTCCGATACGGCTACCTTGTTACGACTTCACCCCAATCATCTACCCCACCTTCGGCGGCTGGCTCCCTTGCGGGTTACCCCACCGACTTCGGGTGTTGTAAACTCTCGTGGTGTGACGGGCGGTGTGTACAAGACCCGGGAACGTATTCACCGCGGCATGCTGATCCGCGATTACTAGCAATTCCGACTTCATGCAGGCGAGTTGCAGCCTGCAATCCGAACTGAGACCGGCTTTGATGGGATTGGCTTCACCTCGCGGTTTCGCTTCCCGTTGTACCGGCCATTGTAGTACGTGTGTAGCCCAGGTCATAAGGGGCATGATGATTTGACGTCATCCCCACCTTCCTCCGGTTTGTCACCGGCAGTCACTCTAGAGTGCCCAACATTACTTGCTGGCAACTAAAGTTAAGGGTTGCGCTCGTTGCGGGACTTAACCCAACATCTCACGACACGAGCTGACGACAACCATGCACCACCTGTCTCCTCTGTCCCGAAGGCCGCCACTATCTCTAGTGGATTCAGAGGGATGTCAAGACCTGGTAAGGTTCTTCGCGTTGCTTCGAATTAAACCACATACTCCACTGCTTGTGCGGGTCCCCGTCAATTCCTTTGAGTTTCAGTCTTGCGACCGTACTCCCCAGGCGGAGTGCTTACTGTGTTAACTTCGGCACCAAGGGTATCGAAACCCCTAACACCTAGCACTCATCGTTTACGGCGTGGACTACCAGGGTATCTAATCCTGTTTGCTCCCCACGCTTTCGCGCCTCAGCGTCAGTTACAGCCCAGAAAGTCGCCTTCGCCACTGGTGTTCCTCCACATATCTACGCATTTCACCGCTACACGTGGAATTCCACTTTCCTCTTCTGTACTCAAGTCACCCAGTTTCCAGTGCGACCTCAGGTTGAGCCCAAGGTTTAAACACCAGACTTAAATGACCGCCTGCGCGCGCTTTACGCCCAATAATTCCGGACAACGCTTGCCCCCTACGTATTACCGCGGCTGCTGGCACGTAGTTAGCCGGGGCTTTCTTCTCAGGTACCGTCACTCCGATAGCAGTTACTCTACCGGACGTTCTTCCCTGGCAACAGAGCTTTACGATCCGAAAACCTTCATCACTCACGCGGCGTTGCTCCGTCAGACTTTCGTCCATTGCGGAAGATTCCCTACTGCTGCCTCCCGTAGGAGTCTGGGCCGTGTCTCAGTCCCAGTGTGGCCGTTCACCCTCTCAGGTCGGCTACGCATCGTCGCCTTGGTGGGCCGTTACCCCACCAACTAGCTAATGCGCCGCAGGCCCATCCCTCAGTGACAGATTGCTCCGTCTTTCATTCTTCCTTCAGGAGAAAAAAGAAATTATCCGGTATTAGCTACCGTTTCCGGTAGTTATCCCAGTCTAAGGGGCAGGTTGCCTACGTGTTACTCACCCGTCCGCCGCTAAGTTACTTTGAAAGCAAGCTTTCAAAGTAACTCCGCTCGACTTGCATGTATTAGGCACGCCGCCAGCGTTCGTCCTGAGCCAGGATCAAACTCTCCAATTAGTATTGAAAAGAGCGATATGCTCATTTTGAAACATCTGACGAGAAAATTAATTCTCTAATTTTGGATTTCACTTTCGTGATTTCCCACTCACTCGTTGTTCAGTTTTCAAAGATCAATGTCTCTCATTTCGTCGTCGTTGTTTGTCAGCGGCGACCTTTATAATATATCACAGTGTTTCGTTGTTTGGCAAGTCTTTTTTTTGAAAAAGTTTTTTTCAACTTTTCTTGCCTTCCGCTTCCCTTTTACACAAGCAAAAGGAGCGCGAGATATAATTTATCACGAGCACTCCTTTTTAGTCAAGCTATTTTATTAAAAAATCTTAAATTCATATAAGACTCTTGCATTTACCGCTTATCCTTAGTGTTTATACTGAGAAGAACGTCCACCCCACGCATACTTGGAAAGCTCTTTCTGAGGAGCAAAACGAGCATACATACGAAATACAGTCTTATATCTATTGGCGATGGCATGCCTGATATTTTGGTCCAAGCGCTGATCGCTCAAATCTAACAGCATCTCATCAAGTTCTTTCCGCAAAACATAATCCAGTTCCTTGCATTCTTTTTCGTTGAACAACATTCCCAACATATGCTTGGCCTCCTTCATGAAGTTGCAAGTAACACATTCACTAAAACCAAAAACCCCTTGTACATAATTAGTTAGTCCATCTCATGGAGAAAGCTGCCTTAAGATCCTCTTACACTAGATTAACCGGAGTACTCTTTTTATAACCATAATTATTAAAAATTCCCTTTATGGTTTCGTCACGATTATATACTTCTGACCTTTAGGCAATCCTTGGATGAATAGCTTTAATGTTATGCTCCATTCTCGGAAGTTTTATGATAAAAGAGAAAAAGTTATTGTGCTTTCAATGATGGCTGCAACAAATAACAGGATTATTGTCCAAATAGATGCCGTAAGTGTTTGACGCATGAACGAAGACCACTCAACACCTCTGTTCACTTTTTTAGTGGATGAGCTAAACAGACTTGCAACTACTTTCCCGCCGAACTGAAGTCCAAATGCACAAGCAATAATGATTGCTGGAATCTCTATAATCCCATGTGGCAGCAGTCCTTTTACTATTAGTTCGAATAAATCCTGTCCTTGCAGTGCTGATAAATGAATCAGATAGCCGATAACCGCTCCGTTAATAAATAAGAATATGGCTGGCAGTATACCGAACAACGCCCCTAAAAATATGATAAGAACACCCTTGATGCTGTTATTCAAAAATATAAATACAAAGAAGCTCCATTGCGGATTAGAAGAATCTCTAAGGTTGCCACTGATTTCACTGAGCCCCTCTAATTGCTGAACCAATAGCTTTTCCAGACTGCTAGTAGCTACCCACCCTATAACCGCTCCTACTGCGAACAGCAGACAGGATAGCAATAAAGCCTTCCGGATCGTTTTTAGATCTTTAATAAACGTGAAGAACGACAACATAAATACCCTCCTGAAATTGTGATCTCTGTTTCTTAGGTCATAACCTTGCGGTACGAGCATACATTTAGAACAAACAAGCATTTCGCATGGGAGAGGAGCGCTGTCATTATGAATTCTTTTTATGTATTCAGCGGCAAAAAGATTAAACGATTCATCTATATCTTCGCCGCTGTGCTTCTTGCTGCTGGAGTTGTCTATGTCGAGAGGGGAAACATAACCGTTTTTTCTGAATCCGGACCTTCCGCGATCTACAGTGTACCAACAGAGAAGAAGCTGATTGCCCTGACCTTCGATATTAGCTGGGGGGAGAAAAGACCCGAACCAATTTTGAAGGTACTTGAAGACAAGAAAGTGGACAAAGCCACCTTCTTCCTATCGTCTCCATGGAGTAAGACTCACCCAGACATTGTAACTAACATTAAGAATGCAGGTTTTGAAATTGGAAGTCATGGTCATAAACACGTCAATTACAGCACACTAAGCAACGAAGAAATTCGTACACAGATCTCAACGGCTCACACCGTACTTACCGAATTAACCGGCACTGAACCCAACTTGATTCGTATGCCTAATGGTGATTTTGACAAAAGAGTCCTTCAGGTTGCCAGCGATCTCGGCTACAAGGTCATTCAATGGGATACAGACTCCCTGGACTGGAAAAACATCGGCGTAGACAATATCGTGAAGCGTGTAACGACAAAAGCGCATCCAGGTGATATCGTCCTTCTACATGCCAGTGATTCCTGTAAACAAACACATGAAGCACTTCCACTCATTATCGACGAGCTCCGCAGACAAGGTTATGAATTCGTTACCGTCTCTGAGCTGATTAGTCAAAGCAACACCGAAGGTAAAGAAGTCCGCGACTCAGCTTCACTGAGTAATGCCATTGAGGACGCAGCTGGGCTGTAAAAACACATACAATCTCTGGTGCCGTAATGAATGTTGATCTGTCCAAAGGATTAATGACGTGGAGAAATGAGTTCCGATATGTCAGGTGTGGGGGTATTCAGCTTCGGATAGCTCAGATCCAGACTCTCCAGTGTCTTTACAACGATGGATAAGGTCAAATAGTTGCGGTACCATTGATGATTGGCGGGTATCCAGTACCAGGGTGCTTTATCTATGCTAGATTCCTTGAAAACATCTTCATATGCTTCTTGGTAATCATCCCAATACTCCCGCTCCTGGAGATCACTTGCATCGAATTTCCAATGTTTTTTGGGATCTTCAAGGCGTTCCTTAATCTTCTTCAGCTGCTTCTCTTTAGAAATATGCAGAAAAAGCTTGATAATTGTCGTCCCCTCTTCCACCAGCATTTCCTCGAACTGCCGTATGTAACGAAAGCGACGCTTCAAGTCATCCTTTTTTAACCCTCCGTGTACCCGTGGTACCAATACATCTTCATAATGCGAGCGGTTAAATGCAGAGATATATCCCTTAGGGGGTGTCTTCTGATGAACCCTCCATAGAAAATCATGAGCCTCTTCCTCTAGAGATGGTTTCTTGAAGCTGGTCACTATAAACCCTTGTGGATTAATGCCTGAAAAAATATGCTTAACCGTGCCATCCTTACCGCTGGAATCCATTCCTTGCAGAATAACAAGCAGCGAATGCTTTTTCTGAGCAAACAAAATATCTTGGAGCTCTGCCAAACGTGCTTTAAGCTCTTCTGTTTTGGCTTCTACTTCTTTTTTGGATTTAAAAACACCTGTGTCGTCCGGATCCAGCTTGTTAAGCCGGATTTCTTTTGTGTCTTTTATCATATAGCGCTTGATGTCCATATATTCCCCTCCTAAAAGTTTTGTAAAGCATATACATCATCGGGACGCTTCGTACAAAACTTACTTCGGAAGCATCTACTAAGTTTTGTAAAGCATATGAATCATTGATGAGCCTCGTACAAAACTCGCATCGGAAGCATACGCTTAGTTCTGTGAGCGTATCGTTCTTTAAGATTAACCTCTACAATCAGATTTTAATCGTTAAGATACAGTTAGAGCAAAAAACCCCGTCTTCTGAGAACAGAGAACGGGGTTCTTTGTTTAGTGCCTTCCCCATTCATTATCCGGCTGCCGGCTTCAGAATACGGTGTAGCATCAAAATTTGGAATGCATTACAAGCGATAAGCGGAACAACAATAAATACCGTTGCACTATCAACACCTATACGGAGCACGCCAATAACTTCCACAATTGAAATAGCTGTCATAAAAAAGAGGGTTGGAATCAAAGCTGAGATGTTTGTACTTTTTACTTTGAAATAAGACACAATAATAGCTGCTAGCAAAATAACGATTCCTAATATTAGATCAGACATAACATTTCTTTCCCCACCAACGACGGTACGCAAAAAAATCAGTTCAAGCAATGCGAGCACAGAAAGCACTAGTTGTATGTATTTCCAAACCTTTTGTGGAAAAACGCCGTTGCCCATATAATTCAAAATCAAATAGGCAAAAAAACCAAGTTGCGAATAAACGCTTACAAGCATACCGTAGCCAAGCAGAATCAGCGGGTATAAAAAGAAATCCCCGACACTTTTGAAATCAATCTTACCATTTACGAATTGCAGTGCCAGACCAGCGATTACAGCCCCACCCGCTCCTATAAGGAGGGTAGTCCAAAATAAATGAAACCATTTTTTTATACTCAGCCAATTCACCTCCTCTTGTCAGATTTATTTTACCAAGGATACCGACAAAACACCATTACACCCACAACATAAATGTGATCTAATTCGGCATAATACATCTAGAGAATCCTATAAAGGAGGGCAGCGCCAATGAAATGGAGATTTATCGGATCTGTGGGTTTGGCATTGAGCTTTGTTATGGCCTTAACGGCTTGCGGAAGTGAGCAGAGCAGTTCTTCTTCCGGACAAGGCAGTTATAAAGAAACGAAGACCATGGTTTTAGATATATTGAAAAGCGATGAGGGTAAAAAAGCGGTTGAGGAATCATTATCAAGCTCCAGCTCTAGCGGTACCAGTGGAATGAGCATGAAGATGATGCCACTTCAAACAACAGAGGAGATCAAGCTCGCTGTTAAAAATACTCTCACTGCACCGGAATATCAGAAGGAAATCGAGAAGATAATGACTGATCCCAAATTCGCAGGCGATTTTGCTAAAGCCATTCAATCACAAAGCAAGGAACTACACCTACAGCTAATTAAAGATCCCACTTATCAGAAATCAGTCGAAGAAATTATGAAGTCTCCAGAAATGATGACAATGTTTTTAAATCTCACTAAAACACCTGATTACCGTAAACAATCCATGAAGACCATGCAGGAATCCATGCAAACTCCATTATTTCGCATGGAAGTATTGAATTTACTTAAAAAAGTCGTACAAGAAGAACTTGAACCAAAAGAGAAAAAAGAAAAGGGTAGCGAAGGTGGCGACAAACAGGAAAGCAGTGGCGGCGGCAGCGGCGATGATTCAAGTTCATAAGAAAAAGGCCTTATCCCACTAATACGTGTGGGAAGGCCTCTTTTTTATGCACAAGAGTTAGTGCTCATATTTGGCAATAAGTTTATCAGCAATTTCTGCAAATAATTGTCCTGATGGTGTCTCTTCTTTGTATACAGAAGGTGAGAAATCCGGTTCGGAAATATGGTTGTCCGGTGCACCTAGCGGTATTTGTGCAAGCAGCTCCGTATGAAGCGTCTCGGCAAGCCTCGCTCCTCCGCCTCTGCCAAAGATATAATCTTTCTTACCACAGTCAGTGCACTCATAATAAGCCATATTCTCAATGACTCCAATAATCTCATGATCTGTCTGTAGAGCCATAGAGCCCGCTCTAGCCGCCACAAACGCTGCCGTAGCGTGAGGTGTCGTTACTATAATCTCTTTGCTGTGAGGCAGCATCTGATGCACGTCAAGTGCCACATCACCAGTACCTGGGGGAAGATCAAGCAGCATATAATCAAGTTCACCCCAACCAACATCATTGAAGAACTGGCGAAGCATTTTACCCAGCATAGGTCCCCGCCAAATAACTGGACTATTCTCACGAATAAAGAAGCCCATAGACATGACCTTCACTCCAAAACGTTCCACAGGAATAATCGTTCCTTCTTCTACAACTGGTCCCTCTTCGATCCCCATCATATCGGGAATACTGAAACCATAAATATCAGCATCGATAAGACCAACTTTTTTCCCTTTTCTTGCAAGGGCTACGGCCAAATTCACCGTTACGGTTGACTTACCAACTCCACCTTTTCCGCTGGCCACGGCGATAAAGTTCACGCCAGAGCTCTCGCTAATTAATTCATGGTCATCAAGGCCTGCTGCATGTCCTTTAAGTTTCCCAGGTTCATCGAAATCCTCTACGCTCTCTCCGCGAAGTATAGCACGTTCATAATCGGTTGCATCACGAAGCCGGATATGTACATTAGAAACCCCACCCGCTTCAAGCAATTCACGAACCTGTTGTTCTAGATCCATGCGACTTTGCTCTTCAGGATTCAGACATATGATAGATAAAGAAATACGGTCTTCTTTAATCATAATGTCACGGATCAGCTGTAGTTCCACAAGGCTTTTTCCAGTTTCAGAGTCTGTTAATGGCTGCAGTATTTCCTGAATTTGTTCCTTAGTCAGCATGGGAAGCACCTCTGTTTCCTTTCCGGTTGAGAAATTCTCCGGAGTTTTTGTCTATTATAGCATTACCTGTCTCCCCATGAGTAGTCCTGACTACTCGGAGGCGTACCGAAGAATCCCCCGATAAATGCTAGTCGCAACCTTACGCTGATAGACATCATTTCCAAGTAGAGCAGATTCCTGAGGATGTGATAAGAAGCCAACTTCTACAAGTACCGCTGGTATTTTCAATGCTTTTAACAGATAAACAGTATTCACTGTCTTAGCCACACGATCCGTATTCTCCAGTGTAGTCTTCAGCTCACTCTGCACAAACTCCGCTATAGCTTTATTATCCTTGTGATTGGGGTAGTAAAAGGTCTGTGCTCCACTCCAACGATTGGAAGGGACACTGTTCATGTGAACGCTTATAAAAAGGTCTGCGCCTTTTTCTTCGATACTTCTTACTCTTTGTTTAAGATCTTCTGTCTTACGCTTAGAATAGCCCTTAGTACCTTCCTGAGCCAAATCATAATCACCTTCACGAGTCATTACTACAATAGCCCCTGCCTGCTGCAGATAATCACGCAAATAAAGCGATACCGCGAGATTAATATCTTTCTCAATTAGCCCTTCCCGGCTAACCGCTCCTCCATCAGCTCCACCATGCCCCGCATCGAGAGCAATAACTTTTCCTGACAAGGGCAGACTCCAATAATTTAGTGTTTTAGCGGTAGGCATGTCATACGCAATAATTCCGATCATTATAGCTAGCAGTATCACGCCAAGCATACTTTTTTTGATACTGCTCCATGAAATCCAGACCGAGACTTTACTCTGCTTTCGGCCAGACATAACAAAGACCCCCTCGTCCCGATAGATAATACTCATCTATATGGGACAAGAAGGTCAAATAGTACTAGCTGTTAATGATTAAGCTGTAACTTCTTGTGTCATACCTTCAATCAGAATCTGCGCAACCTCAGGCCGTGTAAATTCTGGCGGAGGACATTGGCCATCACGGAGCAAAGCACGTACCTTCGTACCCGACAATGTCATGTGATCATCACTAGGATGAGGGCAAGTTTTACTGGATGCCATATTCCCGCATTTTTTACAGAAGAAGCTATGTTCAAAAAATAATGGAGTAATATCAAGTTCTTCAGCACTAAAATTCGAGAAAATTTCCTGTGCTTCATAAGTGCCATAATAATCACCTACCCCAGCATGGTCACGACCGACGATGAAATGGGTACAGCCGTAATTTTTGCGAACCATTGCATGGAAAATTGCCTCTCTAGGGCCTGCATAACGCATTGCCGCCGGAAAAACACCAAGGAAGGTACGATCCTCAGGATAATAGTTCTCCAAAAGCGCCAGATAGCTCTTCATCCGTACATTTGCCGGTACATCGTCTGACTTCGTCTCACCAACAAGCGGATTTAGGAATAGAGCGTCTACAACCTCCATAGCGCACTTTTGAATGTACTCGTGAGCTCGGTGGACCGGATTGCGTGTTTGGAAGCCTACAACCGTTCTCCAGCCCTTTTCAGCAAATATCTTCCGCGTATCCGCAGGATCAAAATAAAATTCACCGAACTTCTCTGGCTGTGGGCGGTTCAAGACTGTAATCGGCCCTCCAACATAAGTTGTAGGACGAGCCAACAGCTTACTCACACCAGGATGTTCAGGATCTGTTGTCTTGAAGACATTTTGTGCTTCAATCGTTTGATCTACAGTATAAATACTCTCAATATCCAATAAACCGTAAATCTCGCCATCGTCTTCACCGATTAAAGAAACTTTATCCCCAATTGATAAACTGGCAGCCACATCATCTTCTACAGCCAGTGTTATTGGAATGCTCCACACTGTTCCATCTGCTAAACGCATGCTTTTTACTACTGAATGATAGTCTTGCTCATTTAAAAAGCCAGTTAATGGCGAAAATGCACCTACAGCTATAAGATCCAAATCAGATAAAGTCCAGGTATTCAAGGCAATCGCCTTGCTGTCACGTGCGAGATTTAGCAATTCTTCTCTTTCAGTACCCTCTACTACACGGTTTACCAAAGCTCCGCCATGCGGACGTATTGAAGTCATCTTAGTCTCTCCTTCTATGTTCCCACAGGAATATGTCTTACTTGTGCAATCCGCACTCTGTCTTCTCTGATCCAGACCAACGGCCAGCACGCGGATCTTCACCTGGCATAACCTGACGTGTACATTGCTCACAGCCGATACTTGGATAGTTACGGTCATGTAGAGGGTTATAGATTACGTCATTTTCACGAATATAGTTCCATACATCTTCTGACGTCCAATCCGCAATAGGATTAAACTTCACTAAACCAAATTTATAATCATACTCGACCTTTTTAGCATTTGCACGGGTAGGCGCTTGATCGCGACGAATTCCAGTAATCCATGCCTCATATTGAGATAATATACGAGTCAATGGTTCAACTTTACGAATACCACAGCATTGATTTGGGTCAACCGTCCATAACGCATCACCGTATTGAAGTGCTTGCTCCTGCGTGGTGAGTTGCGGAGACACTCGTACAAACTCTAATCCGTATTTGTCTGCCATCAAATCTCTGGTTTCGTAGGTTTCCTTAAAATGATAATCTGTATCGAGATAAAAGACATCAGTAGATGGACTAACTTTGTGAAGCATATCAACAAGCACTACATCTTCGGCACCAAAGCTGCAGGCAAAAGTAATGTTAGGAAATGTTTCTACAGCCCAGCGGATAATATCCTCGGGTGAAGCACTCTCTAATTCTTCGGCCTTTATTCTGATCAAATCTTCTTTCTCGAGCAGGTTCATTAAGGTATTCCTCCATCCAAAATATTAATCGTATGAATAAATGAGGTAAAAGAAGTAATAAAACCAACTATTTCTATATGAAATAGTATATAACTTTTACTGAGGAAGTCAATGAGTTTCAACCCTCAGAATTAGTAAATGAATGCAAAAAAAGCCCATTTCTTGTTCGAAAGGGGCTGCTAAAAAAAATAAAACCCTCGACCGTAAAGGCCAAGGGTTGAATTCTTGATAAATATTAACGTTTCGAGAACTGAGGCGCACGACGTGCAGCCTTCAAGCCGTATTTCTTACGTTCCTTCATACGTGGGTCACGAGTCAGGAAGCCGGCTTTCTTAAGCGCACCGCGATATTCAGGGTCAACTTTAAGCAATGCACGGGAGATACCGTGACGAATTGCTCCAGCTTGACCGGAAATGCCGCCACCATGTGCAAGAACGATTACATCGTAGTTGCCTAGTGTTTCAGTCAGGTTCAAAGGTTGTTTTACGATCATTTTCAGTGTTTCCACACCGAAATATTCGTCCATCTCACGTTTGTTAATGACAATGCGTCCTTCACCCGGTACAAGGCGAACACGTGCTACCGAATGTTTACGACGACCTGTCCCATAGTATTGTACTTGTGCCATGAAACTGTCCTCCTCTATTCTTATCCGCGAAGTTCGTAAACTTCAGGTTTTTGTGCTGCATGTGGATGCTCGGCGCCTGCATATACTTTCAATCTCAGCTTCATGTGGTCCCCTTGACGAGTCTTAGGAATCATACCATGAACAGCGAATTCAATTACGCGTTCTGGTTTAGTATTCAGCAAAGTTTCAGCATTAGTAACTTTCAAGCCACCTGGGTGCATCGAGTGACGGTAGTATTTCTTGTTTTGCAATTTCTTACCGGTCAAGTGAATCTTCTCAGCGTTGATTACGATAACGAAATCTCCTGTATCAACGTGTGGAGTGAATTGCGGTTTGTGTTTGCCACGGATCAAAGCAGCGGCTTCGCTGGCCAAACGACCGAGTGTCTTGCCTTCGGCATCAATAATGTGCCAATTGCGTTCAACTTCGTTCGGCTTCGCCATATAGGTGGTACGCATGAATGTTTCCTCCTTGTTCTCGTACGAAAATCTTCTGTTTCGTATATCTTGTTTCTCATTGAATTACAATTATGTGAGTTAAGCAAAGCATTTTTTTGGCATTTCCTTGATCGGGGCTGTGGGATAGCCATCAAGAAAACACAACTTTTATATTACAGTATAAACATAACAAGTGCAAGTGATTTTTAAACATTCAGCCTATTATTCAGGAAGAAATTTATAGAAAAAAAGATTCACTTTCAGTCTCGTCATATTCTACACTCCACAAAGCCAACCCCTTGGCCATAGCTGTTGGACCAGCAGCAGAACGATCACATGCCGCCAATATCTCAGCAACATGATCAGCATCTATTTTACCTTCCCCCACATGGATCAAAGTCCCCATAATAATGCGAACCATATGCTGAAGAAATCCACTACCCGTTATATAAGTTTGGATCACTCCCTGATCTAATGAAGAGGGTCGGCACATGCTGCGGTCTACTTCCATATGAGCTTCAAAGATCGTTCGTACATGAGAGGCCTTAGTAGACCTCCGTGAAGCAAACGAAGTGAAGTCATGTGTCCCTAAAATATGCGTTAAGCCTTGCTGCATCGCAGGAATGTCCAACCTCACCGGATGATGAAGCTGCCAGCGCCGTTGAAACGGGTCTGGAAACCTGTTGCCGTTAATCGTGTATCGGTAAGTTTTACGCTTAGCTCCTCTACGAGAGTGAAACGTCAGCGGTACTTCCCTAGCCTCAGTAACCACGATATCTTGTGGCAGCCGGGCATTAAGCGCCAGACACCAACGTTCAAGTGGGATTCGAGAGGAGGTCGTAAAGTTAAAAGGCTGACCGTAGGCGTGTACTCCGGCATCTGTGCGACCAGAAGCAGTAATCTTAAGCTCCTCACCTGTCAGATGGAGTATCGCTTGCTCCAGCCGATCTTGAATCGTATTGCCCTGAGGCTGGGTCTGAAAGCCATCATAATTTGTTCCGTCATAATTGACCTTCATCAATAGATTACGCATTCCGTTCTCCTTTTTAAACCGTTCAGCAGAAACGTCGATCGAAGCACTGTCTGATCTTATTCAAGAGGAAGAAATGGCTTTGCCGTCCCTAGAAGGACGGCATCCATTAACACTTCACTCCATTACTTCAAAAAAAAGAGCCCCTGCGGGAGCTCCTTCAATTGAACCAAGGTGATTCCCACGGTTATTAGTACAGCAGAGTCTTGCGCCTCTGCAGCACAATAACGCTGATATTTCCCCCATCTTTACTCCAAAGAGGGCCGGATGAAAGGGAAGCATCGGAAATCAATACTTGTGATACTACGCGCGGTCTACCAATTCAAGATAAACCATAGGCGCAGCGTCCCCACGACGAGGTCCGAGTTTCAGGATACGAGTGTATCCACCTGGACGCTCTGTGTAACGAGGAGCAATGTCAGAGAACAATTTTTGAATTGCATCTTGTTCACCATCAACAGTCTCGCGGCGAACAAATGCAGCTACTTGACGACGAGCATGAAGATCGCCTTTTTTAGCTTTAGTGATCAACTTTTCAGCGATAGAACGAACTTCTTTCGCTTTAGCTTCCGTTGTTTGGATGCGCTCGTATAAAAATAGATCCGTTA
This sequence comes from Paenibacillus sp. FSL F4-0243, assembly GCF_037963295.1. Lineage (NCBI taxonomy): Bacteria > Bacillati > Bacillota > Bacilli > Caryophanales > Paenibacillaceae > Paenibacillus > Paenibacillus sp. FSL F4-0243. The sequence continues at coordinate 6,291,523 of NZ_CP150151.1, forward strand.
CCATGTCGCGAAATAACGCTTTACGCGCACTGGAATCACGGCCCAATTTTTGGTATGCCATGTGTTTTCCCTCCTTTACTGTAACAATCTGTAGTTATTCTTCTGTACGTAGTCCCAAACCAAGTTCCTCAAGCTTCTCCTGAACTTCTTCCAAAGATTTACGACCAAGGTTACGCACCTTCATCATATCTTCTTCAGTCTTCGTGGTAAGCTCTTGTACGGTATTAATACCAGCACGTTTGAGGCAGTTGTAGGAGCGGACAGAAAGATCAAGCTCTTCGATTGTCATCTCTAGCACTTTTTCTTTTTTGTCTTCTTCTTTTTCAACCATAATTTCGGCGTCTTTCGCTTCGTCCGTAAGACCTACGAACAATACGAGGTGCTCGTTCAAAATTTTGGCTCCGAGGCTTACAGCCTCTTCCGGTCTAATACTGCCATCTGTCCAAATTTCAAGCGTCAATTTGTCGTAGTTGGTCACTTGACCAACACGTGTATTGTCTATGCCGTAGTTAACGCGTGAAATAGGAGTGTAGATGGAGTCAACCGGGATAACGCCAATTGGCTGATCGTCGCGTTTGTTCCGGTCCGCTTGGACGTAGCCGCGACCACGGCCTGCAAAAATACGCATGTGAAGTCTCGCACCAGGTCCCAGCGTTGCAATGTGAAGATCCGGGTTGAGGATCTCAACATCGCTGTCCGCACGGATATCACCTGCGGTAACGATGCCTTCCCCTTCGGCATCAATCTCAAACACTTTTTCCTCGTCTGAATGAATCTTCAGGGACAAGGCTTTAAGGTTCAGAATGATCTCCGTCACATCTTCCATTACGCCTGGAACGGTCGAGAACTCATGCAGAACGCCGTCAATTTGGACCGAAGTCACTGCGGCTCCTGGAAGCGAAGAAAGCAATATCCGGCGAAGTGAATTCCCCAGAGTCGTGCCATACCCACGTTCCAACGGTTCAACTACGAATTTCCCATAGGTACCTTCATCATTAGCTTCTACGGTCTCAATCTTCGGCTTTTCGATTTCTATCACGAGTTTACCCCTCCTTCAACGTCGCTCCTATATGAAACTGTCACCCCATCAGGTGCATCATGTAGTATGCCTAAACACCTATTATTAGCAGATGCGTCAGAATTATACCACATTTACAATACTGATTTCACTATACGCGACGACGTTTCGGCGGACGGCATCCATTGTGAGGAACCGGAGTTACGTCTTTAATAAGGTTAACTTCAAGCCCTGCAGCTTGAAGGGAACGGATGGCTGCTTCGCGGCCCGCGCCCGGTCCTTTAACCATAACCTCAACCGACTTCATGCCGTGCTCCATAGCTGCTTTAGCTGCTGATTCAGCTGCCATTTGTGCTGCGAATGGAGTCGACTTACGGGAACCTTTAAATCCTTGGCCGCCGGAGCTTGCCCAGGAAATTGCATTTCCGTGAGGATCTGTGATGGTAACGATGGTGTTATTGAACGTGGAACGAATATGTGCCACGCCGGATTCGATATTTTTACGGTCGCGACGTTTGGTACGTACGACTTTTTTCGGTTTAGCCATTGTCTCTTATCCCCCCTTATTATTTCTTCTTGTTTGCTACCGTACGACGCGGGCCTTTCCGGGTACGGGCATTGGTTTTAGTACGTTGACCGCGAACAGGCAATCCACGACGGTGACGAACACCGCGGTAACAGCCGATCTCAGTAAGACGTTTAATATTCAAGGAAATTTCACGACGCAGGTCACCTTCAACCTTAACCGTTTTGTCGATCGTTTCACGCAGTTTGCTGACTTCATCTTCCGTCAAATCACGGACACGTGTATTAGCGCTAATGCCTGTTTCATTAAGAATTTTCTGAGAAGTCGTTTTACCGATTCCGAAAATATAAGTCAAGGCGATCTCAACGCGTTTGTCACGTGGCAAATCCACTCCAGCTATACGAGCCATTTTACGCTACACCCCCTTCTTAACCTTGTTTTTGTTTGTGTTTCGGATTTTCGCAAATCACCATAACAGTCCCTTTGCGGCGGATTACTTTACATTTCTCGCAAATGGGCTTTACAGAAGGTCTTACCTTCATGTTAATTACCTCCTCAAAGTTTTGCGAAGCAAAACTTTTTTCGTAGTTCCCATCTATTTACGGTAAGTTATACGACCTTTTGATAAATCATAAGGCGATAACTGCACGACCACTTTGTCTCCGGTCAAAATACGGATAAAGTGCATCCGCAATTTACCGGATACATGGGCAAGTATTTGATGACCGTTCTCAAGCTCAACCTTAAACGTTGCATTTGGCAACGGTTCAAGGACAGTACCTTCTACTTCAATGACATCTTCCTTAGCCACAGTTAGTCTCCTTTCTCATAAGCACTTATTCCGGTTGGGCCAGCATACTTCGTCACTGCGTAACGCAGCTTTCCGTTTGTTACCCGCCCAGTTTCTTCCAAACTGTTCACAACCTCACTGCTGATGAAGGGTATGAGCTCAAGATGAAGAATATTCTTCTTCTTTGGCCCATCAAACTTACGTTTGTCTCCATCTGCAATGTATACAAATCTGCTATCAACAACTGCGATAACAACGGCTGCCTCTCCGGCATCTTTGCCTTTGAGAATTCTCACTAATTGACCAACCTGCGGGCTGCTCACAGTATTCAAGTGGAGATCACCTACGCATTCAGTTTTGTGAAAATTTCCATGCCGTCCGGAGTAACTGCTACTGTATGCTCAAAGTGAGCACATAGGGAGCCATCCACCGTAACGACAGTCCAGTTATCTTCCAGCGTTCTGACATGTCTCTTTCCTACGTTTACCATCGGCTCAATCGCGAGTACCATACCCGGTTTCAGACGTGGTCCGCGGTCCGCTATGCCATAATTCGGAATTTGCGGTTCTTCATGCAGTTTTGCCCCAATACCATGACCAACATACTCACGTACGACTGAGAAACCAGCCTCTTCGATATATTGCTGGATAGCATGGGAGATTGTAAACAAGCGCACATCCGGCTTAACTAACGCCAGTCCCGCGTACAAGGAGCCTTCCGTAACGTCCAGCAAACGCTGAGCCTCTTCGGAAATGCTGCCCACACCGTAGGTCCAGGCGGAATCACCGTGATAACCGCGGTACTCTGCACCGATATCCAGCGTTACAATATCGCCTTCGATCAGTTTGCGTTTACCTGGAAATCCATGCACTAATTGTTCGTTGACTGAAGCGCAAATGCTGGCAGGAAAACCGTTGTAGCCTTTGAAAGACGGCACAGCACCTTGACTGCGAATGTATTGATCGGCGATTCTGTCGAGATCGCCCGTTGTAATGCCAGGCTCAATGGCCTCAGCAATAAGACGGTGACTCTCGGCAACAATTCGACCAGCTTCCCTCATAAAGGCAAGTTCCTGTTCGGATTTACAAATGATCATTACATTAACCCCGCAATAAAGATACGATTTCAGAAGAAACGACATTGATTTCGTTTTCCCCATTTACCTGACGCAAAAGACCTTTATTATCATAAAACGCAAGCAGCGGCGCTGTCTTATTATCATACTCATCCAGACGCTTGCCTACACTTTCTTCGTTGTCATCCGGACGTTGATACAATTCACCGCCATCAATGTCGCAAATGCCATCTTGCTTCGGCGGGTTGAAGATTAAATGGTAGGATGCTCCGCAAACTGTGCAGATACGACGTCCAGTAAGACGCGCCATCAACAGTCCACGGTCAACATTCAAGTTGATGACATGATCCAAAGAAGTATTCAAACGGCTTAGAATTTCATCCAGCGCTTCCGCTTGCGAAAGAGTTCTTGGAAAACCATCCAATAGAAATCCTTTTTCGCAATCGGACTGCTGCAGCCGTTCTTCAACTATCCCAATGGTCACATCATCTGGTACAAGCAAACCTTGATCAATAAATGATTTAGCCTTCAATCCTACTGGAGTCTCTTGTTTGATTGCCAAACGGAAAGCATCTCCTGTCGAAATATGCGGAATGCCAAACTCTTTTATGATCTCAGCCGCTTGTGTTCCCTTGCCTGCCCCAGGAGGGCCCATGAATAAAATGTTCACGATTTCTCTCTCCCCCCAAAAGTTCGCCACCAAGCAAGAAACAGCACAATAGGTGCCGGGAAGAATAAAAAATTACGCTTCACCGGAACCTATCGCCTATTTATTGATGAAGCCTTTGTAATGGCGTTTGATCAATTGGCTCTCGATCTGCTTCATAGTATCCAATGCCACACCGATTACGATTAGCAGTGAAGTACCACCAATTCGAACTTCTTTAGGCAATCCAGATAAAGCACCGAAGAACATCGGCAATACAGAGATCAAAGCCAGGAACAATGCGCCGGACATAGTCAGACGAGACATTACTCTAGTCAAATATTTCTCAGTAGCTTTACCAGGACGGATACCTGGAATGTAACCACCATTCTTCTTCATGTTATCAGCCATCTGCTGAGGATTCATCTGCACGAACGTATAGAAGAACGTGAACCCGATGATCATCACTACATACAGAAGCATACCAAGTGGTGCATCAGTTGCCAAATACTTGGCAATCCATTGAGCCCAGGCATGTGTTGACCAGAAACTGGAGAGAACAACTGGGAACTGAAGCAGTGATACGGCGAAGATAACCGGAATTACACCAGCCGCATTAATTTTCAGCGGAATGTGCGTATTCTGTCCACCGTACATTTTGTTGCCGACTACGCGTTTAGCGTATTGAACAGGAATCTTCCGAATACCTTGCTGTACGAAGATAACTGCTGTAATAATCGCTACAATCACAATCAGCACAATAACGACTTTAAGAATATTCAGGAACACTTGATCCGGCTGAATAAAGCTTGAGTTAGCCGTACTCGTGATATATCCCGGGATGGCGGCGACGATTCCCGCAAAAATCAGGATCGAAATCCCGTTCCCGATTCCCTTTTCGGTAATCTGTTCACCAAGCCACATCAGGAAAGAAGTACCAGCCGTCAAGATAATGGCAACCAGTAAGTAGTCAGCAAATGTCGCATTCGGCATCATTTGAGTTCCATAAATCCGGTTAAACCCTATCGACGTAGCAAAACCTTGGATCAGGGCCAAAATCACAGTACCATAACGAGTGATTTGCGCTAGTTGTTTTTTACCGTGCTCCCCTTGTTTAGCCCATTCAGCAAACTTAGGAACAACATCCATCGACAGCAATTGCACGATGATGGATGCTGTAATGTACGGATAAATACTTATCGCAAATATCGAGAAGTTTTTGAGCGCTCCGCCCGAGAAGGTGTTCAAAAGTCCCATCAAAGCGTCACCGCTTTGATTTGCTGTTTCCAGTACATCTTTGTTCACACCAGGAACCGGTACAAACGAACCGATACGGTAGATAATCAGAATGAACAAGGTAAACAGGATCTTTTTGCGCAAATCTTCCACATGCCAGATATTCTTAAGCGTCTTGAACATTAGATCACCTCGGTTTTACCGCCGGCAGCCTCGATTTTCTCTACCGCAGATTGAGAGAACTTATTTGCTTGTACAGTCAATTTAACGGTTAACTCACCATTGCCGAGAATCTTAATGCCGCTTTTGGAATTCTTGACAACACCAGTTTCAAGCAACAACTGCGGAGTCACTTCTGTTCCTTCTGCAAAGCTATTCAGATCTTCAAGGTTCACAATCGCATACTCTTTACGGGTAGGATTGACGAAACCACGTTTAGGCAGACGACGATAGAGCGGATTTTGTCCACCCTCGAAGCCCGGACGAACACCACCGCCAGAACGTGAGTTTTGACCTTTGTGACCGCGACCGGAAGTTTTACCATTTCCGCTACTTGGTCCACGACCAACGCGATTGCGTTCTTTGCGGGAACCAGGAGCTGGAGCAAGTTCATGTAACTTCATCGTTTGCACCTCCTTATGTTTGTTAATTTATACGAGGCGATTAGCCTTCAATTTCAGTTACAGATAGCAAGTGACTCACTTTGTTGATCATTCCGCGAATTGCAGGACTGTCATTGTGAACCACTGTCGTGTTGAGTTTACGTAGGCCGAGCGTCTTAACAGTAACACGTTGTGTTTCTGGACGTCCGATTACACTACGTACGAGGGTAATTTGCAATTTTGCCATTGACGTTCCCCTCCTTAACCGCGCAATTCTTCGACAGATTTGCCGCGAAGTTTCGCGACCTCTTCAATGCGTTTCAGACGGGAAAGTCCCTCCAAAGTTGCATTGACCATGTTCATGGAATTCGAAGAACCCAGTGATTTTGTCAAAATGTCGCCAACGCCTGCCAATTCCAATACCGCACGAACTGGACCGCCAGCGATAACGCCAGTACCCTCTGATGCTGGTTTCAGCAACACGCGTCCTGCGCCGAAGTGGCCAGTAACGAGATGGGGAATCGAAGTTCCTACGATTGGAATGTGAATCAGGTTTTTCTTGGCGTCTTCAATGCCTTTACGGATGGCATCCGGAACTTCGCCGGCTTTACCGATACCAGCACCGACGTAGCCATTGCCATCGCCCACAACAACGAGTGCACTAAAGCTGAAACGGCGTCCGCCTTTTACAACTTTTGCTACACGGTTAATGTGTACAACTCTTTCTGTCAGTTCTAAACTGTTCGGATCTACACGCAAGTCGTTAACCTCCTTTTAAGAATTATTCTAGAATTCAAGACCAGCTTCACGAGCTGCGTCAGCCAATGCTTGAATTCGTCCATGGTACAAGTAACCTCCGCGGTCGAAAACGACCACTGCATAGCCTTTTTCTTTAGCACGCTCAGCGACCAATTGGCCAACTTTCGCTGCAGCTTCAACGCTGCCGCCATTACCGATGTTAGCGCTCAGTTCTTTATCAAGTGTAGAAGCGGATACGATAGTAACCCCTTTAACATCATCGATCAGTTGAGCGTAGATGTGTTTTGAAGAACGGAATACGTTCAAACGTGGACGCTCAGTAGTTCCCTGGATCTTCTTACGAACACGCAGGTGTCTTTTGAGACGAGCCTTGTTTTTATCTTCTTTTGTAATCATGACTTCCCTTTCACTCCCTTCAGTTTGCCGTAAACAGCTTCACTTTAAGATGCACGGGGTATCTTACAATTAAGTTCAAACTGGTTATTTCTTCTTACCAGCTTTACCTTCTTTGCGGATGATACGCTCGCCTTCATATTTGATACCTTTACCTTTATACGGTTCTGGCTCACGAACGGAACGAATTTTAGCAGCATATGCGCCAACGCGTTCTTTATCGATACCTTTAACGATGATCTTCGTGTTCGCAGGAACTTCAAACTCAATACCTGCTTCCGGTGTAATTTCAACCGGGTGGGAGTAACCAACGTTCAGAACGACTTTATCTCCGGATTTGCTTGCACGATATCCGACCCCAACCAATTCCAGAGATTTCGAGAAACCTTCAGTCACGCCTGCTACCATGTTGTTGACAACGGAGCGGGTTGTGCCGTGAAGTGAACGATGCAATTTGTTATCCGACGGACGAACAACGGTAATTTCGTTATTTTCAACTGTAACCTTCATGTCTTTATGAAGCTCACGAGTCAAAGAACCTTTTGGACCTTTTACTGTAATAACGGCGTTGTCCAAAGTGACATCTACACCGCTAGGTACTGCGATTGGTTTACGACCAATACGAGACATGTGTTGCACCTCCTTATCTTGTGACGTTTATTACCAAATGTAGCAGACAACTTCTCCGCCAGATTTTGATTGACGAGCTTCTTTGTCGGTCATAACTCCCTTAGATGTGGAGATAATCGCGATTCCTAGACCACCGAGTACACGAGGCACTTCATTGCTCTTCGTGTATACGCGAAGGCCTGGTTTACTGATTCTTTTCAAACCAGAAATAACACGCTCTTGGTTAGGGCCGTATTTCAAGAAGATACGGATAATCCCTTGTTTGCTATCTTCAACGAATTCCGCATCGCGGATGAAACCTTCACGCTTCAAAATGTCAGCGATTTGTTTCTTCATAGTAGAAGCAGGCATTTCTACCGTTTCGTGACGCACAATGTTAGCGTTACGAATACGAGTAAGCATATCTGCAATAGGATCAGACATAGTCATGTGTGTAAACCTCCTTCCCGTTTATAAACTTCTTACCAACTTGCTTTTTTCACGCCAGGGATCTGGCCTTTATAAGCTAATTCACGGAAACAAATTCTGCAAATTTTGAACTTTTGCAGTACCGAATGTGGACGACCACAACGTTCGCAACGTGTATATGCACGTACTTTAAACTTAGGCGTACGTTGTTGTTTAACTTTCATCGAAGTTTTTGCCACTTAGCCTGACACCTCCTAAACATTTTCGGAGAAAATGGATTAACCGACTTTATTTTGCGAAAGGCATTCCCAGCTGACCCAGCAGCTCGCGGGATTCCTCGTCCGTCTTAGCAGTCGTTACAATAACGATGTCCATACCGCGGACTTTATCCACTTTGTCATATTCGATCTCGGGGAAGATCAATTGTTCTTTAAGACCAAGTGTGTAGTTACCACGGCCGTCAAAGGCTTTAGTGGAAACACCACGGAAGTCACGTACGCGTGGAAGCGTTACGTTGAACAATTTGTCCAAGAAGTAATACATACGCTCGCCGCGCAGTGTTACTTTAACCCCAATCGGCATATTTTCGCGTAGTTTGAAACCAGCGATGGATTTTTTAGCTTTAGTGATTACTGGTTTTTGACCAGCGATCAACTGCATGTCATTAACTGCAGCATCAAGTACTTTGGAGTTTTGAACAGCGTCACCCACACCCATGTTGATGACAACCTTCTCGATCTTAGGCACTTGCATAACAGTTGTATAGTTAAACTTCTGCATCAAAGCAGGTGTTATTTCGTTGAGATAACGTTCTTTCATTCTTGCTGCCATGAAGATTTAACCTCCTTTCTTAAGGGCTAGATTAGTCGATAATCTCTCCGGATCTTTTAGCAATCCGAACTTTTTTACCGTTGTCCAATACTTTGTAACCGATACGTGTTACTTTGCCGGACTTCGGATCGATGTGCATTACGTTGGACACATGAATCGAAGCTTCCTGCTCAATAATTCCACCCTGTGGATTCAGCTGGTTCGGCTTTTGGTGTTTTTTCACCATATTGACGCCTTCTACCAGAACGCGGTTTTCACGAGGATAAGCAGCGATGACACGGCCTTTTTTGCCTTTGTCTTTACCACTAATCACAAGCACCACATCATCTTTCTTCACGTGCAGTTTATTGTTATGGGATTCCAGAACTTTTTTCACTCTAGGCATTTATTACACCTCCTATAACTAACCTTCAACTTATTGGTGCTCGTGTTTATTAGATTACTTCCGGTGCCAAGGAAACGATCTTCATGTAGTCTTTATCGCGAAGTTCGCGAGCAACTGGTCCAAAGATACGTGTTCCACGAGGGCTTCTGTCGTCTTTAACAACAACAGCTGCATTTTCGTCGAATGCGATGTAAGATCCATCTTTACGACGAACGGAACGTTTCGTACGAACAACTACCGCTCTAACAACATCACCTTTTTTGACAACGCCGCCTGGTGTTGCTTGTTTAACGGAACAAACGATCAAATCACCGATTGCTGCTGTACGGCGTCCAGTACCACCCAGTACGCGGATACACATCAGTTCCTTCGCACCAGAGTTGTCAGCCACATGCAAGCGTGTAAATGGTTGAATCATTATAATTTCCTCCTTCCGGAAAAACTCTTTTGATTATCTTAGATGATAACCGCTTTTTCAACCACTTCAACTAGTCTCCAACGTTTGTCCTTGGACAACGGACGAGTTTCCATGACTTTTACGGTATCGCCAATTTTCGCAACGTTTTCCTCATCATGTGCTTTGAATTTCTTCGTAGACTTGATGCGTTTGTGGTACAAGTTATGTTTCTTATAGGTTTCAACAGCGACTACGATGGTTTTATCCATTTTATCACTGACCACTTTACCGATTAGCACTTTACGTGCATTACGTTCTTCGCTCATTAGTTAGCCTCCTTCCTGAATACGGATCTGAGATCCGTCTCACTTAACTAATCCCAAGCACTCTTTGATGGATTACGGTTTTAGCACGAGCTATTTCCTTACGCACGTCACGAATCCGAGTCGGGTTGTCCAGTTGGCCAGTTGCCAATTGGAAACGGAGATTAAAAAGTTCCTCTTTGAATCCAGCGATCTTTTGTTCAATCTCAGCAGTGGTTAAGTTGCGAAGTTCATTAGCTTTCATTTGCTTCACCACCCAATTCTTCACGTTTCACAAACTTAGTCTTAACAGGCAGCTTGTGAGCGGCAAGACGCATCGCTTCACGAGCGATTTCTTCCGACACGCCTCCGAGTTCGAACATAATCTTGCCCGGTTTAACTACGGCTACCCATTTCTCAACGTTACCTTTACCACTACCCATACGAACCTCGAGAGGCTTTTGAGTAATAGGCTTATCTGGGAAAATCTTGATCCAAACTTGACCGCCACGTTTGATATAACGTGTCATTGCGATACGAGCAGCTTCGATCTGACGGTTAGTGATCCAAGATGGTTCCATTGCAACCAGGCCGAATTCGCCGAAGTTCAATTCAGTACCACCCTTTGCCATACCCTTCATGTGTCCGCGTTGTTGCTTGCGGTGTTTTACGCGTTTTGGTACCAACATGATTAGTTGCCTCCTTCCTGAGCAGCTTGTTTCTTAGCTGGGGGAAGAACTTCTCCACGGTAAATCCATACTTTTACGCCGATAAGACCGTAAGTTGTATGTGCTTCAGCCGTTCCGTAATCGATATCGGCACGAAGCGTATGAAGTGGAACTGTTCCTTCGCTATAACCTTCTGAACGAGCAATCTCAGCTCCGCCAAGACGTCCGCCTACTTGAGTTTTAATCCCTTTTGCGCCAGAACGCATTGTTCTTTGAATCGCTTGTTTGAGTGCACGACGGAACGATACACGACGTTCCAATTGTTGAGCAATGCTCTCAGCTACAAGAATTGCATCCAATTCAGGGTGCTTGATTTCATTGATGTTGATGTGTACTTTTTTGCCACCAGCGATTGCTGTAACTGCGCTGCGAAGTACTTCTACTTCTGCTCCGCCCTTACCAATAACCATACCTGGTTTAGCAGTGTGAATTGTAACGTTCACGCGGTTAGCCGCTCTTTCGATCTCGATATGGGAAACAGCGGAATCCTTCAACTTACCTTTAAGGTATTCCCGGATTTTGACGTCTTCCATCAGAAGAGTACCGAAATCTTTTCCTGCATACCATTTAGATTCCCAATCGCGAATGATCCCGATCCGGAGTCCGATTGGATTTACCTTTTGACCCACGTATTATCCCTCCTTATTTCTCAGATACCACCAGTGTAATGTGGCTCGTGCGTTTATTGATCCGACTTGCGCGGCCCATGGCGCGCGGACGGAAACGTTTCATAGTAGGTCCTTGGTTAACGAAAACCTCGCTAACGAACAAACTGTTCACGTCCAAAGAATAGTTATGCTCAGCATTCGCAATTGCCGAATTAAGCAACTTCTCAACGACCGGAGAAGCGGATTTCGGAGTGTGGCGAAGAATAGCAATTGCTTCCCCCACTTGCTTACCACGAATCAAGTCAACAACCAGTTTCGCTTTACGAGCGGAAATCCGCACCGATCTTGCATGTGCTTTTGCTTCCATTGTTTAACCTCCTTTCAAACAGAGACCTTATTATTATCTTCTTGTTTTCTTATCGTCACCCGCGTGGCCTTTGTAAGTACGTGTTGGCGCGAACTCGCCCAACTTGTGACCTACCATATCTTCTGTTACGTATACAGGCACGTGTTTACGGCCGTCATATACACCAAACGTATGTCCGATAAACTGAGGGAAAATGGTTGAGCGACGGGACCAAGTTTTAACTACAACCTTTTTTTCAGCCTCGTTCAGTTCCTCAACTTTTTTAAGCAGGTAGCCATCGATAAACGGCCCCTTCTTTAAACTGCGACCCATGTGTGAATCCTCCCTTCATCCGGTTCTTCAAACCGCGAATCGACGCTTCGCGCTTTATTAACTTGCCAGAAGCGTCTTATTTTGTGCGGCGGCGAACGATATATTTATCAGATGCCTTGTTTTTCTTACGCGTTTTGTAACCAAGGGTTGGTTTACCCCATGGAGACATAGGCGATTTACGTCCGATTGGAGCGCGGCCTTCACCACCACCGTGTGGGTGATCGTTCGGGTTCATTACTACACCGCGTACTTCAGGGCGACGGCCCAGCCAGCGACTACGTCCAGCTTTACCGATTTTGATCAATTCATGATCTTCGTTACCTACGGAACCGATAGTTGCACGGCATACGCTAAGGATCTTACGAACCTCACCGGATGACAAACGAACGGAACAGTATTTTTCTTCTTTACCAAGCAATTGAGCTTCTGTACCAGCAGCACGAACCAATTGTCCGCCTTTACCTGGTTTCAACTCAATGTTGTGGATAACTGTACCCACTGGGATGTTCTCCAGCGCAAGACTGTTACCAATTTTGATGTCGGCTGTTGGGCCGGACTCTACTTTATCCCCAACTTTTAGGCCTTTAGGAGCGATGATATAACGTTTCTCTCCATCAGCATAGTGGATCAAAGCAATATTAGATGTACGGTTCGGGTCATACTCGATTGTAGCAACGCTACCTGGTATGCCGTCTTTAGTCCGTTTGAAGTCGATAATACGGTATTTACGTTTGTGTCCGCCGCCATGGTGACGAACCGTAATTTTACCTTGGTTGTTGCGTCCCGCATGTTTGAACAGCGGAGAAAGCAACGATTTCTCTGGCTGGTTTGTTGTGATTTCTTCAAACGTAGACACAGACATATGGCGTCTTGCCGGAGAGGTCGGTTTGTACTTTTTGATTGGCACTATAGTTTCCTCCTTACTTTAAGAGTATTATTCTACCGCTTCAAAAAATTCAAGCGGTTTGCTGTCCGGGCTAAGCTTAACGATGGCTTTTTTCCACTCTGGAGTGTAACCAGAATATTTACCATAACGTTTCAGTTTGCCAGGCACGCGCATTGTGTTCACATTAGTTACTTTTACTTTGAAAATAGCCTCGACAGCTTTTTTGATTTCGGTTTTGTTAGCACGGATATCCACTTCAAAAGCGTATTTCATTTCGCTCATGTAGTCGGAAGTACGTTCCGTAATCACCGGACGTTTGATAATATCACGAGGATCTTTCATTACGCGAACACCTCCTCTACCTTCAGAACTGCTTCTTTAGTGATGATCAGTTTGTCGTACGTCAGTACGTCAAGAACATTAATGCCGTCAGCCGCTACGAATTTCACCCCAGGGATGTTACGAGCGGAAAGTGCTACGTTATCATCATAGCTAGTAGCTACGATCAAAGCTTTGCGTTCCACTTTCAGGTTGTTCAAGATTGCTGCGAATTCTTTCGTCTTCGGAGCATTCATTGTCAAGCTATCCAATACGATAATGTCATTCTCGAGTACTTTCGAGGACAAAGCGGATTTGATCGCCAAACGACGAACCTTCTTAGGCAATTTCCAGGAATAGCTACGTGGTGTTGGTCCGAAGACAACGCCGCCGCCTTTCCATTGTGGAGAACGAATGGATCCTTGACGAGCGCGACCTGTACCTTTTTGTTTCCAAGGCTTACGTCCACCGCCACGAACTTCAGAACGTCCTTTTACTTTGTGTGTACCACGACGAAGGGAAGCTCTTTGCATAAGCGCAGCTTCGTGTAGAACGTGCTCATTCGGTTCAATACCGAATACTGTATCGCTAAGTTCTACTTCACCAACTTCGTTGCCACTAATATTAAAAAGTGTTACTTTTGGCATTTCATGTTCCTCCTTTCTTAGGTAATTATTTCTTAACGGTTTGTTTAACTTTCACGAAGCTGTTTTTAGGACCTGGGATAGCGCCTTTAACCAGCAATACGTTACGCTCAACGTCAACCTTGATGATTTCAAGCTTTTGAACCGTGATAGTCGTGTGACCCATATGTCCTGGGAGGCGTTTGCCCTTCGGAACACGGTTAGCTTGGATAGAACCCATGGAACCCGGTCTTCTGTGGTAACGCGATCCGTGTGCCATTGGTCCGCGGCTTTGTCCCCAACGTTTGATGTTACCTTGGAAACCTTTACCTTTAGATGTGCCAGTTACGTCAACAAATTCGCCCTCAGCAAAAATATCAGCCTTCAGTTCTTGTCCAACCTCGAGAGACCCGAGGTCAACACCGCGAATTTCACGAACGTAGCGCTTAGGTGTTGCATTTGCCTTTTTGGCGTGACCTTGTTCAGGCTTATTGGAGCGACTTTCTTTTTTATCAGAAAAGCCCAATTGCACTGCTTCATATCCGTCGATATTCAGGTCTTTCTTTTGCAGTACTACACAAGGTCCTGCTTCGATAACAGTAACAGGAATTACGTTACCTTCTGGAGTAAACACTTGAGTCATACCGAGTTTTTTTCCTAAGATACCTTTCAATGTTGACACCTCTTTTCTTTTCCTAAGTTGTTAAAAATAGAATTACAATTTGATTTCGATATCTACACCGGACGGTAGATCCAAGCGCATCAAGGCATCCACAGTTTGTGGTGTTGGGTTCACAATATCGATCAAACGTTTGTGAGTCCGTTGTTCAAACTGTTCACGGGAATCCTTGTACTTGTGTACCGCACGGAGAATAGTAATGATTTGCTTCTCAGTTGGCAACGGAATCGGTCCAGATACACCAGCACCCGAACGTTTTGCAGTTTCAACGATTTTCTCTGCGGATTGATCAAGAATTCTGTGGTCGTATGCTTTCAAGCGAATACGAATTTTTTGCTTTGCCATTTTAGTCCCTCCTTCTATCGCCCAATTTATTATCGGACATACTCCGTGAAAATTTTCTGACGTCGACCTCATGGCAAAGGGGCCGGGTGTGTCAGTAACCTCTCACATCATCGCAACGTCTCAGAACAACATTTATTATTATATATAATAGGCAGCAGTATTGCAAGCTAAAATAACAAAACAACGCATATTTTTTTCATGCGTTGCTTTATTACTATTATATAGGTTAAAGATTCTCAGTGGCAGACTTAAAAATCTCAGCTGACTCCGCAGTCTGTGCTGTTGCTGACCCAATTCCCTCTATTGTCTGAATCAATGTTCTTATTTCTTCTTCTACTATAACAATTTCTTGTGTGCTACTCTTCATCGCCTCTACAATTTCGGAAAACAAAAGACTAGTCTCAACGGATTGATGTTTCCCACTTTTGGTTAGCTCTTGTACCTTACGTATCTCCTCAACGACTTGTTGTGTGAGACTTCCCGATTTATAAGTCAGCTCTACGATCTGAAATACAGTATTCTTCGTATCCTCTGCCAACCGACTAACTTCTTGAGCAACTACACTAAACCCTCTACCATGCACTCCGGCTCTAGCGGCTTCTATCGTTGCATTAAGTGAAAGAATTTTAGTTTGATCTGCAATATCTTTAACTGAGTTTACGATTTTTTGAATTTGTTTAGAGGAATTGCTTAATTCGTGGACTGAATGTTCCATTTCACTAGTACTTTGATAAATAAGATTAATCTGTCCTGTTAAGTTATCCAAATGCTCATGTCCATCTGTAGCCAACCCCTGCGACTCTACAGCGGATGTAGCTGTACGTTGGAATGTTCTACTCACTTCATTGCTACTTGCTACTAGCTGCTTCACAGCGGCATTTGTGTCGATACTAAAATCTATTAACTCGCTGCTGAATTCAGCAATTTTCTGCTTTAATTCATTTTTAACCAAAAGGTATTGCTGTTCCTTCTCTTTGACGTTCTCCTTCTCGTATTCCTCCAGGACAAGTTGTTGTTCAAGGTTAAGCAGCTTAGTTACGGTCTTAACTACATGTAGACGTGTATTGTCATCATGTGTCTCATTGTAGATAACTTGTATAAAAACGTTCTGAAGATTTTGAAAAGCGGATAAGTACCATTTAGGCTCAAGTCCTACTCTTTTATGAATATTAGCAATCTTCATTCGCTTTGCTATGTATTCTTCATCTACTTTGCCATCAAAAATTTCAATGATATGCTCGCGGAGTGTTGTTTTCAACCTCTCGATACTACTATGCTCCAATATAATGGCTTCGAGTTTATCCACACCTAATACCGAATTATAAAATTGATCAATTATATAGTCTATATTCTTTTCAACGCTAGGCTTCACCCTACGTAATAAGTTCAAATCTGATTCAGATAGATCAATCATTCTCATTTGCTCATTGAGTTCGTCATAACCCTCAAGAGTATGAAAAAAATCTTCAGTACGCTTAATCTGGTGTTTATTTTCTATTAAATTAGGGGTGTGAGAATCCTCATTATTATTACGTGATGTTATAGCATGCATGAATGAAAAAGGACATTTTCCCATGTTATCACTCTCCCCTTAATTACTATTTTTTTACAATATTACCTTCCTTTCATTTTACTCTATGATTATTAAAATTGTAAACAATTTATCGTTGAATTTTGTTGAATTTTGTAGAATTATTCGAAATTTCATACTTATTTTATCGTTTATTGTCGAATTAAAGAAGGTTTATCCTATAAAATAACAAAAAGCCCCGGATTCTCCGCAAGAAGAATCCGGGGCACTATGATTCAGAGTCTACCCGCAGATAGAAACGAATTTATTTTTGGATGGAAGCTACGCTACCTGCTCCAACTGTACGTCCACCTTCGCGAATGGAGAATTTAGTACCTTCTTCAATAGCGATAGGGGAGATCAAAGCAACAGTTACAGTGATGTTGTCACCAGGCATAACCATTTCAGTACCTTCTGGCAAGTTGATGATGCCAGTTACGTCAGTTGTACGGAAGTAGAACTGTGGACGGTAACCAGTGAAGAATGGTTTGTGACGTCCGCCTTCTTCTTTAGTCAAAACGTAGATTTGAGCAGTGAACTCAGTGTGTGGTTTAACAGAGTTCGGTTTAGCCAATACTTGGCCACGCTCGATCATAGTACGGTCTACACCACGAAGCAAAGCTCCGATGTTGTCGCCCGCTTGAGCGGAATCCAGCAATTTACGGAACATTTCTACGCCCGTAACTACGGATTTCTTAGTTTCTTCGTGAATACCAACGATTTCGATTTCTTCTCCGACTTTAACTGTTCCGCGTTCTACGCGACCAGTTGCCACAGTACCGCGGCCAGTGATGGAGAATACATCTTCGACAGGCATCAAGAATGGTTTGTCAGTTTGACGCTCTGGAAGTGGAATGTACTCGTCGATTGTTTCGAACATTTCAACAATCTTCTTAGCATATTCGCCTTCTGGGTTTTGAAGAGCTTCACGAGCAGAACCACGAATGATTGGAGTGTCGTCGCCTGGGAAGTCATACTCGCTCAGCAAGTCACGAACTTCCATTTCAACCAATTCCAACAACTCTTCGTCTTCAACCATGTCGCATTTGTTCAAGAAAACAACGATGTATGGAACACCTACTTGACGGGACAACAGGATGTGCTCGCGAGTTTGTGGCATAGGGCCATCAGCTGCGGATACAACCAGGATAGCTCCGTCCATTTGCGCTGCGCCTGTGATCATGTTTTTAACATAGTCGGCGTGACCAGGGCAGTCTACGTGAGCGTAGTGACGGTTAGGAGTTTCATATTCAACGTGGGAAGTGGAGATTGTGATACCACGTTCGCGCTCTTCAGGAGCTTTGTCGATTTGATCGAATGCGATAGCTGCGCCACCGTAAGTTTTGGACAATACAGTAGTGATTGCAGCAGTCAGAGTCGTTTTACCATGGTCGACGTGACCAATAGTACCGATGTTAACGTGCGGTTTGTTACGTTCAAACTTTGCCTTTGCCATTTGAACAGTTCCTCCTTAATGTGGGGTTCCTTATATTTGAGCCGCCCGCATATATGTTTATCTTAGATGACTGAGTAATTATACTCGGACGGCAAGTTAAAACTAGTAATTATTCTCCGCCTTTGTTCTTAGCAGCGATCTCTTCCGCAATGGATTTAGGAACTTCTTCATAGTGAGAAAGCTCCATTGAGAATACGCCACGTCCTTGAGTACCAGAACGAAGAGTTGTAGAGTATCCGAACATTTCGGAAAGAGGCACCTTAGCACGGATAATTTGCGCTCCACCACGGGAATCCATACCTTCGATACGGCCACGGCGGGAGTTCAGCATACCCATAACATCACCCATATATTCCTCAGGAACAGTTACTTCTACTTTCATGATTGGCTCAAGCAGGACAGGTTTACACTTGTCTTTAGCTGCTTTAAGCGCCATCGATCCGGCAATTTTAAATGCCATTTCGTTGGAATCGACATCATGGTAAGATCCATCAACGATGGTAGCTTTAACGTCTACAAGCGGGAAGCCTGCAAGTACGCCGTTTTTCATTTGTTCTTCGATACCCGCAAGTGCAGGAGCGATGTACTCTCTAGGAACCGAGCCACCGACAACTTTACTTTCGAATTTGCTACCAGTACCTGGCTCGAGGGGTTCAAATTCAACCCACACGTGACCGTATTGACCACGACCACCAGATTGGCGTACAAATTTACCTTCGACGCGAGCAGGTGCCTTGAACGTTTCGCGGTAAGCAACCTGTGGTTTACCCACATTGGTTTCTACTTTGAACTCACGACGCATACGGTCGATGATGATGTCCAAGTGAAGTTCACCCATACCAGCCAGGATAGTTTGGCCTGTTTCTTCATCAGTATGAGCACGAAGAGTTGGATCCTCTTCAGTCAACTTACCGAGAGCAACGCCCAATTTATCTTGGTCAGCTTTTGTTTTTGGTTCAACAGCGATTTCGATAACTGGATCAGGGAAGTTCATTGATTCCAGAATTACTGGATGCTTCTCATCACACAGTGTATCACCTGTACTGGTGTCTTTCAAACCAACTGCTGCAGCGATGTCGCCAGAATACACGATGGAAATCTCTTGACGGCTGTTAGCATGCATTTGAAGGATACGACCAATACGTTCACGCTTGTTCTTAGTAGCATTAACTACGTAAGATCCGGACTCTAGAATACCAGAGTATACACGGAAGAACGTAAGTTTACCTACATAAGGGTCAGTCATGATTTTAAATGCCAAAGCTGCAAACGGTTCTTCATCCGAAGAATGACGAACTGCTTCAGTTCCATCATCAAGATGTCCAGTGATAGCTGGAACGTCAAGAGGAGATGGCAAGTAATCAACAACAGCATCCAGCATAAGCTGAATCCCTTTGTTACGGTAGGAGGATCCAACAATTACAGGGAACAATTTAACTTCAACTACGCCTTTGCGCAGTGCAGCTTTAATTTCCGGAACTGTAATTTCTTCGCCTTCCAGGTACTTCATAGTCAGATCTTCATCAAGTTCAGCAACTTTCTCGATCAACTCGAGACGCAGCTCCTCAACTTTGGCCAAATATTCTTCCGGAATATCCGTTACTTCGATGTTTTGGCCTAGATCATCTCTGAACATGTGTGCTTTTTGCTCAACGAGGTCGATAATACCAGTGAAATCACTTTCTGCACCAATTGGCAATTGAATAGCAACTGCATTGGCTTGAAGGCGATCACGCATAGTTTCGATTACGTTAAGGAAATCCGCACCGATAATGTCCATTTTGTTCACATATGCAATACGTGGAACGTTATAACGGTCAGCCTGTCTCCATACGGTTTCAGACTGAGGCTCAACGCCCTCTTTTGCACTAAATACACCTACTGCCCCATCCAATACACGCAGGGAACGTTCAACTTCAACAGTGAAGTCAACGTGTCCTGGGGTATCAATGATATTGATGCGGTGACCTTTCCACGCAGCAGTCGTAGCAGCGGACGTAATCGTAATTCCGCGCTCTTGTTCTTGCTCCATCCAGTCCATCGTAGCAGCACCCTCGTGAACTTCACCGATTTTGTGCGTACGGCCTGTATAGAAAAGAATCCGCTCTGTGGTAGTTGTTTTACCAGCATCAATATGTGCCATGATCCCGATATTACGTGTATTTTTTAAGGAGAACTCTCTAGCCATGAAATGGATCTCCCTTCAAAATATAAGTTATTTGAATGACCTTAATCCTACCAACGGTAGTGAGCGAACGCTTTGTTTGCTTCAGCCATTTTGTGTGTATCTTCGCGTTTCTTAACAGAAGCGCCTGTGTTGTTGGAAGCGTCGATGATCTCAGCCGCCAAACGCTCTTCCATCGTCTTCTCACCGCGGTTGCGAGAGTAGTTTACGAGCCAACGTAATCCCAGAGCAGTACGTCTCTCTGGTTTAACCTCGATAGGTACTTGATAGTTAGCACCACCGACACGACGAGCTTTGACTTCCAAAACCGGCATGATATTCTTGATGGCAGCTTCGAAAACTTCCATCGGATCTTTACCCGTACGTTCTTCAATCAACTTGAATGAATTGTACAGAATGCTTTGAGCGACACCTCTTTTACCACCCAGCATAATGCGGTTAATCAAACGAGTAACCAACTTGCTATTATACAACGGATCTGGCAATACGTCTCTCTTAGTAACTGGACCTTTGCGTGGCATGGATATCCCCCTTTCTTAAATGTTTATTATTCTAGAATTTTTTCTTATTTCTTAGCTTTAGGACGTTTAGCACCGTATTTAGAACGAGCTTGCATCCGGTTAGCTACACCTGCTGTATCCAATGCACCACGAACGATATGGTAACGAACCCCTGCAAGGTCCTTTACTTTACCTCCGCGAAGTAATACAACACTGTGCTCTTGTAAGTTATGTCCGATACCCGGGATATAAGCTGTTACCTCGAGACGGTTCGTCAAACGAACACGGGCATATTTACGAAGCGCTGAGTTTGGTTTACGTGGAGTCATAGTACCAACACGAGTGCACACACCGCGTTTTTGCGGAGCGCTCAAATTTGTAGCCTCACGCTTGAGGGCGTTATACCCTTTTTGAAGAGCGGGAGATTTAGATTTTTCGATTTTGGCTTGACGGCCTTTACGAACCAATTGGTTAATTGTTGGCATGTTGTTGCCACCCCCTTCCTGAAATGATAGCCGATTTAAGAACTCTAAGCCCACAGACCCAGGCGGTTCATAAAAAGACAAATGAAAAGTTCTTGCCGCTGGAGTTCACCCCAGTACAAAAACATTTCCGTAGCTATTGTTTTAAGACGGCTGCCATCGCAGCGCCAACTTCTATTCCGCAGGCCTTGCCCAAATTCAGCATCGTATCCACGTATGTGATCTTAACACCTTGTTTGTTACAAAGCATAACTATCCTGGAAGTAAGCCTTTGATCTCCGTCCTCTGCCACATAGACTTCTGCAGCTTGGCCCAACTCTACCGCCTTGACGGTTTGTTTGGTACCGATCTTGACCTGAGCATCCTGTAGTCCTCTATCATCAGTCATAATCATTACCTCCAATGAACAAGGATAACATGGCTACTCACGCACCTTAGACATTTTAGCATTATCAATAGATGGTGTCAAGAAATTCAGCAATAATTTTTATGAATATTATACACAGCAGATATTCGTGTCACACCTATGATTAGGTATGACACGAGTTCACTACCATGTTTGCTAATTTATTCAGCAGGAACCGGCTCTAAAGATTCAAGCGCGCTTTCTGCATTTGGATCACTTAGCTTAACATTACGGTAACGATTCATACCAGTACCTGCAGGAATCAACTTACCGATAATAACATTTTCTTTGAGTCCAAGCAACTTATCTACTTTGCCTTTGATAGCAGCGTCTGTTAAGACACGAGTAGTTTCTTGGAAAGATGCAGCGGATAAGAAGGAATCTGTCTCAAGAGATGCCTTGGTAATACCGAGTAAGACCGGTTTAGCAACTGCAGGCTCTTTACCTGACAAGATGGCTTCCTTATTAGCAGCTTCATATTCATGAATATCCGCAAACGCGCCTGGTAACAGACTTGTGTCACCTGCATCAATGATACGGATCTTCCGAAGCATTTGTTTGATCATAACTTCAATGTGCTTATCATTGATCTCAACGCCCTGGTTACGATATACACGCTGAACTTCTTGCAGAATGTAGTTTTGTACCCCACGGATCCCTTTGATTCGCAGCATTTCTTTAGGGTCAATCGAACCGTCTGTCAACTCATCGCCGGCTTCAATTTCTTGGCCTTCGCTGACACGTAGACGTGATCCATAAGTAATGGAATAAGTCTTGGATTCTGCTTCACCTTGAACTTCGATTTCACGACGATCCTTAGTTTCACGGATTTCCTTGATTACACCATCGATCTCACTGATTGTAGCCTGACCTTTAGGGTTACGGGCCTCAAACAACTCTTGAATACGCGGCAAACCTTGCGTGATGTCATCACCGGCAACACCGCCGGTATGGAACGTACGCATTGTAAGCTGGGTTCCTGGTTCACCGATAGATTGTGCAGCGATAATACCAACCGCTTCACCGATCTCAACGTGTTTACCAGTTGCCAAGTTACGACCGTAACATTTCTTACAAACACCATGACGAGCACGGCAGCTTAGTACAGAGCGGATTTGTAGCTTAGTTACACCAGCGTCTACGATTGCTTCCGCTTTATCGGAGTCAATCAAATCGTTGCGGTGAACAATGATTTCGCCTGTTTCTGGATGACGAACAGTCTCGAAGCAGTAACGACCTTCAATACGGTCATACAGATCCTCAATAACCTCTTTACCATCCTGAATACGACTAACTGTAAATCCTTTATCCGTTCCACAATCTTCCTCACGGACGATAACGTCCTGAGCTACGTCAACGAGACGACGAGTCAAGTAACCGGAGTCTGCAGTACGAAGTGCGGTATCGGCAAGACCTTTACGCGCTCCGTGAGTGGAGATAAAGTACTCCAAGACCGTAAGACCTTCACGGAAGTTCGCTTTAATTGGCAATTCGAAAATCCGACCCGAAGGTGTTGCCATCAGACCACGCATACCACCCAGCTGAGTGATCTGCGATTTGTTACCCCGCGCTTTGGAGTCAACCATGAGCATGATTGAGTTGAAACGGTCCATCGATTTAAGCAGGATGTTCGTAAGATCATCCTTCGTCTTCGACCAGATCTCAATAACGCGGTCGTACCGTTCGTCATTAGTGATCAGACCACGGCGATATTGGTTAGCAACCACATCTACCTTAGCTTCGGACTCTTTCAGGATCGTAACTTTCTCCTCAGGCACGATAACATCCGACACAGCAACGGTAACACCGGAACGTGTGGAGTAAGTAAAGCCGAGTTGTTTAATTTTATCCAAAATCATAGAGGTTTTGGTTGTATGATAAGTTTCAAAACAACGTGCGATAATCAGACCCAGATATTCTTTACCTACAGCGCTGGCTTCAGGAGCGGATTCAATCAGCTCGCGAATATCTGCGCCTTTTTCATAGATAAAGTATTTCTCTGGCGTGCCATGCAGCAAGTTAGTCTTAGTCGCTTCATTGATATAAGGGAAACTACTTGGGTAAATTTCATTAAATATAATCTTACCGATCGTAGTAATCAACATTGCGCCTTGTTGTTTTTCCGTAAAGCAAGTCTTACCTAGTGCTTTAACTGGAATAGCTACACGAGCATGAAGACCTGCAGTTCCGCGTTGGTAAGCTGATACAGCTTCATTTACGGTACGCAGAATCATACCTGATCCTTTTTCTTCCTTGTTGTCCATGGTCAGGTAGAAAGTACCAAGGACCATATCCTGGGAAGGTGTTACAACCGGTTTTCCGTCTTTAGGGTTCAAGATATTACCGGATGCAAGCATGAGAATACGTGCTTCCGCTTGAGCTTCTGCTGACAGAGGAACGTGCACCGCCATTTGGTCACCGTCAAAGTCGGCGTTATAAGCCGTACATACGAGTGGGTGAAGACGAATAGCATGACCTTCCACCAAAATCGGTTCAAAAGCTTGGATACCGAGACGGTGAAGTGTTGGTGCGCGGTTTAGAAGTACTGGGTGCTCTCTGATTACTTCTTCAAGTACATCCCATACTTCAGGACTTACACGCTCAACTTTACGTTTTGCGCTCTTTATGTTGTGGGCTAGGCCCTTATTAACCAATTCCTTCATGACAAAAGGCTTGAACAATTCTAGCGCCATTTTCTTAGGAAGTCCGCACTGATACATCTTGAGGTACGGTCCTACAACGATAACGGAACGACCAGAGTAGTCAACCCGTTTACCGAGCAAGTTCTGACGGAAACGTCCTTGTTTACCTTTCAGCATGTGGCTGAGAGATTTCAATGGACGGTTACCAGGACCCGTTACCGGACGTCCTCTACGGCCGTTATCGATGAGAGCATCGACAGCTTCCTGTAGCATCCGTTTCTCGTTCTGCACGATAATGTCAGGTGCACCAAGATCCAGCAGTCTTTTCAGACGGTTGTTCCGGTTAATAACACGACGATAAAGATCGTTCAAATCAGACGTAGCAAAACGGCCACCATCCAATTGAACCATCGGACGAAGCTCCGGAGGAATAACCGGAAGAACATCCATGATCATCCAATCAGGTTTGTTGCCTGAGTTACGGAATGCTTCAATGACTTCCAGACGTTTGATCGCCCGGTTACGACGTTGGCCTTGGGCCGTACGCAGTTCTTCTTTGAGGAATTCCAGCTCTTTTTCGATGTCGATGTCTTGAAGAAGCTTCTTAACAGCTTCAGCACCCATGCCCGCTTGGAATCCGTAACCGTATTTTTCACGGTAGCTACGATATTCTTTCTCGGATAGAAGTTGTTTCTTTTCCAGTGGTGTTTCACCTGGGTCAGTTACAACATACGAAGCGAAGTAGATAATCTCTTCAAGTGATCTTGGAGACATATCTAGTGCCAAACCCATACGGCTTGGGATACCTTTGAAGTACCAGATATGAGATACCGGAGCAGCCAATTCAATGTGACCCATACGTTCACGACGAACTTTAGCACGAGTAACTTCAACGCCACAACGGTCGCAGACTACGCCCTTATAACGGACACGTTTGTATTTACCGCAATGACATTCCCAGTCTTTTTGCGGTCCAAAGATACGCTCACAGAAAAGACCCTCTTTTTCCGGTTTCAATGTACGATAGTTAATGGTTTCCGGTTTCTTAACTTCTCCGCGGGACCATGAACGAATCTTCTCCGGAGAAGCGAGTCCGATTTTCATAAATTCAAAATTGTTAACGTCCAACAAGGAGCAACCCTCCTTAACCTAATCCTGATTTAGTACCGCTTTGCCCTCCTCTGACTGTTACATCAAAAGAGGGCGCGGTCCTTTATAAAATGGAACTCAAAAGCTCCAACGTGATTATTCTACTCCGACTTCTGCGCCTTCTAAATTGAGGCTCAGCTTGTCGCCTGACGTCTCGTCCTCATCGTCCAATTCTCTCATTTCAATTTCCTGCTCGTCACCGCTAAGAATTTTAACATCCATACCCAGGGACTGCAGTTCTTTGATCAATACCTTGAACGACTCAGGAACACCTGGTTCCGGTACATTTTCACCTTTGACAATGGATTCGTACGTCTTCACGCGACCAACCACGTCATCGGATTTTACAGTCAAAATTTCTTGCAATGTATATGCAGCACCGTAAGCTTCAAGCGCCCACACTTCCATCTCCCCGAAACGCTGTCCACCAAACTGAGCTTTACCACCCAGTGGCTGTTGCGTAACTAGTGAGTAAGGTCCTGTTGAACGGGCGTGAATCTTATCATCAACCATGTGCGCCAGTTTGATCATATGCATGACGCCGACAGTAACTTCACGTTCGAAGCGTTCACCTGTACGACCATCGTACAATACAGTCTTACCATTACGCTGCATGCCAGCTTCTTCCATCGTATCAAATACGTCGTACTCACGTGCTCCGTCGAATACCGGCGTTGCAATGTGAATTCCCAGACGCAATGCGGCCATACCAATATGGACCTCAAGCACCTGTCCGATGTTCATACGAGAAGGAACGCCTAGAGGGTTAAGAACAACCTGTACTGGCGTACCGTCCGGAAGGAACGGCATATCTTCTTCTGGCAGGATACGAGCAACGACACCCTTGTTACCGTGACGTCCGGCCATTTTGTCACCTTCAGAAATCTTACGTTTCTGAGCGATGTACACACGAACCAATTGATTCACGCCAGGAGGCAGCTCATCGCCGTTCTCACGTGTAAATACTTTAACGTCAACGATAATACCATCACTACCGTGAGGAACGCGTAAAGAGGTATCCCGTACTTCACGAGCCTTCTCACCAAAGATAGCGTGTAGGAGACGCTCTTCTGCAGTCAATTCAGTTACACCCTTAGGAGTAACCTTACCAACTAGAATGTCACCAGCACTGATTTCCGCACCGATGCGGATAATTCCACGCTCATCAAGATTGCGCAGAGCTTCTTCGCCCACGTTTGGAATATCACGTGTGATTTCTTCAGGTCCCAGTTTAGTGTCACGAGCTTCGGATTCGTATTCCTCGATATGAATCGAAGTGTATACATCTTCCTTAACTAGCTTTTCACTTAACAGGATCGCATCCTCGTAGTTGTAACCTTCCCAAGTCATGAACGCAACGACTACGTTACGACCAAGAGCAAGTTCGCCCATTTCTGTAGAAGGACCGTCCGCCAGGATGTCACCCTTCTTAACAATATCCCCTCTTTTAGCTAGAGGACGTTGGTTAATACAGGTACCTTGGTTAGAACGCATAAATTTGTGTAATTTATATTTAACGATATCGCCTTTAACTTCTTTGCCTTCGACAGTTTCAACCCGGCGCAGCCAAATTTCATTAGCTGAAGAGCGTTCGATAATACCGTCATATTTAGAAACAACACATACGCCAGAATCCTTAGCGGATTTATGTTCCATCCCTGTTCCGACGAGCGGAGCTTTAGGAATTAGAAGCGGAACGGCTTGACGCTGCATGTTAGATCCCATCAGAGCGCGGTTGGAGTCATCGTTCTCAAGGAACGGAATGAGCGCCGTAGCGACGGATACGACCTGTTTAGGTGAAACATCCATGTAATCTACACGATTACTTGGCATTGTTGTAATGTTGTCAGAGTCTTTATTGTAACGAACGATTACCATGTCTTCCTTAAAGGAGCCATCTTCATCGATCAATACGTTAGCCTGAGCAACTACATAATTATCTTCCTCATCAGCAGTCAGATAATCGATTTGTTCAGTTACCTTACCTGTCTTTGGATCTACCCAACGATACGGAGCTTCGATAAAGCCGTATTCGTTGATACGAGCAAAGGTGGACAAGGAGTTGATCAATCCAATGTTCGGACCTTCCGGTGTTTCAATTGGACACATCCGGCCGTAGTGACTGTGATGGACGTCACGAACTTCAAAGCCCGCGCGTTCACGTGTCAAACCACCGGGTCCGAGTGCAGACAGACGACGTTTATGCGTAAGTTCCGCAAGTGGGTTCGTCTGGTCCATAAACTGAGACAGCTGGGAGCTACCGAAGAACTCTTTAATGGACGCGATAACCGGACGAATATTGATCAGAGCTTGAGGCGTAATTGCATTAGCATCCTGAATCGACATTCTTTCACGCACAACGCGCTCCATACGGGACAAACCGATACGGAACTGATTCTGCAGAAGTTCACCCACAGAACGTAGACGACGGTTACCCAGATGATCAATATCATCGGTATTACCAATTCCGTGAAGCAAATTAATAAAGTAGCTGATCGAGGATATAATATCAGCTTGAGTAATGTGCTTAACAGACTTGTCGATGTTGCCGTTAGCGATCAGCTTAATAACCCGACCTTCTTCAATTGGCGAGAATACGTCAATCGTTTGAAGAGGAATATCTTCGCTGTCCATAACTCCACCAGTAACACGGTAGTTCTTAAAGGCAACATTCTTTTCGAAGTAAGGAATCAATTCATCAAGTAGTCTGCGATCGACCATTTGACCGGACTCAGCCAGGATTTCTCCTGTAGCTTCGTCAACCAAAGGCTGAGCAAGACGTTGATTGAAAAGACGGTTCTTAATGTGTAGCTTTTTATTGATTTTGTAACGGCCTACATTAGCTAGGTCGTAGCGTTTTGGATCAAAGAAACGCGCGACCAGCAAACTTTTGGCATTGTCTAGTGTCGGCGGTTCGCCCGGACGCAAACGCTCATAAATTTCAATAAGCGCCTTCTCCGTGGAGTCCGTGTTGTCTTTATCCAGCGTATTGCGAATATATTCATCATTGCCAAGCAATTCCAGAATTTCGGCATCACTACCGAAACCGAGAGCACGCAAAAGTACGGTAACAGGAATTTTACGAGTCCGATCGATACGAACATACATAATATCCTTAGCGTCGGTCTCAAGTTCCAACCAGGCTCCGCGGTTCGGGATTACTGTGGCGGTGTAGGTTTTTTTGCCGTTCTTATCCACTTTTGTGCTGAAATAGACGCTTGGAGAGCGAACCAACTGGCTGACAATAACCCGTTCCGCACCGTTAATAATAAAAGTGCCGGTCTCCGTCATCAGCGGGAAATCTCCCATGAACACTTCCTGCTCTTTGACCTCACCGGTCTCCTTATTAATGAGCCGCACCTTTACACGCAGAGGAGCCGCATACGTCACGTCCCGCTCTTTAGCGTCGTCAACCGTATATTTTGGTTCACCCAGGCTGTAATCAATGAACTCTAGTACCAAATTACCTGTGAAATCCTGGATCGGCGAGATGTCCTGAAACATTTCCCGCAATCCTTCCTCCAAAAACCAATCATAAGATTTTTGTTGGATCTCGATCAGGTTCGGGACCTCGAGTACCTCGTTAATTCTCGCATAGCTCCGCCGAGTGCGTCGACCATACTGAACAAGATGTCCTGCCAACTTTACTCACCCCTCATGTCTACTCACTTAAAAATTGATTGCGAACCCTTGTTTGGAACCGTATAATGGAACCATACTACAAGGATTCAGTCATAAATAAAAGAAAAGCCCTTATCGAAATCTTCGAAAAAAGAGCGCACTTATCCATGACCAAAATACTCCTTATCCAGTAGATTTGCCCAAAACGTACATATTATACGTTACCAAGCAACAGTTTATGCGCTATTATCTATTACCGCGTAACACTCGCTACGCCAGAGCATAGAGAACCAATTCGCAAAAAACTTGCCGTACGGCTTGCGCTAGCCGGCGACAATATATCGCTTGACATTTTCAGCAAACTAAAGACATGGAGCCTATCTTAATACTGACATTTTATAATAATACCATTATCACTATCACATGTCAATAACCTATTGATTTTTATTTTTGAGCTTTAATAATACGATAACCTTTATCTTTGCCCACTTCTTCTACATTTGAGAACAAGCTTTCAAGTTTAGCTACCGCTGATGGAGCGCCCTGCTTCTTCTGAATAACAATCCACAGAAATCCACCCTCATTTAAATGCTCATAAGCTTCTTCAAAAATCTGATGCACTACAGCTTTTCCTGCACGTATCGGAGGATTGGTAAGAATCACATCGAACTTTTGTTGTTCATTCAATGCGCCGAGCACATCGCTTTCCATTACCGTAACATTCCGGATTCCATTGTGCTGGGCATTTTCACGCGCAAGTTCTACCGCACGACTATTAATATCAATCATCGTAACTTGCCCTTTGGGGGCTAGGTATGCTGCACTTATACCTATCGGTCCATATCCGCAGCCCACATCAAGCACTGCCGAACCGTCCGGAATATCCATAGCTTCAATGAGAACTCGACTACCGTAATCGATGTCTCCTTTAGAGAACACACCCGCATCACTTGTGAAGCGAAAGCTTTTGCCTCTTAGAACGGTGTCGATGGTGCGTCTGTCATGACGCACTTCCGGTTGCTGCGAATAATAATGTTGCGACATCTCTATCCTCCCTTTCCTTTATGTTAATAGTTTGTATTCACACAACCCTACTAACTCTATCAAGCATAAACGCCTCTGATGTCCTTATAAGGACGGTAAGCGTTCAAGCGAGAAATATAAAGATAAAGTATAATGTGAAACTTATACTTTCTTATATTTTTATAAAATAAACCCCTTGAACAAGTTCAAGGGGTTTTCAGTATAGAAGGAATTACTTCACTTCTACAGCTGCGCCTGCTTCTTCCAATTTTGCTTTAGTAGCTTCGGCTTCGTCTTTGCTTACTTTTTCTTTGATTGCTTTTGGTGCGTTGTCTACAAGGTCTTTAGCTTCTTTCAAACCAAGGCCTGTGATTTCGCGAACGATTTTGATAACGTTGATTTTGGAAGCGCCAGCGCCTGTCAAAATTACGTCAAATTCGGATTGCTCTTCAGCTACTGCTGCTACCGCACCGCCAGCTGCTACTGGAGCTGCTGCTGTTACGCCGAATTCTTCTTCAATTGCTTTAACCAGGTCGTTCAGTTCCAATACGCTCATGCCTTTAATTGCTTCCAAGATTGCTTCTTTACTCATGATTGAACCTCCATTTATAATTTAAATTTGTTTGTGGTATTGATTTATGCTGCAAGAGCCAAAGGCTTACGCGCTTTGTTCTTCTTTTTCAGCAACAGCTTTAACTGCAAGCGCAAAGTTGCGCATTGGAGCTTGAAGTACGCTAAGCAGCATGGACAGCAAACCATCGCGGGATGGAAGCTCAGCCAGTGCTTTCAATTGGTCCGCGTCGATGACACGTCCTTCTACTACGCCGCCTTTCAATTTCAAAGCGTCGTTTTTCTTGGCGAAATCGTTCAAAATTTTAGCTGGAGCTACTGCATCAGTTGTGCTGAATGCGATAGCTGTTGGACCAGTCAAAACTTCATCCAACTCAGTCAACTCAGCCGCAGCAGTTGCGCGACGTAGCAATGTGTTCTTCAGGACTTGAAACTCAACGCCAGCTTCACGAAGTTGCTTACGCAGTTCAGTCACTTGGGAAACGTTCAATCCACGATAGTCCGCTACAACAGTCGAAAGACTGTTTTGCAGTTTCGCAGTAACAACGTCAACCGCATCCTGTTTTGCTTGAATTACTTTTGCATTTGCCAATGTATACACCTCCTGAAAATTTATGTGTCGGCGTCCTTTCCAAGGAAAGCATCACCGCTCCTACGCAGGCATTAGAAAAGCCTCCGCAGAATCACGAAGGCTTGATAAAACGAAAGTTATACGAGCGAGCTCGTTACTTCTTGTTTCTATCACAACACCTCGGTAGGGAATTAAGCACTAAGGCACCTACTGTCTACGGTAAGCATATTCAAGGTTAAGATTGATACCTTAAGTTTAACAACTGTTATAGATTATCAAAATTGACCCAAAGAGTCAACCCTTATTTATCTGAAGACGGTTGTGTTCACACGAGCGCTAGGACCCATTGTGGAAGAAATCGAGATGCCTTTAAGGTATACACCTTTAGCAGCAGCTGGTTTCGCACGGTTCAAAGCGTCGATAAGAGCTTTAAGGTTATCGTTCAATTGTGCAGCATCAAAGGACACTTTGCCGATTGGCGCGTGAATTTGACCTGCTTTGTCAAGACGATATTCGATTTTACCGGCTTTGATTTCTTGCACAGCCTTGGAAACATCGAATGTAACTGTGCCAGCTTTAGGGTTAGGCATAAGACCTTTACCACCAAGCAGACGACCCAGTTTACCGACTTCACTCATCATATCAGGTGTAGCTACGCAGACATCAAATTCAAACCAGCCTTGTTGAATTTTGTTGATCATGTCTTGATCACCAACAAAATCCGCGCCAGCAGCTTCTGCCTCTTTCGCTTTTTCACCTTTTGCAAATACAAGCACGCGTTGTGTTTTACCAGTGCCGTGAGGCAGGACAACAACACCACGAACTGCTTGGTCTTGTTTACGCGGGTCTACACCCAGACGAACTGCTGCTTCAACGGTTTCGTCGAATTTTGCAGTCGCTGCCTTTTTCACAAGCTCTACAGCTTCTGAAGGCTCGTAAGTTGCTTCGCTGTTGATCAGCTTAGCAGCTTCTTGGTATTTCTTACCATGTTTAGCCATGAAAATGTTCCTCCTTTGTGGTGTTAGCGGAAATTCCTCCCACATACTTGCGGGTCACGAATGACCGATTCTTCGAAAACTACTAGTCTTCGATTGTGATGCCCATACTGCGAGCAGTACCTTCAACCATACGCATTGCAGCTTCTACAGATGCAGCGTTAAGGTCTGGCATTTTTGTTTCAGCAATTTCACGAACCGCAGCGCGGCCGATTTTTGCTACTTTTTTCTTGTTTGGTTCGCCGGATCCTTTTTCTACTTTAGCAGCGATGCGAAGCAGAACAGCAGCCGGAGGAGTTTTAGTGATGAACGTAAAGGAACGGTCTTCAAATACTGTAATTTCAACCGGAATGATCAAGCCAGCCTGGTCGGCAGTACGAGCATTAAATTCCTTACAGAATGCCATGATGTTGACACCTGCTTGACCTAACGCCGGACCTACTGGAGGCGCTGGATTCGCTTTCCCTGCAGGAATCTGCAGTTTCACCATTTTAATAACTTTTTTAGCCATGAGTGACACCTCCTTGCAAAAATAGTGGTCTTCGAACGCCATTGGCGCTCTCCCACAAGAAACCCTTAGCTTATGTTATATTTTCTCCACTTGAGTGAAATCCAACTCTAGCGGGGTTTCCCGTCCAAACATGTTCACATGCACTTTGATCTTGCTCTTGTCAGCCAAAATTTCTTCCACGGATCCCACAAAATTCGCAAACGGACCAACCATAATACGTACGGATTCCTTGATTTCGAAATCAATCTTCGCTTTAGGTTCAACCATGCCCATATGCTTCAGAATTTGTTCTACCTCTTCCGGAAGCAAAGCTGTTGGTTTAGACCCTGAGCCTGTCGAACCAACAAATCCAGTAACGCCCGGAGTATTGCGGACAACATACCAGGAATCATCAGTCTGAACCATTTCCACCAAAACATAACCCGGGTAAACTTTACGCATAACGGTTTTTTTCTTACCGTCTTTGTTTACGATTTCTTCTTCCATAGGAACAAGAACGCGGAATATTTTGTCTTCCATGCCCATGGACTCAACGCGCTTTTCCAAATTGGCTTTGACCTTATTCTCATACCCAGAATAGGTATGAACGACATACCATCTTTTTTCCATATCAAGCCACCTGGGACCTCTCTAAATAATCGCTTCAATCACAGCGGAAATACCGATGTCCAGAACCCAGAAGTAAATAGCGACAACTACAATTGTACCGAGAACGATCAATGTATAGTTGGTCAATTCTTTACGACTTGGCCAGCGAACTTTTTTGAGTTCACTCCAGCTCTCAGTGAAAAAGGAAAACATAGACTTGAAACTACGTTTCATGCCGACTACACCTCCACAGACTATCTGGTTTCGCGATGAGGAGTTTGCGAGTTACAATACTTGCAAAATTTCTTCATCTCCATGCGGTCGGGGTGATTTCGCTTGTTTTTGGTAGTCGCATAGTTTCTTTGTTTGCAACTTGTACAAGCCAAAGTGATAATTACCCGCATGATGTGCACCTCCCGAGACGTCCTTCTAACAATACAATTAGAAGACGTAAATATTGATCCTAAAAAAAGCCGCGAATTTAGGCCTACCTAAAACACTTTAGCATAATGTCAAGGTCTGTGTCAACGAAAGAATTCCGTTCTGCACTGGGTAATTTCGGGTGTTATAGTCATATGGCCGTACCCTGTCCTTGGGTCTATCTCTTCCTCACACTTCGCTGTCTTCCTTATCATTATGGGGCATTCCGACTGTGTATAAACCTACCCTCAACGGCAACAACTAAAATCGACTCAAATAGAAATTTATGGTGTTAACTCCTAATTCTATCTAAGCAATTTCATGAGACTAAAAAAAAGAACTCGATGTACGAGCCCTCTTGTGTTCATTATATCATTAATTGTCACGCACTTCTAGATATCTTTCTAATTTCCGCTTTACTCGTTGTAAAGCGTTGTCAATAGATTTCACATGCCGCTTCAGATCTTCAGCAATTTCCTGATAAGATCGTCCGTCTAAATACAACATCAGAACCTTACGCTCTAGGTCACTTAAAATCTCCGCCATCTTATCTTCAAGTCCAATGAATTCTTCTTGATTGATAATTAGCTCTTCTGGATCTAGTACCTGAGTTCCACAAATGACATCCATAAGCGTCCGGTCGGAATCTTCATCATAAATGGGCTTATCCAAAGAAACATAAGAATTGAGCGGAATATGCTTCTGACGCGTGGCCGTCTTAATAGCAGTTATAATCTGACGTGTTATGCAGAGCTCAGCAAAAGCCTTGAATGAAGAGAGCTTGTCACCTTTAAAGTCACGAATAGCCTTATAGAGACCAATCATTCCTTCTTGAACAATATCTTCACGATCTGCCCCGATCAAGAAATATGAGCGGGCTTTAGCACGTACAAAATTACGGTATTTATTAATTAAGTGTTCCAATGCGCCACTGTCGCCACCACGGAAAGCCTCGACAATATCTTCATCACTTATGAAATCATACTCGGATAGCATTATTTCCTTGAGGTCGACACTCACCAAGAATCCCCCCGGCTGCAACGCAAGACACATCGTTACTTCGCGAAATATAGGATCAGTATATATTATGTTACCTTACACCGTCAACCGGATTTGTCCAAAAACAATCTGGAATAGCATAAAATGGAATAAAAATATTGCCTAAATCTTTCCTATTGTCACTGCCTACGCCAATTTTCCAGTTTACTCCGCACATCAGGAGGCAGTTTGTCTTCCAAAGAATGACGTGTAGAACTGATACTTCCCGGTTCGATAGCTTTTTTCACTTGTTTCTGGTTCTCTTCAATTTCTAGGTGCAATTCTCTTGCAGAAATCCGCAGTGCACCTTGGGCGAAAATAATATGTTGCTCCACAAAGTCACTTGTTGCAACATAGATCTGCCGACGTCGGTTGCTAAATTCTCCAACCAATCGCTCAATGCATTCATCTGCGGTTTCTTTTTCCTTGGTGAAAAACACCTGGACTTTGCCCTGGACAAATGACCGACCCAATCCTGGAACGCGATATGCATCAAACACAGCAATAACTCGTCGTCCTGAGTAAGCCTGGTAATCAGCCAGCAAATCCATCAAGCGGTCGCGTGCTTCCTGCATACCAATCTGGGACAGTGCCGCTAGTTCCGGCCAGCCACCGATCATATTGTACCCGTCCACAAGCAGCACATCGCGCCAGTCGGCCATAGTTATCCCTGCTGTTGCCGAAGGCGTACCACTTCATACATAATGACTCCTGCGGCGACAGAGGCATTTAATGAATTGATCTTTCCGGCCATCGGCAGCTTAAGTAATACATCACATTTTTCACGAATCAGGCGTCCCATCCCTTTATTCTCATTACCGATTACAACAGCTACCGGTCCTGTGAAAATATTGGATCCAAACAGATTCTGATCTGTATCCACATCCGTACCTACTACCCAGACTCCCTGCTCTTTCAGACGATCAATGGTCTGACCTAGGTTAGTGACCCGCGCAACCGGAACATATTCCACGGCACCCGCCGATGTTTTGGAGACGGTAGCAGTAATCTGAGCCGAACGACGTTTAGGTACGATTACTCCATGCACTCCAGTACAATCTGCTGTCCGCAGAATGGACCCAAGGTTATGAGGATCTTCAATCTCATCCAGCAAAATCAAGAATGCAGGCTCTCCTTTGGCTTCAGCTGCAGCCAGCAGATCATCTACCTCGACATAGGCAAAAGGCGCGGCTTGAGCAACTACCCCCTGATGTTGAACTCCAGGAGCAAGCTGATCCAGCTTACGCTTGTCCACATGCTGAATGACAATCCCCGCTTTACGTGCTTCAGCGACGATTGGTGCGGTCAGATGCTTCTGAGCCGTTTCTGCAATCCATATTTTATTTAATGTACGACCCGCACGAAGCGCCTCAAGCACTGAATGCTTCCCAGCCAATATTTCCTCTTCTGTCTTCAAATCTTCTTCCATGTTCACTTCTCCTATTCTCTATTTCGCAAAAGCCTTATCACGGCTGTTTCAACATAAACTGTATGCCACTGTTCACAATTTCTTGTATTCTCTCCTGTTGACCTGTGTAGTATAAGTAACCTATCAGACACTCAAAAGCAGTAGCATGACGGTATTCAAGCACATCTGCATTCTTAGGAATACTTCCCGATTTAGCATTTCTCCCCTGACGGGCGACATCTTTTTCCTCTTCTGTGAGACTTGGCTCCAAAAATCCAAGAATTGCACTCTGCGCCTTAGCGGATACAAGTCCTGTAGCGGAGCGATGCAAATGGTTTGGGCGCAAATTCGGAAGAGATACCAAATACTGGCGAACTGACACCTCGTAAATGGCATCTCCTACATAGGCAAGCACAATTGGCGAGAGGAGTCGCGCAGGTTTGGAAGGCTCGTAAGGAAACCACCCGTTCTGAAACTTGCGTTCCTCACTCATTTCCGCCGCCACCGCATTCCTTGCGGAGTATCCTCAAGCAATATGCCCAAGCGACCTAATTCATCACGAATCTCATCGGACCGGCTCCAATTTTTATTCTTACGCGCTTCAACCCGCTCCGCGATCAATCGTTCAACTTCTTCACTCGCGATCTCTTCTTCCTCATGCTCAGGTGTCAAACGCAGCACAGCATTCATTTCCCCAAAAGCTTGCAGCAACGCAGCAAAATCAGCAGGGGCTGCTTCACTATTCGCAAGGGTATGGTTTGCAAGACTCACCCAATCAAACATAGCGGTAATCGCATCAGGGGTATTAAAGTCATCCTGCATTCTAGCATGAAAATTGGCCACAATAGCAGATAACTTATCATTAATCTCTAAGCTGACCTCACCCTGAGCACCTTCAGCAGCAAGTTCAAGACGATGCTTAACGTTACTTTCTGCAAGTGAGATACGTTCTACGCTCTTTTCAGCTGAAGTCATTGAATCCACCGAGAAGTTCAACGGATTACGATAATGGGTCGATAGCATGAAATAACGAATAGTCCCAGCTTTAAATTGCCCACGGATATCTTTCACAAGCCAACCGTTACCCAATGATTTCGACATTTTTTCATCACCGATGTTGATAAATCCATTATGCATCCAGTAATTAGAGAGTGGCTTACCCGTCAGAGCTTCTGTCTGAGCGCATTCGCATTCATGATGCGGGAACTGCAAATCTTGTCCACCCCCGTGGATGTCCATCGTATCCCCCAAGAACTCTCTTGCCATGGCCGAGCATTCAATATGCCAGCCTGGGCGTCCATTTCCCCACGGGCTCTGCCAGTACACTTCACCTGGTTTTGCTGCTTTCCACAGCACAAAGTCCTCGGGTTTCTCTTTCCGTGAGTCTACCTCTACGCGAATACCAAACTGTAATTCATCTAGATTCTGACGGGACAGCTTACCATAGTCTTCAAATTTGGAAGTACGGTAGTATACATCGCCACCACTCTCGTAGGCATACCCTTTTTCCTCGAGCTCTTTAATGAATTCAATGATCAGCTCCATGCTTTCTGTTACCCGCGGATTCAATGTTGCCGGTTTTACTCCAAGCCCTTCAAGATCCTCACGATAAGCATTAATAAAAATCTCAGCAACCTCTGCTACTGAAGTGTTCATTTCTTCTGCTTTGCGTATCAGTTTATCATCTACATCTGTGAAGTTCGTAACATACCGTACCTCATTGCCGAGTTGCTCCAAATAATTCCGGACCATATCAAAGACAATAATAGGTCTAGCATTTCCGATATGCATATATCCATAAACGGTTGGACCACATACATACATTTTCACTTTGCCCGACTCTTGGGGCACAAACTGCTCCTTGCTGCGTGTCATTGTGTTGTAAATTTGTAAAGCCATCCTATTCCAACCCTTTCTGTTGTCCCGATTCCTTAAGTACCGGATATGCTTAAATTTCGTAATCACCAATGTACTGCTGAGTTTCGACTAGCCGCTGCGCGGTCTTTTGCTTATCTTCTTCGCCAAGCTTCTCTCTGATCTCTTCGATCTCTTTTTGCAGAAAGCGAAGTGAATCTACAAGCGGGTCTGGCATCTTGGTATGATCCAAGCGATCGGATACACGTTCACCGTTACGTTTTACTACACGGCCCGGATTTCCTACTACTGTACTGTTATTTGGAACTTCACGCAGCACAACCGCATTCGAACCTATATTTGAATTGTCGCCGATACGAAACGATCCTAATACCTTCGCACCAGAACCAATAACTACATTGTTGCCAACTGTGGGATGGCGCTTACCTTTTTCTTTCCCTGTCCCCCCAAGTGTAACACCTTGATAGATAATAACATCATCACCGATTTCACAGGTTTCCCCAATAACAATCCCCATACCATGGTCGATAAACAGCCTATTTCCGATGACAGCTCCGGGATGGATTTCAACACCGGTCATAAATCTACTAAACTGTGAGACCATACGGGCCATTGTATACCAGCGACGTTTGAAAAAAGAATGGGCAATCCGGTGACCCCAAATGGCGTGCAACCCTGCATATGTGAAGACAACCTCGAACCAGCTGCGGGCAGCGGGATCGTTATCAAATACCGCCCGAATGTCCGACTTAATATGCTTAAACATCACGGTTCCTCTCTTCTTGACTCCCCCATCTCCTGTTTACAGGTACACAAGGAAGGTATTGTCTCCAATCCATCATTCTTATCATACATATGCTGTGGGTGTTTGCTTGGTTTGTTATATTAGAAAAGATACCCTGAAACAAAAAAAGCCCCTGCAGCATAAAGCTGCAGAGACGTTTAACCGCGGTTCCACTCTGCTTGAACGAATCAAACAGACTGCTGTTGTTACCATCGGCAGAGTTCCTTCGTTCCACTTGGCATCATTAACGGCGATGTACCCGGCGCGATCTAACGAGCCTTTAGGATCGTTCAACCGTGCAGCTCACAGGCGCATGTTCTGCCCCGGACAAATGAATAACTCCCAGCCCGAAAGGGTATCCCTTTCTCGGTTATTCTCTCTGGCAATTGCCTTTATGGACGTACTTCTCCTGATCACAGCTATTATCATATGGTTCTATCTTAGCGTAAAAGATAAGGGACTGACAAGAGGCTTAATGATAAGTAATACTACCTTAAGCTCCTTTAATTTGTGATTTCAAACGTTCGATGACACGGTTTTGGCCGAGCAAAGCAATCGTTATATTAAGATCACGTCCGTGCGTTTGTCCGGTCAAAGCCACACGTATCGGCATAAAGAGCGCTTTGCCTTTGTGCCCTGTTTCTTTCTGCACTTCCTTGATCAGTACAGCCATATTACTAGCACTGAAATCCTGACAAGCTTCAACCTTAGCTAGGAAAGCAGACAAGACTTCAGGCACTTGGCTTTCCGCCAGAACCTGCGCCGCTTCTGTTTCTAACTCCAGATGGCTGCGGAAGAATAGTTCAGATAGCTCTACGATATCGGAGGCAGAGTTCATCTGCTCTTGATACAGTGCTACAAGGCTTTCTGCCCATGCCTGCTGCTCATCATTCAGCTCAGCCGGTATTTTCCCCGCTTTTTGCAGATGTGGAATCGCTAATGCCGAGATCCGTTTAGGATCAGCATGCTTAATATAGTGATTATTTAGATGCGCCAGCTTGTGCTTATCGAATACAGCCGGACTTTTGGACAAACGGTCCGCATCAAAAATAGAAATAAGTTCTTCTTTACTGAAGATCTCCTCTTCTCCCTCTGGCGACCAGCCCAGTAGAGAAATGAAGTTAACCAAAGCCTCAGGCAAGTAACCCAATTCATCATATTGCTCAATAAATGTAATTACAGATTGATCCCGCTTGCTAAGCTTCTTATGGTTGTCACCGACAATCAGTGTCATATGACCAAATATTGGGGGTTTCCAACCAAGAGCCTCATAGATCATTAGCTGACGTGGTGTGTTGGAAATATGATCTTCTCCACGTAGTACATGGGTGATAGCCATCAGATAATCATCAACAGCTACCGCAAAGTTATAGGTCGGAATTCCGTCCTTCTTCAAGATAACAAAATCACCCATTTCTTTCGTATCAAAAGAAATAGTACCTTTCACGATATCATCGAACGTGTACGTACGATCTTCTGGTACACGGAAGCGAATGCTAGCTACTCGTCCCTCAGCTTCAAAGGCAAGGCGTTGTTCTTCCGTCAAATCACGGTGTTTGCCGGAATAACGAGGGGTTTCTCCACGTGCAGTCTGTTCTTCACGTTCTGCTTCCAGTTCTTCCTCTGTGCAGTAACAGCGGTAAGCCAAACCTTTATCCAGCAAATCCTGCCAATATACACGATATAGGTCAAGACGTTCAGTCTGGCGGTAAGGTCCGTACTCTCCGCCAACATCAACACTCTCATCCCAATCCATGCCTAGCCATTTCAAATACTTAAGCTGGCTCTCTTCGCCACCTGCGACATTGCGCTTCACGTCTGTATCTTCAATTCTGATAATGAATTTACCGCCTTTATTACGGGCGAACAGATAGTTAAACAGCGCCGTTCTGGCGTTACCTATATGTAAATGTCCCGTAGGGCTCGGTGCGTAACGCACCCGGACTTGATCCGTCATTATATTCCCTCCGCTTCATATGGTTAAAACTTAGATTTGCTACTTAGACCATCTCAAGATGATATCACATCTTGGAGTAGACAGACAATAGATTGTGCGGCAATTCCTTCACCACGACCGGCAAAACCAAGCTGTTCAGTAGTCGTAGCTTTAACGTTCACCTTGGACGGGTCCGCGTGAAGCGCACGAGCGATAATCTCCGTCATTTGTGGAATGTATGGCGCCATCTTTGGTTTTTGGGCAATAATCGTTGAATCGATATTTCCAAGCTTATAACCTCGCTCGCTAGCAAGTGCCCACACTTGTTCTAATAATTTCAAGCTATCCGCGTCCTTAAACGCTGGATCTGTGTCCGGAAAATGTCTGCCAATATCACCAAGTCCTAGTGCGCCTAGAATCGCGTCACTTACTGCGTGCAGCAGCACATCGGCATCGGAATGTCCTACTAATCCTTTTTCATAAGGAATCGTAACGCCTCCAATAATACAAGGCCTTCCCTCAACCAGTTGATGTACATCAAACCCTTGTCCTACAGCGATCATGATTGTCCCTCTCCCCTGTTTCTTTCTGTGAATTCTGCAAAATCCAAATCATCTGGCGTCGTAATCTTAATATTTCTGTAGCTTCCCTCTACCACAGAAACCGGAATACCAGCACGCTCTGCCAAGCTGGAATCATCAGTACCTAGAAATGCATCCCGCTCCGCGGCCGCATAGGCATCCAGCAATTCAGAAAGACGAAAAGTCTGCGGGGTTTGAATCGCCCACAGACTTCGCCGATCCGGCGTAGACAGTACTTTGCCTTCGTTATCTACCTGTTTGATCGTATCTTTGACTGGTACAGCAAGAACTGAAGCACCGATCTGCTTCGCTCGCTCGTAACATGCCTCAATTTCATTTGGCTGCACAAACGGACGAACACCATCATGTACCATTACCCACTGTGTCGTAAGTTTCAACAATCCTTTATGTACGGAATGCTGACGCTCAGATCCACCAGGTACTATAGCCTTAACCTTGTCCAGCTTATAGAGCTGTATCCATTCCCGGCAGCGCTCAATATCTTCCTTACCGGTTACGAGCACGATTTCAGAAATCAATTCGTGCTGCTGAAATACTTCCAGCGTATGAACGATGATTGGTTTCCCCTGCAGTAACAGATATTGCTTGCTCTCTACAGTCCCCATTCGCGTTCCTCTGCCTGCCGCCACAATGACGACGCCCACACTGTTTGACATTACTCTGGCTCCTGTCTTTCACGTATATTCCCATCATAACGTGTTTGGCGGGCATTTCCAACCCATAGGACATTTGCCGTGTACTTTATCTACGCTTATTGTGCTTTTTCCAAGAGCTTTGGCTTCGCAAATATCATCCGTCCAGCTGAAGTTTGAAGCACACTCGTGACGAGAACCTCCATCGTAGTTCCGATATATTCCCGTCCGCCTTCCACAACGATCATTGTTCCATCGTCTAAATAGGCTACGCCTTGTCCATGCTCTTTGCCATCCTTAATGACCTGAACTACGATTTCCTCACCAGGCAACACTACGGGCTTCACGGCATTCGCAAGATCATTAATATTCAGTACTGAGACTCCTTGTAATTCGCAAACCTTATTCAAGTTAAAGTCATTGGTAACTACTTTACCTCGCAGTACCTTCGCTAACTTCACCAGCTTACTATCCACCTCAGAGATTTCTTCAAAATCTCCCTCGTAGATTAATACCTTCACATCGAGCTCTTTTTGGATTTTATTGAGAATATCAAGTCCCCGCCGTCCGCGATTACGTTTCAGTAGATCGGAAGAATCTGCGATATGCTGGAGCTCCTCAAGTACGAATTCCGGTATGACAATCGTTCCCTCAATAAATCCAGTTTTGCAAATGTCGGCGATCCGACCATCAATAATAACGCTTGTATCGAGGATTTTATGCTCCTCCAGGCCACGACCTTCCGGTTCAGCCGCTTGCCCCCAGCGTCCAGTTGTCCAAAGTGCAGCTAGTTCCTCTTTTTTCTCCAGACCGATCCGCAGCCCCATATATCCAAAAGCTAACGTAACGGGTACCTGCAGCAACTGCCCAGCTTTTCCAAGCCAAATCATAGCAGGATATAACAGAAGAGATAGCAAAAGCCCTCCTGTAAGCCCAGCTGCACCTGCAGCCAATTCATTCATTGGTATACGCGAACAGTACAGAACCGCCTCCCGCAGTTTTGAACCTCCCCATTCCGCGCATAAAGACCCCGCAAACAAAAAAATAATGGCACCCAGCACCGTAAATAAAATGCTTCCCTCTACAGGTAAACTTTCACTCAGCTTTTCCATTCCCTTGGGGAATCCTCTTTCAAGCGCATGGTATAGCGAAAAACCAGACCAAGCACCACATATTAAAGCAAAAGACAATATCACTTTTTTCCACATAACCTAACGCACCTCCTTTTTATTCATCCTTGAATGATCTATACCTCACCAGTATGTTCCAATTTTCAAGACGATAAACTTGGGGTAGCGCTGGAATTGCAAAAAGGCTTTGCCATCCCCTAAGGACGACAAAGCCTCTAGCTATAATTATATTAGTTCAACCTTACTACAAGACTGCTTTAACCGTTCTTCGAGTGATACACTTTATCTTCAGAACGTCTTCTACGACGGTGACGGCGTCTGGCTGTCAATCGATCGATGTTTTGTTTAAAACCATATAACGCGTAAATCCCAAGTAAGACGAAGATTAGCTTAGCAATTTGTTCAGGGAACACAACAGCAACAGCCACGGCAACAACAATGACTACTGGCGCTCCGACAACCACTTTTTTAGGTAATCCAACCTTCTTAAAATTAGGATATTTAACAGTGCTGACCATCAAATATGATAAGAGCAATGTAGCCACGATCATAAATGGAGCAGAAACATCTTTATTAAAAAGAGCTAATGTGGCAAGTACACCACCAGCAGCAGGAATTGGCAATCCGATGAAATAACCAGGAACTCCTGGATGAACATTAAAGCGAGCTAGGCGCAATGCACCAAACACCGGGAAAATTGCAGTTACTGTCCAGGCTAATGCAGAATTTAAATCATGCAGGCTTGAGACGTACATAATAACAGCCGGTGCTACTCCAAAAGAAACGACATCAGACAAAGAGTCCAGTTCCTTACCAAATTCACTCTCACATTTAAGTGCACGAGCAACTCGGCCATCCAATCCGTCTAACAGCATAGCAATAATAACCATGATAGCGGCCATGCTAACTTTACCGTCAAACGCCATCATGATACCAAACATTCCGAGCATCAAGTTACCTATGGTAAAAAGACTCGGAATTGATTTTTGTATCATTTCTTCACCTCAATTTTCTCACATTGGCCTTAAACAGCTCCAATATTACGTGATTGTATGTTATTTACATTTGCCTGTCAATAAGAACTTGCTTCTGTAAACGTTTGAGCCCATCCTGAATATTACGAGCCCGCACCTCCCCAATTCCGTCCACTTCATCCAGTTCAGCTATGCTTGCAGACATCAAATTAGGCAGCATTTCAAACCGCTCCACCAGATTATGAATGATCACATTTGGAAGCCGCGGAATCTTGTTGAGCAGACGATATCCACGTGGAGTAACCACCTCTTCGGAAGAAATTGCCGTAGAAGAGTAGCCCAGCAATCGAGCAATATGGTTGTCATCCATTAGGTCATCATCACTAATACGTTTGAGACCGGCAATAATTTCACGAATTTTATCTTCTTGCTCTTCCTTAGCATAGTCTCTGTATAGGAGCCATGCTTCTTCCTCTGTATTTCCAACCAGTTCTTCCATCTGCATGCTGATTAAACGTCCTTCATTGCCTAGTTCATTTATATATCGTTTGATCTCCATTTTTATGCGTAGAACCATCTCTACCCGCTGAATCACTCCGACCACTTCAGCTACGGTGACGATTCCTTCATACTCCGAAGCAGACAAATTCGTCAGTCCTTGTGTAAGAACCGCTTTGTACTTTTCTAGGGTCTGAATCGCTTGATTAGCTTTAGCCAAAATAGCTC
Source organism: Paenibacillus sp. FSL F4-0243 (assembly GCF_037963295.1). Taxonomy (NCBI): domain Bacteria; kingdom Bacillati; phylum Bacillota; class Bacilli; order Caryophanales; family Paenibacillaceae; genus Paenibacillus; species Paenibacillus sp. FSL F4-0243. The sequence continues at coordinate 6,336,181 of NZ_CP150151.1, forward strand.
CGATTTCTTTTAACGCATACCGAATGGAACCTTGATACAGGGTAATAATATTGCGGCGCTGTGAAATAGAAACAACCAGTTTACCTGTTTGCTTCGCTACACGCTCGGCGGTCCGGTGACGAATGCCTGTCTCGATTGAAGAGATGGACGAATCCGGAATTAGCTGTGTATTTGCATACAAAATTCGTTTCAAATCCTCACTAAGAATAATGGCACCGTCCATTTTGGCGAGCTCATATAAATAATTGGGCGAAAAATCGCAGTTAATGGAGAATCCTCCATCCACTACCTCCATCACCTCAGGACTATACCCAACGACGATTAGTGCTCCCGTCTTAGCGCGCAGCACATTCTCAAGACCTTCCCGAAAGGGTGTCCCCGGTGCCGCCAGTCTGAGCAGATCATTCATATTCTCTAATTGGTTATATTCTTTCATAATCCCTGTGCCCCCTAATCTAACGCGACCGATAGTGCATCTGCTACGGTACTGACGCCAATAATCTGGATATCTTGCGGGTGCTTCCAGCCCTTCAAACTTTTCTCTGGCATGATCACCCGCCGGAAGCCTAGCTTCGCGGCCTCCTTCACACGCATTTCCGCGCGTGAAACACCTCTTACTTCACCTGTAAGTCCTACTTCACCGAAGAAAACATCGTAAGGTTTTGTTGAAATATCACGAAAGCTGGAAGCGATACTAACAGCTACTGCTAAATCAATCGCCGGTTCATCCAGCTTCACTCCTCCAGCAACATTAAGGTATGCATCCTGATTTTGCAGGAACATGCCCATCCGCTTCTCAAGTACAGCGATAATGAGTGCCATCCGCTGGTGATCCATACCTGTGCACACCCGGCGTGGGGAGGGGAAATGAGTGGCAGCGATAAGAGCCTGAAGCTCAACAAGCACCGGTCTAGTCCCTTCCATACTAGCCACGACTGTAGATCCGGCTACGCCGAGTGGACGCTCAGATAAGAAGAGCTCCGATGGATTTTCTACTTCTGTTAGACCCACTTCACCCATTTCGAAAATGCCGATTTCATTCGTTGAACCGAAGCGGTTCTTTACAGCCCGCAGGAGTCTATACGTATGATGCCGCTCTCCCTCAAAATACAGCACACAATCCACCATATGTTCAAGCATCCGTGGGCCTGCAATAGCGCCTTCCTTGGTGACATGCCCAACGAGAACTGTAGCAATTCCCCGAATCTTAGCGATACGCATAAATCTTGTCGTACATTCCCGAACCTGGGTCACACTGCCTGGCGCACTAGTTACTTCTGGCATAAATACAGTCTGAATCGAATCGATAACAAGAAATTGCGGCTGAATTTGTTCAATCGCTTCTTCTATGCTTTCCATATTCGTCTCACATAGTACATATAGCTCAGCTGACAACGCACCGAGGCGATCCGCACGTAGTTTTGTTTGCCTTACCGATTCTTCGCCCGAAATGTACAGCACTCGCAATCCCTGAGTTGTCAGAGCATGCGACGTCTGTAATAAGAGCGTAGATTTACCGATTCCTGGGTCTCCCCCTACTAGTACCAGCGATCCTGGCACGATCCCCCCACCGAGAACACGGTTAAGCTCACCTATACCTGTCAGTATGCGCGGTTCCTTGTCACTTTCTATACTTATGATCGATTGTGCCTTTTCTTTACTATGAAAAATAGGGGCATTCATTCCCTGTGTTTTGACTACGCTTTCCGTTTCCTCCACCATGGAGTTCCAAGCTTGGCACCCGGGACATTTTCCGAACCATTTTGGCGATTCGTATCCACAATCGGTGCAAAAAAATTTAGTTTTTGGTTTAGCCATTTGTTCTCCTTACGGTCCGAACTTTTAAATTGCGGATATTTTCTTCTAATGAAAGTTTACCATTTCTGCCCCTTTAACGAAAGGTCATTCGGAATTTGTACTAAATGTATATTTTTAAGTGATAAATTTATATTAAAAAAGCTTCCGCCCCTCTATAAACTGAGGAGCGGAAGCTTTTTTTATTCCGTTTTTTTATTCGGATTCTACTTCTTTTTCAAGCAATGGCGCTACAGGAGCATCCACTTTATTCACTACAAGTTCTCCGCCAACTTCATCAATGTTGAGCGAATCACCCTTTTGGATATTTCCTCTCAACAATTCCTCGGAAAGACGGTCTTCAATATGCTTCTGAATCGCACGACGTAATGGACGTGCACCAAAGGCTGGGTCGTAACCTTCCTTAGCCAGGAAAGCCTTCGCCGCATCCGTGAGTACGAAATCAACATCATATTCACGCAGCCGCTTGCGCAGCTCATCAGACATCAACGTAACGATTTCAGCAATATGCTTCTCATCGAGGGAATGGAAGACGATGATTTCGTCAATCCGGTTCAAGAACTCAGGACGGAAGCTCTTCTTAAGCTCTTCCATAACCTTGCCCTTCATATTACCGTATTCTGCTCCAGCATCTTGCACAGCTGTGAATCCAAGTGTCGAATTCTTCTTGATCGCTTGTGCGCCTACGTTAGAAGTCAGAATAATTAATGTATTACGGAAATCGACTACCCGTCCTTTAGAGTCAGTCAAACGACCGTCTTCAAGAACTTGCAGCAGAATATTGAATACTTCTGGGTGCGCTTTTTCAATTTCATCAAGCAGCACTACAGAATAAGGTTTACGGCGTACTTTCTCGGTTAATTGGCCGCCTTCTTCATAGCCAACATATCCAGGAGGGGCTCCGACTAAGCGGGACGTGGAGTGTTTCTCCATGTATTCCGACATATCAATACGGATGACCGCATTCTCATCGCCGAACATGGCTTCAGCCAATGCACGAGCCAACTCAGTTTTACCTACACCTGTAGGACCGAGGAAGATAAAGGAACCCATTGGACGTTTCGGATCTTTAAGACCCGCACGCGCACGGCGTAGTGCCCGGCTAACTGCCTTAACAGCTTCGTCCTGACCGATCACTCGTTCATGCAGTAAAGCCTCCATGTTAAGTAGACGGTCGGTCTCCTCTTCCTTCAGCTTGCTTACAGGTATACCCGTCCAGCTAGCTACAACCTGTGCGATGTCTTCAGGTGTAACCTCTGAATCCGTGCGCCCCTGTTTTTCTTTCCATTGATTCTTTGTCGTATCAAGCTCTTCACGGATTTTTTGCTCTGTATCACGCAAGGCCGCCGCTTTTTCAAACTCTTGACTCTGCACTGCGGAATCCTTCTCCTTGCGGATATCATCCAAGCGCATTTCAAGTTCCTTCAGATTTGGCGGGATGGTGTAAGAGTGAAGCCTTACTTTAGACCCTGCTTCATCGATAAGGTCAATCGCTTTATCTGGCAGGAAACGGTCCGGGATGTAACGATCGGACAACTTCACTGCTTCCACAATAGCTTCATCCGTAATCTTCACACGGTGATGCGCTTCATAACGATCGCGAAGTCCGAAAAGAATTTGGACCGCTTCCTCTGGAGAAGGCTGATCCACCGTAATCGGTTGGAAACGACGCTCCAATGCTGCATCTTTTTCAATATATTTACGATATTCGTCAAGCGTAGTCGCACCAATGCACTGAAGTTCCCCACGGGCTAAAGCCGGCTTAAGAATGTTAGATGCGTCAATCGCACCTTCTGCGCCACCAGCACCGATTAGCGTATGAAGCTCATCGATAAAGAGCACGATATTACCTGCTTGGCGAATCTCATCCATAATTTTCTTGAGGCGGTCTTCAAACTCACCGCGATATTTTGTTCCAGCCACTACTGAGCCCATGTCGAGCGTCATGACGCGTTTGTCGCGAAGTGTTTCTGGGATTTCATTATTGATAATCTTTTGTGCAAGTCCTTCAGCGATAGCTGTTTTACCAACACCAGGTTCACCGATCAGTACCGGGTTATTCTTAGTCCGGCGACTCAGTACCTGAATAACACGTTCAATTTCCTTACTACGGCCGATAACTGGGTCTAGATTACCTTCCTTAGCATAAGCGGTCAAATCGCGCGCAAGACCATCTAGGGTCGGTGTGCTGACATTAGCCGGAGTCCCGCTATGACTAGAGGCAGCCTCGCTGCTTCCCAGGAGCTGAAGAACTTGTTGACGAGCTTTGTTCAAGCTGATGCCGAGGTTATTAAGCACACGAGCCGCGACACCTTCCCCTTCACGGATAAGTCCAAGCAAAATATGCTCAGTGCCAACATACGTATGACCCAATTTGCGGGCTTCGTCCATCGACAGCTCAATCACTTTTTTAGCGCGAGGAGTATAAGCAATGTTCGTAGGCTGTTCTTGACCTCTGCCAATCAGTGTCTCCACTTCGTCCTGGATTTTTTCAAGACCTAGCCCTAAAGCTATTAATGCCTTAGCAGCAATGCCGTCTCCTTCACGAATAAGTCCGAGCAAAATATGTTCTGTACCAATATTGTTGTGTCCTAAACGAACAGCTTCTTCCTGCGCCAGCGCTAGCACTTTTTGTGCGCGTTCCGTAAATCTTCCAAACATCATATCTCCTGCACCTCCATGAATAATAAATATCTATATTAATGTTGTGTTCCCAGTGTCTCTCGGAGCAGTTTTGCCCGATACATATCTCGTTCAGTAGCGTTCAGCTCATCGCCGAACATCTTTTGTAGAAATCCTGGCTGTGTCTTAACGTTAAGTTCATTAAGCACTGAGATCGAAAGACCTTCCAGAATGCCAAGGTCAACCCCAAGTCTCACATCAGACAGGCGTTGAGCAGATTCTTTAAGCTCCATAAGAGCTGCATAACATAAAATTCCGTAAGAACGCTTCACTCGGTCTGTTATTCTCAGGGCGGAATCAACAAGCAACCGTTCACGTGCATTTCGCTCATGCTCAATAATCTGGGTAACTACACTGTGAAGGTTCTCTATAATTTCACTTTCCGTTTGACCGAGAGTGATCTGGTTAGAAATTTGAAAGATGTTCCCTACTGCTTCGCTACCCTCACCGTAAATTCCTCTTACAGTCAATCCCACTTGGTTCACTGCAGACAATATGCGATTGATCTGATGAGTCATTACAAGCGCTGGTAGATGCAGCATTACCGAGGCACGAAGCCCAGTACCAACATTGGTGGGACAACTAGTCAAATATCCTCTTTTATCATCAAAAGCGTAATTGACTGCTGCCTCGAATATATCATCGATCGCCGTCGCACGATCCCATGCTTCTCTAACCTGAAGACCAGGAAACAGACACTGGATTCGCAGATGGTCCTCTTCGTTAATCATGATGCTGACCGACTCATCTTCATTTAATAAGACAGCCGCACTGCGCGAATCATTAGCCAAGTTAGGACTGATTAGATGCTTCTCAACCAGTACCTTTTTGTCCAGTTCATTCACTTCATCAAGCTTTAGGAGTTGAAAAGATCCGAAATCTGCAGCTGCTTCCTCATGAAACACAGGAGCCAGTAGCTCTAATACTTCTTCCGATTGCTCTAAGGAAGCCAGCATTGGGAACGGAAGATGCTCTAGATTACGGGCAATACGCATACGACTGCTAATTACAATCTCGGAGTGACTACCTCCAGAACGCATCCAATCACTAAGCGCTTGTTCAGTAAATCGGAGACTTGACATGTCATATCCCCCCTATATATCAAAGACTTTACTCTTGTGCTATTTCTTTTTCAAGTTTACGAATCTGATCTCGCAGCTCCGCTGCTTTCTCGAATTCTTCTTGTGTAATACTTTGCTGTAATTCCTGCTTGAGTTCATCAATTTGGCGTCTAAACACAATCTGAGCTCCTGCACGTTTCGGAATCTTACCTACATGTGAAGTACTGCCATGCACTCGCTTAAAAAGCGGGTCCAGTGCACTGTTAAAATATTCATAACAGGAGCTACAGCCAAAACGGCCTAATTTGCTAAACTGGGAGTACGTCATCCCACAATTCTCACATTGCAGACTCTGCGTAGTCTTCGTTGCAGCCGACTTCTCCTTGCCGGCACCTTCAAGATCAAGCAGACCTGAGAGCAGACTGTGGATAGAGAATCCTCCAGCCGTTCCGGGAATGAGTTCACCCTTCTCCCGTGCACAGCTCTCGCAGATATGAAACTCCGTCTTCTCTCCATTCACGATCTTAGTGAAGTGGAGTGTTGCCGGCTTGACGCCACATTCCTGGCATTGCATAAGCGAAAGCCCCTCCCTTATGGTTGACAATTATTTGCCTAACAAAGAGATTAACATCGCCTTCATAATCTTGGCACGAATCTCATCCCGGTATGGAATCTTAACCGTTAGGCATTCCCGAGAAACAGCAGCGCGCATAAGGCACGCTTCACGCTTACTTAGAAAACCAGCTTCCTCCAGCTGATAAATCAGCCCTTCAGCAGCGTTCTGATCAATCCCGCCACCTATAGTATGGTTTAAATGGGCATGCAGTGCTACGTTAGGTGGTAATTCAAAACGTTGAATACGAATATATCCCCCGCCACCACGCTTACTTTCCACCACATAACCTTTTTCCAGAGTAAAGCGTGTACTGATGACATAGTTGATCTGTGACGGTACGCATGAGAACTGGTCCGCCAGGTCATTTCGCTGGATTTCCACCGTACCTTCGGGACTTTCATGCAAAATATTCTTCAGATATTGTTCGATAATATCAGAGATATTGCGCATCACTCATCCTCCAGTGCTTAAATCTTTATAATACCGATTGCAACTTGCATTCATAATGACAATGGTCTTTAATTGAACTTAAACATTTGTGGATAATCCCACGTGTTCAGAAGATCGGATAGATGTCATTATGCTTCGTTGACTTTGACTTTCTTTGACTTTTTAATATTATAACATATTCTGTGCTAATTCCAAGTGGATTCTCTTATTTTTCACTTTTTTCAGCGAATGTATTCGGAAATAAAGAACTCTCCCAACTTCTTTCGAAGGGGAGAGCCTAATTTTTGTCAAGTATAAACGCCTTCGGTATCCTTATTAGGGCGATAAGCGTTTATGCGAGAAATATAAGGATAATGTATAGCATGAAACTTATATTTTCTTATATTTTTAAAAATGATCAAATAAAGCTGTCTGTGCTTGTGGAATAATTTCTTCAAACCATTCCAGTGCTGCTGCGTGGCCAGAGACACTTCCATAACGTGCCATCTCTGTTGGTCGTTTGTATCCAAGCATCAAGGCCGTCAAAGTGCCTATATCACATCTCAAGTCTGCTTCCGCCCGTTCCCCTTCCACTCGAATCAAAGTAGCCGAGCCCTCATTAGAGATATTCCATGCCCATAACCCATCATTCCAAGGTGCATACTTATCTTCGATATATATAAGCTGCTTCTTTTGACTACTGTTTCCTCTGAAGGCGTAAGTTTCAATGAATGACTTGGCATTAACAATCCGCCCCATAAAATAAGGATAATTCTCTTGTCCTATACGTGGATCTGGCAGCAAGAAAGGTAATATGTCATCCGAAGGCACCAGCTTTAAGGATGCACCGGTCACCATCGAATCATGGTTCGCAAGAAATGTCCACAGCCCCTGCCGAGCTTGTTCATTCAAAAAAACAAATTCATCAATAACCAGTTCTCTGTTCTCTACCTTATACAGCACATATCCCTCTGGTTCACCACTCTTGGAGTAAAATACTGCACTCTTTCCTTCATCATCTAGAACAGAGTTCTCCCACCAGTCCAAATCGCGCTTAAGTGTCCCGTTATATCTGACAGCGAATCGATTGTATAGGCTATCTAATACTTCGATATCTTTTATATCCCGTCTAACCTTGCCCTCAACTTCGACCTTTTTGGGAAACTTCGCTACTGGAATAGAGTATTTCTTATATTCACAATAAACCTCCCAGCCAAATTTACGATAAAACGGAATCAAGAACGGGTGTAGAAAAGAGAGCATTTGACCTGCCTCATTCATCGTATGCAGCGCATGAGACAATAGATTTGCCACATGTCCTTGTCTGCGGTTCTCTGGCCATGTAGCCACTCCTGCTATACCACCCATAGGTACCACTCTGCCCTGTATGTAGACTTGGAAAGGAATAATCGTCAATTTAGCTTCCAATGTTCCGTCCTCAAAAGCACCCCATACCTGTTCAGCCTTGAATCTTTCCTTAGCACTTGCCCTTTTTTCACTAGGAAGCTTGTACTGAAAAGCATATTCTGACAAGTTCATGCTTGCATCGAATTCTTCTGAACGTAACTGTCTTATTACCACAAACTCACCTCATCCTTTATAAAATTACTTTTAGGATAAGTATAACAAGAGCTTCAATTGTGCGCTAATCTATTACATTATTTATAACTTTATTTTAGTTATCCACAGCTCTATGCAGTTTTAAAAATAGTCTTGAAATCTTGTCACATCCAAGTTAAAATAGTTATCCACTTATCAATAGCTCTATCCACATAATCCCGGTTATATCCACAGCAACCCGTGTATTACTTAGGTTTTCTGTTGACAGATCCATATAAATATGTATTTAATCCACACTATTTAGAGATTATTTCTCTTTCAATCATCTATCCACATGTGCGTAACTCTTCTGCAAATCCAAATGTTTATCCACAAGTTTTCCACAGCCTATAATAAACGCAAAAAAGCCACTGTCGATTACTCAACAGTGGTCTAATTGTGCTTGGCAACGTCCTACTCTCCCAGGACCCTTCGGTCCAAGTACCATCGGCGCTGGAGGGCTTAACGGTCGTGTTCGGGATGGGTACGCGTGGAACCCCTCCGCTATCGCCACCAAACATGCGTCTGTGAAACAGACGCTGCCGCGTGAAATTTCGTTCATCACCAGAAGTGAGAATAAATTTCTCAGCGTGTTACAGGCTTGATGCCTGAAAACTGAATCCGAATTGAATTTGCGTTTTAAGTATAGGATAAGCCCTCGACCGATTAGTATTGGTCAGCTCCATGCATTACTGCACTTCCACCTCCAACCTATCTACCTCGTCGTCTTCAAGGGGTCTTACTAATTGGGAAATCTCATCTTGAGGGGGGCTTCACGCTTAGATGCTTTCAGCGCTTATCCCGTCCGTACGTAGCTACCCAGCCATGCTTCTGGCGAAACAACTGGTGCACCAGCGGTACGTCCATCCCGGTCCTCTCGTACTAAGGACAGCTCCTCTCAAATTTCCTGCGCCCACGACAGATAGGGACCGAACTGTCTCACGACGTTCTGAACCCAGCTCGCGTACCGCTTTAATGGGCGAACAGCCCAACCCTTGGGACCTACTTCAGCCCCAGGATGCGATGAGCCGACATCGAGGTGCCAAACCTCCCCGTCGATGTGGACTCTTGGGGGAGATAAGCCTGTTATCCCCAGGGTAGCTTTTATCCGTTGAGCGATGGCCCTTCCATGCGGTACCACCGGATCACTAAGTCCGACTTTCGTCCCTGCTCGACTTGTAGGTCTCGCAGTCAAGCTCCCTTATGCCTTTGCACTCTTCGAATGATTTCCAACCATTCTGAGGGAACCTTGGAACGCCTCCGTTACTCTTTAGGAGGCGACCGCCCCAGTCAAACTGCCCGCCTGACACGGTCCCCGTACCCGATTAGGGTACTAGGTTAGAACCTAGATACGATCAGGGTGGTATCCCAACGGCGCCTCCACCGAAGCTTGCGCTCCGATTTCTACGGCTCCCACCTATCCTGTACAGATCGTACCCAAATTCAATATCAAGCTGCAGTAAAGCTCCATGGGGTCTTTCCGTCTTGTCGCGGGTAACCTGCATCTTCACAGGTATTAAAATTTCACCGGATCTCTCGTTGAGACAGCGCCCAAGTCGTTACGCCATTCGTGCGGGTCAGAATTTACCTGACAAGGAATTTCGCTACCTTAGGACCGTTATAGTTACGGCCGCCGTTTACTGGGGCTTCGGTTCATAGCTTCGGGTTACCCCTAACCACTCCCCTTAACCTTCCAGCACCGGGCAGGCGTCAGCCCGTATACTTCGCCTTGCGGCTTCGCACAGACCTGTGTTTTTGCTAAACAGTCGCTTGGGCCTTTTCACTGCGGCCCCCTCGTGCTATTCACACTACCGGGGCACCCCTTCTCCCGAAGTTACGGGGTCATTTTGCCGAGTTCCTTAACGAGAGTTCTTCCGCGCGCCTTAGAATTCTCTTCTCGCCTACCTGTGTCGGTTTGCGGTACGGGCACCTTCTCCTGGCTAGAGGCTTTTCTTGGCAGTGTGAGATCATGACCTTCGCTACTGTAATTTTCGCTCCCCATCACAGCCCAGCCTTAATGATGTGCGGATTTGCCTACACATCAGCCTCACTGCTTAGACGGACATATCCATCAGTCCGCGTCACTACCCTCCTGCGTCACCCCATCGCTCATAGCGGATTACGGTGGTACAGTAATTTCAAACTGTTGTCCTTCGACTACGCCTTTCGGCCTCGCCTTAGGTCCCGACTTACCCTGAGCGGACGAGCCTTCCTCAGGAAACCTTGGGCTTTCGGCGGATCAGATTCTCACTGATCTTTTCGTTACTCATACCGGCATTCTCACTTGTATGCTGTCCAGCGCTCCTTACGGTACACCTTCAACCCACATACAACGCTCCCCTACCCCAGATACATACGTATCTAGCCATAGCTTCGGTGGTGTGTTTAGCCCCGTTACATTTTCGGCGCAGAGTCACTCGACCAGTGAGCTATTACGCACTCTTTCAATGGTGGCTGCTTCTAAGCCAACATCCTGGTTGTCTGTGCAACTCCACATCCTTTCCCACTTAACACACACTTGGGGACCTTAGCTGATGGTCTGGGCTGTTTCCCTTTTGACAATGGATCTTAGCACTCACTGTCTGACTCCCGGCAATAAGTATATGGCATTCGGAGTTTGACTGAGCTTGGTAATCCTTGCGGACCCCGCACCCAATCAGTGCTCTACCTCCACTACTCTTATACCGAGGCTAGCCCTAAAGCTATTTCGGGGAGAACCAGCTATCTCCGAGTTCGATTGGAATTTCTCCGCTACCCCCACCTCATCCCCGCATTTTTCAACATGCGTGGGTTCGGGCCTCCAGTGCGTGTTACCGCACCTTCACCCTGGACAGGGGTAGATCACACGGTTTCGGGTCTACGTCCACATACTAAATCGCCCTATTCAGACTCGCTTTCGCTGCGGCTCCGTCTTCTCGACTTAACCTTGCATGTTAAACGTAACTCGCCGGTTCATTCTACAAAAGGCACGCCATCACCCATAGATAGGGCTCTGACTTTTTGTAAGCACACGGTTTCAGGTTCTATTTCACTCCCCTTCCGGGGTGCTTTTCACCTTTCCCTCACGGTACTGTTTCACTATCGGTCGCCAGGTAGTATTTAGCCTTAGCAGATGGTCCTGCTGGATTCATACGGGGTTTCACGTGCCCCGCACTACTCGGGATCCGTCTCGGAGAGAACACAGTTTAGGTTACAGGGCTTTTACCTCTATCGCGGGCCTTTCCAGACCTCTTCGCCTACCATATTCCTTTGTAACTCCATGTGAGACGTCCCACAACCCCTAAGAGCAAGCTCTTAGGTTTAGGCTGTTCCGCGTTCGCTCGCCGCTACTGACGGAATCACTATTGTTTTCTCTTCCTCAGGGTACTTAGATGTTTCAGTTCCCCTGGTCTGCCTCTACATCTCCTATGTGTTCAGAGATGAGTAACTGCGAATTACCACAGCTGGGTTTCCCCATTCGGACACCCCCGGATCAAAGCTTGCTTACAGCTCCCCGAGGCAGTTTCGTTGTTCGCCACGTCCTTCGTCGGCTCCTGGCGCCTAGGCATCCTCCGTGTGCTCTTATTAGCTTAACCTTCGCTCCGATGTTTCGCTTGTTCGCACAATTGAAAATCTTCGCTTCCAGCTAATAACTAACGTACTTGTTTACACAAGTTTTAGCTAAAAGATGTTCTAAAACGCAAATTCGTTTCGGTATCCAGTTTTCAAGGATCAAGTTTAAAAATATTCTAGACATAACAAATAGATGAAGTTTGTTGGTGGAGCCAAGCGGGATCGAACCGCTGACCTCCTGCTTGCAAGGCAGGCGCTCTCCCAGCTGAGCTATGGCCCCGCAAATTCCATCAAAACCGAACAAATGGATACGCGTTAAATGATTTTGGAAGTTTAACTTCCGATTTGAATGTCTTCATTGCAGAAGACGATTCTCCATAGAAAGGAGGTGATCCAGCCGCACCTTCCGATACGGCTACCTTGTTACGACTTCACCCCAATCATCTACCCCACCTTCGGCGGCTGGCTCCCTTGCGGGTTACCCCACCGACTTCGGGTGTTGTAAACTCTCGTGGTGTGACGGGCGGTGTGTACAAGACCCGGGAACGTATTCACCGCGGCATGCTGATCCGCGATTACTAGCAATTCCGACTTCATGCAGGCGAGTTGCAGCCTGCAATCCGAACTGAGACCGGCTTTGATGGGATTGGCTTCACCTCGCGGTTTCGCTTCCCGTTGTACCGGCCATTGTAGTACGTGTGTAGCCCAGGTCATAAGGGGCATGATGATTTGACGTCATCCCCACCTTCCTCCGGTTTGTCACCGGCAGTCACTCTAGAGTGCCCAACATTACTTGCTGGCAACTAAAGTTAAGGGTTGCGCTCGTTGCGGGACTTAACCCAACATCTCACGACACGAGCTGACGACAACCATGCACCACCTGTCTCCTCTGTCCCGAAGGCCGCCACTATCTCTAGTGGATTCAGAGGGATGTCAAGACCTGGTAAGGTTCTTCGCGTTGCTTCGAATTAAACCACATACTCCACTGCTTGTGCGGGTCCCCGTCAATTCCTTTGAGTTTCAGTCTTGCGACCGTACTCCCCAGGCGGAGTGCTTACTGTGTTAACTTCGGCACCAAGGGTATCGAAACCCCTAACACCTAGCACTCATCGTTTACGGCGTGGACTACCAGGGTATCTAATCCTGTTTGCTCCCCACGCTTTCGCGCCTCAGCGTCAGTTACAGCCCAGAAAGTCGCCTTCGCCACTGGTGTTCCTCCACATATCTACGCATTTCACCGCTACACGTGGAATTCCACTTTCCTCTTCTGTACTCAAGTCACCCAGTTTCCAGTGCGACCTCAGGTTGAGCCCAAGGTTTAAACACCAGACTTAAATGACCGCCTGCGCGCGCTTTACGCCCAATAATTCCGGACAACGCTTGCCCCCTACGTATTACCGCGGCTGCTGGCACGTAGTTAGCCGGGGCTTTCTTCTCAGGTACCGTCACTCCGATAGCAGTTACTCTACCGGACGTTCTTCCCTGGCAACAGAGCTTTACGATCCGAAAACCTTCATCACTCACGCGGCGTTGCTCCGTCAGACTTTCGTCCATTGCGGAAGATTCCCTACTGCTGCCTCCCGTAGGAGTCTGGGCCGTGTCTCAGTCCCAGTGTGGCCGTTCACCCTCTCAGGTCGGCTACGCATCGTCGCCTTGGTGGGCCGTTACCCCACCAACTAGCTAATGCGCCGCAGGCCCATCCCTCAGTGACAGATTGCTCCGTCTTTCATTCTTCCTTCAGGAGAAAAAAGAAATTATCCGGTATTAGCTACCGTTTCCGGTAGTTATCCCAGTCTAAGGGGCAGGTTGCCTACGTGTTACTCACCCGTCCGCCGCTAAGTTAGTTTGAAAGCAAGCTTTCAAACTAACTCCGCTCGACTTGCATGTATTAGGCACGCCGCCAGCGTTCGTCCTGAGCCAGGATCAAACTCTCCAATTAGTATTGAAAAGAGCGATATGCTCATTTTGAAACTGACGATTCATTAAATGAATCTTTTAAAAATTAACGCGTTCCATTTGTTCAGTTTTCAAAGAACTTGCTCCCGGCATTTCGACATCAACTGTCTCTTGCACAGGAATTAGAGTATATCATGTTGTCGTATTTCTTGTCAACTTATTTTTTCATCGTTTGTGTTTCATTTGTTCGATGCGTCATAAGCACAAGAGATAATATACCATGCTGTTCTTATGTTTGCAAGCTTTTTTTGAAATAAAAATAATCTACGAATAAATACTTTCAAACTAGCACAAACCAACACAAATTGTTTCCAATAATCCTTAATTTATGGCTAAATAGAATTTATCGTAATCCCATATATTAACTTCTAATGATACGTACGAGAGGAGTCTAAATGAAAAACAATCCATCTAGTGCTGCGACCCAAACAAACACCAAGGACAAGGAGCAGCGTAATCTGCAGCAAGCAACAATCTATAAGATTTTGCTGGCTGTCAGCTTTGTTCATTTATTTAACGATTCTATTCAGGCAGTCATCCCTGCAATCTTTCCTATTCTCAAAGATAACTTGATGCTCTCCTTCGCTCAGATTGGGTGGATCTCCTTTGCCTTAAACATGACGTCCTCTGTTATCCAACCAGTCATTGGGTATGCGGCAGATCGTAAGCCTCGTCCTATATTGTTACCACTGGGTATGTGCAGCACATTTCTAGGCGTACTTTTATTGGCTTATGCCAACAACTATATTCTTGTATTGTTTTCCGTCATGCTGATCGGTTTCGGATCTGCTACCTTTCATCCCGAAGGCATGCGTGTTGCTCATATGGCCGCCGGTCAGCGGAAAGGTCTTTCGCAATCTATTTTTCAAGTCGGCGGCAATGCTGGACAATCTTTAGGACCAATGCTCACGAAATGGATATTCATTCCCTTTGGGCAGATCGGCGCTCTTGGCTTCACTATCGTTGCGGCTGCCGGAATTGCCGTCCAGACCTATGTCGCTCGCTGGTATCGAGAGATGCTGGATGCGGGATATACGTTTCATAAAAAATCAACAGCTCGTGCAATCGATCCTGCCCGACGCAAAAGTATTCGAACGGCAACAATCATCCTCGTTTTCCTAGTCTTTGTAAGATCTTGGTACGGCGCTTCTATCGGCAGTTACTACGCTTTCTATTTAATGGACAAATATCAAATGACGCTTGATAAGGCCCAAATCTATATTTTTATGTATCTGGCAGCTGGAGCTGTCGGTACATTCTTTGGAGGCCCACTGGCAGACCGCTTCGGACGGCGTAATCTCATTCTTCTCTCTATGGTCGGAACAGTGCCCTTCGCACTGGCTCTACCCTTCGTGAACCAAATGTGGGCAGCTATACTCTTACTGATTGGCGGCTTCATCCTTTTGTCCAGCTTCTCTGTTACTGTAATCTATGCTCAGATGCTTTATCCAGGCAATATCGGAACAGTTTCAGGGTTAATCACTGGTCTTGCTTTTGGGCTCGGAGGAATTGGCTCCTTGGTACTCGGCAATCTGATTGACAGCATTGGAATTTCAAAAGTGTTTATAGCTTGTGGATTCCTACCTCTTTTGGGTTTCCTTGCTCTCCTGCTTCCTAGAGACGAGAAACTAGAAGAATGGGCCGCTCAATAAACATCAGTAACATCAGTAACCACTTAACGCCTTACTCATGACTGTAGAAAATAGAGCGGCAGCCTTCCCGCTGCCCTCTGTCATATAATTATCCTTATTTGTACGATCAAACCCCATCCACACTGCAGCTGTCCATTCCGAAGTATAACCAACAAACCACAAATCCCGGTTAGCTTTCTTGCTTACGCCTGGCAGATCCAATTGGGTTGTTCCGGTTTTCCCCGCTACAGGCCTGTTCATTTGCGCTTTTTTGCCCGTTCCTTCATTGACAACATTACGTAGCATCATCGTCATTGCCTCTGCGGTTCGTTGCGATATTACCTGCCGTGATTCGGAGAGATGTGAATACACAACCTTCCCTTTTGAATCCATTATCGTGCGTACCATATGAGCCTCATTGAATTTACCTCCATTAGCAAAGACACCATAGGCTTGTGTCATTTTAAGTGGCGATACCCCATTATGAAGCCCTCCTAAAGCTATTGATAAATGGTTATCCTCCTCTGACAGTACAATTCCTAATTTGGCTGCAAATTGCCGTGCAGAGGAGATTCCAACCTGCTTCAAAAGCCAAACAGCTGGCGCATTTACGGATTTTTGCAGCGCTCTACTCATTGTGATTTGACCTTGATACACACCGTTCAAATTCTCAGGTACATAGTTTCCATAAGCGTATTTGCGATCAGAAAGTATGCTATTCGGGCTAAACTTCCCGCTCTCTAGCGCGGGTCCATAATCAATGATCGGCTTGAAGCTGGAGCCTGGCTGCCGCGCATCAATTGTAGCTCTGCTCAAGCTCCCCTCATTTTGTTCACGCCCACCAATCAGTGCCACCACTTCACCTGTACGATGATCCATTATGGTCATAGCTGCTTCTACCTGCTGATCTTTTCCGTCAGGCGGAAAAGAAGAACCCTTTAGAAATGCCTGCTCTAGCGCCTGCTGTGCTTTAATGTTCAACCCTGTAACGATAGTGTAGCCACCCGTTCGAAGCTCCTCCACAGACTTCCCAGTGATCTTAGCCGCTTCCTTAAGCGTAGCGTCCACATAATGCACACCAATGACTTCTACTTTGTTCGCAGCGGGAGGTTGATACTGTTTATCTCTAGCCTCAAGCATTTGTTCTTTAGTAATCAGTCCTTGATCTAACATAATCTGTAGAACGAGATTCCTTCTTGTTTTGGATAATGTACTATTGTCTACCGGATTATAAATAGACGGTCCTTTAGGGATTCCCGCCAAGGTGGCGATTTGCCATATTTCTAGTTTTTTTAAATCGGATACGCCGAAGTAACGCTCCGCAGCTGCCTTTACTCCATATTGTCCACGCCCCATATAAATCTGATTAAGGTAAAGCCCTAGAATCTCTCGTTTTGATAACTGCCTCTCCAATGCAAGAGCAATGGATGCTTCGTTTAGCTTACGTATGACATTCTTGTTCCTGTTCAAATAAAGATTGCGAGCTAGCTGCTGAGTAATACTACTTCCGCCCTCAGAGAGATCCATATCCACAATATTATTTAGAAAAGCGCGAGAAATCCCTTTATAATCTAATCCCTGGTGGCTATAAAAGCGCCGGTCCTCCACCGCTAAAAACGTATTTATCAATAATGCAGGCATTTCCTCCAGCTCCACTGAATGTCTATACCCCGAGCCCGGTAAAGGGATCATTCTTAATGTCGTCCCGTCCGAGGTCTTAATGATGCTCGATTCCGGCAGCTGAAGTTTATCCTCTTGCTGTTTAACCACTTGCCCGCCGTATTGAAATACGTAAAGCAAACCCACGAGCGCTATTATTATTCCAATGATACTCCCATCAAATAATAAATACCCCAGACGGAGTATCCGGGTACGCACGATCCATCTGCCATCCTTGCCTGAATGGGCTACACTTTGTTTTTTTTCGGTAACGGCATTCATGATTCTATAATCAGGTTCTCTAAGAACCGCTCCATACTACGGGCTTCAACACTCGCTGCTTCAAGAAGTGCTTGGGCTTCCATCCCATCATCCGTGTTGTCAGCCTCCTCTACCTCACGGAGAGCACGGAGAATTGCCCGAGTTCTTATCAATAAAGCTACAGCTGGTGTGTCCTGCATCGTTTCTGTTGCTACGCCTCTATTCGGAACTTCAATTCTTTGCATGCGATTCAGGTTAGCGGCGATTTGGCCTAATTCTCCTCCAGAGAGGACCTTGATTTCTTTTGTTACTCCCTTGTCTGCCAGCTCTAAGGTCCCAATCAATACCGCGTGCAAATCATCAGCAATTTTCTGTGAACGGAGAATAAACAACCCGCTGAAGAATAGAACAAATAGAATTATGGCGCTGGGGATTGTTCCAATATGATTAATAACCCAGTGGATAAGACGAACAAAAAAGACGCCTGATTGCCCTGAATAATGAGAATACAGCAAAGCAACAGCCCGCTGGACAGCAAAAAGAAAGGCAGCACTCAAAAGAGCACTCCCTATAAAAATATAAAGATAATGGATGCGAACCGTCCGAAGTTTGTGCATAGTCATTCCCTCCTTGTGCTCACAAGGATATCTTCCAAATCTTAAGAACCCGCCAAGAGTTTTCTTAAGATTCTATGAAGAATGGGAAATAGGTGATAAAATCCGTCCGAAGCGGGGAGCTTTCTACATAAATAACGCCATTGTGGCGTTCGATGATACTTTTGGAAATGGCAAGACCTAGGCCTGAACCGCCTGTATGCTGTGAACGAGACTTCTCTGCCCGATAGAATCGTTCGAAAATAAACGGAATATCGCTCTCTGCAATCATTTCTCCAAAATTGCTAATGCGGACAACCGCTTCATCTCCCCTTTTACTGAAACCAATCTCCACTTTCCCGCCGCTTCTACCGTAACGGATCGCGTTCGTAATCAAATTCTCATAAGCACGAACTAATTCTTTAGGGGAAGCCTCTATCCACAACTCACCAGCTTGGTCATCGATCTCATAGATCATTTCAGCCTTTGTTAGTTCTGGAACTGACTCTTCCGCTAACTGCCGTATAAATGCTTTTAAATCTAATCGCTCCATAACCAGAGGGTATTCCCCACTATTTACGCGTGTATATTCAAAAAGATCGTCGATCAGTTTACGCAGCACAAGGGATTTGTTGTAGGCTATGCTCACGTAATATCGTATTTCTACTTCTTCCTGGCATCGATCTTGCTCGATATATTCCAGAAAACCGAGGACAGAGGTAAGGGGGGTTCGTAAATCGTGGGAGACACCTGTGATCAAGTCATTTTTTGCATTCACTGCTTTACGTTCCTCTTCCACGGAGTGCTGCAAACGTTCAGCCATTTCATTAATATTCTCAGCCAGCACTCCCAGCTCGTCCGTGGTTCTGACTTCAATTCGGTGCGACATCCCGGAGCTTGTGATTTCCCGAATTCCTTTGGTGATCTCCTCCAGATACAGTACTATTTTACGAGTATAGATAAAAAAGAACAGCAAAAAGCTGATAATACCAGCTGCGGTCAGCAGTGGCATAGAGCCAATATGATTAATGATCCAGCGTAAGATACGTGAATAGGGAGCCGACTCTGACACTGGATTCAGATAGATCATGAAATTAACGAGCTGGTAACCTGCAAACAGCAGTAATCCACCGGAAAGCACACTGAGTAAAAAGGCGTATATAAACTTCCAACGAATCGTAGTTATATATTTTGAATTCAAGAAGCCTCACCTAATCCTTTCAGGAAGGTCCATCTAATTTATAGCCAACTCCCCAGACGGTTTGTATATAACGGGGGCGCTTCGAATCCACTTCGATTTTATCGCGGAGGTTACGAATATGTACCATAACAGTATTGCCCCCATCTAAAAATGGTTCGTTCCACACCTTATCGTATATCTGCTCTAAGCTAAGCACTTGACCTTGGTGCCTTGCCAAAAGCTCTAAAATAGAAAATTCCCGGGGGGTCAGCTTAATCTTCTGCTGGTCTATATGTACCTCATGCTTAGACGTATCTATAGTTAAATCTTCAAAGCTCAGTTTGCTGTCATTCCCTAGGCTATTACTATCTTTATTGAAAGCGTGATAACGACGCAGCTGTGACTTAACTCGTGCCACAATCTCCAAAGGATTAAACGGCTTGCCCACGTAGTCGTCCGCTCCTATGCTAAGTCCTGAGATTTTGTCCATATCCGTATTTTTGGCTGAAAGGATGATAATTGGCATCTTCCGCTCTTCACGGATCTTCATACATGCAGCTAATCCATCCATCTTAGGCATCATGACATCAAGAATAATCAGATCTACTTCTTCCTTCTGCAGACACGCCAGTGCCTCCATCCCATCATAAGCTTTAAGCAGGCGATAGCCCTCATTACAGAGGTATATCGATAACAGCTCTACAATTTCCTTCTCATCATCTACTAACAATATCGTTTCTCTCTTCACAGGAGGGGGTTCCTTTCAAATATAGTAATAATTATCTTTAGTTTCTATATTAGCAGATCCATTGAACGTTTTTCCTCGAAAATAGAAACATGTACTTAAAATCAAACGACAATAAGTAGGTTACGCAAAAAAAGGGTACCCGCTCCACTCGTACTTAAACGAAATGGAACTGGTACCCTTTTAGAATTTAGTAAAAATATGCTTACATCTCCAGCAGTCGAATTAGCTCATCCTCATCCTCGATGACCTGAATGCCTAACTGCTGTGCTTTGGCCAGTTTACTACCTGCCTTCTCGCCGGCAATAACCAAATCCGTCTTCTTAGATACACTTCCAGACACCTTCGCTCCGAGTGCTTCCAGACGTTCGGCGGCTTCGTCACGTGTAAGCTTTTGTAATGAACCGGTCAACACTACCGTTTTTCCGCTAAAGAAGGAATCCGTGCTAACAGGACGTGGGGCCTCAGGAGCTTTTGCTTCAACCCCAAGCGCGCGCAACCGAGCAACATTCGCCACGACTACAGGATCTGCGAAGAAGTTAACAATGCTCTCGGCGACAATCCCGCCAATGTCCGGTAACTCGGCAAGTTCCTCAGCTTTAGCCTGCATCACAGCATCCAGATCGCGGAAATGATCAGCCAGCATCTTAGTTGTTGCTTTACCTGTGTTAGGGATTCCTAACGCAAAGAGGAATGAGGCGAGATCGCGACCTTTGCTATCCTCTAATGCTTGCAGCAAATTCTGTGCTTTTTTCTCCCCGAAACGGTTCAGCTGTACAAGCTGCTCAAAGGACAATTCATACAGATCCGCAGAATCATGAACATTAAGCTCGTCGTAGAGCTGACCTGCCGTCTTCTCACTAAACGTCTCAATATCCATCGCATCACGCGAAGCGAAATGAGTGATCCGACTAATAATTTGCGGTCTACAGTTCAGCTTATTATTACAGAAAAGATGCGCACCACGCATTTCTAGCGGAAATCCACAAGCCGGGCAATCCTCAGGGAAAATAATTTCTCCTCCGTCATTCTCTTCTGTTACCTTGCCGAGAATTTCCGGGATAACATCATTAGAACGCCGAATAAACACTCGTGAGCCTAAGGCGAATTTCAAGTTTTTGCGCTCAATATCGCCCACATTATTTAATGTGCAATTCTGCACGGTAACTCCAGCAAGCTCTACGGCTTCAACACGAGCTAAAGGAGTCACTTTACCTGTACGTCCTACATTCCAGCTAACAGACTCAAGCACGGTCGTTGTTTCTTCAGCTTCAAATTTATAAGCCACTGCCCAGCGAGGGAACTTGTCAGTGTAACCAAGAACTTCACGAATACGGAAATCCGTTACCTTGATCACCGCTCCATCAATGAGGTAATCAAGACTTGAACGACTCTCCTCGATTCCAGCAAGCTGCTCAGTCACATCATCGAAATCATTACAGTAAGTCAGATAAGGATTAACTTTGAATTTATTATTCCGTAGAAAATCCATCA
Organism: Paenibacillus sp. FSL F4-0243; assembly: GCF_037963295.1. Classification (NCBI taxonomy): domain Bacteria; kingdom Bacillati; phylum Bacillota; class Bacilli; order Caryophanales; family Paenibacillaceae; genus Paenibacillus; species Paenibacillus sp. FSL F4-0243. Next base: position 6,357,454 of record NZ_CP150151.1, read on the forward strand.
TCTCCTGATGATCGGCGAACTCTACACCTTCGCCAAAACCTACATTATAGAAATATGCATTCAAACGACGTTCTGCAGTAGTCTTCGGGTTTAGATTGCGCAGTGCTCCTGCCGCCGCATTACGCGCATTCTTAAGTGGCTCTGCAGCCCGGGTATTATAATCAGCGAGCACAGATAGATTCATAATCCCTTCGCCCTGTACTTCAATGACCCCTTCTTTAAAAGGAATCGTTAATGGAACAGACTTAATGGTCTTCACCTGAGCAAGTATTCCTTCCCCAATGACACCATTACCACGCGTCGATGCCTGTTCGAGAACACCATTCCGATAGGTTAGATTCAGCGTCAAGCCATCAAACTTCAGTTCTACTGCATAACAAGGATCAGGTAGAGGGTTGCCTGGGTTCTTAAGATTGTACTCATTCACTAAGCGAAGTACCCGCGTATTCCAGCTCCGCAGCTGTTCAATATTCTGTGCTTTATCGAGACTCCAAAGCGGAGCCAGATGCCGATGCGGCGTGAAGCCCTTAAGCAGCTCTCCACCTACACGTTGTGTAGGTGAATCTGGTAGTACGAAGCCACTCTCAGCCTCCAGTGCTACAAGCTTGTCGTATAAAACATCATATTCCTTATCGCTGACTAGCGGAGCATCCAGCGTGTAATAGTGGTAATTATAATTATTTAACTCCGCAACAAGCTCTTCCATCACATGCATAGCATCCATGCAGGTACATCCCTCCGTCAATAAGTTTCCTAATGATTAGCGTGGTCTAAATATCCGTTCGTTAATCGTTTCCTACTATTATTCCACCCTGGTAATCGGTGCAAACCCTGCAAGCAGTCGTTTTACACCCACTGGTGCCGGAAAAGCAATTTGCAGCTCCGTATCATTCCCGGTGCCCTTCACAGCTACAACGGTGCCAGTACCCCATTTGCCATGCGAAACCTTATCACCCGCTTTGTATTCGCCAGCTGCTGCAGCCCCTGCTCCAGTAGCGCGCTGTGCGCCTCCGGAGGTTACGGTCACGCTGCTCTTGCTTGTCGCTGCGGACGCTGTGCTTCCGCTGCCAATCGGCGCCGCACCAGCAGCTCCACTTCGGCCGCCGAAGTTCCCACGACTGCCGCCACTGAAGCCGCGTCCGCCATAAGCACCGCCTACCTCCGAGCCTCCACGTTGGAAGCGATCCTGTGTCTTCGCGGTATCTTCCTTCAACTCCTCCGGAATCTCTTCAATGAAGCGGGACGGCTGATTCGCCGTCGTCCGCCCAAAGAGCGTACGCATCCGCGCGCAAGAGAGAAACAATTGTTTCTCGGCGCGGGTGATCCCTACATATGCAAGCCGGCGTTCCTCTTCGAGCTCATCGTTGTCTTGGAAGGCTCGGCTGTGCGGGAACACGCCTTCTTCCATCCCGACGATAAATACTGTTGGGAACTCCAGACCCTTGGCGCTGTGCATCGTCATCAGGACTACAGCGTCACTACGGTCCTCTTCATCATCATTCACACTATCAATATCTGCGATAAGTGCAAGATCCGTGAGGAAGGAGACAAGCGACTTGTCCTCGTTATTCTTTTCAAACTCCATCGTCACGGACAAGAACTCATCGATATTCTCTAGTCGCGAGCGAGATTCGAGAGTGTTTTCATTTTGCAGCTCCAAACGGTACTGCGACATCTCCAGTATTTTTTCCGTCAGTTCTGTTACGGACAAGAACTCCACCATACGGTGCAGAGCTTCAATCATATCGTAGAACTCTACTAGCATATTCCGCGTCCGTCCGGCAAAGCCCAAATCATCTACAGTTTGCAGTACGCGGAAAATAGAAACACCACGCTCACCAGCCGCAGCTGCCAGCTTGCCAACCGTTGTATCCCCTAATCCCCGCTTAGGTACATTAATAATACGCGTCAGGCTGATATCATCATCAGGGTTAGACAACAGGCGTAAATAAGCGAGCAGATCTTTGATTTCTTTACGATCATAGAACTTAATCCCGCCTACGATTTGATACGGAATATCAGATTTAATTAGAATTTCCTCGATTACCCGTGACTGGGCATTCGTACGATACAGTATCGCATGATTCTGGTAGGCTTGACCCTGTTTCACATTTTTGCTGATTTCTCCGGTTACAAAGTAACCTTCATCATGCTCAGAGTCCGCCCGGTACACCTTAATCTTGGCACCTTCCTCGGAATCGGTCCACAGCTTCTTCGGCTTACGTCCACTATTGAGTGCAATCACACCATTGGCTGCATTCAGGATATTAGCAGTTGAACGGTAGTTCTGCTCTAGAAGAATGGTTTTCGCTTCTGGATAGTCCTCTTCAAAATTAAGAATGTTCGTAATATCCGCTCCGCGCCAGCGATAAATCGACTGGTCACTATCGCCTACCACACAAATCCGGTGGTGGCTGTCAGCGAGCATACGGCACAACATATACTGCGCTCTGTTCGTATCCTGATACTCATCCACGTGGATGTATTTGAATTTCTTTTGGTAGAAATCAAGTACCTCGGGAACTTCCTTAAACAGTTCGATGGTCTTCATAATCAAATCATCAAAATCAAGCGAGTTATTGCTTCTTAGACGTCTTTGATACATCTTATATACCTTTGCAACTAAGCCTTCAAAATAATCGCCAACCTTCTGCTCATACTGCGCCGGAGTGATCAGTTCATTCTTGGATGCGCTAATGATAGCCTGCACAGCTTTTGGTTCGAATTTCTTCGTATCAATATTCAGTTCCTTCATACAGTTACGTATTACGGATAACTGATCTGTAGAGTCCAGAATGGAGAAGTTGGAGGTAAAACCAATCCGCTCGATATCCTTCCGCAAAATCCGAACACACATAGAGTGAAAGGTGGATACCCAGATATCTCTTCCCTCAGGTCCGACAAGCTTAGATACACGTTCCTGCATTTCCCGCGCGGCTTTATTCGTAAACGTAATCGCCAAAATCGCCCAAGGCGGCGCCTTTCGATTGGCAATCAGCCAGGCAATTCTATGAGTCAACACTCTCGTCTTCCCACTGCCCGCACCAGCCATAATCAAAAGTGGTCCTTCAGTAGTTTCGACAGCCTGTCTTTGTGGAGGATTCAGTCGACTTACTGCGTCTTGTATGCTAATAAGTTGCATGTGTAACATGCTCCTTTCTAAATATAAAATCACAAATCATAAGTAGTCCTAAAAATAACCACTAAGCATAAACGCCTTTGGCGTCATAAGGACGGTAAGTGTTTATGCGAAAATATAAGGATAATGTATCACGTGAAACTTATACTCTCTTATATTTTAATCGAATTGCTCTTGTACTGTCTTTTTTACAGCCGCAACTGTTAGCAGTGCCTGCTGTACATCACTATAAATAATATTGCCGACCACTACTGTATCACATAGAGCTGCTGCCTGCTCGGCTTCCGCCTCACAAGTAATGCCCCCACCATAAAAAAGTTGGGCGTGTTCCACCATTTCGCGTACTGTCCGCACAGTCTCCATATCCCCGAACCTACCGCTGTATTCAAGATAAACAATCGGCAGTGACATCAGCCTGTCCGCAACCTGAGCATAAGCAGCCGCTTCTTCAGCATCAATGGCCGTCTCAGCCCCTGTAATCCGTGCAACTGAAGAGGCACTATTCAGCACAATATAACCTTCCGTTAGAAGCGAATCCCATGGAATCATAAATCCATAGCGTTCAATAGCTCGGCGATGATGGCCTACAATCCAAGCTGGATCGGGCGTATTAAGCACCATAGGGATCATATAAAGATCAAATCCGGGAACAGCAGCTTCAAGTTCGGATACCTCAAGTGCACAAGGTAACTCAAACTGTTTTACTCTTGCTAGGAGATCCACTGTATTCTCATAGGTTACTCCTGTTGAGCCCCCTATCAGTATGGCATCCGTGCCAGATAAGCAAACGGCCTCCAAATCCTCATCCGAAATCATCCGGTCAGGGTCTAGCTTAAATACATGCCGCCAAGGTTTGATCATTTGCTGCACTGATTTCATGAGAATCATCCTTAATAGTCATTTGGGCAAGACAAAGACACTCCTGCCGCCGCAAAAGATATAGATCTAGTCTATGCCAGCACAGCAGGTGTGTCAATTTAAAGCGAACAAAAATGCGAACATTTTTTCGTATTTTTTAATGGTAATAAGTAGTCTAAGATTTCAACGTACACCTGAGATGTTAATCAAATCCTCTTCGGGTACAAAATCAGTATAAAAACCATCCACGCCCATACGGGCCAGTTCCCTAATTTCAGCTTCTTCATTTACTGTATGAACATATACACGAGCGCCAGCCTTCTTCAGCTTTTTAACAAAGCTCTTGGTGGCTCGGCCAACTGGCATGTTAATATCCACACCTGTTTTATTAACAAACTCAATAACTTGTTCATCCGTATCCTTGGATTGGTACAGAGTGTAAAGCACTTCTGGAAAAGAATACACCTTATTGATCTCATCAAGCATCGACTGATTATATATTTGTGGAACAATCCGATCTAATATGGCTGGATCCCGGCGCTGCGCCGCTTCTACCAACAATGTAAATTGTTTATTTATAAGTTCAGGTTTGATTTCTTTCGTATCGGTCACGATATAGGCATCTGGATAATGCTGCATCAGATCAAGCAACTTCTTGACATCGATTGGGGTGTATATATTCAGGATGGGACTATCCATGAATTCCTTAAAATCTAGTACCACCCCTTGTTTATTAGCAGGGAGAACATCCAACTGACCTAAAAGCTTACTCATGTTGCCTGACCACTCATGCCTACCTACTAGCTGATCATCAGCCGATAATAACAAGTCTACTTCAAATACGCGAGTTCCCTGTGCATAATTAGCAACAAATGCTTCAAAAGCATTGGTGTACGTATGGCCGTTAATGCCACCCATGGCATGTGCTACGACCTTGTGAGCTTCAAAGCCACTTGCAGGCTGCTTGTCTTCATTACTAAAAGCGATTACAAGTAACATGATAAGAGCTCCAATTACAATCACGGTTGCAACAATCTTTTTCTTATCCATAGTTGAGAGTTTCCTTTGCGAAGTTTAGATTATAAAATAATAGATAAACAATACCCCGCTCTACCATAGGTAGAAACGGGGATCGTATAAAAGTTTAATAAATCCAAAATAAGTGCAGGAATCAATAAGCATTTTTGTTGACGAAGCCGTTGCGAATCGTTTTGAAAATAATTCGAATGTCGAACAGTAAAGACCAGTTCTCTATATAGAAAATATCGTGTTTGATCCGCTCCTCGATGGAAGTATCACCGCGAAGTCCATTGCTCTGTGCCCAACCTGTGATTCCAGGTCGTACATGGTGTTTTACCATATACTTTGGAATTTCATCACGGAACTGTTCCACATAATATGGGCGTTCTGGTCGAGGTCCCACCACACTCATATGTCCCAGCAACACATTAAAAAATTGCGGAAGCTCATCCAGACTTGTCTTACGGATAAAGGTCCCAAATCTGGTTCTACGAGGATCTTCCCGCGTACTCCAGCCTGTATCCTCTTCACCATCCTGCTGCATCTTCATGGAGCGGAACTTATACATCATAAAATTACGACGGTTCAATCCCACACGTTCCTGCCGGAATATAATCGGTCCCGGAGAGGTCAGTCGGACACCAAGAGCCACGATTAGCATCACTGGTGAGATCATAATAATTGCGAACAAAGAGAACACAATATCAAACAATCGTTTTGCCATCTTATTACCCGTCATATCTAGTGGAATATCACGAACATTAATCATTGGCATGCCTGCAAAGTTATCAAAGTAAGGGCGCGCTGGTAAGTAGTCGAAAAAGTCAGGGATAATCAATGTGCGTACACCTGCTTTTTCACAGGCCGCAATAATTGAAGGATACTTCGAATGGGCATCAAGTGGCAGCGCAAGTATAACCTCATCCACAGGCAGCATCTCTAGCATTCCAGACAACTGGTCAACTGTTCCAAGAATCGGTTTATATCGTTGTTCTTCAATTCCATCCCAAGTATGATAGTCATCCAAGAAGCCAATCGCTTCATATCCAAGCTCAGGGTATTGCTCTAGATTATTGTAGAATCTTTTGCCTAGCGTACCTGCACCGATGATAAGTACAAACTGTTGGTTGAAGCCTTTTTCGCGAAAAGATTTAAGCATCTTCTTCAGTACATAACGGTACAGCATAATAGAAAGAATGTTCAATCCCATGTAAAGAGCTAGATATGTTCGGGAGATATTTATTTCTTTCACGAAAAACATCAGACCGAGCAGAATGAAAATGCCCATAATATGCACTTGGAAAATCTTAATGAATTCATCGACAAACCGTTTCTTACGCTTCGGCAAATACAGCGACAGCAGTATACCGACTAACACTGCAATTCCGCCATAAATCATACTCCAGTAAGCGTACGACTCTACAGGCAACGGGTTTTCATACTCCATCCAACCACTTCTAAACTTTAGCCACCAGGCTATAAGGAAGGACAGCTGGATGACAAGAAAGTCAGCCACCATATAGAGCTGTGTCAAAAATTTTTGATTACGCCGAATCATAAATTCACCTCAGTATTCTTTTCGTTACGTGCACCTGTTTCATTAGCGGAGTTAAGACTCTGAGCAGGTGATGGGACTGTTTTAGGCGAAGTTAAGGCATTCCGCAAAAGCGAAAGTGCGAACTTCACACCTACGCCGGCATATACTGTTCCATTTATCATACTGTTGTACTTCTTACTATAATGCTTACGATGAAATAAAATCATTGCCCGGTGGAATTCATAGACGATCTTAAACGGTCTGCGTCTGGCGCTGCCGCCTTTAAGATGCACGATAGCAGTCTTCGGATAATAATAAATCTCCCAACCAGCCTCTTTAATACGATAACACCAATCTAAATCCTCACCGTACATAAAAAACTCTTCATCCAATCCACCCACCTGGTTAATCGTCTCCCGCCGCAGCAGCATAAACGCACCAACCAGACAATCTATCGGGTAATCAAGATCAGGGTCCAGATAACCTAACTGGTAACCGTTAAACCTCGGACGATCCGGAAATAGCTTACTAAATCCAAAAGCATAATAGAACGAAGCAGACGGTGTAGGAAACCCCCGCTTGCAAGCTTTATCCAGCGAGCCATCCGGTAAAATAATCTTGCACCCTGACGCTCCTACATCAGGCCGACTATCCATAAAGGAGATCATCGTCTCTAGCGTATCCTTACGTACCACCGTATCTGAATTCAGCAGCAGCACATACCGTCCGGATGAAGCTTCCATCCCCTGATTATTAGCACGGGCAAAACCGACATTGTCGTTATTTGCGATCAACATTACACCTGGAAACTCTCTACTAATCTTCTCTACCGAATCATCATTGGAATTGTTGTCTATTAAAATAATCTCATAGGAATAGTTCGTTTCCGAGTCATACACCGACCTGAGACAATCCATCGTCAGGCGACACGTGTTGTAATTAACAATAAGTATACTTACATCTACATTCACTGCGTAACGCTCCTGACAAATATAGTAATCTACCGACAATAATTATAACATAAAACCTCCCTGAGAGGAGGTGACGTTTCAGGGAGGTTTTTCCAGATGCGATTTAGCTTTTGTGTTTCTTTCTCTCTTTTATCGCGGCTTGTATATACTCCCGCTTCTTTTTTAACGCAGGGAGCTGAGTAAAAAAGGACTTCCACGCTGTAATTAACTGTGGCTCTCTCAGAAGCATATAACCATGAGCTGCAATTTCATAGGGGAGAGAAACGAAGATTGTCTTCAGCATAGTTCGAGTCGGTTCATTCTTGTAGATCATTTTGTAGCGGTTAATGTAAGATATTCGTCGGATGAACAACGGCTTAGTGTTACGACCAGACGTTTTCCAGCCACGTTCGTGATACCCGATCGCCTCAGCATCATAATATCCCTGCCAGCCAAATAACTCCGCCCTCCAAGCCACATCCACATCTTCCTTATAGGCAAAAAAATCAGCATCAAAAAACTCACCATCAACACTTATGTCGTTGATCATCCGTCGAGAATACATCGCAGCCGCTCCAGATACACCGAATACAGGACCCGATTGCGTCCATTGGTCAGCTGGCTCACCCGCACCGCGATCAAATGCACGGCGTGCTCTGTTCATTCGGAGACCTGTGCTGTCTACCAGCCCATGATCCGCCTTCAGCAAAAGCTTGCCTGTGGCGCTGCCGATCTGTGGATTATTCTCCATCTGTGTGATTAGTCTGGAGATATAGTCTGGAGCCAGCGTAAGGTCAGGGTTAAGGACGAGCACGTAATCTGTATTCGTGGCCGAAATGGCCTGGTTGTGGGCTGGGGCGAAGCCTGTGTTAAGCTCATTCTCCAGAAGGTCAATTGTTGGATATTGCTTTATCTCCCTTGCGGAGTTCATAGCTTCATGCCCCACCAAGAATGCAGCGGGTGAGTCCGAGTTAAACTGGTGATAGAACGTCCTGACCTTATCCGCCGAACCATCAGTTGAAGCGTTGTCCACTACGACAATTTTTTTGACCAAATAATCCTGTGCCATTACTGCCTCTATACAATCTATGATGTCGTCAGCACTGTTGTAGGTGACGATATGTACACTTACTGTTTTGTTATTCATGAGTATCCTCGACTTTGTAATTTCTTGTTAACTACACACTCTCCTCTTATTATAACGAAAGAATACAAAAAACTCCCGTATCGTTATAAACGATTTGGGAGTTTCAATTGCTACTATCTTATTCTTTTAGCTCTAAGAGGAAATCTCTCAGGCCCTCACGCCAAGGTCGAATATCCTCAAATCCATTCGTACGTATCGACAGATGCTCCATCACCGAATTCCGAGGACGTGGTGCAGGTCTCGGGAACTGTTCTGTAGCACACGGTTCAAGCTTAGCGGTAAATTTCAAACCTAAAACTTCCTCAGCCTCTGCAAAAATTGCCTGTGTAAATTCAAACCAAGTACATGAGTCGCTATTTGACGCATGGTATACACCATACTTCTCAGTTTGGATAAGCTCTAACAAAAATCGAGCTAAATCGACTGTATAGGTAGGCGAACCTTTTTGGTCATCTACGACTTGAAGCAGTGGCTTTTCTTGACCAAGCTTCAACATTGTTTTGACAAAGTTATTCCCGTATTTACCGTACACCCATGATGTGCGTACGATGAAATACTTAGAGGAAAGGGATTGAACTAACACTTCACCCGCACGTTTCGATTTACCATATATACTCTTAGGATCTGTATTATCATACTCATGGTAAGGCTGTACTCCCAAACCATCAAATACGTAATCCGTACTAATGTACACCAGCTTAGCTCCAGCTTTTTCAGAAGCTAGCGCTACGTTTCGACTGCCCGTTGCATTGATTAAATAAGCAGCATCGATGTCACTTTCTGCCGCATCTACTGCTGTATGCGCAGCACAATGAATTACAGCATCCGGTCCGAACTCACCAATAACCCGAATACACTGATCCAGATCGGTAATATCCATCTCTTGACGGTCGCAGCCCATCACTTGGTGACCTTGATGCTGGAGTAGTAAAACTACGTCCTGACCCAATTGTCCAGCCGCGCCTGTAACAAGTACCTTCAGTGGAGCCATTATAGAGATTCTCCCAAACGATCGCCATATTGTAATTCAGCATACTTCTGGTATTCCCCAGATTGAATGCGAGTCCACCATTCGCGGTTATTGAGATACCATTGGATGGTTTCTTTAATACCTGTTTCAAACGTATGTTTCGGCTTCCATCCCAGTTCGTTCATAATCTTAGTTGGATCTATACCGTACCGACGATCATGACCCGGACGGTCTTGAACATAGGTAATTAGAGAATCCGGCTTACCTAATTCCTGCAGTACCGTATTTACAATATGCACATTCGTACGCTCGTTATTGCCACCAATGTTGTATACTTCACCGTTCACGCCCTTGTGGATAACCAAATCAATCGCACTGCAGTGATCTTCAACATACAACCAGTCACGGATATTCATCCCATCGCCATATACAGGCAACGCTTGATCCGCAAGTGCGCGGGAGATCATAAGCGGAATAAGCTTCTCAGGGAATTGGTAAGGGCCATAATTGTTCGAGCAGCGGGTAATGTTCACTGGCAGCCCGAACGTTTCATGATATGCACGTACAAGCAAGTCTCCACCTGCTTTACTTGCCGAATACGGACTGTTAGGAGTAAGTGGAGTTTCTTCGGTGAATAACCCGGTTGCTCCCAATGATCCGTATACCTCATCCGTAGAAACCTGAACGAACTTAGTGACATCGTACTTTTTCGCCGCATCCAAAAGCACTTGTGTTCCAAGCACGTTCGTCTTTACAAACACTTCAGGCTCCAAAATACTCCGATCCACATGCGATTCAGCAGCAAAATTCACCACTACATCAACACCTCGGCTAAACAAAGCATCCATTGCCTGTACATCTGTAATGTCTGCTTTTACGAACTTGTGGTTCGGATGATTTTCAATTGACTTCAAATTCTCCAGATTACCTGCGTACGTCAACGCATCTACGTTAATGATTTGATAATCAGGATGTTGTTGCAGCACGTATAATACAAAGTTGCTGCCGATAAAACCGGCTCCGCCGGTGATGAGGAGTTTCATGTGTAGACCACCTTTATTTCATTAGATATGTTTATATTTCGAAGTTCAGTTCCGCGTCCTTCAGCAATGGGTGGCGTTGATCTTTATCCGACAATACTGGACTCGAAGTCGGCCAATCAATACCTAAGGCTGGATCATTCCATAATATGCCGCGATCATTTTCGGGGGAATAATATTCGTCCACCTTATATAACACTTGGGTGTTCGGAACCAACGTACAAAAACCTTGCGCGAAGCCTTTAGGCACCAGTAGTTGACGTTTATTATATTCACTAAGAATTACTCCGACCCATTGACCAAATGTAGGGGAATTACGGCGGATATCAACGATAACATCATAAATAACACCGGATAAGACGCGGATTAACTTTGTTTGGGCTTTAGGATCTAGCTGATAGTTAAGGCCAAGCTTGTGTATGATTTCTTCTGTGTAGCTTTCCATAAAAAAACCCGGTTGTCACCATGACAACCGGTTCAGGTAATACTGAGTCCTTAAGAGTTAACACTTTTTTCATATTCATGTCCCCATTTTCAATATAATTTATACATAAATATGATTTCAAATCATATTCAATACAAATATCATAAAGATGAATACATTATAGATAATGTCATTTGATATTCATGAAAATAACTCCTACAAAAATTATACTTATTCCAATCCATTGAAAATTGGTGATTTTTTCATTTAAGATGACCAAAGACAATGTAATTATTAGAATGTATGAAATCCCAGACACTAGGGGGGAAATGTAACTAAGTTTAAATTTTTGCAGTATGATTATCCACAGAAAAAAACTTAATAAATAAAACATTATGCCGCCTACTAACCATAAATCAATATGCAGACCAAAAGCTCTATTAGTAAAATTAATTTTTGTGTTCGATCCACCTAATTTAATAAGAACCATTCCAAATGCGGACAATAAAAGATAGAGAATTACTAAAATATAATTCATATAAAACTCCTCAAAGGGAAATATAAACCACGAGACGTACTAGCTAATATTATACTTTTTATGAATACGATTGACAATTTCATTCATAGCTTCAACATTTCTGTATCCACTCTCACTATCTATGCTCGGGTCACTCTGACCAGTTTCAATTGCATTAATAAACTTACTTATAACAACATCATGACCATAAAGCAATTTTCCGGTAAGCATTTTAAACCCATTCAAAATGGTACCTTTCCAATGATGGAAAGTAAACATCCAAGAAGTAGTAATTACATTCATAGCTCTATGTTCCTCATCGTTCGGTATTGTAATAACAATATCTCTAAAAAAGTCATAAATAAGTAATTTTTTTTCACATGATATAATCAGTGCCCATTCGCAAATGGGGGAATTAAAGTTTATTAATAAATTCACTGGTTTCTCTCCAGCTATCATATCAGTATTTAATATCATAGGAGTATTCTCTTTCTCATCATTACCATAAAAAGCATTCGCATCAACAATTTCCACTTTCCCACCTAATCTGTCAAGAAGATAAAGGAAATGTGCCGCCTCATCATAAAATAAACCAAGGGGAAGATCATTATACCAAACAGGTAATCTACGGTTTCTATTGGTATATTGAACCTCAAAAAAAGAAACAATCTTACCAAACTCACCCTTATTGATTCTTTTTTCAAGTTTCATGAAATTATTAGCAAATTGAAAGTTGTGCATTACATTCAATATCAACTTTCTAGACTTCGAAATATTTGTAAGTTCTTTAGCTTCAGTTGTATTCATTACCATTGGTTTTTCAATGAGAACATGTTTATTTAATAATAAACATGCTTTCGCAACTTCGAAGTGATCTTGTGGCGGTATTCCAATTACTACGGAATCAATATCTTTAAACCAACTCAAACTCTCTAATTGTTCAAAGATACCTACCCCTTTTTCTAACACATATGAATTAGTTATTTTATTTTTATTTGAAGTATTTCTTACATTTTTTTCAGAAACGCCAACAACTCCAGCTATCTTTAGATTTTTCATTGATTTTATAGCTGGTATATGTCGGGTATTAGATATATTGCCAGCTCCAATTATACAAATATTATGTGATTTCAATAAAAGTCCTCCTAGAGAATATTATCTTTTTGATCTATTCGATTTAAATTATTGATTAGGCTTTTTGCAGTTACCGACCAGTCAAACTCACTCAATACTTTCTGATGCACATTCTTCGATAGCTGTTCTCTAATTCTTTTATCTGAAATCAGGTAATCTAATCCATTATAAATTTCATCACTGTCCACGGGATTGACCAGAAGTCCGTATGATTCATCTATAATTACTTCCGGAGTGCCACCTCTTGGAGAAGCCAATATTGCACATTTATATAACGCAGCCTCTAGAATAGAAGTAGGCAACCCTTCTGGAAAATCCGTCGCTAAAACAAAAATATCTGACGTGATCATTATTTTCATAACCTCATCATGTTCCATTCTACCCAACAGATATATTTTATTTGTTTTCATATTTGTAACTTCAGAGTATAAAGGACCATCTCCTGCTACAACAAGACTTATATTGTTATACTTCAAGCACAATTTATTAAAAGCCTCAACTAGCAAGATGATTCCTTTTTCTTTTATCAATCTCCCAGCATAAGTAATTACCACTTCATTATCATCTAAATCTAACAACTTTCTATAGTCTTTATAACTTTTTATTTTGTAATCAATATCAATACCATTATATAAAACACCTGAAGCTGAAATATTAAAGTGCTGTAGCCACTTATTGCAAGCATGGGATACACCATAAAACTCTTTCACTAAACGTTTTAGAAAGAATGTAATCGTATGTTCATATATATGTCCAATAAAGTCCAAAAATTTATTATTTAGAGTAAAATGACCAGTACCATGTTCTATTAAAATAACCGGTTTTTTCTCTCTCTTGGCAATTAATGAACCGATAATAGAGTGAATATAAAATCGAGCATTAAGAATATAATAATCTAATCTTTCTTCTTTTATTTTCTTTAGCATCTTAAAAAAACTCATATTAAGTTTCGGAAATGGTAGTCTCCCATTAATAAACTTTATAACAGGAAGTCGATACACCTTAATCCCTTGATAAAGTTCATATTCTGGTGAATCTTCAGTATTAGACGTTACAACTATTACTTCGTAGCCATTTAAAATCATTTTTTTCGCCAATTGTAAAGTATAAGTTTCTATCCCCCCTAAATGTGGATAGAAATGGGCAGCAAATATGCATATTTTTTTCAAAGTATAAACACTCCTAAAATAAACAACAGATTATTATAACAATTTTCAACTCACCAAATTCATCTCCCATCAAAAAATCACTGATAGTTGGTTATCGCTAAGCCAAGGAGAAATAGGTTACTGCACTTTAGCCTTAGATATATTAATGGTTAGCTGCTTCTTTCAATAATAATGATTATAAAAATGCGTTTCACTTCCGCAAAGCTAAAAAGATTATGACGTGTTTTAAACTTTATTTTTTATATAAACTGATGTTTAATAAATGCGGTGAAAACTATAGCTACCCAATAAAACAGATGTATTTTATTCTGAAAGTAAAGTGAATAAACTAAATATCTCCCTCTTACCTTTCATATAAATACTATATTTTTTCCACCTGTTCTTTACTAATTGGTATTTGGTAAGATTTCAACTGTTCTATATCCATTTTAATCAAGCCTAACTCTTGCGTTAGCTTAGTAATTTTAGATGCATTTTTAGATATTACTATCGTCATACTAAAAGATATCGTAAAGTTTGAAAGTATGAACAACAGAAATAATACATTTACAGGAGTTTCAATACCAATTGAATGAGCAGTATATACAGAAATTTTAGGGAAAATAGCTAATATAATAATTAAGAGACTCATAGCTAACCAAATTAATGCATACTTTAACTCAAGACGATATTTCCTTATCATATTTAATAATACAAAGAATACTATTAGAGAACTAATAATCAGAGTCAGTTGGAGTTTTAATGAAATCATTTTTCCACCTCAATTATTGTTCTTTTTCTTAAGGTGTCAATTAATACGGCGAGGGTAACTTTAAACATATAGTAAACAGCCTTAAAAGATTGGATTGAAGATACCCCTCCTACCCTCTCTTTCATCGTTACAGCTACTTCCATTACCCTATATCGATTTCTTAATAAATATACTATTGACTCTGGCTCTGGATAATCAGTTGGATAATTTAAAGCAAACAATTTAATAATATCTTTATTACATGCTCTAAACCCAGATGTTGGATCAGTTACTTTCTCACGATACAAAACCCCTATCAGAAAACTAAAATAACTTATACCCATTCGTCTAAAAACAGTAGACTGAAACCCTTTTTTCTCTATATATCTTGATCCTATGACAAAATCAGCTTGCCCCTTAACAATAGGCGCTATCAAATCTTTTACATAATATGGATCGTGTTGTCCATCACCATCAACCTGGATTGCAATATCAAAATTATTATTGTACGCGTAGATATACCCGGTCTGAACGGCTCCTCCAATTCCCAAATTACAAGGAAGATTTACAATTGTAGCATTAGCCTCCTTACATAACAAACTTGTACTGTCCTGGGAACAATCATTAATAACCAAATACTCCATCTCAACATTAGTAATATTTAGACTATTTACTTGACTCAATAGAGTTAAAATATTGCTTTGCTCATTATAAGCCGGAATGATTAGAAGGACTCTTTTTTTCAATGTTACCCACCTCTTAATAATAATCTAATGTTCTTAGCAACCTTTAAATGTATAGATATTGAACATAGTGGATATTTGAAATGTTAATGAATCAAACTATTCTCTAATACCTCTCAACCACCTATTTTCATTAGCTAGCTTTAACACACAACAACTACTTAACCTAAGTGATTGTGAAATAAATTCTACTATGATTCTTAATTCATTCTACCTCCAAGCTTTCTAGTTGAATTAGTAACTCTCTACTATCTCCATTCATAAGAACATTATTAGGAATAAATGAATTTTCAGAAGACACATTAACAACAACTTTATCTTCGTTTATATCCTTTTTCAGCTCAACTTTATATACTTCACTATTTTCCTTATCTATTTTTATTTGATTATTCCCTTGTTCTGTACTAAATTTCATGTCAATTACTCTATTGGGATTGGATCCTTTGGAAATATTCAAGTATAGATTAAATTTGTCTTTCCCTCTTAAACCATATGTTTCTATACTAAAATTTTTCTCAGTCCAATTGTCAGAATACCTGTTGTTAATTAAATACTGAAGATTCATATCCATCGATTCCAAATTATAAATATCATATTGAGCCAAATTCGTATCCATTTTCTTATAACCATCAATCTCAATATTTTGAAGTGTGTTTATACGGGTAATAATATATTGTGGATAATTAGTCAGATCAACTTGTTCATTGATTTGGAACCCCGACAAGCGAATATCTTTAATACTAAATTCACCTTCATCTTCTAACTTATTAACAAAGTCATCAAAGAGCATATATCTATAATCTGTATCCTGAAGGTTCATTTCTAAATTACTTTCACTTGCAACTGTTTGCCCTATAAGCAATACATCCTTATTTCCAACAATATGATTAATTGCAGTTATGTCCTGAATCAAACTTTCTTGCACTATTTTATTGTCATTCTGCCAATCATACCAAATAATTGTATTCAATATAAATGAACTGAGGATGCCGACGAATAAACCTATTGAAATCAACTTTTTATTTTTACGAATTGCATACAACATTAAAATTATTATAAAAAGAAAAAAACTCTTTATTAAATACTCTCCGTATGCATATCTATCAAAATAACGAAAACTTATAATGATGGGGGAATCAATTGATGAGCCAGGATTAATACGTAATGTTGCAATGATTATAAAAGCAGACGTAATATACAGTACATTAATTAATTTTTTATACTGATCACTATTCAAACCAATTTCCCATGAATATAATCCTAAGGTAATTAAAATTACGAAATAGCTGTAAATGTATCTAAAATGCACCCTTATACTAGTGTCATTCGGTGTTTCAGAACCAATTGTTAAGAATATTGCAACACTTAATGTAATAAAACACGTTGTTAATACTATTAGAGCAAATTTTTGTTGATAATCTGTAAGTTTTCTGAAATTAAGAATTATTAATATAATCGGTATTATTCCAGTACAAAGCAACAATAAAAGTAAGTATATATTTATCGCATAAAAATATCTGATTAGTTCTTCAATATCAAATAATTTTTGTAATAATACATGAACGAGTGATGATGAAGCAAAATCATTATTTATGTCATTATTAACAAAGTAAAACCACTTAGTGTAGGCATAGTTAAAAACAACAAATGTACATCCGAAGCTCCCTAAAGTAACAAGAGATTTCTTTACATTTTTACTACTGAATATATCCCACACAAAAAAGATAACTAATGAAACCAATAAAGCTAACCCAAAATCCTTACAAATCGTTAATAGAAACACTAAGAATCCTAACAAGATTGAGGTAGCCAATTTATTTTTATCGCTTTTAATTAATCTAATAAGTACCAATAAAGTAAGTAGTGTTAAAGGATAAAACAAATTATCTTGCAATATTTTGGATGAATACGCCATCTCAGGCATTAAGCAATTTAATATAACACCAAAATATGCAATCTTTCTACTACTTGTAATCGTTATGATAATTTTATAGATAAAAAATACGGTTAAACTCATCAGGAATACATTTATTGATATTACACCTACATACTGATAATTATTAGGCAAATTAAACGCCGGAGCAATGAACATTGAATACAGAATTGTTTTGATATCCATATTAAATCCTCTAAAAATCATTTCAAAGGATTTATTTATACTACCACCTAAATTATACCAAAGAACTTCATCGTAAAACGTATCTGGAATCACGAATTTAATTGCCAAGTATAATCTAACTATGAAGTTAACAAGAAAAATAGCTAACAAGACATATATATTTTTAAGATCCCTGATTTTTTCCGTAACCATGTGTTCCTCCCTAAATTTCAGTAACCTCTCGGCATACCCCGAGGCATATAAATCGAGACTCTGCCAACCCAATATTACATATATAGGATCATATAAACACTAAAAAAGACCGCTCATTCGGTAGACTGCTTGTACTCATACTAAATTCCGAAACGAGACGGACTCATGAAAAAGTCTACCATGCTCCAGTCCATACTTCAATCCGTACGTACTTACCGAAGAAGAGGTATCATCTGTTTAAGAACTACTCGGTTACACGGTACAGCTTGTTCCTTTAGCGACAGGATTGGACACAAGCAGCCCTAGAACAAAGGGATGGTCCGCGAAAGCACTGCCGATGATGTAGTCGGTGGATGGTTCAAAGCCGATTACTCTACTTTTCTAAAAAGCAAAGACGGTTCCTTTCGAGTAGTTTAGTTGGGTGCTTCAGAAGTGCAATCGACAGGCACACCGACAATTGAAACTTTCAAAAGAATTACTACTTATTGATTCGACAACATGCCCATGGGCTAGACCGTCTGCCATAAGTCCCTTTTTATGGCCAACCGGCTGGAATTAATTGCACGTAGTGTTTCGTTCTCCCAACGTCCATCCGTTAAACATCATAAAGACAGAAGAGTCGCGACATGATGGTCCTGTAGGAAAAAAATCGCCGATAATATGTACATCCTTGTTAAGGTTCTTGCTTATGGAAGGATTAAACGAATTGATCAACAACCTTACTGATGGAAAATCGGCCAATCTCCCCTAGTCCGAGATATGACCTGCCTTCTGGGAACGCTTCAATGTCGTTCCCAGAAAAGACATCGTCTCCTAATTTTTCAGGACAGACACAGTCATGAGATTCGGTAGGCATCGTTCTGAGACACGTGTGATATGATTTTGCAATTGTCGCTCCATTACTGGTTAATAGTTCTACCCAATATATGCAACATACTAATGAAAATGTTATGATTGCAAATCCTCAAAGGTAATCCCTATCTGTATCCCTTTCCATCTTATCTCCATATTAATTATGTTATTCTGCACTCTAATGCTAAACTCTGAGAAATAAGCTCAGTTTTGATCATTAAATAAATCTATTATTTTCAGAGAAATCAAATCCCATGAAAAGTTTTCAACAATATATTTATATGCGTTTCTAATGTAATCATTTTTTAATTGTCCATCTTTAGACAAGATATCAATCATCTTGACAAATCCGTTTAACTCGCTAATGACCAAGTGTTCATTTTCAAAATCATACCCTCTAGCCCCAACCTTCGTCGAAATTACAGGCACGCCATTCGCCATATACTCAGCAATCTTTAGGTTTGTTCCCGAACCATTCAACATCGGGTTTATAGCAATATCCGCAATAGAGTAGATCAAGCTTTTCATTTCCTCGCTTACAATTCCAGCAAATGCTACATTTAAAGGTGGGGTTATCCCCTTAAAAGCTTCGCATTGACCACCCATAACTATAAAGTGGCAATCGGGTAAACTTGGAGCTAACTTCAGTATTTGTTCTACAGCTTCAAGATTAGGCTTATGCCAACTACCAATAAATACTATTATGTTTTCATTTATCAAGCCAAGTTTTTCTTTTAGGATCTTCTTCTCTTCTGGTCTTGTATATTTATTACTCGCCAAATCAACTCCATTTGGGACAAGTACGAATTTATCATTTCCCGCATCTTCAACTTCAAATAATTCTTTGAACTTGGATATATCCTCTGATGAACATGCCAATATATAATCACTAAGTCGTACAGCTCTTTGCTCAAGCTTAAATAAATCCTTCAAAAGATCCTTTGTCATCTTACCATCAGGAAGCATATTCTTCTTCAGTTCATATTCTACATTTTGAGCATCATATACAACCTTTTTCACACCACAATATGGTTCAATGAGATGAAATAAATAAGGCTGAGATGCAATTAAAATATCACCATCGTCCAAATACTTCTTAGAAATTTCATGATATTCAGGAGTATAGTGAGATAACCTCTCCATTGCAATATCAGTGATTGGTATTCCTACCTCACGTTCAATCTGCCACTCTTGATCTTGATGTTTTTGGGTCTTTGGTATACTTATTTCTGCAAAACCAGCTTTATCAAGCTTGTAATACTGTCCTTTATCATTGAGACTAATAACAGTTACATCGAATTCATCTTTCAAATTATAATACAAATTATATGTTCTCAGTTGTCCTCCATGTTGTTTTGGGAAAACTGGATAAGTAGATAAGATAACAATCTTTTTCTTTTGTATTGCAGTGACAGGTGGTGAGACGGATATCCCCTTATTATTAAGTAAACTATGAATTGTGTTCAACCAAGTTATTCCCTTTACTGTTTCATAACCTTTTTCTCCTAGTTCCATTGCAAAAGGAATATCATTAATAAGTCGTTCTAGTTGGTGTGCTAGACTTTCTGGATTACTTTCAGCAATTAATCCAGTGATTTCGTGTCTTACGAACTCCGTCGTGCCGCCAGAATCTCTACATGTAATTACCGGCTTCTTACAATGCATCGCCTCAATAGTCGCTAGTCCATAATCCTCATCATAAGGAATATATATTACTGCCAACGCATTTTTATATAGGGTTGTTAATTTTTCATTGTTAATGTAACCCACAAACTCTATATTGGAGGCATCTCCAGCGAGTTCTTTCAACTTATATTCTTCTGGGCCTGTTCCAGCAATCAGTAATTTAGCATCAGGGTTCTTTATCAACTTCATTGCTTTAACAACCATCTCAACTCGTTTAGCCCCGTCCAATCTCCCCACGATCAGAAAGTAATCATATGCGCCTGTTCCCAGTCCTTCAAGCGAGGTTGGAGGATGGATTACATCAACATTTACATTGTGCGGAAAATAGTCTTTTCTAACTTTCACAGTGTTGGAAATCGAAGTATATCTATTAATTCTGGAAGGATGAAGAGCCCAAGCATCCAAAAAATGAATAATAGCCCTAATAAAGGGGCCTGGAAATGAAAACAAAGATTCTGGATATGAATTCCTATCCTTGTATAATTGATCAATCCTTTCAAAAAATGAGTCCAAATCGCTATTTAAATTCGCCTTATTGTTCGTATAATCAACTATCTCATTTATGAGGCTATATTTTGTTTTGGACATATTCTCAGGCATATTCATAAAGTGGTACGTATCAAACAATCCTCTAAGATGATGCGCCATATAAACGACATGATTATGATGACTAACCATCCATGCAGGGTATTTAAAACTTATTACCATGTCAAAATGACTCAAATCCAGTTTATAAAAATTTCTATAACTATCAATAAGCTGCCAAAACCCATTTTCCTCTGTAGGGATTTTAAAAAGTTCAACCCTATGATCCGTCAATTTATCTATATTATAATATAGCCCCAACATCAACTTTTCGATGCCACCTACTGCGAATGGTTTAGGACTAGGAGAGATAATGGCTATATTCATTCATGAGCGCCTCCTACTTTATAATCGTTTCCGATATTGTTCTCATTGCATTATTCCAGGAGTATAATCTGCTTGTTTCATAAGCATTCCCCCCCATCTGTTTAGCCAGATCTGGATTAGTCGCTAATTTATATATTGCTTCAGCAAGAGCAGTAGAATTAGGCTCTACTAGAAAACCATTCACGCCATCTTTAATCAATTCCGCATATCCACCACCGTCTGTACAAGCAATTACAGGCTTTTTGAATGACATTGCTTCAATAGCCGTTAGTCCGTAGTCTTCCTCATAAGCAGGACAAACTACACACAACGCGTTGGCATATTCTTTAAATAATTCGTCTTTCGATACTCTACCTGTAAAAATAACATTTGATTTCAAATGTGTCTTCTGGGATTTATGAAGTATGTCTAAATGCTCTTTTGTGAACGCTCCATTGGACATTTTCTTCCAAACAACTTCATCTGATATCTCCATTTCTTGCTTAGCCGCATACGTCAGCAACTGATCTATTTTTCTAAGATCTCCGGTTCGTCCACCTTCACCAATAATTCGCCCTTGAACTTCTGGTATTTTTTTCATAGCCTTTACAAATAGTTCAGGTCGTTTGGGAAACTCATGCCTTCCAACTATTATTGGAGACTGATATGAGACTGGTCCATTATAATTATATATGTCGTTATCGATCCCGGCATAAAAAAGGTCTACATTTATACTTAGGTTATTGTATTTGGCAATCCTTTGCTTTATGGTTTTACTTCCCGCTAAAATAGTAGACACTTTCGACAGACTAATAGAGTCAATTTCCCTTATCACTTCTTGAGCCTTCAGATGAAATGGTTTATTTAGCCCGACTTCTTGAATAAGTTCTGATAAGTCATAATGAACCTTACTATGATGATAAAAGAGGGCTATATGCTTAGGATGCTGTATAGCAAAGGACGGAGGTTGAGTGCTTATGACTGTATCATATAGCGATAAATCCATTCTCATATATTTCCAAAAGTAATTAATATAATTGAAAAATTCAACATTCTGTTCATACTCATCGTTGCTTACAGGGAACGGAATATTATTAATACTTCTCTCCGTCGCATCCACATAAACGATATCTACTTGGTGTCCGATTCTCTCTAATTCTTCTTTAATATGATTGATAACTACTTCGAAACCACCGTTAATCTTATAATCAGGTTTAATTATTCCAATTTTCATAGTCTCCTGCCCTCTACTTGCGCGCTATTAGAGCGTAGTCTTGATCTCCAAACAAGAGATCATTTAATCTGTCAATTGAGTTGTTGATTTCCTCTATATTTTGAATACTGTCCAATGAAGCCTGGACATGAGGCAATGCAGATTCTTTCTCGACTCTCCCTGAGTAAATGACCTTAGATTCTCTAAAACCTACTGACTCTGTCAAAAATTGAACCGTAAGAGGATGCACCGGTTTCACATGTGTAGGGTCCATATAGAAAGAACGATTAAAGATAGCAAGTGTCTGTGGATTTGGAGTTTCCATAATCAAGTAACATCCAGGCATCAATTTATTCCATGCCAGCTCAACTAGTTTGATAATACTATCAAAGGGAATATGTTCTATCACCTGCCCTAGGAAAATCCCTCCAATAGAGTTATCCTCCTGTTGTTCTAAATAGTTAATTGCATCTTGTTTCACAACAGGCAATCCTAGATCTTGGCAATATTCAACCATTTCATCTGTCATGTCAATCCCTTTAGCAGAAATGTTAGAATTTAGAAGAAGTTCAATAAACTCTCCTCGCCCACAACCTATATCTAATACGTTTTGCTTACTCTCAAAATAAGGAAGGTACTTCATCTGTCTGTTTCGAATATCCTCATTTGATCCTCTAAATCTATTTTCAAAAAGGAGATAGTCAAACTGTGATTCCTCAGTTGCAGATTCCGTTTTGTCCTTATCAATATTCACATGCAAAGAAGTAGCATCTGCAATTTTCAAGTGAGTATTTTTAGACTTTCTGATTCTATAGTTTAGAAAGTTGAGTTCCGCTCTTAATTGCTGCTCGTTAAAATGAATCCTACCATTCATCTCATCTAATTTTGGGAAAATAAAATTATTCATAGTATTTTTCTGCTCATTTGTTAATTTATCTATAAGCTTTATATCCTCTTGAACTACATTTATTCTTTGCCCGATATTATGAAAGACTTCCTCATTATCAGTCAAACGATCTAAATCACTCTTCAGATGTTCAAATTTAGTATGAGTTTCATTTTCATATTTTCCGATGATGTTATCTTGTCTAGACAATCTTTCTTCCATTAGGTTTATTCGATTCATTAATTCATGTTGTGAGGAAGTCAACTCCTCAATTTTCGTTTTCGCAATTAATAACAAATTAGTCGTTTCATTAAAAGAACGTGTTATCGATCCATTAAACTCTGTTTGAGATTTAAAGGGAGTAGCAACATACCATCTTAGAAATTTGCGCACAAACTTTTTCCCAAAGACTATTAATTTGCCGGAGACTTTACGGTGAGATGTGATAGGTTGGTCGGCACTCACATTCCATAACAAATTATTTCTTTCAACCTCTTGTTTTAAACGGGCTATGTCAATTTGACCAGCCATAGTAGGCAATTCTTGATTGGAACTATAATCCAAAGCTACTTCTTCGCCATTGGAATACTGCACAATCTGTTTTTTTAAATGTTCCATTAGTTCTTCTGTTGACTTAAACTTGTTACTCATTCTCTTTCTGACCTCCTTTATGAATCCATTGATGCGGCAAGTAGGCTACTCCTATTTCCTCTTCGTAAGACTTAATGTTAAACGTAAGTGCTCTTGTTATATAGTCATACGGAGTTCCATTTTCATGATGACAGGCAACATCCAAATAATATTCACCAGCAACCAAATTCAGATGCTCAATAGATACTTCTATAACACCGGTATCATGTAAAATCAATTTTTCACCGTCAATATGTGTATTAGTTCCGTAGCAACAATATCCATCCATTTTATAAACACCAATTCCAAATACAGGTTTATCTATTTTGAGTTTTGCAGCCTCATAACTAATAAGTACCTTTGCCGATTTCCCTTTTTCGAAAAAGTGCTTTTCTTCGCCAGCAGCATCAACCATTTTCACATTTCTGATCTCAGCCAGTTTATTCCCCCATCGTTCACCCTGTTCTACAACTTCTAACGCTTCCACATTTTTCACGGGAGCTGTTACAATTTCAGACTCAGCCGTTAGTCGTTTTTCTTCACTCTCGTTTAAGAAGTCCATATAGTTTCTGACTACCTTCCGAGGTTCACCATGATCAACTAATCGCGATTCGTGTATCCAATACAACTCGTCACATAGTCTTTCCATTACTCCGTTGTCATGCGATACAAAAACGATGGTCTTCCCTTGACTCTTAAAGCTTTCAATCCTGCTGATGCACTTCTTTTGAAAGGCATTGTCACCAACTGCCAATATTTCATCAATTAAAAGAATATCTGGGTCAACGTGAACCGCAATAGAAAAAGCCAATCTCATATACATACCAGAGGAATAGGTTCTTACAGGGTTTTCAATAAATGGGCCCAATTCAGCAAAGCGAATGATTTCGTCAATTTTTCCATCAATCTCTTTCCGTGACAAACCAAAAATGGACGCATTCATATAAATATTCTCACGTCCTGTGAAATCCATATGAAAGCCTGCTCCTAATTCAAGCAGGCTAGAAACACGTCCTACAATTTCCACTTTCCCCGTATCTGGTTGCAATATACGAGTAAGTATCTTCAACAAGGTACTTTTACCTGATCCATTCCGCCCTATTAGTCCAATCATTTTACCTTTGGGTACATCAAACGAAATATCCCTTAGGACCCATTTTTCTTGGAAGACACCTTTACTTCTATAAATAATACGATCTTTTAAAGTAGCCGGTTTGTCCTCAAATATTTTGAATTTTTTTGAGACATCTGAAACCCTAATCGCAATGTTAGACATCATATCCACCCTCTAGATTTCTTCAATAAATCTAAACTTTAATTTTGCAAATATTCGTTGTGAAATAACAAGAAGTACTAAGGAGAAAAGACCAATCACTAAAAGAGAAATTATATCAGGCATCTTGTTATAATAGAAAACATCTCGATAAGCGGCCATTATCATGGCAATTGGATTGTAATAAAAAAGCCACCGAACCTTTTCTGGTACATTTGATAATGGGAACAACACCCCTGATAAATAAAACAAAGCGTTCACTATGATTACAAGCATATGTTCTAAATCTCTAAAAAAAACAGTCAGCGATGATACCAAAAAAGTGATTGCTAAAGTTAATATTACTTGTATTAACAAAATTAAAGGTAGATAAATATAATACACATTCGGATAATAACCATACAAAGAAAGCGCAGGAATCAAAATCACCAAACCGTAGATATAATTTACTAAACCACCCATAACTACAGATATAGGCAAAATTTCATGTGGGAAATAGATTTTTTTGATCAAGTTACCCGATCCTACAATAACAGAGGAACCACTTAAAATTGAATTCGAGAAAAAATTCCACGAAAGTAATGTACTAAATAAAAATAGGGGGTAATTATCAACTTCCATTCTAACAACAATTGAAAAAAGAACAGAATATACCACAAGCATTAACAAGGGATTGAGAAACGTCCACAAAAATCCAAACACAGAACCTCTATACCTTGTTCTTAGGTCCTTAGAAACTGAATTTTTCAGGAACTCTCTATATTTATAAACATCAATCCAGTCATTTATCATCCAGTTTCTCACCTTAACTTTGATCTCTCAATTTTTTCAAAACATCACTAAGTGTTTGCGTTAAGCTAATGGTTGGTTCCCAATCGGTTAAACTTTTAAGCTTAGTGTTATCCCCGATGAATACTGGGACATCTACGGGTCTCAGCTTATCACTATCAACAACGACATCAATGAAGGAATGAGAAAGTGAGAGCAGTGTATCTAATATGCTCTGGATGGACGTTGCCTTACCAGAACATACATTAACACTCCCCCCCCAATCAGCATTTTCATCTTGATTTAGTAAAAGATAATACGCATGAACAATATCTCGAACGTCAGTAAAGTCTCTTTGTGCACTTAAATTCCCCACTGATATTACGTTGTTCTGTTGTCTTCTTTCAATTTGTACAATTTGATTTGAAAAATCAGACACAACAAACCCTACACGTTGACCAGGTCCTATGTGATTAAACGGCCTTGCGTGAATTATTTTTAATCCATAGGCAACAAAGTAATGTCTTGCCAGCATCCCCACTGTAGCTTTAGAAATACCGTAAGGAGATGTAGGTTTCAAACAGGCATCTTCAGAAATAGGCTTATACTGCTCATCAGGACCGCCATATTCCTCTGAAGAACCAACAGTTAAGACTTTAACTTTCCCCTTGATTGTACTGTTAATAACAGCCTCTAATAAATGTATAGTGAGGTTCACGTTGCTTTGAAAAGTAGTTGATTTGTCTGTCCAAGAATCCTTGACCGAGCTTTGACCCGCTAAATGATAAATAAAATCCGGTTGGACATCATCTAGTACCTTCACAAGACTACCGACATTTTCAAAATCAACAGGAACAATTTTCATACCAGGGATAATTCCATTAAAATTATCCCTGGTGGTTCCCCAAACCTCAATTCCATAATTCATTAAGTAGCTTGCCAAATGTTGACCAACAAAACCAGTAGAACCTGTTATCAAAGCCCTCATTAGTAAGCCTCCTTAATTATGAAAATAAGTCCTATTTAGACAATTTTTCAAGATCACTATCCACCATCATTTTCACTAGCTGTTCAAACCCAACCTCAAGTTCCCAGCCCAGTTTTTCTTTAGCCTTGGTGCAGTCACCAAGTAACAGATCAACTTCAGCAGGTCTTACAAACTTCTGATCAATTACAACGTAGTCTCTCCAATTTAACCCAACATGGCTAAATGCGATTTCCACCAATTCTTCAATAGTATGTGTTTCGCCAGTCGAAATCACGAAATCATCTGCTTTATCCTGTTGCAGCATCAACCACATAGCTCTCACGTAATCGCCAGCAAAACCCCAGTCTCTTTTTGCATCCAGGTTACCTAAACGAAGTTCGCTTTGCATTCCCAACTTAATTCTTGCAACCGCATCAGTAACTTTACGAGTTACAAATTCAATTCCCCGACGCGGAGATTCATGATTAAATAAAATACCGGAGCAAGCATACATATTGTAGCTTTCTCTATAGTTTACTGTAATCCAGTGACCGTATACTTTAGCAACTCCGTAAGGACTACGAGGATAAAACGGCGTAGTTTCTTTTTGTGGAGTTTCTACAACTTTACCGAACATTTCACTGCTAGAAGCTTGATAGAACCTAGCATCCGGTTTTACTAAACGCACAGCCTCAAGCATGTTGGTTACACCAATCCCCGTTGCTTGTCCTGTAGCAACCGGTTGAATCCAAGAAGTTGCTACAAACGATTGAGCCGCTAAGTTATATACTTCATCTGGGTTAGAGATGCGTACTGCATTAATCAGGGAGCCCATATCAAGCAAATCTCCATCAATAAATTCTATTTCATTCTGCAAATGTTCGATATTCTCAAGAATTGGCACACTTGTTCTACGGCGTAAACCGAATACTTTATATCCTTTAGAAAGTAAGAGTTCTGCCAAATATGAACCGTCTTGTCCTGTAATACCAGTAATGAGTGCGTGTTTAGTCATTGTAATAAATTCCCCTTTAATATTAATTAATTGTTAATTATAAATATTGTTCAAGCTTCTGCATACGTAATTCTTTAAGCAGTAGCTTAACCTCTTGAGCCTTGTCTTTTGTACAAATTAAGGTTACATCTTCAGTATCAACGATTATCAAATCCTCAACACCAAGTGTAGCAATTAGTTTCCCGTTGCTTTCAATAATACAGCGCTTTGTATCTAGGTTTAATATGTTGCCCTTAATGACATTCCCATTCTCATCCAGATCACTTATTCTTTCTAAAGCAGTCCAACTGCCCACGTCATCCCATCCAAAAACACAAGGAATAACATAGATATTATTTACCTTCTCCATAATCCCATAGTCAATAGATTGATCTGGCATTTTTAGAAACTCAGAACGAATAATTGCGTCACGATCTTCAGAATCAAAGACTGTTTTCATAGTCTCTAATATATCGTGCATCTCTGGCATAAGTTCTTTAATATAACCTCTGATAGTCTCAATTTTCCAAACAAAAATACCACTGTTCCAGAAGAAATTACCGGATTCTAGATAAGATTGAGCCGTCTCGAAATCAGGTTTCTCAACAAACTTATTTACTTTATGAACATTCAATTCATTAATTTCCTTGAATTGGTCACTACTTTCAATGTATCCATATCCGGTCTCTGGATACGTAGGTTGAATACCGAGAGTAACAAGATTACTATTATCCTGAGCTACTTCAACAGCAGTTTTCAAGATTTGCACAAATCCTTCTTCATTCTCAATAATATGATCTGAAGGTATAACTATCATTGTGCTATCTGGAAATCTGTCTTCAATAATGATGGATGCCAACCCAATACAAGGTGCTGTGTTTCTTCCGACTGGCTCAATAATAATATTTGCATGAGGCAAATGCGGTATTTGAGCTTTAATTAATTCAGCATAAAGTTCATTGGTTACAATAAAAATTTGACTGATATCAATTAACTTTTCTAATCTAGCTATCGACTGTTGAATCATTGATTTGTTCCCTGAGATGTTTAAAAATTGTTTTGGGAGATTCGTTCGACTTTTAGGCCAGAAACGTTCTCCCTTTCCACCCGCCATGATCACACAAGTAATTGTCATTTCATCCTCCAAATTTCCAAAAAGAGATATATTCTAATCTTTTTTTAATCAATTCGCCTACAGCTTGTGGAGAGTAGTTCTTTTTTATATGTTCCTCACCTTTAGACGAAATTACTTCATAAAAGTTCTTATCGTCACAAAGTTTACGCATATACTGGCTCGCATGCTTTATATCAGGATCGGCCCAGAATTGATATGACTTATAAGGTCCATGATCATGATCTAGCTGTACTAATCTATAATCCACTAAGCACGAATTGTTAAAGTCCATAAAATCCACATTAGATGACCAGTTTGTCCCAATAACCGGTTTACCTAGATACATAGCCTCTGCTAATCCAAGACCGAAACCTTCGCTTCGATGAAGAGATACGTAACTATCAGTTACAGAAATTAATGCATTGGTATCATTCCTAGACAGAGTTCTATCTATCAAGAAAATATTGTTATAATTTCCAATAAGCTCATGCAGTTCATCCAACTCTTTCGATTCTTTCTCTACACTGTTCACCTTAATAACCAAACCAACGGCATCATCATCAGGCTGGAAAGCTAACTGAAATGCTTTGATCGATGCTTGTGGATTTTTTCTTGCCTGATAACTTTTCAGATCATACATAGAAAGAAAGAGAAATGTTTGTTCAGGTAAATTAAAATACGACCTATCCCTAACATCAGTAATACTAACTTCAATACTATGAGGAATCTTAACAACAGGAACCGGACTTTTCATACCAATAGAGTCAACTACAAACGTAGAAGGCGCCCAAATCTCATCTACTAAATTAAAGCTTTCTTTCCAATCATCTGGGAAATCAGGCAGTTCCCAGTGCCAGAATCCAATATTATAACGATCTTTAAAAATAGAGTTTCCGTAATGCGCATAGATTTCAATCATTTGCTCAGCATTAATATGAAACACATTTAAATTATACTCAGGGCCTGACATTTCCTTATGTACCCAGGTATTATCATTCATTCTTGCAGAATTAGTACCTGTAAAATTGATAATTCCAAATGGAATCTCTACAGCGCTCATGCTTTTAGCAGCTATTCTGCAAGATTCCCCAATCCCCATCTCCGCTCTAGAATATCCAACTAAATTCACACCTGTTAATACACCCTTATTATTCTCAGAGGTGCCATTTTTATGGATTGGGAAAGCCGTTTTAAGTAGCCTTTTTTTTATCTTCTGTCTAGTTTCAAAAGAAAGCAATTTGACTGCCATAGGCTTTAATTTTACAGCTAATTTATAAATTTTTTTATAAATAAAAGATTTGGCATTAGTCATATTCAATCTATCTTCCCGTTTCGTTTCATTTAATGAGTCCTCCATACATTGTCTGAATAATATAATTCATTTACTTATAGTAGTTTAACATCATAGAATCTGATTAAAGTAGCTCAATGATTATCTAATATGCTAAAATATTGTCGTACCTACAGGAAAAGGAGATTATAACGTGTCGAAACCAGTATACGGTAAAAACGCCGCTCAGTCGAGAAATGTTGAAAAGATAGCAAGTCCGATATGGGCATTAGTTGTTGGTTTTATTCTATTTTTGTGTTGGGCCCCATTTCAAGTGGGATTATTTAACGGACAGCAGTTAGATTTCGAAAAGCCAATCTATGTATCTGCACTATTAAGTGGCCTTTTGCTGCTAGTCTGCCTTGGCTTATACTTCAAAAAATTCAAACTAGATGAACAGAGGGACTTAGTAGCTCTAGCATCTATATTACTTCCTCTGACTTACGCTCTATCATTGTTTGTCGCAGTTTCGCATTATATGGCAATGAATATGCTGTTTATTCAGAGCATGTATGTTGCAGTCTTCATTATAGCCTTTTATCTCTTGAAGCAAAAGCAAGTAAATGTTGTCATTCAAAACGCCATACTAGCAATCGCTTATTTCATAGTTGGTTTCGGGCTCTT
This sequence comes from Paenibacillus sp. FSL F4-0243, assembly GCF_037963295.1. Classification (NCBI taxonomy): domain Bacteria; kingdom Bacillati; phylum Bacillota; class Bacilli; order Caryophanales; family Paenibacillaceae; genus Paenibacillus; species Paenibacillus sp. FSL F4-0243. Next base: position 6,388,371 of record NZ_CP150151.1, read on the forward strand.
AAATTGGTTAGGCAGCAATAAATTAGCCGGCGCTCTTGTGGGTTGGTTCTCAAACACCGTACGGAATGATATCTATTTAGATGCAGTTATGACTGACTCTAACGGACTTCGTCTGACTTCGATCTTTCAGTATGCGAATACATACGCTGCATTCTTAATGGCTTTTCTCTTTGTAGCAATATTCGCGCTTATTCGCTCTAAAAAATGGTATGGAACGTTAACACACAGCTTTATGTTAGTTCCTATCATTGTATCAATATTATTAACATTATCTCGTGGTGGTCTAGTATTGCTACCTGTCGTATTTATATTGCTGCTGCTATTCCTGAAACCTGCACAGCAAATTCTCTGGATTCTTCATCTTGGTGTTGCTGGTATTGCTTCGTTGCTCATTACGACTCCAGTGACTAACCTTGGACTAGAGCTAAATACAAATTTCACTTCATCCGGCGCCTTGAAAGGCTGGGGATACCTGCTCGGAGCTTCGGTAGTTGTGGCAGGTCTATCTTGGGTCATTCAGCGTTTTGTCGCTCCTTGGCTGGAGAAAAAGCTCAGCAATTGGTCGTCACGTAAACTAACAGGTCTATGGATTCCACTTGGTTCTGTTGCACTCGTCGGAATTGTAGCTTTCTTACTGATAGGTACAAGCGCAAAAAATATCTTACCTAGCAATATGGCCACTCGTCTTGAAAACATCAATTTTCAGCAACATAGCGTTCTTGAGCGGATTACTTTTTATAAAGATGCCATGAAGGTAGTTAAGGATTATCCGATTCTTGGTGCTGGTGGTGGTGGATGGTCCTCATTGTATGAGCACTATCAGAACAACCCTTATGTTAGCCGTCAAGTGCATAACTTCTTTTTACAATTCTTGATCGAGGTTGGGATCCTTGGTTTCATCGTATTTATGGGATTCATTTTGTATATTTTCTATAAATATATTCGTGGGTATGTGAAACGGGATAAAAATGATTTTGAGAATGGTTTCTTCTATCTAATCATTGCTCTATCTATTCTTGTGCACAGCCTGCTAGATTTCAATATGAGTTATGCCTTCATGGGGATACTCGTCTTCCTTGGTTTAGCTGGTATGACGGTTGTTATGGATAGTAAGAAGATGCGGGGAAATTGGAACAAAGCTGGTTTACGGCTTGGATATTTGGCTGTACTCACAGTAGGCACTGTATTCCTATTGTTCCTCTCCATTAGCTATATTGGTTCCAGTAATGCTGCCCTAAAAGGTAAAAATCTAATTAGAGTGAGTACTTCATATGAAGAAATTAAAACGCCATTAAGTGAAGCCTTAAAAGCCCGCCCAAATCACCCTGAATCGGCTCTCTCTTTATCTGCTTTGGATATGACGGTTTTCAACCAAACACAAGATGAACAATTTCTTAACGAAGCTTATAATGTATTGACTCGAGCACTAGAAGATGAGCCTTATAATAAATATCTATTGGTTCAGATGGTCAGCTACTACGATTTAAAGGGGCAAAGTGACCTTGCTTATAATGTTTACCTTGACAATGCTGATAAGTTCAACTGGGATATTAATTGGTATGAAACTCTCATCAGCCGCTCCTTTGCATTAGGTCAACAAGCACTTAATCAAAAAGATGAAGCGAAAAAAGAAAAGTACTTCACAGAAGAGCTTGAAGCATATAATCACGTTCTCACTGGTGTAGAACATTTGAAAACTCTTCCACCAGAACAAATGCAAGGACGTCCTTTCTCAGTTACACCAGCAATAGCTTTGAACGTTGGAAAAATGCAGCTCTTATCTGGGCAAGAGGATGCAGCAAAGACAACTTTGAAGCTTAGTTCAGATGCTAATTACACGGATATAATGAATAGTGAAACGCCGTGGAATATTGATTGGTACAGTTCAATCATCAGCCGTTCTTTTGATTTAGGACAAGCGGCTTACGCACAACAAGATAATGAAGATAGAATAGAAAATATGAAAGCTGGCTTTGCCGTTGGGCTTTTGGCTTATAATCATGTACTTACGGATAATGATCCTTCTAAGACCCTTGCTCCGGATGTGACACTAAAGGTAGGAAAAATGCAATATATGTCTGGACAGATTCAAAAAGCAATCTCCATCTTAAAACCGGCCTTAAGCCAAGATTTCGCAGATGCAACGAATCGCGAGATTGCTCGTTGGTACCTTGCTGCTTTGATGAAAACTGGTGGCGAAGATCAGGCGATATACGACTCACTGATCGCAGCTGATTCTTTAGAAGCAACACAGATTGAAACTTTGGTAAATACACAGTTCTAGAAGTGTTAAAAAAGGACCTCGCGTTTCACTTAATAGTGAAGCGCGAGGTCCTTTTGAATTACGTGTAAAAGTCTACTTTTGGGTCAACTCTAGTTCCATATTTATTACTTTTCGCAAACATTCCAGAAGTTCTTCCTTAAGCTTCCCATGCAGTAGTGCATAATGAATTACCATCTGGATGAGTCTCATCTTCTTCTCTTATGGCTCCAATAGACAAAGCAATGTAATCAAGCGTAAAATATAATGGAAATAACAATCATTCAAAAATCCTATAATTTTCAATTTATATAGTAAAGGGGATCTAAATCTATTTATGAAAGGCATTATTCTAGCGGGTGGAAGCGGCACGCGCCTCTATCCTCTCACAATGGTAACAAGTAAACAGTTGTTGCCAATTTATGATAAACCGATGATCTACTATCCCTTATCCACTCTGATGCTGGCTGGCATCAAGGATATTTTGATTATTTCTACAATTGAAGATACCCCACGTTTTCAAAGTTTGTTCGGCGATGGTTCTCAATTTGGAATTTCGCTACAGTACATTGTTCAACCTAACCCCGACGGGTTAGCACAGGCATTTATTCTAGGAGAAGAATTCATCAAAAATGATTCCGTGGCTATGATACTTGGGGATAATATTTATTATGGAAACGGAATGACCAAACTCCTTAAGCAGGCAGCTGAAAAAGAACACGGTGCAACCGTGTTTGGATATCATGTACCTGATCCAGAGCGTTTTGGCGTACTTGAATTCGATAATACCGGTAAAGTTCTCAGCGTAGAAGAAAAACCTGAACATCCCAAATCTAACTATGCGGTTACTGGTTTATACTTTTATGATAATCAGGTCATATCTCTGGCCAAAGAAGTGAAGCCTTCCAGCCGTGGGGAACTTGAGATCACTTCAATTAATGAGGCTTACTTGAAAATGGGGAAATTGGACGTTGCCTTACTGGGCCGAGGCTTCACTTGGCTCGATACCGGTACACATCAGAGTCTGGTCGATGCGACTAATTTCGTTAGAACGATCGAGGACCATCAAGGCATAAAAATCTCCGCTCCGGAAGAAATTGCATATATTAATGGATGGATTACGAAAGAGCATTTACTGGAGTGTGGGCAAAAGCTAAGTAAGACCGAATATGGACAATATCTAATCAAAGTCGCCACTGGTAAAATTCAATATTAAAGAGCGGAGAGTGAACAATGAAATTTACACAAACAAAGCTGGAAGGCGTTCTTATTGTAGAACCGGCTATCTTCGGCGATCACCGAGGTTGGTTTATGGAAACCTACAATGAATCTAAGTTCCATGAACAAGGTCTACAGCTGCAATTTGTGCAGGATAATCAATCTTTTTCTGCTAACAAGGGTACGCTGCGGGGGCTTCATTATCAAATTCATCCAAAATCACAAACCAAACTCGTTCGCTGCACTATGGGAGCGATCTTCGATGTGGCAGTAGATATTCGCCGAGGTAGTCCGTCGTACGGCAAATGGTTTGGCATCGAACTGACCGCCGACAACAAGAAGCAATTACTAATTCCGAAGGGCTTTGCACATGGATTTATGACCCTGACGGATGGCGTAGAGGTTCAGTATAAATGCGATGAGCTGTACTCGCCGGAATGCGATGGTGGCATCCTCTGGAATGATCCCGAGATTGGCGTTGAATGGCCTATGGTGTATATTCAACCAGTTCTTTCGCCAAAGGATGAAAAAGCACCTCTGCTCAAGGACTCTTCACATAATTTTGTTTACTAACCTTATAAATACGTCCTACGCTACCTCCAGTAGCGTGGGGCGTGTTTTTATTTGTGAGTCAGATAAAACTTGATGACAAAATAGCTCCTTTATGCTCTGCTTATACTTCAGTTTGTCGATGACGGCATATCTATCCTGCAGCCCTTCCGATTCAATATTTACAACCCTTGTTTAGAACATCCACCTCCAACTGTATAAGGAGCCTTGAAGATTTCACTCGATTTTATAACCAACATAGACACAACAAGAACTAAAAAAGCTACCCCCCGCTCAGTACCGGAAGTAGCTTATTGGCTAGAACTTTTTTTCAGTGTCTTTAAATTCGCGTCTTGAGCATATACTGTGGCATGCTATTCTTCGACGATATGAGTTCCCTTAAAGCCCAGCCTTAGCAACTTCATTATCAACAAGTTCTTTCATATAACGAAGTAAATCACCTTTAAGTTCATCATGCTGAAGTGCATAATGTATAGTGGTCTGGATGAATCCCATCTTTTCTCCTACATCATGGCGTTTGCCTTCAAAGTCATAAGCGATGATTCGCTCCACTTCACTTAAGCGGGAGATCGCATCGGTAAGCTGTATTTCTCCACCTACACCCACCTGTTGCTCACCGAGCATATCAAAGATACGTGGAGTTAAGATGTACCGTCCCAGAATCGCTAGATTAGAAGGAGCATCTTCTCTCTTCGGCTTCTCTACTAGCCGGTTAGCCTTATAGACCCGCTCAGCCAAAGGCGAAGCATCCACAACACCATACCGTGACACTTCTTCCCAAGGAACAGGCTGGACACCGACAATGGAAGATTTATATTCATCATAAACATCTATCATTTGTTTGAGACATGGTTTGTTTGCTTCCACAATATCATCACCTAGCAGAACAGCAAACGGCTCATTCCCAATGAATTTACGCGCACACCAAATCGCGTGACCGAGACCTCTTGGTTCTTTTTGGCGAATGTAATGGATATCAGCCATTTCGGAGGATTTGCGAACAGATTCAAGAAGTTCCCACTTCTGCTTCTCAGCTAAGTTAAATTCCAGTTCAAAAGAATTATCAAAGTGGTCTTCAATCGCCCGCTTACCTTTCCCCGTCACGATAATAATATCCTCGATTCCGGAAGCAACTGCTTCTTCGACAATATATTGGATCGTCGGTTTATCTACAATCGGTAACATTTCTTTAGGCATTGCTTTGGTCGCAGGCAAAAAGCGTGTACCCAGACCTGCTGCGGGAATAATGGCTTTACGGATCTTCATCACATTAACTCCTTCTGTCGGTTACTCTTCCAACTTAAATACTCTGTATAGTAAAATGGCATATTTACTTCAATTATAGCAGTTATAGCAGATTTATGTCAGAGCGTTTGTTATATTTGTATATCTATTCCAATCAAACCAGAGAGTGAGGATTTAGTATTAACCTTATACAAGGTTGAACCTATTTCTAACCCTCGCTATATACTATCTAGTATATGCAAGTTACGAAGAGGACGAGATAATATCTATAAAAAAGGGCCAAGCAACACCAGAATCCCCCCGGCGTCACCTAGCCCTATTCATTTATCCATTATTACTTCGCGTTAACCAATTGTCCCCGTGTAACCCCCAACTGGTTGGTAGCCTTCAAGCTCTTCCATACCTGCGTACCAGAGATCTCACCACGCAGTGCGCGGCTGTATAGGCTAATTACCTCAGCCACTTGCTCTGGTGTCTCTTCCAGGAACTCCACGCGGTACGAGGATACGCCTAGATCACGGAAATTATTCAAATACTCCGCACCGGACTGCTCAACTGCATTATAGACGGTATTACGGCAGCCTTCATCCACACGAACTGGATGTGACATTCCAATACGGTCTTGCAAAGAAGCGCGATGTTCTTCACATGGACGACCACAGTTCGTAAAGTCTGTGCCTTCACTCATGAAGGTACAATATACGCAATGCTCTGTGTGGAACATCGGCAAATGCTGATGAATAACGATCTCCATACGAGAAGTATCGCTGTGTTCAAGCAGGTCAACCATCTGCTGAATGTTCAAGTCATAGGATGGTGTTACCATATCACAGCCTGCCTCAAGGAACAGGTCCACTGCCTTATGATTGGCGATATTCAATGAGAAATCGCCGATCAGGCGTGGATGCACGGCATCCGGCTGCTCTTGGCGGCGGCGCAGGTAATAATACAGCGCGCCGGTGTTGCGTACTAACACGGCATCCGGCTGCAAGCGCAAGATATTGGCGTGGTAGCCATTCTCACCCGGCATATGAATGCGCGGCGTGGCCAGCGCAATGCTGGCCCCTGCAGCCCGTACCGCATCTACCGCTGCCGGGAACTGCTTGATAAACTCGAAGTCGGCGTAGATGTTTCTCACACCGGCCTCGAGCGCAGCCTGCACCTGCGGCAGGCTGCGGCACAGCGCGGTGAGCTCCGCTTCACCGGCGCGTTGCGGAGCGACGTCCCTGCGGGTAGCGTCGACGTAGACCTCGATCGCCCGTTTCACGTACACGGGCGGTTTCGGGCGCTCGCCCGCAAGCAGCTCCACCGCTTGGCGGCGGATGCTGTTCAGCTCGCGCATAGGGACGATGACGTCGCCTTGCAGATGCGACTCTAGCGCGTCAAGCTGGAACACGGTTCCGCCCAGGCGGCCGAATTGTTCTTCCAGCAGCGCGGCATCCATCGGACGCTTTTGCGCTGTTTCCAGCGCGAGCTCCGAGTCCACACGGACGGTAACGTTCTTCTGAACGTCCGTCCACCAGGTGGTCAGCTTCTCGCCGACGCAGCCCTGCACTCGCACATGTACCGGGAATACCCGGTACGGCTTCTCTGTCTCATAAGTCTGGCGCAGCGCCTTGTCTAACGCAGGGTCATTTGTCTTCCAAATGCGGTCACCGACATTTAGACGACGCAGATCCACATCATTACGACCGGCTACGATGTCGATGATCCAGCCTTCTCCGGCTTCACCTTCGAGCTTCACACCTTTACGACGAAGGTCGTAAACGCGTCCGCCTTCTTCTTTTTTCGTCGGATCCCCTGCATCAAACACGATTCCGTCTCCCCGCTTAAGCGGTGCATGAATACGGCAGACAACTCCATCACGAAGAATTTGTTCAACCGTTCCGAGATATACACCACGGCTTTTCGGGAAAGTGCCGTCTACGAGCTTTTTATTGTTCGTTCCATCTAGGAAACCATGCGTGAAACCGCGGGAGAAGCTTTGTTGCAGTTCACGAACTTCTTCCTTCGATGGTTTGGACATATCGCCATCAAAATACCGATCAATTGCCTTACGGTACTTACTAACTACATTCGCAACGTATTCCGGGCTCTTGAGGCGCCCTTCGATTTTGAAAGAAGTTACACCCGCCTCGATCAGCTCAGGCATAAGATCAATAGCTGCCAAATCCTTAGGGGAGAGCAAATAAGTCACATCACCCATTGGTTTAACTTCTCCATCCACCATCAGATCATAAGGCAGACGGCAAGCTTGAGCACATTCTCCGCGGTTGGCGGAGCGTCCACCCCACATTTCCGAAGTTAGACATTGACCCGAATAAGAGACACATAAGGCTCCGTGCACGAATACTTCCATCGGCAGACGGGCTTGTTCCCCTATCGTCTTAATTTGCTTCAGATTGTTCTCACGACCGAGTACCACACGCTCCAAACTGAAAGGCTTAGTGAACTCAACCGCCTCCGGGGAAGTAATCGTCATCTGTGTCGATCCATGAATCGGGAAGTCTGGTGAGATTTCACGAATCATTTTGACCAAACCTAAATCCTGTACAATCACTGCGTCCACGCCAGCATCTACACAAGCGTCAATCAGTTCTTTCGCATCAGACAATTCATTTTCAAAAACCAGTATATTAAAGGTCAGGAAACCCTTCACACCATAGCTATGCAAAAACGCCATAATTTCCGTCAGCTCGTCCATGCGAAAGTTATTCGCTCTCGCCCGTGCATTAAACTTCTCTACGCCAAAAAAGATAGCATCCGCTCCGTTCGCTACCGCCGCACGCATGCAATCCCAGTCACCTGCAGGTGCCAATAGCTCCACGTCTTCTCTGCGTATTTGTTGCTCTTTCATTTATATCCTCCCAAACCGCCATGTGGCGGGTCATTTCTAGTTGATTAACTTGATAATTGTATCAAATATCACATCTCAGCGCCATGTGTTTACCAACATTTATATAAAGAAAAGAACGCCCCACGCCATTTTGGCTACAGGGACGTTCTCATCTAATTGAATTACACTCTACTATTAGTTAGTCATGAACTCCAAACACCTCTAAACTACTCATTCCCTGTAAACCGAAACGACTGCAGCGTTTTATCCAACAAAGCTTGCTGTTCTGCAGTAGCATTGGCATCATTCAGCGTAACAGTAATCGTGTAGACCACCTCATTTTTACCAAAAACAACGTGCTTACTGCGGACAGGAACACCATTCTTGATTTGATGCACAGTAAGGATCGTAGCAGGAACACCGGCAAAGGTAGACTCCACTATACTTTCAATGCGAGGACCCTTAGGATCATTATTTTTATTCTGATAAGAATCTTTGAGCATATTCACCGCATAATCGACTGAGCTTTCAGGTTTCGAGTTAATCTGGAAACGTCCTCCGATGAACCGATACTCTACCAACTGTGTCTCGAATACATCTTGATTGGGTGTCCATAAACGTGGAATGTCGATGGCATAGCCGTATCTTTTAGATACTTTGGTTATCGTTTTATTCTTGATTGTCTTATAGTCATCGCTAGCGAGTCGCCCGAAGTTCTCCTTCAACAGATCAAAATCAATATCAATAGAGGATATAATAGCTTTGAATTTGGCCTTATCGTCTTCTTGTCCAGGAGGTGTCACATATTCAAAATAGTAACGGTACCCATTCTTGAGCACGATTGCCTGATATTCTGTCGTCCAACCGTTGCCGAAATTCAGCTGTGTCTCACTTATTTGTGCATGTACGCCGGAGATTTCAGACTTCATGCTACCTTTAACAACATATGCGTCCGCTACAAAGTTCTCCTGCGTTTTTGTCTTCAACTCTTCAGCCCAGCTCTCTAGTGTAGAACCAGCAGGTGCCGATGTAATCGCCACACTCAAATGACTTCCTTGTTTGCTTTCATAATAAAAATGCTGGTCATCCTTAGTCCAAGCGGCAGGAACCTGTAGTGAGATACCATAGTCCTGATTATAGGCTTCACTTAAGCCATTCTTTACCGTAGAGAGATCACGGATTTTGTTATCCTTAGTGTCAAAAGAGGGCTGAAAAGAGCTCAGTAACCCCGCATATTTGCCTAAATCCTTATAATTAGTGGCTTTCTCATCCGTCAAATAAATCTCGTAAAGTCTACCTTCAGCATAGATCAGCCTGTTTTCCCAGAGTGCTCCGCTAGAATCTTTACTGACCAATCGTGCATAGGGTACAGAGGCTTTCGGGAACGACTCCCGGTCTAATATCAGTTCACTGCCTAACTCGACTTCCCGGACTAGTTGTTCTAATAGCCCATCTGCATCAACAGCAACTGCCTGATCACTTGCATGAATCTCCAAATAATAAAGATTGTCCGCACTGGAGAAGGTAGCCACACTCTCATCACCACCGCTATTTCCAGCAATCAGTCCAGACGGATAATTTAGTGTCCAGCGATAATAGCTGTTCCCAATTTGCGTCTTCCCCACATCGCTATCAATACCAGTATCCACTGGCACATCGCCTTCATTGTCAGCTGGAGCTAAGGTAATGATCAGCTCACCACCGTTACCCTGGGAGAGGGTTGCACCCAGTACACTCGCCACAAAACGCAGCGGCACCATCAACACATCTGATACCATCCGAGGCGCGGAGGTGAGTTTAACTTTAGTCGCATCCTTCCAGGCACTAATACTACCAATCGTCATTAACCCTGTATGAGAGCCGTACGTTACTTTCACTACATCATTTCCTTCTAAGGAAACCGTGCTGCCAAATGTCTTTTTAAAAACCCCGAGCGGTACCATAACCGTTCCGTTCTCCATATAAGGCCGCTCGATAGTCACCTTCTTGCCATTCACCGTAGCAGAAGTACTGCCCACTTTAAGACTCAGCTGCAGCTTGTCTGTTTCTGCTGCCCGTACGGTTGGTATCGGTAATATAGAAAATAGCAATAATAAGGCCAGCATCGCACACAATCCTTGTTTTAAAACTTTAAAGCCCATTTACCGTCCCCCTCTCGAGTTTCCTGATCACTCTTCCGTATGCTCGTCTCCGTCTGCTCCTGAACCCTCTTCACTTAATAGGGGATCACCCTGAGTGAGCACCAGCTTACGGATGATGATATCCCCATCACTTTGCATAACCAGTCGTACCGTTGTACCTGGAGAATAGCTTTTAAACAATTCATTAATATCAACAAGTGAGACCACACGGTGGCCGTCAATGCTGTACAAGACGTCGTCTTCGGCAACACCTGCCTTGCGTGCTTCAGCAGAAATCACTTTGGTTACAGTCAGGGGATCAAGCGTTGGCAAGCCCACAATCGAGGACCAACTCGGCTCTAGCTCTAGTCCAAGACTCGGGTGTTTTACTTCACCGTACTTAAAAAGCTGGTTCATAATATACTGCACGGTATCCGACGGTATTGAGAAGCCCATATTCTCCACGCCCACCGCTGAGTATTTCAGGCTGTTTATTCCAAGCACTTCGCCCTTCATATTCACTAGCGGGCCCCCGCTATTCCCGGGATTAATCGCTGTGTCACTTTGGATCAGACGATAAGCCGCAGCTACTTCACGGTTAAGGCCACTTATAACCCCTACGGTCGCTGAATTCCTTAGAGAAAAGCTAATCGGTGTTCCGACGGCCACTACCTTCTCGCCAACAACGGTTTTGCCGGTCGATGGAATAAACTTTGCAGGTTTAAGGGAGGTTGCATTGATTTTGATCAGGGCCAGATCACTAACTTCATCTAGATATGTTTCTTTAATGCTGTAGGTTTTGGAGTCCGACGTCACTACCAAAGCATTCTGCAGATCCTTGATGACATGTGCATTGGTTACAATCCATCCATTCGATTTCACAATAATCCCAGAACCATGCGTCAGATTGTATCGATCATCCGGTCCGCTATTGCCTCCACTATCGTCTTTGCCGATAATGCCCACTACGGAGGGGGTGATACTTTTAATAATCCCTGGTACGGGGTCTTCCGCTGCTGTTGAATTTTTGATTTTGTCTCTCTGGGTTGTGGTCGCCGCGCTAACCGTCTTAGTCGTATCACCCAACGCATAAACCGACTCACTCCATACTCCTGACAGCAACACACCGCACAGCAGCAAGCCCATTCCTTTCTTCACCAGCTTCTCCCCAATCCTCATCAACCTTCACCAGACCCTCTCTCTGCGAATGGATTAATTTTACATTATATAATTTGAAAAAAAGACACCTTCAATGCGCCCACGGCGTTAAAGGAGTCTTTTGGTGCAAAGCTGTTCAATTTAATTCTTCCGTTAACTTAACCAATGCATCACCATGGCATAGTCAGAGATTATAAAAACCAACAAACTAACCGCTCCGAAAGCAATGGCGAACTTGTTCTTTTGGGGAGCTCTCAGTAACCGAACGACTCCAACCAAAATTAGGATAGTGAATAAAATCATAAAAACATCAAAGGTATGAAATTTAGACGGTCCTTGCGCGGCAACTTCTGCAAGTAGCATTACCTTACCTCCTCAAAAATGTTGTCAAGCAAGATCCAGTATTCCCCATATCCTCTTCTATGTTATCGCTACCATTTGGGCGATGCAATAGGTTTTGTAGAAAAATTATGTATTTGTCGCAAAAAAAATATTTTATTGCTGCAAAATCGGATAAATTAATGATTTTGTTCATTGACGTTTGGTGTTTTCCGGCAAAAGCGATACAACCTAACGAGTAATGCTCTATTTTTTGAAGGTGATGAATGAAGTATCAGTTATGGATTAAGCCCCCTCAAATTAGCCGATTATCGGTTTGATTTTAGTTCTAAGGCTGCTTCCCCAATCTAGTAGCTGAAGCCTTTAATAGAACAAAATGTATATTACAATTAGTTATTTATTTTTCAAGGAACCATCGAGCCTACAGTTATTCTATTACCCATTAAGTATACTTACAGCAACAGCATGTTCCTCATTAAATCTTACGACGGACATGCCCTACATATGCCTATCCCGTCTATTATTTAGTATTCTTTTTATAGGAGTCATATAACGTTTACTAGAAAACTCACATCAGAACGGATAATTTCTATAATTTACTGGTGACTACCAGCAATTGTACCGATCAATTGTTTTCCCAAAATAATAATTTTGGACAACAAACAATAAAGGCCACGGCAAATTGCCGCGACCTTTATTATTTATTAGTTATACTATCCAGCATTATTAGCTTAGGTAGTTTCCGCCGTCTCAAGCATAAGCGCTTCAGTACGCTCCGTATCACGAATCAGAACTGGCTTCAGATACTTACCTGTGTAAGACTCCGTAACAGTAATGATCTTCTCTGGTGTTCCTGTTGCCAGTACGGTTCCGCCGCCACTGCCGCCTTCTGGTCCCATATCAATGATATAATCCGCAGTCTTAATAACGTCCAGATTATGCTCAATGACAAGAACCGATTCTCCGGAATCCACCAAGCGGTGCAATACTTCTAGTAAACGACCAATGTCGTCCACATGCAGACCTGTTGTAGGCTCATCCAAAATATAGAGTGTCTTGCCTGTACTACGACGGTATAGCTCAGAAGCCAACTTCACACGCTGCGCTTCACCACCGGATAATGTTGTACCTGGCTGACCAATTTTAATGTAGCCAAGACCCACATCCATCAGCGTTTGCATTTTACGATGAATACGAGGGATATTCACGAAGAACTCTGTAGCATCCTCTACTGTCATCTCCAGCACGTCGGAAATGTTTTTCCCTTTATATTTCACTTCTAGTGTTTCCCGGTTATAACGTTTACCTTTACATACCTCGCAAGGAACGTATACGTCAGGCAAGAAGTGCATCTCAATCTTGATAATTCCGTCCCCACGGCAAGCTTCACAGCGTCCGCCTTTTACGTTAAAGCTAAAGCGTCCCTTTTGGAACCCCCTTACCTTTGCCTCATTCGTCTTCGAGAACAGATCACGAATGTCGTCAAATACGCCAGTATAGGTTGCTGGGTTAGAGCGTGGTGTACGCCCAATTGGCGATTGGTCGATTTCAATAACCTTATCGAGATTTTCCAAGCCACGAATTTCTTTGTGCTGACCCGGACGCACCTTCACAGCCTTATTCAGCTGCCGTGCCAAGCTCTTGTACAGAATTTCGTTAATAAGTGAAGATTTACCGGAGCCCGACACACCAGTCACCGCCGTAAATACACCCAATGGAATCTTCACATTCACATTTTTCAGGTTATTCTCTTTAGCGCCACGAATTTCTATCCAACGATCATCGGTAGCACGACGCTTAGCGGTAACTGGAATAAACTTACGACCGCTTAAATATTCACCGGTTAAGGAATTCGGATCTTTCATAATCTCTTCCGGTGTTCCTTGCGCCATAACTTGTCCACCATGAATACCCGCACCCGGTCCGATATCAATAATATAGTCCGCTGCCATCATCGTATCTTCGTCATGCTCTACAACAATCAACGTATTGCCTAGGTCACGCATATGAGCAAGCGTAGAGATCAGGCGATCATTATCCCGTTGATGCAGACCAATACTTGGCTCATCCAGAATGTACAGTACACCCATCAAACTGGAACCGATCTGAGTGGCCAACCGGATACGCTGTGCTTCACCACCAGATAGCGAGCCTGCTGCGCGGCTAAGTGTCAAATAGTCCAATCCGACATTCACCAGGAATCCCAGACGATTGCAGATTTCCTTAAGAATGAGATTGGCGATAGCTGTCTCTTTCTCACTTAACTTTATTTCTTCAAACCAATGCTGACAGTCACCAATCGAGAGATCGGTAATATCCGAAATATTTTGTTCGTTGATCGTCACCGCCAAAATTTCTTTCTTCAGACGTTTGCCCTTACAGACATGACAAGGCTTAGCACTCATAAATCCTTCAATAAATTCACGGATACCGTCAGATGCGGTCTCCCGGTAACGACGCTCCAGATTCGGAATAATCCCTTCAAAAGCAACCATCGCATCTTTCTTTTGTCCAAAATCATTCTCATATTTGAAGCGAACCTTCTCACTACCTGTACCATGCAGTAGTTTATTCATATGATCAGGTGTTAAGCTGCTCACTGGAACGTTCTGTGGAATATTAAAATGCTCACACACGGACTTTAGAAATTGCGGATAGTAATTAGAAGTACTTCCAGTCCAAGCTAAAAAAGCACCTTCTTCAATGGATTTCTCAGCATCAGGAATAAGCAGATCTGGATCGACCACCATCTTCATTCCAAGTCCATCGCACTCTGTGCAGGCTCCAAACGGACTGTTGAAGGAGAACATACGTGGTGCCAGCTCTTCAATACTAAAACCACAAATCGGACAAGCAAAATTAGAGCTGAACAGAAGCTCTTCCTGACCGATGATATCCACAAGGATTTTACCGCCCGAAAGTTTAAGTGCCGTCTCCAGTGAATCCGTCAGCCGGGTCTCCACATCGTCTTTAACGACGATCCGGTCTACAACAACTTCTATGGTGTGCTTTTTATTCTTCTCAAGTTCAATATCCTCAGACAGATCTCTTAGCTCACCGTCCACACGCACACGTACGAACCCTTGCTTAGAAATATCTGTGAAGAGTCCTTTGTGTTCACCTTTACGTCCTGAAATAATAGGCGCTAGGATTTGCAAACGAGTCTTCTCTGGATACTGCATAATCCGGTCTACCATTTGTTCAACGGTCTGGGAAGTAATCTCAATTCCATGCTCTGGACAATGAGGGTGACCGATCCGAGCAAAAAGCAACCGGAGATAGTCATAGATCTCAGTAACCGTACCAACTGTGGAACGCGGGTTGCGACTTGTTGTCTTCTGATCAATAGAGATTGCCGGGGATAATCCGTCTATCGAATCCACATCCGGCTTCTCCATTTGTCCCAAGAACTGACGAGCATAAGCTGACAAAGATTCAACATAACGCCGCTGTCCTTCAGCATAAATCGTATCAAATGCAAGCGAAGACTTACCCGAGCCGCTCAGCCCCGTCAGCACGACGAAACGGTCACGTGGAATCGTCACATCGATGTTTTTGAGATTGTGCGCTCTCGCGCCTTTAATTACAATATTATCGTTCGCCAACGGAACCTCTCCTTAATGAATCAAATATCAAAGCTTTAACGATTTCAGAGCTTTATTAAAAGCGTTTTCGATCCCTCCCAAACCCTCCCTTCCAAGGGAGGGCCCCAAGGGTTGCACCCTCTGGACACCCGCATTTTTTGGCGAAGGAGGCTGGTGGGACGGGACTTAGTGACAGTGGTGCTTGGAACGCTTATCCCTACGGGACCGCTTGGACGTTAGGCGCATACTAGCTAAGAGCGGGAAGTGCGAGATTATCGCAACTACTATAGCGTTGCGGAACGCTGTCCCTACAGGATGCGTGTAAGCGCCAAAAGCGTTGTGGAGCGCTGTCCCTATGGGATACGCGTCCATCTATTTATTCAAAAAGAACGGCCAGGACAGCACCGTTCAATTACTTATTTTAAATATCGGTGATGCATTTAAGGTTTATTACTCGGCCCGGAGCTCCAACAATGCGTCACGCAGTTCTGCCGCGCGTTCGAATTGCAGGTTCTTCGCAGCGTCCTTCATCTCCGCTTCCAGACGCTGGATTAGGCTTTGTTTCTCTTTCTTATTCATCTTGCCACCAACACCCGTGAGGTAATCCGCTTTGGACTCGGCAACCTTCGTAGCCTCGATGATGTCACGCACCTTTTTATTAATGGTGGTTGGGGTAATGCCGTGTTTCTCATTATGGGCGATCTGGATGGCGCGACGACGCGACGTTTCGCTCATCGCCTTCTCCATCGAATCAGTGATTCGATCACCGTACATGATTACACGACCCTCGGAGTTACGGGCCGCACGACCAATCGTCTGAATTAGGGAGCGTTCGGAACGAAGGAAGCCCTCTTTATCCGCATCGAGAATAGCGACCAGCGATACTTCCGGGAGGTCGAGACCTTCTCTTAGCAGGTTAATCCCTACCAAAACATGGAATGTACCAAGTCGAAGATCACGTAAGATCGCCATCCGCTCCAGCGTTTTGATATCAGAGTGCATATAACGAACCTTAATCCCAATTTCCTTAAAGTAATCCGTCAGATCCTCTGACATCTTCTTCGTCAACGTTGTGACGAGTACGCGTTCGTCTCGTTCCACCCGATCACGAATTTCACTAATCAAGTCATCGATTTGTCCCTCTGTAGGACGAACCTCAATGATCGGATCCAAAAGACCTGTAGGCCGGATAATCTGCTGCACCATGGTGTCGCAGTGCTCCATTTCATAGGGTCCTGGTGTCGCTGAAACATATACGATCTGCTTCACTTTTTCTTCGAATTCCTCGAACTGGAGTGGACGGTTATCCAGCGCAGACGGCAAACGGAAACCATGCTCTACCAGTACCGTCTTACGCGCCCGGTCACCATTATACATCGCCCGAATCTGTGGAAGTGTTACATGGGACTCGTCAATAATGATCAACATATCATCTGGAAAATAATCCATTAATGTATACGGAGTTGCCCCTGGTTCACGGAAGGTGAGCGGACCGGAATAGTTCTCAATCCCAGAACAGAAGCCCACTTCTTTCATCATCTCAATATCATAACGTGTCCGTTGTTCCAAACGCTGAGCTTCAAGAAGCTTTCCTGCGTCACGAAGAACCGTTAAGCGGTCTTCCAGCTCTTTTTCAATGTTGACCAGTGCCACCCGCATCGTTTCTTCCTTGGTAACAAAGTGAGACGCCGGAAAAATAGCGACATGATCGCGTTCCCCGATCAGTTCACCCGTCAGTACATCAATCTCAGTGATTCGCTCAATTTCGTCACCGAACAATTCGACCCGAATGGCATGTTCTCCTTGAGATGCCGGGAAAATCTCAACCACATCACCACGTACACGGAAGGTTCCGCGTACAAAATTGATATCATTACGCTGGTACTGGATATCCACTAGCCTGCTCAAAATCTCATTTCGAGGCTTCTCCATCCCTACCCGCAATGACAAAAGCAAGCTTCCGTATTCCATCGGCGAACCGAGGCCGTAAATACAAGACACACTCGCCACAATAATAACGTCACGCCGTTCGAACAAGGAGCTCGTTGCGGAGTGGCGCAATTTATCAATCTCTTCATTAATACTGGAGTCTTTCTCGATATAAGTATCGGAGGAGGGAATATACGCCTCTGGTTGGTAATAGTCGTAGTAGCTGACGAAATAGTCTACCGAATTATGCGGAAAAAACTCCTTAAACTCACTCGCCAGTTGGGCAGCCAAAGTCTTGTTGTGCGCAATAACTAACGTCGGGCGGTTTAATTTGGAAATAACTTGTGCAACGGTAAACGTCTTACCCGTACCCGTCGCGCCCAGCAGCGTCTGGTGCTTCTTGCCCTGCCGGATGCCTTGTAGTAATTCCTCTATGGCATGAGGCTGATCGCCCTGGGGTGTATACTCGGACTCCAATTCAAAAGTCTTTGTACTGACGACAATATCACTCATTTGCCCGTCTCCCCTCTATCGTCTAAACTAGATTAATATATTATAATTGTTGTCTGAATGTTCTCTCTCCATACGATGGCAAGCTAAAACGCCTTTGGCGTCTCTAAAAGACGTTAAGCGTTTGTGCGAGAATTATAAGGATTAAAGTATAACGTGAAACTTATACTTTCTTATAATTAAAAAATATGGAAGATAAGAATATGTGTTCCCGTTCATTATACAGTGTTGCCTAGATCGTTGCAAACCATAATACATAGAAATGTTAGGAGCTTGAAGCATGGATATTACCTCAATAATCGGCCTATTGGCTGGACTGGCTGCGTTAATCGGCGGCTATCTCTGGGAAGGCGGAAGCCTCTCAGGACTGCTGCAGCTTAATGCAGCTTTGATTGTGTTCGGGGGTACGTTTGCCGCCGTTATGATCAGTTTCCCGGCATCTAAGCTGCGCTCCATTCCAACAGCATTACGCATGGCTTTCGGTAGCAACCCTGATCGTGATGTAGAAAAAGCAGAAGAACTCATTGCAATGGCAACTGTGGCCCGTCGCGGCGGCGTTCTAATGTTAGAAAAACAAGCTGAAGAACATCCGGACCCTTTTACACGTGAAGGTCTACTTCTTATTGTCGACGGCACTGATCCTGAGCAGGTAAGACAGATTCTTGAATTAGAAATGGACGCTAAAGAATTGAAGCATGAGAACTATGCTAAGATTTTTGAAGCTGCAGGTGGATATGCACCAACGATGGGAATTATCGGGACGGTGATGGGGCTCATCCGTGTACTTGGCAACCTTACAGATCCGTCAAATCTGGGCACATCTATCGCAGTGGCATTTACCGCAACATTGTACGGTGTTGCCATCGCTAATTTAATTTTTTTACCCATCGCTTCCAAAATCAAATCCCGCAGTCAAAGCCAGCTACATAGTATGGAAATGCTGCTCGTCGGCATTCTTTCTTTGCAGAACGGGGATCACCCCTTGCTGGTGCGTAAAAAACTGAACTCATTCATCTCAGACACGGACACGAATGACCGTGCGGAAACTAGAGGTCTTCTATGAGACAAAGAGACCGGCGCAAGCGGCGTGTAGAGACTCGGGAAAGCCGCGACCGTTGGATGATTACTTATGCTGATCTAATTACACTTTTACTTATTTTTTTCGTTATATTGTATGCGATGAGCAGCCTGGATACTGACAAATATAACATCGTGACAGGCTCGTTATCCGAGACCTTCAAATCTGGCAGCACTGTCCTTGAGGGTGGGAACGGCATATTAGATGCTGGGAAGACCCCTGAGAGCAAACCGGGAAGTACAGTTAATAACTCAAATCCAGCAGCGGAACCAAGTCCTAACACAGACGATAAGGCCGTTAATGAAGCACCTTCGGCACGTGAACTTGCTTTTCGAGAACAAGAGGCTAAACTTGCTGAATTAATGGGTGTGATTACGAACTATGTAGAGGAAAATAATCTCGGAGAACAAATTTTTGTTGCCGACAAACCGCAGGGGATAGAAATCACACTCAGTGACCGTTTTCTCTTCGATATAGGTAAGGCAGACCTGAAATCACCAGCCTTTCCTGCTCTTCAGCAGTTATCTGGCTTATTCAGCGATATCGGCGCAAAGATCAGCATTGAAGGACATACCGACAATACTCCAGTATCTTCGGCTTCTCACTATAACGACAACTGGGAGCTATCTGGTGCTCGTGCGCTGTCAGTGCTTCGCTTTTTCTTAGATCATGAAGGGTTGAACCCCGACAATTTTCAATATGCAGGGTATGCTGATACCCAGCCCACCGCGGAGAACACATCAGCTGCAGGTAAGCAAAAGAACCGCCGTGTAGAGATCATTGTGCTGCGGCAGCTTCAAGAGGGTGCATAAAAAATGTTTTACTCAGAGCTAGTTACAATAGCTAGGCCTGTGCGGGAGCGAATCTGCTTATCAACATACCAAAATGGGCTCGCCACTATTTATTACGGAAATACTCCCTGATTATCTGCCTATTCCCTTGTCCAGGCGTAGAATTAGGGAATTCCTCCCTGATTAATACCCTATTTAGTCAGAAATAGCGCTTTTCACTGAAATTTTAGGGAGGAATTCCCTAAAACCCTTAGTGTCACGCTATATTCGTCTAAAATAAGGGAGGTTTTCCCTAATTCCACAATCAGTAGATTCGATTTTAAATAAAATCCCATAATTCCAAACAGTCCCAGGATTTAACTCGAAAATCACCACCACTATCTATATAAAAACACCAAACAGCAAGTCCCCAAAAACGGAAACTTGCTGCTATAAATATCACATTCGGTGAAATTAATATTCAGAAAAAAATTAGAATTACTCCCCTACCAATGCACGATATCCAGCTGCATCTAGCAGTCCTTTTACAGCATCAGCATACTCTCCGTCCACTTCAATTTCAAAAATCCAACCTTCACCATACGGCTTATCATTAATTAGCTCTGGACTAGCTTCTAAACCATCATTAATCTTGGTAACCTTCCCAGAGACGGGTGAATAGAGTTCCGATACGGTCTTAACGGATTCGATACTACCTACGCTGTCGCCAGCTGAAATGGCCGAACCCACTTCTGGAAATTCCACAAATACGATATCGCCTAACAAATGCTGAGCATGATCCGTAATCCCAACACGTACTACGCGTCCTTCCACTTGCTGTGCCCACTCATGCTCTTCGCTGTAAAGAAGGTTATCTAAAACTTCACTCATTTCAAGCCGCCTCATTTCCAAATTGGAATTCTAAATTTAGTTATAGCCTAAGTGATCCCGGAGCATAATGTCAATATTACTAAAAGTAAAATAAATTTGTCGTTTTTTTGACTTTTTCTTGTTGACAGCGCCCTCCTATACCCGTTTAATGGAGACATAAGAAACAAATACAGTTGCGGATGATGGCATAGGGAGAGACTGTCTCACTTGAAGACGGCGCCGAAGGAGTAAGCCCTAACAGGGGTGAATCTCTCAGGCAAAAGGACCTTTGTCGGACGTACCTCTGGAGAGCATCAGACGCGAGGCTGAGTGCGTCAGGTCACCAACGGGGAAACTTGCATGTTAGTTACGCAGGGTAACTCTCAGGTACAAAGGACAGAGCAGAAAGCGATTAGTGCATTTATGCATGATTGCTTCTGCCTGTCCTTTTTTTCGTATGTAATCAGACTAGGGGAGTGACGACATGGATGCTTTGAAAAGAACGCCTTTTTATGATCTCTATTCCGCATATGCGGAGTCCAGGTGCATTGATTTTGGCGGCTGGGAGCTGCCAGTACAGTTTACAGGTATCGTGAAGGAGCATGAGGCTGTTCGCCAGCAGGCTGGACTGTTCGATGTATCGCATATGGGTGAATTTATGGTGATCGGAAGCGGCGCTGAAGCCTTCTTACAAAAAATGACGACCAACGATGTCAGCCGCCTTACCGATGGTGCGGCACAATATACGCTGCTCTGTTATCCAAACGGCGGGGTGGTCGACGATTTACTCGTGTATCGACTAAGTGAAGGCCGTTATATGCTTGTCGTAAATGCCTCCAACATCGATAAGGACTTCCAGTGGCTGCAAGAACATCTGACCTCTGAATTCGGTGAAGTCACACTCACTAATGTCTCTGACGAGACGCTTTTGCTCGCCTTGCAAGGTCCGCTGGCAGAGACCATACTCGCAGAAGTTACTGATGCACCGATCTCAACGCTCAAGCCTTTCCACTTCATCGAACGCGCAACCGTCTGCGGTGTAGAAGTACTGATCTCCCGTACGGGTTATACCGGTGAAGATGGCTTCGAAATTTACGCTCCGCTGGATGGGGCAGCAACGTTATGGAACGGCCTTCTCGCAGCTGGCTCTCCTCACGGATTAACACCTGCTGGACTGGGCGCACGGGATACGCTTCGTTTCGAGGCAAAATTGCCATTGTACGGTCAGGAGCTGTCGGCTGACATCACGCCTCTTGAAGCTGGAGTACAGTTCTTCGTGAAGCTGGACAAAGCGGACTTCATCGGACGCGATGCGTTGATACAGCAAAAAGAAGCCGGTCTTCCCCGCCGTCTTGTCGGTCTAGAAATGATTGATCGAGGCATTCCACGCTCCCATTACCCAGTCTATGCGGACGGCATCAAAATCGGAGAGGTCACAACCGGAACCCAATCTCCAACGCTGAAACGCAACCTGGGATTAGCTTTGCTTGATACAGCTTACAGTGAAATAGGCACAGAGGTTTTCGTAGAGATACGTGGCAAGCAGCTTAAAGCTGTCGTGATTAAGGCCCCTTTTTACAAGTATAAACGCCTTTAGCATCCATATTAGGACGGTGAACTTTTAAGCGAGAAATAAAAGGATAAAGTATAACGTGAAAATTGTACTTTCTTATATTTTAGAAAAGCCAAGGAGTGAAACCTTAATGAAGCACCGTTATCTGCCCATGACAGCACAGGACCGCGTAGAGATGATGGAAACCGTCGGGATTCAGTCCATAGATGAGCTGTTCTCCGATATCCCTGAAGCCGTCCGTTATCAAGGCACTATGCCGATGTCTGAACCGCTCGATGAGTACGCCCTGCTACGTCACATGAAAGGTCTCGCTGACCGAAATGCTGACTTCGATTCGCATGCCAGCTTCCTCGGCGCCGGATTATACGACCATCACATCCCCGTGGTGATCAACCATGTCATTTCCCGTTCGGAATTCTACACTGCTTATACTCCTTACCAACCAGAGATCAGCCAAGGCGAACTGCAAGCAATCTTCGAATTCCAATCCTACATTTGCGAACTAACCGGTATGAAAGTTGCCAATGCCAGTATGTATGATGGCGCAACCGCATTATCCGAAGCAGCAGTCCTCGCAGCTGGTGCCACCAAACGCAAAAAATTAATTGTCTCCCGCACCGTTCATCCTGAAGCGCGCCAAGTATTACGCACATCGGCTAATGCTTGGGGTCTTGAGGTAGTGGAGATTGACTATAGAGACGGTGTTACCGATCAGGCTAAGCTTGCTGAGGCCATTGATGGTGATACGGCTGCAGTACTGATGCAATCGCCTAACTTCTTTGGCAGCATCGAAGATCTTAGCTCCGTTGAGCCGCTGATCCATGCCGTTAAAGGATTGTTCGTCGTCAGTGCAAATCCGATCGCTCTTGGCATTCTAGAAACACCAGGTAAGCTCGGAGCCGACATCGTAGTCGGTGACGCTCAGCCACTCGGTATTCCAGCTTCCCTCGGCGGTCCAACCTGTGGCTTCTTCGCTGTAGCAGAGCATTTAATGCGCCGCATGCCAGGTCGTATCGTTGGTCAAACTGTTGACCGTAACGGTAAACGCGGCTTCGTTCTGACACTCCAAGCTCGTGAGCAGCATATTCGTCGTGAAAAAGCGACATCGAATATTTGCTCCAATCAGGCGCTGCTCGCACTCTGCGCATCCGTCTACCTGTCCGTAATGGGTAAAGAAGGGATGCGTGAAGTAGGCGAGCTGAACATTCGTAAAAGCCATTACGCCGCTAATAAACTAAGCGAACTAACAGGTGCTGAACTTGCCTTTTCCTCCCCCTTCTTTAACGAGTTTGTCTTGAAGCTTCCTGAAGGAAGCAGCGTGAGCGCTATTAATTCGAAGCTGCTGAAGGAAGGTTATCTAGGCGGTTATGATCTGGGCCGTGATTATCCTGAACTTGCTGGACATATGCTGGTAGCCGTTACGGAAAAAAGAAGCAAAAACGAAATCGACCAATTCGCTAGCGCACTGGAGGGCTGTTTATGAAACCGGAGCAAAGTCTAATTTTTGAATTAAGCCGTCCCGGCCGTTCGGCCTATTCTTTGCCACTATGCGATGTGCCGCAGGAAGAAAGCTTAGAATCTCTGATTCCATCAGGTTTACTCCGTAGCGAACCCGTCGTGCTTCCAGAAGTATCGGAAGTGGATGTCATTCGCCACTACACTTCCTTGTCACGCCGTAACTTTGGTGTAGATAACGGCTTCTATCCACTCGGTTCATGCACGATGAAATACAATCCGAAGATTAACGAAGATGTTGCCCGCATCGTAGGCCTAGCTAAGATTCACCCTTACCAGCCAGAAGAAAGCATTCAAGGTGCACTGGAATTAATGTATACCCTGCAAAATGACTTATCCGCACTAACCGGCATGGATGCTGTATCTTTACAGCCTGCCGCAGGTGCTCATGGTGAATGGACCGGCCTCATGATGATCCGCGCCTACCATGAAAGCCGCGGCGAGACCCGCACGAAGGTTATCGTGCCGGATTCCTCACACGGCACCAATCCTGCTAGTGCTTCAGCAGCAGGACTTGAAACGATTACGATCCCTTCCACAGATAAAGGGATGGTTGATCTTGAAGCACTCAAAGCAGCTGTTGGCAGTGACACAGCCGCATTGATGCTGACCAATCCAAGCACACTCGGCTTGTTTGAGACCCAAATCGTCGAAATTGCTGAGATCGTGCACGAAGCAGGCGGCTTACTCTATTACGATGGAGCCAACTCCAATGCCATTATGGGTATTACCCGCCCTGGCGACATGGGCTTTGACGTTGTGCATCTGAACTTGCATAAGACAATGAGCACCCCGCATGGCGGAGGTGGCCCTGGAGCCGGACCTGTCGGTGTAAAATCCATCTTGATTCCGTTCCTACCACAACCAACTGTGGTGAAAAACGAAGATAGCAGCTTCTCACTCGACTTCGGCGGACCTGAATCGATTGGACGCGTGAAAGCTTTTTACGGCAACTTTGGTATTCTCGTTCGTGCCTACGCCTATATCCGCACCTATGGTCCAGACGGACTGCGTGAGGTATCCGAAAATGCCGTGCTGAATGCGAACTATATGATGCACCGTCTGGCGCCGTATTTTGAAATCCCATATCCGGGCGTATGTAAACATGAATTCGTAATGTCCGGCAAAAACCTCAAGCAGTATGGTGTGCGCACCTTAGACGTTGCTAAACGATTACTCGACTTCGGCTACCATCCGCCAACCGTGTACTTCCCTCTGACTGTTGAGGAATGTATGATGATCGAGCCGACGGAAACGGAAAGTAAAGAAACGCTCGACGGCTTCATTAATACGATGATCCAGATCGTAAAAGAAGCTCAGGAGACACCGGAAATCGTAATCAACGCACCTCATACCACAGAGATTAGCCGTTTGGATGAGACCCAAGCCGCACGTAAGCCGGTATTGAATTGTTCTTGCGGTTAACAGCTAATGAGTAGTATTAAAAAAGCAGGCCACGATACCAAGTATCGTCGGCCTGCTTTTCGCACTGTCCAACTACACGAAAAGTTCTCATCCTCTAAATCATCAGGCCCTTCCCAGCATCATTAAAAATGTCTGAGAAGGGCCTGTTTCAGTTGTTTATCACTATAACTTTTTGATATTACGCACCATGCGTCGGAGTTTCTACTTTCGCCACGCCTTTGCGCTCCTTAGCCGATTTACGGAAGTAGAACAGCTCGTAAATCGCTGGAACCACAACCAGCGTAAGCAGCGTTGCCGCGGTCAAGCCACCGATGACCACAATCGCCAAGCTTTGCGAGACGATGCTGCCCATCTCGGCATGGCCGAACAGTAGTGGAGTCATGGCACAAATGGTAGCAATAGCCGTCATCAGAATCGGGCGCATCCGTGTTCCGGCCGCTTCCAGAATGGCTTCGCGAATACCCATATGCGTTTCATTCTGCTTAATACGGTCGATAAGCACAATCGCATTCGTAACGACGATTCCAATTAGCATCAGAGCCCCGAACAGGGCAGTGAAATCAGGTGTTACGCCGGATACGATCAGTCCAACAATTGCCCCAATCGCAGCCAAAGGCAAGGAGAACATGATTGCCAGCGGAGCACGAAGGGTTTTGAAGGTGAGGACCATGATCAGATACACCAACCCGATGGAGATCAGCGCTGTCATACCAAGGTCAGCGAAATCCTCTGACTGATCAACCGAGGCTCCGCCTGCAAATAGAGTCACACCCTTTGGAAGGGTAAGACTATCGGTTTGCTTTTTAATATCCGCTCCGATTTCAGACACCTTCTTCGGATCGACTTCCGCTGTAATTCTCGCATATGGCTTCCCATCTTTATGGAACAACAGTGCTGGTTCATTCCGAACCTCATAGGTTGCTAGTTGAGACAACGGCTTTGGACCTTCAGCAGTCATGAGCGTCATTGCTTTTAAATCTTGCTCCGACTTCGGCTCAGCCATAGGATCTAACACTACTCCTGCAGGTGTACCATCCAATTCGATTTGCCCCATAGGGATCGGATTCAGCATAGCTGACAATTGCATGGTAATTTCTTGTGCATTCGTCTGTGCTGGATCTACCTTAAATGTAAAGACAGGCTTGGTATCCTCCATATTGCTACTGACCTTCTGAATACCCTCCACAGTCTTCAACTTATTCGTAACTTCTGCTGCAACAGCAGTAATATCTGTAAGATTATCACCCACGATATCAATATATTCGCTAGTGGAGCTTGAACCCATCATACTCATTTGATTAGCAACAAGTGTTGCCCCAGCGTAGGAATCCTTCACATCACGGACATGATCGATGAAGCCTTGTGCATCCGCACCTTTTTTCATCACAACGGTATAGTCCACTAAGGTCTCCGAGCTGACAGACCCCCACTGGGCCGCATCTGCACTGTTCCCTGATTGCATGATCACCGTTTCCGCTTCAGGCTGTTTCATCAAATCTTGCTCTAACTGCTTTCCTTTTTCTAAAATCTCTTTGACAGGAACATCCTTCGGATAATTCAACTGAACAGAGACATAGCTGGCATCTGAAGCATCAAGCGCGCCTTTTGGCATAGTCACGTAAGCAGCGATGGAGCCAATCAGAAGGAGAAGACCTAGCGATAAAGTTATCCATTTCCGGCGCAAATTCCAATCGAGGAATCGGGTGAACCATTTAGACGGCTCGTGTTCTTTCATTGAAGTTCTTCTCAGCAGCCATGAGCTTAACAGCGGAACCACCGTCAAAGCTACAACGAGTGAAGTTAACAGTGAATACGTGACCGTTAAGGCAAACGGAAGTAGGAACGCCTGTAAACTACCACGCAGAAGACCCATCGGCAGAAATACCGCTACCGTTGCAATCGTAGATGAAGTAATCGCTCTAGCCACTTCCCCAGTTGCGCTTATAATCATTTCACGGGAGAAGGATTCTTTTTGCAGCCTACGGTAAATGTTCTCAATCACTACGATACTATCATCAACCAAGCGACCGACCGCAACAGCCACGCCACCGAGCGTAATAATATTCAGACTTATGCCGGATATATCAAGCAGATATAAGGTAACTGCTAGAGAAAGCGGGATAGAAACCGCCGTAATCAGGGTTGCCCGCAGGTTGCGTAGGAACAGTAAAATTACGATCGTCGCGAACAATGCGCCCAGCAATACTTCACGCATCATACTATTGACCGAGGTAACCACCATATCTGATGTGCTGAATACGACCGCTGCCTCTGCATTTGGAATGGTTTTGTTAATATGTGCTACGGTATCCTGTATATGATCTCCGACACTTACTGCATTCGCATTAGCTTCTTTGGTTACTATGGCGAAAAGAACATCTTTCCCATTCGAGCGGCTAACGCTCTCTTGATCTTCCTTCAATTCGATGACAGCAATATCCTGTAGCTTAACACCCGAGGATACGGGTAGCTTTTTTAGAGTATCGATACTATCAATTGTAGAAACCACATTTACGTTACCTGTCTGACCACCAATCGTCTGCTCTCCAAGGGATGCCGATACATTACGTCCCTGAAGTAACCCTAGTACTTGAGGTGTCGTAATTCCTTTCTCAGCCATTAATTTTGGATCTAGCTTCACCCGCACTTGCGGAGTTACTTTCCCATATAAGGCGACGTTGGCTACACCTTCTGCTTGTTGCATCTCTGGAATGATCGTTTCTTCCGCAAGCTTAAGGTTTTCTTTAGTCAGACCTTCGTCAAACGAAAGGGTGACCTGCGACACAGGAATCATGGAAGTATTCAGTTGAAGTACAAAAGGGGCCATCACACCTTCAGGGAACTGCAACGAATCTACAACCTTTTGCACCTCCCCAGCTGCATCCTTCATATTTGTTTTTGAGTCATAAAAAATATTCACCTGTGCGTATCCGTCTCCGGAAGTGGACAGTATTTCTTTCTTTCCCTTAACAAATGCGGCCCCAGCCTCAATCGGCTTCGTAACCTTCGTCTCCATCGCATGGGCATCCTGACCCGGACCGAGCACCGTTACAGTCACTTGCGGATTATCTGCCTCTGGCATAAATTCCATCGGTAGCGAAGTGTAGCTCAGCCCTCCCACTACAAGCGCCATTACCACTAAAAGCCCTACCGCCGCCTTGTTACCGAACGACCATTTGGTTAACCATTTCATTATCGTTTCCCCTTCCACCCCGTATATTTCTGGTACTCCTCTTATGACTGCCCCATTATGTATTATTTTCCATCCCGAGATTTAGTTTAGACATTTTTGGTCGAAGTCAAAACAGCCCTACGGCTGGTTTTATACTCAGTCTTAAGACGGGGGGCTTTCTCCTTCCGAAGGATAGGGAATTAGAGCAAACAAAAAAAGAGCACCCCAAAAGCCATGTAAAATGGCTTTTGAGACACCCTTTTGCTATGATTATTATTTTTGTTTAGCGCGCACTGGATCGCGGAACATATATTTTAAGAGTGGTGGTGTTACAAGTGTAGTTACAATGACAACAATAATTACGGAAGTAAAATACTGCTGCTGCAACAATCCGCTTTGCAGACCTGTTGCCGCGATGATCAATGCAACCTCACCCCGCGAAATCATCCCTGAACCAATAATAAGCGATGAATGGTTATTAAATCCTGTAAGACGCGCCCCCAGACCGCCACCAAACAACTTGGTCAGAATGGCAATCACCGTCAACAAGAGGACGAATCCTAGTTGACTGCCAACCCCTTCAAAGGAAACATTAAGTCCGATACTGACAAAGAAGACCGGAACAAAAATCGAATAGGCGATAGGCTCAAGCTTAGATTCCACAGTGTGCTTAAAGGAGGTTTGTGAAATAGCAATCCCAGCTGCAAAAGCACCGATGATGCCTGCCATCCCCATAATTTCAGCAAAATACGCGAACGCAAAGCAAATCATTAGCGCCGCTGCGATAACAGCCTCTGTCACCTTTAACGGAGCCATCCATTTCATAACCCGCGGCACAACGAACCAACCCACAACAAGCGCTACAGCGAAGAACAACACTTTTTTCGTAATTAAAAGACCAATGGACACTGATTCTCCTGTGCCGAAAAAGCTCATTAATACAGCGAGCAAAATAACAACCAGAATATCATCGACTACAGCGGCTCCCAGAATGGTAGAACCTTCACGTGTATTCAACTTATTCATATCCTTCAGTACCTGAACCGATATGCTGACTGAAGTTGCACTAAGAATGACACCCATAAACATAGCATTATGATAAGCAAAACCAAACATTTCTCCGATGGCGAATCCACCTAGAAAAGGTAAAATAATACCTCCGACGGCTACTGCGAAAGCTGACTTCCAGTTCTTGCGCAGTTGATCCAGATCAGTCTCAAGCCCTGCTATAAACATTAACAATAGAACACCGATCTCCGAAAAATAATGAATAAACTCTCCATTTTGAATCCAACCCAGTACCGCAGGACCCAGTATGATACCGACAATTAGCTTACCCAGTACCGACGGTTGTCCCAGTCGTACAGATAAATCACCAGCTAGCTTGGTGAATAGTATAATCAGCATAAGATATAGAACAAACTCCATGTTTCATCCACTCCCTTGTTGTATATAAGAACTGCCAACCAGGGACATCTCCAAGCCAAAAAAAGACAAAGAGGAGCCCTTGTTGACAGGCTCCTCCAAAAAACAAAAAATTATTCAATTAAACAATATTAAATATATTATAACCGTAATATAAAAGACTGTAAACAAGATACGCCGATATTTTACCTTATGCAAATTTTAGTTAATAAAGAATCAGCTTCACTATTTTAGATAGAACACTTCACGTAAAGGCAACATTGGCACCTCATCATTGAAATCAAATGACCCTTCAACCATCTTTGAAGTAATGGCATTCCATCGGTTGCAGGCGTCACTTTTAGCAATGTAATCGAAAGCCGCTTCCGTATCCTCACATTCAAAGCAATAAAAAAATTGATTACCTTTCTGAAAGATGGAGTAGTTAGAAATACCAGCTTTACTGTGCTCCTCCAAAACTTCTGGCCAAGGATTTAAATGCATCGCTACATACTCTTCCAGACATTCTTCCTTCACCCGCCATGTCCAAGCCAATTTATTGCTGCTCATCTGTTCATCCTCCTAGAAATGTCCTCTATTGTACATAATAAGAATCAAATACATTTGATACCTATTATTGTACCTGAAGGTAACAGCCCAAGCTATGAATATCTAGCCTTATGCTTTCTAAGCATTAATTCCCGCTTCACTTGGGCGGAGAATGGCAGAACCAATCGCCAGTAGCACAGCAGCCATAAGACCTAAGATGGCAAAGGGTAACCACAACTCATTCCAGCCCCCACCGGTTGCAGCGATGTCGACCGCTTGGATGGCCCATTTTTGCGGAACAAAGTTAGCCGCCTTCTGCATATAGTCCGGCATAATGGATAAAGGCCAAAAGCAGCCGCCAAGCATACAAGTCGGTGTGATAATAAGGGAATTCAGCATACCAGCATTATTAGGATTACGAATTAATCCTGCCACTGTACTCGCGATCCCCATAGACACCAGCATAAATGCCGCAAGAACAAGGAAATATAGATAGATTGGAACTTCATAATCATAGTGCAGCACCCAGCGACCTAAGGCGAGCACTACGACGATCTGAATCAGTCCGACCATGAAGCTACCCAGAAAATTACCAATAGCAATCTCGTAAGAACGAACCGGAGCACTGAACATTCGCATCATCGTCCGGCCTTTCCGATCATCCATAATCAGAGACACAGAGCTCGTGACCAGGCTCATGAGAAACATTAGTGTTAAGCCCGTAACGACTCCCAGTCCCTCCCGAGGATATAAATTATAATCAGTTCGAATGCTGCCAATACTGTGCTGTTCCGCTCTTTGCATAACCGTAGTAAATTGTGCGTCAACGTCCTTAGATCCGTTATTAACTGCCCCTATGATCGCGGCCGTACTCCTCATTTCATCAGCAATTGTGCTCGCTTTTAATTTAATCATAACGGAAGTTTCATTCGTCTTCAGCTCATACACACTAATTTGTGGCTCTTCTCCAGCAAGTAGTGCCGAAGTGAAGCCTGCTGGAATTAGAATCCCCGCTTCTCCATTCTGATCGACTACGCCTTCTCTTAAAGCAGTCTCGTCAGTCTTTTCTACAAATTTATATTCTCCGGAATTCTTTAGTTCAGTGAGCAAATGCTTACCTGCTGCCCCGTTATCCATATTCGAATACAGCACAACAGCTGGGTTCTCTCCCATCGTTCCAGTAACGGAAACAATACCTGCAAGTACAATACAAGGAAGCAGAATATAGATGAGCACCCCCTTCCTAGTACCAATGGTTCGTTTCACCATGTTCCAGGCAATCGTTAAGATTTTATCCATGATAACCCACCTTCCGGTACGAAATAGCCGCTGCACTGAACAACACTAGGCAGATCAGCGATAACACTCCCAAATTCGGCATAATTTGCGATACATCGGCATGTAACATCATTTTCAGAATAGCCTGCATTGCCCAATGATTAATCGTAAACGCCCCTATAGAGTTCACCCACGATTCTGGAAGTGGTGCCATTCCCCCGCTAATGAAGGTCATGCTTACAGTGAGTACCGTAACCACACTTCTTGCGCTTGCTCCAGTCTTGCTGAACATAGAAATAACGATAGATAAGGTCATCGAAGCCACAATCATCAGCAAGCAAAATAGGAGTAACAAGCCCGGGCGATTTCCCCAATTCACACCGAACAGCACATTCGTCAGAATAATAATCGCTGCGCACTGTACTATACTTACAACACCCACACCAAGCATTTTGCCAATAAACAGTTCTGAGCCTTTGACTGGCATTGAATTTATCCGGAAAAGGGTATGATTTTCTTTTTCATTAAAAAGAGAAGTACATACCGTCAAGCCGCTATACAGCAAAAACATCAGCATCATGGATACCGCATAGAACTGGGAAGAAGTATATGAATATCCTCCCTCGCTCAGTTCTCCAAGCTTTACGGAAGGCTCATTACTGGTGGAACTAGGTGCCATAACGTTCAAAGCTTCTGGACCCAGTGTCATCGCCACAGACTGTTTATAATTAAGATTCCTCAGAAAATTATCGAAGACCGTCCCTGCCACCCTGTTATCTGTACTTTTTTGGCCCAGTATAAATTCCAGCTGTGCGGCTTCACCGCTCTGTACCTTACTATCAAAGCCTGGAGGAACAACAACCGCATAACCATATTTTCCTGTTCGCAGACCGCTTTCTGCCGCCTCTCGACTACCCACCATAACCGGAGTAATGATATCCTTAAGCTCTGTTGACTTCAAAAAGCTATCCATCATCGCCGAGCTCTCATAGCCCTCACCAGAAAGATTAACAACAGCCACTCGCACAACATCAATAGTAGTGGAGCCTTTGTCACCAACGACACCGGAGAGCGAAGCACCTAAGAGAAAGATCAATAACAGGGGCAGCAAAAACATATTTAATATCATAGAACGTGAGCTAAATAGTCTTCGCAGCTCATAGATCATAATCGTCCAAGTATTCATCAGAATAATCCCCCCTTTAATCTCTTAAGGTCCTTCCGGTCAAGTTTAGAAACAACGTCTCCAGATCAGGTTCTTCAATATTTAGCGAGCCGATAATCCCCTTATGCTTGGCAAAAATAAAAAGGATGTCCTGTAGCTCCCCTTGTGAAGAAGGCAGATATAGCTCGACTACTTCATCCTTTGCTTCTACGCGTCTAATTCTAGGGTGAAGCGTCAGCTCCTGAACAAGCTCCGATGTGATATTAGCAGCTTTAATGACGATTTTTTCTTCCTTGGCAACGCGTTCTCGCAGTTCTTTTTCCGTGCCGCAAGCAATGATATGCCCTTTATCCATAATGGCTACTCGATCGCAAATGGCCGCAACCTCCTCCATATAGTGACTGGTATAAATAATCGTTGAACCGAGTCGATTGAGCTCCTTAACCGATTCAAGAATATGATTACGAGATTGCGGATCAATCCCCACCGTAGGTTCATCCATAATAATCAGCTTGGGACGATGCATAATAGCACAGGCAATATTCAGACGTCTTTTCATCCCTCCGGAAAAGGTTGAGGGTTTCTCTTTTGCACGATCGCTAAGGCCTGTGAACGCAAGAGCCTCATCTACCCGTTCCTTCAAGAGCTTGCCACGCAAACCATACAATCTTCCGAAAAAGGTAACGTTATCCGCCGCTGTCATCGTGTCGTATAAGGCTAATTCCTGTGGAACCAAACCAATTCTTTTCTTCACCTCAAGTGATTTCGAGGACACGGGCAGACCGTCGATAACAATGTCTCCCCCGTCAATCTTAAGCAAGCCGCAGATCATACTGATCGTTGTACTTTTACCCGCTCCGTTCGGGCCTAGCAAGCCAAAGATTTCTCCTTCTTCTATCGTCATGTTCACATGATCTACTGTTAATTTACCTTCATATCGTTTCACCACATCGGTCAATACGGCGATTGCCATCTTTTCATCGCTCCTGTCTTTGCGCTTCTATATTTACAATTTTAGCTTAAAGGGATTGACCACGGAGGTACGAAAAGTCATCTTTTGAAGGTGACTTAAGTCATCTCCTGAAGAAGTAGGCGAATATGCTAAGATTAGAAGAAACTCTATAAAGGATGTCTTAGGTGTGACTAGAGAACTGACCCTATTGCGATACCTACTCATCATAATTCCTGCTTGTATTAGCATTTACATCTACCCATATGCCGACTATGGAATCTTCACGCTGCATATTCTGATGCTTCTATTCCTTGTGGTCATGGTGCCAAAGCTACCCCGTTCCTTTCATGCCTTAATAAGCATTGTGGAAATACTGTTCACTGCCTGGTTATGTTACCAGTACGGCAGCATAATGATTTTCCCGGCCATTTCAGCATTACTTTATTATTCTAGACTTCAGCCCCAAGCAGTACCTCTCGTGTTTACGGTTGTGCATCTGATTACCTTGAACATAGCGCTCTGGGATTCTCCAAAGCTTATAATCACATTCATCAATATTACTTTTCTGCTCATCGCCTATCTCAACGAATTGTTACAGAGGGCGGGTCGGGGCCGTGAGAACACCCTCAATCTTTACGATGAGCTGCGAAAAAAGCATTTCGAGCTGGATGAAGCCCGCAACCGACTGCTGGAGTTTAACGCCCAAATAGAAGATGCAGCCCAGTCCAAAGAACGGGTTCGCATCTCCCGCCAGCTCCATGATGATATCGGCCACCGCCTCATCCGCATTAAAATGATGATGGAAGCCGCGCTACTCACCTTACCCACCTCCCCTGAAAGCGGAATGCAGATGATGGAGCTCATTCGAGATCAATTGTCAGCCAGCATGGACGATATGCGCTCTGCAGTGAAGCGTATCAACTATACGCCACAATTAGAGGGAGCTTATGCGTTAGACCGTCTGCTAGAAGAGATCGGCCGCGATACGGGAATTGAGACCTCATACCAAGTGCATGGGATACCTTACCCGCTATATCCTAGTATTCAGGTGATCTTGTATAAGAACGCCCGAGAAGCCATAACCAATGCCCTACGTCACGGAAATGCAACTGCGATTTCGATTAAAGTCGACTTTAGTGATACTGGAGTTACGATGGAGGTCAGCAACAACGGGACGCTTCCCGAAGGCAATAAACTAACCAAACTGCCGGAAAGTGGAGGGGTCGGGATGAAAGGAATGTTCGAACGAACACATCTGATCGGCGGAACCTTGGAATGGCGGCAGGAGCCTCAATTCACCATTGTTACGCGGTTGCCCATTTATAAGCAGGGAGAGATTGTATAGGCAACGTAGGACTTGAAGCAAAAAAGAAATCTATATTATGAAGAAGGAGCCACGCTAATGATTAAGGTGATGATTGTAGATGACGATCCTTTTATTCGTCAAAGTCTGCAAGTACTGATAGGGATGGACCCCGATATTGAAGTGATCGGAGCTGCCAGTGACGGAAATGAGGCCTTGAATTTGCTCCAAGCGGGAAATATGGCGGATGTGATTCTGATGGATATTCGGATGACAGGCTGCGGTGGTGTTGAAGGGACAGAAAAAATTAAGCAGGCTTTTCCTCAGGTTTCGATACTGATGCTAACTACCTTCGATGACGATGAGTATATCATTGAGGCGCTGCGGAACGGAGCCAGTGGATATTTGCTCAAAAACATACCGCCTGACCGTATCATACAAGGTGTCAAAACAGTTAATGAAGGCAACATGCTAATCCACCCTGATATCGCGCGTAAACTAACCACCTTTCTACAGCCCGCGGCCCGTCCTGAATCTCCACAGGTACAGCCACTGGAATCTTTCGGACTGACCAAAATGGAATTGGCCGTTGTCGCTTCTATCGCTGAGGGGCATACCAACAAAGAAATCGCCGGACAGCTATTTCTTAGCGAGGGTACGGTCAAAAATTACATAACGGATATTCTAAGTAAATTAGAGCTGCGAGATCGTACGCAAATCGCTATTTTCTATTTGAAGGGTGGACGGGGATAACTTCCTGTTTCACTAAAAAAGCCCGGACTCCATTTCCAGAGTCCGGGCTTAACTTTAGTTATCCTTCCGCTGATTCCTTCTTGGCTTCAGTAGCTTTGTTCCGTTTGAGTCGGCCGTTCGGAAGATGCCGGCTGCGAGTACCTGTCTTCATTGCGATGATGCTAAAGATGCTGGATGGCTTCGCCTCCGCAGTAACCGCTCCATCTGTCTCCGGTACCAGAATGATGCCGAGCTGATGATGGTCCCCGTCGTAGATCGGGCTCTGAAGGTATTTGCTCTCCCCTTCACGGTTCTGCACCTCCAGCTTGCAGAACGCTGGATTCATGCGCAGCGCCTCATGTAGCTGCGCGGCATCGGTCAACAGGACCCCGTTGACCTTCAGTAAAATCTCGCCGGGCAGGATGCCCAGCTCCTGCCCGGGACTGCCCGGCAGCACGGCCAGCACCTTGCGGCCGCGCGGTGGATGCACGAAGATGGGGCTGATGCTGCGCTCTTCCAGAGCGCTGTACCAGCTTAACCCTTCGTGCAGCGCCATCGCTGCGAGCGCCGCGAGCAGGGTCAGCGGGCTCCACCAAGCGGCAAGCAGGCTTAAGCCGAGCAGGACGATGCTGTACATCAGCAGCCGTCCTGAAGTGCGGGCCGCCTTGCGCCCGGGCAGCATGCCCTGCGTCATCTCGCTGAAGCCGATGATGACGGGCAAAGAGACAATGCCAAGCCCGCCGCCCAGCAGCGGCTGCCATGGCAGCTCCGTTCCTGCGCCCGAAGGGATCAGCAGGAACAGCGGCAGCGGCCAGAAAGCCTGCAGCTGATAGCCGCCGACAACCATGCCGCGCTTGCCCTTCAAGAAAAGGGGCGTCGCAAGCTTCGCCCCTTGCCAGCGGGCCAGCAGCGCCTCTGCCATGTGCAATAGCGCAGCTAGAACTAGCAAAGCGGGAATATCCATCTCCCGTATGGCTGTTGTAATATTCCCGACCGTTCCGCCATGTAAGGCATCCGGAAAGAAAGACAGTATAAATTGAATCACACCTAGCAGACCTATAGAATAAGCGAAGCACAAATACCGCACTCGCAATAGCGACAACAGAATACTAACTACCCAAATGCAGGCCACAGCTGTACCTGATAAGGATACCCCTAACAATATGGCTGCAATAGAAACTACTAGTCCCATCACCAGCCCGCTCCACACCGTTCGCCACGTTTCTTGACCCCAGCTATGTAACTTCACATGAATTAGCTTACGTTCTAATGCCACCTGCCGACGGTAATACAACGCAATAAATATAATAGCAATATAGTAATATGGCTGGATCAATAAGTGTAAGAACGCAGTGCCCAAGCTTCCTAACCATTCCTGAATCACATTCAAACTGTTCGTCACACTCCTTTTCTTCCGGTTAATGATAAGTTTATAACAAGCAGAGACGTCTTCGGCGTCCTTTAGAGACGACAAAAGATTCTGCTGCGCATTGAACTGTACCCTTCTGCCCTAAGTGTTTACCTTTTCTAATCTTAACAGAAAAAAAGAAGGCTGAATTCAGCCTTCTTACTTTTTCGACGCTGCCGCCTTAATTTCCTTCTGAATCTCAGCAATCCCTCTATTCCGTTGGTTGTCGTTGGCAGGGTCCTGGATCACTTTGATCAGTGCCACCTCCAGCGCCTCCGCAGTCTTGGCATCAATCATGCCTGTGACTTGAAGTTTCGCTTCACTCTGGAATTTCTTCACTGCATTCTTAGTGCCAGTATCGAAATAGCCATCTTTGCGACCAGGCTTGTAGCCTAAGCCATCCAGCATAGTCTGTGCACTCTTTACATCACCGTTGTTCATGTTATATTGCAGCGTCACGCTCTTGTTAATCGGAGCCACTGAGAAGTAATCCGGCTGCGCTACCGCGATATCCGGTTTAATTCCCTTGCCGTGGATCCATGTGCCGTCCGGTGTAAGCCATTTAGCAATGGTAACCTTCAGCAAGCTGCCATCTCCAAGCTGTTTGTCAAAGCTTGTCTGCACCGTGCCTTTACCAAATGAATTATCACCTATTAGCTTGGCTCCCGCTGACTGCTGCAAGGCACCCGCCAATATTTCCGAGGCGCTCGCGCTACCTTTATTCATTAGCACTACCACTGGATAAGCCTTGCTAGATCCCTTGGAGGTGCTAACTTCGCGTTTTTTATCTTTGTATTCTATTTGAACTATGTTTTTACCAGCTGGAATGAACTCTTCAGCCATCTCAATAACAATCGGGAGGACACCGCCTGGATCATTACGGACATCAATGACCAATCCCTTCATGCCTTGCTTCTCTAGCTTTCCAAGCTCTTCCTTGAATCGTTCTGCAGTATTTAGGGAGAACTGAGTGACCTCGATTACCCCTACACCGTCTTTTTCCATAGTTGAGTATACCGTCTCAAGCTTCACATCATCCCGAGTAAGAGCGAACTCTAGAGGCTCTACAGAGCCGGAACGTTGTATTTTCAAAGTAGCCTTACTGCCTTTAGGTCCGCGTATCTTCGCAACAGCAGCATTTAGATCCATGCCTTCTAGCGATTCTCCGTTAACGGACAAAATGACATCTTTAGCCTGAATTCCTGCTTTTTCAGCAGGTGAACCCTTGATTGGGGAGACCACGACTACTTTACCGTTATCCGAAGAGACTTCTGCACCGATACCTGAAAAGGAACCCTCAATGCTCTCTTCAAATTTCTCAGCAGTTTCTTTACCCATATAGTTGGAATAGGGATCGCCTAGCGCTTCCATCATACCGTTGACAGCACCATCTATCAGCTTCTCCCGATCTACCGTCTCGTAGTAATTGCTCTCAATCAAACTGAGCGCAGTCCCAAGCTTCTGGGATTCCTTCTGCTGTAGACCTGCAACCTGCAACGCAGAGGCTAATCCTTGTCCTGCAGCTTGTCCAAAGACATGAGTATAACCCGTCACGCCCAAGGTTACTAAACTACCGCATAGCAGGGCGGCGATAATCATAAACGCCGCGGTGCTTTTTTTTAACATGATGTTCCCACCGTCCCTTCTTGTCCATCTTGTAACCAACATCCTAAGTCCGTCCTGAAAGGTACGGTATCTCTTCCAGTATATGCCGTACAATCAAATAATATGAGTTATAAGTTCGTTAAAAATTAGAGATAAGGCATAGGATTTACAATCTTACCGTCAATCCGTACTTCGAAGTGAAGGTGGGGACCCGTTGAATTACCTGTGGAACCTGATTCAGCAACCACATCTCCGCGATTGACTTTATCCCCGGCACTAACTCTAAGACCGCCTTTACGTATATGTCCGTAGAGCGTCCAAACTCCGCCTCCATGATCAATAATTACACAATATCCATAGCCGCTCCACCATTCAGCCAAGATAACCGTTCCGGAATCCGCCGCATGAATATTGGTTCCTTGTGGAACCGCAAAATCGACGCCGGTGTGTACTTTCCCCTTCTCACCCGTGATTGGATGTGTCCGTGGTCCATAAGGGGATGAGATTCTTGCGGATCCTACAGGAAGTAGAAACGGTCCATCTCCACCTGAATATCCCGTATCACTAGAACTGGAGCTAGAACTACTGCTTCCCTTACTAGCTGCAGCTGCAGCTGCAGCCTTCTTGGCAGCCGCCGCAGCTCTACGAGCCGCTTCCGCCTTAGCCGCTGCTGCTCTGCGAGCGGCTTCCTCCGCCTTAATCTTATCCTTTTGCGTTTCCAGCGCAGAGCGTTCGCTTGCCAGTTTGACTAGCTTTTCATTCTGCTCTTCACTTAAATCATCACTTTCTTGAATTTGCTTATCATAGAATGCGATAAGCTCCTGTTTCTCAGCTTCTTTCTCCTTCAGCAAACTTCTCTGTTGTTCCAAAGAAGTATACAGCTGCTTGGCTTGGGCATATTGCCCTTCAAGCTCTTGTTTCTTCTCTATCACCGTCTGCTTGTCCAGCTTATGTTGAACTAACAGCTCCTGATCCTGATCCACAATCATCTTAAGTGAATCCGCGCGATCCAGAAAATCAGCAAAGCTTGTCGAGGAGAGCAAAACATCCAAGTAAGAAACCGCTCCATCGGTATACATTAATCGAACACGGGATCCTAAGACTTCCTCTCTAGAGGCGACTCGTGCTTCTGCTTTATCCAATTCCGTTGCCGTAACATTCAGAGATTGTTCTGTATCGGAAATTTGGGTAGAGATTTCGGTCATTTTGCCCTTAACTTGATCCACTTGCTGTAAGACATACTGCAGATTGAGATTCGTCTTATTCTTATAATGCTGTGCTTCCTGCGTTTGGGACGCCGCTTTCTCCTGCTGCGCCTTAGCTTCCTGCACCTCTTTTTGCAGCTGCTTTAGCTGCTTATCGATTTCGGCAACACTTGTTTTTTTGGCATATCCATCAGAGGGCTGGAATATAGTGACAGCTAGTAACATTACGGCTAGTCCGGCAGCAATCTTCTTCAACTTGCACTCCCCATCCTTCACTTTTTAATATTAAACTTTCAAGAACCTACGAATAGAAACCGTACTTCCCCAGACGCCGATCAGCACGCCTAGTCCAACTAGTACACCGACGACCAGCATCCAAATATTATCGAACGGAATTAGCTGCAATTGGAGCATAGGATCTCCCTGTACGGTTGATTCCAAAGTGCTGTAACCCAAATACAAGACAACGGAGGTAATGAGCGATCCGATCAGACCGATCAATGCCCCTTCTATAAAGAAAGGCCAGCGAATAAAATAATTTGTCGCGCCTACGAGCTTCATAATGCCAATCTCCTTACGACGAGCAAGTATCGTAACCCGAATCGTATTAGAGATGAGGAACATAGACATGAGCCCCAGACCTGCTACAAAAATAAAACCAATGTTTCTTACAGCGCGTGTTATTTTGAACAAGGTTTCTATCGAGCCCTTGCCATATTTTACTTTGTAAATGGGCTGATCAGTATGTGTCTTGTTGAGTGCTTCAATCTTCTCAGCCACAAATGATACTGTAGTAGGTTCGACAACTTCTACCTTAAGCGTATCTGGGAGAGGGTTATTGTCTTCATCGAACCCTTCCAGAAGCTCAGCCGCGTCCTCACCCATATCTGCACGGAGATCTTTAAGTCCTTGATCCTTGGAGATGAACGTAATCTTGCTGACCTCCGGCATATTGCCAATTTCAGTCTGCAAAGTCTCACGCAACTTCTGATCTACATTTAGTGCCAAATGCACATTAATCTGTACCTGGCTGTCTGCCTCATCCGCTACAGCATTCACATTAAGAACAAGAAGAATAAATACACCTAGAACAAAAAGAGAGACGACGATGGAAGTGATCGAAGCAATCGACATCCAGCCATTACGGAATACGCTTTTGAAGCCTTCCCGCAAGTGTCGCAAGAAGGTCTTAAAACTCATAGCCATATTCCCCTCTCGCTTGGTCTCTCACAATGTTTCCGTTCTCTATCGCAAGCACCCGCTTGCGCATTTTATTCACGATATCTCTATTATGGGTAGCCATTACAATTGTTGTTCCACGAAAATTAATTTCATCCAGCAGCTGCATAATGCCCCATGAAGTCTCAGGGTCCAAGTTACCTGTAGGCTCGTCCGCAATAATAACAGATGGGTTATTAACGATAGCCCGAGCAATTGCAATACGCTGCTGTTCTCCACCTGAGAGCTGTGAGGGCTCACGATTTGCTTTATTTTTGAGTCCAACCAGATCGAGAACTTCATTCACACGTTTCTTGATGACCTTCTTCGGGGCTTCAATAACTTCCATGGCAAAAGCAATATTCTCATACGCTGTCATCCTTGGTAATAACCGAAAGTCTTGAAACACAACGCCGATATTACGACGCACATATGGGATTTTACGTTGTTTAAGCTTCCCTATGTTAAAGCCTCCCACAGAAATTTGACCTTTAGTTGGCACTTCTTCTCTATAAATCAATTTCATAAAAGTAGATTTACCCGCGCCGGATGGACCGACAACATACACAAATTCATTGCGGTCAATTTTTACTGAAACTCCTTGCAGTGCGTGAGTTCCGTTAGGGTACGTCTTCCATACATCTTGCATTTCAATCATTTTCTCACTTCCCAATTATGACATTTTCCACTTGTGTGAATCGACAGGGTACAGCTTAAGTTTCCATAAACTTCAATATTTCCGCAATGTATCTATTGTAACAAATCTGTAACCGATTGAGTACCCCGTAACTGCCCCACTATTCGAAAGTTTTGTAATGTCTGTACATATACATATAAAAAGCACCTAATGTGCCGCTTGCAGAAGCCATCCAGGAAGGAGATTATTCATGAAAAAAATCCATCTTACCCTCATAATAGTCATTGCACTCATTCTTATCGGCTCATTAATCTATGGGGGACTTCAACTATATGGCCATAAAAACACGCTTCCAAAAGGTACAACCCTTGCCGGATGGGAGGTGGGCGGGCTGAATATCTCAGAGGTACGTTCCGAACTAGAGAAAAAGCTACAGGCCCTTGAATCTATCCCCCTTGTGTTGCAGGTCGAAGGGAATTCTGAGCTTACCCTCAAGCTTAAACAAGCTGGAATGGCCTATGAAGCCACTGCTTTTGAGCAAGGTCTACAAGATCTTACGGAAGGGCGGCTATGGGATCGTGTAAAATCCCGCTACAGCTTCCCCCAGAATTGGAGTCTTGAAGCCCATCTGGATATTGCTCAATTACAGACCATCCTAAGTCCCGCTTGGGAGAGAGAATCCTTCGGAGATCCAGTAGATGCTACGCGGCGAATTACCGGGGATGATCGTGTAGTATATACGCCTGAGAAGACTTCCCTTGAGGTGGACTGGACAGGAATGGTGACCTCACTATGGGCCGCTGCCCCCACCCGTTTTAGTCGTCTACTCTCGCTGCAAGAGAAGGGGATTACTTTGGAAGTTCCATTAACCATATTACAACCGGACATCACTCTAAACGCTCTAAAGGAGCAAGGCATTGAGCGAAAAATCATGCAATTCAGCACCTCTCTCGGAGCAAGTGGACCTGGACGAATCTACAACGTCGAATCAGCAGCCAAAGCTGTGAACGGAACCGTGCTCCCACCTGGAGCCGTTTTTGACTATGGCAAAGCTATTGAAAAAGCAAAAATAGATTACGGCTTCCGCGAAGCGCCAGTCATTGTGAACGGTAAGCTACAAGCCGGCGTCGGCGGCGGAATCTGCCAAGTTTCCAGTACGCTGTACAATGCCGCTTTGCGCACCGGACTGGAGATTGTGGAGCGCCGCAATCACTCCTTGCCGGTCAACTATCTACCCAAAGGCCAGGATGCCACCTTTGCTGAAGGCTATATCAACTTCCGTTTTCGCAATACGACTGGCAAATATCTAGTCATTAAAGCGGCTGTGCAAGGTCGATCACTAACGATCAAGCTCTTCGGTACTTTTCCGAAAAATGTTACATATAAGGTCCACTCACAAATCGTAGAGGTGCTGCCTCCAGTCGACAAGTACGTAAACGACCCTTCCCTCCCCCGTGGAGGCTCACGCATTATACAAAATGGGAAGACCGGATATGTTGTTGAGACTTACAGCACCCGAATTGTTGACGGTAAATCCACTGAGGTAAAGAAATTATCCCGTGACGTGTATTACGCACAAAAACGATTAATCGCCATCAATCGTGGAGGCGTAAGCAAATCTGTTATTCCAGAAGCACCTAGAAAGCAGTTGGTAGAGGATGGCGTTCGAAGTGAATAGATTACCTACAAAAAACGGTCAGAACCTCGTGAGGTTCTGACCGTTTTTGCTTGTGCATCTATTTTACCTGTAGATGACCTTTCTCGCCTTTAAAATTTACGATTCGGGGGTACATTAGAAATAGACCTATAATCAGAAAGGATGAATACCATGTCAACAGCTCTTGTAAATGATCTCTCTAATATTGTCCGCAGTGCACCTGCTATTTTTGCCTCACGTACTTGCAGAGAAGCCCTTCGCGTAATGTTCCAGCATCCAGAATCTAAATGTATCGTCGTCTGTAACGCCACGAATGAGCCGCTTGGATTGTTAATGAGCGAACGATTCTTTTTAAAAGCCACAGGAAGATCAGGGGTAGATCTGTTCTACAGAGAACCTGCCATGAAGCTTATGAACAAAACTCCACTTATCTATGATATCTCCACTCCACTTGAAGCTGTATTAGCTAATGCTATGAGCCGCCCAGATCCTATGAAGAATGATTGTGTCATTATTACCCGTAAAGGCAAATTCGCAGGTGTTGTTTATATCTCTGACCTGAAGCGCAGTTAATTCATAGCCCCTACCATCATCTTTCCTCTAACACCTTCCTCTTTCCTCAGAAAAGAATATCCGGTGACGTGTCGATTCTCCAGTATCCCTCCACTTTCTTCAGCTTCACATACACCGACTCACTGCTTTCCTGCGCATCTGGATAAGGAACGGTCAGTTCAAATTCAGCAGTTGTCGCAGTTTTAGAGAGCATGCGGGCGGTGGCTTTTTCATACATTAATAAATTGCCCACATCTGCATTAACCTGCGACATTCTTCCGTTATACTCCAAAAATTGAGTCTGCACATAATATGCCGCTGCATTGTGAGTGTAGGCTTTTTTTATGTAATTCATCAGCTTCGTCTTTGTGCCAATGTCACTGGAAAGATAACGGTACTCCTGCGCTTTATAGGTGAAGGTTTCTATCGGGAAGATGTTTCCGCCTCGATTACTATAGAAATAAAGAGCTCTTGCATGGACTACGAGCGGTATGATGCTCTTCACCGTCAAATTATTGATGGTAGCAGGGCCCTCTTTCCCAGGCGCAGACACAGCCACCTTCTTGACTGCCGTACTTCCTGCTGACGGTGAAGCTGCCATAGCTCCCCCACTTACTGAGATCAGGCCTATGGAAAGGGCCAACGAACCAATCATCCACTTTTTGTTCATTCGGAATTCCTCCTTTTTTATCTGAAAAATACAGGCGATAGCCACTGTTCCAGCTTATGCACCCCGCAAGCTAAAATACCCAATAAACAGAGGAATGAAAACGCATTTATATTTTATAGTAACGAAAAAAATCCACCCTCCTGATTTACAGGAAAAGTGGAGTCGTGAAATAGTGTTATTACAACGGTTAGAGATCTAATTCGAAGAAGGAGTAACAACCTCATAATAAGCTGTGAACGCTACGTTAGCTGTCAAGATACTTTCAGGACTATCCTTAGATCGCTCTTCATAGGACTGTTGGAAATTAAACGAGTCAATATTCACGATACGCGGCAGCTTCTGCAACTCCTCCATCCATTGTCGTATCCCCGTATACGTACCTTCTATGACTGCGGTCATTTTGATCTGTTTG
Source organism: Paenibacillus sp. FSL F4-0243 (assembly GCF_037963295.1). Taxonomy (NCBI): domain Bacteria; kingdom Bacillati; phylum Bacillota; class Bacilli; order Caryophanales; family Paenibacillaceae; genus Paenibacillus; species Paenibacillus sp. FSL F4-0243. Next base: position 6,433,290 of record NZ_CP150151.1, read on the forward strand.
ACGGTAGGGAACAATACTTCTGCTGACCCTGTCATTTGCTGAATCGGATTAGCCTCATCCAAAATAAAGCTGACATCCTTTAAGCGTGCCTGTGAGGACATCCCAACCGCTCGTAGATCATCAATCAAGCCTTCGCTGTCATCGCCTTTCGGGAGCGCTGCCAGAAGTTCCTGTTGTTCGGAATCTAAAGAAGTAGCGCTGCTTTTTAGTTCATTAATTTTAGTTTGAAGAATCTCTGCTTCTTTTTCCAGCTGTCTGATCTCGGCGTTCTGTGCAGATATTTCTTTATTTGTCGGTTGAACACCCAGCATATAAAAGGCAAACAGCATCAAGAACAAAATCAATACACCCAGTACGATTGGAGAGCGATACTTATTGAACTGTTCCATCGCTGTTCACCTCCTCTTGGCTTGCATCCGTTCCATTTGTCTGTTGATTATTTGCTAATAAGTTTACTTTATAAATGGCTGTATACATATTTAAGGAAGTGGCTGCATTCGTTGGCCCCGCACTCTGATCCACAGTTCCTTCGTTCAGCTTCGAAATAGAAGCATCCACTGTAAAGGACATCTGACGCAGTTGTCTTAAATAATTAGAGGCATCTACCATAGTAGGTACATTTACAGTCAGGTCAATCGATGTCAGGTAGGTGTAGTTAATGTCACGGAGCAGAGAACCCGGTGGCAACCCTTCGACTAATTCATCTAGTATGGGAACAGCAATCACCTTATTGTTCTGAATCTCTGCGATTGCCGTCTTCCGATCTAACTGCCCAGGTCCACTGTTTTTAAGCTTCCCAAGCTCTACCTGCAGCATTAAACTGCGATCCTGCAAGCCTTGCAGCTCCTCTTTACCATTAGAGATTTGACCCTTATTAGCCGAAAAATAAATCCCCGTCCCAATCGTTCCCACCAGCCAGATCGCCACAAGACCCATGGTCACATAGGGGAATAATAACGTCTCCCGATCTTCTCTTGGCAGTAGGTCAATCGTGTCTACGCTGATCGTGCTTTTTAGAGCTGTCCCGGCCGCTACTCGGTAATCATTTAACTCAAGATCAGATACAGCATCTTTACCCATCTGGTCTAGGCTTATCGGTGTAATGTCGAGTTCTGCCAGCGACTGCTGAAGCTCTAGATCTAGCTGTTTACGAATGGAAGGGACACCTGTTATAACTAAGTTTTTGATACGAGTCGAGCCATCGTGCAAGCTATATTGGTAGAAGCTGAGCATCCGCGAGATTTCCGCAGTAATCTCCACCATTTGCTCCGGTGATAATTGCTCTTCCACAGCAACTGCTGTTTCTGCCAAAACTTCACTGTCTGCCATAAACTCCAATGCCGTAACATTTCTATCCTTGTGCAAATCAAGCAAGTTAATCGTACGAATGAACACCGGATTACCATTTCTGAACATATAAACGTCCATGACGGATGGCTCTAGATTAATCAGCATCGTTTCCGCAAAGCTTTCCCCATGTCCAGTTGCTATACTTCGCGCCAAGGCGGTAGCCGAAATTTCAACACTGCTTATTCGAAGACCCGCACGCTCCAAAATCTCTACATAATCCTGTATCGATTTCCGCGGAGCGGCAAATACGAGTAAATGACTATGCTCCTCATCCACTTCGAGCGTTACATAGTCGTAAACAGGATTTTCAAATGGCAAATGCAGCCCCGTCTCCACTTCGAGCTTTACGAGCTGTTCAACCTGCTTATCGTTGGTACTTGGGATACTCATTTTGCGGATAATGATCTGCGAAGGTGGAATCGACAAGGAAACCTTGCTGCCCCTTAACCCTTCCTTCCTCACCCACTGCCTGACCCGGTCATAAAGCGCCTCGCTATCCGCCACCTGATTCTCAATGATCATGCCTGGAAGGAGCGGGAGATATCGTTTTTTGCGGACTTCCCATGACTGTTTATTCTTAAAACTAATATAACGGATTCCGGTAGCTTCAATTGAAAGCCCGGCCACTTTAGGGCCTAATCCAAGCATATGTCGATGTCCTCCTATCCGATGAGCGAGAGATACGCGCCAATGATGTCTGAACCATATCCGTAACTAATTAAAGCACCTATTGCTAACCACGGACCAAAGGGAACCGGTTGTTTGCGTTTGATGATTCCGAGCAGCATTAGCAGTCCTCCGACCACGCTCCCAAGCAGACAAGACATCAGAAAAGTCAAAATAACATTCGGAAATCCAATCACCAAGCCCAGCAGCGCAAATAACTTCACATCTCCAGCTCCCATTCCACCTAACAGAACAAAGGGGATAAGAACCCCTCCCCCAAGTAAAGCTCCCAGCAAGTGATGCCATAACGGCCCCTCTGGAAAGAGCAATACAAGAATGAGCAGGATCGGCAAAAAGAACAGCAACACCTTGTTCGGAATCAGCATGTACTTCAAATCTGCAACCGTCACAATAACCGCCAGACTCACCAGAATGAATCCGAGAATCCCCTTCCCCGTCAGCCCAAATTGCAAGTACACCCATAGAAAAAGCAAACCGGTCGCCGCTTCTCCTAGCGGGTATAAAGCCGACACCCTTGTACCGCAATAACGACACTTGCCACCTGACAGCATGTAGCTTATCACCGGAAACAAATCCCGCCCCTTTAGCCGCGTATTGCAGTTCGGGCAATGTGACGGTGGATTAACCAAGGATTCCTTAGCTGGCACCCGCAGTGCCACTACGTTATAGAAGGAGCCTAGAGTCAGGCCAAGTAATGTGATGTAACTTGCGATGAATATCGTCATGGATGTCCTCTATTAACTTCTGGATTTTAAAAAAGGAATCGGGAAGTCCGATTCCAAGATGGAAAATATATTCTATGGATAGAAATAATTCTTATTTTTTAGCGCTTAAGACACTGACAGCTGGGAATTTTTTTAGATCCGGTGTTGTATTAGTTCCAACGTCTAACGTAACAGCGTCACCATTTGAAGTTGTAGTATCCACCAACTGACCTGTAGTAGTACTAAAATTAACAGTTCCCTTAATAATCTCAGCTTTGGTACTAGGAAGATAAATTTTATCTAAATAACCTTTAGTTATGATATCTTCAACTTTTACCGATCCTGCAGTCTTAAAATCCCCATTATTCTCACCCATTACATATAACCTAGCAGCATCATAGACTTGACGAGCCGTTGCCACATCAGAATCCTTTTTTGCACCGGAAATTACATTTCCAATCAAAGGTATAGCAATAACCGCAATAATTCCCAAAATAACGATAACCGCCAATAACTCGATCAGCGTAAACCCCTTTTGGCTTTCTTCTTTACTCAATCTTTTCTTAATGGCTTGTGCTAACATTTTTTTTCCCCCTCTAAGTGGTATGTGATGGTACAGCCTATATCTTTTATTTCCATGAATCCCGCTACAGTACTGATCCTACCATGTCTAACGCTAGCAAAGGATCTGCAACCCTGCCCCGCCTCCCCAGCGTCACCCCTCTCAATATCTTCAAGGAACCGCAAGGTTCACATATTGCCATACAGACTGAACATCGGCAGCATAATAGCGGCCACAATCACACCTACAACACCTGCTAGGAAAGCAATCAACAATGGTTCAAGCAGTGACTTCAAACGATCAACGGTATTTTCTACGTCCATCTCATAAAAATCAGCAACCTTAGATAACATCGTATCGAGTGCTCCCGTCTCTTCACCAATCGCAATCATCTGTGTTACAAGCGGTGGGAAAACCCAGGCTTTTTTCAGAGGTTCGGATAGTGGATTTCCTTGTCTCAACGAGTCTCCTGCACTACGGATAAATCCCCCAATGACCTTATTTCCTGCTACCTCTTCTACAATCACCAAGGATTGCAGGATCGGAACTGAACTGGCATATAGAGATGAAAAAGTACGCGTAAACTGAGCAATCGAGCCTTTTTGATTCAACTTGCCGAACACCGGAATTTTCAGCTTGGCATAATCAAGTGCGTAAGCACCCTTTTCTGTTCGTTTTGTAATCTGAAAAACTATCACTAGGAGGAGAACTCCGAGTATCCAGAAATACCATTGACCTTGAATGCTTTTACTAAGTGCCAATACCATCTTTGTAATCGCCGGAAGCTCTGCATTCATCGATTCGAACATCGTTACAAACTGTGGAACTATCGCCCAGAGAAGATATACAACCGCTCCAATCGCCATAACCCCGACAGTAATCGGGTAAGTGAGCGCAGATTTGATTTTCTCCGTCGTGGAATGCTGCTTCTCAAAAAACATGGCCAGTCTGTCGAGCGTCCCCTCAAGATCACCGGATTCCTCTCCGGCACGGATCATGCTGACGAATAGCTGCGGGAAGATTTTTTTATGATCCTGAACAGCTTGTGAGAACGAGATCCCGCGCATCAGGCTTGAATTCACTTCCACAAGTGCTTTACGGAGCGGTTTGCTCTCAGTCTGCTCGGCCAAAATACGTGTTGCATCCACAATCGACACCCCAGCACGCATTAGCGTGGCAAACTGCCTGCAATAAATGATGAAATGAAGCGGTTTGACCGGATTACCGATATAAATATCCATCGAGAGAATCGTTGTTTTGCGTTCGATCAGCGAGAATACCGTAAGGCCCCGCTTGCGTAGCTCCTCCATTGCCGTAGGCTTATCTGTTGCGGTTAGCTTTCCTTTAATGGACTTGCCTGCGGTTGTCTTTACTTGATATTCAAAAAGAGGCATCAGCTACTCACCTCCGCCATAAACGACTTAGCTGCTGCTGGTTCAATTAAACCCTGGGATAAATAGTCGCGGATACTCATGTCCAACGTATGCATGCCTTGCGAGCGTCCCGTTTGCATCACATTTTTAATTTGATGTGTCTTTTCGGTACGAATGAGGTTAGCTACGGCAGGTGTATTCACTAAGATCTCTGTTGCACATATCCGCCCACGTCCCCCTGCTCTTGCAAACAACCGCTGACTAACAACTGCCAGTAATACTGAGGCTAGCTGTGAACGGATCTGCCCCTGCTGATGACCCGGAAAAGCGTCAATAATTCGATCAATTGTCTGTGGTGCGTCTGTTGTATGTAAGGTTGCCATCACAAGATGACCTGTCTCCGCGGCAGTAACTGCTGCTGTAATGGTCTCCAGATCCCGCATCTCTCCAACGAGAATAACATCCGGATCCTGACGTAACGCGGCACGTAGTCCGCTCGCAAAGCTAGCTGTGTCGCTGCCCACTTCACGTTGATCCACTAGACAGGTTCCATGACTATGCAGAAATTCTATAGGATCTTCAAGTGTCACAATATGCTTGCTTTCGGTCTTGTTAATGTAATTCAGCATAGCTGCTAACGTAGAGGATTTACCGCTGCCCGTAGGCCCTGTAACTAGAATCAAACCTTGTGGTTTGAGTGACAAAGTAGACAAAATCGGAGGCATCGACAGCTGTTCTAGACTCGGAATCTCTGCAGGAATGGCCCGGGCAGCGATACTAGTCTCACCCCGCTGACGATAGACATTCACCCGAAATCTTACGCCGCCACCCAGCGGATAAGAGAAATCCACCTCACCTGCATTCCGAAACGCTACGTTTCGTTCACTGCCAAGCAGCGCTTCTGCCATTTCTGCAGCTTCATCAGCTGTTACTGGTGCACCCTCAAGTGGGTGAAGCGTTCCATCCATACGTATCACCGGAGGCGAGCCTACAGAGATATGTAAGTCGGAAGCTTTGGAGGAGTAAGCCGTCTGCAAAAGCTGTCTAATATCCCGCGTATACGTTGGCATCGGCTGCTCCCCCTATTTTTAAAATGAAAAGAACCTAATAGACCCTAATGTGAGACCGTCTCGCGCATTACTTCTTGAAGCGTTGTAATCCCTTGACTAACTTTGAGTAAGCCATCATCCATCAGTTGAACAAGTCCACGCGCCTTACCTGCGACACGCATTTCCTCTACAGAAGCAGTGTTTGTAATAAGCTGCCGCAAATGATCGTCAATGCTGAGTACCTCATGAATCGCTATTCGACCACGATAACCAGAACTGCTACAGCTACCGCAACCTCGACCACGATGTAGTTCATCCGCTGGCAACCCTAAGCTACGTAGCATAATCGCTTCCTGCTCAGACGGTTTGTAGGTTTCTTTGCAGTCGGTGCAGATTTTGCGAACGAGCCGCTGCGCTACCACACCAATTAATGAGGAGGCAATTAAATAAGGCTCTACTCCCATATCTCGCAATCGAGAGACGGAGCTAATCGCATCGTTTGTATGTAAAGTAGACAACACTAGATGACCCGTTAATGAGGCGCGAACCGCAATTTCAGCAGTTTCTGCATCGCGTATCTCACCGACCATTACAATATTCGGATCTTGTCGGAGAATCGAACGTAATCCCGCCGCAAAGGTTAACCCAATAGCCGAGTTTACGTGTACCTGGTTTACACCCTCAAGCTGGTATTCCACTGGATCTTCAACCGTGATAATATTTGCACTTTCTACATTGAGTTGATTCAGCGCTGAATATAAAGTCGTTGTTTTTCCACTACCTGTAGGTCCAGTGATTAGTAGAATTCCATAAGGACGAGCGATCATTTCCTTAAAAGCTTCCGCATTCCCCTCACTGAATCCCAGAGCATCTACAGATTTGACACCTGTGCTTAAGTCTAGCAACCGCAGTACAATTTTCTCTCCGTGCATCGTAGGTAATGAGGACACACGAATATCTACCATTTTGTAATCAAACTGCATTTTGATTCGGCCGTCTTGTGGCAAACGCCGTTCTGCGATATTCAGTCGGGCCATTATTTTCAGACGAGCGGTGATAAAGCCCTGCATCTGCTTAGGAATAATCCGCTCTGTTCGTAAGGTTCCGTCAATACGGTAGCGGATCGTTAGATTATTCTCACCTGGATCCATATGTATATCAGATGCCCGCAGAGCAACAGCCTGCTGAATCATCTGATTGACCAAACGAACAATTGGAGAGTCCTCGTCTGTAATCTCCGTTTCTTCTATTTCTTCCTGTGTCGGAAGCTCTACTAGCATCTGATTCATAGAATCACGCATGCCATAATGACGTGCAATCGCCCGCTGCAGCTCATCCCTAGTGGAAATAGCGGGTTCGATCCGGAATCCTGTACTCATTCGTAAATCTTCTATCGCAAAATAATCCAGCGGATCGGCCATCGCAACCATCAGCTTACCGCCTTCTTTTAAGAAGGGAAGTACTTGATAACGCTTAGCCATACTTTCAGGAATAATCTGCGTGATCGCAGGATCAATCTGGTATTTAAATAAACTGACATGCGGAATGCCGAGCTGGAATTCAAGCACTTCTATCAGCTGCTGCTCCGTGATATAGCCTTGAGAGATTAGCAGATCGCCAAGCTTACGCTTGCTTTTACGCTGTTCCGCAAGTGCTTCAAGCAGCTGTTCCTGCGAAATAATATTATTTTCTACCAGCAAATCTCCAAGTCTCTTTTTGGCGATGGCCATGTCCGTTCAGCTCCGTATGCCGTTATTGGTTATACTTTTGCACTGACCTGAATAATGGATAATACTAGAAATAACCAAAGATGAATTACCAGTTCTATTTCTGCAAAATATGAAAATTATTTTTTCCATAATTACGGATTCATCAATTTTGTCAAACTAGCGTATTTTCAATAGAATTGGGACTTTAGTAATAAATTTATAGGTATATTTCAATAGATTTATGTTGTCTATCAATGCTAAATGTCCTAGAATGTATATAACATAGATTGGATAATTTTACAACAAATTCAGCTGAGAAAGCTGTCGGAATCTAGCATATACAACATACAATTCGACCATATCTACCAATAGTTAACAATCAGGGAGAGATGACCATGAAATTTGCCAGTAACAAACGGATCTATCTTTTTACAGTAACGATCTTGCTTCTCCTTCTGCTTGTTCTGCCACTCAAAAACCACTTCACGAATGTAGAAGCTAGTTCAAATGATTACCAAATACGGATGCTTGAAATTACGGATAGTGGAAGCAGCGAGTTAACATCTCTAAAAGCAGGATTATCTAACTTCACAGTGGATACCATGAGTATGAAGCGCTTTGTGGCGCTGCGGGATGATTTGGATGGAAGATATGATGCGATTTATATTGGGAAGGGGACCTATAGCCCAACACAAGTGAGTAATCAGCAACCCGCCTCAGAAGAAAATCGAGCAAGGGCACTGGATACCAAGAGCGTAAAGAATGATATCACTCAGCTTAAAGCGGATGAAATTACGAAGGAGTTTATCAATAAGGGTCTTTATGTAATTTTTCATAGCCAGCCCTTTATAGACAAGAGCAATAGACCACAGCCAGAACAAGGCATTCTGTACCAAGCTTTTAACAGTTACCGTACTTCCTCCTCTAACCCAAAGGTTAAATTCGTTGATGATACTGGACTTTCGAATATTTTCGCCGACTTAAAAAAACAAAATTCTACTTACATAAACGACTTCAAAAAACGCCCCCGTCTGCAAATTACAAACAGAATTCCTAACTACGATTCTAATACAGCTAATAGCCATATCTATGTTCCTGGAGAAAAGCTTTCTTTTAACTTTAATCTCACAGCCACTCCACAACAAAGCGCTCCGCTGTCCGTCAAGCTGTATATTGGCCTCGATAAATCTATCAAAATGGGAGACAAACAGCTCGTTGCTGAAACTGAGATTAGTGCCTCCAGTGGGAGTATAGAATATACTTTGCCAAAAACGTACTCTGGATTACTGTACTGGAAGCTAGAGGTCAATGATTATCACAATACGCAACTAAAAGACTTCGACAGCGGCGTCATTCGTTACCGTGGCGAGAAGACCATCGTAAATATTCTTCAAGTCATGCCTGATACTTTAACGGAAAGCAATCTCACATATGCTAACAATATGGATCAGTCATTTTTGGATAAGCCTGATTACAAGCTCGATATTAAGTACAAAACAATGAAGGAATTCAACGAATATGTAAATGCTCAATATAATTCATCAAACAAACAAAGCTACGGACTTAACGGTACCTACGACATGCTCATCTTTGGTTTTGTTGACGAATACTACAAGAAATCTAATTTAAACACTAATGCGATCAACGCCATAAAACAATTTACTGATACCTTCAAACAGAGCATTCTGTTCACACATGATACTGTAATCAATCTAGATTCTGGGAAAAAGGATTGGGTCAATAATTTCAAAAGCATCACAGACCAAATGGATCCTGAAACCAACTTAGGTCATAATGCTATCAACCTATCTACCAAGGTAAAACCAGTGAATGACGGACTTCTGATGCAATACCCTTTTTATCTGAGTAAGAGAGATGAAAATAACAAGCAAATCGATATCATTCAACCACAAATTGCACCCACACATAACCAGTACTTTACTCTTAATCTAGAAGACTCTGAGGTAGTCTCCTGGTATAACATTGAGAGCATGCCTGAAGGCACCAAAATTAAGCCGAATGGAGAATACAATCAATACCAACGTGATATCGAAGATAGCTGGAATCAATATTACACATACTCCAAGGGTAATATAACGTACTCAGGTACCGGTCACTTTTTTGGAGTTTCGGATATCCCGAGCAATCTAAAGAAATTCCCTGAATGGGAGCAAAAGCTATTCGTTAATACTATGTATCGAGCTTTTATCGGTGCCAATCATGCTCCTGAGATTACTGTGCATACGCCAACTAATGAATCAATCATTCCTTCTTATCAAAATACAATACTTGTAGACTATTCCGTTACTGACTTGGACTTTAATGATCGTGACCTGACAACCGAAGTCCGATTCAAATCGGGAGGCAATTACATCTCCAATATTGAAATAAGCAGAACAAACATCAAATCTGGACAAAAAATGTATAGAGAGGTTAACAACCCGCTTCCAGAAGGGGGCATACTCGACATCGAAATTAAAGCTTGGGACCCAAGTGGTGCGCTCTCAAGCAAAACAATCAGAGTAAATGTCCAAAAAGTGGAACCTAACTTGAGCGTAACACGATCACTTCCCAAAAATGATGCAACAGGGGACCATGCAACTGGGATCGTGAAAAAAGGAGAACCGCTCAAGATAAGCTACTCTATTACTCCAAAGAGAATACCTTTTGATAAAATAAGCACGGCCAACCAAAGCTCTACCACACAGGTTATATCAGATATTGTATTTGCCGAGACGCTTCCACCTAACCTAGAGATCGTTAAAGAAGAACTCCCTGCCGGCATGGTTGTCACAGGGAATGTTACGAGCGGGTATACACTGACACATAATCTAAATAATATTACTTATTCATTAAAAACAGAGAACGGAGCTAAGGTCTATAAACCAGAGCCTGAGCAACCTATAACGTTCCAAATCACAGTTAAACCGATCAGGACCCAAACCTACATCTTAAATAATTCCAAACTTAGTTATGTCGATATCCACGCGATATCACCACTAGCAATTACAAATCAATATAACTCTTTTGCCCTTCAGGGCACTTCACTTAATGGAGGAAGTATTATGGGACCAATTGCTTCGGGGGAGACAATCAACTTTAACAACGCTGGTATTGATGTAAATAGCCAATATAAAAATGCAGTACCCTATGGTGTAGTCTCAGGCGGAGATGTTCATCTCCCAGAAGGTACGGTATATGGAAACATACTAGTTAAGGGCGCAGTCAGAGATCAAAGAAATGGCTCTATTCAAAATGGTACCATCTCATACGGTGAACTGATCAATTTCAGTAAGCAAGAAAGCTATCTCCGTGGACTCTCTGATGCCATCGCTAAACTAGTTCCTAATACTTCATCAAATGCAGATGAAAATTCAGGAACATTCACTGTGTCAGGGAACTCACCAATCAATATTGTTAAAATCACTGCATCAAAGTTAAGTAAGCTTACGAGTTCAAACCTTACTGTACCGCAAGGATCAACTATAATTGTTAATGTTATAGATGACGGTACAGAAAAGCCATTCCTTCGTTTCCCTCTTGGAAGTGACGGAACTCGTGTAATATTTAATTTCCAAGGCTCTAAACCTATACGGATTTCACAAGCCAATGTATACGGAACCATTCTAGCACCAAGATCTGCTATAAACTTTGATGGAGGACAAGTATATGGGACAATCATAAGCGCATCAATGACTATGAGAAGTGCGACTTTATTCCATTTTCCGTTTGCGGGCAATTTACCAGCGGAAATCTATCCATTAGCTGTTCCAGTCCCAACAGTCCCATCACCACCTACTGTTGCGCGTACTACGCTTTCATTTGAGAACTTAACCTTTACAGCTGACTATTGGATTACGTCTCTGGAATTGCATGACAAAACAATTTATTTAGATGAGAGCCACCGTCTAATCCCAATCGTTACGCCTTCTGATTTAAGTAATTCTGCATTCTCTTGGACAACAGATAACGCATCTACTGTGTCTGTAGATCCTAGCAGCGGTGATATTGTGGGCTTAGCCGTTGGAACTGCTAAAATTACTGTGAGGGCTGAGGGCAACAGCAGTGCTTCAGCTACAGCAACTATAACTGTAAAAGACAAACGAAGTGATCGTTCATTAATAATTGATGGAGCTGACTCAGGTAGAGTAAATAAGGATATTCCCTTTAGTGGAGTCTATTCACAAGGAAATCTTAACAATCAAGAATCTGCAATTTCACAGTATGCCTGGACCGTCACTAAAGTTGATACCGGAGACATTGTTGCTAATGCAATGACAATCGACCCAAAGTATTCGAATGATCCTAGCAAGCAGATTTTCAGTGTTCCACAATCAGGAATCTACGAAGTAAGCCTTACGGTTACTTCTAGTAATCGTGATTCAATCACTGCGACGAAGCGAATCACAATCACTAACCCACTAGTTGATCTGTCGATTACGGGTCCAACGACGGTTGTGGTAGGGGGACAGATTGATTTAGAAGCAACAATTAGGACTCCTTCCAATGCAGATGAATCAACGCTAACCTGGGATTTTGTACAAGATATTGATCGCAATTTGGCTACTCTCACGCCTTCTGCGGATGGTTTTAAAGTTACGGTAAAGGCTGGGAATACCGCTAGAGCAGGTGTGGAAATTAAGGTCTACTCCGGTAACATTAGTACAACACATACTATTAACATCGTTGATCTGACAGGATTAAGCTTCAGGGATGAGTTCATTACTATTGAGGTAGGTCATCATTTTCAGCTAACCGATATTTTATGGGCATTCCCAACCTCCATCTCGATCGGCCAGATCAAAGATAACTTAAATTGGGACAGTGACAATTCTGCAATCGCCAGTGTCGATAATGGAGCCAAAAAGGATACCCGTGGAACTGTTACAGGTGTCAAAAAGGGATCAGCCACCATTACAGTGACCTATGATTCTGGTATTCCCGGTAAAGCAGCAATAACTGCTACAATTATAGTCAAAGTAACGGACTCTACTAATAGTGGTGATCGATACTAAAATAAGGAACCCTTAAGCATTCGCTTAAGGGTTCCTTATTATCTTGTCAGCACAGCTTAATGACTTACAAGCTCCAAAGGTCCAACCGTTACATTGACCTGCTGTACACGCGGGAGACTGGACTGCTGATGCGTAAAAACATCCTTGTTATATTGGATTTGAAAGCGATGACCCATTTGATATCGTTCTGATTCTTGATCCTCGAAGCCCTCCGCTGGAGTTAAAGGTTCCTTCACTTCACCAAGCGCAGCATTTACAGTTAAATCCTTTTTAGCGAAGAAGCCTCCATTCAGCCAAAAGATTGACCCTACTCCGTAAAGATCAGCATTACTATCCGTGTAAAAAAAAGCTTTCATATAAAACTCGTCCTGTTTAGATGCCTCAGGCGGATTACTAAAAGCATCAATTCGGTTAATGAGTACATTCCCTTGAGAAATTAGAACCAATTCCTTGGCACCAAGACCTTGAATGACAGCATCCTCTACTGTAGTTGTCCCTAACACAAACATAGTGGAATTGAATTTCACTTGACCTCTAATCGTAACATTCCCTGTAACCAGAATATTAGCTTGAATATTCAGAAAGTTAGAACGCTCTGAGTTATAGTTGTTTATCTCCAGATTACCATTCACAATGAGCCATTTCGGTTTGCCAGAAGAGGTACCCATCTTGGCTTCATCACTAAACGTCAATTGCTTGTATTCGATTCCATCAATGAGCAAATCACTATTATAGATTGCGGACTCCGTCCGATTAAGCAAAAGTTTATTCTGATACTCCCTTACCTTCATCTCGTAATCAGCTATTGCAAGATTGTAAGCATCTGTTTGTTCTTTTGTTGGATTGCTTTCTAATGTAGGTTTAATAAAAGGTGGATTAGCATCCGGTAATCTTTCCAAGAAGTTACCCAGGCTGCCGTTTTCAATAGCCCGCATAATTTCAGCCTTTGATCCTACCAAGCCTGTCGCTTCCACCACTTTATCTGCGAACGATTCCTGCACATTAATCTGAATGAACTTTTTCTGCGATTTGAAGAACACTTGGTCTTTAGTAATTCCCAGAATACTCGGAAGAATGGTTGAAGCATTAGTTTTATTTACTGCCGCATTTACTACTCCGTTCCCCGAATACTCTATCCTTTCTAGCGACTGTACATGCACTTCAGGCAGAGGTTCCGTAGATGCAGCGCTAGTGCGATTTTTCTCTACTCTCGGGTATTGAGTCTGTTTATACAGCCAATCTAGTCCCTTATATTTATAGTTAGCTATATCACTAATAACTAGCTTCTCACCCGCATAAATATTCCCATGAATTGCGGGTGCTCCGTTTAGCGTCAAAGTTCCCTCCGAACCAAAAGCATACTTCAGAAAATCAGGATAGGTATCAATAACAACTTGTTGTTTTAATTGTCTTGTCACACCATTCACGGTGGCTTCGGCAGCTATATTAATATAATATTTTTGCCCATCTTTTTTCTCATAGGCAATACTCTTGATCGTTCCACCTGCCCCTGATAAATCTGTGCTTACATCATAACTATCCACAACCATTTTGTTTTTGATCTCTAAGACAATATCTTTAATCTCATCTTCCATATGATCAGGATCAATATCCTTCCGACCATCCAGCTTCGTCTGTATATATGCAGCCGTTTCATCCAAGCCTTTCTGCGCTAAGTGTAAGCTTTGTACATCATTCTCTCTTGTCTCCGTTCGCTGTGCACCACCCACCGTTGCCCCAAGTACAGCTAGTCCAAGTATGGTAAGTAGAAGAGCAACAAACATAACCAGTACCAGAGCCGACCCTCTTTCATTAGGTTTTCTCATCTCTTCTACTCCTCCTAGAATCCGAATGTACTTTTTAATTCTAATGGGTAATCTTTTCCCGCATAGCTCTGTACCAGAGATAAATCTATCGAAATCAGACCACTTTTACACGGAACGGCGTTCTGACACTCTAAAATAATTTTGGATCCTTCTGCTAACTTGGAATGAATTGTAGTTCTTTCGTCCTCTGGAGGATTAATTACATCGGGGTTAGCTATCGTAAGAACTCCATTGGCAATCTGAATTCGCGACTTCATACCGTCTTGCCGTTCTAATGTAATGTAGCTATCCGTCTCTTCGCCATTTTGGGTGATCGCCGAGGTAACTTTCTCGGGTGCAAATGTATATAACTCCGTAATAATGGATGACATCAACAAATCGCCTTCATCCCGTAGAGAGTTTTCAATTGATATTTTATGATAGCTGCGTAAGCCTAACATCGTGATCCCTGAAATAATTCCAGCAGCCACCGTAAATAATGATAACGCCACAATCAACTCTACTAATGAAAAGCCACCTTCTCTGCGGAAAAGCTTAACGAATTTTCTCATCAGTAATATATCCCTCCACAACAGATTGGGTCTGAGGTCCATTAGAAGAATCCACTCTGCTGACTTTTACCAATACCGGCAATAGATATGCTGCCATATCCTTTTTATCCAAATCACTTAAAATTTCTTTATGTAACTCACGCTGGTACTCAATATCGATTCGATAGTTCACCCCATTAATTGAAGGGTTTAAAACCTGATTTAAGATGGTAGTATCTTCAACGAGTTGTCTATAGTCGTCACATTCCACAGAATCGTCTGCATCGATAACCTTTTGACATTTGGATGCTTCTAGCGAATTGTTCTCTTCTGATTTAAAGTATTCCTTCATCTTGTCAAAATCCTGCTTCTCCACATAAAACAGCGCGTTTCGCGCCAGATTGACCATAATCGTCTTGTTTTGGTTCGATTTAGAGTAACTCATGGCGTTTGTAAAGTAAGACGTAAGTACCAGTGAAACTATCGATAAGATCACAATAGCGGCCAGCACTTCGATCAATGTAAATCCTTTTTCCTGCTTTAGGCCTGATTTCATCCTACTTTCTTCCTCCCGCCTACGAGAATGCTTTCATATTTGCACGTTTTTTCCTTAATTTTCTACTTCCATTATATTCTCTCATATCCAGCTACAGCAATCCTCAAAACCCTTATAATTCAGATATTTCTACAATATCTCTCACTTTTGCTCTGTGCTATCATTTGAAAAGAGAGGGGATGGATGAAATGGCTTTAATAGAGTGTAAATTTTATTCGGAAGTACTAGGATTGAATACCTCAATGACTGTAATTTTGCCGCAAAAAACAACCACACAAATCGGTATGAGCAACGTAACCAGGGGAGAACTACACCCTACGTTGTATTTGCTACATGGTTTGTCCGACGATGATTCGATCTGGCTTCGCCGGACTTCGATAGAACGATATGTAGCAGAGATGGGAATAGCTGTAGTTATGCCGAATGTACATCGCAGTTTCTATACGGATATGGCTGTTGGCGGTCGTTATTGGACCTTTATTAGTGAGGAGTTGCCTATGCTTGCGCGCTCATTCTTCCCATTGTCAGATAAACGCGAGGATAACTTTGTAGCCGGGTTGTCGATGGGTGGTTACGGAGCCATCAAGCTAGGACTACGGAAACCGGAAGCTTTTGCGGCTGCAGCAAGTCTATCAGGAGCACTTGATATGGCGCATAATTTTATGAACGGGGAAAATCCTACCGTCAAAAGCAAAGAATACGAAATGATTTTCGGAACAGACGACATCGCCGGAACGCCCGAAGACCTGCTATGGCTGCTTGAGGAAGTGAACCGCTCTACAGGACCAAAACCAGCGTTGTATCAATGCTGTGGCACAGAAGATTTCCTATACACCGATAACTTGAGCTTCCGCGATGCCTGCCGAGCAACCTCACTTTCTTTAACCTATGAAGAAGGTCCAGGCACACATGAATGGGGCTATTGGGATGCCAAAATACGCGATATATTGGCTTGGCTGCCGTTGAGTAATAATTAGCTTCTTCTAATAGACAACAAAAAAGGTGCAGCTATAAGCTACACCTTATTCTATACTACTCAGATTGCCCTCTCCGGAGGGTTATTTTATTTCTCGCTTAATTGCTTACCGTCCTTATAAGGATGCCGAAGGCAATTATGCTTATTTGGTGATTTTTTTAAATAATCCAGTCTGTTCTGTGATTCCTTTTTCAGCAGCAAATCTTTCAATACTGGATGCACCAAAGAATCCGTCTATACCTTCTGTCCGTTCAATTACGTACGCCGCATCTTCTGGCTCTGCAATCGGTCCACCGTGACAAATTACCATGATATCTGGATTTACTGCTTTCCCTGCTTTAATAATCGCTTCAATTCTTTCTACACAATCATCCAATGTCAGAGCGGTCTTAGCTCCAATTGTACCTTTGGTAGTCAAGCCCATATGCGCCACCAGAATATCTGCACCTGCTTCTGCCATAGCTTTAGCTTGTTCAGGATCAAACACATAAGGCGTTGTGAGCATATCCAATTCATGTGCTGCTCTAATCATATCTACTTCTAAACCATATCCCATTCCTGTCTCTTCCAGGTTCTGTCTGAATACGCCATCTATCAAACCAACGGTTGGGAAGTTTTGCACGCCACTGAAACCTTGTTCCTTAAGTTGTTTTAAATAAACCTCCATCACTCTAAAAGGATCCGTTCCACATACGCCTGCTAATACGGGAGTATTTTTCACAACTGGCAATACCTCAGAACCCATTTCGACTACGATTTGGTTGGCATCGCCATAAGATAATAACCCTGCCAGTGATCCACGACCTGCCATTCTGTATCTTCCTGAATTATAAACAATCAGCATATCTGCTCCGCCAGCTTCACTGCTTTTTGCAGTAATTCCTGTGCCGGCTCCCACGCCTAAAAGAATCTTTCCATTTGCCACTTCTTCTCTAAACTTCGCCATGATTTCAGTTCTTGTATTTTTGTTCATGTGTAACGCCTCCATTTAAATATTTATTTATCTTATAAAAGCCTTATTTGCTCATGAGATCTATAAGCTTCTGAGCTGCTGCTTCTGCAAACTCTAAATCATTAATGGCACAATCCATCTCGATAACCTCGACAACATTTCTGTTCACACCATTTCTTAAGGTATCAAATAACATTTGATCTTCCTCTACGCCATAAAAAGCTTCCCCTGCAACATCAATGCCGGATATCCCTTTAAGAGGCAACATTAATACCGTTTTTTCTTTGGCCATATTTAATTTCTCGACAAGCTTTTTACCGATGGCTGCATTCTCTTCTACTGTTGTTCTCATCAAAGTAACTGTAGGGTTATGCTTATAGAACTTATGTCCAGCAAATTTCTCTGGTACCGTATCATAAGGGCCAAAGTTGCACATATCAAGCGCGCCTACCGATACAACCTGTGGAATATGATGTTTTCCAGCAGCTTCTAACCGATGAGGTCCGGCATTTAGCACACCACCAATAATTTCGTCCGCCCATTCTGTTGTGGTCAGATCCAATACACCTTCAATAAAACCAGCCTCGATTAGCGCTTCCATGGACTGGCCACCTACACCTGTTGCATGGAATACAAGCACTTCATATCCTCTAGCTTCAAGATAGTTACGGGCTGCCGTCACACAGGGGGTTGTTACCCCAAACATTGTTGTAGCTACTAATGGTTTTTTCTCTATCACTTGTTTATTCTCAAATTTAAGCATACCGGCGATGGCGAAGGCCGCATTGGTAAAAATCTTTGTTGAAATGGAGTTGAGTCCAGCAACATCCACTACGGATGGCATCATGACAATATCACTAGTGCCTACATATGGAGCAGTATTCCCTGAAGCTACGGTCGAAACCATCACTTTTGGTACACCAATAGGCAATGCCCGCATACCAGGGGTTACAAGTGAAGTACCTCCAGTGCCCCCAAAGGAGATAATTCCATCAAATTTGCCTTGCTTATATAATTCAGGTACTAATTTTTCCATACCTTTGGCTAATAATTCTGTTGCTAGTGCCCTATCTTTCTTGGCAACGAGCTCATCTATACTTACACCCGCGGCTGCTGCTACTTCTCGGTTAGAGATATCCGGTGTAAAGGTGGGTTCAAACACACCCGTATGAATCGTGAACGTACCCAGTTCCAAGCTTTCCAGCAAACTTTTAATGTAGAGATATTCTTCACCCTTGGTGTCAAAAGTTCCGGCAATGGCAATCGTCTTCATTTCTTCAACCTCCTCTTCAAATATCTGCAACAAAAAAAAGCATGATCAACTTATGAGTTAATCATACTTCTTTGGTTTATGAATGAAAACGCTTTTATGTCTTATGTTTTTGTGTTTATGTTAGATTTATATTGTTTTGGAGAGAACCCTTTATACTTCTTAAACATTTTGCTAAACTGCGCATAGTCTTGGTACCCAACTAATGGTGCTAGCTCAGATAACTGGATAGGGTCTCTATGTAATATTTCCGCTGCCTTATCCATCCGAAATTGTACGAGATACGTTTGAAAGCTGCAGCCTACTTTTTTGGTAAACAAGCTACTTAAGTAACTTCGGGATACATGGGCCACCTTAGCTAAATCTGCAAACAAGATCTCATTCATATAATTTTGAGCTACGTATTCTTTTACAAATTCAACATAATCATAGTGCTTTGTGATGCCGTCTAACATTTTGACCATAAAATCATCTTCATCCAGTGTCCCCGACACTTTAAAAGCTTTGGTTATATTCGTAATGGACTTCTCCGATGGAATTCTTTCAAAAGCAGAGCCCCCGATATACCCCATCAAGTTTTGATTATTACTGTACATATACTGCACATCAATTGGCGTTTTCACGGGACCACCATACACCAATTTAATTAAATCTGGCTTTAGCGCATTGCATGTATTAAAAATTTTGTCTGCCTTAGCCTTGGCAGCTTCCAGAGAGAATACTTTTTTGGCTCCTAATAATCCCCCTTCGGTTAAGCCTAAATGTGCACAAATAATATCTGCTCCTGCCTCGATCATCTGAGCAGCTTGAATTTCGTCAAATACAAAGGCTATGGTAAACAAATCTTTTTCGTGAGCTATTCTTATAGCTTCTACTTCGAGTAGATAACCATTCCCTTCTTCTTCGAGCGCTTCTCCAAATTGACCATCTATTAATCCAACCGTGGGGTAGTTATTAATTCCGGAAAATCCCTTATTCTTTATTTCACTGATATAGGTCTCCATATCTTTTGTCGGATCGGTTGCATTGAGGCCAAAAATAATAGGGATATCTCTGACCAACGGTATGATCTCTCTAGATGCAAAGTCCATCACCATATCATTGCTATTACAAAATGGTAAAATACCAGCGAGAGAGCTCCTCCCCATCTGACGGAATTTACCCGAGTTTAACATCAGAAGGAAGTCAGCTCCACCCTGCTTCGCATACTTTGCAGTAATTCCAGCACCTGTGGCTACACCAATAATATGATTCCCCAGCTCTAATTGGGATCTAAGCTCGTCTAGGATTTGCTCTCTACTCATACTTACGCACCCTCCTATCCCTACTCTAAGGATAACCGTAAAGAACACTGCGAATCCAGTTATGTTGTACTTAGAGCCCTTTTAGATAAAAAAAATCCCGCCTGCGACCTATAAAAGTCTGAGGCGAGATTCGGTATTGATACGGTTTACAATATAGCGTCACCGTGTTTTACAACCCATTCATTAGCTTCGTGCAGTGCCTGCTCCGCGCGTTCGATTGCAGCTTTCACCTGAACGGTGGCTGTGCCGCCATAAACGTTACGTGCGTTAACCACAGCTTCCGGTTGAAGAACAGCATAGATATTCTCGTCAAACAGCGGTGAGAATTGCTTGAACTCTTCCAGCGTCAGATCCAGCAGGAACTTGCCTTCGTTAATGCAGTAGAGCACTGTTTTTCCGATTACTTCATGTGCTTGGCGGAAAGGAAGACCTTTACCTACCAAGAAGTCGGCGATATCCGTTGCATTTGAGAAGTCCGTGTTCACGGCTTCACGCATACGTCCCTTGTTCACCTTCATGGTGGAGATCATCGGCGCGAACAATTGCAGTGCACCAGTCAGTGTAGTAACGGTATCGAACATGCCTTCTTTGTCTTCCTGCATATCCTTGTTGTACGCGAGTGGCAAAGATTTGAGCACGGTCAGCAAGCCAATCAGGTTGCCGTATACGCGACCAGTTTTACCCCGTACCAGTTCTGGTACGTCCGGGTTCTTCTTCTGTGGCATAATGCTGCTGCCTGTGCAGAAAGCATCATCCAGTTCCACGAAACTAAACTCTGTACTACTCCACAGTACCAATTCCTCACTGAGTCTGGATAGATGTGTCATAACAAGCGCTGCATTCGCCAAGAACTCCACGATGAAATCACGGTCGCTGACAGCATCCAGACTGTTCTCGTAAACACTGTCAAAGCCCAATTGCTCGGCCACAAAATGGCGATCGATCGGGAAGGTCGTTCCCGCAAGCGCTCCTGCTCCGAGTGGCAGAACGTTGATCCGTTTGTAGCTGTCCGTCAGACGTTCTGCATCGCGGCGGAACATGGAGACGTAAGCCAACAAGTGGTGAGCAAACAGGATCGGTTGTGCCCGTTGCAAATGCGTATACCCAGGGATGATCGTCTCCACATTATCTTTGGCCTGCTCGATCAAAGCTTCCTGCAATTCATGCAGCAAGCTAACTAGCTCAACTACACGGCCACGTAAGTAAAGGTGCATGTCCGTTGCCACCTGATCGTTACGACTACGTCCTGTGTGCAGTTTACCACCAACCGGACCAATTTCCTCAATCAGATGTTTTTCAATATTCATATGGATATCTTCATCCGCTACGGAGAAAACAACCTCTCCAGCGTTAACCTTGTCCAATACTTTGTTCAGACCTTGCTTAATCGTCTCCACATCTTCTTGTGGAAGGATTCCGCATTTGCCCAGCATTGTGACATGTGCCAGACTGCCTTGCACATCCTCTTTGGCCAAAGCCTTATCAAATCCAATGGAAGCCGTATATTCCTCCACCAGCTTGTTTGTTCCTTTAGTAAACCGTCCGCCCCAAAGCTTGCTCACCTGTAGTTTCCTCCTCTTGGACGCCAGAGGGCCGCTCCTATCCTGACGGGAGGAACGGCCTTCGGAATGCCCGTTTAAGTTTATGTTATCCTTCTATTTCGAAGCTCCATTTACACCTGTAGAAACTTTAAGGCGCAATGCGTTCAAGTGGATAAAACCAGTTGCATCCCCTTGATCATAAGCTTGTGTAGGATCAGCTTCCATCGTTGCAATTTCAGGGTTGTACAGGCTGACTGGGCTCTTCACTCCAGCGCCGATGATGTTGCCTTTGTACAGTTTAAGACGAACAGTACCCGTTACATTTTGCTGGCTCTGTGTTACAAGAGCTTGCAGTGCAATACGCTCTGGTGCGAACCAGAAACCGTTATACACCAAAGTGCTGTAACGAGTGATCAGGCTGTCACGCAGGTTCATCACTTCACGGTCCATCGTGATGGACTCCATTTTGCGATGAGCGACGAACAGGATTGTTCCACCCGGAGTCTCATACACACCACGGCTCTTCATGCCGACAAAACGGTTCTCAACCATATCCACACGTCCGATACCGTGTTTACCGCCCAGCTCGTTCAATTTCTCCATCACTTGAAGTGGGTTTAAGGACTCACCATTCAGCGCTACGCAGTCTCCCTTAACGAAATCGAGTTCCAAATATTCCGCTTCATCCGGAGCATCCTCTGGAGCGTTGCTCAGTAGGAACATTCCTTTGTTCTCAGGTGCACTTGGATCGAACCAAGGATCTTCCAATACGCCGCTCTCATAGCTGATGTGCAGCAGATTACGGTCCATCGAATACGGCTTCGCCGCAGAGGCTTGTACCGGAATATCATTAGCTTCCGCATAAGCGATCATTTCCGCACGACCCGGGAATTGATTGCGGAACTCTTCCAAACGCCAAGGTGCAATCACCTTAATGTTTGGTGCAAGAGCAGCTACGCCAAGTTCAAAACGCACTTGGTCGTTACCTTTACCTGTCGCGCCATGCGCGATAGCCGTAGCGCCTTCAGCGATGGCGATATCCACCATACGCTTAGCGATTAGCGGACGAGCAATACTAGTTCCGAGCAAGTATTGGCCTTCGTAAAGCGCGCCGGATTGGAACATAGGGTAGATGAAGTCGCTAGCGAACTCATCACGCAGGTCATCGATGTATACTTTCGAAGCGCCGGTTGCTAGTGCTTTTTCCTCCAAACCGTCGAGCTCTTCTTTTTGGCCGATATCGGCTGTGAAGGCGATGATCTCAGCATCATAAGTTTCTTTAAGCCATTTCAAAATAACGGATGTATCTAGTCCGCCGGAATAGGCGAGTACAATTTTTTCTTTAGCCATGGTGTGGCAACTTCCTTTCGTGTGGGGGGTATAAGATTCGCTTAAATGCGCCTATAGAACTCCGGTGATAAGGCGCAACTGCGTGAAATGTTTGGACTTCCGGTCGCTGTTATAATCAGATTTCTATGATTGTAGTCTGCCTTCGCAGATGAAATCTGATTATAAAGGCGAACGCTAACGCTCCTACAGTTCCAAACTTTCACTTCATTGCTCCGCACCGGAATTCCAACGCTACTTATTAAGTTCATCTTATATAGTATTTTATATAATCTTAGACCAATATAAGTTCAATCCTAATTATCTATGATTGCTTAACTCATTAGGGCGGCCATCAAAGCTTTTTGTGCATGCAGGCGGTTCTCAGCCTGATCAAAGATCACCGAGTTAGGGCCGTCAATCACGCCTGTGCTGACCTCTTCCTCACGGTGGGCTGGCAGGCAGTGCAGGAAGAGATAATCGCTCTTCGCGCCTTTTACAAGCTCCTCATTGACCTGATAGTCCTTGAATGCCGCTTCACGCGCCTTTTGCTCCTCTTCGAAGCCCATGCTCGCCCACACATCGGTGTAGATGACGTCAGCGTCTTGTACAGCTTCTTGCGGGCTGCGAGTGACCACAATCTTTGCTCCGGTTTCTTTAGCGATCTCACGAGCTTCTGCGACAACTGCTGCATCCGGCTCATAACCTTCCGGTCCGGCAATAGATACGTCCACGCCCAGCTTAGCTCCGCCAATCATTAAGGAATGAGCCATATTGTTGCCATCGCCGATGTAAGCCAGCTTCAGGCCTTTGAGCTTTCCTTTGTACTCATAAATCGTTTGGTAATCCGCCAGCACTTGGCAAGGATGTGCCAGGTCGCTCAGACCGTTGATTACTGGAATAGAAGCATAACGAGCCAGATCCTCTACTTTGTCATGACCGAAGGTACGGATCATAATTCCGTCGAGGTAACGTGACATTACTTGTGCTGTATCGCCAACCGTTTCACCGCGTCCAAGCTGAATGTCATTTTTGCTCAAGAAAAGGGCATGCCCTCCCAGCTGATACATTCCAACTTCAAACGACACGCGCGTACGAGTAGAGGATTTTTCAAAAATAAGACCAATCGTCTTCCCCTTCAGCGGCTGAAATTCTTCGCCATTGTTCTGCTTCTTCTTCAGTTCAATCGCCGAATCAATCAGATACGTAATTTCCTCCGGGCTGTAATCGTTCAGCTCCAGTAAATCACGGCCTTTCAGTTGCTGCGCAATGGTGTGCTTGTTACTCTGTACGCCCTGACTCATGAGCTTACCTCCCCGTTTGCTTGTTTAGCATAAGTATGAATGAGTTCGGAGACGATGTCTACCGCTTGGTCGATCTCCTCTTTACTTACATATAGATTAGGCAGTAAGCGAAGGACATTAGGACCCGCTGTCACGAACAACAGGCCTTTCTTTTGTCCAGCCAAAACAATATCACCCACTGGTGATTGACATTCAATCCCGATCAACAGTCCTTTACCACGGATATCCTTCACAAAAGAACAGTCCGCCAGCTTCTCTTTCAAAAGACCTGTCAGGTACTTACCCATTTCTTCAGCGCGTTGTGGAAGCTCATCCTCCAGCATCGTTTCAATCGTCGCTGCCATAACCGCTGTTGCAAGCGGTGTTCCTCCGAAGGTGGACGCATGGCTGCCAGGTGAGAACGCTTCACGCAAATACCCTTTGCCAAGCATTAAGCCCGCTGGGAACCCACTAGCAATCCCTTTAGCCAAAGTGAAAATATCTGGTTCAATTCCATAATGCTGATGAGCAAACAACTTGCCTGTACGTCCCATACCTGTCTGTACCTCATCTACAATCAGAAGCAATCCGTGTTTCTTACACAGTGCCACTACAGCGTTCAAGAACTCAGGCTCTACCTCAAGCACGCCACCCTCTGCAAGTACCATCTCCAGCATGATAGCAGCTGTATGATCCCCGATAGCAGTCTCTAACGCTGGGAGATCATGCAAAGGTACAGTCTTGAAGCCTGCTGGAAGCGGCAGGAATCCTTCTTTTACCTTTTGCTGACCTGTAGCTGTTAGTGTGGCTAATGTACGTCCATGGAATGATTGTTCAAATGTGATGACCTCATAACGATCCACACCTTTAATCTTCTGGTGGTAACGACGAGCCAGCTTAATAGCAGCCTCATTCGCTTCTGCCCCACTATTGCAGAAAAACACTTGATCAGCGCAGCTATTCTCTGTCAAAAGGTTTGCAACTTTGTCCTGTCCAGGAATATGGAACAGGTTCGAGACATGCCAGAGCGTATCAATCTGATCCTTCAGCTTCGCACCGACTTTTTCAGGAGCATGACCTAGACTGGTCACAGCTAATCCACTTGTGAAATCAAGATACTTATTGCCCTTATCATCCCATACCCAGGTGCCTTTGCCTTTAACTAAGCTGAGATCATATCTGGCGTAAGAAGGGAATACCGCGCTAAGCTTGCCTGCTGCAACATCCGGTGTACCTGATCCTACTGTATCGGTCTGCTGTGCCCCTGCTTGCGAATCCAATTCCGCTTGTGTAAGCTTGCTCATTCTAAGTCACTCTCCCACCTTGTGCTCCTGTGTACCAGGCTGCACCTCTAAATGATATTCATCTATGATTCTACGAACGAATAATACGTGTGCCTATCGCTTCACCTTGTAGTACTCGGCTAAGCACCCGCGGTTCTTTTCCATCCACAATAATAACCTCTGAAACGCTGCCTTGAATGCAATCGATAGCTGCCCGTACTTTTGGGATCATGCCGCCGTAGATTTCTCCACTTTCAATTAAAGCTTCGATTTCCTGTACGGTAACGGATGGAAGCACAACCTTTCGACCCTCCACCGTACTCATAATGCCAGGCACATCAGTGACTACGATCATTTGGGGAGACTCTACATAAGAAGCGACTGCCCCTGCTGCTGTATCTGCGTTAATATTGTAGCGCTGACCTTCAGCATCTACACCAATAGGTGCAATGACAGGAATATATCCCATACCTATAATCCCTGTTACGATATCAGCTTTCACTTCCGTTACTTCGCCTACCAAACCTACTTCAGCGCTATTAGCTACGGGTCTAGCAGTAATCATATTTCCATCGATGCCGGATAGCCCTAGAGCTAGACCGCCACTTCCTTGAATTCGCCTTACAATCGCCTTGTTGATACTCCCTGCCAGCGTCATCTCTACGACATCTAGTACTGCCTCGGTGGTTACTCGCAGACCGTTCACGAAGCTGCTTTCAATGCCCAGCTTTGCTAGATTCTCTGAAATGGCTGGCCCTCCGCCATGAACAATTACAGGCTGAATGCCTTCCTGCTGCAAATCTCGTAAATCTTCGAAAAAAGAATCAGGAAGAGCAGCCAGCGTACTGCCGCCGCATTTCATCACAAACAATCCACTACCATCTAATGCATCTATAAGTTCAAGCTCGCTATTTAGCGTCATAAGTTCGGTATCCTTCCCTTGTGGGCTTAAGCCGCCACAAATTAGGTACGGTATGCAGCGTTAATACGCACATAATCGTAAGTTAGGTCACAGCCCCAAGCTGTAGCCTTTCCGGTTCCATCATGCAAATCTACAGTGATCAGCACAGTTTCACTTTTTTGCAAATAGGCCAAAGCCTTCTCCTCATCAAAAGCAACCGGCTTCGAGTGCAGTAGCACCTCAATATCACCTAACGAAATGTTCACACGCTCCGGAGATACTGGAACACCCGCGCGTCCAACCGCAGCAATGATCCGTCCCCAGTTCGCATCCGCTCCAAAAATAGCAGATTTCACTAGGCTAGAACCCACCACTGTCTTGGCAATCACTGCAGCAGCTTCGTCATGAACAGCACCATTCACTTGAACCTCAATCAGGTGAGTCGCACCTTCTCCATCACGTGCAATCGCCTTGGCAAGCGTCTGGCAGACATACGTGAATCCAGCGGCAAAAGCGTCCCAATCCGGATGCAATCGGGTCAGCTTCTCATTACCTGAAAGCCCACTAGCCATCGAGACTAGCATATCATTCGTGCTTGTATCTCCATCAACTGTAATCATATTAAAAGTAACGTTCGTAGCAGAACGAAGTAGACTGTGTAAATCTTCCGCTGAAATATCAGCATCTGTAGTCATAAAACCGAGCATGGTAGCCATGTTAGGATGAATCATCCCGGAGCCCTTCGCAGCTCCAGCAATAATAACTTCTACACCGCCAACAAGCACCTTCACGGCAACCTCTTTTTTAACTAAATCAGTTGTAAGTATGGACTGACAGAATTCCTCCGCTCCAGCAGCCCCACCGTCCAGCTTTTCTGGTATTGCAGCAATACCGCTACGTACGCAATCCATCTTCAGCAGCTCACCGATCACACCAGTCGAAGCGACAGCAACATCATTAACCTCCACACCCAAATGTTGAGCCGCTGCAGCGCGCATCTCATAAGCATCGGCCTCGCCTTGTTCACCTGTGCAGGCATTAGCATTCCCGCTGTTCACGACTACCGCCCGCAACGTTCCGTTCACAAGACTTTCTCGCGTCACCTTCAGAGGAGCCGCCTGAAAAACATTTGTCGTATATACGGCAGCAGCCGTAGCTGGAACCTCACAAAGAATCACTCCGAGATCGTTGCGGTCTGTTTTTTTCAATCCACAGTGCAGTCCTCCGGACTTAAATCCTTTAGGTGAAGTAATGCTTCCACCTTCCAAGGTAGTAAATAATTCAATCTCGCTCATGTTATTTGTACCGCTGATCCTTATGGATACACAGGTGTGTAGCCGAGGCCAAGGGTTTCCTCCCATCCCATCATCAAATTAAGGTTCTGTATTGCCTGACCTGCCGCACCTTTTACAACGTTATCAATGACGGAGACTATGGTCACCCGCCCTGTACGAGCATCTGTCGCAAATCCGATATCACAATAATTAGAGCCGCTAACTTCTTTTGTCGCTGGAATCACACCTACATCGCGCACCCGCACATAAGGTCTGCCCGCATAATATTCACGATATAAATTCACAAAATCCTGCTCCGTATAATTGCCCGTCATTCCTGCATACATCGTACTCATAATACCTCGGCTCATAGGCACGAGATGTGTGGTGAACGTTACGGTTACCTTTTCTCCAGCAATCTCCGTGAGCGTCTGCTCGATTTCTGGTATATGTTGATGTTTATTTATTTTATAAGTTTTTAAGTTCTCGTTTATCTCTGCATAATGCACCATCAGGCTCGTTCCGCGTCCTGCTCCGGTAACCCCGGATTTGGCATCAATAATAATACTGTCATGCTTAATCCAGCCTGCCTGAATCACAGGAATTAGTCCAAGAAGTGTAGCCGTAGGATAACAACCTGGATTAGATATAAAATCAACCCCAGCCACACGCTCTCCGAACACCTCGCAAAGTCCGTACACAGCTTGTTCCAGGTACTCATCAGCAGGAGCTGTATGTTTGTACCAGTGCTCATACTCTGCGCCATCCTTCAATCGGAAATCACCGGATAGATCTACGACCTTAAGTCCAACTTCCAGCAGCTGCGGCACCAGCTTTGCACTTACACCAGACGGCGTAGCCGTAAAAACCACATCCGCCCGCTCAGCCATCTGCGCCGGATCAACGCCATCCAGCCTTCGGTCAATAATGCCCGTCAAATGAGGAAACCCTTCCTCTATCGCATCCCCTGCACTAGATGAGGAAATTACCGAAGTAATCTCTACTTTAGGATGACTTTGTAGTAACCGAATCAGCTCTACGCCTCCATAACCCGTTGATCCAACAATCGCCGCCCTCAGCTTGCCTTCCACTGTCATCCCCACTTCCTGCTTATCCTGAATATATTATTTAATATAATGCATACCGTCTTAGAAATATGTATTATTATACATCCCTATTAATATAAATACAACATAATATGTGAACTTTATTCATCCTAAATATAACCTCATTTAGAAAAAAAGAGAAGCGTCACCTCCCCTGTAGGAGAGATTACGCTTCTCTTTTAAATCCTTCGCCTAACACTTCATGTGCTTCGGTAATTATAACAAATGCACTTGTATCTACGGATTGGACAATCGCCTTTAGCCTTGATACTTCATTCTGACCTACCACTACCATCAGAACGGTACGTGCATCGCCAGTGTACCCGCCATGTGCGTCCAGCTTTGTCAGACCACGATCCAGATCATTTAATATCGCCGCAGATATTTCATCTGTTTTGTCCGAGATAATATAAGCAACCTTCGTATAACGGAAGCCTACCTCTATTGCATTAATGGCCTTACCTGTAACAAACAATCCGATCAGCGCATACAGCGCCTGCTCCATGCCGAGTATAAATGCAGCAAGCACAATAACCGTCCCGTCCAGCAACACAACGGAAACCGAGAAGCTGAGACCAGATATCTTTTGAATGATTTGCGCCAAAATCGTAAGTCCACCTGTTGAGCCCCGTCCGCGGAATACAACGCCAAGTCCCACCCCCACACAGATACCGCCATAAATGGAGGCTAAAAGTGGATTGGTTGTCGGTGTAGGCAAATCTTTTGTCAACAAGATAAATAGCGGCAACACAAAGCTCCCAAGCAACGAGCGAACGCCGTATTGTTTCCCCAGGAAGATTACTCCGAGCACAAACAGCGGGATATTAAGTGCCCATTGCGTAAATGCCGGTTCAGCCCCAAACCAAGCTTCAGCCAATACAGAAAGACCCGATACACCACCAGAAGCTATATGATTAGGCAGAAAAAAAAGATTAAACCCCAGTGCCGTGATTAGCGAACCGATCAGAATAAGCGTTGTATCCACCACATGACGGATGGGTCCATTCAGTGGAATCAGCGGGGGTTTATTGCGAGAATTGATTTTTTGCATTTCATGGCGCTCCTTAAAGTGTCATCTTGCTCTACGTAAGAAGAAACGGCTATTCCATCCATATCAAAGAATGGTATCCGTTTCCCCTAAAAAAATATAAAGATAAAGTATGGAGTAAGCTTATACTTTCCTATATTCCCGAAAAAATCCCTTAATCCGCCTCAACCTTGATCTGGCTACGCAAGTACCCATCAATGAATGCGTCCAGGTCTCCGTCCATTACTGCACCCACATTACCTGTTTCCACGGATGTACGATGATCCTTGACCATGTTATACGGATGGAATACGTAGGAACGAATCTGACTGCCCCAAGCGATTTCGGATTGCTCGCCGCGAATCTCATCCAATTGCTGCTGCTGCTCTTGCAGCTTACGCTCATACAGCTTGGAACGCAGCATCTTCATCGCTTGTTCCCGGTTCTTGATCTGTGAACGTTCGTTCTGACAGGTTACCACCACACCCGACGGCAAGTGAGTAATCCGTACCGCAGAGTCCGTGGTATTAATATGCTGTCCACCGGCGCCACTCGCTCGATACGTATCGATCTTAAGATCCTCAGTCCGAATCTCAACTTCTACATCATCCGTAATTTCCGGAACAACATCACAGGACACAAAAGAGGTGTGCCGTCTGCCAGAAGAGTCAAACGGAGAAATCCGCACAAGTCGGTGTACACCCTTCTCAGCTTTTAAATATCCATACACGTTGAAGCCCTTGATAAGCAGTGTAACACTCTTAATTCCTGCTTCATCACCCGGTAAATAATCGAGCACTTCAACCTTAAATCCACGTTTTTCAGCCCAACGCGTGTACATACGAAGCAACATTTGACCCCAGTCTTGAGATTCCGTTCCGCCTGCACCCGGATGAAGCTCAAGGATCGCATTCAGCTTGTCATACGGTTGGTTAAGCAGCAATTGCAGCTCGAATTCATCCACTTTACTGCCTAGGCTGCGAATTGTCTCTCCGATTTCTGTTGCCAGATCCTCATCGCCCTCTTCATCCGCAAGCTCTGCCATCATCGCAGCATCATCGTATTCCTGTTGAAGCTTCTCGTATTGATCTACGGAAGATTTCACAGCGTTCATCTCAGCGATTACACTCTGCGCTTGCTCACTATTATCCCAGAATCCTGGAGCCGCCATTTTCTCTTCAAAGTTAGAAATCATCTCTTGCTTAAGATCTAAGTCAAAGAGACCCCCTAAGGTCAGTTAGTTTCTTGCCTATTTCACGCAGATCCTGCTTTACATTTGGTTCTATCATAGGTCACTTCACCTTTCAAAATTGGTTGTTACGGTCTTCACTATTGGAAAGTTAGTAATGAGTGAATGTTCAGCCATTCCGAGAAGGATTGGACTTCCGATCGCTGTTATCCTCAGATTCCTTGATTAGATAACCGCACTTGCGGTTGGAATCTGAAGATAAAGGCGAGCGCTACGCTTCTCCAGTTCCAAACCTTCTCTCCATTCCAAATTCACTCAAGTGCTAAAGATCCAAAAAAGCGACTGGGCCGTAAACGGGGGATACCCCCGGGCCCAGCCGCTCTTTATGGTTAGTATACCCATAGAGATCAGGGTTAAAGACTTACATCTTCAACACCTGAATATGAGCGCTACTAAACGTTTGTCTTATGCGTTTTGACCGTGGCAATTCTTGTACTTCTTACCGCTTCCGCAAGGGCAAAGATCATTACGGCCAGTCACAGCCTCAACATGAACCGGACGTTTCTCAACAGGTTCGCTGTTTGTAGAGATCTTGTCTTCATCAATAACGGATTGACGTTCCTGATTCGCCTCGATGTGAGCCTTCATAATATAAGTAGCTACTTCTTCTTGAATCGTAGCAGTCATAGTATTAAACATCTCAAAGCCTTCGAATTGATATTCACGAAGTGGATCCGTACCACCGTAAGCACGCAAGTGAATCCCTTGACGTAATTGATCCATTGCATCAATATGATCCATCCATTTGCTATCTACGGAACGAAGCACGATTACCTTCTCGAATTCACGTACGAGTTCTGAACCCAGACGTTCTTCACGTGCAGCATATTTCTCAAGCACACGTTCGAAAATAAACTCGATGATCTCCTCAGCTTCCTTACCCCATAGAATATCACGGGTCAAAGCACCTTCTTCAAGCAGCTTGCTGTTTACGTAATCAGCAACTTCTTGCAGTTCCCAGTTCTCAGGAATATCATCGCTGCAGTGTGCTAGAACGATACGCTCAATTACTGGCTTGATCATTTCAAGCACGACATCTTTAATATTATCAGACTCCAGAATCTCACGGCGTTGTTTATAAATAATTTCACGCTGCTGATTCATCACGTCATCATATTGCAATACGACTTTACGGATATCAAAGTTATTACCTTCAACACGTTTCTGAGCAGATTCAACCGCACGTGTGATCATGCGGCTCTCAATCGGCTGATCTTCCTCGAATCCGAGACGATCCATCATAGTCAGAACGTTGTCAGCGCCAAAACGCTTCATAAGCTCATCGCCAAGCGACAAGTAGAATTGTGTAGAACCAGGGTCACCTTGACGACCCGCACGACCGCGCAGCTGGTTATCAATCCGGCGCGATTCATGACGCTCTGTACCAATGATATGCAGACCTCCAAGATCTGTCACACCTTCACCCAGAACGATGTCCGTACCACGTCCAGCCATGTTGGTAGCAATCGTAACTGTACCTGGCTGACCTGCATGGGTAATGATTTCTGCTTCCGCAGCGTGATGCTTCGCGTTAAGCACTTGGTGTCTAACGCCTTTGCGCTTCAGCATTTCAGATACGAGCTCTGAATTCTCGATCGAAACTGTACCAACCAGTACCGGCTGGTTCTTTTTGTGACGTTCTACAATTTCTTCCACAACAGCCTTGAACTTACCGTTCTCACTCTTGTAGACCACATCTGGCATATCTACGCGCTGATTTGGTTTGTTCGTAGGTACTTGAAGAACTTCAAGACCATAAATCTTCTTGAACTCCTCTTCCTCAGTCTTCGCTGTACCTGTCATACCACCCAGTTTGCGATACATACGGAAGTAGTTCTGGAATGTGATTGTTGCAAGAGTCATACTCTCATTCTGTACTTCGATTTCTTCCTTCGCTTCAATCGCTTGGTGCAGCCCATCGCTATAACGACGACCTGACATTAGACGTCCTGTAAATTCATCAACAATAACGACCTCACCCTCGTTTACAACGTAATCTACGTCACGACGCATAATTACATTTGCTTTTAGGGCTTGGACGATATGGTGATTCAAAGTTACATGACTGTGATCATACAAGTTCTCAATACCAAAAGCGCGCTCAGCAGTAGCCACACCTTTTTCAGTCAAGGCTACAGACTTCACCTTAATATCAACTGTGTAGTCTTCTTCAGCCTTAAGCTTTTTCACGAAACGGTCTGCTGAAAAATACAATTCTGTAGACTTCTCAGCTTGTCCGGAAATAATAAGAGGTGTACGTGCTTCATCAATAAGAATAGAGTCCACTTCATCAATAATACAGAAATACAGAGGGCGCTGAACCATTTGCTCTTTATAAAGCACCATGTTGTCACGCAAATAATCAAAACCAAATTCGTTGTTTGTGCCATACGTAATATCGCAGGCATAAGCAGCTTGTTTATCAGCATGGTCCATACCGCTCAGGTTAACCCCAACCGTCATGCCCAGGAAGTTATAGATTTGTGCCATTTGTGCGCTGTCGCGCTGAGCCAAATAGTCATTGACCGTTACTACGTGTACGCCTTTACCTAGCAAAGCATTCAAATACACTGGCAATGTACCTACTAGTGTCTTACCTTCACCAGTCTTCATCTCGGAGATTCGGCCTTCATGCAGAGCCATACCACCAATTAACTGCACATCAAAATGCCGCATACCAAGTGTCCGCTTGGAAGCTTCACGTACGGTTGCAAATGCCTCAGGAAGAATTTCTTCCAGAGTTTCGCCTTTCTCAATACGGGCACGGAATTCTGCTGTCTTAGCTTGTAACTGTTCATCAGATAGCTTTACAAATTCCGGTTCCAATCCATTAATTACATCGACTGTCTTCATGAGACGTTTAACGTCACGATCGTTGGTGTCTCCGAATATTTTCTTTACAAGTCCTAGCATGGTTAACCCCTTTCATGCAACACAGATGGTGGAACCGAGCCCATCCTCACAAAATTGAAAGGGCCATTTATAAATTCGATTCCGCTGCTTCATAAATTGTAACAGTTTGTAAGAGATGCCGCAATACAAGGTGTATCAGCCACATTTTTCAAATATAGTCGCTTATACGCACAAGAGCCCTATTCGCTGCAAGCGAATAGGGGCTCGGTTTAAATTTCTTAGGTTCTGACTAACTCTCGAGGCCCTTTATACTTAGAGCATAACTGGCATCATTGTATCTTAGCCCTGTTCAATCAGTCCATATTTACCATCATCACGTTTGTAAACTACGCTTACTTCCGAGGTGTCGATATTGGAAAAAACAAAGAAATTATGTCCTACCATGTTCATTTGAAGAATCGCTTCTTCCACATCCATCGGTTTCATTGTAAAGCGTTTGTTCCGCACAACTTCTAAATCATCATAATCTTGTTCTTCTACAGCAACAGCGGTACTAGCTCCATCCACAAACAGCGTCTTCAGTCCCTCTTGACGGAACTTACGATTGATCTTCGTTTTGTGTTTGCGAATTTGACGTTCCAGCTTGTCCACAACGGCATCTATGGAAGCATACATGTCATCGCTGCGGTCTTCCGCACGAAGCGTCACGCCAGCAAGCGGAATGGTTACTTCCACCGTATGAAGGCCGCGAACTACGCCAAGCGTCACAGACCCTTCAGAGGTAGGGGGTGCTTCGAAATACTTCTCAAGTTTGCTGAGCTTCTTATCAACATACTCTCTCAAAGCGTCGGTCACGTCAATTTGTTGACCTCGAATGGTGAATTGCATGGCCACTCCTCCTTTAGTTACACCTTCATTATACCAAATTGTTAAGGCTAAGTAAAAAGTAATTCCTTACAGCCCTTACAATTAGATAACAAATATTGTCCTTGTGTTCACAAATAAAACAAGTCCGGTAAGAGCAACTATTCGCCTCACCGGACCAATTGTAAACCTGTCGTTATTATAGTACGAATTCCATTCTTATATTCCCAAACTGAGACAGTATAAGATTATGTTACTTGGTATGAATTTGGATGATTTCTACAGGTGACAATTGCGTACCTGATCCTGTAATAACATATACCTTATAGGCAGTATTGGCTGTTAATCCAGTCAAAGTATGCGTATGTTTTACACCAGGAGCGAACGTAAGCGTGTCCGTCCATGGAGCAGTCAATGCTGTACCCGCACTATTCTGACCTAAAGAAATTTGTGCTGCGCTAGGTGCTTTTTCATTAGCAGGTAATACTACATATCTTACTGGGGTTGGAGTGTCACCTGTCACACCATATTTAACATATACATCTGCTGTAACAGTACCTACTTGTCCTGGTTCAAAAAGCGTAATCGACTTTTCAGTTGCTTGAGCAGTAGTTAATCGAACTGTTGTTACAGTAGACAGATTTCCAGATGCATCCGCTGCTACGATATATGTTGCATATTCTGTTCCAGGATTCAATCCGTAAACCGAGAATGTAACCGTTGTGTTGGTCACAGTTGCAACACTACCATGAATTTCGCTTGCAGTTCCATCGCTGATCTGTCCTTTTTCTACCTGCAATGCACTCGGTGCACTTACGTTAGCAGTATAAGGAGCTACAACATAGTACACTGAGCCCGTTACGGAAGATGTCAGGTATACATCGGCTGTTACCGAACCAACGTTACCATAAGTTGCTCCACTTACTGTTGGTGTAGTGACAGTTCCGCCATCACCGTTACCGCCGCCAGATCCACCACCACTTCCGCCGCCAGTACTACCACCTGGAGTAGCTGTTGGCGTTGGAGTAGCTGTTGGAGTCGGAGTAGCCGTTGGCGTTGGGGTAGGAACTACTCCACCACCTGTACCGCTACCTGGATAATAGATGACTGAGGTATTGATGATACCTACAGCCTCTGCACGTGTTAACGATCTCTTAGGACCGAAGGTTCCATCCGGATAACCGTTAATAATCTTTTTATCTGCTGCAGCGGCTACTGCACCTTTTGCCCATGCTGCAATTTGTGCATTGTCTTTAAATTTGCTAGTAGTGGTATTAGTGCTCAATTTAAGTAATTTCGCAGCCATTACAGCTGCCTCTTGTCTTGTGAGCGGACTATTAGGACGGAACGTATTGTCCTCGTATCCTCCGATATAACCAGCTTCCACGGCTTTAGCCACTTCACTGTAGTTCCAGTTTGTACTTTTCATATCTTTAAAGCTTACAGTTGCTTTTTCTTTAAAACCGAACAGGCGATTTACCAGAGTCACATACTCTCCACGTGTAATTGCCTTGTTTGGTTTAACTGTACCGTCTGGGTATCCTCCAAGGTATCCACTATCTAACCATTCCTGTAGCTGAGCTTGGGCCCAGTGACCTTGAATATCCTTAGGTACGGAGGCGGCGGATACGCTGCCAAGAGATCCTAATAACATACTAACTCCTAAAACTCCGGTCATAAGACCGCGCAACTTCTTTTTCATCCTGCTAATCATCCTCCTAAAAGTTTTGATAGCGTAGGCTATATGAATCTCTTCTTGGAAGTATTGGCCTAGGCTAACATAGTGTGCGTCGAGGTAAGATAAACAGCTCAACGTAAAGCTATTACCCACATTTCGAAGAGTTCTAACATTTTCCATATTATAAATTTACAAAGTACGCTATTTTCTTTCTATTAACAGCCTTGATAGAGGTTTATGAGAGCACAAAAAAAGGACCTTGGGAGAAATCCCAAGATCCTTGCTAGCGCTGTCTAAATTGCTAACCATCTACTTATATGTAGGTCGGCTTAGCCGTATGATTATAATTTGATTACGTTAGCTGCTTGTGGTCCGCGTGCACCTTCAACGATATCGAACTCTACGGATTGGCCTTCATCCAAAGTTTTGAAACCATCTGTTTGAATCGCGGAAAAGTGTACGAATACGTCGCCACCGTCTGCAGTCTCGATAAAACCATAACCTTTTTCTGCGTTAAACCATTTTACTTTACCTTCCATTGATTAAACATTCCCTTCGTCATCAGATGAACGTGAGTCTTGCTCACAAATCGACTATACCACCGTAACTTCTTCATTGTCAATTGGAAAAGTAAATGTTTACATGCAATAATTTACCACGTAAAATAGGACGTTTAATTTACCATAATCAAGAAATAGCTGCGGCGTAAGGATCAAAAAAAAGAGCAGACGGTATTTAATACCCGTCTACTCCTATAGTGAAACACCGAAATAAATTATTTTCTACGATCCATTAGAAAACTATCTGGGGTATAAGCGGCCTCGTAGGCGCTGCGCTGTACCTTGGCCTGATTGCGCTTCTGCAACCAGTCTTGGGCTTCCAAACGAAGAGCGTTCATTCTATCTAAAATCACATTATCGTATTCCAGAATTCGATTAATTTCTTGTTTTTGTGCGGACGTCGACTTACAAATTTCGGCTTGTTCTGCAATGGAGTCGACAAGCTCCTGACGATCCTCGACAAAAAGCTCTAACTCCTCATAGGTAGTCTCATCGAGTCTGTCCGTAATGTCCAAGGTTAGTTCCTTCAAGTGCTGAATTAACTCATCCATGAGCACTTTCAGCCTGTCCCTGGCCTGCAGCGATTTTGGATGCTTGGAGCCAAGTTTCCCGAAGTTCAGTAAGGTAGCCGATAGCCTCTTCCGCTTTTTCTGGGCTTTTGCGGATGTTGGCTTCCACTAACAAGAAATTTGTATATTCATAAAGTGAATAAAGATTATTAGAGACCTCATAAGAGTAGTCCAATGTACTCATTAATTCACTTATAATCGTTTGAGCTTTGCCAAAATTAAGACTGGTCTTCTCGTAGTCCTGTTTGCTAAGACCATCCATCGCTGTTCTTACAAAACGAATGGCTCCATCGTAAAGCATGACTACCAACTGTGCAGGCGTTGAGGTTTTGACAGAAGATTGGCGATACTTGTCATAAGGAGATGTTATCAATAATGTCACCCTCTATTTTATAATTATCTTAGCTGGATGTGGAGAAAAGACTGTTAGACTGTGACTGTAACTTGTTCATTGCCGTTTCCATGGCTGAGAACTGCTTGTAATAGCGTGTTTCGGCATTATTTAACATAGTCAGCATTGAAGTTATACGAGTGTTGTAGAGCTTCATCTTCTTACCCATTACACTTTCTTCTTTGAAGGTACTGGTAAGGTCCATAGAGAATCTATTTGTGCCAGCTCGCTCAGAAATCTTATCAATAGCAACCGATATTTTATCAGCCATTTTATCCAATATTCCTTCTTTAGGGGCACTGGCTGGCCCTTGCAATAAATCCATGGCTAGCTGCGGATTAGCACTGATTGCGCTCTTCAGCTTAGCCTCATCTTTTATTATAAGCTTACCGTTCTCCATATAATTTCCGGTTGTAATTCCTAGTGTACTGAGTGGTCCCAGCTTCTCAGTGATAATAGCGCGCATTTCGGACAATACAGATTTAATAATATCATCATTCTTAAGCAGACCGCTCTTAGCCTTTTCTGTCCAAGTCTTAATATCATCATCTTTCAATGCAGACTTTTGTTCATCTGTCAAAGGTCTAAAATCGCGATATTTAGCTTCATCGATTTTCGCGTTCAAAGATACGACCAAGCTGTTGTAATCCTCAATAAACCCTTTGATGGTCTCCACAGCTTTATCGGGATCTGTCTGCGTCTTGATAATAACTGGAATATCAGCAGAAGCTGCATCTTTTTTTGTCAACTCTTGCAACGTCAACTGAACACCATTAATAGTAAACGTATTACTGTTAACATTATCAATTTCTACATCGTTGATAGATACTTTAGCATTTACCCCATCTATGGTCTTTTTAATGGAATTATCATCTGCAGGAGTTGACTGCCTTCCATTAAAGAGCTTCATAAATCCATATGAATCTCCACCGAGATTAACGTCGCCCCCAGAATCGCCAACAAGCTTCAAGGTTCCATCTGTAGTAAAGCTTGCGTTTACTTTGGCACCCGCACCATTAATTGTACTCATAATGGTAGCAATAGAATCTGAACCTTTAACTACTAACTCCTTGCCATTGATAGTAAACTTGATGTCTTTCACATCAGCATCAACTAGGGAGGTACCGTCTCTTTTATTTATTAACTCAGTTACTGTAGTTGCAGTAGTAACGCCCGTAAGTTTATTGGATTCCACCACATTAAGATTACTCTTCGAGAACAGACCCAGCAATGTATTACTGCTTGCAGGCGTCCCCATCGTTACAATACCATCTTTACCGCTGGTCTTGGAGGCAATTGTCAGCTTGCCTGTAATTTCATCATAGCTGGCAATGGCATTGGCTTTAGAAGTGGAGTTAATCGTCGCCACAAGAGTTGAGATTGAGGTCAGACCGTTAAAGATGGACTTTCCATCCTTATCTTTGAACGTTTCACCGTTAATGCTGATATCAAAGCCCTTTTTCAAATATTCAGTTCTATCAGTTTCAGACATATTGGAGAGATCAACACCATCTAGTGAAGCCAGAGACATTGTAGCGGGTTTCCCCTGTCCCAAGCCAGGAGTTTCGTACGTCGTTCTTGTTGCCAGTTGGGTAACACTGACCTTCATATCCACTCCGTTTGCTGTTGCCAAAGCTTCAGCTTTAATAGCTGTTGTATTTCCAGTAACCACAGCTTTCTGAGCGTTGAGCGCAGCATTCCCTCCGTACTTGGTGATTAATTTATTTGTCCGGAAATCGTACAGCTTGCTGTTCAATTCCCGGTATCCTTCCCTTTGCCATTGCAGGAGCTGCTTGTCTTGATTAAGTTTGTCCAGCGGCACCCTCTTGGCGGCCATCATGCTCTTAACCATACTATCGATATCCATCCCTGAAAATCCATTTACACGTGTAACCAAAACAACACCTCCTATACTAAATTTTCTCGTCTACAAGTATTCCGGCAATTTCCATCATACTAGCTACGAGATCCAGAGTCTTCTCTGGAGGGACTTCGCGAATAAGCTCACCGGTATCCTTATTAAGCACTTTGACCATAATATCATGCGTCTTCTCATGGATGCTGATCTCCAGCGTAGTCTGGGGTCCCTGTAAAGATTTCACTGCCCGTTCAATGGTACGAATGAGCTGTCCCTCCGCAACTGACACGTTTACACCCTGCTTCTCTCTCAAGCTCATATCCTTTGCATTTCGGATAGGCGTTTCTTGAATTGTGGATGACACCGAAGCAGTACTGGACGGTACCTCAGATACACCCTGTGCATTTGTTACGGAACTAATAGAACTAGCAGAAAGAGAAAACTGTACATTCATAAACCCCGACCTCCACCAACGCTCATTTTATACTCTTTATATCGGTTATATTTAGGGATAATTTAGGACTTAAGAAAGATAAACCCGAAAAAATCCCGGAAGTCAGAAGTTTTTTTAAGAATCACAAATATCCATAAAAAAATGACCTTGGAAAAAATCCAAGGTCATTTTTTATGAAACTATAGAGTTTGGCTTTAAAATTAACGAAGCAATTGAAGAACGCCTTGTGGTTGTTGGTTAGCTTGAGCCAACATAGCTTGTGCAGCTTGTGCAAGGATATTGTTCTTAGTTTGTTGCATCATTTCTTTAGCCATGTCAACGTCACGGATACGGGATTCAGCAGCAGTCAAGTTCTCAGAAGCTGTTCCCAAGTTGTTGATTGTGTGCTCCAAACGGTTTTGAACAGCACCAAGTTTAGAACGGGAGCTGGATACAGTTGCAGTAGCTTTATCCAGAATTGCGATAGCAGCAGAAGCATCTTCTTTAGTAGAGATGTTCAGAGCCGCTTCAGCGTTCACATTGTTAGTTCCATCAGTTACAGTGCTAGTCTTAGTGAAGCCAGCATCGCCAGCTTTACCAGTGATACCCAGAGCAGAAGCGCGCATGTCGCCAATAGCCAAGCTCATAGATTGACCAGTGTTAGCACCGATTTGGAAAGAAGTTTCAAAGTCTTTTTGAACTCCGCCGTCTTTCAAAGTGATGCCGTTGCCAGCTACGCCTTTAGCTGTTGCAGTTACAGTAAGTACGCCAGTAGCACCAGCTGTTAATGTAACTCCATCGATTTTGCTTCCCAGAGTATCAACGAGTGCTTGTACAACACCATCACCATCAACAGCACCGCTAATGTTCACACCTTTTGCAGTACCTTTATATTCACCTTTAGTTGCATCATAGAACTCAATTTGCTCACCATTAATCGTAATTCCAGTTCCAGCTAGCTTATCTACACCTGCCTGAGTAGTAATGCCTGAAAAGTCAAGTGAACCCGTAGCTTGAACGTGGTTTGTTGCTCCAACCGAAGCTACAGCACCTGCACCAATAAGAGATGCTGTACCAGTAAATTTCGCTGCGGACATATTGCCTTGTGCACCATCAAATTTCCCACCGCTTCCAACTGCAACAGCATCAATCTTAACTTTATCGGTAGCTCCACCAACTGTAAAGCTTCCTTTGAGTACATCGTTAGAATCAATTGCTTTTTGCAGTCCAGCTCTAAATGCTGCAGCAGTTGCATCTGCTTTACCAGTAGCAGCTGTGATAGCTGCTTGGTCATCAGCAGTAAGCTTATAACTAACTTCTTGACCGTTAATTGTTAGTGAGATTTCATCGTTTGTTTTACCTTCGATTAGAGTTAGTGTCTGAGTTGCTTGAACATTTGTTGAAGTACCATTACTAACGAATCCATCTTTAGCTACACCAGTACCAGCAAGGTTAGTTTGTCCGTCACCTTTAAGCAATTTTTGAGTATTGAACTCAGTAGTGTTACCGATACGGTTGATTTCGGAAGTCAGTTGGTTCATTTCGTCTTGCAGAGCTTGACGGTCAGAATCAGTGTTAGTTCCGTTTGCGGATTGGTTAGCCAATTCGCGTTGACGTTGAAGGATGCTGTGAGTTTCGTTCAATGCACCTTCAGCTGTTTGAATCAAAGAGATACCGTCTTGAGCGTTACGGGAAGCTTGATCCAAACCGCGGATTTGACCGCGCATTTTTTCGGAGATAGCCAGACCAGCTGCGTCATCACCTGCACGGTTGATGCGAAGACCGGAAGACAATTTCTCAATATTTTTGTTAGTGTTTGCAGTGTTAGTAGTCAGTTGGCGGTGAGTGTTCAACGCCGCGATATTGTGGTTGATAATCATTTGATATTTCCTCCCTGAAATTAAGTTAGTTCCACATCCATGTGGTAAACGCCGATCCATTAAGGTCGGCCGCCCTGCCGGGTCAGCGTCTACTACATATATCGACGGCATGCACCCAACTGTTTAGAGCATTTCGAATTTTTTTTGAAATTTCTTGGAGAAATTCTCCAAAACACAAATAAAAACCCGAGTCCGCGGTTAAGCAGTCCCAGGTTCTGGATTCTGTATACATGATATGTCAATTAATCACTCTTATTTACACCACGAAGACGATGGATCAATGCATTCAGATCTGTCTGCTGTGGAGCAACGGACTCACGGTTGGCTTCTTGAATCGATAGATAAACCTCTTTTCGAAAAATATCGACATGCTTCGGCGCGGAAATACCAACCTTTACCGTATCACCATCCACACTTAAGATCGTCAGCTCTATCTGATCTTGGATGACGATGGACTCCCCTTTTTTGCGGGAAAGTACGAGCATATCACCCACCATCCTTTCCATCGATAACCGACTGCTCTTGCAGTAGGCTATGTTTCGTATGATAAGGCGCTTTATGCAGCACGATTTGTTTACCAAAGTTCCCTACCGGATTCAATACAATAGGAGCAAGGAGGTTAATCGTAGACTGCTCAACATTTTCTTTCAAAGTAATAATACAACGGACGACCACATCCGATTTAATCTCTAACTCTTCAGCCTCATCGTCCGGCAGTTCAAATTCATAAGTTGGATAAAAAGCAAACGGATCACCCAAAAGAAAGGACAGTCCCTTACTTTTTACTGACTGTAAATACCAAAAAGGTGTCTCCGCCATCATGATCAAAGCAAAATCAGTTTCTTCATCAAAGCCAGGGATTCCTTTAGGAAAATGATATAACTGCTCCTTATCTACTTCCAGTTTGCCCCAAGATAGTGTTTCTATAATCAAGTTGTTCACTCCTCAAAAGTTTTGCTGTGCAAAACTAGCTTCTTACGAAATTCTACTACTATATATAGCACAAAAGCTATAGAGGCGCTTTCCGGCACATCTATAGCTTATGAAGCTACAATTGAACATTCAATTCTGGTGGAATAAACTGAATCGAAGCGTATTGCTGCATATATATGTTTAACTTTCCACGGGTATATTCAATTTGCGGATTACGTCTCTCCACCTGAATATCCACCTTCGCGGCTCGAAATTCGATTTGCGGGGCTCTCGTTTCGATATGAATATCTACATTGTCATATGATGCTGGACCGCGAATCTCAGGAAACGAGTTGGGCTGGGTATCCGTGCCGTAAACTTCTG
The DNA here is from genome assembly GCF_037963295.1 of Paenibacillus sp. FSL F4-0243. NCBI lineage: Bacteria > Bacillati > Bacillota > Bacilli > Caryophanales > Paenibacillaceae > Paenibacillus > Paenibacillus sp. FSL F4-0243. Next base: position 6,476,525 of record NZ_CP150151.1, read on the forward strand.
CAATTGTATTGCCAGGTCTGAAAAACTGAGCCATACGATTCCCTTGCTCGACCTTTCTAGCAATGCCCTGAAGATACAACTGCTGAATTCCAGAGTAAATCCGTCTATTCATATCGAGCATCTTCCCGCCATTATAAGCTTCCCATGCTCGAGATTGATCTACAGTAAGCTCAGGCCGAGTGGATTGAACCGTTAATTGCCCCGGAGTGGTTGTAACATTGACCTCAGCCTTTGGCTGGGTTATTGAGTATGTGCCCGGATCAGCATCAATTCCAATTACAGCAGGTGTCTGACGGATTTGCAATATCGGCTGAATCAACGAGAACCACCTCCGTTTATCTGATAAAGTCTACGAGTGTTGTGGAAATAATTTTTGCACCCACAGACAAGGAGGCATTATAGATATTTTCTTGGATCTTCGACTGCATAATCAAACCTTCGTAGTCTGCATCTTCCGTCTTCGCTTGGAGATCCGTTAAGTTTACATTCAAATCACTAAGCCGATCCTGCATCAGTTCAACGCGGTTAGTCTTTGCCCCTATCTCGGAACGTGCAGACAAAATCGTCTCCATGCGCGTATCGAGTACATCCAGTTGACCCGATACAACCTTCAGATCACCAGCCTTTAACCCAGCAGAAAGATTATTAATAATTGCAAACAGATTGTCAGTATCGCCCGTATTACCGAATATCTGATTACCAGTCGTACTGATAGGCATACGCACGTCTTCACCTACGATAAACTGAATCTGCCCAGTATCCGTAGTAATCGGCTTAGAGACATCGTATGTACCACCTGCACCTTTAACGAAATCATAAGGTTTCGTGTTGTATTGCTCACCATTAAAAATATATTTACCGTTCAGCGTACTGTTAGCAATATCCACAAGCTGTTCCTTCAGCTGCATAACCTCTGAATTGATACTATCGAGTGCGGATTGTGGATTACTACCTGTTGAGGCTTGTACGGTCAATTCTCGAATCTTTTGAACAACATCCCCCGCTTGACCTAGGACGGTATCATTATAATCCAGCCATGAAAGAGCGCTATCTACATTCTTGGTATATTGCTCGTTAGATGAAAGCTCCGCACGATATCGCAGGGAATACGTAATCCCCACCGGATCATCGGAAGGCTTGTTGATTTTTTGTCCGCTTGAAAGCTGTAACTGTGTGTCGTTCATTGTACGTGCATTACGGTTTAGGTTAAGCAAAAGCTGTGAATTCATCATGTTAGAGGTTACTCTCAACATACGCTATATCTCCTTTTATCTGCCGACTGTGCCGGTGGAATTAATCAATTTGTCGAGCAGTTCATCAAAAGTAGTCATAAAACGCGCTGCGGCACTATAAGCATGCTGGAATACGAGCATATTCGACATTTCTTCATCTAGCGATACTCCGCTAACAGATTGCCGACGGGAGTTAACCTGCTCTACCAGATAATCTGAGTTGTCCGTTTGACGCGCTGCCTCCTGCGATTGAATACCCAATTGGCCGACCATGGAGCCTAGAAGCCCGCCCACAGTATTGCTAACTTTACCGTCCGGCGTAGTGAATTTACTATCCTTGAGGTTCGTCAATAAAAGAGCCAAGGTGTTATTTCCTTTAACAACCTGCGTGTTGCCATCAGCATCAACAGTTGTACGTAGCGAGGTTGCGAATAAGCTAACATCTGCAGCAATTTCCGGATTCAACTTGATCGTTCCAGCATCACCAGAGGTTACAAAGAAGTCACGACCAGCGCTTCCATCCATCGCATAACCTAACTTGTGGAGTCCGTTCAAGCCTTTGACAATGGTTTTAGCGTCCTCATACATCGTTGCTCCCTTAGGCATTGCCTGACCAGCGGCCAAAGTAACTACGGTGCCATCCGCTTGCGTAATCTTAGCATCATTAGTCAACATCGTACCCTCAGGAAGATTAGAACCTGCCGGTATTGTAATTTCAACGTCACCAGTAGCAATCGTACTAGCCATATCGTTTAGTTGTTTCTTGTAGTCGGTAACATAAGTATTTTTGGAGAAAATCATTCCGTAGGCCTCGCCGCCCTTCAAAGTTCCAGCGGCATAAGCATTATTAAGAAATGCACTATCTACGGTTGCAGTAACTTCTCCACCCTCTACCAATGGCTGTCCACCCAGAGAAACGTTATAACCAGCTTCCGTCTCTACAACGGTAATATTAGCAATTTTGGATAGCTTGTCTGCCATCAGATCACGTTGATCGCGTAAATCATTCGCTTGATCGCCCATACCTTCGATCTTATAGATCGATTTATTCAAGTCTGCGATAGCGGTCAGGTAACCCTGAGCCTCTTTTGCTTTAACGTCAATATTAGTAGTTAGATCCCGATCAAGATTATCTAATTGCGTGCTCATATAATTCATGGCATCGGTCAGAGATTGTGCAGTTTGCACTACAATCTTACGAGCAGTAGGATCCTCAGGGTTTTTACTAAGGTCAGACCATGATTTCCAGAAGTTATCTAGAACGGTACGAATACCTGTATCCGATGGTTCGTTAACAATCGCTTCTAGTTTAGAGAGGGTATCTGCTTGAAGTTTCCAGTTACCAAATGCAGAATTCTCACCACGGTACTGATCATCCAGAAACATTTCCCGAATCCGATCGATAGATGAGAATTCCACCCCTGTACCCATTTGACCAGGAACGGTAGATTTATTAAATCCGTACGCTTCAATAGGTAAAGCAGCTTTCATATTTACACGTTGACGAGTATAACCCTCGGTATTCGCATTTGCGATATTGTGTCCAGTCGTATTAAGAGCTGCGGTCTGAGTAAAAAGGCTGCGTCTCGCCGTCTCTATCGAGTGAAAAGTGGATGTCATGCTGCTTACTCCTCCTTATGTTCTGCTCTGACAGAACACTTCATCAGTACAATTCTAGCCTCGTGCATCAAAAATCCCCGACCGATTTACGCCATTGCCTTTGTCGGACGGACGATGATATGTGATATCCTGATTCGGTCTTCCGACCAGCAAATCCAAAGAATAATCTATAAAAGTAAGCGACTGCTCTATCAGCTTCTGATTAAGCTCATTTGCTTCTTTCAAGCGGTGCAAAGTGCCAGAAAGCTTCTGCTGAATATGCAGCAGTCGTGCCTTGTCTTCAGGGTCAAATATAAGTCTGGACAGCTCAGTTAGGTTCAGGTTCAGGTTGGAACGAATACCTACGCCTTGCAGAACGGTATATGCCGCCGCGATTCGCTGTTCCTCGAGCTGTCCAATCAGTTTCATTAACTTGGACTCACGGTTCAGGATGTCGATTAATGCATCCACCTTGTTGTCCATAATTGTCTGTTTTTTCTCAGCGGCCAGCTCCAGCATTTGATTATGCACTTCGTCCAGCCGCTCCAATAGTTCTATTAATGTCGTCAATGCCATGGATGGTTTCACCTAATTCTCGGAGGATTGCTTAAAGTAAGGGGCGAGTTTCTCTGCTAGCTTAGCTGCATCTACTTGATAGGTACCTGCGGAGACCTGTTGCTTCAAACTGTCGATCTTAAGTGCACGTTCAGCATCATTACCAGAATTCTGTGCTTGCAAGAGCTGAATCGCTTCATCAGAGATCGAAACCTCATCCTTGCGTGAACTTTTCTTCATTTGTTCCTGCCTTTGCGCATCCGCGCTGCGTTGATACGGATTCATCGCGTTAATTCGTCCGGTCTCGTTAATTTTCATAACTTCACCTTCCTTCTAATATAAAAAAGCCGATAATCTTTACTAAGTTTATCGGCGTAGACTGAAACATTCTTTATAGCTGCAAACGTTTTTTTGCAGATTTTATAGGTCACGCAACTTGTCTATGGCACGATATGCACCGTCTGTTGTCTTTTTGGTAGAATCCTCAGCAGCACTTTCCTTGGCGGCATTGGAGAGATCCTTCCTTAGCCGAGAACGGCAGCTATCACACATATGCCCATCGCGAATCAGCGTTCCACACACCTCGCAGGGATACATCATATTAGGAGCATTAGCTATAGATATCCGGCCCTCTCGAATAAAGCGGGTGATCTCCTTAATCGAAATTCCTGTAGCATCGGACAACTCTTGAATGTTGGTTCCTTTGTTCTCCCGCAAATAATCCACGCAGATCTCATATTCATGCTCCAGCTCTTTGATGCAGGGCTGGCACAACCCCATAAGATTCTTAACAAACAACCGGCCGCACCTTGGACAATTGTCTAGATTCATAACAAGCAGCCGCTCCTCTCCGTACATTCTGTACAACGCATAATATCCTTATGCTCCTAGATTACATGATTGCAAAGAATTCGTCTATGGGACGGAAGAAACGCTATTACGGGCATGGATCTCTTCAAAAAGTGAATGGGCTGTTCACAATCATGCATTTCGCTCTCCTCAGGAACGTGCCCAAGTTAGGCTATACACCTCTACCGTATAACCATAATCTGAACCCACTTGTTGTATGATCTCAGCGCACGCACGAATGGTACTGCCCGTCGTATAAATATCATCAACAATAATAATCCGAACAGGACGATTTAGAGGTACCTCCCTATTTAACCAATCCGCAAATTGTGTTGTTACTGCCGGATTTTCTGCAAAAGCGTGCTTCATATCCGCCAGTCGTTCCGCTCGGCTCTTAAAGCTCTGTTTTCCCGTATGGTGTGTACGGATCAGCAGCGGAAGCTGTGGAATCTTCCTACATCTAGATAGTACATCAGCCAATCTTTCCGCTTGATTAAATCCTCGCTCCATAAGCCGGGAATCACTGACAGGCACTGGCACTAACAAATCAGCAGACCAAGAACGATGGATGATGGATGGTTTTCGGGATAAAAGAGCGCTCTGCTTCTCTTTTTTCAGTGTTAGATAGGCTCTATCCAGCATGAGGCCAAGTAAAGGGGCATACCGTTCATTCCCGCGATATTTATACTGACCCAACCATTCTCGCATAACACTAGTGTAAGCCACTGCACTTCGATTACAAATAATTGGAGACGGTTCACTACTGCGGGTACAGTCAGGACAGCCCACATGCCGACCACATTTCAAGCAGCGTGGGGAACGTATCCAAGGAATGGATTCTACGCAATTCCTGCAAACTCCAGGAAATTGTGAGGATCCAGGTTTACGCTTGCCGCAGGTTAAGCATGGATTTACGGAAGGGGACAAGAGTGCCCGAGATTTGGTTAACCATGAGAACAGAGAGCTCATCTCGGCGCCTCCTTGCTAATGTATCCTTTGCGGCGAGCGATGATGTTCATAGTACGGATTTGGGAGATCGCTCCTCGCTGTGATCGGGTCCATTGGGGAGAGGCAAATACAACACGCCCAGCAGGATCATCCTTAGATCGCCCGGCACGTCCAGCCATCTGAACCAAGGAGGCTTCGTCAAAAAGATCGCTATCCGCATCCAAAATAAATACATCGCTGCGTGGGACTGTAACTCCTCGTTCCAGAATCGTAGTCGTTACTAATAGGGAGATAGCCCGGTCGCGAAAAGCAGTTACCTTCTCTGCCCGGAAGGAATCTTTGGAGGAAGTACCCTCGATAACTACGCGGGGAAAGCTCCGACGAAGCAGAACCAGTAATCCTTCAATATGTGCAATACGCGACACAAAACAAAAGATTTGCGCCTCGCGCTCGAGCGACTTACGAAGCGTATGTATGATCGATCTAGGTAAGTTCCCACGTTTTAGGCATGTTTGAACAGATGTCATAGACAGATGCTGCGGCACAGGCAAAGGATGACCATGGAAGCGGACAGGTACTCTGGCATGTGGAAGTCTGCCTGACCGGACCAACCGCTGCATTTCTTGTGGTGGAGTGGCTGATAAGTAGATAAAAGAACCCTCTACCTTACAAGCTTGTTCTGCGGCATAAGCCAACATAGGATCATTGTGATAGGGGTACGCGTCCAGCTCGTCTATGATAACGAGATCAAAGGCTCGATGGAAGCGCAGCAGCTGATGGGTAGTCGCGAGCGTTAAGCGACCACTCACCCAGCGTTCTGCGCTGCCGCCATAAAGCACGGCGAGAATCTCCGCCGGGAAAGCCCTCGCGAGCCGCGGAGCGAGCTCGAGTACGACGTCGCGTCGCGGCGTCGCTACGAGCGCCCGCCCACCGGCGGCGAGCACGGCCTCTAGGAGCGGGAAGATCATTTCTGTCTTCCCGGCTCCCGTCACCGCCCAGAGCAGGAACCGCTCTGGGCACGGTTTGGCGGAGCGCTCACGCCGTTCCGCCAAAAAAACCAGCGCAGCGCCAGCGGCTCCCGCCTGCGCTGGGCTTAACCCCCACCGGCCTGCGGCCGCGGTGGGGTCAAGGGCGGCCGTGCACCGCACGGCCGGAAGCGCTGCGCTGCGCAGGAGCAGCGCGCAAGCCCGGCTGCGCCCAAGTGCGAGGCAGGCCTCGCAATAGGCGCAGCCCATAAGGCCGCACGCGGCGCATGCCGTGCGGCCGGTGGGAGCACTGCCGCAACGCAGGCAGCGCGAGACCGCGCGGCGGGCGACAGCGCCGCGCCACAATACGTGCGGCAACTTAGCCGCCGCACGCGCCAGAGCGCCAGCGCCCGCAGGGAGCTGGCGGGCCCACGCCCCAAGCGCAGCCGGGGCGTGACTACCAACGGCAGCTGTCAGTTGCAGCCGCCCCTGCAAATGCGCCAGTTGTGCCGCCTGGCGCCAACGACCCGTCAGCTCTGGAAAGCCCTCTGCCAGCAGCGCTTCTATTTCCGGCTGCAGTAAAGAGCGGCCGGCCACCGCATGTACGAATTGTTCTACCTCCGATTCAAGCAAAGCATAATCGAGGTCATTTCCTCTGCATTCATTGTTCTTTCTAGACTGTTCTATAAATCGCCCACTTATTTCAGAAGCCTGCCATAGAGATACCCCATCACTAAGCCACCCTTCCTTTCCCATTCCTCCTGTTTCCCTTTCCTCCTTCAACTCAGGCTCAAGAACACTGCTTACGTATTGCCCCCACTCCTTAGCCCCCCAGTTCCTCATTCCGTCCCTTTGTTTAAAATAATCGCGGAGCTTCACCGCCCACCCCAGCGGCAGTACAGGAGATAATAAGACCAGTTTGTCCACCGTTACTAAGCCTCTGCCTTGACGCTCCGGTCCAGCGCCAGACCACCACCATCTATCTACTGTAAGATCTAAAGAAATCCAAATACTCCAGATCCCTCTACATTCCAAGGCATACACAGCCGCTCGCATAAATCCGCCTCCTTAACTTTCACCATTAATCACTCTTCCCCGCAACACTCCCCTTACCACCAAACGCAAAAAGCACACTCCTCCATTTCTTGGAGAGTGTGCTTCACCCGTTACTCACATATTTACTTAAAATCTGTCGCGCTTTGATTCGCATCCCCTACTTCCTGCCATCCCCATAAAAGGCAACGAAACAGACTGCCCTGACAACCGCAAGTCTACCACAATCCCTTGTTGCTGCAACTCTTCTTCACTCACCTGAAAAGTGTACATAGATGTTGCAAGATCGATAGAGCAGCCACTATCAGCCAGCCTGGAAACAATTCCAAGGGTTCCATCGCTCGAGCCATCATCCATGAACGTTACTCGAAATCGTTTTCCGGTTAAAAATGCTTGAAATGTCAGCGCCCGAATGTACCATTCCACAACAGATGCATGATTGCGAGTAATCAAAATATAATGAATCCATTTCACGGACTGCGGTGTCTGCCGCACCTTCTGCCGATTATGCAGCATATGAATAATCACTGCAGCGGATACATAAACAGCCGCAATCCATATCAACTGGGCTACCATGGAGATGCACCTCCTCTGTATACCAACACTATATGCCGGCTTTAAAAGGTCGGTGACTGCCCAGAGTTCCTATCAAGCATAAACGCCTTCGGCGTCCTTGCAAGGACGGTAAGCGTTTAAGTGAGAAATATAAGACATAAGTATGGTGTGAAACTTATACTTTCTTATATTTTAAAGGAACAAGCTGTGCTCTCCTTGATTCCATTCCTATATGTACCGTAAACCCGTAAAAATTTTTATAAAGTTACCCAACCATACTTGATCGAGTTGATTACTGCTTGCGTACGATCATCCACTTCCATTTTTTGCAAAATACTGCTAACATGGTTTTTGACCGTTTTTTCACTAATAAACAAATACTCACCGATCATTTTGTTACTCTTACCTTCCGCCATCAGCCGCAGTACTTCTGCTTCACGACGTGTTAGAGGATTGTTGTCACCGGCCACAAACTTAACACCGGCTTCCTTCACTACCGTATCAGCAGCTACTCCAGTCTCATTAAGGTAAGTCATGCGCCGCAATTGATTGATTAGCTTTCCGGTAACCTTTGGATGAATAAAAGCGTGTCCCTCACAGACCGAACGGATCGCATTAATAAGGGATTCAGCCTCCATATCCTTTAATAAATAACCATTGGCACCCTTACGAAGGGTTTCAAACACATAACTCTCATCATCATGAATCGATAAAATAATTACCTTAACCTCCGGGAACATTTCCCGCAGTTTTTGAGTGGCCTCCACGCCATTCTCAATAGGCATATTAATATCCATCAGTACGATGTCTGGTTTAGTTCCGTTACAGAACTCTAATACCTGGATACCGTCACCACATTCACCGATGACTTCGATATCCTCCTCCATATTCAAAATACGTTTCAGCCCTTCACGAAAAAGCTGATGATCATCCGCCAAAAGAACTTTAATGGGCGTTTTAGTAGAGTTTAAGTTCTCCATCACATTACTCCTTCCCTTTCTCCACGTTCGTCGGAATGTGGATCACGATTGTTGTCCCCTGATTCTCGGCTGATATGATTTCCATTCTGCCTTCAAGCAGCTCTACACGTTCCCGCATACCTACTAGCCCGAAGCTTTCACGATTGCCCTGCGGATTTTTTAATTTCTGCACATTAAAACCTAATCCATTATCCTTAATCACAATCTTAATTAACTGCGCTTGGTAAGTAATCTCTACCAATACGAAACTTGGATAGGCATGTTTAGCTGCATTAGACAAAGCTTCCTGAACCAATCGGTATACCGCTGCCTCCATGGCTGAAGATAGTCGATGTTCCTGACCTCTGGTTTCCAAGGTCGTCCTCAGCTTCGTCTTCTCCTCAAAATCATGCACATATTTCCGCAAAGTCGGAATTAATCCCAAATCATCGAGAGCCATCGGTCGTAAATTAAAGATGACCTTACGCATTTCTTCCAGGCTGTATCGAACCTGTCCTTTCAAATCTATTACTTCGTCCTGCACCAACCCAAATTCCTGCTTTACCAGCATTCTTTCTACAATTTCCGTCCTAAGGACTAGATTCGCCAGCATTTGAGCAGGACCATCATGAATTTCCCGGGCAATTCTCTTCCGTTCTTCCTCTTGAGCCAGGATTATCTTGAGTCCTATCATTTGTCTGTTCTTCGCAGATTCGACAATTCTCGTCACCTGACCTAGTTCTCCCGACAAATATTCGAGCACTACGCTCATTTGCGAACCAATTGACTCTGCGCGCTCTACAGAATTTTCGACACTGCGCACTCGCATTTGTAATTCATCACGTCTTGATCGAAGATAGACCTCTCGCTCACGCGTCATCATGAGTTCGAGCTGTAGCTCCGTAGCCTTCTCATAGGCAATACGGATATCCTTCTCCGAGTAGCGGACAAAGTCCCGGCTGACCTCTGTCAGCCGGATTCTGGAGCGATGATACTGCAGCTCCAGCTTGTCTACTTTTTTCAATGTCTCATCCGTTTCGTCCATGACCCGCTGCAGTTCTTTGTTGAGTGCAGCAAGTTCATCACGCGCAACCTGCAATATTTCAAAAATCTGATACTTGCTGCTCTCCATCACGTCGATGGTATTTTTAATGACGCGATCAATCGCATCGGCTTGAAATTCCACGGATGCTTGCCCCTTTTCTATCGAATCGTTTTAAAGGTTTTCCTTTATATTAACATATCACGATTCGATAGTTACGGTCTTCGTTTTCTGTTCCCATTTTACAGTTAATCCTAGCTGTTCAGAAACTAGTCTTAACGGTACTAAAGTCCTACCTTGTAAAATGATTGGTGCTACTTCAGCACTTTGACGTTTGCCGTTCAGCAGATATTCTTTTTTATTTACGGTAAGATCCAGTGCCTTGGCTCCGCGTAATACCATGATCTTCTTATTCACCTGATCCCAAGTAGCGCTGCCTCCGAAAGCATCAAGGACATACCGAATTGGCACATAAGTACTGCCGTCTTTTACAATTGGAGCTACATCAATAGCTTTCTTTGTTCCGTTTACGGTCATTGCTTTTGAACCAATGCTCATGGAAGCCGTACCTTTCGGTAAGCCTGCATCACTAGAAAGCGATGGCATTGTAAACTTGATATTATCAACGGCAACTGTACCCGTCTTCGCCCGTTCATCTTGGCCTTCCTCTACGTTGACAACATAGAGTCTCTTCAGCGTTGCTGGGAATTTAATGCCTGAGCCTGACAAGTCAATGTTAATGTTCTTCCAACCATTCCAATCGATGATCTTCGCAAGATCCACATAAGCTGTAGCTCCACTGTTGTCTACAAATTCAGCACGCAGCCAATTCAAGCTCATATCGCCCATCACATCAACCGACATCGAAGTTGCAAGCGCTGGAACTGTTTTGCCGCTTGTACCATTAAGCTGAGCATAAGCATACATTTTGCCGCTGCCAGCCGTCATATCATAACTGAGTGACAGCACCTTGGAGCCTACTCTTTCAGCCGTTCCATCCACTATCGTTGCAGTACCCTGTACCGCTGGAACATTGGTAGTAAAGTCGATTGGATAGCTTACCTTCTCGAAATCTTCCCATGTTGTAGCTGCTGCTGTTGATAATACAACCACTGCACTAAATCCATCATAACGGGCAATAGCATAACCTGTAGTAACCCCTGCATCAACGGCGTTTACAGTAAGCTTGCCATCTTTCACGGCTCCCTTAAAGCCTACAAACTCCCACTTCAGTGCTGAATCCGGAACATTGATAGTTGTTCCACTCTTCGTTGCCGCTGTAACAGGGACAGACACAGTAGTTCCGGCTGTCAGTGGCGCTGTAGCTGTACCTACACTCATACTGGATAGATCATTACCACCCAGAACTGTAACAGTTGTAGAGGCGCTTGCAGAACCGCTTTTAGCCGTTAAGGTAACGGTACCTGGCTTCACTGCCGTTACTTCACCTGCACTTACCGTTGCGCTTCCGCCGCTTGATACCCATGTAGGATTACCTGCTGCTACATCAATAGGGTTGTAGTACGTGTCATAACCCTTTAAAGAATATGTTGCCTTTTGTCCAACCAGCAGTGCGGAACTTCCGCTAATTTTGATTCCTTTGACTTCACCTTGCGGTGCGTTAGTGTAGACACCAAGCCCGTTAACGATACTGCGTTGCTCTGTGCCATACTCTGTATTAAAAGTGAGTGTAGTAGAGGTTTCACCGAGGGGCCGGTCTACCATCGTTGTAGAGCCGCCTCCATCGAGATTAAGACCTTTCCAGACTCCAATATTGGTCATGAATGATTGCAATTCGGTTAGAGACATCCCTGAACTATTGCCATTTTTCTCAGTAGCTATGATATATACATAACGTCCGTCTTGAGAATATCCTAAAGCCGTGCGTGCACGATAGCCTCCAATGCTGCTAGTAGAACGAGAGAACGTTGCTGCTTTTCCGTTATTTACTAGAATCGTATGTCCGCCAATCATTGTTTGTAGACTCGCAGGATCTAGCGATTGCTGTGTAGTCTTAGATTTCAGGGAATACACACTTGTTACAGGTTGTCCTACCGTCAAATGGGCAGTAACATATCGTGCGGCTAAGCCATGTGCCCGCAAAATATAAGCTCCCTTTGGAACCGCCATAGGGAGTGCAGCATTTTCTGAGATTTGAGTAACTACACCATTCTCAACAAGTACCTCTGTTGGAGTGGTAGAGCTATTTTTAGGGCGGTCGAGTGCAGTCCATACATCTGTGTAGATATACATAGCATTAGCATGACTATAAGTCGAGCTGCCGCCTTCAGGGCTATAAGCGCCTTTATTGATACCGGAGATCTCAAACTGTGCGCCATCTGGCGCGGTTACCATCCCTTCAAAGCTGTACTCGTCAATAATAGGTTTGCGATCTTTTGTCACTGCAAAGGCATACATTCCATCCAATTGTGAAGGGGTAGACACCAGTACTCCACCTGATACTTGTCCACCGATCGGAGCACCCTCTCCACCTGTATTAAAATAATCGCCATTTACTGCGGCCACGGCTCCTGTTTCCTTGGCCATCCCGCCAGTACTTTGCCGCGTAGTCAGGTTTCCACCTTTACCAGTCATTACATCTAAAGAAACATATGGATTGTTAAGATCTACACGAATGACATCAGCAAGCCCAGAAGCACTCGCTCCAGAACGTGTAGTAGTATATTTATATTTCATCATAATGGCGCCCGAAGTAATTACTTCTTCTCCCAGCTTACTCACCTTAAAAGGAGCTGTAGCTGCAGCCGCAATTGGTGCAGATCCCTGACCAAAAAGCATCATACCTTCACTGCCGATTACCGGCATAATCCATAACACACCAGCCAATGAAGCAGCAATCCACTTTTTAGTGGAAGATAATCTTATTCCCCGTACAACCTCGCTACTCTTCTTCTCCATGAAAACTTCATTCATTTCAACGTAACTCTCCCATCTCTTTTGTACTCTATCAGTCCATATCAATGTCTGGAAACTGGTTCCTATTTTTCTAGTACTCTTTTAATAGACTGAAAATAAGCCAAAAAGTTGCGAAATTGAGAGATTTCAAGCTTTATAGAGTCAAAACTGTCATAATTAGACGACAAAAAAAGCCCGGCATAATTGCCGGGCTTTACCAATTGTTTGGTTATCTATAAGAGTTGTTTACAAGTAATCAGCCTGTTTCAGCATCCGTTGTAACATCACGGCAGCTTGAGCACGGGTGGCATTGCCTTGGGGCCCAAATTCACTTACTGTCATGCCCAAAATAATCCCTGATTGCACTGCCTTTGCGACGAACTCCGCACTTTGATTCTGAATCTTTGCCTTATCCTTGAATTTTGCAAGTGTTGAGGCAGAAGTACCGCTTAGTGTAATAGGATGATTGGTATATTCCATCGCACGGATCATCATGATCGCCATCTGCTCGCGTGTTATATTATCATTCGGACGGAAAGTACCATCCGTGTTCCCTGTAATAATTCCAGCTTTAGCCGCTGCGCCAATGTAGTCTCCAGTTTGTGTAGAAGGCTGCACATCCCGGAAACGTTGTGCGGTCTCACGATCTCCTAGCAAGCCTAGACCTCGACTGAGCATTATAGCAAACTCAGCACGGGTAATTTTTTTCTCCGGATTAAACGCACTACCGTAGCTGCTATCAATAATATTCTTTGCGTTAAGCTCAGCTACGATTGCATTACTCCAATGCTTACCCATATCCGTGAAGGCTCTGGTGGACAAGAAAGTCCCTAAAATCTGATTACCAGCGGTACGAGCACGGATAACCGTATAGTTACCGACCGTACTGACCTTTGTAGGTAGATAAGCCGCATCGTAGTAGGAAAGGTCCAATCTGGCCGCAGATGTCTGCGCACTATTTAATGAAGAAGTAGTACGTACGGTATATTCTCCTGGTACAGTCAGTGCCTTGGCATTCGAATAATTACCGCTAACGATCGCCGTCACCCGGACATCCATAAGACTAGTAATAGTTCGCATACCCATCGTCTGTAGCTTTTGCTCAAAAGGTGTAAATGTACCTGCTGGAACTTTATCCAAGCGGAACACGAGCGAGATATTTTTACTGTCCGAGATTAGGCTGCTCGCCAGCCCATTCATATCAATATCATCGAGCCCTACGCTAAATAGGTTGTCTCCATGACGAATCATGAACTTAGTATTTTTATTACGATTCACCGCGTCTAGTAATGGTTTTAGCGGAGCAGTTACAAAAGCTGCTTGCTCCGTGGAAGGAACCTCAAAAGCCAATACATCATTATTCATCTTATACAGATATTCATAACTGGCAGCTATTCGATCTGCGTTTAAAGTATATCTTTTTACAGATTGATTATATACAGAACGGTCATCCACAATTTGCGAGGAATCGCTCTTTAATAGTGCATACTCTTTTCCAAACTCACTCGTTGCAAGTGTTCCTAGGTAGGATGGACGATTTCCAGATCCAGTGGTCACGCCAGTTAGATTCTGAACTGATAAAGCTGAGAATGAGGATAGTGTATTCCCACTCAAATCCTTAATCGTTCCGGTACCAGACATATAGGACAGGTCCACTGTTTGACCGGTCTTCACAACCGAGGATAACGTTATTTTCAGAATATTGCCTGAGATATAGTAGGATTGCACTCCCAAGCTGCTTCCATCTGCTCGAACTCCAAACTGATTCGCGTAGAGGGAACCGGATGCCTGCATATTCTTTGCAAAAGTAACTGTTAACTCGTCACCTGAAACGGTCGCTGAATTAATCTCTGGAATAGTAGTGCCACTGTTCTCTGAAATGGATACAGGCTGTAGGTTAATATACGCTGCCCGATTCCCATTCAAATCACTTATCCCGGCAGAACCCGGCACATAAGATATAGTCACATTCTGATTAACCGCGAGCGCTGTCTGAAGCGTCAAAGTGACCTGAGTGCCGCTGACCGATACATTAGTCACATAATTAGGCGTGCTGCCCACTAACACAGAGAATTGGCTATTCAGTGGGAGATTGGTTGTAGATAAGCCTTCATTATAATTCAAAATGATTTTAGTGCCGCCTCCGGTTGCACTTTGAAACACTGGCGCAATCGTATCGTTACTGTTACGGATATTAAAATCAGTAAAGTCCGCAATATTTTGTCCATAAGAATTCAGCAAAGGATACGAACCTGCATAGTAGGACACCCGAACGTTCTGTCCATTCGATGCTTCACTGCCCAATGTTAAATATACTGTATTGCCACTGGAACTGATCGAGTTGACCCCAAGTGAGCTTCCATCTGCAGTCACTGAGAACTGGTTATGAGCGTAATAGGAAACCGATTTTAGTGTGTCGTTAAAATTTAATACTACAGATCTCCCCGTGATTCGCCCATCTTTAGGTGTCGGCATGGAGGACTCAATAGAGTTTGTGATCTGTTTAGAGCTAAAAGTGCTCGCTGCATTTCCGCTTGGATCCTGAATCGTCCGCAGTCCGCCATTATAGCTGACCTTTACAATCTGCCCAACGGCTACTCCTGTACTCAGCACCAAGTAGGCACTGTCTCCCTGAATATAAACACTTTCAATCGCTCGATTCTCATCGTTCACCGTAACTCCAAAGCTTGAGGTTAACAGCGCTATGGATGAATTGAGAGACTCATTATATTTCAGACGAATGGTTCGATTATTCTCAAGCTGTGCTGATGTGAGCTGTGGAGCTGTTTTATCCAGAGACAAGGTCTTGAAGCTCCATGAATTTTTACCACTTAACCCGTCATATAGAACGTTAGCATCACTTGCGTCTACAAAAGCCCCTTTAGCGATATCAATGTAATAAGTTGAATCACTATCTAACGCTACAGAAGGTGTGATTATAAATTCTTTAGCTGTAGTGGTACTCCGGGTAACGTTAACCGGCACCTGAGATCCTCCGCTTTTATATAGAGCCACACCATTGGCCACTGCACTGTTGTAATTCACATCCCGATTAAACGCGATCGAAAAGAATCTGTTGTTAGCAATAGATTCACTTCGATCAGATGGATTCAAAGCACTTACGCCAAGTCCAGTCAAAGATACCGTTGTGAAGGTCCAAGTGTACGGGCCCGAGGCAGGAAATACATTTCCATCTTGATCATAAAAAGCACCCTGGGGGATCGTAACTGTATATTGTGTGCCGTTTAGCAGCGGTGAGGCTGTGGATGCTGGATTCAATGTTATAGTTCTGCTGCTTCCTCCAGTAACGGCTGGGGAGTTCACATTAAGCCATCTTGTTCTAGCATCGTTAGCTGCCCCTGGGGACACCGTAATTACACCTGATGCAGGCATCATAGGACGGTCAAAAGTGAGCTGTAGCGCTCCTGTGGTAGATACACCGCCTGCACCGTTAGCCGGGGATGGAGTCATTGAAATTTCAGCTACACCTTTTGTAGAGAAACTCCATACATTGCCGCTAGAAATACCAGAGAACGTTCTATTATCAACATCCTTAAAAGCGTAGGCATCAATAAGAACATAGTAATTCCCTCCGGCCGCCAATGCTTTCTCTAGCGTTAATTTAACTGTAGTAGAGTTAGCATCAGTCAGAACGTTAACTCTAGTGTCATCATCCTTTATTCTGAACTCTTGCACTGTTGTATTATCTGCTGAGGAGAGGATTCGGATAGAGCCCCCACCTTTTAACAGCTGCTTATTTAGTGTCAGACTAAGCTCCTTTAAACTCCCGGCATCTACTCTTGCATTACTAGCCGGTGAAAAGTTGCCTGCCGTGATAGCCGTATTACTCTCTGGAGCGGTGGTAAATGCCCATGAAGTAAGTCCTGATTCATTACCCTCATTATCTTTGAACAATCCTTTGGGAATTGTGACCGTGTATGCCTTATTCGGAGTGAATTGTTGGTTTGGCCCTAACTTAAGCTCGTAGTCTTTTGAACTACCAATTAAACCATAACTACCAATAGGAATCGTCACAAAAGGTGTACTATCACCCTGACCCGTGATGGTAATTTCACCAGCCTGTGGGTTTACTTGACGATCAAAGCTTAATTTAAGAGATGACCCGATATTTACATAGGTTGCTCCAGGTGCTGGCGACACACTAATGCCAAATTCCGCTGCAGCATGTACTGCCGATATTCCAATTCCGATAGAAGGATACCCTGCTCCAAGTACCAGTTCTCCTGCTAGAAAAATTGCCGTCCATATTGAAATTTTTCTTTTCATGCCGTGATAGACTCCTCTCAAACCATACTAACGTCTTTATGTATATTCTTATATTTCGGTTAAAGGGCTTACAAAGTTTAGTAGTCTACTTCTCTATGATTAGAATCAATCCTAATTCTGTCCATTACATAAAAATAGCCCGCAGAGCTGACACTAAGTGCCAACTTGCGGGCTTAACGAATTATAAGAACATATACTTAACTACAATCCTGCTTGACCTCTGAGTAATTCCGCTTTATCTACGCGTTCCCAAGGAAGATCAACATCAGTCCGTCCAAAATGGCCGTATGCTGCAGTCTGTCTATAGATTGGTTTACGCAAATCAAGCATAGAGATAATGCCTGCAGGACGAAGATCAAAGTTGTTGCTGATCAGTTGAACCATCTTTTCCTCACTGATTTTACCTGTTCCGTATGTATCCACATTAATCGAGACAGGAGTAGCCACACCAATGGCATAAGCAAGCTGGATCTCACATTTATCAGCTAGACCCGCAGCTACAAGATTCTTCGCCACATAACGAGCAGCATAAGCCGCCGAACGGTCCACTTTAGTTGGATCCTTGCCAGAGAATGCACCGCCGCCGTGACGAGCATATCCGCCATACGTATCAACGATAATCTTCCGTCCAGTCAGACCGGCATCCCCTTGAGGACCACCAATCACAAATCGTCCTGTTGGGTTAATAAAATATTTAGTTTCAGCATCGAGCAGTTCCGCAGGAACAACCGGCATAATTACATGCTCTTTAATATCTGCTTGAATTTGTTCAAGAGAAATTTCTTCTGCATGCTGTGTAGATACTACGATAGCATCCACGCGTACAGGCTTCTCATCTTGATATTCGATCGTAACTTGTGTCTTCCCGTCAGGACGCAAATATTCCAAGGTTCCGTTCTTACGAACTTCAGATAAGCGACGAGCAATACGGTGAGATAAAGCGATCGGCAACGGCATCAGTTCTGGTGTCTCATTCGTAGCAAAACCGAACATTAAGCCTTGATCACCCGCACCAATATTTGCTGTTTCTTCAGCCAATTGTGCTGGATCACGGTGCTCGAGAGCAGAGTTTACGCCTTGAGCAATATCAGCTGACTGCTCATTAAGTGAGCTCAACACTGCACAGGTATTATAATCGAAACCATATTTTGCACGTGTGTAGCCAATTTCTTTAATGGTATTGCGTACGATGGCAGGAATATCTACATACTCAGATTTGGTACTGATTTCCCCGATCACCAAAACAAGACCAGTTGCTACTGCTACTTCGCAGGCTACACGAGCATTTGGATCATTAGCTAAAAATGCATCGAGTACCGCATCGGAAATCTGGTCACAGATTTTATCCGGATGCCCTTCCGTCACGGACTCGGAAGTAAACAAATGACGCCCTTTAATAGACAAGTATAACAACCTCCCTTATGGTTAGTCTGACACTGTATAAGGAGTTCCTTAATAATCACAGGCCAAATCAATAAAAACTATAAACAAAGAAACTCAGGGGCCTGTTCTTTTTATGAAGGATGATTGCAGTATTTCATGTTTATATTCACTAAACTCTTCAAAAAAATGAACCTTTCCCATATGGAAAAGGTCTAAGGCTTTCCTCAAAAGTCATATTATCTTATTTGGGAGGTGGTGTCAATTACTCCGAAGCCCCTCCATCACAGTATAAATATTGATTCCGCAGTATTAAAAAGTAATATCAGATAGGATTAATAAGATTTTTTTCACCCCTGATATTATTAAAGAAGAGACTGTTCGGCTTGCTTAATGAGTCTCTTCGTGATTTCTCCGCCAACAGAGCCATTATCTCTTGAGCTAAGATGTCCAAGATACTGGCTACGGCCAGAACCACTACCTCCGATTGCTCCTAATTCAGAAGCAAACTCTGTGTCTGCTCCGCCTCCATAATGCGCTCCATATAAACCGAATTCAGCTGCAATTTCATATTGCATTTGCTTCAGCATTGCCCGACTTTCCGGTACCACTGTACGATTGTTACGTGCCATGTTTCAGCACCTCCTGTGAATTTGTAAGATTACAGGAATATTGTGCGTCCAACATCTACTCTTCAATCGCGCCAATGATTTGTAACTTTGGAAATCAGTTTGAAGGTATGATTAAGTACTTTTACGGGCATTATGAATATATGTTATTACAAATTATTTTAGTGTATATCCACCACGAACCATGACAACAAGGCCAAGAGTTTGTCCTGATTGCACAGTAATACCACGACCATCACGAGGGAATGATAATAAATGGTTAGTCGGTGCAGCTACTCCATTGGCAAGATCTTTACCATCCGTTAAATCAGCAACACCATTTGCATCCTGAGAGTAGATAACCGCTTTACCCGCACGAACAATAAATTCAGCACCTGCGGAAGCAATTAGAGTTTGACCTGGTTTAACATCGACAATTACGGATTCATTACTGCTAGTAGTCGGGTTTGTTGTAGCTGTTGGAGCTGAGCTTGGACTCGGAGTAGCTGTAGCTACTGGAGCTGTACCTGTACCACCTGTAAGTGCTTTCTGAATTTGCTGATCAACATAGCTTTTGGTAACCACTGGGTCATCTGCTGTTCCAGGCTGTGAACCCACACCTGCACCTTCAGCAGTAACATTCAACAGTGATCCAGCCCATACACCACCAGCCAGCAATACAGCAGCTGTTGTTATTTTCCATACCGATTTCAATGAAGTTCCTCCTCATGAGTGGGGATAAATGCCTATAAAAAAAGAATAGCCTCCGAAGAGGCTATTCTGTGCTTCGGTAATCCAAAAGCAATGATTATTTACCAGTAACTACTGTTCCAGTTGTAATCAAGTTTCCGGAAGTATCAGTGATGTTTGCACCAGCAACAACCTTAACTTCGATGGAGTTCACATCGTTAGCATTGAGGTTTTGCTTACCAGTAGTTCCATCCAATTTGTCGAATGTTACATAGAACTTACCAGCGTCAGATCCAGCACCAGGAAGGATACTGCTAGGTTTAACATTGGAACCACTTGCAGTTTGGCTAACACCGTTAATTGAGAATTCGAAATCAGCTAGGTTAACTGTAGAAGCCTTAACATCTTCACTGAATCCAATAACCAATACAGTGTTGTCACCAGAGGAAACAGCTGCAGTTGTCAATGTTGGTTTCACGCGGTCTGTAAGTTCGGATTTCTTCTCAACAGGAAGAATTCCGTTTCCAGCCTTATCCGCAATACCGAACACTTGGAAAGTGTGGTCTTCTGTTTTGGTAATTGTGCTTCCAGGGATGTAGATTCTTACAGTTGCTTCTTTAGGAGCAGCTGCATCATTATCTTTACCAATTGAAGTAATTACTGGATAAGACCCAAGTGGCAATGCTTTGCTATTCAAAGTGTAGCTGTTAACATCAGTTAGAGTAGCTACATTCAGACCACTTGCATCAGTACCAGGATCTTTAACAACTACATCATAGTACACATCAGCAGTTACAGTACCAGCCGCATCTTTGTCATGCGGAGTAATGCTAACTACTTCTGGTCTTGTAGTATCACTAGTATTTGCAGCTTCAATAGTCAGAGCAACTGTTGTGGATGCGAAAGGATTAGTTGAGAACGAATCATCTGTAACCAAACCTTGTGGCAAGCGCACAGTATAATCAGCACCAGACAACGAAACAGCATAAGTCAATGTTTTCTTGTCAGAAGACAAGGAACCATCTTTAACTTTGAGTGATGCTCCAGCTTGTTGGCCTGTTTTGTTGTTAATGATAAGAATTTCTCTGTTATTAGTTGCAGTTTTATCAAGAATTACTTCTTCATTAAACTTAATTACCAAACCTTTGTTGGAATAAGTAGCAGAAGTTACACCAGGAGCGCTTGTATCCTTAGTGAAAGTAATTGCTTGAGTTGCAGCTGCACTCAAAGTATTACCAAGAGTATCACGAACAGATTGACCAAATACGATAGATCCTGTGAATGTGCCAGATGTAGGCAAAGCACTAAGTGGGGATCTCAATTTGATTGTGTCGCTATCAGAAGAAGTACTTACATAGAACACGCCTTTGCTTTCTCCGTTAGCATCAAGCAAACGAACGTTACCAACCAAGGAATCTCTGTTTACTTTCTTGTCGAATTTAACTTCAACATAACGGTCGCCGACAGGAGTCACACTCTTAACTACAGGAGCTGCTACATCGGAAACTACAGTAACACTAGTTTTGATTGGGTTAGGGTTAGCAACATTGCCAGCGAAGTCAGAAACGTTAGTCAGAGATACATCATAAGTAGTACCGCTGTTAAGGTTTCCAGTAGTCAACACAAATGTGTCATAAGTATCTCTTTGTACAGTTGCAGCTGCACCGTTAACATAAGCGATGATACCCGCTGGTTTAACTGGCTCACTAAATTTAACATAGACTTTGTTAGTAGTCGCTTTAGCAACAGCATTTACAGTAGCTACTGTAGGAGCTGTAGTATCAGCTACAGAAAGAATGTTAGTAAAGGCCGGAATCGCTTCAGCACTAGTTGTTTTCACTTTATTAGCTACAACAACAGTGTATTGGCCTTTCAAATACTCAAGACCTGGGAAAGTAATAGTTGCTTCAGTATTATCAGTATTGAAAGATACTTCTGCACCTGCTGCAGTTACAGTTGGAGCACCGCTCAATGCAGTTACTTGAACCACGCCATTGATCAATTTACCATCTTCAGCAATAGTATCTGCGTCAACAGCACGATTAAATTTAACAACCAATTGTTTAGCGTTTGGAGCTTCTACAGAAACAACTTTAGGTGCTTGCAAAGTTACTTTCGTAGTGTAGTCATGGTTGTTGTGTTTGAAGTTGATTGAAGTTTCAACGCCCGCTACAAGAGCAGTAGTCAATTCAACAGTTGTAGTAGTTTTGTCAGAGAAAGTTACAACTACTTTAGTTGGGCTTACCGCTTCAGCAGAAGCTACAGTAGGAGCTGCTTTCAATTGATCAACTGCATAAGCTGTTTCAACTACCAAAGAACGGCTAGCGTTAGCTTTGAAGTTAGTGTCTTTAGCAATCAGACCAGCATTGATCACCGCTTGAGCATAACCTTTAGCCCATGCAGATGCAGTGTTGTCAGTTGTAGCTGGTGTTTCAAGTTTCAAAGCGCGGAACAATACAGCCGCTACTTCTTCAACTGTTACTTTACCGTTGTAGTCGAAGATACCTTTAACAGTATCTTTACCTTGCATCAAGTTAGCTGCAGTAACAGCTTCGATGTAAGGAACTGCCCAGTTCTTAGCGTTGTAACCTTTGTCTTTGTAAGACAATTTGTTAGTTACTTCAGTAAGATCGAACAATTTAGTAACGATCTTCGCGAATTCAGCGCGAGTAAGATCTTTTTCAAGATGAGCTTGACCATCTGGGTACCCATTAAGAATACCCTTCGCTGCCAAAGCATCAAATTTTTGTTGCGGAGTTGTTGCTGCGTCACCAAACGCTACAGAGGCAAACATCGAGAATGCCATTGCTGTAGATAATGCTACGGATAAAATTTTCTTCATAACCTTTTTTTCTCCTCCTTGGACGTTCATAAACTGAGATTTTTCTTTAGTTGAGTAGCTCGTGTCACTCATTAGCCGTTGCACCCCCTTTCCAGAGTTGAGCAAATTAAGTATAAATAATGTCTGTGACGGGTATCACAGAAACTGGTAAACAATGATCAGGACATGACAATACTAGATTCCTAATTATACCTAAGTATTATACAATGTGCCTCAAGTCACGTAAAGCTAATTTTTCCATTTTGTTAAATTCGCTTTACCACCGGTTAATTTCAACTGCCTGTGTAAATGACTCTACACCTTAAACGCAGAAGATTTGGAAAAGTTGCGGTTTCTCAAAAAAATTCTTTTCTTTTTTTGTTTTCCGGTACAATCCCAATAGAAGATACATATGTATGTTCTACTAACTATTGTTAATCTTGGGTTGCTACGGAAAATAGTATACCATAATCGTTTTCTAAACGTCATTATGCAATATTTACTAAGTATCATTAACACTAGTGCTATTTATTTAAACATTCCTACAAAATTTGAGTATGCAGGGGGCCAAAAGCCCTTATATCTCACAACACAGTAAGCCGATCTTATGGGGGTTGCCCTCCTGAGATTCGTTCTTAGTCCGTATTAAAGCTATAACTATAACCTAGAAGCTTTCGTTTCTAGGTTATAGCTAACATGCTCTTTCTTAGTTAGTTCCTATTTCATTCTTGCATCGATGATTCGTAAGCTAATGGCTACTACTTACCGTCACCATTCGGAGATCCGCCCTATAGATAGCATCCATGTTGAACGCAACAAAAAAGCGCCGTTGCCGGCGCTTGCTTCTATTACAGTAGGGTCTAACGAATCTTCATAGATAATTGGATCAATTCCTGACGCTTTTCAGGACTTGAGTTTACATTGTCATACATTGCATCAATAGCTGCGCGATTCTCACGGTAGCTCTTCTCATGTTTGATTGTAGTATGAGACCATTCGATCAGGGCATTCTCAGCCACAACAAGCTCGTTGTATGAATCATGGAATCCTGTAGCCTGCACAAGTTCCTCCATGACCTCTTGTGTAATTTCCTGTAGTGCCCGTTTAGCCGCGATTTCCTTCTCCAACACTTTTGCTCTATTCTCAAACATATTCTTGGCTTTCATGTAATCCAACTGTGCTTTTGCTAAAATCGGTTTCATGGTTGGCTTTCACCTTTCAGAAAATAATATTTTCTAAGTTATTGTAACGTAAATCGAAGCAGAATACAAAATATATGTCTCTGGTAAGTTTACACTTTTCTCTGAGTTGACTATTATACAACTGTAAAATTGGTTGAGATTAAACAATTAAATGGAATGAAGAACGACCAATCCGCAGATATTTCTTGCGAAATTGGCCGTTTTTTTAATTCTAACGCATTAATTAAAAGTTTTCGGGAAAATACTTGTGCTCTTTTTGAGCAGTTCTACAGCAATCTTACCAGCCTCTGCACGTGTAAGCTTACCTTTTGGATTAAAATTATATACTGGCTTCTTTTGCCCTGTAATCGTCACTGCACTGCCTTCCATGATCTTAGCCTTGGAAACTGCCTCAATAGCTGGCCTAGAGTAAAAATCCATATTACCGGTGTCTACAAAAGATTTAGATAGACTGGTTAACAACTTATTGTCATTTGTAGACATTTTCAGCTTAAGTGCCCGAGCGATCATCACAGCCGCCTGTTCTCGCGTAACAGGTTGATCCGGACCAAAGAAACCATCGCTTAATCCAGTAATAATACCAGCTCTTGCTGCTGTCTCAATATGCTTGAAGTCCCAAGTTGTAGAAACTGCTTCAGGTACAATATCGAAGAACGTCTGCTGATTATTATTATAATTCAATGGAAGGCTCAAGCCCTTCACTAACAACGTAGCGAATTCTCCACGTGTTGTTGTATTATCAGCACCAAATTGGTCAAAACGCAAATTCTTCATAATGCCTTTAGAATAAAGACCATTCAAGATATTTCTTGCCCATGGGTGATTGGTAATATCGTTATATCCACGACGAAGCTTCATTACAGTGTAATACCCAAATTGATCAAATGGCACCGTGATGGTGTGTTTCTTTGTGTCCACTTCTCCACCAATATTCTCCCATTGTCCTGAGTCCGTGTAACGGAATACAGTGATTGTGGAACCAACCTCATCAACAATATTTGGATTAAAGGTTAGTGTAAGATCACCTCGCTGGGATGGTACAATTTTGCGTTCAGCTTCAATTTGTGTGAAATTACCTTCTATTGAGTATGGAGCAATCCCGTTAGTAGCAGGTTTATAAAGAGCAGTACCTTTTGTACCTCTTTCTCCCAAACCTCCGCTAAGCCAATAAATATCGGATACACGTGAGAAGTTATTAGTTTCTACTGTTGAGTTAAATCGTAATACAAGATCTGAAGGGATCAACAACGTACTCAAGCCACCTGGAGTCCGTGCATCAGCATCGACGTTAATAGTATTGCCATAATCATTCTTACGTTCAACAACACCATCCAATGGATCAGCAATACCGAACAATAGTTTTGTATCTGGATAGTACTTAGCTGCACCTGAGGTAGTATAGCCTTTCATAAGTGTACCTTTAGGGAAGCTCAGCTCTAGTCCCTTATTAAACGCACTATACTTCGTTGCAACTTTCTCAGCCATATACTGCGTATCTACTTGAACGGCACTCGCATAATACACGCTTATCGTATCACTGAGAGTAGAATCAGCGCGAACAATTTGAATTTTAATTGTTGTGGCTTTATCTGCTTTTAAACCTACATAATCCAGTGTGAAACGATTCGGCAGATCAGTTCGCTTTTCGGCCTCATATTTATCAATAATGACTTTTGTAGCACCTTCAGCCTCAATATCAAAACGAACAAAGTTTTTGTTAACGACGATCTGTTCACCTACGGTTGCCACCGGGGACAGTACGCGATAGGGAGAAACTTCACGAACAACTTCCAGACGCTGATTCGTCCGTGCACCTGTGTCATTGATTAATTCAAGATTATATACAATGCTTCCAGCAGTTTCTGCTGGGATATCACGAATTCGAAGCATAAATTCCGTGCTGTTACCGGAGAAATCATAATAGTATTTTTGATTATTATAGGTGAATTCATTTAGCTTCCTGTGTCCAGAAGCATTTCCAGTCAAAACTTCACTACCAAAAGAAAGGAACAGGTCTGATCCTTGGTACAAGTTAAGCTTAGTAGCCGCCCCGCCTCTTAACACCAAATCATATTTAGTTTGACTGGTAACAAATTTTTCATCCTTATAAATGAACTCAGAAGTCAATCCAAGAATGTCATTAAGCTCTTTATCAGTGTAATCCTTCACTAAATCATGGGTAAAATCGACCCGTCCCTTAGATATAGCCGGATGGAACTGTGACAAATTAGAGACATTCGTATCGATAATATAAATTCGCAGTTCTTTTCGAATTTCCCTTTTATTATTTGCCTTATCCATCGAGGTTCCAACAAACACAATCTTGTTCTCACCATAAACTAGTGGACCTGCTGAGGATATAGGTAAATCAAAGGAAAACTTTGGATTCGTCAGTGTTACATTAAATTCATAGCCATTTGGTTTTGCAGTTGTTTTTATTTTATCGTTCGAAATCCCATTAATAAAGAATTGAGGATTACCGATGCTTTCAAATCCAATATACTCACCAGAAATAGTCATACTATTAGAGCTAGTAGCAGAATTAAAAGTATAGGTCTGTCCATCATTCAAATTAGCTACATAGATATAGTTCTTAGAAACATAGGCGATATCGGCATTATAAAAAGATTGAGACCCCGAAAATTGAAATTTTACTTTTTGCTGGCCATTTGAGAACCCTTCAACTTTATACACCTTTTCATTAGCTTTTAAACCTGTGACATTAGGCTGTTCCGTAAGGACTAGCGAAGCCCCCAGTGGTAGGTAAGAACCCTGCAATGTCGCTCCTGCTTTTGGGGCAACATTTGTTTTCACCAAAACATAGAAATCGGGTTTTTCAACCTGAGATCCATTCAACGCTAGTTTGGAAACGGAAGAAATATCAACACTTGCAGCTTCTTTATATCCTGAAAGATAAAACATATCTGTAATCACAGTCTCATCTTTCAGATATTTATAACTTTCTTTGGTTGAAGTCTCGTAAGAACCATATTTAATGGACAGTACCACGTTGCCTGATCCCGAAGTAAGGGTAAACGGCGATGTAGTTATGAAAGAAACCAGTCGGTATTGAGGTGTAACACCATCTGGACCCGGAATAACTATTTCCTTCTGATCTCCAACGATCCCCTCCACAGGTGTATAAACACCATCTGCCGAAATCGTGTATGATTTCAACACTTTAACCGGAACAACCTGATCATTAATCTTGACTGTATGATCATCTTCAAAGGATTTATCACTTGCGCTATAAGGTAAAAGAACTTGTCCTATGATATTTGCAGTAGTATCTGAAGCAGTTAGTGTAGGAATATTTTCAAGAATGTTATGAGCTCTATAATTCGTTCCATCACCATGATAAATTTGTAAGTCAGTAAAAGGTCTGTTTGTATTAAAGTAATAAATTGAGCGTTTTATTGTAATCGAGTCCGCTGCATTCTGCACAACGATCTCCAAAGTGTTTTCCCCTGATTTAAGCGTTAATGCTGGAGTGAAAAATGTACCATCCTCAAGTAGCGAGGTTTGCAGTGATGATCCTCCATTCAATGAAACGCCCACTCGAGTTGCATTGGTCACATTACCTTGTAGCGTAATCTGTTGATTAGGAACAACAACCTTAGTTCCCTCATTCAAATTAATCGCGGAAGGTCCACCTCCAAGAACTTGTAGAGAGGAGATATAAGGAACCTTATCATAAAGAACATAAAATGATTCTGAGCGCTCTAAAGTACCTTGCATCCCAGAAAAAGTAATCTTATTGTATCCTGTAAACAATGTGAGCCCACTAGCAATAAAACGGTTAGTAGGATTTGTAGTATCAGTGGTTACTGCGCCGGTAGTCGAGTGGGTAGCATCTGTAACCCATTTACTACCACTTTGAGTCAATTGCTGTACTGTGACTTTCATTGTAGAAGTTGTTACCTGTGCATACGTACCTGTAATCGAAAAATTCGGATTGCTTGTCTTATAAACGGTTTGTCTTGAAATATTATATACGGCATTCGGATCGGTATCCGGCACAATCTCCTGTTTCAGCTCAATTGTATTTCGCAGCGTGAGATCATCCGGACTGAAGTATGTCGTGGTAGCCGCTGCCGCTATCGGCGTGTATTTACCTGGGAACATAGAAACGATCAAAGCCGCCAGCATCAGCCAAACGAACGGTCTCTTAAAGCGTTGCATGTGTTATATCTCTCCTTTGAGTATAAGTTCTCGTAAACCTTCACTTTGTTCTTTATCGGTCATAAGTAGTGATATTTTTAGGGAAAACAACAAAAAACTCATCCGAAATCGGATGAGTTTTGTTAAGTTTAGAAAATTTTAGAATAATTGCTTAGTCGCTTAAGACTTAGAGCCTCTTTCCGGATTAGCCTTCATACGCATTCTTAAAA
The DNA here is from genome assembly GCF_037963295.1 of Paenibacillus sp. FSL F4-0243. Classification (NCBI taxonomy): domain Bacteria; kingdom Bacillati; phylum Bacillota; class Bacilli; order Caryophanales; family Paenibacillaceae; genus Paenibacillus; species Paenibacillus sp. FSL F4-0243. The sequence goes on from NZ_CP150151.1 coordinate 6,504,577, forward strand.
AGAAATCAATCAGCGGCCGTTTAGTCTTACCGATCAAACCAGTGATTTCAGCACCGATTTGCAGGAAGAATAGCATGATACAGATAACCACGAACGTAACCCAGTTCGCTTCATAAAGAGCTGCGGATGATTGAATGACAGCTAGAATACCGAAAAATGCAGCAATACCATAAATAATGAGTACAGTCTGGCGATGGCTAAAGCCAAGCTCGCGTAAACAGTGATGCAAGTGACCTTTATCTGGTGCGAAGATTGGTTTCTTTTGCAGCTTACGGCGCACGATCGCAAAGAACGTGTCCGACAATGGTACACCGATAATAAGCAAAGGTGTAATAAACGAAACCACTGCAATCTGTTTAAATCCTAGCAAAGCAAGTAATGCCAAGCAAAAGCCTAAGAACAGCGAACCTGTATCACCCATGAAAATCTTAGCAGGATGGAAGTTAAAGAACAGGAATCCGATGATGCTACCCAGAAGCAACAGACACAGCATTGCCACCATGGTGTTTCCCATCACGAAAGCCATTGCCGCAATCGTAGCAATTGCAATTCCTGATACACCAGCCGCAAGCCCGTCCAGCCCGTCGATCAGATTAACGGCATTGGTAACACCGACAATCCAGAAAATCGTAAGCGGGATAGCAATCCAGCTCTCCAGTGAGGAATACGTATTGTTAAATGGAATATTCACAAAATCTACAGTAATACCAAAGCCGAAAACAACGATACAGGCTGCGATAATTTGGCCCAGTAGCTTCACTTTTGCTGATAATTCGAATCGGTCATCAAGTGCACCGATAAGTACAATCAGTCCGCCACCACACAGCAGCGCTTTGATGAAGTTGACCTCCCGCGGAGTGAACTCGTATGGAATAATCGGCAATACGGCAAGCAGGCCTAACACAAACGCTAGAAAAATAGCTAATCCGCCAAGGCGGGGCATAATTTTCGTGTGCACTTTACGAGCATTCGGCACATCTGTTGCACCAATCTTAATGGCGAATTTCTTCACCAAAGGTGTGAGGCCAAGTGCGAGTCCCATGCATACGATAAATCCAGCGATGTATATGATTAACATTTGATCAGTCGACCCCCATTTCTCTACCGCATTGAATTATACGCTGTTACAAAAACAAATTCCAATCCTTTATTTAGGCTATTTATCTCATTTTCTAGGTGAATATCGGCATTTTGCTAGACTTTTGTTACTTTATCTTTCTCACGCACCACTTTTAATGCGAATTTCGGCAGTGCAAGCATTCGTTTGTACCGTGTAGGTTCTTTTAGGAGACGGTACAACCATTCAATTCTCATTTTTTGGAAGGCTATTGGCGCTCTTTTGCTCTTCCCAGAGATCACGTCAAAGCTGCCGCCGACCCCCATCATGATCGGAACGCCCAGTTTGGACTTATATTTAGCAATCCAAGGTTCCTGACTATCTGCACCTCTGGCAACAAATAATAAGTCAGGATTAGCTTTAACAATTCCAGCAACAATTTCTTCATCTGCATCCGGGCCAAAATAACCGTCGTGATATCCTGCAATGATAACACCCGGATATTGCAATTGTAACCTTTCAGCGGTTTCCCGAATCACTTCAGGCGTAGAACCTAGGAGATATACCTTCCAACTATATCTTTCACCCTGCCGCATCAATTCATGTAACAGATCATAACCTGCTACCCGTTCTGATACCGGCTCATTACAATAATTAGCAGCCCATACAACGCCTGTCCCATCGGGGACAACCAATTCAGCCGATTTCATAATATCCATATAAGCTGGATCTTCCAGTGCAGCCATAACCATAATTGGATTAGCTGTAATCACTTGATGCGGGATACGTGTATGAACAGCCTCCGTCAAATAGGCAACTGTTGCTGCCATATCAACTTTCGAGACTCTAATTCCAAAAATAGGAACTGTAGGTACCGCGCTTTCTGCTTTCACTTTAGATCATCCTTTATGGTAAAAATATTCTACGATTTGCCGAGCTGGTGCCTCTGCTTCTTGAATCAACTTGGAAATGACATCTTCCCGTGCCGCTCTCCATTCCTGTCCTGTGTTCAAAAGATGAACAATCTCGGCAGCAACATGTTCAGCATCAAGTGTGTTCGTTGCTCCAACAGGATGGGTCTGAATTCTGTCCAGAAAATGATCGATCTTCGGATCATAAGAAATACCAATCAGTGGAACACGTCTTCCAGCTGCGTAGATCAAGCTATGAAGTCGCATACCAATCAGAACATCGCATTGTCCCACTTCCCGTAGCATATGCTGCGGGTGAATGGCATCCTCACAAATACTGACCTGCCCACCATGCTCGGTTATACTTCCCTTCAGCTTATCCATCAGATAACGTGAAGCCTCATTGTCCGAAGGGGTGTGAAAAGGGAGGAATCGCAAATGTAACGGAACCTCACGGTTGGCCTTAATCAAGCCTTGTGCAAGAGCCTCCAGTTCTCTGCGGTCTTGCTCCCAAAAACGTACCGATATCCCAATCACCGGAAGTGAATCAGATAACTCTGAAGATTGTGTAGCAACATCCGTGTCCTCTGGCAAAGACAAGCCCATTACCGGATCGGGAACAACTTCTACGTTCTTCTGTTCTAGCCCCATAGATAGAAGAAGCTCGCGGGATTGTTCATCCCGCACAGATATATAGGTACATTTACGAAACACGGATTTGATTAAAGGGTGAAAAAGTTTACGATTCACTGGCCCAATGCCTTGAGCATAGATAAAGGTTGGTCTACCCATCCACTGCGCAAGTTTGATAATACCTAAATAGTAAGGAATAGTCTTGCTACCTGTTACATCCTGCAGCAAGCTACCCCCACCGCTGATCAGACCAGCGCTCTCATAAATCGCTTGACGGACTTCAACAAGCTTCATCCGGTGCACGGATTTCACTCCGTATGTGGCGCTGGTCCACTCAGGATCAATGGATAACACGATAGGTTCAATGGATATACCCAAAGCTTGAGACTGTTTCTGCAGTGCATTTAGAATGGACTGCAACACCGCCTCATCTCCACTGTTACGGAAACCATAGTAACCAGAGATAACTATCTTTTTAGGAGTGGTGACCATCGCTTCCAACACCCTTCTGCAATCTGCCATACGAGTACAGCAATTACACCAATGATCAGTCCGAGACCAAGACCGAGCAATCCGCGAACCAGCGAGATTAGAACAGGTGAATGAATATGTGCAAAGGTATCCACCATGGAGAGCTGACCAATTACGGCAATGATCATGATAAACGCTGCATTCCGATATCTAAAGGCCAGGAATGCACCAAGAATTAATAACGGATGTGCGAGCAAAAACTCTTTATTACGCGGCCGGACACCAACCGTATTTTCTAGGAATGTACGGAAGGCCATTTCCAGAGGTGTTACGTTACCGCTATTTCCAGTACGGCTTAAATAATACATACCTACGACCCCAAGAACCATAGCGGCAAGAACCATAGCTAATGTGATTGGTGTACGCAGCAGCTTACCTGTCTTGTTAAAGACAAACTCTCCACGATAGAGGAGTACATAAAGCGCTACAAGGCCGATAGGTGCCATATGGAGCAGACTGACACCGCGGAACTGGTCCAGCACTAGACTGTAGGTTATGTTGTTGAGCAGTGCGATTACGAATGGCACAGCGCTCAAAGAAATTAATGAAGTTTTCAAATAAAGCACCAGACTATGCGTGAACCGACGTTTCGGGCTCATAGCCTTATAGGTAAGGGAATTGCTCCGTAGAGGAGGTCCCATTTCATTGACCTTACGAATGGCAAGTACAACCGCAAGGGTCGGTGCACTTATCGCAGCCGCTAGCGCCAGTGCCTGCTCAAACAGCTCTGGTTTCAAGACCAGCAGGCCTGCACTTCCCAATAATCCTAGCACCCACGCTGGGATCGTAAGCCAAGGAATAAAGTAAGAAATCAGCAGCGCTACTAAAGAGACTGCGCCAACTACCGCAACTAACTTGAAGTAACGCTGATAAGACGAATCTACAACCTCAAAAGCCGTAGCTTGTCCTAACTTAAACCCATTGTCTTTGATCTGCTCAACGGCACCACCAGGATCACTCAGACTCGTGACAAGGTTGTCTAGCGTATCTGTAATCTGTGCCTTAGCTGTATTCCGTGAAGGAATCGTATTTAAATAAATCATGCGGATATTGCGATCCTTTGTTGCCAGCGCGAAACGATCTGAGATCACTTTTGGATCTAAGGCAGAGTCCCCTTCGCTAAGGGAGTATAACCGTGTTACGTTATAGTCCAGCAAATAAGCAAGCTTGTTAAAGCCCTTCTGCTGCTTCTTAATATTTTCAATTGCTGCAATTCCGATTCCACGTTCCTTAAGGAGATTTGCAAAGTCAGTGATACTAGCCGTATCGGCATCATCATTAAACCCTTTAACGGACTCTCCCTCGAATAGGATTCGTTTTACACCCAATTCTTCATAACGATCTAACAGCTTCTTAACTGTCGCGTTATTATAAGTCAAAGAATCCACAAGACGCGGTACAATGGTGAACCCTTTGTCATGCAGCATCTCCAGTGTAAATGGATCCGGCTGAAGTGGCTTCAGTGTAGCATCTTCTATTGGAGTCTCAATAATAAGACCTTGTTGTCCGCGGAAACTCCATTCCTTCGAAGTAATCCCAAGATTACCGAATGCCTCTTTAATGACAGGCGCCAGGGCCTGGTAGTAATCAGGATTAGTAAAAAGAACATAAGTATAGTTCTCATTCACCGGAATGATTGTATCCGTAAGATTAGCGATATCAGCCGCACCCCACATCATTAGACGACGCGCCTTCCGATAATCTTCCAGCGTGCTTTCGTAAATCGCCATACTCTGAACACCAGCATCGTTTAGACGATCTAACTGTTCGGAAATATAATCCTGCGGATTTGCACGATAGCTTGCTACTTCAACTAAATCACGGTAATCAAATACAAATTCCACTGTCTTGGAAGACTTCTCCGTCTGCAGACGGTCATAGACAACTGGCAAGGCAGCTAAAACGCCAACCACAACTATGATCCACAGCCACTTTCGGGAAGAAATATTCCAACGTTGCCATTTTTGCTGCACCAAAAGTACCTCCTCTTTCACTTCAAAACTCTTTTTACAAAAGTAGAAACGGATCGTCATCCTTTTAGAGACGGTACCCGTTTCTACGTAAAAAATATAATTTCACAATATAGAGCGCGATCTATATTCTTATTTTATTGTTCCCCGTCAACACGAGCCATAACCTGCTTGGATAGTGTAGCTACCTTATCCTTAGCATTCTGCAAGGATTCACCCACAACCGCAAAATAAACTTTAATCTTTGGCTCGGTACCTGAAGGACGCAGGCAGAACCATGAACCGTCAGCCAGCAAATACTTTAGTACATTTTCCTTCGGCAGACCATTCAAGCCTAGCGAATAATCCAGCACCTCTGTAACGGCAGATCCCGCAATTTCTTGTGGAGCATTCGTACGCCAATCATTCATGATACCTTGAATTTGCGCAACGCCATCCTTACCCTTCAGTGTACGGGACTCCAGGCTTTCCAAGAAGTATCCGAACTGCTCATACAATTCCTGAAGAACATCATATAATGTTTTGCCTTGAGCTTTGTAATAAGCACCTGCTTCAGCGATCAACATAGCCGCAAGAACGGCGTCCTTATCACGAGCATAGTTACCTGCAAGATAACCATAGCTTTCTTCATAACCGAAAAGATATGTGTAATCTCCGGATTGTTCGAATTGAGTCATTTTTTCCCCAATATATTTGAATCCCGTTAGCGTATTAAATACAGTTGCACCATAATGAGAGGCTACAGCTGCCCCCATCTCGCTCGTCACGATAGTCTTCACAACTGCACCATTGCTAGGCAACTTACCTTGTTCCTGTAAACGGCTCAAATAATAATGAATCATCAAAGCTCCAGATTGATTGCCCGACAAAACAACAAATTTACCTTCATTGTCACGAACCACTGCCCCCATACGGTCTGCATCGGGATCCGTGCCAATTAAGAGGTCTGCATTCAACTCTTCGCCCAGCTTCATAGCCAGTGTAAAGGCTTCGCGTTCTTCTGGGTTCGGTGATTTTACAGTGGAAAATTCGGAATCTGGTTGTTCCTGCTCAGGTACAACATGCACCTGTGTAAAACCAATTTTCTCAAGCACATGGCGGACTGGCAGGTTACCAGTACCATGTAGCGGGGTGTATACGATTTTGAAGTCTTTTCCAAGCGTAGAGGCGATCTCTTCACTTGCAAGACTAACCGCAGCGACAGTATCGGTAAACGCTTCGTCATCCTTCTCACCAAGCCAGTGCAGCAGACCTTGACGCTCCGCTTCTTCTTGGGAAATCCGCTTCACACCATCAAAAGTGTCAACCCCTAATATGTAAGAAATGACCTTTTCGGCTTCGTCAGGGACAAGCTGTCCACCTTCAGAATTATAAACCTTATACCCGTTATATTCAGGCGGATTATGACTTGCAGTAATAACAATCCCGCCCGTTGCCTTCAAATGGCGCACGCTGAACGACAATTGGGGTGTTGAGCGCAGAGAAGTAAATAAATGAGCCTCAATGCCATTAGCAGCCAATACAAGAGCAGCCTCAAGTGTGAATTCAGGCGAGAAACGACGGGAGTCATGAGCGATAACAACAGAAGGTCTTCCCTCTCCAGTATGCGTCTCCAGAATATATTTAGCGAAACCTTGTGTAGCTCTACCTACCGTATAACGATTGATACGATTACTACCTGCGCCAATTACACCGCGTAGACCACCTGTACCGAATTCTAGATCTCTATAAAATCGTTCCTCGAGCTCCTGTGGCTCGTTCTCCAGAGCGCGCAGCTCCGCCTTCGTAGACTCATCAACAGATGCGTTCTCCAGCCAGCGAGATAAGATTTCTGCCGCTTTTGGGCTTAATTGAGTCATTTAGAATCTCTCCTTCTCCATGTATAATATATATTCGCTAATTAATATTAGCTGAGCGCAAACATAATTTCCCCAGAGGCAACAACTTTCCCCTCAACCGACGCAGTAGCTTGTCCTTTTCCAATACTGCCCTTAAGGCGAGTAATCTCCACTTCAAGAGTGAGCGTATCTCCCGGTACGACTTGACCACGGAAACGGAATCCATCGAGCCCGGCTAAAAAGCCAATCCGACCGCGATTCGCTTCTACCCCTAAAATAGCAACCGCACCAACTTGTGCAAGAGCTTCTGTAATCAGTACGCCCGGCATTACCGGATAACCTGGAAAATGACCTACGAAGAAAGGTTCGTTGATCGTTACATTTTTAATGCCAACAGCCCGTTTACCCATTTCAATCTCAGTGATCTTGTCCACCAGCAGAAATGGAGGCCGATGGGGGATGATTTCTTGAATTTGGTTGATATCCAGCATTATTAACAAAACTCCTTTCGGATGTTACTTCATTTATTCTTCGCCGAACTGCATAAATTTAGGCAGCTTCGGTAAAAACTATATATATCCTTCACCACCTGCAGAAGTGGAGGTTGAGATAAGGGGCTTTCTCCACCGGATGCGATAGCATGGCGGAGAGGGCCCTTTTTGCTGCCCGAGGCCCCCCACCATTATACATTTATCCGTATAAAAAAGAAAACTCCCTTAAGCAAGAAGGGAGTCGTTATCATCTTAAATTATGGAGCAAAAACCAAATCATAGACATGTTTCCATGTGCTCCATTGTAGAACATCGCTAAACTCTTTTTTGCCAAGGACAACGTAACCGACAACCAGTCCGCCTCCAAGTGCAGCTATGAGAAGCAAAGGAATAAGAATCCACTGGATAAGTGTCCATTTTGATAATCCTCGCCGCTTCGGCTCTTTCTTGTCTTCTGGTTTGTCTTCCGACTTCACCTTTTTCTGACGTTCCATTCCTTCACCTCTACCCGCGCATGTTATTGGCCAGACCTAGCATCTGATCACTGGAAGAAAGCGCCCGAGCTGCGAGTTGATACGTACGTTGAATCTGCATCATTTCTGTCATTTCTGTGGTCATATCGACATTTGACTGCTCCAGCCACCCTGAGCGTACTCCAATTCCAGACGCCTCACCTGCCGCTCTTTGTACAAAAGCCTGCTGTGCTGTAACTCCATCGGCAAGCATATAGAAATTCCCGTCCACTGCCTTTAAAGCATTCTGTGTCTTAGGTTCTACAATCATTATAGTACCTGCTACCCGAACAGGTCCATTCTCTGACTGTTTCGTTAATACACGACCGGATTCATCGATAGCTGCATTCACACCCACAGGGACCGTTAAAGGATTACCTGCTGTATTCAGTACCGGATTCCCCGTATTATCTACAAGGACCATCTTGGTTGTATCGGTGGTGTCAGGCGTAAAGTGAAAGTCACCTTGTCTTGTATAAGCTGTAGTTCCATTGACCTGAACTCCAAACAGCCCATTACCCTGAAGCGCCAAGTCGGTTGGATTACCTGTTTCTTTAAGGGGACCTTCTTCCCAATTAGTCGTAATCGAAGGCACATAAGTCCCGAAACCGATATTAAAACCTAGAGGTGTAGCGCGGCCCGGCTGATCATAGTCATCCGATTGCTGCTGCACACGAGTCAGCACATCCTCAAAGGAGCCTTTCTTGCTCTTATAACCATTTGTATCCATATTGGCTAGATTATCCGCTATAATATCAAGCCGCTGCTGAAGGCTGGACATGGAGACTGCTGCACTAATCGTTGAGTTGTTCATAGATCAAACCTCCTATAAGCTGTACCTGTAAAACCCATTTCATAAGCAGCACTTATACCCTGCCGACTTCAGTTACAGCCTTCTGCAAGCTGCTATCATAGTATTGGACGATCTTTTGGTTCGCTTCATATGCCCGGTATGCGGCATTCAAATCAACAGTAACCTGAGTAGGGTCAACATTGGAGCCCTCTAAATACCCTTGACGCACCTGTAAGTTATCAGTTGCATTGGAGTAACGAATGTCCGCCGCCGCTATATCATCAGCGTGAAACACACCTTTACCATCACGCACAAGCTCCTGCGGCTTTGTAACTACACTCACACCAATCTTGGTCCCTGTCGGAAGTCCTGTTACTGGATTTAGTACATTACCCTGCCCGTCCACTTTAAGGGTGTCCTGATTTCCTGTCAAGACAAGTGGCTTGCCAGTGGAATCCAGAACCTTGAAGCCTCCACTGCTCAACACTTCTCCCGTAGCCGCATTTACTGTGAAGCTTCCATTTCGGGTAAATAAGTTATTGCCCTCAGCATCCTGAACGGTAAAGAAAGCCTGTGGACGGTAAATAACCTCACCCTCAGGACTTACATATTTCCCTGAACCATCAAAGGCTATATTTTGACCCGTCACAGGGTCGGCGACTTGCAAATCTGTAGATAAAGCAAAATCCATAGACTTGCCGCTCTCCCTTAAATCACCCTGTAAATATTGGGATATTGACTGTTCTGCAAAAACTCCCGTGTTAAGGCGCCCCACCGGCGTGGTATTGCCATTAATCATAGCAGAGATCAAGACATCCGGAAAAGCATGATTAACACTGTCAACCTGCTTATATCCCGTAGTATTTAAGTTAGCGATGTTCTGTGTTGCCGTATCGTGTCTACGTTGCTGCGCAACCATACCTGCAGCGGCCGTATATAAACCTCTTATCATGAAGGTAGTCTCCTTCCGAATCTAATGCTACCTTTTATATCGGCTGCTTAGAACTTTTTCTTAACGACCTTGTCCAAATTGTCCAGCATAATTCCTGTTCCTTTTACCACACAGTGCATAGGGTCTTCCGCTACCCAAACAGGTACATGTAATTCTTCTGAGAGTAGCTCGTCCAATCCGTTAAGCAAAGCACCTCCACCAGTAAGAACCACACCCCGGTCAATGATGTCCGCAGACAATTCTGGTGGTGTACGCTCCAGTACCGATTTAGCTGCAGCCACAATGGAAGAAACCGGATCCCATAATGCTTCCTTTACCTCAGCCGCCGTAATAGTGAGCGTTTGGGGAAGTCCGCTTACCATGTCCCGGCCACGAATATCCATTTCGGACTTCATCAAACCAGGTCGAACCGTACCAATAGTAACCTTAATATCCTCTGCTGTCCGTTCACCGATCAACAATTTATACTTTTGTTTAATATATCTTAAAATGGCCTCATCGAACTTGTCTCCAGCGACTTTAATCGAAGAAGCGGTAACGACGTCGCCCATAGAAAGTACGGCTACATCCGTCGTTCCGCCACCGATATCGACGACCATGTTTCCACTTGGCTGATAAATGTCCATTCCCGCTCCAATCGCAGCGGCCTTTGGCTCTTCTTCCATAAATACTTCCTTAGCCCCGCTGCGTTCTGCCGCTTCCCGAATGGACTTTTGTTCCACAGATGTAATATTTGTAGGGGCGCATATCAGAATGCGAGGCCGTGAATACCAGGTGCGACCGCCAACACGGTCGATAAAATACTTCAGCATCATTTCCGTGACTTCAAAATCTGCAATGACACCATCCCGTAAAGGACGGATAGTTGTTATATTTCCGGGTGTACGTCCAACCATGCGACGTGCCTGTTCTCCCACCGCAAGGACTCTCTTCGTATCACTTTCAAGTGTGACCACGGAAGGTTCATCCAGAACGACTCCCCTTCCCTTAACATGTATGAGCACATTGGCCGTGCCGAGGTCGATTCCGATATCCTTGCTAAACATAATGAAAGAGCCCCCAAAGTGTTATTTTAATTGAAAAAACAGCAGTTAGTACTAAATTTAAAAATAACATACTTTAGGGGAACTACACAATGTTTTAAAGCTGAATATTTCCTTAAATTTCCGAAAATCTTATGGCTTTGATGCTACAGCAACCTCACGTTTTTTCCCCGTCGTTTTTTTATATTTAATTTTTGTGGCTTCTCCCCCCCGAAGATGTCGGATGGATTTGTGATATTCAAGAATGTGCTTCACCTGATCGGCCAGATCAGGGTTGATCTCTGGCAGACGCTCCGTCAAGTCTTTGTGCACCGTGCTTTTTGAAACGCCAAATTCCTTGGCTATGGTCCGGACCGTATGCCTGGTTTCCACGATGCAGCGTCCGATTTTGATCGTACGTTCCTTGATGTAATCGTGCACGCTCCCGCCTCCCAACTGTGGATAGTTTGGTACATTATATGAGGGGCGGGCTTATATATTCGCGCTTTCAAGACATGACAAGCCTGGGAGGGCTCATTTTATTTAATGGACAACCCAAGAAGCCTTGTTATTAGCAAGACGGAACGTCGTTGGTTCATCAAAGACAATAACCGTTTCTCATAGAAAAATAAGGCTCTTTATAAGCATGCTGCTTACGAAAAGCCTTTTTCACATAAAAACAGGGGGCATTAGCCCCCTGCAGTAAATATTCTTATCGCCCTGGCAGTAACTCTGATGGATTAACTACTTTGCCGTCCTTATACACTTCAAAGTGTACATGATTGCCAAGGTCCTTCTCGATTTCACTGCGACCTGCGGTTGCAAGCGTATCTCCTTGCTTCACAACATCGCCTTGTTTCACTTTCGTTTCGCCAAGACTTTGGTAGACGGTCTTCATATTACCTTGATGGGTAATCTCAATGACCTTACCTAACACTGCAACATCGTCCACTCTAGTAACTTCACCGCTAAGCGCTGCTTTGACGTCGAACGTATTGTTGTCTTCACGGGCAAGATCGATACCGACATTAGGAATAAATTTGTCGTTATACTGCACCATTGCGGCAACGTGATTGTCTTCTGTACCATTCTCATCATAATACGGTTTGACCACTTCTACTTCACCTGGATTGGCTACTGGCCAAACCAAGCTTTCCGCTGAAGCAAGAACTTCAAGGGCATCTGGATTACTGTTTGCAGTACCAGCTTCGTTAGTCGAAGCTCCTACTTGCTGTGATGTGGCGGCGGTGTCCAGCGGTTTTTGGCCGGCATCCTGATAGACCCACACCAAAGTTAGTATAATTGCCGCTGCCGCCGTGTAGACTGCTGGGAACACCCAACGTTTAGATAACATCTTGCTCCATGAAGAAGGTTTAGCACCTGAATCTCCCTGCGATTTTTTGAGAGATTCATCATGGTTTGTTTTGTTTTTGTCTTGTTCATTCATATGGTTATCACCTCAGTAACCAGTGTTACCGGGCTTCTATCTTTTATACGTATCTTTCAAGTTATTTTTTCAGAAGAGTTGAGATTTGCGTAAAAGAGATACCACTGTAATAGTGTTTGAGAATTTGAGTAGCCGTTCCGCCTTCCTTCGCCATCCCATTAGCTCCCCACTGACTCATTCCCACACCATGCCCATTTCCGAAGGTAGTTATATAGATTTTATTCCCTTTTCGCCCCCAACTGAATTGGCTGGAACGTAACCCTAGCTTTTCTCGCACTTCTCTTCCAGTAAAAACAGTACCTCCAATAGAGATTTCCTTAACCCGATGTCCGGTGGTGAGAGACAACACTTCTACCGGCAATTCAGAGGAAGTAGAGATATTTTTTGTCATGCCTGATTGGGTAGTATTTTTTGAAGCAGGGATTACTCTGTCGTTTAGCCCAAGTCTAGTAAGTATTTCCGAGATGGTGAATGTAGATGTCACCGCATAGTTTGGGGTGATCTCTTTCTCCCAAGGACTAGTTACACTGCGCAGATAGGGAATCGCTGCATTCCAGTATTCTTCCGAGTTCTCGGTATATCCTCCACTGGAGGCGAAAAAGGAGGCCGTAATCGGCTGCCCTTTATAGGTCATAATGATACCGCGCGTCTCAAGGACCGCGCGCTGAAGCTTTGCGAGGTCGGCGCTTCTTCCGCCGAGCTTCCACTTCCGTTCCAGCGTGTCCTTAGATACGTAAGCCTGATGGCTCACCGTATCTGTTACATCCGCCCCCGGAACGGGCACGCCGCTTCTGTCGCCAGCCAGCAGGCGGCGAAGGATAAAGGTGCGGGCCGCTACGGCCTGCGCTTTGAGAGCTTCAAGCTCAAAGCTGGCCGGCATCTCGGCCGCAAGCACGCCGCTGACGTATTCCTCCAGCGGCAACGTCTCTATTTGTCCGCTACGCGACAAATAGACGGAGACCTTCGGCTGCGGCGCTTCCTGCGCAGCCGCCTCCGGCCCCGCTGGTGCGGCTGGTGAGGCCGTTACCGTCGGCAAGGCCGGAGGCGCCGGTTGTCCCCGGTGCAGCGGGACAACCGCCAGTGGAATCAGCAGCGCCGCCAGGATAGGCGCTGCGAGCCAGGCGGCGGGACTGAGGCGCCTGAGCCGGGGAGCAAGGGGACGCGAGTGCCAGCGCGTTGACTTATTACGTCGCAAGTAGCGGAAATCTTTCATCTCTATGGCTCCTTCCGTGAGTCACTGTTGATTCTTATAGATATGAATTTACAGCAACTACTAGAACAATATTTGAGAGAAAGAGACTAGCTTTCTCGTATCTATCACTATGCCCCGCGTTAAAAAATCACAAACGAAAAAAAATCCTCATTAGATGAGGATTCAGATTTACTTTCTAATAATACAAGCAAAAACGCCTTCTCTGTCCCTATAAGGACGGTAAGCGTTTATGCGAGAAATATAAGGATATTTTATAGCGTAGAACATATAAACTCTTATATTAAAAAAAAGAACAGGCCGCATCACTGCAGCCTGTTCTCACTTAATGACTGATATTATACCCAAGTTGCTTGAACCTGAAAGCGAGGTTTAACCTCATCGCTTTTGCTTGATTCGCTCTTGGCTACTTCTGATTTAAGAGTTTCGTCCTTCACCGTTTGCGCGGCTGTGTCTTCCATGGAGATACGCCATATTTCCGCACCTAGTCCAGACAGCTTCTCAGCCAAATGTACATATCCACGGTCGATATGATGAGTTCCGCTTACCTCAGTAGTGCCTTCAGCAACAAGACCTGCCAAAATAAGCGCAGCTCCCGCACGTAAATCCGTAGCACAAACCTTGGCTCCGACCAATTGCGCATTACCTGTAACGATTGCTGAGCGACCTTCGATCTTAATCTCAGCATTCATGTTGTGGAATTCATCCACATGCATGAACCGGTTCTCGAATACAGTTTCTGTAACGACACTAGTTCCTTCAGAGCGCAGCAATAATGCCATCATTTGTGACTGCATATCCGTTGGAAAGCCTGGATACGGCAAAGTCTTCAAATCAACAGCTTTAAGAGGTTTGTCACTAATTACACGAACCCCATTCTCATCAGGAATAATGGTCACACCCATCTCTTCCATCTTAGCAATAACAGGTCCCAAGTGATCAGCGATTGCGCCTTCCACATATACGTCCCCACCTGTAATTGCTGCCGCAGCCATATAGGTACCGGCTTCAATACGGTCAGGAATCACATGATGTTTAACGCCATGCAGACGTTCTACGCCTTCAATACGGATAACACCTGTACCCGCACCGCGAACGATTCCGCCCATACCATTCAAATAATTGGCCAGGTCGACAATTTCAGGCTCCTTAGCCGCATTCTCAATCACGGTCACGCCTTCGGCGAGTGCCGCTGCCATCATTATATTTTCGGTCGCACCCACGCTAGCTACATCCAAATACACTTTGGCTCCGCGCAGGCGACCGTTACTTTTCGCTTCAATGTAGCCCTGGCCGAGACTAATCTCTGCACCAAGCGCTTCAAATCCTTTCAAATGCTGATCAATCGGTCGTGTGCCAATGGCGCAGCCACCAGGCAAAGAAATTCTTGTATGACCAAGCCGTGATAACAGAGGACCCATGACTAAAAAAGATGCCCGCATTTTCCGTACCCATTCATAAGGTGCTTCACAGGAAGTGATGTTTGTAGCATCCACCTGGATAATATCGTTTTGATATGTAACCCCTGCACCCAGAGATTCCAACATTTTTGAAATCGTCATTACATCATCAAGCGGAGGTGCGTCCACAATGACGCTTACTCCTTCTTCTGCCAATAGAGAGGCGGCTATGATCGGTAATACGGAATTTTTTGCGCCGCTAACTTTCACGCTCCCGGTCAATCTGTTGCCACCGCGGACGATAAATTTGCTCATTTTCGGTTTCCCTCCGCGTCCATTATTTCTTAAATTATTTTTTTAGATTAAAAGTAATTGCAAAAAAATTCGCATACTCCATCAATACGCCCATTCAGCCGGGCATGTTCCTTAAAGTTCAGTGTTGACATAATAAAACCTTATTATTCGACACTTTTTGACCATTGCGACCTATGACACTTATAACCAAACTACATATTCCTAAAACATATAGCGGATCATCCCACTCCAGCTAAGGTAATCCAAAAAGAATCCTGCAACTAAACGACCAAGTACAATAGCCAAAAGCAAGTGCAGCAGCCTTCCTTGAGGACTCTTGGGATATCTTATGACCAAATCCAGCTTAAGGTTCTGCAATGCCCACCAAGATAATACAACACTGAGCAAAGAAACAATCATTGAGATCATGCTGCTGGTTCCAGCGGCACTAGACCATCCATTGGACAATATATCCCCCATGCTAACCCTCCGTGTTCGTATTACTCGGAAATCGACTCTTATATCATACTTGCGCAGGGCAAAAGAATCCAGTACTTTTACAAATTTTTAAACAATTCAATGCCAATATCCAAAAAAATGAAGAAATCTTAACCTTTACTACATAGATTACTATAACAAAAAAAGCAGTCAAGCTTAGAGCTTGACCGCTTATATCCTACTGTTGTCCTTTACCAGTGGACACTTTAATCCGTGTAACAGCGCGTTGCAGCGCCAACTCCGCACGGCGGTGATCGATATCATCTTGTTTGCTACGAGTCTGGAGACGGCGCTGAGCGCGTTCTCTAGCAGCCTCGGCGCGTTCAACATCAATATCCGTTGGCAGCTCAGCACTTTCGGCCAGCACTGTTACTTTGTCCTTATGCACTTCAACGAAACCGCCATGAACGGCGATGGAGATCGTAACACCGTCCGATTTGACGGATAACGGAGCAACCTGAAGTGGAGTCACAAGCGGAATGTGTCCCGGCAAAATACCCAACTCGCCTTCGACTCCCCGTACTGTCAAGCTATTCACTTGTTTAGAATAGACGAGATGCTCCGGCGTGACAATTTCCAACAAAAAGGTATTCACTTCCATTCCTCCTTAAAGCTTTACGAAGTAAAGCTCTCATCGAAAGCATACACTTAGCTTTACGAAGTAAAGCCCGCTTCGAAAGCATTCACTAAGCTCAGTGTTACATCGATTTCGCTTTTTCAACCGCTTCTTCGATTGTACCCACAAAAAGGAACGCTGCTTCTGGAAGATCATCATGCTTACCATCCAGGATTTCCTTAAAGCTACGTACAGTTTCTTTGATTGGCACGTATTTACCCTTGAAGCCGGTAAACTGTTCAGCTACGTGGAAAGGCTGTGACAGGAACCGCTCAACTTTACGAGCACGAGCTACGATAACCTTATCATCCTCACTCAATTCATCCATACCCAAGATGGCAATGATGTCTTGAAGTTCGGTATAACGTTGCAGCAATTGTTTAACACCTTGTGCCACATTGTAATGCTCTTCACCAACAATTTCCGGAGCTAACAGACGCGAGCTGGAAGCCAGTGGATCAACCGCTGGAAAAATCCCCTTCTCGGAAATCTTACGCTCAAGGTTAGTTGTTGCATCCAAGTGAGCAAACGCAGTTGCCGGAGCAGGGTCAGTGTAGTCATCCGCTGGTACGTAGATTGCTTGAATGGAAGTAACGGAGCCTTTTTTGGTAGAAGTGATACGCTCTTGCAACTGACCCATTTCAGTAGCCAGGGTTGGTTGGTAACCTACCGCGGACGGCATACGTCCGAGAAGAGCGGATACTTCGGAACCCGCTTGGGTAAAGCGGAATATATTATCGATAAAGAGCAGCGTATCGCGACCTTCTACATCACGGAAATATTCCGCCATAGTAAGACCGGTCAAAGCTACGCGCAGACGCGCGCCTGGGGGCTCATTCATTTGTCCGAACACCATTGCTGTTTTCTTAATAACGCCGGAGTCCGTCATTTCGTGATAAAGGTCATTACCTTCACGAGTACGTTCACCCACACCCGCGAATACGGAAATACCGCCGTGTTCTTGGGCAATGTTATTAATCAATTCTTGAATCGTTACTGTTTTACCTACACCGGCACCGCCGAACAGACCAACTTTACCGCCTTTAGCGTAAGGTGCAAGCAAGTCGATAACTTTAATACCCGTTTCCAAAATTTCGGCTTGTGTCGACAATTCATCAAATGTCGGAGCCAAACGGTGAATCGGGTTCTTTATTTCAGCAACAACTTCACCAGCGTTATCAATTGGATTTCCAAGTACGTTAAATACCCGGCCTAATGTCGCTTCCCCTACAGGAACCGAAATAGGACCACCTTGGTCAATCGCATCCAGTCCGCGAACCAGACCATCTGTAGAAGACATCGCGATACAACGTACCAAATTGTCTCCCAAGTGATTGGAAACCTCAAGTGTTAGGTTAATCTGGCGACCATTGTCCAAGACGGTTTCAATTTTGATAGCGTTGAATATCTCGGGCAATTGGCCGCGTTCAAATTCAATATCGACAACCGGACCCATAATGCTTACAACGCGTCCTTTGTTCATCTTCATTTCCCTCCTCGAAAGCTGTTACATCAAGAAGAAACGACGCTGTCGTCTTATAAAGATGACAACCGTTTCTCGTAGAAATATAAGCATTTTGTATAGTGTAAAACCTATACTTTCTTATATTTTAAGAAGAACTGCAGTGCCGTTCTTAAGGAGCCATACTCCAGAAGCGGGCGATACTATGTATCGCTCCATGCGGCACTGTTTCTCGTAAAATACAAGGCAAGTCAAGCACGTTGCTTAACTGTTCTTGTATTTTTAAGACTGAGCGTTCGCTCCGGCCACGATCTCGGTAATTTCCTGCGTAATTGCCGCCTGACGGGCACGGTTGTACGTAAGGGTAAGTTCTCCGATCATTTTCGACGCGTTCTTTGTTGCACTGCCCATCGCTGTCATTTTCGCACCCAGCTCACTGGCCTTGCCATCCAGAATTGCGCTATAAATCAAAGTTTCGGCGTATTTCGGAAGTAGTACTTCGAGTACGCCTTCTGGTGAAGGTTCATATTCGTAATTTGCAGTCGCTTCATGATGCTCATGATTTCCTACGCCTTCCATAGGCAACAGTCGATCAACGGTTGGGATCTGGGTAATCGCATTGACGAATTGGTTGTAGCAAACGTACAACTCATCATACGTACCATCTACAAACTGTTGTACTGCCGAATTAGCAATAGACTTAATGTCAGCAAATTTCGGCGCATCCGATAGCTCAGTAACTTCCTGTACAATCGGATATTCACGGCGGCGTAAGAAGTCACGGCCTTTACGACCGATAACGAACAAGGCGTACTCATCTTTGGATTTATGTCGTTCCGCGATGAGCATCGTCACCTTACGTAAAATATTAGCGTTGTATCCTCCCGCAAGCCCTCTATCAGAGGTCACGATAAGATAACCAGTTTTTTTCACAGGGCGACTGACCAGCATGGGATGCTGAACGCCTTCTGTACCGGCAGCAATGCTCGATACAACCTCTTTCAGCTTCTCAGCATAAGGACGGGCGGCAATTGCCTTCTCCTGGGCTTTTCTCAGCTTGGAGGCGGCTACCATTTCCATCGCTTTTGTGATCTGTCTTGTGTTTTGAACACTCTTAATTTGACGTTTAATATCACGCATGCTTCTTGCCATGATTTCACCACCTTAAAGCTTTGACGAAGTCAAAGCTAACTTCGTAAGCATCTTCTTAGCTTTGACGAATTCAAAGCCTACTTTATAAGTAATAGCCTGAGCTTCGGCAGAGCCAAAGCTCACTTAGTAAGATTCGTTTAGGTACGATTAGCTAGTAGCAAAGCCTCTTTTAAATTTATCAATCGCTGCTTTAAGAGCGGCTTCGTTATCTGCTGTCAAATCCTTGGTATCTCTGATGGATTGAGCAACTTCAGCAGCACTGCTGTCCATGTAAGCAAGGAATTCCTTTTCAAAACGTTTTACGTCTTTAACAGGAATATCATCCAAGTATCCCTTTACAGCTGTGTACAAGCTAAGCACTTGGTGCTCAACAGACAACGGCTGATTTACACCTTGTTTCAGAACTTCCATCATACGTGCTCCGCGATTCAGACGAGCAAGCGTAGATTTATCAAGATCTGAGCCAAACTGTGAGAAAGCTTGAAGTTCACGATATTGAGCAAGATCCAAACGGAGCGAGCCAGCTACCTTCTTCATCGCTTTAATCTGAGCGGAGCCCCCTACACGGGAAACGGAGATACCGACGTTGATCGCCGGACGTTGACCAGAGTAGAACAGATCGGATTCAAGGAAGATTTGACCATCTGTAATCGAGATTACGTTCGTAGGAATGTAAGCCGATACGTCAGATGCTTGTGTTTCGATGAACGGAAGCGCGGTTAATGAACCACCACCAAGCTCATCACTAAGCTTAGCCGCACGTTCCAAAAGACGGGAGTGCAAGTAGAACACGTCACCAGGGAACGCTTCACGACCCGGTGGACGACGAAGCAGCAAGGACAATTCGCGATAAGCCGAAGCTTGTTTTGAAAGGTCATCATAAATGATCAGTACGTGTTCGCCCTTGTACATAAAGTACTCGCCCATTGCGCAACCTGCGTATGGAGCAATATACAACAGCGGGGATGGCTCTGAAGCCGAAGCAGTTACAACGATTGTATATTCCAACGCGCCATGACGGCGGAGAGTTTCTACAACCTGTGCTACTGTGGATTGTTTTTGTCCAATGGCAACATAAATACATTTCATTCCGTTGCCTTTTTGGTTGATAATCGCATCGATTGCGATTGCAGTCTTACCTGTTTGCCGGTCACCAATGATAAGTTCGCGTTGTCCACGACCAATTGGTACCATCGCATCAATCGCTTTAAGACCAGTTTGCATTGGCTCATGAACCGATTTACGGTCGATAACACCAGGAGCGTTATTCTCAACCGGACGGAACTCCGTCGTTTGGATTGGGCCTTTACCGTCAAGCGGCATACCGAGTGCGTTAACAACACGACCCAGAAGGGCCTCTCCAACTGGAACTTGCATGATTTGTCCAGTACGTTTTACTTGATCGCCTTCACGAATTTCCTTGTACTCACCCAGAATAACAACACCGACGTTGCTTTCTTCCAGATTGAGCGCCATGCCCACTACACCGTTGGAGAACTCTAGCAACTCGCCTGCCATTGCGTTTTCCAGACCGTAGACACGAGCGATACCGTCTCCGACTTGAATGACGGTGCCCACTTCGGCAACTTCGATATCGGCTTTATATTGCTCAATTTGACTTTTGATCAAAGTGCTGATCTCTTCAGGTCTGATGCCCAATATCCTCACCCCTATCTTCTATGCTTATCATTAAAGGATTTCTCGAGACGTTCCAATTTACTAGAAAGACTTCCGTCATACAGCGTATCGCCGATATAAACCTTCAGTCCTCCCAGCAGGCTTGGATCGACCACATTCGTAACCCGAATTTTACGGTTTACGAGCTGGCCGAATTCTGCAGCTACAGCCGCTTGTTCTTCTTCACTTAAAGAATAAACGGAGTATACCTTAGCATCACCAATGCCAAGAGCGTCTCCTTCAATCTTGATATACGTATCCAGCAGTTCGGCAAAAATATCGGTTCTGCCTCGCTCTACTAACAGTTCTACAATGTTCATTACAATAGGAGAGAGCTTATCTTGAAGTGCTGTGCGCAGCACTTTCAGCTTGTCGGACTCCGAGATACGTGGTGCAAGAATAAACCGCTGTACCTCTTGGTCTAAATGTAATACTTCGACCACTGCCTTGAGCTGTTCTTCTACTTCAAGGGTAATCCCCTTCTCTACCGCTGCACTGTACAATGCTTTAGCGTAGCGCTTGGCAACTACCGTATCGCGGCTCATGATCGGCCTCCTACCTCATTGAGGTATTGGTTCACAAGCTGCTCCTGCTCACTGCTAGCACTAACTTCTTTCTTAAGAAGTTTAGAAGCAATACGAACAGATGCCGTTCCAATTTCGCTGCGCAACTCTTCCACTGCTTTATTCTTCTCGTTCTCGATATCGCGCACGGCCTCTTCTTTGACGCGTGCAGCTTCAACTTTAGCTTGCGCCAAAGCTTGTTCTACCTGTTGATTACTAGTAATTTGCGATTGTTGAATAATCTGTTGAGCTTCCTGGCGTGCACTGTTCAGCGCCTGCTTCTGCTCTTCCACATACGCGACCGCTTGCTCTCTAGTCTTCGCAGCTTCATCCATTTGCTGCATTACCAGCTCACGGCGTTTCTCCATAACTGCGAACAGTTTGCTGAACGCATACTTACTGAGCAAGAAATATAGAATCCCAAAGGCTACAATTGAAAATACGATGTTTGTCCAAACAATTTCCACTGAGGTCACTCCCTTCCGTTACCGCGTCATGCGGACGTATACAAAAGTAAGGCGCGGATGGCATCGGCCGTCCCCGCCAAACCGTAAATACGGTTTATTAAGAAAACATGATCAGGAATGCGATAACTGTTGCTGCCAACGGAATAACTTCGACGATACCTACACCGATAAACATTGTTGTTTGAAGCGCGTTACGAGCTTCTGGTTGACGAGCGATGGACTCAACTGTTCTACTAACGATCATACCGTTACCAAGACCTGCGCCAAGTGCACCCAATCCAACCGCTATTGCTGCTGCTAAAAATTCCATTTGTAAATATCCTCCTTTAATTTCGGTTCATAATGTGTTTAATGATATAAGATATCTCCCGCGAAAGAAAATTAGACAATAACCGTTCCCTTCGCAGCAGTTCATTAATGTGCTTCTTCTTCGTGAATCGTCATCTGTGCGATATAAACCATCGTCAGAATCGTAAAGATAAACGCTTGTAGTGCCCCGACGAAAATACTGAAGCCTTGCCATACAGCCAGGAACGGAATACTGAGAATCCCCAGCTTCAAAATGACTGTAATCAGTACTTCTCCGGCAAAAATGTTAGCAAATAGACGAATAGCCAGCGCTACTGGTTTTGCCAGGTTCTCGATAATGTTCAGTGGCAAAAAGATTGGAAACGGCTCAATATAGTGTTTGAAATAATGCTTGCCGTTGAGCTTAATGCCCAGGAAGTTCATCAGTATAAACACAATAATTGCCAATCCTGCAGTGATATTAATGTCAGCAGTCGGCGACTTGTACCATAAGATCTCAACATGATCACCATGCGCCAAGTTCCTGGTTGCTTCAATCACATGGCCAAACACGGTTACAGGTCCATGTGCTTCAGTTACAACTGAGAAAGGCAATCCAAGAAGGTTGGAAACAAAGATAAACAGAATCAACGTTAGCCCCAAAGATATGTAAGGTTTTCCTTTCTTCAGGTCCATGGCACTGCTTATGACACCCTCTACAAATTCAACAACCCATTCCATAAAATTCTGAAGCTTAGATGGATTCTCAACCGAAAGCTTACGAACCGACAGCATCACCAGCACAAATACTACTGTACAACTGATCAGAAGCATCAATACGGCTGATATATCTATCGGTATTCCCCCGACAAAGATTTTCGGCATCTCATGCATAGTATCATCCCCCTTTCTCTTTAATCTGGTTAAAGTTTGTTCTTCACACTCAGATATATCCCCGCAGGAATGGCGAGAAGCTGAGGAATGAATACGCCTGAAACAGTTGCTACCAGGGAGAAATGCTCAATCTTGACCGCGAACATGGTGACCAAAATTGCGAAGCTAATCCGTGTAACAAAACCGAGGCTGAAGGCATTCCCTTCGTTGCTCGCAATCGACTGCGTTACCCGTCGAACCTTGACGGCCAGATAACGAAAGTTTACCAATCCCGCCACCAGACCCAGAGTCATGCCCAGTGTAAAATCCCTGGTCTCATGATGAAGCGCCCAGCCCATTAAGAGTCCTGCCATAAGGACGAGCGTAACTCTAGTGACGGTATTGATCATGGGAGTCATATTATCCATTCTGCTCCCCCAAAAATTTTTTAATTAACAGGACGACGTTCACAATTCCCAGAATCATTCCGGTTATAGTGCCAATAGCGAGCCAATATTTTGGCCCCTCCATCAAGTCTTTCAGCCACCTTGCCGCAAAAAAACCAATAACAATGTAAGCGGCTAGTATAGTGCCTGCACTTCCAATGATAAGCGCGGTCTGTAACAAGCTGTCCCTGCTATTTTGTTCTTTCATGGCTACAATCCCAACTAATTTTACTGAATTTCTGGAGTCTTTGTCAATTCATTGAACATTGCCCAAAAACCCTTGAAAACATGAAAATAATCACAGCAAAATGTTCCAAAACCATATAAACCGTACAGTTTCACTGTATGTTGATTTTAATCAGGTCAGATATTACTTTAAATGAAATTATTTATTTTTTGTGAACATTCTGTGAAACTCTTCAGGACGCTCCTTATTTACACCAAAATGGTGCAAAATCGCATTGACAATTCGTTGGGAGGCTTTGCCATCTCCGTACGGGTTGGCGGCCCGACTCATCGACTGATAGAGCTCATTATCAGTCAAAAGAGCATGTGTCCGTGCATACACCTTCTCCTCGTCCGTGCCCACAAGTTCTAGCGTTCCAGCGTCTATCCCTTCAGGACGCTCCGTCGTATCACGAAGCACAAGTACTGGTACTCCGTATGAAGGAGCTTCCTCTTGTAAACCGCCAGAATCGGTCAATATCAAGTGGGTATGCGGATAAAAATTATGCAAATCCACGACATCCAGCGGATCAATCAGCTTAATTCTTGGATGTCCACCCAAAATTTCATGTGCAGGTTCCTTAACGGCAGGACTCGGATGCACAGGATAAACAATGGCTACATCTTCGAATTCATCAGCGATTCTTTTGACAGCCCGGAAGATATTCCGATGCGGTTCACCTTGCGATTCTCTACGGTGAGCAGTCATCAAAATAAGTTTTTTTCCTGAAGCAAAATCCAAAACAGGATGCCGGTAATCAGGCTGTACGGTATATTGAAACACATCGGTTACAGTGTTGCCTGTGATATAAATACTTGATTCTTTTTTGTTCTCATGTCTCAGATTACTAGCTGACCAATCCGTTGGAGCGAAATGCAGGTCTGCTAATACACCTGTAAGCTGACGGTTCATTTCTTCAGGATACGGAGACAATTTGTTCCATGTCCGAAGTCCTGCTTCTACGTGCCCAACCTGAATTTGCTGCAGGAAAGAGGCATAGCTTGCAAGGAACGTCGTTAATGTGTCCCCGTGCACCAATACGAGATCAGGTTTAACCTCTCTGAGTACAGGTTCCAGGCCTTCAAGTACTCGAATAGTAATCTCATTAAGCGTCTGACGATCCTTCATCACATCCAGATCGTAATCAGGAGTGATATTGAACACTTCCAACACTTGATCGAGCAACTCCCTGTGCTGTGCTGTTACACATACAATTGACTCGATGTGCTCAGGATGCTTCTTCAGTTCAAGAACTAGAGGAGCCATCTTGATCGCCTCGGGGCGCACTCCGAAAATAGTCATCACTTTAATTTTGGACATAACCCCTACCCTCTCATCAAAAAATAAACAAATTTCTTATATCCTATTACGAATTACTATTTACTTAGTTCCGTACAAACGATCTCCAGCATCGCCAAGTCCCGGAACGATATATCCATGCTCATTCAAATGATCGTCAAGCGCAGCCACATAAATATCAACATCTGGGTGAGCCTCTTGAACCGCAGCAACACCTTCTGGAGCTGCAATCAGGTTCATCATTTTAATTTGTGTACAGCCACGCTTCTTCAGCGAGGTAATAGCAGCAATCGCAGATCCCCCCGTAGCTAGCATTGGATCAATTACGATCAGCTCACGTTCCTGTACATCTGTAGGAAGCTTGATGTAATACTCAACCGGTTGAAGCGTGTCCGGATCACGGAATAAGCCAACATGTCCTACTTTAGCAGCAGGAAGAAGCTTCAGAACGCCCTCAAGCATACCCAGACCAGCACGAAGAATAGGGATAAGCCCAAGCATTCTTCCAGAAATCACTTTACTTTCCGTTTCAGTGACCGGTGTTTGTACTGTAATGGTTTCTAGAGGAATATCACGTGTTATCTCATAAGCCATCAATGTGGCAACTTCGTCAACATGCTCTCTGAAATCCTTCGTGTTTGTTCTTACGTCGCGAATAAATGTTAGTTTGTGTTGAATTAAAGGATGATCGCAAATCACCAATTTTCCCATTTCCTGTCCCTCCGGTAATTGTAAGTCGTGTCTATAACCCTAGAAAGCGCTTTTGCTTCTCTATGGCTAAATCCTGTCTATTATAGCATTCCCATCGCCGCATTTCACCTAGAAAGGCACATGTACCCATATTGAACCCCTACCCTTGTGTTTTCCTTCGCTTATAAAGGTAAGGATTGGTAATTCCGTTGCCTTTTCAGGAATAAAACCTAGATTAGGTTGTGCAAATTTGCACTTTTCATACTATTCACATTTTTTTCACTATTGTTTATGAAAGTTCCATGAACTTTCATGATTGATTTCATGTTTTTCCATCAATTCACCCATGTAATATTGTGAACAATAAACAACAAAAAACCTCCACCAAACCCTAAAATCAGGACTCGGTGGAGGTAAATTTATTAATGAATACGAGTAAGAACTAGTACTTCAGTTCTGGATAAAGTGGGTACTGATCCGTCAAATCAGCAACTTGACGAGCTGCCTCAGCTAATTTCACTTCATCCTTCGGATTCTTCAGAACATTAGCTATAATGCGGCCAATAACCACCATAGCTTGCTCGTCCATACCACGGGAAGTAACCGCAGGTGTACCAATACGAATTCCACTTGTTACGAAAGGACTTGTAGGATCAAATGGAATTGCGTTTTTATTCACAGTGATTCCGATGGAATCTAGTACTTTTTCCGCATCTTTTCCGGTAATGTTCAGGTTACGTGTATCAAGCAACATCAAGTGGTTATCTGTACCACCGGATACAATGTTAACCCCTTCGCTAATCAGTGTTTCTGCGAGAACATTTGCATTCTTCACTACATTCTCAGCATAAGTCTTAAAGGATGGCAGCAAAGCTTCGCCGAATGCGACTGCTTTTGAAGCAATGACATGCATCAGCGGTCCACCTTGGGAACCCGGGAATACGGCTTTATCGATAGCAGCTGCCCATGGCTGTCTGCACATAATCATACCTCCGCGGGGACCGCGTAAAGTCTTATGTGTTGTAGTTGTAACGAAATGAGCATGAGGAACCGGGCTCGGATGAAGACCAGCAGCAACAAGCCCTGCGATATGGGCCATATCTACCATAAACAACGCGCCGACATCATTGGCGATAGCACCAAGCTTTTCGAAATCAATAATGCGCGGATACGCACTTGCACCAGCAACAATCAACTTAGGACGGTGCTTGAAGGCTGCTTTGCGCACTTCGTCATAATCAATTAGGAAAGTATCTTCTTGTACACCATAAGCTACGAAGTTATAGAGTAATCCAGAAGCATTTACTGGACTACCATGCGTTAAATGTCCGCCATGCGCCAAGTTCATGCCAAGAACCGTGTCGCCCGGGTTAAGTGCAGCGAGATATACAGCCATATTCGCTTGTGCTCCAGAGTGAGGCTGTACGTTGACATGTTCCGCACCGAACAATTCTTTTGCACGATCACGAGCCAGATTCTCAACGATATCCACATCTTCACAGCCACCATAATACCGTTTGCCTGGATAGCCTTCTGCATATTTGTTCGTAAGCACTGAGCCCATGGCTTCCATTACGGCTTCGCTAACGATATTCTCTGAGGCAATAAGCTCAATGTTGGCACGCTGACGTTTCAGTTCCAGTTCCATTGCTTCCAGTACTGCCGGGTCACTCTTACGTAATTGTTCCATGTTCTTATTTCCTCCCTAGTGTGTGTAGATATGTTGTATTTAAATAGAAACGATTCGCCCGCCACGAAAAAGCTTTAGGTCTACGTTTCTGCAAAAACATAAATCTAAGTTCATCAATCACAAACCTGTGAACCACTCTGTTCAAGAGTACGGTAAACCGCACGTTCGCCGCCAATAAGCGGAGGTCTGGTCCATGCCGCGTTCACTCTAGCTGCTCCAATGTACCGTAAGGTCGGTCGAAAAGGAACTGCCACGCGGCGCAAATGCATACCTATAAGAGTCTCACCAATGTCTAAGCCAGCATGTGCTTCTATCGTTTCCGCCAGAACAGGATCTTTCATAGAGCGATAGGCAGCCGCAGCCATCGAACCGCCAGCACCCGGTATAGGTACAGCTGAAACTTCACTTAGCCCAAGCGACTCTAGCAATGAGCGTTCCATTACAAGCGCACGATTCAGATGCTCACAGCACTGATAAACGAGATGAAATCCTTTTTCCGCTGCGACCAAACGAGCCCCGTCAAGCAGTTGCTGTGCGACTTCAAGCGCACCACCGGTTCCAATACGGACACCAGCGACCTCACTTGTGCTAACTCCTAGGACAACAATTTTACCAGATCCAAGGTTACCAGCTTCCGCCAACTCCCTTAACACAGTGACAGTAGCTTCAGTTAAAGATAACTCCACAACTTTGTCCATCACCCTACCTCCTCAAGCTTCAAACAAGCTTCATTTAAACAAAAAAGAGCAGTCCGCAGGTAGCTGCGGATTTGCTCTTTTGCCCAGGCGACCGGCCGTTTATTCCGATGCTCCATCGTGGTTTGATCCACATTTGTCGCCAGTTACATCGGAACCGATTAGTTGTACTTTTATCTTAAAGCAAAGCGGACTGAAAATCAACCATTTACAAATGGCGTAAGGATTCCAGTTTATCTAATAAACTAAACAACGAAGTGCGAATCTCAGCAGCAGTAAGCTCATAATCTTCACGCGTACCCCCGAATGGATCAGAAATATCAAAGCTTGGGATACGCTGGCGGATTTCAATCATTCGTTGTAGATCCGTTGCGTTGGGTTCACCACCTAGAGCTATGCTTAACTCAGCATCTGCATAAAGGCTGTCCAATTCTTTAATATCCTCAGTCACAGCTTCTTCATTATGCACGTATTCCTTCAATGTATATGTTTTTGTTACGGCATCCGGAAAATACTGTAGCAAATGCTGCTTATGTCCACTGGTTAAGGTAAGCACAAGATCGGCCCAAGTGACGGATTGCCCCGTTAATTGCGACGACTCTAAATGATCATGAATGCCTTCTTCCTGCAAAATAGCTGCAGCATGTCTCGATATAGAAGTACCAGAAATGGCAGATACACCTGCAGACCGCACTTCCAGGTCGATTCCACGTTCCTTCGCAAGCTTTCGCAAAAGCCCCTCAGCCATAGGACTACGGCATGTATTACCGGTGCAGACGAATAAAATATGCAGCATGCTTTTGCACCCCCATGAAATTAAAATATTGTAATGCCGTTATTGTATCAAAAGATGAATAGCAAGCCAAACCCCAATAAAATAGCCCCGCCCAATGCTTCCCCATATTCTCCGAGTCCACGACTGACATGCCGCCCAAGAAGCAAGCCGATAATTGACATCAGACCTCCACAGGCACCAAAAGCTAGTATAGTCAGAAGCACACCATTCACAAACATCCCTAAGGATACCCCAACGGAAAAAGAATCCACACTTACACTGAGTGATAGAAGCAGCATTCCCCATAAGGTTCGGTGATTCATAGCTCGCGTACCTACCACTTCCGGACGAAAGGAGTTATACACCATGTGTCCGCCTAACAGCACAAGTAGCCCTCCTGCGGCATAAGTTGTTACTTGACCTAGCAAATGTCCGACATAACTTCCAGTTAATAAACCTAGAAGAGGCATCAGCATATGAAAAAAAGCAATGAGCACACTCATTTGCAGAATATGCAGCAGACGAATCCCCTTCATCCCGATCCCTACTCCGAGCGAAAAGGCATCCATCCCTAATGCAATCGCCATTATAGCAATAGTAACTGTCTGCCCCCAACCGGCATATACATCTCCTATGCCCATGCTTAACCCCCCAAGTCCGAAATATCTTGTACAACAACGATATGCGGACAAGGGGGTAATCATGACTTCATAAGAGATTTCAGATTCGAAGAACCTGCACTATAGCCGGATAGAAAGGTCGCCGTAGCTATCCGGCGTCAATGACGGAACCACCGGCTGCCTTCATAAGCCGGTTCATAATAGCTACGCCGAGGCCCGTATGCGGACAAGCCTCGGCCAAGATGTAAGTCGCTCCCGCTTCATCGAAGCGCCGCAGCGCGGCATATAGGGAGCGTGCCCCTTCCTCCGGCGAGGATAACGAGCCGAGGGAAAGAACGCAGGCGGCAGGATCGGCGGGATAGAGGGGCTTATGCTCCTCGAAGAGGAGTAAGCCCGTCACTTCGCCGTTCAGCTGTGCCGCCTGAAGTAGACTCGCGGCTTCATCCGCAACACGTTGCGGAGAAGATCCGCTCACCACACCGAGCCAGCCGCGCGGCGCGTAGTGCGTGTATTTCATGCCCGGCGCGCGTGGCGCCGAGCTGTCGGAAACAGCTTCTGCACCGTGGCGCTCCTTCGGTGCAGTGGCTACTGGAGCTTCCGCTGCTGCGGAAGTTCCAAATTCTTTAACCACAGCTGGCTCAGCAGCAATAGCTTCTGCTCCCACTACAGCAGCTAACTGCTCCAAAGTAATCCCACCAGGGCGAAGCACGGCAACCTTTCCATCAGGCTGCACCTGCACCACAGTTGACTCCAGTCCAACTCCGGCGGCGCCGCCATCAAGTACACCGCCAATGTATCCGGCCAAGTCTTCCATCACATGTGAAGCTAAGGTCGGACTCGGACGACCGGAACGGTTAGCACTAGGTGCCGCAACGGGACAGCCCGCTGCACTGATCAGCGCCAAAGCTACCGGATGATCAGGCATACGAACACCTACCGTGTCCAGTCCTGCCGTTACACAGGGTGACAAAACACCCTCACGAACAGGAAGCACAACTGTCAGCGGTCCAGGCCAATAAGCATCCATCAATACCGCAGCCGTAGGATGCACTTCTGTAACCAGCTCGTCTAAAGCACTTGGATCAGCAATATGCACGATTAGGGGATTGTCAGACGGTCGCCCTTTTGCCGCAAAAACAGCCTCAACTGCCGCAGTATTCCTTGCATCCGCACCAAGTCCATAGACCGTTTCGGTTGGAAAAGCGACCGTTCCACCTTCACGAAGCATGGCTGCCGCCTCCACGATGGCTAACTTATTCTCCTCACTTGGCTGAAGCACATCGGAATCCGATTCTGCATCTTCCAGCAAATCCAGTACCCAATATACAGTCTCATTTCTATTTCCACTCCGCCGCTGAACGGCGAATAAAGGGTCGTGTGGTTCATTCATTCTCATCACAGGCTTTCTACAGGATATATATTGAACAATAGCTTTTCTTGCAATCTTAGGATAAATACTCTGGAGGTTCATTAACTCTAATCTTACCAAAAAGCGGCCCCAATGAAGGCGCCGCAGTCGATCTGCTTATGAAATAGTAACATATCTAGATTCAAAACTATAGACCATTTCCACAAAACCAAAGGGCTAACACCAGCATTACGACCATAATCCGCTAATCCAGTTCCAAAGGTTTTGCAGCAGTTCCCAAACGAAGAACCGTACCTCTGGCTCTGCGGAATCCGCTGCCGCAACATCCTTCGCCGAAGAATCTGCTTGTACAGCTGTTCCTACTGCTGGTTGCGCCTTAACTCCGCTATCTGCCCCGGCAGCCGAGACGGTCTTCGCCCCTTTATTAGCAGCAGGCGCTGCTGCATCTCCGGAGCCCGCATCGATAAAGCACAGCGGCGGAAACAGTACACACCACCAGTTCTGACCCTTTCCCTCGCCCAACGTAACCCGCACAGCCTCGTATTCTCCGGCCGGATAGACTGTTCCACCGTATAATTTGGTCGGAAAAGGAACTACACCCAGCTCAACGTTATAAGAATATTGAATGCCACGTTTCTCTAGCTCCGATCCAACCAGTGCATTAAGCTCTGGTAGATGAGTTCTAATTAAAGCGCGTGCCTGCTCTAAACTCTGTGGGTCCTCAAGTGCAGTTACCCACTGGTTCATTTGCTCTACGATTGTATCGCGGATTTGCCGCTTCACTAGTTGATCTTGTGTTCCGTCCGAATTCGCCAGAATACGCAGCCGGATAGAATCCTGCGGAATCGATACTTCGGCTACTGCTGCATCGGTTTTTTGACCTTCCCAGGCCATGATAACGATCATAAAAAAACAAATTAAAATGGCAGTATACTTAAAAGTTACACGTAAGGAATCTCTTTTATCCATATGATTATCGTTCATTTGTCGCAGCCCCTCTCCTCTTAACTCTCATGCTAGTAGTATGTCCAGAGATGAGAGACTGCAAACCTATGAATCTATTAAATCTATAATTTTACAGCAAGCGCCTTAGGCAACTGCAAATCCTCCTCAACATCCCGACCATAAAGATGCACACTCATTACAATCCCCATGCAGGCCATATTAATTAAAAGAGATGTGCCTCCATAACTGATGAACGGAAGTGTAATTCCCGTAAGCGGCATTAGGCCGATAAAAGCTCCAATATTCTCTAAGATTTGATATAGCAGCATTGCCGTAATTCCAATAATCAAAAACGGGCCACTACGCTCCCTACTCTCTAGAGCAATCAGTATCATCCGGTGAAGAAGAATAAAAAAGAGTAACAACAGCAGCGCTGAACCTACGAACCCAAACTCCTCCGCAACCTGTACGAATATGGCATCCGAATAGGTATATGGAACACGGTTACTCTGCACAGAGCTTCCTTGCATGTACCCCTCGCCGCTCATCCCTCCGGAGGCAATAGCCACTTTAGCATTTTTCGTGTGATAGCTTGCATCATCTGAAGCCAAATCAGGTACGAGCCAAGGATCAAAACGATCCACTAAATGCTTCCTGCCAAGGGTCTCCTCAAAAAAATATACCGCTTCATCATGATAGTGAATATAGCTCAGAATTCCTGCAAGACCCAATCCGCCAACGATTAGTAATCCGATGAGTGCATGTGAAATTTTGATATTCCCGATCCATAGAAGACCGATTAATATTACGATGTAGCTTAGCGCATTTCCGAGATCATTCTGTACAATAACTATGGCAAAAGGGAGCAATGTAAGAAGCGCCAGCGGAACGACTCCCTTCCAGAAGGTTAGCGTGGCTCCTTGTTTACGGACCAGTATGGACGCGAGTAAAAGAATCAATATCAACTTAAAAAGCTCCGCAGGTTGAAAGCTAAGTCCACCTATCTCTAGCCCTAATTGCGCACCGTTCTTTACCTTACCAAAAAAACTAACCGACACTAGCAGACCAATACCCAAGATGTAAATATAAAGAGCATATTTAACAAATATCCTATAGTCCACGAAGGTAAGCACAAAAAACGCTACAAACCCTACAATGTAGTATTTAAGCATTTGTAGATGGAACCCATCTAGTTTCTGAACTAATCTACCATTAGTCACGCTGTATATCGAAAGAATACTAATCACCATCAGCATAACTAGAACAATAAGAATCACGCTATCGATCTTCTTGAGCTTTTTAAGCATACGCAAACCCCTTACTCTATTAAGGTTCCAACCACCCTCACCTGAGGAAAGTCTCTCCTTTCTATTGTAGAGCATTCAAGGCCACAATTCCAAATTTATGTAATACACCCGATATCAGAGATTCACTTCCCAAAATAAAAAACCGTCAGTTCCCATCCTTAAAAGATGAGTTTCTGACGGTTATCTTTTGATTCAGTGATTAAACCTGTTTGGCCGCTGCATAAGGAGTAGGCTTAGGCAAATCTTCCTCTACATCTTGACCATGCAGACGCACACTCATTACCAGCCCAATGCTGGCCATGTTAATAAGCAGGGAGGTACCTCCGAAGCTGATGAATGGCAATGTGATACCTGTCAAAGGCATCAGACCAATAAACGCGCCGATATTCTCAAAAATCTGATACAGCATCATCGCGACAATGCCGACGATCAGAAACGGACCTGCTCGATCTCTGGCTTCCAGCGCAATCAGAATCATTCGGTGAATAAGGATAAAATACAGTAGCAGCACAAATGCAGAACCTACAAAGCCAAATTCCTCGGCAATCTGCACAAAGATAGAGTCTGAATACGTATAAGGCACCCGATCCGTCTGAACAGAGCTACCGTTCATATAGCCTTCTCCACTCATCCCACCTGAGGCAATCGCGAGCTTGGCGTTTTTGGTATGATAAAGAGCTTTCGCTGTCGCTTTATCCGGAACAAGCCATGGGTCGAAACGTTCAATCCAGTGCGAACGGCCAATATCGTTAAGAAACGTTTTAATTTCGTCATGATAATGGATATAACTCATAATTCCGGCAATCGCAGAGCTTGCTACAATCACCAGCGCGATTAATGCGTGAGTGTACTTAATATTTCCAATCCACAACAGACCTGCAAGAATCACGATGTAAGACAAGGCATTCCCAAGGTCATTCTGTGTAAGGACAATAAGAAACGGAAATAAGGTTAAGAGGCCGAGCGGCACAACATCCCGCCAAAACAAGAGTTTACTCTTATTCTTACGAACAAGCATTGCTGCCAGAAATAGAATTAATATTAGCTTGAATAGCTCGGCAGGCTGAAGGCTCAGTCCTCCAGGTAGGGACAACCAGCCTTGGGCATTATTCTTGGTCTCGCCCAAAAAGCTGACGAGGACCAGGATACCTATCCCAAACAAATAAATATATAACGCGTATTTCACTAAAATTCTGTAATCTAAAAAGGTCATTCCAATAAAAGCAATAAAGCCAATTGCATAATACATCATCATACGGATATGATGTCCGTCCAGCTTTTCTCTTCCATGAGTCACACTATATATGGCGAAGATGCTGACAGTCATGAGCAATAACAGAACGACTACGATAGCACCATCAATTTTTTTAATCTTCTGAAGCACGTTCTGCCTCCCTACTCTAAATCTGGGCTTTCTTTTATGGTTCACCAAGAAGTCCGGTTAAATTCTATTGTAAAGGAAGTCGGGTTGAAAATACAATTTCACTCCCCGATCAACAGGAGTCCCCTGCACAGCATGCAGTATTATCGTGCTATACCTAGCACATGACGTGGAATTCCAGCTAGATCATTAATGGTGATGATCTCTTTCCAATGACCCGCCGCTTCAAGTAGCGAGGCTACCTGCTCGGCTTGTCCGAAGCCGAGTTCAAAGCCGATCAGGCGCGGCGGTGCCGGGAGCAGCGCCAGCTGCTCCATCATGCGGCGGTACGGGTCCAGCCCGTCCGCTCCGCCATCCAGCGCAGTGCGCGGCTCATGGTCGCGCACCTCACGCTGCAGCCCGGCGATATCCTCGCCGGGAATGTACGGCGGGTTGGAGACGAGAATATCCGTCTCCATCCCCGCGAACGGCTCGAGCAGATCGCCGAGCCGAAAGTCCACAGCTGTGCCGGAGCGCATCGCATTGCGCTTCGCCACAGCTAGGGCCGCCGGCGAAATATCGCCGGCGCAGACCCGCCACGCCGGCGCTTCCGCCGCCAGCGTGACAGAAATCGCTCCGCTGCCGGCGCCGATATCGACGGCGGTCAGCGGCCGTACGGCGCGTCCACCTTCCGCGCTGCCCGCACGATCTTGCGCTGCTGCTAACGAAGCAGCGCCTTCTTCCTGCGCCGCTTCACTCGGCGCAACCGTGCCGTCCGGCCAAAGCTCCGCGCCGTACCGTAAAATCGCCTCGACGAGCAGCTCCGTCTCCGGCCGTGGAATAAGCACATCAGGCGTCACTTCAAAAGGACGCCCGTAGAACTCTTGCTCGCCGATGATATACTGCACCGGCTCACCCTTACTCCGGCGGGTAACTCCCGCCTCCCACTGTTCCTTGACCGCAGCCGGAAAAGAATCCGCCAGCGCCATATAATACGCTGCCCCGGATAAGCCAAGCGCATGCTCCAGCAGTAATTGCGCACTACGCTGCGGTTCATTACAACCGCTCTGGCTCAAAAAAGAAGAAGCCTCCACAAAGGCTTCCCGGATGCTTTTCACTTCCGACATGACAAATACGCCATCGTTCAAAGCATTATTATCCATTGTCCATACTATCCATCAAATCAGCTTGTTCAGCAATTGAAAGAGCCGAAATAATTTCAGTGATTTCTCCGTTCATAACCTGCTCCAGACGGTGCAGTGTCAAGCCAATACGATGATCTGTAACCCGGCTCTGCGGGAAGTTATACGTCCGGATACGCTCACTACGATCACCCGTACCTACTTTGCTCTTCCGTTCACCAGCATACTTCGCTTCTTCTTCCTGCCGTTTCATATCAGATATACGGGCACGAAGCACTTGAAGCGCCTTTTCCTTATTGGAGTTCTGTGACTTACCGTCCTGACAGGTAGCAACGATGCCCGTAGGTACATGGGTTACACGTACTGCAGACTTGGTCGTATTTACAGACTGTCCGCCTGCACCACTTGAACAGAAGGTATCCACACGAATATCTTTATCATGGATTTCAATCTCAAATGCTTCAGCTTCCGGCATCACCGATACTGTAGAAGTAGAGGTATGAATACGTCCACCGGATTCAGTCGCTGGGATACGTTGTACGCGATGCGCACCACTTTCGTATTTCAGCTTACTGTATGCACCGCGGCCGTTAATAAGGAAGATTACCTCTTTAAATCCACCAAGATCACTCGCGTTGACATCCATTAGCTCTACGCGCCAGCCTTGTGAATCTGCAAACCGAGTGTACATCCGATAAAGGTCCGAAGCGAACAATGCCGCTTCATCTCCACCCGCTGCACCACGAATTTCGACGATTACGTTCTTATCATCATTCGGGTCTTTAGGCAGTAGCAATACACGGATTTGCTCTTCCAGCTCTACCTGACGTTTGGAAAGGTCGTCAATTTCCATCTTGACCATTTCCTTCATCTCATCATCAAGCTTTTCGCCTTGCATCTGCTTAGCAGCTTCAAGCTCTTCCATTACACTCTTATATTCAGTATACGCCTCAAATGCAGGCTGTAGGTCTGATTGTTCTTTGGAATAATCCCTCAGTTTCTTACTGTCGTTTGCAACATCCGGATCACAAAGCAGTTCACTGAGCTTCTCATAGCGGTCCGCCAGGGATTGCAATCGGTCCAACAAGGGAATTCACCTCTCCTAGTTCAATTTCAAATTCGCAAATAAAGCGATTAAAACATATGTCATAAAATTAGATATACGACTTTATATTATACCAAAGATATTGTGAAATGGCTACAGTTCTGTACGCGTAAATCCCTTAATAAATGTCTTATATTTTAAAAAAAGGATCATCCCAGCAGTAGATACCCTCTACCGACTGAGATGACCCTCTTATCATTAGTATGCTTCAGTCCTCTTAAACGTTGAAACGGAAATGCATAACGTCGCCGTCCTGCACCAAATACTCTTTACCTTCTAGACGCAGTTGACCACGTTCTTTGGCACCATTCATTGAGCCTGCTGCCAAAAGATCTGCGTAAGCCACTACCTCAGCACGGATAAATCCACGTTCAAAATCTGTGTGAATTACACCAGCAGCTCCGGGTGCTTTAGTTCCCTTACGAATGGTCCACGCACGAACTTCCTGAACGCCTGCCGTGAAATACGTATACAAGCCTAGAAGTTTGTAAGCCGCTTTGATCAAGCGGTTCAGACCAGATTCTTCTAGCCCAAGTTCTTCTAGGAACATCGCTTTATCTTCGCCCTCAAGCTCGGCAATTTCAGCTTCTACTTTAGCACTGATCGGAACAACTTCAGCACCTTCAGTTGCTGCAAATTCACGTACTTGCTGCACATAAGGATTATTCTCAGCACTTGCTACTTCTTCTTCACTTACATTCGCTGCATACAGCACAGGCTTCAATGTTAACAAATGAAGATCACGGATAATAACCTTCTCGTCATCGGACAATTCTATACTACGTGCAGGTTTATCTTCGTAGAGCACTTCTTTGACGCGTTCAAGCAGTTCAACTTCTTGAGCGTATTTCTTGTCGCCGCCTTTGATGTTCTTACGGGAACGCTCAATCCGCTTCTCAATGCTCTCAATGTCAGCAAGAATCAGTTCCAAATTAATGGTCTGAATGTCGCTGATCGGATTTACTTTTCCATCCACGTGGGTAACGTTCTCATCTTCAAAACAACGAACGACATGAACGATAGCGTCTACTTCGCGAATATGAGCTAGGAACTTGTTGCCTAGTCCCTCACCTTTACTCGCACCGCGCACAAGACCAGCGATATCAACAAATTCAAAAGCAGTAGGTACAGTCTTGTTAGGTTGTACCAGCTCAGTCAGTTTATCAAGACGTTCGTCCGGAACTTCAACGACACCAACGTTAGGGTCAATCGTGCAAAAAGGGTAGTTTGCGGATTCTGCTCCCGCTTGCGTTATTGCATTAAACAATGTGGATTTTCCTACGTTAGGAAGACCGACGATTCCCGCTTTCAAAGCCATTTATATGACAACTCCTATTTTCAGCTAAATTGATCATCCGAATAAGTAATACGATCTAAACCATTATATATTAGAACATATTCTCCAGCAACACCGGATGTCTTACAGTTGTGTCAATCCAGCCTTATCCAAGCGAACCCATTTCAATAGGATTTGGCAAGTTCCAATACTTTTTGCACCGCCGGCTGATCCAATAGGGGCTTAGAAGTATCTGGATCAACCTCCACATCAGGGACTGTCTTCACTTCCTCGTTGCAGCTTCCATCAGAGTTAAGTCCCATCTCAAAGGAAAATCTGAATACATAACCGCTATTAGGCAATGCAACGACAAGTGGATCCATCCCTAGTCCGTCCCCAC
The DNA here is from genome assembly GCF_037963295.1 of Paenibacillus sp. FSL F4-0243. Lineage (NCBI taxonomy): Bacteria > Bacillati > Bacillota > Bacilli > Caryophanales > Paenibacillaceae > Paenibacillus > Paenibacillus sp. FSL F4-0243. The sequence continues at coordinate 6,542,579 of NZ_CP150151.1, forward strand.
CTGTTCTGCCACCAACAACCGTCGCAAACCCGGTGCCTTTTGCAAATGCTGCAAAACCTTCCGACGCTGAATACACAGAGCTATCTACCAGCAAATAGATCTTTCCTTTAAAACCAACGGATTCTTGAGGGATTACTACATCTGTATTTTTACTATATGTCTTGAACATTTTTAATGCTTCCGATGGTAAATTAGGCAACTGTTCGTCTTTGATGCTGGTAATAGGCTGCTGCCCCCTTGTGATCTGACGTGCCTGCATAAAGGTCTCAGCATAGTTGCCTCTTGTATAAAGTAAGTATGTATTGTATTCGATAGGTTTATTAATCAGCAGAGGAGCAATATGAGCTCTCCAGTAATTGCTGTTTCCTCCGCCATTTCCGCGGATATCTAGAATTAGTGTCTTATAATCTTTAACTTCTATTAAAAAATCACGAATCTCCGAACTATCCATCTCCATGAGACTTCCGGCAAAGCTTCGCATGCCTAGATACGCTATTTGCTCTGGCTCTATAATAACCTTTTTTACATTCCCGGAAGTCTTTCCTGTCTGACTCCCTGCCTCACCACTATTCATATCGTTAACGATGCCATCAGAGCTTTGCTGCTCCGCTAAAGGTTTCTGGTTGTAACGAGCCAACACATTTGGCTGTTGAAACACGTTGATCCAAGGCTCATAACCAAAACCTGCCTGAACATAGGCGTTTAGAAACCATGGATATTCTTCCTTAGATAAAAAATTCGTATGCCCATTATTTAACCTGCTAAGTACGAATTTCATTCGTCTAAAAAACTCATCATCTGTCTTCACTGCTGCAATTTCATTACGGTACTCCTCTTTGTTCGCAAGCCAATCCTCTCCATTTAGACGCTTATTTACCTCTAGGAAAGGGTAGTTCTCCTCAATAATCTTCCACATATAATCAAAATCCTCTAATCTTTGTTCCACTGTCAATGGAGACAACGCCGCTTCTAGCTGTTTTTCCGCTACCTTTGAAGAGGCTACCGGCGCAACCGGACTTGCCTGAACTTGCTCCGACGCAGATTGCTTTTTCCCTGGCGAATCCCCACGGTTGCAACTAACCAGTAACAGTATTGCAGCTACAGATAAAGCCGCTGGTAATACAAACCTTGGTCTCACCTTAATCCCCCTTCCAATATTCCATATAGCTGAATCCATTTTTAGGAATTTATTTAATAATCATATTTTTCTATTCCTCCTAATTCAAATATATTTATCACAATTATTTACATTGGTTTTCTTAGAACAACACAAAAAAGACCTCCTTCGAGGTCTCCACGTTAAGTATTACAAATCTTTAGACATCGTAATGTCAGTTACGGTATATCCCATTTTTTTGTAGAGCTCAAATGCACGATTGTTCTGACCGAAGACATGTAACCCGATTTTGGTGACGTTCATCTCACGAGCTTCTTCATCGAGTGCGACCATAGCCTGCTTGCCATAGCCTTTACTCTGATACGGTTCAAAAACATAGAAATCATAAATGAAAGCTTCTCGGCCGCTGCGGCCTTCACTTACATTAAACCAGATGTATCCTACCTGGATATCACTACTTATTTCTACTATAGAATATAGATAAGCGCCATCTGTGCTCAACCCTTTAGGTAAAGACTGTGTTATAGCTTCCTCAGACAGCTTCATCGCGATTTCAGGGTCCCAAGCGCCGGCTTTAATCTTATCTTCAGCGTAATCACGAGTAGCTTGACCTAAGAAAAATTGAAAAGCAGACTCATCCATATGAACCAATTTAATCATCATCTTTTTCACTTCCTCACTTCTATATTTACCATATACTTTTATTTACGTATTAAACGGGAAGTCCCACGTAAAGTTGCTAAATCGGGAGCTCCGATGCCGAACATTGCTATCTTAAGCTCCAGCTCTACCTGAGCCAGTGCAGCATCTAGCGCCTCTTCAGAATCTACTGCCGGTCCTAAAAGATTGCGTCCAAAGCCTGCTAAATCAGCACCGAGGGCCAATGCCTTCGCCGCATCCACACCATGCTTCAAGCCGCCGCTGCCAATCAATGCCCCCTTCGGGGAGACAGCACGTACCTCTGCAATGCAATCTGCGGTTGGAGTGCCCCAGTCTGCGAAAGCTTCAGCCGCTGCACGCCGTATAGGGTCTCTACTCCGAAACTTCTCGACCTGACTCCAGGATGTTCCACCTGCACCCGCTACATCAACAAAAGCTACCCCTGCATTATAAAGATGTTCTGCTGTATCACCGTCAATGCCCCAGCCGACTTCTTTTACACCTACAGGAACCTCAAGTGCACGGCATACTTTTGCTATCTGCGATAGTAAAGAAGCAAAGCCAGTATTCCCTTCCGGTTGAAAGACCTCTTGAAGACCATTGAGATGCAGTACAAGAAAATCGGCACCAGCAATATCCACAGCGCGGCGACACTCCTCAATCCCGAAACCATAGGACAGCTGTACGGCGCCAATATTAGCGATAACCGGTATATCAGGTGCTTTGTCCCGTACATAAAAGGTTTCGGTTAGCTCAGAGCGCTCCACCGCCGCTCGCACAGAACCAACCCCCAGCGCCCATCCACGACGCTGCGCTGCCTCTGCTAGTCGGGCATTGATGGCTCCTGTAGCAGCACTGCCGCCTGTCATCGAGCTGATCAGCAGTGGTGTACGAAGTTCACGTTCCAGGAACGTAGTCTGCAATGATATATCATCGAAATTCAGCTCTGGAAGAGCATTATGCCGAAATCGGTAATGTTCAAACCCCGTAGTCACACCAACGCCACCAACTTCTTCATTTAGACAAAGGCGTACATGCTCTATTTTGCGTTCACCTGTCCTTGATGCAGGCAATAAAGACTTCTTATCTGAAACCTCTACAGTCGGTAGGTCATTGCCATGATCCGCGCCAGACTGCCTATTCGCATCATATGGTCCGGCCTCTTCTGGCGTATGATTCATGCTCCGTTCCTCCTATTCCTAAACTGCACTTATTATAACATATCCCTTCAGATGAATTTACAATATGAAGTGAGTGAAATACGAGGGATGCTTCATTTCTACCCACTAGGTGTTAATAGGTTGGTACACGCCGGAGCACAATAATTATAAAGGAAGTGCTCTGCAATACTTTCAGGAGGAACTTCCGATGAGATCAGATCGTGAACAACCCGTTCAGCCCCAAGTGATACAAGATAGAACCCATGCTTTTGCTCCAAAGAAACGCACCTCTTCACGACGCCGCAAACGAGTGATATGGGCTTGCGTCATTCTAATTCTCTGGTTAATCGGCGTCATGATATACCAGACACATAAACCTCTACCCGTTGGGATTTCCTATGAAAGTCCCATATACAAAGTGAACAATGTATCCTTCTGGCATGACCTAACCTATCCAGACGGTACGGACACAGGTAAGCAGGAGAGTGAAATTCTTCCGAGAATGCTACATATCATCGAGGAGTCAAGGGAGTTCTTAGTCATCGACCTGTTCCTGTTCAATGATTATACCCATAAAGATCAGTCATTCCCTCCAGTCAGTCGAATGCTGACAGATAAATTAATCTCACAAAAGCAAACCTATCCCGAAATGGAGATTGTCTTCATCACCGATGAGGTCAATACCAATTACAACTCAGCGCCCAATCATCTTCTGGAAGAAATGAAGGCGGTGGGGATCCGAGTCATCATGACCGATGTTAATGACCTGCGAGATTCTACACCTGCCTATTCAGCCGTCTGGCGCACCTTCATTCAATGGTTCGGACAATCCGGTAAGGGCTTTATCCCCAATCTTATGGCCAGTGGTGGACCGGATATTACCGCTCGATCTTATCTGAAGCTGCTGAATGTGAAGGCGAACCATCGCAAAGTAATTGTCAGTGAGAACACTGCACTAATTTCCTCTGGAAATGTTCACGATGCCAGCGCCTACCACTCCAATATTGCTTTGGAGGTACAAGGTCCAATTATTGCCGATATTCTCCAGACCGAACAGGCGGCAGCCAATCTTTCAGATGCAGGTCCATTGCTACTTCATAAGCCCAATTTCACCCAAGAAAAGAACCTACCATCAGCGAAAGCTCTAGAAGTTCGCTATTTAACAGAAGGAAAGGTATACAAATATGCGCTGCAAGGCATTAGGTCCGCTCGGAAGGGGGATACCGTATGGATGGGGATGTTTTATCTTGCTGATGATGCCATTCTGGATGCGTTGGTAGAGGCTACATCACGCGGGGCTAAGGTAAACCTAATCCTGGATCCAAATCAGAACGCCTTCGGGCGTGATAAAATCGGGATCCCCAACCGTCCAGTTGCCATGGATCTGAATAAACGCACGAACGGCGAAATCTCTATTCGTTGGTACAATACAACCAAAGAGCAATATCATCCAAAGCTGCTCTTTATCGCCAAACAAACCGGCAGCTCCATCGTTCTTGGCGGTTCCACCAATTTCACCACACGCAATCTAGATGACTACAATCTGGAAAATGATCTGTGGATTTCTATGAAGCGAGATCAGCCTCTGTTCAAAGATATGGAAGCCTACTTTTATCGGCTATGGAATAACGAGGGTCATACGTTCACTTTACCTTTTGAGGCCTATCAGAGCGATGTGACCTGGTTCAAGTACATCCTGTTCCGGCTGCAGACTAACCTGGGCTTTACTACTTTTTAAACAAAAACCACCGCAGAGAAGGCAGCACCCTCCGCGGTGGTTTAATCTGTAATGAAGTTATAGCAGTGGAGACATTAATCTGGCGGCAGACTCCAGTATACGTACCACCATGCGTTTATTCATAAAGGTCTCATGCACAATCTGAGTGGTGGACAATAAATCCCGTTCAAAATCAGCAACAATTCGTGTAACGCTCTCTGTCTGAAGAAGCAATGCGTTTACCTCAAAGTTAAGATGGAAGCTCCGCATGTCCATGTTTGCTGTACCAATAGTCGCTATTTCACCATCCACGATTAACAGCTTAGAGTGTATAAAGCCCTTCTCGTATTCATAAATCTTCACTCCAGCCTCCAGCAATGCCGGGAAATAAGAATGCGAAGCCAGAAACGGAATCCATTTATCTGGCTTAGCAGGGAATAACAAGCGAACATCTAAACCAGATATAGCCGCTACACGTATCGCAGTCAGGATATCCTCGTCCGGAATGAAATAAGGGCTGGCAATCCAAACTGATTTCTCAGCTGAGGTGATCATGGAGAAAAATATATTTTTGAGTGCACGGCGTTCATTGTCCGGCCCACTCGCAATGATCTGTACTGCTCCGTCCCCTGTCATAAAGTGTAGCTGTGGTGTTAGATAATCCTGCTCCAGTATTTTTTCACCTGTAGTATGCATCCAATCTTGCAAGAAGATGATTTGCATCGTCCGTACCGCTTCACCTCTAACTAACATATGGGTGTCACGCCAGAATCCATAAGTTTTGCTGCGGCTTAAATATTCATCCCCCACATTCAGTCCACCCATGAACCCGACATCACCGTCGATGACGACGATTTTTCGGTGATTCCGGTAATTAACCCGGCTAGAGAAAAAGGAGGTGGAATTACCGTACGAAGCCACTTGTACTCCAGCATCAACCAACTCTTTCAAAAAAGCCTTAGAAAGCTGAAAACTACCCACAGCATCATACATAAATCGGACAGATACACCCGCACGCGCCTTTGCGATCAGAATCTGTTGAATACGCGTTCCAATGTGATCTGCACGGAAGATGTAATACTCCATATGTATATGGTGCTTCGCTTGTCGCAGCTCTAGCAGTAATGTTCCAAACGTCTCTTCACCATTGGTAAGGATGCGCGTCTCTGAAGCAAAGGAAATAGGAGTACGCGCTAGAGTCTTGGATAATAATAGTAGTTTTTGACGCGAGGGGTCAAAGACCGACCAATCTTGATGCGTACGCAAAGCGTCATTCTCAATCCGCTCATAGGCCATAAGATCTCTTTGTGCTTTTTTATCATATTTACGACGTTTAAATACATTTTGTCCAAATAGAAAATAAAAGACCAAACCGAGCACCGGGATCAACGCAAGCAAAAGAATCCATGACATCGTAGTAGAAGGATTACGGTTCTCCATAAAAATAGCTAAGCTAATTGAAACGACTGTCAGTGTGGAGAAAATACTAATAATTGTTCCAGCAGTACTCCCAAAAATACCAAAACCAAAATAATAAAATGCTATGAAAGCCCCAATAATAATTATAGATTGAAGTCCTCTTCTCATATTGTACCTACCTTCTTATTCATAAAAGCAACACCAAAATGACACATTTTATATATTACATGAAGAACCTATATCTTCCTAGACAATTACTGTGTAAAAATCTATTTACAACAAAACTGTAACCCTTCTGTTCTGAAATTTGTAATGACAAGATGGATCGAATATAATTATTTTGACCGATTAGTCAATTATAGAACTGGGTAGTCAGAAAGGAGGTTATCCCCCCAATGAGCGATAAAACTGTGGACAAGCAGGAACAGATTATTAAGATCGCCATGCAATTATTCGCTGTGAAAGGCTCCTCTTCCACGTCCATGCAAGAGATCGCCGAATTATGCGGAATTTCGAAGGGAAGCTTGTATCTAGTATTCAAATCCAAAGAAGAACTGGAACGCAGTATTTTTCTCTATTGTTACCGAATGATTCGTGATCCCTTATTACGTGAAGAACAAGAAGCCCAAAGAACACCGCGTGAGAAGCTTAGGAATCAAATAGAAATTCTACTGAGTCATGTGTACGAATTACGTGAGTTCTTACAGCGTCAGATTCAGGAAGTTGCCGGAAAAGGATTTGATACTGAAGTACCGGAATGGCTGCGTAGAAACAATGCTTCCTTCTTGCGCTGGTTTCAGGTGAAGATGGAGACCCTTTATGGAAAAGACATCATCCCCTATACCGGAGATTTATGTATTGTAGGTCATGGACTAATCAAGTCATATATTGCGGTTATTTTTCGTCAGGATACCCACTTGTCCCTTGCTGTTATGGCTGATCATCTAATGAATCTACTAGATATTATTGTAGCTGGTCTTCTTAAAAGTAAGCAGGCTCCTCTCATCAACTCTACCATTCTTGCAAGCTGGATGGAGGAGAATGAGGAGAGTAAGCGCAAGAATCCACTGCAGATCATTAAGGACATGAAGACTGCGGTCAGTAAATTAGATAGTATAGAACCCGAAGAGTCAGCCGATTTGCTGGAATCACTCAACATTCTAGAAGGCGAAGTTCTCTTACCACACCCACGCAAAGCAATCATACAGGGGATGTTGTCCAACCTCCAATCCTGCTCAGAGCTCACTACATCATTGGAAGAATTGAGGAAGCTGGTTACCTCTTTTTCAAATCATTCATGCGTATTTCGTTAATTGCTCTATAAAGAGTTCGTGAGAGAGAAGAACATGGATAGCGAGTATTATAAATTTTCAAAATGGCGCCCTATTTCGTAAAGAAAAGGCCCGAGAGGAGCAGAAACAACACTTATGAAAAGCTTAATTAATTTCTCGCTCAGGAACAAATTTGCCATTTGGCTTCTGACGATAATTATTGTATTTGCCGGTTTGTATAGCGGACTGACAATGAAGCAAGAAACCTTACCTAATATTAGTATACCCTATCTTAGCGTAACAACTATTTATCCGGGGGCTGCACCAGAAGGCGTCGTTAATGATGTCAGTAAACCGTTGGAGCAAAAGCTGCGCAATGTGGATGGTGTAAAGACAATCACCTCCACTTCTCTGGAGAATGCCTCCAGTATCCAAATCGAGTTTGATTATGGAACGAATCTGGATAATGCTACAGCAGCTGTTCGCGAAGCGCTGAATGAGGTCTCATTGCCAGACAATGTGCAAAAGCCTTCCATTTCCCGTTTTAGCCTTAGCTCAATGCCTGTCGTCTCCCTTAGTTTATCGAATGGGGATTCAGAAGATCTCGAGGAACTAACCCGTATTGCCGAGAACGATATTCGCCCTGCCCTTGAAGATGTTGAGGGTGTTGCTTCTATTCAAATCTCTGGACAATACGTCAAAGAAGTTTCGCTTAAGTTCAATCAAGAGAAGCTCAAGCAATACGGACTGACCGAAGATACGGTTAAAGGGATCATTCAAGGCTCTTCTCTCCGTGTTCCACTAGGACTGTTCGAGATGGACAAAGCTCAAAAGGCAGTTGTCGTGGATGGCAACATCACCACCGTTGAAGATCTTAAAAATGTGACCATTCCAGTAATGCCAACTGGCGCTGGGGCTCCTGGAGCTGGCGCTGCCGATGCAGGTGCTGGAAGTGCTGCTGGTGCAGGCGCTGTTGGCGGAGCTGCTGGCGGAGCTGCAAATATGGGATTGCCAACCGTGAAGCTGGGAGAGCTTGCTACAATTGAGGTTGTTGGGAATTCTGAATCGATCTCCCGTACGAATGGTAAAGAATCGATCGGTATCCAGATTGTCAAAGCCAACGATGCCAACACTGTTGATGTCGTAAATGGTGTTAAGGACAAAACTGAAGAATTAAAAGCACAATATAAAGGCATTGACCTTACAGTTCTGCTTGACCAAGGTAAGCCGATTGAGGACTCCGTAAATACAATGTTGTCCAAAGCTGTATTTGGCGCCCTTTTCGCAGTAATTATCATTTTGGTCTTCCTGCGGAATATTCGTTCGACGATCATTTCTATCATCTCTATTCCTTTATCATTGCTGATCGCAGTATTATGTCTGCGTCAAATGGACATTACGCTTAATATGATGACCCTTGGTGCGATGACCGTTGCCATCGGACGGGTAGTCGATGACTCGATTGTCGTCATAGAGAACATATACCGGCGACTCTCGTTATCTGGCGAGAAGCTAAAAGGCCGGGAATTAATCAGTGCAGCCACTCGTGAAATGTTCGTACCAATCATGTCCTCTACGATTGTAACCATCGCGGTATTCTTACCGCTTGCTCTAGTAAGTGGTATGGTTGGAGAGCTGTTCTTGCCTTTCGCTTTAACCATGGTCTTCGCCCTGCTCGCTTCGTTGGTAGTTGCGATTACCCTGGTTCCTGCAATGGCACACTCCCTGTTCCGCAACGGATTGAAAGGTAAGAAGACGCATAGTGAGAAACCAGACAGAATGTCTGCTGGTTACCAAAAAATTCTGAACTGGTGTCTTTCCCATAAACTCGTTACGTTCGGAGTAGCGGTTCTGCTCCTTGCGGGCAGCTTGTTCCTGATCAAGCCTATCGGCGTTAGCTTTATGCCTTCCCAAGAGGATAAAACGGTTATGCTAACCTACTCACCGAAGGCTGGACAAAGAACTGAAGAAGTTCAAGAACAAGGCCTGAAAGCTGAGAAATATATTTTAGCGCAACAGCATGTAGATAAAATGCAATATTCCATTGGTGGCGGCGGCCCGATGGGTATGGGCGGATCCAGCAACTCAGGACTCTTTTTCATCGTTTATGATAGTAATACTCCTGATTTCGAAAATGTAAAAGAGAAGTTGATCGAAGGCTTAACCGCAGAAGTCCCAGATGGTGTGTGGGGCGATATGTCCGCGATGATGAGCGGAGGTATGGGTGGAAGCACGTTAACCGTGAATGTATTCGGAGACGAACTAGATCAAATTAAGCCGGTAGCGGATGAGATCGCCAAGATCGTACAGGCTGACACCACTAATTTCAAGGATGGCGAAACAAGTCTCAAAGAAGCTTACGATCAATATACGATTGTAGCGGATCAAGAAAAGCTTAGCTCCCTTGGACTTACAGCGGGACAAATTGCGATGAAGCTTGCTCCTGCAGGTACACGTCCAGTACTCACAGAAGTAGAAATGGATGGCAAGAACTACAAAGTCTATATCGAAACTGATAAAGAAACGTATAAGAGTATTAAAGAAATGGAAGAGGCTACATTGACTTCGCCACTAGGCATTTCCGTGCCAATCGGGCAAGTCGCTAAAATTGAAAACGGCTCTTCCCCTGACTCGATTACTCGTATGGACGGTAAAATGAAGGTGGATGTCACTGCCGAGATTATTTCAAGTGACGTCAATAGTGCTTCAAACCTCGTGAAGGAAAAAATAGACGCTATGGAATTACCTGATGGCGTGACGGTTAGCTTCGGTGGTGTAACCGAGCAGATCAATGATACATTTGGTCAATTAGGTATTGCTATGGCGGCTGCTATTGCCATCGTATACTTCGTGCTTGTGGTTACGTTTGGCGGTGGATTAGCTCCATTTGCTATCCTGTTCTCCCTTCCTTTCACCATTATCGGGGTACTCGTAGCCCTTCTGATCGCTGGGGAAACCTTAAACGTCTCCTCCCTCATGGGTGCGCTGATGTTGATTGGTATCGTAGTCACGAATGCCATTGTCCTCATCGACCGCGTTATTCATAAGGAAAAAGAAGGAATGACCACACGTCAAGCCTTGCTTGAAGCAGGCGGCACACGTTTACGTCCAATCCTGATGACTGCACTTGCAACGATTGGTGCATTGCTGCCACTGGTTACAGGACTTGAAAACAGTGCAGGGATCATCTCCAAGGGGCTAGGTGTTACCGTTATCGGCGGCTTGATCAGCTCCACACTGCTGACACTTGTAGTAGTGCCAGTCGTGTATGAATTCCTAATGAAATTCCGCAGTAAAAAGGTAATTGACTAGAACACTTGATACGAATCAAGTAAACATGCTAAATGAGGAAGCTGTCTCCAAAGTAGTGAATACTACTTATGGAGCAGCTTCTTTTTTATGGAATGTGCCGGGTGATTCGCGATAGGCAACTATGAGACGGATAGTGGGTCTAAAACTAATTAGGGAAAAACTCCCTCTAAATATTCGATAATCGCTCTAAATTAATGGAATCAGGGAATTTCTCCCTGTAATTTAGCTAATTCACCTGATTTAGCGCCAAATCAGGTGAATTATAGGGAGGTTTTCCCTAATTACAAGGTTTGTGATCAATAAACTCAGAATTTCAGGGAGAAATTCCCTAACTATTCTTCTAGACCATCAATTGGATCGTCATTTGGGACTTCACTCAGATTTTCATTTACTTGCTCCACTTGGACCCCCATTTAAATCACTATTTACACTTCCACAGCAAGAAAAACCCGACCTAATTTATAGGCCGGGCTCTGTATTATAGTGTTGTTATACCATTGCTGTTGCACTGCTCTCCAGCGAAGCTCTCCAGGAACGCAGCATCTGCAGATCAAGGGGTAGAAACTCAGCGAGCATATGGGAAAGTCCCAAATACAACGTACTATTCGTTGCTGCATTTAACTTCTCACAGAACTGTGGAGTCCATTGCAGTAAATGATCTTCCAAAAAGGCTACCTGAATATCAAGTAAATCCATAGCACTTCTAATTGAGAAGCTATTGTACAACATCCGCTCATGCATTACTGCCATAAATTCCAGCTCAATAGCAATATGATCATCAGCTTCACCATTACATTTGTTAAATACAATTCCTGCGGAAGTATACACATCAGCAAGCACGTTGCAGAAATCTTCAGAACGACCCAGAATAGCAGCTTCACGTAATTTAAAAGAGCTTACCGTCTGTTCGTGCATAAGCCGTTTATACTCTTGTGTCTCTTTCTCACATATATGGGGTAACTTATTCGGTTCCTGACTCAGATAGCGCTTCAGTTCCCGTCCGCCTTCCGTCATCTCTGCAGCAACACTCATCTTGCGATTGCGGCTCCACTGAGCCACCAGTGAGAGTGATGGTTTTCTGCCCAAAAAATCCACTAAAAGCTGATATATTAATCCCCGACTTTCCAACCAATGGCTAAATGCCTCCGGCACGGCGAGCGATGGAACAGTTTGCATAGTCATTTTGCAAATCCTCCTCATTGGGTTTCCCGGTCACACACCGTCATATGATCGACGTGCAATTTCCGGTATCCTTTCTGTTTTCGCAAAAGTGAACGTAAAAGTAATCCGCACCTAGATTATATCGGATATTAAAAACGCTTTCCGTGAGCATTCTATGACTAATCACTTCATTTGTCGTACTTTTGTCACATTTTCGCAAGTCTATTTCGGCTTTGTCATTCTATTTAGTTTGTCCATTATTATGCAATTAAATCACAACCCTCCTTATTCAAATAGGGGGAGTTTAACCCGTTCAATAGTTTGCTCATTGACGTACCCGCGAGCGATCTTTAAAATTCTAAACAAGTATAAACACCTTCGCCTCCTCTTAAGACGGGAAGCATTCAAAACACCAACAAATGAAGGGAGCAACGCTATGGAGCCGCTGACGGACCCTTTTGGACGTTTACATGACTACATCCGCATTTCGGTTACCGACCGCTGCAACCTGCGTTGCATTTATTGTATGCCAGCGGAAGGGATGGAATTCCAGCCGCAGGACGAGATTCTGAGCTATGAGGAAATCACCGCAGTTGTGGAATCGCTAGCACCACTTGGATTACGCAAGGTACGGCTAACAGGTGGAGAACCTCTTGTACGCAAAGACCTGGAGAAGCTAGTAACTATGATATCCGCCATTCCGGGGATCGACGATATTTCACTGACTACGAACGGATTAATGCTTCCAGCTAAAGCAGCGCTGCTAAAAGAAGCCGGGTTGTCACGGGTGAATATCAGTCTGGACTCTTTACGGCAAGATCGCTTCTCTATGATTACACGCGGCGGTGAGGTCTCCAAGGTACTAAAGGGGATCGAGGCAGCACAAGCTGCCGGGCTGGAGCCGATCAAGCTTAACGTTGTGTTGATGAAAGGGATTAATGATGACGAGATCAAAGACTTCATCTCCCTTACGTTGAACAGTCCACTAAATGTACGTTTTATTGAATATATGCCTATCGGAAGTGCTACTGATTCTTGGCGCCAATCTTATCTGCCGCTGGAAACCGTTATAGAAGCTTGTACTGCGGCCGGCTGGGAAACCGAGGAAGCTGAGATGCCATCTGGTAATGGCCCTTCCCAGAATCGGCGGGTTATTGGAGCGCAAGGAACGTTCGGATTAATCCATCCCGTAAGCGATCACTTTTGCGATAACTGCAATCGACTAAGACTAACAGCAGATGGCCATATCAAAGCTTGTCTGTATTGGGAAGATGAGTACAATGTCCGCCCCCTAATAAGCGATCCCGCAGCAGTGCAGGCCTTATTCCGCAAAGCTCTGGGTAACAAGCCACATAACCACGAAATGGCATTAGCCTTGGAGAAAAAAGCACAAAGCCACACGCCGACGGCTCGGCGTATGTCTCAAATTGGAGGCTAGTCTGTCTCATTAAAAACGCCGCTTTCCCCAAGCCATCTGGGAAAAGCGGCGTTTCATTTAGAGATTGAAGGATAGCCTTCGCCATCCACTATTATAGATATAGAGCCTCGAGCAGCTTGTAAAGCGTCGTTGCTGCCTCCGCTCTTGTAGCATTGTTCTCAGGTCTGAACGTGTTATCCTCGAATCCACCCAAAACACCCGCTTCAACACCCGCTTTTACAGATGCCTGTGCCCATTGTGGAATGGAGGTAAGATCCGCGAAGTTCTCCTCTTTATCCGTTTGCTTATGGGCATTAGCCTTCAAAGCATTCGCGAGCATAACTGACATTTCGGCACGGGTAATCTTTTCTGAAGGCTCGAAGAACATTTTGCCGTTCACATCATATCCACGAAGGATTCCGGCATTTACCGCCGCTGCTACATCATCTGCAGCCCAAGCTGGAATCGCACCTTGATCCGCGAATTTCACTGTGCTACCTGTTGATTGCAAACCAAGCGCCCGTACAATCATAGAAGCGAACTGTGTCCGAGTAACATCCTCATTCGGACGGAAGGTATGATCCTCGTACCCTTTCATGACGCCCATACCGATTAGACGGTCTGTAAACGCCGTGGACCAATGAGTATTCAAATCGGTAATCGATGGGGCCTGATAATTAAACACAGCATATTTGGCAAGCTGATTTAAGCTTGCAGTTATAGTCCCACCCGTTTGACTCTGACCACCAACATAAATCCACTTTTTAAGCTGTTCGTTGTAATAGTAGATAGCTGCTTTATGCCCCGATGAAATCTTGGTCACATCGTAATTGAGGGACAGTTCCACAGGCTTATTGAGCATGCCTGCCTTGTCACTAGTAAGCTCTACTGCTGCACTCACAGCCTGAAGAGCGCCCATTGCTGGCGTCTCATCAGCAGCAATAACCGAAAAGGCAATTTCGCTGTTACCAGACAACGCTCCAGCCGGAATCGTAAAGCTGCCCACATCTTTAAGTGTGCCCGTTCCTCCCTGCTGTGCTTTTACCTCCAATTCCACACGCGGAGTTGTAGAAGGCTGCTCTGTAGGAGATGGCGTCGCGGTAGGAGATGGAGTTGCAACTGGTCCGTTGCCTCCTCCGTTATTATTCCCCCCTCCACTGCTAGTGCCCGCAGTTACAACTACTGTGCGTACAATCTCAGTAGCTGCATTGCCAGCCAAATCTGTCGCATTGTACTTCAGTGTATAGGTTCCTGGAGTCTGAACATCCACTGTTCCCGTCACCAGGATAGAGCCTGCAATCCCAACCTTGTCAGTAACGTCTGCGCCCGGGTCCTTGAAGTCATCCCCTTGGGTCAGACTAAGACGGCTATCCCCCTTCAGGGTAATCACAGGTGCTGTACGATCGATATTCACAGCAAGCGGCAATGTTGTCTTATTTTCTAAAGAATCCGTTGCCTTGAATTGCAGTTGATGTTGGCCTTCTTCCGAAATCTCAACCACTTTCCCACTTTCATAGGGCAGGAAATTTCCGTTTACATCAGTCGCTAATTGAATGGATACATCCGCACCAGGAATATATACGCTAGCATACACGCTTACCGAAACACTCTGATTCGTCCAGTCACCACTTAAATAAGCTTGTCCGTTCTCAGTCTTTAATGTGCTATGAAGCGCCAATGGGGTGATACTATCATCTCCGCTTAGCGTTACTTCAAAAGACTTCGTTTCCGTAGCCAATCCCCGCTGAATTGTAGCTGTTAAGGTCAGCTTCGTATCCTTCTTAGGTTGGAAGGTGATTTTACCTTCATTCGTCATTAGAACCGGATTGGAGCTTTTCCACACAATACTTGTCCCGTGTTTGCCTTCGGTAGGCAACGTTAGATCAGAAGTTACTGCGCTTGTATCTCCTAGATCTAATGCAGTCATAGTATCGTTAACTGCTTGCTGATCGCTGTACGACTCCACATCCACAAAAATCGGATTGGAATAAAACCACATATCACTATAATTACGGGCGTTGATTTCTTCGAAACGAGTCAGGTTATCGACGGTATTATTTTTTGGATCAATCTGCGGTTCACCGTTAACCGTTTCTCCCGCAACATCAGTTCCAAGGTTAGTCCCTCTTAACCGGAAATAACGATCCTTGTCCGCTGCCTCTACCTTATACTTAATAACATTGTAGCCTTCGGAATCTGTAGTCCAGTCCTCGCTTGTGAAGCGTTTCAACACTTTTGTTGTATCGTTAGTCGCTTTGGTGTAATCAGGTGTACCTGGATCAACCTTGCCATGGACTTCACCGGAGATCAAATCTACATGATCTACCTTAACAGCGTCGCCATTATTATTTTGCTGTGGACTTTTGAAACGGATCGTAAGCTCTAGGTCGTCCCCTTGTTTTACGTCCAGTTCTCCACCCATTTCTTCCTCTTGTTCATCTCCAGACACGTTAAACTCTAATGCGTTGATGAGATCCCCAAAAACAGAGAATGATTTCCCTGACCGCATGCCATCTACGACAGCGTTAATATCGGAGCCATCCACCCAGGTATAGTTCTTGGAATACTCACCAGGCCAGTAACCGCTGGAAAATTGATCATTTTTTGTTTTGAAATGAAAATCTGAGTTAGCAAAATTCCAAAATCTGCGGCCCTCACCCAGCAGTGCGTCCCACATTCCTCCAAGCTGTGCAACCTTGACGTCTGTACCTCCGTAAGTCTCAGGCGTCTCTCCCCGATCACTCGCCATCTGATTGCCCAGCATACCTTCAAAGCCGAAGACAAGATTCGGATCAATATTGTTAAAGTCACGGATATCCTCTACTTTAAGCTCCGAGCTTGTGCCATTTTTTCTGGAGGGGTGATTGATCAGTACATAGCTATCTGGATAATGACTACTTAGCCATTTCATAGCTGTGCGAGTATCTTCTTTTGTAGAAAAAGCTCTACTATCCGCCGTACTCCACTCAGCCACATCTGCCGGATCGAACATACTTACATCACGATTAGTAAATAAATATTCAAATTGATTAATAGCCTTCAAAGCTTCTGCGGACCCTGGATGATCTGTAACAATCCCAACTGCAGCATGATCGTATTGGGGCATATCCCACTCAAAGCCTGAAAAAATGATTTTTCCAGCATATTTGCCTTCTGCCTGTAACTTCTTAATTTTCTCATTCTGATAATCCACAATACCTTGTGACATCGGAATGGAGCCGCCAGGGAGATTCACCCCTTCGTCATCCCGGTCAGATACCCGAAGGTGATCAGCCAGTGCCATCCAGTCAAAACCATTTTGTTCAAATGCAGCATCGAGCACACTTTTCAATGACTCCTGAGCATCGTTCGATTCATACGTATGTGCATGGTATTCACCTGTCATCCATTTCCCTGAATGTTCAGAAGCAGTAGACGTGATATCAGGCGCTGATTCTCCTGAAGCACCATAAACTGTCTGTAATGAAAAGTTGGGTGCTAACAATAATACGGCAAGCGAACTAGTTAGAAAAACGCGAATTTTGCTCTTCTTCAAAATGATTAATCCTCCGATGTCTTTTGGATTTTCGTAGATTCTATATTTAGAATAGTAGAAAATTGTAAAGACATGTCGGATTTTGTTGCATGTTTATGTAAATATTCATATTTACATAAACAATGCCGATTTATTTCTTTGGCATTGGCAAGCTCACTACAAAAGCCGTTCCTTCACCCGGTCGGCTGGCCACGGTTACTTCACCGTTATGCAGCTCAACGATCTTCTTAACCAGTGATAGGCCCAGGCCACTACCGCCCCCGCTCGCTGTTCTAGCTTTGTCTGCCTTATAGAAGCGATCAAAGATGCGAGGTAAGTCTTCTTCAGAGATACCAATCCCACTATCTTGAATCTCCACCTCTACCCGCTCATCTATCGTTCGAAGCTTGATATGAATACATCCATTCCCGGGAGTGAATTTAATGCTGTTATGAAGAAGATTGGTCCAGACCTGGGTCATTAAATCTTTTACCGCAGTTACATTCACTTCTTCCAGCTCGGCCTCTACCTCTATATTTTTCTCCAGCCACTGTGGCTCAGAAGCCAGAATTGTATCTCTAAGCTGTTTGTCCAGACGATAAACCTGATTTTCAAACGGAAAATTACCCGATTCGAGCGCTGATAGCTTCAATAAATTATCACTGAGCCCAGATACGCGGGTACTCTCAGCCACAATAATATTAAGGTAGTGCCTCCTACTCTCCACATTCAGAGTCTCATCCTGCAGCGCAAGAGCAAACCCCCGAATCGAGGTTAGTGGAGATTGAATTTCATGCGATACGTTGGAGATAAAATCCTGGCGCATGGTCTCCATCTGACTCAGCTCACTTGCCATTACATTGATACTATCAACAATTTCTCCAAATTCACCGTATTCCCTATTATTATCCAATACTACATTAAAATCACCCTTAGCAATTCGTCCTAACCCTTCAATGATTGATCTATAAAAGACACGTTCCCAGCCACGAAATAGCTTGGAGACTACCAATGCCATCATGAACAAGATCACAATACCGACCATCACGCTGATTAATTGGACCAAATAATCCGAGGAGGGGCGCCCAGCCCTGCTATATATCCAGTTCATTAGGAAATAAGCTGCAGTCCAGCTAATCCCAACGCCACCGAAATAAACAAAGGACATCCCAATCCGCTTAATGATCTCCTTAAATCGATTCATGCCTCAGCCTCCAACCGGTAACCTAGACCACGGATCGTACGAATAACGAATCCATAGTCATCCTGATTGAACCGTTCACGCAAACGGTTGATATGCACATCGAGTGTCCGCTCATTCCCTTCAAAATCATAACCCCAAATTTCTTCGATTAGCCTGTCTCTTGTCAATGTTTGCCCCGGATAGCTGCCCAGCTTAAACAACAGCTCAAATTCCTTAAGCGGCAAGGTAATTTCCCCATACTCTGAAGAGACCTCGTAGGTTTTGCGATTCATACGCAATCGGCCTACGGTCACACTTTGCGCGGCAGAAATCTGATATCGTTTAAGCAGCGCCTTTACTCTCGCAATAAGTACAACCGGCTCAAATGGCTTGACCAAATAATCATCACTACCCAACTCAAAGCCTTTTACAATTTGTGAGGTTTCCCCTTTGGCTGTCAGCATTAAAATCGGGAAATCATAGTTCTGGCGCATCCGCCGGCATAGCTCCCAGCCGTCCATGTTGGGCATCATCACATCAATAATAGCTAAATCTATGTTATTACCTTCCAGAATCTGAAGAGCCTCCAGTCCATCGGAAGCTCCATAGATCTCATCCATTCCTTCAGCTCTCAGAAATACTTCTACCAATTCGCGGATGTGCGGATCGTCGTCCACTACTAGTATTTTTGTCATGTAGCACTGGAGCCTCCTCTTCAATGTCCTGAACCTCGGGGTTATTCATCTGTAGCTGCTGGGTGGCAAATTCACGATACAGCTCATGGTTTTCCAGTAGTTCCTCATGACTTCCCATTCCGGTAATTTGACCTTTTTCCATAAAAATAATCTGCTCTGCATTTACAACAGTAGCCAAACGGTGCGCAATTACAATCGTAGTCCGACCCTTCATCAGATTGGACAGTGCCTTCTGCACCACGGCTTCTGATTGGCTATCCAGACTGGAAGTGGCTTCATCAAGCATAAGAATCTTCGGGTTCCGCAGCAGTGCTCTAGCAATAGCAATCCGTTGCCGCTGTCCACCAGACAGCTTCACGCCTCTTTCGCCGACATCCGTATTATATCCTTCAGGAAGTGCATCAATAAAGCCATCTGCATAAGCCATTGCTGCTGCTGCGTGCATCTCCTCCCTGCTAACGTCACGATCCAATCCATAGGTTAAATTCTCAGCAATCGTACCAGCCAACAGTGGACTTTCCTGCGAGACATACCCTATAAGCTTCCGCCATGAACGCAATGAGAATGTAGACACTGGCTTGTCACCCAGCTTTATCAGACCTGACTGAGGCTCGTAAAAACGTTCTAGCAACGAGAACAACGTGGTCTTACCGCCCCCGCTCGGTCCGACAATAGCCGTCACCTGACCAGGAAGCATCTGGAAGCTTACATCATTCAATACCTTCTCACCATTTTTATATCCAAAGCTTAATCCCTCTACTGAGATCGGACCTTCTGTGCCATTTGCCTCTTCCTGTCCCTCATATACTTCCTCTTCTGCTGCCAAGGTCTCAATAATACGCTCTGAGGCACCCTTAGCCTTCTGAATCTGTGTGAAGAACGTAGTCAGCTGAGTAAGTGGCATAATAATCTGAATAAGATAAAGAATAAAGGCGACCAGTTCTCCAGCCGTCAAGACGCCGGAAGATACCTGCATCCCACCATAACCGATAATGACCACAAGCAGCATCATAAAAACAAAGGAGACGAGTGGACTGATCATCGCGCTAATCTTGCCTTCACGAATACCAAAGGAAAGCAGGTTCATAATTCCAGTCTTGCCTGCCTCGTACTCTTTTTTCTCTGCGCCTGAGGATTTGACCAGACGGATCTCAGATAAAACACCACTAAGTGTAGCAGTAAAAGAAGCTGTCTCATCTTGCATTCCCTTGGAAATTTTGTACATCTGCCGCCCAAGTGGTACTAGTATCAGCGCCGAAAGTGGAAGAACAGTGAATAGAACAAGTGTCATTTTCCAATTTAAAAATAGCAGAACTGAGATCGAACCTACAATGGAGATCACTCCGGTAAATAAGCTGGCTAGATGTTCAGAAATCAGCGTTTTGATGATCCCTGTATCATTCGTCATGCGGCTGACACTTTCTCCCGTTCGGTTGTCATTATAATAAGCCACAGGCAGAACTAGAAATTTACGCCACAGTCGGTCCCGCAGACCTGCAACCATCTTCTGACCTGCATAATTGAGCAGATAGATAGAGATCCCTCCCGCAATGGTCTGCGCAATAAACGCAGCTGCTATACCCGCAATCTGCAGCTTGCTCACGGAGGCCAGAGAGAAGCCATCCACTAAGTTCTTAGTGAACATCGGGATGACCAGACTAACCAATGTCGATATCATGCTTAACGCAATGGCTATAGCCAATAAGCCGTATGAAGGCTTGGTTTCTCTTAGTAGCGTTAAGAACGGCTTCAGCGCCATCTTTCGCTTGGATTCGGATTTCTTCATGACAATGACTCCCCTTTTCTTAATAGCTCTACGAGAAAAGCATAGTAATATCTTTCTCGCCTTACACCCATCCTATCTGCAGATTGTAAACTGAAGTTAAACGCGCCGATCAGACAATACTGCCTTGTCATTTCCCATCCTGCGGGAATAGTCGCAGGCCAAAATAACGCCCGATACACTTAGCGTTTGTACCTTCTACGCACGCGTTCACGCATTTTTTGTCGCTTATCGTCTCAAACATAAATAAAACCCAAAATAATGTAAAAAAGTAAAAAAGGGTGTTTGTATCCCTTTTCAACACGTGTTACAGTGATAGAAGGGCCTACTATTGGCCACTCTACTCCATGCAAGATATTTAGTGAGAAAGGAGTGAACCATTTGCGAAAAGGCGTTATTCCATCTTCTATCACGTCTTTAAAATGGTTCAATTTTTTTGTATATGGAACCATGGTCCTCTTCACCAGCTTCTTTCAACTATACCTGCTGGATGTAGGGATGAACAAATTAGAGATTGGTGTCTTATTCTCTATGGGAGCGCTAGTATCCATATTTGCAAATCCATTTTGGGCGTTCTTAACAGACCGTTCTCAGAATATACGGCGTATCGTTTTGCTAATGTTATTCGGAACGCTAGTGTTCTCACAGTTTATGTTTCGAGCAAATACATATGAAACGATCTACAACGCCATTATTTTGTTCTATTTCTTCCAAGGACCACTATTTGCTCAAAGCAACACGATGATTCTCAGCTATATTGACGGAACTAATCAGCGCTTCCGTTCTTTCCGGCTTTGGGGTTCAATAGGGTGGGCAGTGATTGCGATTGTCGCCGGCTTTATCCTGGATTGGGCTGATGTATCCATCTTGACCTATCTGCTTACAGCGTTACTAGGTGCATCAATCCTATCCGTTCTTGTATTGCCTAAAATTAACCATACCATTATGAGAGCTCCGATGCCGTATAAGGGCTTAAGTAAGTTGATTTTCAATCCTTTTTTCTTGTGTTTTTTATTGTTTGGTATTCTGGTATCCATTCCAAACACTATGAACACCACATTTATATCCTTGTATATTACGGATCTGGGCGGCTCTAAAAAAATGATTGGTCTTGCCGTATTCCTCTCCTCCATTTTGGAGGTAGGCGTATTTGTTCTCTGTGACCGGTTCCTGAAACGTAAAATTTCTGTTCTGCTCGGCTGGCTTGCATTGGTCAGTGGTTTGTTCGTTCTGCGCTGGTGGTTTATGGCTGATGCGACTACTGCCCTTCAAGTGGTGTTCATTCAAATTTTACACTGCATAACGTTCGGCGGCTTTTTCTATGTAGGCACCCAATTGACGATGCTCCTGATTCCACGGCCTTATCGCTCTTCCGGACAAGCGCTCTACACCCTAAGCTGGAGTGGGATATCCGGTTTCATTGGAGGTATTCTCGGAGGTTGGATGTATCAGTATCTGGGTGCACAAAGCATGTATCAGACGGGTGTATTCTTGACGCTTATTGGAACGCTTGGCTTTGGTTTCATGTGGCTCTTTGTTAGCCGTGGTGGGTATCGTCCCCCTTCAGAGGAAGATGAAGAGATCTTCGACATCGAAGCATTATAATTCAACAAAAAGCAGGCTCAAACGTACCTATTCGGGACGTTTGAGCCTGCTTTTTGTTGTTACCTTGATTAATTTATCTGTTTAGCCTTGTTTAGGAGGCTGAAATGAACTCTTCAGTGAAACGATAAGATTGAATACGAGATGTCCAGGCGCCGAATATTTGCTATCCACATTAAAATAACCATGACGGAAGAACTGGAATTTATCCTGAGCCACGCTATCCTTAAGCGCAGGTTCAACAAATCCTTGCAGGATTTCTATGGACTTAGGATTAAGCTGATCTAAGAAGCTAGGCTCCGATTTCTCTACCGAGGAATCCAAACCTTCAACCTCCACAGCCTCATCCGCATCTTCAGCAGAAATCAGAGGCTCGTATAGACGGAATTCCGCAGGAACCGCTTGGCTAGCTTCAACCCAGTGCAACGTACCTTTTACCTTGCGGCCTGTAAATCCACTTCCGCTCTTCGTTTCTGGATCATACGTACAATGCAGCTCCACTACCTCGCCATTCTCATCCTTAATAACCTCATTACATTTGATGAAATAAGCATGCTTCAGACGTACTTCATTACCAGGGAACAACCGGAAATATTTGTTCGGCGGATTCTCCATAAAGTCATCACGCTCAACATAAATTTCACGCGAGAACGGAATTTGACGTACGCCCATTTCCTCATTCTCTGTATTATTCTCCGCTTCAAGCCATTCTGTTTGACCTTCTGGGTAATTGGTGATAACAACCTTAAGCGGTCGTAACACAGCCATAGTACGCGGTACAGTTAGCTTAAGATCCTCACGGATAAAGTGCTCCAGCATTTGCAGGTCCACCAGACCCTGACTCTTGGAGATCCCTGCTTCATACACGAATTTACGAATCGCTTCCGGCGTATATCCTCTACGGCGTAGACCAGAAATCGTAGGCATCCGTGGATCATCCCAACCATCCACATGTCCTTCGTCTACAAGCAGCTTCAGCTTACGCTTACTAGTCATCGTTTGAGCCAAATTCAGACGACCAAATTCATATTGATGAGGGACAGCTGGCATCTCACATTCCGCTACAACCCAATCGTAGAATGGACGTTGATCTTCAAATTCGAGCGAGCAAAGAGAGTGAGTAATCCCCTCAATAGCATCTTCTAACGGATGCGCGAAGGTATACATTGGGTAGATACACCATTTATCGCCTGTGTTATGGTGATGTGCATGTGTAATCCGATAAATTACAGGATCACGGAGGTTAATGTTCGGTGACGCCATGTCAATCTTGGCGCGAAGAACCTTCTCACCGTCCTTGAATTCGCCTGCACGCATACGCCGGAACAGATCCAAATTCTCTTCGATACTACGATCACGATGCGGACTGTTCTTTCCTGGTTCCGTCAGCGTTCCACGCAATTGACGAATTTCATCCGCACTGAGGTCATCGACATAGGCTTTGCCCTTTGTAATTAATAATTCGGCACGTTTGTACATTTCCTCAAAATAATCAGATGCAAAACGCAGCTCTTCCCATTCATAACCGAGCCACTTTACATCTTCCTGAATCGAGTTTACATATTCCGTATCCTCTTTAGCCGGATTCGTGTCGTCAAATCTTAGGTTAGTCTTGCCACCGAACTCGTCCGCCAGTGTAAAGTTAATCCAGATCGCCTTGGCATGTCCGATATGTAAATAACCGTTCGGCTCCGGCGGAAAGCGTGTGATAACTTCCTTTACTTTACCGGTACGGAGGTCTTCGGTAATAACATTCTTAATAAAATTGGAGGGGGTGCTACGGTTCTCCACAGCTATCAACCTTTCATTCTGTAGTGTTACACTACTTCTTGTATAAACATGTTTCCTACTAATATACCCGTTAACCGTAGATTGTTCAATAAAAGGGGGCACAAGGCACGGATCATTTTTTAGTGTCTTTAGACCTTTTGACTTCTGTCAGGGCGATAGAGTAGCATGATAATCATAAGAAATAATCCATAATCATACATAAGGCCTTGTGCCGAAAAGGAGGCAACCGCTTGTTTAATTATGTCATCGATGAAGAGCTGATGTTAAAGCCGCTAATGCCAGAGCACGCTCGGCACATGTTCGCGTTAGTAGAGCACTCACGGGAACGACTACGACAATGGCTCCCTTGGGTGGATGCCGTTACGGAACAGGCCCACACTCTAAATTTCATCAAAAATGCGGTTAAACAAAGCACTGACAATGGTGCTTTTACCGCTGGACTATGGGTTCGCGGTGAGCTCGCCGGTGTTATTGGGTATCACCAGATTGACTGGCATAACCGATCTGTTGGGATCGGCTACTGGCTGGGTGAAGGATATGAAGGTAAAGGGTATATGACCAGTGCCTGTCGGGTTCTAGTAGACTATGCACTATTGGAAATGGAGCTGCAACGTGTAGAAATTCGCTGCGCGACCGGAAATGTTTCCAGCCGGGCGATCCCGGAACGGCTTGGTTTTGTCCTTGAGGGTGTGATTAGACAGTCAGAGAAACTGCCTGACGGCTACGTCAACCATGCCGTATACGGTTTATTGCGTAGTGAATGGCAGCTGCTCGGCTAAGTTAGGCTAAGCAAGCAACACATATAAGCTCATAAATAGAAATAAACCTGGAAGGCACACGCCTCCAGGCTTATTTTGGTTTGTAGATAGTGTTTAACTCTCCTGCAGGCCCAGCTGTTTTCGAAACTTGTTCCGCACTACGGCGGAGAGAGTTTCTAGCTCCGCAAGAGCTGCCAGTGCAGCTTCCTCTTGCAGCCCCACTTGCATTAAATGTAGTACATGCGCCACGGACGCATCGCCAGCTCCACTTTCTTTTTTGACAATCGCATCTCCTGTTGAGATCTTTCCTTCACGAAGCACACGCAAGTAAAATCCGCTATATCTAGTGTCCAGCACTTGAGCCGGGAGATCTGCCGGGCCATGCTTTTGTGAGATTTTGAAGCAAGGATAACGTGGCTGGCTGACCTGCAGCACAGTGGTACCTATTTCGTACACATCGCCAATACACACATCTGTCTCTAATAAGCCGGTAGTTGTTATATTTTCTCCGAAGGCAGAGTATTCCAGTTTCTTCCCTAGCTGCTGCTCCCAGTAGGGATAATGCTCGATGGGGTAGGCACAAACTGCCTTATCAGGGCCCCCGTGATGTTTCAGATCCGCCTGACCATCTCCGATAAAACCAGTAGTATTTAACTGAACTGATCCTTCTACAGGCATTTTATAAATCCCAGTCTCCAAAGGTTTCCCCCGATAATCCACTGTTACCGGCCGCCCCACATTAAGCGAGATGATCTCCATATCCTTCTCCTCCTGTCAGCATGCAGCACATAAATATTTCATCCACATATCGACCGCCAAGATAAAACTCCTCCCGCAGACGTCCCTCTTCCACAAACCCGCATTTACGATAAAAAGAAAGCGCTGATTCATTACAGGATAATACGCGTAGACGCAGCTTACGAATGGCGTTATCTGCGGCATGTTCCTTAATAGCCTCTATGAGCTGCCGGCCAATACCTAAACGCTGATAATCCGGATGAACAGCAATATTAACCTCGCACACATGCCTGTTACTCTCCATTCGACTAGGGCAGCCAAACCCAACATATCCGCATAGCTTGTCATCCTTTAGCGCTACTAGCTGCGAACCCGGGGGAGCATTCAGTAGATAATCCTCTTGGGAACGCCACATTAATGGCCCCGGGCTAGTGTTCTCCGTCCAGATCATATGATCCAGATGAATCAGTTCCCGCACGTCTTTAATCTCTGAGAACCTTATTATTAACCTATCCTTGTTGCTAAGTTTCATAAAGATGTACACCCCTTGCCTTGCACCTCTATAGAATTCACAGTAGATCATTTGAATCCACTATGCTCAACTCTCAACTATCCCATTGACCGCTCCAATGAATTTCCTCGGCGGTTGATATACGCATGAACGATAAAGAATCCTACGGACAGCAGTGCCATCGCACATGCCAACCATGCGGTAGGCGCTAAGCCTCCACTATCGTATAACCTACCCATTAAGTATGGTCCAATCACCCTACCGACTGCCCCCATGCCTCCACTTAGCCCTAAATAAAAAGGAGCACTGCGACCTGCATGATCCGAAATAAAGGAAGGCATGGCCGGAGATATCAGCATTTCCCCAAGCGTAGCGAGTACCATCCCAAGCACTAGACCTGAATAAGTCGGCATCCATAAAAGAACAGCATACCCACCCAAATAAAATAGAGCACTTACTGTCATTTGTGCCGTTGAGGTAGATGCAAACCAGCGTTTAATTACTGTTACGAGCGGCTGAGCTGCAAAAATGAGAATCCCGTTAAGCGTCCAGAGAAAACCATAAGTCTTCTTAGGCCAGCCCTCAGAAATAATGAACGGAGATACCCCTGTATTCCAGATAGAGTTCCCTAATAGTAGGAACATCGAGGCAATACCCATATAAAGATAAATTCGTGTATGCCCCATTAACTTCCAGGTAGATTGTTTGTCAGGACCAGCCTTCTGGTGTTCTGCGACCTCCTGTGAAGAATCTCCTCCGACTTTCTTGAGATATACAAAAAAGAATACCGCAAATACCGCTGAAGTTACGCCGTTCATCACAAAGCTGAGCATATAAGAAATATCGGCCAAAAAACCACTTAACGCCGTACCCAGTGCTACACCAATATTATTAGCGACATAAATAACATTAAACAGCTCTCCGCGCTGCTTCGTAAAACGAAAGCCGATAAATGCCTGAATCGCAGGTAAGGACAGTGAATTAAAGAGCCCTACCAGTCCCATCGCGACCATAAATAACGTCCAGTTGTTACTTGCTGCCGGCAAAGTGAACAGAGCAAGTGCATTCATGCCCAGCGCTCCAACAATCAGCCGGTTAACGCCTACCTTATGATAGAGTGAGCCCCCGAGTAGTTGACCCACAATTCCTCCAACTGATTGAATAAGAATCACTAATCCGGCATCCGACATGCTGCGTCCAAGCTCATCAAAAACATACATTGTAACCAATGGCCACATCAGCGCACTACCCGTTGCATTAATAAGACTAGCAATTAAAAATATCTTAACCTCTTTAGGATAATTCTGTAAAAACTTCATAAGTAGTGTACATCCCCTGTAATATATGTGTCATTATTCCATCCAGTATTATCCCAAAACAGGGTTCAGGGCAAGCAGACGCATTGACGTGCTATCGTGATAAAGTCTCAGTATACTTCACCTCTTATTTAGGACTAACTTCTAACGTAGCTGAGAAAAAAGTAGCACCTTTCACGTCCGCAGTCCTCCCTATTTCTACTATCTATTTATATTTTATAGTTGCCGCTGTCTTCCGTAAAGTAGACTAAACAATAATGAAGTGTTTCGTTATTACAAAGTCGGGGTAATAGAGCCTAGAAACACTCCCCCTTTTAAAATTCGCTGTGCATCCGAATTCGTTCCCCCGAGCTCGGATACATCACGGCGGATTTTATTTGTCTATACAGCAAAAAGCACCCCTCGACTATTCTAAGGAGTGCTCTATAAGATAGGTTTAGGCGTGTTTTTTTACACCGCTGCCGGACATGCTGTCCACGGACTGAATAGATGCAGGCTCTTTGCGCAGGTAAGCCATCCAATAAGCTGCCGCAACAAAGATCGCACCGCCCGTCAAGTTTCCTAGCCATACCGGAACAAAATTGTTGAAGTACTCTCCCCATGAAAAATAACCTTCAAAAATAGCTGCCGGAATTAAGAACATGTTGGCTACAACGTGCTGGAAGCCGATAGCTACAAAAGCCATCGTTGGGAACCAGATGCCGAGGATTTTGCCACTGAAGTTATCTGCTCCATAGGAGAGCCATACCGCCAAAGCTACGAGCCAGTTACAACCGATACCGGAAACAAATGCCGGCAAGAAGTCCGCCTCAAGCTTATGTCCTGCCATCTCCACTAATTTTTCTAAATACACACCGTCAGAGGTTAAACCAACCACGTGACCGAAAAAGTAAGCTACAAACAAAGCTCCCGCTAGATTGCTCAGGGTAATCAATACGAGATTCTTAACCACTTCCCAGAAGGATATCTTTTTCGCCATAAAAGCAAGTGGCACAGCCATCATATTGCCTGTCAACAGTTCTCCTCCTGCAAGCAGTACTAGAATCAATCCGACAGGGAATACAGCTGCCCCAATAAAGTTAGCGATGGATCCCCATTCATGTGGTGCGCCAGCAATGACGCGAATATCCAGTAAAAATCCGAGCGCGATAAACGCTCCTCCCAGAAAGCCCAGAATTAGTACGGTGCTTAAAGGATTGTGCGCCTTTTTTATGCCGTTCTCGACCGTGACTGCGGCAATCTGCTGCGGTTTATTATAAGCCATGATTCCTATCCCCTTCATCTATTTACTTAAAATTTGTTCCTTTACGACCATTGTAGCGTGTCATAAAACACATTAACGTGATAATTATCACTTAATGAAAAACTAAGTGAAACTTTTCACTGACATGTCAAATTTAACGAAGCGCATCCATAATTACATTTGTAAGAACAGGCTCCATATTATTTTAAAGGTAAATAGTACCAGCATCAATCACAAAAAACCGGAGCCATATATGGCTCCGGTTTACCCAACTTTATTGTTCACAGGCAATTAAATTATACGGTTACTGCCTCTTTGCTTGGTACTGATGTCGGTAGCGATTCGAGGCCTACTGTATTCAGGAAGTTCCAAGGCTTGTTGTAATGAGGTTGGAAGAAGAAATCGATAAAGGCAAGCTGATCGATTGTCATTTTATTTTGAATACATACAGATACTGTGTTGATCGATTGCGTCAAATCCGTTTTGGACAAGATTTGCGCTCCGAGAATGCGGCGTGTGGCGCGATCAAATACCACTTTTAATTGCACCTGCTCGAAGGTTGGCATAAATTCTGGACGGTAGTTGTCAATAATCATGGTAGTTTCTACGTCCATTCCTTCAGCCTTAGCCCCTTCTTCAGTAAGACCGGTAGCAGCGATATTATCTTCATAAATCTTAATGCCCGAAGTCCCTTGAGTACCCATATAAGGAATCGTCTCTTTCACTAAGTTACGTGCGACCAAAGTGCCCATCCGTACGGCATTGGTTGCCAGTGGAATATAAGCGTGCTTACCTGTAGGGTTGTAATGAATCGCGCAGCTGTCACCAGCGGCATACACATCTGGGCAACTAGTCTGCATATAATCATTGACCAGAATTGCGCCATTTGGCAGCATATCCACTTGACCTTTTAACAGCTCAGTATTCGGACGGAAGCCGATGCAGAGAATTACAAGATCCGCCTCATGCTCCCCTTCGCTTGTGATAACCTTGGTAACTTTACCACCTTCACCAGCAAAAGAACTTACCTTCTCATTCAGCGCTAATTTAATACCATGATCCTTAAAGGATTGTTCGATCGGCGCAGTAAACTCTGGGTCCAAATATTTATTCAAAATACGATCTTCACCATCAATCAGCGTAACTTGCTTTCCGTTCATTTGGAAGGCTTCCACCAACTCAACGCCGATATATCCAGCGCCTACGACTGTGATTTTATTCGCTTGTTTAGCTTTTTCTATAATGGTATTGGAATGATCATAGTTCTTGCAAAGCAAGACGCCTTCCAGCTCAATCCCTTCGAGCTTCGGTACAATCGGCCATGATCCCGTAGTCATAATCAGCTTATCGTAGGTATCGTCAAACTCCTGTCCGGTTACCAAATTGCGAACACGCAATGTTTTGGACTTCGTATCCACAACGGTCACTTCATGACGCATGTTGGTCTTTACACCAAGCTCAGCAAGCTTCTCAGGGGAAGAATAGAACAGCCCGTGCGGGTCCTTGACCACTCCACCTACGTATAAAGCAATTCCACAAGATAAGAAAGAAATATTATCATTACGCTCATACACCGTAATCTCGGCTTCCGGGTGAAGCTTGGCAGTATTTACAATTGCGGCAGTTCCGGCATGGGTACATCCAATGACAGCTACTTTCATTATTTTCTTCCTCCTTCAAATGGACAACCTGGTTATATATTCGAATTGCTTGACTGACCAAATTAGATATCTGATCACCGATAAGTTAATTGTGATTTATTTCACTTTATAAACTGATTATATTGTGATATTTATCACATTACAAGTCTTTTCGCCTATATTCTCAGATTGTTCACAATTTTAAGCATTTTCCGTCACTGCTGCCGATTGCGACCTCGTTAGCTTTGCCCTGGGCGTAAGACATTATGTTCTGCCCCCTCAGGATATACTTTCTTATAACGCGCAAAAAAAGGCTTTCCCCTAAACCAACAGGGAAAAGCCTGATCATAAACTGAATCTACACCAAACCGTGAATCACGCCATCCTCATCCATCCATAGTGCCTCAGCAGCTGGCTTAGCCGGTAGACCTGGCATCGTAACGATATTGCCCGTAATCACTACAGCAAACCCTGCACCAAGCGAAAGGGTAATATCACGGATACCTACCATGAAACCTTCTGGAGCGCCAAGCAATCTAGGCTGATCTGAGAAGGAATAAGGGGTCTTCGCCATACATACTTGAAGATTATTTAACCCAAGACGCTCAATCACCGCTAGGCTGCGTTTGGCCGCAGGGGAAAAGTTAACCTCCGCACCACGGTAAATTTCGCGAACAATCTTGGTGATTTTGGAAGAGATGTCGAGTTCATTCTCATACAAAGGAGCAAAACGTTCAGTGTCGTTATGATCCAGAAGTTTCTTTAATTCCGAAGCCAACTCTTGTCCGCCCGCACTACCTTCTGCCCATACCTTGGATATTGCCGCAGGAACGTTCAATCGGTGACATGCCTCCACAACGTCATTAATCTCTTCTGGGCTATCGCCTTCAAAATGATTAATGGCAACAAGAACAGGTACCCCAAATTTGCCGAGATTCTCTACATGACGCTCCAAATTAGACAATCCAGAGCGCAGCGCCGACCGGTTCTCCGTTTGGAGCTCATTCTTAGGTACACCACCGTTATATTTCAAGGATTTCACCGTCACGACAAGCACTGCCGCTGAAGGAGTTAGACCCGCTTGCCGGCATTTGATATCCATGAATTTCTCTGCACCAAGATCCGCTCCGAAGCCTGCTTCCGTAACCACAACATCTCCCAGCTTGAGTGCATAACGAGTACCGATAACACTACTGCAGCCATGGGCGATATTCGCAAATGGACCACCGTGTACAATAACAGGAGTGCCCTCCAAGGTCTGCACCAGATTAGGCTTAACTGCTTCCTTCAGCAGCGCCGTCATCGCTTCAACTGCCCCTATTTGCTCGGCCGTTACAGGCTGTCCCTCTTGGTCATACCCAATCAAAATACGGTTCAGACGCTTTTTGAGATCACTCAGATTATCGCATAGGCATAATACAGCCATAATCTCAGAAGCTGTTGTAATCTGAAATCCACTTTCCCGCACGGCTCCATTTCCATCTCCGAGCCCTGTCACAATATTCCGCAGACTGCGATCATTCATATCCATCACGCGTTTCCAAACGATACGCTGCGGATCAAGACCCAGCTCATTACCTTGGAAGATATGATTATCAATCATCGCAGACAATAAATTATGTGCAGAAGTCACCGCATGAATATCACCCGTAAAGTGCAAATTAATCTCATCTGCCGGAATGATCTGTGACTTGCCGCCGCCCGTGGCACCGCCTTTCATGCCTAAGCATGGTCCGAGGGATGGTTCGCGCAAGGCAGCCACGGTCTTTACTCCTGCTGCGTTCAATGCCTGTGCCAGCCCAATGGTTGTTAAGGTCTTCCCTTCGCCAGCAGGGGTTGGATTCACCGCAGTGACCAATACCAGCTTGCCATCTGGTTTGTTCTTCATGTCTTCCCATAAGGACGGTGAAAGTTTACTTTTATATTTGCCGTATAGTTCCAGATGCTCTTCGCCAATTCCCGCTTGTGCTGCTACCTCTGTAATTAACTTCATGCTTGTATTGAACCCTCCTGCCGTTATTATCCTGCTGTATTCCACGCTTTATGCATATTTTGCATGGGCATTACATTCTCTTCAAAGAATACATGGTCTCTGTAAAGCGTCAAGTATAATTTATCACAACAAAATTTAAGGCGCCTATTCTATATTCCTATGTATAAAAAGAAAATCCCGTCGAGGCTCGGCCAAAGACCGAGGTCGAAAGGATACTTGTAAAATAACAATTCATCAGTCCCTAGAATGATCTACAGTAAGGACTCAATCTGTTCTGACATCGTTTCTGGCGATTCCTTTGGCTCCACACGAGCTACTACATTACCGCCACGATCAATAAGAAACTTCGTGAAATTCCAGCTGATATCACTGCTGTCGCCAGTACCCGGCTGCTGCTCTTTTAAATAATTGAAAAGAGGGCTGGCATCCGGTCCATTCACATCCACTTTGGCAAACACAGGAAATGTAACGCCATAATTAATCTGACAGAATTCTTCTGCCTCTTCACTTGTACCCGGCTCCTGACCCGCAAATTGGTTGCAGGGGAATCCTAATACTACAAGTCCCTGATCCCCATACTGCTCGTATAGCTTCTGGAGATCCCCATACTGCGGTGTAAGTCCGCATTTACTAGCCGTATTGGCAATCAGCACTACCTTACCTTCATACTCTGTAAATGACACTTCTTTACCCGAAGGCGTAACGCCGGAAAAATTGTAGATCGACATCCTAATTCCCCTTCCTTCCATGTACTTAGACTACACTACGTATCTTACCCGAATTGTAACAGAATGCAACTTATCGACACTTTCTGTAAACACTAAGATAAAAAAAAGCAGCCCTATGTATTTCTTAGGACTGCTCTCTATCACTCTGTTATTTGGATACGGGTACGACATCATAATATTCTTCCAGCGTAATCCCTTTATCCGCAATATAAGTAGCTATATTCTTGCCCACATAACGGATATGCCAAGGCTCATACTTATATCCTGTAATGTCCTGCTTTCCTTCTGGAAAGCGGATGATATAACCATATTCGGTTGCATGCTGCGCTAGCCACTCCGCTTCCTTCGTTCCACCAAAACAGCTCTCCGCAGCACATTTCCCGTCACTTCCTGAGACATCGATAGCAAGCCCTGTCTGATGCTCGCTATAGCCAGGCACGGCACTGTAAGTACGAGCCAGTTCTTCTCCGTCTTTCTCAACATAACGATTGAACAGCCTTGTTTGGGTTTCCTTAGAACGGTAGGCCGAAACGCCAGCCAAGTAAATCCCGTCTTCCTCTGCGCCTGCGAACAGTTTCTCTAATGCTTCGGCAGCTTCCTTACGCATCATACGCTTCTCGATTTTCTCTTTAAATGTAAAACGCACTTCCGGGTAGACTAGATCCGTTGGCTTATAGTTCTCCGGCAGTCCATACTCCTTATTCACCATCACAGCTATGCTGTCAGGCTCTTTAAAAGAATCATCAGTGCTATTTCCCTTGCCGTTACTATCCGGTTCGGACGGATCAGAGGGATCCGTTGTATTAGATGGGTTAGCTACCACTGGGTCTGTTATGCCCTCTTCGGTGCTGTTTCCATCTTCACCAGGCTCAGCTTGAAGATCATCCTGCACATTTATATTGGAACCGCTACTATCTGAAGCAGAAGGAGAAGGCGTCGTATATTTCCCAATCCCCCACCCAACAGCAATAACGACAATTAACAAGATTATTATTTTCAATTTTTTAGACATCTGCAAGATCTTCCTCCTCGAAGTCGAAACACTCTATTTATCTATTAGACAAGCTTTCCTTCAAAAATGTTACACTAAGATCCTTTTTTAGACAAATATCGCTCGGATAATTGTGCCTACAAAATAAAGTTACCATAGGGAGTTAGCTTGTCCGCTAACTTCCCTATGGTAACAAGTTTTAGTTATGAAATTCCACTCACATTATCTGGATGTGCCTCTGCCGCCACTTTTAAAGCCGCCGGAGCTACCACGTCCACCCCGTGAGGAACCCGTATTTCCGCTGTTGCGGCCGCCTTTACCAGCGCCACCCTTGGCACCGCTATAGCCGCCTTTGCTACCTTTACCACCTTTGCCGCCGCCTCTAGACGGGCCCGTACCGTAGCCGCTGCCTAAGCCGCCTCGTGGTGTGCCACCAACGTAAGCGCCGCCGTCTGCACCTCTGGCTACGTTCTCGCTGTAGCCAGTGCTTGGGCCGCCCTTCCGGTTCGCACCGCGCGAACCGGCACTGCTAGGCGCTGCTGCGTTGCCGCTAGCTGGCGCATCGCCTCTGGAGGCGAAGGCGCCATAGCCGCCGCCTACTCGTACTACGCCGGCAGCCTTGCCGCCGCCCTTAGGTGCGGCAGCGTCAAAGCCGCTGCCGCCGCGCTTGCCAGCCGCCGCATCGGAACGACCACCGCGGCGACCTTCTGCAGGCGCACCCCAGCCGCCTGCTTCCTTACCGCGGCCGCGGCCACCTTGCCGCGCTCCGCCTGCGCCGCGCGGAGCACCGCCGCGGCCAGAGCCGCCAGTCTTCGGTCCGCGGCCCGTGCGCGCTGCCTCAGCGCCGCCGCTTTGACGACCGCCGTGGCGTCCGCCGCCTTGTACTGCAACGAATTCGCCAACGCCGAATTCATCTTTGTCGTAACGGCGGCGATCCAGGCGCTGCGAAATGCCGTGCTCGATCAAGTCTAGTCCATCTTGCTCACGTGGAGAAGTGAACGTAATTGCAAGCCCTTTGCCTCCGGCACGGCCTGTCCGGCCGATCCGGTGAATATAGCTATCCACATCAAGTGGCATATCGTAGTTAAAGATATGAGTGATACCTTCGACATCCAACCCCCGAGCCGCTACATCTGTAGCTACAAGAAGCTGCAGCTTCGCATCACGGAATCTCTTCATTACACCTTCGCGTTTACCTTGAGACAAATCACCGTGCAGCTCATCACAATCATAACCTGCTGCTTGGAGTGCTTCGTTCAGCTTGGACACCCGACGTTTGGTCCGGCAGAAAATAATAGCCAAGTAAGGACGATCCCGTTCAATCAATGTTTTGAGTGCCTCTTCTTTATTACGATCCGAGACTTCCACGACTTGCTGTTTGATATTATCCAGCGGAATCGGAGAACCACTCTTAATAATGATATCCAGAGGCTCTTTCATGTAATTAGCTGCGAGACGTTTAATCGGATCTGGCATTGTCGCAGAGAACAACATCGTTTGACGGCGATAAGGAACAGCCGTAATAATGGTCTCTACATCCTCCAAGAATCCCATATGCAGCATTTGATCGGCTTCGTCCAGAACGAGCATCTTAACGCCACTAAGATCGAGCGTCTCCCGGCGCATATGATCTAGCAGTCTGCCCGGTGTACCGATAATAAGATGTCTGCCACCTTCGAGCTTACGCAGCTGCTTCTCAACATCCTGACCACCATAAACGGCCAAGATTTTAATATCCGTATGACGCGCCAGCTTACGTGCCTCTTCTGTAATCTGCAAAGCCAACTCACGTGTTGGGGCCATAATTAGCGCCTGCGGATAAGCTCGCTCCGTGTGGATCTTGTCCATAATTGGCAGCAAGAAAGCTAATGTCTTCCCTGTACCTGTCTTCGCTCTTGCAATTACATCCAAACCCTGCACCAATGGCGGTATTGCTTCCTGTTGCACTGGTGTAGGCTTAACGATGCCTTGACCTTGAAGCAATGTACACAGTAATTCTGAAACACCTAATTCTTTAAATCCCGGCAAATTCTCCACCTCACTATTTTCTCAGTTAAATTTGATTACATCTCTTACTTAACTTCCGTCTTCCAAAGCCCTATTCAGGCAGCCCTAACCCGACTGTCCTTTTGGGGGCGTATGCTTCCGATTCAGCTATATTCAAACAAAAGCGGAAGAACCCCGTCACCGGCATTCTTCCGTCCCATGTATCCCTTGACCCGTTAAAAGAGTGCGGTCAAAGTTCGGTTTCTGGGCAGCAGCGATCCACCGGACGTTTAGACGGCACTCCATTTGCGTTCCATTCCACTTTATACAATAGAAGTAAAGTTAAGCTTAGAAAGTTATCTTTTATATTGTACTTGATAGAACGGCATTTGTGTGAACCTGCAGAATAATAATTATTCTATCCTGCAGGTTAGAACCTTCCCGATTTAAAAATCGCATAGATCAACCATAGGAACATCAGAAGCGCTATTACGCCGCCAATCTCCACTGTAGGAAAATTCCATAACACTGAAGGCTGACCCCGCATCGCAGTGCCTATAATGAGTCCAACCATGATGATACTGAACGCAAGCATCACAATACTAAATGCTAAGCGGTTCCCAACCCGGTCCAGCTTTCGCTCCAGATGCTCGAGCTCAGGTGCCGCAATCTCTACCTTTAGCTTTCCCTTAGTAATTAGCGCAGATAACTGCCTTGCCTGCCCAGGAAGCTCTAAAAGACTCTCCGTTAAATCGGCTACGCCTCCAAGGAACTTGCGCTGCAATCGGGGACCACTAAATCGCTGCTTCACAAGTTCACGTCCAAAAGGCTCTGCCATCTCTAAAATGCTAATCGTTGGATCTAAATTGCTAATGACACCCTCAAGCGTCAGCATCGTCTTACCAAGCATCGTTAGATCCGGGGGAAGAACTAATCGATGCTTGCGAGCAATGCCAAACAGATCATTTAGCGCTTTGCCTATGCTCATCTTACTGAACGGAACATCATAATACTCTTCGCGAAGTCGATCCATATCATTATGCAACGCTGCTCGATCAGCATCCTCAGGGATGACGCCGAGACGCAAAATTGCCCGGACCATCGCATCCGTATTCTTGCGCATTAGGGCGATGACAAGCGCAGACAGCTGCTCTTTCATCTCTTCGTTCAGCCGCCCCATCATGCCAAAATCAATCAAAGCCAGCTTCCCATCAGCCATTCGTATAACATTCCCTGGATGCGGATCCGCATGAAAAAAGCCATGAATGAAGATTTGCCTTAGCATCATTTCCACGAGCTGCTGAGCGATAACCTTAAGTTTAACTCCGTTACTCAATAACTCATCGCGACGACTCAGCGTAATCCCTACCACATATTCCATCGTCAGCACCCGTTCTGACGTATAGTCCCAATGAATATCCGGTATGTATACTCCGTCATAATCCATCTGTTGAGCAATTTTCTCTGCATTGCGTCCTTCTTGGCCGTAATCCAGCTCGCCAAGCAGAGATTTCGAGAATTCCTCTACCATACGGGACAACTGATATTGCCTCGCCCAGCCTAGCTGCTTCTCAGCAAGGGCGCTTAGATCTTTGAGAATTTCCAAATCCCTACTCATCGTTCGCAGTATACCAGGGCGCTGAACTTTAACAGCCACGACCTGCCCACTGTGAAGAACAGCTCTATGCACTTGACCGATCGACGCAGCCGCAAGGGGAGTATCCTCAAAGGAATTAAAGATTTCATCCATCCGTTGATCGAGTTCATGCTCCACAATCGTGCGCACTCGCTCCACAGGGAACGGGGGCACATTATCCTGTAGTTTTACCAATTCTTGAATAATAGAATCAGGCAGCAGATCCGAACGGGTACTGGCGAGTTGTCCAAGCTTAATAAAGGTTGGGCCCAAATCCTCCAATACGAGCCGAATCCGCTCCCCGAGTGTAAGACTTGTATGAGCTTCTTGCGTTACAAGACGGCGTGGAAGGGATAATAAATGATAGAGCCCCAGCTCCTCCACCATATAGCCAAAACCATGGTGCATAAGCGCCATGGCAATGGACCGGTATCGTCCGGCATGTCTGATACGTACTGCCATTTAGTCCGTACGCGTTTCCGCCGATGTTCCTTCTAGATGGGAAATGCCCTCCAGCTCGGCCAATCGACGCTCCAATACAGCAATTCGGCCTTCCAGCTCGTCAATATCACTTTGTACAGGAACCTTCATTTCCTTCAACACGCGTTGTACTTGTTCTTGTACAACAGATTTGAGCATACCTCGCTCTTCCTCACCGCGTTCAATCAGACGGTCAACAAGGGCCTTAGACTCCGAAGGAGCAAGCTCCCCACGCTTCACTAGTTCCTCAACAACCTTTTCTACTTTTTCCTTACTAACAATGGTGAGGCCCACTCCTAAAGAGATCGCTTTTTTAAACAAATCACTCATAGTACTTCCTCCCAAAGATTCCGTTTCGTTACAAACGGAGTTGATGATTAAAGTATACCTCACTGTGTGCGTATTTCAAAAAAACGCAAAATCCCTTAGTTACTTACCGGAATACGTGCAGCCCAAGTAGCTGCCTGCAAGATCAGTTTACGTAGTGCTGGATGGCGGAAGGATGGCTCATGATGCCCAGGCATAAGGAACACTACTCGTCCTAAACCATAGCTGTGGCACCATGCAGCTGGAAGCCATTGACCCTCCGATTCATACTGAAGAAGAATAGTCCGATCTGTGAACGGATCAAATTCGAAATGATAAGGCTCTTCATCCAGCTGGAAGTCTTCAACGCCCTCAGTAATGTCATGCTCTAGCACCTTAAAATTCATTGGCTCGTAAGCAGTGTGACCATTAAAGCGTCCACCGATCAGCTGAGCTAGTTCGTTACGCTTCGTCAATGAAGCACCTGTATGAAGAACAATCAGTCCTCCACCACCGCTCACATAGCTGAGTAGGCCAGCGGTTTGCTGAGGAGATACAGTTTCATTCCATAATTCGTTGTAGGCAATGCATAAGTCATAACTTCCCAAATGCTCAATACGCATCATTTTTTTATTTTCTGAACACTGAACGGTTAATAAATCATTTAAGATCTCGCTAATTTGTTGGTCCACTCCTTGAAGTGGATGGAAACGGGGATGGGTATAATCACCAAGTAACAGACATTTTCTTTTGTCCATGGGGATCCTCCTCCTTATTCATTGTTATTATTCATCACATGTTGCCTATATTCTAAGGAAAACTGCTGCGAATGTCCATGCAGATGGCAGGTTTACTACTCGTAAGGCATCCTCTTCCGGGTAAAAAAGCATCCCCACCCATTGAATCCGGCGGGAATGCTTCTGAATAGTAACGTAAATCTTGTAAAGCTTCCGCACACTGTGGTCTAGCGATTCGCCGCCACATATTTGCCCAACTCTACAATCATGCTTCCCATCCGTTCATGCTCAGGCATGATGATACGTTGTAGGCCCTCTTCTTTTAGAGCCTCAGAGGTAATACGCCCTACAGAAACAGCAAGCACTTTATCCTCGAAAGACCTTAGCATCTCCTCCAGTTTGCCCTGTTCCCGAGCAAACTGAGAGAGGAAACGAAATTGTGGCGCACTTGTAAAAGCAACGGCATCAATCTTACCTTCTATGATTTCTGTAAGCAATCTTTCAAGCTCACCCGGTTCTGGTAGAGTATGACGATACGGCAGCACTTGGCGGGTATTCGCCCCAGCCTCCTGCAGCCATGCGAGCATACGAGGAGCTGGATCGCCGTGCAGCTGCAGTACGACCTCCTTGCCCTTCAAATCCAAAGATTGAAGCCCACGAATCAATCCGATCGTACTTCCGTCGTCGTCACGAACCTCCGGCGTAAGTCCTCTTTTTTTCAAAGCATTCACTGTCTTATAACCCCGTGCAGCAATAATAGAACCAGAAAGGACCTCTAAGAAACGCTCAGCGATATTAAGGCGTTCAGCCGTTTGGAAGAGAGCATCCAGTCCCATGCCTGTGGTAAGGATCACCAAATAAGGTGGATGGCTGATCCATGAATTCAATCCTTCCTCCAATGCCTCATCATCAAGAAAGACAGTACCTTGAGCAGGTCGACATAACGCCGTCCCCCCCATATTTTGCACCAGCTTGGCCATCTCTTCCGATTTGCGCGGACCCGCCAAGGCGACCGTGAACCCCTTCAGTTGCTCTGCCATGTACTATTATCTCTCCTCTCTCCGTTGCCTAACCCAACATTATTGTTTATCAGTATACTTGCAAAGGGCTGCAAAAGGGAAGATAAAAGCATCGTTTTCCTATATGAAATATATATTATTACTAGGAGGAGTGTATTTTAAAGCTACTCACAAGCTTTTGCAGTTCCTCCGCAAGACGGCTAAGGTCGGTAGACGAAGACGCCATCTCTTCAACAGAAGCGAGCTGCTCTTGCGCTGCCGTTGCGATGGTCTCTGTATTCACAGCCGCTTCTTCAGAGATGCCGCGAATCTCTCCTATAGCCTTCTCCATGTGATCTGATTCCACCAATAAGGTCTGTACAGCGCCACCCATTGCCTCAATCTTCTCTGCGGCACTCTTGACCGCTCTACGGATACGTGAGAAAGAACGTCCGGAAGTATCCACGGCCTCTATCCCTTCGGTTACGCGCTGCTTTGTGTCCTCCATCGTATGAGTCACCAGCGTCATCTCACTATTAATGGCGGTAATCTGCTCTGCAATCAAATGCGCTGATCTCTCTGATTCCTCTGCCAGCTTACGCACTTCAGCAGCAACAACGGCAAATCCACGGCCATGCTCTCCAGCTCTGGCCGCCTCAATAGAAGCATTGAGAGCTAACAAATTGGTCTGACGGGCAATCCCTGTGATGACGCCGACAATGCCCTCAATTTGACCGGTTCTTTCGTTCAGCTTGTCGATTACACTGCCAAGCTCTCCCACCGTTCTATCGATACCATTGATCTTATCCACCACGCTGATGACGGAATCATTTCCTTCCGAAGCAGAGAGTGAAGTCTTGTCCATCATCGCAGACACCTGCTCCATATATACGGAAATATGATCTACTTCGCTTGTCGTCGCCGCTGTACTTTCCATTCCTTTGCGTACACCGATTACCTGCCGTTCCGTCCCTGCCGCTACCTCCTGAATCGCTATCGTCATTTGTTCGATCGTTTGGGCATTCTGCTCCGCACTGGCAGTCAGCTCTTCGGCTGAAGAGGAGACATTACTCGTCATCTCCTGCACACCTATGATCATCTCGCGCAGGCTGAGCACCATTAATTGAAAGTTCTCGGCTAGCATGCCAATTTCATCTTTGCGGAAAGCTCCCATGTCTTCGGACAGATCCCCTTTGGCTATCACGGCAGTTGCTTTCCGCAAACGGATCAGAGGCTTCAAGATAGATTGAATATTAAAATAGATTACGATCAGTGCAAGCAGAACGGAAGCTACAATTACAAGCAGCGCTGTATTGCGGATTCCACTCGTTACTGAAGTCACTTCATCTATGCTTATCGTGCCTCCGATTCTCCAGCCCGTAAGCTCATTTACCATAAACGTCATCTTTTTGTGCATACCCTTGTAGACATAATCAAAAGTACCTTGATCTTCCTCAAACATTTTCTTTATAAAGTCATCGGATGACTCCAGCCCAATAGTCTCTGTTGGATGAACAAGATATTTCTTGCTGTTATCCAGGATAATAATATATCCTTCCTTGCCCACCTTGGTCGCGGTCAATTCTCCTAATGCAGATAGATTGAGATTCAGGGTTATTACCCCGTCACCGCTCTTCAGGACCGTTGATATCGCGATCGCCGTTTCCTGATTCACAGTTTGAAAGGCCGGAGAAATCACAACACCTTTCCCGTGCTTCAGAGAATTAATATAGGCACTTTCCTGCCTGGGATCATAGCCTTCGGGCAGCTTGGCTTCCGAAGCATGGATCGATTGCCCTCTGCTTGTACTAACATAAATATCTAGCACATCAGGATGTAGCACAGCATATTCCTTTAATCTGTCCTTCATAGAAGCTACCGTCTCTCCATTTGCCTCACTGTTGGTCCCCTCAGCGGTGAACTCAGCAGCAAAATAAGAAATAGCATCTATTTTCGATTGAATATTCGAGTTGATGATTGCATCTACTGCCTCAACACTTTCGGTAGCATTGTTCACTAGTTGATCTTCCACTTCATGGCTAGCAGATTGATAGGTTCGCCAACCGATAATGATACTGGGCAACAGTAGAACTAATAGGTATGTCAGAATTAATTTGGTTCGGATACTCATACCCGCTTTTTTGTTCATAGATGTCATCACACTCTCTCTCTTCGAGTCTTAAAGAAGGACTTATTTACCAGACTTACTATATAATTATATATCCTCCTTTGGAACCGATTTTCCTCCTATCTTTCTTCATTTTTCTCATCATTCTTAAAAATTGTCATATAAACGCAACAAAAAGACCGCCTCAAAGAGAGCGATCTACTCAAATAAGCCTATTTCTTATCATTACCGTAGCAAAAGGCTCCGGTTCTTTCATCCTAGTTCACGTTCTTATTCTTGCAGTTCGGGCAGACGCCTCCGAATACCACATGAGCATGACCAATGGTATAACCTGTATCCTTGGCCACTGTGTTCATCCAGTCTCGTGGAACTTGGTTCATTACCTCATCAACCGCACCGCAAACCTCGCAAATGATATGCTGGTGATCATCCATGCGGGCATCATATCTGCTGGCAGCCTCACCAAGCTTAAGCTCACGAATCATTTGTTTATCTGAAAGATAACGAAGAGAGTTATATACAGTACCGTATGCTAAGCTATGACCTTGTTCTACTAGCCGGTTCATTACTTCCGCAGCAGTGGGATGGTCATGTGAATTAAGGACGATATCGTAAACGGCTTGACGTTGGGAAGTCAAATTTAGACTTTTCATTGCTATCATCCTCTAACTTGTTTTTAGATCAAGTATAAATCGTGAATGTAAGAACGTCAATCCCACTTTTATCCACTCATTACTTTCTCAGTTACTTAATCAATCCTGAATATTTGATGTTAACATCAGCTTTGACCTGAAAATCGAGCCCGGCATAGAGCCCCTTCCACACTTCCATTTCGGTATCATTATTAAAATGTCTAGCTCCATAGTGCAGCCCCCACCCAAAAGGATCCAAACCGCTCGTATGAATTTTTTTTAGTAATGCTAAGATATCATCTTCCAATTCTTTCTCGCCAGCTGCCTGAATTTTTTTCAACTTGCTATGTGTCACCAAATCCGGGCTGCTACTCTCTTCGAGGATCCCTTTAATCTTAATATGGTATCGAATAGTAGCTTTTCCGCTCTCCGTATTTAGTATCTTGTAGTCCGAGGATGATCTCTCTGTGTAATACTGATACATGACCCCCTCAATATGGGCTGGCAAATTGGTCCGTAAGTTGGAGCGCGACAGCAGATTGTATAGCCGGGTTTCGTTCGGTGTAAGCACCATCTTGATTTTCTCGCTATCCAGTAGAGCGATTTTATCAATTAAGAACTCGCTCTTCCCTTTGGCCTCGATAATCGGCAAGATCGGATCAATACCCTTCTCATAAATATTTCTCATCAGCTGAAAGGAATACACACTAGCAATAAATGGAGATTCCGTTCCCTGACCACTCATCGCCAGAATAAGAGAATTCGATGGGATACGCTCCGATTCGGGTCGTACCTGCAGCACTTGAAGTGCCTCCGGACGCCCGACTGCAAAATTTACAATAAGCTGGACATCTCTGCGCCGCACGGCCCAATCCATAACATGCTGAATATCTTTACGTGCGATCCCTTCTCCCAAAATAATCGATTTACAATGGGAATAATCAAGCTCCTTCTCCACTTTTGACTTCATTCTGCGGAGCGCTTCCGAAATACTAGGGGACTCTTCGGTTAATATCTGCATCTTCTCATCAATCTTAGTAACTTCCCCCTGTGGGATGGCCAGTTTCAAGCTGATCTTGAAAGTCCCTTCTTCTTCACCAGGGTCAACACCGATCGCCAGTACGAATATCCTTAAATCAATTTCTTTGAAGTCACAGCCGGCAAGGAGTAGCAGTAATACAATTCCTATTGCACTAAGTGCTTTTCTCACAACCTCTGCCTCCTTACTTTGCGATAACAATAAAACAGCAGAGCGATTAAGAACATCTCACCAAACCAGCGGATCTGTAGAAACCAAATGCCCAACACGTTGAGCTGATATTGATCCATCCAAATTAAGGAGAGGACCAGTCCGCTAAACAAGCACAGGATGAGCCACTCTTTCCACTGCTCTGCCTTCTGCGATTTTTTTTTCGTAGATGAAATAGCACCTTTGAATAACCCTAACCCTACATGCCAATGAACAATTACACTC
Organism: Paenibacillus sp. FSL F4-0243; assembly: GCF_037963295.1. NCBI lineage: Bacteria > Bacillati > Bacillota > Bacilli > Caryophanales > Paenibacillaceae > Paenibacillus > Paenibacillus sp. FSL F4-0243. The sequence continues at coordinate 6,586,676 of NZ_CP150151.1, forward strand.
ACCAGAGATAAAGTCATGTAGGCAAAATAAAAAATAAACAACATGCGTTCAATAATAAAGGATTCTATCCGGATACTGTCTGCCGTCGAGAACCACGTATATACATGTCTCTCAATCGCAACAGTACCGAAATAACCGATAGGGACTAAAAAGGTTACGAGAAGTACGAGAAGTCCTTCCACCCCTAAAATCCAAACATGCTTTAGCTTTAACCCATGAAATACCCGATTAAAGATGGCTAGATTAATATAACCACTAAAAGAAAAGGTAGCTGCCGAAAGACTCATCAAATCCGGCTTATGCCAGATGTATGTAGTAATCTGCAGAACAGAATCCCAATTGAAGTCCGGATTGGTCAGCGCCTTTACGATGCCATAGACAATTAACGGTAATGTAACGAAAAGAATGATTTCAAGACCATACAAAAGTGATAGTGAATCAAAGCGACAGCAGATGCAGACCAATATCAGAAAGCCGATCACGACAGTATATGGGCTTGAATTCGGACTGACATATCGCAGTGTAATATCTACAAAGGAAAGCAAGGTAACCCCCCCAGCCACACACCATAACCCCGCAAAAAACACTAGTAAGGGTTTGACTAGCAGCTTAGGAAGAAGAGGGGTAAATATTTCCGGAAACCCCTTTCCAGGAAATTTAGCAATCAATACAGTAAATATATAGACAAACAAAGTGCCAAGGACCGTTGCAATCAGTATGGAGAACAAAGCACCGTCAAAGCGTCTGTCTATTAGTTCCCTAGGAACAAAATTAATGATGTTGATCAAGCTGTTCATCAGAAAAAGACAGTAGAAATAACGGCTTTTGGCCATCAATGTTCCCCGCCCTTCTTCTTACCAAGGTTATCAAGAAAAAACAATCTGAAATAAGGTTGTCCAAAGCTACGCTGATTGCATAAATACATCGCGAATCCTACAACACAGACCACTACACCAACCATTCCTAGAACAGCGGCAGCTATAAGAAAAATGTACTTCAGCACGCGTATCGACAAGCTCATCATATTCAGAGGAATCAGAAAATTGGATATCGCAACGGCAGAGACCAATATAATCATAATATTACCTACAAGCCCTGCCGCGGTAGCTGCCTGACCTAAGATTAGACCTCCGACTGTCGTGGCCGTAGGACCAATCGCTTTGGGCAGCCGTAAACTCGCCTCGGTCAGAAATTCCATCATCATAAGCATTAAGAGTACTTCCACAAAAGATGGATAAGGAACGGTCGCGCGACTACCCGAAATGAGTAGTGCAACCTGCACACGAATAATCTCTGGGTTATAAGAGGTAAGTGTTACATAGATCGCAGGCAGCCACAACGTCATGCACACACCGATAATTCGGAGTAGCTTTAAGAAACGGCCCACAATAGGAAATTGGATCTTATCATCCATGGATGTAAAAAAATCATTAAATATGGAGGGCAACACTATCGCATATCCCGTTGTATCCAGGAGTATCGCTACTTTTCCTTCAGACAAATTAAACACAACTCTATCAGGTCTTTCAGTAATAATAGACTTAGGGAGTACTCTCAATTTATCACTGCTTATAAACTTCTCAAGTTCTCCCGTAGCCTGTAAAATATCAACCTTTAGGGTATTCATCTTCTCCCTTAATTCCGCTAATACATTATGATCAACACGACTGATGTCGTATAGGATGGCCACTTTTGTTTTGGAGACATCGCCGATGATCATGGTTTCCATTTTGAGATTAGTGGATTGATAGCGACGGCGAATCATGTTCAGATTAACCGCAATATCCTCCGTTAGTGCATCTGAAGGTCCCTGTGAAATGCTTTCTGCAGACGTTTCACTAACACCACTGCTCTCTGTACTCATCGCGTCAAAAAAACAAATCACATCATTTATGCTAAGGAGAACGTAGCCACTAAGCAAAAGATCGATCGCTATTTCCTTCGTAGTCTCCTCTTCCGTGCCCGGATACGTCGTAATGTAATCAAGGTAAGCGTTAGTATCCCCCATCTCATAGAACGGCGTAATCACATGGCGACTGAGCGTCTGCGAATCTGTAACGCTTTTAATATAAAGTAAGTTGATCTGCCCAAAAGGTGCAACGAGCGTTCTATCAATTAAATCGGCAAATCCGTCCAACTCACCCTTGATCCATTCCAGAGAAACATTGTGCTTATCCTGTTGAACTGACATGGATCATCCCTCCTATTTATCCTGCGCTTCCCGGATGCCACCTTATTTTGGCACTATTTCTCTGAATTCATGCACTGCACATATGAATACAGAGTTTCTTTTAACGGGACTGTGGTAATAAATGAAATGAGCATTGTACAGATGGAGGGATAATAAGATGGATCCACACCGTAAAATAACGCAAGGTCTTCCGCAATTTCCAGAATCAATATGGCGTGACACTACAGATTTACCGACCTTTCCAAAGCTGACTGAAGATATTTCTACAGATGTCGCTGTGGTGGGCGGCGGTATTACAGGGATTACAACAGCCTATCTCTTAAGCAAAGCCGGATACAAAGTCGCACTCTTGGAGGCAGGGGAAATCCTCAGCGGTACTACGGGTTTTACAAGCGCCAAGATCTCCACTCAGCACGGATTAATCTATCATCATTTGCTGAAACATTTCGGGGCGGAGAATGCCCGGCGCTATTATCAATCGAACAATGAGGCTATGAATTGGATCTTAAAAACGGCTGAAGAACTTGAAGTGTCTTGTGACATGAAACGTGAAGCGGCCTATTTGTACGCTGATGCTGAAGATCATAAAACGCTTAAACAGTTGGAAGAAGAGTATAAAGCCTATGAACAATTAGGCCTGCCCGGTGAATGGCTGGATAACGTCTCTATCCCTCTAATGGCGAGCGGTGCGATTAAACTGCCAGGACAAGCTCGCTTTCACCCCCTGCAATATCTGAAGGCCTTGTTGAAGGTTATCGTGGAAAAAGGTGGCGTGATCTATGAGCATACGATGATGGCGGACAAGGTGGAGAAGAACGATACGCTTACGCTTTTTACGGAAAAGAATGACTTCCGTATCACCTGCCGTTACGCTGTGTCAGCTTCTCATTTCCCCTTCTACGACGGAGGTGCTTTATATTTCTCGCGACTGCATGCTGAACGTTCCTACTGTCTGGCGATCCAGCCCGAAACGGATTTTGAGGGTGGAATGTATTTAAGTGCCAGCGAACCAACCCGTTCTCTGCGTGCAGTGGAGTGGGAAGGCCAGAATCTGATTATCGTCGGGGGTGAGAATCATAAGACGGGCCAAGGCATTTGCACGATAGGTCATTATGAGAATCTGGAACTGTTCGCAGGCCACTTGCTGGGCATCAAAACGATCCCTTACCGGTGGTCAGCACAGGATTTAATTACGCTGGACAAGGTCCCCTACATCGGCAAGATTTCGGACAGCGAAGAGATTTATATCGCTACCGGATTTGGAAAATGGGGCATGACAAGCGGTACCTTATCCGCTCAAATTATCTCCGATCAGATTCAGCGTAAGGATAATCCATACACAGAGCTATACGATCCATCCCGCTTCAAAGCTGGCGCCAGCCTAAAAAGCTTCTTCGTTCAAAATGCCAATGTGGCAAAAGAGCTTGTAGCGGGCAAAGTAGAAATCGTCCATAAAAAGACAAGTGATTTGAAGGCAGACGAAGGGGCTGTTGTCTTCCATGACGGCAAACGTGTGGGAGCTTATAAGGATCCGGAAGGGACGCTTCATCTGGTAGACAGAACCTGTACACATATGGGCTGTGAATGCGAATGGAACGATGGCGACCGTTCTTGGGATTGCCCTTGCCACGGCTCCCGTTTCTCCTATGATGGAGAAGTCTTAGAGGGACCTGCATCCGTGCCGCTGACGAAGCTTTACGAATAAATCATTTCATTCGTGGAAACAAATGATGGATTCATGGAAAATAACATCGCTATACATGGAAATTTTCAAATCGTTTCCTTCGGCGACTGTGAATGCTCTATAGCATTCAGGTATAATAGGACATGAACGAAGCATTAGCTTCAAAAATGTTTAAAGGAGCGTGACGTTAGAGATGGATTTGAGAGGAAAGAGTGTTGTGATTACTGGTGCAGGCAAAGGGATCGGCAAAGCCTTAGCCATGGCACTAGCTAAGGAAGGTGCTAATTTGGGCCTGATCTCCAGAACTTCAGGCGATCTCGAAGCGTTAAAATCAGCCTTAACGGAAGTATACGACGTGAAAGTCAGCATCGCCGTAGCGGATATTGCTGTACGCGAAGAAGCGGAACGTGCGGTTGCTTACCTGCAAAACGAGATAGGAACATTTGACGCATTAATCAACAATGCCGGAATTGCAAAATTCGGCACTTTGGTAGAAATGGACCCTGCCGATTGGGAAAGTCATATCCAAGTCAATCTTTACGGTACCTATTATGTAACTCGCGCTGCGCTGCCAGCTATGATTGAGAAGAACGGTGGAAACATCATCAATATCTCTTCCACTGCCGGAGAACGCGGCTTTGCTACAGGCTCGGCTTACTGCGCATCTAAGTTCGCACTGATGGGCATGACCGAAGCCCTCGCACAAGAGGTGCGTAAGCACAACATCCGCGTCGTAGCCTTGACTCCAAGCACTGTTAACACCGGATTAGCTTCCAACGCTGGACTTAAAATCGGTGACGAAGACCGCATGATGCAGCCTGAGGATGTAGCTGAATTGGCTTTAACAGCCTTGAAGCTGCCGGATCGTGTCTTCCTAAAAACAGCTGGACTCTGGACCACTAATCCGCAATAAAAGGGAGCAGCTGGTTCTACGCCATGCTCTGATTGCACTTGTTCAGGAGAATGCGGCTGGATGTAGGAGGAAGAAGCTTGGATTGTTTTGTTGCAATTTGTGATCGATAATCCCTCAGGCTCTAACTCCTCTCGATGCTCTGATTGCACTTTGTGCAATAGAATGTCTCTGGTGGCGGCTAAAACTTGGTTTGATTGCACTTTGTGCAATCAAACTGGGGAAAAACACTACTTTAGGCGATTTAACCTTAATTCAATTGTACAGAGTGCAACAGAATACCTTTTGTAGACTAGTTCCTAGCTATTCTGTTGCACATTTTGCAATCAAACTTCACTTTCATCACCAGAGTAGGCAACTGGGGTTTAGGTACTTATTTAATTGTTAGTAATAATAATATTGTGGTGCTTATATTCTTCTTATAGTTGTGATTGGTACTTATAGTTACGATAAGTAATTGTAGTTAAGGGCCGTTACATCGAGCTCTAGTCACTACTAGGCGTTCGAGTAGCAATAGTTGCACTTTGTACATCTATTCAGCGTAATTAGAGGATCCTTCACACTTTAATTGCACTCTGTGCAACTAAAAGCAGGCAATTTTCAACCATTCGCCAAATTCATGGAATTTAGTTGCAGAGAATACACTTATCGCTTCGTTTTTAACGAAACAGAACTTTTAAGTGTATAAAGTGCAATTATATATTCAACCTATTGTTTATGTATGGATATCACACTACTGAACGGAGGTTTACCTAATATGCTAGTAGTAACTAATACTATTAAGGTTAAAGAAGGTCATGGTGAAGCCATTGCTCAACGTTTCGGAGGAAATAATGGTGTACAGGATATGCCAGGATTCGTCCGTATGGAGGTGTGGCAAGGAAGTGCCAAAGAAGGTGTTGAGGAATTAAAGATCTGTACCATGTGGGAGAATGAGGAGGCATTTAAAGGCTGGACCTCCAGTGAATCCTTCCGTCAATCACACCGCGGTGCTGGTGGCAATGAAGCCATTCTTGGTGCTTCGATCGACAAGTATAATCTGATGATCAGCCGAACACCCGGCACCAGCAATTAAGCATTGGGTTTCGACCATGACAATAACAACAGGGATGCCCTAAGCCAATATGGCTTTGAGACATCCCTGTTTGTTTTTACAATGTGTCGCTTATTGCTCACTACTACGAGACAGAGCTTGCTCCACCTCTTGATGTTTCCCCGGCCAGAATGCCCATCGACCAAAAAGTGTCGTAATAGCGGGCACAAGGAACGGACGTACTACGAAGGTATCAAGTAGAATACCTAGAGCGGTGATGATACCAAATTGCACAAGCACCTGAATCGGTAAGCTAGCTAATACAGCAAAAGTACCTGCCAGAATGAGGCCCGCAGAGGTAATTACCGAGCTGGTCTCATTCACGCCTTCCGCGATGGCCTGCTTAAGCGGCATGCTCTTACGCTTTTTCCAAATATTAGAGATCATAAAGATGTTGTAATCTTCTCCAAGTGCCACCAGGAATACAAAAGAATAGAGCGGGATCGCTCCCTGAATGGCATCTGCGCCCATCACATAATGAATGATAATCCAGCCTAAGCCAAGTGCAGAGAAGAAGGAGAGAATGACCGTTCCGACCAGATAAATAGTCGCCACTATCGAACGCAGATATATCAACAACAGCAAAGTGATCAACCCGATAACAACTGGGATAATCAGATCGGTGTCACGATCTCCGATTTTTTTGGTATCATACTGCGTTGCTGTCTGACCACTTACCCACACATGATCTGAAGGATTCTCTACCCCTACATCAATCAGCGCTTGCTCTGCTGTTGCTAGAAGGGCTGGAATATGCCCCATCGCTTCAAGTGAATAAGGATTGTTCTTAAATTCGATATCATAACCCAGAATATCCTTATTCACAGCGCCCTGCTGCGGATCGGAAACCGTGTCCACATACGTGAGCCCTCCGAGAATGACTTTAAGATCCTCTCCACTCGCTTGCCCCTTAGTATCAATAATCAGTTTAGCGGGTGCTAGTTCTCCCGGAGAAAACTGCTTACCAATGAGGTCGAACCCTTCGCGGGACTCCATATTTTTAGGAAAAGAAGAGAGGATATCATACGTAAACTTGATTCCACTAGAGAATGAAGCCAGAATCCCCAGTCCGATGACAGTCACTCCTACGATAGCCCAAGGTCTGGAAACTACAAATCCGCCAATCCCTTTTTTATGGGAGACTTTGGGTTCTGGAGCTGGTTTTCCTTTAGCCTTAGCCCGTTCAACCTCCATTTGCGGCGTGCGCGGAATGAATGGGAAGAACGAGGTCCGTCCGAAGATCGCCAAAAGTGCAGGTACAAGCGTTAAGCTAGCAATTCCCATAATGAAAATCGACACGCTGAACGGTATTGCAAAACGATGATAAGCTCCATACTTAGCCAGCAATAACGCAAACAGCGCGAGCACGACGGTGAAGCCACTCATAGCGATGGCGCCTGAAGATTCGGTAATGGAGCGAAGAAGCGCACGACTCTTACTCTCTTCTACCTTCAACAACTGCCGGAACCGTGAGATCAGGAACAAACAATAGTCCGTACCCGCACCGAACAACAGAACTGTCATGATGGATACTGCCTGTGAATCCACGGTGATCCAGCCTTCTTGCGCCATTTTTCCAAGAATCGGACTAGTTATACCATAAGCGAATCCAACTGCAATAAGTGGAATAAACGCCAAGATCGGCGAACGATAAATCACTAATAAGAACACCAGCACAAGCATAACCGTAGCAATTAACAAGGAAACGTCAGCGTTCTGAAACAGGCCTGAAGCATCTATAGAGATGCCCACTGGACCCGTAACACGTAAACTCAGGTCTTTTCCATCTACCTTAGCCGCGGAGGGGTCTCCACCCGTCTCTATGTTTATGATCTTCTTCATTTCTGTCACAGCTTCACCGAGCTGATCACTATCTGCCGTTTTATCAAAAAGCACCGGGGTTACCAGTGTACTAAGATCCTCAGATAATGAGGCTTGCAGTGCCTGCGGCGGCAGCTTCCCTAGTGGGGGAACAAAGTTCTGATGGGGTAACGGTTGCTGCTCCAACTTGTTGTATACAGCAGTGATATGTACTAAATCGTCTTGTGAAAGCCCACCTTCTCTATGCCATACGAGCAATGCAGGTACTCCGCTTCCACTTGGAAACTCTTGTTCTGCAATTGCTGTTGCCTGTATTGATTGTGCATCATCTGGGAGATTGGGCGCATTATTAGCAACTTGAGAATTCACTGCAGGCCATAATAGGGTAAGTGCACCTACTAGCACTATCCATACGAGAAGAGTAATCCATTTCGTCTTTTTTCCTGCCACCCATTTACCGTAGCCTGACATTCCCTTCATCCTCTCCTTTACCTTCCCGCCTTAAAAATGAGCCGCGGGTCATTTTTTAATTCTATCATATATATGCTTTAATTTTTAATCAAACTTTTTTTATTTTTTTGAAAAATCAAAACACCTCATCACATATAAAATACCCCTCTCTTCACATATAAAATCAGCAACATGTGAACAGAGGGGTTTATGGTTTGCTATACTTTTTCTTTCACTTCATCTTAGCCTGCGTCCAAATCTCCTTCGGAGAACTGACTGTTGTAAAGATCAGCATAGAATCCGCCTTGTGCAAGCAGTTCCTCGTGATTGCCCTTCTCGATTACACTACCTTGATTCATAACAAGGATAAGGTCGGCATCTCGAATCGTCGAAAGACGGTGAGCAATTACGAAGCTGGTTCTGTTTTGCATCAATGCTTTCATTGCTTTTTGAATCAACAATTCTGTCCGTGTATCGACACTGCTTGTTGCTTCATCAAGAATGAGGATCGATGGATCAGCCAGAATCGCACGCGCAATCGTAATCAGCTGCTTCTGTCCTTGAGAGATATTAGAAGCCTCTTCATTTAACACCGTATCATAGCCAAGCGGAAGTGTGCGGATAAAGTGATCGGCATGAGCAGCCTTGGCAGCACGCACCACATCAGCTTCTGAGGCACCTTCACGTCCATAAGCAATGTTATCGCGGATCGTACCATTGAACAGCCAAGTATCCTGAAGCACCATACCAAATTTGCTGCGCAGGTCACTCCGTCTCATATTGGTAATATTGACGCCATCAATGATAATTTCCCCATCATTAAGCTCGTAGAAGCGCATCAACAGGTTAATCAGAGTGGTTTTACCAGCACCAGTAGGACCGACAATCGCTATGGTCTGACCTGGACTAACCTCAATATTCATGTCCTCAATCAGAATCGCATCTTCTTTATATCCGAATTTCACATGGCGGAACTCAACGGAACCTTCCGGAGTACCTTCATCAAGCTTCGCAAGTGTAGTATTAACTTCCTTAACTTCCTCTTCTTCATCCAGAAGTTCAAATACACGTTCTGCGGAAGCAATAGTGGATTGAATAATATTCGCAATATTAGCCGTTTGTGCAATCGGCTGGGTGAACTGACGGGAATACTGAATAAAAGCTTGAATATCCCCAACATCGATCATTTTTTTAGTAACAAAGATACCGCCGACTACACAAATCATTACATAACCCAAGTTACCGATAAACATCATGAGCGGCATAATCATACCGGACATGAATTGGGCACGCCAGCCAGAGTCGTAAAGCTTATCGTTAATTTCATCGAAATCCTTAAGGGACTGAGGTTCACGACCAAAAGCTTTAATAATCCGGTGACCTGTATACATTTCTTCTACATGACCGTTCAACTGACCGAGTGACTTCTGCTGTCCGACAAAATAAGTCTGCGAGCGCTTGGAGATAGCCATAATCACAACGAAGCTGAGTGGCAATGTAACAATTGTAATCAACGTCAGCCATGGGCTGATGGTAAGCATCATTACGATGACACCGATAATGGTGACAATAGAAGTAATCAATTGAGTTAAGCTCTGCTGCAGTGTAGTACTGATGTTATCCACATCATTCGTAGCACGGCTTAGAATTTCCCCATGGGTACGGGAATCAAAATATTTCAAAGGCAAACGTTCCAGCTTGCTGTTGATCTGCTCACGCATGTCGTAGACGACCTTCTGAGCTACGCCAGCCATTACGTACTGCTGAATATAGCTAAATAGAGCACTAAGCAAATACAGTCCCGCAAGTATGATCAGGATATCATTAATGTATCCAAAATCAATGGAAGCTCCCTCAACACCCATTAATTTACCGTAAGCACCTTCGAATAGTTTAGTTGTTGCTTTACCCATAACCTTAGGACTGAAGATACTGAATACAGTACTGGCAATTGCCATTACAAGAACGATAATCAATTGAACCATACGAGGTCTTAAATACTTAATCAGACGACGAAGTGTACCCTTGAAGTCTTTAGCCTTTTCTGCAGGCATCCGCATGCCAGGGCCGCCACCAGGTCCAGGACCTTTATGGGCGCGCGGAGCAGCAGGTTTATTGTTTTGTTCGCTCATGCTATTTCCTCCTCTGACAGCTGCGAGGATACGATCTCGCGGTACACATCACTGCTCGCGAGCAGTTCACGGTGAGTGCCCATTCCGGCGATTTCACCCTCATCAATAACAATAATCCGGTCGGCATCCATAACGGTACTAACCCGTTGAGCTACGATTAGAACAGTGGATTCCGTGGTTTCATCTTTGAGTGCCGCACGAAGCTTAGCATCTGTTTTGAAATCAAGTGCAGAGAAGCTGTCGTCGAACAGATAAACTTGAGGTTTTCTCACAAGCGCACGTGCAATGGACAGCCGCTGTTTCTGACCACCAGAGACATTACTACCGCCTTGAGCAATTTCCGAATCAAATCCATCTTTCATTGCTGACACGAAATCGTAGGCCTGAGCTACCTTGGCTGCATGAATGATTTCTTCATCGGTAGCATCCTCTTTACCGTAGCGAATGTTTTCGTTAATCGTACCTGAGAACAATACCGCTTTTTGAGGGATGTAACCAATTTTGCTCCGTAGCTCTTCCTGAGTCATCTCACGCACATCTACTCCGTTAACACGTACAGCACCTTCGTTAACATCATAGAACCTTGGAATCAAGCTAAGCAGCGTAGATTTACCTGAACCAGTACCCCCGATAATCGCAGTAACTTCACCTGGGCGAGCACTGAAGCTAATTTTCGAAAGTGCAGGTTGTTCCGCGCCAGGATAAGAAAAGGAGACATTATCGAATTCAACAAAACCACGCATATGATCACGGCCGTCTTTTTTAGTTGCTTGAGCCGTTGTTTGTAATTCACTCTCTGATGGATCTGTGAACTCCGGCCGCATATCAAGTACTTCATTGATACGCAAGGCTGAAGCTGAAGCACGAGGAATCAGCACGAACATCATCGACACCATAATCAGGGAGAACATGATTTGCATTGCATATTGAATAAATGCCATCAGTGAGCCGACTTGCAAATCGCCATCGCCAATTCGAATCCCACCAAAGTAAAGAATTGCGATCATGGAAAAGTTCATAACAATCATCATAAGCGGCATCAAACCGGCCATGATTTTATTTACTTTGATCGCCGTGTCTGTCAGATCACGGTTAGCCTCGGAGAAGCGTTTATTCTCATGATCAATCCGGTTAAATGAACGGATAACACGGATACCCGTCAAATGTTCACGTAGAACCAGATTTAATTTATCCAGCTTGATCTGTATCGCTTTAAACAGTGGTAATCCCTTCATCCCGATAAAGAAAATTGCACCAACGAGTACCGGAATAACTACTACAAAGATCAATGATAATTTCGCATCTTCAGATACCGCCATGATGATACCACCAATCATCATCATCGGTGCACCGATCATCATACGCAGCATCATAGTAAGTACAGTCTGTACCTGCGTAATATCATTCGTTGTACGGGTAATTAAAGATGCGGTACCGAGCTTATCGAATTCATGCAGCGTGAAATTCTCTACGTGGTTAAACACACGAGCACGGGTAAGTTTACCGAACCCTGCTGCCACTTTTGCTGATAAATAGCTGGCAATGACTGAACATAAGGCCCCGCCCCCTGCAACTAAAAGCATGAAGCTACCTATTTTCCAAATATAAGTACGATCTCCCTGAACAATACCCTTATCGACGATGTCGGACATCAGCGTAGGGAGGTATAAGTCGCCCATGGACTGCAAGAACACAAGAATTAATACAGCACCAATAGCTACTCGAAATGGCTTCAGTTGTTTAAATAATTTAATCAAGCTTCTCATCTCCGTTCATTTGTAGCCTATCCCAATTAGGTGGTGGATTATCCTCAACGAATGCATGTACTTTCAGCAACAGTTCTGTGAGCTGCTTAGTCTCTTTTTCACCTAAGTAACGTACGAGCTCATCCAGCATTGCGTCTCTGTATTGCTCTGCTCTTCGTGTGAGTTTTTTTCCACTCTCCGTCAATTTCACGCGTACGACTCTTCGGTCCGAAGGATCTGCGTGTCTTTCCACCATCTGTTTCGCCTCAAGACTATTAATCAACTGCGTAATAGTTGGAGGTGTGAATCCGAGAAGTCGGCTGATTTCAGATATCTTTAGACCCTCATCATCAGAATGATTCCATTTTTCAATGCATATCATTAAAGTCATCTCACTCGGCTTATGGCCTTCAACACCCTTTTGCCATTGGCCCTTATGCAGCCGTTTCATCGCCGCAAAAAGCTCGTGTGCGACTGAATTTTCAGTATTTTCTGTATTTCCTCCGTTTATCCCAATTTCTTTCACCTCTAATTTAGTTAGGTCAGCTAATTATTAAACACTGTATTATTTAGGCTACCTAATTATATTTTCGGTGCAACGCTTTGTCAAATTTTGAATACGGTATCAATTATTACGAAAAAGAAAACTCCCCAGCACAATGGCAAGGGAGTCCAATTTCGTATATGTATTACTCTGTATTATAAGAATACTGAATAGATTGATTTAATCCTAGTACAGTGCTCCGTGCTCGTAAGTGGTGATACCTCCGCTGTTTCCAGAGCCAACTGGTCCAATAATAATGAAGCTAAACAATGCTAACACGCTGACCATCATCAATAGTGATTTTTTCATTTTTTCTCACCCCCTTTACTAATTCTCTATATCTATCCTGTTGAGTAACAGTGGCATAATCTCTGTTCGTCTCAAACAAAGTAACACAATTAATAAAGTCTTTTCCGTTGTTCTGTCTTATGGCCAACTCCAAACACTGAATAATATAATCCACACCTATATTATATTGTTTAAGGTTTATACGATACATGGCCACTTGATAGTACAATCGATACAAGCGATCTACATTATTCGGTTCCTGGTATTGCTCAAACCTCTGCATCTCCCGTGAGAACCGTGTGAGCACACTTTCAGCAGAGAAGCCGTAACGATTGGCAGAATCCATAATAGTAATAAGTCCTGCAAGTATCTCACCCGGATTATCTGCTAAAAAAGCAGTATATGAAGGCAAAACATTTACATTACCCACCAGCATCTCCAGTGTAAAGCTATTCGCTTTTGCAAATAACCGAAAATGCTCTACAGCTTCTAGACCTTTCTCATCCAGCATTTCGAACCAGCCAAGTTCCGCATAACCTGCTGTATACTTCTTAGCCTCTTCATATTGACCTTGCTTGGTTAGTGAAATCGCTTTGAGTAGATATCCATGACCATAATACACAACGAGGGGACGCTCAGTACTAAGTTCTTCGCGACGTCTGTCTTCCTTTGTTCGAAGTTGTCCGCGATAAACAGCATTGGCCAAGGCTCTCAGCTCATCCGCAAATCCTTCCATCTGCTTCCATCTGCGTAGATCGAAACATAATTGTGTCAGCCTTAACAGTCCATCTAATTGCATGTTTTCTGGCAGACGGCCTCTAAAAGGCCCGAAAGTAATTACTCCGCGTAACTTCTCATCTGTATCGACAATTGCCTTAACTGACATAAAAATACGAAAATGACTGATTGCAAGGCGTTCAGAGTAACTATCAGATTCATTTTCTGCTACAACCTTATAGAAAAACATGGATTCATCTATTTTACCTTTATTAAACAATTTTTCGGCTATCGAATAAACGATATCTAGCGATTTAGGATATTCCAATAACTTGCTTAATGTTTCATCAATGCATTGCTGCTTACCTAGTTCAGCGCAACGTATTAAAAAAGGCTCCACCCTGCGGCGTGAGACCTTCTCCTCATTAAAGCATTCATCAATATATAAAGGATACAACCAACCGTCAGGAAATCCAAAGGCTTTAATGATTGCATCTATTTGTCCCAGGGACATAGGCTTCGGCGGATTCCCGTGCAAAATTGCACTGAGACTTCCACGATTCAGGCCACATATTTTTGAAAATGAGGCGAGATTATGGCCGGAGCGGGACAGATTTTTCTCAATTTCTGAGCGTATAGTTGTTAACTTTCCCTCCACTCGGCACCCCCAAAGTTTGACTTGAAAAGATCCTATTAATTGACATTATAGGTGAAAGTTATGGATTGTACAACTTATAGATTGTACGACAAAAAGAGGAGCGTATTTCTCTCCTCTTTATCGGTTGGATCTTTGTAATAGTGTAATTCTATGGATGTATCGAGTTTAATTTATTGTAATAGCGGCTTTTGAGCTTCAGCAGTAAGCTGTTGCACTTGCCTTGCGACTGCGCAAGTTCTCCATCATCTTATGTTGTGCCAGCAAAATATAACCGTCCAATCGCTCGCTTAGCTCTAGGACAGCATGGTCACTAAGACTTCGTTGCTCCGCGACTTCCAGCAATTCGCATCTAAGGCTCTCTATAGTCACAAACAGCTCATCTTCTCTGTAGTCTCTTCTATAAGCTTTCTCGGAAGAACCTTGATATAGTGTCACAACTCTCTCCTTCTCTCTATCAACATCTCTTCCTATCATAATCCATGATACCAAAAAACATATTTTCAAAAAAAAAGAAAAATTTGCAGAACATCCACAAAAAATAAAATAGCTATTTATTCGGGTTCTATAGGCTTGTGGGGAAGCTCATTTGGGTACTGTTCTCAATAGTCCCTTTGCAAAAGAAATCCATTCACGTGCTGCAAAAGATAAATAACGGTCTCTACGCCATGCCATAGCGATCTGCCAAGGAATCACCGGATCTGTCAAAGGAATGACTACCAATCGCGAGCGATCCATGTCACGGCAAATGGTTTCCGGCAATAATGCGATCCCCATTCCCGCAGCTACCATCTTGCTGATCAAGTCCCATTGTGAACTCTCATATATAACCTTCGGCTGAAATCCAGCTTTTACACATTCCGTAATAATCCGATCGTGCAGCGTGAAATCCTCCCGGAATAACACGAACTCCTCTTCAGCCAGTTCACTTAGTGGAACTAACTCTGCCTCGGCCAGCCGATGCCCCATAGGCAAAATAAGATTCAACTTCTCTTCAACAAAGGTAAAACAATGAAGTTTGGCTGTATCTACAGGCAATACGACCATTCCAATGTCCAGCAGTCCCGTTTCTACATCTTCCTCCACTTTTTTGGCCCCATCCTCATGGAGACGAATCGTAACCTGCGGATAACGTTTATGAAATTGACCAATCACCGAAGGAAAAAAGCTCGCTCCTACCATTGGAGGCAGGCCGATGCGGATGTGGCCCTGCTCCAGATTTCGTAAGTTATCCAGTTCGGAAGACAAGCTAGCGAAAGACTCCACGATATTTTGCGCTTTGGTGAACAAAATTTCCCCTGCGTCTGTAAGCCTTACACTCTTCCCTTCACGGTAGAACAAGTCCGCCTCCAGTTCGACCTCCATATTCCGAATCATTTTACTGATCGTGGGCTGTGTTATATATAATGATTCAGCAGCTCTGGTAAAGCTTTTCATTCGTGCCGCTTGAACGAAATATTCTAATTGTCGGATATCCATTTATGCGCCCCCTAATCCATAGACAAAAGGAATGTCATTTATTCGATCTATTCATTTTACCTATGAAAACAATTGATGTAAACTTTCATTATCATGAAAGGAGCGAAGCCTTATGAAAAAGATTGTTATAGGCTTGCTGCAGGTAGCGGGACTTATGTTATTCTCTTTACTTATCAATGCTGTGACCCCATTATTGCATATCCCTATTCCCGGAAGCATACTCGGAATGATTATATTGTTTCTCCTGCTTGAGTTCGGTGTCATTCGTCTGAATTGGGTAGAAGTTGGTGCTTCTTGGCTACTCGCCGAGCTCCTGCTGTTCTTCATTCCATCTGCTATAGGTGTAATGAAATACGCTAATATTCTGGAAACGGATGGATTACGCATTCTTGCCGTTGTCGTCTTAGGCACATTTGTTGTGATGGCTAGTTCCGGATTACTTACCAGTAGAATTTATAAAGCGAAGGAGCGGAAAGGATCATGTTAAACGCTCTGTTATTCTTTGCTCTCACGGTCGCGGTGTATTTACTTGCGAAACGTATCTATGCTTCTACTGGTAAAGTCTACACCTCTCCATTAATCATCACACCAGTGATTATGATCATCTTTCTGCTTATAACAGGCATTACTTATGACTCATACAATGCGGGAGGAAAATGGCTGACGGATTTGCTGCAACCAGCAACCATGGCCTTTGCCATCCCTTTGCATAAGAACTTCAAGGTACTCAAAAAGCACGCCGCCGAAATTGCGGCAGGCGTGCTATCAGGGACGATAGTTGCGGTGATCTCTTCCATACTTCTCGCCAAATGGCTGCATGTTAGCGGCGATCTGGCAGCTAGTCTGGTCCCGCGTTCGGTAACTACACCGATCGCTATGAGCATCTCGCAAAGTATCGGCGGTGTACCGAGTATTACGGCAGTCTTCGTCATTATTACCGGGATACTTGGTACAATGATGGGACCTACTGTACTTCGCATCTTCCGCATTGAGAATGAAATTGCGCGCGGTGTATCGCTGGGAACCGCTGCACATGGTACAGGAACATCCAAAGCCTTCGAGCTTAGTTCACTGACCGGAACCATCTCCAGTATTGCGATGATTCTGTCCGCGCTGTTATCTATAGGTGTGGCGCCAGCTTTGCTCGCGATATTCCTCCACTAGGCTAACCCAGCTTGGGCCAAGGGCATGTCTCTTTAGTACATCTAAAGTAGCATGTCCTTTTTCTATGAATTGAACCTTAGAACTTAACAGGCAATCCGCTTTGCGCTGAATCGTAGGCCGCACAGGTGACTTTAAGAGTTTTGTACCCATCCTCATAATCGCATAAAATGCGCGAGCGATCCCCCGTCCGTACAGCATGTATGAAGGCTTCACTTTCTACTAAATATGGGTTTCCTGTATTCGCAAATTCGGTGCTATCGCCACTTCGCACTTCCAAGAGACGATCCGGGTTCCAGTCCAAAAGTCCCCGATCATTATAGAAGCTAAGACCTACACTTCCCACCTCATCAGGTAAAACGCATGTATTTGAAATATTAGCAATAATTCCATTTTCAAGCTTCAGGGATACGGTGCCTACATCTGCCACGCTCACACCTTCATGCTGCTCATGCATAATCCGGTTTCCGAACATGCCGTAAACTTCCTTTACTTCTCCGGCTAGATAGCGCACCAAATCAACGATATGTGTAGTCTGCTCTGTGAATTGTCCTCCGGATTGCTTCTGATCACGCCACCAAGCTACGCCTGGCATGCCGCCCATCCATTGCCCCATAATCATACCGACTTTGTCACCACGCAAAGTTTCTTTCAGACGTTTAATGTTCTCCTGATAGCGGAAATGATATCCTACCGAGGTTAACAAATTATGTTCTTTGATATCCTGAAGTAGGCTTGCGGGAATTTCAGTAGTCATACTAAGCGGTTTTTCTATAAAAAAGGGAATATCCCTCTTGATTAATGATCGTTCAATCGCACCATGAGATTGTGGAGGCACACAAATATAAACAGCATCGAGCTTCTCAGCATCCAGCATTTCCGTAATATCACCATATCCAGCAGCATCGTATGGACGTGCCATATCTTCGCCTTTAGCCTTACTGCTTCCGCAGACCGCCTGCAAACGGACATTATCCATCTCTGCTAGTAAATCAGCATGTACCTTAGAGAACCAACCCGTACCCACAATACCCACTTTTAATGTCATTCTTTTTCCTCCTGCCGATTGATTATGAATACCTTTTCATAGATTATACCCTCTTATGAGCGGATAAGATAATCTCTCCATTCTTCGGGAAGCAAATGCATGTAAGGACTCTGCAAAAAGCGATCATCCGCAAGCACAATAATGCCTGTATCTGTCTCACTTCGAATCAGTCTGCCTCCAGCTTGCAATACCTTGCACATGCCTGGGTAGACATAAGCATAATCAAAGCCATTTTTACCTCTGGCATTAAAATACTGACGCAGCAGATTACGCTCAAGACCAAGCTGTGGTAGGCCAACTCCAACAACCATTACCCCGTTGAGACGGTCTCCTGGCAGATCTACACCTTCCGAAAAGATCCCTCCGAGTACAGCAAACCCTAACAGCGTCTCGTCATTATCTGGACTAAATGCTGCTAAAAAACTTTCTCTAGCCTGCTCACTCATGCCTGTATCCTGCATCAAAGTCCGTACTTCGGGGTAATTCTCCGTAAAGGCCTGATATACGTTTTGTAAATAGAGATATGAAGGAAAAAACACCAGATAATTGCCCTTCTTTGAAACCATTTGATTCAATGCCTGAGTTAACGGGATGAGGGAAGCTTCCCGGTCATGATAACGTGTGGAGACAGGCAGCACGGTCACTTCCCATTGCTCCTTCTGAAAAGGAGATGAGACCGTTAAACTGTAATCTTCCTCCACCGCACCAATCATATCCCGATAATACGATAATGGAGAAAGCGTAGCAGAGAACAGAATCTGACTTCGAAAGCTCTTGGACATTTGTCGGAGCAAATGCGATGGATCCAAATTAAATAACTTCAAGTACACATCGCCGCGCCGAACCTCAGCATAAGTTATGTAGCGTTCATCATAGGTCTTAAAGGTGCGAAGCATCCCCTGAACTGCAAAATAGGTATCCAGGAGAACATTCTCTCCTTCTCCATTCTGAGGAACAATGCTGGCGCTCGGGTGAATAAGTTCCTGTTCCGCCTCCAAAGAAAATATCTCAAGCAAGGCTGGCAGCTCCTCCGGGAACGAAGCCCACTGCCCTTGCCCCTCTTCATTACAAATTTTGCGAAGGGAGATAAAAAAAGCATTCACCGATTTAGCTGCAGCACTCAAATTACGGTTTAATTCCTTGTACTGACGCTGGATTTCTAGAAAGGGGGCCTTCAGCAAAGAGGCAGAGAACATCTCTCGTCCCCGGTCTACCAGATTATGTGCTTCATCTACCAGAAGCACCGTTTCTCTCTTTCTCTCCTCTGTTAGCCGTTTCAGGCTGATCCGGGGATCATATATATAATTGTAATCGCAGATCACCGCATCACAGGCATAGGCTGCATCCAGCGAGAACTCAAACGGGCACACTTTATGTTTGTGAGCATACAGTGCTAGGGTGTCTCTGCTCACCAGCGTTTCATGCTCTAACAGATCCATTACCGCATCATTAATCCGATCATAATAGCCTTCCGCATAGGGACAGGAATCCTTACCGCAAATCCCTTCATCATGAAAACAGGTCTTCTCTTTAGCAGTAAGTGTGATGACATGCAGCTGGAGTCCCTGCGTCAGCAGTAGCGAGATTGCTTCTTGTGCGGCAAAACGGGTAACCGTCTTAGCCGTTAAATAGAACAATCCTTTAGCTTGTCCTTCGCCCATTGCTTTAAGGACCGGGAACAGCGTTGACATTGTTTTCCCAATACCTGTGGGCGCCTGAGCGAACAGACTGACCTTTTCTACGATGGATTTGTACACCGCTCCGGCAAAATGCCGTTGTCCCTTTCGATAAGAAGGAAACGGGAATTGTAACTCTCGAAGGCTCTGCTCTTTCTTAGCATCATGACGAACCATCATCTCAGCGTACGGAGCATATCTGGCTATGGTATCATTAGCAAATGAGATCAGTTCATCTAAAGACAACGTTCGGTACAAGCTTTTTTGCTCATCAGTAGCCCGGTGGACATAGGTAAGCTTTACTTGAATAGAAGAAAGCTCCTGCTCCAGCGATACCATATATGCGTACATCAGCGCCTGAGCCCAATGAACCTCATGTCCCTCTTCCAGCATGTCCAGCAGTCCGGAGGTTGATTTGATTTCTTCGACCGTTAGGCTCCCATCCTCCGAAACAAGCAGTCCATCACAGCGCCCATCTACAATATAGAGTAAGCTACCATAAGGGATCTCTGTTTTCAGATAGACTTCCTTGCGGTCACCTTCCTTATATTGCTTTTGGATTTTCTGATGAATTCGTGTTCCTTCAACCATAGAGGAAGTACCATGAAATCCAGGCTCAATACTACCGCTGCGAAAAACATACTCGACGAGAGTTCTAACGGATAGGGTTACAGTATGATCCAACTATTCTCACCTCCCTTAATTAGCCATATATCCTTTTTGTTCCCAATGTCTATTTCGGTCCTTTAATCGCTGTATAACCCCATGGGATAGCATAAACATTATCTTTCACCCATGCGTGTTTAACTTTACGCACTCCACAAAGCTTATACTTACGCTTTCGGTTTTTGACTTTCTTCTGCTAGCCCTGCATAATAAATTTTATTACTATGGAGTCATTTTGTCTTGGTGCTGTTTCGTCCTGTTTGAGAAATGGCGTTTTATCATGTAGAAAGAGGGGGAAGCTGTGTCATCCTTTAATATTAAACGTTGGATTATTAAACCTTTTGTGTTTTTCACAATACTTTTTATCCTAAAAGCATTTCTGGCTTGGGGCGTCATTTTTGATGATGTGCTGCCTTGGAAATCATTACTGACAGAAATCCCTTTTGCCTGGGCGCTCTTCTGTATTATTGAGCGGTTCGCCTCCAAACGAAAGCTTGGATATTACATGACAGTCAATTTATTAGTAACAGCCATCTTTTTCGCAGCCATTATGTATTTTAAATATTATGGTGTCATTGTAACTTACCATGCCGCGGAACAGGTGAATCAAGTCACAGCCGTCAGCAACAGCGTATTCTCACTGATGGATCCTTACTACCTGTTAATCTTTACAGATATAATTGTCCTAGGAGGCTATTTCTTCTTTAATAAGAAAGGCCGTGTCTATAAAAAAGAGAATATCAACCGTCGTAACGGAAAAATAAAATATAGTGTTCTATTCGCAGTCTCACTTGGTTTATGCTTGTTCAACATTTTGCCTAATAAGGCTAGTATGAACGAAATTAAGAAAGCTCAGGAGATGGGTATTCTTAACTACGAAGCCTATACGATCTTTGCAAAAGAAGAACCAGAGCTTGTGCAATCAAGTGACATTACACAAGATGCCATCAACCAAGTGAAGGGGATTAATACTGCGGTTAGTTCTCCACTTCATGGCACGGCTAAAGGCAAAAATCTTATTATCATTCAATTGGAATCCTTCCAGAACTTCTTGCTGGGTCTTGAGCTAGACGGGCAAGAGATTACACCGAACCTGAACAAGGTAATGAAGGATAGTCTTTACTTCCCTAATTTCTATCAAATGGTAGGCCAAGGGAATACGTCAGATGCAGAATTCGTAGTGAACACATCCGCCTACATCCCTCCGCGTGGTGCGGCAACGATGTCCTATGTAGATAAGGTGCTACCAAGTCTGCCACGCTTGCTTAAAGACAATGGGTATCAGACCGCAACCTTCCACACCAATGTCGTAGAGTTCTGGAACCGTGGTGAGCTGTATGACTCACTGGGCTTCGATCATTATTATGATCGCTCATTCTTTGGTGAAGATGATGTTTTCTTCTTCGGTGCTTCTGATGATACGCTCTATAGTAAAACTGCTGACAAACTGAAAGAAATGAGCAACGAGGGTCAACCCTTCTACGCTCAGATCATTTCGATGTCAGCGCATCATCCATTCACAATTCCTGAGGAAAAATACCGCATGAAGCTACCAGAGCGTTACGAAGGTACTTTTGTGGGTGACTATATCCGTTCCCAGAACTATGCGGATGATGCCTTCGGACATTTCGTAGAAGAGCTTAAAGCGAATGGCGTATGGGATAACAGCGTGATCATGATTTATGGAGACCATATGGGACTGCCTATTTATTCTCTCGATCATGATGATAAGCAATTAATGACTGAAATTTATGGTCATGAATATTCCTATGCGGATATGTTAAACATTCCTCTGCTCATTCATGCAGGAGACAGCACAGCACCACAGACCTTAGAGCAAGTCGGTGGCGAAGTGGATATTATGCCAACTGCTGCTGGTCTTCTTGGAATTTCATTAGAGAATAACCTAGTTTTCGGTCAAGATCTACTCAGTCAGACTTATAATTTACTGCCAGAAAGATATTATTTACCTTCTGGATCTTTCATTTCCAGCTCAGGACTGCTTATTCCGGGTAACAGCTTTGAAGATAATACCCAATACCCTATTTATAATGGAAAAGCACCGGCTGCTACTGAGGATGAATACAACCGAGCATTGAGACTTCTACAGCTTTCCCATAGTTACATTACGCAGCTGCCAGACAAACCAATTAAACCTTAGAACTTATCATTATTATATTTCAAAGAAGGCCACCTTCTCTCCGGAGAAGGTGGCCTTCTTTCTGTATCTATAAGCTAAAGCTAGAGATTTACCGTTCCTGATCCTCGATCATACGGTAGTACTCCGCAAACTTTTGCAGCTCTTCCGGCTTCAGTATAGATAAATGCTCAGCAAGCAGCTGTTTTGAACGGAAATGTCCTTCTTCAAGTATTTGCTGACCTTCCTCGGTGATGGTCACCACAACCGCTCTCCGGTCCGATCCATCCGTCTCACGCTTAATAAAACCCAGCGCTTCCAGGCGATCGAGCATCACGGTAATGGCACTTGATTTGACCTCCATAGACTCCGCCAGTTGTACCACCCGCGACTTTTTCTCTTTCGCTACTATATTTAACAGACCCATCTGAGGTACGGTAAGTCCGAGTTCTTTATGCAAAGTCCTTTGAGACATGATCTTACGCTGTACTCTCCACATGGATAATCCAAGACGCTCTATTAACGGATCTAATTGATGTGGCATCCTTGTTTCAACTCCCAATCCGTTTTTTAATAACACAAGCGTACCACTAGAACTGGTCAGGATTCAATGCTTTTGTCTACTAAAGATTTCATAATCACGTTTATTTCCATAATTTTTCCATCAATTTACAATATCCGACACAAAAATACTATATTCTATGTAAGGTCATAGGCTTAACGATACGCTATAATCGTAGCAGTGAGAGCGATTGTCTCCGAAAACATATTTTGTCAAGGTTGGTGCAAAGAATGAAATTGGCAACTAAATTAACTTGGATGATGTTCATCGTGTTACTTCTTGTTGGATCATCCATCGGGTTCTTCGGATACCGTACTGCGTATAAGCAAGTAGACGAAGCAGCAGGTATCGAATTGGTAGGATGCGCCAATATTACAACCGGGCTGATTGACCCATCAGATATTACCGCGTTAATTGCAGGAGATCAAAGCAAATTGGAGGCTGTCGAAGACCGGATCGGTTGGATTGTGGCACATAAGGCTATTTTTAAAGAGGCGTTCATTTTATCGCTAGACGGAAAGATCCTCGCCGCAGATTCAAGCTTCAAAGCAAGAGGTTATAAAGCAGGCGACACTTTTTATTTCTCAGATGAAGAGAAACAAATGATCACTAAATCTAAGCATTCCGCTTACTCCAAGGTTTATACATACGAAGGTACCTCACTTAAGACGGGCTACGGCCCCATCTATCAGGATCATGATCCGTCCAAGCCTATAGTCGCTCTAATGGCTATTAACTTCGATGGCCCATTAATTCAAGAACGGACCCGAGACATCATTGTTCAGCCTTTTATTATCGGGACCTCCATTCTAGTTATTGCTATTGTGGCAGCATATCTCTTAATCCGCCGAATGGTAAGTCCACTAACGAAGCTATCCAGAGGCGTAAATCTTGTTGCACAGGGTGATCTTACTCATGATCCTATTTCATTCAACAGCAAGGATGAGATTGGTACACTAGCTCGAAATTTCAACGGCATGACGCAGAGCTTGCGCATGCTCATTACCGAAGTTAATGAAACCTCCATGCAGGTGGCGTCTTCATCCGAAGAGCTCTCTGCCAGTGCACAGGAAACTAACCGTGCTGGTGAGTACAGTGTCAACGTTTCGATTGAACTTGCCGATGGAGCTAATACACAATTGCAAAATTTGGAGGGTGGATATAAGTCTGTACAAGACTTGTCACACTTCATTACAGAGATTGCAGGAAATGCTGATAACGCAATGAATAATGCTACCAGTAACGCCGAAAAGGCTCGTACAGGTCGAGAAGCAATGGACTCTACTACACAACAGATGAGCATCGTCAGTGACAGCATCACTGATTTAGCTGTCATTATTGAGACCTTGGGCGGCTACTCCAAGGAAATTGAGAATATTGTGGGCACGATTGCGAGCATCGCAGAAGAAACCAATCTGCTGTCGCTGAATGCAGCCATTGAAGCTGCAAGAGCCGGAGAAGAGGGAAGAGGCTTTGCGGTAGTTGCACAATCCGTACGCAAGCTTGCCGAGCGATCCGCCCAATCTGCTGCTCAAATCGGACAACTCGTAAGCATCATCGTAAATCAGATGGACCAAGCAGGAGAAACCATGAAGCGCTCTACAGAAGAGATGGATCAAGGCCGGGAATTAATCGTAACGGCAGGTCAATCCTTCTCCGAGATTGAGATGTCCGTCTCTGGGATGGCTTCACAAAGTCAGCAGATTTCCGGAACAGTCCGCGAGCTAGCCTCCATCTCCGATGGTCTCGTTACTACTCTACAGAATATTGTCGACGTCGCTAATCAGACAGCAAGCGGTGCGGAAACATTATCCGCCTCCTCACAAGAGCAGCTTGCAGCCATGGAAGAAGTGGAGTCAGCTGCAGGTTTCCTGTCCTCGCTAGCTGAGAAGCTACAGATTCTAATTGAACGTTTCAAAGTATAATTCTTCTTATTCATGTAAGTTCTTAAACTTAAAGGGGCTAGCGACCAAGCAGAGAAATTCTGCTTGGTCGCTAGCCCCTCTTCTATGTATTGAGATCACGACGCTGCCGTATTCGCTATAAACCACTCACCCAGCTCATGTACAGGCATCGGCCGACCGTAATAATAACCCTGCATGACTCTACAACCCAGTGATTTCAGCAATTCAATTTGCTCTGGTGTCTCCACACCTTCCGCCACGACTTCCATATTAAGATGAGTCGCAATCGCAATAATATTGCTGATAATAGCTTTCTTGGAGTGCATCTTGCTGTTACGAATAAATACTTGGTCAATCTTGAGTGTGTTCACTGGGATTTCATCCAAATTACCAAGGGAGGAGAAGCCTGTCCCAAAGTCATCCAGCGATACTCTTACCCCAAGCAATCGAAGTCTAGACAGCTGTGCAACCGTCTCTTTCATGTTATGCATCGCAATGGACTCTGTAATCTCCAGTTCGAGAAAGTGTGGCTCTAATTCTGCACATGTGAGTGCTTCCGCTACAACATCGTATAGACTCCCATCCTCAAACATCCGTGCGGACATATTAATTGAGACCGGTACGTTAGCTATCTCTTCCTTATGCCAGAACCTGTTCTGGCTACACACATCATGTAGCATCCAATAGGTAATCGGAACGATCAGTCCGGTCTCCTCTGCAATAGGAATGAATTCCGCTGGCGAAATGATCCCATGCTCTGGGTGTCTCCAGCGCAGCAGCGCTTCAAGACCCACCGTAACATTCATATATGAATCCCATTTCGGCTGATACACAACCATAAACTCAGAACGAGCCAACGCTTTTCGAAGATCCTTCTCTAGCGACATCCGCCGCAACTGATGGCGATTTACTTCCTGGTCGAACACACTGCATTTATTCTTACCTGAATCCTTAGAGGTATAAAGAGCCGTATCCGCAGCCTTCATTAGCGCTGAGCGATCAGTCCCATGCATAGGAGTCATACTGATTCCAACACTTGCAGTAACATATAGCTCATTGCCCTGAATACGATAGAATTCCTTAAGTTCATGCATAATATGCCCTGCTTCTTCCTGCGCACCCTCCAGCGTGCAATCTGGAAGAGCAATCAGGAATTCGTCACCGCCTAAACGGAAGATCTTTCCTTTATCCCCTACAGAACGAATTAATCTAACAGCGACCTCCTGTAGTAGCATATCACCTATATCATGTCCAAGCGTATCATTAATCGACTTAAAGCGATCTAGATCTACAATAAAAACAGCACCAGATCTGCTTTCAAAAAATTCATCTTTAAAATAGCGTTCTAGTCCATGTCGATTCGGCAGCTCTGTTAGCGGATCTTGATAAACCATTCGTTCAAGCACATGGCGATCCAGAAATACGGCGCCAGCAGAAACTGCGAGCATAAGTAGCGCTGCCAGCGAAAATGCCATTAACAGTATAACATCAGTCTCTACAAAAAAAGGTTTGCTTCCAGGTAAGTTGTTATATTCAAAATGACAAGCCTTTACACTTGTGTAATGCAATCCGGTAACTGAAAATCCGATAAACAACGCCGAGTATAGCTTCCATCGCTGAAACCCTCCGCATTCTTTAAACTTGTGAAACATCAATAATCCGATATAAGACGAAACCAAAACCAGAATTACAGCAACGGCTTGAATCCATATATCATAATGAATCCTCGTCGCAATCTTCATAGAAGACATTCCGATATAATGCATAGCCGAAAAGCCGCTTCCCAAGAGAATACCGCCTACTACTAAATTCCATATCTTTAACTGAGGAACAGAAGTGATCCGGAATGCCAAATAGCAGAATAACACACCAACTAATAGTGATATTATAGATCTGCCTGGATAATAATTGACCTCCGCCGGAAAGCGATTCGCCATTATCCCAACATAATGTATTGCCCAAATACCGCAGCCTAACACACAAGCTCCCGAGATCAACCACAGACGTCGGATTTTGCCAGTAGAACGTGAAACTTGCGAAATCAGATTCAGTGCAGAATAAGTAACTGTCGCCGCTAGCACAAATGATAGTAAAACAATCCAAACATTATAGTGGATTCCCATTTTATCCATTAGTTAACCTCTTCACCGGTTTTGAATCCCGTAATCGCTCAGCGTATTTCTCAAGTAAAAAATCAGTACACGAATATCAGATATGGAAGAGTGCGTAAAGATTATAGGTTATCCATAAAAAGAAACTTTAGATGTATTCTACTCTGTATTCAGAAGATTGTCTAAGTAAATACTGGAATTTATACCCTTTTTTATTACGCGAAAAATGTCCATATTTGACACAATCACTCAACCCGGAAAACTTGAACCACGACCTGTTGATGATACATTTTTGGGAAAGGTAATTCGCCATATCCATAGATTCAAAACTACCAAAACCAACAGGTAGATATAAACTCCACCCAGAAACAAAGTGAAGACATAATGAATACCTGCCATCCCCATCAGCAAAAATAATAACCCAAAGGAGTTTGCGGTGTAATCCTTCTGTTTAGCTGCCTCATATCGTTCTGAGAAAGGTAGTACCGGAGGATAAGAACGGAAACAAATGACCGCATAGATCAGCATTGCAAACAGCACGACTACCAAGTCTGGCACAATCCGCAGCCCAAACAACCAAAGATACACTATCGCTTCTATAGCGAATAAAGGTAATAGCAGGCGAACTATCGCTGCCTTAAGCATTCCACGATAGATGGGTGCGGTGTTTGGCAGAGGAATCAGCTTATAAATCCAAGAGCCTTTATAACCCGCAGAGTACCTTAGCATTAGAACAACCGTCTGAAGTAACGTCGCACCGAAATAAATCATCAGGTATGTGTTCGAATCCTTGATAGACGATGCATTCCCATCCCAAAAGATCCCAAATATAAAAATGAACGGGAAGACAATGGAATAACCGATTGCCGGATATACCTTTAACTTGAAGTCACGCTCATTCTTCATCATTGACCAGCTAAAGCGAAAAAACATGCCCTCTACCGGGTTCTTACAAGTTACTTTCGACAACCAGTCCACCATTCGGGCGTTACTCTTGCCAACGTTCCCTTGCTCTGAAAGCTTCTGTAAGCTCTTTTCGAATAAAGGCATCAGCTTAATATAAGCCACAATCAGCAGAACCGGAATTACTAAAGCTAGCACTGAAAGCACCACGAAGTGTGTATCTCTCGCCCCGCCAATCAACATCTCAAATGGAGCCGCAAACCAAATCGGAGAAATCAAATACTGCCACCATGCCGGCTTAAAAGAGAGGCTCAATTCAGCAATATCGAACAGTCTAACAACGAGCTGATACCCTACTGTAATCCCTATAGTCAAAATGATCTGTACATAATTAATAATATCTTTGAGCTTCTCCCCGTCGAAAAACTTCATGATCAGTAAATAAAGCAGCGCCGTAATGACGAGAATAAAGCAGTCCATCAGAATGATCTCAACAGCATATATTAGAAAAAATAGTACTCCCTGTTTGAACAGGCACAAAATCAGCGAAGGTCCGGTCAAGGTCAGCGTCACTGAAAATAAATAAATGAGAATGTGGATGCTCTTCGCCATGTTCAAGGTACGGCGGTTCACTGGCTTTGAAGCCAGTATGTTTTTGTCCCGAAGATCAAGCATCACGGAAGAGAAATCAGAGATCAGTGTGGTCGTAATCATAAACATCACTACACCAAACACTAGACTCATCTGCAGCATATAGTTCCCCGTTAACATCATAAGAGGAATTAACATGACGCCAAAAAGTAAATAAATCCATTGCACCCGCAGCGGCGAGCCCTCTTTCTTCTCCTCCTTCTTCTGCATTCCAGCGAGCACTGTCGGTGTTCTTCTTCCGTCCATCGTCAGTTTGACCTGCAGAATACTCCGCATCACATCATAATCAACTCCGATTCGGCTAAACCCACCTCGCAGCTTATCCAGAAGCTTCAGCACATAGAAATCAGTCATGAGAAGATACCTCTTGCATGACCGCAACAAATTCCCCAGCAATATCACGGTATTTATCAAATCCAGTTAATTGATTAAAAATATCCTCAAGCGACCCTTCGCGGCCCTTCTCTCTTAGCTCAGCAAAGCTCCCATCCGCCACGATATCTCCACCATCGATCAAAACGATCCGGCTACTGATCTTCTCAACTACATCCATGATGTGTGAAGAATAGAAAATGGTCTTGCCCCTTGCCGCCAAAGATGCAAAAATCTCCTTTACCACCATTACGCTATTGGCATCCAGACCGCTCAACGGTTCATCTAGGAACAGAATATCGGGATCATGAAGCATGCTGGAGATCAGCAGTACCTTTTGTTTCATCCCTTTGGAGAAGGTTGCGATCCGCGAATCATAAGCTTTCTCAAGACCTAGCAAGGCCATTAATTTTCCAGCCTTGTAATCCACATCACTACGCTTCATGCCATACAACTCACCTACAAAAGTTAGATACTCCCTAGCGGTGAGGCTATCATATAATTCGGCTACCTCCGGCACATAACCTATTCTTTTTTTGTAAGAAACATCTCCATCAGCAATATCCCTACCGAAAATCTCTACTTTGCCGTTATAGCCTTCTACCAGACCGAGCATAATCTTAACAGTTGTACTCTTTCCTGCCCCGTTAGGGCCGATATAGCCAATAATTTGTCCTCTGTATACCTTAAGGTCAATGCCCTTTAGCACCATTCGGTCCGTGTAGTTCATCCATAAACCAGAAATCGCAATGACTGGATCATCAGCAAGGCCCATATCCTAATCCCCTCTCTAGCGACTAATTGAAGATGTTAAAAATTACTATTTCATAAAATTACAATAATTGTATCATTGAACTGAATCCCGCTCCATAATTTAACTCACTAATCTTATATCTATGAATGCTAATGCCCTGTTCAGCACAAAAGGGAGAACCATTGGTTCCCCCTTAAAGTGTAGAGATCTATCCCACACAAATTATTCTGTTTGATCCACTTGATCATATGAAGCTCTGGCCTTTTCAACCCACACATAATTTTTACTCGTCCACTGATTTAACGCTCTCATAGGCTCAAGTAACGACACTCCTAGGGGGGTTAGAGAATACTCTACGATGGGTGGAACGGAAGGTGTAATCTCGCGTTGTACCAACCCATCTCGTTCCAGTTGCCGCAAAGTTTGAGTTAGCATTTTTTTAGAGATGCCTTCGATTCGTCTTCTGATATCACTGTAACGAATGATTCCATCTTCCATTGCATAGATGACCAAAGCTGTCCATTTATTAGAGATAATATCAAGGACCTTACTGTACCCACAAATCGATAACGAGATATCAGGCTCTACGGCATTCGTCGAAAATGGATTGTTCATATAAAGTCCTCCCGTGCACTTTTTGGTTCCCTGGACACTATAAAGTGCCTCCTTACTTAAGTGTAATTTATGGATTATTGTATGTCTATGCACTTCAAGAAGGAGAGATTGCTCATGAAAGTATACGAAATTGAAAGTGAATTTGGGCTCGATCAACTGAAGGTAGCCGAACATCCAATTCCTAATCCTCGTTCTGGTGAAGTTCGTATAAAAATGCGGGCAGTTTCCCTTAACGCTAGAGATTTAGGTGTCATTGATGGTTTTTATAACCCAATTTTGAACTCTCCTTTAATTCCGGTATCGGACGGTGTTGGTGAAGTTGTTGCTTTAGGTGAGCATACGTCCAGATTCAAGATTGGTGATCGGGTAAGCGGTATTTTTACTCAAAGCTGGATTTCGGGAGAACCTACACAAGAAAATTGGGTGAGCTCACTTGGAAGTCCGCTTGATGGGTTGCTTGCAGAATATGTTGTGCTTCCCGAGGAGGGATTGGTTCGTGTTCCAGATCTATTAACTGATGAAGAAGCGGCAACACTTCCTTGTGCTGGTGTTACAGCCTGGCATGCTATTGTTGAAGAAGGAAAGGTGAAGGCTGGAGAGACTGTAGTGATACAAGGAACGGGTGGAGTTTCACTATTCGCGCTTCAATTTGCCAAGCTTCACGGTGCACAGGTGATCATCACATCAAGCAGCGATGAGAAGCTTAAGCGTGCAAAGGGATTGGGAGCGGATTTCGGTATCAATTATTTAAAGACCCCTGAATGGGATAAGGCTGTTCTTGAGCTGACAGGGGGACGCGGGGCAGACCATATTGTTGATCTCGGTGGATCATCCACATTAAATAAGTCAATCGTGGCGCTGCGGGTGGGTGGAAGGATCAGTCTGGTAGGCGGTCTGTCGGGCTTCCAAGTCGAGGGCTTTGAAATCATCCCTGCAATTCTGAGAAAAGCACGCCTTCAAGCCATCAATGTCGGAAGCCGTGACATGTTTGAGACGATGAACCGTGCGGTTGAACAAAATGGACTTCGCCCTATCATTGACGCTGTATTTCCATTTGAACAATCTGTTGAAGCATTGCAATACTTGGCTAAGGGTACACACTTCGGAAAAATCTGCATTAAGTTATAACAGTAGAACCCCCCTGTAAAAAAAGCAGGGGGGTTCTACTGTTATATTCAGCTACCGCCAATCATTTCGATAATAGATTATAAATGACCTGTGCCGCTTGCGCTCTTGTAGTAACTTCTTTAGGACTCAGCTTGCTATTCGCTCCGGTTACTACACCTCTTTCCACCAGCGCCTGAAGGGCTTCCTGTGCATAGCCAGCAATTTCCCCTGCATCACCAAAATCAGAAAGAGCTACAGCCTTCTTCTCGGATGGCAGTTCACCTAGCGCTACAAGTGAGCGATACAGGAGTGTAAATAGCTCCTGTCTAGTGATCTGAACCTCTGGCTGGAATTGATTATCTCCCGAACCTGTGGCTACCCCAAGGCGCTTAGCAGTCGCGAGATAGTTCGTGTAATACGTATTGCCCGCATCCGCAAAATTATCAGTTGCGGTAGCGTCGGGTGTGATGCCATAAGCATTCAAGAGCAAGACTATGAATTGCCCTCTAGTTATTGCAGCATTTGGACTGTAATGCTCTGCATCCGTGCCGGATGTGATACTGCGTGCCGCAAGATAACCTACTGCACTGCTATACCACGAAGTCTCTGAAACATCCGCAAAGCTCACCTTGTTATATCCAATAATATATTGGGAGAAATGTGTGGTAACAAAATCTACGGTTCCATTGGCAGCGTTATAATTCCCGCGTACATTCTCCAAGCTTCCGTTGGTATTGATATAGTATACGATGACCGCATCTTTCTGTTCTCCTGCTTGCAATGTATACGGCACACTGATATGGATAATGCCCCCACCAAAGGTGGAAATGGTACTCTGACCTGCTTTTACCGACAAATCATAAACCGGTCTGTCCCCGAGAACGGCCTTACCTTCTGCCGTTAACGAAACCTTAGCAATGGTTATGACAATATCTCCTGCATCCGAGGCTGCGCTGATACTTGCCAAAGAGTTGGCATCGAGCGTAATCGTACCTACATTCTCATAATGAATCGTAATCTCGGCCTTTGTACCTGAGACCAACTCGTTAATTATGCTTCTCGGTAGCGTAAGCTCGGCTGTTTGGGTTTCAGAAGTAGCTGCTACTTTAATTTCAAGTACGGCTTTCTTCCCATCCGCTTCTGCCTTTTTAGCAAGATTCACAAGCTCGGTAGCCGCTTCCTTCGTGATTGTTGCTGTGGTTACTCCTGTGGTTTTATCCGTTTTGGTTGCTGCTGTTGATGATAAATTCACAGTGTTACCGGTTGTTGTTGTAGCAACCAGTTGAGGGCTTGCTGTTGGTGTTGGTGTGGTCGTGCTCGGCGCAGGATTGCTGCCGCCAGGCCCACTTGTTCCTGGGTCTGAAATAGATACATAAGCAGGGACAATAATATTAGTTACTGGACTCGCCTTATAACCTTCTTTCGCTGCGTATCGAACTTGATACGTACCTGGTATTAGACCTATAATCTCTTTATCTGGTGCATACACATAATTAGTCACACTGGACAGCTTATATTCTAAGGCTGTTGTGGTTCCTGTGATTTTTCCATCATTGTTCGCTGTAGAGGTAGGAGCTACCCCCTGTAAACCAGATGGCGCTGCTTGCTCTGCAGTGAATACTGGAACAATCACTTCTGCTGCTCTGCCTGCATTAAACCCTTCTTTGGCTGCGTATCTTACCTGATACGTTCCCGGTACCAGTCCAACGATCTCTACATCTGTTGCATAGACATAATCGGTAACTGTTGATAACTTATACTCCAACGCTTTCGTAGTCCCTGTGATTTTGCCATCATTATTGGCTGCAGTAGTCGGTGCCACCCCCACTAGCCCTACAGGAGCTGCTTGCTCGCCATAGGCCGGAACTTCAACAGTAGCATCTTTACCTACGCTGTATCCTTCTTTTGCCGCAAATCTCACATTATAAAAGCCCGGAGTAAGACCTGTGATGGCTACGCCTGTTACAGGCTTATAATCAGCTTCTCCAACACCCTTATATTCCTGCCCTTCAGCTGAGCCCGTAATTTGCCCATCATCGTTAGCTTCAGAAGTAGGAGCTACGCCTAATAGACCTGTTGGAGCTGCTTGTTGATGGATATAAGCAGGCACCTCCACACTTACATCTTCTCCAGCATTATAAGGAATGATCGTCGGTCCCGCTGCGTTCGTTGGTCCTTGATATCCTGATGTAGCCGCATATCTTACTTTATAAACACCAGGCGCAAGCCCTGTAATTGCGGATCCTGATACTGGCGTATATGCCGTATCTCCAGCCAGCTTATATTCCAAGGCCGAACTTGTGCCCAAGATTTGCCCATCTTTACTGTCTGCTGCGGTTGGTGCTACACCTGTAAGTCCAGCGGGCACAGCTTCCAGTTTAGAGAATAGCTTATCCAGAGCTGTTGTAGTGTTAGTGTATCTGGCTCCGACAGGGTAATTCGCCTGCACGTAATCCGGTTGGATGTTCGTCCAGCTGTACATAAGCTCAATATGCCCTAGAATAGGTGCATTAGTGCCGTCTGCATCTTTGTTATCCTTGTTGTACGTGAACAGATATGGAACTTGAAGTCTATCTCCAATCACGGTGTCTCCAAGCTCATTCACATAACTAATCACAGATGGTTTGGCTGCTGTATTGTTCTCGGTCTTGATATTAGTCAGATAAGTACGGACCAGATCAACATACAACTTCGCATATGGGTGATTGGTTGTTCTAATCTGAAGCTCATTATTATTGTGCGGATTGGCATTGCCCTTAGTGCCGCTGTTGTTGCTTGGTTCAGCAACCGTCACCCCAGAGTCGAGCTTCGTATCGAAGAAGTAGACCTTATCGATATTATGCTTTTTGGCATACTCATTAATATATTTGATAACCGCTTGCGTGTTGGGGCACCATGATCCACCTAACAAAATCGCATAGTTGCCATCACTTGCCAAAATTTGCTTCAGCTGATGGTAGGTCACATGTTCATACACGAGCGTACCGTCCGATTCGTTGAAGATCGTAGGTTTGCCCTCATTTTCGCCCTCGTAGTTCTTGTTAAATGCAGCCTTGATATAAGCAGATTCATCGATCCTGTTATACCCAGAAGCGGCACTAAGTACCTCTCTTACCGATGCTTTATACGCATTAACCTTCGCAGCATCAAGTGTTCCGTTCGTCAGGAACTCATTCCACGAGTAGCTTTTATCCAGATAGGATACAACAGGAGCGATATTTCCTTGTGCATCCTTGTGATCCTTGTTGTAGACCAACAGGAATGGAGATTCGATCTTATTAGCAGTTACGACATCCCCGTTTTTATTGGTATAGCTAACATTGCGTTCTGGAACATCCTTCGAGGACAGATCCAAATTCTTTAAATATTTGTTTACCAGGTCAACGTATTTGTAAGCAAATTTATTATTGCTGTCTGCAATCTGGAGCGTGTCACCGTCCAGCTTAGTATCAAAGTTATAAATCGTAGAGATGCCATATTCTTTAGCTACTTCATTGATAAAGCCGATGTCGGCCTGTGTATTCTCGCTCCAAGCGCCGCCAACCAGAACAGCGTAAGTGCCTTCACTCTCAAAAAGATGAACGATATCCTCATAGGTTGCCGTTTTAAATACATGGTCAGGATCATTCAGACGGTCATAGACATGACTGAAATAATCAAAGTGGCTTACACCACTACTTGAGCCAAAAGAAGTTAGCGCCTCTGCGTTATCCGGATTAGCATAAGCTCTTCCTGCCTGAGTAGGCAGAATTAGCAGGGAGGCTGCCAACAGCAGCGTTAGAATTTTTTTAAAGGTTAATGGTCGTATCATTATGTGCACCTCGCCTTAAATAGGTTTATGTGATGTATGGGCTGAAAGGAATCCTGAATGAGCCTGCCGCTCATCAAGGACAAACCTCTTCCTCAGCGGCTGGTGCCGGTGCGGGTGCCTGAACCGTTTCCGCTGGAGCAGCTGCTGGTGCGCTGACCGTGGATGATGCAGGTGCAGAAGACGATGTCTTCGGTTGGGCAGACTCAACGACCGGAGCGGCTGTCGCTTTAACCACCTCAGTTGTGGAGAAAGTAATGGATTTCGATTTCGAAGGTGCTTCCGTTGCCGTTACTACAGGTGCCGCAGTGGCCTTAGGCTGAGCCGATACGACAGGAGCAGATGTCGGTTGAGCTGCTTTGGCAGTTACGATTGCTTTGGGAGCTGCCGTAGGCGCAGCCGTTGGAACCGGTGTAGCTGTTTGAGTTTGCGTTTTGACAGTCGCAGCTACCGTGGTTGTAGTTGTAGCTACCTTAGCGGTCTCCGCGGCTGGAGCTGCGGTCGCCTTAGGCTGAGTTTCACCCACCGCTGGAGCTGCTGAGGCAACAGCCTTCTCCGCAGAATCAACGGTTGCTTCTGGGGCAGCAGTCGCTTTTGCGGAGACAGTCTCCACTGCTGGAGCTGAAGATTCCGGCTGAACCGTTTCTGTAACAGGAGCCGAAGAGGCTTCTGCCTGAACAACGACTACGGCTGCAGAAGTAGCTACAGGTGCCGCTGCTGCTGAAACCGATACTGCTGTATTACTGCTTGCTTCAATGGATGCTGCCTCTGCTGTCTTTTTATTAGCGGATACTGCGGCATATGTCAGTGCGGAAAAGACAACAGTTGCAGCAACCAAAGATATCGTAAGTTTTTTCATAATGTGTACCATCCTTTTCAAATAAAATAAGACCCAACACAGCACGTATTACGTACCTGTTGAATCTCTGGCTGTCCAGTAGATCCATGCTTCTTAACTTCATCGTTGTACCTTTAACCCCTAAATTCTCCTTTCTCTAAAATAAAAAAAAGAGACTCAACGAGACGCAAAACACGCGTCTTTCGTTGAATCTCCGGCTGTCCAGTCGATTCCAATTGGCTTGTGATTAAGTTCCATATTATTCATGACGATGCGCCTTGTCAATCAATTTTTATTTTTCACATGGTTTTTATCGGGATTGATTATTTTTAACATATTATTACATTGACTTTACTATAAATTCTATATAGATTGATCTCAATAGGATTAATCACATTAAAAAACTAGGTTTAAGGGGGTATTAGTAGTGAACATAGATAACAACTTGTTATCCGCCATCGAAACGAACTGGTATGGATTTGTAGCTTCCATATTTGTTTTTGCAATTTTGTTTCTACTGGCACGTAAACGCATTGGATTTGGTACTCGGGTACTCATCGGACTTGGCATCGGACTTATTGCCGGAATATTCTTTCAATACTTCGATTTAGAGACCAAAGCTATCAGTACATTCGGCAGCATTTATGTCAGCTTGATTCGCATGCTCGTCATCCCTTTAGTATTCATACTCGTATTAAACAGTATTTCTTCCTTAACTAATCTGGAGTATCTGCGCAAAATAGGGATCAAAACCTTCGCCTGGTTCCTCGGAACGACGGGTATCGCTTCTATTATCGGCCTATCGGTTGCGTTGCTGTTCAATCCTGGTCAAGGGATACAACAGGATGTTCCTGCAGATTTTGCCGCCCGGGAAATCCCGACCTTCTCACAGGTTATTCTGGATCTTGTGCCGTCTAACCCTGTGAATGAAGCAGCTACGGGTAAGGTTGTGCCTCTGCTCATTTTCGCTATCTTCCTAGCAGTAGCTATAATCAAAATTGGCTCCAAGAAACCGGAAGCCGTGAAACCTGTACGTGATCTTATTGAATCCCTGACACTGATACTGCATCAGGTCGTGAAATTCATTATTCGCTTGACGCCTTACGGTGTCTTCGCACTGATAGCAGGAATTACCGCACGTTATGGCTGGGAAACGTTGCAGGAACTGGGCAGCGTAATCATTACCTCATATGTCGCAATGATTATTCATTTTGTTCTTATCTTTGGCGGGTTGGTTCTATTAGTAGCGAAGGTGAATCCAATTCGTTTCTTCCGCAAAATCTATCCAACCATTACCGTTGCCTTCACGACTAGAAGCAGCTACGCAACACTTCCTGTCAATCTTGAAGTGATTACGAAGCGCCTTCATGTCTCCCCGCGGATCGCGAGCTTTATTGCGCCGTTAGGAGCATCGGTCAACTTTAATGCGTGCGGTGGCATTTGGCCGGCGATTGTGGCTGTGTTCACCGCCCAAGTATTCGGTATTGATCTGAACTGGACTGACTATATTACACTGGTCTTAGTAAGTATCATCTCTTCAATTGGTGTAGCTGGCGTACCTGGACCAGCCGTAATCTCCACTACGGTGGTCTTAACCGCTCTTGGCCTGCCGCTTGAAGGAATCGCTATCGTTGCAGGTGTAGAAGCGCTCATCGATATGGGTCGTACCGCTGTAAATGCAACAGGAACAGCTGTAACCGCGTTGTTGGTCGCGAATTCAGAAGGTGAATTTGACCGCGAAGCCTTTAATAGCAATGATGACGAAGATGATATTCTCTTGAGCACAGTTTAAAATCCGAACATGCAAACAAAAAAACCTCCGGCAGCTGCTTATAGCAGCAAGCCGGAGGTTTTTTAACGTAGATCCATATTAGATTCGCTGTTACACCATGCTAATTCTTTGCCGTTGTTTAGCTGAAGCAAGGCAGGTTTCAACCAGACGCATACTTAGCACCGGATCCTCCGGTGCAATGAGTCTCTTACCTGTGAACACAGCGGCTGCAAAATCATCCACCTGCCGTATGTATGGATTAGCCCCTGTGGCATCGACCCGTCTCACCTCATCACCAGTGTACACAAAGAATTCCGCATCCTCGTCTCTAGCGTTGAAAGGCATAGGCACCTCAATTCGTCCCTCGGTCCCAAGAATCTCTAAGAGCTGGCGGTTATATGCCCACATTCCGCAATCAAAGATCAAGCTTAAACCATCTGGAAACTCTACCAGCCCTGAAGCCATCATATCTACATTATCATGCTCAGGGGAGAACTTCGCATGCACGGTCACAGCTTCCGGCTCCGTCCCAAACAACAGTCGTGCCGCACTTAACGGATAGCAGCCAACATCATAAAGCGAGCCGCCACCCCAAGCCGATTTAAAACGAATATTTGAAGTGTCTGTAGCATCATTGTAAGTAAATGTACCTCGAATCGAGCGTAATTCTCCGATTTCACCGCTAGCGATAATGTCCTGGAGTTCAGCAATCCGTGGATGATGCCGATACATGTATGCTTCTGCTAAGTGGACGCCTGCATCGTTACATGCTTTCACCATCTCTGCAGCCTCTACACTGTTCAGTGCGATCGGTTTCTCACACAACACATGCTTACCTGCTTCTGCCGCACGGATCACCCATTCTCGATGAAGATGATTAGGGAGCGGAACATACACCGCATCGATTTCTTTATCCGCAAGTAACTCTTCGTAACTGCCATATGCTTTCTCTATTCCGAACTCTGCGGCTACAGCGCTGCTTTTTTCCAAGCCACGACTCGCTACCGCTGTAATCACTCCCGAATCTGAATTCATGATAGCTGGCATCACTGAGCCAGTCGCAATCTGCGCACAGCCTATGATTCCCCACCGAAGTTTTTGTACCATAATGGCTACACCTCTTCCCTTGGATTAGTTACTATACTTTAAGACACCTTATCATAGAATGAAACTCATCACTAATAGAAAAGTACAGTCAGAGCGCAAAAAAGCAGCACCCATAGGAGATTCGACTCCGATAGATACTGCTTTTTAATCCAGTGGAAAAATTACATTATCATGTTTAACAGCACAGCCGCACCAAGCACAGCAATACGGGCCGCATTCATCAACACGAAATTTTTGACGGCAAGAATAAAGGTACTCGCCTTCTCCTGCTTCTGTTTGAACAAATCGATATTTCGGTGCAATGGGATCAGTGTAAGTAGAATCGCCAAGACAAGAATAGGGTTTATCCCCAAGATCAGCAGCACTACAAGATCCAGATAAGAGACATAGTATAGATATTTAAACAGCACAAGCGCATTACGTCGGCCAATGTAGACCGGAAGAGTGTACCTGCGGTTCTCCACATCTTCATCAATATCACAAATATTATTTGCGAGCATAATCCCTGCAATCCCCAAAATGGCAGGAACAGAGAACCAGAACAGGTACAGCACTTCCATAATATTGATATTCAAGCTGACCCAACCGTTCTGAAGCAACAGCGATACCACATGCTCGTCCGTATGAATATAGGCAGAAATAAAAATAATGACAAAGCCCATAAACAAACCCGAGAACAACTCACCTAACGGCATCCGCGAAATCGGGATCGGCCCGAACGAATAAAGGATCCCTATCAAGAACGACAGCCCACCCAGCAAAAAGACCAGTAAACCCGTCTGCGTAACAAGCGCAATCCCGCCCCCTGCAGCCAGAGCTTGCAAAATAACAATCGTCGCCACGACGGTGCTCTCTTTTAGCTTAAAATGCACAATCGCATTATGCGTCTCATAGCCATAGCCGTGAGTTTTGGAAGCTTTTTTGAAATCGTAATAGTTGTTAATAGCCGTCGTTGCCATATCAAAGCTAAGCAGGGAAACGAACATCAGACCAAAACGCAACACATAAAAATCCTCAAACCGATACAGGGCATACAGCGTTCCCATCAGAAAGGGGATCATACTGGCTACTTTTGTCGGCAGCTCCACAAATCTTAGAAAGCTTTTAATATTCACACCATACACCCTTATTTATCAATTGAGCCTGCAAGGTATTACTGTTCTGTCGTTGTAATCTTCACTGGGGACCATTCTGCAATAACTGTCTGTCCATGCACAGACACACTGCCTTCAGGACTCAGATCCTTCTCTGTCATAATTCCAAGCGCGACTGTAAAGTTGTTGAACTTGATCGGAATATTTTTCTCACGACGCACTTCTTTGTCATTCAAATAGAATACAGCCTCATCGTTGCCACGGTGGTACGTTATGCGGTAGGTATTAAATTCACGTGGTTTGAAATCCGTATCTTCTTTAAAGATGCAGAAATATTTCGTTCCTTTGCTCTCTGGTACTTGTACCCCCGGGAACGGCAAAATACCATATACACTAGCATATTTATCATTTCCCGCAAAAAAGTCTAGCGCCGCACCTGTCGTAAAATCGAGCAAGTTCAGCGATACATAACCATCGTACAAATCTCCAGGTGCTGTTCCTTGTGTACGGCTACGAATTTGCAGCTCAAAGCTAATCTCTCCAGCCTCAGGAATTACCACTGGCTCCGCGGAGTAATACATATGCTTAGCATTGTCTAGAATTTGTACTTGATGGTTCTCGCGGGACAATTTCGCACGCACATACAGCGTATCATTACGAACAATAACTACTGCTTCCGGTTCACGATAAGCCCAAAAGGACCCATCAGGCAGTGTAAATCCACCTGTCTTCCAGACCTTTCCTTCTTCTAAAATGGAGTGGAAATCTCCAAGCACCATTTGATTGCCTTTAACATTTTGTTCTTCCTTCAACAGTTCCTTGTCCTTCTTTTCCATGAAAGCTCACTCCTTCTGTATGGTAATTACTAGTACAAGCAAAAACGCCTTCAGCGTCCCTAATGGACGGTAAGCGTTTATGCGAGAAATATAAGGATAATGTATAGCGTGAAACCTATATATTCTTATATCTTCAGAATAATCCTTGAATTAGTAAGGTTGCTGCCATCACTACTCCGCAACGAACGGAGGCTTTTTGTGAAGCACCCATGAGCGGGATATAGGCTGGTGAAGCATTATGTGGCTTCAGTCCACGATAAATACGAATCGGCCAGAAGGCTGTAACCAATGCCAAAAGTGCATAAACTGGAAGTACGCCCATTAGCACACAGATCACCACAGATGCATAACCGGTGAAGAGAAGCACACGCGAGAAGACAAGTGCCTTCTGTTCACCCCACACTACAACAAGCGTAAGTTTTCCAGCCTGCTCGTCCGCTTTCCAATGTAAGAAATGATGATTAAACAATAGCAATGTAGTCAAGAATCCAACCGGCAATGAAAGGATGACAGGCTTCATGCTAAAATGACCGGTTTGTACGAAAAAGGAACCTAACACAGGCATGATCCCAAAAGCTATAAAGATAGCCATCTCACTGTAACCTTTGCCGCGATAGCCATACCGCAGGGGTGGGGCTACATAGAAATAAGCGATTAAAGCACCTACAAGTACAAACCAGAGGATATTCCAACCGCTATATATACTTAGGACTCCACCACAGATGAGGGCAATCGCCAACATACTCCAGGTCATCTTTGCATAAAAAGACTCCGAGAGGATTCCACCTGTCAGTAGCCCGGAGTTTGTGCTGATTTCACCAGCGGAATTCTTCGCCTCTGTATCTGTTCCGTTGCGATAATCCCACAGATCATTCACCATATTGGAAAACAGATGCGCTGAAATCGCTCCTATTAAGGTTAGAATAAATAAGACCGGATGGAATGCCCTTTCCCATACATATGCCCCAACTGTACCTAAAACAATCGGGATAAGCATAACTGAAAAACTCCAAAACCGGGTCGCCTTCGTAAATAATGTCCATTTGCTCACTTCAAGCTTACCGCCTTTTCATTATGACTTGATAATAATTATCACTGACTATTATACATCAATTTTCAACAGATTGTGAAGATTATCACTGCATATAATGTCTAATCTTGACATAATACCTCGGTTTGTTTGGCTAAAAGGTTTCTTCGTTGAAGCTAAAAATGTAAATAACCTCTTATTGGACATAAGGCCGCCCTTTTACAACAAAAAATGAGCGCTGTTTTATAGGCAAGCACATACCAATATGATATGATAGGCAAGCCTATGAACAGCGCTCCTTGAGTGCTGTTTTTAAGAGCGTAAAACTATATATAATAATGGAGGCTTTTACTGTCATGTCAGCGCAATCCCCTAACACCCAATCTGTCAAAATCGTCACCGCAGACCCTAGCGCCAT
This sequence comes from Paenibacillus sp. FSL F4-0243, assembly GCF_037963295.1. NCBI lineage: Bacteria > Bacillati > Bacillota > Bacilli > Caryophanales > Paenibacillaceae > Paenibacillus > Paenibacillus sp. FSL F4-0243. The sequence goes on from NZ_CP150151.1 coordinate 6,628,954, forward strand.
CGGGCTATTCGGACTGGCTATTGTCACATTGGTTGCTTCTTCACAGAAGCTTGAGTTTACAACAGGACTTAGCTACGTCATTCCTTGGGCTATCTTCCTCGGAGCATTTGCTCAACTATTCGCCGCAATTCAAGATGCTAAGCACAACAACACCTTTGGTATGACCGCCTTTGGCGCCTACGCTTTCTTTTGGTTCGGCATGGCTAGCAGCTGGCTGATCAAGCTCGGCGTATTCGGCCCAACGCTTGCAGAGGCTGTAGATCCTAAGCAGCTCGGATTTGTATTTCTGGGTTACTTGATCTTTACAATCTTTATGACCATTGGCGCGGTTGAGGCTAATAGAGTTTTGCTTATCATTTTTGTATTGATAGATTTCCTTTTTATTGGACTAACCTTCGATTCCTTTGGTATCGCTCCAGAATTCTTCCATAAGCTTGCTGCTTGTGCCGAACTTGGAATTGGTATCGTATCCTTATACGGATGTGGCGCTTCTGTGCTAAACGCTCATTTCGGACGCACTTTCTTACCGATCGGAGCTCCGCTAGGTATTTTCAAGAAATAGTAATTCACCTTTTTTGAATCCTAACTTTTGCAAGCCGAAAGGATGCCTGAGACCATGCATGTCCTATCCTCTTCTGAATTAGCCGTAACCGCTATATTTGCGCTTATTCTCGCAGTTATTGCCTATTGGATCATTCGGAATATCCCAAAGATGTCTGGAGATATTGCGGCTTTTCGCAAAAGAACACTGGTCTGGACCCAGGTTTCGCTTGTACTAACGGTACTTCAGCTGAACTTCAAAGCAGGCGACTGGCGATTTTCTATCGTTCTTGGACTCATCGTATTATTTACCGGAAGCATTTGGCTTTCCGCCCGTTACCATGACATCCGCAGCACCTTAGATCCAGAATCCAAAGATTCTGAAGTACATTAGTAGAAGCTAGGTAACAAAATAAAGGTGATGAAGCTCCCGTAAGGGGGCTTTTTTTGTGAATTCGGAAGGTCCCTTCGCATACTTCTCCCCTCCATAACCATACTAATGACATTCCAAGCTAAAATGCCTACGGCGTCCTATTAAGGAGGCTAAACGTTTATGCGAGAATTATAAGGATAACGTATACCGTGAAACTTATACTTTCTTATAATTCAATATAAGGAACGGGAGGACTATCCAGGTGAGTAAAAAAATAAATCTTCTGATGTTCAGCGGAGAATACGACAAAGCCATGGCGGGATTGATCTTAGCGAATGCCGCGAGAGATATTGATGTAGAGGTTACGATGTTTTTCTCTTTCTGGGGTTTGTTTCTGGTGCGTGATCCGGAGAAGATGACGCTAGAGGATAAAAGTATTTATGAGAAGCTGATGGATGTCATTACGCCAAAGGGCCCTGGGCAGCTGCCACTCTCCCATTTGAATTTCAGCGGGCTGGGCCGGATGATGCTAGAGGAGATGATGGAGGAGCAAGGCGCGCCGAAGCTGATTCATTTTCTTAAAGGAGCTCGTAAAAAAAACATCAAGTTCTATGCCTGTAAGCTCTCCGTCGAAATCATGGGCTTTAAAACAGAAGAACTGCTGCCAGAGGTCGAGATTATCGATGCTGCGGCGTATTTAAGAGATGCTTTGGAGAGTGATGTTCAGCTGTTCATTTAGCGGTTGAAATTAATTAATATAAGAAAACATAAAGCGACATGGGGAATTTCTCATGCCGCTTCAGATTTCAATTGAAAGGATATAAATTATACCGTGATGATTGTCTTGCCCATTGGAATCTTGAAGCTCTTCTCCATTACTTTGATATGAATCAGCTCTTGTGCATCCACGATTAATTGCGTCTTCAAATGGTTCACTTCCACGGTAATCGTCGCTTGACGGTAACGCATCGTGAAGGTGTATCCCTTCCATTGCTTCGGCAATGTCGGGTTCAATGCCAAATGATCATCCTTGATCCTTACACCCGAGAAGCCATAGACGATCGACATCCATGTACCACCCATGTTCGCCATATGCAATCCGTCTTTCGTGTTGCCATGAGTGTTATCCAAATCCATTCGTGCCGTTTCAATGAAATAATCGTACGCCTTGTCCGAGTAACCTAACTTCGAAGCCATGATGCTATAGATCGCGCAGGATAAGGACGAATCATGAGTTGTCAGCTTCTCGTAATAATCGTAGGAGTTCCGCAAGACATCGGTTGAAATGCCATCCTCGAGCAAGAAATGCGCCAGCACCGTATCGGCCTGCTTCAACACCTGATGACGATAGATGTGTAGCGGGTGATAGTGAAGCAGCAGTGGGTGTTTTTCTTCCGGTGTGTTCTCGAAATCCCACACCTTCTTCGCTAAGAAAGAATCATCTTGTGCATGAATGTTCAACTTCTCATCGAAAGGCAGATACATCTTCGCAGCCGCTTCTTCAAATGCTGTAATCTCATCTGTTGTTAAGCCAATGCGACTACACAAAGCTTCCCATGCTCCAGGATGAGTTTCTGCCAGCTGTTTATACCACGATGCAGCCCACTCTAGATTATATTTTGCAAGTACATTCGTGTAATAGTTATTGTTTACGATGGCCGTATACTCATCCGGACCTGTTACATCATCAATCTTGAATAGACCTTCATGATAATGACCTAGCTCCATCCAAGTTCTTGCAGTTTCAAATACGACTTCCGCACCGAATTCCGCAATGAAATCTTTATCGCCTGTCGCGAGATAATATTGAATATACGTATAAGCAATATCACCATTAATATGATACTGTGCCGTACCAGCTGGGAAGTACCCCGAGCACTCTTCCCCTGTAATGGTACGCCATGCGTAAGCGGCCCCCTTCTTGTGGCCTAGCTCTAGCGCACGCTTCTTCGCTTCGCCTAGAATCGTATAACGGTAACGAAGCAACTGCTTCGCCAGCTCTGGCTGACAGAGGATGAAGAACGGCAGGATATAGATTTCGGTATCCCAGAAATAATGTCCCTCGTAGCCCTCACCGCTTAAGCCTTTGGCTGCGATGTTACTGTATTTATCTTTGCCCACAGATTGCAGCAACTGATATACATTATATCGAAGACCTTGCTCAAGTACCTCATCACCTTGGATCTCGATATTTGCAATTTCCCAAAAATGTTGTAAATATACTTCTTGTGCCATGTAAGCCGCTTGAATCCCTTGCGTTAATACCAAAGCCATCAACTCACGTCCGTGAGCAGCTGGATCTTCGTGTCGACGTGTATCTGTAAATACGTTGAATTTTGTGAATTGAACAATATCCTTACCGGCTGGGAACGCATACCGCACCATTACACTTTTCTCACCCTTGATCAGTTCACCGTTCACCGCAGGCGTTGTCTGATGAACTGTTGTTGCCGCCACTTGTAGCTTCGATGTATTTGTCTCAAGCACGATTTGTAAGGAGGTCTCGTCGAACACCTCGATATTCTTCATATCCAATAGCTTAGCATGACCCGATGCAACACGAGGGTCCTTCGCATTCGTATAGTTACTCACATCGCCATTCACGCCAGAGGTAATCGTCACTTCATCCTGACAATTGATACGAGTTACCTCAATATCTATCGTGAACAATTCGAGTGTTGTCAATGACGCCATGCGTGTGAATGAAATTTCGACCTCTTTACCTTGTGGTGAAATCCAGTGCACGAGCCGTACGTACTTACCTTCGCGCATATCGAGATAACGCCGCCCAGATACGACCGTTCCTGTGAAAAGACTGAACTTCTCCTCCCCGATATGAATGGTCACATCCTGTACATCCATCACATTCACAAGCTTCTGTTGTGTATCGGGAAAGCCATACGCACTCTCCCCATATAGCATCGGTGTAATATCATAAAATGCATTTATATATGTTCCACGAACCGTTGGCTCGTCACCTTCATAACCTTCTTCAAAATTACCTCGAACACCTACATAACCATTAGCCACATTAAAAATACTCTCACTAACGCCGAGGTCTTGCATATCCCTATGATTCTCAATAATCCAGCCCGACTTCATATGAAGGCCCCCTCATCCAATTTTATTTCACAGCACCTGCCATAACGCCTTTAATAATGTATTTCTGTGCGAACAGATAAAAGATAATAACCGGAATAATCGATACGACAAGTCCTGCCATTGCAAGGTTCCACTGAATTGTAAATTCTCCGAAGAAGAAGAAGGTTGATAATGGAATGGTACGAAGCGCTGGGCTTGTTAAGGTCAAGGATGGAAGTAAATAGTCATTCCAAATCCACAACAGATTCAAGATTCCTACAGTCATCGTAATTGGCGTAAGCATTGGGAATACAACCTTCCAGAATGTCTGCCACGTATTACAGCCTTCGATCATTGCCGCTTCTTCAAGAGCAATCGGTACCCCTTTAATAAAACCGTGATAGAGGAAGACCGACATACTTAGCCCAAATCCGATGTACATGAAAATTAGGCCATAATGTGTATTAATCATAGAGAAATTAAGTGATGGGATATCCCATTTGTTTAAATATTGCATTAACGGAATCATCACCGATTGAAACGGGATGAGCATCGTACCTACGAATAAGAGGAGAATGCCATTGGACAATTTATTCTTCATGCGAACAAGCATCCAAGATGTCATCGCTGAGAAGATAATAATAAGCCCAATACTAATGACACTCACTAAGAGCGAGTTTTTAAATGCTGACAAAAAGTTCATTTTGTCCATTGCCGCAGCATAGTACTCGAAGGAAAAGGATTTCGGCAGGCCGAACGTATCGGTGAATATCTCGGCACGTCCTTTGAACGAATTCACAAACATAATATACATAGGCAACAGCATAAGAAGTCCACTAACCCAAGCTATAACTTCAAGCAATATTGAAGTTGATTTATTGCGACGTTTCATTATTGTTCAACCTCCCTTTTCTTCGAGATAACGACCTGCGTAACCGTCACAACTAAGATGACGAGGAAGAAAATAATCGCCTTGGATTGCGCGAGCGCATATTGATTCATACTAAACGCGGTTTTAAAGATATTCATTGCAACAAGCTCGGTTGTACCGTAAGGACCACCGTTCGTTAGTGAGATATTGGTATCATATTGTTTGAATGCGTTCGACAGCGTCAAGAACAAGCTGATCGTGAAGGCTGGCATAATGAGTGGGAACATAATTTTGCGGAATCGCATCCATCCGCCTGCGCCATCCATATCAGCTGCCTCCAGCACCTCATCCGAAACACCTTGAATAGCTGCGATGTAGATGATCATGACGTAGCCGGCCATTTGCCATGTTCCTACGAAGACCAGCGCCCAGAAGGAAGCCGTCGGATCATCCAACCAATTGAAGAAGATCGAGCTATTCCCCATTACTTCTCCAACCTGTACGAAGAATTTCGTGAATACGAACTTCCAGATGAAACCTAGGATCAGACCACCGATCAAGTTCGGCAGGAAGTATATTGAGCGTAAAAGATTACGCGACTTAATTTTGGAAGTCACCAGCATCGCGAGTGAAAGTCCGATAACGTTAACGAGAATAATCATGCATACGGCATATTTAAATGTCAGGCCGAAGGATGTAAGAAAATCTGAATCTTGAAACACCCGTACATAATTATCGAAGCCTACAAAGTTAGAACCTGCAAATTTAAACCCATCCCAATCTGTAAAAGAGTACACAATCCCCATAACGAATGGAATGATGACTACATTTATAAAGATGAATAATGATGGAACAATAAAAGCTGCGGCTATTAAATTTCTCTTTACACTTTTCTTCAATGGTTTCACCTCTTATCCATTTCTACAAAACAGGAAGAGGCCGCTTAACGAATATTCGAGAAGCAGCCTCCATAGCCATACGATTATTTTTTAACCGCAGTCATCCAAACATTCTGAAGTGCTTCTAACAAGCCCTCGCCCGTTAATTTTCCTGCATAGTATTTTTCCATTTGGTTCGCAAACTCTTGATCTGCTCCCGCTGGGAATTGATCGAATACCCATTTCACTGTCTTGCCTTCACTTGCATAACGGTTCACTTCTTGGGATAACGGATCCATTTTGCTAGTATCAAAACCGGAGTACACAGGGATAAAGTTAAACTCATCCGTTACATAGTGCTGACCCGCTGGATCTGTTAGCAACCAATCCAAGAACGCCTTCGCACCCGCTTGTTGATCTTCCGATGCATGCTTGTTCACGCGGAAGAAGTTACTGTTACCTACCGCAATACCTTGATTACCTTCGAACGGTACTGGCAAGAAACCGTATTCAAATTTCACATCATAATCGTTCAAGAGACCTTGTGCCCAGTTTCCTTGGTGAATCATCGCATATTGTCCTGCCGCGAAGCCTGCAACTTGTTCATCATACGTATCCTTACTCAAGTTCGTATGGTCTTTGATCTTGTCCAGATCAGCAACGTACTCTTTCAATTCAGGAATATCTTGAAGCTTCAATTCGCCAGCATTAATCTTAGCAATCGTACCCGATGTATCTTTCATTAATGCAAATGGCCAGTTAAATGGATGCATGAACCGGAAGTAAGACTCTTGTGCATACGCGATTGCCTTCTTCACGCCCTTCACTTGCTCTAGCTTCGTGCTTGCTGCTACAAGATCATCCCATGTCTTAATATCATCCGCATTCACGCCTGCTTCCTTGAACATATCCTTATTGTAGATAAGTCCGAAGCCTTCAAGCGCAACTGGCAAGCCATATAATTTACCATCATTACGCGCTGCTGTATCTTGTCCTTCAACAATTTTGCTAGCCGCTTTCATATCATCCAAGGGTGCCATATATGGAAGATATTTTTGAAACTCTGAGCCAGATGCTGTTGTGAAAATGGTTGGTGCTTTTTCTGGTGCGGAGCTGAATTGTGTCTGGAGCACCGTCATCAGGTTGTCACCTGCTGCTCCTAATGCTTGTACTTCATATTTATCTTGAGTTTTATTGAATTCTTTCACTGCATCCTCTAGTGCACTTTGGATTTCTACTTTATTCTGAATGATTGTAATAACCGCTTTTTTACCAGTTCCTTTAGACGTTGTGTCTGCGCTATTTGCCTTGTTTGCCCCATCATCACTTTTTGCTCCACAAGCGACTAACGTGGATAACATAGCTACAGATAATAATGCTGCCCCTACTTTTTTCTTCATCTGCAATACCCCTCTTCTGAAGATTTCATAATTTTTATTTGTATTTCTAAAATTGAAAGCCTTTACAAAACTGATATTACACGATAATATAACACTTAATTATAAATTCTTAACATTAGTTTCGATTTATAAATACGGATTATATTGTAAAATCCTCCCTTAAACAGGTAGCCTAAAGGAGATTATCCATGCTAGACATTACTGCCGTCCTCGAACGCAATATGGCGAAGAATCGCTATCAGAACTATATGCACCCTTCCTATGAGCACGAAAAGAAGCTCGTCTATGCAATCCAACGCATTGATCGTGAAGGTGCCGTTAAAATATTGAATGAAATCAACCTGCTGGAACGAGCCAACCTGTCACCGAAGCCTTTGCAGTCGTTGAAATATTCTCTAGTCGCTAGCTGCACCATTTTTACGCGTGCGATCATTGAGGCGGGAGTCGATTCCGAGTCCGCGTTCATTCTCAGTGACCATTACATCAACTTAATTGATGAGAGCGACTCGATCGTGAAGACCGTTGAGATTGAATACCTCATGCTAAATAGCTTTATTAGTGTCATCTCAACCCATCGTTCGTATTCGTATGGTCCCATCATTAATAAGACGATCGCCTATATTAAAAAGCACATTGAAGAGAAGCCTACGCTAGAGCGGGTTGCGGAAATCGTGCAGTTGCATCCGAATTACCTCGCAACGCTATTCAAACAAGAAACAGGGAGCACTGTCCTCAACTTCATCCATAAAGAAAGAATGGATGCGATCAAGAACTTCCTGATCCATACAAATATGGCGCTTCAGGATATTAGTGATATCTTTGGCTTCGCTTCCTCTGCCTACTTCTCTACCTACTGCAAGACGCATCTAGGCATGACCGCAAGGGAGTATCGAAAAGATCACATGAAATGAAAAGCAAAAAGGCGAATTCTCATTCATAGCCGAATGGAATCTCGCCTTTTGGTCCCCCTAATGATTACTTTGCATAACTATCTCTTCGGTGGTTGCGGTGTAATCAGGAAGTTAACCGGCAAATTACTACCAGACGCTGCAGTGAACAATATCTCAACAGAGCCCCCTTCATCACCTGTACGGTAAACCACACTATTCAAGTTTGCATTTGTAATACTGCCGGTACTTGGCATTTGAACAATTTGACCATTCACCATAACAGGTCCCATATAATTACCACCACGCGGGTTAAAGGTAATTAATGAATTGGGAGCAACATGTTCAAATTTGATTTTGTATAGTACTCCGAAGTTGCCTGCATTGGATGCCACAGTTCCTGACATAGGGTCGGTGCCCATCAAATTCAAATCACTTGAATTATCACCGATGAGAAGTCTCGCAGGTGTTCTTCCTACTTCATCCGTAACAGTCATGATTCGTGTAGAATCAGCATAAGTCCCTCGGTTATGCACGCCATCACGATCCAGTATTGGAAGCGTAGGAAGTGTGGTTAACGGATCTTTATTCGCATCAATCATCATAACATTGTATTCAATAGGATAATCACTATATAAGTCCGCTTGGAGTGAAACGATTTCGCTCGGTTTTATTGCAATATTATTCAGATCAGACAGGATAGAGACGCTTTCACCAGGTTGCAGGACCGTTGTCTTGTAATCTTTTTTCGTTTGCATGGATTCCCAATAACGTTGCACTGAGAGTTTACCGGTAGCTTCCGGAAAGGGGTGTGGGCCTCCAACGCCTAAATATTCTGTTGTGATCGTCGTAGGGGATAGATTGTTGTTCTTAGCTATCACATATACCTTCATTTTAGTATTCATATTATTCTTGTGGTGAATCAAAAAGCGGGTTCCACCGAACGATGTTTCACGATAAGTAATCCCTTCCATATTTACGGTTTCTGGACTGTTAGCGCGAATAAGATTATAAGGCTCAGAAGTGAGCGTATAAGCTACCTTCTGCCAGTTTGGAACATTGGATCCGTCAACATCAAATACACTACCCGGAGAAGCGAACAATCTATAGAAATCTTCCTTACTGTACAAGACTTCACCCGTAATATTAATGACTTTTTCAAAAGTGCTGATTGCGCCATGTGAATCTTCTACTTGAATAGAAACTGTTGCAGGACCAGGCGTGAAAAAAGCTTCCGCTTTATTTGTCCAGGTCGTTGTTTTAATTGTATCTCCGTCTGGGTCGGTGCTCATATCCGTATAAGTGATCATCTCACCCATTTTGTAGGAATTCTTATCGGTCGTAAAATTTGCAACCGGCGGTGTATTCGGTTTTAGAATCGTGATCGTCGTGGAGTAAGGATCACTCCATTGTCCATTAGCATCCCTAACAGAGTAGGATACTACATATTGCCCAGGTGTATCATAGATATCCTGCTTCCCTTCCCACTTCTCTTCAACTATGGCTGAACCAATCGGTGAAGAGCTAGAAGTAAGGAAATTCACTGGATCACCAGCATAAATTATAGCCGGTACTGTAAAAGAAGCTTTAGGCTTCAAATTTAGCGAAAGAATGACTCGTTTTTGCACATTATCCACGGTATACGGAATGCCCAGCGCCCCAGTAATGGACGTCAATGGAATCATAAAGGTTCCTTTGAATTGATATGCTGGACCTTTCATTGTCACATTCTTACCATTTACGGAATAAATCTTACTGTCTGTCTTGAACCGCATAACGTCGCTGCCTTTAGTAACAATAGTCTCTTTCGTCTTATAATCGTAAATGTATTTCACACCTACACGTTCAACCATAGCTCTAATCGAAACGTAGGAAACGCCATTCTTCACTGCCATTGGCTGATTAGCCAAATATTCAATGCCATTCTGATACATTTTGTTACTATTCATCATAAGTACAAGCTGATTGCTAGCCCCTGCATTAACTATATCAGTTGTAATCGGTGGTGTGGTGGTCGCAGGTATAAGTGTAAGACTTGGACTCGGTGTGGGGGATGGTAACGTTGTTAAAGTAGAATCGGTTGTTACCCCTGTAATAGGCGTTACTGTCGCTGTTGGTGTTGGTGTTGGTGTTGGTGTTGGTGTTGCTGTTGCTGTTGCTGTTGCTGTTGCTGTTGCCCCTTCTGCTACCGGACGTGTCAATAATGGCAATGGATCAGTAGCTTCTGGAATTACTTCCGCAACAGATGTAGTAGCCACTCTTACTCCACTGGTGTTACTGGAGGTAATATTTCCAGCTTCAGCAAAAACGGGCACTGCCGCAGCAGTCTGAGATACGGCCAATAGTACAACTAATGATAGTTTTTTTAAATGCATGATTTGACTCCTCTGCTCCATTTGTGAATATAAGTGGCCCCTAACTTTACCTTCCTCTTATATAACGAGACAGTGCTTTTACTTCATGGTACATTCATTATTTCAAATCGTATTATTTGACGCAGTAGATCTCAAAAAGTTTCATTATAAGTAAATAAAAAACAATGTTGTATATTAATTACACCATTCACCTCTATCTCCTTTATTTGTTATTCCTATAAACTCCACCTAGGCTTTAACCCAATTCTCCAAGCAAGCATATACTAATGCCATAGAAACTACTGGCACGCCGAAAATAAACTATGACCTTACCACTATCGGCGTACGGGCTGGAGGGAAATCCGTGCTAAACATCATCCACGCCTCTTCTGCAGAGACGCCCGCTTCACTACAAAACCATTTCGAGATTTTTCGTGAGCACACCATTGGAATTCGGCATCAGATCACCACACCCTATGGTAGACAGCCCCTGCTGTATGCCGATTGGACCGCAAGCGGACGCTTATATGAACCGATTGAACGGAAGCTGCAGGAAGCCTTCGGTCCATATGTTAGTAATCCACATACAGACTCCAACACGACCGGTTTAACCATGACACTGGCTTATAATGAAGCGCGACAAATTATTAAAAAGCATGTAAATGCTGGCCCTCAGGACATCCTGCTCTTCTGCGGAAATGGAACAACGGGAGCCGTAAACAAGCTGCAGCGTATCATGGGCTTAAGACTCCCTGAGTGGATTCAGGACTATAGCGCCCATTCGATGGAGGAACGTCCTGTGATCTTCACCAGCCATATGGAGCATCATTCCAATATCCTTCCCTGGCAGGAGGGGATTGGTGATGTTGTGACTGTTCCTCCCGGAGAAAACGGAAATATAGATCTTCAGCAGCTTGAAGCCCAGTTGAAATTGTATCAGCATCGCCGCTGGAAAATCGGTTCATTTACGGCTTGCTCCAATGTGACCGGAATTCAGACTCCCTACCAGAAGCTTGCCGCGATTATGCACCGTCACGGAGGCCTATGTTTTGTAGATTTTGCCGCCAGCGCTCCCTATGAACCTATCGATATGCATCCTGTCTCACCGCTGGAGAAGCTGGATGCAATCTTTTTTTCTCCGCATAAATTTCTGGGTGGACCGGGCACGAATGGCGTTCTAATTTTTGATGAGGCTCTAAGTAATGGACGTATTCCTGACGAACCGGGTGGAGGTACAGTGGCTTGGGTCAATCCTTGGGGAGGACGCCGCTACACCAACGAAATAGAGATGCGGGAAGACGGGGGAACACCGGGGTTTCTGCAAGCTTTTCGGACGGCACTTTGTGTGAAGCTGAAGGAACAGATGAATGGAAACGGTCAATATATGGTGATTAGAGAGCACGAGCTATGCCAGCAATTAATGAACGGACTCCGTAGCATACCCGAATGCTCGCTGCTAGCTGGACATCATACAGAACGTCATGGCATTGTCTCTTTTACACTACGTGATATTCATTATAATCTTGCAGTTCAACTACTGAATGATCGCTTTGGTATACAAGCCCGGGGTGGTTGCTCTTGTGCAGGTCCTTATGGGCATTACTTACTTGAATTAGGGTGGGCGCAATCTGCTCAGATCGCTGAGGCAATTACTATAGGAGACCAGTCGCTTAGACCGGGTTGGATCCGCATCTCTCTACACCCCATTATGACAAATCAGGAGGTAGAGAGAATTGTATCCGCTGTACGAACTATCGTGATCCATTTCCAACTATGGAAACAGGACTATTTTTATGATGCTTCTACGAACAGTTGGACTCATATCTACAATGAGGATCCCGCAGAGGCGAAGGTCAAAGCGCTTTTTTCGGTGTAGTTCCCAACTTATTGTGTAATGTCCTTCACCATGTCCAGATCGGCAGCACTAGCGTTGGAGATAACTTGTTCTACATTTTTACAACCGGGAATTACACTGGTTACTGCGGGATGCTGAAGGCACCACGCCAAAGCCCACTGCGCCATATCGAGTCCAGAAGGGACTTCATTGGCAGCAATTTCAGCTACAGCGCGCAGCTGTTTTTGCCTTACATCCTCTTTATGGTTAGCACGCACATCACCCTGACCAAATACCGCATCCGGCTTGTACTTGCCGCTTAAATAACCACTCGCTAACGGAACACGCGCCAACACACCTAATTTTTGCTCGATGCAGAGTGGAAGAATCTCTTCCTCAGGTTGACGATCCAGCCGATTATATACTACTTGTATGGCCTCTGCTTGCACATCCGCTGCTGCAGAGGTCTGATGTACACCCGAGACTGATGCACTTATCGAGACGCCTAAATGACGGATTTTCCCTGCCTGCTTCTGTCTGTCGAGCATGCTCCACAACTTGTCATTATCGAATTGCTCATCCGTTCCGGAATGGAATTGATAGAGGTCGATGTACTCAGTCTGAAGTGCACGCAGGGAATCATCCAGTTGCTTCAGCACATCGTCAGCACGCCATAACTGTTCCCGCTGCAAATGTCCCTGAAAATGATGACCGAATTTCGTAGCTACAATCCAGTCCTCACGTTTCCGGCGAGCCAGATAACCCCCGATGAACTTCTCTGACAAGTGATCTCCATAACATTCTGCCGTATCAATCAGGTTAATACCGAGCTCTCCAGCCTTATCTAGCATGGCATCGACTTCTGCTTGAGTGAAATCCTTGCCCCACTCTCCACCGAACTGCCAAGTACCCAATCCGATCACCGATACATTCATCCCTGTACTGCCAAGTTTACGATATTTCATCATCATTTCCTCCTTTGTTCTATTAAAATAGTCCATTCACAGTACTAAGCGGCCTTGTTTCCATCTTCCACCGTTCTAGCGAACCGCGCCTCGATGGCTTTAACTCCCCATAGTGACAATCCAATAAACACCAAGACATAGATGATCTCCCACGGCTGGCGGATAAATCGTTCCAGATCATTTCCAATATATGAAACAGCGAATACCATGATCGCTTTGCCGACAGTGAGCGCAAGAAGATACGATCGAAATCTCATCCCAGCAAGACCAGCAGCCATATTAATTACAACGAAGGGGCCTACCGGGAATATACTAAGCAGAAATACATAACTGAATCCGCTTTGCCGCACCCATGTCATACTTTTGGCTACCTTTGGCCGTTCTGCCCATTTTCGCAGATACCGATGCGAAGCTACTTTGCGAATAATCCAAAATGTTGTCACACAGCCCGCAACCAAGCCGATCCAAGAATACAAAAAACCTAACCATAAACCATATACAGCCCCGTTTAATCCGACGATCGCAATAGTTGGTAGTGGTGGTATAAATGATTTCAAAAACGTTAACGCAATGCCCGGAAAGGGCCCAAACGAACGATATTGTTCAAGCAGATGCCGCAGATTATCCTCTGTCAGCCAAGACATAATATCAAGAAAGTACATAACCAGCTGATCTCCTCATCCGATTGGAATTCTTAACACCTGGTCTCAATTATACACGAAGTTGCGAGCATTCCTACAGCTCTTCCAATATAAAGAAAACAAGCTAGAACTTCATGAATGACATCGAGCAGACCGTCAGTTACCATAGATAGAAAATACATATGAGACAGGGGCGCATGGTTATGATCATCCATTCAGAAGCCTTGGATTTACAACGTACCACCGTGCAGGATTTAGCGTTCGTTCTAGCCATCGAACAAAGTGAACTAAACCGCATCTATATTGGTCAATGGACTAAAGCGGAACACGCTGCAGCCCTCCAAGACCCAGATATTCTACATCTTACAATTTGGGACAGTTCAGGAAAAAGAGTCGGTTATATCATCATTACAGGACTTCAAGACACTCATCTTACCGTTTGTATTAAAAGAATCGTCATCCATTCCAAGGGGTTTGGGTATGGTAAGCTGTCGCTTTGTCTCGTGACCGACTGGATCTTTCGCCACACTGAATCACATCGCCTATGGTTAGATGTTAGAGACCATAACCACAGGGCACGCCATGTCTATGAAAGCTGTGGCTTTACACTGGAAGGTACTCTACGTGACTGTATAAAAGTAGGAGAACACTTTGAATCTCTGCATATCATGTCCATATTACGGCATGAGTATATGGAGCGTGAGTAGCAGCGACAGCAATAGATTAGGGAAATCCTCCCTGATTTTTGGTCTTTCAGGTGCCTATAACTGCAAATCAGGGAAAACCTCCCTAATATTGAGCGAATTTGAGCAAAATCGGCGTATTTCAGGGATTTTTAGGGAGGATTTCCCTAAAACGTCTATTCGGGACCATAATCAGCTACTTTTTAGGGAGGATTTCCCTAAAAAGTGTATTCCGCGATGATAATCGGCTATTTTCAGGGAAGTTATCTCCACGCCCCTTTCATGCGCACAATAAAAAGCCGAGCAGTAGGCCCCCTATCCTGCGCAGGCTCACTACTCAGCTTCAAATCCCCTCACTTCAAACCTCTCCACTGTAACAACCCGCCTGCTCACCTTCCGCCCTCAGCCCTGCAACCACAAGGGTTGTCACGTACTTACGGGCATCTGCTGTCAGCAATAATAACTCCATCGAGCCCTTAGCCGGTTCCCCTCTAACAAACTTTATTCGTGCACCGTCCAAATCCTCTTGGATGCTGGCAATCGTATATCCTTTAAAAAGCAGCCCATCAATCTCCTGCTGTTCTTTGGCATATTCCGCAAAAGCAGACATCAGACAACACCTCCGCTAATTTCCGCCTTGGAAGGAAGAGGAGCCTCCGCTGCAAAACGCTTGCGCTTTAAATATTTTCCCGCCCCCGGTTTACCAACAAATTGCTTGTCTCGAATCACAAACTCGCCTCGACTGAGGACGGAAACAGGCTCTCCCTTTACTTCAAAGCCCTCAAACGCACTATAATCGACATTCATATGGTGCGTATCCGCAGAAAGGGTTCTTTCAACAGAAGGATCAAAAATAACCAGGTCAGCGTCACTGCCTACCGCGACCGTGCCTTTTTGCGGATACAATCCAAACAGCTTGGCGCTAGAGGTAGCAATAATGTCTACGAATTTGTTCAATGAGATCCGGCCTTTCTGCACACCTTCTGAATAGAGAATCGTAAACCGATCCTCGATGGTCGGCCCACCGTTCGGAATTTTGGAGAAATCCCCTAACCCCAGATCCTTTTGTCCTTTAAAATCAAACGAGCACTGGTCAGAGCCAATCGTCTGTAAGCTGCCGCTCCATAGCGCATCCCACAATACATCCTGATTCCACTGCTCACGCAGGGGCGGAGACCACACGTATTTGGCACCTTCGAAATTAGGCTTTTCCAGCGCCGTCTGATCCAGCACTAAATACTGTGGACAAGTCTCGCCGTAGACGCGCAGTCCCTTTTTACGCGCTTCAGCAATCTTCCAAGCAGCTTCCGCACAGGTCACATGTACAACATACAGCTGAGAATCTGTCAGTTCGGTTAGATAAGCTGCGCGTCCCGTAGCTTCACCCTCCAGCTCCGGTGGGCGGGTCAGCGCATGAAAGATCGGGTCGGTATTGCCTGCGGCCAAAGCCTGCTCTACAAGATATTCAATGACATCTCCATTCTCCGCATGCACCATAACGAGTGCACCTTCTTTTTTCGCAGCTTGGAGGGTCTTAAAAAGTGTGCCGTCATCCGCCTGAAAAGTATTCTTATAAGCCATAAATACTTTGAGCGAGGTAATGCCTTCATTCTCAATTATCTCCGGAAGCTCACCCAGTACTTTATCGTTTAATTCTGAGACCATAAGGTGGAAGCTGTAATCAATCACCGCTTTATCCTGCGACTTATGATGCCATGTATCTACGGCTTGCTGTAGCGGTTGTCCTTTGGTGGTTAAGCAAAAATCAATGACTGTGGTCGTTCCGCCATATGCAGCCGCAATGGTTCCCGTCTCGAAATCATCGGCTGTAACCGTGCCGCCAAAAGGCATATCCAGATGCGTATGAGGATCAATGCCTCCAGGAAAAACATAACACCCCGAGGCATCTATAATTTCCGCACCAGGGACATCCAAATGAAGGCCAATCTCCGTAATAACCCCGTTTTCAATCGCCACATCGCCTGTATAAGTATCTGCTGCGGTAACGATGATGCCATTTTTAATAATTTTCTTCATCCTTATACCACCTCCACTTCCGAATAGGAGCCATTCAAGCTACTGATCACCTTCTGCCTTTCATTCCAGGTCAGAGGGGCTGCCCCGGTGTCCACTGGAACCATATCGATCGCGCCGTCTGCTGGACAGACAATTGAACAAAGATTACAACCTACACAATCTTCCTCGCGGACCTGTAGAATAGCTTTCCCATCTGCATTAGTTAACATATCAATACACTGATGTGAAGCATCTTCGCAGGCAATATGGCATTTATTACAGTTAATGCAGTTGTTCTCATTAATACGTGCAACGACCTTATAGTTGAGATCCAGATCACCCCAGTTGGAGTAACGGGATACCGATTTACCGATTAACTCTGTTACGGAAGCCAAACCTTTGTCATCCAAATAGTTGTTCAGGCCATCGATCATTTCCTCCACAATCCGGAAGCCATGATGCATGACCGCTGTACATACTTGAATGCCCGTAGCACCCATCAGCATGAATTCAACAACATCCTGCCAGGTCGAAATCCCTCCAATACCGGAGATAGGAATGCCTACTCCCCGGTCACGGGCACACTCGGCCACCATACTAAGCGCAATTGGTTTCACGGCCGGCCCGCAGTAACCGCCATGCGCACCCTGCCCCCCAACATTCGGAATTGTGTTCCAGCTATGAATATCTACACCAGCAAGACTGTTGATCGTGTTGATCATACTAATCGCGTCCGCTCCACCCTTAACCGCATGGCGGGCAACGACGGTGATATCCGTAATATTAGGCGTCAGCTTCACAATCACCGGGGTCGTTGCAACTTCTTTTACCCAGGTGGTCTGTGCCTGCACCAGATCAGGCTGCTGCCCCGAAGCAGCGCCCATTCCACGCTCAGCCATTCCGTGCGGACAGCCAAAGTTAAGCTCCAGACCGTCTACACCCACATCCTCTACCCGCTTAACAATCTCATGCCATTTATGCTGCGTTGGTTCTACCATCAGGGAGGCTATAATCGCATGATTCGGAAATCTTTTCTTCGTTTCATAAATTTCCTTCAGATTAACTTCAAGCGGACGGTCGGTGATCAGTTCAATATTGTTAAAGCCCGCAACCCGTTGCCCATTGAAATTT
This sequence comes from Paenibacillus sp. FSL F4-0243, assembly GCF_037963295.1. NCBI lineage: Bacteria > Bacillati > Bacillota > Bacilli > Caryophanales > Paenibacillaceae > Paenibacillus > Paenibacillus sp. FSL F4-0243. The sequence goes on from NZ_CP150151.1 coordinate 6,646,608, forward strand.
ACTGCCGCAAAACGCGATGAGGTATTAATGATCGGATCACCGAGCGTCTTCCACACCGCACCACCCCAACCTGCTTCAAAGGCCCGCTGCACTTGATAACCTGTATTCGTAGGCGGCGCGGAGGCCAGCCAGAACGGATTCGGCGATTGAATTCCTGCGAGATTAATACTTAAATCTGCCATTGATGTTCCCTCCCTGTCATGTAAAATCCAATTTGATTTCTACGCTCAGCCCGCAGATCTAACAACGACCTCCTGCTGGCCTGAGAATTGTTTAACAATCGCATGGGCCGCATCTTTTCCCTGCTGTGCCGCGGATACAACCATGGCCTCGCCTTTGCCTGAACCAAATATGATATCGCCTGCGGCATAAATTTGCGGATCGGAGGTTTGACAGGTGGCTTCATCCACCTTTACAACCCCACGGTCATGCACAAGGCCTAAGGAATCTATTAGATCTAGGCGACGCTTTTGACCTATAGCTATTACAACTGCATCTACAGGAATCAAGAACTCCGAACCCTCTATTGGCATAGGCACTGGACGTCCATCCTTGCCCAGCTCCTCTGTCAGCTTCATCTGCACACATTCCAGTGCGGTTACATTTCCAAGCTCATCCCCCACGATACGTTTCGGTAAGGTAAGCCAGCTGAACTCCACACCTTCTTGCTTCGCAAATTCATATTCAAAATCGTAAGCCGTTATCTCTTCGCGGGTCCGGCGGTAGAGCATTTTCACATTGGTGGCTCCCAGTCGCACTGAGCAAGTCGCTGCATCAATAGCCGTATTCCCTGCACCAATGACAGCGACCCGCTGACCCATCAGCTCTAGCAAAGGAATGCCAGTCTTAGTTGATTCTACGAGTGCAATGGCGTCGTATACGCCAGCCAATTTTTCACCTTCAATCCCTATCGGAGGCACATAACCCATACCCGCTGCCAAAACGATGGCATCATAGTTCGACTTCAGCTCATCTACAGAAACATCTACTCCGACTTTTACACCTGTACGTATTTCCACACCCAGCTTCTCTATTTGCTCCACTTCCCAAAGAGATACAGACTGCGGAAGCCGAAACGACACAATCCCATGTGTATCCAGACCACCAGCTAAATCCTTCGCTTCGTAGATCACGACAGCAAAACCTTCACGGGCGAGCTCCCTAGCCGCTGACAATCCCGCAGGACCACCACCGATTACAGCTACCTTTTTCCCATTAGGAATGCCTGCCTTAAATAATTGAACTCCGCTGTTCATCGCCCAATCTGTCGCATAACGCTGCAGCAGTCCGATTTGGATCGGCGCCGAGGCATTATTTAACACACAGGCTCCTTCACACAGCTCATCTGTAGGACAAACACGAGCACAGCTGGCACCCACTGGATTGGAATCCATAATCGTCTGTGCCGAGCCTCTCAAATTGTCAGTAGCGATCCGTTTGATAAAGGAGGGAATATTAATGCTGGTCGGACATGCTTTTATACATGGGGCATCGTAGCAATATAGACAGCGATTGGACTCATCCATCGCACCCTTATGGGTCAAAGGCGGCTCAGCCTCGGCAAAGTTACGCATGAACATATCTGGTGTAAATGCTGTTAACGGAAAAGAATGCTCCATCACTAGTCCCTCCTTATGGGTACTTTTTCAATTTAATGTTATATAACATAACATTATTTCGGTTTGTTTCTGAAAATTTTGCTTACATCCTTGAATTATTGTAGTAATATAAGCACTAACAGAAATTATTTCTCAATATTCTTCCTGATTAAGTTATATATACTCACATCCGTTAATCAAACTATAGTCATTTCGAATTTTCGTTGCATTAGACACTTTGTCTAATTTCAAAACTGTATTTTTTACGTGTGAGAATAGGCTGAGAATAACAGGACGTTAACAGTGGGCATAGCACAGAAGAGCGAGGGGGAGTAACTATGGACTGGGAGCTTGTATTAACCATTCGTGACGCTTTAAAAAGACCACTATTCGCAGAAGCCGAGGTGTTCGGCGGGAAAAGCGGCCTAAGCCGTGCCATTCGTTGGGTGCATGTGCTGGAAAGTGCCAACTTCGAGACTCTGATTCATGGCGAAGAAATGATTTTGACTACGGGGATTGGTGCAAGTGTCGATCTCCCTTCCTCCTTGGAGTTTATGCAGAACCTGATCGACAAAAATGCAGCTTGCCTATGCATTGAGTTAGGCACGTATTTCAGCACTATCCCGCAAGAGATGATCGACTTAGCTAACGCAAATGATTTCCCGCTGATTATCTTCACCCGCACGGTTCGCTTCGTCGATATCACCCTAGACCTCCATTCCATCATCATCAATCGGCATCACCGGATGCTGCAAGAACTCGAAAGCATCTCTCGTGAATTCCACCGTCTGACCTTAACCTCACAAGTAACGGTGAAGGTACTGCAATTATTATGTAAAAGCACCCGCACACAAATCGTCTATATGCAGCTGCAAGGCAAACCCTTATTTTTCCCGGCACTTCCGCCCGATGAGCAAACTCCCCTGCTGAATTTCTTCACCACCTTCGGTGACGAGATGGAAGGCATTCAACCAGACATCGCTCCTTACACCCGAGAATATGGACAAAAGACGATTGCAATCAAGCCTGTAGGCGCGTTGGATCAGACCTGGGCTTATATCCTGATGGTCTGCAATCATAAGCCACAGGAATTTGATTGCCTGCTGCTGGATTCCGCCTCGTTGTCCATTGCTCAAGAGCTGCTGCGTACCCGATATATGGAGGAGCGTAAGCTTTTTTCAGAAAATCTATGGGTCGATGAGCTGATCAATGGTCGTATAGAGGATGACAATCGCTTAAAAGGCTTGATCGGTTCCAATTTCAACATGGTCAACGAACTCCCTTACCGTGTATGCCTTATCGAAATCAAGAACCCTAGAGACGTAAAATGGAACAGCTCAGAGAACGAATGGGAATCAATCACCTTCCACCTTTCGCTCATCTTGCGTTCCATTTTCGAAAAATATTCCCTACGTCCGCTGATCACACTCAAGAACAATCGCCTCACCGTCATCGCTCTCGACATCCAATCGAAAATGCCTGGAAAAATGCGGCTTCAGCAAGCACTAGAGGCCCTGCAGAACATCCGCTCTGATGAGAAGCTCAAGGATTTGCAGCTCGTCATTGGAGTCAGCAAATCGCATAAGCGCCTAAAACAGGCCTATTCCGGTTATCAAGAAGCTTTGCAAGCTTTGTCTCTATACTCTTGTTATCAGAAGTCACTGCTCTTCTATGAAGAGCTGGGTGTATTCCAGTTGCTGTTGAGCTTGAATGACGGAAAAACGTTGCAGAACTTCATTCGCAGTTATCTCGGCCCGCTAATCGACCACGACCAAACCAAAGGCAGCGAGCTGCTGCTTACCCTTCGTGTTTATCTGGATCATGATGGTTCCAAACAAATTGCCGCTCGAAACTTATTCATTGTCAGACAGTCCCTTTATTATCGCCTGGACAAAATAACAGAGCTACTGGGTGAAGACTTCATGCAGCCAGAGAATCGGATCTCCATTCAAGTCGCCCTGCGCGCTTACCAATTTCTATATCCAGACAAAATCACTTTGCCTAGTCCCCGTTCAGCACAGATTTAAAGGTATCGATAATAAATTCTATATCTTCATCCGTGGAGGATAACGGCGGGGCGAGGGTAAGCACATTGTTGAACCCAGCTACGGTATCGCCATTTTTACCGATGATAAGCCCCTTGGACTTACATTCGGCAATAATCCCTTTCACAATATTCAGATCAACCGGCTTCTTACTGACCTTGTCTTCAACCAGCTCAACCCCTGTCACCAAACCAAAGCTGCGGACATCACCCACAAGCTTGTGATCCAGTAACTCGGTGAATGCAGTGTTCAGTCTTTTGCCCAAAAGCTCTGCACGCTCCACCAGCTTCTCCTGCTCGATAATTTCCAGATTGCTTAACGCTAGTGCACACGAAGCCGGATTGCCACCAAAAGTATTCACATGGCGAAAATGACTATAATCATCACTATTATCCTTGAACGCTTCATAGATATCCTTACGAACAGCAGTGGCAGATAAGGGAAGATAAGCACTGGTCAACCCCTTAGCCATTGTCACGATGTCAGGCTTCACATTATAGTTGTGATGTCCAAACTTACGTCCAGAACGTCCGAATCCACAAATCACCTCATCCATTATGAGCAACACACCGTGTTTACGGCAGATTTCCTGCACCCGATCCAAATAAACCTGATGCGGTACAATGACCCCACCACCCGTAATTACAGGCTCCATAATCACCGCAGCTACCGTCTCCACGCCTTCCCAGATGATCATATCCTCTATGAACTGTGCACACTGGAGGTTGAATTCTTCTACAGTCATCCCGGCCGGGCGGCGATAGCTGTCCGGGGGAGCCACATGCAGAAAACCACCCGCCAACGGTTCATATTTATATTTGCGCTGGGCCTGGCCTGTTGCAGATAATGCCCCAAGTGAACTGCCATGGTACCCACGATAACGGGCAATGAATTTATGGCGATAATGCTGGCCGATTTGCTGCTGGTACTGGCGGGCCATTTTGAAAGCAGCCTCATTGGCTTCCGATCCACTATTGGAAAAGAAGATCACGTACTCGTCTCCGAGCCATTCATTCAGCTTCTCCGCCAGCGCAATCGCCGGGAGATGACTTTGTGTCAGAGGAAAATATGGCAGGGTCAGCAATTGATTGTAAGCAGCTTCCGCCAGCTCCTTGCGCCCGTATCCCACATTTACACACCACAAGCCAGACATCCCATCCAAAAATCGATTGCCCTGTATATCCGTAATCCACGACCCACTCGCCGAGGCGGCAATCATAGGCGGATTCTTTTCACTATAAGGTGTAATGTTGTGCCATAAATATTTCCGATCCTTGTTTACCGCAAGCTCACTATCGTTCCCCAGACTCTGCATAACATTTTCTCCTCTCAGTAGCTCATCTTCTCTAATAACGGGCAGTAATCATCTTTTTACGCGTATAGAACTCCACCCCATCACGCCCATTGGCATGCAGATCTCCATAGAATGATTTCTTATAACCTGAGAAGGGGAAAAAGGCCATGGGCGCAGGCACACCCAGATTCACACCCAACATCCCTGCATCAATCTCTTCCCGGAACTCGCGGATCGCCTTTGCGCTATCTGTATAAATGCACGCCCCATTCGCGAATGGGGACTGATTCGTTACCGCAATCGCTTCACTTAAACTCTTCACACGGATCACAGACAACACCGGTGCAAAAATCTCATCCTTCCAGAGGGTCATTCCCGGCTGTACATGATCAAATATCGTCGGTCCGATAAAATAACCCACACCGCCCGCAGCAGCGTCCTTCCGCCCATCTCTCACTAACTCGGCTTGTTCAGCTTCACCAGTCTCAATGTAATAAAGAGTCCGATCCTTATTCGACTGGCGAATTACTGGACCCAAAAACACCCCGTCATCAGCACCATTACCAATCTTAAGCTCATCTGCAGCCGCAGCCAGACGACTCACTAGCTCGTCAGCAATATCCTCATGAACCACTACAACCGAGCAAGCCATACACCGCTCACCCGCTGAGCCAAACGCAGCGGCAATTATATTCTTCACCGCATTATCCAGCTCCGCATCAGGTAACACAATCGAGTGATTCTTAGCGCCTGCCAATGCCTGAACCCGCTTCCCCTGCGCCGTCCCCGCCTTATATACATATTCCGCAACCGGCTGCGAACCGACGAACGAAATCGCCTTCACTTCATCATGCTCCAGCAGCCCGTTCACCACCTCATGAGCTCCATGAACCACATTCAGCACACCTGGTGGAAAGCCCGCTTCAGCAAATAATTCAGCTAACCGATTGACTAGCAGAGGCGTACGCTCAGAAGGCTTCAGCACAAAGGTATTCCCGCAAGCAATGGCGAGCGGAAACATCCAGCAAGGAACCATCATCGGAAAATTAAACGGGGCAATCCCCCCGATAACCCCCAATGGATAGCGGTACATCCCGGATTCAATTCCGGTAGCAATATCCGGAAGCTGGCTGCCCATCATCAACGTGGGGATGCCTGCGGCAAATTCCACACACTCAATTCCACGCTGCACCTCACCTTGCGCCTCTTCCAGACTTTTGCCATTCTCCAGCGTAATCAGCAGGGCCAGCTCATGCCAATGCTTTACCAGCAGCTGTTGATATTGAAAAAAGTAGCGGGCGCGACGCGGCACAGCGACCCTTTTCCACGCTTGAAATGCCACAGCAGCCGCCTCTACCGCCGCACTCAGCTCTTCCTTACTGGAAATGGGCACATAAGCAATCACTTCACCCGTCGCCGGATTATATACCTCTTCATCTCGCCCGGACGACGATTCTACCCAAGCTCCATTCACATAATTCTTAACTCTTTCAGCCTGCGTTACTAGGAGAGACATAGCTCGCACCTCTTTCTCTGTTTCAGATGCACTGATGGACTGCTGATTATAATAGATGACCGCCAGATCAGGCGGCCATCCACTATAACATTAAGCTCAGTTGGTTATTTTGCTGCCATTTCTACGATTTCGTTCGTATAAGCCTCATCTACCTTAGCAGGCTCTTTAATAACACCGAACTTTTGCGAAATATCAGCCGTTTGCTGGAACGCCGCTGCATCGGTATACCCCATCTTCGCACTATCAAAGCCCTCAGGCAGAATCAGCTTGGCAACCTCGGTCATCATCGTCAATTGATGCTCCTTAGTAGTACTGCCGTCTTCTGCTTGCTTCATTACACTATCCACCGCAGCTGCAGGATCAGCAATTGCAGCTTTCCAGCCCTTCAGGGAGGCACGTACAAACTTTGCCGCAGTCTCCTTGTTCTCCGCAAGCCATTCCTTATTAGCGAACAGATTATCCTCTAGCATCGCTACGCCTTCTGTATTCATATCGATGACATTCAGATCCTCAGCCTTAACGCCTGACTCCAGCACTACTTGGTACTCGTTGTAAGTCATCGCTGAGGCCGCATCGATCTGATCGCCCAAGAACTGATCCATCGTGAACCCTTGCTTCGTAAAGCTTAGATCCTTATTCGGATCGAACTTATATTTATCGAATAACGCTAATAGTTCAAATTCGTTGCCACCCATCCAGTTGCCGACTTTTTTACCCTTAAGATCAGCGGCTGAGTTAATGCCCGCCGATTTTTTGGAGACCAGGACCAATCCGCTCTTTTGATAGATTTGCGCGATCTGCACGAGTGGCATTCCCTGCTCAAGACTTGGAAGCAAGCTTGCTACCCAGCCAACACCGATATCTGCGGAGCCCCCAGCCACTTGCTGTTCCGGAACAATATCCGGACCTCCCGGCAAAATCTCTACATTCAATCCTTCTTCCTTGTAATATCCTTTATCCTGCGCCACAAAATATCCAGCAAATTGTGCCTGCGGCACCCATTTTAATTGCAGCTTCACTGTAACTGGTTCAGCCGTAGCACTTGCCTCAGGAGCTGTAGAAGCTTCAGGGGCAGTCGTAGCTTCGGCTGCCGACTTATTATTGTTGCCCCCGCAACCCGCCATTAAAGAAACACTTAACATCATCACGATCGCCAACAAACCACCACGAAATTTGTGTTTTTTCCCGTTCATCAATCGAACTCCCCCTATTGTAATTTTGTTTGTAACAAGCAGCACAGTATGGACAATCATCGTGGTGCGTTGTATGCATACAGCCGTGGGCGGTTTCTCTTTTCCCTTCCCACTAGGACCGGATGTAATGATGTTATAGAGCTCATTTACGTTGCGAAGGATGCCACTTGATGAATACTTTCTCAAGCCGCTCAACCACTAAATAGAAAAGCACGCCGGCAATTGCGGCCAGAACGATACAGGACCAGCCCAGTGGCATTTTGGCAACTTTAATGGAATTGGAGAGCAGGTACCCAAGCCCTTTTGAGGAAAAGAAGAATTCGCCGACAATCGCCCCAATCATACTGGCCGTTGCGTTGATCTTCAGTGCTGTAAATACATAGGGTAAGCTATTGCGAATCCGCAGATAACGAAACACTGCCGGTTTACCTGCCGCATAGGAATGCATCAGATCCAGCGCCAATGGATCGATCGCCGCCATGCCTTTATAGGCATTGATCGCCATCGCAGCCATTGTAGTTGCCGTTACTATGGCAATCCGCGAGCCTATCCCATCTCCGAACCACAGATTCATAATGGGCGCGAGGGCGACGATGGGCACAGCATTTAGAGCGGCAACCAGCGTCAAGCTTCCACTCCCCCAGCGCGGCCAAGCTGTCGCGGCTAAAGCGATCAGGAAGCCGATAGCAGAACCAACCAACATTCCCAGCACAGCCTCAGTAAGGGTGTATCCGGTATAGGATAGCAACATGCTGAAATTATCCCTCATGGTCGTGGCAATTGCTGTGGGCAACGGGAGTTGATACTTTTTCAGATCAAAGATCTTATGAAAGAATTGAAATTCCCATAGTGCAAGAAATAACAGACCTGCCAGTACAGGCAGCAACACCCCTGTGCTAAATATCCTCTTCAGCATTCGTGAGCCGCCTCGACTCGCCCTACCTTCCGCAGGTTTCGGAACGGCTACAGCATTCTTCTGCGTAGTCGTTAATACCGGCTGGGCCACCTCTTTACTAGTAGATCCTATAAATGAAGCCTCCCGAACGGAGTTGGTTTCCATTAGCGGCTACCTCCTTTCGGTCGAAATTCAGGCTGCCACGGCGCCACCAAACGTTCTATCAGACTGATCAACCAGTAACTTACAATCCCCAACAAAGCGCCGACAATCACCGTAGACCAGAACATATAGGTATGGGAGCTGCCATAGTAGAGATTACGCAGCATGATTACGCCAATCCCGTGCTGCGCACCCATGAGCTCTACCAGGATAGCACCAGTCACTGCGAGCGGAGCAGCAATCTTAAGCCCTCCGAACAAACCCGGCAGGGCCGCTGGAAATCTGAGTTTCCAATAGACTGCCCACGGCTTCGCTGCGTAAGAATGCATTAATTCCAGCGCGGAAGGATCTACACTTCGCAAGCCACGCAGCATATTGAGAGCCACTGGGAAGAATGTAATATAACCCGAAATAATAATCCGTGAAGTCTGCTCATCTCTCACAATCCCATAAATGATCGGCGCCAGCCCCAGGATCGGAATCATCTGCGAGGCGATAGCGTAAGGAAAAGTTAACCGTTCTATCGTCTTCGACAAGCTCATTAGCACCGCCAGCGAAGCACCAGCCACCGCACCAATCAGGAAGCCAACACCAGCATTGCCAAAGGTGGCAGCCCCCTCCTTCAGAAGCGTGCCACTATACTTCCACAGCGTGGATAGCACCTCATGAACGTAGGGCAACTTGGACTGAGCTAACGGTGTCTCCACTACATGGAGCAGCATCCAGGAGGTTCCTTCCCAAACTAGCAGCAAACCAAATATCCAGACAAACAACGGCAGCAGGCGACCCCGTACAAAGATACTGCCCCCTTTCATCCCTACACCCCTTCAAAGCTGTCGCGAATACTTGCGATCAGTTCGAAAAACTCTGGGCTGTTTCTCATTTCCGCCGTTCGCGGACGTGGCAGAGGAATTTCAACCACAGCGGACAAGCGACCTGGATGCGGGGAAAGGACAAACACCCGGTCAGAGAGGAATATCGATTCAGGAATACTATGTGTTACGAAGACAATCGTGTTCTGCACCTTGCTCCAGACAGATAACAGCTCTTCGTTCAGACGCTCACGTGTAAACTCATCCAGTGCAGAGAACGGTTCATCCATCAGTAAAATTTCCGGCTCCATCGATAGCGCTCTGGCAATCGCTACTCTTTGCTGCATCCCCCCACTAAGCTGCCAAGGGTATTTATCCGCGAAGCTCTGCAAGCCTACTAGATCAAGAAGCTCCAGCGCCCTCTCTTCACGGATCGACTTTTTGACTCCCATCAGTTCTAGCGGCAATGTGATGTTATGCTTCACCTTCCGCCAGTCATACAGCACAGGACTTTGAAAAACAATGCCATATTTCTGCGCCAGCCTTGCCTCTTTAGCACTTTTTCCAGCGACTACAATGTTCCCGCCCGTTGGCGCGATGAGATCGGCCATCAGTCTCAAAAGCGTTGTTTTGCCACATCCTGAAGGTCCGAGCAGTGAGACGAACTCCCCCTTTGCAATATCAAGACTCACCTGATGCAGTGCAAGCACTTCCGCAGCTTCTGCCCTATAGCGCATTTCAACATTTTCCAGCTGAATTTCAGGAATATTTGTCGCGAGTAATGACATCCTCAGCCCCCCTTATTAAAATAAGCTATGCAATTAATGTTAATTAATCTTAATTAATCTGACTCATTAGAGAGTGTGTCGAGTTAAAATCTTCTGTTGTGTAGTATTAACTAACATGTTACACGCTGCTCACTGGACTCTCATTAGACAATTAGTAAAATAGCTCCCGCTAAATCACGTCATTTTGTCTAGGGGACATTTATTTGAGTTTCAAATGAAGTGATTTTTAAATATTTGTAGATTTGTGGTAATATTTATCCATATCTTTCCTCAGTAGGAGACAATAGACCCATGGGATCTGTAATTTCGAATTATATTGTTATTGTGGCTATATCTGGTGTCCTGAGCGTTTTACTAGCCCTTTTCGCCTACTATAAAAAAACGGATTTCTTAGGAATTAGAGCCTTTGTTATAAGCTCCTTCACTTCCGCGATTTATACCTTCGGCTTCGCACTAGAGCTGTCGGGCAAAACACTGGAGGAAATGAGTTTTTGGATTAAAGTAGAGTACCTGGGGATGCCTTTTATAGCGCCCGCCAGCCTTATTATGGTGATGCATTTCGTAGGGCTGGAGAGTCTAATTAAAAAGGGCATGCGGGCAGCGCTGTATATAATACCGTTCATCACAACACTGATGGTGTGGACCAATGATTACCACCACCTCTTCTATAAATCCATTTATTTGCGAGACAATACGCCCTCCCCACTCGTTGATGTAGTGATGGGACCTTGGTATATCGTTCACGGCAGCTTTACTTTTGGCTGTCTACTGGCAGCTATCTGCCTTATGTTATGGCAGTGGAACCGGATGAAACGGGTATACCGGAGACAAATCGTTACCATTCTAATTGGACTAAGCCTTCCAACGTTAGGCTCTTTTTTATATTTAATGGGCCTGACTCCCTACGGGATGGATCCCGTTCCCATCATTATGAGTATCACTTCCACCCTATATATCTGGGCTATCCTATCAAGAGGTATGCTAACAGCTGCGCCTATCGCCCGTGAGAATCTGTTCGAAAGCATGCGAGATGGGGTGCTTGTCACCGATCGTTCGGACATGCTCGTCGATTACAATCGCGCAGCCGCGGATATGATAGAAGGACTTAATTCCTCGGCGATTGGTAAACCGCTGGCTCAACTGTTTCTTAATGCCGGCAAAGATGCCTTGTCCTATGTTATGGATACAGAGCCACTGCTACGCGAAGAACGGGAAGTTGCTTGGATCAAAGGAGACGAGATTTGTTACTACCAAATTCGGTCCTCTCCCGTACAGAAACAAGGGGGATACTTAGCAGGACAAATGATCATGCTGATTGACGTAACTGAACGAATACTGCTTCAAGATAAGCTGCGTCAATTGGCTACGATGGATAGTCTGACGGGGATTTATAACCGTACCTATTTTTTGGAGCTGAGCCGAGGGCTTCTTGTTCAGGCCGCGAGCAATCGGAGTTCACTATCGATTATTTTGCTGGATGTAGACTTCTTCAAAAGCATTAATGATCGATTCGGACATCAATATGGAGATCAAGCCCTTCAGCACATTGTCGAGGTATGCAACAGACATATCCGGGAGGGTGACATCTTCGGACGTTATGGCGGTGAGGAATTTGTGATCTGTTTGCCAGATACGTCGCTGAAGCAAGCCGCACAACTCTGTGAAACTATCCGCGCAGATATTGAACAAAGTGTCTTATATACGCTCATCGGGTCCATTAACGTGACTGCCAGCTTCGGAGTAGTAGAAGCCCTAAGTCCTAAAGCCACTCTAGAAGAGCTACTGTCAGAGGCTGACCATGCTCTGTACAGTTCCAAACGAAACGGACGCAATGCTGTCCACCTCTCCCAGAGATCAGAAATTACACTTTTCAAGCCTATATAAATCGCATCTTTGTCCCTCCCAGCGCATTCATCAGCCTGCCTTATTTTTCATAGTCTGTTTTTACGTTTAATAAGAGTTATCTGAAAATCTAATCAGAGTGTAGAAAAAATTCGCTTTATGGATATGGAGGCGCAAGAAATAATGAGGAACCATACAATGATGCAATTTTTTGAATGGCATGTCGCTGCGGATGGGAAACACTGGGATCGCCTAAAAGAAACAGCTTCCGCACTAAAAGCCGTAGGCATTGATTCTGTTTGGGTACCTCCTGTGACAAAGGCCGTCTCCGCCGACGATACAGGCTATGGCGTGTATGATCTATACGATCTGGGCGAATATGACCAAAAAGGTACGGTACGCACCAAATATGGCACCAAACAAGCACTGATTGAAGCCATTTCGGAATGTCAAAAAAACGGCATTGCCGTGTACGTTGATTTGGTCATGAATCACAAGGCAGGAGCGGATGAAAAGGAAGTCTTCCAGGTGATCGAGGTCGACCCTAATGACCGGATGAAAGAAATTTCCAAGCCTTTCGAGATTGAGGGCTGGACGAAATTCACCTTCCCCGGCCGCGGTGATGAACACTCTTCCTTTAAATGGAATCACAATCATTTTAACGGCACTGACTTTGACGCCAAATCAGGGCGAACAGGTGTATTCCGTATCACAGGCGAGAATAAAACATGGAACCAGAATGTTGACGACGAGTTCGGCAACTACGATTATCTAATGTTCGCAAATATTGATTACAGTCATCCAGAAGTCAAAAAGGAAATGATCCAATGGGGAAAATGGCTGGTGGACACGCTCCACTGCAGCGGCTTTCGCTTAGATGCCATCAAGCATATCAACCATGAGTTTGTGAAACAATTCGCGGTAGAAATGTTTAATAAATGTGAGAAGGATTTCTATATCGTGGGTGAGTTCTGGAATTCGGATTTAGAATCCTGCCGACAATTTCTAAATACCGTCGACTATAAGATCGATCTCTTCGATGTCTCCCTTCACTACAAGCTGCATTCAGCTTCCTTGGGGGGTAGAAACTTTGATTTAACCAAAATCCTCGACGACACACTGGTGCAGACCCATCCTACCAATGCTGTAACATTCGTGGACAATCATGATTCTCAACCCCATGAAGCTCTGGAATCTTGGGTAGATGATTGGTTTAAGCAAAGTGCTTATGCACTTATCCTACTGCGACGCGACGGATATCCTGTGGTCTTTTATGGAGATTATTATGGGATCGAGGGACCTACACCTGTCGCAGGCAAAAAAGAGGCGATTGACCCGCTGCTATATACCCGCTATCACAAAGCCTATGGTGAGCAGAAGGATTATTTCGATCATCCCAACACGATTGGCTGGACACGACTCGGCGTGAAAGACATCGAACGCTCCGGCTGTGCGGTTGTGATTAGTAACGGTGAGAACGGTCAGAAAAGAATGTTCGTAGGGGAACAACGCGCGGGTGAAGCATGGGTAGATTTCACTCATAATCACAAGGCGACTATAACGATTGAAAAAGATGGCTGGGCGACCTTCCCGGTCAACGGTGGCAGCGTATCTGTCTGGGCTCTGCCTGATGAAAAAGCCGACGAAAAATAAAGGTTGTGTTACTCAAAATAGATGAGGCTGCTCTCGAAAGTAGTGAATGCTGCTTACGGGGCAGCTTCATCTATTTTATGAAATAGTCCAAGTAAAGATCTCACTTAACCATTAAACCTTTTCAGATTGGGTAATGATGGCAGACGATGATGAGAATATGCAGCGGGGATGTGCGGTAGACGTTTTTGCGGTGGGCAGAGTGGATTTAACACTAATTAGGGAAAAGCTCCCTAAAAATATTCGATATTCGCTTATAATCAACGAAATTAGGGAATTCCTCCCTAATAATTAGGGTAATGCCTTGATTTCCCACCAAATCAGATGAATTTTAGGGATATTTTTCCTAATTATAAATCTAATGACCAGTAATCTTAGAATTTCAGGGAAAAATTCCCTAATTGTTGTATTGATGTTTCACTCAAACCATCATTTGAAACTTCAATTAACCTTCAACGCAAAAAAGGGTCGTACCCAAGTAGCTAAAACTACTTTGAGACGGTCCCCTTTTCCTTAGCTCCAATGTACGCAGACTTCGCGTTCATCTCCCTCTATTCCTCCGCCTTAGGATGGCGGGATACCAACCTCACCAGATCCAGCGTCAAGATCGGCAACGCTATGGAAGCCGGATAAGCCAAGTAACGTGGTTCCCACTCCGGACTGAACTTTTCTTTATACCGGCGCAATCCGACAAAGCCGTACCAATGCCCCCCTCTTTTAAATACGAGATGAGCCAGCTTCTCCTCTTTCAAGGCACCCACATTCTCACCTACACTGGACAGCGGAGCATTACCTAGATTAAATCGATGATATCCCTTAGATTTCGCCCATTCTAGCAAACGGACAAATAAATAATCCATCGTTCCGTTCGGTACATTCTTTCGATGGCGCATTAAATCAATCGATAGGGTCATGCCCTGATCATACCCGTATGCAATAGATGCAAATGCCAGGATCGTCCCTTTGGCATTCCGAAGCAGCACGATCGGAGCCAGTTGCAGATAGGCTTCATTAAACCAGCCCAACGAATACCCTTTTTCGGTACGCCCATTCAACCATTCGTTCGAAACGGATCGCAGCTCTCGTAGCAAATCTTCAGCGTGCGGTGCTTCTACAACTTCGAAGGCATAGCCTTCCCGTTCAAAACGGTTGCATACGCTTCGCAAATCACTGTTCTTTTTGCCACTGAGCGTAAAGGTATCGAGCGTTACTAATGCCTCTTCCCCCAGCTTAAAAAATCGATATCCCTGCTCATGATAGATCGATAAGAAATCAGGTGTGGCCTGATAAAAAACTACGACCAGACCGTACTTATCTGCAGCTTGTCTAAATTCACTGATTGCCTCATTCATGAGACTTCTCTCTCCCAATGGATCACCAAGGACTACGAGCTTATCCCTAACCCTAGCGAAAGCGAGCAACACCTTGCCTTCTTGCGCCCAGAAGAAGCTTTTATCACCCAAAAACAACATATGAGTTAAGGCATTGCCTTGAACTTCACTTAGGAAGTTTTTCAGCCTTGCCATATCAAAATTTCCGAATAACTCCTCCGGTTTACGATGGGGTCTAAGGGTGATCAGCAAAGTAAGAATGATCCAAGAGAAAGCTAGTCCCCCTACGGCTGTAAAAGCAACATGACTATGCCGCTGTAGCCACTCTGGCTCTACACCGGGCGGGAGATGCTTCAGAAATCCACGATGGACATGGCTGCCCAATAGATAATAGCTTAGGGCAATTACTGAAGTAAGCGCAAGCCACCAAATCGTACTCTGTCTGCTTACGGGAGCACTGATCCGGTAGAACCGAGATCTGGAGATCCACAGAATGAGTGCAACGAGGAGCAGAAACAGCGCCTCTTCATAATCAAAGCCTTTAGCCACCGCAAACACAGACCCGGAAAATAATAAAATGCTGGTCCAGATGTACGCGCTACGAACCCGTAATGTAATGCCTCTCGACAACAAAATGAGCATAAAGCCAATAAGTACAGATAAATGATGTGAGAGCTGCATGATCGAGAATGACAATATTTCCTCTGTAATCTTCAGTCTGTACAACAATCCGGGCGTAGCTGTTGATAGTAAGAGAATAAGCCCGCTAGCTAGTACAAGCTTGCCTAGAGCCCACACACCAAGATCGCTCAGAAAGGTATACTGACCCGGCCAACCCCAAATCCTCTGCCAAATGTTAAGAGCCGGTTCGAACCCTGGAGCTGAACGATCTTGTCCCTTTTTTCCCTGCAGACCAAATTCCAGTGCCGCCAGCACCAATCCGATCAGCCATGGAATGAGATAATAGAACAATCTAAAAATAACAAGCACTGCCATGGCCTGATCACTTTTAAATCCAAGCTGCGTAAGACCCAGCAATGCAATAAGATCAAAAGCACCGATACCACCAGGCGCCATACTCAAGATGCCTGCGATGGCAGCAATCGTAAAGATGCCGAATATGACTGGAAAGTGTACCTCGTGCAAAAGATGACTACTGATTGTCCAAAACGTTACGCCAGCAAAACTCCATTCCAGAAAGGAGGCACCCACAGAGGAAACTACTGTAAGCCAGGGTGTTCTGCCTTGTCCCCGATTAATCCACTTTGCATAAAGAGCAGAGCGCTGTACAAACACAAAAAACGGCAAATAAAGCGCCATCCCCCATACCGCAAATACTAACCAATGATGCTCTTCCAGCAATGCCGTTGCCGGGAGTAAACCAAAAATATTTGCCCAAGAAAGTAAAGATAACCCGGTAATCATGAGTGGTGATAAAAATACGATTGCCGGCGTTAGGACGGAAGTTGACACTCCGCTTTTTTTGTACATCAACGTCCTTAAACCCACTCCAGCCAGACCTGCAAAACCAATTAAATTATTAAATGTATTAGCTATCCAAGCATAACGGAAGGTGTCCCACAGCCCTACTTTTAAACGAAAATGTGCTCGTATCAAATAATCATAAGCACTCATTACAGCTACTGCGAGAAGTGCAAATCCGATCATTTGCAAAACGGCAGATGTAGGCACTCTTCTTAGCTCACGCATAATAAGTCCTAAATGAACCTGCTTCAGCTCATGCTGCCCCTCCCAATACACCAGCGCTATGATAGCTACTGGAAAGAGAGCTCTCACCGCCCGAATCCGATAGATGGATAAGAACAGCCTTACAATTTTGAATCTTTCTAATGTTTGTTGTTTTGATTGCATTAGGCCACCTACCCTTACCGCCGACACACGTTGTGCTAGACAATTTTTACAACCATTTCATTATAACAATTATTGGAATAAAAAACCCATGATAATCAACACCTACTACATTAGACTGCCAGCACAGCCCTAATCCCTGCAATAGTTAAAGAATGTTAATGAAATTCTATTTAGCTAAAGAACATTGAGACTGTAGTTTACACATAAAATTGCACAACAAAAAGGACATCCCTCACGGCAAAGGATGTCCTCTCTGTTATGTAGCACGGGTTTAACTAGCGTTTATACTCGAATATCAAATCTGCCTTTACTATCCGTTGTTGCGGTAGCTATCTCTTGCGGACTTGCTGCAGCAAGCGTATTGTTCGCAGGTTTGGCAGGTGCCTCTACAACACTGCTAGCGGAGGAAGCACTGCTCTGAGACTTCTGTGAGATTTGTGCCTCGATAGTCTTAATCTGTTGCTCAATTTGCTTCGTTTTCGTTTCCTTGGTCTTGTCATCGTCTGAGCTGGCATTAATCTTGTCCAGTTCTGCTTCCAGTTTCGCTTTTTGTTTCTCAAGCGTACTGGTATCTGTAGTGCTAGATGTCGAGGTAGTATACGATGTGGAACCTGAGACTGCCGATATACTCATGGTTATCCCTCCCTTCCTTACCTCCAATATAATCCTTTTGCAAGTAAGGAACGTTAAGACCCGCTGAAAGTTTGCTGAAAGTACTACTTGCCAGGTTACAATGATAGACTGCTAGGAGCTTGCTTTTCCTCGTCTAACAAGCAGCACATAAGATAGAATCGAGAGAATTCCTGTACATGCCATCACAATCGCCATCGGAAGTGCAGACTCAACGCCCCCAAGACCCACAAGTGGCGCTACACAGCTACCCAGCAATAGGGGGATTAATCCGATTAATGCCGAGGCACTGCCTGCAGTTTCACCTTGATCTTGCATCGCCAGTGAGAAGCTGGTCGCTCCGACAATCCCTACACTGGAGACAACCGCAAATAGACAGATCAGAATAGGGATCAGTCCTCCTCCTACCAGAACCGTCAGCAGTAGCAAGATGCCCCCCATCGTACATAGCAATAGTCCACTAAGTAACAACTTAGTCTCACTTACCTTTCCAGCAAGTCTACCGGCTATTTGGCCAGTAATAATAATCCCGATCCCATTCACTGCAAAGATCAGACTATAAACTTGCGGGGTAACCGCAAAAATATTTTGCAATACAAAAGAAGAACCTGAGATATACGCGAACATTGATGCCGTAACGAAACCTTGAGACAAGGCATAACCCATAAACTTACGATTGCCCAGCAATACCCGGAAGGTAAGCAGTGTACCCTTCAGTCCACTCTTAGAGCGTCGCTCCTTCGGCAGCGTTTCCGGCAAGCGCAATAGAATAGTTAAACAAAAAATAATTCCGGCAGCAAATAATACGAGGAATATCCCTTGCCATGTAGTCACCCTTAACAGCTGGCCCCCAATAACTGGAGCTAATATCGGTCCGAGACCATTCACAATCATCAATAGTGAGAAGAACTTCGTGAGTTCAGAGCCACTATATAAATCACGAACAGCCGCTCTAGAGACAACCACCCCCACTGAACCAGCAAGACCTTGAATAAACCGCAAAACGATCAGCAGTCCAATCGAAGGACTAAAAGCACATAGCACTGAGGAAACGGCGTAGATGAACATACCTATAAGCAGCGGGCGACGGCGGCCATATACATCACTCAGAGGTCCAGCGACCAACTGACCTGAAGCAAGCCCCAGCAAAAAGAAGGTCAGACTAAGCTGCACTAAAGCAGCGGTCGTACCGAAATCCGCGACAAGCGTAGGCAGTGCCGGCAAATACATATCAATCGACAACGGGCCGATTGTTGTAATGGAGCCGAGAATCACAGCCAGCTGTAATCTCTGCTTCCGTGAGGGTCCATCTGCGGCAAGCTTATTACCATTTTGAATTCCAATCATAATCCTTACTTCAACCTTTCTAAAGCAACCCTTGGGCCTTTTTTTGTATTCTTCATACTAACGTAAAGGAAGTGGATTGATCAATCCTTTTATGGAGGGTTATAGGTGCCTGTATAACAAGAATAACCGCCATTCGGCGGTTATTCTGATTGTTTTATGCATTTGTAGATGTGCTGCGCATTTGCAACCAATCTCTAGCGGCTTCAGCCTCAGCAACACTCAGGCGATGACCTTGGTTGCCCCAGTGTGTTGTAACCTCTGCGCCTGCCTTCTGTAAAATAATGTCCAAATCCTCAGTCTCCGAAGAAGCGATAAGTGGATCATTTGTGCCTGCACCAATGAAGATAGATACTCCTTCCATCGAAGGAAGCGTAATATTTCGAAGCGGTACCATCGGATGCAGTAGAATTGCAGCGCGGAAAACATCCTTATAATGGAACAGCAGGCTACCCGCAATGTTCGCACCATTAGAGTAACCCACGGCTACCAGATTGTTGGCATCGAATCCGTATTGCGCTGCGGCTTCATCCAGAAACTGCTTGATCTCGTGAGTACGGAAGATTAGATCTGCTTCATCGAATACCCCTTCGGCTAACCGTCGGAAGAACCGCGGCATACCATTCTCCAGTACATTCCCTCTGATGCCTAGCACCGATGAATCAGAAGATAACAACCCGGCAAGCGGCAGCAAGTCCTGCTCATTGCCTCCAGTACCGTGAAATAATACAAGCGTGGGTTTCGTTACATCTTTACCTTTATGGAATACATGAATCATCCCTGCTTCACCTCAATTTCTCTTATTTGAAAAGGACTTAAATTTTCTTCGATAGCCGCACGATGCGGTTCATACCAAGATGGCAGCATCAGCTTTTCACCCAGCGCATCCACCGCTTCATCACGAGCAAAGCCCGGAGGGTCCGTAGCAATCTCGAACAGGATTCCACCTCTTTCACGGAAATAAATCGCATTAAAGTATTGGCGGTCTTGAACCGGTGTCGGATGATGCCCATGATTCTGCACTTGAAGCCCCCATTCCTGCTGCTCAGCGTCATCTTGTGCACGCCAAGCGATATGGTGAACGGTGCCTGTACCTCCTGCTCCTTGCGGAACCGGTGTTGTCTTCAGATCAATAATATTACCCAAATCGCCAGTAGTTCTATATCGACTATACCCGTCTCCATCAGCGATATGCTTCATTCCCATTGTATCGACAAGCGTTTCTGCAGTTTGCGACGGATTGTTGCTGTAGAGCACAGCGCCGCCGAACCCTTTGATAGCATGCCCCGTGGGAACTCCCCCGAAAGACCACTTGCTAAGCGGTCCTTCCTCACGTTCCACGAGTTCAATGCGCAAACCGTCATAATCAGCAAAGGAGAGATAAGATTCCGAGATTCTATGCTTAAGAGTAACCGGAATTTGATATGCCGCAAGACGCTGTTCCCAGAATGTCAGAGAGCCCACTGGTACTGCGTAAGTCGTTACGCCAACTTGCCCACTGCCAATTCTGCCTTTACGCCCGGTAGGTGAAGGAAAAAAGGTAATAATCGTTCCCGGAGCACCTACTTCATTCCCAAAATATAAATGATAAACTTCCGGAGCGTCAAAATTAATCGTCTTCTTCACAAGCCGTAGTCCTAGAATACCGGCGTAGAAGTCAACGTTACGCTGAGCATCTCCAACAAAAGCGGTAATATGATGGATTCCTGCAGTTTGAAGTGTCATAATGATAAACCCCCTTCTTAGTTAAAAATCAATGCATCCAGAGAAATCGAACCTGGCCCTGTAAGTGCTATACCTGCAGCGACTACCAGTACCGTAAGCGGAAACTCAATTCCGTTCGAAGTAGACCAGAAGCCATTTGGAGCGTGAACCTTAATGATAGCCCCCAACATAGTGGCAACAATCAACACCGCTGCAACAGGCGTCAGAAGGCCTGCCGCGAACATGAATCCGCCTACCAGCTCCATTAGTCCTGCTAATACCGCCATAGTAACCCCCGGTTTAATGCCGATGGATTCCATCCAGCCACCTGTACCCTTCGGGCCGTAACCACCAAACCATCCAAACAACTTTTGGGCACCATGCCCTATAAACGCAATCCCGATCACTAATCTCATCAATAATATTCCTACACTTATCATTGTTAATCCACTCCAATTTTCTTTGATTTAATTATCTTAACATTAAGATATATGATAAAAATTTTTATCTTTCAGTGGTTAGAAGCAGCGAACTGCTTCCGACCATATAAAATGTCCTTGATGCGATATTTCAGCGCTCCTACACACCTTTGCCTAGCTTCTTCAGTAATTCAATCGCCTGACCCTTCTCATCCTTATCCAGTCCACGCATCAAATCATGAATCGAAGCCACATGACGCGGGAAAATCTTATCGAATAGCTCACGCCCTGCATCCGTAATCTCCGCATAGGTCACGCGTCTGTCCTCACTACACGGCACACGTTTCAACAGACCTTTCTTCTCCAGCTTGTCGATATTATAGGTGATGCTTCCACTCGTAACGAGAATCTTCTCCCCGATCTGTTGTAGTGGAATACGGGTCCGGTGATACAGCACCTCAAGCACCATGAACTCGGCAGATGCCAGCCCATAACTCTTCATATCCTTCACAGCTTGATCCATCAAGCTTCTGTAAGCCTTAGATAATACAACAAATAACTTTAAAGAAGACGCCTGATCCATCTCCGTAGTATTCTCTGTATTACGAACATTCTCTTCGGTATTACTCATCATTCCCACCTCCAGTTTGACAGCGATGTTGTTCAATATAAAGTAAATGTCTTTACATTAAATATCTTTAAGTTAAGATAACTATACTTCCTCACGCTACCTTTGTCAACCTCGCCACTCCAAAAAGATAACATAAGGTGCTTAACGAGCTGTTAATGTTCTTTCTACGACTTTTTAGGAGCGTGATGAAAATCACTCTAAGTTTGACCTGACCCTTAAAACGGCGTATTCTTGTCTTTACGAATGACTATTTAGTAAGCGATTTCACTTCTCTCAAAGGAGGCAACCTGATGGTGGAGGAACAAGCTGGTGCGCGGCGCATGCTGATCGTAACAGCCGTAGCCGCAGAGCGAGACGCGGTCCTGCGCGGCCTACAAGGCAGCGACAGGTTCCATGTGATTGCTGCCGGCGCAGGTACGGCAGCAGCGGCGGCAGGAACCGCCGCGGCACTCGCAGCCGGATCTTACGGCTGCGTAATCAGCGCCGGGATCGGCGGCGGGTTCCCGGGGGTGGCACCTTTAGGCTCGCTGGTCGTTGCCAGCGAGATGATTGCCGCCGACCTCGGGGCCGAGACGCCGGAGGGCTTTCGCAGCGCTGCCGAGCTTGGCTTCGGCAGCGTGTCCGTGCCGGCTGACCGCGGCACGGTACAGGCAGTTTCGGCCGCGCTGGCAGCAGCCGGACTGACCGTAAGCACGGGGACCGTGCTTACGGTCTCGACGGCGACCGGCACCGCGGAGACGGCCGCCGCCCTCATCGCACGGCATCCCGGTGCCGTCGCGGAAGCGATGGAAGGCCACGGAGTTGCCGTGGCCGCTGAGGCGCTGGGGCTCCCGGTACTGGAGCTCCGCGCCATCTCGAACCCGGTCGGTCCCCGCGACCGGGCCGCCTGGAAGATCGGCGATGCAATGGAAGCATTAACGGCGGCAGCCGCTATACTATTGGAGGTGCTGTAATGACAACTGAGCTTAATATCGCTTTTTCCCCTTGCCCTAACGATACCTTTGTATTCCATGCCTGGGCACACGGGCTTGTCCCGAATGCACCACAGCTTAATGTAACCTATGCCGACATTGATATTACCAACACGCTTGCTGCTAATGGAGAGGGACCTGAAGTCCTTAAAATCTCCTATGCCGCTCTACCTTGGGTTCTTGAGCGCTACAAATTGCTGCCATGCGGCGGCGCACTGGGTCGTGGCTGCGGGCCGTTGCTTCTTACAGCAAGTGGCCCAACCGCGATTAAACGTCCCGAGAAGCTCGCTGGACGAAGAATTGCCGTACCTAGCGAACGTTCTACAGCTTATCTGCTCTTCAGATTATGGGCAGCACAGCATATAACGGGAGGGATTGGCGAAATCGTCGTCATGCCTTTCGATGAGATCATGCCTGCCGTACGCGATGGACATATCGACGCTGGACTGGTAATTCACGAAGCCCGTTTTACTTACGCATCTTATGGTCTTAATATGCTGACTGACCTGGGCAGCTGGTGGGAAAGCGATACTGGACTGCCGATTCCACTTGGCGCGATCATTGCTCGCCGCGATCTGGATGCCGATGCCATCACTGGCTGGATTCGCAGCTCTCTACAATATGCGTGGGATCATCCTACCGATTCTAGAGACTATGTGCTTAGCCACGCTCAAGAGCTGGCTCCAGAAGTGGCTAAATCACACATTGATCTCTATGTGAACGACTTCTCGATGAATCTAGGCGATGACGGCTACGCTGCAATCACCTCCTTACTAAATCGTGCTGCAGCAGAAGGACTTGTACCTGCCATCGATCCTGCATTACTTCGGTAGCATTTGCTAGACGTTCTTAGCGCACTTTAAAACTAGACATAACCCACAATCCCCGGTACACCATAAGGTGTTCTCCGGGGATTTTTGTTTGAAATATAAGAAAGTATAAGTTTCACACCATACTTTATGTCTTATATTTCTCGCTTAAACACTTGCCGTCCTTATAAGGACGCCGAAGGCATTTATGCTTGTTCTGAGTAACATTCCCCGCGATTGCTTCGATCCATTATTTGGCATGGCGAAGCGATGGCTATACAATAGACCTATAAATAGGTTCTAAGAAGGAGGATCACATGATACCTGAAAACAATAGCAAACAAAACATCGATCGATTTCTCGGCTTTCAAGAGGACTATGACCGTTACCGTCCTGAAGCTCCTGGCATGATCATCAAGCTGCTGACCGACTACTTAGGCAGCACACCTTCAGTCGTCGCAGATATAGGCTGCGGCACGGGCTTGTCTACTTTTCTGTGGAAGGATGTCGCGGACAACGTAATTGGTATTGAACCGAATCCAGATATGCTGGGAAAAGCAATCGATAAATTAAGCCGGATAGAAGATCCTCAATCCATCACTTTTGTACAAGGTTATTCTAACCAGCTTCCTCTTGCAGTGGACAGCGTAGACATAGTGACCTGCTCACAGTCATTCCACTGGATGGATCCTGAAAGCACACTTCGAGAAATCTCCCGGGTCTTGAGAACAGGTGGTGTCTTCGCTGCCTACGATTGCGACTGGCCTCTCCCCCTTCAACAGAAGGTAGAAGAACGTTACAACCAACTGATCTCCAAATCCGAGGAACTGCTCGCCTCACTCTTACCTGATGCTGAGAGAGCACATAAATGGGACAAAGAAGGGCATTTGTCACGGATTCAGGCTAGTGGAGCTTTCTCTTTTGCAAGAGAGATCGTATTTCATAATCTTGAGTCCTGCGATACACAGCGCTATGTTGGACTCGCTCTAAGCCAAGGGGGTATAAGAACCGTTCTGAAGCAAGACGCTACCCTACTCAATCAGGACATTGCAGATTTCAGCGCTGCAGTTGAAGACCATTTTCAAGGACGCACCTTAGAGGTACTGATCAGCTACCGAATGAGAATTGGCATCAAATAATTTCCGCCCTTAAGCGCAAAGAACGCCCCGATATTCCTTATAGGAGGAAAGTCGGAGCGTTTTCTTATTTTATTTGACTTCTTCCATGAACAAATTTAGGTTCTCAACGATTTCCTTAGATCTGGAATGGTGTAAATAATGTCCGCCTTCGAATGTCATCACTTTTCCATGCACAGATTCCTTAACTTGCCCTTCATGCAGAGGAATCCAATCTTTCACGGTTGTATTATTCGCTTGTATAAAGAATATAATGGGAAGGTTCTTGTCGAATTTCAACCCTCTGGCTGCGACAAAGTTAGGATATATATGTTCCATTTCATTTAAGGTAGTGGAATTATTCATATTTTTGAGCGATATCAATTTCATTTGTTTTTTGGTCTCATCATCAAATGGCAGTCCATCATAAGGGTCACCGCTTAATTGCAATCCCAATCTAATGATACCTGAGTCTTTGAGCAGCTTTAATTTTTTTATCGGGAATTTAACATCCATACCGCCTTGCTCAGGAACACTACTATCAACCCCTACAAATGCACTCACTTCGTTTGGATATTTCTTCGCATATTCCAATCCGTAAATACCTCCAATGGAGTGACCCATTAGAATATATTGGTCAATGTTTAGATTCTGTACGGCTTCATGAACCTCACTTATGATATTCGCTGTAGTTCGTTCCTTATCGGTCTCATCACTTAATCCATACCCAAACGGCTCAACCGCGACCACTTTGTAAAATGGTGATAACTCATCAATCAACGGCTTAAAATCAAGTGCTGGCGCTCCAGTTCCAAAGCCCGGGATAAGTACAATAGTCTGCTTCCCTTGTCCTTGGATCAAAACATTCATACTTTTTCCGTCAACAGGAACTAACTGACCATATTGATGTATTTTTTTCTGATCAGATTTGTTGCTAATAACATTAACTGTATAAACAACAGCTAGAAAAAGCACGATCAAAATCACTATTGCTCCTAATATTTTAAGCAATAAGTTACGTACTTTATGCTTTTTCTTTTCATTCCCCGTTTTTATTACCTCTGTTTGTGTCACCCTCATCTTCTCCTGTCCTAATCTATTTATTATGTCGCCTTAACGTTTCGCTAATGAGATCTTAACCAACGATGATGTACTCCTCATGACCACAATATGAACTAAATATGAATAGGCAAAAAAAAATACTACGGCAGCGCAAGCAAGAAATCTTACCTGTGCTACCGTAGTATGAACAATGAGGCGCGCGTTCAACCCCTCGCAAAATATCCTTGAACGATAATTATTCTGTCGGCACTATAATTGGTAAGGTGACGATGAAGGTCGTTCCTTGGCTAGGTTCGCTTTCCACTCGGATATCCCCTTTATGAAGCGATACGATCTGTTTAACAATGGCTAGTCCCATCCCGCTACCGCCATACTTGCGACTGTGAGAACGATCAGCTTTAAAGAAGCGTTCAAATATGCGTTCTTGGTCCTCGGGAGAAATACCAATGCCAGTGTCGGATATTCGGACGATTACATTGTCCAAATCTTGTTTGATGCTGACGTTAATCACACTGTCATCCTTGGAGAACTTGATGCTATTTCCAAGGAGATTCGTCCACACCTGACTTAACAGATCATGGTCTGCCCATACGATTACTGATTTCAAATCAAGTTCAAAACTAATGTTGCGTGCCGACCATTGGGGCTGTATCGCCACGATTACACGTCTGATCTGTTCGTCAAGACTGAACGTGATAAGCCGCAGTTGTTGGGATTGCGATTCAAGCAAGCTCAGCTTTAACAAACTATCGCTCATCTTGGACATCCGCTCCGCTTCAGCAATAATAATGTCGAGATAACGATTCCGTTCATCCTCTGTGAGGGCTACTTTCTTGAGCGCAATAGCATAACCAGATATCGAGGTAAGCGGAGACTGAACCTCGTGCGACACATTCGTTACGAACTCCCTGCGCATTTGCTCAAGGTGCTGCAGATCGTGCATCATTTCCTCGAAGCTATTAGCCAAGGTACCTAGCTCACCCATCTGCTTAATATTCAATTCGACATTAAAATCCCCAGTTGCTATACGCCTAGTTGCCTTTGTAAGCCTTTTGATCGGTCTCACTAAGAACATAGAAGCGACCAGTATCAATACGCTTCCCGTTATTAACGAATACGCCAAAAAATTAAATAGCAGATTCCTCGTAGAAGACAAAGTAGGAGGCACAATCGGCTCCACAAACATCGCCTTCGTCCCCATTTCAGTTTTCAAAGGTAGTCCTAAGAGGTTGGAAGAACCTATACTCGGTTTAACTTGAACAGCTTCACCAGCCAATACTTTCTTCAGTTGCTCCCTAGTCACGGTAACAGGGCTCTCTCCATTAAGCACTCCGTAAGACTCAAACTGACCATTCTCATCGTAAATTCGAATATGGTAGGAATCAAGCTGCTTCATTCCACTTATAAGAACATCCGCTTCACGTGATGGTAAGGTTTCGTATATCCTGGCGATGTCCTGACCAAAGCGAAGTAAGGGAATTCGCAGGTTTTCGTTTAATTTATCTTGAAATACCCAGGTTGTCACAAATAGAGAAATCAGTGTGCCTCCGATCACGGAGACTAGAAAGGTCAGAACAACACGTGTATATAACGATTTGATCATTCATATACCTCAAGCCGGTAGCCAAGTCCACGGACCGTCTCAATGCGAAAATCAGGTGTAGACGCGAACCGTTCGCGCAGACGTTTGATATGCACATCTATCGTTCGATCGTCTCCAGCGTAATCAATCCCCCAAATCTGATCGATTAACTGCTCGCGCGTATAGACTTGTCCGGGTGTTCCAGCGAGCTTATACAGCAATTCGAACTCCTTGAGTGGCAACGTGAATGACTCTGTTCCTCTCATCACCTTATAGGTTTGCCGATCAAGGACGACGTTGCCGAACTGGATCGTCTGAGTGGAACCAATCTTGTATCGCTTCAATAAGGATCTAACACGAACCGTCAACTCCAGCGGATCGAATGGCTTCGTCAAATAATCGTCTGTCCCCAGTTCGAAGCCCTTCACCTTCTCCCAGGTTTCACCTCTCGCAGTTAGCATAAGTAAGGGAAGATCCGGATTGGCTTTTCGGAGCTCTTTACATAACGTCCACCCATCCATAATCGGCATCATGATATCGAGTACAACAAGATCAACCTGCTTTGAGGCGTAAACGGCTAACGCTTCTTTGCCGTCTGCAGCTTCGGCTGTATCAAATCCGTCGTTACGTAGAAATAAACAGACGAGTTCGCGAATGTTCGCGTCGTCGTCAGCAACTAGTATAGTAGGCATTCGTACCCTCTTTTCCTGTTATCCATCCTAGCCATTATACTACAATATACTTCCAGCCAAGAAGGAACGCCTTCGGCATCATTTAAAGGGTGATGATCGTTTCACAAAAGCGCAAAACTTATACTTTCTTATCTTTCAAAAAAGAGCGTCTAACACGGTAATCCGCATGTAGACGCTCTTGAAGTCGTTTGACTTTACCTCCAAACGACTTACTTTTTATTCATCTTAAACTTCAGGAAGAGCTCATTGTAATGAGCAAGCATCCGTTTGCCAAGATTATCATACACCTCAAGCCGATCCGTAATCTCAGCAGGCGGGTAGAAACGGGTATCCTCGGAAGTTTCTTTCGGAAGTAGCTCCAGCGCAGGAATGTTAGGTGTGGAATAACCTACGTATTCTGCATTCTTAGCCGCTACATCTGGGCGAAGCATGAAGTTAATGAACTTATGTGCTCCATCCACATTATCCGCAGTTCGTGGAATGACCATGTTATCAAACCACTTGTTCGAGCCTTCCTCAGGCACTACATAATCCAGTTTATCATTCTCATCCATGATCTCAGAAGCATCACCGGACCACACAATGCCGACCGCAGCCTCTTCATTGGCAAGCAGCATCTTAATCTCATCTCCGACAATCGCCTTAACGTTAGGAGACAGCCTATTCAGCTTGGTCAGCGCTTCTTGCAGGTGAGCCTCATCCCGGTCATTAACGGAATAGTGCAGGCTGTTCAAAGCCATACCCATCACTTCGCGTGCTCCATCCACCAAGAAAATGTTGTTCTTCAGCCTGCTGTCCCAGAGGGAATCCCAGCTAGTGAAATCCATCCCTTTCGTCATATCCGGGTTGAAGATAATCCCGACGGTTCCCCAGAAGTAAGGCACGGAATACTTGTTGCCAGGATCGAAGGAAAGGTCCATAAACCGCGGATCAATATTCTTTAGATTCGGAACCTTGCTATGATCCAGCGGTATGAGCAAATTTTCTTCTTTCATCTTAGCAATGGCGTAATCCGAAGGAATTACGACATCAAAAGTAGTTCCACCCTGCTCCACTTTAGTTAGCATAGCTTCATTAGAGTCAAAAGTTTGGTAAATGACCGTTAATCCGGTCTCTTTTTCAAATTCCTTCAACAGATCAGGATCGACATAGTCGCCCCAGTTATAGATAGTCAGTGTATTCCCACCGGAATAGCCCTCTCTCGAGTTCATCCAAGAGCCCAAGTACATTAGAGCGAATGCCGTGATCATGATCGCCAAAAAAGCATTTACCAGCTGTTTCATCTAGGCACCCCCGCTTCCGCCACTGGCTCCGCCACAGCTTCCGAGGTATTCTGCCGGTTCTTCTTAAGAGTCAGGAAGTAATAACCGACAACGAGCAGTATCGTGAATAGGAAGATCAGTGTCGATAGCGCATTAATGGATAACGACACCCCTTGCCGAGCTCTGGAATAAATCTCAACCGATAGCGTCGAATAACCATTACCCGTTACGAAGAACGTAACTGCAAAGTCATCCAGTGAATACGTAAGTGCCATGAAGAATCCACTAAAGATCCCCGGTTTGATAATCGGCAGAATAACTTTAGTCAGAACATCCTTGCGGCTTGCGCCGAGGTCACGTGCGGCATCCGTCAGTGAAGGACTCATATCCTGTAAATGCGGCAGAATCATCAACACGGCAATCGGCACACTGAACGCGACATGCGAAAGCAGGACGGACACGAAGCCAAGCTTGATGCCTGCAATGGTGAACAGGATCAGGAACGATGCACCGATAATGACATCCGGACTAACGATCAACACGTTGTTCAAAGATAACAAGGTGTTTTTAGCACGGCGGTTCTGTACACTCTTAATGGCCAATGCACCAATAATAGCGATAAGCGTGGCGATAGCCGAGGACAGAAGCGCGATTACAAGCGTGTTAATCATGATGATAATCAGACGTGTATCCTGAAGGACCTCACGGTAGTAATCCAGCGTAAAGCCCTCGAACTTGTGCATCGTCCCCCCGCTGTTGAACGAATAGTACATCAGATAGAAGATTGGCGCATACAGAACAGCGAACACTAGCACTAGGTACAGATTGGAGAAACCGTTTTTATTTCTCATTCCGCACCCCTTTCCGCGATCCGCCGGTAATAATCATAAACAGCGCCATAATAGCAATCAGAAACACTGCAACCGTGGAGCCCATGCCCCAGTCCTGTGTGACCAGAAAATGCTGCTCAATCGCAGTGCCGAGTGTAATGACCCTGTTGCCTGCAATCAGACGAGTAATCATAAACAGGGACAGCGCTGGTATGAATACCGCCATACATCCGGAACGCACACCCGAAATGGTCAATGGAAAAATAACGCGCCGGAACGTCGTCCAGCCTGAAGCACCCAGATCACGTGCCGCATCCAGCAAGGATAAATTAAGATCCTCCAAAGCGCTGTAGATCGGCAAGATCATGAATGGGATAAAGATATACACAGATACAAATACAAAGCTGAAGCCCGTAAACAAAATTTGCTGTTCTCCGATTCCAAGCAGATCAAAGAAATTGTTGATTGGTCCGAACGTACCAAATATGCCGATAAAAGCGTAAGTTTTTAGCAGCAAATTAATCCATGTTGGTAAAATAATCAGCAATAACCATAGCTGCTTATGCTTCGTTCTCGTCAACAGATATGCCGCCGGATAGGCGACCAGCAAAGAGAATGCTGTAATCAAAAACGCATACCAGAATGAGGTTAGCGTCATTTTTAAGTACACAGGTGTAAAGAAGTTCACGTAGTTATCTAGCGTAAGATGCCCATCCAGATCAAATAGAGAATAATAGATGACAAGCAGCACTGGTGCGATTACAAACAAGGCGATCCACAGGTAATAAGGGATGAGATAATACGATCTGCCCTTATTCTTCATGACTCTCCACCTCGCCGTAAGCTTCCAGACGTTTGTCGAACTCTTCCTCCGTTTCACCAAAACGCATAACATGAATCGCTTCCGGATCAAAATAAAGGCCAATTTCACTACCTACCGTCGCCTTACGTGTAGAATGCACAAGCCATTCATGTCCGGATTCATCATAACAACTGATTTCATAGTGGACACCCCGGAACAACTGGGAATCCACTCGCACACGTAGCTTACCCTGTTCTAGCGTTGAAATTTCCAAATCCTCGGGGCGTATAACAATCTCCACAGATTCGTTTGGTTTAAGACCAGCATCAAAACATTCAAAGCGGCGCCCATTAAACTCCACCAGATAGTCTTCAATCATAACACCCGGAACAATGTTGGACTCGCCAATAAAATCAGCCACGAAACGGTTAATTGGCTCATCATAAATATCATTAGGTGTTCCGCTTTGTTCGATTTTTCCTTTGTTCATGACAAAAATCCAGTCGGACATCGCGAGTGCCTCTTCCTGGTCATGTGTAACAAAAATAAAGGTAATGCCAAGTCGTTGCTGCATTTCACGCAGTATGTACTGCATCTCTGTTCGCAGCTTCAGATCGAGCGCAGATAGCGGCTCGTCCAGCAAAAGAACCTGCGGCTCATTCACAATCGCACGAGCAATGGCCACGCGCTGACGTTGACCACCGGACATTTCGTTAATGGCACGCTGCTCGTAACCCACAAGGTTAACGAAACTTAGCGCTTCCTGCACCTTCTTCGTGATGACGTCTTTCTTAAGCTTCTTAATGCGCAGTCCGAAAGCCACATTCTCGAATACGTTCAGGTGTGGAAACAATGCGTAATCCTGAAATACCGTATTGACCTGCCGCTCATTGGCTGGAATGTGGTTAATCACTTTACCGTTTAAATAGATAGAACCGCTTGTTGGCTCTGCGAACCCAGCGATCAATCGTAGAATAGTCGTTTTACCACAGCCTGATGGACCAAGTAGTGTATAGAACTTGCCGCGCTCTATCTCAAAGCTGACTCCTTTTAACACCGGATCTTCGTCGTCATATTGCTTGGTAACCTCTTCAAATGAAATAATGGTGCCTTCCTGAATAGCTATAGCTAACAACCTCCCTGCCTAAAGTATCACAATACTATTTTACCCGCATCTCGCGGAGAACAATCGAATGGGCATGCTCAGCGCTAATAAGCGACAATTCCTCCTCTCATTCGACACTCCAATAGATATAGCATATTAGATTGTACCATTATATGCGATAGCTTACATGGATAAGGAATGCGTAAACTTAACAACTTTGTAAAATATCCAGTCCTCCAGGCCTTTTTTAAGATGTTATAATGAAAACGAACTGAAAGACCAGACAGTTTTTTCATTTTTTTCCGAAAGAAGATGAATGATAATGAACGAGGGGTTACAAGACCGCCTTGAAAAATATGGTTTCTCACTTTACATGATACGAATTACGCTGGCCGCTTCACTTTCATGGGTCGCCGTACACAGCATATATGGTAGCCAATATTTATACTTTGCACCCCTTGCGGCTATCCTCATCACCCAAGCCAGTGTTAAAGCATCGCTAGAAAAAGGAATCTACCGCCTGATCGGCATTATTCTTGGCGGGATCGTTAGCCTAATTGTTGGCCAGTTTTTTGATGTAGGTGGGCTTTCTATCCTGCTCATTCTACTCATCGGGATTGGCATCGCTACGGCCTGTAAGATGAACATTCAAGCTGTCTCACAGGTGGGTGTTACTTCCGTTCTAGCTCTTACCTTTTACCAGAATGACTACGTGCTTTGGAGAATAGGGGAAACGTTCATTGGTGTACTGATCGCCCTGGCCATCAATATGATTATCGTGCCGCCGAACAGGTTCGTCAAGGTAAAAGCATTGGCATTCGAAGGAAGTCTTCTACTTGCGGATGCATTAAAAGATCTCGTAGGCGTAAGACGTGATTCTCCGAAAGACAATTTGCTGGAGGAAGCAGGTAAACTCCTGTCGAATAGCAGCCGGGAACAAAAAGAAATGTTCTATACCCTCACACATTATCAGTGTCGTGGTGAACTGAAGGGACTCATACAAGCTACCTCACATCTAAAAAGCATTCATTCCTACGTCAAAGAAATCGCCGACGATATTCGTCTTCTGCCAGCGCATCACGCCTCTTCGGACTGGATGAAGGATGTGCTGGAATCAACCGCAGATTGCATTGCTCTTTATGGAACCAGAACCTTATCAGACGCCGAATGCCAACGTTCTCTTGCCGATTGCATACAACGCGCTCGAGACCTGCAACTGGCAAGTTTCTCTGAACTACAAGGGAATTGTTCGCTATCAAGCATTCGTGATCTTGGTGCGGTCTTCAGTCACTTAAACCGGGTGTTGGAGGAAGTAGAGCGGGCTAAATCTGCTACTTATGTTGTAGCCACTCGGCCCTCAACGGCTGAAGTCGCACGCGCTTTACGTTTTATTAAAAAGGGACTCTCCCAGAAGCTATAAGCTTCGGGAGTGTCCCTTTTGTTCAAATATAATGCTTGCCTATTCATCAATATGCCCTCATACGCCCCTGATTACTACAATCACCACATAAATTAACTAAACCGACTGCTTCGCGGCACGTCCTATTTTCACATTCACCAGAACAATGCTGCTAACAATAAGCAGTAGGCCAATCACAAGATTCAAAGTAATCTGCTCATTTAAAAAGACTACGCTAGTACCTATCGAGATCAGTGGAATCAAAAAAGTGAATGATCCGACCTTCCCTGCCTCTCCCTCGTTAATCAGCTTGAAATAGATCAACCAGCCTAAAGCAATCACAAAGACTGCAATAAACAGCGTATCGGCTATAAACGTTCCACTCCAGGTGATATCCGACCACTTCTCTGTAGCAGATCCCGAAAGCAGCAAAATGATACCACCGATCGTTATTTGCATAGCGGTCATCCATAGCATATCTACGCGCATAGCATTTCGTTTCATGTATACCGTTCCTAATGCCCAGCTCAAAGCACTGGCTAAAGCAAGCACAATTCCCCATATAGAGATGCTTCCGTTAAGTCCTCCAATACTGAGGGAGCCTACTCCGATGAACCCTAGCAACAGACCTGCCATTTTGAGCCCGTACATACTCTCTCCTAACCACAGCCATGAAAAAATGCCCAGCAATACCGGCTGCAGAAATACAATGGACGAGAATAATCCTGCGGGTACATACTGCAAGCCAATCGTCTGAAATCCATAATAAAACACGATACTTAATATAGCCGAAGTCAGATAGATCGGCCATAGCTGCTTGAAGCGAAGCTCCTTCATCTTAGGAAGTGCAATTAGAATCAGAATGAATCCGCCGATGACGGTTCGGATACCTGCAAATAATAAGGGCGGAGCGTAGTCTAAGGCGATTTTGGATATAGGCCAATTTATGCCCCATACAATCACCAAAAATATAAGAAGGATGATGCTTTTCTTCTGCTGATTCATGTATTCACTCCTTGGTGTAGATTCATCACAAATGATACAATAATTAAGAATATAAATGAAATGAATAATACTCATAAGGGGCATATCATATTTGTTATGAACAATAATCAAATTCGTTTGTTCGTCAAAATCGCGGAAAGCGGTAGTTTTACCAAAGCTGGTGTAGAACTGAATATGACCCAACCTGCTGTCAGTCGAGCAATTTCCTCTTTAGAAGCCGAACTGGATGTAAAGCTATTACTCCGAGATCGACGGAACGGTCTAATGCTTACTGACATCGGCAAGCGTATCCTTGTTATTTTTCGTGAAATTCTAATGGGCTTTGATAAGGTCAATCAGGAGATTTCCGCCGAGAGGGGGCTTGAGAAGGGAAGCATTCGAATTGGGGCTTTTCCAGTGGCTTCCGCCTATTTTTTACCGAAGATTATTAGCTCTATCACTGAAAGATATCCGAATATTACGATTAGCCTGCAGGAGGGCTCTATCGCCGAAGTCAGAGAATGGCTGGAATCCAAAGAAATTGATGTTGGCTTATTGCTCGCTCCTTGCGAGGCGTTCGAAACCATCCCACTATATAGAGAAAAGCTGTACGCTGTAATCAGAAATGACCATCCTTTGCACGAGCGTTCTGTCATAGGTGTTAGAGAATTAGCCGGTGAGCCTATGCTGATCTGTAAAGCAGGTTATGAACCACCGGTGGTAGATTTATTCCGCAGAAGCAGCAGCTATCTGAATGTGAAATATGTGGTTAATAACTATGCAACAGCTCTTAATATGGTTCAAGAGGGGCTGGCTGTAGGTGTGATGTCTGAGCTATCCTTGTTATCTTTACCTCCAAATGTAGTAACCCGTGAACTGCAGCCCGACGCCTATAGAGATATACATATCGCAGTCAGCTCGCTTACCGATACTTCCATAGCTGTAAAGATGTTCATGGATACAGCTCTGGATCTTTTTACTAAGCCTAAAAAAATGGATGATGAGGAGTGCTGAAGATGAACTTTAAAAGACTTGGAAATAGCGGACTACAAGTATCCGCATTGGGACTGGGGACAAATGCTTTTGGTAAAAGGGCGGATCAAGAGACCTCCATTCAGATCGTACATACTGCGCTGGATCATGGCATTAACTTTATCGATACCGCTAATATTTACGCCGGCTCCGAATCTGAACGAATCATCGGTCTGGCCTTGGAAAGTAGAAGACATGAGGCTGTTCTCGCCACTAAAGCAGGCTTAGTTAAGCATGACGGACCTAACGGAAGCGGCTCCTCGAGGCGCCATTTGATGCAGGAATTAGAAGATAGTCTTCGCCGCCTAAAAACGGACTATGTCGATCTATACCAGATTCACACCTTCGATCCCAATACGCCACTCGAAGAGACGTTACGGACCCTGGACGATATGGTATCTTCGGGCAAAGTACGCTATATCGGGGCTTCCAACTATACAGCATGGCAATTAATGAAGGCGATTGGAATTAGTGAGGCACGGAGCTTCGCCAAATATATTTCAATTCAGTGTAGCTATTCCTTAGCAGATCGGACCCCGGAGAATGAGCTTCTCTCCCTTTGTCTTGATCAAGGTGTAGGGATTATTCCTTATTTTCCACTGGCGGGCGGAATTCTCACAGGCAAATATAATTCAAACGGTTCCGCACCTTCAGGATCCAGAGCAGATACCGATCCTAATTTCAAAAGATTCCTGAATCATGAACGGATCGAACTGGGGAACAAA
The DNA here is from genome assembly GCF_037963295.1 of Paenibacillus sp. FSL F4-0243. Lineage (NCBI taxonomy): Bacteria > Bacillati > Bacillota > Bacilli > Caryophanales > Paenibacillaceae > Paenibacillus > Paenibacillus sp. FSL F4-0243. The sequence continues at coordinate 6,682,704 of NZ_CP150151.1, forward strand.
GTGGGACAGATCGCTGAAGAACTGGGAACCTCTTCTACTGCACTTTCCTTAGCTTGGCTCATGAATCGTCCTGCCGTCTCGACAGTTATTGTGGGGGCTACACGCGTGGAGCAGCTGGAACAGAATTTGCATAGCACCTCCATTCAGCTTAACGAAGAAACAGTGAGCAAGCTGGATGAGGCAAGTGATTCCTTCCGCTTTGGCGAGCCTTTCGCTTTTTATCGGCTCCCATAGTCTGAACTACTATAATGAAGGAGGGGAGTATTATGACAACACATACAACGGCTAGTATTCAAGTGATGCTTGAAGAGCATAAGGACTTTTTCAATCGTGGCGCAACTAAAGAGGTTGCCTTTCGGCTTAGTCAGCTTCAGAAACTCAAAGACAGCATTAAACGATACGAGGTTCGCATTATCACTGCCTTACAACAGGATTTAGGAAAAAGTGAGTTCGAGGCTTATGCCACAGAGATTGGCTTCACCTTGGACAGCCTCGGTTACATGATGAAGCATCTCAGACGTTGGGCGAAGCCCGTAAAGGTTAGATCACCACTGCATTTATTTCCTGCGAAGAGTTATATCTTAAGTGAACCTTACGGTACCGTGCTCATTATAGGTCCTTTTAATTATCCATTTCAGTTGCTGATCGAACCGCTTATAGGCGCCATTGCCGCTGGAAACTGCGCTGTCCTCAAGCCATCGGAGAGCACACCAGCCATTACGGCTGTTATAGAGCAGCTCATTCAGGAGACCTTCGAACCCCAGTATATTCGCGTAGTTCAGGGGGAGAAAGAGACCACCAATCTGCTGATCCATGCCAAGTTTGATTATATTTTCTTCACGGGCAGTGTTCCGGTCGGTAAAATCGTGATGGAAGCCGCTGCGAAGAATCTAGTGCCTGTAACCTTGGAGCTTGGCGGGAAAAGTCCGGTCATTGTCGACACATCAGCCAATCTTGATGTTGCAGCGAAGCGAATCGTATGGGGAAAATTATTAAATGCCGGTCAAACCTGTATCGCCCCCGATTATTTGCTCGTTCATAAGGACATTGCTAATGAATTGATCACCAAAATCAAACATCAGATTACTGAATTCTACGGTCAAAATGCGCAGCCGAATACAGATTATGGCCGGATCGTAAATGAGCGCCAGCTGCAAAGACTCGCCAGTCTCATTGAACGGGATCGGGAAAAGGTGGTTATGGGCGGAACCGTCATTTCAGAAGAACGTTATATTGAACCTACACTAATCTATCCTGCCGCTTGGACTGACGCTTCTATGGAAGATGAGATCTTCGGTCCGATCCTACCCATATTGGAATATCATCAATTGGATGAAGCTATCCGGAGTATTAACGAGCACCCAAAACCACTTGCACTTTATCTATTCACAGAGGATAAAAATGTTGAACAAGAGGTGCTTTCCCGAGTCTCTTTCGGAGGAGGCTGCATCAATGATACGATCTCGCATGTGGCGAACGCTAGCTTGCCGTTTGGTGGGGTAGGCAACTCTGGAATCGGCGGTTATCACGGGAAGCACAGCTTTGAAGTCTTTTCCCACCGCAAAAGCATCGTTAAGAGAGGCACACGAATCGACCTCGGGATTGTGTACCCACCCTATGGGAATAAGATCAAGCTGGTACGAAAAGTATTAAAATAGACAAAGCAGCAAGCCTCCCATGGCTGGGAGGCTTGATACTTTTCAGAGGAACCACTTTTCATTATTTGAACAGCTGCACCAATTCCTCTACATGTAACTCCGCGGTAGAAGGAAACCAGAGCTCAGCACTCTCTTTCAAGGATGGACTTCCGGCTCCAACGGACCTCATACCAGCGGCTTTGCTGGCAGCTATCCCCTCCGCTGTATCTTCGATAGCTACGCAGCAGTCAGGTGATATGCCCAGCATCTCGGTAACCTGTAAATAAATTTCCGGATCTGGCTTGCCCATACGGATGTTTTTAGGGTCAGCAATCGCCTGAAACAAGCGCCCGATCTTCAATCGTTCAAGAATCAGCATTGCATTCTCATTAACGGAAGCCAGTCCGACAGGGATTCGCTTTTTCTTCAAATCGGTCAGAAGACTATGGATACCCGGGTGCAAATCATCCGGTGTCATTTGTTGAATCAGCTGTTTATACTTTTCGTTCTTTTTGTTGCAGAGCATTCCTTTTACCGGTTGGGGTAAATTCAGACCGCTTCCCTCCAGTAGAATCTCTAAACATTCCATTCGACTATGGCCCTTCAGACGTACATGCTTCTCTCTATCAAAAGAAATCGCCAGCTCATCGGCTAAGGCTTTCCAGGCCAGATAATGATACTCACTAGAATCGGTAATAATCCCGTCCAGCTCGAAAATAACAGCTTCAAGCTGCTTCACATTTGAAAGAGACACCGGCTTCTTTACAGTTAACTGCACAAGGCTCCCTTTATGTAGAATTTCAACCACTTCACCTGTCAGTAGTGTATAGATCACTACCTTACTATCAACATAAATATCCAATAAATGCCCACCGCTTGTTATTTTAAACCGATAGCTGCCCCATTGTGCTGGCAAGGCAGGATTAAAGGATAGCATACCGCCACATAAGCGCATCCCACCAAACCCATTCACAATCGATAGCCAAGATCCTGCCATAGCAGCAGTATGCAGCCCGTCCTTCACATTGCGGTTAATATCATCTAAATCCATCCGTACCGTGCGGTCAAAATAGGCGTATGCCCCCGTTAAATCACCAATCTCAGCAGAAATAATACTGTGAATGCACGGTGACAAAGAAGAATCATGTGTCGTTAGCGGCTCATAATAATTGTAATTGCGGATCTTGTCCGCCAAGCTGAACTGATCACCTAACAGAAACATGGCCATCACCAGATCTGCCTGTTTGAGCACCTGATGACGGTAAATCACCAACGGATGGTAATGAAGCAGAAGTGGATATTTATCCGCTGGCGTATGTTCAAAGTCCCACTTCTTCTTAGTCAGAAACGTATCATCCTGAGCATAGATGCCAAGCTCCTCATCAAAAGGGACATACATTTTTTCTGCGGCGACCAGCCAATCACCAGGCTCTTCCTCAGTCAGACCAATCTTGCCCTTCAGACGTTCAAAATCCTCCGGATACTGCTTTCCTAACAGTCTAGCTATCTCATATGCATAATAGAGTTGATCCCGTACCATAAGATTAGTGTATGCATTATTGTTAACGATAGCTGTATACTCATCGGGACCTGTTACTGCGTCAATACAGAACGCACCCTCTCTGGCCGGATTAAAATGACCCAGATCCACCCAAAAGCGGGAGGTCTCGAATATCATTTCCGCCCCCTCCAGGACCAGAAACTCATAATCGCCAGTTGCCCGCACATACTGTTTAATGGCATAGGCAATATCCGCGTTAATATGCATTTGTGCTGTTCCTGCCGGAAAATAGGAAGAGTTCTCAGCCCCGTCTATGGTGCGCCAAGGATACAGTGCTCCCTTCTGAGACATCACTGCTGCCCGTTCCCGTGCCTTATCTAACGTAGCATAACGAAACTCGAGTAGCTTCCGGCTAATCTCCGGCTGTGTAAATGTAAAGAAGGGTATCATATACATCTCAGTATCCCAGAAATAGTGACCTTCGTATCCTTCACCCGTCAGGCCCTTGGCCCCGATGTTCGTAACCCCGTCACGTCCTACGGATTGCAGCAATTGAAAAGCATTAAAACGGATACCCTGTTGAAGCGCAAGATCGCCCTGAATCTCCACATCGGTATGTGCCCAGAAATGATCCAGAAAAGCCCGTTGTTCATGAACTAGCGCTTCAAACCCACAGTTCTCCGCCAAGTGTTGCACTTCTAAGCACCTGCTTAACAGCTCCTCTTCTGCATAATCCTTAGAAGTGTGATACGAAATGTACTTGGTCAGGGAGATCCTATCCCCCATCACCACTGGTACAACCCATTGCATGGATAATCGCTGATCTTCTAGCTGCACGAGCCTTTCATAACCAGCGCTACAATTCAGACTGTGACTTATCCCTGTTAAAAGAGCAAACCCGGTATGCCGCGTCCTCTGCTTCATCCACAAAAAGGACTGCTCGAGCTCATGACCGGTTTCGACTAGCAGCAAATTGGGTTCCTTACTCCCTGATCCCAGCCGGGGGTCATCCGTGACCTCCGGCCTTTGGATCTCACCATCGATCGATGAAGTAAACGTTAGGGTTCCCTCAAAATTCAATGCCTTGACCTCATAATCTATGGCCGCTAAATGTTTATGCTGCATGGCCACCATCCGACGAATGTTCAGCTGTACCCTGTGTCCGGCAGGAGATTCCCATTCTACCTGCCGATGCAAGATCCCATTTCGCATATCCAGCTTCCGTTCATAACGGTGCACTTGCCCACTGTTCAACTGAAAGGTATGACCCTCAATGCTGAGCTCAATAATTTTGGCGTCCGTCACGTTCAGCATGGCTTGGTTGCGGGAAGGATACCCATAAGCTCCCTCTGGATACACAATAGGCTCGGAATCAAAAAATCCATTCAAGTAGTTCCCTATTACAGATGAGCCCGAGTGGCCATGGTAGCCTTCCTCGAAATTACCGCGCATGCCAATGTATCCATTACCCAGAGCAAATACACTTTCGCTTCTTTGATTGTTCTCTTCATCATAAGTCTCCTCATCAAGACTCCACTCCCGGTAAGGATACACCGCAGCCGGATGTACGTATGGTTTCATCTTCATCTCTCTATGCTCCTCCTGACACAGTTTTGTTCAATTAGCTATACTTTATCCTTATAATTCCTGCAATGTTCAAATCAACCTTTTATTGATCCACCCATAAGCCCTCTGACGAAATACTTTTGCAGCAGGAAAAAAATCGCGAGCGGCATCAGCATGGAGATAAATGCAGCCGAGGTGAGTAAATGCCAGTCGTTGCCTCGTGAGCCTACTAAGTCGGCGATCTTCATCGACATGACCTGCACTGACGGTTGATTGCCGATAAAAATCAGCGAGACTAAATAGTCATTCCACACCCATAGGAATTGAAAGATTCCGATAGAAGCCAGTGCGGGCACAGATAACGGTAGAATCAGCCTACTGAAAATAGTGAAATGGCTCGCCCCATCCATAAAAGCTGACTCAAACAAATCCTTAGGAAGCTGACTGATAAAGTTATACATAAAGTAGGTAACCAGCGGTAATCCAAAGGCCGTATGCGCCAGCCAAATGCCCAAGTAACTTCCGTTCAGTCCAAGAGCCGTATAATCTTTAAGCACTGGAATAAGTGCCACTTGTATTGGAATAACGAGCATAGCGATAATGATGACAAAAAGTGTGCGGCGCCCAGGAAAACGTAGCCAAGCAAAAGCATAGGCGGCAAAAGAAGCAATTAACACCGGAATGACCGTCGCTGGAACAGCAATCGTCAGTGTATTCCAGAAGGCTTGCGACAATCCGGTGCCTTTTTGCACCGTTTCACTGCCATCGGCTTGCTTGAGCTTGTATTCCTTGCCCGAGAGCACGTTATTGTAGTTATCCAATGTGAGATCCGGTGTCATTTTCCAGCCTTGTTCCTGTTGATTTATGGTACGCGCTCTGCGGTTCTCCCACATCAAACGACTGCCATCGGCCTTAACGCCTGCCTTCAGCTGCTCATCGGTATAGGTTTTACCGTTTACCTCGATCGGCTCCCGCAGATCCACATCCTTCGATAGCTGAAGGGTCTCTCCAGCCTTCCACTCCTGATGAGGAAAAGCTTTCCACCATCCAGTCTGCAAAATATCGGCAGCCGGACGGAAGGAGGAAATGAACAGCCCAAGGGTCGGAAGCAACCAAATGAAACAAATCACACCCAGCACGATATTAACAATCGTCTTGCTGCCTTTTCTCTTCTTTTTCCCGGCCATTAGAATCCCCCTTGCTTACGGAACTGACGTAGATTGATTATGATCACAGGCAACACCGCGATCAGCAGAACAATAGCCAGCGTGGAGCCGTAACCGAAATTCCGGTACATAAAGAATTGGCGGTAAAACTGTGTAGCCACTACCTCTGTATCGTATTGACCTCCTGTCATCACCATGACGACGTCAAATATTTTCAATGTAAAGACGATAATGGTCGTTGTCACAGTCAGAATGGTTGCTGAAATGTAGGGGATCATGATTCCAAAGAAGATCTTCACCTCATTAGCACCATCTACTCGTGCAGCTTCCAATATGTCGTCAGGAACTCCCTTAATAGCTGCCGAGAATATCACCATCGCAAATCCGGTCTGCATCCAGATCAGAATGATGATGAGGAAAAAGTTATTCCACGGCTGAAGCATACTCGTCCATGCCTGTGGTTCTCCCCCAAAATAAGTAACGATGGCGTTCAAAAGTCCAATTTGTTCATCGCCGGGTTGATAGTAATATACAAACTTCCAAATAACGCCTGCGGCTACAAAAGAAATAGCCATCGGCATAAAAATGATCGATTTAGCTAGCTTCTCATAGCTGCTTCTGTCGGCAAGAATTGCAATCAAGAGCCCAAAAGCTACACATGCCAGTGTACCAACGAATACCCAAAGTAAGTTGTTACGCAGTGCCGTCGCCATTAGATGGTCGCTAAAGATCGCTGCATAGTTGCTGAGACCCACAAATTTCTCTGAAGAAGCATTGAAAAAGCTTAAATACAGCGTCCGCAGCGCAGGCAGCACCAATAGCCACCCCAATATAATCACTGCCGGACCAATAAAAATATAAGGCAATACCTTTCGGCGTACGTAATCAGGATATTGCTCGACTGCCCAGGTAAGTGTGTAATAGATCAGATAAACACCCAGAACCCCCCATAGAACAGCCAGAACCGCCGTTAGTAGCGGGTTTAGCGTGGAATCCCGAAAGAATAAAAAGATTGAGCCATTAACAACAACATTGGCTATTAATACTAAAAGAGACAGCAATACCGCCCTAAGGCTTACCGTCTGCTTGGCTTTCAATTGTGGCTTCATTTGTGGTTGTGGTTGTAGTTGTGATTGTCCACCCATATTAGCTCCAGCTCCTCCTATACTCGCGCTTTGGAAAACAAAAAGAGGGGCAGAGAACCTTCAAATCTCGCTGCCCCTCTTTTAACTGTGTGCTTTCAATATTAGGTTAGTTGTTCCAGCCAGACTGGATTTGTTCCAACGCCTGATCCAGCGTCGCAGTACCACTTACGTAGTCGGTCATACCCTTCCAGAAGGTACCTGCGCCCACTTTGCCCGGCATCAGGTCAGAGCCATCAAAGCGCAGCGTGGAAGCATCCTGAACCAGCTTCGCCATCCGGCGATCGGATTCTGAAGTATACCAATCCAGGGAAGCATCATTCATTGGAGCAATTACGCCGCCCGATTGCACCCAGCTCTTAATGGATTCTCCTGTAGTAAAGAATTCCATAACTGCACGAACTTCAGGACGATCGTTGAACATCGCGTAAATATCGCCAGCAACTAGCACTGGTTTACCATATTGAGGATCAATAGGCGGCAGGTAGAACCAATCATAATCTACATCAACCTTTGCGGTTTCAGGGAAGAAGCTTGTAATAAAGTTGCCGAGCATATTAAACCATGCTTTAGGAGGATTATTGAACATTGGCGCTGGGGCATCCCCGAACGATGTCGTCACGATGGATTTTGCACCACCATAGACATAATCCTTGTTGAGCCAAATTTTCGACATGGTTTCAACTGCATTCTTCACTTCTGGAGAGGTAAATGGCAGCTCACCTTTTACCCATTTATCGTAGTTCTCAGGTGTAGTTGTGCGCAGCATTATATTTTCTACCCAGTCTGTTGCCGGCCAGCCTGTTGCAGCACCACTCTCGATTCCAATAGCCCAAGCAGGATCACCATCTTTCGCAATTTGTTCCGTCAGAGCCATCATCTCATCCCATGTCTCAGGAACCTTGTAGCCTGCTTCATCAAATTGCTTTTTTGGATACCAGACCAAGCTCTTTACGTTACTGCGGTTCCAGATCCCCGCCATGATCTTGCCGTCTTTCCCGTCCATATTAGACATATCAAGCCAGCTCTTGTTGTAATTAGCCGTCAATTTGGCTTGATCCAGCACGTTAGTTAAATCGATAACCTTGCCAGTCTTAGCAATCGAGGCTAGCAGTCCCGGCTGCGGGAAATCAGCGATATCCGGAGCATTTCCACCGTCTACTCGAATGTTTATCGTAGCTTCGAACTCTTTTGAGCCCTCGTATTGAATATCAATTCCTGTCTTCTCTTCAAACTCTTTAATACTATTCTCAAATTTCACTTGGTCAGCATCTACGAAGGGGCCGAACATCGTTACTTTAGTTCCTTTATAGTCGCCCTTCATGGCTAGCTCTAGCGGAGATCCCGATGGCTCGGTGCTAGGAGCAGTTGTAGCTTTCTCAGTGTTATCTGCTGTTGGGCTGGTAGTCGCTGCAGGTGGATCTGTAGGCGCTGCATTGTTGTTATTGCCTCCGCCGCATGCGCTCAGCATCATAGTGAAGGATAAACACAGTACTAAAGCCAATGACTTTTTACGTCCTGAGGTTTTCTTCATCTTTTGTACATCCCCTTTAATGGTTTTAGAGATTGCTTCTGACTCAATCATCCGGTACCCTGGCATGTATAAGCAGCTTGTAGCAGATCACCTCCTTGCAAAGCTTTTCAGAATCTAAGGATCTATACTAAAAAAGAATCGAATCACAAATTCCAATTAATTGTAGCGCTTACATTTGTTATAGTATCATATAAAGTAAGCGTTTCCAATCTGTATTTGAAATGTTTTAGTAAAAATTATTTTTATTGTCTAAGCAAATATTCAAATGTTGCTTAAGACGAGCACTGAATTTTGAAAAGCTTTTCAGAGGGTGGTACAAAAGTGAACTACCCCTATTTTTCTCGTGTAGATTCCCGCACAATCAGCTTATGCTCCATCTTCTCATTCAATACCTGCACTTCACCAGTTGTAAGCAATTCATGCAGCTTCTCGGCCGCACGATACCCTAACTCGTAAATTGGCTGTGCAATCGTAGTTAGCTTCGGGATGAACATACCCGACATCCTTAGATTATCAAACCCAATCACGGATACCTGACCCGGAACAAGAATATTACGATCCTTCAGATAAGAAATCGTCCCCATCGCGAATTCATCAGCCACACAGAAAACAGCAGTTAGTTCAGGGTAATCTGTAAATAGTTCATGCGCAGCTTGATAAGCATGTTCAAACCGGTGACTGGCATATTTACTCTTCACAATATTCTGCTGTAACCCTGACTCTGTTAGTGCTCTTACAAACCCTTCATAGCGTGGTGGTCCTGATACCGAATTATCATGGTAAAAACCAATCATACCAATATCTTTATGACCTAAATCAATCAGGAACTTTACCGCATCATAGGCAGCCGCTTCATCATCCACCTCCACACTTGGAATGTCGAACTCATCGGAATGTGACGACACTAGCACAAATGGAATTCTACAACCGACCAATTTGTCATGATACTCAGGGTAAAGAAAATCACTGGCGAATACAATTCCATCCACCTGCTTCTCATGGAAGTTATCAATATAGGACAGTAGTCGTTCTTTGTCGCGGTCCGTATTGCAGATCATTAGACTATACCCAAGCTTGATGCAAGCATCCTGCATCCCCCGAATCACCCCTGCGAAATACAGGTTCTCAATATCGGGAATAAGCAGGCCCAGTGTAAAGGACTTCTTGTAAATCAGACCACGTGCAAATGAATTAGGTTGATACCGCAATCGTTCTACAGCCTCCATCACTCGATTCCGTTTGCTCTCCACTACCGAATTCGGTGCATTCATAACACGTGACACTGTGCTAATCGACACCTCGGCCATTCTGGCAACATCTCTTATGGTTGGCTTCATAATGATAACTTCCTTTTTTAGGGAACTTTTCGATGTGATTATAGCAAGCCCGATTGGAAATAACAATATAATTTTTGAAGCGCTTACATTATTTTAAAAAATTCATCTTCTCCTCCTCTTTCTTCACTCGGAAGATAAACAACTTACTTAAAGTGTGTATATAGTTTTATTACATGGTATACTATCCGAGTAGCGATATTCGTAGCTACAAATACTGCTCTATGAGCATAGAGCATTTATTATAGGAGGGATAACATTGAAACAACCTCGTGACATTCGATTCTCCGTACTGGACCTGGCTTCTATTGTGGAAGGAGGGACCGCGGCAGACTCTTTTCATAACTCTCTAGATTTAGCTCGGAACGCTGAGAAGTGGGACTATCATCGGTATTGGTTCGCTGAACATCATAATATGATCGGAGTTGCCAGCTCTGCTACCTCACTCTTGATCGGACATATTGCTGGTGGCACCCAAAGTATACGTGTTGGCTCTGGTGGCATTATGCTATCCAACCACGCACCACTTGTTATTGCCGAACAGTTCGGGACTCTCGAATCTCTATATCCGGGACGGATCGATCTTGGACTGGGCAGAGCACCCGGATCTGATCAACCAGCTTCCCGTGCGCTGCGTCGCGGGCTCGGAAGCGATGGCAGTGAATTCCCTGAGCAGCTAAGTGAGCTAAGAGCTTACTTCGACCCTGCAGGAGCAGGATCGCGCCCAGCTGGAGTACGCGCGGTTCCTGGGGAAGGCTTAAATGTTCCCATCTGGCTCTTAGGCTCCAGCGGCTTTAGTGCTGAGCTAGCAGCCAAGCTAGGGTTACCTTTTGCCTTTGCCAGCCATTTTGCACCTGAGTATTTACTTCAGGCGCTGCACATATACCACAGTAATTTCCGTCCATCAGAAGTACTAGACAAACCTTATGTTATGGTCGGACTAGGGGTTACAGCAGCCGATACTGTAGATGAGGCAAGAAAGCTAGCTACCTCGCAGCAGCAGCAGTTCCTCAATATCATCCGCGGGCGTACAGGCAAGTTACAACCACCCGTTGAGAGTATGGATGGGCTATGGACGGTACAAGAAAAAGCAATCATGCTCGATAAGCAGCGTTATTCTTTCTCTGGCGATAAAGCAGCGATTAAAGAACGACTTCAAGACATTCTGAAAGAGACACAAGCAGATGAATTGATTATCTCCGCAGGGATTTATGATCATGAAGCTCGTCTTCGTTCCTATGAAATTGTAGCTGAGGCTATGAAAGAACTGTAAGATTGCAGTCTTAACAAGGCAGGACGTTATCTGAGTATCGGGAATTCTCCCGTTTCAGATATGCGTCTTGCCTTTTTTGTTTTGTTTTCGAAACCGTTCTTAATAAAACACTACTAAGATAGTAAAAAACATAAAAATAAAGAGATATAGAGAGAAATCAACAGATAAAGAGACCATATACTTACTATTTAAGCAAATATGATCTAATTAGTTGTAATACATCATTTTTCTTTGGATATCATTTTGATTATACTTTATATATTCGCTATAACGAACGATTTGTATTTTGGCTATGCCCTCTTTCTCCGTTCATTCAGAGAGATTCCCCCCACAAATGAAAGAGTGGTACTTCACAATACCACTTATTTCGACAATGTAGAATGGAATAATCGTTTAAAACGGAGGATTTTGCCGGAAGCCCGCAGATTTTGTTTTTCAACAGCTACAATGGGCTCAGGAGAAAGGAGCAAAGAAAGTGAAGAAGAAATACCATTCGGTCTTCATAGCTGCTTACGTTCTGATTATTCTGGTAGGAGTAATATGGCACGCTGGAGGGGTAAGCGCTCAGGATACCATTAAGCTTACTGTGAATTCTCATACCACGAGCACAGCCACCATGAACAATATGAAGCCCGGTGACGAAATGAGCTCAGAGTACACGATTATTAATGATGGCACAGAAGGCTTTGATTACTTTGTGGACTTTAAATTCATCTCTGGAGACGTAGAGTTGTACAATATTCTCCAAATGACACTCGAAAAAGAGGGAGTAATCATCTATTCGGGAGTGATGAGTGAGGCTGCTGGCAGAGTAACCATCGGTTCACTTGCTGGAGGAGAGAAGAGTGTAATTCAAATGGATGTAACCTTCCCATGGGAAGCCGGCAACGAATATCAAGGGAAGGCCACGACCGTAGCTTTTGAATTCTCCGCTTCCGGAGAACCAGGTCCAACCACCGAGCCTACTTCAACGCCTACGCCAACAGCGACGGTTGCACCTACACCTGATCCATCACCTACAGCAACAGCAACAGCAACAACTGAACCTACTACAACACCTACTGAAACACCTACTGAAACACCAGCAGCTACACCTGAAGCTTCACCGTCACCTACGGTTGCACCAACCACAACACCTACGGATTCACCAACGACTACTGCCTCACCTACAGCTGTCGTAACACCAGGTCAGTCAGTGCCTCCAACAGCAACAGCAACACCATCGCCTACACCTACGGCTTCACCGCCTGCAGTCGATGAAATAAGCGTTACTGAAGAACCGATTCCAATGGGCGGAAGCAGTAATGAGCCTACACCTGCAGCGTCACCAGGTGCTGGTAGTCAAACCACCAGTGCAACACCTCAGCCAAGCGATGAGGTAGCCTTACCTGACGGCGACATTCCTTTGGGAGCACCAGAGGCAGGCAACGAGCTTCCAAATACCGCCGAGCCTTGGTATAACTTAATTCTGGCCAGCTTAGCTATTGCGGTACTCAGCGTGATCATCATGCGCAGATTGAAATCGAAGAAAGAATAACATTTAGTAATATAAGTCTGGAGGAGAGAGTATGAAGAAGCGTAATGGTGTTTTATTAACCGTGAAGCTAATCTTCATACTCTCTTTAGTTGTGCTGATTTATTCGATCGTCCAAGTCGTCAAAGCACCCATCGAGGCCAAGCAGGCCCTAAATGATTGGGCAAAAAAGAGGGAGGAAGCCATCGCCCGCCCCCTTTCAAATGAAGAGAACCCTCTCCCCAAGGGAATGGTCAGTTCTTCAAAAGAACAACCATCTTCTCCTCCCTCCTATAAAGAGGGTGAAGTGATTGGAGAAATCCGCTTCCCCACCTTAAATAAGAAGGTGGCTATTCTGGAGGGTACGGAAAGCCCTGAATTAAAAAAAGGAGCTGGACACTATATAGGTAGCGCAGCCATCGGTGCCATCGGTAATAGCGTGCTTGCTGGACACCGTGATACCGTATTCCGCAATCTAGGAGAACTTGTCGCAGGAGATCTAATCGAACTGGAAAGCATGGACGGTACGTTCACCTATGAAGTGACAGGCAGCACGATTGTAGACGGGACTGAACGCGGCGCAATAAAACCAAGCGATAAGGCTATTCTTACCTTGATCACCTGTTATCCTTTTTCATACGTGGGGTCAGCACCGGACCGGTATTTACTTTCAGCGAAGCTAGTAAAGAAAGAAATATCGCCTCATTAAAGCTAATCTTAACTCTTAATCTTCCTCCTCAGGGATGAGACCGGATATGGAAAGTGATACTATATAGATACAACAGTAATGAGGAGATGACCCACAGTGAAAAAAGAGGTTATAGAACGGTTTATTTCGTATGCTCAAATGGATACCCAATCGAACGAGGATAATGAAACTTGTCCGTCCACTCCGGGGCAGATGGTGCTGGCTCACAAGCTGGTCGAAGAGCTCAAGGAGATCGGCATGGATGAAGTGCAGGTGGACGAGCATGGGTATGTCATGGCTACACTCCCAGCCAATACGGAGAAGGATGTTCCGACCATTGGTTTTTTAGCGCATCTCGATACAGCAACTGATTTCACAGGAACAAATGTAAAGCCACAGATCGTGGAGAACTACGATGGCAAAGATATTCTTCTGAACAAAGAATTAAATGTTGTATTGTCTAAAGCGAGCTTCCCAGAGCTGGCAGAATATAAAGGCCATACATTAATTACAACCGATGGTACCACCCTGCTTGGCGCAGACAATAAAGCCGGTATTGCCGAGATTATGACAGCTATGAATTACCTTCTTCAGCATCCAGAAATCAAACATGGCAAGATTAGAGTTGCCTTCACACCGGACGAAGAAATCGGCCGCGGACCTCATAAATTTGACGTAGCTGCTTTTAATGCTTCCTATGCTTACACTGTGGACGGAGGCCCACTCGGTGAACTAGAGTATGAAAGCTTTAATGCTGCATCAGCCAAAATCTCGGTTTACGGCGTCAATGTACATCCTGGTACTGCCAAAGGAAAAATGATTCATTCCGCAAAAATCGCTATGGCGCTCCACCTTAGACTCCCTGCTGAGGAAGCTCCAGAATTCACAGACGGTTATGATGGCTTCTACCACCTTAGCTCCATAGAAGGCACACCGGAATTCAGCAAGCTTCAATATATCATTCGTGACTTCGACCGCGAGAAATTCGAGGCACGTAAAGCCTTTCTTTCTGCCATCGTAGATGAATTCAAGAGCATCCATGGTGAAGAGAACATCGTGCTTGAAATGAAAGACCAATATTACAACATGCGCGAAAAAATCGAACCGGTGCGTCATATTGTCGATATTGCCCATGAGGCGATGGAGAATCTGAACATCACACCGATCATCCGCCCGATTCGCGGGGGAACAGATGGCTCACAGCTTTCCTACATGGGTTTACCTACACCTAATATTTTCACGGGGGGCGAAAATTTCCACGGCAAATTCGAATACGCCTCTGCTGACAACATGGAAAAAGCGGTAAACGTAATCGTCGAGATCGCCAAGCTGTTCGAACAAAAAGCCTAAATCGTAATTCACGTCACTCCATATTGAACACAAAAAATCCCTGAAAAGGTCGATTCAGACCTCTCAGGGATTATTAATGTTCAAAGTCTATTCGATTAGCATCTTTCTTCCGGCGGCGTGTCTTTCCAGATCACGTTTTCCCCGTAATTCTTACCCCAATCATACATCAATCGAAGGACGGGAAGCAGGCTTTGTCCATATGAAGTCAGAGAATACTCTACTTTTGGAGGAACCTCGGCATACACTTTCCGAAGAACCAACTGATCTTCTTCAAGCTCTCGAAGCTGATTGGTCAACATTTTCTGCGTGATATGAGGAATTAGCTTCTTCAGCTCACTGAACCGCTTTGTCCCTTCAAGCCCAAGATGCCACAGGATTATCAGCTTCCATTTGCCTCCGATCACCGCAAGCGTCAGTTCCTTCTCGCAGTTAATTTCCTTCAAATTGATGCGATCTTTAATCTCGGTCGCCATAACTAAAGCGCCTCCTCTCTCCTGTTGTCATACTAACACAAAAACGAATAACCTCCTTACTAGGAAGGCATTCGTTTCTGTACTCTCACTCTAAATTAGCATGCTTGCCGAACATCTGCTTAGTCGTCTGCCCCGTCTTCTCCATCATCCGCAGAATCACTGCATCGTAAAAGACTAACATCGTCTGTTCGAATAAAGAAGCCATTGGCTGAATCGTGCTGTAGCCTCCGCTGGTCTGATCTTTTGTAGATCCCGGCAGCTTCACTACATAGCTCGCTAAACGTCCGACGGTCGAGTCCGGCGCAATCGTAACGGCAATAACCTCTGCACCTACTCCTTTGGCCTTCTCTGCCATAGAGATCAGCCCCTTAGTCTCTCCTGAACCCGAACCGAGCACAAGCACATCACCAGGCTCAATACCCGGAGTTACCGTTTCTCCCACGACGTACGCTTCTTTACCGACATGCATGAGTCGCATTGCAAAAGCTCGTCCCATCAATCCTGATCTACCAGCCCCGGCCACAAATACCTTATTCGACTGAAGAAGCAGTTCAGCCATTCGTTCAGCCTCTTGCTGATCAAGCTGAGAAATGGAGCACTGAAGCTCCTCTATAATTTGCTGCGCATATTTCAATGTGTCCATTGTAATCTTAAGCCTGGTTAACTAGACGTTTCATCTCTGCCGCTGCGGCCTTTTGATCAGCCTCACCCGTAATGCCTCCGCCAACGATAACAAGATCAGGATTCGCTGCAATAACTTCCGGAAGCGTACTTAGCTTGATACCCCCAGCGATAGCGGTTTTAGCCTGTTTAACCACACTTTTAATTGCATTCAAATCTGCAAAAGAATTTTTTCCTTCCGCCTGATGGTCATATCCAGAGTGTACGCAGACATAGTCTACGCCAAGTGCGTCTACTTCAGCCGCTCTTGACTTAATATCTTTTACATTGATCAGATCAACCAGAATCTGTCTATTCGTCTTCTTAGCTTCCTCCACCGCACCTCGAATGGTAGCATCATCAGATACACCAAGCACAGTAACGATATCAGCACCAGCCTCTACCGCCTTCATCACTTCATATCCGCCAGCATCCATGATTTTCAAATCAGCCAATACTGTCAAAGCAGGAAAAGCTTCCTTTATTGCTTTCACCGCATGCAAGCCTTCATTAATAACGATAGGTGTTCCAATTTCAACGATATCTATATATTCAGCAACCTCTGAGACAATCTCTTTCGCTCCCGCAATATCCACTAGATCCAATGCTAATTGCAATTTCATATTTATTTGCACTCCTTGTTAATATATTTTAGTAAGTCATGTACAAATTGTAGATCCTTACATCCTTTAAGGGAAGTAGGCACTTTATTGTGATGTAGTTACCTGGAGGATACTAATGTGCTGCTGCCAGCTTTATCTTTGCAGACATTAACAACCTTTTGTCATATTTTTGTAAAAGTACTGCATTTTCATGAAAGCTGTGCTAACATTACAGTTTGTTTATGGAATAACAGCAATTTAATCATGATGTAAGAAGGTGTACAATGAAGCACAATAATCACCAAGAATTTAACCTTGTAAAACTAACTTGGCCGATATTCCTGGAACTGTTCCTATTTATGCTCATGGGCAGTGTGGATACTTTTATGATCAGCTCCGTATCGGACGATGCCGTATCGGGTGTTGGCGCAGCGAATCAGATTATCGCGATGGCTATTTTAGTTCTCAGTGTAATTGGTAACGGCGCAGCGATTGTAGTCTCCCAATACCTCGGTTCCAAAAAACCTCTGGAAGCCGCTCAAGTGACCGGCAATGCCATTACTCTAAACCTGTTAGTAGGAATTCTCCTAAGTACATTTTTGCTGATATTCGGAGGGACTCTACTAACTGCCCTGAATGTAAAAGGGGACATTCTCGTTTACGCTAAATCCTATATTCATATTGTCGGGGGCGGTATTTTTCTCCAAGCATTAATCAATGCTCTGGCGACCACAATCCGTACGCACGGTTTCACTAAACAGACGATGGTCGTATCCTTGCTGATGAACATCATTCACGTGGTGGGTAACTACTTACTCATCTATGGTCATTTTGGACTTCCAGCGTTAGGTGTCGAAGGTGCAGCTATCTCAACGGTTGTCAGTCGGTTTATCTGTCTTATTATTTTCTTCTTACTGCTCTACAGAGTGATGGAGGTACGGGTAAAGTTAACCTACTACATTCATCTTTCCAAAAAATATGTGCAGCAAATTCTCAAAATCGGCATCCCGTCCGCGTTTGAATCGATTATTTATCAATCTTGTCAGCTCGTATTCACGCTGTATATTACCTATCTGGGCGCCGAGGCTATGGCCACTCGTCAATACGCGCTCAACATTTCCAATTATATTTATTTATTCAGTGTAGCCGTCTCCATGGGAACCTCCATTATCGTAGGACATCTGGTGGGAGCTAGGCGCCCCAAGGAGGCCTATACGCGTGTATTCACCAGTGTGAAGTGGGCACTTCTGGTCACAGTAGTAATAGATGCTCTTGTGATCGTCTTCCGGGTACCACTATTCGGCCTCTTCACAGACAACGAGAACATTATTCTGATGGGGGCTCAGGTTATACTGCTTAGTTTCTTCCTAGAGACCGGGCGCACAACTAATTTGGTCATCATTAACTCACTACGCGCCTCGGGCGATGCGAAGTTCCCAGTATATATGGGACTGATCTCCATGGTCTGCATGAGCTTACCCCTTGGCTATTTTCTGGTATTCCAGCTTAACCTAGGATTAGCCGGTGTGTGGATTGCCACTGCGGCTGATGAGTGGACAAGAGCTGTCATTATGTATTTCCGCTGGAAGAGTCGAGCTTGGGAGAAACATGGACTGATTCAGCACGATGATGTAGAACACAGCGTGCCTTCCACTACCCCTGCAGCTGTAAATTAACGAATTTATTTAGGTGGTTCTCTAAGGTCATACCAGATCTTAAGGGTCCACCTTTTTTGTCGCTTCATGATTA
This sequence comes from Paenibacillus sp. FSL F4-0243, assembly GCF_037963295.1. Taxonomy (NCBI): domain Bacteria; kingdom Bacillati; phylum Bacillota; class Bacilli; order Caryophanales; family Paenibacillaceae; genus Paenibacillus; species Paenibacillus sp. FSL F4-0243. The sequence goes on from NZ_CP150151.1 coordinate 6,700,892, forward strand.
CATAAATATTAGAATGAATGAAGCATTCTACGTTACAATAGATAGAACGTAATTAATCTAAAGGGGAGAACCTCATGCCGGAAGAAACCGGAATCCACGAGTTATTGACGCTCAAGACGATTGCGGAGACCTTAAACAGTTCCAATGAGCTCAAACCGATGCTCGATACAGTTATGGGTAAGCTGTTAGATCTAACAGGAAATACGGCAGGCTGGATCTTCCTGAGCGAAGAGAAAATGGAGTATGAATTCGCCGCAGATCGGGGTTTACCGCCAGCGCTGCAGCGGGACAATAAACAGCCGATGCAGTGTGGAAGCTGCTGGTGCTTAGACCGCCTATGGGACGGACGGCTAGAGCATGCTGTTAACATTCTAAACTGCAAGCGGCTGAGTAATGCCAGGCAAAATAACTGGGGCGATACATTAGGGATCACCCACCACGCCACTATCCCACTGCATTCAGGCGATCGCTACCTAGGACTTATGAATGTAGCTGCACCGGGCAAAGCACATTACCCCGACAGTGAGCTGGCTCTGCTACAATCCGTGGCCCTGCAAATTGGCAGTGCCATTGAACGCATGCAGTTATATAGCACCGAGCAGCGCCGTGCCAATCTGTACGCCAAATTAGGGGAATTCAGCGCTGCTTTGAATATAACGGCTAGTGAATGCATCTCCCCAAGCATTCTGGTGGAGAAAACCACCGCCCTGATTGGTCAATATTTCGATTGGCCTTTTGCAGCGATCATTGGACAACACGCGGGCAAATTCGAAGTACATGCAGCTGCTCATGCAGCTAATATAACACCTGAATTAGCTCCTTTTGAGCTCTCGGATTCCTTTAAGAATCGTCTAAGGGATATTGCAAAAGGACAGCGCTTCGCAACATTAACCTCTGACGAAGAACAGGAAATTACGAACTCATGCTGTTCCGAACAGCCTGTTACAGAGCGAGTTGTAATGCTTGCCGTCCCCTTTCGGCAGATTACTGCACATGGTTCAGCCATTCTACTCATCACCTCGCCTAAAGCACTCGCCTCCGCAACCGCAGATGGAGAAGTACTCGAAGCGATTGCTGAGCATATTTCAGCTACACTGGAAAGTGTACAGCTCGGAGAGAAGCGCCGCGAAATCGCGCGTCTGGACGAGCGGAATCGACTGGCCCGTGACCTCCACGACTCGGTGAACCAGATTCTGTTCTCCCTCTCGATGACGGCCAAAGGTGTAGAAAGCATGCTGCAGCAAGAGCATACCTCCCATCCGGCAGCTGAGGCTGTCCGCGATATTCAAGAGCTCTCTCAATCTGCACTCAAAGAAATGCGTGCTTTAATTATGCAGCTTCGTCCTGCAGGACTGGAAGCCGGGTTATTGACCGCGCTGCAGACTCATGGTCAGCAACTAGGGCTGTTGATACAGACTCAACGCAGCGGTGTACTCGAACTTCCCCGCAATGTGGAAGAAGGACTGCTGCGCATTGGTCAAGAAGCACTTAATAATGTACGAAAGCACTCCGGTGCTTCTAAAGCTGAAGTATCTCTATTTTTGAACGCTACCGAGGTGATACTGAGCATTGCCGATCAGGGCAAGGGTGGTGCCAAACGGCGCTGTAACACAGACACCAATGAATCCCTCGGCCTGCATATTATGAAGGAAAGAGCCGAGGCGCTCTACGGCCATATTCAGATCCACAGTGAGGAGCACCAAGGCACAACGGTTGAGGTAACCATCCCTTTGCCCCTCCAATCCACATGAAGTCGGGTGATCACAAATGACAATAGGTTTATTACTGGTTGACGATCATGCAATGGTTCGTCGAGGGCTACAAGTGTTTCTCTCGACACAACCGGACATCAAGGTTATCGGAGAAGCGTCGAACGGCCGCGAGGCACTAGAGAGAACGGCTGAGCTCCAGCCGGATATCATATTAATGGATTTGCACATGCCCGTTATGGACGGCATCGAGACGGCTAAACAACTGCGGGTCTCCCATCCACAGGTCAAAATCATTGTGTTGACCTCCTTTTCAGATCAGGACCATGTACTCCCTGCTATCCGCGTAGGGATCAAAGGGTATTTGCTAAAAGACATAGAACCAGAAGCGCTGGTAGTCGCCATCCGCAAGGTACACAGTGGTCAAGTTGAGCTGCATTCCGCAGCTGCCAGTCAACTGATGAATCTAATGGCAGCTTCTACACCAGAACAACTGAATGTTAGCAACTCAGATCTGAATGGATCCAGTACTACATCGGTTACAATCACCGGATCTGAGCTTCTTACTCCACGAGAGCAGGAAGTGTTAGACCTCATTGCACTAGGTATGAGCAACAAAGAGATTGCCAGTAAGCTGGTCATCACCGAGAAGACTGTTAAGACACATGTCAGTCATGTACTGGGAAAGCTGAACTTATCAGATCGGACTCAAGCTGCCATTTTTGCATTGAAAAGCGGCTACAACTCATAGCGCCACAGCCCATCTACAACTATAGTCTTAGACGCTCAGCACAATGGCTGAGCGTTTTTATTATGCAGGTTCATTCCATGTGCTGACGTCAACAAATGTCGATTCAGCTATCATTGGTTTATAGCAATCAACCTTATAGGAGTGGATACAGATGAAAGTCATGATCCTGACAGGCAGCAATCGAAAAGAAGCGACCAGCACGAAGTTGGCAGAGCATGCCGCACATTTTATTAATCAGCAAGGCGAACAAGTCACCCTGTTTAATCTCCATAAACGCCCACTGCCCTTTTATTCACCAGATGAGTCTTACGCGGAGCATGAGCATCTAAGCGCCCTCCATCAAGAGATGCTAACTGCGAACGCAATCATCCTGATTACCCCGGAATACCACGGTTCCATGAGCGGCGTGATGAAAAATGCTCTCGACCATCTAGGCCAGACGCACTTCAACGGCAAAGTGGTATTGTGCGCTAGCTCTGCAGGTGGAGCTGTAGGTGTAAGCTCATTGCTTCAATTGCAGGCGGTTGTACGCAATCTACATGGGATTAATACGCCAGACTGGATCTCCATCGGCGGGATGCAGCGCAAGCGGTTCGAGGTTGAATACGACGGGTACGAGGGCGGTCAAGAAATTGAAGATCGCATTCGCCTAGTCTTAGAATCATTCCTAAATTTAGCTCGCAAAATCAATAGCCCGACAGGTGCCGCCCTATGATCAAAGGACTGTTTGAAACCCATCTGAACGTGACTAACCTTGAACAATCTGCTCATTTCTATGAACATGTTCTGGGACTACCCTTAGCACATTCGGAGAATACTGAAGGTCGCAAGCGGCGATTTTACTGGATTGGAGAAGATCGTAATCAGGCCATGCTGGGGATTTGGGAGAAGGCACCTTCCGAGGTTGTGCGTCAGCACTTTGCTTTTCAAGTAACGCTTGAGGATTTGAAGCAGTCAGTATCCTACCTGAAGGCCAAGGGGATTGAAGCCTCCAACTTCCTCGATGATGATAAGGGACAATTGTATGTATTTGGCTGGATGCCAGCCGTATCCGTGTATTTCAGTGATCCAGATGGTCATTCCTTAGAGTTCCTATCTATACTGCCTGATTCACCCAGACCTGAGCTAGGAATGGTACCCTGGAAAGAATGGGAACTAATACATGAAAGAAATTGGTAGTTATTGATAAAATTCAGGCTAAGCCTGCACGAGGAGACGAGAATATGATAAAAGGACTATACGAAGCACATTTACCAGTAAGTAATCTTGAGGTATCTATCGAATTTTATGAGAAATTGGGATTAAAAATGGCCTGGCGGGATGAGGAAACTGCGTTCTTCTGGATGGAGGAAGGTCGGAGTTGGATCGGCATTTGGGAAGGAAAGGAAGTAGCAACGCCATACCACCCATCTTTACGGCATATTGCCTTCCGCGTAACTTATGAGGATCTGAAGCAATCACTGCAATGGCTGGAATCCATTGGGGTAGAGGCTGTTCCGTTCCGTAATCGAACTTCCGTTGAGCCTTTTATTCGAGCTTATCAAGGGAATGCTTCTGTGTACTTCAACGACCCGGACGGCAACAGCCTGGAATTGATGTGCCATGTAGAGGTTCCTGAACATTTGAAGCATCTCTCAGAGAATATCATCTTAACCGAGTGGGAGAAATTGCTCGACCATAAATAAAAATACTCAAACAAAAAACAGCTGCCCACCATCAAGGGTCCAGCTGTTTGAGTATGTTAGCTGCTTCTATTTAACCATCTCTTGCATGGTTTTAGTAAAGGCTGTTACTTAATCGTGATGCCTTTCTTCATAGCCTTCATATCTGAATTCGTGTTCACAAGCATTGGCAGTATCTTCATACTTCTCGTCATGGGAGAGTTACATTGCCAGCAGGTAGGTACGTACTGAAATGCAAAGTTATCGCGCATCCAACCGGTGCAACCTTCCTTGGTACAAGACCAAATGGCTGTGTCTTCCTGCGGAAGATCCTCCAGTGCTTTTTTACGAAAATACATAAGTACCCCTCCTTGGATCGAATCGAGACGATTTCGCCACCCTATTAGGGGCAGATTCATAAGATGAAAAATAAAAAAGCTGCCCTCAACTTGTGTTAAGGGCAGCCTAATTTTCGAATTACAGTTTTACAACGTTTTCGGCTTGTGGTCCACGAGCGCCTTGAGTTACGTTGAACTCAACGCGTTGGCCTTCGTCCAAAGATTTAAATCCGTCGCCTGTGATTGCGGAGAAGTGTACGAATACGTCGCTTCCACCTTCAACCTCGATAAAACCAAATCCTTTGTCTGCATTAAACCATTTAACTGTACCTGTTTGCATGATATTACCTCCAATATTTTATTTAACACATGTCCTTTTATTCCTACGTAGTGTACGAACAAATAAAAATTCACACATTGGAAAAGGACTCATACGCACAAATGATAACCTTTTACAATATGTGAATTAAGGGTTAAATTTATGATTAACTTCATTGTACCACACTAAATCATTGAATGCAATGTAAATGCCTACTTTTTTCATTCCGGCTCAATATCCTCTATATTAAAGGCTTTAGAGCCGGAAATGTGCACGGGTTAATCGATGTATCCTGCCAACCCTTTATCCATTAAGTAATCCATCTCCGCATCAAGAATCGTCTCCACTGTGATTTCATCCAGCTTCACATCACGCTGGCCAACAACATAATCAACCAGATCATCATTGTCGATGTCTACCTCGCCTTTGGCATTGGCCTTGGCGTTATTGATAAAGGTCTGTTCATGCTTCAATACTAAACGAATTAATTTAGGATCTACTTTGGTTTTGGCAGATAATACGGTTACTAATTCCTGCTCGTTTAATTTGTCACTCATTTTTCAAATTTCATCTCCCTACAATTATTACATCTCCATTGTAGCATATTTCACGCTTTAACGCGTCATTACGCGAAGTATACCGCGGTTTGTTCACACTTTTCTTGCTATCACAGGCTCTGCAACATTCCACTTCAGGTAAGTTATTTAATAAAAACAGTTGTGAGGAACATTGACTTGTGCCAAAATATAAAAAAAGTGTTGGACCAAATTGAATACTAGAAAAGGCGGTTGAATTCATGAGCTCTGTATCTTCCCAGCAATTAGACACAAACAGCAACAAGGCACATCGTTATATCGAAGACGTATACGCACAGGTTGTTGCGCGTAATCCTTTCGAGCCCGAATTCCATCAGGCTGTAAAGGAAATCCTTGAATCTTTGCTTCCAATCCTGGCTGCTGAACCTAAGTATCAGGAAAATGCCATTCTGGAAAGATTGGTTGAGCCAGAACGTTTGATTATGTTCCGTGTTCCTTGGACAGATGATCAAGGCAAGGTCAGAGTTAACCGTGGATATCGTGTACAGTTCAGCAGTGCCATTGGACCTTACAAAGGTGGACTTCGCTTTCACCCTTCCGTTAATGCTAGTATTATCAAATTCCTCGGCTTCGAGCAAATCTTCAAAAACGCTCTTACCGGCCAACACATCGGCGGAGGTAAAGGCGGATCCGACTTTGATCCTAAAGGAAAATCCGAAGGCGAAATCATGCGTTTTGCACAAAGCTTCATGACTGAATTGCAAAATTACATCGGTCCTGACCAAGACGTTCCTGCAGGAGATATCGGTGTAGGTGGTCGTGAGATCGGCTACATGTACGGACAATACAAGCGGATCCGCGGAGGATATCCGGCTGGCGTATTGACTGGTAAAGGTATTGGTTACGGCGGTAGTCAGGCTCGGACAGAAGCTACTGGTTACGGTACAGTTTATTTCGTAAACGAGATGCTGAAAGCAAAAGGCCTTTCCTTTGAAGGAAGTCGCGTTGTTGTTTCCGGTTCTGGTAACGTAGCGATCTATGCGATTGAAAAAGCTGTACAGCTAGGTGCAACAGTCGTAGCTTGTAGTGACTCCGCTGGATATATCTATGACGAAAACGGCATTAACCTCGAAACTGTCCGCCGCCTGAAAGAAGTCGAAAGAAAACGGATAAGTGAATATGTGAATGAACACCCTAACGCTGTGTATACCGAAGATTCCACGCAAATTTGGACTATTCCTTGTGATATCGCCCTTCCGAGTGCTACTCAGAATGAGATTGATGAAGCCATGGCATTGAAACTGATTGAGAATGGTGTTAAAGCAGTAGGCGAAGGCGCCAACATGCCATCCACCCTTGAAGCTATTCACCAGTTCCAAGAAGCTGGCGTGTTATTCGCACCTGCCAAAGCTGCTAATGCTGGCGGCGTAGCTGTATCTGCGCTTGAAATGGCCCAAAACAGCATGCGTATGTCCTGGAGCTTTGAAGAAGTTGATACGAAGCTGCATGAGATCATGGTTTCCATCTATCAACAGTCTGTAGATGCATCCGAGCAGTATGGACAGTCCGGCAACCTCGTTGCAGGAGCGAACATCGCTGGATTCAAGAAAGTAGCCGATGCTATGTTGGCTGAAGGCGTAATCTAATCAAGCATAAACAAACGGCGTTGTGATCATACGAAGTCCCCGTAACCGGTGAGTAAGAAGCCGGGGACGGGGACTTTTTAATTCAACTATGAGTTCCATCCTGGGATTTGCCGCAAACCACCATCCCATATAGAATACGTACTCGTCACAACCATATCGGACGGTGAAGAAGCCGTGTGAATGTAACAGGAATCAATCCCTGCCTTCAGAGCCCCCTCAATATCCGTACGAGGATCATTTCCAATCATAATGGCTGAGCTCAAATCCGCTCCATACCTTTCAACTAAATAGCGATAAAATAGCGGATCAGGCTTGCTCACCCCTGCTTCCGAAGAGATCGCAATGCCATCAAATAGATGTATGATTCCGAGCATAGTTAACTCTGCCTCAATAAATGTCTTCTGCCCGTTGGAGAGCAAGAATACTTTTTTGCCACGTTCTCTTAACGTTTGTAGAATTTCAGTCACACCCTCATATAGAGAGATGTGGACCATTGATAACGTCCGTAGCCACCTCACGGTTTCATATAACCACGCTTGATCCGGTTCTCCACCTAATTGACGGACCACAGACCGAAACACTTCCTCCATTACGAAATCCGGATACTCGCAGCTCCGTGCGGCTTCACCAAGTTGAAGATCCCGCTCCCGCAAAAACCGTTCTTGCAGTTCACTACCTGATATAGAGAGTCCCTGATATCCGAAATGGAGAGCTAACCTTTCCCATACCTCAGATTGCTCCTCATCTGTCTCAATATCAATCAGTGTACCGTACAGATCGAAAATATAAGTCTGATACATCCCCGTCTTCCTTCCCATGATTCACATTGTAAGTTACCCCTTAGTCACATTCTCCGTCGCTGCCTGCCCCTCCTCCATTTTGTTTGACACCTTTTGATAGAGATAGGAGATCCCCAGCAGGCAAATCCCAAAGCTGGCATAAGCGATAATTTTACTTCCGGTATTCAGTAGTCCCAAATCGTATAGCAGCAGCTTACCTGTCGCCAGAAGCGTTAATCCAAGGCCGAAGCGCCGGATATACACATATCTTTTGCGGAAGCCGTACATGATGAACAGAACTGCTATCAACAGATACACAAGACTAAATATTAATCCCGCATCGCTTAATTGCAGCTGTACCCCTAGAAAAGCGGTGATGATTCCGAGTAGATACACTCCCATGAAAACAGGATAGATCTCCATACTTTTATACTCACGTTTAAGCAAGGTGATCAGCAGATCACGTCCACTAAACCACACGAAAATATTGAAGATAATAAGCACACCCAGTGCGATATAATCAGCCCCGGTATTACGTGCAAGCTCATTCTGCAGGCTTGGCAAGCCTACTGTAATCACCAAACAAATAGCGTAGCCGATCCCAAAGAGAAGTCTCACAAAATACTTAACAATCGTGTCATAAAGCACCTTCACCTTTGGCAATACATAGGCCAGAATAATAGTTAACAGAGCGGACAGCAGCAAATTATAGAAGGTTCTATGCGAGAAATCCTCCGGTACAGCCAGACGATACAGTCTTCTCGATTCATACAAACCATAGATCCAGAAATTCAATAATGCCGCGTATTTAAACCACAGGGCTAAGGTGATTTCGTAAGGCTCACTGCGCTGTAGGACATCCTTTCGATTATGCTGAACAGCGTACCATACGGCAATGATCAGCATGCCTGCAGTAATGAAGACATATTTTAGCGGAAAATAGACGTCTGCGGAATTCAACCATTCATTGGCTATACTGAGCTGCATTGGTACATTTAATCCGAAGAACACCGCAAGGCAAAGCGTTAAAATCCCCCAGCCTGCCCTTTCCATCCCTTTAAACCGATTCAGATTACCAAACAAGGTAAGCACAACGCCTTCAACCAACCAGCCAATGGACCACCAAGCCGCTCCAAATTGGAACGGAATCATCAGAATACCAAAGGTCAGCGAAGTAGCGTAGAACAGCAGCATGCTTTCTTTTTCTTGTGGCATCAGTTTTTCAAGCCCTCGTCCAAGCCCTAGATACAGCAGACAGAAGAGCAGCGCCAGCGCACCATTGTAATCCTTGAGCCCTGCATCCAGAAATAGAAGATACAAGGTAAGACAGCTAATAAACGTGTTGCATCCCAGTAGAGAGAAATCCCACCAAGACAACTTGGAGCGATACTTGAACGGGTACCATAACGTAATACCCAAATACATCGCAAAAGTCAGCACCGCATAAATCATATTCATTCCGTTGCTATCCGATAACGCTATTAATATCAGCATGGAGGGTGTATTAAATAAGTAGCTGATGTAATTGACCACGTTCCAGCGTTTGCGGAAGGAGATTAGTAGAATGAATAAATTCAGAAGAAATAAGTAGCCCATTGCCACATAAACTGCGTTGCCTGAAAGCCCGAAAGCCCCAAGATAAGAATATAGTGGCAGGTACCCTCCGATTAAGCCCAAAGCACAAATACTTCGTGATTCATACCTTAAAGACAGGAGCACCGCAGTCAAAGTGACGAGCACGGATAAGGACAGCCCTACATAAATACTGATAATATCCAGTAAAAAATAGCTATAGAAAATAGAGCCGTACAGCACTGAAATCCCGCCGCCAAGTAGCCCTAAAGCGAACGTCCCTTTTCCTTTGCGGTAGAGCCACTCCCCGCCCCCTAACATCAGTAAACCCAGTAGGAAAAAGGCGCCTCCCTTCATATAACCGGTGAACCAATTGGAATAGGAGTATCTGAATGCCGCTCCCACGGCCAAGATCAGCAACAAGATCCCAAGCTTGTTAATCCAGCCTAGTCCAATTTTCATTTCGATCTGATTTTGTTTTCTTCGACGCTCCAATACTTCTTCACTGATCTCTTCTGAGGCAAAATCATGTAATCCGTTATCCATTCTGGAGTTCAGAGCAATTTCGGATTCCCTCAGTCTTTGTCGCTGCGCTAGTACACGCTCATTTAACTCCGCCGACAACGCTCCAAGTCGACTGGATAACTCCGCTTTATCCTCACCGAGCTGCCTCGCGGCTGTTTGGTACAGCTGCTGAATATGACGCTTTGTGTCCATCTCAAAAGCCGTCAGCCGGTCCGTATGGGCAAGGCTTTTAGAGGCAAAATAAGTCTGCAGCTTCTGTCTCGATAGACTAAGAATGCCAAGCTTCTCATCTAAAATTTGTTCCGTTAGCGTAACTTTTAGCTCTGTATTCTCTTCTTGAAGCTTCCCTACCTGAGTCTTTAACTCCACTAAAGCAAGCTTATGTTTCTCATATTGCTTCTTTAAGTGTTCATTCTCGTTGACCAGATCGTGACTTTCATATTCCGCGATCAGAGCTTCATATTCCTTAATAAGCCCGTCCTGCTGGACCTTCATGAATCTAAGTCGATCTTTGAATGACTCCATAGCGCCTCCTAATGTGAGCGATTGTTAATATTTCCATTTTACTACAAACGGAAGGGTCTCTTACTCTTTTTTATGCAAAAAACTGCAACATATTTGAGGGATGTCCCGTCTAGATAATAACAACACTAACAAATGAACTTAAAAAGGAGCTCACAACTATGAACAACATTTTAAAAACAAGTACAGTTCTTTTAACTTTGTCCCTAGCACTATCAACAGGAGCAGCCTATGCCGCACCAACAACAACTTCTGCCAAAAATGATGCTGCTCAAACTACCGTTAGCGCTAACCAAAAAACATTTGCGATTGAAATCAACGGTTCCGCTCTGAAAGAAACAGGCTTCCAAACTACAAATGGCAAAGAGCCTATGGTGCCACTTCGTTCGGTTACTGAAGCACTTGGCTTTGAATTAACTTGGAATGGACAAACTAAATCCGTTGATCTTATCAATGGTGCTGTCTTCACTACAGTGAAAGCCGGAGAAGATCGCTATAGCATTAATAAAATGAATACTACGCTTGGAACTGCACCACAATTGGTTGACTCCATTTTGTACGTTCCAGCTTCCTTTGTAAGTGAAATCATCCACCACAACATGACAGTGAAGGGAGATTCCATCGTGATCACTGCTGCTAATCAGGAAGAGCATATGACCAAGACTGGCGTGATTACAGCTGTCAATAATGAGGGCAAATACCAATCCGTTCAGATCCAGGGTGTAGGCACAGATGGCATCGTACTGAATGTAGGTGAAGATACGACTATCGAAATGGCAGACGGTACTAAGCTTGCTCTAAAAGATCTTCATATCGGTATGACCGTAAAAGCAGAGCATTCCATGATCATGACCATGAGCCTGCCACCGCAAACTCCAACTTACAAGATCACTGTTCTAGATGAGCAGAAACAAAATGATCTTTTGGGTACTGCAGGTACCATTGAAGAAGTTAAAAAAGACGATGAAGGAAACATCAGCATCACCGTTAAAGGCAGTGGCCTGAACGAACAGTCACAACAAGAAGTAGTACTTCGCATTAGCAAAGATACCGCGCTAATTAATACCGATGGCAAAGCTGTAAACAGCAGCGAACTTGTAAAAGGCGCAAAAGTTATAGGATTCTACAGCCCTATGCTGACTAAGAGCCTGCCACCAATCGGCACAGCTGCTAAAGTCGTAGTAGATTCCGTTCAACAATAACATTATCAACAACCCTAGAGCTGTCCAATCGACAGCTCGTACAAACTAAACAGCGCGCGCCAGTACTCCATTGGCGCGCGCTGTTTGATTTTTCTAGAATCTATCACCTTATGAATCACTATTTAGGATTAATTGCATCAATGCTAATAAACGTTCTAAGTTAATTGGCTTACTAAGATAATCTGTTGCACCCGCTTGTAAGATTTTCGCCTTATCTTCCTTCATCGCCTTCGCGGTCAGCGCTATAATTGGAATTTTATTCCCTGCCGGCATTTCTCTGATTCGAGCGATAGCTTCAAATCCGTTCATTACCGGCATCATAATATCCATAAGAACGATGTCTATGGATGCAGATTGCTCCAGCGCATGTATGCCTCTCTCTCCATCCGCAGCTGTAGTTACTTGCAGTCCACGCTTCCTTAGCGTGTTAGATAACGCGAACAGATTCCGCTCATCATCATCCACAATTAGAACATGCTTATGATTTAAAGAGGTGAAGTCGCTGCTTATGTTCTCACTGGTTGCTGCGGGAAGAGCAACCGAACTTTCTTCCTCATGATTAAGATCTGCTATCCCAGCGGTTTCTTCAAGGCTAGGGTCCTGAAGCTTCATTGGCAAATACACCGTAAAGACACTACCTATTCCTTCTTGACTCTCCACTGTAATCCTACCGCCGAGCAGTGTTGCCAGTTCTCTGGATATGGATAACCCAAGCCCAGTTCCACCGTATTGACGTTCTGTATTTCCATTCGCCTGTTGAAAAGCTTCGAAAATAATAGCCTGCTTCTCAAAAGGAATCCCAATTCCAGTATCTTTGATGGCGAAAGCAATAAATAACCCTGGTTCCAAATGTGCCAAACTCCGTAGTTCGTCTGTAGTCGCCAAACGTATTTCAAGAGTTACTGAACCATTAGCTGTAAACTTAAACGCATTGGACAGCAGATTTATAATAATTTGCCGTACCCTTTGAGCATCCGAATAAAATAGCGGAGGTAAGTCCTCCCCCAGTTGTATATGCAAAGGAATCTCTTTTTTTCGAGACAGGTGATTGAAGCTCTGAAGCATTGCCTCCGGGATCTCCGTTAGATTTATCGCTTCAACTTCAATATTCAGCTTCCCTGCCTCAACCTTGGACAAATCTAAAATATCGTTAATCAGCGCCAGCAGATCTTGCCCAGAAGAATGAATGGCTTGGGAGAATTCAATATCCTCCTCACTTAAGGACCCTGACTGATTCTCCATGAGAAATTCGGAGAGTAACAATATGCCGTTAAGCGGAGTTCGGAGTTCATGAGACATATTCGCCAAGAACTCCGATTTATACTGCGAGCTTTGCCGCAATAATTCTGCAGATTGAGCAAGCTCTATTCGAGCTTTTTCAGCCTCAAATGACTTTTGTTCAGCTAAGAGATTCTTATCTTCCAGCTTTCTATTCGTCGCATGTAGCGACTCTGTCTGGATTTGCAGCTCCTCAGACTGGGTTTGTAGTTCTTCAGTATACACTTGAAGTTCTTCGTTTAAGCGTTGGGATTGCTCCAAAAGTTGATCAATTCTCATACTGCTGATGGTACTGTTAATTGCAGCACCAAATGCATTTGAAATAGACTCCAAGAATTTAATCTGCGGCTCAGTAAGTGGAGAAAAGGAGGCAATTTCCACCACAGCAACTACCTCACCCGAAAAACAAACTGGAAGTAATATAAGGAATTTCGGTGCGGAAACGCCCAGCCCGGACTGAATGTTGATATACTCATCTGGAAGATCCTGTATGTGAATCAAACGTGCCTCTTTAGCACATTGACCAACCAAACCTTCTCCAATTTGGAATGTCCCATGATCTATTATGTCGCTGTTTCCAGCAAAAGTAGAAGTTCTATTTAACATGTCTCGATCATGATCTTGCGTCCGTATATATAAGGCACCATATGGATAATCAATAACTTCTGCAGTTTTACCTAAAAAGATATCGCCCAGTTGTGAGACTCGTGTGATGCCCTGATACCTTGACAGCAAATCATTAGCATGATCCTGAATCCATATTCGCTCTTGTTGCGTGTCTATCAGATGATTCGTAGCGAAACTGAGATCCCTGATTTCATCATTCGTGGTAATCTCCACTCTTCTCTTCGTATCATCAGCGGAATCTAATCCAGTAATCGTATGAGTAACCTTACGAATCGTACTAACGATGGCATGTGAAATGATCCACGAGGCGATCACTGAGGTAACAGCAATAATCGCCCAAACAATATAAAGGAGCTCCAGCAGCAATTTATTCTGATCTGCCTGTCCAGCTATCAAATCATTAGTATTCTTATTCATCGTCTCGCGGTAAGTACTGATCTGGCTACGAATTCGGTCCATTTGATCTTTGCCATCATCCGAATGGAAATATCGTAAGATTTCAGCTTCCTGTCCCTCTTTTTTCAACTCTATCACATAATCCCCGGACTGCTTGATCCACTGCTGGATATTATTTTCAATGCCCATCAGACGCTGAAGTTGCATGGAATCATTAGCAGTAAGCACGGAGAGCTCATCATAATTCGCCTTCCATTGAGTTCTCCCCAAATTATAGGGCTCCAGATACTTATCATCGCCGGTGATAATATAACCTCGTTGTCCCGTTTCCATATCTAGAATGTTCTTCTCGATCTGATTAGTCAAACTAGTTATCTCTCGATCCTGATGGGAAATAAAGCTACTTTCCCGCTGCAGCGCATTGATTCTATCATGCATAACCATCACGAATCCTAATAGACAGATCACGATAAAAATTGTTATAGATAGTATTTTATACTGCAAAGTAAATCGATGTTTTTTCACAAAGTGCCTCCGTCCTGTCTTCTAAGCCTAACTCCTTACCTAATTCCTTATAATAATGGCTCTTTGTTCCTTCTTCACTGCTCCACTAAGTTTTCTATGTGAATTTTTACTGCTGGTAACTTAAACATTTTTGAGCACCGTTGAAACACCTGTGTATTTGACCATAAAAAAGCTCCAAGTTTACTCACTCCTCAATAGAATATGAGGGGGAAATAGAGTGACTAACTTGAAGGCGATGTTATACTGTCTCCATTAACAAATACAGGTCTTCTTCTTCACACCAAGCTTTCCTGCCTGCTCCACCTTGGCAATATAATCTACAGCCAACGGTACTTTACATGCGGTTTGTCCCATATGAACTTGGACCTTTCCGATGCTTGCAGCAATTTCCGTTGCCTCACCAAGCAACTGGGCTACGCTGCTGCCAGCAATAATTACAAACATATTCATCGTGTAACGGACTCGATTCTGTTCCTGATGAATGGTAGATTGTATTTGCTGTAGTAACATTCTGATCTCAGCGATGTCTAGCAGATCATCCGGCGTAACTGAAATGTAATTCCCATAAGTACTCCACCCACAGGTGGCTACCATTTCATCCGATGAAGAAATCCATTCTCTTGCAAGTTCTAGTGCGTAAGGGCTCTCTGCAGCGACAGACGCTACCGTATATTCCGCTATTCCAGAGCAGTAAGCTGTCACTACCCAGCTTTGAAGCTCTTCCTTCGTAAGCGTCTTGGGGTCAACTGTAAGCCCTGCCAAATACATCGCATCATAATTCCCCGTCTGATACAAAGCGCGAGCTAGACCTTGGTCTTTCTTGATATCCTTTACCAGCTTCTTCAAATCGCCTACCTTTACTCCGAATAAAGGCTCCTTAGCACCATGTCGTACGAAAGTACGCTTCGTTTGCTCTGTCCCCATTTCTTCAAGCTTACTCATCACTTCATTAATTGTCAGATTCATTAGAACACCTCTTATCCCTTCATCGCTTCTCTTAAAATGGGTTCACGACCTAGTGTTACTCTATTCTTGCCCGAATTCTTGGAACGATATAACGCTTCATCCGCTTCCCGATACAAATCTTCGAAAGTCACCTCTCTGCGCTCTGTAAAAGAAATTCCGATGCTAGCGGTAAGCTGAATGCTATCGTGTTCGTTCAAAATTATTTTATAATCACTCATCGTAGTGCGAAAATCCTCTGCTTCCATCAAGGCTGCACGTTTATCCTCAGCAAAAAAGCATACAGCAAACTCCTCGCCCCCGACTCTTCCGGCAATGCCTTTGTTTTGGTACACCTGAAGTATTTTATTCGAGAAATCAACTAATGCCTGATCTCCTGCTAAATGACCATAGGTATCATTAATTAACTTAAAATCATCGATATCAAATAACAACAGCGCCAGTCCAAGTCCGTCCGGAATCGTTTGATTTTGCACCATTTGCATAAAGTGCCTGCGATTATAAAGTCCTGTCAAATCATCTACCGTTGCTTGATAGACCAATTCACGTTCATACCGCTTCTTTTCACTATGGTCACTAAAAACAATTAGCATCCCCTTGTTCTCTGTTGCCTGATGTTCAGTCGCTATCAAGGAAACCCCATAACAAATCTCTCTTATTCCAGTACATACAATCTCAAACTGTCCTTCGGTCCTTTGACTATAATGAGCGCCAATGTCCTTGTGATGCCTCATAAAAAGATTAATATTTTTCCCCATCCAGGTCTCATTCAATATCCCGGTAATCTCAAACAAAATGGAGGTTGCAGCCTCATTTATACCAATAATACTATCATTCCGGTCTGTCAATACTACGCCGTCTTTCATATGCTCCAGGATTTTAATTTTAGTTAAAGGATAGATCGTAGATTTGGAGTCAATGAATAAACACAAATAAGCCGCTATAATTGCGGGTAGATAAGTGAAGGCCGTAAAGCCTGTAAGCGTGATCTTCAACAAGGGAAGTAAAAAAACAGAAACGACCGGAACAAGTAACCCGGCAAATAGTAAGAACGCACGTCGCAAAAAAGCTCTCGGTCTATTCATTAAGGAAACAGCTAGCAAGCAGACCGCATATAGACCAAATAGCTGATCATAAGCAATAAAAGCCATGCTAAGAAGCGTAGGCTTTACAGTAATTCCACTAACACCCGCAACAGTGGCCATGCCCACTTCACTACGCATTAGATGATGATAGGTATCCGTAAAAATAAGCAGTACGTCCAAAGCAATTGGAATCGAGAAAATAGCAAGTTTTACAGGTAGGCGTTCCGCGGAAGGAGACACATATTCTTTAACGACAGCATAAGTAAATAACGCACTTAAAAAAAGCGGAGCCTGCTGCATATTCTTCCACCACAGCTTAGCCTGAAAAGAGGATGACATGATCTCTCCCGCCGTTGCAATAAATATGAGGCTGACCAGCAGCATTAAGATCCATAAATAGCGTCTTCCTGCCGACTTTCGATGTCGATAGGAGCTGATGCCCATGTAAAAGCTTAGAACACTGCCCATTAATAAGTAATACGGATATCCTTGAATCCACGGCATGCCATATTTCTCCTATTTTTCAAGTCGCTCCTATCATTATATCTTAATCAATCCTACAAATGAATCAACAAATACCAGCACATCTGTACATCTTACGATTTGAACTTTACTCGATGGGAGAACATATACTTTCTGGCCAAGTCCTTAAATGCATCTTTATCTTGTACCGACTGAAAGTACCGTTTAGGAATAATTAGCGCTCGATTAGAAGACACAAAAAACACGAACAGGTTCATCGTTTCACCTATTTTATGTATCTCTTCCCATTTCACTTGCCCGGAACCTGCCTCAGATACGTACTTTATACCCTCATCTGATACGGAATAGCTCTGAGGTTGCTGGGCTAAACTGTCTGTTGCGAAGGCTTTTTTAGATTTTTTGGTCAAGCTTGATTTGGTCATATACCATAAAACAGCGGCAAGAATCACAGCAGTCACAGCAAGGATTGAAATATTTTTAATACTGTAATCCTTAGTAATTAACAGCAAAATCACAAAATAAGCAACCACACTGAAAGAGCTAAGTATAATACGGCTATTCAAGCTGAACCATAGGTTAAACTCCTGAACGTCCTCACTCTTAAGGACGGTATCTACTTTTATTTCATTTTCCACTACTAATCGCTCCCCTGCCACTATCGAAATTTGTCAATTCCATTTCATTCTAACATGTCTGAACACAAAAAAGGGACATCCCTGAAGCGATCGCTTCTAAATGGGTTGTCCCTTTTTAAACCGTATGAATGCTTATTTCTTTTGTGCAAGACGTTGTTTGAACTTGTCAACACGGCCGCCTTGTTCTGTATCTCTTTGTTTACCAGTGTAAAATGGGTGGGATGCGGAACTTGCGTCCACGCGGATAACAGGATAAGTGTTACCATCTTCCCATTCCATAGTTTCATTGGATGATTTTGTAGATGCACTCAAGAATTTGAAGCCTACGCTTGCATCCATGAAAATAACCTTGTTGTACTTTGGATGTATGCCTTCTCTCATTCTGATCGTCCTCCTTCTGAACAAATTAGTGGAGCCTTTATGGTAAATTAACCAAATGATCTGTAGGTTTATCTATAAGTATAACCTAATAAACGTAGGAAAATTCGTAAATCTTACGATTTAGACCACCACTCCATCATACGTGAAATCGACATGTAAAGTCAACTACTATCCGATATTCCTTATATTCCCTTACGTTCAACTGACTTATACATCATACTCCAGTTGTTTTTTAGCCTGAACAATAAAATCTAACGGGTTCTCAATAGTGCTGGATTGATATTCTACAGCACCTATTTTGAGACCGAGGCTAACTTTATACTTTTTGACAAATTCAGTGTCATTAAGCTCTTGAAGCTTCAATTTAATCCGCTCGATCACGATTTTTGCTCCATCGTTGTCGGTGAACAGCAGAAGGCCCCATGTTGCGTCATCTTTGTCCAGCAGATACAGTGCATCATTGGTACGAATGCTGGCCTGACTGAGCTGAGACACGTCATGAATGGCCTCAGCCAGCTTATCTTCGGGAATAATACGTCTAATCTCATTCCAGTATTTCACTTTCACTACAAGCAGTGTGAGTGGAATCTGATATCGAGTAGAAATGCCTGTAAATAAAGCGGCATCCTTCTGAAAAGAAATACTGTTACGCAGATCTGTGTTCTCGTCGATGATGGCCATATTGGCAGTCTTATTCTCCAAACGCTGATTCTCAGCCTGCAGCTCACGATTGCTTAGTGTAAATATCCACAGTACCACTGTTAACAATGGGGTCATAATTAGCCAGAAGTAAGTATTCAGTCCAATTGTCTCTCCCAAAGATATCGTCTGATACATCGTGTAGAAGCCATAAGCAAATATAAACACCAGGTTCAAGACCAACCCTGCAGTCACCGTTGTAAAATACGTAACAATCGCCAGAATAAAGGCCACATTTAAAATGATAATATTCTGGATATAATCATCGGGTGCCCCTGAAATGAAGACAATACAAATAAAAAGAAGCACCAGGAACGATAAGAGAGCGATATCCGAAACTAAACCGCTGCGATTACGTCTCACGCTTATCACCACGTTTCTTCATATGTTTACGAAGCAGCAGGATCAGCGATAGAATCACCAGTGTCAGCACCAGCACAATTACGATAATGAAACTCAGCACGTCCGTTCGTTCCGCTATTTTTTTAACCACGGAATCCTCTGCTGCTCCAGTAATGATCTTGAAACGGTGCGCATTGACATTACCGTCCTTATCAACGATTACCCCATCGCCAAACACCTTCCATTTATCCCGCTCTGTTGCGATCAACTTCGACGCCAAATAGTACTCTTCAGAGTGGGCTCCCGTAACAGCAAGCAACCCCCGTCCCGCTTCAAATGGCGATTCAATCAACTGCAGTGTACCGATTTGAGCACCGTAATGATCTTCAATACTCATCTTCTCATTGGAGCGAATCGCTGTTCCGTTCCCGTTATATTGAAAATAGAGCTTATCATTATGATCACGGATGATCTTATTATTCTTATACGTACCTATGGCGATGACATTATTATTCTTCAAATGATCAGCGCTAATGTTATCCGTGTAGAACTGAATGTTGCCTATATTTCCGCTAGCGTATTTTCCCAGTAGATTAAATACATTAGCTAAACTCAAATATGAATAATCATCCATTTCTTGTGGTAGAACGACTGCTACTTGATTGTAAAGTCCGTCGCGTATGAACGGATACGGATAGTTATTAAACAAAAGATCCGTCCGATCCTTAGTATTAAGACGCATTACAGAATCTTTGCTGATATACGCCCAAGGCATTTGTTGCTTATCTAAAGTACATTCGGCTCCCTTCAGCTCCAAATCAAAGGCTACATTTACCGTGAAATTACCCGAAATATTCAAGCTTTGGGGAACTGGAAGATCCAGCTTATCGCCATTCGCCAGCTCTTTGGTCAGCTTCTTGCTGCCAATGGGTGTGTTGTTGATGCTGACAGTCACTAATGAACGGTCGAAATCTAAATTCTGTGCATAACGGAAATCCAATCTGATTCTGCCTGAATCTGCAATCGAGCGGTTAGAGGGCAATGCAACAAAGTATGTCTGCTCCTGATGACGTGCCCCAGTGAGTTTATCACCCGTTTCTGTAAGCGTAATATTGGAGCTAATCGAAAGGGGGGGTGCAGATACTTCTGTAGCATCATCGACCACCTTTAAATCACTGCTGATTTGACCCAATAACTCTTCATTCGCAACAAAACGGCCTGCTTTAATCAGTAAGTTCTCATCCTTCGAGGTTACGACTAGTGTGGGCTGAGTATCCTTATTCACTAACTGCAGCAGTGCATGTGTACTTAAATCTTCAGAGGTGCTTAACTGAGCCTTAAGCCCAGTTGGTACTCGGTCATACATAGCTACCAGTACAACCGCAGCTTTATTCTTCACCGTATCTGACCGGTAGGGAAGCATTGGAATCGTTCTATTGTCCAATGTATTCCCCTTCACAAGTCCGGAGAGCGCATAAGTAGCCGACTCCAGTTCTGCCCCTGTGCTTTTATCCGGTACGGTCAGAACACTATAATTCTTCGTTAAGGTATCAACGCCAGAGAAGCGCTCGCTAAAGTCACTAATCCCTCCAGTCAAGGGCTTTGGCGTATACATCACGCCAATACTGGATGTATTAAACAGATGCAGCCAATTATCAAAATCATAATCGACAGAACAAGATTGTTCATCTGTATAGTTCGACTGCAAATAGCCCTGAATTCCAAGCGTATTGGTTCCTTTTTTTAGAAACCCTTTAGGTGCCTGAAGGACCAGCTGTTGTTCGCCATTATCTTTTAGAGAGGGTCTAAATGTATAGAATGGGCTGCCATTTAGTGTTAAGGTAACGCTAGAAATCTGCTCCTTGGTAATTTGCGAAATTTGAAAGTGCAGGTTAATTCTGATCTCATCCACATTCCAATAATCCATGACCTCAAAATATTGCTGCTGGGCACTCGAACCTTTTAACGCAGTATCTGTTCCTGTAAAAGAGGTTGTGTAGGTTAATCTAGTATCCTGAGGCGGAGCCTCGGCGGCTGCAACATTCAATTGAATTAGAAAAAGAGAGAGGCAGGTTAACAGTATAACCATTTGTTTTTTCATCATCATGTTCTGTTTCTCCTGTGATCACATATTTCTCACATTACTTCTTTGTTCTTTATTAATAGCGTTCAGTCTTATACCACTTTGCTTCTCTTTTGAAGATGAGGTCTTTGACATAAAGATATAGTCCGTAGGCGGCGACAACCATCCACAGCTGACAATAAGAGACGTACATCAACATTACGATCCATAAATTGGAGAAGCTCATCTCGCCCTTCTCTGTCGTCAACGTTATGAAAGTACCTACAACGAACAGAATGATGGCGAGCAGCCAGAGGAAATTGCTAAGCCCAGCAATGGTAGTATGTACATAGCCCAAAGCATGCAGGATGAGCAGCACATCCGAGGTGATTAACGACATCAGCAATAAGAAGTAAATGGCTAGAAAATAAAGAATATCGAATCGGACTTTTGCGGCGGATTTATCGAACAGCAGGGGGATATTTTTGACAATGACATAAATGTTGCCCTTAGCCCAGCGCGTTCGCTGCTTGAACCAGACTTTTAAAGTCTGTGGCTCTTGCTCCCATGTGACCGATTTCGGCTGGAACTTGATCCGATAACCCATCATATATATTCTGAAGCTGATTTCTGTATCTTCGGCTATCGCTTTAACATCCCAGCCACCGATACTTTCTACGATAGACCTGCGCATAATAAAATTAGTGCCGGGAATGGTGCATAACTTGAACAGCTTCCAGCGTCCCGCTTGCGCCATCCATTGAAAGGACAACGTCTCAATATTAATAAACCGGGTAAGTAGGCTTGCGTTACGGTTACGGGTTCTAAACTTACCGATTACTGCGCCTAGGCTAGAGTCATTCATGATCTCAGCGACCAGATAACGTAAAGCCGTTTTTTCAGGAGTGTTGTCTGCATCATAAATCGCAATTAACTGCCCTTTGCAATGGGTGAAGCCTATATTCAGCGCATTCGATTTCCCCTTGCCACCCGTAATCGCATCCGTATTAATGACGATCAGCTGCCGCCCCGGATTTCGGTTTTGGATACCGGCCAGCAGTTCAGCACTGTTATCAGAGGAATTATCATTAATCACAATAATCTCATATCGATCTTCCGGATAATCAAGCGCTAGCAGAGACTCTACCGTCTTACAGATTACTACCCCCTCATTGTGAGCAGGAACCATAATTGAAACCAAAGGATATTCGCCCTCTATCTCTGGTATGTCCTCATTTTCAGATTTAATGTAATATAAATAGCCTGCGATAATGAGGGTCACATTCACCAGTAATAGAGACCAGATACAGATCACTGCAATTACCATCAGTATGTCTGAAATCGTCATAGGATCCTCCAAATCACGATTAGTTGTCTCATTTCAAATACTTTTTCCTATACAATCGGTATCCGATGATCATTAATCCGCCAAATAGCAACAGAGAAATCATTATTGCAACTATAAAGAACTGATTCTGTATATTAAAAAGCGTCGTAAAGCTCTTCTTCTGCTCTTCTGTATACCGATAATCGCTATTCACTGTTTCTGGCGTATAATTCAGACTCAGGGGTTGTCCATTAATAGAAATCACTCCTTCTGATGAAGTGATCGTATTGACGTCTGTAACAACCTCATGCCTTTCTTGTTTATAATCTGCAAAAGAAACCCAGTATTGTTCCAGCATCTTCAGCATTTCCTCAAGTTCTTCCTTATCCTTAGGCATATCCACAGTGATTACCGTGTCCATCGGCAGTTCTGGCATCACATTATTGGATGTTTGCAGATCCTGCAAAAAATCAATCGGCACACTATATAAAGAGGATGGAAAGGACTTGGAGGTGTCGCTCTGCTCCATATAATCAACGTTTTCATCCGGATACAGTATCACAGAATCGAAAAACCCCATCCCCGCCTCCGAGTATTCCTTGTCATACGCCCAGTGCATTTGTGCTCCGATTCCAAGCGGCCCAATCTTGTTGTGCACCAGCAGATTAATGAACGCGTTCATCTTTACCTGAAGTGAATGATCCATATTACTAGTACTCGTTGAATGCATCGCAATAGGGGCATTGACCAGAATGCTGCCATTATTCGATTGCACTCTTTTGATGGCTACCAAATAACGCTGCATTGCTGGATAATCGGTATTGCTGAACACTGGCCGCACACTTGCGAGAAAAGGAATCCCCACTTGATACAGCCGCTCCGCAGTCTCTGTCAGCAGTCCCAGATCAGAGAAGGGATAGATCTCTTTGATCGCAAGATACACTTTAGGCGTTGCGTTGATATGAAGCCAATCCTTCAGAACATACCCCATCGCCAGTGCACTGACATTCCCTTGTTCAAAATACGGAACATAAGCAGCATCCTCTTTACTCACAGCATAAGGTGCTTGCAGGCTATCATCCTGGAAGATCAGCTTTCCAAGGGACTGGGTTCCCTGACTTCCGGCTATATAGAGCATATCCTGTACCTGAAGTGAAATTCCCGAGAACTGTCCGATCTTGAGATCTGGATTCGCGTCATACATGACATCTGTGGTTAACTGAAGTTTCTTTGTCAGCGAGGCTGGAGGACTGTACCCGATGTGCAAATACTGTCCCTGATAATGCTCCCAATCCTCTACATAAAATTTATTAGTAATCAAAATATCCGCTGCATTACGGACCATAATCACTTTAGAGTAATGATTCAGCATCCCTTGTTCATATTGATCCAGACTCCTAAGTGTGACCTTCATGGAATAGGCCGCCAGCAGTCGCTGGAGTTCAGTCACGTTGCCTTCCTTCGTTGTCCCCTTAGCGAGGCTGTCGTAGAGTAGTAGGACCTGCTGTGGCGAAGCAGCAGATTGGACAGGTGTGACGGGAATCAGAAGGGCTGTTAGAGTCAACGTCAGTAGCAATATTCCGTTTAAAACTCCTCTGATGCTCACACACTCACATCCTTTTGAGGCTTTGTATACAGGCTAGAAGGGGTGCTCTTGCTAACCTGCTTAACCCGATTGCTGTTTTTAGAAACTCTACGCCCAATCACACTGGATAGGGTCAGAAAAGTGACTAAATCAAAGGATAATGTAAATAAGAACTCATGCTTGGAAATATCGGCATCGCCTGCCCCGATAATCGATACAAAAATACCTGAAAGCCCAATGCCAATCGAAGCGACAATCAATACCATTCGCTGCATACCTCTGAAGTCACGGGACTTAATCGCTTTTACAAAGGAAGGCATATAGAGACCGATGACAAGCACCATCCAGAGGAAGATGAACCCGAATGTTCGCGGGGCCAGCGTTTGTTTCAGTTGGCTGTATCCGGTGAAAAAGTGACTCTGTGCTCGAAACTCCTTACCAACAGAATGCTCGAAATTTCCCATAGCCGCAGGCTTAATCGAGAATGCACTTTGAGCAGCTACATTAAGAATCGAATTAAGCTGGTCAGGGTTCGTTAAATAATATTTAAGGATGGATACAAATCCATAACGACTGTAGAAATTCTCCTCGAGAAGTGGTGAATTCACGTCTATGGTCACGTATTTCTCATAGTGAATGCTGTTCTTCAGAATGGCGAATTGCTCGTCCATCCCTAACGCTTTTAAAGCGGCTTCTGGATCAGGTGATTCCTTCAGCACCCCTCGGGTCATGGCATGGAACTGGTTAATGTTTACGAACTCATTTGAGATATTCAAATACGTGAACACACCTGCAAACAGCATCAGAGCAAGAGACGCCATTGTCAGGATCCGAAATATCTTGTCTCTACGAATCCACAGCAGTGAACATGCCAGAACAGCAATGATCATACCCACTGGCGCATTCTGCTGCTTAGAAGTAGTCAGGATCAGCGTGCTAATTACGAACAAGGCCAGCATCGCGTAGTCATTGAATCTTTTTCGATATAACATCAGCCATGAAGCGAACATGAAGATCATCGTGATCATCACAACACTCTCGCCGTAAAAGGAGTTAAAATAAGCCGTATACCCGGTATCTCCGAATATAAAAATAGCAATACCTGCAATAATGAATCCCTTTTTTCGGGACATCCTCCATGTAATAGCCTCTATTAATAAGTAAATTGCGATTACATAAAGAATCGTATAAATCGCCGCTTGAAAGCGGATGTCGAATACCTCACTACTGAAGAACAACTTGTTAAGTCCTATAGCCAGCTTGATAAATAAGGACTGAGAGGAAAATAACATTGCACCATTCTCATTAAAATATTGAAAGATCCCATATTGCTTCACAAAATAACCAAAGTACTGACTATCATAATCCGGCAGATTGAAATAGAGTCCATTACTATAAATGCTACGGAAAAAGTCACCGTTATCCGCCACTCCGACATACGGAGCTGTGAACAGCGCAATGATGGTTATAAGCAGCACTCCAAATGCAGCAAGAAATGCCGGAGAAACCGATAAATTAGCAAGTGCTATCCCCTGCCTTAGAGGTGTTTTCACCGTGTTGTCCATCATGCAGGTTCACCTTCAATACAATAAGTTTAAGTTAATAGACATAGGCCAGTAATGCCATCAGGTTGTCAAAAGAATAAGCTTGGCCGCTAGCGACATCACCGAATCCTCCGTACAGTGGGCTATCAACATCTGTTACTCTGAACTCGTTCATTCTTTCAATGCTTTTATGGTGGAGAGATTCATCGCCGATTTCTGAGCCGATCATAGCCGTAATGGCATAAATGGCTGTGGAGCGGATATCGTTCAGCGGCTTACCTTCTCTCGAATATTGCCCATACAACGTTCCAGCTTCGACCTGTTGCTTGATAAAATCAATGCTGGTGGCTTTCTGCTGGCCCACCTCAGCTAAGGCTAGAATGGATAAAAGCGACTCTACTGTATTGATGTTTTCCGAACTATATTTTCCGCTCTCATAATTAAACCGTGTCTCATAAAAGGGGAATTCATCCGATAAATATCCGTTTTCCAATATTACGTTCAAATCATTCGTCAGTTTCTTACTAAATTGGCTAGGAATCGACATTTTTCGCAAAGTGCCCAAATTAATATAACACAAAGTGACGAATGTGTTTGTTGAAGAATATTCCATATCGTAGAAATCATAAAGTTTTCCGTCTTTTACATTATAATCATATAATCTTTCGCCATATTTATCCGCTTCAGCTGTATAACGTTTATTGCCGAACTTCTCCCCCGCCTCATAAAGAGCTTGAATCATACGCAAATCATCAACGGCAGCATTCAAGGGGTATAGCTTCTGCTGTTTAGGACTGTAACGGTAGCTGAAACCACTGTTGATATCAAAAGTTTGCTTAGCCAGTTGCCATTGTTCTGCAAATCTCTCTTGTTGGCCGCTACGCACAGCTGCCAGCATCCGGAGAGATGCCGATTCACTCAGAACTTCGTGTCCACTCGCCGCTTCCGCCGACTGATCTGTTTCAATAAAATTAGTATATACACCGTACTCACCTGTGAGTTTCGAGGTAATAAACTGCTCTAAGTTAGTTACTTCCTGCGTCTGGATTACCTTAGTATCATTTTCCGAATCTACTGGAGCTGGAGAATTAGTATGAACACTATTGGACGGATTCGGTACTGCCGTTTTTTCGCATGCCGTTAACCCTATAATGCCTGCAAATATCGCTAGTGCAGCAATAATTATTTTCCTCAAGTGATCACCTCCTTTTAATATTCTCCTATTCTGCTTACTGCCTAGTATTATCTATAACGGTAATATACAACAAAATGTTAAATCAAACTGTGAGTGTTATGTATCTATCCTTGGACAAAAAAGAGATATCCTTACGCCTTTGGCGAGCGGGATATCCCCTCTGTATCAGTTATTTATTCATTCATACGTTCCCAAAAACGATGGGCAGTAATTGCCGCGACAAGGCTGGCAGCGAACACCTCTCCGCCATCTCCAATGATTACACCCGGACTGCTTCTATGCTCGGCCGTTTCAAGTAGTTTAGCATTTTCAGTAGTCACCGCTATGGGCTTAAAGTGAGAATAGGCTTGGTTCAGGAATTGCGCTGTATCTTTATGGAATTTCTTATGTTCCGAATTTCCACCAGCTGCATAAATTGCATCAAAGAGCACCGAATCTGTCGTGGATAAGGTATGAATGACTTCAAGCTCTGTCCCCTTCGAGCCTTTAATAAATCCAAGCTTATCACTGATTATTTCTGGTTGGATCCCGGCTCTCATAAGCGTATCCAGAACAGGCATCACCAAGTCTTCATCAAATCTGTCGCCTATAATCACACCTATTTTACGTGTGTTTGGGTGCTTCTTCGTATTTGCCTGACTTAGTGCCGGGGAGATTTGAGCTACCTCGGAACCCCCTGTTTTCGGTGAAGTCGCTCCAATAGCTTCTGCTACAGGCACAGCAAGCTCTAACGTAACGTTCGCGAGCATATCTACAACCTGCTGCCGGACAGACTTACTCTTTACCTTCCCGAGCTCGAATGAATAGGCTTCAATAATATGCGCTTTTTCTGGAGCACTCATGCTGTTCCAGAACAGCTTGGCTTGTGAAAAATGGTCTTCAAAGCTTTTGCTCCGGCTACGCACCTTACGGCCCTCAACCTTCTCCTGATAATGTACATAACCACCTGCATCCTCTGTTGCAGGTGCAGGCGTATTGTTAGCAAGCGAATTATTGTGATAGCTCACTGAACCCTGATTAATCGTCTGCCGTCCATACCCGTCACGTTGATTGTTGTGGAAAGGACATACCGGTCTATTGATCGGCAACTCATGGAAGTTAGGACCGCCAAGCCGAATTAGCTGAGTATCCGTATATGAGAACAATCTGCCCTGAAGCAGTGGATCATTGGTGAAATCGATGCCTGGAACCACATGTCCAGGGTGGAAAGCTACCTGCTCCGTTTCGGCGAAGACATTATCCACGTTGCGGTTCAAGGTCATTTTCCCAACAATCTGTACAGGTACATCTTCCTCTGGCCAGAGCTTTGTAGGATCCAGCACGTCAAAATCAAACTTAAATTCATCTTCTTCACTTAGAAGCTGAATGCCCAATTCGTATTCCGGAAAGTTGCCGGCTTCAATCGATTCCCATAAATCACGGCGATGAAAGTCAGGGTCCGCACCTGATATTTTCTGAGCTTCGTCCCACACTAAAGAGTGTACACCGAGCACCGGTTTCCAGTGGAATTTAACAAAATGGGCTTTTCCTTGCTCATTAATCAACCTGAAAGTATGCACCCCAAACCCTTCCATCATTCTGAAGCTACGTGGAATAGCGCGGTCCGACATCAGCCACATTGCCATATGGGCCGATTCTTGGTTATTGGCTATGAAATCCCAAAAGGTATCGTGAGCCGATGCGGCCTGAGGCATTTCATTGTGCGGCTCAGGCTTAAGCGCATGTACTAAATCTGGGAACTTGATCGCATCCTGAATAAAAAAGACGGGCATATTATTTCCGACTAAATCGTAATTCCCTTCCTCTGTATAGAATTTGGTAGAGAATCCGCGGGCATCCCGCACCGTCTCGGCTGATCCCCGTGATCCGGCTACCGTCGAGAATCGGACAAATACCGGTGTCTTCACAGAGGGATCTTGAAGGAATTTCGCCTTTGTATATTCTTTCAGTGATTTATATACTTCAAACTCACCATGAGCAGCAAATCCACGTGCATGCACGACTCGCTCAGGGATTCGCTCATGATCGAAATGCGTCATTTTTTCCCGGAAATGAAAGTCTTCCAGTAAGGTTGGGCCCCGATCACCCGCTTTTAAGGAGAACTCGTCCTCTGATACTTTTAAACCCTGGTTCGTTGTTAAGGTGTGACCTTCATCCTTACTGCGAAACTGTTCCAGTTGCTCATTCTTGCTTTTTCCGTTCACTTTTTGATGTTCACTCATTAACAATGGCTCCTTCCAAAGGTAAAGTAAATATTATCATGTATCTCTTACCCTTTAGGAAAGTTTGGCAAACAAAAAAAGGCGGAATTCCGCGAAGCCATAGCTCCCGAAAATCCGCCTATTCCATCTAATTCTGACCTAACCCTTGATCCTACGATACGTCGCTTCATCGGAAACAACATACAATCTAGCATCCTTAGGAATAGCCTGATCCAGCTTTCGATTGATACTTAGATCGCTACGATCCGCCAATAAGGTTGCACCTTGCAGAAGCAGGCTCTGAAACGCGTCCCCATAAGTCTTCCACGTAGTATTCACTGGAATCTCATAAATATCATCACCATATTTACGGCTCAGCAGCTGCGTTATCACCTCAGAGTTGCCCTCTTGCAGTGCAGAACGAACAGCCAGTCTGGAGATGGCATCATGCGAAAGAACGAACTCGTTTACTTGGACATGCCTGAAATTCTGAATATTCTTCTCTTGCATTATTTCTACAGTCGTATGTACTTGTGGTGCAATGCGCTCAATGCTAGAGGCAATTAACAAAGATTTGCCGTCGATCAGCGATGCTTCATCAATCTTTGTGTCCCCGAACACAATGGCTGCTCTTGCTTCATGGATGTTAGCCTTAAGAAGAATCTCATCACTGGAGGCATCGCCACTTATAAAGTGAACTTGATCCATATGCTCCAGAGGATGACTTCCAGTCTCATCAATGATGACAATGTGGCATTTCGGCGAATAGCATAGAATCTCCTCTACGGCAGCTTGTGCTTTCTTACTCCAATTAATCAGAATCACATGATCCTTTCCCCGAAAGCTCAACGTTCCCGCTCCTCTCCTTCTCTGCACCTCCGCTATGGAGTCAATGACCTTACCAATAACCAAGCTGAGGAGGCCGATACCAAAGATATATAGAAACATGGTAAACAGCTTTCCAACTACGGTCTCTGCAAAATAATCTCCATATCCTACGGTCGCCATCGTTGTCATGACCCAATAAAATGCATTAAACCAACTGTGAAACGTACCCGGCTCGATCAGGTAAGCAATCGACGCACTAAGAACTATAAAGATCAGAATGATTAGCCCTATCGTCCGTTTACGTAACCGCATCATCTTGGTGGAAATTCTCAGAAACAGATGCATCTGCCCACCCCTTCTTCACATCAAGCAAAAAGTAAAACTTATACTTTCTTAGATTTTCAATAAGGCTGCCACTCGACGGATGGATCGGGGCAACCTTTGTCTTTATCCTATTTCAAGTTGAAACTAAACAATCAAACTGCTAATCGCAAATGCAGTCCCAATAAACACCAAGCAAAGCATAGTGCCTACAGCCACATTCCCTTTCTCCAGATGCTCTGAAATCTTAAAGGTTGGGGTTGCCAATTCAAAGATCCAATAAGCCGCTATCAAGCACACATAACCTACCGCAAACCAAATGATCATGTGCAAAATGGAGGTATTCGTATACGCCGCTACGCCAATAATAATAGCCGTTGCCAGAAACTTGCCGCCTAAAGCCAAAGCTACAGCCACATTGCCTTTCTTCAGCTCCTCCATATCTTTAAACGGAGTCATTAAACCAAAGATCACCATGCCTAACACTTGCAAAAGAATAATCACAAACACACTTACTACCAAATTAACCACCATCGTCACTTCGCCCACCCCCGAAATTTCGCATACGCCGAATCATAGTCGGCAAAATCATGTACTTCCTCAAGGACTACGGAAGCGGTTTTCTTTTTCTCTAATGCGGTATAGCGTTCATCATCAATCGGCTGCTTAATCCGATTTCCTGAAGGGAGCTCAAGCACCGCAAAGTTTCTTGTCTTATCCTTATACTTAGTCTTGTATACTCCTACAAGATCAACATCAGTGGTTACCGATACTTTAAGATTGGTAAGATCCTCTGCTGCCGTTTTTTCATCTGCATAAGACTTAATCGTGCTCCATGAAGACAGGCGAACTTCATTCTTCTGATCAGCATCCGTGATTAACTCGGCGTCCATGAACTGAAGTGTCCAAATTTTATCGCCAGTAGCATAATTCCCATCATTCGGGAGCAGTTCATTATCCGGCAAAACCGTCATGTCACTCCCAATTAAATCCCCTACGGTACTCTCTACCACCCGGTAGTCCCACGGTACCCGTGCTACACTATCTGAAGTTTGAGCTGTTCCTGAATCAAATACACTGCCCTGATTACTGGAACATGCGCTTAGCAACAGTACCGTCAAAAGCATCATACATAAGACTCCGATTCGGGCTTTCTTGCTCTTATCCAATTATCTCACTCCCAACGCAATAAAATGACTGGCATTGCCTGTAATCAATCCGCCCGCTCGGCCGAGCATACCACAAGGCTTCCCGTTAATCACGAACATGCCTGTCAGTAGATGAAATTCACCCTCTGATGTCGTTATCCGTGCTAAATCAGCTCTTTTTTGATACACAGTGGGGAAGAGCTGACTACTGTCATAACCGTCTTCATCTTCAAGCTCTAGCGCACCGCTATCATCAAACATGCGCACCGAACCCCCTTCACGGCCAAAAACAGATTTGGACACAAAGTTCCCTGAGAATACAGGCTTATTATAAGTAGGCAAAATATAGCGCGAGATCGTCTCTCGCTCTTCCTTGTCGAATAGCAGGCCCAGCTCATACATTCCCCACACCGCTGCAACCAGCCCCTTGGATTGGAGCAATATACTGTGAGGACCATTAAAGAGCTGAAGATTCCCTTGCTCTACCGCATAGGCGAGGGCATCACCGCCTTCATCCACAGCCATCCACTCTTTAGGATATAGAGCGAACATCCGCTCGATCACACGGTCCTCCCCATCCTTGAGAATTCCGTTGTCGACCCACAGATCAAGACAATCCACACACTGGATATCGAGACCACTGTGCTTCACTAATGCTTCTATCGTACCTGAATCTTCAAGATGAGATCCATAAGCCACACAAGCTGCGGTATCCGGACGTTCTACCTGCCAAGCTGCCGCAACTTGTGCCTTCATCCCTTGATTTGGACTCTGCATTCCAGCTTGCTCACAGATCCATGGTGTAGCTATCGAGGCTTCCACATAACCTGTTGGGGTATCCGCATTCAGTTCGAGCAGCTTAATCGTCCCATCATGGGCTATGGCAAAGTCAAATCTGGCATACCGACTAATGAATCCTTCTTCTGGCATAGGACACCCGTCAAGCATCTCCCAAAGTACAGGGGGAATCCCAAGCAGTTCATACAAATCGCGCTTTAGATGAACATAGCGAACCGCTTTATCGAGAATGGCCCAGAGTTTTGATGAGGCTTCTTCAAGCTCCTTATAAGTGTCCCTTTGCATTAGAGCAATTGCATCCAACCAGTACTCTTCATCCTCAAGATCAGCCCAAGTGAACCCGAGTTCATATAACGCTTTGACCCGTGGACCTCTTTCAAGCTCAGACTGATCTAGAATTTCAAATACACTCTGCTGCTCACTCATCCGCCAAAACCACTCTTACTTGAGCCTGATCTCGAAGAGGACTTCGAGCCTGAGCTAGATTTAGAGTTCTTCGAAGAGTTTAATCCGCTGGAAGTGCCACCGATTCCATTTTTTGAGGAAGAACCTCTTCTCGTAATGGAGCCTGTGGAGGAAGTCGATGTTTTGGGCTTTACAACAGAACCGGGAACCTTCTTATTCTGGAATTTCTCACTGCTATAGGTAGGCGGCTTATAAGTTGTTCTCGTGCCTCCATAATAAGTTGGACGGTCCTTAGACCATCCTCTGGAAGAGTAATTGCCACCACTGTTAAACAGCATGTGATATAGCAGCAAGTCATCCCAACCAAAACCTGAATGATATCCACCATAGTTATTCACTACCGTCGTTCCATTATTGGTTACAACACCTTGGCCTTCCTGTTCTACCTCTTGTGCACCTTCCGGATATGGAATATTCCAATCCACATTTTTGTCAAAATAGGCTTTAACCTCTTCGGTAGACCAGGACACTAGCTGTGGTTCATCTCCAGAAGTATTTGCACTAGCCCCTGCGCCGCCAGGAATAAACATAGCATTCGCTAACAAAGCTATGCCTAGCGAAGTAGATAATACTCGAATGGGCTTACCATCAGAAGTGAATAATTTGGATACCGCTAATTCCTTATCCTTTTCATCTTTAGACATCGTAAGGTTCTCCTTCCCTTATCTCAATCATTCGTTGTGCATCGGAACAAGTAAAAGCTCCAGCTTGCCTTCATCTACATTCAGCCGTCCTTCAACCGTTTCATATTCAACACTGCCAACCACAATATAATTGACATGCTCTAGCGCTGCGATCATATTCATGCTCCACGTGCGTTCCTCAATGACTCGCAGCCCGCCTTCCGGCATTTTTTCAAATAAGATTACATTCATCCCATTGTCCATTATTACCATTCCTTCCTTAGTTCTGCTATAGCATCTGATACGTCTTTATTACCTTTTCGTTTCAGTTCTAGGTGTGCATAGACTGCCCAACCTTACTCTTGGCGTTAGAACGTCTATATATAAGAAGAATTCCTAACGAGCATAAGCAAACGAGGAGCAACACGCCGTATACATGCTGATATGCTTTTGCAGGGGAGATATCACGCTGAGCATGCAGCAAAAGCCCGCAGACTGCAACAGATACAGAGCCTCCGAAGAATTGAACCAGCTGTAAAAGCCCCATACCAGAACCAATCCAAGTCCTTGGAAGAACTATAGAAGTTTCATTGTTTAAGGATGCCATCGTAGCTGAGAAAGCGGGAGAGAAGCATAGATAACCTAGCAGCAGTACTACAGGTGATACAGAAAGATTCAGGGCAAACACAGCCATAACGGCTGCAAGTATACAATGTCCAATCACTAAGAAGCGTATATTACCGTACCGATCAATAAAACGTCCCACATAACGGGTCAGAAATGCAGATAATAGCGCTCCCGGTGCGATATACAAACCAATCATCAGCGCTGATTTATCAAACAGATTAGCGAGCGCAAGCGGCATCAGGAACAAGTTCCCTAGGTTCAGCACCAGAATACAAAAGCCTATGGCAACCAGTTTCAAGTAACCCGGCATGGTAAGCAGCTGTGGATTAATGAATGATTCCTTGGCCTTCTTCAGATGTACGGTATGCACGATAATAGACACTACACCCACCGCTAACCATACAAGCGACTGGGTAGTTACAGCTACCAGCAGACTTGCTGCATTTACCACGGTCAGCGCCGCCCCCAGGATGTCAAAGCTTGCAGGCTGTGGCTGTTCCTTAGGCAATAACCGCAGTAGTACCGGCAGCACAATAAGCACAAGGCAAGTTATGCCGAACAATCCGTTCCAGCCAAAGTACTGGCTGATGACACCTCCGACAATAGGGCCCAAACCAAAGGCCATTGCACTACCCGCCGAGATCATCGCAATAGCAGCGCCGCGTCTTTCAATCGGAACATAGCGACTGGCGAGTACAAGCCCCAATCCAGCCATAGAGCCGGCGCCCGCAGATTGTAGGATTCTTGTAATCAATAGCATATTAAAGTCATGTGCGAACAATCCAAACACAGATGCTGTCCCAAGCGTAATTAAGCCAATGGTCAAGAGCTTGCGAATCGGCACCAAGTCTGATAACCGGCTATAAATAACCGTCGACAACGCATATCCAATCGAATAGCTGGAAATGACCCATGAGCCTAGGTCAGCAGAAATTTGGAGATCCTGAATAATGGTTGGAAGCGATACATTAAACATCGTTGTGTTCATCACTACAATAAAGAGGCACATCGTCCATAATG
Organism: Paenibacillus sp. FSL F4-0243; assembly: GCF_037963295.1. NCBI lineage: Bacteria > Bacillati > Bacillota > Bacilli > Caryophanales > Paenibacillaceae > Paenibacillus > Paenibacillus sp. FSL F4-0243. The sequence continues at coordinate 6,735,610 of NZ_CP150151.1, forward strand.
GCATGACAATTTTATCATTCATTCCTACTTTCTCATTCATTCCTACTCCATCCCTGTCCTAATTTATCTATACATGCTCAACTAATTTTATGCCTATAAAAAGAGGTTGGCAATTAGAAGAGGAAATTACTTGCGCCACATCAATCCACATACCAGTTCGAACAGCTCTATATAGTTGCGTGGATTTTTACCCGTCAATGTATGAATGCGGTTAAGTCGGTAATTCAGTGTATTTCGGTGAATATTCAACTTCTGTACCGTTCGATTATGATCTCCATTCTCCGCAATAAATACTTGCAGTGTTTCAATCAGACCCGTCTTGTCTCCCGACTGATCCAGAAGAGCATAAATCGTCCCTGGCCGCTCATCCCCTTCATAGGATAAGTGTATTAGAAACCTCAATTCTGCATAGGTATATAGTTTTTTGAGTGGATCGACTCTACTGCCAATATGAATGGCCGCCTGTGCCTGTTCCAACGAATAAGCGGCTAACTCCTCTGCCTCGCCAGAGCCGATCCGTCTCACATCACCGCAAGCACTAAGCTTTCCTATCAGCTCTTTATAGAGAAATCCATCTGTGATGAAAAAAACAGCCTTGTCGTTCTCCAAATTCCAGTAATGCGGATAGGATCTAAAAACGCTTCTGAACTCCTTCCCATTCACGTCTCCATCTACCAGGATGGCCCAGCATTTCTTCTTCAGATCAAGCCCATAGCTACTCGCCCGTTCTAGAAATTCAAGATCATACGCCTCTTTACGATAAGACAATTCATGATAAAATTTCACACGCTTTACTCTGTCATCCTGCTCCTGCTTATTCCTTGCTTCCTGCTCTATAAGTAATATGGTAGTAACTCTGACCAGCTTGCTAAACGGTCTAACCTCATCCGGATGTCCCGTAATGCCTACCACACCCAAAACTTTACGGTCTATAATAATGGGTTCATTCACCCCTGGCTTCATTCCAATGCCGTCCTCGTATACCTCAAAGACATGCCCACTTTGAATGGCTATTCTCGCTCCCTCATGTAAGGTCCCAACCCGTTTTAGATCTCCACTCCCTACAATAAAGCCGTTCTCATCCATAACATTAATGTTATAAGGAACTACACTCATCATTTCCTGTGCGATTTGTCCTGCGAGTGATTTCGATATCTTCATGTCTGCCCCTCCTGTTCCTGTATATTCTACTCAGAAAGCTTCTACCTTAAAAATAAACAAGAAGAAACGGTTGTCGTCCTTAAAAGACGATAACCGTTTCTCGTAGGAATAATAAGGATGATGTAATATCTCCGTCGCTTTTTATAATGATCAACCTTGGTTCAGTGCGACTAGCCGGGCCACGTTCTCAGCGGATCTTTCCAGATTCTCCTGCCCTTTCTTCAGGGCATCCTCCAATGAAGCCGCACCTGGCATAATGCCAAAAATAGCATCGATTCCTTTATCATACAGCACTTCTGTCTGATCGCCGATCCGTCCCGCGAAGGCTAGCACGGGTTTATTATATTTCTTAGCGACCTGGGCAACGCCTAACGGTGTCTTGCCATATTGAGTCTGGAAGTCGATGCTTCCTTCCCCGGTCCACACCATATCAGCCTGTTGCACCTTTTCTTCAAGTCCGGTGTAGTCAATGACAAGCTCAATGCCCTTTTTTAACACTCCGTTTAAAAACACTACCAGCCCTCCACCAAGTCCACCGGCTGCACCAGCTCCAGGCATATCCATAATATCGTTTCCAAGCTGTTCCTTGATGACACTCGCATAATGCTGAAGATTACTGTCGAGCTGTTTGATCATCTCTGAAGTAGCACCCTTTTGCGGACCAAATACATTAGAAGCTCCGGTCGGACCACATAATGGATTCGTAACATCACAGGCCACTTCAACCTGCACATCCTTCAGGCGAGGGTCAAATTCACTCAAATCGATCCTTGCTAATCTGCCAAGCTCACCGCCGCCAAATATCAGTTCATCCCCTTCTTCGTCCAGAAGTCTGCCGCCTAGCGCTTGAACCAACCCGGCACCTCCATCATTGGTGGCACTACCTCCGATACCTATTAGCAGTTTGCTGACACCACGGTCCAGACAGGCTTTGATTAATTGTCCTGTTCCGTAAGTTGTTGTAATCAAAGGGTTACGTTCCTCAGGGGATACCAGCTGAATGCCGCTCGCGCTGGCCATTTCCAGTACGCCTGTCAATCCATCACCTGTAATTCCGTAGGATGCGCTAACTTCATTGCCAAGAGGGCCTTTAACTTTAGTAGTATATACGGTGCCCTCGGTTGCATCGACTAAGGACTGCATCGTTCCTTCGCCGCCATCCGCCATAGGTACATGAATACAATTTATATTAGAATTCACTTTATGAATGCCTCTTTCCATGGCTTCACAAGCTTCTTTAGCTGTCATACTTTCTTTGAAAGAATCCGGTGCCAGAACGATAACCAGGTCTTTTTTCATAGAATATCTGTCCCTTCTAGTTAGAGATATTATTATAGGATGAAGCCGTAAAGTATAGTAGCAACGATAGCCATTGTCAGACCCACGAGACTTTCGTAAGGAATCAGTGACATCCGGTCCTTGATGTTCATCTTAACGGAATCCGCAGTGACGTGGAAGAAGTTACCATGTGGCAGATGATCAATCACTGTAGCCCCGGTATGCACCATAATCGCCGCATTAAGTGGCGCTGTCCCCATAGATAGAATAGCGGGCCCGAACGATCCGGCTGCCACAATGGAAGCCGTAGATGTGGACGCTGTAGCGGCCGCCATCAAGATACCTGCAATCGGAGCAAGGAAGGTTCCTGAGATCCCCATAGCTGTAATTGCATCAACAACCGTAGCACTTAAGTCAGACTTTGAGATAATGCCAGCGATAGCACCAGCACCAATCAGGATAATGGCTGTACCTGTCATTTTATTTAACCCTGAGGTTGTAAAAGAAATGATGTTCTTCGTCTGTTTCATAGCAATCAGTCCAATAATACCGGCAAGAGGCAAGATGATCATAGAGTCCACTTTAAAGGATTTCAGCAATTCGATATTCAGAATATTTCCGACCGGATTAATGGCCAGAAGCAGAATAGCGACAACTGGAGCGACGATAGCACGGCCGAAGCTTGGTTTAACCTTAGAGGTATCTTCCTCTTTCGTTACAACATCGCCGTCTGCGATTTTCACACCTTTGTTGACTAAGAGATTAGCAATAATAACAGTGACAATCAGACCCGCAACAGCTGGGATGAACCCATGGATCATCACCTGAGCCAAATCTACATCAAAGCCCTTCGCTACGGCAATGGTATTTGGGTTTGGAGAAATAATATTACCTGCTTTACCGCCACCAACCAGAGCGAGTAGTAAGGCTGTTTTGGAAATGCCGATTTTTTTACCCACAGACAAAGCAATCGGAGCGACGATAATGATGGCTACCGTGATGAATACACCAACTGCTGTAATAATCATAGTAGCTAGTGCTATAGACAATAAGGCTTTCTTTTCACCAAGCTTGTCTACGATGGTCTCAGCCATTCGTTCGGCTGCACCTGATTCAATCAGTACCCCCGCCAGCACACCTGCCGCGAGTACACGTACAACTGCCCCCATTACACTATTCGTTCCATCGATAATATACTGTACCGTTTCCGCAATAGAAGCGCCGCCCAATATCCCTCCGGCAATTGCGCCTAAAAAGAGTGCGTAGACCGGATTAACCTTTTTAAAAATCAATACGACGGCTAATATCAATCCTGCAACAGCGCCCATCCAGTTAATTACTGTGCCTTCCATCTCTAGTTGCCCCCTTAATATAAAAGTATGACACTTTAAAGTGTGTGTTTTGATAACGCTTTCTAAACTGAGTATACTGCGCTTACAAACCCAATTATATTGACGGGACAACCTATTTTTTTGTGCAAATGCACAAGCCCCGAACACAAAAGAAGACCAAGCTTAGGTTATACTTCACCCAGGCTTGGTCTTTTATCATGAATCAAACGTATTAAGAAACTTGTGTTTCTTTCGTTAGAACAGGGGGAGCAGGATCTTCTGCCAGAACGTTATCCTTTGTCTTCGAGAGGAAGATGTTCAGCACAATCGCTGTAAGCGAACCAGATACGATACCGTTTTGTAGCAGCATCCGAGCGAATTCAGGCAATTGGTCGAACATCGCAGGCACAGTTGCTGAACCCAAACCAACAGCGATACTACAAGCGGCAATTAGCAGATTGCCATCCTTACGCAGATCTACCTCTGATAGAATCGACATACCAGATACAGCAACCGATCCGAACATCACGATCATCGCTCCACCCAGTACGGCATCAGGGATAACCGTCGTCAGAGCCGCCAATTTAGGCAACAGTCCCAGTACAACCATAATCCCACCAGCTGCAAAAATAACATTACGAGTTTTGACCCGAGTTAGCGAGACCAAACCTACATTTTGCGAAAATGCTGTGTACGGAAATGCATTAAAGATCCCGCCCAGCATAATCGCCAATCCTTCCGAACGTAGGCCGTTTACGATCTGCTTTTGTTCCACTTTCTGATCCGTCACTTTACCAATCGCAAAGTAAACACCTGTTGACTCCACCATACTAACAATATTAACAATGATCATAGTGAAAATAGCCGTAAGATTGAACTGTGGCCATCCGAAGTAGAAAGGCTGTGCAACACTTACCCAAGAGGCTTCACCTACTGTTGAGAAACTAACAATGCCCATTCCATAAGCAATTATTGTGCCGACTAAAAGACCTATCAAAACAGAAACCGAGCGAAGAAATCCTGTAGTAAAACGGTTAACCGCTAGAATGACCAGCAGCGTGATCAGTGCAAGCAACAAATTACGAGGATTTCCAAAATCAGCGTTGCCTTCTCCACCAGCTACGCTATTCATAGCTACCGGAATAAGAGATAACCCAATAATGGTCACGACTGAGCCCGTTACTATCGTTGGGAAGAACCTCAGCAGCTTCCCGTAAAGCGGGGCCGCCAGTACCACGAATAGACCAGATAAAATAATTGCTCCGTACACAGTCGCCAGATTGTTAGAACTGCCAATAGCGATGATCGGTCCAACTGCCGTAAAGGTACATCCAAGAATAACTGGCAACCTGCTGCCAAAATACTTGGTGCCCATTATTTGCAGCAAAGTAGCTAACCCGCAAGTAAACAAATCAGCTGCGATAAGATAAGCCATTTGAGTGGCATTCAGGTTCAGCGCGTTCCCTACGATCAGAGGAACAACAACTGCTCCGGCATACATCGCCAATACATGCTGAAATCCTAACGCAAATACTTTTTTCTTGCTTAACATCCCGCACTCTCCTTGATTTTCTCTAATGAGCTTTCATTATCAATGAAGTGAATTTCACCTGGTGACATAGATGCAATACGGGCCAAGGCATGGACTTCTATGCCTCTGTTCTCCAGAAGGCTCCGGCCTTCTTGGAAGCTCTTTTCAATGACACAACCGACGCCAAGGAGCTCTGCTCCCGCCTCTTTTACGATATCAACCAGTCCTACAAGAGCAGCACCAGTAGCGAGGAAATCATCCACAATAAGCACCTTGTCATCCGGCCCAAGATATTTCTGAGAGACACTGACCAGATAATCCTCTTGGCGAGTAAAGGAATGTACAGGCGCTGAGTAGACAGCCTCTGAGAGCGTTACTGCTTTCTTTTTCTTCGCATAAACAAACGGTACACCTAATGCAATCGCAGTAGCCATGGCAAACTGAATCCCACTAGCTTCAATAGTAATTACTTTCGTGATCGGTTGATGACCGAACAACTTTTTGAACTCCTGACCGATTTGCAGCGCTAGCTCCGTATCGACCTGATGATTCAGAAATGAATCTACCTTCAGTACCGTATCTGATAAAATAAGACCCTCTTGTCTAATGCGCTCTTGAAGTACTTTCATCGTGAACTAATCTCTCCTCTTCATTAAAAAAACAAAAAAAGGACAAATCCCTTGAGTCGTTTCTCTCAAGTGAATCTGTCCTTCTGGGCTTTTGTCCCTTAGTGGTGTAACACTACATAGTGTCCGCATCGCTCGGTCCAGACCTTTCCTCCAAAGAAGAAAGCGGAACCCTAGATGCGCTATTTCACTCATAGTCGGATAATTACGATGGTTATCCGGTAGAAACTTATGGGCCATATCCCCAAGATTATATGAGTTTTATTAATGTTCGATATGAATACCTTGTATATCTTACACGCTCTGTCTGGTGCTTACAAGCAAAATTTTTAGTGTTTTGCATACCATTTTCAGGTTATTTTCACGAAATTCAATTGTTTACATTTAGTAGGGGTTACTCCAAGATCTTCTGCGCCGTTTCTTCGGTCGTTACGAGCACATTCATATACCCGCCATTTAGCGCGCCCAAGATCCCCGAAACCTTCTCCAGCGATTCCGCTACACCAATAGCGTACCTCGCTCGTCTGATCTGCTCCAGCTCAATGGTCAACGTTCGGTCCGATATTGCTGTGCGTACAGGCAATCCATTGCCATCATAAAAACGCGAGCAAATATCACCAGCTACTTTCCCGTCCTCCAGCTCATCAATCACAGCATCGCCATAAAATCCGCGCCATGCCTCTTCGCCTTTAATTTCCGGTGATCCAATGCCGAATATAGCGATATCCAGCCGATCCCATGCGTTCGCAATGGTCTGATAATACTGCGAACGCATCAGTTGATCTCTGGTTTCCTTTTGCTCCGTGATCGCTGGCACGTCAATCATTAATGAGCGCGCCCCCCACTTTAAGGCAGCTTGGTAGCAGATATTATTGACATGGTATCCACTCTCCATCTTTCCAGATGGACCACCCACCGTAGGAACACAGGTTACAAAAGGCCTCTGTCCGAGGGTCAGATTGTCTACAACGGCAGCTAAGCTGCTTCCCCAAGAGAACCCAATCGTATCTTTCGGCTGAACCACTTGCTCCAGCCATCTTGCACAAGCCTGTCCAATGGCTTTACGTTTGTTCACCCCTGACTGGGCTGGATCTATCTCTACAACAATGGCTTCCTTCAGCCCGAACCGTTCTTTCAATTCCTGCTCCAGTGTACAACGATCTCCAATATCGTAATTGATGGTGATTGTAACGATGCCCTCTTCACGGACTCTCTTTAGCATCCTACTTATGGTGGTGCGATATATGCCAAGTTCATTAGAAATTTCACTTTGCGTTAAATTCTGCTCATAGTACATTTGTGCAATCTTAATGAGCAGCTTCTTGTCTTCTTTTCGATCCATGATAGAACTCCTCGCTTTTTTCAAGGATTTGACAGATCCATAACCCCTAGCTATACTGTAGACGATTATTTTGCACATTTTTTATTATATTGCACAAATGTGCAGATTATCAATTTTTTAATGGAGATGACCGGCTTTGAATATGGACTTTAGAAAGAAAAGTTGTGCCGCAGAAGCTCTAAAGTATATTGAGAACGACACAACCATTGGTTTAGGTGGGGGTAGTACGATTTCCAATTTAATCGGGAATATTAAAGAAGCAGATCTTCGAGTAAAGGTAGTGACCCCCTCCTTCACTACAGCTTCACTCTGTGTCCAAAATGGATTGCAGGTTGTACCCACTTGGTCCGTTGACCGAATAGCTGTTGCTTTTGATGGCTGTGATGAGGTGGATGAGCAACTGCATGCGCTTAAGAGTGGTGGCGGCATTCATACGAAAGAAAAACTGATTGCTAGTATGGCGGATCATTATATATTGCTGGTAGATGAAACTAAACTTGTGAACAAGCTAACCTTCAAGCATCCCGTAGCATTGGAAATTCTTATGGATGCTCTTAGTTATGTTCAACATTCCGTGAAATCGCTGGGCGGCAAGCCTGAGATTCGAACAAGCGCAAGTAAAGATGGGTATACGGTCAGTGATCATGGCAATGTGCTGCTGGATGTCTTTTTTGACAAGGTAGAGGATAGCACTGCTCTTCAAACTGAACTCAAAGCCATTAACGGGGTCATTGAGACCTCCCTATTCACGAAAGAAGTTACCTCAGCACTTGTGGCTGGTTCAAATGGAATCAAGGTAATCTCTAAGTAAGCTCAAACAATCAAAACAGGCGAGGTGCTAACCATGAACAATCTGAAGTGGGCAATCATCGGCCCGGGAAGTATCGCTACTGAATTTGCGGCTGCTCTAAATGACATCGGCGGAACTTTATATGCGGTAGGATCACGAACCTTAGAGAAAGCCCAGGCGTTCGCGAGCCAATATGGAGCGGAGAAGGCTTATGGCAATTACAGCGAAATGCTGCAAGATCCAGAAATTGATGTCGTCTACATCTCAACACCACATAGTAACCACTACGAATACATCATAGAAAGCTTGCAGAATAACAAACATGTCCTCTGTGAAAAGGCGATCACCGTAAATAGCAAACAACTGCAGGAAATCGCCGAGCTTGCTAAACAAAAAAGCTTAGTCGTCGCAGAGGCTATGACCATCTACCATATGCCACTGTACAAAAAGCTACGGAAAATCGTGGATGAAGGTAAGATCGGACGCCTCAAAATGGTGCAGGTCTCCTTTGGCAGCCATAAAGAATATGATGTGAACAACCGTTTCTTCAGCAAAGATCTGGCGGGCGGAGCGCTGCTGGATATTGGGACGTATGCCTTGTCCTTCACAAGATTCTTCCTGTCCAAACAGCCACAGGAAATTCTAACGACAGTGAAACGTTTTGAGACAGGCGTCGATGAACAATCCGGAATCATTCTGAACAACGATGCGGATGAAATGGCGATCATCTCCCTTACCATGCGCTCCAAAATGCCTAAACGCGGCGTCGTTGCTGGAGAACTTGGCTTTATTACTGTAGACAATTTCCCACGGGCCTCTACAGCTACAATTCAATATTTAGATGGCACCCTAGAAACGATCGAAGCCGGCGATACTTCCAAAGCGCTACAATACGAAATCGAGGATATGCAGCGCTATATCGCGGCAAACAGCAACCAGGAAACCCTCAAGCTCTCCTTAGATGTCATGGACATTATGAGTAATGTTAGAGAACAATGGGGAATCAAATACAGCTTCGAATAACATACTGAACACAATAGATCAATCATCAAAGCGTTGGTATTCCCTTCAACTGAAGGAAGCCCAACGCTTTTTTGCGGATAATTTTCTAGGAATGGATGACAATATCCTTAGGTGATTTCTTATAGGTACTTTTTAGTACCTATAGCACTTTAAAGTACGTACTATACTTAAATGACTCATGCCTTCATAATTGCACTTACCGGCCGGTGATTATCAGAGTGTAGGAGTGAGAGACATGTTGTTAAACCAAAAAAGAAGTACCCTGGCACTCCTGGCTTTAGCCATTAGCGCCTTTGCGATCGGAACCACCGAGTTTATCAGTGTAGGGCTGCTGCCTTTAATCGCTGATGACCTGAATATACCGCTGACCACAGCTGGATTAACTGTTACTTTGTACGCTTTAGGGGTAACCTTTGGCGCCCCAATCTTAACGTCGCTGACCACGGCGATATCGCGCAAAACATTATTGCTTATCATTATGATTGTATTTATTATCGGCAATAGCCTTGCCGCAGCTGCGGACAGTATTACAATTCTGCTAATAGCTAGAGTAATATCTGCCCTTTCGCATGGTCTGTTCATGTCGATTGCTTCGACCATTGCCGCCGACCTTGTGCCTGAGAATCGTAAAGCCAGCGCTATTGCGATCATGTTCACAGGGCTAACCGTAGCTACTGTTACCGGTGTGCCACTGGGTACCTTTCTAGGGCAACAGTTAGGCTGGAGAGCTGCATTCATCGCCATTATTGCCATCGGGCTTATAGCGCTCATCGGTAATCTGATCTTGGTCCCTGCCACAGGGCTGCGCAAAGGAACCCGAACACCGCTTCGCGAACAAGTCAAACTCGTGAAGAACGGCCGGTTACTACTAGCCTTCGCAATCACTGCTTTAGGGTATGGAGGTACCTTTGTAGTCTTTACTTATTTATCTCCACTTCTTCATGAAATCAGCGGTTTCAAAGAGAGTACCGTTGCCATCATCCTTCTTGTTTATGGCATAGCGATCGCCATCGGCAACGTCATTGGAGGCAAATTAGCCAACCGTAACCCTATGAATGCCCTATTCTACATGTTTGCTATACAAGCTGTTGTACTTTTCGTCTTAACCTTTACCGCACCCTTTAAAGTGGCTGCACTACTTACGATCTTCTTTATGGGATTGTTAGCCTTCATGAACGTACCTGGTCTACAAGTACACGTAGTTACACTTGCAGATCGATATGCTCCGAGTGCGCGAGATGTGGCATCTGCGCTTAATATTGCTGCTTTTAACGCTGGTATTGCCATCGGGGCTTATCTTGGCGGTATCGTCACGGATCATATGGGACTGATTCATACCACTTGGGTGGGTGCTATAATGGTTCTATCCGCTGTATTCCTAACCGCTTGGAGTCGTGCGCTGGAGAAGAAAGATGAGACTCTTCTCCAGTCTGAGGCTGCTTAATCAGCCTTGCCTTAACATACCAATAAACTTTTAAATATCTCAGGAGGTAATTTTATTATGGCTCAACATCTACAGGATACAACTGCATTACACAACGGGGTAAACATGCCTTGGCTTGGACTTGGTGTATTTCAAGTCGAAGAAGGCTCTGAGCTGATCCAAGCGGTTAAATCTGCTATTGCACACGGCTACCGCAGCATCGATACAGCAGCGATCTATCAGAATGAGACTGGCGTAGGTCAAGCGATCAAAGAAGCTTTGCAGGACAACAACCTGTCCAGAGAAGAGCTCTTCGTAACTTCAAAGGTCTGGACTGCAGATATGGGCTACGAAGAAACCATTGCCGCCTACGAAGCTAGCCTAGCTAAGCTTGGACTTGAATACCTTGATCTATATCTTATCCACTGGCCTGTAAAAGGAAAATATAAAGAGACTTGGAGAGCACTTGAAACCTTGTATAAAGAGGGACGCGTAAAAGCAATTGGGGTCAGCAATTTCCAGATCCATCATCTTGAAGATGTGATGAAGGATGCGGAAATTAAGCCGATGGTAAACCAAGTGGAGCTCCATCCTTATTTGAGTCAGCAAGCGCTGCTTAGCTTCTGCCAGGAACAAGGAATTCAACTGGAGGCTTGGTCTCCATTAATGCAAGGGCAATTGTTGGATCAGCCTGTACTGAAACAAATTGCAGCTAAACACAGTAAATCCGTAGCTCAAGTGATTATCCGTTGGGACCTGCAGCGTGGAATTATTACCATTCCAAAGTCTACTAAAGAGCACCGGATCATCGAAAACGTAGATGTGTTTGATTTTCTGTTAACAGAAGAGGATATGAATCTAATCAACGCTCTGAACCAAGATCAACGGGTAGGTCCTGACCCTGATAATTTCGACTTCTAAGAGATTACCACTAGGTAAGTAACAGTAAAAAAAGACCCTATCTTTCAGAAATGAAAGAGGGGTCTTTTTGTCTTTACGCACCTTGCACTAGCACAATAAGGATCGGCAACACAACAAAGGAAGCAAGCGTCGTCCATAAAATACATTTGGATACCAGCTCTGGAGAGGCGTCAAATCGCTCCGCTAATACCACCGCGTTGACGGCAACTGGCATGGAGGCCAGAATCAGCAGCACAGAGAATAAAATACCATCAATATGCAGAATAGATAATCCGAGGTAGGCCACTAGTGGAGCTAAGATTAATCGAATGATCATCCCTGTCCAAAAAGTAGACTGACCCTTACGTTCAGATGACATGGTTCGTACTTTGACCATCTGTGCACCCAGAATCGCCAGTACGACTGGTGAATAACCTCCGGCAACCATGGAGACCCCTGTAGCAAGCTCAGAAGGTAAATGCAGGTCAAATATTCTAAGAAAAAGTGCTAGCATAGCTGCATAGATGGCAGGGAGAGAGAACACGGACTTTACCGCATTTTTCACCGAGAACTGCGATCTAGCCGCAAAATAAACGCCCACAGTATTCACGATAATCATCTGCCCAATCACATACACAGAAGCCTTATCGAGCCCAAGCTGTCCGAAAGCCAGCAACACCAAGGGAAGTCCATAATTCACACTATTCGTAAATGTCGAGACCAGAGTCAATCCCGATATTTCAGAGGGGCCGAGCTTCAATAACTTTCCGATGATATTTGCAATCGCCCATAAAAAGCACAGATTTAGCAGCGAAAAAGCGAGAGTCTTGTAAATATCATCCATAGAAATCTCGGCCGTAGCCAGTGTATTAAGAATAATAGCCGGCGTTAAAAAGTATAAATAGAGCGTCAATAACGGCTTGGTATCCAGATTCTTAAACCGTCCAAGCAGTGCACCGACGATCACCGGAATGGATAATGGCACGATGACTTGATACAACGTTGATAACACGCTCTGGATCATGAACAGTACTCCTCTGCTCTAAGTTACTCTAAACTATAAGCGCAACAGAGCAAGACGTCTAAGATATGAAATCAATATACACAATAGCCATTACCTATAATTAAAAAAGGTCTCAACCCCTATAACGGGGTTGAGACCTTTTTATCATGTGTTACATCATTTTGATTTCAAGCAATTCATATTTGATGATACCCATTGGTGCGTTTACACTAACGATATCCCCGACTTTTTTACCCAGCAATTCCTTGCCCAGCGGACTTTCATAGGAAATCTTGTTGTTTAGGACATCTGCTTCAGCAGCCCCTACAATTCTATATTCAATCTTCTCGGAGTATTCGATATCGTTCAGGGTAACGATACAACCCATACTAACCTTTGACAGATCCATCTGACTCTCATCTACGATCTTGGCTTTGGTCAGCATTTTCTCCAAAATCATAATACGAGTCTCCATGAACGATTGGTCGTCCTTGGCCGAATGGTACTCGCTATTTTCCTTCAAGTCTCCATAGCTGATTGCCAATTTGAGCCGTGCTGCCAATTCCTTGCGCCCAGGGCCCTTCAATTCCTTCAGTTCTTCCTCTAATTGAGCCAATCCTTCTTTGGTCAAGAACACTTCTTCATTAGACATGTATACAACTCCTATTTTGGATGCTTTTTAATATTTTAACCTATATTTCACATTCATGCGACAAGCATAAACGCCTTCGGCGTCCTTGTAAGGACGGTAAGCGTTTAAGCGAGAAATATAAAAATCCCTGCCACAATTGAACATTGGGCAAGGATGTCAATGCTGCATCATTATTCTGGCAAATGCTCTTTACAGAAAAGGAGTAATGCTGCTTCCTCGTCCTCTTCCATATCAAAGTCAAGCAACTGACCTGTTGTTGTCTCCTGTAGATCATAACTCACGATGCTAACTTGATCTTCATCCACTTTAATAATCGCTCTAGCGGATACTCCGTTCTCTAAATAGAGCTCATCATCTTCTGGAACATCCAGTTGAACCACGAATTCATACCGTTTACCGGTTAGTATACCAAAAGGATCTTTAACATTCTCCACGTTGTAGCTTGTAAATGTCAACATTGCTCAATCAACCTCTTTTCCTAATACCTGCCACGTCATTGTATCACAAAAAGCTGCATGAAGGGGTCGCCCGTCCCTTAAGCCATAGCTTTCGACTTCTTGATCTGCTTGCTTCGCAATTGTCCGCAAGCAGCATCAATATCTACACCATGCTCCAGACGAGTGCTTACGCTGACGCCCTGCTTCTTCAAGGTATCAAAAAAGGCTCGTACGGTCTCCCGCTCGCTTCTTTGATATTGACTGTGCTCATCGACTGGATTATAAGGAATCAAGTTCACATTGACGAGCTGGCGCCGGTCGCCGATTAGCTCGGTCAGCTCAAGCGCATGCTCCTTGCCGTCATTTACATCCTTCATCAGAATGTATTCTAACGTAATTCTGCGATTTGTTTTTTCCAAATAATAATCTATGGACTCCATTAGCTTCTCAATTGGAATGGCCTTGTTAATCTTCATAATCTTCGTCCGCAGCTCATTATTAGGCGCGTGAAGCGATACTGCCAAGTTCACCTGTGTATTCGCATCGGCAAATTCAACGATTTTGTTAGCAAGCCCACTCGTCGATACAGTAATACCTCTTCCTGCGATGGCTAATCCTTTGTGGTCCTTAATAATCGATAAGAAATTGAGCAGGTTCTTGAAGTTGTCGAACGGTTCGCCAATTCCCATGACTACAACGTGACTAACCTTTTGTTCGAGGTTTGCTGCATCCAAATGCTGCTGAACCTTCATAATCTGCTCTACAATCTCACCGCTGGAAAGATCACGACTCTTCGCTAACAGTCCACTAGCGCAAAAGCTGCAGCCGATATTACATCCAACCTGAGTAGTGACACATACGGACAAACCGTATTTCTGTCTCATAAGCACCGTCTCGATCAGGTTGCCATCCTTCAAACGGAATAGGAACTTGATCGTCCCATCCGCAGACTCCTGCTTCACATGTTCTTCCAACGTATGGATCACATAGTGCTGCTCCAATAATTCTACACAATCTTTATTTACATCGAGCATTTCTGAGAATTCTGTAATCCGCTTCCGATAAAGCCAATCCCAGACCTGCGTAGCTCGAAATTTTTTATGTCCACGTTCTAACAGCCATGCCGCCAGTTGATCAAAAGTTAATCCATAAATGGATTCCATATTCATTCGTTATCCTCTTTTCAAAACATTAAAGTTCAGTCCATCACTACTCATTGTCTCAAATTTTTTTTATTTAAACAAGGGGAGTTGTAGCGAAGCGTCGAAGTTTACACCATTAGAAGTCCGTTCTATGAAATTACATCTGAGGAGAGATCGAATCAAATGAGCTCAACCACAATAAAAATCATCGGTTTTGCCCTTCTAGCTGCCGTTCTAATCTTTGGTGGCTTTTTACTGTATATTACCATTACCGATTATAAGCCGAAGGAGACTACTCCACTAACGGTAAACCATAATCAGGAACAAATGATGAAGCAGGGAGAACCTTTTGCAATAACAACCTTTAATATTGGTTATGCTGGGCTGGATAAGGATCAGGATTTCTTTATGGATGGCGGGACCAAATCACGTTCAAGCAGCGAGGAACAATCGAGGACAAATCTTGAGGCAATAGCCTCTCTAATGACCACTTCAGGATCAGATTTATTTATGTTGCAGGAGGTAGATCTCGATTCTTCTCGTAGCAACCATATAGATGAGGTCTCCTTGTTATCGAATACCTTCTCTGATTACAGCAACGTATTCGCGACGAACTACAAGGTGCCTTGGGTACCGATTCCCGTTCTTGATCCGATGGGCTCAGTAAATAGCGGTTTATTAACCTTATCTAAATTCAGTAGCACAAGTAACGTTAGATATGATCTTCCGGGAAAAGAAAGCTGGCCTCGTCAACTGTTTGAACTTGACCGCGCCTTTTTGGAGAGCAGATTCCCCGTCGATAACGGGAAAGAACTGATCCTGATCAACCTTCATTTATCAGCCTTTGACCAAGGGGGAACGATTCGCAAGCAGCAATTAGAATATCTTTCTACTTATATTCAGAGAGAGAATGATAAAGGCAATTACCTCATCTTAGGCGGAGACTGGAATCATTCTTTACCGGGCACAACCCCTGAGGCCTTTGAGACTACACAAGCTTGGCCAGAATGGCTACAGCAGTTCCCTGAAGATTTCAAACCGGAGGGCTTTCAATGGGCTGTTGATGCTAAAGTGCCGTCCGTCCGGACACTTGATATAGCTTATTCAGAAGGTGTGAATTTCCGTGCTGTAATTGATGGCTTCCTAGTTTCACCGAATATCACAATAAGTGGCGTACAGGGCCATGACCTATCTTTTGAACACAGCGATCATAACCCTGTAACAGCTACTCTTATTCTAAGATAAGACCCAATCATGGATCATTGATGTTATTTAAAAATGACGAATTTCATGTTTTTCCCTTTTAGATACTGAATGATAGCAGGCAATGCCTCTACGGTAATCTTCTTTTCGTGAAAAAGATATACAGCACCGGACGGATCAGTATGATGAACAAATTGAATGACGTCTTCTGGGGTCTTGCGTCTCCAATCCTCGGAATCACGATTCCATAACAATACTTTCATCTGCTGTTCTGTCACTTTGGCTGCTAACTTATCATTAATCGCACCATATGGCGGCCGAAAAACAGTAATCGGCGATTGAATGATTTGCTCCAATGCCTGGTTAGCCTTCGCCAAATTATTCTGATTCTGGTTAGCCCCATTGTCGGTCATCTTGCTATGATCCCACGAATGACTTCCAATCGACATCTGATGTTCATTCGCATACATAACCGCTTCCACATTATGAGCGACCTTATTCCCAACAAATAAAAAGGTGGCTGCCACCTCATGTTCTACTAGAATATCTACGATTTCTTTCGTATACTTCGACGGACCATCATCAAATGACAAGGCCACGTAACCCTTCGGCAGGCTATAGGTGTATTTATTCCCGGTTAATTTAATCTCCTCATACCGCTGTGTTTGTTCTTGAGGAGGCTCTGTAGGTTCTGGTGTAGGTTTAGAAGGTTCTGGCGTAGGCTCAGACTCCTCTTGCTGGCTAGGGGTCGTTTCTATTTTACCAATAGGAGGAATGAACGGTAGAGAGACTATTTTCTCGATCCCCTCAGCGCTGGCGCCTAGTGAGGGACCTTCCAATCCTTCTGCACGGTCCATAACATGACCACCCATTCGAAGAGACAACAATACAACTACTAAACAAGCGAACATGATACTCTGCAGCCTAAGTCTTCCAACCCGTTTTTTGCTCTTCTTTCTTAGCCCGCGTGCTGGAGGTATAGAGGGTGGCGTAGTTTCAACAGTAATCTCTTCCTGTACATGGGGATCGTTCACTTGCTTTAATTGAAGAAGCTGAGACACATAATATTCAGAGCAGGCAAAATACATAGTTTCGCTGAAGGTTTGGTTCATAATAATCAGTGTGCTGTAATAACTATTACGAAATGGATCCCACTTCGGATACAATGACAATCTCATTCTTTCCCCGAAAAAGGGAGCCAGCGCGTTTAGTTGTTCATATGTAAATTCGTCTATGTTTAGCATGCGTCTGGCATACCCAATATCACGGGTTAAACCTACTTCAATCTGATAACCGGCCTGTTCATGCTCAAGCGACAGCAACTCAATCATTAGAACAGTGCTCGGTTCATTCATTGCCATGAATCTTATGTATCTCCGTTTTCGTCATTTCGTCCCGCCAGTGTGCTTCCATTCCCAAAAGGAACGGTCATACGATTTGTAAAATCGCTGATCATACCGGAGAGATATGCTTTTTCTTGGCGGATCGTATCGTATTTCTGTCTTAAATGCGCGTTCTCAGTTTCAATCCGTCCGAGCTTCTCTTCCAGATCATTCATCTTCTTGAGCTTCTCTGCATGAGCTTCGTTATGCTTTTGGATCAGATTTACATACTTTTGATGCTCCAGATCAATCGTACTCTTTAATTCTTCAATCTCTGCTGTGAGGGTAGTCTGAAGCTCCCGATAATCTTCCAGCACTTGATCGACTTTCAGATTCTTCTCAATCAATTTATGCTCAAGCTCTCGAACGTTCTTCTCTCTTTCCTCAATCACTTTATTGAGATTCTTCATGTCCCGGTTCAAACGTTCAACATGGCTGCTGGAATGAGTCAACCGATCCTGAAGTTCATTAATATTCGTCTCAGCATGCTGTCTGGCCTGAATGATCTGCTCCACGGAGAAGATCAAATCGAGTGATTTTTTATCAAGCGGCGCTTTCCCTGTAGTAACCACTCCTGCTAAAGTCTCGCCAGCAATCTGTTCCTCTACTTCCTCGCCCTGCTCTTCTGATAATTGCACCTTTTGAACCATACCCGGTTTGGACTGCTTATCCACTGAATCTTTCTTTTTAAAAAAGGGAGAAATCATTGATCTTATCACCTCAATTATAAAAAAATGTCAAAAAATGTCGAGTGCCCACGAGTCTATTATAGTTTACTTGTGTTGTCTGTAAGTGAGCCTTTATATCTAACTTTTTGAATTGGATCAAAAGACCTAAATTCTTGCCAATAACAAGAAAAAAGCACCCTTGCGGGTGCTCTGGTTTTAATTAAATTTATCGGGGAATTGTTTAACAATACCCTCGGTTAGTATATCTCCAAACATAATCATATGCTCGAGTCCTTTATCGAAAGCGACGATCTCGGCATCCCAATCCTTTTTAGCTCTAGCTGTCACATCATCTGTTATTAGCTCCAAATGTTCATGAAGCATCTCTTTCAATTGTTCATACGAATATTTGGGATTCTGTGCGCTAAGGAACTTAGCAATGTCGTCAGCGTTGTCATACCACTCTTTATTATATTTTTCTAAATCCGCCTGATTTCCTGCTAGTGCAGCAGCAACTACTTTTCCGGCAATAAGGATATGCTCCCGCAATAATTGAGCTAGCTTATCACCTACTGCCTCACCGTAATACGGCTTATAAACATTCCCTATCTCCTGCTGATTCTGTAGCAACCTTGCCAGTACCTTCTCTTTGTCCTCGGAATTCGCAAAGGCGCTAACTATGTAGTTTTTCGTCCATATCACATGATCGCTCCATAGTTTCCTGAGATTATCCTTAAGCTCTATTACAGAGGGCGTAAAGCATTGCTTGTGTGAACTCTTTTTCTCTTTGGCTGCAGCATCGGCAGTTACAGGCATTACACTAACAACAAGGAACATACACAAAAAAACTAACTTCGCAATCAAAAACTTAGGCTTCAATATGACCTATCTCCTTTTAAGCATCTATTATCAATCTTGTATAGTGTGTACCGATGCTCTTATTTCATTCCTATCTTCCTTTACATAAAAAAAAGCACCGTCATTAGACGGCGCCTCTTCCTTAAACTTATCTGAACATCACTTTATCTACATTGTATTTAGACTTCAATTCATTAATGATATACGTTTCGTAGATCTCTCTATGAACGGGGCTCTCGATTAAACTTACATCAATTCTGGTGACCTCGTCCCTATGCAGCTTAATATCAGATACGGTATCTTCAAAATGTTTTTTGATTCTGGGTCTTAGCTTTCTCGCTTTACCTACAAACAACAACTCATCTTGGTCATTGTAGAACATAAAGATACCGCCGTAATCTCTAGGAATCAGATGGAAATCAGTGAATCCGTAGATATTGCTTAACTGCGGGTTGATTTGTTTAGTAATACTAACATCCACATTGGGCATAGTTATGTTGATCATTTAGCTCACGTCCTCTTTCTATATAGGAGTAAATAGTATCATAAGTTAGCCTTTTATTCTATCTTTCACAATGAGCCTGGCTCTTTATTCTGCCTTGGACTGACGACTCATTAGAACTTGAACAGTCTCTGTTATCCCTTGCTCAAAAGGAGTAGCGGGAATTGGACCCACAACACGCTCGTATTTACCACCGCTTAGGACCACAGGCTCTTTGGTTAAATACAGCATTTCAACGATCTCTTTCATGACTGGAACGAATATACCGAGCAGCGATAGTCCAGTCTTTCCTAATGAGATAACGGGCTTCTTGGAGCCGCTTGCTGCTTGCGCTATTCTAACGATATCTCGTCCTGAGATTGTGCCTGCCCCGGGAATGTTCCAATTCTGACCATAAGCTTCATCTCTACTAGCGAGCTCAATAATCATGACAGCGGCATCCGGCAAATACACATACTCACGGGCAACGGTCATATTTCCGATGAACACTGCAGGTTTACCTGCAGCGATGGACTCCAGAGTCGATCCTAAATAGGAAGCCTCATTGGCAGTAGGCCCATAATAATCCGGTAAACGGACAATGAGCCGCTGTGCTTTACTCCAACGCTGGCTAAAAAACATTTGTTCAAACTCAAGTTTCACTTTACCTTTTTTTGTATGCGGATTCTTCGGATATTCCTCGTTGATCGGCTTGTCATTCTGTCTTCTTCCATAAGGATAAATGCCATCCACTGCGACAACCTTTATCCCCAGCTTATTAGCCGCCTCCATGACCGCCTCTCCCATAGGTAACAGTCGTGTGCTCATTTCATTATACGGAACAGATGCACTATGAAAAATAACATCCACATCCTGTGCAGCTGATAATACGTCCTTCGCATTAAATACGTCCCCTGCTATTAGCTTAAGAGCGGCGGGATTACCCAGCTTCGTTGCAAGCTTCTCCAACTTTGGAATCGATCGCCCAAAGGCCACCGTTTCTATCCCTCTCTTTAATAATTCAGCGATAATTACTGTCCCTGTTCCCCCGGTTGCACCAAGCACAAGCGCTTTTGTTAACATAAATGATCCCTCCTATTATTGTTATTGATTAATCACTAACTAACGATCATAAATCTAAGAGCCTGAGCTCTTAGATGTTAGAATGAATTTCATCTCTACTACTCTTTCCGGTGTTTCGGCTTCAACTCTGGCATTCCAAGAGCCAAAGAAATATTACAGAGCATACCATTGGCCATAAAGGTACTTACCTCTACTTCAGGCTGCTCGATCCCAGCGGCGACAAACTTCTCGTGCACAAGGTTGGTGATCTCAAGCATTCCTTTTTGCATCGTTTCACGGATGACTTCATCGCGAATCCCTAACCCCTGAACTTGCAAAATAATCTCATTCGGATGTGTCTCCATCAACAACTCGTATACTTTAATGCTTTCCTTTAACACTTGATCTGCTGTGCCCTCTACTCCTTGAAACGAACGAATAATCCGTTCAAAAGCCCGCTCTAAGGAAGCAACAAACAATTCTTCTTTATTCTTGAACACCTTAAACACATAGGGCTGAGAAATACCTACCTTTTCCGCAACCTGTGCTGTCGTAGCTCGGTAGTAGCCATTCTCGGCGAATACAACAACCGCTGCCTCCAAGATTTGTTCTCGGCGGTTTACGGAAACCGATTCATCCGCTTTCTTGCGACCGGAACTAGATTCTGTTGTCATCATAATCTCCTTACACAACCTAATCCATTAGGTTATTGATCAATCACTTTCTTGATTAGAGTATATGCTCATCTCCTAAATAATGCAACTTAAAATCAACTATAATTTTTACAACTTTCATCCGTACAGAAAATACAGTAAAAGTTATTTCCCTATTTCCACTGGAAATATTACTAAAAAATATGACGTTATTCAGAACCTTCTCGCCAAAGGGTTGTGATTTTCCTCATGAGGGTATTATAAATATTAAGGTAGTGTAGAGTTGTGTTAACTTCATGAAAAGAGCAATTAGCATCTAGGAGGATTTGATTCATGTCAGCAACAGACAGGCAAAAAATTGTAGATAGTGTCCCGCAAACCGGATTTTTCGGACATCCTAAGGGACTATTCACACTCTTCTTTACTGAATTTTGGGAACGTTTTTCCTATTATGGCATGAGAGCGATCCTTGTTTACTACATGTATTATGAAGTAAGCAAAGGCGGGCTCGGATTTCCAGAGGATATGGCCCTTTCGATTATGTCTATCTATGGATCACTCGTATATATGTCTGGAATTATAGGTGGATGGCTTGCGGATCGAATTTTCGGGACTTCGAAGGCAGTCTTTTACGGCGGCGTTTTAATTATGTTTGGACATATTTTATTGGCCATACCGGGGAATGCCACACTATTCTTTGCTTCGATGATTATGATCGTGCTTGGAACCGGACTTCTTAAGCCCAATGTATCAAGTATTGTAGGCGAAATCTACAGCGAACAAGATAACCGCCGCGACGCTGCTTTCAGCATTTTTTATATGGGTATTAATCTCGGCGGATTCATCTCTCCACTGATTGTAGGCGCTGTAGGTATGAATAATTTCCATCTCGGTTTCTCGATTGCCGCGGTGGGCATGTTTATTGGATTAGTTGTTTACTTAGTGACTCGCACCAAAAATCTAGGTCTGGCAGGTACGATTGTACGCAACCCGATTCCAGCCGAACAAAAGAAAAAATTATTTACTTGGATTGGCATTGGACTAGTTGTGCTTGCTGTATTAGTTACGGTCGGCATTCTTACTGGAGTACTCACCTTTGAGACATTCATTAAAATCGTAGGGGTGTTAGGGTTACTTATTCCTACAATGTACTTCATCGTGATGTACCGCAGTCCCAAAACAACAGCTGTAGAGCGATCACGGATTCTCGCGTACATCCCTTTATTTATTGCTTCGATTATGTTCTGGGCGATTCAGGAACAAACATCAACAGTTCTAGCAAGCTTTGCTGATAAGCGTACCCAGTTGGACTTTGCAGGCATACACATTTCTCCAGCTTGGTTCCAATCGCTTAACCCGCTATTTATTATCGCCCTTGCACCTGCATTTGCATGGCTTTGGTTAAAGCTCGGTAACCGCCAACCAACGATTCCACAAAAGTTCTCGCTTGGTTTATTGTTTGCCGGTCTGTCCTTCCTAGTGATTCTGGTACCGGCTTACTTCGGTGGAACCAATTCACTGGTGAATCCATTATGGCTGGTTCTCAGCTACTTTATCGTCGTCATTGGGGAACTATGCTTGTCGCCTGTTGGCTTATCAGCAACAACCAAACTGGCGCCAGCTGCTTTTACCGCTCAGATGATGAGCATGTGGTTCTTGTCCAATGCTGCTGCACAAGCTATTAATGCTCAAATTGTGAAGTTCTATACCCCGGATACCGAAATGCTGTACTTTGGAGTGATAGGCGGAGTCGCCATTGTGCTCGCGTTAATTCTCTTCCTGTTCTCTTCTAAGATTCAAAATTTCATGAAGGGTATACGATAAATATATAAGGCTGTCGGGATATTCCCGGCAGCCTTTTTTTGAATCAATATTCATGCCAGGTCTACACCAGAAACATAGCAACAATCGTTGTAACTATCAGCCCAATCAGCACCGGTTTGACATTGCGTCTAGCGAGCTCAAATGGACTTACGCCGCAGATAGCGGCAGCTGGAATTAATGCCCATGGGATTAGCGTTCCCCCGCCAACCCAAATGGCAGATACCTGACCGAGTGCAGTTAAAGTAGCTGCGTCGGAATGTGTGGCAACAGCGAACAATTTTCCGATGGACCCCGCAAGTGAGATTCCCGAGAACCCTGAACCATCAAGGCCCGTAATGGCCCCTGTTATGGTAGCGGTCACAGCACCTACAGCACCATTTAGAGGTACATTATGCGCCAGAGCAACTCCTAGATCATTAACAATTCCCTGAGATGCAGCAGGTAAGACTTTGCCAAACAATTCAGCAAAGGCCGAATCTCCCAGATAGAAGAATGCCGCAATTGGAATCACTGGACCGAATACTTTAAAGCCAAATGTAAGTCCATCGATTAGATATGAGGTGACTTGCTCCAGTCCCTTATTACGATGTGCGAGCAACGTAACTACAACCAAGATAAATACAGCAGTCCCGCCAACTAAGGCCGTTGCATCTCCACCCTGTAAATCCAGTAGAAACATGCCTGCTACATCAGCTAGAAACAAGAGTGGGATAACGATCGCCAGCCATTTCTTCAGTGTGGGAGGAATCACCGCTTGACCCTCGACCGCGTCGCTGTCTGCAGCTAGCGCATTCGCGGCACTTCTCCCGGAAATAAGTCCGTCTCGCCAAGTACCGTTCTTCTGATCTCGTCGCATCATCCAATAAGCTGTTACCGTAGTGACTACACCCATCACTATAACAAGCGGAATACTCGCTTCCATGACACTGCTTACCGGAAGTCCTGCCGCATCTGCCGTCAATTTAGGTGCACCTTGAATAATATAATCACTCGACAGCGCAATCCCATGACCGAATAGATTCATCGCAATCGCTGCTCCAAGTGCAGGCAATCCTACGCGAATAGCAACGGGCAGCAGCACAACCCCTATCAGGGCCACTGCTGGCGAAGGCCAGAAGAACCATGATGTCACCATCATAATCAAGCCAATGCCCCAAAATGCCATAAACGGCGTACGTAAAAAGCGGGTAAGTGGGGCAACCATCGTCTCGTTTATTCCGGTACGTGTTAATACTCTGCTCATGGCTACAATGATCGAAATAATCATAATCGTACCCATTAGCTCTTTTGTTGCATATACAAAAGAGTTGAATACGCCTGTGACTGAACCACTAACCGTTTCTGTCGCGAGCCAGCCTAATACAAAGATACCTGCAATACAGATCATCGTTGTATCCCGCCGCTTAATCAGAAGTGCCATAATGAACACGATGAATGCCAAATATACATAATGGAGCGCTGTTAATTGGATGCCCATCTCTGAACCACACCCTTCTCCTGCTTACAAGTGCTATATGTTATGCAGGGATGTAGGCTAATGTTCGGTAGAAATGGGCCATTAAATGTTTATCATTTAAATAGAAAGAGACGCTTTTGCTAATGTAAAAAAAGCCGCCCCACGCATAGATAACATCTACGCATGAGACGGCTTTCTTAGTGTTGCCTATTTAGAAATTTATTATTTAGCCACGACTCCGCCATCAACTGGCAGTTCAACACCTGTAATGTAAGAAGCTTCATCGGAAGCCAAGAACAATACAGCTTCAGCTACTTCAGAAGCACGTCCAACGCGTGGCAATGCAGTCTGGGACATAAAGAAGCTATGCATTCTTTCATCATTTACAAATTCAGCACTCATTGGAGTTTCGATAAATCCTGGGTGAACAGAGTTCACGCGAATGTTATCTTTACCAAAGTCTACAGCTGCTGCTTTACTCAGCATACGAACGGCACCTTTAGAAGCTGTATAAGCGCCAGCACCGCTGCTGCCAGTCAAACCTGCGATGGAGGAGATATTGACGATGGAACCACCTTTATTGTTCTTCATTTGAGGAACAACATGTTTCATCCCAAGGAATACGCTGCTTACATTAATGTTCATTACTTTGTTCCATTGATCAACAGTGGATTCAAGCAATTGAACTGGGAACGAGATCCCTGCGTTATTTACCAGGATGTCGATTTTTCCAAATTTGCTAATCACATCTTCTACAACTTTGATCCAGTCTTCTTCGGAAGCTACATTATGTGCATAAGCTGCGGCTTTTCCACCATTGGCTTCGATTTCTTTTACAACTGCTTGTACAGCAGCTTCGTTAATATCAGTTGCTACAACTGTAGCACCTTCTTTGGACAATAAAAGGGCTTCTTCACGACCCATGCCGCTGCCTGCACCTGTAATAATTGCTACTTTATTAGTTAGACGATTCATAATTAAGTCTCCTCTATAATCGTATTGTGATATAATAATTCGAGTGATGATAGTCACACTATCACTGTGATATTCATCATATCATTTTTACGAAATAACTACAACCTCTCCTTGCTTAATCCAATAAACGGTGGATATAATACTAATAATTAAAGAACCTAATTAAAAAATGGAAGGGTCTATCCCTCATGAATCCTAAAGCACGCTATGAAAAAGAACGATCCGACGGTAAACAGCAGCGATTATATACGATTCTCGAATCCGCAGAACGAATATTTTCGCAAAAAGGAATTGAAAAGTCGACGATGCAGGATGTCGCTAGCGAAGCAAATATAGGGATTGCGACGCTGTTTCGATATTTTCCTAGAAAAGAAAAGCTCATCGTGGCGGTGGCCACCCGAATGCTAGAGCCAATGCTCGATTACTTTAAGCATGTAGCTGACTTGCCACTTACCTGTCTCGAAAAGATCGAGATGTTATTTGATTTCTTTATTCAGGATCAAAATCATTTAAGCATTATTTTTATGGTCAATTTTGAAAGCTACGCCTCTCACTTAAATGAGCCTGTTGAGGACGTTCTGGATTTCAATGCATTAAACCGTAAGATTTGGCATGAGTACTCCAGGATCATTCAAAATGGAGTAGAAGACGGTTCTATTCGCGCCGATCTCCCTGTGAAAGAGACCTTAATCACGCTGATGAACAGCTTTGCTCTCTTTTCCAGAAAGCTAACGATGAAAGAGAACATCCTCCTGCTAGAATCGGATTTAGACTCCGACAAGCAGCTTAAGCTTCTTAAACAAATCTTTCTAGAGCATTTAAAAGCCTAAAAAGCGCCAGTTTCCTTATGAGGGGAACTTGGCGCTTTTTTGATCATAAATTGGATTGCTAGTGAAAAGGACAGGTGGCCACAGGTGATCGCTGATAAAGGAATCGAGGGCTGTAATCATATTCTTTCAGTTTACTGTCATGCCAAATCGGTGTAGACGACGGAGACATAGGGGGGATCAGCCATGACCAGCGTCCCGAAACCTGACGTCCATGTCCCTGCTCCTGCTCTTGAAATCTCACAAATTGATCGGCTGCTGTATGGTGATCAACGATACTGACCCCAGCTTGCTTAAAGGAATGCAGTACTGCACGATTCAACTCAAGAAGCACCCGATCCTTCCAAAGCGTTGTGTTACTGGAGCGGTCAAGTCCCATCAGATCAGCTACAGCCGGCAAAGTGTTATATCGTCCAGTATCCCCTAAGTTACGTGAGCCAATTTCGGTCTCCATGTACCAGCCGTTAAAAGGAGCCGCGGGGTATACAATCCCGCCAATTTCCAACTGCATGTCCGAAATGATCGGCACAGAATACCAGCGAAGTTGAAGCTCTGCAAAACGTTCAATTTCGGGATGTGTTAACGGCACCTCTTGAATGAGGTGTTGAGGAATAGGAAATACATGGGGGTGCCCATTACCTATGCTGATCACTAGCGGCAATACATCATAATTGCCCCTTGTTCCCTGCCAGCCTAGTTGTTGGCACACTTTCGTAAATTCATCCGATGCCGGATCACCAGCGCGTTCATGTTCAGCATCACCAGGATATCCCGCGTAACGAATCAATTGATGGTTCCAAATCCGGATTCTCCGATCAGGAGCTTCCCCGCTGCGGAAGACCGTGATAAGTGGACGAATACGTCCTCCATTATTCGCCTTTTCCAGATGTCGCAGCAAAGCTTCAGCAATATCCTCCTCGGTCTCTGCCAGACGTTCATCCATCAGCTCAATGGATTGCCAAAAGAGACGGCCAATGCAGCGGCTATTATTTCGCCAAGCCATTCTCGCCCCATGAGCCAGCTCTTCCCTTGTATGTGTGTAACTCCCGGATTGATTAATTTCTTCTCGTACGGCTTGGATGCGTTGATCCATCTCAGCTTCAGTCTTATCAAGTTCAGCATAACAATGCCGAATGAAAGCCTCCGCCTGCCGGGTTAACTCTTCGATGTGCATGCCATTCATATCCTTTATCCTCCATCTAAGCCATGCTAGAACTCTCGTTCCAGTATACCACCCACACTCCTAAGCTACATCCTTAGGGGAATAGCACATGAGAACAACCCGTGAAGCTTATTCGCTTCACGGGTTGTAGCAGGAACATCTAGCGTTCTGAACGTTTCCCTTGCGTCTTCAATGCAGCAAGCCTGCTCTTATCCTCGGCCAGCAGTTCTTCAGCCAACTCCACACCTTGGGGACCTAACGAGGCACGAGCTTGCTCTACCGCCTGTTCGGTATGCGCCAAACGGTTCTCAGCCTGTGCCAAAGTCTGTTCTGTTGGATGACTATGCGCCTGAGAGACAGAGAAATGAAGCTTGCCTAAAGCATTTTTGGCTTGAGTTACATTGTCGTTCGCTTGCAGACTGGAATCGGGTTGTTTCATAAATGAAATTCGCTCCCTTCTGAAATGCGCCTGTTCTCTTCTAGCATGGTTTAGGATAAGTAACTTTATGCATACACCCTACTGGATGATGGATTGCATGAAAGTAGTCATTTCTTTGCTGGCCTTATTCAAGCGCTCAATTACCCCGCTGAATTCAGTGACCAATTCTGCTTGTGCGTGTGAAGAAGCAGAGATCGCTTCAATTTCTTGCTCCATTTGCTTAATGGACTTTTGAACATCACTCAGTGATTTTTCAATATTATGGGTTGCTTCTTTAGTGTTAACGGACAGTTTGCGCACTTCAGTAGCAACCACCCCAAAACCTGCCCCTTGCTCTCCTACACGCGCGGCTTCGATTGCCGCATTCAGCCCAAGCAGGTTCGTCTGCTCAGAAATCTCACGAATGAAGCCGGCAACCTTATTCACTTCTTGTGATTCCGTTACGGCTCTACGCGTATTATCTAATATTTGCTGCGAAGTAGCTGATAATTCCTGAGATTGGGCAGCTACGCTCTGCACCATCTCCATTAGATGACTACTTATCTCATTAATCTCATCTGTGAATCCTTCAAGCTTATTCTCGTTCTCTAGTGTATAGGCAATGGCAAAAACCCCGATTACATCATCATCCGTTCCGTAGATAGGTACACATGTTGAGATTACAGGAGCTCCATAAATTTCTGCTGGGATTCGGTTAGAGCTTGCTATACCTTTCAGTCCATTTGAAAGCGACAGATCTTCAGGAGGGATAGGGTTACCCTTAACCAATCCGAGATCAATAACTTTACTTGGTGCGTAATAATGGAAGATCTCCCTGTCCGTGATTCCAATCATAATATCCTGCGAGTGAATCTTTTTGAAATAAGGTGCTGCGAGGACTAAGGCATCGATAATACTCATCTCTTCATCTCCCATATAAAAAATGTATATGTAGTTTTATCGTCACAATGGGTTATTAAATGAATATTGTCATAGTAGAGTAACAATCCCCACGTATGATTTGTTTATGAATACTATTAGCAGACGCCAATTTCTGAAGAAAAGTGCTCAAGTGTCGCTCGGGCTGCTTGGAACCGCAAGTGCATCCGGCATTTATTCACACTGGGTTGAGCCCTACTGGCTTGAAGTTAAACATATAGATATAAAGCTTCCTCTACTCCCTCCAGCATTCGATAGATTTCGTATCGTTCATTTCAGTGATTTACACTTAGGCGTGTATACGAAGTCCGAAGCCTTAACAGAGTTAGTACAGCAAATTCAATATGTAAGTCCAGATCTGATCTGCTTCACAGGGGATCTACTAGATCATTCTGTCGATTATATTTCTGAGGCTGTGGACATCTGTTCACAGTTGCGGGCACCCTTTGGACAATATGCTGTGTTAGGTAACCACGATGCTTTTGGCACTAGGAAAGCTGTGACGAAAGGGTTAACGCAATCTGGATTCCACGTACTTCATAATGAACATATTGTCTTAAAAAAAGATGCGGAGGCGCTTTATCTAGCTGGAGTGGATGATCCGTGGGTCGGCAAAGCAGATATTCATCAGGCGCTACGCCATATCCCTGATAAGGTATGTACTCTACTCCTTGCCCACGAGCCTGATTTTGCCGATGAATACAGTGATCTTCCCATAGATCTGCAATTGTCCGGCCATAGTCACGGAGGACAGGTGCGTCTCCCATTTGTAGGTGCCTTGTATACCCCGCCTCATGGCAGTAAATATTCAAGCGGATTATACCAGCTCCCAGATAGTCGACTCCAGGTCTACACCACACGCGGAATTGGAGTGACTCGTATGCCTATACGTTTTAATTGTCGTCCCGAGCTTACCGTAATTACTTTAAAGTCCTCATGATTGTGTCAAAAATTAATAAATGGTTAAAAAGTATATACCTTTTGCACGTCTATGCAACAACACTGTAACCGTGTTTGTAATCAAATCTATTTGGGGCCTAGGTATAATTGTAGGAGTGATAGATAACATCAAAAATCATAATGAACTACATAAGCCCATCATTGGAGAGGAGAAATTAAATCATGAACAAAACTGTGAAATGGACGTCTGCTGTATTAGCAGCTGGAGTATTACTTGGAGGTACTGGACTCATCGGAGGGAATTCTGTTCTAGCTGCAACCACTGGTACAAAAACAGTCACACAAGCCGTTCAGCAGCCTTCTGTGGTGCTTAAATATAAAGGCCAAGTCTTAACGCAGCAAGGAAAAATCGTAGACGGAAATACGATGATCCCTTTAACTGTATTGCGTGATGCCTTCGGCCTTGCTATTCAATACAATTCAACCACAAAGACTTACAGTGTAAGTAGTGACTCGGTGAAGCTTAACATGGAGGTCTCTGACTATGGCGTCAGTACCGATTTGAACGGATATTACATTTATAGCATGACCGGAAATCATGAAGTGAAGATGATCAACGACCGCTTATATGTTCCTTTCAAACTGTTAAATGATTATTTAGGTGTTCAAGGCGTATATAATCCAGCCCAGAAATCGCTTGAACTTAGCAAAAAGGTGATGAATGACATCAAGATCACCTCTGTTACCTTAGACAAGAGCAATAAGAATGCTAGTATTAAAGTACAATATCCAAAGATCAGCGGTCTGGCGGATGAAGTACAAAACACGATTAATGCTTCCTTCAAAAAAGAGGCTGAACTGTTCGCATCAGAAAGCGAAAAAGAGGCTAGCCGCAGAGATGGTACAATAGAGAATAAATATGACTACTCTCAAACTTATGTTGTCACCTTTAACCGTGAAGGCGTACTTAGTATTGTAGTCGATCAATATGGTTACAGCGGTGGAGCACACGGCGGTACCATGCGCGAGGGACACACCTTCTCGCTGAAGGATGGTAAGAAGATAGAGCTTAAAGACCTGCTAAAGGCAGAACCAAACTACAAACAAAAACTAGATAAAATGTTGAAGGAAAGCACCAAGGATATTGCTTTTCCGGAGTCAACTGGTGGACTCACAGATAAACCAGCCTTCTACGTCAGTGAAAGTGGCTTAGCTATCTTCTATCAACAATATGAAATCGCACCTTATGCAGCTGGAATTCCTACCTACACCTTTAATTTCAGCTCAATACTGCCTAAAGGCACCGATCCATTTGCTTCTTTCAAATAAACACTAACGCAAAACAAAAAGCGCTTCAGCCAATCGGCTAAGGCGCTTTTTGTTATCTATATTATTCTTCTAAACTGCCGGCAGGTCCAAAAAATTCAAAATGAATTCTGTCATCAGGTACCCGCCATTCCTTGAGCGCCTTATATATGACCTTCATAAATGGGGTCGGCCCACAGAAATAGAATTCAGAGTTCACATCTGCTATTTCTTGAAGCCAAGAAAGATCAATATAACCAGATCTATTGTACTTGTCGCCTTCTCCTGGAGATTCATAACATACATAGGACCGAAGAGAAGAATGAGATTGTGCTAAATCTGCCACCCTATCTTTCATAGCATGCAAACTTCCATTGATGGCTGCATGAATATAAGTTACCTCGCGTTCTGGCTGTGCAGCAATTATTGTCTCCAGCATACTTACCATTGGGGTTAAGCCCACACCCCCACTGATTAGAACCACCGGAGTGTCACTACGCTGATCCAGTACGAAATCGCCCGCTGGAGAGCCCACTTCTAATATAGAGCCCACTTGGACGAAATCATGCAGATAAGTGGATACGACGCCCGCAGGTCTATCTATCCCTTCACCTTCCCGTTTAACAGTGATACGGTAATACGCCTGTCCCGGAGCACTGGACAAACTGTAGTGGCGAATATGGGAATATTCTTCCCCCTCGGGCTGAATACGAACCGTGATGTACTGACCCGGGAAATAAGAAGAGATCGCCCCTCCATCCTCAGGAGACAGGTAAAAGGAAGTAATAAGCTCACTTTCACTAACCTTCCGAGTGACCACAAAGTTTCTGAATCCACTCCAGCCCCCCGGAGCTTCCGCAGCTTCACGATACTTTTCTGCTTCCACACCAATGAAAGCATCTGCGATTACACCATAGGCTTTGGCCCATGCATCTATAATTTCCGGTGTTGCCGCATCGCCAAGTACTTGTCCAATCGCAGCTAACAACGTCTCACCCACGATCGGATAATGCTCAGGTAATACACCCAGTGCTCGATGCTTCTCTGCAATCTGTTTTACCACCGGTAAGATATTCCCTAGTTGATCAATATTCATAGCCGCTGCTAGGACTGCGTTAGCAAGCGCTGTCTGCTGTCTGCCTTGCCGCTGATTGGCATGATTAAATATATTTAATAGCTCTGGATGGTTTTCAAATAACATGCCATAGAACGTCGTAGTAATGGTTGTTCCATGAACCTGTAATACAGGAACTGTTGATTTTATAATAGCAATCGTTTGTTGATCTAACATATGAATACCCTCTCTCCTGCAATTAGATAATGCCTCTATAAAAAGCATATAGAAGCTGCAAATGAGCGAGTGTGCGCTGAATCACTTTAAAATTTAATAAAATGTGAACAAACAGAAAATGCAATGATATCCATCACATTCGAATGCCCAATCCAAAAAAAAGCCGCCCAAGCAGCTCAGGTAGCTACCGGACAGCACTTTCACTCTTATTTTGCCAGCTCCACAAAGCCTTCTCCGAACACATCTCTTACATCGTGAATGGCGATAAAAGCCTCTTTATCAATCGATCTTACGATTTTCTTAAGCATGGTTACTTCCTGTTTGCTAATGACAATATAGAGCAGCTCTTTGGGTTCTTTAGTATAATACCCTCGGCCATAAATGACTGTGACCCCTCTATCCATGATTCCATTAACTTGTTCAGCAATTTTGTCCTGCTCCTTGGATACAATCGTAACAGCCTTCTTAGGATTCACTCCCTCAATAATGAAGTCCATCACCTTAGTCGCTACATAGAGCATCACAATCGTAAACATTAGACTTTGAACACCAATGATGAAATACGAAGCAAATACCACAACTAAATCGACTAGGAGAAGAGCGTAGCTAACGTTCCAATCCAAAAATTTATGCAGGATTCTGGCGATAATGGTTGACCCTGCGGTCGTCCCACCCACACGTATGATCATTCCGATACCCACACCAGACAAGATGCCTCCAAATATTGCATTGATGATCAACTCATCGCTGGCGATATGCCAATTCTTCGTAAGAATCAGGAATAACGAGTTAAAAAACACCGCAATAATCGTGTATACTGTCGTCGTTTTGTCCAGAAATTTATAACCCACAATCAATAATAAAGCATTAAGAATTAAGCTAACAATACCTGGTGACCACTGATACAAATAGTATGTAATCATAGTCAGTCCCGTTACCCCGCCTTCACCGAACTCGTTCGGAATCACAAACAAGTTAACGGCCAAGGAAAACAGCAATGCTCCTACAATGATGGAAACAATATCCGAAATACGCTTTTTCATACCATGCCCCTTCTATCCTCTGTCTATATCTACCATCCACAAATACTAACACCGCTTCGATATAGTTGTAAACAATCCAGAAGAAACCAGCATTCTATATATGGCGTAACCGACTACCCCACCGCAAGTGTTTAAGATCAGATCATCCACGTCAAAGGTGCCGATATACAATACTAATTGTGTAACTTCAAAGCTCAGACTCAGCGCAAAAGAGAGCATGAAGACCTTTTGAAATAACCTTACTTTTTGCGACAACAGCATTGGAACAAAGACTCCAAACGGAATAAACGCAAGAAGATTGCCCACTAAATTAAGTGATGAAAAAGGATCTGAAAGTGACAGATGCTCTATCCCCCGCGAGATCTCTTTAAAGGGTACATAGTTGCCCTGTCGCTTAAAAATTCTGTCGGGATGCTCGAGCATACGCCCTGCCTGTTCCCAAAGTGATTGCAAGCTAAAAGGTGCGCCTTTAAATACGATAATTCGGATCAAAAAATACATATAGACAATAAATACGGCTGCCAGCAATAATGTCATAGTAGACTCGCTCTTAGGCTTCGTACTCATCAAAATGTAGTGACAATTACGCCATCCATATTATCGCCCGACGTTTTATATTGCCCTTCCTTTGGAATCTTAATACTTGTATATCCTGATACTGGATAATAGTTCACCGTATATGTTTTGCCGTCTACAACCGTTGAAATTTCACTATTTTCCTTCAAAAGATCTAAATATTGTTCCAGCACGATCCCCTTCTCCTGAATGATCGCACTGTGCGGCAAGCCGACATAACGGAAGTGCCAAGGTTCATATTTAATCCCCGTAATCTCCGTTTTGTCTTTGGGATAGCGTAGAATAAAGCCGTATTTCCACGCATTCTTTTCCAGCCATTTACCTTCAGGTGCTTTGCTCATTTCCGATTGAGACGATCCGATGTCCAGCGATAATCCTAAATTATGTTCGCTATATTGCGCTGGAAGAGCATAGTCTGAACCTTTTTCCTCATACAATTGCTCTTGCTCCTCAAAGTCCCTGTACCCACTGCTAATTAAAAAATGATTCACGCCATCCTTCTCAGCGGCCTTGATCATCTTATTGAATTTATGTGCCACACTTTCAGACAACCGAATCGAGGTATCTAGTAATCCATAGCCCTGAACCAGATCCTTCTGATCAAATAAGGTCACAATATCAGACTTCACGCTGTCCTCATGTACCGGATATTGTTTGTTCACCAGCAATAAATCCCCTTGATATACCTGATCTTGCGTAACCACCTTTAAACTATCACTATCTCTAATCGATCCTTTCTGGATCTTATCATTCTTATCAGCTAAATTACCCGTATCCGGTAAATAACGAGCGGCTGCGTAACCAAGAAATAACACAACGATCACCAAAAAGCCCCACTTTTTCATCCGTAATGTCCTCCCATTTCCTTAAGACGTTTATGCTTGATAGGAATAGAATAACGAAGACACTTTAAAGAAAAGCAGGACAATTATAAAGTTTTTCTTAAAATGTATAAGGGCTCAGCGGCCTTACCCAGTAAAGGTATATCCTACACCCCAGATTGTCTTAATAAATTTATTCTTATTGATGTCTTCACCAAGCTTTTTGCGCAAGGTACGGATATGCACCATGACCGTGTTGCCACTCTCATAATAAGCTTCTCCCCATACCTGCTGGAAGATACTCTCCGCGCTAAACACCTGCTTAGGATGGCTCGCCAATAAATGAAGAATATCAAACTCTTTCGGAGTTAGGTCTATTACCTCGCCGTAAAGAGTGACGGTATGTTCATCTGGTGAAATCGTCAACCCACCAACTTCGAGGACCGACTTAAGAACGGCTGCGGGCTGACTGAATTGTATAGAGCGCCGTAGTTGAGAATTAACGCGGGCGACTAATTCCATTGGATTGAACGGTTTGGTCATATAATCATCTGCGCCCATGACAAGTCCCGTGATCTTATCCAGATCAGAAGTCTTCGCGCTTAAAAAAATAATCGGCAGATGATGCTGCTCCCGAATGTGACGGGTTACCTCATAGCCATCCAGCCCTGGCATCATAATATCCAGAATCGCCAAATCTATCGTTTGTGACTCAATAGCTTGTACCGCTGCACGCCCATCGGATACTTTAATGATATGATACCCTTCTTTTTGCAAATGCAAAGCCACCAGATCCGCAATCTCCGCCTCATCATCCGCAATTAAAATCGTAATGCGCTTCATCTATATTTCACCCCTGTAGGTTTATGCTATATGATCTACATCCATTATACCCCAAACTTAAAAACCACTCCTAGGATGAAGTGGTTTTGCTGAAATCTATGATGAATAAATAGAACTGTTGTAATATTATTTATTTTTATGATAACTCTCTAGCAGAGCCTCTAATGAGATGCCATTAACTGTGACGCCTGAAAGATTGCAATCTTTTATCTCTACATTCGAAAGATCACACTCTACAAAAGATGTGCCGTTAAGCTGGCATCGTTCAAACTTATTGCCTTTACCATACAAGTGAATATCATGAAAATAGGCTTCTCCTAATTCACTATTGCTAATCTCAATTTCCCACAATCCGACTTCATTAAACTTAACAAGATGCATATTGATATCGTTAAAAGTAGTACTGCTCATATTAATATTGTCAAACTTAGTACCCGCCATATTTACATTAGAAAAGTTCGTCTTAGGCATATCAATATCATCGAATTCACTTTGGCCCATGGCCACACGACGAAAGTTGGTTTCAGGCATTCTTTCATCCTGAAAAACTCTCTTTTTAAATTCGTCCTGCAATTTGTTTTCACTTAGATTGTTATTCACTGTACTCAACATCTCCCTTTTTAAGATCGTTCTTGATCTGCGGAGTCTACTCTCAACAGCTTCG
Source organism: Paenibacillus sp. FSL F4-0243 (assembly GCF_037963295.1). Classification (NCBI taxonomy): domain Bacteria; kingdom Bacillati; phylum Bacillota; class Bacilli; order Caryophanales; family Paenibacillaceae; genus Paenibacillus; species Paenibacillus sp. FSL F4-0243. The sequence goes on from NZ_CP150151.1 coordinate 6,771,600, forward strand.
ATGGATAGATCAAGAAAACCGGCGATTTCCCTAACCTTGTAATTGTCGATATAGTAGAGAATCGTGGCTATACGGTTAGCTTCTGATAAGGTGTTTAATGCCTTCCACACATCTTGCTGGAGTTCTTTTCGGAGGAGCTGATCTTCAGTGGTCTCCAGCTGAGAAAACTCGATTTGCTCCATGAATTCATAGGCAGCTTTCTTCTTATTCGCCCTAAACCAATCCATACATTCCCGTGTAGTAACTGCATACAACCAACTGGCGAGTTTCTCTGGCTCCTTTAAGTTGGGTAAATTACGATAGGTCTTAACAAAAACCTCTTGTGTAATGTCTTGCGCTGTGTGGAAATCACCCAATTTACCGTAAGCTACCCCGTATACTGCATTGGAATATTTGCCGATAAGTCCACTGAATGCATCCATATCCCCTTTACACACCTTATTTACCAGTTCTGCATCCGTACAAGTCACTATCTGCCTCCTTAACAATCAAGCTCATAACATAGACGGAAAGGGAGTTCAAAAACCGTCTTTATGCCTGCAAATAATCTTTTTAATGAAGAAAGATCGGATTAGATTTCAGTACTACTGGCTTGCCGATACAACTCTCGACTCTTATAACCAGCCCGTAAAATCATCTTCATTTCCTCTTTACGCTTAGCTCTTGTTGCCTCTTGTTTGGCACTATAGACATATCGAGCCCAGTCTTTGCGGTATCCTGGGGTAAGCGATTGATAGATGGCTAGAAGCTCCGGTGTATCTTTCAGATCTTCTTCCACATTTGGAATGAAAGAAATATAGTCATCTACAGATTGACTTGGGTTATTGGAAAGCTGACCTTTCCCCTTAGCGTCCTCTTTCAACCCCACAACTGTAAAGACATCATCCAAACCTACCATGCGTGCAAATTTAATATTGCTTGTCCCGATGTAGCCCTTCTCATCACTGCCCAGACCCTCTAGTAAGTCGTCACGATGAATATAGGTCGGATACACTTTGTTTCCCTTTTTAGGATACGCCACAAAGAGATAGCCATTCTTATGAAGATGCTGTTGCTCAATCACACGGTTCACTAGTTCCTGTAACGACGCCATGTCTAGTACAAAGGCAAATATAAGATCATACGCCCCATTTAGCGAAGTATCATAATCCGTCAATTCCGCTAAATAATCGGAGCCTTCTGGTTTACTCAATATCGCTACTTGGTTGTATTTTTGTAAGTTCAGCTTTTCTACGATGGTTTTAGTCACTATGCTTCATCCCCCAAATGTATTCGGATGCTTCTTCATCGTGATCATTATAGCTTAATCGCTATCCAATCTAAAACATTCTACGGGCCGTCACGAAACGCTTCTTCCACTTCTCACTAAAATCTTCATAATGCACGCCAAGTTCCTTCGAATACGTATGCAATATCTGATTATTCCCCGCATACATGGCAACATGACCAATGTCGAGACCACGGGCACTAAAGAACAACAAATCCCCTTTACGCAGCTCGTTGATCCCGACTTCCTTCCCTTCTTTGGCTTGATTATAAGAGGCACGTGGCAGATCCACCGACAATACGTTCTCAAATAAATGCCCTACGAAAGAAGAACAGTCAAAGGTAGACGTTTGGTTCGTTGCTGCACCAAATTCATAAGGGGTTCCCAGATACTTCTCTCCGTAAGCAAGCAGCGCGTTTCCCTGCTTCTCAGCGAGCGACTCACTAGTATAATCGCTATATTTCGGTTTAGCAGATATGTATCCCGTCTTGTTGTCTTGCGTCCGCACTTCTAACCAGAGAGCATCCACTTCTCTAACGATATGGACTTTATCGCCTACGGACAACATTTGCTGGACACCTGATTGATCCGATGAATTCGGCGAACTGCGCAAGTTAACCCCATAACGAATCGTTGTATCGTAATTCATCGCTGAGTAGATACGGACGGTCCGAGTGTTGGCCTCCCACTTCACGGTGCTGCCTAGAGCCTCGCTGACAAAACGCAGCGGCATCATCGTATTACCACCGACAACCTGACCCGGAACGGTTAAGCTTAAGGCTTGTCCATTTTTGTTCGCGGTTAAATCTCCTATTTGATAAGTCAGCACCAGATTTCCCTTAGTGGCCTTAACAGTTTTGGTATCGTTGTTCCAGTTGATATTTGCTCCCTGTTCTTCAAACAGCTTGCGCATGGGAACAAGCGTTGTACCGTTTATGAGCAAGGGTTGAACCTCTAATTCAAGCTGCCGATCATCCAGAAAAACGCCCGTAACCTGATTCTCAGGCATCACTGCCGCATGGGCTGGAGCTGTGTAGAGTATAGATGTAAGAAGTAGAAGTAGTATCGCTTTCTTATGAATTCTCATGATGTCATCACCTCGTTGATTGATATGTTCAATTATTATTACTAAAATTAGGGTAATTAGTTTTGTTACAATTATTGGGGTTGCCGTTTCAGCGAGAAATAAAAACATTTTATGATATTCTATTGATAGGATGAAGCGAAAGATCTAGGAAAGGCAGGCACATGTCATGAGGCTTATGTTTCCACAGGTGAATACAGCGGAAGAAACCGCTGAGGTTGCTCGATTGGCGGCAGAAATATGGCGCGAATATTATGTTTCCATTATTACAATCGAGCAGATAGATTACATGATTGATAAGTACCAATCGGTTCCAGCGATTACGGATCAGATCCATCATCAGGGCTACGATTATTACTTGATCCATAACGATGGCTCCGCAGTCGGATATATTTCGGCCAGACAAGAAGAGGGAAAGCTCTTCTTGAGCAAGTTTTATATAAGCAAGGAGTACAGGGGACGCAGCTATGCCAGCCAAGCGTTGGCATTCTTGGAGGACCTGTGCAAAGATCGAAACCTAAGCCATATTTGGCTGACGGTCAATCGTCATAACGAATCGAGTGTTGCGGTATATGAGAAAAAAGGCTTCCGGACCGTACGGGAGCAAATTGCGGATATCGGGAATGGATTCGTCATGGATGATTTTATTATGGAAAAAGAAATTCCAGTTTTAACATAGCCTATATTTAAAAAAAGAGGACTGCGGTCACCTTTCGGTGCCACAGCCCTCTTTTTAATCCACTTCAAAAATAGAATCGATAATGATCGGAAGATTATCCCTTACAGAAACAGCGCCCAATACCGAACGAGCATGACTGCCCTTGTCCCCGAATACCTCCAGCATTAAATCCGAACAGCCATTGAGCACTTTATGATGCTCTTCGAATAAGGGATCTGCATTCACAAATCCTTGAATTTTGACCACTCTCTTCACTTTATCCAAGGAGCCTAAAGCTGACTCAAGGACGGCAAGGATCTCTATACCAGTCTGACGTGAAAAATGATAGCCTTCTTCGGTGGTGAAGTCTTGTCCCAGCTTGCCTTTGGGATGCCCGGCAGGTCCTTTTCCCGATACAAAACATAATCCATTAACAATAACGTAGTTAGCATATTTTGCCGCCGGTTCACTAGCACTAGGTAGGACAATACCTAATTCCTCAAGTCTATCCGCTATGATTCGATCCGCCACTTCAGTTCCCTCCCCCAATCAGTACAACCTCAATAAATTGGTAAGATTATACTGATTAATCCAGAAAGGGTCAATCCTATTTTGGTTCGACCTCTGCTTCCCATCTCGATATCTCAGCTCGAACAATTGGCGCTACTTCAGTACCCAATAGCTCAATGGCTCTCATTACATCCTTATGAGGCATCGTACCTAGCGGTACATGCAGCATAAAGCGTGTAATGCCTACGTGTTTACGTAGGTGAATGATCTTCTCAGCAACAGTATCTGGATCTCCTACATACAAGGCACCTTCAAATCTGCGCGCCGCATCATAGCTTGCCCGACTGTAATGACCCCAGCCGCGCTCCCGTCCAATCACATTCATGCTAGCCTGCGTAGAGGGGAAGAACATATCGGCCGCAAGCTGATTATCCTCTGCAATAAAGCCGTGCGAATGTGAGGCAACCGGAAGCTTCGACACATCATGTCCTGCTTGGGCCGCCGCTTTCTTATAGAGCTTCACCAGTGGAGCAAATTGCAACGGACTTCCGCCAATAATCGCGAGCACAAGTGGTAGCCCGAGCAGGCCAGCACGAATCACAGATTCCGTATTGCCTCCACTGCCAATCCATACGGGCAAAGGATTCTGAACGGGGCGCGGATAAATCCCCAGATTATTAATGGCTGGTCGGTGATTTCCACTCCAGGTTACTTTTTCGGATGCCGTTATTTTTAACAACAGGTCCAGCTTCTCATCGAATAACTCATCGTAGTCATTTAAATCGTATCCAAAGAGCGGGAAAGATTCGATAAAAGAACCCCGCCCTGCCATGATTTCTGCCCGTCCATTTGAGATTCCATCAAGTGTTGCAAAATCCTGAAATACACGTACTGGATCAGCAGAGGACAGTACGGTTACCGCACTGGTCAGCCGAATTCGTGTCGTCTGTGAGGCAGCCGCAGCCAGCAAAACTGCTGGAGAAGATGCGGCATAATCCTTTCGATGATGCTCACCCACACCGAATATATCTAAGCCCACCTTATCTGCAAGAACAATCTCCTCTACTACCTCGCGCAATCGCTGTGCATGACTTATTAACTCCCCCGATTGAACATCCGGTGTTGTTTCTACGAACGTACTGATACCTATTTCCACTTACGATTCCCCCTTAACTATAATTTTCTCTTCGAGTTGTTTGTTTGATTATAACACAAGTTACGTTCAAGCAGAGCTAGGTATTAATGCCTAGCTCCAGCTTGTCCAAAAACTCATTCTTAAAATTTGCAGAACATCACTGACAAATAGAGGATTTTGATGAAATATGTTGAAATGATCTAAAACAAGTAGCTCTCATGCATCTCATGCTTGATATAGGAGGGACATATGCTTCAAAGAAATAAACACAAAAATTCCATATCCAAACAAACCTTCAATCCTGTTCGGGGCTCCTTAAAAATCGCCGTAATATATTTTATTGTTGGGTGCTTATGGATCCCTTTAACAGATAAGGCCGTTTCCACTTTTACGAGAGATCCGGAGTGGATAAGACTTATTAATATAATTAAAGGCTGGTTCTTTATTCTCATAACAGCTTTGCTTATCTTTGCATTAATTCTAGGTACTCTGAAACGGATTAAAAGGATCGAAAAGAAACTGGATCTTGCCTATAGGGATAGGGTGAGCGCCCACGAGAATCTAGAGGCCGCCTATGAGGAAATCACAGCTACGGAAGAAGAGCTCAGACAGCAATATGATCAGCTCATTGAGAATCAAGAGAAGCTAGCCATGAATGAAGAAAGGATGCATTACCTGGCGTATCATGATCTATTAACCGGCTTGCCCAACAAATTAGCTTTTTATGAGAATGGGCCTCACATCTTTGAACTGAATAACATTGCAGCCTTAATGTTCATCGACATTGATTACTTCAAATATGTAAATGATACGATGGGCCATGAATTTGGTGACCGGCTAATTGTTAAGGTTAGTGAGAGATTGGTGTCCCTGGTTGGGAGTAGTGGGGAAGTGTATCGTTTCGCCGGGGATGAGTTCATCGTTCTTTTATATTCTATTGAGAACAGTCAGTGTATAACTAGTGTAGCCTCTCACATTATTGCCGGTTTTAAAGATGCGATTGAGATGGATGACAGTCTGCTACATGTTAGCCTAAGCATCGGAATCAGTGCTCACCCCGAACATGGAAGTAATATTATGGAACTCCTTAAATGCGCAGACATCGCTATGTATAAAGCCAAAGACGCTGGCAAGGGTCAAATTATTGTCTTTGATCAACCGCTCAATGATACCTTTACTGAGCGAATGAACATTGAAAAGCAGTTGTATAATGCTTTAGAAAAAAATGAGCTAGAGGTATTCTATCAACCCCAGATTGATCTGACTCAGAACAGGGTGACGGGACTAGAGGCTCTTATGCGCTGGAACAACCCTATACTAGGCATGGTCCCTCCGGATAAGTTTATCAAAATAGCAGAAGATTCCCACCTCATCATTCCTCTCGGGGCGTGGGTGCTCAGAACAGCCTGTGCCTTTTTAAAAACTCTTCATGAGCAAGGATTATCACATCTGACGATGTCTGTTAATATTTCAATGCTGCAGCTACTGCAAAGCGACTTCAATGAGTTAGTTCTAGACACCTTGCAAGCCTCCGGACTAGATCCTGAATACTTAGAGCTGGAGATTACAGAGAGTGTTCTGGTTGAATCTTACGAATATGTGAGCAGTAAACTGACTGAACTCAGAGCTCACAACATCAAAATTGCCTTGGATGACTTTGGTACTGGTTATTCCTCCTTAAGCTATCTTACTCATATGCCGATCTCGACTTTAAAAATAGACAAGTCCTTCATTGATTCCATTCGAACAGGGACACATCAAGCCGTTCTTGTCGAACAAATTATTATGATTGGTAAACGCATGAATATGTGTGTTATTGCAGAAGGTGTGGAGCGAACTGTACAACTCGATTACCTGCAGGAGCAAGGCTGCGATAAAATTCAAGGTTACTTGTTCAGTAAGCCACAGTCCGCACAGAGCGTAAAAGAGCTGCTAACCGAGTGGGAGAAGGTTTCGAGCTTAAATGAATAAAGATGAACCTATTTTTTTATATAAGAAGGTGTTACCGAATTGAATGTCATGACATGGATTGACTTATCATTATTCTTCGTTCTTTTCGTTCTATTCATCTACATATTTGTTACTGTAACAATCACTAACTTACATAAGGTTTACTTGACTTTCCATTTCACGATGATGTTATGGCCCTTCTGTCAATTTGCTCTCAAAACTACAGCGGATCCCGATGTTCAATTGTTTTATGTGAAGCTAGCTTTTATTGACTCGATACTGTTAACGATTGGATGGCTTCTTTTTACGATATTTCTCACTGGAAAATCATATCTCCTCCGAAAAAAGAAAACGCTGATCCTATACATTGTCGCAGCATTGATCTTAATAGGAGTGATCGTCAATCCAAAGCAAAGCTTTGTACTGCCAATGCATGGTGGATATGTTGAAAGATCTTATGGTCCGCTTTTTTGGCTGTTTATTCTCTTCTTGATCTGCACCATTATTATTTCTCTGTATATCATCTATTCAGCGCTTATATCGAACGCCACACAGCGGATCAAAAAACAGGTTACTCATGTACTCAAAGGTGTGCTGGTGCTGACTGTATTTGTATTACTGGATGTCTTTCTTAATGTGGTACTGTTTAAATCTCAGCCGGTGATTCCGGGGATGACCTCTCTGGGGATACTAATCTCTGCCATCTTTTTCGTCATTGCCATCCATCGCGATAAAATATTTGATCTCGTAACCATCGCTCATCAGGATATCATTGACACACTCACACTAGGTATTCTTGTACTGGATGATAACGAGACTGTGGTAGAGATCAATCGATCGCTTTTGCCAAAAATCAACCTACAGATCGGTGATCGCTTCGACTTATCGGCGCTAACACCCCTGGAGCAGACTGCCAGCGCTTTCCGATTGTTTCAACATACATATCTTAAACAGCCCATGGAGAGAACCGAAGTTGAAGTATTCTACACCTCGCTCCAAGCATACATCAATATTACAGCGGAACCCATTGTCGTAGGCGAGATCATGGTTGGACGGATTCTCACCTTTCAGGATAGAAGCGAGCTGCATCGCCTCATTGCTGAGACTAATCAGCAGAACGAGATCCTGCAAGAGCGTAATCTGGCATTAATTGCAATCCAGAATGAGCTTTCTCAGACCAACCAAAAACTCAAGCAAATGGCTATAACCGACAGCTTAACAGGTTGTTATAACCGTCATTACTTAACACAGTACTTAGAACAAGAGATCATAGAAAATATGATATTGAAGCAGCCTTTTGCCATCATTCTACTGGATATCGACTTTTTCAAAACGGTGAATGACAATTACGGCCATTTAGTGGGCGATGTTGTAATTTGCAGCACGGTAGAGGTCATTAAGCAATCGCTAAGGGAGACGGATATTCTGGCACGCTATGGCGGGGAAGAGTTTATCGTCTATTTACCAAATACGAATCACACACAAGCAAACCTCTGGGCAGAACATATAAAATTCATGATAGAGGCCAATAAAGTACATGTGGATGATGTTACTCATTCTGTATCCATCACTGTAAGCATGGGACTACTGTCCATTAATAATTTTGCAGAGCAGTATGCAGAAAGCCCGACCAATCAACTAAATGATTTATTCGAATCTGTGGACAAAGCTTTATATCAAGCCAAAAATGCAGGACGAAACCAAATTGTTGAAATCATAAGATGACACGCTTTTAAATATTACCTAAAAAAAGAAAGAATCAGCCCTACTTCTATCGAAGGTAAGCTGATTCTTTTCTTTATATCTTTTTAACAAATTCGGATTTTAATTTCATAGCTCCAAACCCATCAATTTTGCAATCAATATCATGATCTCCGTCCACTAAACGGATGTTTTTGACTTTGGTACCTATCTTCAGAACAGATGAGCTTCCTTTTACCTTAAGGTCTTTGATTACAGTTACTGAGTCGCCGTCGTTTAATACATTGCCATTGGCATCTTTGATAACCTTTTGATCTTCACTATTCTCAGACTCTGATTCTAATGTCCACTCGTGTGCACATTCCGGGCAGACTAGTAGACTTCCATCTTCATAAGTGTACTCAGAATTACATTTCGGGCAGTTCGGTAAATTAGACATTGTTTCATTTTCTCCAATCGTAGTTCAAATTCTAGCTGTCTTGCGGCTAATCTTTAAAAGTATATTTCATATTCATGAAGGAATCCACTATATCCAGATAGTAAGCTTGTTCCACGTTTCTTAAAAAACAAACTACCAAATATTATCTTGTATATATTTTCACAATTGTCTATGATAATAATGTAAAATTTTCATATAAATACATAGGAGAGTGAACAATGATTAGTCAAAGGAGTGTCGCATTTTCCATTATACTGTCATTAATTACATGTGGAATATACGGAATATTTTGGTTTATTGTTCTAACGAATGACGTTGGAAAGCTAAGTGGAGACTACACATTCACAGGAGGAAAGCATTTTCTTCTAACATTGATTACTTGCGGGATATGGAGCCTGGTTTGGGCCTACCAGATCGGTAAACATGTTGCAGAAGCTCAAAGACAACGCGGCTATCTCGTGTCCGATAATTCAGCTCTGTACGTGATCCTCACAATCTTTAGTTTTGGTATTGTCACATACGCTTTGGTGCAATCTGATGTTAACAAATTGGTATAATTTTACGATTCATAGAAGGACACACCCTAAACTATTTTGGAGTGTGTCCTTAAGTCTCCTTGGCTTACTGTATTTCACTGTATGGATGCCTTTAACCAATCTAGGTATACCTTGTCTATTTCATGAATGGACTGGATTTTATTGTCCGGGATGTGGAATCACAAGAGTTATTCTATCCTTGTTAAAGTTCGACTTCGTTCAGGCGTTTAGATTTAACCCGTTGCTATTTATTCTAGCGCCTCTGTATATGTTGTACTTAATTACTGAAAAGAAACGTATCCAACCACTTAGCCATGGAATTATGGCTGTGATGTTGATCCTAACCGTTACATTTGGAGTACTGAGAAATTTTCCAATGTTTGATTACTTGGCCCCTACAGTAATTCGTTAGCATCAACTATGGTTACATAATAGCTTGAAGGCGCACAATCGCTTGAGCCCGGTCAACCACCTCTAATTTGCTATAAAGATTACTAATATAGTTACGGGCTGTCCCCTCCGCAATATGCAGTGTATCGGCAATTTCGCGATTGTTAAGTCCCCGGATAATGAGCTGCGCCAGCTCCTCTTCCCGTTCTGTCAGACTCATACGATCTACATTGGATCTTTGCCAATGTTCGTACTCCTCCGTCAATCTATTCATCCTCGTCGCCAATTTGGCTGCTACCGGAGCTGGCAGAATAAATTGCCCGGATATCGTATCACGGATCGAAGAAATCATTTTATCAGCATCCATATCCTTCAGCATATAGCCGCTTGCTCCAAATGCCATACCCTCAACAATATAATCGGTCTCTATAAAAGTGGTTAAAATCAGAATGAATATATCCGGACGTATCTGCTTGATCCGTTTTAGTGCACTGATCCCATTCATGATCGGCATTTGAACATCAAGCAGTACCAGATCGGGTTGGAATGCTTCCACCATCTCGCAGGCCTCTTCCCCGTTCTTGGCAGCGCCGACCACCTCCATATCATCCTCCAGATCCAGAATGGTACGAAGTCCTTCACGCGTCAACAATTGATCATCGGCAATTACAATCTTTATCTTACTCATTTTCTATTCCCAACCCTTCGCATTGGCAGATCGATTTCCAGTAGACATCCCTCATTCATTTCTGAATCGATGGATAAGCTACCTCCCAGTTGCTCCACCCGTTCTTTCATCGTCCTAAGTCCAAACCCCATCACTATATGACTATCTCCTGACCCACGATCTTTGAGCCTAAACTGTAAATTTGCTCCGACAGACTCCAGACTAAAATGAAACTCCGTACTCTTACCGTGTCTGATTCCGTTCGTTAGGCCCTCCTGCAAAGCATGATAGATGGCCTTTTTATAGGCTGTTGACATGGCCTCCGGCAGATCATAAATAATGGCATGGACGACAACGCCCGCATTACGTTCAGTATCGCGTATCAGTTGCTTCAACATGACCGTGAGGTCCGAATACTTGTCCTCCTTCAGCATATGGACAGAGCCGCGGATTTCATTCAAGCTATGCCGAACAAGATCCTGTGCTTCAACCAGTCGCTGAAAACCACTATCTATATCTTTTTTCTGAAGCAGCCGCTTGCCAGCTTCAATCTGCAGAATCGTCGATGTAAGTGTATGCCCAACAATATCATGAATCTCTTGGGCAATACGATTGCGTTCCTCAAAGACGGTAGCTTCGGCCAAAGCCGCAGATGTTTCTCGCATCGAACGCTCCAGACTACGAGTTCTTTCTACAACTTGGTCCTCTAGATTTTTTTTAAGATATTGGATTCCCGAATACAGCTTGGCGTTAGCGATTGAGATTGCGCATTGTGAACCAAGCAGCTTGAGCACATCGAGTCTACTTGGCGTAAATACACCCGGGGATAGGTTATTCTCCAAATAGAGCAAGCAAACCAATTTATTCTGATTCATGATAGGAAGACAAAGAACCGATTTCAGTCTATTCTTCCTAACGTAAACGTTACGCGTAAATATCCCCTCACTGAGCGCATCATGTAATACAACCTGCTCCTGTGTTCTTGCTGCATAGGCTATAATCGCTGCCGGAACAAGATCTGACTCTTCCCCGAGAGGAACAGATTCGATATGCTGAGCTTCTGAGGTACCATAAGCTTCAACCATCCATTTGCCATCATGATCAAAAATAACTGCCCCATATTCGGCCCCAGCATTGTGGAGCATGATCCGCATCAGCGTGGCCAACAATCGACTCATCTCCATCTCGCCCGATAAAGCTTGAGCAGACATAACTACAGAAAGGGAATCGACTCGATCGAGCCTGGGCTCCCGTTTAATATGCAACAAATGGCTATGCTGCTGCTCAAGGTCAGCCGCTTTAGCCTTTGCGCCCCATTGCAGATAAGCCTCGTAGGCCTCAGTCATATAGATTCTTGCTAGATGTAATTTGCCATGACGAAGTCCATATTTGCCGTAGCATTCCGCCGCCATCGCTAAATCGTGAATATGGCCATTGATACGAGCAGCCTCAATAGACTGCTCATACAAGGCTTCAGCTTGTCGTGGATCCCGCGATAGGCGAGTCAGCTCAGCCTTCATCAACAAATATTTATGCTCATAATTTTCCGGGCAACGCTTAGCAAACTTTTTCATTTTCTTCAGCCGACTGTGCATTTTTACCCGGTATACACGTTGCTCTTCAGCGTTATATTCCTCATACAACTGAGCCCAGACTAAACATTCATACACGGTCTGCATAGGACTGTCTAAGCCATCTTCACGTGATTTTATAATGGCAGCTGATTTCGCTAATGCCTCACTGGCTTCGCGGTACTCCCCAAATACATAACCTGTCAAATATCGGTGTATCCAGACCATTTCTTGTATAAAATTAAAGGTATCTCCATGAACCGACTGTGCAAAATCAGGTTCGCTAATCTCTACGATGTTAAATGGATCATCTAGTGAGCGATAACCTGTCAATCGAACTAGAGTAGCTGCAGCTATGATAGCCTGCTTACAGTGAAGACTGTTGTTATGGCGCAGCAAATCACCGGAATGAGCAATTAACCGATCATAGATATCGCCTAACGGATGGCCAAATTGCAAAAGGGAGGCACAGTTGATTAGCACACTCTGGTTGCCCTTCCATAAGTCACCTGATTCCAGTCCCACTTTACCTGCTTTCTCGGTAAACATACGGAGCATAGTTGGATCATAATGCCGCCAGCTATCGTAGCACATTGCGAACGCAGCTAAGGTTGTCATATGCACTTTCGGATAGGGTTCCGATAAGCTGCACGCCAGCATGGCCCATTTAAATGTTTCTTCATCATTACGGAAGTAATAGTATTGAAACATTGCATAGCCTATGAATCCAATGGAAGCCTCCGGAGTCATCCCATAATCGAGCGTCAATTCAATCATGGTGAAGGAAGAAGCGAGCCACCCATCTCGGTTGACATAGAAGCAGGCATTGCTCGTATGATCTAAAGTGATCATTGCGACTCTACGAGCCTCGTCGGTCATCGGCGGTAAAAGATTAAGCGATTCGAGTGAAACCTTCTGTAGTCTGCGCCGCAATTTTAACCATTGAAGCGTCAATTGAACATAGCTAGGATCAAATTGATGACTCACTTTCAATAGCGATAATGTATGCCGACCTAAGGAGATAACCTCTTCATGGTTATCATTACTTGCTTCCAATTGAACCTTCATCGCGTAGATGTAAGCCTTATCCGTATTTGTCGCAGCTTTATGGATTAACAGATGAAATAATTCATTAGCCTTATCAAAATGTGAACATAAGTATTCGAGCTCGGCCCTCTCACGAAATACCCGGAAGGTTAGCCCATAATGCTCCTCCCAGCTCTGCTCCTCTAGTATCGCTGTTGCCTGAAGCATATATTGTAAGGCTGTCTCATGTGCAGTGGTTTGCTTCGCTTTTATCCCTGCCTGTAAGTTCAGCTCTACCAGTTGAAGCCTCTGTTCGGGGCGATCTATCCATGTAAGCGCCTGATTGAAATGATGGACCGCTTCAAATAGAATCGTTCCTTCACTAAGAGAGCTGCGGCCTAGCAATAGCATGCCAATCCTCCAATGTAGCTCTGGGCGCGCCTCTTCGGGAACAAGAGCATAAGCCGCCCGATGAATGCGGTTGTGCTGGAATTTAAAATGCGTATATTCCTCCCCGTTAACAGGTTGTAGCACACGTCCATTTACAGCGACTTCCAACGCTTCGGTCAATGTCTCTACCGGAATCTCCGTAATTTCGGCAAGCGTACCCACATCAAATATGCTGCCCAGTAATGCAGCTCTACTAAGTGCATACACCGTCTGATCTGGAAATTGCTGTAATTTACTTGAAAGATAGGCTGCTGCATTATCAGGAACATTCAATTCAGTAATGCGCTGGAGGTCCCATTTCCAGCTTCGAAGATCCTCGTCAAATTCCACTCGCTGATCATCAATCAAATCCTGAAGGAATTGCTTAATAAATAGTGGATTCCCATCTGTCTTATGCAGAAGTACCCGCGCTAACTCGTCCAAGTCAGCAGCCTCGTAACGCATAACATCCAGAAGCAGTTGTTTTAAATCGGTGAGTTCAAGCGCTTGTAGAGATATTCTACTCATCACTACGTTGCGGTCTATCAAATGCTTTTCCAGCTTACTGAGTGGGTGCAGCCTCGTGATTTCCCGATCACGATAGGAAAGAACGATTAGCAGATGACTCGTGGCCGTGTCCTCTATAAGCGAAGTGAGATATTGCAGCGATGTTTCATCTGCCCATTGCAGATTGTCCAATATCAAGATCAAAGGATGATCTTCATGGGGAAAGAGTTGAATAAATCGGCTCATAATTAATTGAAATCGATGCTGAGCTTCCAGCGGCGGCAACGGAGGCACGGAAGGTTGGGGGCCAATCAAGAGCTCAAGCTTAGGGACAAGTTCGATCAATAATTGCCCGTAACTGTCCACTGCCTGTAAAATACGCAGCTTCCAAACCTCCACCTGCAGCTTCGTTTCCATCAGCAGTTGACTGACCAATTCTTCTATAACTTGATGCCAGATGCCATAAGGGAGTGAGGTATGTAGAGATTCGAATTTGCCTCTGGCGAAAAAACCATCCAAAGAAATCGAATTTCTAAGCGTTTCTTTTAGAAAGGTTGTTTTACCGATACCACTCTCACCACTAAGCCAGACCGTCTTTACAGCACCTTGTGATGCTCGTTTCAGTGCTTCTCGTAAGCTTAGTTTCTCAAAATGTCTTCCGTAGAATCGTTCCGATACCATCCAGCGTTCCGGAATATCCCAGCTTCCTAATAGGAAGGGCTCGATGTACCCGTATTGTTGTAGGTGGGTTAGACATTCCTCAAGATCCGACTTGATTCCAAAGGCGCTGGCATATCTCGCATCAGGCATTTTCTCCATGCATTTAGCAACAATGTCAGAGACAGTTAGAGGAATAGTGGGAAACCTGCGATGTAAAGGCTCAGGTGTATCTGCAAGATGACGGTATACAATATCAACAACATCATGAAGCTCAAAGGGGCGACTGCCTGAGAGACATTCATACATAATGACTCCAAGCGAATAAAAGTCAGAACGATAGTCCGGGTTCAACCCAGTTCGACCCGTTTGCTCTGGGGATATATAAGGAAGCAAGGCATCCGGCCGCCCGCTTAAGGGTGACAAAGGACTGGTATCATTTTCAGCGGAGCACATTCGTATATCAATAAATTTCACTTCAAAAGTAATTGGATTGACGATTAGATGAGCGGGGGTCAGTTCATTTAGTGTTATTTTTTCACGATGAATTTGCATAAGGCAATCAGCAACAGCGATGGCGATCCGAAGCAGCACTGGAAGCTCCAGTGAATCAGGTGTACGCAGTATCTGATCCAGCGTACTCCCCTCTATATCTTTTAGGAGAAGGACTGGCCGATCCGGCGTGATTTCCAGGCTATATGCCTCGATTGCTCCACGACCACTAAGTCGCTTAAGCATGTCATACTCATGACGAAAAGCATCAACCATAGTAGATCCCGGGTACTCGCCTGTAGTTGTCTTGGCGATAACCCTAAGGCCATCTTCTTGACGTAGGAGTCTGTACAGCCTGATATCTGAGGTAGTCTCTATCAGATCTAAAGTTTGGTATCCTTGCAACTCAAACATAAACAGCACTCCCTAGTTACAATTAGGTAGACAGAATAAGCAATCTCGCAAAGCAATTATACTCATTATATCATCTGATCTCGCCATAGAATCCTATGTTGTAATTAACTTTGTCATCTATTTTGTCATATGACATCTATAAAATTCCATTGTGATAATATAGGAAAAAATACTCAATCATCCCCACATAAGGAGGATTCAAATTGCATCTTTCCTACATAGACTACCCTATGCTTGAGCACCTGTCCGATGAAGAATTACAGCAGTTAGCTCCAGAAATGCAAGAAGAGCATTATGAACCCGGCAAGCTTATCATGCAAAAGGGCGAGGTCAGCCAGCGGGTTTATATTTTGGTATCCGGTCAGGTACAAGTATTTATTAGTACGGAAATAAAGGTAGAATTGGCTATACTCTCGAAAGGCCAGTTCTTCGGGGAAATGTCCTGTCTTACCGGAGACCCCATCAGTGCACATGTAGAAGCGATCGATAACGTTCATGTAATATCCGTATCCAGAAGTGGCATGCTGCTGTTAATGGACAAAAATCGCGAGTTCCGTAGCCAGATCATCGAATCCATGATCAAGAGAATCCAAAATTCCAACGAACGTGTACTGGAGGAGCATTCGAAAAGTCAGATCATCATGAAGCTTCATGAATCCGAGGAACAAGAGCGCTATGGTGAACTGATCGGAGAAAGTGCCGAAATGCGCACACTACTCAGATCGATTGAACATCTGTCGACGGAGCGGGTCCATGTTGTCGTGATAGGTGAATCCGGTACAGGGAAGGTAAATGTAGCAAGAGCACTTCATTACCGAGCAACGAACGGTCAATACCCGCTACTGGTGTTAAATGTAGCAGACATGAGCCTTGTTGATTGGGAGACCAAGGTTATTGCGGCAAAAGGAGGAACCATTGTCATCGAGGAAGCAGAATCCTGTCCTTCTGAGAAGCTACTACAGCTGCTGGAGGCAACTGCACAGATTCGAATCATCCTGACTAGCACTTGTCCCTTGAAGATTGTTTCCCACTTAGCGGTCTTGCCTGTGCCTCCTCTTCGTGAGCGAACTGAAGATATACCGCTGCTTGCGCAATACTTTCTAGAAAAAGAAGGAGCGGGCAATGCGCAAGAAATCCTCTCTCAAGATGCCCTGAGCATGCTGTCCCTGTTCCCTTACCTCGACAATAATGTAGAGGAATTACGAAATATCGTGAGAGAAGCCTATATTCGTAGCGAAGGACGTATGATCTACAGTCACCATCTCCGCTTCGGCCGAGTCCGAAAAGTAGGAGACCGCCCAGTTATTGGTCTGGCGTTAGGAAGCGGCGCAGCCAGAGGCATGGCTCACCTTGGGGTGTTAAACATTCTGGAGCAGGAGGGCATTCCCATAGACATGATCGCAGGAACAAGCGTTGGATCTATGGTCGGAGGAGCCTATGCAGCCGGAATGTCTGTAAAAGAATGTATGAAGGTTCTTTCTACGATCAGTTGGGGACAACTGGTGCGTCCAACCTTCCCTATGCGGTCCCTTGTTCATAACGCGCCCATCATCAGCTTTATCGAAAAGCATGTCGGTAAGCGTCTAATTGAGGAGCTGCCGATACCCTTTGGCGCGATAGCCTCAGACGTCTCCACCGGTGAGGCTCATATCATGAGGACGGGTTCGCTTGCACATGCCATTGCCGCAAGTACAGCCGTTCCCGTAGCCATGCGACCTGTCAACTATCAAGGAAAGCACTTAGCCGATGGAGCCATTGTTCATCCTGTGCCAGCTGCGCTAGTAAGAAGCATGGGAGCTGATATTGTGATAGCAGTTAACGTTTGCCCTGAATCCTTCACGAAGGGAGCAGCCAGACATCTAATAGATTCCTTAATGAATACGATTGACATCATGAGCGCAAAGCTGATAAAGGAAGAGCTGCAATTAGCGGATGTAATCTTGCGTCCCGATCTTGGCTTCAATCAAATCAGCTTTAAGGATGCGGACGATTACATAGCCGCCGGAGAAGTGGTAACAAGAGAAGCGATTACCCAAATCCGCCAAAAAATAGCCGCTTCCTAAATACATTGCATACAAAAAAAGAAAAATTCAGGAGGTGTCCCAAGAGCTATGAACTGCTACTGAGACACCTCCTCGTATTTAAAGCTAATGTTATATTTTTACTCATAACACATTTCATATTTCGTTAGCCCTATCGCGTTTGCGTACAATG
Organism: Paenibacillus sp. FSL F4-0243; assembly: GCF_037963295.1. Taxonomy (NCBI): domain Bacteria; kingdom Bacillati; phylum Bacillota; class Bacilli; order Caryophanales; family Paenibacillaceae; genus Paenibacillus; species Paenibacillus sp. FSL F4-0243. The sequence continues at coordinate 6,789,247 of NZ_CP150151.1, forward strand.
CTGCCTGTGTCCGATCATTAACCTGCAGCTTCGCTAAAATCTGGCTGACATGCTTCTTCACCGTAAATTCACTGATATATAGACGTGTAGCAATCGTTCTGTTGCAAGCACCTTGTCCAAGTTCAATCAGTACTTCCTTCTCTTTCGGTGTTAATTCATCCATCGGACTGCTGCCGCTAATACGCATCTTTTCTTCCATTAGACCAGGATCATAGTACTTTCTCCCTTTATGCACCAATTGGATAGCAAAGAGTAACTCCTCCGGCAGTGCCTCTTTTAGGACATATCCATCTACTAGTACTTCTTCAGCCCTCAAAAAATCCTCTCTGCTCGCAGAGGAAGTCAACAGAATGAACTTACTAACCATACCGCGAGCACGTGCTGTCTTAATGATATCCAAGCCCGATTCATTAACAAGCTTAAGATCAATGAGAACAATATCTGGCTTTGTCGCTTCAATCACATCAAATGCTTCTTGACCATTCGTGGCTTCACCAGCGAATTGCACACCTGGCTGCATTGAAATGACAGATGCCAGCCCTCTTCTAACTAAAGGATGATCATCCACAATAACGATTTTCATAGAAACGCCTCCCTCTAAATCTCATGACAATCTTAATTCTCTATATCAAGTCCACTTAGGTTACCGTCCAATTAATTTCTGCCCGTTTGGCCCCTTCCATCTTGAGCAGGAATTCCGACTTAAATCCAATAGCCGCTGCAAATAAAAAATTAGGAAAAGTACTTATCATCGAATTATAGCTTGTCACATTTTCGTTATAGATACGTCTACTAGCAGATAGATTTTCCTCTAAAATATTAATCCTTTGTTGCAATTTGATATATGAATCGCTGGCCTTAAGCTCTGGATAATAGTCTGCCTGAACATTGATCGAATGAAGATACTTTTCCATTTCCACATATCTAGTCAGCTTCTCAACCGGAGAATGATGATCACTTAAACCTGCACCTATTCTATGTACTAACGCCAATGTTTCGTGTTCATGTGCGGCATAAGCAATAACCATCTCCGCAACTTCAGTTAAGGCCTCAAACCGATTTTGCAAATAAACTTCTATAGTAGAAAAAGATTCTTTTACAAGATTACGCATGCTAAACAATCGAATGTAAGCAGCTATTAAATAAGCTCCGATTGTAAAAGCGATGACCAATCCGATTCCTAAAATCTACATCACCTCTTGTGTATTTAATTGAATAGGCTGGAAGAGTTGGACCATCTGATTCATTATAATTAAAAGACTTGTCTGGTTATAGTGAGCGTTGTCATCACTTCTGTCATATTACAAAATGGATAATTTTATAATATAAGTATGTAAAAGGAGTTTTATTGGAGTGCTACTGTTTCCACGGTTTCCCACATAATCTAAGGCAACAACCTAATTAACCAAGGATGTGTATGCCCATGAGCAGTGCAGCAGAATCATCACGCTATTTAGAGAGACCCAATTTTCTTTTAATTCTCGTAGATGAGGAGCGATATGCCCCCATATATGAACATCCCGAAATCAGAGAATGGCGACGCCAGAATCTAGTCACACAGCAATTATTAAAATGCCATAGCCTTGAGTTCCACAGACACTACATTGGAACTACCGCTTGCTGCCCCAGCCGGGCAACGCTGTTTACAGGTCATTATCCATCGCTCCATGGTGTCAGTCAGACCGTAGGAATTGCCAAAGAATCCTTTGATTCCAATATGTTTTGGCTGGATAGGAACACTGTACCTACAATGGGTGACTACTTCCGGGAAGCCGGTTACCAGACCCACTATAAAGGGAAGTGGCATATCTCCAATGAGGATATTATCATTCCCGGTACCCACGACAGCTTGCCCAGCTATAATTCGGTGACAGGCGTCCCTGACAGACATCTTGAAGAAGTTTATTTACGAGCGAATCGCTTAGATAACTTTGGGTTCTCTGGTTGGGTGGGACCTGATCCGATTGGAAAAAATCCGCGAAACTCTGCTTCCTCAGCCGCGATCGGATTAAGTGGACGCGACGAGGTGTACGGTGCAGAAACTGTGGAACTCATCCAAGCGCTGGATCGCCAAAAAAACCAGGATAAAAATACGCCTCCCTGGCTTCTCGTCTCTTCCCTTGTAAATCCACATGATATTGTTCTATACGGAGCCCTCACTGCACATTTACCTAATTTTAGGTTTGAGGTCGAGCCTATGCCTGCAGTTCCTCCCTCTCCGACGCAAAATGAATCATTAGCTACCAAGCCGCGCTGCCAAGCCAGCTACCGGGACCTCTATCCAAAAGCCTTGCAGCCTATTATTGACCAGCCTTTTTATCGCCAACTGTATTATCAACTTCAAAAAAACGCTGACCTTCAAATGCGAAAGATCTTCGAGACTCTAACTCGCTCTTCTTTCTATGACAATACCATCGTCATCTTTACCTCCGATCATGGAGATTTATTAGGGGCTCATGGAGATCTTCATCAAAAATGGTACTCTGCCTACGAAGAATTTCTGCATGTCCCTTTTCTCATCCATAATAGACGCTTATTTCCCAAATCTCAGGACATCCATGCCCTAACAAGTCATGTAGATCTGATTCCAACCATGCTAGGGCTTGCGAATGTAAACATCACAGACCTTCAAAGCCGTATGCACAATAGGTACAGTGATGCCCGCCCTTTTGTAGGCCGCAATCTTGCACCTCAAATCCTTGGACACAGCCCATCTGCAATCGTCGATGCGCCCGTCTATTTCATGACCGACGATGATGTTACACGCGGCCAGCATCAAACCAGTCCCTTGGGAAAACCGTATTCGTCTGTCGTTCAGCCGAACCACATTGAGACGGTTCTAACGTATCTTCAAAGAAATGGTCGGAAAGAGCTGTGGAAGTTCTCGCGTTATTTCGATAATCCTCAATTTTGGAGCCAACCCGGAGTTCAGGATGTCACACTTCAGCCTGTGGAGGGAAAACCCGGTGAATGGACCACAAGGATTAAGACAGAACCCGTACCTGAGGAATATGAGCTGTACAATTTAACAGAAGATCCTTTGGAGGCATATAACCTTGCACACCCCACCCTGACAACACAGCAGAGCAGAAGTATTCAGCAATGGATGAAACGTCTACTTGAAGAGCAACGGATCCAAAAGCGCTTAACACCAACCCAAACAACTACTATATAAAAACAGGCGAATCATGGTTGAATACACCACAATTCGCCTGTTTTTTTCTGCCTATGGGATTTAATTGTTATCAATAAAAGAAATTAATTGCACGAGATTACCTGCGACTTGGTAAGTTAACCCCAGCATGTAAGTTCCCTTCTCCTCGTTCGATAGGTCTATAGTGAACACATCAGGATTAGCTGCCCATTCATTCATATCAAACATGATTTCTTTAGATGTTCCAGTGTTTCTGACCCCTGCCGAACTAGGGATCACTTTATTGCCATCAAGCCCTTTCACCGGATTGGTCCATTCAACCACAGGTCCCTTTAATCCTCCCACCTCTACCACTTGAGGGTCAGCCAATAAGCTCGTTAGTTTAGTTAACCCTTGCAATGGGGAGAAGTCAGTGATTTCATTTCCAGTAATATCAAGTGTCTCTAGGTTCTTAGCATACTGTAGACCTTCCAAGGATCTAGCTCTTCCGGTCTCGCTCGTTAACGTTGCAAGGTTATACATATCCCCTAGCGTTAGTTCTCCAGTTACGCCTAACGTAGTCTTGATCGAAGCACTTAAATATTTGTCCGCAATGGTAATGACTTGCGTAAGGTCTATTTCGGTCAGACCTTCTGTTGCTTGATGTAACGCTGCCGAGGCTGCATCTATTTCACTTTGTGTGACAGAAGGATTAGTCAAAGCCGCTTCTGCACTCGAAAGGCTTGCCGTAAATGCCGCAATACTCTCAGCCGTGAACCCTTCTAGAGAAATTGCTTTTGCCGCTGCAATGGCTTGCTCCAGATCTCCAGTGAATAGGTGATCTCCATTCGCAAAATGTAGTTTGGTTCCTCCCCATGTAGCATGGTCAGATCCGTTGCCATTTCCGCCGTCTGTAACGACCAATTTCAGCTCTTTAGCTCCGTTAATATCCAATTCGATGAACTTCTGCGGATCTCTGGAGCCCATAATCCCACTATCGAATTTCTTCTCTCCATCGACAAACACTTCAAAGCTCACCGAACCGACCGTACCATACATTTGTCGATCTACACCCACATAGGAAGTGAAGTAGTCCGCGTTCTTATCGCTTAGATCGTATACAATCGTCGAGTTAGAGTGTGCTCCAATCCCTCTCTCGTAGGACACTACTTGATTGCTCTCATCGGTTAATCTCAGCGTATTGGCACTAATAGATTTATCCTTCAAAGGCGCAGTATAGCTGTTCTGAGTAGAATTCCAGTCGTAATCCGTCAGATACGTAAAGTCCGTCATGTCTACAACGGCAATGGTTCTAGTCTTCGTGGTCGTATTTCCATCACTATCCGTTACTGTATAAGTAATCGGATACTTTCCAGCTCTGTTAAATTTAACTTGATCTTCACCCGTAACCCTTACTTGTGCCGTCAAGTCACCATCTTCTGAATCTGTTGCCGAATAGTCTACACCTACTGCTATCGCTTGGCCCACTTTGGTAGATACTGATTTAGCTATGGTAAGCTCCGGGGTACTGTTCAGAATTATAAACTTCGCATCCGCGAAATCACCGTGATCTGATGCATTTCCGTTGCCTGCATTGTCTAATACCAATTTCAATTCACTTACACCCTTCACAGGGATTCGAGCTAGTTTGGCTTCCGTGCCAAATTTCATCAGTCCGCTGTTATACACTTCTACCCCATCGACGAAAATTTTAAAGATCACACTAGAGTTGTTTTGCTCCGGGATATTTCTATCAACCCCTACAAACGTTTCAAAATATTCATAGTTTGCGCCCGCTAGATTATATACAATCTCAGAGTTAGCATGCGTTCCTAAGCCCTTAGCGAACTCTTTGGTTACGCCATTTACAAGTAGTTTAATCGGATTGTTAGAACTTGCCTTATCCTTACGAACAACATTATAATCCGTTCTTGCCGACTGCCACGCTGTATCACTCAAGTATTTACTAGCGCTATACACAACGATTGTTCTGGTCTGCACAGCTGTATTCCCATCCCGGTCTGTAACTGACAGTTCGACGTTGTAAGTGCCTGTTTTGCTTGAAGTGAAACCATTCGGACTTACCTCAACGGCTCCAATCAAGTTACCATCTTCCTTATCAACGGCTGTAACACCGGTCAAAACATCAAAGTCACTGTTCAGCTCAATAAACGTTGTCTCTTCAGGCACTGTGATAGTAGGCTTGCTTGAAGTATTCGTAAACTTCGCATCCGCCCATACCGTATGATCTGAAGCATTGCCGTCTGTAGCATCTGTGGTAACCAGCTTCACTTCTCGCGCGCCTGTCACAGGTATTTTCACAAATTCATGCTCTGTCCCTGCCCGGAAAACATCGCTCGTGAATTTCTTCTCTCCATCTACATACACTTCAAAGGTTGCAGAGGATGGCTTTCCTTTCATCGCTTGATCGATCCCGATGTAGCTTTCAAAGAAGTCATAACCTTTACCCTCAATATCATAAACAACTTCAGAGTTCGCATGTACACCGATTCCCTTGGTATAGGTCGCAGCTAACCCTTGTCGAACAAGGGTGATGATTCCACCAGAAACGGCTTTGTCTTTCTTTAATTCACCCCAACCAACAACGACTGACTTGGCAGTAAGATCCGAAAGATAAGCATAGTCACTCGTTACCGTAATCAGTGTAGTTTTGGTTTCTGTAACCCCTTCGTTCTTCACTTCATATACCACTTCGTAGTCGCCTTTTTGCGTTACATCAACGGTATTTGCTTTCAGGGTGACATTAGCAGTAATATCGTTCCCTTGGTAGTTAGTCGCTTTTACATAGTTCATTGGATCAAAAGTTTGATTAAGCTTTAACGTAATTTGATCTTCAACAGACAGCGCTGGCTTGAAGGCTTTAACCTGTACCGGCTTCAGTGGGTTCAGCTTCTTATCATAACCAACGATCTTGTACGTATAATTGATGCTGCTATCTACATTCGTGTCCACGAACTGGTCAGTCCCAGTAAACCCTACTAACTTATCGTCTCTATACACCTCATAACCTAAGAAATCTTTCTTAAGATCCTTATCTATACTGAAGCTTAATGTGTTCGATTTAGCAGTAGTGTTAGGCGTGATATTAACCTTTATCGCAACATTCTTATCTGCTATTCCTGTTCCCTCATAATGAACCACTGAATTGTTTAAATACCAGAGCTTTTTCGGTGCTGGGTATTTAGCTAACTTCTCTTTCGTTTCAGGATTCACAGTGAAGCCATGTCTGGCAAAATAGCTACTTAGGTCTAACCCCAGCACTTCAGAGGAGAACTCCACCAAATACTGCTGCTTGGAATTGTCGCCGTTCGGAAGGGAGACCTTCCGCTCGCGGTATAGCTTGGTCAGTTCTGTCCAGTAACCCGGATGCGCTAATTCTAACTGCCAATAGGCACCGAGCTGTGCAAATAAGCCCTGCTGATTCATAACCACTTTATTTTCTTCGATTACATATTTATAAATATCACTTTCAAAAGGAATACGAGTATCCATCGAGTCCGCATAGACTGACATCAGCATAGACACCATATTATTGGTTACTTCACCATATTCTCGTTCACCCATCGCCAAGCGATGCCCTATTTCATGATTCAATCCCCATCCTGGATAGACTTTGTTAAAATCACCTAACATCGTCCCTACGGTCCCAATTTGTATCCCTGTATGATCTCCCGCTGCATACATCGCACCATAAGGCTGCATCAATCGGATGTTCTCACGAATTAGCTTCGCATCATGAATCACACTACTGCCATCCAAGCCATAGAAGTCAAAGATCGTCTTCATCCAAGTATCATAGCCGGTTACGGTACCCAGCGGATCATTTTCTTGCGTAATAAACTTGTTATAAGCTTCTGTCGCAGTTCCTGTGAAAATAACATGATCGCTGACCATTTCCACCACATCGATGAGCTCGCGATCTTGAACATTCGGATGCGCTGCCTTATCTTCATCTAATTTTTGTTTATAGGTGTTTAAGAAGGCTTTAAATTGTTCAGGATCTGTAGTCTTGGTCATCATAGGGATCTTGGTAAGCCCCTCGAACCGGATCATAGGTGCTTTACCTTGTTCCTCTGCTGTATATGGATTGACGATATACACTGTACCGCCTTTAGTCACTTCATGTGCATAATAACTATTCGTAGCAAATTCAGGAACGGTTATAATATTCTTACCTGGACGCAATTGCACACCTCTAGCCCAAACATTCCAAGCCGCCTCTTGTTGAGAAAAGACTAAAGAAGGTAGTTTATCGCTCGAAGCTGCGTCCACATAAACGTTGATTGTATCTCCAGGCATTGCAACGAGACCTGTAGGCTGGTTGTTCGTCCCGAAACCAATTCTCAGGTTTTCCTGCGCATGCTTTTTCATATCTCCACGTTGTTTCGCCTCAATGATGGTGCCTTCAGTTTGAACTTCACCATTCACTAGCTTCTTAGCTAAATCCAAAGAATCTTTCAGGATTGGATAGAGCGGATGTACTTTTGCCGCTTCTTCTAATTCGTTGATTGCTTCGACGCTATTATAAGCAGGAACAACCGCACTCATCGTGCCATCTGTGAAAATACCATTTACAGCTTCACTTACTTTATCCTCTGTATAAAATCTAAATTCAGCTGCAAAGGGTCTGTTGATATTGGCTTTTGTGAACTTGAATTTCAATCTTTTAAACTTTGTAGGTTCGAATTTAAACTCCAGAAAGTCATTCGTACTAGTCGCGGTTCCGCTAGATACGAGTTGGAAGGTCTCTCCCTTACTTGTTTCTGATGCATAAATTTCAAAAGCCTCTGGGAAGCCTTTGCGGTTATCTCTAGCCAGGAAAGCCACTCTATCTAGTATTTTCGCTTGCGCTAATTCAAACACGACTTCATTCGTGAAGCTGTCATCATTGTTTTTGTTCGTTTCCCAGTGTGTATTCGGCTGGTCATCGAGCATGTATTCCGGTTTCGTACCTGGATAGCTTCCACCGTTCACCGTTACTTTTGATACATTAGAGTTGGGCATTCTATAAGCTTCGCTATAGGCATTTTCGTATGCTGTACCATAGCCTTTTAGCTTCGAAACCTTAGCTGCTGTTGCCTCTATTTGATGATTCTCCAGAAGTACTTTTGCATTCTCTATATCTGCTTGAAACTGCGCGTACAGTGGATGTGTCTGTACTTCTTGTTCTAAAGCCGTTAATTTCTCCACCGTATTAAATGCTGTGCTAACTTGACTCAAGGTATCATCTGTAAATAAATTTTTCATTTTAGCGGATACGGTATCTTCTTTGTAAAAAGAAAACTCGGCTGCACTCGCCCAATCTTGGTTAGCTTTTTTGAAGACAAATTTAAGTCTCTTGAAGGCTGTAGGTGCAAACTGAATCTCTACTACGTCACCTGCTCCGCCTTTATATTCTCCAGAGGATACTAGCGTATAATCGCCTGCATCCGTAGTTGAGCCATAAATATCAAATTCCTGAGCAAACCCCTTCCCCTTTGCACTGGATTGTCTTGCAGCGTATACGATTCTATTTAATTCAGTGGACTCATTGAAAACAAAGACAACCTCATTCGTAAACGTTGAACTGTTCGGTTTGCCCGTTTCCCAATGCGTACTCATATCGCCATCCATAGCCTTAGCTATAGGTGAACCTGAGTAGTTGCCACCGTTATTGGTAATGGATTTAATATTCGCAGGATTCATTCTAAAAACATCATTATAAGCGCTTAGGATAGCCTTGCCGTAGAGATCAAACGGAATAACTGACGCATTGCTGAATAGGTCAGCCTTGCTTTGTACTACAGTGTTCACTACACTTACCGTGCTTACATCACTTGCTAAAGCATAACCTGCCTCACTCGAAAAACTAGCTAACATGGCTGCTGATGTAGCGATCGCAATCATTTTTTTCATCTTTTCTACCCCCCAGATGTAATATGAATCTCTTCCGTGCCTAAAAATAGGCACAAAAAAAACTACCCCAAAAGAGTAGCTTGATTGCGTATAAAGTCGCATAAAAACTAAGACTTAATTTTTATTAAACTTTAACAAAAAGCGTAATACACTCTTTGGCAGCTGGCTGACAATAGTTATGATAACCTTAGTCCCTATAGCTTTGCGTCCCTACATTTCCATAGGTTTGCCTATGAAGTTTCGAATACATTACAAAGAGTAACATAACGCTACATCTGATCGCATGATTAATTGGTATGAAATCCGAATAGGTAATTGCAATTACTTTTTCTATCGTGATAGATATTCTTTATAGAGTATCCCGGAAGAGAGAGGACACTTTAGGACTGGAGGTCTACTTAACTCCCCGCACCAAACAAACGCCGGAACCAATTCCACACATCGCCCGTGATGGGAATTAACCCGAAGCCATGCTCGCCAACTGCGATTAGACCATATGCCCATTGGCCAATAGCTACTGCTCCCCCAGCAATCCGTCCTATGGCTACCGCCCCAAATGCCGTATCACCTATGGCGACAGCCCCCAACGCTTTTTCGGCTATCGCGATCGCGCCTACAGCCACTCCTGCAATAGCAATCGCCCCAGCTGCGAAGCCAAGCCAGCTAATGGCTATCGCTCCAAGGGCTAACCACATTCCTAGTGATATTGCACCCACGGATAGAACCCCTACGCTTATCGCACCTATGGAAATCAAGCCTACAGCTACATCTCCAATAGCAATTAATCCAACAGCTGTCTTCACTTGTGGCTTGCTTCCGTGACCATACCCCTGACCTGAGTATCGACCCAAATTGCTGCGAATACTTACCACCGGAAATGATGGAGACGGCCATTGATAATCAATTTCTCGTCCACCTAACCCTCTAGAATCCGCCCAGTGCGTGATGTACTTATGCCATTTCATATCCATCCCGTCCCCCTTCTCAATTACCTTAATTATACAACCCTAGGGGTTGGCTGCACTCAGACTCTGACCTGAAATTCATCTCATCCTCTAGACGGAGTTATACTCATTAGGATCACTGTTTGGGAATAGGATCAGGCTTTCCAAATAAATATCCCTGAAACAACTGATAACCACTCTGCTTAAGCCATTCAAAGTCCTCTCTAAACTCCACACCTTCTGCTAGAGGAACGGATTGGATTTCTAAAGCTTTTTCTAAAAATTGTTTAGCTATTTTCTGTTTGTTCAGATCGCTGGACACACCCTGAACATATTTCATATCCAGCTTCATGTAATGGGGTTTAAGCTCCAATAACATCTCGATCGTGCTGAAGCCCTCGCCAACATCATCTAAAGCGTATTCAAATCCCCGATCCTTGTAATATGTCAAAATAGCTTTCAAATGAGCGAGATCATCCACTTTCTCCGTCTCAACAACTTCAAAAACAAAAAGAGAGGGATCGACGCCTAATTGATTGGCCAGTTCAACGGTTGATCTTAAGCAGAACTCTGGAGCGTAGATCGACGTTGGGATAAAATTAATAAACGTTTTTTTATTTAAGGGTGCAGCATATTTTACAGCAGTCATTCTACATAACCGGTCTAAAGCATATAAACGCCCACGATTCCGTGCCGCCGCAAAAATCTCATTAGGATAGATAAGGGACCCATCTTCTTTTTTAAATCTGGATAGGAGCTCGTATGCAAAAATCTCTTCCCGTACGTTCACAATCGGTTGGAAGTGACAAGTAACTAAGCCCTTAGTTATAACCTCATCAATCCACTCCATATCAAGTACAGTAGGTAATTCGGATAGAGGTCTCCATGTTTGGTCATCTATACGGAATTCAAACTGCTCCGACTCCATATGGTCATTACAGAAATCTAGAAAATCCCGCACCCCAGCCTCCTTAATCGTAATCACATTTTCTTCTACCTTATGTATCGTATTACTTCTACTCAAGTGATGAATAACCTCAGGTAAAATCCTTAGATTAAGCTCACCATGAGCCTTGATTTCAAAATTCAGCTCTCTTACTACACAATGATTACATGCCACATTCATAACCCCTTTAATAATCAATTCTCTGAAAAAGATCCCGGAACTGCTCTTCAATCGAAATCCGTATACTCTAGTAAATACGTCGGGTCTAACACGGTGATCTGCTGATGTTGAATATCAATAATCTTTTGCTCTTGCAGATCTTTAAGCACAAGGGTAGCCGTCTCCCTTAACGTTCCGATCATATCCGCGAACTGCTGATGGGTCAATCGAAGATCAATCCTCTGTTTGCCTTGCTCCTCGACTCCAAATCTTTGGTATAGTCTTCTCAGCGTAAAGATCGCACGCGCTCTCGCATCATGAAATTTCATTTCATGTAATAACCGATTCGATAAAAATAAACGGTCCATTTGCAGCAGCATCAATTGTTCCTTAATCAACGGGTAATCGGCAAGCATCTGCTCAAAAGGCTCACGTTTAATCACAAATAATACAGTATCATTCATAGCCACCGCAGACAGCACTCTTATATTGGAGGGATGGATCACTTCCAGATCGCCAAATAAATCGCCTTTTCCAAAAAGATCTACGGTATGCTCTTTCCCTTTTGTGGTAGCGTACACCCTTATAATCCCCGAATAGATAACATAGGCATGATCCACATTCCATAGTTTTGTATGCCAACATACTGATAATAAATCATCATCCTGTTATATTCTATCGTAACGATGCCAAAACCAATAACAAAGGAGAACCTTCCATGAGATATAATTTTGACGGAAAAGGACTTACAGAAACGCCAGAGATCGTGTTTGAGAGCAATCCTCTACTAGAACTGAGCATGTACAACAACCATCTTAAAGAAATCCCTGACCATCTCTTCCTCCATGACGAATTAGAGGTACTTAATTATGCGGGTAATGAAATCGAACAGTTATCCGAGAACATCGGTCGCTTAGTTCACCTAAGAATGTTGGATTTAGGCCATAATCGACTGAAGGTATTGCCGGAGACAATTGGCGGACTGCAGGGGTTAGATTCTTTTCTATACCTAAGTAATAATCAGTTCGAACAGCTGCCGGAGCAGCTTTGTAATCTCCAGAAACTCAAGTATCTGAACGTAACAGATAATCATCTCAAGCAATTGCCTACCCGTATAGGCGAAATGAGCAGTCTAATTGAACTGCGGCTTTATTATAATCAGCTAGAACGTCTACCTGATTCGATCACACAAATTAAAGGGTTAAGAGAGATTCATCTTTATGGTAATCAACTGGTCGTATTGCCAGAGCATTTGGGTGCTTTAGAAGAACTGCGGATACTCGATATGAGTGATAATCGAATCACTGAACTGCCCTCATCCATCGGTAAACTAAGCAAGTTAAGAAGACTTAACCTTCGAAAAAATAAACTGAATAAGCTGCCTGAGGAAATAGGTCAATTAAGCAGCCTTGTTGAGCTTGATTTAAGAGATAATAACCTGCAAGAAATCCCGAATTCCCTTTTACAGCTTGAACGATTAGAGAAACTGGATCTAAGATGGAATCACAGCTTGAAGGGAACGGATATTTTAGAGCAATTAGAGCAAAGAGGATGTATCGTATATAAATAACAAAAAAGCCCCCTGTTAAAGAAGCTTTTCATTCAAATCTATGCTATGCGTGACGCGGTTTCTCCCCTGTTCTTTAGAGGCATAGAGCGCTTGATCAGCTTTTTGCAGAAGGGTGGTTTCTGAATCAGCTGGAATAAATGTAGCTATACCAATACTCACCGTAATCCGGCCCATTTCCCAAGTTGAATACGCGATAGATTGCCGTAAATTCTCAGCTATAGTCTTTGACTCCGAGATGTCTGTATTTGGTAAAAGAAGTATGAATTCCTCACCGCCATATCTAACCGCCATATCCTCTTTACGAGATTGCAGTTTCAAGATACTCGCCATTTTCTCCAGTACATAGTCACCTGTCTGATGCCCATAGGTGTCGTTCACTTTTTTAAAATGATCAATATCTATAATACACAGCGAAAATGCTGCTTCAGCTTGGGCATACCCTGCAATCTGCTCTTCCAGCTTCTCTTGAAGAAACCTTCTATTCTTCAGCCCAGTCAGCTTATCTGTATTAGATAATTCTACTAAAACGGCATTCATCTCCAGCAATTCAGCTTGCTTTTGCTCGATTTCCAGGTGAATTTGTTTGAGCTTTGCCAGCGCCTGATCTTTTTCCCAATAAGCCTCTTCTATTTGCTTCTTCGCAGATCGTAACTCTAGCTCATAATCAATACGTTTGCCCATCTGTACTAAAATACAATCAATGACCTCTACACCTTCACACTCAAGGCGTCTGCCATTTAACAAGTAAGGGACGGCTTGTCCCTTGCTGTCCTTCAAATTGATAAATAACTCTTCCACCTGTCCATTCAGATTGATAAAAGGATAGAAGTATGAATGAAAAATAAGCTTGTTTGCCGTAGACATGATAGATTCAAAATGCTTATGCACCAAATCAACCTGCTTATACCCCATACGGTCCAAGAACGTCTGATTTACATCCTTGATTATTCCTTCATGGGTAATAGAAACATAGCCACAAGGCGCAAATCTTAATCGGTCATCCATGATCTAAATATCCTTTCAACACAGCATAATCTCATCTAGCTTACGTAAGATATTCATTAATTAAAGTGATGGTCTCCTCAGGATGGCTTATATGCGGGTAATGCCCTTTAGCCTCCATTAACCGGAAGGTGCTATTATTCAAGTGTTTATGTAGATATTCTCCAGCCGCTATAGGTACGATACTGTCATCCGAGCATTGTAGAATAAGTGTAGGGATTGTAGCCTTAGGTAGATCTTCCCTATGATCTGAAAAGAACGTAACTTCTGCAAATTCCCTTGCAATAACAGGATCTGCCGAGATAAAGCTGCGCTCCAGCTCTTTCGTTAACATCGGGTCAGGGTTGTTCATAGCAAGAGGTGCCATAAAGCTAGCCCAGCCAGCAAAATTCATCTCCATCATCTCCAGAAGCTCAGTAATATCGCTCTTCTCGAAGCCTCCGAAATAAGTATCCCCCTCATTTAAATAACATGAAGAAGGACCAATCATAATCATTTTATCAAAATAATCCGGCCGCTCAATCGAAGCAAGCATCCCGATCATAGAACTAATCGAATGACCTATAAAAATAATATCTTTGAGTTCCAACGTTTCGATGACATCCAATACATCCTGTACATAGCCGTGGAGCGTATGATATTTATCTGTTGTATATGCACTTAAATCTGAGTTACCTGAACCTACATAATCAAATAGAACGATTCGATATTTCTTCTCAAAAGAAGGCGTAATAAACTGCCACATGCTCTGGTCACACCCAAATCCATGTGCAAAAAGGATGGTTCTTTCTCCTTCTCCAATCACTTTCACATGATTCCGCGCCCTAACATCGTTCATTTCATATAACTCCCTCTATAGTTAGCATTCTCTCTATTTTGAAGGGTTAACCTGGAAATATCAAGAGCATAAAAAACTCCGCTAGAGTAATCTCTAGCGGAGTTTTTTATGCTATCTAATTTTAGAATGCTGAAGTCCATCCCGCATCGGCAGCGAGGACTGCTCCGTTTACAAAACTGGAATCATCTGAAGCCAGGAATAACGCAACTTGTGCGATTTCTTCAGGTGAACCTACACGAGGAATTACAGCCTGTGTTAGTTGAGTGCGGCTCATGCCGAACTCATTAATATTTTTCATAGAAGCACTAATGTTAGTGGCAGTAGCTCCTGGTGCGATGGCATTACAACGAATGCCTTTGTTGGCATACATAAAAGCTGTATTTTTCGTCAAGCCTACTACTGCATGTTTGGAGGCAGTATAAGTTGCTCCAGCATGAGCACCACTTACGCCACCGGTAGAAGCGGTATTCACAATAACGCCCCTTCCTTTTTCGAGGAAAATAGGTAGCGCTTTACGTGTGGACCGCATTACACTTTTGGTATTGATGTCAAAGATAAGATCCCATCTCTCATCATTAATATCACCAACTGGCTCAAAGCCGTCCATAATACCCGCATTATTCACTAGTATATCTAGGGTTCCATATTCATTTACTGCGGTATCAATCATGTTATTGATATCTTCGACTAGAGCAACATTTACTTTCAACGCCTTAGCTACTCCACCATTACTAACGATTCCTGCTGCGACTTGTTCCGCACCTTCGAGGTTAAGATCGGCTACTATTACTTTAGCACCTTCTTTAGCGTACAACTCTGCGATAGATTTCCCCATACCCGAGGCTGCTCCGGTAACAACTGCAACTCTGTCTTGAAGTTTCATGTTGGAAGTCTCCTTTACGTTTATCTATAATGTAAGTATCAATACAAGCAAAAACGCCTTCGGCGTCCTTAATGGGACGGTAAGCGTATATGCGAGAAATATAAGGATAAAGTATAGCGTGAAACTTATACTTCCTTATATTTTATAAAATCTCTAAATCACTTAAAATTTATTCTACTCAAGTTTAATCTTCTGCAATTTAACTATCAATATACAAATGAGACATCAAATGTTCATAAATAAATATAACTTGGAATTGTGTTGAAATAGGAATAGAAAATAGACAGTTAGGTGGTCTTCTGTTGCTTAAAAATCGAAGAACGAGTAAATCGAAGAAAGAACTAAAAAATGCATTGATATTACTCATGGAAAAAAAGAATTTCCGCACCATTACGATAACCGATATTGTTACCCTAGCCGATTTAAACCGTGGAACCTTCTATAAGCATTATCAAACCAAAGAAGAACTTCTGAATGAGCTGATTGATGATGTGCTGGAGGATTTAATTAAGGCTTATAAAGATCCCTATCTCCATACCGATAAATTCATGGTGAGTGAGCTTACTACCTCTAGCATCAAAATTTTCGAGCATGTCGTTTCCTACTCTAATTTTTATACCATCATTGTAAATTCCAATGTTCTGCCTGGGTTTCAAAATAAGATTTGTGACATCTTAAAGGAGCTAACCAAGCAGGACTTAGTCGAGGTTAATAATACTAATAACAATATAAATATCGAACTATTTTCTAGCTATACGGCCTATGCTCTATTTGGATTAATCATGGAATGGGTAAAGGGAGGGTTCAAATATACTGCGAACCATATGGCAGAGCAGCTGATTCAAATTCTGTCTTTTAATTCACACAATGTGATCATAAAGACTTCAAATCAACCCATTAAGCAGAATTTAATCTCTATTAATAGCGACTAATTATCTGTACCACCAAAAAGCCACTCCAATGTGCTGGAGTGGCTTTTAATATGCAATTTATAGATTATGGTCTTCCTTTTCCACCGCCACCGCCGCCACCTGGACCTTGATTGGTGTTCGCGGTGGTTACTCCGGATTCATTCAGCCAAGTTACACTACTTGTGATTTCAAACGCTACTACTTTCGTTCCTCCAGTATATTCGCCATCCGTATACAATCCATTTGCTTCACTGCCAGTCGAGGTACCTCCCGAGTAGAGGGTGTATGATCCACCGTCTTTCAAATCAGGGGAGCTCATCACCAACGACTGATAATCCTTCGATGGAGCAAAGGTTAGAATCGTGTTTCCTTCGCTATCCTCCAGATGGACCAATGTTCCGGCCTTCTGGATCTGAGGAAACGTCATGCTGACTGCATGTTGGCTGGAGGTGTCAGACGTTGCCTGAGCCATACCCGAGCTTCCCGCGGCTATTAGAGTACCGCCACTCTGTTCAAAGCTGCCATCGTAATCGAGAGCACCGTTTCCACCATTAGTAGGTCCATTAACAATTACTGTACCACCTGACATCACGATAGAGCCGTTCGAATCCAATCCGTCACCTGTGGCATCGACTGCTAATGTTCCCCCGCTAATCGTGAGCACATTAGCCGCAGCATCGCTGAATTGATCCTGCTCCTGAGGGCCACCTCCTACAGTCGCTTCATCATTGCCTCCTGCAACATTCACTCCATCATCAGAAGCAACCACATGAGCTTCACCACCGGAAATCTCGATGTTTGCTCCTTCAATCCCTTCGTAGCTCTTCGTAATATCAATTTTGCCACCGGATATCGCCACCAAGGCATCCGCATGGATTCCATCGTCGCCAGTTTTGATGTTGAATTCTCCATCGGTTATCGCAACGTTACTGTTGCTGTGCACTGCATCATCAGCAGAATCAATGTTAAATGTTCCGTTGTTTACGCTAATATCTCCTCCAGCCTTCAAGCCTTTAGTACTTGGTATTTCCGATTCTGTTGTTGTTGTAGTTGTTGGTGCTTCCGTTGTTGTTATCTCTGACTTTGCTTCTGGTTTTGTTGCTGGTGTCGATGTTTCTGATGTTCCCGGTGCTTGGCCACCTGTTCCTTGACCTCGGTCACCTCTCATGCCCATGCCTGCCCCTTGATCACCTGTCTTCACTTCGCCATTCTCGCTGCCTCCGCCTGTAACCACGGTATACGTTCCGCCATCGATTACAAGTGCAGTTTCCGCCTGAATTCCGTCATTGCCAGCCTTAATATCAAATGTTCCTGCTGCTATAGCAAGGAAGCCTTTGTCCGTTTCGGTATCGTTCGTTGATTTCATTCCGTCACCTTCAGCTGTAATGCTGATACTTCCATCCTGCACAGCGACTAGATCTTTACCGACAATCCCGTCATCGGCAGCCTGAATTTCAAGTGTGCCATTCATTATTTTGAGATCGTCCTTGCTTGTAATCCCATCATTATAATTAGCAGAAACGGACAGCTTCCCTGTGCCATTGATTGTTAAGTCTGCTTTACTAAAGATAGCTGCACTAGGCTCATCTGTAGTGTCATCAGCATAGACATAAGTTGCTCCATCCGATACGGAGTTCTCTGTTCCGTCCTCCAAGGTAATGATCACTTTACCTGCTTCTTTAATATCAATTGCAGCACTATCGCTGTTCGTGATGTTCACACCGTTCAGTACCAAATGCACAATACCTTCATCCTGATTATTAACTACAATCTGTCCATCACTCAGCTTACCAGACAGCACATAAGTTCCCGCTGCAGTAATTGTCACTGATCCATCCTTAGACTCAGCCCCGGTGCCGTCAACAAGCGCACTTGTTCCAGCCAAAGCAATTTCCGTCGATTGGTCCGCCGTCCAACTTGTATTAGAATCGTCTTCATCGAACGTTACCAAGTCCGATAGCTTAGCACTTGCAAGTTGCACTCCACTATCAGCTCCACTCTGGCTCGACGTTAATTCACTCGACGTGGTTTCAGACTGTACGGTCTTATTATTATTGCTGCAAGCCGACATGAGTCCCGCACACAGTAACAAGACCCCTATTTTACTAACTGTTATATAATTCTTCATATCTCATCAATCCTTTCGATCATTTTAATAGTCATTTGCAGAGGGAGTCATAGTTAACGAGAGATCTAGATTCCCGTTACGAGTGCGAATCGCATCTAGAAATTCCTTCTGGTTCACAGTCTCACCCAGCGTAACGGCGTAGACGAGTTCATATAAACTACCAAGCTCAGTCGTTCTAATCTTCTTAAGCTCATACCCCACATTAAATTTATTGAAAACTTCAGCGAAGGCTTCCTCATAGCCCAGACTCTCTGGAATAGTTACCTTGAGTGTCTTTTGCAACGTTGTTTTTACCCCGAAATTAGTCCGATTAAGAATAAACATAAGTGCGCACAAGATAAGAGTGAACAAGACTGCGTATCCGAATGAACCTACCCCGCAGGCCAGTCCTGATGCCATGGTAAACAATACAAATGTGATATCCTTCGGATCACCAGGTGCACTTCTGAACCGAATGATGGAGAACGCTCCGGCAAGACTGAAGGCTCTGGCAACATTACTGCCAATGAGCAGAATGATGATGGCCACAATTACGGGCAGCAGTACCATCGTGAGTGTGAAGCTCTGCGAATACCCACTGGAATTTGTCTTCATATAGGTGTAGCTAATGATCCCGCCGAGGGCGATAGCTATAACAATAGTTAGGATTGCGTTGGTAAACGTTAGCTCTGTACTCGTTGCTGCGGTAAATAATGAATCAAGCATAAAGAGCACTCCCCCGTTCTGTTTTACTGTTCTTCAGCATTTTTTTATATTCATTACCGTACTTGGAGAAGCTTGTACGGTACATTTGATGCTCTGAGAGCATTTTTGCTAACCAAACCGGAATCGTATTTTCAGCCTTTACTTCCATAAGCCACTGACCTGGCTCTAGTAATGGTTCGCCATAAACGCCATGCTCCATCTTGAGATCGTACCGCCGACTTCGAATATTCGTATCGAACGTGATTCTTAAATCACGATTTTTTTTACAAAACAACGCTTTGCGGTCATAAGACAGATACACCTTTGGCTGCAATTCATACCGCGTTAAAAAGTATTTAATCTCTTCAATCACCTGTTTGTTCATATAATCCTTAAATTCTGGCTCCCTGCCAGTGGCAACAAAAGCATAAGCCTCGTCTAATTTGAGCGACGTTCTTCTTTTATTCACCAGCCCGAACACCTTCTTCTTAATTTCCAGATACACCTTTGTATCTTGATTCGGAACACCGTAAGCTCGCAAACGCAGCTTCTCTTTGTACTTGGGCTTCGCAAGACTATTACGAATCAGGGTATTGTGCGCAGTATCATAATATAAGTTGGTGATGGAATAAAACTCATGCTGCTTGTTGAAATCGTCTAGTTCCATGTATTCGAGTAATTGGTTATAAAATTTATAGTAAGCTTCGTTATCCAGTAAATATTTGTTCTCATAACGGTTGAATACCTCAATCGCCATATGGGATCATCCCTTTCTGTTTATCGTTGTCTCGTGTGCTTATGAATGTATCTTAGATCCCAAACCTTTAATGAATCTTAAATGGTTTTACAAACTACCCCACTACAGGTGTAAATCGTAACTCCGGTGAATGTTGGACTTCCGGCCGCTGTTGTCTGCAAATTTCTTGATTTAAACTGCTGTTCGCAGTGGAAATCCGCAGACAAAGGCGGACGCTATCGCTCCTAAAGTTCCAAAATCCCCCTCCGTTACTTGCCACCTTATTTGTCCGTTTTTAAAACATATCAATGTCTCTCTTCATTAAGGTTCAGTAAAGGTAATACTGATATAATGACCTCAATAACAAATACTCGTTTTATGTAGGGGATGCAAAACCATGAGAATATTAATCGTAGAAGATGAGCTTCATCTCGCTGAAGCCTTAACTCAAATATTAAAAAAACATAATTATTCGGTGGATGCAGTCCATGACGGTAGATCGGGTCTGGATTACGCACTGAGCGGAATTTATGATTTGCTGCTGCTCGACATTATGCTACCTGAGATGGATGGGGTTAGCGTCCTCAAGACGCTGCGCAAGAAAGGGGAATCCACTCCCGTTATCCTGCTTACCGCAAAGGGGGAGATAACAGATATGGTCACTGGACTAGACTATGGGGCTGATGATTATATCGCCAAGCCTTTTTCCTCGGAGATCTTACTGGCACGAATAAGGGCTGTACTAAGACGTAAAAACGAGGTTATTCCAGATGATGCTTTAAAGTTCGGGGATATTGAATTGAATACATCGACTCTGAAGCTTACCGTGGGTGGCAAAGAGATCAAGCTGAACCTTAAGGAAAGTGAATTATTGGAGCTTCTGATTCTTAGAAAACAAGCCGTAACCTCCAAGGAACAAATTATTGAGAAGTTATGGGGGTTCGATTCGGAGGCAGAGCACAACAATGTGGAGGTGTACATTTCTTTTTTGAGAAAAAAATTGACCTTCTTAAATTCGACTGTACGCATTAGTACGATCAGAAATGTAGGGTATGTTTTAGAGGTGACGGCCTAAT
Source organism: Paenibacillus sp. FSL F4-0243 (assembly GCF_037963295.1). Taxonomy (NCBI): domain Bacteria; kingdom Bacillati; phylum Bacillota; class Bacilli; order Caryophanales; family Paenibacillaceae; genus Paenibacillus; species Paenibacillus sp. FSL F4-0243. The sequence goes on from NZ_CP150151.1 coordinate 6,810,173, forward strand.
GTTCACGAAGCTCAGAAATCGATTTCTTATTGTTAACCTAGTAACTATATCCGTAATAATGCTGGTGGCTTTCATCTCGATTTATGTCATTACGTACCAAGATGTCCAAAACAATATTCAGATGGATCTTCACAGAATTATGGAGAACTACAAGTCTCCCGGCGGTGATACAGGACGAATGGGCTCAACTAAGGGAGGTTCCCAGTTACCCCATGCTGATAATAAACGTATGGATAACGGAACTCCACCTCCGGAACGGTCCGTCTCATTTATGCTGAAGATAGATACAGCGTCGAACCTCATCGGGAAAGATTCCAAATTTACGATGGACGATGAATTTTATGATACAGCTCTGCAAGAGGCTCTAAGTGCTGATAAAGATACCGGAAGGTTCACCTTGGACAGCAGCAAATGGATCTTCAACATCCAGCATACGAATGATGGGGCAATGCTTGTATTTCTGGACATCACTGCCCAGCAGAAAATCCTCACCAATCTAATCTATACCTTCTCTGTAGTTGGCTCGGTGATGCTAATTATCTTATACTTCACAAGCCGTTTTTTCGCTAATCGGTCCATCGCACCGGTGAAGGAGGCTTTTGAGAAACAGAAGCAGTTTATTGCCGATGCTTCCCATGAATTGAAGACGCCGTTGACCATTATTAACACCAATGCGGATGTTCTTCTCTCCAACAGTGATGATACTATTCACAATCAGTCAAAGTGGCTGCACTACATCAAATCGGAAACAGAGAGAATGACCAGTCTGACCAATGATCTGCTATACCTAACCGAGATGGACGACTCCAGATCGACCATGATCTATTCGAAGTTCAATTTGAGCGAAGCGGTTGAGAATATTATTTTAACAATGGAAGCTATTATCTTCGAGAAACGTATCTCGCTTGAATATGACATTGAGCCTAACCTGACTGTGATGGGGAATAGTGAACAGATTAAACAAGTGATTATGATCCTTTTGGACAACGCTGTAAAATATACGAATCCTAAAGGCTCAGTCACTTTATCCCTTAAAAAACAACATAATGATATGGTGTTATCGGTCACCAATACGGGTGAGGGCATTGCACCGGAGCACTTAGCAAGAATCTTTGACCGATTCTACCGTACGAATGCTTCCCGAGCGCGTAAACAAGGGGGTTATGGCCTGGGGCTGGCGATTGCCAAATCCATCGTTGAACAACATAAAGGAAAAATTTACGCCAAAAGCACGGTCGGCGAATCCACCACCTTTTACGTTCATCTTTCGTAACTAAAAGTAAAAAAAGACTCAATCCCTGTTATCACTAGGATTTGAGTCTTTTTAATATGCTGATTTCATTTATTATACTTGGCCCCAATAGACCTCGGTCTCATATTCAAAAAACACTTTATCATCCTGTTTATTTCGTTCAAATAGGTTCCTCAGCTCCGTCATCATATTCTCGTAACGTGGATCTCCGGGGGCCGGAATGTAGGAAGATGATCTCGCCCGTCCGCTTAATCCCTCGAAATCAAACACCTGCTGATTGCTAAAGTGCGCTACTTGCATCTGCCCTGCCTTAAAAAAGGAGCTAAGGATTTCGGGGGTAATATTCTTATGATTAACTTGAGTGTAGTCGGTGCCGAAGGTTTGCACGAGCTGCTCATATTCCTCCAGAAATGGGGTACCGTAAGTACGCCGAGAATTCCATATCAGAACTGCCTTTCCACCCGGTTTAAGAATCCGCTTGAATTCCAATTGCGCTGCATCCCTATCAAACCAGTGAAACGCCTGGGCACACACGATAAAGTCTACAGACTGGTCTGGCAATTCTGTCTTCTCGGCAGAGCCAGGCAATGCGCGGAAATGGTTATCCTTTGCGAACTTCTCCTCCGCAGCTGTACGCATTTCCGGATTTGGTTCAACGGCAGTCACGCGACACCCGCGCTCCAGAAGCAGTGCTGAGAATATTCCTGTTCCTGCGCCAATATCCGCAATATCACAATTCGATTTTAGCCCAATCGTATTGTATAAATAATCAATGGCTTCTTTAGGATAACTCGGGCGGTATTTCACATACGAATCTACCCGATTTGAGAACCGTTCTTTGTTATTCATCCCAATACTCTCCCTTAGCTTTTAGGTTCGTACTCACTTAATTTGCCTTGATAGATTAGCTTCAGCCGATCGCTTTGCCGAAAATCATCCGGCGTTACGAGCGCAGGCAGCTTGTTCCATAGCTTAATGCCGGACCTCTCCAGAATTTCCGCTACAAATTGTGAGCAGAAATAAGAGTTGCTGAATTCAACAGGTTCCTTCAAAGCGATACCAATCACGCCGAGAATATTATAGAGATACTTTTGCCGGCTTCGGATAAAGACTTTGAGTACCCGCTCCATCTTCTCCACTTCACGGGCTGTAACTTGAAGTTCATATAGAACACACGTCGTATTTGGATATTTGCTGAACGTGCCTGTCTTAATATCCTCCTTCACGAATCCTCCGTTTAGAGGGTTGCTCGGGTGCTTTCTGCCAAAGCTATATAACTCGGAAAGCTCCCGATTAAAGGAGATCGAGGCATGATTATAAGGAGCTCTCGTGTAGCCTTGAATAAGCTTCGTAAAGAGCGTTCCGGTATTCGTAAGCAAGATAAAGATCGATGGATCATCTGCCATTTACAATTTTCCCCTTATCAAGATTGAACGTTTCCTTCATAATAACATATGAACCCATTAATGGAATCTACTCTACGACAAGTTGGTGATTAGCTATCGACCGCTCTCTATTAACGGTAATCCTGATTTTTGCGGCCTTATCGGCCATTCACTTGATGTATGTAGTTATAGGCAAATTACAGCCCAGTAAAGACTATACAGGGATCGGCTTCCGCATCAAAACCTGGTGGGGAATGCTTTTTATCTTTTGTTTGGCTACTCTCTTTAATCCAGTCGTCTCACTATTGGCACTCATGGTGCTGACCTTCTTCGCACTCAAAGAATATTTCTCCATGATAAAGTCACGAAAATCCGACCGCAGACTATTTCTGTGGGCGTACTTATCCATTCCTCTACAGTTCTACTGGATTTATATCGAATGGTACGGGATGTTTATTGTGTTTATTCCAGTCTATGTATTCTTACTCCTACCGCTACCTAGGCTCATTAATAAAGGGACAGTTGGCTTCCTGCGTAGTGTTAGTTCAACCCAGTGGGGATTAATGCTGATGGTCTTCGGACTTAGTCACTTAGCATATTTTCAATTTGCTACACCGGAGTATGGAGCGGGGCTTGTATTATTCCTAGTAGTGCTGACACAGCTGAATGATGTGGTCCACTATCTCGCATCCCTTTATATGGGAAAGCGCAAAGTGGTCCCAACCGCCAACCCGTATTTGACCTGGGAAGGTTTTGCCTGTGCGTTTGTCGTAACAACCGGGGTCTCCTATTTGATCTATCCCTACCTGACGCCGCTCAACCCGATCTTCGGTTTCCTGTCAGGCATGCTAATCAGTTTGAGCGGCTTCTTGGGTAGCTTAACGGTTTCCGTGCTGAAGCGAGATTTGCTCATCGGTGATGGCGATAAATTCGTAGCTTTAAAAGAAAGCTATTTAAGCCGTGTGGATAGCTTGACCTACACCTCGCCGGTCTTTTTCCATGTCATCCGTTATTTCTTCGATTTCATGTAAATTAGTTTTCTACAACGATTTTGGTCGCTTGGCCGATAGGTGGCAAGCTCTTGGTCAACATCGGACCGTAGAACGCATACACTTTGTCACCTTTTTTCAGCTCACTTATGGCAATCTTCTGATTGTCTTTCGTGCCGAGAATAGTCGTAGTATCTGAAGTATTTAGAACAATCGTCTCGAAGGAAGAATCACTGAGCTTATCGCCTTTGATTACAACGCGGGTCGTACCATTATCTGAAGGAGTAACCTCTTCGATCACGCCAACTGTTCCCAAGGTCTGCTGATCGGGAGCTTGTTCTTTCACAACAATCTTGATCGCGCCCGCCAATGGAGGCATGCTCATAGCCATGACCATACTGTGCTCGACCTCGATGGACATGCCTAGCTGCAGATCAGCAAAGGTTAGCTTCTTATTATCAGCAGATACGATTTCCGTTTCATCAGAAATGCCTAGGCGAACGCCATGACCATAGCCGTTGAGGCCGATTTCAACATTTTTTTCGCCCTTATAGATACTAGTGATTGATCCTTGTTTGATCGTGTCTGAAGCGGTCTCTCCATTGCCTTGTTCCTTGGAATTAATCGATATGGTTCCAGTTGGGCCTGCGACTACTTCAAGCTTCAATACTTTTTCGAAGAATGATAATGGAACGTAGGTTTTTCCATTCTTTAGCTCCGGTACAGCACCCAGCGAAAGAATTGTTGTACCATTACGGTAAGCATCTTTTGCAATTTGAAAGGACATCGACTGGCTATCTTTCTCAAGACCTAGCGATTGAAGGCTTTGAGTCCATCTTAGCTTGTATCCAAGCGCTTCAGCTGCTGTACGGATTGGGATCATAACTTCCTTGCTTGAACCTACGTATAGCGGAACATCGACTGGGGAGTAGCCGTTACCATCAATGACTAGCACATATTTTAGACCACCATAAGAATCCTGCGGTACTGAGGAATTAGTCGCTGGTTTGACTGGAGCTGGCTGGATTGGAGCAGCAGAGATGACGTTCGATGCTATGAGCGTGCCAGCGAGGACCGCTCCGATTACTTTGAATGTTTTCATAGTGAATTATACCTCCTGAGATGAATGAAATTGTGCTACTCTATCATTCTTAACGTGAGGTCCAGGAAAAATGTTGCGATAAGATCAATCACTCAGACGTTCCATAAATGATCTTGGAGCGTCTTTGTCATGTCCTCTTGCTGGCTGGCAAACTGCTTAAATCTATGTCCGTTCGCTCCAGAAGGATGAGGAAATCCCCATAAACAGCGGTGATCATCGAGCTTACCCTCAGATACCAAAAGCTGGAGCATTCCCTCCACCGTTTTTCCTAGAGGAATAATTAAAGCTTGGCTCAGGATGCCCAGCTCCTGCTCTAACGACAATAGCGTACATTCTCTAAGGAACGGATCTGAACGTAGCTTAGGATGTGCCCCATTATAATTTTTCTTCTCTACGAACACAGGAAAACGCAATACAGAGGTGGTATGCAGGTTCGTTTGCTGCTTCTGAAACAATTGGTCACAAGAGGTAAGGTTCAAGTACTGATGAAGCCCAAGTGTATCTAGCATGTGAATTAACGTACTTCTCATGGAGCCTGCGAACCTCGCCGCTTCTTTTGCTTTTCTGCATACCTCTTCATCTGAAAGCCCGGCTTTCAACCCAATAACTGCTTCTTGTATGGCTATTCTCATTTGTGTAAACCCGGGCGTTAGTCCGATAATAATCACCTTTGCAGATGGATTAATGTATTCATTGTGCGGTGCATAGTACATTTCAAGCTTCCCGCTTCGCTTCATTAGAAGCTTATCCACCTGCAGATCATCTTTCGATAGCACGGTCCCCTTCGGAAGAGAGAGCATCGCTGATTTATACTGTTGTAAATGGTTAGAGATGAGCATGTCATCCACCTCTCATGTCCCTATAATGATCCACTCACGAGACGCCCTTCGAACCATACCGCTTGACGGTCCGCTCTTCTTGCTACTGCTTCGGCCGAGCAGCTGGCATGCAGCAGCACAAAGCTTGCCGTGTCTCCTACTTTTGGCCATACCTGTTCACCTTTTAGATTAAGAGGCGTTATCCCTCCTGTTATGAATCTAAGGGATTGCGATAATGACCGTTCATCACTACACCCATATAACTCTGCGTACCGTCCCGCCTTCTCCAATTGATCTCCATTTCCAAAAGGAGACCAGTGATCCGTAAGGCTGTCTGTTGCCAGTTTCACTTGTACACCTTGGCTGTGCAGCATCGGTAGTGGCATCATCATTCTTCCGATAGGTACTGTGGATGCAATCCCCATACCAAGTGATGCCATCCGTGCAGCCATTTCTTCTGCTTCCTGCTGCGATGCACCTGCGAACCAGAATGCGTGACTAACGGTCACCTTGCCCTGTAAGCCAGCTTCTTCTGTGAGATCAGCCAAACGCGACAGCGTCTGCTTTCCTGCTTCTTTTCCATCATGTAAGTGAAGATCAATGCCAGCATTATTCATTACCGCTAGCTCGACCATGGTCTGGAGTGACTTCTCGATATCTCCATCCACTGAGTATGGATCGACACCACCTACATAGGTTGCCCCCTCTGCTAGGGATTGCTTTACTAATTCAACAGAATTAGAGCGAAGCAGACCATGCTGCGGAAAGGCTACAATTTCAGATGAAATTTTGCCGGAGAAGGTATCCAATGCTTGCAGGGTTGCCTCTAAACGCTTCAGACCGCTGACAGGCTCAATATTACAATGACTACGCACATGTGTGGCACCGAAACGCTGTATAAGCGTCAAGATGCTCTCCGCTTGTTGTCTCGCCATAGGCAGCAGCTTAGGCAATAATACCTTCTCTTCCTCAATGCGTTCAAAGACACCGGCAGCAGGCTTTACCGCTTTCCATGGTCCAGCGAAATATGTTTTATCTAAATGGATATGCGCCTCCTCAAAGGAAGGAAGCATCAATAACCCTTTGCAGTCATATTTAGGTAGATGACTCTGAAGCTCTACGTCCGCTCCAACCACTTCCGAAATCTTATCCCCGTCAATTCGGATATGACAAACCTTCGTATCTGTACCAACCACTTGTCCATCCTCAATAACATAACCCTGCTCTAATCTTATATTGGTTAACCAGTAAGAAGCATTCAACATGCTACCCCATCCTTTTCTCAACGATTTAATATAGGTGCAAACCACTTTATCCTAAATGGTACCATAGCCTTCCTATATAAAAAATGTTTGAAAGGTTTTTAGCATAAGACTATATCGTAAATATCCCAACTTCTAACTTTAAAAATACAGATAACTCGCTGAGTTCTCTAAGTTTGGTCGTCATCTCATCGATAGTCGCAAGTTGCTCCTCCGTGGAAGCCGCTACTTCCTGTGAGGACGATGCCGACTGATCAATGAGCTGCGAAGATTGCACTAGAGCCTTTAATGATTGATGTGACATTGTAGACAGCTCACCAAATATGCCTTGAATGCGCAGCGTGCTTTGGGTTGTTAGATCAACCTTCTGAAAGATTTCCTCCAGAGATTGTTGCCCTTGTAATACTAAATCATTCTGTTGATTGACCACTTGTTGACTCGATTCCATCGTTTTGACCGCTGCATTCGTATCCGCTTGAATTGCGCCAACAAGCTCGGCAATCTGCTCGGCTGCTCTTTCGGAACCTTCAGCAAGCTTACGGATCTCTCCTGCAACTACTGCAAAACCTTTCCCTTGCTCTCCAGCGCGGGCCGCTTCAATGGCTGCATTTAGCGCGAGTAGATTCGTCTGACTAGCCAATTCGGAAATCACGTTAATGATCTCACCGATTTGGCTGGATCGGCTGTTCAACTGTGCAATGGTTTCTGTTGAGCGCTCAATGGAACTAACCATAGTTTCCAAGTGATCTACAGATGCCCGGTTTGCACGCTGGCCAGTTTGCACCGCTTTTATTAAATGATTGGAATCGCTAACTGTCTTTACCGTTTCCTGCATAATTTCCTCAGAGATTTCCCCTGTCCGTTCCATCATCGTGAGTACTTGCCGCACATGATCTGCTTGCTCCGTCGACCTCACAGCCATATCCGTAATAATCGTGGTAATTTGCTTGGATGTCTCATTTGTCTGCTCTGCTGAAACTTGAAGTATTTCTGCATTTTCATTCAGATGATTGGCCTGTGAAGTAACATTCCCGACGATGGCCCGAATGTTATCCAGAAACTGATTCATTGAATACGCCAACATCCCAATCTCATCATTACGCTTCATGTCCAGCTTCTTAGTCAGATCGCCTCCGTGTTCAACAAGCTCCATTACATGCTCATTAATTCTTCGCAGCGGTCGTACAATAAGTCGGGTTAAGATAATGAAGAGTAAGACAATAAAAATAATCAAAGCGATAACAAAACCGCCAATAATTAAATATTGGTTGTTCATCATTGGCTCCAAGATCTGTTCTACAGACATCACTAGCACTAGCTTGTAATCTGTATCGCCGATCCTTGTAAAAGCATAAACATTCTTCGAGTCCTCCGTACCACTAGTTCCCGTAGATTGTGCTATGACCTGACCAACCTTCTGCAACTGTATGTCCGGTTCATCAAATATAGCTTTACCTATATCGTGCTTAGGGTTCTGGCTTGCTACATATCGACCAGCTTTATCTATGACAAAATAATAACCTGCATCCTCCTCACTCATTTCAGCCAAGCTCTTCTGAAAATCATTCGACAATCGACTATTCAGTTTAGTAGAAGTAAGCTCCACCTTATAGTTAAGCTTTTGTTCAACTTCATGACTGAGAATTTCATTAAACTTAGAAAATGTGTACATACATAGACCTGCAAAAATCAACACCATGTATACTACAGAAACGGTCATAACGATGGTTCGAACGGTTTTCTTCTTCAATGTCTGAATTCCCTTCCAATCTAGTGACATCATGTCATCCATAGCTACAGATTAATCTGACCGTGATGTTTGACGCTGGATCTAGCTTCTCCAATGCGATTAGCTTCCTTGTTCAGTAGCTCATCCACTCGATGGCTCTTCAGCCCCCTTCTAGGAATCTCCTTTAAGACCTCTTCCAGTCCGGTGATCATGTTCAGCGGTGCTTCTCGATCTGCCCCCGGTGTATCACCATTGTCGTGCAGAACGATGATAGAACCGGGTTTTATCTTTTTCAATAAGTCATGCTTTATTTGGGCTGCGCTAACAGACGCCTTCCAGTCTCCCACCATTACAGACCACAACACTACCCGATAAGAACGTCTAAGAAAGACAAGATCGCCTAAATTAAGGAGCCCCCATGGTGGTCGATACAAGATAGGCCGCTCTCCTGTAATCCGCTCGACAATATCAGCTGTTCGATCTACTTGCTTCCTTCTATTCGTCCATGGAGAGTAAATCCAGTTAGGCGTATGTGTATAATTATGAATGCCGATCTGATGTCCTTCACGGTGCATTCGCTGGATTAAATCCGGGAATTGCTCAGCCCTTTTGCCTAATACGAAAAAAGTTGCTTTAACGTCATGTTCATGCAGCAAGTCCAATAATTCAGGGGTATAGCATGGATCTGGCCCGTCATCGAAAGTAAAGGCAACTTCCTTCGCGGCATTTCCTCTGGATACAACTCCCCATCCCAATATTCGAGTAATCACAAACGGAACAATCATATAAAGAATAATCGCATCTATAGCTAAAATAAGGAGCGTCCACATTAGGAAACCGCCTCTTTCCTTCGAGGAGCAAACCGCGCTTTCAAAGACTGCTTACTAAGCACGAGCATCTTAGGAGACAACTTCTCCGTGCTGTCCTCAACGCGATGTTTCCCCTCCGGATGCAGCATCCGAAGTAAGAACCGAAGATAGATTCCGAACCATCGCCGCTGCCATTTGGACTTGATAGGATGCTGCTCAAACCCTATTCCATGAATGATCCCCCGGTGAAGTAGCGTAATCCCCGTTAGCGCCTGCACTTTGCTTAGTTCTGGATTGCTATCTAGTTCACGACTAATCTCCTTCATGGCCTCGCGAAGCATACGTGCAGTTCGAATTCCGGCCCGATCAGCGCCCAGGGTACGCGTAAGCTGCACTACCTGACGATTATCCAGATGAAGTTCACCCACCCAATCTCCGGGAAGAATCTGATGTCCATCTTGGCAGACTATACTTTCACCGTGATACTTTAACACGACCAATTTACATATCCCGTATCTCCACACGGACTGGCTGCGGAATTTGGTGACAATAGCAAATAGGTTCTCCCACATCATCCAAAGAGATTGCGAGAATACTTTTATAAATGAAACTGAGGCTACCATTAATCTTCCTTCTTTCGTGTAAAAGTTTATCTTCTAGCAAAATCTTTCACTAAACGCCGCGTATACCTGCCGATCATCTTTACTAAACCGTTGCCAAGATAAGCACCTATCCAAAGAGATACCGCGCCTAACAGCATGAACAGAAGTGAGGTGTTGAGTGTTTTATTTTCAATCCCGAATAACGATATAGAAGAGATATCGATGAAATACAAGATAGGGGACAACAAGAGAATAATAGGGGACAAATAGAAAAGAGTTGCACATATGAGACTGAGCATTCCAATTCCAAATTGCAGCATTAACCCTATAATTGCTCTCCAGTTATGCTCATCGGACAGCTCCGCCTTAACCTTTTCCCATATGTTTCCTTGTTCTTGAGATCGAGTTGGAAGCGTCCGAACGGAGATATCCGTATAGACTTTCGTTCGAATTCGCTCATGTTGTAAAAAGGTTTCGGTAGAACGCAAAACATAATAAAGGATCGGAATCCCTACTATGGTGAAGGACATCGCGACCCCAAAAGTGATGCCTACCAAATAAAAGCAAAAGTAAAATAGCCCTGTGGCAAAAGTAATTAATAAGAAACAGAAATTCCTCACATGCTTCCGGATCATTTGACTCATATTCTCCTCTTCCTCTCTGCACTAAAAATTTGTTCATCTTTGTAAATCCTATGTTAGAGCTCCTGATGTAAAATCGACCAGTGCCATAATGTCATATGACAGTTATTTCATACAAAAAAGCACCTTTCGCCTACTCCCACAAGGGAAAATAGACAACAAGGTGCTCGCTCTACAATTTCAGATCATTCGGTTTTAGTTATTCCAATGTGCCAAAGGCTTTCTCAAGAGCCTCTTCGCGATTCCGTACACCCAGCTTAGCATAGATGGTAGAAGCGTAATTTCTCACCGTTCCATCAGACAAATACAATTTAGCTGCAATGGATTTATAACGCATGCCCTTTGACAGGCATTCTAGAATTTCCAGCTCGCGCGGGGTCAGCCCATACTCATTACTCTGCTCAGTCTGCGCTTCAGAAGTTGGATGCATCTCATAATGATCAATTAATACATTCGTAATAGCTGGTGTTATCATCTTCACACCCCGATGTACGAGACGTATCCCTTCGAATAGCTCCTGCGGTTCAGTAGACTTTAACAAGTAGCCATCTGCCCCGTTTTGCAGTGCTTCGACTGCCAAATCCGTTTCTTGAAAAGTAGTCAGGATCAGCACTCGTACCCCTGGCCACTTTTGCTTAATAAGCTTCGTTGCTTCCGCACCGTCCATGTCAGGCATATTTAAGTCCATCAGCACCACATGAGGCTGTTCCTGCTCACAGAAGCCTACTGCTTGTTCACCATTCTCAGCTAACCCAATGATCTCAAAATCGGGCTGCTGCTCTAAAATAATTCGCAGACTATCCCGGATATAAGGTTGATCATCGACCAGCAATAAGCGAATCATTTCCTCCTGTATCTCTTCAAGCCTTGGTAAACTACAGGTCACTAAGGTTCCTTCCCCTGGCTTAGAGTAGAGATACACTTGGCCTTGCAGGTTGGAAGCACGTTCCTTCATCGCGTTCACACCAAATCCTGCTTTTAAATCTTCAGTGCCTAATCCATTATCCTGCACTTCCAGTCGAATTAACTTCTCCTCGTAATGCAGGGTGATGACAATTTCACTGGCTTGACCATGACGAACAGCGTTGGTTATCGACTCTTGCAAACATCTATATAAGGTCATTTTAGCCTGCTTGGATATTGTATAAGCCTCTCCGAACGTTCTTAGACGAACCTGAACCTTCGAAAAGGTCTGGAAATCATCCACTAATTTCTGCAGGGACTGCATAAGCGTCAATGAATCCTGCGAAGAGCCCACATGGTGCAAATATTTACGCACATCATCCAAGCCATTGCGAGTTAGCTTTAATAAGGAATCTATCTTTTGCTCTCCTTCAGAGGTATTCACCTCCGTACGTAAAGTCTCCAGCCCCATAAGAATTGAAGTATAAGAATGCCCTACAGTGTCATGCAAATCTTTGGATAATCGATCTCTTTCCTCCAGAAGGGTCATACGCTCGACTTGTGAGATATACTGCTCCAGGACAGCATTCTGGTTCTTAATAATCCCGTTCTGCTTATGATTCACCACCAGCAAGTGAAAAGCGAAGCCAATCGTATACACCAAGCCAAAGTTCACAATCATCGATATAGCATCCATTTGTTGTGACAATTTAGATAACATTATTGGAATCAAGATCACCGTGATCGGAGCTGACCAACGATAGGACTTCTGTGCACTATTGCTGGCAATCATAAAAGCAATTGGCAGAAAAGTTACATACGAATCAGGAAACAGAGCAGCCAAATATAAGCATAGACCACCTGAAAGAAGGATCTCCGCCATCAGATAATACTTATAATGCAGCTGCAAACAAAACCAAGGCACTGAAAAAGAGATCACACCCCAAACAAACACGATCCAGAAAGGAATCGTAAAGTCCTCCGAGAGGTAACACATCGTAACTATAAAAGAAGTAGAAAAACAAATCCGAAACAGGAGGACGAGCCAATCGTACCAGAACCACTGTTTGACCAGATTAAACAAGACATTGCCCCCTATAAATTCTGCTGACTAGACCCTTATTATAGTGTAACCCCCTGAGGCCTTACTAGTTACAAAAGGTCATGAGATGGGATGACATTTATGCTAGGGATGTAATTACAGAATAGAAAAAAAGATACCATCCCTTTAGGGGCAGCATCCCTTGATCAATCCTAATCGATTTCTGGAATTAAAACTTAATTCGTGAAAATCCATTGTCTGTCATTACATACCCCACGCCATTGCCTACATAGTTTAAATTAAAATCATCCTTCAGCTTAAAAGTATAATCTACTGCGAGCGTTTTAGGATTTAAAACATATGTGGTGGAACCCGGGAAGCCAAGCTCAATATTACCATCCTGTAATCGGCCCAACGATACAAAAAATTCTGTCTCATCTTTAAGCGCTACCGACTTAACCAATCCTTTGACATTATATAGAGACAGCTTGCCATTGGCATAAACCCCATAAACTTCACCAAGTGAGGATACGACAGCATCACCTGCGATATCTCTTCCCCACAGTAGATTACCTTTAGAGTTGAATCCGAATAACCGATTCCCTGTCTTTGGTATATTAGTACGGATTAGTACTGTTCCATCGGAAAGCACCTGATTGTAATACACTTCAGTGTACGAATCGGTCGGCATTTGATATGTAAACACTGAATTTAAGGAAGAATCGAGTGCCTGGATACGTGAGCCTTTCCCACCACCGTAATTCGTTTGAATTAAGACACGATTTCCTTGCGCCAACACCGTTCCTTTATAAGAAATATTTTTTACTTTGGTACCACTTTTATTAATTAAAGTTAGTGATCCGTTATAATTCCCATTGTTATCAAAATTACCTTGGGATGCAAAGACTAAACTCCCGTTATCAAGTCTATATAAGTATCCCTCTGTCTGAGACAAATTCACTTTCCATTTCCGTTTTCCGTCTGGTCCCACCGCATAGATCTGAGTTGCGTCAGGTGAAAGATTATCTGTAAAGGTTATGTATACCGTTCCATCTGGCGCCACTAAATAATCTTTCGATTCACGAAACATCGCTGTGCCCGGGTCTGCAAAATTAACTGACCACTTTAGCTTCCCTGTCTGTGTATCATAAGATTTCAGCGTATCAACCAACCATACCTTAGTTTGGGTAGCATGCTCTTCCTTAGTGTGGAGATACACTGTATTTAATGATGGAACCTCCACGGGACCCCCTTCTATGCTTTCTAATGCTCCCACAACATTCAGCTGACTCCATTGGGGGCTAGGTAATTTCGTTACTGTTCCAGCGGCCTCTACAACATTAAAAGATAGCGTACTGGCGGTAATCAGCAAGAGCGCAAGAAGACCTGTAAATATTCCTTTTTTCAAAAAATATCAACCTTTCTTTCCATAAATAGTATGTATCATGTTACTTTACTACCTTTTTTAAGGGACAACAAGATTATATTAATCATCTTTTTTTATAAAGGCATAAATTGTATGATAGTACATATTATTTAGCCAGAAATTATAGATGAAGGGGTCGATAACCAATGGGCGAGAATATCCAGATACAAAATGTAATGGATCAATTAAACAAATGGCTCATTAAATCACCTCAAGAAATCAGACTTATGTCAGAAACAGAAGTGACAGAGCGCCCCCAGCCGCATAAATGGTCACGAAAAGAAATATTAGGACATCTATGTGACTCCGCGATCAATAATCTTGAACGATTCATCAAAATTCAATATGAGGAGCAGCCATACGTCCTGAATGGTTGATTCAAGACTATCTAGAACATATGGAGCACCATATTCAAAAGCAAATTTTATAACGCATTACTCATCACCGGAGGACACAACTATGTTAGCCGCACTACTTCACGGGATCGCCTTAGCCTTTGGATTAATTCTTCCACTTGGCGCACAAAATGTTTTTGTATTTAACCAAGGTGCCTCACAGCCACAGTTTAAAAAAGCCATCCCAGTTATTATTACGGCCGCTTTATGTGACACCCTTCTTATTTTATTAGCCGTGTTAGGTGTTTCCGTTCTTGTGTTTGCCATCCCTGTTCTGCAGACCGCTTTATTTGCTGTGGGACTTGTATTCCTTTTGTATATGGGATGGTCCATCTGGAGAAGCACACCTACCTCTTCATCCCAAGACGCAGCACCTCTATCTTCAAAAAAACAGATCTTATTTGCGATGTCCGTTTCTTTATTAAATCCACACGCGATCCTGGATACAATTGGGGTTATCGGCACCAGCTCCCTTAGTTACACTGGCATAGACAAAGTTACATTCGCCGTTTCGACTATCCTTGTTTCTTGGATTTGGTTCTTTGGGCTTGCTGTAGCAGGAAAGACCGTAGGACAAATAGATTCAAGCGGCAAAATCATGCTGATCATTAATAAGATCTCTGCGATTATCATTTGGGTCGTTGCAGCATATATTGCTTACAAGCTTTTTCAGATGTAATAGAAGAAAGGCCATCCCTATAGGGATGGCCTTTTGTTAATATCTATACATATTCTTGTCCCTACATTCAGTTCACTATATGAATCATTACCCGTACACCAAATCGTCGTATAATTAAGTCCAATTTACACCATAATGTACTAGAATTTTGACTTCTTGTTCGGAATGCTGTACATTACAAAGTGGACGAACAATAATCAAACCAAAATACTATAATGTTCGCATTTAGAGGTGTATATAATGAAAAAAGTATTCGATTATGAAGATATTCAGTTAATTCCTGCAAAATGTATCGTAAATAGCCGTTCTGAGTGTGATACAACAGTCACCTTAGGTGGTCATACTTTTAAATTACCTGTGGTACCTGCAAATATGCAAACCATCATAGATGAGAAGATCGCCAGCTTCTTAGCCCAAAGTGGCTACTTCTACATTATGCATCGTTTTGAGCCGGAGAAGCGTACGTCTTTCATCAAGGACATGCACACCCGCGGATTAATCGCATCCATTAGTGTCGGAGTCAAAGAAGAAGAATACGATTTCGTTGAACAATTAGCTAACGAACAGTTGATTCCGGAATTCATTACGATCGATATTGCACATGGTCATTCCGAGGCTGTCATTCGAATGATCAAACATATTAAACAATATCTACCTGCTAGTTTCGTTATTGCTGGAAACGTGGGAACTCCTGAAGGCGTTAGAGAATTAGAGAACGCTGGGGCCGACGCTACTAAAGTGGGAATTGGACCAGGGAAAGTATGTATCACGAAGATTAAGACAGGATTCGGAACAGGTGGCTGGCAATTAGCCGCACTACGCTTGTGTGCCAAGGCTGCAAGTAAGCCTATTATCGCTGACGGGGGCATTCGGACACACGGCGATATCGCCAAATCCATTAGATTTGGTGCTTCCATGGTCATGATCGGTTCCCTATTTGCTGGGCATGAAGAATCTCCTGGTGATACCATCGAGATTGATGGAAAGCTGTATAAAGAGTACTTTGGCTCCGCTTCTGAATACCAAAAAGGTGAAAAGAAGAATGTTGAGGGCAAAAAAATTGTTGTCGAGCACAAAGGTGCTTTAGCAGAAACGTTGAGAGAGATGGAGCAAGATCTTCAGTCCTCGATTTCTTATGCTGGAGGCAATAAATTAGAAGCTATTCGTAAAGTCGACTATGTTATCGTTAAGAATTCCATTTTTAATGGTGACAAGGTCTATTAACAAACATAAAAGAGGTGAGTAAGACGACTTAGGTCGTTCTTGCTCACCTTTTTTTAGGTTGTTATGATTTCTGCTATACCACTTTGGGGTAATCATCTAATAGGCTATTAGATTGAACAAGAGAGGATAATCCCTATGCGGCAAGCTATGATTATTATTAACCCCTCATCTGGTAAAGAAGAAGCTGGCGAATATGTCAGATATGCAGAAAGAGTTCTAGCTGATCAAGGCTACTTGGTTACGATTAAGGAGACGGCAAAAGAACTAGATGCAACTCGTTATTGTATCACTGCCTGTGAGGAGTGTTACGATCTAGTCGTCTCCATTGGCGGGGATGGCACGCTTCACGAGACTATTAATGGTCTTATGAATCAGAAACAACACCCAAAGTTAGGTGTAGTCCCTTTAGGAACGGTTAATGATTTTGCCCGCGCGTTACAGATTCCGCTGAATCCCGAAATAGCCATTCAAACCCTTGCTTCTTCTAACGTAAAGACAGTGGATGTTGGTTGCTTGAATGACCGCTTATTTGGCAACGTTGTTGCAGTAGGTTCAATCGCCGGATCTTTATCCTCCGTTTCAATCGAAGAGAAAACTAAGCTCGGCTCTTTGGCATATTTGAAAGAAGGCCTAAAACAACTTACAAGCACCTCCCCCCACCCTCTTGTCATTCATTATGACGAGAAGACATGGCAAGGCGATTCCCCGCTTTTTCTCGCCGTGTTAACCAACTCCGTTGGCGGATTCGAGAATCTGATACCTGATGCTGAGGTTGACGATGGTCTGCTTCACTGTTTTATTATTCAAGACCTCAGTATACTCAATACCATTACAGCCAGTATTTCTTTACTACTTGGCAGCCTTAAGGATCATAAAGACGTTGTCTATTTCACGGCCCAAAATGTGACTGTGAGCTCTCCAGAAGCCGTAAAAACCAATGTGGATGGTGAAGAAGGTCCGATTTTACCAATTACGCTAAGTGTTCTCCCTCGTCATATCCAAGTCATTGTACCGGAAGTGGACTAACAAATAAAAAGCAGTCCGGAACTCAAAAAGTTCCAGACTGCCATTCATTTATGGATACCCCGTTCCATATCTCCTTCTAATCAAATAACTAAGAAGTACATTCTATTCCGCTACAATAAACTTTTTACTTAATAACCACATTCCGCCGCTAATCCCTAAGAAATAGATGGGCATCGTCAGTAATGAACCATTATGCAGGGCGCTCATTCCCCATGTCGCCAAACTAACTAATAAGTAATATCCCAAACTGAAGATCGCACCTGCTGTTCCCACAACATCCTGAAAATTGACAAGCGCAAGACTTAGACAATTAGGTAAAGCGATACCGGCCCCCATTAACATGACAAAAAGGGTTATTAGAATGCATACCATCAACATCATATTCGGCAACGAGGCAAGGCTGCTTACGATTGTTAATAGCAAAGCCCCACTGGTCATCACTAAACAGCCGATGTGAATTATTTTTTCTGCGGCATAGAGACTCAATAATCTCTTGGACATCATTGCTCCCACTATCGATGCCAAAGCCACAACAATGCCTAGAAAACCATATACTCCCGGTGAAATGTTAAAGTGTTCAATAAATATAAAGGGTGCTTCCGCATAGTAGCTAAATAAAACTCCATTGATGCCCCCGATCAGTAACCCAAACACTAGTACACGTGGCAATGAGAGCATTCTTTTAACGATAGGTAGAATAGCCACCTTTTTTCTCGCGGAAACATCAGTCGTTTCTGGCAGCTTCCAAAAAGCATACACAAATAACAACACACTCATCATCACTAATGTAAAGAAAACCGCTCGAAAACCAAAAGCTTGATCCACCCATCCGCCAATAAGCGGCCCTACTGCTGGAGTAAAAGCGATCACCGCCGAGATTTGGGCAAACATGGCATGCCGCTTATTCCCGGATACACTCTCCCGAAGAATGGTTTGCGTAATGATAGAGCCAGTTGCTGCTCCAAATGCTTGAATGAAACGGCTGACCAGAAGTAGAGTAATGGATTCCGAGTAAAAACACATCAAGCTTCCAATACCATATACAATGAGGCCACCTAGCATGGCAGGTCTCCGTCCGATGAAATCAGAGAGCCAACCCCAACACAAAACACCTAAAGCAAATCCGATAAAATATATGCTTAATGTTAACTGTACAGAACTATTAGAGACCCCAAGTGCTACCGCAATATCCGGCAACGATGGAGTGTAGATCGTCTCACTAATTTGCGGAAAAGCCACAAGAACAATCATTAGCAGTAAAGATGGTGCTGCATATTTTTTCATATTAAATTCGCCCTCCTACAAGCTTATATCCTCGAACAGCAACAAGAATATGAGCCTAGCTAGGGAAATGGGGGCATCATTATGGCAAGACGACTATAGATCATCATGTTCAATATTACCTTTCATTGTTAAGTTTTCTTTGTTATATAGGAGGGTTTCAATGATTCAACTAAAATATCATTATATACGGTAATAGAAAAGCTCTCAAACAAAACGCTTCGCCTGAGAGCATAGTTATGTTATGAGTTTTGTTCCGGTAATCCATTTACAGTTATACCAGCGGCGCTGGAATTCTTTTTATCCTGAGAAGCATGTAGCTTTACCATCACAAATCGTGCAAAAGGTTGGATCACTATACTTTCAGCGATCAGTACGATTAGGAAATTTCTTGGCCAATTCGCTAAGAAGTGATTGAACGTTTCAGAACTCAATCCGTTTCCGATGATGTCTCCAATAAAGGTCATCACAAATGACATTCCTAGTACGGTGAAAAGAATGCGAAACAGAATTTTGGCGTTGAAGCTATCGCTAGGTTGTGTGAATTTAGCTGTCAGCTTTTCTGCGATACGCCCAATAACAACAGGCTCTAAAATCATAACAATGACCCAAATGATCGGAAACACCTTAAGGATCGATAAGGCAACTTCCCCATTAAATTCTCCAACCGCTAAAATGATATTTAATGAAGACATAAACAGAACGGTTAGCGTGCAAATAATTGCACCGTATAATGCGCCCTCTTTGCCGTTTCTCGGTAATCTTGTTTCTAGATTCATGATGTTCTTCCTTTCAAAATTGTCGGTAATAGTTTCGCAATAGTCTTTAAAGGTGCGGTAGATCGCTGCGTTTGACACAGCATGATCGCACCCTCAATCGAGGTTGTCATCAATAAAGCAATATCAGAAGCTAGTTCATTCGAGAAGCCTTCAGTTGCAAGCTTCGTGTAGTAAATAGCCTGAATGTTCTCATAAAGTGAGTTACATGCTTGGCGGACAGGCTCACTGACCGTAGCCATTTCACTGACAATACTGCTAAATGTATAGCCTGTAAGCTTGCCCTCGGTTTCCAAGTTGTGAATTAACTTATTAAGCATGAATTGCGTGGCCTCTTGCGTAGAAGAATGCTTTTTGAAAATGTCCTCCATATCTATTGTGATTGCTTCCTTTAGGCTCTTTAGACAAGCAATTAATAGTTCTTCTTTTCCATTTGGAAAATGATGATAGAGCGCTCCTTTGGTAACATCACAAGCTTTTAAAATTTCACTAACGCCTACACTCTTGTAACCTTTTTGTTGAAAAAGGAGTGTCGCCTTCTCAATCATTAGTGATTTTGTATCCATAATTACGTATCCTCCTAACATACCAACCGGTCTGTTTGTAATTATAACAACATAATATCCGTTAATGTAAGTGTTTTTTGCTTTTTTTCA
Source organism: Paenibacillus sp. FSL F4-0243 (assembly GCF_037963295.1). Classification (NCBI taxonomy): domain Bacteria; kingdom Bacillati; phylum Bacillota; class Bacilli; order Caryophanales; family Paenibacillaceae; genus Paenibacillus; species Paenibacillus sp. FSL F4-0243. The sequence goes on from NZ_CP150151.1 coordinate 6,830,170, forward strand.
AAAAAACATTGAAGTTTTCATAAAACGCAGCAAAAAAAGACCCTAGTCATGTTGTGCCGGAGGAGGCAAAGTTGCCGTCGCACATGGATTAATGTTATCATTCTGATGAAGTTATCTTGCTTTAAATATGAAGGAGGAATACCTGATGAAAAAGAGATCCCTAAAATATTTATCTTTTGGTATTGGGTATTCTACTGCTGTTTTTTTCTAGAATTAATGATTGATAGGATAAGTCTGTCAAAAATTAAAACTAAAAAACAGTGGAGATATATAACCTAGCTATCGTTATGTATCTTCTATTTAAAGGAGACTTCATAAAAATGAACTTAAATAATCATGTGATCACAAGATATAATCCAGAAAATATTGCGAAACCCGTTGGTAACTACAGTCATGTAACAAAAATTAGCAGAAACGCTGAAATGTATGTATTTTCTGGTCAAATTGGAATCGATCAAAACAGTGATATCCCTACAGATTTTAATCAACAAGTAACAAATACGATGAGTAATATTGTGGAAGTCCTCTCTTCTCAAAAGTTGACTCCCGATAACGTAATCAAAATCAACATTTGGGCCACAGAAGAAATCGATTGGGATCATTTCTATGGAATTTGGAATAAAGTATTCGGGATGACGCCTCCTTCAATGACCATTGCTTATGTTAAAGGATTAGGTTTACCTGAATTGAAAATCGAATTAGATGTTTGGGCTGCAGGATAAACTAAATTAAGCAGGACTAATTTAAAATACTGTACGCAAAACGAGCCTTAGAAGCGATTCTAAAGGCTCGTTTTTCTAATTTGACAGCAAAAAGAGCTCAGTCTCCTGAGCCCTTCAAATACATTTCTATCTTTTTATATCTGAAGAATTGTCCCAACCTTCAACGTTCTCGAGCCCCGGAATGCTGTCTTTATAGAAAACAGGATCCTTCCCTTCACGTTTCTGCTTTTTATAATCCTTCAAGGCGGCAAAGGCCACTTTAGATAATAGCAGGATGGCAATCAAATTCACGATAACCATGAAGCCCATAAATAAGTCGGCCAAATCCCATACCAATTGAACCTTTGCTACGGAACCAAAAATAATCATTGCCAAAACACTGTATCTATAGAATAGTAATACCTTTTTGTTGGAATTCAAAAATTCTATATTAGTTTCACCGTAATAATAATTTCCAATTAACGTGCTGAAAGCAAACAAAAAAATCATAATCGCTAGTGATCCGGATGCCCACGAACCAATATGCTCGCTTAATGCAGCTTGTGTCAGCTTGATTCCGTCCAGCCCTGGCTGCTTATAGGCATCAGATAACAAGATAATGAACGCCGTACTCGAACAAATAAGTAACGTATCTGTGAGTACGCCTAGCGCTTGCATTAGCCCTTGCTTCACCGGATGACTCGTGGTTGCCGTTGCCGCAGCATTAGGTGCACTACCCATACCCGCTTCGTTAGAGAACAAACCACGCTTCACGCCCTGCAAAATTACTGCACCAAGAGAGCCACCAGCGACTTGTTCAAATCCGAAGGCACTTTTCACAATGAGTGCGAAAACTCCTGGGAGCTCTGTAATATTAATCAGCATAATAATAAGAGCAGCCCCAATGTAGATTCCTGCCATTACCACTACAATATATTCGGACATTCTTGCGATACGCTTAACACCGCCAAAGATAACCAGCGCAAAGGCAGCAGCCATTACAAGCCCAAGAATGGCCCGATTGGTGCCAAATGAATTCTCAAAGGCCACTGTGACCGTATTCGATTGGACCGCGTTAAATACAAGCCCGAAGGATAATGTAATCAGAACCGCGAATATCGCACCCATCCAGCGCTTGTTCAGGCCTTTCTCCATATAATAGGCAGGCCCACCGCGAAATCCGGTCTTATCCTTCACTTTATATACCTGTGCCAAAGTGCTTTCTATAAAACCGGACGCTGATCCAATAATGGCAATCACCCACATCCAGAAAATAGCCCCTGGACCACCTATGGCAATAGCAATTGCGATTCCCGTTATATTACCTGTCCCTACCCTCGCCGCCATACTAATGCAGAAGGCCTGGAAGGATGAAATACTATCTTTTGACCTTTCATTGGATCCTTTAAGAACCCGAAACATTTCTTTGAACATACCAAACTGTACAAATTTCGATCTTACGGTGAAATAAAGTCCACAAGCAATAAGAAGGATCACCAATATTTTCGACCACAAAAAATCATTTGTTACGCTAATCATACTATCTAAAAATTGTTGCATGTAATTCCGCCTCTCCATTCTGTCGATACCAAGTTGCTAAGCTTATAACACATAGTATTTTCAAATATAACAGTCATTATTTCAAATGCCAATAAAAATTGTAACTTTCATAACATCTCTTGTCAGTGGATTTCGCATACTTTTCAGAATTATGGTAGAAAATACTATTCATATCTGAAGAGAGGTGGAGTTTTGTCATATGGATAAGGAAAAAGAAGATATGATTTTAACGGATCGACAGGGACATCCCATTACAGATAATCAAAATATACGAACGGTAGGAAATCGCGGGCCCTCGACGCTCGAAAACTACCACTTTATCGAGAAAATATCTCATTTTGATCGAGAGCGTATTCCGGAACGTGTTGTGCATGCTAGGGGTGCAGGAGCCCACGGGTATTTTGAAGCTTATGGAAAAGTAGGCGATGAACCCGTCTCGAAGTATACGCGTGCTAAGCTTTTTCAAGAAGCAGGCAAAAAAACACCTGTATTCGTAAGGTTTTCAACAGTGGTTCATGGCGTGTACTCTCCGGAGACCTTTCGTGATCCACGTGGCTTCGCCACAAAGTTCTATACAGAGGATGGCAACTGGGACTTGGTCGGCAACAATCTGAAGATTTTCTTTATCCGTGATCCGCTGAAATTTCCTGACATGGTTCATGCTTTCAAGCCAGATCCCGTGACCAATCTGCAAAACCCAGAGCGGATGTTTGATTTCGTATCGAACTCTCCTGAAGCTACTCATATGATTACATTCCTGTTCTCTCCTTGGGGGATTCCAGCCAACTATCGGCAGATGCAGGGGTCTGGAGTTAATACCTATAAATGGGTGAATGAAAACGGCGAAGCTGTCTTAATCAAATACCATTGGGAGCCGCTGAAACATGGCATTAAGAATCTAACTCAGCAAGCCGCTGAGGATATACAAGCCAAAAACGTCAGCCATGCTACGCAGGATCTATATGAGGCTATTGCGCGCAAGGATTACCCTGAATGGGAGCTTTGTGTGCAAATCCTGAGTGACGATGAGCATCCTGAGCTCGATTTTGATCCACTCGATCCTACTAAGCTTTGGGATCATGAACGTTTTCCATTTTTACCTGTAGGGAAGATGGTTCTGGATCGAAACCCAGACAATTATTTTGCCGAGGTCGAACAGGTCGCTTTCGGGACTGGAGTTCTAGTAGACGGTCTGGATTTCTCGGATGACAAGCTGCTGCAAGGCCGGACGTTCTCCTATTCGGATACTCAGCGGCACCGGGTGGGAGCCAACTACATTCAATTACCGATCAATGCTCCAAAGACAAGGGTAGCGACGAATCAGCGGGATGGGCAAATGACTTATCATGTGGATAAGGCGCCTGAGCAAAACCCACATGTGAATTACGAACCTTCCTCGCTTGGCGGGTTAAAGGAGGCAGCTCCTTCTGGCAAAGAACATCAACCGATGTATAATGATCGACTAGTTCGCGACAAAATTAGTCGGACAAATGACTTCGGGCAAGCTGGTGATACCTATCGCAAGTTCGAGGATTGGGAACGGGATGAATTGATTCATAACCTGGTCGATGCCCTAAAAATATGTGCGCCTGTGATTCAAACCAATATGATTGAACATTTTACAAAAGCTGATCCAGACTACGGTCGCCGAGTGGCTGAAGGTCTTGCTCAAGCCAAAGCCGACCACAAGCATCTAGGTACTTCAGAGAATCGAGACGGCGCGGAAATTGCGGAGCAATCCGGTAAACAAACCGATGGTTATTAGAAGTTAAATGAAGGGTTAAGGGATCTGTTATAAGGGTTCTTTAACCTTTTTTTGATTTTGAGAGCTTTCGCTTTGCCATATTCACGTAACATATGAACACTATGATTATTGTGTAGCTAAGATCATAGGAGGAACAAACCGTGCAAAATACAACCATATTAATTACCGGTGGAACCGGATCTTGGGGACGACAACTCGTGAAACGGTTATTGGAAAGAGACCCTAAAGAAATTAGAATATTTTCCCGCAATGAGTCACTTCAAGTAGAACTACAACAGGAATATCATCATAATCCAAAGCTAACGTTCATCATCGGTGATATACGTGATAAGCAAGAACTGATGCAAGCTTGCCATCAGGTAGATTATATCTATCATTTAGCGGCCTTGAAGCATGTCCCGATCTGTGAACAACAACCGGACAGTGCGATGAAGACTAACGTACTCGGAACTCAGCATGTGATTCAAGCCGCTATTAAACATGGCGTAAAAAAAGTAGTCTATGTCTCAACTGATAAAGCAGCGCAACCATCGAGCACCTACGGAATGACAAAATCACTCGGTGAAAAGCTAATGGTTCATGCCAATCTCAGACAAACCAAAACTCAGTTTGTATGTGTGAGAAGTGGCAACGTACTCGGTTCAACGGGTAGCGTGGTGCCTATTTTCAAACAAAGTATTTCAAATGGAAAAGACATTTCCCTTACAGACGCTAGAATGACTCGTTTTTTCCTAACTATAGATGATGCGATCACCTTACTCCTTAAAGCGACAGAAGAAAGCAGAGGCGGAGAAGTCTTTGTGACCAAGATGCCTGCCTGTAACATTAAGGATCTTGCCCAAGTCTTAATTGATAACTTATCAACTAGCACGATCCAAATCAATGAAACGGGGATTCGCCCAGGAGAAAGTTTAAGTGAGGCCCTAATTTCGGAATTCGAGAGTGCTTCTTCCATTCATCTGGATGATCACTATTATGTGATTCTCCCTCCTTTTCCTATAGAAGGTTTACAAGAAGCCTATGCCTCTTGCCCGCCTGTGGACTTCCAGAGCTATGATTCCAATCATGTGTTGATGAGCAAACCTGCGATAAAAGAAATGTTACAACAAGGGGGGTTTCTAGCATGAGTACCTCGATCGTATTTACAGGTGGAGGCTCCGCAGGCCATGTATCAGGGAACCTGGTGTTGATTCCTAACTGTCTAGCTGAGGATTGGGACGTTCATTATATAGGCTCCGAACACGGGATTGAGCGTAAGCTTTTGTCTGACTACAAGGAGGAGGTAACCTATCATCCCATTTCCACAGGGAAATTGAGACGCTACTTCGATTGGAAGAATGTGACCGATATATTCAAAATCATAAAAGGCATCTCTCAATCCTACCGTCTCCTACGAACCATCAAGCCAAGTGTGATTTTTTCAAAAGGCGGATTTGTTTCTGTACCGGTTGTGATTGGGGCTAAACTGAACAAGGTGCCTATCATTATTTATGAACCAGACCTAAATCTTGGACTAGCAAATAAAATCTCGCTTCCGTTTGCCACACATCTATGTACAAATTTTCTGGATACTGTAACCAAATCTGCTTCCCTCAAAGCCGTTCATGTCGGTCCGATCTTGAAGGAGCAATTCAAATTAGCTGATAAACAACGCGGTTTTGCCTTTTGCGGATTTACCTCTGTTAAGCCTGTTCTTCTCATTATGGGAGGAAGCCAAGGGGCACATAGCATTAACCAAATGGTGAAAAATGTACTCTCCGAGTTGATAGATAAATTTCAAGTGGTTCATATTTGCGGGGAGGGAAAGGTCGATTATCACCTCTCTATGTCAGGCTACAAATCGTATGAATTCGTTACAAGCTGCGAATTGCCGCATTTATTAGCTATGGCTGATGTTGTCGTATCTCGTGCAGGCTCAAACTCTATGATGGAGCTTCTTACTATGCAAAAGCCAATGTTATTAATTCCTCACACGAATGGTGGGAGCCGCTCTGGTCAACTTGCCCAAGCGGAGTATTTTCAACAAACTGGACTCGCTGAAATGTTACTTGAAGAAGAGATGACCACTCAAAGCTTTGTTCATTCGATAATGAAGGTATACAAGAACCGCTCTACTTACAAAGATAAAATGAAACCTTATGAGAATGGCAGAGGAGCCTTTAAGGTAATGAACTTAATCAAACAAGTAAGCGGCGAGGATTTAACAATGATCAAGGCAGGTACGGTTTAGATGGGAATGAAGCTAGTGAATTGGTTACTCCTCTGCTTTATCGCTGTCGTCTGTATTTTGGTTTACTTTGGACAAAGGATCCTATAATAAACATCTCTAAATTGTACCGAACATTTTTGGAATGGGTATAATTAACGTATCTATAATCTTAGGGGGAGAAACTCATGGAGAAACATCCGACGTTAGAAATGTATGACTACAATGTATGGGCTAATCAAACAATCATCCATCGCTTAAAGGAGCTGCCTAAAGACATTTATCATAAGGATATCCAGAGCGGTTTTTCTTCGGTAGCGAAGGTTGTGACGCATATTTATGTCGTGGAGAACATTTGGTTTGACTTGATTGAAGGGCGAACTAGGAATGAAGCTAAAGCATCAGCTGCCCAATTAGAGCCCTTGTTAGCAATAAAAGATATTGAAGAAATGGATGTCCTCTATCGTGAGCTAACCAGCAAAAATAAAATGGTGTTGGCTAGTCAAATAGATAAGGACCCCACCGTTGTGTTAGATCATCCAACGATGGGATCACTTGAGACATCCATTTCCGGTGCTATCTTCCACGTAGTAAACCATGGCAGCTATCACCGTGGGAATATCGGGACTATGCTGCGACAAATGGACCATACCTCAGTGCTGCAGGATTATGTTGCCTATCTTTATAACGAGTCCAAATAATCATCGATCCGTTATCTTTGAGAATTAATTAGCCACAGCTTTGAAATATTGATAGACCTGATTTAGCTTTTTGTCATGTTTACCTTTTGGACTCTCCATATTCCCAAACTCGAAAAACTTCACTTTTTTCATACCGCAATATTGAAATAATGCTTTTCTCATCAGTACCTTATGGGAATTGTTTAACCAATATAAAGGATAAAGGGTTGGCCCCTTCATGCTGGAAATACAAACCACGGACTTACCTTTCAGCAGCCCTTCGGGGATAAGGCCGCCCTTTTCTCTATAAGCAAAATTAGAGGCAAACATTTGATCAATATACCCGAGCAGCATGGCTGGAGGCCGGCCCCACCAGATCGGATACACAAACACAATTTTGTCTGCCTGACGAATCTGCTCACGATACTTCTCAAACTTGGGATCGATATGCATGTCTCTTCTACGTTTATTTTCGTTAAAGACCAGCACCGGATCAAATTGCTCTTCATATAGATCAAGCACCTCGATGTTCGTGATCTTTCGATTTTCATTACTTCCTTGAATGACTTTATTGAGAAAAGCATAACTTAAACTTTTATGATTCGGATGAGTATAGATGACTAAAACATTCATTGGTCCACCTCTTTAATTATCATTTGATAACAAAATCGTATCACAATCTTTATTTAGTTGTCAAATGATAATTGTATTATGATAATTATTTTGTTAAAGTTTACACTAAGAGGTGATCGTTATGGACAAAGAAGCGTTTTTTCATAAATTAGTGACCTTTACGACGGCAGTCCATGAAGTAACATTCGATTTAACCAAAGATGTTAGACCGGAAGGTATTACGCCCGTTCAATATAGTATTCTGGAGTATATTGCGGTCAGCCAGCCTGTTACCCTCAGTCAAATTAGTGATTGTAAGAATATCTCTATGCCGAACACGAGCCGTGAGCTCAAGAAATTAACAGAAAAGAATCTTTGTGAAAAGCTGGATGTCGCAGAAGATCGGCGTAAGCAAATGATTCGGTTGTCTGACGCTGGACAAGCGATGATGAACAAAGCTTTTGAACAGATCGGCGAACGTTTCCTGGACCGGATCAAGGATTCTTCTACTGAAGAACTGGAAGAAATCAACCGAGCACTCGATGTGCTTCAGTCCAAGGTGTTTAATAACGACAATTGAGCAGACTAAAAAACAGAGCAGCTGCCTCCATTATAGGAGAACCGCTGCTCTGTTTTTTTCGATCGTTTATTTGGCTGATTTATCATCCCCACATTCAGCTAAATCGCCGAATCCACTATTTCACCAGTCCACCGATAAAGGACTCAAAATTGTCAGCCAAGCGTGTGATCTTGTATTTGTTATCTCGATCTACATGGATAACCTCGGGTTCGCCATCATTTCCAAACTCGCGGTAATCCAGCATGATTACTTCATTCTCAGAAGGACAATCACAAATCACCACACCAACCTCAGGATAACGTCCATTTTCAATCACAGTCCGGCTGCCTGAAGCTCCACACAGCGACTTATTCTTATCTCGTCCAATTCCAAGGATCCCTGAAATCGTAATAAATTCTTCTGTTCCCGGAATTGGGTACCGATTGTTATGAGGAATTCCCCCATTATGTAGCTTCATCATTTCAACGTAGTATTTTGGCAGCTTAAAAACCAGCTCTTCTTCTACTGAAGCAATCAATGCATCTGTAGGCGATTCAGAGATATATTCTGAGAAAGCATACTCGCTGTCATCCCAAAAGTTGGTGGTATCGATCGCTACTACAGGCTTCTTTGCAGGTTTACTCACAGGTTTTTTCGTAGCTTTCTTAGCCAATTTGCGTTTGATCCATCCCAAAAACTCCAAGGTGTCCTCATCATCAGGCTCTAGCTCGTCTGCAATTGTAAATGCTTTTAAAGCTTCGTCGTACCGCTTCAGATAATAATAGGAAACTCCGATACGGTAATGCCAAAGCGGGTCACCTTCACCCTCTTCTTCAATGCTCAAATACTGCTCTAAAGCTTCTTCATATTGCCCGAGATTATTAAGCGCTCTGCCCAAATGACTAGTTAGAACATAATCTCTTTCCTCTTCAGGAATTTCCGTTATTGCATCCACGATTTCTTGAAATTCATCCTCTTCATGCCAAGTATCCAATTTTCCCAATAGCTCATCACTCATCATTAATACCTCCTAGTAACGATCACTCAAAATACCTATTAGAAATTATACCATTTATAGCCTATGCCCAGCCAATCACGCATTAAAGGCGAAATTCAGTTAAAAAAACAGACCACATAGCTCTTCTGCGGTCTGTTACGTATACACAAATTCATGAGCACCCCTCATTGCTTGTTTTCAATCCTCTGCATGAACTCTTCAACGGCGCTATAGCCAAGCTGCTTCAGATACCAGTTGTTGGCGGCAGCTTCAATTAGGCCGGCTACGTCACGGCCGGGCTGAAGCTGGATTTCAATATGCGGAATTTGGACACCGAGATAGTCTGTGAACTTCGGCTCCAGTTCGAGCTCATTATTCAAGGAATTTTCTCGCCAAGGAGATAACTCGATGTCGAGTACAATTCGCGTCTCATCCTGAAAAGCTCTACGCCCGTACTGGCGTACAACATTGATCAGACCAATACTGCGCAGCGCTAGGAATTCGCGGGTCGTCTCGTTATGTGTGCCGAGAAGCGTCGCCGGTCCCAGCTTCTTCAGCACCACGATATCATCCGCCACAAACCGATGACCTCTTCTAATAAGCGTATGCGCGGTTTCGCTTTTTCCAATCCCTGACTTGCCTCTGAGTAGGACACCTATACCAGACACGTTTACACATACTCCATGAATTGAAAGCTCTGGCGCCAGCGCCTTCACCAGATAGGTATCAATCTTTGCGATGATCTCTGTCGTCGTCTCCTGCGTCCGAAGCAACGGGATGCCCTCTTCTTCGCAGAATAGAGTTAAATAAGGAATCTCCTGCTGACCTGTCGTCACAATAAAGCATGGTGGATGATACTTGACGATATTACCAATATGTAACTTGCGCTCTTCAACGCTTAGGGTTAACAGATAATTGATTTCCTTGCAGCCCAATACTTGTACCCGCTTCGTTGGGAAAAAATCAAAGTAACCCACGAACTCCAGACCAGGTCTATGCGCCTTTGAACGAGTGATTTCACGATCCATGCAGCTAGCACCTGCAAGCACTTCCAGCTTAAACGTCTCTGTAAGGCTTTGAACGGTAGTCGATTTCAATGCTGTTCCCTCCTGTGGCTGCGTATCTCGAATACGCAATACGGTTAACGGGATATATTCAACGACAAATGGGATGATTCCTGCAAAATAAACAAAAGGCGTTCAATCACCGTTAAATGATTGAGCGCCTCTCGATTAGAACGTTCTATTTACTCGTTAATGTAAGTGTTGACTCGATTTTGAATCAGCTTGCTGACGTCTTCAGCGGATTTCTGACCACTCATATATGAATCAAATTCTTCAATTGCAATTGAAACGACCTTATGATCACTAGATAAATTCCTACTTGCTCCATCTAGAAGCTGATGTAATTCTTGGATTTTACTTTCTACAGTCTCAGCATCAAACTTCTGTTCTAGAAGAGGTAGTGTTCCCGCTACTGCCTGCTGCTTAGCATCATTAAGCTGTTTCTCCACAACTCCCTTATGCAGCGGAAAACCCTGTACCACTGGTGAAGATTGCATTTCTTCGGAAAGCATGAACTTAATAAAGTTCCAAGCTTCCTCTTGAACCTTAGATTTGCTGTTAATACCTAAAGTGAAATATGACTTAAATGAAGTTCCACTATATTTTCCATTTACTGTTGGCTTTTGATATAGTTTAAGCTTTGGATCAAGGACTTGGGACAGGCCTCCTATTGGATCGAAAAGGTTAGCATTGTTGAACAAGGTTTTGGTATAGTCGTACGTAAAATCATTACTAAGTACGCCCTCATCATACATCGATTTGATTTGCTTCATCATATCTCGAAACAGATCGGAATCGAAATTCGCTTGACCTTGATCAATGAGCTTATCATAATTAGCCTCTATATACTCCGCTAACATTTGAATCGGGAATAGATTAACAAATGCGAAATAATCCTCACCAACTTTTCCCTTAAGCTTCTTGGAGATATCTTTAAACTCATCCCATGTCCATGTCTGATCATCGATTTTAATGTTAGCTTGTTCTAACAACTCTGTATTCCCAGTTAGCGCGTCGATGACAAATGAGAATGGCATTGCATACAAACCATTACCATCTTGGGAGCCCTCAAAAATATTCTGATAGTACTGATTTCGATCAAAGTCAGCATCCTTATCCATCAGATCATAGAAATTAGTCAGCATGTTCTTGGCGACATATTTGTCCTGTGGTAGATCGTTCATTACGATCATGTCCGCCCCTTTGCCAGACATCATCTGTGTGCTCACTGTTTGTATATACTTCTCAACATCGCCCTTTGAGAATGCTTCTCCTGATTGACTCATTCCATCTTCATTCGTTTGGGGTCTAGCTAGATACTCTTTGATATCAATTTGTATATCTGGACGAATTTTTTTGTATTGCTTAACCGCCTCCTCTAAATAAGGAGTTACCGCCATAGTCGCAATCTCAATCTTCTTGCCATCCTGACCTGATTGTTCATTAGATGTTCCTTCTGTACCTGATCCCACGCTGCTGCTAGAGCATCCCGATAATACGACTATCATTGCTAATAAGGCCAATACCCATCTTCTATTCAAATTCATTCATCCCCTTCAATATACTCGGATTCTATTACCTTCTTGTAATGGTTCACTTGATTCAATAATGATCTCATCATCAGGACTTAACCCGCTCACAGCTACAATCTCATCCTCGGTTGAATCACCCGTTACAATATAAGCCTTGCGTGCATTAAACGTATTGCCGAGTGAGCTTTTCTTCTCCTCAATTACAAAGACATAGCTCCCTGTTGTATCTTTATGAACCCATTTCTTTGGTAACACATAACCTTTTTCATTTGACTCCTTCTTTATGTCCAGACTGACTTGTTCGCCGCCTTTAATACCATCATCGGAGACAGAAACGACAACCTGATAACTCGATTTATCGGATGAATCTTCTTCACTGCTCTCTTGGGATGCAGCTTTAATCTCTTCAATTACACCGTTAACCAGTGTATTGTCTTTCTGCAATCGAACAGAAACCTTAGATCCAATCTCGAATAATGCCGTATTATCCGACTCGACAGCAAATGAAAATTCGAAGCCCTTACCACTATCCATTAAGGTCAGGATTGTCCCCCCTTGTGAAGCATTCATACTATCCTCTGCTGTAATCTTTGTGACTTTTCCATCAAAGGGGGCAGTCAGTGTCTGTTTATCCGCTTTATCTTTGCGCAGCTTATTCATCTTTCTTTGCGCCAGTTCAAGATCCATACTATCCAGTTCAAGAGCTCGCTCTGCCTTGGCAATCACTTGCTCATCACCACCTATCAATGCATTGAGCATATCCTCCTCGAGAATCTCCCGATTTAGCTTTTGTTTCTTAAGCGCCGTTTCCTCTTGATAGATCTGTTCATCCAGATCAGAGCTATCAAATGTCACGAGCTTTTGCCCCTTCTTAACCTCAGCATTCTCTTTTACATGAACCTTCACAATTTTAGAGCCAGTCTCATTCAACAAATCCACCTGCTTCCGAGGTGTTAAGACTCCACTCCCTTTAACCTGATGAACTAATGATTTCGAGGTAAGTTTCTCCGTAACTACTTTGGGCAGCGTCATCGTTTCGAGTGTGCTGCTAAAGAAAGTCAGGCCAGCCAATATCGCAAAAAACAATACAAACAAAGCAGCCGTTAATCGTTGTCGCTTAGATGTGCTTGTCATCTCATTTCCCCTATCCTTTAATTCCAGAAAGCTCTATGCCCTCAATAAAATACCGTTCCGCCAAAAGAAACAAGAGAATCATAGGCATCATATACAAGACCGCAGCCGCAAAGGATACCCCAAGCGCATCTTCCTGTAGACGAGATAGAAAAATGGACAAGGGCTGCAAATTGGCATCCTGCAGAAAGATCAGGGGCTGCTCCACCATATTCCAGTAATCTGCAAACAGCAGAACAACAAGCGCTGCCATTCCAGGTTTCACCATAGGCAAGACAATCCTGATAAAGGATCGGAAGTAACCTGCCCCATCCATTTGGGCTGCTTCCATATATGCCGTTGGAATTTGGAGCATAAATTGTCTGAGCAGGAACACACCAAACGCCGCAAATATCCCTGGTAAAATAATGGAGCTTGGACTATTAATCAGCCCTAGCCGATCGGACATGATATAGTTCGGCACAAGCGTGACCTGGAACGGCATGAGCATCGTGATCAGATACACAATAAATAAGGGCTCTCTGCCAGGAAATCGCAGCTTAGCAAATGCAAATGCCGCTAATGTTGCCACCACGACCTGGCCTATAATGATTGGAAACACCATAAATACAGAGTTCCAGAACATACGAAGAAATTGCGAGGTTGAAATAAGCACCTTATAAAATTGCTCCAGCGAAACCCAATCTGGAATCAGCTTCAAATTCACAAAATCGTTCATCTGTGTATTACCTAACATGCCGTAATTCAGCATAATTTCCTTCTCCGTCATCAAGGAGCTTACCATTGTGAGCACAACCGGAAATAGCATTACCAGCGCGATTACGGCTAAGATAATAGTAAGTAGCAGTGTTCTTATCTGTTTCTTGTTCATCTACACCCCTCCCTTTACTCCATAAATGAACGGAACTTATGTTCAACTCGGAAGAGCATCAACACAATGACTAAAATACAGAGCACCATTAAGAAAGCTGCAGCCGACAGCTTCTGAATATCGAGCGATAAGAACATATTGTTCATATAGTGCTGAAGCATATAGATACTGTCATGAGGATAGTCACCCGCAACTAAATAAATTTCCCGAAATACCTTGAATGAGTTCAGAATCGACATCAGCATCACTAAAAATCCTGTCGGTATTAAATAAATCAAGGTGATCTGGTGCTTACGAGCCCAGCTTGCACCTTCCAGGTTTGCTATCTCATAATATTGATCTGGGATATTTTGCAGTCCAGCCAAGAATAGAACCACATTATAGCCAATGTTTTTCCATACATAGATAAAAATAATGACCCCTTGCGCCCACTCTGATTTCATCCAATCGATCCGCTCAATTCCAATCCACTCTAATGCATGATTGAAAAAACCATTCCAGTCGAATAGGATCTGCCATACGAGCACAATTGACGCTACTGGAACAACCAGTGGCAGTACATATGAGGTACGCAGCCAATTCCGAAGATAGACTCGTTTGTTAAGCAGCATGGCAAGAGCAAGTGACAACAGAATAAGGATCGGAACACCAATTATTGTGAACCAGAATGTATTCCCTGCCGCCTTTTGAAAGGACGAGCTAGCTAATAGGCTCTGATAATTGGCAAACGATAACCCTGCCTCACCACTTGGATTCTCAAATGAAAATACAACACTTTGACCAAACGGAATCAAATAAAATAGCGCAAACCCGATCAAACTCGGAGCAAGAAAGCAGAACGCCACAAGAATCTCCTTGCGAGCCAAATATGAAATTCTCACAGCCTCAACCTCCTTTCGAGCTTGTTCCATACAAGCAACATGTTTACCGTACAAATAACTATTCTATAGATCAGCTTCGGTATTAATTTGGAGCAATTGTGGAAAAAGTATGGAAAAGCCCGCTTGAAAGGACAACTTTGTTAGAATAATAGATGTATTGGTCAGGAGGTCTGTTGATGAAGAACTATCAAATCGCAATCGTTGAAGATGATTGCCATATAAGAGATATCGTTGAGAACTATTTACAGAAGGAAGGCTATAGCACCCTATCGTTAGGTTCAGCAGAAGAAGCGCTCATGTTATGGAACACAGAGCGCCCGGATATGTGGATTCTAGACATCATGCTTCCAGGTATGAATGGCTATGAATTCTGCAAACAAATTCGCAAGGAAGCCGAAGTTCCTATTATTATGATCTCTGCTCGTGATGAGGAAGTAGATAAGATACTTGGACTTGAGCTTGGAAGCGATGATTATTTAACTAAGCCTTTCAGCCCACGTGAGCTGGTCGCACGAGTAAATCGTTTATTCCATCGGCTTAACTCCCTTACAGAAAGATCAGAACAGAGTATAGTCTCTTCTAAATCAAACGACCTCATCATCGATGAGCTTCGTCTAGTATTAGATAGTCGTCTGGTTTACTGGAGGTCTAAAGAAATTGAAATGACGGTGAAGGAATTTTCATTGCTTCATACCTTAGCAGCGCAACCGAATCGTGCTTTTTCGCGCAATGAGTTGTTAACATTAGTGTGGGGGGATGACTATTTCGGCAGCGATCGAGCGATTGACGATTTGGTCAAAAGACTTCGTCGTAAAATGGAAGACCTGCCTCTTGAAACCGTTTGGGGCTATGGTTATCGAATGCGCGTGGATGGAGTGAAGACATAACATGAAACTAATCTATAAGCTTCATTTATCATTTGGAATATTACTGGTGTGTGTACTCGTGCTTACAGCTACATTCGTTTATCCTCTACTAATGGACACACTAATCAATAATCAAAGAGAAGAGCTAAGATCACAAGGCAGTGCAATGATGGAGTTGGTCAATTCGTTACCTGTTCAAGACCTAACACCTTCCCAGTCAGCAGCAGCTATCGTACAGCCGGCTCAAGAAATTAATAGATCCGTCGATGCGTTACTCATAGAGCCGAATCGTAATATATTATTTAGTACAATGACTGAAGCGCAGACACAGACATGGCTACCGCTCATTGAACAGCACTCAAGTCACAATCAGCAGGATTTATGGGAAAATGGACAGGAGAAATATATTGTTGAGACCTTAACTTCTAATCCACAGAATCTTGATCCAACTAGTGCTGTAACCGCAGCCACCCTTGTCTTGTCTACACCGCTAAGCAAAGTAAAATCATATCAATCAGAGCTTTTTACAAGAATGATGTTCATTATGGTGATTGGGGGCACTATTGCCTTTGGCCTAAGTTTATTTATTACCAAACGTCTCGTTACTCCTCTAGAGAAATTAAAGCTTGAGCTCAAAAAAGTTGAAAAACGCCAATTCGATGAGGTGCAGCTCATTCAAACTGGCGGGGAAATTGGTGAGGTAGCCCAAAGTGTCCATCATCTCGCAGGAGAACTTAAACAATACCATCATGCTCAAAGACAATTTTTCCAGAATGCTTCTCATGAACTTAAGACCCCACTAATGACGATTCAAGGTTATGCAGAGGGAATACGAGATGGTATTTTCACCGGGGATCGTGCTGACAATGGTCTTGATGTCATCTCAAGTGAATGTGAACGACTTAAGGGAATTGTTACAGAGATGATCTTGTTAGCCAAGCTTGAAAGTGAAGATGGTATTTTTGATCAAGAAGAAGTGTCAGTAGAACAATTAATCGATAAAACCGCCGATCGAATACGTCCATTAGCTATAAATGAGAGAGTTGACATCAAAGTAAAGTACGAAGTCGATAACCCGAGAAAGCTTCATATTCATGGAGATTCGGAAAAACTCTTACAAGCAGTACTAAATATTATGAGCAATGCGATCAGACATGCATCACAAGCCGTGGATATAGAAATTTCGGAGCAGGATGGACAAGTGCAGATCGATGTCATTGATGATGGTCAAGGTATTCCTGATCAATTACTGCCTCAGCTATTTCAGCGTTTTATTAAAGGTAAGAATGGAGAAACGGGACTTGGACTCGCCATTTCACGTGCAATTGTTGAACGGTGCGACGGTACTATATCCGCTCATAACGGAGAGCATGGTGGAGCTATCTTTCGAATGAGTTTTCCTTCAAAATAAATGTCATTCTAATCCTCAAAGACTGTCATCGAATTGAATGCGAACTCTTTCTACGATGCCGCGCAGACAGCTCTATACTTTGCATGACTTTTTTGGCAAAGAGCCATACTAACCCTCACAGACTATGACTATCCCGAAGGAGAGTACTGATGAGCGAACAACAATGGCTGATTCCAGCAACTAAGGGATTGGGCTTCAAGTTGGACAAAGGGCAGATCGTCCGGGTAACCGATGTAGAAGGAGAGCAGGTAGCCGATTTCGCTGCTTATAACGCCGTTCGCCCTAATGAACGGATTGACCCCGGTGTAACGATAGATGCTCTAGGCAAGATGAATGTTCTTCCGGGGGACATCCTCTATTCCAACCAATACAGACCACTGTTTACTATTATTAAGGATACTGTGGGCCGCCATGATTTCATTAACTCTGCCTGTCGTCCCGAGATGTATGAGGTGCTGTATAACAAAAAGAATCACGCCAGCTGCTACAATAACCTGAATGAGGCGCTGGAGGAGTTTGGCCTGCCCGCTCCCGATCAGCATTATCCGTTTAATCTTTTTATGAATACTGTCATTGATCCTTCTGGAAAAGTCAGCGTGGAGCGACCGCTTTCTAAAGCTGGGGATTATATTGAGTTGCGGGCTGAGATGGATCTGATCATTGCCATATCGGCTTGTCCCTGCTCCGAAAGTGTCTGCAACGGGTATAAATGTACACCGATTGCCGTGGAGATCCTTTAGAGTATGTCGCAAAGAGGTTCGTGCCAAATGGCTCGTCTTCTAACTTACCTACTTCTTGAATAGAATGACTTGTACAAGTTAACATCTCATTCAAGGAGCGATGACCATGAATAGCTTTTTAACCTATATCGTACTCGGAATATCGTTATCTGCACCGATTGGTCCCATCAATGCAGCCCAGCTCGACCGGGGAGCGCGGATGGGATTTTTCCAATCCTGGATGATCGGACTGGGGGCTATGTGTGCGGATTTAGTGTATATGCTACTCATTTACTTTGGACTAGCCCACTTTCTGAATACCCCGTTTATGAAAACCTTCCTGTGGACATTCGGCAGCTTCGTTCTCCTTTATACCGGAATTGACACCTTAAAAAATTTCAATGCCGTGCCTGGATCCGCCTCACGAGGTGCACAGACCGGCACTAGCGCCTTCCGTTCAGGCTTTTTGATGGCACTAATGAACCCACTCAGCATTCTGTTCTGGTTAGGTATCTACGGCTCCATTCTGGCCAAAAGCATAGAAAATCAACATTTCGATCAGGTGCTGTGGAACAGCATCGGTATTTTTGTCGGCATCCTACTCTGGGATGTGGTGATGGCGATGCTGTCTAGCTTCTTTCATCGGTTCACCGGCCCTTCTATGCTCCGGTTCATTTCCCTTGCCGCGGGGATTTGCCTTCTTGGTTTTGGCATCTACTTCGGTTCTCAGGCATTTATACAGTTGTTTGGCTAATATGTTTAACAAGCAAGAGCTTTTCTAGGCCTTCACCCATCTCCCTCCCTTCGCATAGGATGTTTTGAACCTAACGAGGAGGGTGTTTTTGGATGGCCCATTTGAACACAAAGGTCTGGCTCGATGAGCATCTAGCTGAGCTGACGTACTGGCAGCAGGATGCTTTTCGTCAATTTACATCTATGATTGCAGATCCCGAAGGCAAATATCCCTGTATTCCGGGACGTCAGGGGTTTCTGTCCAATCATTTGCGTTTTGGCTTCGTAGCTGATCCACGAAGTGAAGAGTCTGCAATAGAGGTCGCTCAATTACTTCGTCAATATGGGGAATGCTCGCGGGATACCGGAAAATATGCTTCCCTTGTTTTATTTTTTGAAACTCCGGAAGATTTGGCGGAAGGTTTCTCCATTGAGGAATATGAGAATTTGTTCTGGTCCATTCTGGGCCGCGTCAGTGCGGTGGACACGGTGCCCTGGCCGGATGAAATTTCTACAGATCCCTCCCATCCTTCGTGGGAGTTCTGCTTTGATGGGCACCCGTATTTCGCGTTCTGCGCAACCCCGGCACATGAGCTGCGGAGAAGCCGCCATACCCCTTATTTTGTCATTGCCTTTCAGCCGCGTTGGGTATTTGAGAATATTAACGATTCTACCGCATTTGGGCGCAATATGAAGAAGCAGATCCGTAAGAAGCTTGCTGACTACGATAGTGTTCCCGCACATCCTTCCCTTCAATGGTATGGGCAGGAGGATAGTCTGGAATGGAAGCAATATTTTCTGCGAGATGACGAAAGTGCGCCGTCTAAATGTCCATATACTTATATGAAGAACAAGTTCAAAGCAATAGGAATTAAATTTCACTCTTAAGCGCTTATGAGGTTTGTCCGCGTTTTTTCAAGAGGTGCTCCCTAAACCAGGTAATCAACGCAATGACACAGATGATCAGAAGGCTGGACCAGAAGCCGGGACGGCCCCCTTTTTCAAAAAGTGTACCTGCCACGGCAGTAATGATCAGCGCCATAGCGACCATGGATCTAATCCAACCGCCCATCTTTGGTCTCAATAACTTAAGGAAAGAGGCAAGGATAAATAGCCATGTGTACAAAATAACTAGACCGGCCGCCGTGGTGATATGCTCAAAAATTTGCTTTGGCAGAAACAAGCTCAGTACAATTGTCACGCACAGGCCCAGCATATTGATACCAAGCGCGTAGAGCGGCATCTTTCTTTTTCCTTTGGTCACCGCCAGCCAAGAAGGAGCATCTTTATCCTCGGCCAAGGTTACCAGCATAGTCGAGACCGCATACAATGAAGCCACTAAAATAGAGAACCCGGCCACGATCATTACCCCGTTCAGTACATATACAAGAATAGGTAGTCCCATCGCTTCAAGTGCAGCAATAATTGAGCTTTGATCAGGTCTCAACTTCTCAGGGCTCACGAATAATAATGCAAGTCCTATCGACAGTACATAGAGCAGGGTCACGCCCAGCAGCATAAACCTGCCTGCTTTCGGAGCTTCTTTTGAGTCGCGTAGGTCCATCGCCATAAAGCCCATTACCTCAATACCCCCAAAAGCATAGAACGCATAAAGTAACCCTTTCCAAGCACCCATCCATCCTTTATTCAACCATGCTGCCGAACTGTGAACCGTATCCCAATTCCCCCTTCCCCTCAAAAGGGCAACCACGGCGACCACGATGAACATCAGTACCGCGGCGATTTTGATCATGGCGAATAGATTTTCCGCTTTGTTAATCCCCTGGCTACCTAGAATAATGACCAGCAGACCCAGTACAGCATAAATTGCGGTAAAAACCCAAAGCGGCCAACTCGGAAACCAGACCCGCGAAAACAGGCCCAAAGCAGTCAAGGTACTGCCGAGTATTAGAATTTCTGAGCACCAATAGATCCAGCCCATGCCAAACCCGGCCCAGCGGCCAAAAGCCTCTTTGGCATAACTACGAAAAGAGCCCTTTTGAGGATTTTGTATAGTCATTTGGGCCAGCGCCTCATAGACGAACAGAGTTGCCACAGCCGCCAACACAAAAATAACCAACACCAATAATCCGCTCTTACGGATAGCGATGCTGGAACCAAGAAAGAATCCCGTGCCAATCGTGCAGCCTACACCAAATAAAGTAAGCTGCCACCAAGGTAGCTTGCCAGTTGGAGTACCCATATGTATATCCCTCCGTCTGGTGTTACTATGCGTTATCGGGTGTTATTTTATTCTGATATAGGCTTAGGCAGGCAAAAGAAGACCCGACTTCCTGTTCAACAACAAGCGAGTCGGGTCTTCTACAGTTAGAATGGTCAGCGCCCTAGTTATTTACGGGCATCTGAGGAGATCCGGCAGCGGGAACATAGGCATCCAGCATCTGCTGTATTACTGAAACCTGAAGCTGCGGAACCTGATAATAGGCATGTTTGTTCTGATATAGGAACAACTCATATCCCATTTCAATAAAATGCTGCACCTGTGAAGCCAGCACCCGACGCAACGCTGGGTTCGTCACTTCCGGTGAAGACATGGCCAGCAGTGAGGCATGGGATTTGATTAGACCCAGCATATACCCGCTGACGCCCGCATCTTTCACATCCGCCAGTGACGAGTTAGGCTTCTTGGGCGGGGCCGGTTGGAGGCCGTAAACCGGCTGTGTCATATTCGGGATAAGATAGGTAGCCGTTTCCTGGCTTGGCTTTTGCCCTGTCTTAAAGCATTGGCAGGTCAAGTTGTACTGATCCAGCATGAAATTGTACTGCCGATCCAAGATAGACAATAGCTCTTGATCCTGTACAAAGGTTCTGAACATCATGAACTGGTCCAGTAAATTGATCTGGCAGGACAATACCTCGTGCACATCGAACATTTCGTGAGCGCCATGACCTAGCTGCTGTCCGCCCATCGTTATACTTCCTAACTGTGGTTGCTGCTGCAAATTATATTCTCCTTTGTTCTTAGATGAGTACCCTCTATAATATGAAGGACAAGATAGCCAATTATGCACGCAGTTATATTTACATCCCTCCATATCTAAGTCAAAGTGCCTCACTTACTGCAACCTTCTTATTTTGAATCCGAAGATTCCTTCTATGTGTCGTGAATAATCCGAAGTACCCTAGCGTTACGAGGATACAGATTATAACATCAACTACAATTAAGTTCTGATAATTCCCAAAATAATCGAAGGATAGGCCTCCGATTAATACACCTACTATACCGCCGCCCTGGTGCATGAGAAGTAGAACACCGGTATGTTTTCCTTTACCCTTTGCAAACTCATTAATGACAAGCATTCCACCTGGTAATGCACTTAAGTAGGTAATTCCGAACGCTATAGCAAAAAGAATAGGTGAACTTCCCAAGTGCATAAAGAGGAAAGCAAAACCTATAATACGAATGCCATACAATAGAGACATCATCATTAATTTATTGTATCGGTCCAGAAAATAGCCGCAAATGAGTGCCCCCGTGATTTCCATAATACCAAGGATGCTCATAGATAAGGCGATCATGCTTGGTGATACATCTGCCAACTGATGTATGGCTACCAAATTCATCTCGACGGATCCCATATTGATACCGCAGGTGAACAGCGCAATCGCGACTACGACAAAGATAGGAAGAGAAATAAATTTTTTGGACGGTGGAGTTACTCTAGGTGATGTATCTTGACCTTCGACTTCTATTGAACGATCCGAAGGAGCTCTCTCCGTATTTTTCTGTTGTGAACTCTTAATTCCTAACCAAATTACGGGAAGTGTTACACAAACACCTAGGATAAAAGAAGCCATAAAAGCGTTTTTCCAAGTCAGCCAGTCCATGGATACGAAAATGGGTGTAATAATCGCTAACCCTACAGAAGAGGCACTCGCCAGCAAGGCCATTGCCTTAGCCCGATGATGCCGAAACCATTCAAACATCAATATATAATTTGTCGTCGCCCCAATACCTGCCAAACCAGAGATAACACCGTATCCAATAAAAAAGACAATAGGATGGTGGCCTAACACGACAATACCAGTACCCAAAGTACTCATGATTGCACTTAACATTAGTATCTTCTTTGTGCCATAACGATCCACGAGCCAGCCCCCCAAAGGCGCGCATACGGCTACGATGAATAAATTGGTGGACCATGCCATTGAGATGAATCCCCTGCTAATCTGTAAATCCGTCGATATTTGCACCTGAAAAAAAGACAAGCTGAAGCGAGTCAATGCACCAATAAATCCAATAACCCAGAGAGATCCTAATCCAATCCATGCATACCTGGATTCCTTAAACCATGTCGTTTCCATTATGGTTTCCACCCCTGTCTATTATAAAAGATACCGATTGGTATCTTTTATAATAGCATAGATGCTTTTCTTTGCAACAGAATAATTTCATTTGATATACTACGTGTACATATACAATTAAGGGCGGAGGATGACAATGGAAAAGGGTGAGAAGACTCGCAATTACATCATAGCTAAAGCCGCTGAACTGTTTAACCAGAAAGGATATTCGGGCTCATCCTTATCTGATATAACAGAATTGACAGGCATTAAGAAAGGTGGCATTTATCGTCATTTTTCCAGTAAGAATGAGATTGCATATGAAGCCTTTAGCTATGCGGGTAGTATTGTGGGGGCCCAACTAGCTCATGCCATTAGTCAGCAAGAAACGGCCTCTGGCAAGCTATTAGCTTATTTACATGTGTACGAGAAAGTAGTTGAAGCGCCACCCTTTATTGGAGGGTGTCCGCTCCTCAACACGGCTATTGAAAGCGACGACAGTCATCCAGGCTTGCGTGAAAAAGCCCAGCAAGCCCTAATAGGCACACTGGAATCCAAAAAGAAAATCATTTCTGAAGGTGTACAAAGTGGTGAATTCAAAGCAGATCTCGACATTGAGGCACTAGCTACCTTCTCCCTTTCCATCATGGAAGGCGGCATCATGATGAGTAAGCTCGAGGGAAATAATCGGCATATACGGATGAATATCAAGAGCTTTGCTGCTTATTTAAAAAAAGAGTGTCTACGCGAACCTAGTTAGTTCACTCAAAACTTTTTTAACATACAAAGATTTTAAAATAAAAAGGAGCTTCGTCACTACTCACGAGGCTCCTTTAGCTTAATCTTAGTTCCTTAACTTTATTTATGTTCCAACCACTGACATTCTGTGATTTCTATTTCTGTAAATGTTGCTTTAAATGACGAATCCTCTGGGCTACAAGCATATAAACCAAAGTTGATATGCTCACTCCCTTCAAACAAATGAAAAATACGCATCTGCTTAAATGTAATCCCATCAAGAGAATTTTCAACACAGAAGTCACTCTCACGTCTACTTAATCTGTAATACATTGTTTTTATTGTTGCGTCGAGATCTGTTGTTGCCCAGTCTGAATATCCATGATTCGTAACCACACTACCCAATCTTTGATATTCTTCATTCTCATATTCAATCGATGCCTTGAACCAATTGTCACTGTCCTGATAGACAATTACTCCACACTGGTCAAATCTATGAGCGCTGTCAAAATCAGTTTTCACTATAAAAGAAAAGTATTTCTCATCCGTCTTCATTAGCAGCGCAGGTGCATTATCGTTCCTGAACCCATAATAGGTGCGTTGCCAAAAATCCGTATTAGGCTCAGTTATAATTTCAATCTTCTCATCTGTAATAGAAAAAGTGTTTACTGGATACTGCCAAAAAAGATTTTCTTTTAAAAAGTTCATCTCACTACTCCTTATCTAGGTCCCTCTTTACCCTTGAATGTCCCTTCTGGCATCTTGCTCGGCGAGAATCTCTTTGTCCTCCGCGTTATCTCTCGTCACTTTCTGAACGCCAACGGCGCTATATGAAATCAACAGAATAACAGCTATATAATACCCCTTTACATTCAATTGAAATGGAGCATTGTACAGACCAATAAAGAACATTACATACCCAATAACCAAGCCTGCAAAAGCCATAATTGTGAAAGCCCCTGTATTTCTCATCCTGTGTTTCGGATTTTCTAGCTTAATTTCTTTATCCTCTGAATTGTCTCTAACGACCTTTTGCACAACGATACAGCTAATCGTAATTAACACCATGCAAAGCAAATAATACCCTTTCACGTTCAATTCCCAATCGTCGTTGTACACCCCCAAACAGAATAGAAAAAGACCTGCAGCCAATGCAAAATACGATACCCCTGTGAAAGCAGCTGTGTTGCGTTTACGATACCTCTGATTCATCAGACGATTCCTCTCCCAATACAGAATTGAATGGTGTTATAGCCTTCTTCACTATACCGTGGAACATCGGTAAAATTCTACCATTAATTAGGTTGTTTTGGGAAACACAAAGAAAACGGTCTCAGTCCCAGGCAATTCAGGACTAAAGCCGCCTCCTATATTTTCTGCAACTTTATGATTTAGAAAAAATGCTACTCCCTTTCCTGATCCACCAATTGCTGCTGTGCGAGACGAACCATCTCGCGGACCATCGATCCACCAATTTTTCCACCAATCTGACCCACTGATTCTGTGCTCAAATGTCCATTCTCACCGTGTTCCAATGGAATACCAAGTTCTTTTGCGACTTCATATTTCACATCATCAGGCCGCTCCGGATCTACATCATAACCCTCGCGACGCATCACCTCGGCCTTAAACGTTTGCATCCCGCGATTGACTCCCGGCACTGCATATTTCCTGTTTCTTCTGGACATCCCTTATCCCCTCCTAACATGTTTTAAGTAACATGCCCGGAAAACGAAATCTCCACCCTTGTTGATTTGCTCCGATTATTTCCAAGAGGGCTCTGAAAGGCCATCTGCTGTCAGGGTGCTTGCCCTCTGTTTCTTATACATAAATTTTGCTTGAAGGTGACGTTACGTCACCTGCTATACTAACTGAGAACAACACGCTGGAGCAATCGATTGGATGTGAGGAAAGGATGTACAAAGAGTACTATTTAACTACAGGGCAGCTTGCAAAGCGTACAGGAATAACGGTCAGGACATTGCGATATTACGATCAGATTGGGCTTCTAATTCCAGAAAATCATCACGCGGGATCGATAAGATCTTATAACATGAAAGACCTAGAAAAATTGCAGCAAATTCAAACGTTGAAATACTTAGGGCTATCACTTCAAGAAATAAAAGACATCTTAGATGCAGAGTCGCTATCCATAGGGGAGATCAGACATTCGTTACAAGCACAGCTCGATGTTCTACAGAGAAAAATCACTCATACGGAGCATGTAGTTCATGCAATACGAGATGCTATGCAAATGTCGGTCAATCGGTCTGATTGGAACCACTTAGCAAATGTTATTCAAACCTTGCAGAGTAAGCAAGATTGGGGGGAACAGTATCGGACGGCGAGCCGCTTGCAATCGCGGATACATCTTTATGACAAGTTCAGTACAAATCCACAAGGCTGGCATAATTGGGTCTTTGAACAATTGGAGGTGCACCCTGGAGCCCACATTCTAGAGTTAGGCGGCGGCGATGGGACCTTTTGGATAAGAAACGCCGAACGAATTCCAAGTAGCTGGCGCATCACAATTACTGATATTTCGAGCGGGATGGTAGAAGAAGCACGTTGCCGCTTAGGAAGTAAAAGTTCACAGTTTAAGCTCTTATCTGTTGACGCGCAACAAATCCCCTTCCACGATGAGCATTTCGATGTGGTTATCGCTAACAACATGCTGTATCACGTGCCGGACATCCCTAAAGCGATCCACGAGATACACCGCGTACTAAAGCGAGGGGGTATAATATGCACCTCTACAATGAGCACTCAACACCTACAAGAGATTGAACAATTGGCGGTCTCGTTCGACCCCGACCTTCATGTATTGGATCAAGCTATTAAAAGATTTAATCTGGGTAACGGAGGAGACCTGCTGTCTTCTTGCTTCTCCGATCTTCGGTTACTACGTTACAACGACCGTCTGTTAGTCGACGAAGCTGAACCCCTGATTGAATATATGATATCGACCCCGATGAACGCAAAAGAGCGACTTGTCGGTGCGGCTATAGACGAATTTCGAAACCACGTCAATCGGCTTCTACAGGAGCATGGAGCCCTCGAAATGACTAAAGAAAATGGGATTTTTCTAGGGAGGAAATGAGATGAAGGCACAGTATTACAACCCAAGAGTACGGATCATAAAAGAGGAACTTCTATCGGATAACTGGTACATCTTAAAGAAGATCACATTCAAGTATGAAAAAGAAAATGGACAATGGGAGACACAATCCCGTGAAGTGTATGACCGAGGCAACGGAGCGACCATTCTACTCTATAATCGACACAAACAAACCATCGTACTTACGAGACAATTCCGAATGCCTACTTATCTAAACGGCAATGTGACTGGAATGCTTATCGAAACCTGCGCGGGGCTACTCGATAAAGAAACACCAGAAGAAAGTATTCTGAGGGAAACGGAGGAAGAGACGGGATACCATATCGACCGAGTGCAGAAAGTTGGCGAGGTCTATATGTCACCAGGATCCGTTACCGAAACCCTTCACTTCTTTGTAGCTGAGTATAGTGATGTCATGACAAAAGGTCCGGGCGGGGGACTTGAGGAGGAACAGGAAAATATTGAAGTAGTGGAACTTCCGTTTGCTCAAGCGCTTGACATGGTCCAAAGCGGCGAGATTCGTGATGCTAAGACGGTAATGCTGCTCCAATACGCTCAGATCCAAGGTCTCTTGAAGGTAAAATCGAAACCGCTGCATATCCTTATCGCTGGCCCTTATCGTTCTGGAACCAATGATGATCCAGTATTAATAGAGGAAAATGTCAAATACATGAATAAAATTGCTCTTCAAGTTTACGAGGCTGGGCATATGCCAGTGCTGGGGGAGTGGTATGCTTTGCCTCTTATTGCTACAGCCGGTTCCACTAATCTAGGAGACGACGTTTTCAACCGGATTTTCCATCCGTCTTCCATTCGCCTGCTTAATTACTGTGATGCCGTGCTTCGAGTTGGAGGATCATCTCAGGGTGCCGATGAAATGGTACAGGTTGCGCAAGAGAAAGGATTGTTGATTTACGAACGGCTGGATGAACTTCCGTTATTGTGATAATAAGCATTTTTTTCTGTCTGATGATGCACTCTTGATTTAAGTCAATGCCCGCCATACTACTCCTAATTACAATGAAAATAAAAAGTCCTTTAGGAGGCTATCTATGGCTATCTCAGAAAAAGATCTATCGAATCAGCGAAAGTCCGCTTTAACTGCTGGAATCTCACTTATTATCATGACCCTTGCCTCATTTTTTTCGTATGGCTTTGTCCATGGGAATCTTGTTGTTCAGGGCGATGCCAGCGTCACATTCAATAACCTTGTGTCATCCACTAACCTTTTCAAAGGTGAAATCTTGGGTTGGATCATCATTATGATTACTGACATCCTGGTCGCCTGGGCGTTTTATGTGTTTCTAGAACCGATTAACCAAAAGCTATCATTACTCGGCGCCTGGCTTCGTCTAACCTATTCCGCTATATTGGGAGTCTCTATACTTAACTTGATAGTTGTGCTGCTGCTCACGGGAAATAAAATCGACTTTTCCTCATTAAAAATCGAACAGACTCAAGCATTTATAATGTTATTTCTGGATGCATTTCAATTGATTTGGTCTATGGGATTGGTCGTTTTTGGCGGGCATCTGTTAATTGTGGGATATGTGGCTTTAAAATCTGGCATCATCCCTAAAGTAATCGGCATCTTATTGCTGCTTGCTTCAATAGGTTATATGATCATTCATCTAAGCAAAATATTTCTCCCACAATACGAAGGGGTCATTACAATATTAAATTATATTTTTACTATTCCTATGATTGTAGGAGAACTAGGCTTTGGGATATGGCTGCTGCTTAGAGGAGGAAAACTCCACAAAACTGTATGACTTTCTTTTTAGTTATTACTGGAATGAACCCGCTTCTTGATTCTACTTAATGACTCTGGTGTCATCCCCAGATAGCTGGCCAATTGATGCTGAGGTACGCGAGTGAGTAAGTGAGGTCTTTTTCGCAACAAAGCTTTGTAACGTTCTTCAGGATTGGAAGCGATAAATGAAGTTAATTCGTCCTGTACCTCACCTAAGTTTTCCTCTACCATTTTGCGGATCATCGTTTCCAATTGCGAGTGTTTGTGAAGCATGTCTTGTTCCGCATTAAGTTCACCAACCACCAATGTGCTATCTTCTAGACAGGTTAAGGTGTACGCAGAGGGCTTACTTTCTTGATGCCGATTAAAAATCGAAGCCGCTTGCTCTTCTGTGTAGAAATTAGATGTGACTTCTTTTCCCGATTCATCTATCGAGTACTGCCTAACACAACCTTTTAGCACGAAAAAACATTTTGTGGGAACATCTCCTTGTCTAAGGAGCACTGTCCCCTTTTTAAATTCCTCTATAAGGATACCCTCAACAATATCCTGCTGATCCTCTTCGTTAAGAGATGTAAATTTACTCATATACTTATACAATATATTTTTCATCTCTCTCTCCAATCTTCCGAAGTTAATGGCCCGCTTATGATGCCCTTGAAGCTATTTAGGCTCCCGAGAGGGAGCTTCTTGCCTTATTATACTAGCTCATACTAAAACAAATGCAACATCAGAACTCTTCATACGCCGCTCGGCTGCGTCCGATAGCGCCTTCATATACAATCGATCTCAAAAAACAGGGAGGCCCAACAGCCATTTCATGACTGTTGGGCCTCCCTTATCCTGTATCTTACTTGTTCGCTAAGAAAGCATCGATTTGCGCTTGCAGCTCAGCTTGGATTTTATCAATGCCAGCTGATTTCAGCTGTTTGTTCAAATCTGCAAGGCCTTTGTCGATATCTTTAATTACGCCGTACTCAAGCGGAATGGCATAGCGGAGCATTACATTGCCCACATTGGCAATTTCCGTCTTCACTTTGCTATTATCGAATACAAAGGTTTCAAGGGCATAGTGGTAGACGTTAGCTTCCCAGCCCTTAGCCAGATCGTTAGCTTCTTGAGGGAATGCTTCATTGTCAAGGTTAAGTGGCGAGTTGAAGTTCCAATTAGAGAAGCCGGTAAAGTTCGGATTTTTGTCGAGTGCTTTATATTTGGTGTCGCCAACCGGTTCATAGTGCACGCCACTAATTCCGTACATCATCAGGTCGTGCAGTTCTTTATCGTTTTGCATCAGATCGATCAGCATCAAGGAACGTTCTACATTTTTGGAAGTCGCATGAATCGACGTACCGTTTTGTGTAGAAATCGCCACTGATTTTTTCTTCCCTTGGTTAATATCAGCCAACGCTACTTCATAAGGAGAATTTTCTTGGCGCATTAAAGCCATGAGTGCTCCAAGTGTTCCGTTATTATGCGTAATCGAGGCGGTTTTACCTGCTTTAAAATCCGCCTGATGATCATTTTTACTGTTCAGAACGTTTTTCGACCAAGCATTGTTATCAGCGAGATCTTTGTAATACACGAGTAGATCTTTGAACTCTTGCGTTTCATAGACGTTAAAGACTTTACCTGTTTCATCGGTCAATTTGAAGGCAAATGGAAGATCTAGATCAAACATATTCCATTCGTTTTGCTGCTTCAATAATACACGGTCCAAGTTATGATACTTCCAGTCTCCCGTTTCCGGAGTGAACGGTGTAATTCCTTTTTCCTTTTCTGCTATCGTCTTCAAATAAGTAGCATATGCTTCCGGGCTGTTGATTTCGGGAAGATTGTATTTCTTACGCAAATCTTCACGATAGAGAATCAGCTTTTCAACAGATTCCCCTCTGTTTTGTGGAACCATGTACAGTTTGCCGTTTACTTTTGCCTGATCCCAGCTCACATCTGACATAGCTTCCTTAGTTTTTGGCATATATTTGGTAATTAGCTCATCGGTTAATTCTAGAAATCCGCCTTTCAGTGCCTGGTCATTATAACCGGCCCAGTTTGCCGAATAGATGAGGTCAAAATCTTCATTAGCTGCCAGCTTCAGTGGATATTTTTGAGCCCAGTCAGACCAGTCCAAGAACTCGCCCTCAAGGGTCGCATTAATTTTTTCTTTCAGTTTCTTATTAATTTCAGCAAAAACACTATCATAGTCTATCGGTTTAGGCCCAACGAAGATCATTTTCAACTTTACTTCTTTAGAGGTGTCTATGGTATCTGAAGTTTCGGCTGCATTCGTTGCACTCGCTGTTTCTGTAGGCTCACTTGTTACCTCAGCGGCATTATTGGTAGCCTTAGCGGGTGTATTGGCGTTGTTGTTGCCACCACCACATGCGCTCAAAATCATTACGAAGGTTAAAACGAGTGCGAGCATAATGAATCTATTTTTTCTCAGCATTTCAAGCCTTCCCCCTTGTATTAATTATATTGATAAACCGGATTTCCCCGGGTTCATCCTTTCACAGCGCCAATCGTCAAGCCTTGAACGAAATATCTCTGAACGAATGGATAAGCGAGCAGAATCGGACCTGTAGCTACAACCGTCATTGCCATCTTCAAGCTCTCGCTTGGGATCGATGTGGTTACGACTGCTCCTGCACCCATCATGGCTTTTCGCATGCCATCCATATTGCCAAGCATTTTGTACAAATAATATTGAAGCGGCATCAGCTTCTCATCGGAAATAAATAGAAGGGCATTGTACCAATCGTTCCAATAGGCAAGAGCCAGAAACAAACCAATAGTCGCTAGCGCCGGCTTGGAGAGAGGCAAGATTAGACGAGCGTAGATCTTAAAATCGCCTGCACCGTCAATTTTAGCCGATTCTACGATTGCTTCCGGAATGCTGCCCATAAACGACTTCATAACAATGATGTAGAAGACGTTGAGCATCATCGGAATTACTAAAGCCAGCAATGTATCTTTGATATGGAGGTAATTGACCATAAGCAGATACCAAGGAACCAGACCGCCGTTAAATAAAGTTGTAAAGAAAAAGAAGAATGAAAATTTATTACGCCATTTAAAATCTTTTCTGGAAAGCGCATAAGCCGTCATTGAAGTCAGAAACAAACCAAACAGTGTGCCTATTATAGTAACGCCTATGGTCACCATATAGGCTTGAATCATCTGGTCGGGATACTTAAACAAAATGCTGTAGGCTTCTGTTGAGAAGGCCGTAGGTATAAATTGATAGCCATCTGTTAATATTTTTGACTCTTCCGTCAGCGACGAAGATACGACAAGTATAAACGGGAATATACATAAAATTGCGAGAAAGATTAGGGATACATAACCAATACCCGAGAATATTTTACGATCGAGCTGCTTCATATCGTTACCTCCATTATGAAAACTGTACCTCTGATGCGGTTAGAATAAGGCGCGGTCTTTATCGTATTTGCGAACAGCATAGTTCACAGTCATGATCGTTGCGAAGCCAAGAACGGACTGGAAAACGCCAGCCGCAGCCGACATGCCGATATCATTCGAAGTAATCAGCGATCTGAACACGAAAGTATCGATAACGTCCGTCGAAGAGAACAACAAACCGTTATTACCGATCATGTTATAAAACATCCCGAAATCACCGCGGAAAATATTCCCGACCGCCAGCAGCACCAAAATAATAATCGTCGGGTAAAGATTTGGAATCGTCACTTTCCGGATCCGCTGAAAAATATTGGCGCCATCGATTTCAGCTGCCTCATACTGTTCAGTATCTATGCCCGTAATCGCTGCCAAGTACATTACTGTTCCGTATCCAAGGCCTTTCCAGGCGGAAACGAGAACTAGGATATACGGCCAGTAGGCAGGCGTATTGTAAATATCAATAGGTTCTAGCCCGAGCCCTCTAAGGAGTGCGTTCACAGTACCAATATCATAATTGAGCAGGTTATAGGCAATCGCGCCGACAACTACCCATGAAATAAAGTAGGGAAGAAACAACGCCGATTGCGTAATTTTGCGGAACCATTTGCCACCGACCTCAAACAACATAATGGCTGCAAAAATTTGCAAAGAGTTATTTACAACGATGAATGCAATATTGTACAATGCTGTATTCCGTGTTACCCGCCAGGCATCTCCTGATTCAAAGAAAAAGCGGAAGTTATCAAGCCCGTTCCAGGCACTTCCAAAAATACCGCCCGCGTAATCATAATGCTTGAAGGCAATAATAATGCCCGCCATTGGGACATAGGCAAACAAAAGAAAAAAAGCAACCGCCGGAGCCAGCATCAGCAACAGAACCCTATAGTTTTTTAAATCGCTCCAAAATGTATGCCCTTTCATCTTTGCACCCCTTTCTTCTCTATATCTCTCATTATAAAAGGAAGGCGGCGGTGAGATAATTCAGCGAAACAACTAAACATAATACTAATTCAACGATTCATAAACAATTTCGATAAAAAAGAAGCCCCTGTTCCATATAGAACATGAGCCTCCTCAATAAGTAATCGATTCAGATTTTATTTTTCTTCCGGTACTCGCCGGGCGACATGCCCATATATTGCTTGAACTGCCTATTGAAATAAATAATATTTTTATATCCGGCTTGTTCCGCAATCTCATATACTTTTTTCGTTGGATCCTCGAGCAGCTCGCATACCCGCTTCATACGCAATTCACTTAGAAAATCGCTGAAGAGACTATTGGTTTCGACCTTGAACAGATGCCCTAGATAGTTAGGGGTAAAGTCGAAATGTGCGGCGACCTCGTTTAGCGTTATTTTTTGATCTAATCTTTCTTTCACATACTCCGTGATTTCATCAATTAACTTGCGCTTTTGCCTTTGGCGTTTCAAATAAAGCAGCTCCGACAGTTCAAAGAATCTTCTTCTCAGCCACGAAAGGATATCATGCACCGTTTCGAACTGAAACAGCACAAAAGGATGATGAGAATCCCAATTCAAAATCTCGTACAAATGCTCATTCATTTGCTGCAGATCAGCATGAAGCTTAGAGGTAATCCGGATAATGATATCGTAGATGTCGTTTTTCTGGGAGATCGGGCTGTCTCCGGCAAATAGCTGAAGCAAGCAATCATCAATAGTGGTAAGGTCGTAGTCGAGCATAGCTTTAAGCATACGATCCACAATAACCTCTAAGTCCGAAGCCATCTTTTCCTTTGGAGACCATTCCGAGGCATCTTGGATCAACCTATTCTTCCCTACGATCCATTTAATGCTTAGAGCGGCCTGCGCCTGCCGATAGGAATCATGTAGCTTGACCGGGTCGGTTGTGTACATTCCTCTTCCGATCGTAATCGAACAGGAGAACTCCTGATAGAACGCCCGAATCAACTCTTCCAGCAAAGCTGTAAAATATTGTTCCTGAACCGCAGCAAGGATCACAAAGTGATAGTCATAAGTCGTAATCACCATGCCCAAATTTTGATCCTGAGCAAACTTTCGGATAAACTGATTGGCAGTGCTGCTCCACAAACTCCGCTCTTCTTCCGTCCAGGTTTGGATTTTTCGCGCCATGTCGTCGATCTCAATGATGGCAACCGCTGATGCACCTTGTAAGTATGGCGTGAGAACGTTGTGAATGTGCGTTTCAACCTGTCCCGGTGCAGCCTCGTTAAACCACCGCAGCAGTAGCTCCTGATTAACAAGCGTCAGCGTTTCCGACAAGGAAGTACGCTGCGTCCTCTCTTTCTCAATCTTTGTGCAGAGTTCGGTCAGCGTCTCGTTCAGCTCGTCATCATCCACAGGCTTAAGCAAATAACTGTATGCGTTCAATTGAATCGCTTCCTTGGCATAATTGAAATCCTGATGTCCGCTAATAAATAAAATATGGACCTCTGGGTTAATCTCCTTCGCTTTCCGTGCAAATTCCACGCCTGACATAATCGGCATACCGATATCAGAGAGAATGATATCTACAGGGTGCTGCTCCATCATTTTCAGAGCGGCAAACCCGCTTGTTGCCGTTCTCACGCTATGCAAAGGCAAATGATCACTGCCGGCTACACGCCGTCTAAGCCATTCCAAATCGATTACTTCATCATCCACCAGCAGAACATTGATTTCCATCGCCATACTCCTCACTCCCCCATCACTTCCCTGATCTCTGCATTTTCCACCGGTAAAATAATTTGAACTGTCGTTCCCGCTCCAAAATAGCTACCGATTTGAATGCCGAAATCGCTCCCGTATCGCAGTTTAATTCGTTCTTCCACGTTTCTCAGACCGTAGCTGCCTGGTTGATATGCGCTTGATCGCATGTTTTGAAGTGTCTCCGGCCGCATGCCGATCCCGTTATCAATGACCTTGAGTTCGATGCGGTCACCCAGCCGCTTTCCAGTAATACGAATCGCAATAGTCTCCCCGAACCAGGCGTGCTTGAATATATTCTCCACAAACGGTTGTAAAATCAGCTTAATAATAGGCACCTGTAAAATTTCCGGATCGATATCATAATAAACCTCAAAGGCGTCCGCATACTTCACTCTCTGAATTTCCAGATACATCCTCACCTGCTCCAGCTCATTTTCAAGGGAGATATATACATGCCCATCGTTTAATGTGAGTCGATAAAATTTGGAGAGACCTTGTACCATCTGCGTAACCTTCTCCACTTCCCCCAAATTGGCCAAACTGCCGATGGTCGACAGTGTATTGTACAAGAAATGCGGACTGATCTGGGCTTGAAGCACATCCAGCTCCGCTTGCTTTTTCTGAATGCCCTGCACATAGACATTCCGGATGAGTTCCTGAATGCTGGTCGCCATTTGATTGAAGCTATTAGCGATATAGACAAATTCATCGTTCCCTGGAAATCCGATTCTTTTATAAAAATTACCCTCCTGAAAAGATCGAACCAAATACACAATCCGCTTGATCTTCTTGCCAGATATACGTGCAACTAGAAAACCGATAATAGCCATCACCAAAAAACTGATGGAACAAACGGTACCAATCACCTTCCGCATTCTACTAGCATCTTTGTTCAAATAAGAGTGAGGTACGCGCGCCTCAATGACATAGCTTGATACCGGAATATCTTCACTAATAATTAAATAATCATCTTGTTTCGTATCTTCAGCAGCAACACCTTGTTCATACAAAGTCATTCCTGTAGCCCTATCCAACAGACGAAGTTCAATCCCCTGTTCAATCGGAAAAGTATCAAAATTACCAAATAGCTCATCAATCCTCGCCGTAACGCGAATATATCCGATAATCGCAGGTGCTGCCTTGGAAGAAACAAGCTTACGGAAATATGAAATATTACCTAGCTCACGGTCGGTATCCGCTTGAAGCCACAAACTATCTTGATTATTCGCAACAATCGACTTAAACCACTCCGTATTCTCGATCACCCGATCAGAAAGAACATAATAATCACTTCGACCGATAGGTGTCGACATATCATCACCGGTAATTTCAAGCATCGTCTCATTGACCGTAAAAAGCGCAAGTCTCAGCTTGTTGCCATACAGTTGCAGAGGGGCCTTCATATAAGGAACGATATCATCTCTCATTTTGAGCATGTTTTCCAAAGGATCTCCCCTGAACTGAAGGGCATTCTGAAAATTCGTATTTAGAAACAGCGAGTTGGTCATACGTTTGATTTCATCTGTCTGGTATTCGATGTTGTTCCTCGTCTGCTTTAATGCGGTCCGGACATTCGTTTCCGCCATTTCAGTCCTGGACTCTACGAGCATTGTATAGGCTATATAGCCAACCAGCACATCTGTCAGCAATACAAGAATGAGATACGGAATCATCATCTTGTATGTGAATGGAATATACTTTTTACTAGACAGTTTCCTCTCCATGCGCATGCTCCCTTATATACGTATCAATACGAATGCTATTTTGACCCATTTTACAATGAAAAGAAAGCGGTTACTATATCTTGTATTTGGAAACTTCGCTTTAGAGTAGCACTCTGTTCTCCAAAATATTTTTCAAGCTGATATGCGATTTGGAAGGTCCGAACTTTATAAGATGATCTTGAAATTCAGCAAGCGCCTCAATCGTTGAGGTCTGTACCTTAATGAGATAATTATATTCTCCACTAATGCGGAACAAATCGGTAACTTCCATAGCATCGTTGCAAAAATCGATGAGCTCTTGGCAATGTTCTGTTTTGATTAGAATAAAAGTAGTCGTACCCCGGTTCAGATCCCGCAAATTAAAAGCTGTATGATACCCCGATATGATGTTCCTTTCCTCCAACTTAATGATTCTTTCTTTAACGGATGGTTGTGACATCGAAACCTCTTTGCTGATTTGTGAAATGGGCATTCGAGCATTGTACTGCAATAATTGCATAATCTTTTTATCAATATCATCCATAAGATGTTCCATATCAAGCGCCTCCTAGCTCTTTTTAATAAATAAACCCATTCAACTAAAATACCTTATATTCAATAACCATGTCAGGATAAAACACTTATCTTATATATGTATCTCCTATTTTAATCCAACTATAATAAATAGTACATTAGATATAGGAGTGATTAATAATGAGCGTAAAAGGTCTTGCACATATAGCGATTCAAGCCAAAGATTATAAAGCAACAATTTCATTTTACATTGACGCCTTAGGATTTAAGTTAGGTCATCATTGGAGTCTGCCCTCCTTTCAAATCAAAGAAGCTTCAATGCTTATTTCACCTGATCAAAGAACTTGCATAGAGATTTTTGATAAGGATGCAGTCATTGCAGCCCAAGGCAAAAAAGCCTTGTCTGAAGAGGATATAGCTCACGGAGCACTCTTACATTTCGCCTTCTATGTGGATAATGTAGATGAAATGTACCAAAAAGCCCTTGCTCATGGAGCAAAGGCTTTTATAGAACCAGATTCGCTTTCTCTTGGTGAACCGCCTCTTCTGATCAAGAACGCGATCGTTCACAGCCCCAATGGGGAAGTTATCGAATTTCTTGAAGAGGTTGATTTTGATATGTCTAATTACACTTCCTCATACAAAGAGGTATCCAAGGCTTGAATAAAGCCCGACCAATCGCCTGTCGTGTATAGCAGAAGCCGATGCATCGCGCGCGTACAAGCTGTATAAAAGAGTTTACGTTCGCTCTCCCGATGATAAGTCTGTGTAGAAGCATCGTAGATTAGCACGGCGTCGAACTCTACGCCCTTAGCAAGATACGCAGGAATAATTAGCGTTCCCTTCTCAAAGGTGAGTGTCTCCTTCGTAATAAGCCGCAGATTCTCCCCACCCTGAGCAAGCAGTGCTTCATAGGCTTCGCGGCTTTCCGCAGCAGTCTTAGTAATAACGGCGATGGAGTCGAGACCTTCGGCCATAAGCGCCGCAAGCTCCTCTTTTATCCGTACCGCCCGCTCCACCTCATTGCTAGCCTTCAATAGGTGCGGCTTCTTGCCGCCCCTATCAAAAGGCACGATCTCTTCATTAGGTAGCAGCGCCTTCGTAAACTCCACAATCTCGCGAGTCGAACGATAGCTTCGGATTAAACGAAATAGATTCGTTTCCTCTTCACCATAAAGCCGGATCAAAGGAGAATTCACCTCTTGCAGATTCGTCGCTTGCGGGAAAATCGCTTGACTGAAATCGCCGAGAACTGTCATGCTGGCGCGGGGAAACAATTGCTTGAGGAACGCGAATTGGAACGGCGAATAATCCTGTCCTTCATCAATAAATAAATGCCGCACCATTGTATTCGTACGCGAACCCTCGATAAGCTCTTTTAAATATAGGAATGGGGTCTCATCCTCATAAAACAGCTCGGTACGGCTCAACTTTTCCTTCGTCTGCTTACAAATTTCTGACCATTGGTCAGGCACTTCGGTCTCACCCGTCATTTTCTGATACGTGGCTTCATCCCTAAATAACTGCTCGTATAATCCAATCGTATCTATGAATTTCAACCGTTTGGCATCCCGTCTTAGCGGTTTGAAGTGCTCCTTCACGATCATACGACGCAGTAACTCATCTTCCTGTGAGCTAAAGTCAAAGACATTCTCTTCCCCGTCCTTCTGAGTACGAAAATCGCCATAGATTTCAAGATACTGCTCTGTAAAATCGAAGACAGCTTCCTCTCGCCGGTACTTCTTAAGCACCTCACTGTAAGCTTCGGCATATTGATCGTTGTCGAGGTAATCGACTTCATCTTGAACCCAGGGCGCTTCCATTTCCTGACGCTCTAGCTTAGTCAGCTCACGCAGCAGCCATTCACGTAGTAAAGCAACGCGATTAGCCAATCGTATAGAGCTGTCGTAGCTGTAAAATTGCGACTTCATTTGCTCCGCAGTAATCAACTCGCGGTCCCGGAAACGGATACTGTGGAACAGCATACCTTCTTTGCCTAACCATAACGCGTAGCTTTGAAGAGCATGCAGGAAAGCCTCAGAAGCCTTATATTGCATCCCCGTTAACCGTGCTTCATACCCCTGCGAGGATTGTGACGTCAGTACATATTCAATCTGCTCGAAGGGGTCCTCCAAATTCATCGTGGATCCGAGCCAATAGGCAAGGTACTCCTGAAAGGTCGTTTGCTGCATATTCTCTTCGCCGAGCTCAGGGAGCACCGTCGATACATAACTGTTAAACATCGGATTTGGCGAAAAAAGAACGATCTGATCTGCCTTGAGCCTATCGCGGTGTTTGTATAATAAATACGCTACCCGTTGCAGCGCTGCAGACGTTTTTCCGCTGCCAGCCGCTCCTTGCACAATAAGCATACGGCTTTTGTCATTGCGGATGATGGCGTTCTGTTCCTTCTGGATGGTCGCCACAATGCTCTTCATTTGTGAATCTGCGCCTTTGCCAAGCACCTGCTGAAGCAATTCGTCCCCGATCGTTAAGCTCGTATCGAACACGTTCTGGAGCTGACCGTAACGGATCTGATATTGCCGCTTCAGCATCATCTCACCTGTAATCTGTCCTCCCGGCGTTTCGTAAGTAGATGGCCCTGGGGAATGATCATAATACATGCTTGCAATAGGCGTTCGCCAGTCATACACCAGAAAGTCCACACCGTCTGCATCAACGAAAGAAGCCACTCCGATATAAATTTTCTCACTCAAGCCCAAACCATCTTCTTGAAAATCCATTCGCCCAAAATAGGGAGATGGCAGTAGCCGTTTCATATTCTTAAAACGCTGCACCCGCTGCCGGTGGCTGCGCTCCCGCTCCGACAACAACGCTTCTTGCTGCTTTATACTGTAGAAGGTCTCTTCGAAATCTTCGTCTGTGCTCGTATTGACCGTGACTTCTTCCCAAAACCGCTTGCGAATGTCCACCACTTGATCACGTAGCCCAGTCACTTCTGGCTCTAGTTCTGCGATTCTTGATTGCAGCTTTTCCGTAACCAAATCAAGCCGATCTTGTTCTTGCTGCCAATCCATTACATTTACCATCTTCACGAACACGCTCCTTTTCATTCTTGTTATAAAGAAGCAAAAATTAAAATTTGACAAACTGTTAATCCACATGGTATTATAATAGTGTAGATAAGATGTTACACTTATGTGTAAATTCGTGAAATCAACAGTGATTATTTTATAATATCACGATCTTTCTTTGCATGCAAATTATTTATATAAGTAAGAAGAACCAGCAGACTCTGCTGGTTCTTCTTTTTTTGAATGCCAAGCTTGGGCACATATAGAGAATAGACAAAAAGACCGTCCTAAGGACGGTCTTTTTTCTTACTACAGTAAGTTTACTATTTAGTTTACAGCAGATTCATAATGATGGTTACTGCCTCTGCTCTTGTTGCCGTCTCATTTGGTGCAAATACATTGCCGTTACGCCCGCTCACAATGCCTGATTTCTTCACGGCTGCAACCGCATCCTTTGCCCATGCAGGAATTTGGCTATCATCAGCAAAGCCTGTTGATGCCGCCGTTGTTAAATCTCCCCCTGCTGCTCTAGAGATCATAACTGCTAGCTCCGAACGTGTTATGCTCGCTGCCGGACGGAAGGTAACATCCTCATAGCCGCGTATAATCTTCGCCTCTAAAGCTTGTGCAATGGACTTCTCAGCCCAAGCAGGGATTGTATCTGTGAAGCCCAATTCCACACCGTTTCCTGTTGGCTTCAGCGCATTCATCAGCATCACCGCAAATTCAGCGCGTGTCACCGCACCATTCGGTTTGAACGTTCCGTCGGTATAACCCTTGACGATCCCTTCGCTCACCGCTTTCTTAATATTAGCCTGTGCCCAATGTCCCGAGATATCGCTAAATTGAGCCTCTGTTGTCGGTTCAGTAGATGCATTGGTTACCGGTAATCCAGTCGCTTGATCCACTACGAGTACAGCAAACTTCGTAAAGTGATCCACATCTGCAGCAATGCGATTTCCATCTATTTTGCCGCCATTAACTTTCACCCAGCTCTTCTTCACTTCATCATAATAAAAGATCGCTACAGTCTGGCCGCTCTTCACTTGTCCTGAATCGAACACAAAGGTTAGCGTGACCGGTTTACTAAAGTTCTCCGCGAAGTTTTTTAGAATCTCATAGATCGGGCTTACGAGAATCTCATGATTGCTGAGAAGACTCTCTGTTTGGAGTACTTTCTCAATTGTTAATGTCAGTTGCTTGCCTGAAGCATTAGCCGGAATAGAAATCACAAGCCCATTATCCAGTCTGACTTCACCGGATTGACCTGCGGGAAGCGTCAATTTCCCGTTGGTGGAGATAACCGGAAGTACGATGTTGGAGCTACTACCGCCATCATTACCACCGTTGCCATTATCATCAGAACCGTTATCTTGCGCAGCTCTCGTTATCGTTGCAGTATATCTAGTACCTGTGCCATCCTGGGCAATTACGAATAACTCCAAACGATTACTACCTACTTCAAGAGGAAGTTCTACGCTTGTCTCCCCGCTTGCCAAACTTATCGGACCAGCCACAAGCGTATTGGCACTATTGTACACACTCGCTGTCAAGGTACCATAAACAGCATCGCTCGCCGTTGCCGTCACTGTGAAGTTAGATAAGGAATACGGTACACTCGCTGTATAATCGTATACACTTCCGCTCACTGTTTGATCCAATGTTATGCCGCTCAAATTCATGCTATTCAAGCTTGCACTAGAACTTAATGTCGTAAACGTAATCTCTTGCCCATAGCTAACTCCGACTCCATTCACGGCATAGGCACGTACATGATAGGTAGATCCCGATTGAAGTCCCGTAAGTTTCACTGAAAAGGCTCCTGTTCCACCTGATTCAGCTATGGCCTTACCGTCAGCAATTGTAGGAGTGGCGGTAGTGGAATATACAACACCCCGCTCTGTAACCTCAGCACCACCATCCGAGGTGATGTTTCCTCCAACCTTAGCAGTCATAGAAGTGATTTGTTGTACTTCTGCATTTGTATCAACAATAGCAGACTCTTCAATACCTCTTACATAGCTTAAATAGAAATCATCAATCGTTCCCCATGCGCCGCCATCGGCTTTGATATTTGCTCCGATCGTTAGCGTTCCATCGGTAACGAGAATATCCCGAATCTCAGGATTATTCCACTGTGCCCATCCTTTCACACCGGTGTTTACTTTTACTTCCTTACCATCCGTTACAGCAAACAGATTCATATTGGGGTTGGCAGCATCTCCCCCTTGAATAAACATCGAAAGATTATAATATCCCGGCTTCAGACCAGAAATAGTCTGCTCTACTCTAAAATCCACTGCTTTCGCAGAGTAGAAATGTAGTGAATAGTTGCCTGTTTTGGCATCTGTAACTTTATTTTGGTAGTCTGTATGTGGAGCATTAACGTCAGCATAGGTGATTTTCCACATGCTTCTATCGCTATTTTCAAAGCCTGCGTTGATGATAAAGTTCTCTTTTTTAATAACTAGAAGAGCCTTTACCACCTGACCGCCTTCCGTCGTTCCACCAATCACATAGCTGCCCGCACCCTTGCTAATGGCTTGCTCAAGCGCAACTTGATCCCAAACCACTGACATCTTGCCGGAACTTCCATCATTGTAAGTAACACTTACGTCTGTTGGCAGATGGATTGGCTCCCCAGCAATCGCCGTTATCGAAACATCCTTAATTTCATCTACAGCAATAGGGGCCACTGCGCCTGTATTCACATATTTGAACACATTCAGCGAGGCAAGCGGATGTCCGTTAAAATCAAACAAAGCCTGGTTATCAACGGCACTTCCGCCATACCATTCCCCTGCATCATCAGGGTCATATTCCTTCGCGTAGCTGGATGCCCAACCGGAACCATACTGTTCCCAAATCAACTTATTCTGCTTCAGATTTTCTTTCGGACCTACCGGAAGCCAAGCAGGCTCCCAATAAAACACGCCAATTCCCGCTTTACCCACATTCGCAACCGCTTCGATCACGTCTCTAACTGAGTTAGCCTGACCTTGAACGCTGATAGGGTAGTTTAAAGTTTGACCTGAACTTTGCGGCGCTGTATTTCCGTGTCCATCCCCGTCTTCTGCGGTATACGCGTAAGAGGTTTCGGCTACCATTACTTTTTTACCATAAGTATCAGCTACTTGCTTCAACACGGATGTCAAATTGCTTAATGTACCGTGCCAGAATGGATAATAAGAACTTGCAAACACATCATAGTCTACATTGTTATCTTGCAAATTCTTCGCTATAGTGGCATATCTGCCTGCCGACTCCGGATTTGTAAAATGCAGAGCAACCAGAATATTAGGATCGATCTCCCGAATGGCTTTGCTTCCCTCATTGAACAATTGGCTCATCTTCGTCCAATTAGATTCACCAACAAATTGTCCATTCGTTTCATTGCCTACCTGAACCATGCCAATATCAATACCTGCATCAAGCAGGGCTTGCAGGCTCACTTTGGTATATTCGTAAAGTGCAGTCTTCTTATCTTCGAAACTCAGATTGGCCCATGCCTTAGGCGTATGCTGCTTGGCCGGATCGGCCCAAAAGTCGGAATAATGGAAGTCCACTAGCAGCTTCATACCGTTTGCGGTCGCTCTTTTCCCAATTTCAATCGCGGTGGCCAGATCATTATTGCCACCACCATAACCTTTTCCAGCTGTATCAAAAGGATCATTCCATATCCGTACCCGAACGTAATTAACCCCGGCTTCATGTACGGTTGTAAAAATATCCTGCACTTCTCCGTTTTCATTGTAAAACTCGACTCCGCTATTCTCTAAAGAAATAATACTGGAGATATCCACGCCTTTAATAAAATCAGGCTGGAGTCCTTCCACCTTCTTTACAAAAATATCCGCCGGCACCGGCTGGGTCGTATCCGTACTCAACTGTTTCAACTCAAAGCTGTCCAGAAATCCATATGCGCTTGGAGCGCCGCTTATGTTCGCACCAACCTCAAGACTCGGGGTATCCTGCTTCAAGATAAATTTCAGGGTGAGCGTTCCCCAAGCATTATAGCCAGTGGTAGCAACAGCGGATGCCTTCTCGTCACCCGCAAACAATTCAACATTCCCCGTCTCATTGTCAGTACCGCCCATCGACTTGACTGAGAGCTCATAACTTCCCGCAGGGAGGTTCGTTATAGTCTGCTTAAGCGAGATGGTCTGGTTTCCAGTAGCGACTTTGTTAATCCAATATTTGAAAGCATGAGCTCCTTCATCTGGATTTAGCCAAGTATCATCGGCATATGCAAAATGCTTAATTTCTACTTGATTCCAATCTGACGTATCGACACTCCATGATCCATCTTCCCAGAAATTGTCCTCGAAACCGCCATTTACTATTAAAGAACTGTTCGAATCTGCAGCCAAAGCACTCCTCATGTTGAATGAGAATGAACTTAGCAGCAATAACACTGCTAAAAATGCAGAGATACCCTTTTGATTAACTCTCACGTTCTGATCACCTTCCATTCTAAATTTTCAGATGCATATGTGTGCGTCCTAAGCTATGTAAGCACTTACAAATCAATATACCAATAGTTAAAATATTTAGTAACGGATGAAAAGATAACATTTTGTATGCTTAAGCAAGCTTTATAGGCTTTAATCTTCGTTTTCCATTATTCTGGAATAGATGATATTAAATAGATTTCAGATTTTTTTATCCAAATATAACTTTTTGTATACCTTCTCCATCTAATCATACAGAGGGCCCTCAAGGAGGAAAAATCATTTGCTGGAAAACGAACTGGATATCAAAAAAGCGCAGAAAGGCGACCACGAGGCGTTTACCCGTCTTTTCAGGCAACTGGAATCCCAGTTGTACAGATTAGCCAAAACCATTCTGCTAAAAGATGAAGATTGCGCGGATGCTCTTCAGGAGACGACACTGAAGGTGTATAAAGGGTTGGCCAACCTTAAGCAGCCTAAGTTTTTTAAAACCTGGGTTATACGCATCCTGATTAATGAATGCAATCAGTTACTTCGTATGCGAGAGCGAACTATAGCTGTGGCGGAAATTCCCGAAGAACCGGTCGATTCCTATGTGCATTTTGAAGATTCAGGCAACGTAGACCTGCAAAGCTTCATTAATCAGTTGGACGAATCCCTGCGGCTTGCTATCGTGCTTTTTTATTATGACGATTTATCCATTAAGCAGATTGCAGATGTGCTCGACATCTCCGAAGGAGCGGTCAGGGCACGACTTCATCGCGCACGGAGATTGTTGT
Source organism: Paenibacillus sp. FSL F4-0243 (assembly GCF_037963295.1). Classification (NCBI taxonomy): domain Bacteria; kingdom Bacillati; phylum Bacillota; class Bacilli; order Caryophanales; family Paenibacillaceae; genus Paenibacillus; species Paenibacillus sp. FSL F4-0243. Next base: position 6,874,982 of record NZ_CP150151.1, read on the forward strand.
CCAAACAGATACATCCTGTGCGGGAGGAGGGTCTTGCTAATGAATAATAACAATTTAGAAAAGCAGATCAGGGAGCTAGGAAAGGCTAATATACAGGAGCTTCCACCTTTACTGCGGTCGCGGCAGGATTCGATTTATGCATCACTCGCCACAATTGTCCAGGATCCTGTGGAAAAGGAAAAGAAAAAAAGGATATATCCAAAAATCGCAGCTGCTGTATCTGCAGCGATAGTGCTAAGTGTTATGCTAACGGCCGTCTATCCGCCAACGTTGGCCAATGCGCTCAAGCAGCTTCCATGGATAGGCGGAATTTTTGAACGGGCAGATGATATAGGATTGCAAGCTGCTCAGCGTCTGGGTCTGATTACCCGACCGAATAGCAGTGATACGCATGATGGAATCACCTTGTCTTCCGAAGAGGCTGTATTTGATGGCAACCGATTGGCATTCTCAGTGAAGCGCGAGGGAGAAGGGCTGGACGGGAAGCTCACCGGCGTGACGATTGGAGCGGATGGGAAGCCTTTTCTAGGCAAAGGTTCAATAATGTCCGCAGAAGTTTTGATCGATGGGGTTTCAATGGAGGAATTCTCAGATGGTCATTGGGAAGCTGTTCCTTTTCTAACCTGGATGGAAGGCAAGGAGCAGAGTACAGCTATTTTTCAACTGGTGGATTCTTCGAATTTGGGGATCACCAAGCCTTTCCCTGATCAATTTGAACTGACTGTAACCCTTCTCTTAAACGGTATAGATACACCATACATTCTGGAGATTCCTGCACGTAAGGTTACAGAAAATAGTATTGTCGTACCTGATATGCGCGCACAAGCAGAGGGATGGAGTCTGACGCTGCAAAAGCTGGAATATAGCCCATTAACCACGCGTCTGTTACTCAACATTGAACAAGAGACTGACGGGGATTACGCAGATTTTAATACATTGGGCTTTGAAGTGACGGATGAACAGGGACTGGTTTTGGAAAATATATCGCAAAAAGCACTCCTTTCATCCAATAGATCACAGGATCTGAATCTGCTTGTAGAGCCGTTCGAGAAACATCCCAATATGCTCACAATCCGTGGCTATCTTTATGAGTTCGAGGATCCAAAAAGTAAGAGTGGCGCATTCAAAACAGACAGCTCCGGAAATCCTGTGAAGCATTATATCGATGGCCTGGAAATAAACGTGCTAGTTAAATAAACACTAAGGAGAATGATATCATGAAGAAAATGACAACGAAATTGTCTGTAATTTTAAGTGCTGCTGTATGCCTTGGAGCGTTGGGAATGCCGGCTTTAACCCAAGCAGCCAGTGTTCAAACCGCCGCTGAAGCTTCCCTGAATACAACAAAAGCCGCCGATTCACACGATCAGCTTACTTTAAAGGGCAGTGCACAGTTTGACGGTAATTATATTAAGATCGATCTGAGCCGTGAGGGATCCCTGTTCTCAGGAATGCTCGCAGGGGTAACCTTGAACGATAAAGGTGAGCCTTACCTTGCAGAAGGAACCATTATGGCAGTAGACGCCAAGCTCACTAATTCAGGTGGAATTGATTTTAAATCACCACGCTGGATCAGTGATGGTGACGCCAACAAGGCGGTTGTTGTATTGCAGACCGGATGGCTAACTGAGCAGCAAAAGGCAAGCCTGGCTTCCTCTGAATTGAGCATCCATGTGAAGCTTAACGGAATCGAAGATCCGTATGTACTAAAGTTTTCTCTTAAGCAAGCAGGAGTAGCGCGTAACATTCAGCTACCAGCTTTAAAGAAAGACAACCAATTTGAAATCAAAACTAATCGTGTTGCTGTGGGAGAGACTTCTGTGCGCATTGCTTTAGCAGTTAAAGGGGTTGCTACCCAAGCACAGGCTTTAGGATATGATATTTATGATAATCTGGGAAATGAATTAGAATATATTGCACGGGAATCTGTTGCAACAACCCAGAATACTGTTTCTGAAGATTTATTGTTCGAGGCGCTTCGCCCGGCCGCAGAATATCTCATTATCAGACCTTATCAAGCAGTGTTTGAAAAAGGCACTGCAGGGGCTTATAAAGTAGATGCCAAAGGTAATGTAGTTAAAAATTACAACAAGCAACTAGAGATCAAAATTCCTCTGAAATAATAAACGCTGCAACAGATCCATATGTATGAGGAAAAGGGGATTACCTGTTGGCCGTGAGGCCTGAGGTAATCCCCTTTTTCATGGATAAAGCGTAATTTTACAACTAATCATCCATAGACAAATCCAGTGTATTCCCTTTACTAATGAAGACCTTGTAATTAGCAATTTTGTCGTTCAGCATCCTCTCTGTCTCTGTTAAATGTCTGATTTGATCCTGAACTGAGCTTCTATGATCTTCCAGAAGATTCAAGCGGGCTTGGCTTGTATGTTCTCCTTCTAAATATAACTGGGCATATTGCCGGATTTGTGAGATGGGCATTTGGGTTTGTTTCAACCTCAGTACAAATCGCAGCCAAGCAAGATGAGTATCATCATATACCCTTTCTCCATTCGCATTGCGTATCGGAGCAACGATCCCTTCTTTTTCATAATATCTCAGTGTATATGTGGTTATCTCCAATAACTTGGATACCTCGCTAATCGTGTACATGCATATCCTCTAATCTATTTTATTTTGAAAGTCACCCTGATTATAAAAAACATTTGCCTTAGAGTAAACTCTAACCTATATAATCAAATCGCTGTAAGATCGAATTACATTCTCGTAGAAAAATAGGAGGAAATCACATGAAATATACTGTAATTACCGGGGCTAGTTCAGGGATAGGTTATGAAACTGCCCTAGCTTTTGCTTCTCGTGGAAAAAACTTAATCCTTGTGGCCCGCAGAAAGGAACAGCTAGAGGAATTACAGTCTAAAATCGCTCGTATTCATCCTAATGTAGAGTTTGTCATTCAAAAGATTGACTTATCCGTTATCGAGAATGCTTATACGTTGTATGAAAGCCTGCGAGGATATGCCATCGAAACCTGGATCAACAATGCCGGATTTGGAAACTTTGCTTCAGTGGCCGAGCAAGATTTAAATAAAATAACTACAATGCTACATCTGAACATAGAAGCGTTGACTATACTCTCCTCTTTATTCGTTCGAGACTACTCCACTATTGATGGCACGCAATTAATTAACGTTTCATCTGGTGGCGGTTATACGATTGTAGGCAATGCTATAACGTACTGTGCAACGAAGTTTTATGTAAGTGCATTTACTGAAGGACTATCCCATGAGTTGAAGAGTCAAGGTGCACCTATGCAGGCTAAAGTGTTGGCACCTGCCGCAACAGAAACAGAATTCGCGAAACGTGCTTTCGATGTCACGAATTTCGAATATCACGGCGCTGTGCGGAAATTCCATACCGCAAAGGAAATGGCTGGCTTCATGCTTGATCTGTATGACAGCAATCATGTGGTGGGACTTGTGAATGGTTTAACGTACGAGTTTGAGTTGAGAGATGCTATTTTTAATTATGTGGAGAGTACGCGATAGGCTTGTCTCGAAAGTTAAACAAATATGGCCATCCTTCAACGGATGGCCATGCACACTAACCAAGATATTGACACTTCCATTCGAAAATCTCATCAACAGCTTGATGAGGTCCACCGGATGTCCGAAAGGAATCTTTAGTCGTTGCAACAGCTTTTTGGAATGACGGAAGGGTGAGCACAAGCTCTACAGCTTCACGCAGTTCGGTTGCAGTTAATCCTTGCATTTGTAATTTAATGCCCGCTCCAATATTGACGACTTGCTCCGCAATGATCGGCTGATCCGCACTTTGTGGGATTACAATTAGCGGAACCCCATAGTAGAGACCCTCATGCGCACTATTCATTCCACCATGTGTAATGAATATTTTTGTGTACTGTAATATATCCGTCTGTGGAACATAGTTTTTAACTATAAAGTTGGGAGGAATTTCTCCCAAATCATAGATTTGCACTTTGTTCCCAATGGACATAACAATCGTATGCTCCGTATTCCCGAATGCCTCAAAACAAAGCTTATAGAAATCACTTGCTTGGTTGAAGACCGTACCCATTGAAATGTAAATTAGGTCCTTCCCCTTGATTGCAGAAAAATCAAAATGATCTGGCGTTAATCGTGAAGAGATGGAAGGACCCACGAATTTATACGATAGGTCGAAGGTTTCTCCATAAGGTTGAAACTCCCTTGTCGTATACACGATTGTAAGTGGTGCAGGATTACAGAACACTTCGTAAGGAGAGTGAATTTGCACACCATATTGTTCCTTTATTTTTACGCTCAGACTTTGAAATCTATCGTCTACAGCTTTTACTATTTCTGCAGGGGCTTCTGTGTAGAATCGTTCCATGACTTGATCAAATGATTCCTTTGTCTGTGCAAAAGAAGTACAAGAGTTGATTGCAGGAAGATTAAGAATTTGAGCCAGTAAACGTCCACAACCAAACATCGAATCATGGATGATGTAATCGAAATGCTCCCCCTTAATCTGTTCAAGAACGCTTGGTATAACGATATCCGCCGTAAGTAAAAGCCCATTGATTCTTTCAAGCAGATAATCTCTCCCACCTGAAATAAAGGCTTTTATAAATTGTTGAGCGTCCAATGTCCGTACTATAGCACCTGTCTCCTCCATACGCTCCCGAAAAGCTTCTATAGTGAAGTACACTACCTCTTCTCCACGAGAAATAAGCTCCTGTACAACGCCAATCGTTGGATTGATATGTCCCTCTGATCCAGCATTAATAAATAAGACACGTGCCATTCCTATCCCTCCTCAGTTTTACTATTCTCTAAATTGTACAGGAGTAAGGGGCGGTGCACCATACCAGCTCTTCTTCAAAACAAAATCATTAATCATAAAAGAGGCTCTCCGCTGCAACAGCGAGAAAGCCTCTTTTGTTATTTACTTTAAGCTCAGCGTATTGGATCAATACACCTGACCAAGCAACTGGTATGCTTCTTCCTTGGATTTAACCGCCAAGAGATCTCCCCTGAAATCATCATCCATCAGCTTACGAGATAAGATTTGCAGTACTTTAAGATGGGCGTTTCCCTTACTGCTGCGTGGCACCGCTATCATAAAGATCAGTTTAGCTTCGCTTCCGTCTAGGCTGTTCCAATCTACTCCGTTCTGCTTGATACCAAATACAATGCTTGGCTTCAGTACGGCGTCCGATTTACCATGGGGAATGGCTATATTCAGACCGATGCCTGTCGAGCTTTCTTCTTCCCGGGCCAATATAGCCTCTTTGAATTCACCGGCAGAGCTTACCGCTCCGGCCCTCTCCAGCGCTCCAATCATTTCGTTAATAATAGCGTCCTTAGTATCTCCATTCAGATCCAGATTAATCAAATCCGGTGTAAGAATATCGGTTAATTTCTCAATGTGAATGGCTGGCGCTTCCGTCGCGGTCCGGTCATTTGCCTGTTCCAATGCCGACACGTCTGTGGTAGTTTTCTCAGCTACTATGACAGAATATTCAAGATCCGCTTCTCCCAAGACAGCCTGGGTTTCAGCTGTAACATCCTTTTTCAGCAGCCTGATCATGACAACTGTTACCGCCGAACCGACAATGACGGCGACAAAAAACATCAACACATTGTCTACTGCACCAAGCACGGCTACAATCGGTCCACCATGGGCTACTCTGTCCCCAACATGGCCAAGCATCGCTATCACCGAACCGACCATCGACCCTACCATGATACTCGGAATGACACGCAGAGGATCTTGTGCGGCAAACGGAATTGCACCTTCGGTGATACCAAACAGTCCCATTGTAAATGACGCTTTGCCGGCCTCTCGTTCTGCCGGTTCAAATTTACGTTTGCTAATCATCGTTGCAAGTCCCATACCAATTGGAGGGATACAAATAGCAGCGGCGATTGGGCCCATAATTTCATAGTTACCTTCTCCGATCATGGCCGAGCCGAATAGGAATGCAACCTTGTTCACTGGACCGCCCATATCGAAAGAAATCATCGCACCCAGAATCAGGGCTAGCAAAATCGAGCTTGTACCCTGCATACCTGCGAGCCACCCCGTCAGGGATTCAAACAGCTGTGCGATTGGAGAACCAATCAGGAATACAAAAATCAAACCGACAATCAGGGAGGTTAATATTGGAATAATGATGATTGGCATGATAGGTTTTAGTGCCTTAGGAACTTTCATTTTCTTGATTCCAAGCGCTACATAACCCGCTAGGAAACCGGCGATAATTCCGCCGATGAATCCAGCTCCCGCCTCACTTCCGTAAAAACTTCCGTTTGCGGCGATGAATCCTCCTACCATACCCGGAACAAGACCTGGTCTATCCGCAATACTCATCGCAATAAAACCGGCTAATATGGGCACCATGAAGGTAAATGCGGCCGATCCGATGTCCAATATCGTCTTCCAGAATGAATCATCCGGTATGACTAGTCCTCCCGGAGTTTTCACGCCACCAAGGGTCAGCGCAATTGCGACCAGTAAGCCGCCGACAACGATAAACGGCACCATATAGGACACACCATTCATCAAATGGCGGTAAATCGGATTTTGCTTCGACTTTTTCTCCTGCTTGATATCTTCAGCAGACCGTAATTGTGCTCGGTAGACCTTCACATCATCGCTCATCACCCGTCTGATCAGCTCTTCCGGATGGCGGATGCCTTCCTGTACGCCAACTACAAGCAGCTTCTTGCCGACAAACCGATCCTTTACGACCGTTTTGTCTGCCGCGATAATTATGCCATCCGCTTCACGGATATCCTGCTCGGTTAACTGATTCTCCACTCCAATAGAACCCTGAGTTTCAACCTTCATCTTGATGCCTAGTTTAGCTGCCGCCTTTTGAAGATTTTCGGCGGCCATATACGTATGTGCTATTCCGTTAGGACACGAGGTAATTGCCAATATTTTCATAACCATTCTCCTTCACTATAAATGTTTCCGCTTACATTCATAGTATAAACGCCAACCATCTCCTTCTCAGATTGGAATTTTACCGCAACTTCCGGAAAAACTAAATTTATTCTTGTCAAAAAAATAAAGCGATATTAAAAGGTCATGCTTTTTCGTGTGTATAGCCTAATTTTAATTTACCCTTTCAGTCTGCTCAGAAATTTCATCACATCAGTTTCCTTGGACAAAGCACTGACAAAAGCCGGACGCTCACTGATCAGCGACAATTCCTTAAATAGCTGCCTCGCTTCTTCCCGTTCTTCACTTTTTAACGCTAGCATAAACACGAGCTCCACTTTTTCAGTTCCCCAGAGGAGTGGCTGCTTTAAGGTGGCGATTGCAATCACCGATTGTTTGATCAATTGAGGGCTACCATGCGGAATGGCAATCCCTCCCCCTATAGTCGTAGACGACATTTTTTCTCTCCCCAGAGTGCTTTCCGAATAACCTGCCTCCGCATATCCCTTGTCCACCAATACTTGCCCCAGCTTAGCTATAATCTGGTCTGGCTGCTGCACATCCTGCTGGAGAAAGACTAGAAATGGTGTTGTGTACTTCAAAAAAATGGATTCTTGTCTGTTGTTTGGCTCATCAAGCTGTTTAATTTCATGTTCCAGCTTTCGCTCGTCTCTAGCCTCCAGCAAGGGGGAGACATGGATATGAGGGATCTTCAGCCCCGAAAGAGCGACGGTAGAAATGACAAGATCAACTTTATGGGTAGCTAAATAGTCATGCACTTCCGCTTTGGCCATCGATGCTTCCACATGCACAGATGGAAATTTACGTTCAATTTTCGTTCGGAGCAGTTGGGACATACCAATACCCATGTGACATATGATAATCACCTTTTTTGGATTACTCTGGCCTTTATGAAGCCTTTCAACAGATGCCTGGAAATGCAGCGTCAGATAGGCTGCTTCTTCCTCGGGAATAGATAAATGAAGCGATTCACCCATCTCTTCCAGCGCAACAATGACCCGGTCGAACATATAGGGATACATTTTTTTGATCTCGGCCAGCATCGGATTGGACACGGCCAGCCCGTAATCAAGACGGTTCAGGGTAGTATATAAATGAACTTTCAGACCATTCATCAATACTTGATCTTGGGAAAACTGAATCATGTTAAGCACCGACATCCGGCGCGTCAGCTGCTCCACAATCCCCTGTAAGAGAGGCTGTCTGTCCGCCAAATCGTCCCCACTAGAACCCTCACTCTCCTGACGATAGCGGAATTTCCCACCAAGTAGGCGCAATGTTAAATAAGCTGCTTCTTTACTGGGGAAAGACACGGCAAACAGCCGTTTCAAACGCAGCAAAAACTCCTCGGCCCATATAAATTCCGCTTTTTTCTGCAAAAAAGCAATTTCTTGATCGGAGAGAGAGATTGGTTGTTTAAGTTTGGTTCGTTTGACCATCAGCAAAATATGTAGCATTAGACTTTCAAAGGCTTCATCTGTGTAATAAAGCGAATGCCGTTTTTGCAGCGCCCTTAATTCATTGTATACGCCAGCAATCTCGTGTTGCTCAAATTGCTTCATCATCATCTGTCCCGTCAACTCCGAGCTGTCTATCAACTGGTCCAAGCGCACCAAAGCCGTCCTTTTATTTTTTTCGGAGCCTTCAATTGCAAGGCCAACTCTCTGCTTGGAGATTAAGGCTAAATTAAAGGGTTGTAACCACACCTCAATTTTCTCTACATCTTTACGAATAACAGCTTTGTTCACAAAATACTGCGACGCTAAGTCCTGAATGGCTACGGGCTTGGCATCCATCAGCAGCCGATAAGCGAGATGCAGAACTCTTTCCTCGTCGGATTCATGTCTAGCCGAACTTTCTCCTGCATAAAGACGGTGGAATAAATCAGCCTGATCGGCTTCGTCAATCTCCAGATAAATGCCCCGCCCCGGCCTTTTCACCAAGCTTGTATTTGAGTACCTTTCTATATATTCTTCTATAATTTTCAGATCGCTCCGAATGGTTTTCTCTGAGCAGTTGATCTCATCAGCTAGATTCTGCACTAACAATAATCGGTTCGATTCTGTTAACAAAATGCGAAAAATCTCTTTTTGCCTATTATTCATCAGATCTCCCTGCTTCCATCATATTTTAGTGAGATACAAGAGCAGGGTCTCTCCCTATTATTTAATGATTAGTTTATTAACCTGAACTGAAGCGTTCCATAATCAGACTCAGCCTCTTCAAGCTTTTTCTTTACTGGAATAAACAGCATAATTATAGAGCTTACTACAAAAAAAATAAAAAAAGAAGCGGGTCCCTCGTAGTTGACGGGATTAAGCAGTAGTTTTCCGGTGTTCGATCGTATTTCTCCTGTACGTCATATGAAGGTAACTATGCCTTTATGAGCTTAACGGGCTATCAGCGAAAAAACAGATCATTGAACCTTAGAATCAACGTGGATCCACTCTACTTGTTCTGCGTACTTTATCGTACAAATAAAAGGATGCGATGCCAGCGCTCAATGTTCCGCAGATCATATCCATCATCGTATCGGTCAAACTACCATTTTGCGAATGAAGCTCAAAGAGATGATCCACCGTAAACTCATAAATCTCCCATATTCCAGCCATTGCAACAGCAAATAGAAACGCGAACCAAATGATGATGTTGGAAGGCAGACCGCCCAGCCCTTTACGCTTAGCCATCTTGATCAAGATGAATCGTCCTACGAAGAATAAAATAACTCCAGACAGCAGATGCTCAATCTTGTCTAAATAAGGGATAACACCATACATATTGAACAAATTGGCGAGCATCATCGTAATCGCGATAAAGACCAGCACCGAGAATCGTAGTGCAGGAGGCAGTTCACTTTTGGTCCATGTGATTAAGCCCCTAAAGAGTATCAGGACGACAATGATAAGACCCGCTTGAAATGTTTTATCATAATTCCCAATCAGGGCAAAATAAACAATTGATACTCCGCAAATGAGGTAGAGAATCATTTCAAAAAAATAATTGAACCTATGGTTTCTAGAAGTTTCTTGCATAGCAGTTCCTTTCTGACTAGACATGTTTAATTAATTATCACCCGTTCAAAGCCACCCCATACGACAAACATATCATTAGTTATAAAAAGACTCCCGTGACATTCCCTTAAGCGGAAATACACGGGAGCCTTGAGCGATCCAATCAGCCCTTACATCGCTTTTTCAGCCAAATCGTTAACTAAATTTCTCATCCACTTCCGGGAGTAAATCCGGGCGTAACCGAAGCCAAAACGGACAACCTCCTCAAGTGATATGACGAGATATACAAGGTAGACAGGCTGCTTCCAGACGTATGATAGCAATAGCCCGGAGGGGACACCTATCAGCCATGTCGCGGTCGATTCCATGCTGAACACGAACTTGCTGTCTCCCCCACTGTTTAGAATGCCGCCTGCTATAATCATATTGGAAACTTTGGCCCAAAGAAATCCAGCGAATACGATAACGATATATATGCTCATCTGTTTAGCATCCTCGGAGATATTGAATGCGGAGACATACAGCTTCGAGCCTGCCGCAATGATAACCCCGACAATTAGAGAGATGATAATGCCAAGACGAATGAACTTTTTCGCATGATCGAGTGCGATATCCGTTTCGTTCGCGCCCAAACGGTTGCCAACCAAAACCCCAGCTGCACTAGCCAGACCGGACAATAAGCCGATGCAAAGCCCTTGCAATGGGAAGGTAATGGTCATCGCCGTCATCTCCATCGTCCCCATGCGGCTATAGATGATCGCATATGCCGTTTCACCCAATACCCAGATCAATTCAGTCAGCAGCAGCGGATACGTCGTTCCAAAAAACTTGCGGATGAGCGGTCTAGGAATGATGAACAAGTTCTTTAACCCAACAGCGCCTGGTAAACGATATCGGTACACGGCACCAATGATCAACAAACATTCTATTACCCTGGAAATAAGGGTAGCAATAGCCGCACCCTTCAGACCAAGCGCTGGAGCGCCGAAGTTCCCGTAAATAAGTACGTAATTCAGTATAATATTCAACACAACAGCAATTAAGCTTACATACATCGGCCATTTGGCATGGCCCGTACTACGCAAAATCGCGGAATACATCATCGTGAGCATGACAGGTACAAAGCCGATCGACATGATCTGCAGAAAAATATACCCATTATCTATTACATTCGCATCTGTCGTGAACATGCTCAGGAAAAGCGGCGAATCGATGAAGACAGCCGCAGAAAATAAGAACGAGAACGCGAAGCCGACGATTAGTCCAAGGCCCAGCACCTGGGAGACGCTTTTAGAATCTTTGTTCCCCCAAAACTGGGCTGCATAAATAGACACACCCGTCGATAGACCAGCCAAGACAACCGCGATGATCCCATATATTTTGGTGGACATTCCCACCGAGGCAATCGCCACATCTCCAAGCTGCCCGACCATCAACTGATCCGTCAAATTGAGCAATGCCATCAGTAAGCTTTGAAGCGTAACAGGTACAGCGATTTTATACACACTTTTGTAGAAGTTCTCTTTCTCTGACATGGCTCATTCACAACCCCCATTTTCTCGATTTTACCGCGTCCATAGCCATTCGCAGTCTATGACTTCGTGTGAGGTTATATCACTTTTTTGTAGCGCATGAGCGTATAATTATCTTTTGGCTGAATTTCTACAACCTTGAACTTTTTCGCAAAGCACAATTGCTGATACCCGTCTCCATCCACTAAAGTAATGTTCGTGGAACCGCCTATGATGATCGGAAGCTGCATCAGAATAATTTCATCGACGATGTCCTGATCGAAAATATGCCAGTTCAAAAAGCCGCCGCCCTCAACCATCAAGCTGGTAATCCCGAAGTTGTCTTCCAACTGACGTTCAAGCTCCACGAAATCGACTTTATCCTCACCGCAGATGAGGCACTCCTTCCCTCTTTCCCGGATCTGCTTGATTTTATATTCATCCCGTCCTTTCTCGGTTGTGACAATAATCGTCCTCCCCTCATCCGAGAGTACATTGCTATCCAGCGGAATATCCAAGGTGGTCGTCGGAATGATCCGGATTGGATTTTTGTTCTCCTCATACCGATTAGTAAGAAAGGGATTGTCCGTCAGAATTGTATTTTTGCCGACCATAATACCCTGCACATTCCCCCGGAATAGATGAATGAATTCCATATCCTCACTGGAAAACAAAGAAAAAAGCTCCTTACTCGAATTACCAGCTCCCATAGTGAGCTTACCGTCAATCGAAATTTGGCTGAATATCGTTGTTTTCATGTTTCTTCTCCCCGTCTCTTTTTAGCTTTTATATGCACCCCAGAATGCTTGGATAGTCTGTTCAATTTTTTTCAATGCTTGTTCAGGATTGCTTAAGGGCAGCTCGGTTAGACCCGCATTTAGCGCCTCCCATACATGAATCATGAAGGGGTACGTCGGCATCGGCCGTGCGTGCTCCAACAGCGATATAATCATCTGTTTGTTAGGCGTAGCAGAGGCAGCTAGACGGTTCAGCACCTCTTCCTGAGCTGGAATCCGCTGCACACCCAGCGTCCACATGGTCTGGCATTCATCACTCAGCATAAAATGCGTGAAAGACAAGATATCTTCCCGTTCCTCCGACGTTAACGAATGATTCGGGTAAATCAGGCCGATAGAAGAAGACATGGATAGCGATTGCTGGCCTTCTATGACCGGAAGCTGGCAGACCGCAAGCCTGTTGTTCATCTGCTTGTCCAGATGGTTATAAATCCACTCTCCACAAATAATGGCGCCAATCTTACCGTCAATAAACTGCTCTAGCAGTCCTGTGGAACCGTCGAGACTGACGAGCACGCCTTGATCCATCTTGTCATAGATGAACTCAAGTGCTCGCTTCATTTCAGGGGTTACGATATTTGGCTTTCCATCCTGAACAGGCCAACCACCGAAAGCTGTAAGAAACGGAATAAACCAATAACCCTGCTGTAAATCTGCTCCAAACGGTATGATGCCTTGAGCGGACAACCTCTCTGCTGCCTCTTCGAACACTTCCCATGTCGTCGGCGCACTGGCGTAAATCTCCGGATTGTAATACACAACCAGATGATTGCCCCGTAATACCGGAATACCATACTGAACACCATCCAGTTGCATCGTTGAAAGTGCCCCTTCAGTCAATGCATCATCAAATAGCCAGCCCGGTACCTCAGAGTAAAGACCATTCTCAACATAGGAGGACATATCCGCAGGAACCATCGCCACATGCGGACCTTGATGGGTGTCCTTAATTTGGTTCAGGCGCGCAGTCAACTCCGTAATGTTCATCACTTGTGGCGTAATTTGTACGCCGAAGCGCTCTGTATACAGCTTGCAAATTCCCTCCAACACCTCAATCGAGGTATCTCCCGGACCGTCAAACTCATGCCATAACACGATTTCTTTGTTCTTCTTTTCCATCGCTGCCTCTCTCCCTTAACTAACTTGTCTATGATTGTTTACGAGCACTAAAGCCTGATTAGGTGCAAGTAGTAAGCTGTCTAACTTCTGACCTACGATGCTCCCCGTTAAGGAACTATCCAGCGTCACGGTCATTGGGCACCGCCCAGGTACCGCAGCCTTCAAATCAACTTGGCAGGAGGTATCAGCGCTCAAGTTAAAGCAGCAGAGCAGCGTCTGTTCGCCATGCATATACCCGTACAGAACTGTACCTTCCGGTGATTGAGCCACGAAAAAGTTTTCTGGCTTCACTAGCTGAGGCCAATCTTTCTTGAATTCACTCAGCTCCGTCAGCAGCGGCAGCATCGGTGCAGGATTAGTCCAATTGATTTGCATGACGTTAAAAAAAGCGCGAGAAATCTCCTCTCCGTTCGTGTTGTCGCCAAGACCACAGTTGAGGGGCTGCTCCTCATTCATTTCATAGCCAGTCGTCACGTATGGAATTGCATTCGGAAGAAATTGATTAAATACCGCAATCATCCGAGCCACCTCAACACCGCCACGGCTCGTGATCCGAGGCGTATCTGCTGTTTCTGCACAGGCGAACACATGAATGTTTAACTCAGGCAGCTCCTCTAAGAATGAAACGAGATTGTCCTTATTAATTTGCGTCATGACATTCCATCCGCTGCCAAGCATAATGTTGTAGCCGGTGCTCGCCGCCTTCTTGTGATTACGATTGAACAAATCTTCGCTGATCAAGATCGCATTCGGATTCAACTCTTTAATCGTGTCAAAAATACGAGTCAACAGCGGAATAGGAAGTACATGTCCGATATCGATGCGGAAGCCATCAATCCCATACTTTTCGAGATTAAACCGTACGGCCTCCTCCAGCACATCCCACAGCTCCAGATTCGGCTCCTCACCGGGGTAGTCATTGCATTTAATCGTATCAAAAAGAACATATGGTGCCTGATCCGAACTTATAAGATGTCTCACTTGCGGAGAAAAGTCCTTGTAGAGGCGCAAGAACGTAATGTCTGTCCAAATCGGCTGCACATCGTTAATCCAATCCGAATGCGCGGGAGCAGTCGTTATCCCCATCTCTTGCTCCACCAGAGTTAATAGCTCATCTCCAGTTTTAGCAGCCCTCTCTTTTAACTGCTGCCAAAGGATTGGATGAAGTTCATTGGGCGGCGGCGAGAACTTCCGCAGAAATGCTGCGGTTTCCTGGCTGTGGTAGACCGTCTCCAATTTGTCAGGCGTACACTCCTCAAAGAACCCAAGCTCAGGAATCGATGGCGGTGCAAAGCCTTCTAATTCCTGCATTTTGATCCAATACACCCATTCAGGATGTTCGGTAATGAACGCACTGTTTTTCGCCGTTACACGGGGAATGAAATCAACAACAGTCTTAATATCAAGCAAATGACAAGCTTCTACCAAAGCGCTGAGCTCATCGTGGATCGTAAACTCCTCCATACCATCCAGCAGGCTATCGTGTAGGTTCTGATCCAAGTGGAATAACGATTGCACAGCGTAAGGTGACCCGATATCTCCTTTCAGATTCAACTTGCTGTACTGGTTCACTGGAAGCATATACAGAATATTGATGCCCATTTTTTTTAACAGCGGCAGAAGAATAAGGAATCTTAAAAAAGTGCCGGATTCAATTGTTCCATCATGGTTATAATCCCAAGCCGTCGAATAACGAATTAATGAAGAATAGATCGCGCTGTCGTCTAAATTCGTGCGTTCCTTGAGCGAATATCTCCACGAAAGCTTGTCTACATACTTCAAATGCTCTGTCAAAAAATCATACGGATGTAGACAAATTTCACCGTCTTTTTCCAAAAGAACACACTCATATTTGCACTCATTCCACACAGCAGGAATCCAAATTGGCGCGACGTCTTTATCTTTGTGTGTAGACAAGTAATCCTGAACAAGTCTAAATTTGCTTTCTTTGCTCATTAACAGATCCACCTCTCATTGATTGCAGTTCTACGTTTAGGGAACAAAAACCGTCTTTACGGTGTCACTCCCAACCACCTTCAA
This sequence comes from Paenibacillus sp. FSL F4-0243, assembly GCF_037963295.1. Classification (NCBI taxonomy): domain Bacteria; kingdom Bacillati; phylum Bacillota; class Bacilli; order Caryophanales; family Paenibacillaceae; genus Paenibacillus; species Paenibacillus sp. FSL F4-0243. Next base: position 6,890,393 of record NZ_CP150151.1, read on the forward strand.
AGAGTTCAATTCATAGCCGATCAACTCGTTTATTGCTGCCTCGTGCTGATTGAGCTTAACTTTTCTGGTCACCAGTTTCTCCAGTTCAGGTGTCTCAGCGGCAAACCGCAAAGCCTCCTCGAACATGTAGCGGTATTCGCCCGCTGCGATAATTTTGATTGCATGCTGTACGAATCTGGTAGGGGAAAAGGTGTACCGATACTTCGCATTAATTCCAAAAGGAACAATGCGCCCTCCTCGCTCAATCCATTCCTCCGCTACTTCGAGCTGAGTGCCCACCGTATCGATAATCACATCAAACTTATGTCCCGCGCAGATTTCATCTACGGTAGCTTGATTTAATTGGGATGGTGTTAGAACAAAATCCGAGATTTCTCTGGCAAATGCCAACCGATAGGGATTAATTTCCGTCGCTACCGTGAGCGCAGCTTTTGATTTACTCACCATTTGACTTAACAGCCCCATTGGACCCGATCCAAGAATGAGCACCTTATCGTCAGCCGTGACATTAGCTTCTTTGAAATTGTGCAGCACACAGGCAAGCGGCTCGATTAATACCCCCGTCTCCCAGCTCATATGATCAGGCAAAAGGTGTGCAAACGTTTGTACAGTTGAGAAAAAAAAAGTGAATGTCCCATTTCGATTCAAACCAGCAATAGGCATCCCATTTCCATCGGAGCCTATACATAAGTGCGGCTGTTCTTTCAAGCAAAAATAACATTCGTTGCAGCTTTGATTCGGATCGATAACTACTCGGTCCCCCACCTTAACACGGTCAACATTACTGCCAATTTCGATTACGGTCCCTACAGCCTCATGACCGCGAATGATTCCTGGAACTCCTTCCTCTTTACCGGTTATGACCGCTAGATCTGTTCCACAAATGCCTGTCATCTCAATCCGAATCTTAACTTCATCCGGGGTTACAATCTGTGGCTCTTCCCATTCGCAGAGCTCTAGCTTATCATTGGATGTCCACACCAGCGCTTCCATACGCATTCTTCCTTTCACTTTTCCTATTATCCATTTTCCACCAGAATATATCATACCTCCCATGTAAAAGTAAGGTGAATATTGTCGTAAAATGTTATTGTTTACATTTTTATAAAGCTTTCAGATAAATAAACGCTTTAAATAAAAAAAACACCTCCCCCGTAAATCAGGAAAGGTGTACCTTTACTAAGCCTATTTTGCAGGCTCCTGTTTAAAAATGATTTTAAAAATAGGGTAGAATATCAAGAACGAAATTGTACTATTGATAATCATTGTAATAATATCCGCTGTTGTCTCCCCCATTGAACCCATTCCCCATGTGTTAATTAATAAGTTATAGATAGGAGCCTTGTAAAATCCTTGCGCCGCGGCAGCACCAACGGTTATAAAAATATACGCTAATACATACCAGAAAGCAGCCTTCCAAACGTTACTGTTTGATTTAAATGTAATGCTTCTCTGTGCGAAAAAGTTAATGATCTGTGCAATGGCGAGCGTGATTTGAACGGCAAGAAAATAGCCAAGTCCTCCTCCACCTCCTGATGTAAGCGAACCAGCCGCATAATCGAATATATAATAAGCACTCCCATCAAAGTTATGTCCTAACTGAAACACTTGAAAGCTTGTAGATAGTAATGATGTCTGTGCAAATATGAGTTTAAATAAAGGCATTAGAACAAGTTGTAATACCGTCATTCCAGCACTCAGTATAAAAAACACTATGAATTGTGCAATATTCGGATGTTGTCCCTTGAATTTATTCCAAACACCCATCATTCCTGTGTTTTTCTCGATATTTACTTCGCTCATACTCTTCTATTTCTCCTTTGAAGCCTAGAAAAAGGAGATACCGTGGTATCCCCTTTTCCTCGCTTGCTATTTTCCTATCGGTTTATCCATTTCAACACCTTCAAGATTTGCTTTCGACTAATTTTCCCGCCAGTAAAACGGTCGATTTGACGAAAAGGCATATTCAGAACAAAGTAGACATTATTCGCTAGCAGAGGTTTATTGACTGCTTCAAAAAACTTGTTAAAGAAAAGGACAATATGATAGATTGTTTTTCCAAGTGCGTTCTTATATTTAGCTTGAGCAATGGTGTCGTTTAACCCCAAGTCCTGCTTTGGATCCCAATAAGGAGAAGGAGGTTCATAACCCAAGAGCCCCTTATATTCCGCTGCCGTTACTTCATGAACATGTCCGCTAAAATAATGCGGGAATTGATCCTTTGTATGTTCACAAGAAACGGAATCGCCCGTAAGCATAACACGTTCCTGCAAAAGAATAGACTGGATCGAACCTCCGATTTGAATGTCGTAAGCGCCAGGCTCGACCGCCCAATCGTGAATCGTCGGATTATAATATGAAAAATCACGTTCCTCCAGAATCATTGTGACACGTTTGCTTTCGCCCGGCTCTAAGCTCACCTTTTCAAAACCTTTTAATTCTCGTTTGGCTCTAAATATCGATGAATCTTGTTTCTGGATGTAGAGCTGCGCAACCTCTTCCCCCGCGACTGCCCCTGTATTGGTGATGGTAAATGAAACCTGATGCTGATCAACCGTTAAATCTGTATATGCAAAGGTTGTATAGGACAGCCCATAACCAAACGGAAATAACACAGGTTTATTCACGGTATCAAAATAACGGTAACCGATAAAAATGCCTTCGATATGCTCTGCGGTTGCCTCCTTACCTGGATAATAAGGAGCAGAAGAGACATCACTATACTTGATCGGGAATGTCTCGCTGAGCTTACCACTTGGGTTGTACTCTCCAAGTAAAACACTCTTTAACGCTTCAGCACTTCCTTGTCCAGATAAATAGGTATGAACGATAGCTTTGACATTCTTTATAAACGGCATTTCAATGGCACCACCGCCAGCGAGAATCACCACAATATTGGAATTGACTTCTGTTAATGAACGAAGCAGTTCGAGCTGGTTATCACGTAAGCTAAGGTTTACGCGGTCAACACCTTCGGCTTCGCTTCCTTCGTCTAGCCCCAAGAACAGCAAAATGGTATCTGCTTTCTGAGCTAACGTAACAGCTTCCTTTAGTAAACGGTCATTTTTTCCACCCATTCGCTTGAAGCCTTTCGCATATCCCACAATCGATAAGCCAGATTGACCGAGCACATCGCAGGCATTGGATAGCTTGGCAGGATTAATAAGCGAGCTTCCAGCACCCTGGTAGCGAGGATTACTGGCGAAATCACCAATAATCGCAACTTTATTGCCGTGTTTAAGCGGTAATATCTTGTCGTCATTTTTCAATAACACAATCGAACGTTTGGCAGCTTCAATCGCCTTATCATGGTGCTCCTCATAATCGATACGCGATGTATCTTGATCATGTAGCTGGGTTGTAAAGACTAACTCAAGCAGACGATCGACAGCGTCATCCAGCACTTCTTCGTCTAGCTCATTGTTTTTAATGGCTTGCACGATTTCTTGATCCGTAATTCCATTGGTTGAAGGCATCTCCAATTGATTGCCTGCTTTCAATCCTGCAACACGGTCATTATTACCGCCCCAATCCGTAACGACTACGCCATTAAAATCCCATTCACCGTACAGAATATCCTGTAACAAATCGTTATTTTCATTGGCGAACGTACCGTTGACTTTGTTGTAAGAGGTCATGATGGTTTTCGGTTGACCCTTCTCAACTACACGTCTAAATCCTTCTAAATACAATTCTCTTAACGAGCGTTCATCCACGACTTCGTCAATCGTCATTCGCATATGTTCTTGGCTATTGACCGCAAAGTGTTTAGGACATGCAGAAATGCCGTTCACCTGAATGCCTTTGACCATCTCACTCGCTAATTCTCCCGTTAAATAAGGGTCCTCGGAAAAATACTCAAAATTTCGTCCGCATAACGGATTCCGCTTGATGTTCAATCCAGGACCAAGCAACACACTCACTTTTTCGCTAGCTGCTTCTTTTCCAATCGTTTGACCAACCTCATAGATCAATTGTCTGTCCCAGCTATTAGCCAAGGTTGCCGCCGTCGGAAAACAAGTGGCAGGCAGACTTTTATTTAAGCCTAAGTGGTCTGCCTTTCCGCCTTGCTTCCTCAAACCATGCGGTCCATCTGTCAGCATAATGCTGGGAATCTTCACCCGGTCGATTGCTTTTGTATTCCAAAAGTTTGCGCCAGACATTAAAGATGCCTTTTCTTCTACGGTCATACTTTCGATTAATGCTCTATACTTCAATCTCTTCACCCCGCATGCTTACGCCTATTTTTCGAATAAGTAGGTTTGCAGGATCGTGTACAACACATGCTGAACACTTGTGCGAACACCGTTTGTGATTCCTGCAGGATCCTTCTTGTATGCTTGTTTTAATAATTTCTCGTTTTTACTTGGTGTCATAATATCAAGCATGAGGTCATTGCCAGCTACAACCGCATCCGGCGCTTTCATAAACCCAAAGACTGCATCGCTGGAAACAAATCCATCAAAGCCCCATTCCTTACGCAGAACATCATTTAACAAGACGGAATTCGCTCCTGCCCACTTTGTCCCGATGATCGAAAAGCTGGACATTGCGCCTAGAGGGCTGCTTTCTTTAACCGTAATCTCAAACGGCTTCAAGTAGATTTCGCGAATCGCTTGCTCGTTGGCCCAGATCAGATTTCCTGAACGAGCATTGGTTTCTTGATCGTTCAGCGCGAAGTGCTTCATAAAGGCAATAATGCCTTGGTCTTCTGCGCCGTTTATCATAGATGCCGCCATTTTTCCTGAAAGCACAGGATCTTCTGAGAAGTATTCAAAGTTACGGCCGCCTTGTGCTGTACGGTGAATATTCATCCCCGGTGCATACCAGCCTTGAATGCCATACGCACGCGCTTCTTTACCGACCGCTTCTCCCATTTGATAGGCTAGATCATTGTTCCATGTTGCTGCAATGACGATTTCAGACGGATATGACGCGGCTTCGATTGGCTTAAAGAAGTAACTAAATCCAGCCGGTCCGTCCATCAACAACGTTTTAGGAACACCCAAACGCTCTACTGCCATCGTTCTATAAGCGCCGTTTGCTACATAATCAATCATTTCGTCCAATGTAAACTGATCCATGAATTCATTCCATTTCGGATCATCAAAGGCTAAACCTTTCAAATCCTCCAGTACTAAGCCATTATTAGCGCCAACCGTTGGCATTTCCATCGTTGAAGCTTCCGGCTCTTTTGAGAATGCGTCGACCACATTTTGCGGTGCTTTATGACTAATATTTTCAACCGAAGGATAAGTCTTCTCCCAATCGTTCCGGGACAAATACGTAACTTCACCTTTTGCTAATTCAAAGCGATTCTCGTAAGGCGTTCCGGTATCCTTATCTTGTTTGAAAACCTTCTTGTCAGCCAACTCAAGGTCATAGCTTGCCACGATATCATGGACATTGCGAGCCACTTTAATTGAATAGGTGCCCTGGTCTAGTACATACGCTTCTTCTACGTTCATATCATAAGAAGCCATCTCTTCGGTAGCGAACGAAAGGGTAAGCACCTCGGATTGACCTGCTTCCAGCAGAGACGTCTTTGCATAAGTGGCCAGTTCGATCGCCGATTTTTCAATGCCGCCTGCAATATACGGAGCTGAATAATAAACTTGAACAACATCTTTCCCGGCTCTGTCGCCAACATTTTTCACTTCGACTTGTAGTTCAATCTTGTCTTCCGACAATGACTGATTCAGAACCTTCCACTCGAAATCCGTGTAGCTTAATCCATGTCCGTAAGGATATAACACGGTATCTCGATAGCCTGCTTCATCATTTAAAAAGAAGGTTTCATAGAAACGGTATCCTACATAAATACCTTCTTGATAATTGAGGAATGAATACTTCAAATTATCGTATTTATAGTCTCCAAAGTTCTCACTTGCTGGAGCCGATGAATTGTCATACACGTACGTATCCGTGATACGGCCTGATGGATTAATATTTCCTGCAAGAATATTTCCTAATGCGTTGGCACCATAAGGCCCAGGTGTTCCTATCCACAAGACAGATTTAATAGATTTAAATTCATTTACGAAACCAAGCTCTAAGGCATTCCCCGCATTTACAACGATAGTGACATTTTCAAAGGACTGTGCAACCTTTTCAATCAAAGCGCGTTTATTAGCTGTCAATTTCAACTGCTCAGCGGTCGCATCACTAGCTTCTGTACTCTCACTAGCAATGACAATAATTGCATTTCCCGAATAGGATTTCGCTTGTGCTATGGCTTCGTCCGATAAATAATCGATTTTAGGTTCATCGCTAGAGTTTCCACCTAACATGCCTTTTACAACTTGAATGACTCCGGTACTCGCCTTGCTGCCCACTCCTGCTTTTGCACCAACCTCTTGATACAAGTCATGAAGCTCGGTATTGTATGAAATACCTGCATTTTCTAGACCTTTAAATAAATTAACCGCACGGGAAGTATCCCCCGCACCCGATCCTCCACCGCCATAACGTAGCTCTAATGCAGCTAATCCGAAGACGTTAACCTTTTTATCTTTCAAAGGCAGCTGTTTATCATCATTCTTCAATAGAACAATGCCTTCATTCGCAATTTCTTCAGCTATTTTCCCGCCCTGTTCACGTGCTGCAAGCGCCTCAGGGGAATCGGTTACGGCTGTAATGTGTTTTCCTGTCAGCGCATCGATGATGCTAGAAGCGGTTGCACCGAATTGTACGAACAACAATATGACAACAAGCGCTACGATCGACCAGCCGGTGAAACGTCTTGGTCTATTTTTAATTTTCTTGTAGCGTTTAGCTTCTTTTTTCATCGCTCTACGATCTTTGCGACTTAGAGCTTTCAACTCCATTTTTGTTTGTTGCTTTTGCTCTTTTCTTAATTGTTTGTCCTGTTCAATCGCTGCTGTTCGTTCTGCTTCCGGTAGCGCTTTAATTTCTTGCTTTCGCGCTCGCAGCTTAGCTTTATCTTCCTTCACCTTTTGCACGATTTCACTTTTTTTAACGCGTTTAGTATTAAAATTGTCCACCACGGCGACCCCCTCCGGTATCGTCTTTCTTTTTCACAATCATAATATAGCGCTTACATTTTAACTATCAGGATCTTGTCGAAAAAAAAGCTAAATATTGCGTTCATTCGATTTATCAAGAAATCGAGTGAGCAATATTTAGCATTAATCGTTGGTTTTTTCTAAGTCGATCATAACAATCCCAAATAGCGGAACTTCGAACTCAAGTGTATGATTTCCCTTTATTTTCAGTTGTTCTACGCTTCTCGAAGGTCGATTAATTGCATTCCAATACGCAATATCTTCGAAAGACAACTTTTTGCATTTCCTTAAATCAGCAAGGTCTAATCGCTGATCTACTTGCTCAGTAGTTAATCGTTGCTTGATCAATCGGTATGTCCCTTCAAGGTTTGTAAGTTCCATCTTTATAAAAACATAGGGACTTTTTGCCTTATGCCAAGCTAATTCTAGTTTTTCCTTATTTTCATTGATAAACAGATGTTGCTCTTCTTCTGGATAAACAGTTAAAATGCGGTAATTATCTTGCTGTTTTGTCACGATACATGAGTTGTTTTTGAACACAATCTCATCAAACAAGCGACTCACAAACTCTGTCGCATACCAATTGTCCTTGTAACGACCATCCGGTGTAAGTAATGAAAGCTTACTTGCCAGCTCATCTGGAAAATACTCAAACAGCTTCGCTGAATCGAGTGATAATGGAGGGAAATAGTGACCTGCAATTTCGTTTTGATTCATTAGGTTTATATATTGCCAAATGCTTGCATTTGCTTGTGCTAGATCCGAATAGGCGTGTAGATAATCATCCTGATCGTAAATCAGCATTCGATCCAAAATACGGTTCTGATCTTGTATGTTTGTATTCTCACCAATGACCCGAATGTAGTCTTCATCAAATAGATAATTAAGCGCAGTTTCAAGTGGAATCTTGCGCATACGGGTCCAGTCATCAATGCAATAAACGGCATTATGGCAGATTATATCAAGCAACACCGCATCTTCTGGCGGGATGGGAAAATGAATGACCACGTTCTTATAGTTTTTAAAAATTGAAATGGCATTCACTAGCGACAGACGCAATTGCCTGCTATTTTTCATTTCATAGAAGCAGCGGAACTCGTACATCCAATCCTGACTTGTCATATAATTTTGCTGCAGATGGAGATTCAATTCAGTCATTACCGTTTGAAACCATTCATTGTTATGAAATCCCCGCTCCTCCCAATCATCCAAATCTATAGATTGAAATTGAAGGTAGGGAATCATGCCAACAGACACGATCTGCTGCAATATTCGATCCAACTCACTAAATGAACAGACCAGCTTCCCTTCGCTCAACCGTATATCCACTTTTTTAAAAATACGATTGACCGCTACCCACTTCACCCCTAGACGCTGACGCACTTCGAGCAAACGGCTATCCATAAGTTTACCTTTTATTTTAAGAACATGATTCACCTTTGAGTACTGGCCGATCGTTTTATGCAAATCTAATTGAACCTCGATGCGATTGGGGGCAATAGATGGGCCAGCCGGTAATTCACCTAACGGCACATACGGCGATAGTAAGGCTAATACATCTTGGGACAGCTCCGCGTCGACACGATTCTGCACCGCTCTTATTTGACGCTGTTCACGAAATTCAGCAGGTGAAAGCTCATACCTTATTTTAAATGCCTCGTTAAATGAGCGTACATTGGGAAAGCCGTTAGCTAAAGCAATCGTGACAATCTTCTCGTTCGTATTTTCCAGCATACGTAAGCTATGAAACAATCGCACTTCTTTGATGTAATTTCCGATTGAAATCCCTAGCTGATTTTTAAAGGAATGTGCCAGGTAGTATTTGCTACTATAAGACTTTTCAGCAATCTCATCCAGGCTGAGTTTGTCCGCATAATTAACATTGATATATGATACAATTTCTTTTACCTTATCCGAAGCAGTATGAACTTGCTTCTTTTCATCTTCTGGCCCAAGATATCGGTACAGCAATCCGATTAAACGTTTCGAATACCCTTCGATGATATAATCAGAACCGGCTCCCGGATATATCCTTTCGACGTACAAGTACGCCATACAATTCTTCACAAGCTCATATCCATCTTTTTTGTACACCATCGATAGTGGAATGTTAAGCTTAAATGCCGGAAACTCCTCTTGATACTCATTGGTTAGAAACTTTACCGAGAGCGTCGCATTCTCTTCACTGCCAATTACACGGACAATATCACCTTTATTAAAAACGAAAATATCGCCTGTCCGAATCAAAATATCCGAACCGTTTCGCATAATTTCCAGATAACCAGAAAGAACAAACCATGCCGTTAACTCCGTCATAAGTAGAAAATCCACTTCCTCAATCGTTTCGATTGCGGCTAGTACGATTTGATCTGATCCATTTTTCTTCTTATTCAAAATCAACAATCTCCTCTTCCAACATGAAAAAATATGTTACTGTTACTGAGTACCTGACCATTTGCTCATAATTATTGATTATAAACGATTGCTCTCTGAAATCTAAAAAAATAGGACGGTGCATCATATGGTATTCGCATTTCTGTTTATATTCGCTATGTACGCGGCAAGTAACTATTACATCGCAAGAAAAATTTTTAAATGGTTACAACATGTATTTTCAAATATAAATGGGATTATATACGGAGTCATCTACAGCTTGTGTGCGGTAACAATCATTATTAATTTACTATTGTCCTCTTCAGCTATGACGACCGATTCAAGCATTGTTAATTTTATTGGTCAATTCGGCGACTATTGGATGGGGATCTACTTCTATTTGTTCTTGCTGTTACTCCTTTCCGATGTAATCTTACTTATTAGTATATGGATCAAAATCATCCCCTCCCCTGCGCCAAAACGTGTTATTTTTCATACAAGGTCAGTAGTATTAATTCTAGTCATAGGGTTGGTGTCCTATGGGATTTATAATGCGAATCAGATAAAAGAAGTTACTTATCCGATCCAAATACATAAAAGCACGTCGTTAGATCATTTAAATATTGTTCTGATCAGCGACTTACATTTAGGCTACGTAAATGATGTAAAGTTTATTGAAGACGTTGTTGATCGTATTAATAACATGCAGCCAGATATTGTGTTGATGTCAGGAGATATATTTAATGGTAACTACTATGCGCTCTCTAATCCTTCCAAAGGAATAGAGTTATTAAATACTATTCAGTCCACCTATGGGGTTTATGCTTGTTTAGGTAACCATGATGCAGGACGATCATACGATGAGATTGTGAACTTTATAGATAAGAGTAATATTAAACTTCTAAATGATGAGCATGTCGTTATTGATAATCAATTCGTTGTAGTTGGCAGGAGAGATTCATCACCGATTGGTGATCAAGGACATGCTAGAGCAGTTACTTCTGAAGTGATGGGTAACATTGATACAACTATGCCCGTTATCGTAATGGATCATCAACCCACAAATATGATTCAGTACGGAGATGATGTCGATTTAATACTTAGCGGACATACGCATCAAGGACAAGTATTTCCTGCAAATCTAATCACCAACGCTATGTTTACAGTAGATTACGGGCACTATCAGAAGAATTTAGACAGTCCTCAAGTTATTGTTACATCAGGTGTGGGTACCTGGGGACCGCCATTACGCATTGGTACGAACAGTGAGATAGCACAAATTAAAGTTGATTTTAAATAGAATGATTTATAAAAAAAAGCGGACAGCCTTTGGACGAGAATTACCGCCCTAGACTGCCGCTTTTTATAGTTTTACCTAAGGTTGGTGCGGAGAATATCCGTTATCTTGAAATTTGTCTCTCTACATCATACAACGGTTTTATCCTCCTGTAGCAAAGTCTAGCGATTATAAATACCTTCTTTTATACATCAAGGTAATTTGGCCTGCTATGTATTCCGCACTATATTGGCTGCCATCCTTAATCCACCACATAATAATCCCTAATAGTGATGCTGCAATAATATCAAGGGAGACAACCTCCTTAGTGGAATCTATGTTTCTCACGTTTCTTCGCTTTTCGATCGTATTTTTTAATAGGTTGGTTAATTGGTTTTTGAAGCCTTTGTGCTCTACCAATACAGCAAAGATTTGCCGGTATTCATAAAAATAACTTAAAAATGTGACCAACTGCTCCTGCTCGATACTGCTCTTCACTTGTAATAACGGTTCAACCTTCATGGACAGGTCATCAAAGATTTCATGTACGATCTGGCGCAATAAATCGTTAATATCCTCATAATGCAAATAAAACGTTGCACGATTCAGCTCAGCACGGTTGGCGATTTTTTGGACAGTCAATTGAGAAATCTCCACATTCTCGGCCAATAATGAAAAAACAGCATTTTTCAGCATCTTTTTTGAGCGAATGGCTCGTGGATCAACTTTTTTATGTTCGGACATTTCATCCCTCTATTATCGTTTATATAGTATTTCATCAACTAATTTACCCATTCTGTCGATTAGTCGACATTTTCAATAAAATTGCAAATAGGAATACCGTTTAAATGCTGATATGATTTATTTTATCGACACTATGTCGAAAAAGCAATGAAGAGAGGCCTGCACCATGCAAGAAGATATTAAGAAAATAAATAAAGGAATCCTACTAACCATTCTAATTTTTGGTTGTTTCTTATCTACACTCAATCAGACGCTTTTAAATGTCGCCTTAAGTAGTCTGATGGATGTATTTGATGTCACGGCAACAACTGTACAATGGATTTCAACAGGTTTTATGCTGGTCAACGGGATTTTGATTCCGATTACAGCCTATTTAATGAAACGTTTTACAACACGTCAATTATTTCTAAGTGCCATGTCATTTTTATTAATTGGCTCAATCATTTGTGCAGCAGCGCCGAGCTTTAGTCTACTCTTAGTCGGACGGATGATCCAAGCTGCAGGTGCCGGTATTATAATGCCGCTCATGATGAGCGTTGTGCTCGCTATTTTCCCTGTTGAAAAACGCGGCAGTGCTATGGGACTGCTTGGACTGGCGATGATATTTGCTCCTGCTATTGGGCCGACGCTTGCAGGATTTATTGTTGAATATCACTCTTGGCGCTGGTTATTTATCGGCCTCATTCCACTCGTCATCATTGTTATAGCGTTGGCATTCAAGTATTTAGTGAATGTATCCGAGACGTCTAAGTCTAAGCTTGATGTAGTAAGTGTTCTTTTATCAACCGTTGGATTTGGCTTAATTTTATACGGCTTCAGTAGTGCAGGCAGTAAAGGCTGGGACGATGTAATAGTAATTCTGACCTTAGGGATCGGGATCGCTGTTACGGCCGTATTCTGTCTTCGACAAATCAAGTCTGATGATCCACTGCTGAACCTGTCTGTCTTCAAAAATAAAGTTTTTACGATGACTTCTCTTATTAACGTATTAATCACGATGATGATGTACGCAGATATGATTTTATTGCCTATTTATCTGCAGAATGGCCGTGGTTTTACAGCATTTGATGCAGGACTACTATTGCTGCCAGGGGCGCTCGTAAATGCGTTCATGTCACCCGTCACCGGTAAATTATACGACCGTTTTGGTGCTAAACCACTGTTCATTATTGGTTTACTGTTTATTATTCCATCTATGTGGGCGGTAACTGATCTATCTGAATCTACAACGTATATGTATCTAATGATTCGTACCATTGGCCTGCGAATTGGATTAAGCTTCATCACTATGCCACTCAATACGGCTGGACTAAATGCACTGCCCAAACAACTCGGCACGCATGGTACAGCTGTGAACAATACCGTTCGCCAAATTGCCGGAGCCATCGGTACTGCTGTCGTAATTACGATTTATACTGTGCAGGCAACAAGTCATGCGGCCACAGTGATGCAGAGCAATCCCTCGACTACTCCTGAGATCCTTAAATCTCTTGCATCCATTCTTGGGGCAAGTGACGCCTATTACTTTATGATGATTTTATCCGTCGCCGCGTTTGTTATAACATTATTTATGCCGATGAAGAGCAAGATCATGGTTGAAAAGAAAGCAAACCTAGTTAACAAGGAATAACCTTATAAAGTGGAATGTAAAAAGGACAGCGATCAGCTGTCCTTTTTACATTATTAATAGCTATTCCCGGCTCACCGGCTTACTCTTGTTTATATTTTTCTTTCAGTATGCTGGAGCCAATTCCCCCGATAACCATTAAAATCAAAGAACCGAAGTTCCAAAAGAATGACCCGCCATTCAAGGTAATCTCTAGTGCCATTACTTTGTTCAGAAAGAGAACACAGAGTTTAATCACTAATAGCACAATGCCTGCTATTACGAAGACATCAAATACAAACTTTAATTTCGGGTGAGCCAATTTCTTGCCTTCTTCTATCACCTTTTTGGTCAACTCCTCGTCACTCCTTAGTAACTCATCGATAGTTACCCCAAAAAGATCGCTTATTTTAATAATGATTTCAATGCTTGGGTAGTTTAGACCATTCTCCCATTTCGAAACCGACTGTCGGCTTACAAACAGCTTCTCGGCCAGTTCTTCTTGTGACCAACTTTTTTTATTTCTTTCCGCTTTTAACTTCTCCCCAAAGATCATAGCAGCAACTACCTTTCTGCAATTCATAAGCCTATATTGGATTAATCGTATGCAGAAGTAAAGAACGCTTTAGTTGCAGCCCCGCAACCCCAAGTTGCAGTTAACACTAGGCATACGATAGTTGATGTTGACCTCACTCAAGCTTGATTACTTTTCCCTTTTTTGCTTCTAATCGAATACAAGATGAATAATAAAATAAACCATAACGGAGTACACAATAAAGCCGGGCGTGTTTCTCCAGCGAACAGCATGATGATCAGGATCCCAGCGAACAAGGCTAAGACAATATAATTAATAGCCGGTGTGAACGGTGCTTTGAATTTGGATTTCGCCTGTAAGTCTGGCCGGGTTTTCTTATACTTAATATGGCAGATAAGAACAATGCCCCACACCCATATAAAACAAATGGCGCTAATCGTTGTCACGATTCCAAAAGCCTGCTCCGGAATAAGTTTACTCAAAAGTGCACCCACAGATATAACAATTGTAGAAATGAATAACGAGTTACCTGGTACATGGTTTTTATTTAGTTTGCCCAAACGAGGTGACGCTTGGTTATTTCTACTCAAATTATAGAGAATTCGGCTGGTCGAGAACATCCCACTATTACAAGCGGACGCGGCTGAAGTTAATACGACAAAATTAATAATCCCTGCGGCAATTGGAATCCCTACTAAAGTAAAGGTTTTTACAAAAGGACTCTCTGCCGGGCTGAGCTCAGTCCAAGGGTTAATGCATAGCAGGACAAAAAGCGCACCGACATAGAAAAATAGAATCCGTAAAGGAATTTTGTTGATTGCCGACGGGATATTTTTTTCCGGATCCGCTGTTTCCGCTGCCGACACCCCGACCAATTCCACACCCACGTAAGCAAATACAACCATTTGAAAAGAAAATAAGAAGCCTGATATGCCGTTCGGAAAAAATCCCCCATGCTCCCATAGGTTTCGTACCGTCACCGATCCTGCATCCGTCTTAAACCCAATGATCAGCAAAATGACCCCAAGACCAATTAAGGCGAGAATCGTAATTACCTTAATTAAAGCAAACCAAAATTCGAGTTCCCCGAAGCTCTTTACAGTTAATAGATTAAGTCCTAATAACACGACTAGACAGGCGATGGCAGGAACCCACTGCGGGATATCAAACCAGTACTGTACATATACGCCAACAGCAATGACATCAGCCATAGCCGTCATGATCCAGCAAAACCAATAGGTCCAACCAGTAATGAATGCGACCCGTGATCCAAGGTAGTCTTCAGCAATATCCGTAAACGATTGATAGCCCGCTTTAGATAATAGGAGTTCTCCCAGTGCTCTCATCACAAAAAACACAGCAATACCCACGATTAAATACGTGATCATAATGGATGGGCCTGCCTTCTCTATCGCCTTGCCTGATCCCAAGAATAATCCTGTACCAATGGTGCCGCCAATAGCAATAAGCTGAACATGCCGATTAGCCAGCTCTCTCTTTAATTCTGGTTGTGCCATACCTAGTTCCCCCTTGTGAGTACAATAAATTGGAATAAAAAAAAGAGAGATTGGATGTCATCCAATCTCCCAGATCGTAAGAATATCAAATAATATTCGCCCTGCTGATAGCGATCAGCATGACAAATACATATTCAGTACTCTTCTGTCCTTTTGCCTGAGATTGTGAACCCTTCGGCGCCGCGGAATCTCCGCAGTCTCTCCAGAAGCTGCTCCAGCTAAAGTGTAATCCTTAGCCATCATAGCTCGTGAATTATGAAGTTGATAAAGCGGTAACGCAGTAAAGCTGTTCTGATATTCTAACATATTACTTGTGATGTGAGTGTTAATCAGTGATAAAAGTCTCAAGAATTTAAAGTTAGCCTCATGAACATACTACTTTTTGAAAAGCAAAAAACTAAAGGAGTATGCTGATGAAAGCCGCTGTAGTAAAGAAATTCAAAGAAAAGTTAGAACTACAAGACGTACCTAAACCAAAACCCGGACACAAAGAAATCCTTGTCCATATTCAGGCGTGCGGAGTGTGTCATACTGATTTGCATGCTGCTCATGGCGATTGGCCCGTCAAACCGAAACTCCCTCTTATTCCCGGACATGAAGGCGTTGGGATTATTGAAGAAATAGGTGAAGGAGTTACACACTTAAAGATAGGAGACCGAGTAGGAATTCCGTGGTTGTACTCAGCCTGCGGTCATTGTGAGTATTGTCTTACAGGAAGAGAGACTCTTTGTCTGGATCAGCAAAATTCCGGATATTCCGTAGATGGTGGATATGCAGAATATTGTGTGGCAGCTGCCGATTATGTAGTGAAGGTTCCTGATAATTTAAGCTTCATCGAAGCTGCACCTTTATTTTGTGCTGGCGTTACGACCTATAAAGCTTTGAAAGTATCGGGTGTAAAGCCAGGTGAGTGGGTAGCCATTTTCGGCGTCGGAGGATTGGGTCATCTTGGCGTACAATATGCAAAAGTGATGGGAATGAACGTAGTGGCCATCGACACGTCGGATGAAAAGATGGAGCTTGCCAAACAACTTGGTGCAGACAAAACCGTAAACGCATTAAAAGAAGATGCCGCAGAGTGGATTCAAAAAGAAATCGGTGGAGTGCATGGTGTCGTTTGTACGGCGGTTGCGAAAAAAGCATTCGACCAAGCCTACCGGGCCATTCGTCGCGGCGGTACCTGCGTCATGGTTGGACTGCCTCCTGAATCCATGGATGTCCCGATCTTTGATACGGTATTAAACGGTACAAAGGTAGTCGGTTCGATTGTCGGCACTCGCAAAGATTTACAAGAAACATTACAATTCGCTGCAGAAGGAAAAATAAAAACCATTATTGAGACACGTAAACTAGAAGATATTAATGAGATCTACGATCTTATGTTAGAAGGCAAAATCAATGGTCGAATCGTCCTTGATATGACGAAATGATCCGAAAGAAAACACACTCGAAAAGTGTTGCTTTTCGGGTTTTTTTATGGCTAAAATTTGTCATATGGTTCACCTTAACATCTATAGAGCAAAAGCTTGATTGGAACATTGATTTTCATTCATTCGGGAAAAGAGGTGTAGATTCTACCTTACTTGCGGAATATCCTGTTGCAGATACATAGTCAAATATTTCACTTATTGAAATACCATTTCCAAAAACGTTGACATGTGCGCATGTATGCATATAATGAATTAAGGGGGTTGGGCAATGGGATTAAACCTTGATCCAAATAAATGTAAAAAACTGATCGAAGATAATATTGATATTGAGTTTTTCCGAGCAGTATTTGATCCAGTGCGGAGTGAGTTATTGATTTTTCTTTCAGCTAATGGTGAAATGACTATCGGTGGTATTGCAGAACATTTTCCACAGAATCGTTCAGTTATCTCTCGGCATCTTGACTTCATGAGTCGTTTTGACATTGTTCAAAGAAGAAAAGATGGGCGAGAAGTTTATTACAAAACTAATAATGATTTCATTGTAGATAAATTTGAACAAACAGCTAACAATATGAAAGCACTCATGAATTTGATATAATGCAGTGCTTTTTATTTTAATAAATACATGCATTTGTACACACATATACATGAAAGGGGCATTTATTTTGATAAAAACAAAAAGAAAATGGTGGGTTTTAGCCACAGTTAGTTTAACCGTATTTATGGCAATGTTAGATATTACAATTGTTAATGTTGCATTACCAGAAATACAACAAGCTTTTTTATCGAGTTTTTCAAATCTACAATGGGTGTTGAATGCCTATACTTTAGTTTATGCTGCGATGTTGTTGCCAGTTTCAAAATTAGGAGACATTATCGGACGTAAAAAAGTCTTTTTATTAGGATTGGGTATTTTTGTGATTGGCTCTTTAGCCAGTGGATTAGCAAGCAGTGATATTTGGTTAAATATCTTCCGTGGATTTCAAGGAATTGGTGGAGCAGCTATGATGTCATTATCATTAACGATAGTTACTTCTTCGTTTCCTGAAAAACAAAGAGGACTTGCACTAGGTATTTGGAGTAGCGCCGTTGGGCTTGCTATTGCCGGTGGTCCGTTGATTGGTGGAGCATTAGTTGATAGTTATGGTTGGCGGTCTATTTTTCTAGTTAACATTCCTGTTGGGATTGTAGCAATTTTACTAGGAATGTTTGTTATTAAAGAAAGTGAAACAAACAAAAATGGAAGAATTGATATTTGGGGACTGATTTTCAGCACAGCCATGATTTTTACGATGATTTTGGCCTTAATTCAAAAGGCGATGAATGGAGATTATGCATGGACTGACTGGCACATTTTAGGTCTACTTGGATTATCACTTATTTTGCTTATAGCTTTTATCGTTACTGAAAGAAAAGTAGCACAGCCCATGATTGAATTATCTATTTTTAGAAATTGGTCATTCAATGGAGCTAATATTGCAGCTTTTGTATTAGGTGCTGGACTATACGGGGGTTTTACTTACTTAACCATTCTTATGCAAAATTACATGGGTTATTCAGCTTTTGATACAGGTGTAAAAATGCTACTCATTAGTGGTTTCACGATAGTTCTTGGTCCAATCGCAGGAATTATCTCAGGAAAAATTGGTAATCGTTGGTTAATCAGTGGAGCACTACTTATCGGTGCAATCGGAATATTTGTTATGCGTTATATGATCAAAGTTCCGTTTGAATGGAGCTATCTGATGCCTGGCTTTATTCTTTTAGGGATTAGCAATGCTCTAGTCAATCCACCTATTACAAATGCTGCTATGGGTTCAGTTGATAAAAAGTATGTAGGTATGGCTTCTGGTATCTTAAATGTCTTTAGACAAGTGGGAATCTCCTTTGGTGTTGTAATGCTAGGAATTAAATTAACGGAAGGTTATAACGATTCGTTGAACACTAATATCATGAATTTAACCAATATTCCTACCGAGTTTAAAAATCAAATGCTGGATGTTTTCCATAAAGCTGGAGCTTTTGCAGGTTCACAAATTTTTGATAGCAAGCAAGCTGAAACATTTAAAGCTATGCCTGCTTTTGATGAAATGAAGACGCTCGTTTTTAATGCTTTTAATTCAGGTATGCAAAATGTAACACTATTGATTGGTATCTTCTTATTAATTGGTACATTCGCAAGTGCAATTTTGATTAAAAACAAAAAGAATACACAGAATGGGAATTAATCTTCTTTCACCAGTTATTCATCTCCCCGACGGCTACGTCGCGTGAGCTTGTGACAGCCAAATAGAGTGGCAAGGTTCGCCTGTTACCTTTAGACACAACAGTGACATAGACTACAGAACGACAATTGGTAGTGGTCTTAACTCTTCATGTTGTTAAGTGGTAAAGCACAAAAATTTCGGCCTACTTATGATACGGTTCACCGCGATGGCTGAAGCGGCATGTTTTTGAAACTGCCGTAGAATTCTTAAGTGTTACAAACACCTTTTGTGGCTCCTCTTTCATGGGAGTTTCCATGCATCAACTCTTCATGGATCGTTTCCATGAAGAGTTCAATACATAGGATCGTTGTATAGATGTGTCCAATTTATACTAATGGATGTGGTACATAAAGTTCTTCTAAACTGGTAATTTCTTCAGGTGTCAATTTAACCGACAACGCCGAAACGGCATCTTCGAGATGGCTGGTCTTGGTCGAACCGATAATTGGGGCGGTGATCTCTTCTTTTTGCAGCAACCATGCAAGAGCAACTTGTGCGCGTGGAATTCCTTGGTTAGCAGCGACTTCCGCAACTCTCTCTGCTACTTTACGATCAGCTTCTTCCGTTTTAATAAACAACGCTTTAGCTATCTGGTCATTCTCGGATCGTGAGGTCTGTTCATTCCAATCCCTAGTTAACCGGCCTGCAGCCAAAGGCAGGTAAGGAGTGACGCCAACTCCCTCGTCTCTGCAAAGGGGGAGCATTTCTCTTTCTTCTTCCCGGTAGAGCAGGTTTAATCTATTCTCCATAGAGACGAACCGTGTCCAACCGTTGCGCTCTGCAACATGCTGAGCTTTCGCAAACTGCCATGCCAGCATGGAAGATGCTCCGAGGTATCTGACCTTGCCCGCCTTAACTAAATCGTGAAGAGCCTCCATCGTCTCTTCAATCGGCGTATTTGGATCCCACCGATGGATCTGGTACACATCGACGTAGTCTGTTCCGAGTCGTCTTAGACTGTTATCAATTTCGGTCATGATGGCCCTGCGGGAAAGTCCCATAGCATTCGGACCTTTGCGCATCGGAACAAATACCTTTGTAGCTATGACGACTTCGTCACGATGAGCGAAGTCCTTTAAGGCACGCCCGAGGATTTCTTCGCTTGTTCCGTCGGAATACATGTTGGCAGTACTGAAAAAGTTGATGCCCAATTCGAGTGCCCTCTTAATAATCAGTCTGCTTTGCTCCTCATCCAGAGACCATGGAGTATTGCCGCGTTCAGGTACGCCGAAACTCATGGTTCCAAGGCTTAACTTCGAAACCTCTAACCCGCTGCGTCCAAGCTTCACATATTCCATTTAATAACACACTCCTTATATATTTGTAGGGGAAGGCGTTACGCCTTTAGGTTTCGTGGATCTCTCGGTGATACGTCGCTCGTGATTACATTACCAAGGTAGCTGACGTCTCTCGTTTGAAAATGTGCCCGTCGGACCGTCCTCGTCGAGGAGCGCAAGGCGCACGGGATGTTTGAAGGCCGTTTCCTTTGTTGACCCCAGTGACCAAGGCGACGGGTTTATGCATTTCCCCTCTCCTTCCTTGCATCATCTGCAGACCCATTAAATACCTTTTCCAGTTGATGTATCAACCTTAAGACAATACCACTCCCTTAAGTTGACATATCAACCTATGAATACATAGTAACACCTTGTGGTTGATGCGTCAACCATGATATTATATTCGTATGGATATAAACGAACTTAACGAAGATGAAATGCGGATATGGAATATGTGGAAAGGCTCCTTTAAACGAATCTTCGGTCGCGTTGTAAAAGAAATGTCTGAACACACAGGACTCTCAGAGGGTGATTTTGGAGTATTAGACCGGCTAGTCCAATTTGGCAATGGTAAGCTTCGCCAACAGGAATTAGCTGACTCGATGGACTGGGATAAGAGCCGACTATCACATCATCTAACGCGGATGGAAAAACGAGGTCTAGTTCTGAGGAAACCTCTAGACACAGATCGCGGTGTTCAAGTCATCATTACTTCCGCCGGAAGGTCAGCCTTAGACGAAGCCCTTCCCATAGTCTCAAAGGCAATACGCAAGCATTTTCTAGATCTATTAACCGATCAAGACATTGAGTCGATTACTACACTGGCGGAAAGAACAACAACATCCTGATTGCTGTTTTTGATGTAAGGAACCGGCCCCTTCCGCCAAAATAGCGGAGGGGGCATTTTCTTTCTTATCGGGCAGAGGGAAGATTCTCCGCAGGCACCCTTGTCATATGTTCCCCTTCCCGATCCGCCACGTGCTTGAACCCCGTTCTGACTATAATCCAAGTTTTTATCACTAAGACCCACCAACCCAAAATGAAAGAAACTTGCCCCTACTTATGATACGGTTCACCGTAACATCTACTTAACCTCACACAATTACAAGGTAATTTCTCAACCCATTATGCTTTTATTAATAAATGAAACTCACATCCTTCAATATTCTCTTTCAGAACTATTCGAAATTCAATACAATAAAAGCGCAATCAAGAAATTTATTAGAAATGAAGTCAGAAAGTTTGTCCATATGCAAAATTCTGCTGAAGCCAACTAATCGCCAAACAAGAAATCAACGCCCCAGCATTATTTCACTGGAGCGTTGATTTAACCAAAAATAGTATGCATTAAAATTTGGCCCTACTTATGATACGGTTCCCTGCGCTGTCTGTAACGGCAAGTTTGAAGTCCATCCTTTACTGCCCGTCAATGTCTACTTCTAAACCGTTTAATCGCATCCTCGGTCACCGGCTCGAAGAGGTTAAGAAGATTGCCATCGGGATCGCGGAACAGCATAGAACGGTTCCCCCACGGCATCATGGTCGGTTCCTTTACCCAATCATCAACAAATGGCTTCAAGCGCATATATTCAGCTTCAATATCGTCGATGCGGAACTCAATAATGACAGTGCGATTATTGGCCCCCACTGCGGAACCGGCGCCGAATAGCTGCGTCGTCTGGGAGTGGCCGATTGCAAGGGTGCATGATGGCAGAACGAGTTCGGCAAATACGGGCGCAGGTCGCTCTGCCGAAACCCCCATGACTTTCTCATAGAACTCGACGAGACGATCCACGTCGTCAGTAATGATACGTACAGAAGCGAAATTCACAAGATATCATCCTTCCTAATAATAGGTCTGGCTGTGTCCCACAGCCGTTGTAAAACATACTTTTTACTATCTATCTCCTTTACATTTACATGTCCAATTATAAAAAAACGCTACTGACAACGTTATGTCAGTAGCGTTTTAGAATTCTTTGGGCTTCCTCACGAATCCAATTTCGGAATGATTCGGGTTCCAACACGATAACGCCCGCTCCCCAGCCAAGCACATTAAAAACAAGCAAGGTTGGAATGCAACTGTTGTGATGCAAAAAGAAGTCGCTTTTATGACAGTGTAGAAATTAATACAGAACCTACAAACCGCGTGGCATCAAACGCTGTAAATCTACACACATCTTCAGGAATTTTCTATGGTTCCTATAAAGGATATAATGTTAGAAAGTAACGAGACTATGTCAAGAAGAATGGTAAGAAATTGTTGGAACGATATCAACAGTTCTACTCTGAACCAGTCACCCCTAAAGATCAATAATTTGTTGTAGACATTTGCTTAACTATCCTCGTTAAAGAGTCCTATTCAAAAATAGAGCCAGACATTCTCCCAAAGAGGATGGCCCGACTCTATATCTGTTAAGATGTGTTTCTATTACCAAAGTTTCAACTTCACCTCATGCAACCTTGTATTAGGATAGCCGATGAATCGACCATACTATATTCGTACTGAAACCAAGGGTTAGACCGTCAGCTTCGTAATATAATCCAACTTCATCACCTGCTTGCAGCTCTACATCACCGGATAGCGTCACCGTCGCACTACTTAGTACGGTCCTTATAGTTAAAATTAACGCCATATTGACGTCCAAGATAGGCATATAACCTTTTATTAAATCAGTGCTGCCATTCTTCTTTACGGTAAAAAATGGATCAATGCCACTTCCTAAGCTTATACTAACTGGAACGTTAGTCTTATAGTTAACAGTTGCATGTATAGCATACTTGCCAGTGGCCGGTGCCGTAAATATCCCTGTAGCAGGATTAAATGCAGGGTTTGCGTAATAAGGGGACGCCTCACTCCAATTCGTAAATATCGTGCCACTAGCGATTGAGTATGTCGTACCCGTAACAGAAAATCCTTCCGAGGTAAAAGAAGTCCCCGCTGGCCCTGGATCTCCTTGTGCTCCCGCCGGTCCTGCTGGGCCTTGCGCTCCCGCTGGCCCCGGATCTCCTTGTGGTCCCGCCGGTCCTGATGGGCCTTGTGCTCCCGCTGGCCCTGGATCTCCTTGTGCTCCCGCCGGTCCTGCTGGGCCTTGTGCTCCCGCTGGCCCCGGATCTCCTTGTGCTCCCGCCGGTCCTGATGGGCCTTGTGCTCCCGCTGGCCCTGGATCTCCTTGTGCTCCCGCCGGTCCTGATGGGCCTTGTGCTCCCGCTGGCCCCAGATCTCCTTGTGCTCCCGCCGGTCCTGATGGGCCTTGTGCTCCCGCTGGCCCTGGATCTCCTTGTGATCCCGCCGGTCCTGATGGGCCTTGTGCTCCCGCTGGCCCCGGATCTCCTTGTGCTCCCGCCGGTCCTGATGGGCCTTGTGCTCCCGCTGACCCTGAACCTCCTTGTGATCCCGCCGGTCCTGATGGGCCTTGTGCTCCCGCTGGCCCAGTCGCTCCGGTATCGCCTTTATCACCCTTGACTCCACTGCCTTTAGAATTCTGCGATTCTTGGTCACCCGATGGCTGAGTACTGATGGTGATGGTTTTCATGGTGGAATTCCATACTACTTTTGCACCGAATAATTCGGCAATAAAACGTACCGGTACCATAACCCGGTTCTGAATGATCTTAGCAGGTTGATCGAGCGTGACCTTCTCCTCTACATCACCGACTTTAATGCTGGCGGTCGGGTCGCCTATAATCAGCGTACCCGATGCATCTCCTTTAAAAACCGCTATTGTTTGTGTAGAACTGTTCCAGTTAAGAGACACGCCGAGCGAGTCTTCAAGGACCCTCAAAGGCATAAGCGCGGTTCCTTTATGGACAACGGGTTCGACGTCACTCGGGATTACGCTATCATTAACGATAATAGTAATCTCGGCCACTTGGCCGACCGGAGCCGCCTGAGCAACAGGAACCACAAACAACGTCATTACAAGCACAAGTACAATAGATAATTGCAGTCTTTTTATTTTTATCACTTTGCTTTCCCCCATATTTAGTCAATTCGAAGTAGATACCAGCACCTAAATAATTACGAACAGCATTCAATGGTTCGGCGGTTTCAATCTGATAGGGATCACCTTCAAGTCCCGTTCCTCCAGCAAAGCTCACTGCCTCATATGCCTTACCTTCATCTGTCGCGAACAATCCGGGTATACCACTTAGCACCACTAGCTAGATCTATTATAATGGAACTAATTGTATTTAATAGTGACCGCTGTCATCAGTATTGTCACATGACAAATTAATTTAGTAGTCATTTACCGAAGCCGACAACGGAGATTGTGCGAAGATTCATACTCAAAAGCATAATATTTCGCCCTACTTATGATAAGGTTCCCCCCGATTTATCTTCACCGCGCGATAAATCTGCTCCACCAGCACCAGGCGCATGAGCTGATGGGGCAGCGTCATGCGCCCGAAGCTCATGCGCTGCTGCGCGCGGTGCATGACCTCGTCGGAGAGCCCATGGCTCCCTCCGATGACGAACACGACATGGCTCGTCCCATAGGTGCCGAGCCGGTCAATTTCTGCGGCAAGCTCTTCCGAGCTCCACAGCTTGCCGTCAATCGCGAGCGCAATGACATGCGCCTCGCTCTTTATGTGCGCGAGGATGCGTTCCCCCTCGCGCGCCTTAACAATACCGACCTCTGCTTCGCTTAGAGAGTCGGGTGCTTTTTCATCTGCCACCTCAATCACCTGAAATTTCAGGTACGGTGTCAGCCGTTTAGCATACTCCGCGATGCCATTAATCAAGTACTTTTCCTTCAATTTTCCTACGCCAATAATTTGAATAAGCATAAGGGCCTCCTGTTATAGTCCTCTATTGAAATAGCAAAAGGACGCGCACTGGGCGTCCCTTGTAGTTTTAGTAAGTACCTTTTCGTATTCCTTAAATGTCCTATTCTTCAGACAATCCATCCCCTACTTACTCTCCTCCCGCTCCTCCATTACAAAATCCGGCTTTTCCCCAGCTTCATAAGCACTCAATATAGAATCCAGCAATCCTGGGAACCGTGCGCTCAGATCCTCTGTCCGTAGCGACAGTATACGCTGGGTTCCTTGCACCCGCGTAAACACAACCCCTGACTCGCGCAGCGTACGGGCATGGTGAGACATGGTGGATTTGGCGATCGGAACGTTGAAGCCGTTGCAAGCCTGTTCTCCATTTCTATGAATATCCGATACGATATGGAGGCGAATTGGATCGCTGAGCGCATACAATACGGAAGCAAGCTGAATGTCCTTGCGGTCCGGATGAAATAGTATTTTCATGGATGATTATCCCCTTTGTCCTACTTTTAATGCGAAAAAAATATTGGTGATCCTAATTGCATTTTATATCAACGCATGCTATATTTCAATTGTTCGTAAGTAATCGAACTATTAAACAATAAAAAAGGAGTGCTTCGCACATGACTTCTGTAAATAACCTTTCCGCGAATGCGGATCATGAAGCCTCCGCTCCGGAAGCGACTCTTCCACGGGAAGGCCTGCTGACTCTGCTGTTCAGCATCGCTGTGGTTCTCGTCATCATGAATACAGCCATGTTCAATCTGGCACTGCCTGATGTAACCGAAGCCTTCGGCATTACAGCTGCATCTGCTTCTTGGATAGTTACCGGGTATTCCATTATGTTTTCGATTGCTTCAATCACGTACAGCCGGCTCTCTGATTTTCTGCCGATCCGCCGCCTGCTGGTGATAGGCTTGTTGACGCTAGGCTTTGCGGCTGTGGCCGGCTTCTTCAGCACCAACTTTATCTTTCTACTTATTGTGCGCATTCTACAGGCGTCGGGCGCGGGCGCAGTAATGTCCTTATCTCTTGTGTTGTTTACCCGCTATGTCCCGCAATCCCGTCGCGGCAAATCGATGGCGACGATTATGTCAGCCGTTTCACTCGGTCTAGGCCTTGGTCCGGTCGCGGGCGGAGCCATCGTCGAATATCTTGGCTGGATCTGGTTGTTCGCTGTAACGGCAGCTATTTTGCTTCTCGTACCGTTGTTCCTCATCCTGTTGCCTAAAGAGGTGCCCACCCGGGGTTCCTTTGATGTGCTTGGTGGGCTGCTCTTGGGCGTCGGCACCACCGGTCTGCTGCTGTTCCTGACTAGTGGGCTGTGGGTGGCCTTGGTCGCCGGACTTGTCGCCATCGCTTTATTTGTTGGCCGCATCCGCAGCACGCTCGACCCATTTGTAATGCCCGCGCTTTTCCGTAACCGCTCATATCTCGTGCTGGCGGTGGTCGGAATCGCCTCCTATCTATGCAGCTTCGCCACCTTGTTCCTGCTGCCACAGATTTTAACTCATCGTTTTGGCTTCAGTGCAAGTCATGCCGGGCTTGTGATCTTTCCGGGCTCGTTGCTCGCAATCTTCGTTTCCCGTTCCGTCGGACGAATCATCGACCGTTATGGCAATGCGGGGATATTACGCTTCGCTCCACTGCTTGTGTTGACTGCTACCGTCCTGTTCGCATTCTTCGCTGGGCGGTCCTGGATTGCCGTTATGCTTATCTATATGATTATGAGTCTTGCCTTCACGACGTTGTCCAGTAGTGTATCCAATGAAATCTCACGGATTCTGCCTTCCTCACAAATAGGCTCCGGGATGGGACTGTTCCAGCTACTGCAATTCTTTAGCGGCGCCTTCAGCGTAGCTATGGCCGCAAGTGCATTGGAATGGCAGCGTGGGCTGCCGCTCCGGGCCGCTTACTCGAACATCTACTGGGGACTCTCTATTGCAGCAATGCTTGCCATCATCTCAGCCATTGTCTACCGCAAGAATAACCGAGGTAGCTCCCTGACCAATATGGCAGATGCAGCAGATGCATAAGATTAATCCTCCAATGCACCTATAATTATTCCACGCAAAAACACCTTGCGGCCCATTTCCGGGACTGCAAGGTGTTTTTTTATAAGTCTTAAAGGTCCTTTAGACCACCAAATATTCAGCGTTCTTCTCACATTGGGTGCACTTTGCCGGCGGGTCCCAGTCAGAGAATTCCGTTTCCTTCAAATCCACTACATCTGGTGCATCTTCATACTCGTCCACAAACAAATCAATAGCTAATTCTACATGTTCTTTACATACTACATACATTCAACCAAGCATCCCTTTCTGTGCCGCTACGGCCTAATACTCCTTCTATTGTTCTACCATACTTCCCACGAAAATGGAACTCCTATCTATCCATTCCAGCGATCTGTTCATCCATTGTCTATATTCTTGCCCTTCACCAAAAAAAGATTCCTCCCACCCCGAAGGGCAAAAGGAATCTCATCACTTCTCTCTCTCTATTATCTATAAATATTATTTTAAACTCTCCATCCTACCCTAGAAACTCCACCGGACGATCCAGCTCATATAATCTGCGGTAACGTGGTTCTTTTTTCATCAGCTCCGCATGGGTTCCACGCATTTCTACCGAGCCATTTTCCATAAAAATCACTTCATCCATCTGCTCCGCACCGACCAAATGATGCGTTACCCAAATTAGTGACTTATCCTTCATGGCTTCAAACATTGTCTTCAAAAGATCACGTTCCGTCCGCGGGTCCAACCCTACAGTCGGTTCGTCGAGTATGACAACAGGGGTATTTTGCAGCAAAATACGAGCTAACGCTATCCGCTGACGCTCTCCACCGGAGAAACGTTGCCCCGCTTCACGAACAAAGGTATCATATCCATCTGGCAACGAGGAGATCAACGTATCCATTTTGGCTAAGGCGCCAGCTTCTTTAATGGCTCGTTCGGAAGCCTTCGGATCACCCATACGAATATTGTTAGCTACTGTAGTATCGAATAAATGTGGACTCTGATTAAGCACCGCTATAATAGAAGGAATATGCTCGCCATAGGCATCTGCAGCGATTCCATTAATCGTAACCGAGCCCTCAGAAGGTTCAATAACACCTTGAATAGCCTTTAATAACGTCGATTTACCCGCACCACTTCGGCCGATGATCGCAATCTTTTTACCTTGTGGAATATCGAGGCTGAGATCGCGAACCGACCAGTTATCCGCTGATCCATAGTGGTAACCTACATTTTCGAGCTTGATGTGAGCACTCTTTATGGCCTTAGGTAGAGCATCGACTACTGATACTTTTTCAGATACGATGTTCTGCTCAGTTCCATTTACACCAGACAATCGCTCCAAGGAGTTACGGTACTGCGGGATTTTCTCCACCGCTTCGGACACTGGCAGAAAAGCATCTGCTATAGGAAAAACAACCAATACAAAAGCCGCGATCAAAGTACCTGCAATAGCACCATCTGCAAACTCTCCAGCGGCCCAATACAGCATAGAAAGCACGCCAATCCCAATTACCGCTTGCCCAATGAACGTACGAATACGTGCCCAGCTGCGCAGCGCTGCATCGGTTTTGGCTACTTTTCTCTCATCTGCTTCGTAAGTGTCTACGAACTGGCTTTGTCGTCCACTAATGACCCAGTCACCCATACCAAGTACGGCGTCAGTCAGCTTTTGATAGAGACGATTACGCTCTACTTTCACTTCACGTTGGCGCTTCTGTGTGAACAATAGAGATAAGAACGGCAACACCACTACTAACACCAATATATACAGAGCCATCAATAGCGCAAAGGCGATATCAAAAGTACCCAGTGCAATCACAGCTGCTCCATAAATCAGCAAAGCAATGATGCTTGGAAACACGGTGCGTAGATATACATTTTGCAAATATTCAATGTCATCTGCAAGCATCCCGAGAATATCCCCAGTGCGGAAGCGTGACGACAGGAACAAAGCCTGTGGCTCCAAAATATTGTACAGACGCACACGCATCTTAGATAGAATTCGCAAAATCGTGTCATGCCCAACTAAACGTTCTACATAATGAATGACAGCCCTACTCGTTCCGAACGTACGCACACCTACAATCGGTACATAAATCATTAGAATATTTTCGACGGGTGTAGACGCTTTTGAGATCAGAAATCCTGAAGTATACATTAATGATGAGGCTGTAAAAATCGTCAACGCCCCAAGCACGATAATAAGCACAAAACGCCAAAAATACGACGATACATACGGAGCAAACCATCCTTCACGTTTCAATGGATTCCCTCCAATTGCGACCCAATCAACTCATAATACGCACCCTTGCGGGCAAGCAATTCCTGATGGGTACCGATTTCTGCCACTTTTCCTTGTTTCATTACTACAATAATGTCCATATCAAGCATCCAGTGCAGGCGATGTGTAGCCAGAAAGACCAGCTTTCCTTCAAAAAGAGGCACCATCGTCTCCTTCAGCTCATATTCCGTCTCAATATCCAGATGTGCCGTTGGCTCATCCAATAACATAATCGGACGACTGCTGAGTAAAGCTCGAGCCAGCGCAACCCGCTGCTCCTGCCCGCCACTGAACGAACGACCTCCGCCGCCGATCATCTCATCCAAGCCATTCGGAAGGGTTGCCGCCAGCTCTGATAATCCAGTAGCTTTCACAGCTGCAGCCACAGCTTCCATAGAAGCCTCAGGGTAATAGAAGCGAATATTATCAGCCAATGTACCACTAAAAATATAAGGGCGCTGCGGGATATACGAGGTCTGCTTTCGCCAAGCCTCATCCGTTAATGCGCTAACCGTTGTACCGTTTACTGTGATACTTCCTGAAGTAGGGTGTAAGAAACCACCCAAGATATCGACTAGTGTAGATTTACCGGCCCCACTCTCTCCGATAATCCCAATTTTGCTTGCTCCTTTAAATTGCAGGTTCACCGCTTCCAGCGAAGAAAGACCAGCTTCCTCGTATTTCACACTGACATCATTTAATGTAAGTACGCTATTTTTATGCCAAGTGAATATCTCTTCTGGTGTTTTCGATGCTGATTTCAATGCTTGGTCACCATTAGAACCTACTACTTCAGCTTTCACTTCATCCTGATCTATAATGCTCTTCATTGCCTCAGCGGCTTCCTTACCATCGAGAGTAGCATGGAAATCCGAACCTACCAATCGTACAGGCAAAAAATATTCCGGTGCCAAGATCAGAATGGTTAAACCCGTAACAAGGGTCATCTGATCGTTGACCAGCCGTAGGCCAAGACTTACCGCTACGGAAGCAACGGATAACATCGTAAAGAAGTCCAGCGCGAACGAAGACAAAAAGGCTACTCGCAGTGTACGCATCGTCGCCGAGCGATACCGATCGCTGACGGTGGCAATACTCGTGCTATGACTACGACTGCGGCCCAGAAATTTCAGCGTTTCTAGCCCACGGAGGGAGTCTACGAAATGATTAGATAAGGTGCGATAAGATTTCAGCTGACGGTCCATCTGCTTGCGAGCCGTCATCCCGATCAAGATCATAAAAACAATAATAATCGGCATGGTGATCGTTAGAATTATCCCACTCGCGGTATCCATCTTGTAGATATAAATAAGCACCAAAATCGGTGTTATCGACATCCCTACCATTCTAGGGATAATCGCTTCTAAATATGTGCGGAACTTTGTTACGCCTTCCAACACTAGTGTGACAAGATCCCCGGTTCCACGCCCGCCCACCATTCTGGGTCCAAGCTGGAAGAGCTTATCCATCATTTCCCTCCGCATGTTGCTGCCCGTTGCTTCCGCAAAGCGGTAAGAGATACGGCTCATCAGCATGGCGCAAGCATGGCGCACTAGAAATGCAAGAAGGAACAATAGCGAAGTAGCCCATTGTTCCTTCAGAGGTTCTCCTGCAAATAGCGCAGAGATGACTTCTGCCAGCCATTTGGCCAGCAGAAGTATGGACATGCTTTGCACCAGGGTAAGGAGGCCAACAATCAGAAATACCGGCTTAACTCCTTTATACCCAAGCAAATTTTTATCCATTAGTATTCAAGATGCTCCTTCTCGTGAACGCGTTTATGAAAGACAAAGTAACTCCAAATTTGATATCCCAATACGAATGGAAGGATAGTCAGTGCCACAATCGTCATTACCTTTAAAGAGTAATGTCCCGAAGCCGCATTGGTAATTGTCAAATTAAAGGCTTGATCGATTGAACTAATCATAACACGTGGGAACAATCCTACAAAGATAGAAGTTACGGACAATGCTATTACCGCTCCTGTCATTCCAAAAGCATAGCCATCCTTCTTCTTCGTCATGAAATAACCCGATAATATGAACGCGATAATTCCCAGCGCTACTATAATCATAAGAACTAAACCACGTTGTTCGAAAATATCAGTCATATAATAAGTCATTACCACGAAAGCGAGCAATAGAGCCCCAAGTGGCAAAAGCAATCTTTGCGCCATTTTTCTAGCGCGAGCCTGTAGATCACCCACTGTACGCAACGTTGTGAACATGAGACCATGTACCAAACAAAGAAGGACAACAGTCACACCAGCTACTACGGTATACACATTTACGATATCTGTAAAACCTGCGTACATTTGCATATCCCCATCAATCGGCAAACCTTTGATGAAGCTGGCGAACACCACAGCAAGGAGGAAAGGTGGGAGGAAGCTGCCGAAAAAGATACAAACATCCCAAGTTTTTTTCCAAGCTACTGAATCCCGTTTACCTCTAAATTCAAAAGCAACACCACGTGCAATCAAAGCTAATAAAGCAAAGACAAAGGGAATGTAAAATCCGCTAAACAACGTTGCATACCACTCAGGGAAAGCCGCAAACATTGCACCCGCAGCAGTAATTAACCATACCTCGTTTCCATCCCAGAAGGGTCCGATCGAGTTAATCAGAATCCGGCGCTCAGTGTCATTCTTAGCGAGAATTTGTGTTTCCATCCCTACGCCGAAATCGAAACCCTCCAGGAAGAAGAACCCTATAAACAGAACTGCAATGAGCACAAACCACAATTCATTAAGAGACATCATTGGGCGCCCTCCTCGTTATATGGATCATGCGAATCCCCGTGATCGTTATCCATCGCATAAGGACCTTTTTTAATCACTTTCATAAACAAACCAATTAGAACTAATCCGAGAATGGCGTAAATCGCTGTAAAAGAAATAACAGAGAATAGAACCTGACCACTTGTAATGTTAGGCGACACACTGTCTTCCGTTGTCATCAATCCGAATACCGTCCATGGCTGACGCCCGAATTCGGTCATGACCCAACCTGCTGTATTCGCGATTGGAGGAAGCAGTATTCCCCATAACATAAACCGCATAAACCAAGTGTTTGGACGGTCCATCTTTTTGCGCCACATTAAATACATTGCGTACATACCCATTACGATCATTAACGTTCCTGCTAGAACCATGATCCGGAAACTCCAGAATGTCGTACGTACTGGCGGGATATAGTCACCGGGGCCATAGGTTTGCTCATACTCAGCTTGCAGCTCAAGCATACCTTTAACTTCACCGGAAAATTTACTGTATGAAAGGAAGCTTAGCATATACGGAATTTGAAATTCTCCAGTACTTTCCTGCTTGTCAGGATCAATGTTAGCCCATACGGTCCAAGGTGCTGGGTCACCACTCTTACCCCACAGTCCTTCAGAAGCCGCCATCTTCATAGGTTGAGTCTCAACCAAATACTGTGCTTGCGCATGGCCTGCCACGGCTACACCAATAGAAGAAATGATACCTACGATTGCTGCAATTTGAAAAGATTTCTTAAAGAAAGATACATCTTGTTTCTTCAATATCTTATACGCACTAATACCCGTTACGAGGAAGGCGCCTGTTGCATACGCAGCAAGAACCGTGTGCGGGAATTCAACCAGCAATTGTCCGTTCGTAATGAGCGCGAAGAAATCATTCATTTCTGCCCGTCCATTATTTATCGCAAAGCCCACAGGATGCTGCATAAAGGAGTTCGCTGCTAGAATCCAGAAAGCGGATAACATCGTACCGAATGCTACCAGCCAGATGGATAACAAGTGCACTCTTTTGGACACTTTGTCCCAGCCGAATATCCAGATCCCAATAAAAGTAGACTCCAGAAAAAAGGCTGCCAATGCTTCAACTGCAAGCGGAGCCCCGAAGACATCACCCACAAAACGTGAATAATCAGACCAGTTCATCCCGAACTGAAATTCCTGCAAAATACCTGTAACTACCCCTACTGCAAAGTTGATGAGAAACAGCTTTCCCCAGAACTGTGCCATTCTTTTGTACTCTTCATTGCCTTTTCTAACGTACATGGTCTCCATGATCGCAATCAAGAGCGCTAGTCCGATTGATACCGGTACAAAGAAATAGTGGAATATTGTCGTCGACGCAAATTGTATACGCGACAGCATTACTGTATCCATATTTTTCCCTTCCTTCTCCCCTTTTCGTTAACTATATTGTGTCAAAAATTTAGACGCACTTTTGTGATAAATGTCACACAAAGGGGTGCTTTTAACGGTGAAATTCAAATGATTTGTGACAAAAATCACAATTTACCTTAAAAAAAGCAAAAAAAATAAGACGGTTTGACCGTCTTGAAGTTGTTCACTGTTCTATAACAAGCTTGACTCATAAAGGCATTGGTTAGGTAATGGAAATACCCTTCTTCAGCGATTTGAGATCGCCATTCGAATTAAGCAATTGTGGTAGCATCTTCGTGCTGCGAACCATTGGAGAGTCACATAGACGGCAAGAAGGCGCATGTTCAAATGCGAAATTATCCCTCATCCATCCGTTGCATCCATCATTGGTACACGCCCAAATCGCGGTATTTTCTTCCGGTATTTCTTCCAAAGGTTTCTTCCGGTAGTTCATTGCCGTTCCTCCCATCCTGTAAGTCAATAGTGACTAACTAGATATAAAAAGACCGTCCCAACTTTCACAAGCTGGGACGGTTTCTTCTATTATTACAGTTTTACAACGTTTTCGGCTTGTGGTCCACGGTTGCCTTGAACAACGTTGAATTCAACGCGTTGGCCTTCGTCCAAAGTTTTGAAGCCGTCGCCAGTGATTGCGCTGAAGTGAACGAATACGTCGCTTCCGCCTTCAACTTCGATAAATCCGAATCCTTTTTCTGCGTTGAACCATTTAACTGTACCTGTTTGCATGTGTGTTACCTCCACAAATTTAAATTAATATGTTCTTTTTATCTTCAAACAAAGAAAAAATTCACACATTGAAAAAGGTTGTATTACCGAATATAACAGCCCTTTTCAATGCGAAAATTAGGGACTAAATGTATGATTGATATCATATTACCACACCTGATTAGCAAAGGCAAGCTGGCATCCGTATATATCCGTTTCTACCCTAATAAGTATTACCTTCCAATGTAAGGGTTGCCAGTCAGCCCAAAATTGATTAAATCAGCTTATAATTGCCATATTTATCAAAACCTTAGAAGAAATAGATCCCCGATAGCGATACAGAGTATCGCTATTTCAGGAAGCTCTACCTTCTCAACCGAAGGGGTAGTCCGCTCTACTTGTCATTACTGCTATATCATTATATGCCGACTTCCAGCATATTATTCCTCTGGTTTTTCAAGAAGTTTTACTGTGGTCTGATTGACTTTCCCATTTCGATAATAGGTAATCTTCAGATCCTCACCAATCTTCGTCTGATTATATAAATACTTGCGAAGGGAAAGCGTGGATGTAATAGGTTCATCATTAAATTTCGTAATTACATCATTAAACTGTATTCCCGCTTCTTGTGCAGGTCCAACAGCATCCAGAACGACAACCCCATCCTTAACATTGTTCGGTAGGTTCAGTTCCTTGCGTTGGTCCTCTGCGAGAGGAATGTAAGGATTGTTTAAATCTACCGAATATACGCCTAAGTAGGAACGGGCAATCCGCCCTTTCTCGGCCAGTTCATTAGCGGTATCTATCACATGGTTAGCTGGAATAGCAAAACCCAGCCCTTCTACACCTGCATCGGAGATTTTCATCGTGTTAATACCGATGACTTTACCATCCAGATCCACAAGCGCCCCGCCGCTATTGCCTTCATTAATTGCTGCATCGGTCTGAATGACCTCTTGCTCCCAATCATATACGCCGTCCTGATTCAAGGATACGGGAACCTTCCGTTCAGTATAGCTGACAATACCTGAAGTCAATGTGTCACCAAGTCCCAACGGGTTTCCGATGGCAATGACCGTTTCACCTAGACGAAGCTTCGAGGAATCCCCGAGCTCTGCGATTGTATTGATACCCTTGGCATCAATAGAAAGCACCGCGATGTCACTCACTTTATCCGTTCCAACAAGTGTAGCTTTACGTGTCTCGCCATCTACTGTTACGACCTCAAGATTGCTAGAGTCTTCGATGACATGGTTATTAGTAATGATAAATGCTTTATTATCTACCTTTTTATAAATCACTCCAGAGCCTAATGCTGACTCATCCAGAATGTTCAATTCTTTATTATCTTCTTTATGGTTGATAATACTTACTACTGCAGGACGAACCGTAGCAGCGGCTTGAATGA
The DNA here is from genome assembly GCF_037963295.1 of Paenibacillus sp. FSL F4-0243. Taxonomy (NCBI): domain Bacteria; kingdom Bacillati; phylum Bacillota; class Bacilli; order Caryophanales; family Paenibacillaceae; genus Paenibacillus; species Paenibacillus sp. FSL F4-0243. The sequence continues at coordinate 6,925,813 of NZ_CP150151.1, forward strand.
TACGGTCAAACGGATCTCTGCTTGGGGCAACCTCCCCAGTTGTTACTACCGACTTCGGGGCAGTTTCGTGACTCATTTGTCCAGTAAGCATACTGAATAAAAACACTGCCACCACAGCACTGATTAAGGAGCAGACGGCGGATATTTGCCAAGTGGATAAGCCCTTGCGCGATCTTCGCACAGAATGCTTGCGGTTAGCAAATGATCCCTTTGATGCTTCATCCCCTCTGGACCGTGATACTTTAGTTGAATAGAAATCGTCATCAAACAATCCCACCGAAAATCTCCCCCTTCTATTGCCAACCGTTCACAGTATCTAAAACCTGAACCTCTAGCAATCACGTTCCAAGCATATACCTCTGCATCCTTTAGACTCCAACAATCACTAAAAAGTTTCACTTTATCCATTAACCACACAATAGTTTCAGTTAATCGAAAGAATTTTAGAATCTTTCAATATATCTTCTCTACTAGGAATATTTTGTAACTTAAAAGACTACACTAATAGAAAGGTTCCATAAATTTAGAGTTTGCTTATCACGTCTATAATTGTATCACAGGCAACCCTCAATTCGTGATTTTCCTGAGGTAAAAAGCCTGCGAATTTTTTACAACTCCAGTTCTGTTTTTACTACATAAGGAGGTATAATTATGAATTCTTTTTCCACAAGTATGGATCTGGTGGAGTTTATCGGTAAGCTTGGCGATTTGAAGGATGAACACTACCATATGACCCTTGCCTTCAGTGCTATGATCGAATTGATGATCGATAAAGGCCTGATCTCCCGCCAAGAATTAGAACGAAAGACTGCCGAGCTTGATCAGCTTATGACAACTGGCTCAACTTATCCCATGGCGTAGGTTGGTCATAATACGTATCGCAAAGCTTAAACTCACTATCTTTAAAGAAACAGCCCCGATCCTCCATTGCGCAACGTACCGACATTTTAGCCAAATCCATCATATTATGATCTCGACTTAAATGCGCTAAATAGGTACGTTTAGTCCGTCCTGTGAGAATTTCACTTAGTGCTGCTCCGGCTGCTTCATTAGAAAGGTGACCCATGTCGCCAAGTATGCGTCGTTTCGTATTCCACGGATAACGTCCCATCCTCAGCATTTCAATATCATGATTCGCCTCCAGCACCAATACGTCGGCCTCTGAAATTGCATCTCTTACCTTGTCGCTAACATACCCCAGGTCTGTAGCTACACACAGTTTTTCTTTTCCATCATAAAAATTGTAACCCACCGGCTCCGCCGCATCATGAGAAATTGCAAACGATTCTACACGCAGACTACCAAAATCCCTATGCTGTCCCGACTCCATAATGATTCGGTTATAGTCGGGTATTTTTCCAATGCCTTTTTCAATGGCTCCCCAGGTATTGGTGTTCGCATAAATCGGAAGATCGTATTTACGGGCCATTGCCCCGAGTCCTTTAATATGATCGGAATGCTCGTGTGTGACTAGAATCCCGTCTATATCATTACCCGTTAGCTCGCGCATGGCCAACAGCTCATCGATCCGCTTGGCACTTAGTCCCGCGTCAATCATAAGTGTTGTCTCCCCGTTCCGAACCACCGTTACATTTCCGGTAGAACCACTGGACAGTACTGTAAATGAAATCCCCATTTTCCTTACTCCTTCTAATCTGTTGTCTTCGGACTGATGATGTCCGCACTTATAGCATCCACATAATAGGCATTGCCGTTCTCCAGCATGAACCGCCACATTGGCGACGCTACCTGACTTTCGGAGTTGAACAACTCACCATAATAACCAAGCTCAATCTCCTTTACTACGGAGTCTGCCGGAAAATATTTTTCAATCAAACTGCTAAGCGCTTGCGATGCCGGCAGTACCTTCTGTTCCTTATCGCTACTGCTTGCCCCTATCTCAATCTTAGGTGAGCGGAAAGCTACAATCTTCTGATCACTATTAATCAACTCTAACCTAACTCGGAATAGCGACCACTGATTCTGAACTAGCGGGTGAAGCACGAACTTCCCAACTTCACTTTCTTGAGAATCAAAACGATAATTTGCGATATCCGGTATTTGACTCTCAAGCGCCTTGCTAAGGTCAGTGAAGGAAGAATAGATCAGCTTGCTGTCTATAGGAACATCTAATTTAATGGGTGGTTCATTCTGCTCTTCAGCAGAATATCGATAAGTTATATTAGGAAGCTGCGGGGTAGAAGCCGGAATGGGACACAACACACGAATCCCTTTCTGCTCCATGACCGCCTGGGTTTCTTCGGACAGGGAAGTGAAATCGAGATTGGCACTAACCTGATCGCGCAAATCAATCCACAGCTGATAACATAGCAGCAGATTTAGACCTAAAAAGGCGCAAATTAGTACATTTTTGGCTCTTCCCCAATCCATACCCTTACCTCCTAAATGTTATATGAACAACTTGTACATTAATTTAATGTAAGAACGCTGCCGTCAATAAGCGTAACCTTCCAGACTGGAAGTAGTTGCAGCTTCTCTTCTTTCACTACAGGTACATACGCAGGCGTTAAATCCTTCACTGCCGAAGTTTTGCTAACCGCAGACAATTGATTCTCTAGCTCCACGCCTCCAGATAGCTCTACGATTTTCTTTTCTGCCTTACTCTCATCAATATAGATTAACGAGCGTTCATAAGAGGATACGGTGCCTTGCTGCAATTCCAGATTAATTACACCATACTGCAGCTGCGAGTTACTCATGATCGGATAGGAGCCATATGGATAGGAACCATAATATTGTTGAAAAGAGACCTTTCTCTCCTGTCTCCCCTCCTCGGTGGCTTCAAGACGATAGGTTCCATTCCATCCACCATGTTGGTTCACAAATTCTACAGCTTCAAGCGCATCCTTGGCAGGTGTACTGTCTCCGGCTGGAAGTGCGGCAGGATCGCTATAGCTCATCCAATTCCGTTCCTTATCGACCTGAAGACTCCGTTTGCTATCCGTATAAATCTCCGAGCCATTTTTCTCGCGAATATATCTAGTGCTTCCAACATCGAAGAAAAGATTGTTCTGCATTTGTTCTATGGTATACATGCCTGAAGGCATCTCAACCTGAACCAGAGAAATCTTGCTGTCTGGCACATAATAATCACCATCTACGGACTTGTAAGGCGTCCAGTTCTTGCCGAAATCCACATGCTGCTGCACGTCTTGCACAGTTAAATCCGCTTTTGCCGCTTCATATATAATGTCGCCCCTCGTACTGAAGAAAATGGCATGCGCTTTGGAGTCATTCTTAATGTTATAGATCCAAATGCGATCAATGCTTTCTCCTTCAAATAGGGAATCAGGTGACAGCTGCATAACCCGCTGCAGTAACGTTACCGGAATGCCGGATCCGAACGAAAGCTCAATCCCCGGATTCTCATTTCGAATCTTATCCCAATCATAATCCTGTACCGAGTGCCGCTGGAAGCTTTCAAATCCACGCCCTTTTAACCGATTCATAATCAAACTATAGAACGTTGAGTCTGGATAAAAAAGCGTATGTTTGTTATCGCCCATATGGATGATCATTTTATCAGGGTACAGCAGGTTCTCGACCTTTTCCTCCGGTCCCATATTGTCTGTCTTCACATATAGATTCTCGGAGAGTACCGCTGAGTCTGCACCAGGCAAGCGATAAATCAAATAGTAACTCTCAACAAGACTTCCCAGCACGAGCAAGGCTAGAATCCATGACTTCAATCTCTCCTTCATGCCTCACTCCCCCTTTGTGCATTCAGAGGTAGTGTAAAGGTTACCTTAGAGCCTTCATTAAGCTCGGATTGCAGGGAAATAGAGCCTCCATGGGCTTTCACAATTTCCCGGGCAATGGAAAGGCCAAGTCCGGTGCCTCCCATATTCCGTGAACGCGCCTTATCCACCCGATAAAAACGTTCAAAGATCCGCTCGATGTCTTTCTTCGGAATACCAATCCCGGAATCACGTACAGAAATGGAGAGCATTCCATCCTCACTTTTCAAGGCTTCCAATTCAATCGTACCGCCTTCTGGCGTATATTTTAATGCATTGGAGACCAAATTCCCCAAGACCTGATCGATTTGATCACGATCGAGCCATGCTGTGCTGACATCCCTACGGACCCTTGTACTAATGTCGATCCGCTTCTGCCGAATCTGAAAAGAAAAGCGGTCTGCTACATCCTCTAGCATTTCAGTAATATCCGTCTGCTGAATTCTGAGAAGTGCCTCCTTGGAATCCAGACGCGACAGATGCAGTAGATCCGTAACCAAACGAATCATACGCTCGGTTTCGTTACGAATAACCCCAACAAAACGAACCGCTAACTGCGGGTCCTCAAGCGCTCCATCATCAAGTGCCTCCACATAGCTTTTAATCGTTGTAAGTGGTGTTCTTAGCTCATGCGAAACGTTCGCGACGAACTCTCGGCGTGATTCCTCCAGGTTCTCTTGCTCAGTTACATCTTGCAGCACGGCAATAGTACCGGCAATCCCACCTTCACGGCGATGAATCGGAGTAAACGTAACTCTCACGATATTAGAATCTTCTCCACCCATATGTGTCAGATGAAGCATTGCAGACTGGGCATTTCCTTTAGCCAAGGAACCACTCTGCTCATAATCAAGACCTAGCAATTTATCCAGTGGGGCACCTTCCGGCAACGGACCTTCTGTTCCCAGCATAAGTGCTGCTCGAAGGTTCATAAGAATGACTACACCATTCTCATCCGTGGCTACCACACCGTCACTCATATTCGTCAGAATAGAGGTAAGCTTCTCTTTCTCTTCCTCATTCTGAGAGAGCGCCTCACGCAATCTGCCGGTCATATAATTGAATGCCTGACTGAGTTGTCCAATTTCATCGTTGCCGAGTACGGGCATTTTTCGATTGAACCGACCTTCAGCAACAGCTGTTGCATGCCTAGTCATTTCTTTAATCGGCTGCGTAATGGTGTGTGCAAGAATAACACATAGGACAACTGTCAGTCCCAAGGCTAACAGCAAACCAGAGATGAATACACTGTTGATCCTGCCCATGGTCGCATATAAATCTTTCATGTCAGCAGCAATATAGATTGCACCTACTACCTTGTCACCGGAAAGTACCGGCTTGGCCACAACCTTTTTCCGCACATTATCATCAGCAATAATATATTCTTCATTATCACTGATCCCCTGCAAGGCGCGATTGACTACGGTCTGAGTGTTGCGCTGTCCGACATAGTCATTCTGTGAGGGCACGGAGGTGGTGATGATTTTGCCGCTGGCATCAAGCACCTGAATCTCGGCCCCGTTAATGTAAAGATTATTAACCATACCACGCAGACTTTCTACAGCCGTTTCCTCGTCAACGGTACCAGCCTCACTACCGAATTTATCAGCAGTCAGGATGGACAGCATCTCCGCACGTGCTTTAAGATCCTTCGTGAAGTTATCCGTTAACGAGTTCTTCATCGAGCTGACAAAATAGACTCCAATTAACTGCATAGCTATCAGAATCAGCAGCACATAAATAATAATAAGCTTGGCCTGAATTGTCCGGAAAAAGGACCACCACTTCATCACAGTCCTCCGCTTTTAGGGCTATGCATCAAATAGCCAAGTCCGCGCCGAGTATAAATATATTCCGGCTTGCTGGGATTCTCCTCAATTTTCTCTCTTAGACGACGGATCGTCACGTCTACGGTCCGCACATCGCCGAAATACTCGAATCCCCACACAGCCTGCAGTAAATGCTCCCGGGTCATCACCTTACCCGCATGTTTAATCATATAGTAGAGCAGCTCATATTCACGATGGGTCAAATCAAGCGGCTCCCCACCCTTATAAACCAGATACATATCTGTATCAATAAATAGATCAAAATGGTATATACCCTGTCTGGTCTCTGCAGGTTCATTCGCCATTCCCGACGGTGACGGTTTGTGCTGTCTCCGCATTTGGGCCTTCACTCTGGCGAGTAGCTCACGTGTACTAAAAGGTTTGGTCACATAGTCATCCGCACCAAGCTCTAGACCAAGCACCTTATCAATCTCTCCGTCTTTGGCAGTAAGCATAATGATAGGAATGTCCAAATGTGCAGAACGAACCTCACGACAAACATCCATCCCGTCCTTACCAGGCAGCATAAGATCAAGCAGCATAAGATCAGGCTTTTTGGACAATGCCAATTCTACTGCACTGTTACCATCAAAAGCACAAATAACCTCGTAGCCTTCTTTTTCTAGATTAAACTTCAATATATCAGCAATAGGCTGTTCATCGTCTACTACCAGAATCGTTCCCATCTGCATGTCTCAGCTTCACCTTCCTATCCCTACTTAAAGATCATTCCTTTATTTTAACATACCTGTCTTACCGTCACATCCTACGAAATAAGGAATCGGCTTCCCCAGCAAAAAGAAACAGCTATATCGTCATTCCTATATTAAAAAAAATAAAACCGCTCGAGTTTAATCGAGCAGTTGAGGTTAAACTATGAATTATCGCAAATACTTCATTGGATTTACCGCAGTGCCATTCTTCCGAATCTCAAAATGCAGATGTGTTCCCGTCGAGCGTCCAGTATTGCCCATTACGCCAATTTTGGCGCCTTGCTCCAAACGCTGTCCCGTAGAAACGGAGATGCTGTTTAAGTGGCCATAATAGGTTTCGTATCCGTTACGGTGATCCACAATAACCACATTTCCATATCCACTCTTCACACCAGCAAAGATTACAGTTCCGGCATCAGAGGCTTTAATGCTCCGGTTGCCAGATACCATATCTAGACCCTTATGAGCACGGCTCCAGCGCTCACCGAAACTACTAGTAAGGGTTGCTCCGCTTACTGGCCAACTGAACATGCCTGTTCCTTCACCAACTACCTTCGTACCCCGATAAACCACTTCAGGGAGAGAAGATTTAATAACGGTCTGACCCAACCACTCTTCTTGTACGACCATTCCGTTTTTCTTTGTTAACCGATACTGCATTTCTTTAAGGCCCGTTTGTCCTGGACGAACGACCTTACTTTTGCCTGCTGGTAACTGGTCACTTTTCCGCACGATCACTTCAGGCTCAGTAACCACCTGCTCTGACACTTGCTCTACAGTAACAACTGTAACATCTGGCTGTGGTACCTTCAGCTTCAGTGTATCTCCAATCTTCAACGTTAGCTCTTTCACATCCGGGTTGTTACTATAGATCTCTTTTTGCGTAATTTCAAACCGTTTGGCAATCCCCGAAATCGTATCGCCCTCTTGAACGGTATAAAGAAGTGGTGCTTCTTTACCCTCGGTAAGAGTTTTGACCGCTTCCTCGACATCCAATACTTTGTTAGGATCTGTCTTCACTGGAACAATAGCAACTTCTTCACTAATTTTGACTGACTCCACTTGGTTAGGAGCTTTTGCTTTCGCAGCACTTGAACTTGAGGCTGCTGTTCTTGTGAGCTTACTAGCCGTTGCTACTTTAGTTTGCGGAACATAATGATTCTTTACCCCTTCAAGCACCGCATTTGCGGTCTCTTGATCCTTAACAATGCCAACCACCTTGCCATCTACCAATAATTGTACACCTACGGCATAGGCCTTCAGCATTCCATCTAGTTTATTAAGCGTTGCTTCACTATCAACTTCCGGCTTGTACGCTTTCTCCTGTTTAATTGTAATGCCTTCTGTCTGAAGCACCATCGTTGAATCTGGATACTTGTCCTGATATTCCTGTTGCTTCTTATCATACAGCTGATTAAGCTGTGCCTGATCGTTAAGCTTCCCGATCTCCTTACCCTTCACCAACACTTGATAGTAGGTTTCGGTATTGGCTGCTACATACTTTTTCTCTGCACCGATCAATACAGTGGTTAGAAGTACTAGGCCAACAGCTCCCAAAATCCAAGAACGCCGGAATCTACGAGTCCCTTTTTCTTGATGAAAGTGTGTGGAGTCGTGATCGAAATTGTGGCTCTGCTGAACATCTGCTCCGGATTCTGCTGTGTCACTATTCCGCAGTTTCCCCATCCGGCGCATGAACTTAAATCCCTTCATGAAACTCTCCCTTTCAGTCCGCTCTGTCATCTGATATGAACGGCCAAGCTAGTTGTACGATCTCGATTATATAGATTACGACCATGAATGTTTCTGCTTATCCTAGTTCTAAATTCCTGCTTCTAATGGACCCTCAAAAAGGTTACAATTGGTTACAAAAAATTAACCCTTTGAACATCCTTGTCTAATGTACCATAGCTGAGCGAAAAATTTCAACTTTGTACACATAAAAAAACCCACGAAATACGCGGGTTTTTTGCGCAAATATGAAAATTTAGCCTTTTTCTTGTGTCTAGAAATTGACAATTACTATGGCTGCTGTAGAGTTTCTGTAGTTGGTGTAAGCATTTTCATTATACTCTCGTATTCATCGCGATCAACATATTTGGCAATGACTTGTTGCAGCTCCTTAACCTCATCCTCCGTTAGACCATCCTCCATCGCCGTGGAGATTTTCTGCATCTCATCCTGCGGTAGTTTGGACATCAAGATATTGAATATATTTACCTTCTCCGCCGAAGGGAGATTATCTTTTAAGTCACCTATTGCCTCAGGTGTCATTACCAATTTCTGGTCCTCTGAAATTCCACTCTGGCTTTCGTTAGTAGAAGACTCATTTGAGGCTTGGCCCATAACCGGTAAAGCATCCTCGGGTGCTTTTTCCTCCACCGGCTCCCCTTTTTCAGGTGTATCCTTACTGTTATCTTTATCCTTGTTTACCGCGCTGCCTGTTGTCGTCGCTTCTTTATTCGCTTTATTGGAGTCCGATTGGCTATCCATGCCAATAATGCTCTTGACCATCCCACCTAAACCTGGGCCTGGACTATCCACTTTAATATCGAAGCTCGCCAGCACCGACTGAATATAAGCATTTACAACCACGCCCGTAGTTAGAATAGAAAGTGTACTTGCGAGTACTACAATTAGACATACTCCCAGTGCACGCTTCACGATCTTCATTTCTTCTCTCCTCTCACCTATGTTCAAGTCTATCTGGTATATTTTTTCCATGTTTTTCTATACTCCCAGTATTGACTAGAACCGGCTTCGGGAAACATACGCATAAAAGTAAACATAAAAAAGAGACCTCTCGCGAGGTCCCTTATATATGACTAAATTTATTTAGATATAAATTGGCATTACTTGATTCGTCTGCTCACGGTTACGGCCTACTGAGAAGATGGCGATCGGAATCCCTGTAAGCTCAGATACACGTTCAACATATCTGCGTGTATTTGCTGGCAGATCGTCCAATGTTTTTGCAGAAGTAATATCTTCGCTCCAACCTGGAAGCTCCTCATATACCGCTTCACACTCTGCAAGCATCTTAAGGCTAGCTGGGTAATGCGTGATTACTTCACCACGGTATTTGTAGCCTGTGCAGATCTTCACAGTCTCAAGTCCACTCAGCACATCCAGCGAGTTAAGAGACAAGCCAGTGATTCCACTTACACGACGAGCGTGACTTACAACAACACTGTCAAACCAACCTACACGGCGAGCACGTCCTGTAACTGTGCCATATTCATGACCTGTTTCACGGATATAATCACCAGTTGCATCATTCAGTTCTGTAGGGAACGGGCCATCTCCAACACGAGTAGTGTAGGCTTTAGCAACCCCGATAACCTGTTTAATCTTAGAAGGTCCAACACCAGAACCTATGCATACGCCACCTGCAGAAGGGTTAGAAGAAGTAACAAACGGATACGTACCTTGATCGATATCAAGCATTACCCCTTGTGCGCCCTCAAACAATACTTTGCGGTCTGCATCAATAGCTTCATTAAGAATGACCGACGTATCTGTCACATAATTACGTAGCACTTCCGCATATTCCAGGTACTGAGTCAGAATCTCTTCAACGTCAAGAGCTTCCGCGCCATATACTTGAGTAATCACTTGGTTCTTCTCTTCCATCAAGTGACGAAGTCTCAATTCGAATTCCTCAGCGTCCATCAGGTCAGCAATACGGATACCGTTACGTGCAGCCTTATCCATGTAACATGGACCAATGCCTTTGCGTGTTGTACCAATCTTGTTCGGACCCTTGCGGTCTTCTTCCAGAGCATCCAGTACCATGTGATAAGGCATAATAACATGAGCCCGGTCGCTGATCACTAAGTTTTTAGTGTCAAAGCCGTTCTCGTGAATATAATTAATTTCTTGGATCAAGGCAGCTGGATTAATAACCATCCCGTTACCAATTACACAAGTCTTTTCTTTATAAAATACACCAGAAGGGATTAAGCTGAGCTTAAACTTCTCACCGTCAATCAGAATCGTGTGACCGGCATTATTGCCCCCTTGATAACGGGCAACCACATCTGCACTTTCCGCTAGAAAGTCAGTGATTTTCCCTTTACCTTCGTCTCCCCATTGTGTTCCCACGACGACTACCGTTGACATGTTCATTCCTCCGTAGGTGCTAGCAAGCACCATTATTTTTCATAAATATGGGCCCTGTACGTCATTCTTATGTACGTAGCCCTCCGGACTCCAAGCGGATTTACCCACTAAAGGACAATACTCAGTGTAACAGCCGTTTTTTTCAAAGTCAAATAAAACGAACGATTACACAAAGAAATGTGCAATCGTTCGGATATCATACATGACAGGTTACCCAGCAAATGGTTCTGCATGTGCTCGCTCGTAGTTAACGAACTTGTTGAAGTTTTTGAGGAAGACAAGCTCTACTGTCCCAACGGGACCATTACGCTGTTTAGCTATAATAATTTCAATAATATTTTTCTTCTCAGTGTCCTGATTGTAATAGTCGTCACGATACAAGAACGCAACAATGTCGGCATCCTGCTCGATAGAACCGGATTCACGCAAGTCACTCATCATCGGTCGTTTATCCTGACGTTGTTCCACACCCCGGCTAAGCTGCGACAGGGCGATAACCGGCACGTCCAATTCACGAGCGATCTGCTTCAATGTACGGGATATATCCGATACTTCCTGTTGACGGTTTTCCCCGCCTTTACCGCGGCCCTGAATGAGCTGCAAGTAGTCAATGACGATCATCCCCAGGCCCTTTTCCTTCTTGAGCCTCCGGCATTTCGCACGAATATCCGTTACAGTAATCCCTGCTGTATCATCGATATAAATCTCCGCCTCCGATAGGGACTGAATGCCCATAGTCAGCTTCGACCAATCATCATCACTCTTAAAGTCACCGGTACGCATAGTATTCGCATCCAGATTAGCTTCGGCACAAATCATCCGCTGTACTAGCTGCGGCGCAGACATTTCCAGACTAAATATGGCAACCGTCTCTTTGGCACGTACAGCCACATTCTGAGCAATATTTAGCGCGAATGCTGTCTTACCTACAGAAGGACGGGCTGCAACAATAATTAAATCATTGCGCTGGAATCCATTAGTCATATGGTCTAAATCCACAAATCCCGTTGGAATACCTGACATGCCGCCCTTATCTTTATTCTGATGGAGGAGTTCAACCTTATCAAATACTTCCATCAAAACATCGCGGATTGCGATAAATCCACTGCCGCTACGCCGGTTAGAGATTTCAAGAATTCGCCGTTCTGCATCACTCAGCATATCGGCTACATCTTCACCGCCGGTGTAACCCTCGCTTACGATTTGCGTCGCTGTACGAATCAAACGCCGTAACATAGCCTTTTCTTCAATAATCTGCGCGTAGTATTCTACGTTAGCCGCAGTAGGCACAGCATGCGCCAGCTTAGCTAGGTAGCTTACACCACCAATATCTTCGAGTTCTCCCTTGTCCTGCAGTCTAGAAGTAAGCGTAACAAGATCAATCGGCTGGCTCTCTTCTCCGAGCTGCACCATCGCCTCAAAAATCATTTGATGCGCTTTATCGTAGAAGTCTTCGGTATTCACCCGTTCCATTGCAGTAATGAGCGCTTCATCCTGCAACAGAACAGCACCAATTACCGCTTGCTCCGCCTCAAGATTCTGCGGGGGAACCCGATCGAAAAAGAGATCTCCACCCATGTTACTCCTCCGTTACCTGAACCTTAAGGGTAGCCTTTACTTCAGTGTGTAGTTTTATACTTACTTGAAACACTCCCAAATGACGAATCGGCTCTCCTAGCTCAATCTTGCGCTTATCGATGGAAATGCTTTGAGTGGAAGCTAGCGTTTCAGCAATTTGTTTGCTCGTGATTGCGCCGAATAGACGGCCGCCTTCACCTGCTTTTGCTTTCATAGTAAGAGTAAGCTCATCTATCTTCTTGCCCAGTTGCTGAGCTTCTTCTTTTTCGTTATCTTTACGGCGTTGTTCAGCAGCTGCTTGATTCTCAAGCGTCTTCACATTGCCTTCCGTTGCCGGACGAACTAATCCACGTGGTAATAGGAAGTTCGAAGCATAACCTTCGGATACCTCTTTAACCTGACCTTTTTTACCTTGACCCTTAACATCTTTTATGAAAATGACCTTCATTCGAATAAACCCTCTTTCGATTCGATTTCAGCCAGCACTTGCAGCAGTCTGGCTTCTGCTTCTTTACATGTTCCTTCTAGCTGTACCGCGGCGTTCGATAGATGCCCACCGCCACCCATTTTTTCCATCACGACCTGTACATTCATACGCCCAAGTGATCGAGCACTAATGCTTATCAGGCCGTCTGGTCGCTCACTAATGACAAATGAAGCGACTACGTTCGTCATCCCAAGTAATGTATCCGCAGTCTGAGCGATAAGTAGCTGTGGAATCTTCATACCTGGTGCCGTAACGACCAAGGCGATTTGATCATAAATCATACGCGCATGTTTGATAATTTCGGCTTTTGAAATATACTCCTGTAAATCCTCTTTCAGCATACGCTGAATAAGAACGGTATCCGCACCATTTCGGCGCAGAAACCCTGCAGCTTCAAATGTACGTGAGCCTGTATGCAGTGCAAAGTGCTTCGTATCTACAGTAATTCCCGCTAAGAGCATTGTAGCATCCAATGGACTAATCTTTACCTTCTCATGGATATATTGAAGCAACTCTGTCACCAGCTCACAGGTTGATGAAGCATAAGGCTCTAAATAGACAAGTACAGCATCGTTGATGAACTCTTCACCTCTACGGTGATGATCCACGACCACAATTCTACTCGCATATTGCACAAGCCGCGGTTCCATTGTCATAGATGCCTTATGGGTATCTACAACAATAAGCAGTGTATGCTCCGTCATCACTTGTAAAGACTGCTCCGTTGTGATGAACGACTTAAACAATTCATCATCTTTCCGAATCTGCTCCATCATGTTCGTTATGGAAGGATTAGGAGTCTCCATCACAATGCTAGCCTCTACATTATACATCTGTGCGGCTCTTAGAAGGCCAATCGCAGCACCAACAGCATCGATATCTGGTGTTCGGTGGCCGAGGATCAGCACACGGTCGCTCTCCTGCATTAAATCACGCAGCGCATGCGCAATGACTCTTGCCCGCACTCGTGTACGCTTCTCCGCAGCATTACTCTTTCCACCGTAGAAAGACAACCTCTGGCCTGCTTTTACAGCAGCCTGATCTCCACCTCGGCCGAGCGCCATATCCAAACTGGATTGTGCTAAGGCACCTAGCTCGCTTGCAGAGTCCGCTCCAAATGCCATACCAATACTTAGTGTCATAGGCACTTTAAGGTCGGCCGTCATTTCCCTAATCTCATCGAGAATAACGAATCGACTTTCTTCCAGTGCTTGCAGACTACGATGATTAAGTAGCATTAGATAACGCTCAGACGACAGACGACGCAGGTAAACATCAAACTGTTTACTCCATTCGGTGATCTCACTCGCTACCTTAGCGATCAGAGAAGTACGCTGTTGATCATCCATTCCTTGAGCAGATTCATCTAGATTATCCATCATCACTATGCCAATCGCCAGCTTCTCATCCTCATAACGTTCACGTAGCACCACAAGCTCAGTGATATCATACATGTAAAGAATACGTTCACTTGGAATAATGACAGCTTGATAAAATCGTTCATCCACAGTGAGCTCAAGGCGAGTGTCATGCAATACGCCATCTTTGTGAACATCCCGTTTTCCCGATACATTCGTCGTAAAAAAAGACTGCATATCCGGCAGCAATTCCAGTAGCGGTTCCCCAACTAAAGACTTGCGCGCAAAAATATCACCAGCATAGCGGTTATTCCATTCTACTGTTCGATCTTCGCTAAACAGAATGATTCCGAGGGGCAGCATACTCACTGCTTCTCCCTCCACTCGCTTAATACGAAAAGTTAATCCATTAATATATTCCACCAGATTACGGCGGAACGAAATTTCCGTCTTCAGCATATAGAAGCATAATGTACCTGCCAGAAACAGGCTAACGACCCCAAGAGCCCAGTTATAAATACTAACAATTATAATAAGGGCCAACAGCAGCATGAACGCCCATACGGTATGATAGCCGTGCCAGCGTCTTTGCAGAAATTTAGGCATGAACTCTCACCCTATCGTTTCGATTTCGTCACATACTCCCGCAGTGGGAAAGCAAGATCAATAATACCGATAATGCGTAGCGGCGGCAGCAAAATGACCGGTATTGCTAGCAGAATGGCAACCATCTTGTTCCATTTGCGTTCATGCGCCAGAAAGAAGAAAAATCCAATCGCCTGAATCATAAAGCCAATTCGTAGCAACGGCAGTAGATTGGCAGAAATCATGAGGATGTAATTATTCTCTGATCCTGAGAAGAAGAGCTGAAGAACCACACCAATCAAATAATACCAAATAAACGATCTCGAAAGTCTCCATTCACGAGCAGGCTTCATCTTAGGCACTGCATAATTCATACTGTTCAGAATCGGACGAACAATAGAATGCGTAATGACAGCTATCATAAAAGAGCTTACGATTAGAGTCATTGGGATCATTTGAACCGTCATATGACTTAGCTTGTTTACATCCTCAGTCGTAAATCCAAGATCAGTAAACAGTGGATTAGCAGTACCAAGATCAGACAGAGGTGAGTTAACCATCTGCAGCACATCGTTCACATAGTTAGACAAATCAAAGTTAAATAACGCCGTACCGAGTAATAAGAGTAACAGGAATTCTCCAAGAATCGTAACCGTACCTGCAATCACGGTAGATACTGCTGAAGCATGTCTTTTATACCAACGTCCCATTACCAGAGCAGGTATTAAGAAATACGCCGCGATCAGCACATAAATAGGTGTAATCAGACCAACAATCAGCAACACCGGCAATACGTGTATAACGAATTGTTTGGTGTTCAGCGTAGTGAATAACACTACTGCCGGAACAATCATAAATAGGGTAGTGATGATGAGCAGTGGAGTCGTTAAACTAAGCAGCAAAAGTAAATATACTACGCTCCAAGCCACAGATGACCAGCGAAATTTCAACAGTATTCACCTCTTACGCATATGTTCTTCTAAAGCAGATATATCTTGATACCATTCTTCCAGTTGATGCCCTTCCTGCTTATGCTTTCTGAGCTTCTCGAGTAGCAAGTCATCTAATTGACGATAGGGAATCCCTAGTCTGCGGCCCAAAATATAAGAGCTCATAATCAAACTAGCCAGGCTGTCGCCCACACGGGTAGTACTGCCTTCCCATAACGCTTTAAATAACCGTGAAACTTGGTCAATCACTTCTGTTTTTAACCATTCAATTACCTTGGCGCGTTTAGCGACATCCAGATCCTTCGGCACATTGGACACGTCTCTCTACCTCCGGCAAAAAGCTTTATTCTCCATTATAGCATAAAAAATTCCGTGTCACACAAGGGCGCCCCACGCACCTTAAGTATGCTTCAACAAGGGATGAACTAGTACTTCTTACATTTTTAAAAAAGACCTGCTTTCCGTTATCGCCGGAAATACAGGCCTTGTTCCGATTGCTTCTATTACCGCGAATAAATTGGGCTATAATGACTCTTGAGATTGTTTTGATACAAATTTCTCACAATATTCTATGACTTGACTCCGGCGAACGATGCCAATAAACCGGTTCATATCATCGACTACAGGAACAAAGTTCTGTACCTTAGCCAAATTAATCAGATCTTCCATATCCGCATCAATCGAGACAGGTCTGTTATTCATCCTCAACGGCAAATCTTTAAGCAAGAATTTTGAAGCGTTCTCGAAAGTAACCTTGCCCTCGGATTCCTTCATATACCAGAGCAGATCACCCTCTGTAACCGTACCAGCGTATTCTCCATTTCGGTTCAAAATAGGGACAGCAGTATAACGGTGATACTCCATCCTCTCCAACGTTTGGCGTAGCGTTGAATCGATCGTTACGCAAGCGACTTCCTGTTTCGGAAGTAAAAAAAATGCAATATTCATCTCTTGATCCTCCTCAAAGAGTTCCGAAGGAATTACGGTTCTTTAACTTCCTTTTACTACCATGCAAAATTATTAATACGTGGCAGCTTAATAATCGTTCCAATACATTATAGCATGAAGACAGTAAGCAGCAGCCATAAGAATGTGAATGGCTGCTGCAATTAATTATATGAGTTTGAACTCCACTTTAGAATTATTGCGTAACTGCTGTTGATTTAGGCTCCAGTGCATTACTTGCTTTTCCCGGCTCAATTAGTTGATCTACAGGTGTTGCTGCACTCATCCAGTTGTCGATCATCGCCTTAGCTTCACTCAAATCCTCTTCATCAACGATATCATAGTAAACACCATCCATACGTTTACCTTCACCCATAACTGTGAAGCTTGAGATATCCATGCCTTTTCCGCCCATGAATTTTTTGGCTAGACTAATGATCATCGAAGGCTCTATATCGGTTTTGAAATTATCTCCCATAATATCCAGCAACTTCGGAATGTTGCCAATTTGACTGATCGATAACATTTTATTCGCTACAACATCAATAAAAACCTGTTGGCGTTTGGTACGGTTAAAGTCACTATCCTCACGATAACGCGTATAGTTCAGTGCTTCTTGTCCGTTATAAAGCGACTTTCCAGCTTCAATTGTAAACTTTTCATGATCCTTACCCTTGTTCACAATGTCTTTCTTAATCGGCAGCGGAACGCCTCCAATAGCATCTACAGCATCCTTGAGTCCTTGGAAATTTATTGTCGCATAATATTGAATATCATGACCAAGCAGAGCTTCTAGAGAATCCTTGGCCATCTGTTGCCCCCCAAAAGCATAGGCATGTGTAATCTTATCCTTTTTATTATCCTTATGACCTATAATTTCCGTATACGTATCACGCGGAATAGAAATGAGCAGGATCTTATAGTCCTCAGGCCGAACAACAGCGTACATCATGGTATCTGAACGTGCCGTTTCATTATCACGTTGATCGGTACCTAGCAACATAATTGAGAACGGATCGCTCTTGTACACAACCGGTTCTGGCTTAACCTTATTATCATCCTTAAGCGGCTGGTAAGATTCTTCCTTTAGCTTAGTTTCAACCCGATCAGACAAAAAGAGGTCGAAGGCTAATACAGCCAGGGAATTACGAAACAGAAAGCCTCCCGCTATAATAACAACAAGAACAATGAGGGCGATATATCTTTTCTTTATTTTTTTCATCTTTGATTCCTTCATTTTTGATTCCTTCTTTATTGTAGAATAATTGCTTGCCATATATATAATGCTTCCTGAATCTTTATCAGGCAGTCATGACTTTATTTCTCACGGCGATCAACTGACCTTATTCCATTATCTTATTGTCCCCCCTTTCAAGAAATTCAGGTCATTCAAAATTATAGAAAAAAAAGTTTTTTGCTGTTCTAAAATAATGTGGACTAAAACAATATTTCTATTGTAATCACTAAATGGATAAAAAGAAACCACAAATAACGACATGAATAGGGAAAAAGCACCAAACCAAGTAATAAATACTGGTATGGCGCTCCGACTTTAGTTCCTAATTCTGAGCGGATTCATCATATGTTTAACCCGATCTCCGGATTGTAAACCACGGAAAAATCCGTAATCAAATAATTTTGCTGCCCCTTCAAATCGGCTCTCATAAGTCTTTGCCCCCATAACGACTGCAATAAGCCTATGCCCATCCCGCTGAGCCGAGCCTGCAATACAGTATCCTGCCCGGTTATTATGTCCAGTCTTTAAACCATCTGTACCCTCATAAGCGTAAATGCCACCCATAGCTGGCAACATGAAATTGCTATTACTTACATATAGCCCCTTATTCTTCAAATGCATTTGTGTACGGCTGGAAATATTGAGAATATCCGGATGATGATAGATTAGTGCGGCAGCCAATTTAGCGGTATCACGAGCTGTCATCATAGTCTCACCGCTGATATGCATATTCGGATCAGTGAAACCAAGATCCTTACCTGATAGGCCCGTTGCATTAGTAAATATTGTACGAGAAGATAAGCCTAGACTATGTGCCTTGTCGTTCATCATGAGCACAAAAGAGGCTTCTGAACCAGCCATATACTCAGCCAATGCAACAGTAGCATCGTTGGCAGAATAAATAGTGACTCCTTCGAATAATTCTCTTATAGTATAGAATTCTCCCCGCTTCAATGAGAGACTTGTGCCGCCCATTTTACTTGCATAGGCACTAATTGGGACTCTATCCTCCCATCTAATCATTCCAGAGGAGATTTGATCCAGCACAATCATTTCTGTCATTAATTTAGATACACTGGCCGGTGGCATGGGTACATCACCATTAATATCCACCCATATATCTCCGGTATCCATATCTAGAAGCACTGCTGATTCCGCGTCAATATTCGGTTTAAAACCAAGCCCAGTTGGCCTCCATACCGCAATTAAGACAACGACTAATACAGCTGCGATTGCCCCCACTACTATCCGTCTCTTCATCGTCGTCATCCTCCATACTATATATGACGAATGAAACTACAATTTGATTTCACTTTTCACAAAAAATTATTATTTTATTTTTCGTCCTCTTCCTTAATCCACCATTTATAAGGGTCAATAATCGTACTCATTGAATTCACGCGAACGCCCTGTAGGCGCTTATTTACTGGAACTATCGCTTTTCGTTCGGCAAAAAAGATCATAGGCACCTCTTCATTAACCAGCTTCTGCCACTCATAGTATATTTCTTTACGATAATCCATATCGTATGCCTTCATACTTACGCCTTCACGAATCAGCTCTTCATTCCGCTCGGAAGACCAACGGGGATAGTTCCATAGATCATTTTCTCTCCATAGACCTGTTGGATCGGGATCACTCGCTAACCCCCATACTCCGTAAAATAGTTCGATAGACGGATCATCGGCTTCCACTGCATCGTAGAAAACATGGAATTCCTTTAAGGCTCCACCGTTCAGCTGTACATCGAGTCCAACATCACGCCAATTTCTTAAAATGGCATTAGTACGTAGCTCTGCTGTTTGACTGCCTAGCATAGAATCAAAATGGATCATCAGCTTCTGGCCCTTTGGGTCTTCCCGTAATCCGTCACCGTCTAGATCCAAGAACCCAGCAGCATCCAGCAGTTCCTTGGCCTTTGTAGGATTATACAGATAAGCATTAATCTCAGTATCAGGGATCTTCGCCCAGCTAGCGCTAGATATTGGAGTCTCTACAGGCTCAGCTAGACCGTGGGAATATGCTTTGATGATCCCTTCACGATCTAAAGCATAATACATAGCTTGCCGTAATCTTTTGTCTTCAAATTTAGGGTTATCCATTACGATGGTCTCGGTTTCCGTATCCCAATGCCCGAATTTAAAACCTATATATTCATAGCCTAGCTCAGCAGTTTGCAGGATGTTTATATTCTCCAGTTCTTTTAGATCATCATAAGCATCCCGAGGGGCTGACTCTATATCAATCTCTCCTGTTTGAAAGCGCTCAGCCACTTCCTTATCGTCAAATGCCTTATACACTATCCCATCCAATAGCGCTTTGCCCTTGTAGTATTGATCAAAACGTTTCATTTCTACCCTCTGGCCAGGCTGAATATGTTCAACCTCAAAAGGGCCAATACCTATAGGAGATTTTCGCATCTGGTCACTTTCAGGCATATCTTTAACAGCAATTCCAGTATAGTATTTTTTATTCATCGGATAGGGCCACAGACTATCGATGGTGTTTACCCGTGCAGCAGTTACAGTTATTTTCAAAGTATAAGGATCTATAACCTTCAATCCGGATATGCCCTTCGCTTCTCCCTCATGATAGGCCTCTGCACCCTGAATCATTTCAACACTATAATAATGCGAGCCCGTATAATCTGGACTAGCAATAGTTTCAATTGCGAATTTCCAATCCTCTACCGTTAATTCATCACCGTTATGCCAACGGATTCCCGGTTTAATTTTAAAGGTAAATACTTTATGATCATCAGATTCCTGCCAAGAGGCGATATTAGGAACCGTCACTAGTTCATCATTTACCTGAAACATCGGCTCAGTAATAAATTCCAGCACATGAAAATCATCTTCACCTTCATAAAAAGCAGGCTCAAACAAACCCGTAAATGGTGAGGAGAATCCGTAGGTAACTACTCCACCAGCTTGTGGCTTATCGTCTACTATATTATGGCGCGAAGATAATGGATTACTGCTAGAAGTTGTTCTACTACATGCTGACAATAGAGTTGCCATCACGAGCAGCGTTAACAACAACCTGCATATTTTCTTATTATTCATGTGTTTCTTCCCTTCTCTAGTTGAACGTATATCTACATTTAAGTTATGGAACATAAATATTTTTACTGTAACAAAGTTTTATGGTGGTTACAATAACTTCTAAGCCCTAGGCCTTTACTCCTGCTTGAAATTCACTTATTTCGTTATATCTATAAAAAAAGACCTGTCTCGTGGACAGATCTTCATTGAATCTATTCTTCATCTCTGTGCGTAATCGTTAAACCCTCAACATGTTTACGCTGCATCAGCTTGCGCTTTTTACGTGTATCCTTACTCTCAAAAATAATATCAAAGTCATATTCCTCCGGGTATAGCTCTTCTTTTGAAAGATAGGGCTTCAACCGCTTATGGTTAATTTTCATTTTTTGTTTCTGGATCATCACCCCAACCATTCCTAAATGATCTCTCTTCTCATAAACGATCCCTGTCCGGCCGAGTGACGTTACCACAACTGCATCTCCAATTTCAAATTGAATCAACTTCTCCTTGCTGCGGTCAGATGAAGTGGCTTCTTCTTCTGCGTTGCTATGTTCCTCTACTGGAAGTGCAGCATACTCTTGCTCTCCATCTTCTTTGCTGAAAAGACTTCCCCATGCCTCTCCGCTGCCTTTCTGTAGCCTTTGTTGCTGCGCCTCTACGATTTCCCATGATCTCTTAATAATGTTATCCTCTATCCCCAGCTTTTTAGCTATCTGCAGAGCGTAACTTTCCCCCGCTTCTCCAATCGTCAATCGATACAACGGCTGTAGCGTTTCTTTATCAAATTCCATTCGCGCATTTTGAAAGCCCGTCGTTGCGGCTGCAAAGGCTTTTAGCTCATTAAAATGTGTAGTAACAATAATATTCGCCCCTTTACGGCTCAGCTCTTCCAGAATCGCGATAGAGAGCGCAATGCCCTCCCCGGGATCCGTACCAGCCGCCAGCTCGTCAATGAGCAGCAGCACCCCCTTAGATGCATCTCTCAGCATTCCCTCAATACTCTTCATTTGCGCCGAGAATGTGCTGAGGGATTGTGCCAGACTTTGTCCGTCGCCAATTACACCGATTACATCCGTAAAAATAGTGAATTCGCTGCCCTCCTCGACCGGAATCAACAGCCCTGATTGAGCCATGATCGTCAGCAGCCCTAGTGTCTTAAGGACCACAGTTTTACCACCTGTATTTGGGCCTGTAATGATGAGGGATTTATACCCCTTACCTACCTCCAGATTGATCGGAATCATCCCCTTCAGCATGGGATGCCTGCCTCCATTCATCTTTAGAAAGCCTTTCGCATTCAGCGTAACAGAAGATGCCCCCAGCGTTCGTGCATATTTAGCTTTAGCAAAAATAAAATCATACGTGCCCGTAGCCTCAATATTAAGGTGCAGGGCAGCCTGTTCCTGTTCTACCAAGCTAGTCAGCATGCTGAGGATTACGGCTTCTTCTCGCGCCTCTTCACCCAAAAGTAAATCAAGCTCAATTTGGAGAGCGGCGATCTCGTCTGGTTCAATAAACACCGTCTGTCCACTTGTGGATTGATCAAGCACTGATCCTTTTATTTGTTTATGATATTCCCGTTTTACGGGGATAACGTAACGCCCACCTCGCTGACTATAAATATTCTCCTGCAAAATCGATTGATGGCGTGACATAATTCCGTCGATTTTTTTATGAAGACGTTCTTTAGCCACTACAATCCGTTTACGAACTCGCTCTAAACCCTTACTTGCTCCATCATCAATCGCACCAAAACGGATACAACGATCAATAGCCTCCCTCACGTGATTTAACTCCATCAACGAGGATGCATATGCAGCAATCCGTGGAGCGCTCTGTTCTTTAGAGGCCATATATTTGCGCAGTTGACTACAGCTCTTAAGAAATGTAGCAATCGCAGTGAAATCTTGCTCACTGTACAAATATCCAGTCCCCATTAATGACATGATCCACTCAATGCCTTCTAATGAAGGAATGGGTACACTCGATCCTCGTTCCAGCAGTTCTTTAGCTTCAGAAGTTTCCTCCATTGCTCTTTGAATCGTCGGCAAATAGGTCATTGGCATAAGCTCTTCTACAGCTTTTTTTCCTACATAAGATACTGCGTGGCGCCCAAGCTCTGTTTTAATGATTTCGTATTCCAGCGTGTTTAGACTTTGTAAATTCACAGCAAATCCTCCTTCAAATCTCTATTGGTTTGGACTTAATTCTCCATAACGCAAAGAAGGGCAAAGAATGCCACTATGGCAGTCCTTGCCCTTCTTTTTATACTGATGCCCTCTATCGTCCTAAGGCCCCGAAATGAGAACAGGTGCCGAAAAACAAAAAAACCGTGCAATAAGAGCACGGTTAATTACAAAGAGAACAACAGCCGTAAAGAGGCCATTTGACGCTTCGTGTGTTCTTAACTAAATCATCCACCCGTAAGGAACAACAGACTGCTGCGTAATACGAACTCAAATAGAGCACGTAATCGCCTAATGACGAGCCTGCTAAAGCCTTCCTAATCAAGTGTTATGAAATTGCTAGTTAAGAACGGTCACCGACATCAAAATTTCCCCTTTAGTTATAGGATAGCTGTAATTTAACATAATAAAGTGCCAACGTCAAACGATTCAACGCCCAAATAATTCGATTTCATGCTTACCCTACTATTAATGCTTCCTTTTTTGCATACAAAAAAAGCAGCCGGTTTCCCGACTGCTTTTATAAAACGTCCTATTCCGTTGTGTAAGGAAGCAACGCGATTTGACGCGAGCGTTTTACAGCAATGGTAAGAGCGCGTTGGTATTTTGCACTTGTACCTGTTACACGACGTGGCAAAATCTTTCCACGTTCGCTGATGAACTTCTTAAGAAGTTCGGTATCTTTATAATCAATGTGAGTAATCTTGTTCACAGTGAAAAAGCAAACTTTTTTACGCTTGTTGCGTCCACCACGACGTGCCGGTCTTTTGTCGTTGTCGGCGCCTTCTCTTGGTTTAAAAGCCATATTCTTTTCAGTCCTTCCTAATTAAAATGGCAAATCATCATCCGATATATCAATCGGTTTACCATCGCCCGAAAAAGGATCTTGAGTATTGTTGTTACGCGAGAAATTATTGTTGTTATTTCCGCGTCCAGCGTTACCACCGCCACCATATGCTGGCTCTTCAGGCATACTACTTGCACCACTTGAAGTATTTCCACCTTCACGGCTCTGTGAAGATTCCAGGAAACGAACATTATCAGCAATAACTTCAGTTACGTATACACGTTTGCCTTCGTTATTCTCATAATTCCGCACTTGGATGCGTCCTTCCACTGCTGTCAGACGACCTTTGCGCAAGTAATTGGCACAGGTTTCTGCTAGCTGTCTCCAGGTTACAACCGGGATGAAGTCTGCCTCACGTTCACCGTTCTGGCCCGTAAAGTTACGATCTACGGCTAGCGTAAATTGCGTTACGGCAACACCAGCGGGAGTATAACGAAGTTCCGGGTCACGGGTCAACCGTCCGATCAAAATGATACGGTTCAACAATTCTGGTCCCCTCCTTTAGAGCGATTCATTACAAAGCTTGTCAAGATCTTAAGCAACGTCGTTCGTAATGAGATAACGAATAACTTCGTCAGAAATCTTCATAAGACGTTCTAATTCAGTAACTACTGCAGGTTCTGCATTGAAGTTAACCAAAACATAAACGCCATCACGGAATTTCTTGATCTCATACGCAAGACGGCGTTTACCTTGCACTTCGTGCTTTGTAATTTCCCCGCCATTGGAGATGATGCCTTGGAATTTATCGACTGCTGCTTGAACGGCTTCTTGTTCAATGTCAGGACGAATAATGTACATCACTTCATATTTGCGCATAATTTTCACCTCCTTATGGTCTGAGGCCCCTAATCACGTCAGGAGCAAGGAACGAGCACAAACATAGACTCGCACCTGATTAATATACCAAAATGAACAGCAGAGTGCAAGCAATATTAATACAGGACAACTCCTCCCCCTCTTTTTACATGAAAAAATCACTACCTGCGCACAATAATTACGAATTCATCTACACTAAAAAAGGAGGAATAATGATGGGTGAGAAAACGGAATATGAAGAAGGCGACAAGGCCCCTAATCCAGGCATGTACACAGAGGTAGGCGAAGCGCGAAGCTTCCATACTGAGATTTCGAATCCACAGCACATTAAAATGGAAAAAGGGGACACCTTCCCTGAGACCACCAACAAAAATCGAAAGTGGAAAAAGGTTGAAAAAGCACGGGTCCACTAATTCAAAAATATTTTAAAAATAAATGTGTATAAAAAAACCGACATTACACATACTATACTCAGGCAGTACAAAAGAGAGGTGTGGTTCCGTTGGCCGTCGTAGACGAACACAATCACAGGAGATCTGATTCAGCATCTATTGTAAGCTGGGAAGAGTAGTGGGTTATTGCCTTAAAAAAGCATTAGCCTCAGCAACGCCTAAATCACTTTAGTCGCTATAAACAGAGAAATTCCAAACATCATTGATGTACTGCCTCCTGAAGAAGGACCCGAAAGGGCCCTTCTTTTTGCGTTATATATTATCCTGTATATCGGCTATTATAGACACAAAAAAACCTCCGTTACAGGAACGAAGGATTCATTAAATGTTATATATGCTGAAGTGGCGGAGAGGGTGGGATTCGAACCCACGCACGCTTTGACACGCCTAACTGATTTCGAGTCAGCCCCCTTGGGCCTCTTGGGTACCTCTCCGCAGCAAAAATAATTGTATCATGCAGACATGCCATTTGCAAGCTTAATTATTGTCTGTATTTTCCTCCGCAGAGCGCAGTACCTTCTTCATATTCTTCTCGAATTTAGCACGGGGAATCAGAACACTATGCTGACAGCCTGTACATTTAATTCGGATATCCATCCCCATGCGAATGATTTCCATCTCATTAGATCCACAAGGATGCTGCTTCTTCATTTGCACTATATCCCCAAGCTGAAAAACTTTACGTTCCACTATTCTTCCCCCTCTTCTCCTTCTTGTGTAGCTGCGATTTGCCGTCTTGATCCAGTGCTTGCCGACCCTGTAACTTCTAGTGCATGTTCTGTTTTTGCAAGATCTATTTGAGCCTTCGCCTCTGCCTCTGCCTTCTTACGTGCTTCTTCTTCAGCTTGAGCCAGTTCCAGCATGCTCTGTTTCTCTAATGCCTGCTTTATGTCGTTTTGAATTTGTCTCTCCGCTGCATCTCTTGCATTAGGAGCACAGCTGGCAGCTATACGAATCACATATTCCGAGGTACTCATGGACTGTATTCCGAGCACATTAGGGTAAGCAAGCACATTGAAGTTACGCTGTTCTATTCCTTTTAGCGCCTCGCCAATTAATCCTAACGTGACTTCCAAGCTTCGCTCCATTTTAACAGGAACATCAACTACAGCCAATGCATTGGAAAGAGAATAGTTCGTCACATTCGTAATTAGTCCATTAGGGATAATAAATACTTCTCCGGTTGCACTTAACAGTCTTGTTGTTCGCAATCCGATTAATTCTACAGTCCCTTTATAAGTACCTGTCTGAATTACATCACCAACTGCAAATTGGTCCTCCAAAATAATAAAGAACCCTGTAATAACATCCTTCACCAGACTTTGTGCTCCAAAACCTACTGCCAGACCAAGTACACCCGCTCCGGCCAACAAGGGTGCTAAATCGAAGTGGAACTCTGAAAGAACGAGCATGATCATCACAAAATTACAGATAACCGTTACTACATTTTTCATCAATTCCCCTACCGTAGTAAACCTTCGTGTGTTAGACAGAATTCTGCCACCGGTTTTACGTTCAAGCGAACGATCAATAATATTAGAAACAATCTTAATAATGACCCTAGTTAAGAGAAAAATAATAAGAATTCGTAGTCCTGAGAATAAAACATTTGCCCACATATCAGCATCGGTAAACCAATTCCACACCTTATCTTTAAAACGCAAGGCATCTTTTACAGCATCACCGGGAGTAGTAGCCTCTAATATCCACCTATTCATATTGTATAGTCCTCCCTACCTCTCAATCAGTATGTAGTTCTCGTTGTGTTTTCCGTAGATACCGCGTATTTCGATATTCTGTTCCGTTACTATCCTTTGTACCTCTTCCAGTGCACTTTGATAAAACTGTATCGATATCGCGCATCCTGCCGTGATCTCTTTCGGGGTTGGAAATATATCAATTTCAATTTCCGCATACTCAAGCAGCATTTCAGCACGAAGCGCCTGCTGGGTAGAGTCAAACGCGATCAACATCTCTTCCTGCATATACGTTACGCCTCCCATAGGTTTATCGTCCTATCTCTTGCCGCTGTAGTATAAAACCCCTCTTCTATCCATATACTAGATACCATCAAATAGAATCAGCTTCAGAAAGGAAGATGGTATGAATTTTTCATCCAAAGCTACATCAGCGCAAGAAACGTCCTGTTTAAAAATATCACATACCGATCCCGATATCTATTCTGCTATTACTCACCGGCTACTGTTTCACTTTGCACGTACACGCCCGGAAACACAGATTGTCGTCATTTGTGTAGGTACGGACCGATCCACAGGAGACTCTCTTGGCCCTCTTGTTGGCACTGCATTGTCGCGTTTTCATAGTCCGTTGTTTCATTTATATGGAACTCTTGAGGAGCCTGTCCATGCCGTTAACCTTGAGGAAACTCTATCCCTAATCAACGAAAGATATAGTAACCCCTTTATCATCGGTATAGATGCTTGTTTAGGTCACTCTACTAGTGTGGGATGCATCCAAGTCGTTGAAGGGCCTTTGAGGCCAGGTGCTGGCGTAAATAAACAATTGCCGCCGGTAGGTGATATCCATTTGACAGGAATCGTTAATGTCGGCGGCTTTATGGAGTATTTTGTATTACAGAACACGCGATTAAGTTTAGTTATGCGATTATCTGATATTATAGCTACGAGTCTATATTCTGCCTTAAAGCAATGGAATCTTCATGCTAGGTCCGCTGCAACGCGAGAGTAACTACTTCTTTTTCTTCAGGTGATAAGACATATTGTGATTCGCCATTCTGCATAGGTTTAGAGTAAATGTAAGAATTCTCACGATTATGAAGACTGGTTAATACAATACCACTACTGTTGTCATCCAGTATAGCGACTGAGAAACTCAGATCATTGCCACGTTCACCAAAGGCATTATAACGCTTCAGCGCAATATTGGACTTCATGCCACGCATTCTAGTTTGAGTTGCTTCTAATACGGTTTTTTGCTCACGTTGTTCTTCTTCCAGCATGTCGCTTTGGTTCTTCAGATCAATTAGAAGGCCTTCCAGATCCTCCACACCGCTCCCAGCCATCATGGCCTCATATTTACGCCGCATAGCACGCAGCTTAGCCCCCTGGGCGATCACAGTGATTATCAGCCCTAACATAATTACTGTAAAACCAAACACAAACCACTGCAACTGCTCACTAATTAATTGATTTAATTCAGACATGAATGGACCATCCTTTTTATTCATCTGCTGCGGGCATTGCCATATAACTCATCCATAGCAGCCAGCATTCTGCTTATATTATGCTCTGTCGTATCTACACCTACACTCGCCCGAACAGCACCACTCTCTAGCGTGTCAACCGCCTTATGTGCCAAAGGGGTACAATGCATACCCGCTCTGACCGCTATTTTATAATCACGATCTAGACGGTGAGCAATATTCGCCGATTCTTCTCCATCTACCACAAAAGATACAATGCCAGTTCTCGGCGCCCCTAGAGAGGGTCCTAATATTCTAATGCCTGGGATGTTGGACAACCCTTCCATTAGCTTTTGAGTTAATGTCCATTCACTCTCATGGATAACTTTCGTCCCTAAAGATTGTACCTTTTGAACACCTGCTAGTAAACCGGCAATCCCTACCGTATTTTGCGTCCCCGCTTCATACCGATCTGGACGAACAGAGGGCTGTTCACTATTTTCAGATTGACTCCCCGTTCCTCCATGCATTAAGGGTTCAAGATCCAAATCAGGTGATATATAAAGCCCGCCGGTTCCTTGTGGTCCAAGTAGCCCTTTATGCCCCGGAAATGCCAATAAGTCGATATTCATTTTTTTAACATCAATATCAATTGAGCCTGCACTTTGAGCTGCATCCACTAGAAACACAGCACCATGCGATTTAACGATATCACCAATATCACCGATAGGGAGTATACTCCCTAGTAAATTGGAGCTGTGATTGCAGATCACCATTTTGGTATTCGGCTGGAAAGCATTTTTGAGTTCTTTTAAATCCAATTGCCCTTCACGATCCACTTTTAAATAGTCAACTTTTATCCCAAGTGTCTTACGCAAGTATTCCAGCGGCCGTCTCACAGAATTGTGTTCTGTCATCGTTGAAATCACGTGATCTCCCGCTTTAAGCGTCCCTCTGATCGCCATATTCAAACTCATCGTAGTATTATGGGTAAAAGCTATATCTTGCGCATTAGATACACCGAACAATCCCGCCAGCACACTCCGTGTCCTTACTAACACTCGACCGCTTCCTATCGCTAGCGAGTAATTACCTCTACCAGCATTCGCTCCTGACTGCAGAGCATTCATCATCGCAGCTGCAACCTCTGGTGGTTTAGGCCAGGAAGTAGCTGCATGATCCAGATATACGAAGTCTTCCATAACCTCGCTCCTCGTCTATTACCCTTTTTTAATCAACTTATTCAAAAAAACATACCCCTAATTATCCGATTAAGGATATCTCAGGATATGTTCTTGGCATAGATACCCATTTAGTTACCCAATAATTCCAACAATCTTTCTAAATCCTGAGCACTGTAGTAATTCAGTTCAATCTTCCCTTTTTCCTTACCCTGTTTTATTTTCACCGTTGTTTTAAAACGTTCACGCAATACTTCCTCTACATTATCAATATAGGGATCACGTTTAATAACTTTGACTTTAACTCCATTAGTAGGTTTTCGGTCCAAGTTCTTCACTGTTTCTTCTAACTCTCTTACACTCCACTGTTGTTCCACGCATTGTTCGGCCAGTTGTTTAATTACTTCTGGATCCTTTAAAGCAACAATTGCCCGCGCATGCCCCATTGACATTGTTCCACGTGAAACATATTCTTTTACTTCTTCAGGTAAAGAAAGCAATCTCAGGAAGTTGGCGATATGAGATCTGGACTTTCCTACCTTAAGCGAGAGTTCTTCCTGCGTGAGTGAAAACTGATCCATTAAGCCTTGGTAAGCCACTGCAATTTCCATTGCATTTAGGTTCTCACGTTGCAAGTTCTCGATTAATGCAATCTCCATGACTTGCTGATCACTAAGATTTCTAACGACTGCTGGAATTGTAGCTTTGCCACAATACTGCGAGGCACGGAATCTGCGTTCGCCGGCAATGATCTCATACCCCTTCAATACGCTACGAACAATGATCGGCTGAATCACGCCATGTTGTCTGATCGATTCTGCTAGTTCTTGAATGGCCTCTTCATTAAAGTCTTTGCGCGGTTGATATGGATTAGCCCGAAGTTGAGCTAAAGGGATCTCAACTACCTTATCATCTTCATTAATTGATAAAGATGGAATTAGCGCATCCAGACCTTTTCCTAATCGTTTACTCATAAGAAATCACTTCCTTTGCCAACTCTAAATACACTTCCGCTCCTTTAGAGCGAGGATCATAAGTAATAATGGATTGTCCATGTGACGGCGCTTCACTTAACCGGACATTCCGAGGGATAATCGTTCGATATACTTTTTCTTGGAAATACTTCTTAACCTCTTCTATCACTTGAATTCCCAGATTGGTCCGGGCATCAAGCATAGTCAATAATACTCCCTCTATCTTCAGATGCGGGTTGAGATTTTTTTGCACCAGACGAACGGTGTTTAAGAGCTGACTCAAACCCTCAAGCGCATAATATTCACACTGGATCGGGATGATTACCGAATCCGCTGCAGTAAGGGAATTGATTGTTAAAATGCCAAGTGAAGGAGGACAATCGATGATGATATAATCATAATTGTTTTTAACCGCATTCAGCGCCTTTTTTAGCTTTAGCTCTCTGGAAATCGTCGATACTAACTCGATTTCCGCACCCGCTAATTGAATGGTCGCCGGAATGATATGCAGTCCTTCATTTTGAGTTTCCAGTATGGTTTCTAGAGGATTTACCTCATTTATAAGAATGTCATATATACAATTCGCCACGTCCGCCTTGTTGACGCCAACGCCGCTAGTAGTGTTACCTTGAGGATCGATATCAACTAGAAGCACTCTTTTTCCTAATGTAGCCATACCGGCACCTAGGTTCACGGAGGTTGTTGTTTTACCGACACCGCCTTTTTGATTTGCTATGGCAATAATCTTGGACACTTATTTCACCTCGAATAGTTAGGAAGAATCTTCTCGTAGATCGCAAGTACAAATGTTCCTGATGCTGAGATAGCGTCACACTTTATGAAGAATATAGACAACTATTATATACTGGAACTTTTACAGGCCTGGCCAACACATCCCGGTTCTAGCCACACCAAAGGCGGCCAATCACCTCAAGGCCGCCTTTAGCTTTTGAAACAATTTATCTTTTGGGGATTTGGATTACAATCTCGTAATGGTCACCACGGTCATTTTCTGACGTTTTGATTTCCATCCCTGAGCCTGACACCATATCAATAGATTGACGAATTGTATTAAGAGCTAGACGAACATCCTTGGTATAGGAGACCCGCTTTGATTTTTTAGTTTGTGAGACTTGTTTGTAGAAAGCAATACGAGCTTCTGTTTGTTTAACATTTAAGCCTTTTGAAATGATTTCTGCCAACACTTTCAGTTGCATCTCCACACTATCGAGTGATAATAATGAACGTGCATGCCTTTCAGAAATCTGACGCTCCATTAATGCCGTCTTAACCTCTTCAGGTAAATTAAGTAAGCGAATTTTATTAGCTATGGTAGACTGACTTTTACCTAGTCGTTGTGCTAAGCTTTCTTGCGTCAATTGATGAAGATCAATTAACTTTTGATAAGCAACAGCTTCTTCAATAGAGGTCAAGCCCTCACGCTGTAAGTTTTCTATAAGCGCAATAGATGCGGCTTGTGAATCATTGAATTCACGAACAATGGCTGGAATCGTCTCTAAACCAAGCTTTTTGACCGCACGCCAGCGTCGTTCACCTGCGATGATCTCGTACACGGAATCTCGCATGCGTACAACTATGGGTTGAATGACCCCATGAGTTTTAATCGTCTGGCACAACTCATCGATCTTGTCGTCATCGAATATCGTCCGTGGTTGGTAAGGACTGCTAATGACCTCATGAACTGGTATTTGTTTAATTTCTTCTCCGCTGCTCCGCTCGGTAAATCCAAATAGCTTGGTAAATTGTTCTTTCATTCCGTTCATAACCACCTAATTTCGTTATAGTACGATCTTCTTGACCTTCTTCTCGGAAAGCGTATCGTACAGCAATAAAAAACATTCTGATATTATGAAATGGCCTGCAGCTATCAGGCATCATAATCTCTCCTTCTTTCGAACAAGAGTACAGAGAAGGAGTTATATACAAAATTAAAAGTCTACTATGCTATTCTATCACTTTTCTCTACATAATCATATTCTCCGTAAAGACCTATTTTTCCTGCATTTTCATAATGATAGCCGCTTAATAAACATATCAATTTAGTTTATCTTTTAATTAAAGTTTATTTGAGATCGTTATCGCAATTCCACTCAAAAAAAGGTCATCCTCTAAAATGAGAATGACCTTAAATATATTTACCAATCTATAATGTTTCACGTGAAACATTATTTGATAAGTGGTGTTTTGGCAGGAATTCCCGCTTTTCGTGGGTACTTAGCAGGAGTGGCACCTGTCTTACGAATAATGACAATATGTCGCGCCGACTCTTCCACAGGCAAGCTGAACGACTCTACTTTACCAAGTTGAGCACGAAGCTCTTTTAAGCTGTACTTCGCCTCACTTAATTCTTCTGATGGATCGCTTCCCTTCATGGCAGCGAAAACTCCATCCTTACGTGTGAAAGGAAGACAAAACTCATTCAACAAGGATAATCTTGCCACCGCACGCGCAGTCACCAAATCATAGGCGTCACGATACTTGAATTGCCGGGCAATATCCTCCGCACGCCCATGAATCAATTGCACATCAGTTAATTTCAACGTAGTACAGACATGCTGCAGAAAAGAGATTCTTTTACTTAATGAATCAATGATCGTAAGTTTCAAATGTGGAAAACAAATCTTAAGCGGAATGCCTGGAAACCCGGCTCCCGAACCGATATCTGCCAAATTGTTTATCTCATTGATATTAAGGAAAAAGGCTAGAGAGATCGAATCATAAAAATGTTTCGTGTAAACCTGCTCACGCTCTGTTATTCCAGTGAGATTCATTTTTTCATTCCAGGATACGAGTTCCTTATAGTAAAGATCGAATTGCTCCAATTGTTCTGCTGTAAGTGTAATGCCTCTTTCTTGTAAAAGCTGTGTGAATTGAACTTCCGTATTATCCATAGATTATCCTTTCGCCGCGGTTACCCGGTTGTAATGCTCGAGATATACGAGGAGAATAGAAATGTCCGCAGGTGTGACTCCCGCGATCCGAGAGGCCTGCCCGATAGAGATTGGACGGATCTTAGTCAGCTTCTGCCGCGCTTCCATCGCTAATCCATGGATTTCATTATAATTAATGTCATCTGGAATTTTCTTCTTCTCCATCTTTTGCAAGCGCTCCACATGTTGAAGCTGTTTTTCAATATATCCGGCATATTTGATTTGGATTTCTACTTGCTCCTTCATTTCTGCATCCAGCATTTCCGGTGATGGCGAGACTTGATCCACGAAACTATATACAAGCTCTGGACGCCGCATCAGAACAAGTAAATTACTGCCGTCAACAATAGGTGCCGATTCATATTGTGCTAGTACATGATTTACCTCAACAGGTTTAACCTTTGTCTCTTGCAGACGAACAATTTCACGCTCCACCCGTTCTTTTTTATCCGTGAAGTTATCGAAACGTTCCTGCGTAATCAAACCAATGTCATAACCGATAGGTGTAAGTCTTAGATCTGCATTATCATGGCGAAGCAACAAACGATATTCTGCACGTGAAGTAAGCAGACGGTAAGGTTCATTAGTGCCCTTAGTCACCAGATCATCAATGAGTACACCAATGTATCCCTGTGAACGATCTAAGATTACAGGTTCTTTGTCTTGCACTTTGCGCGCTGCATTAATTCCAGCCATTACACCTTGGCCAGCGGCTTCTTCATAACCGGAAGTACCATTGATTTGTCCAGCAGTGAAAAGACCTGGTAGACGTTTAGTTTCAAGAGATGGCCATAGCTGTGTAGGAACCATTGCATCATATTCAATAGCATAGCCGTTACGCATCATCTCTACCTTTTCCATACCAGGGATGGAACGCAGAATCGCTAGCTGTACATCCTCAGGAAGACTAGTCGACAGACCTTGTACATAGTATTCCGATGTATTTTTTCCTTCTGGCTCTAAAAAGATCTGATGCTTAGATTTATCACTAAATCTTACTACTTTATCTTCAATAGATGGGCAATAACGTGGACCTGTTCCTTCAATAATACCCGTAAACATCGGCGCACGATGAAGGTTGTCATTAATAATCTGATGAGTAACCTCAGAGGTATAAGTTAACCAACAAGGAAGCTGTTCATTGTTCGATGATTTCGTTTCAAACGAAAAGAATTTAGGCTCATCGTCGCCGGGTTGAATTTCTGTCTTCGAGAAATCGATCGTATCGCGATGTACACGTGGAGGTGTACCTGTCTTAAAACGCACCAATTCAAAACCAAGCTCCCGCAAATTCTCAGACAGCTTCACTGATGGCTGCTGATTGTTAGGTCCACTCTCATATGTCAGTTCACCCATGATCACTTTACCACGCAGGTAAGTACCTGTAGTCAGGATAACTGTCTTACTATGGTATTCTGTTCCTGTCTTCGTAACTACACCTGCACAACGTCCATCCTCAACGATTAAACGCTCAACCATCCCTTGACGAAGCGTCAAATTAGGCGTTTTCTCCATCGTTTCCTTCATTGTATGTTGGTACAAGAACTTATCAGCTTGTGCACGCAATGCATGTACCGCAGGTCCCTTCCCTGTGTTAAGCATACGAAGCTGAATAAAAGTCTTATCTATATTACGGCCCATTTCTCCGCCTAGCGCATCAATCTCACGCACCACATGTCCTTTGGCAGGTCCGCCTATGGACGGATTGCAGGGCATGAATGCAACCATATCCAGGTTAATTGTGATCATCAACGTGCTGCAGCCCATTCGTGCTGACGCTAGAGCTGCTTCGCAACCGGCATGACCGGCGCCAATGACGATTACGTCATAGTTGCCTCCATCATAACTCATGTCCTGTTTCCCCCTAAATGTTATATTAAAACGTAAAACCTATTTTCCTAAACAAAATTGTGAGAATATTTGATCTAACAACGAGTCCGCTGCCGTATCGCCAATAATTTCACCGAGTTGTTCCCATGCTAGCCGTACATCAATTTGAATCATATCAATTGGAATATACTGTTCCGCCGCATCGTATGCATCCTGTAGTGATTTATAGGCTTTTTTAAGCAGTGCAATATGTCTCACATTACTTACATATGTCAAGTCACCCGATTCCAGCTTTCCACCAAAAAAGAGTGTCGAAATGGCATCTTCAAGTTTGTCTAGACCTTCCTCTTCCAGAACAGACATCGGTACGATGTTGGACTCCTCAAAGAACGAGAGCAACTTATCCTTATCCAGTTTGGGCGGTAAGTCCATTTTATTCATGATCACTAGGCATTGTCTACCGTGGATTTGTTCCATCAATGCCAATTCGTCCTCATGCAGCTCTTCGTTAGCATTTAGCACAAGTAGAATCAGATCCGCATCACTAACTGCCGCCTTGGAACGTTCTACGCCAATCTTCTCCACTACGTCCATCGTTTCACGAATTCCCGCGGTATCAAGCAGCTTAAGCGGAATGTTGTTTATCGTTATATATTCTTCGATGACATCACGTGTTGTTCCAGGAATATCTGTTACAATCGCTTTGTTATCACGTGCTAACGCGTTTAATAAAGAAGATTTACCAACATTGGGACGACCAACTATAGCTGTCGTTATCCCCTCACGAAGAATTTTTCCTTCATTAGAAGTCTTAAGAAGCTTTGTGATTCCTTCCATCACTTCACTGCTTTTATCTTTAATAAATTCAGCTGTCATGGATTCTACATCATGCTCTGGATAATCTATATTCACTTCGATATGAGCCAGCATCTCAATAAGTGTATGGCGCAAAGCATGAATTCGATCCGACAAGGATCCACTAACCTGCTTTAAAGCCACAGAAAACGCACGATCCGACTTCGAGCGAATGAGATCAATAACCGCCTCAGCCTGTGATAAATCAATACGTCCACCCAAGAAAGCACGCTTGGTGAACTCACCCGGCTCGGCTAACCTTATCTCCTGCTGAAGAAGTAAGTCCATCACCCTTCTTACAGAAATTACACCCCCATGAGCACTGATCTCTACTACATCCTCGGTCGTAAAAGAACGTGGGCCCTTCATTACGGTTACAAGTACTTCTTCCATCTTCTCTCCGTTATCCGGACTAACGATATGCCCATAATGAACGGTATGCGATTCCGCTTCAGTTAACGGAACTCGGCTACGAAACAAAGGCGCCACTTGGGAAATAGCCTGAGGGCCACTTACCCGAATAATAGCAATTCCTCCCTCGCCTAATGCCGTCGATACGGCAGCAATGGTGTCACTAAGCATGCTGTTTTTCACCCCAAAACCTATATTTTTTTGATCATAAACGGTCTTATATTGTTAAAAAAGCAATGACCCCTTACATTGGTCAAGGAGTCATTGCATCATATAGTCTTTACTTCAAAGTTATAACGACGCGGCGATTTGGCTCTTCGCCCTTACTAAGGGTATTCACTTGCCGATGATCCTGTAATCTGGAGTGAATAATTTTCCGTTCCTGAGGTGACATCGGTTCCAGTACTACCTCTTTACGAGTCCGAATGACACGACTGGCTAAACGATCAGCCAGCTCTTCGAGAGTTTTTTTACGCCGCTCACGGAAGTTCTCCGCATCTAGCACAAGCCGTATAAAACTGTCGGAGTAACGATTAGCTACGATATTAGCCAAATACTGCAGAGCATCGAGAGTTTGTCCTCTTCTACCAATCAAAAGTCCCAAATCTGGACCTGATATCTGCAGAATCGTGGATTCCTTAGTGTGGACGATTTCGACTTCCACTTCGAGCCCCATGCTCTTAGCGACATCCACAATGAAATGAACGGCTTCTTGGTAAGCTTCCTCCACCGGTTGTCCGGAATCTTGGCGTGGCACACCGCCGTTAGCCTCCTGTTTGCTCTCTCTTGTTGACTGCTGAGGCAGTGACGGAGCACTCGCCGCTGATGCCGGTGCGGCTTCGGCTATCAAGGTTAACTCAACCTTGGCACCTTTCGCACCGATCAATCCCAGGAATCCTCTTGATGGCTGCTCAAGTACGTTGACCGTTACCCGGTCCTTTTGAACTCCAAGCTGGGTTAGTCCCCGTTCTACAGCTTCTTCAATGGTTTTCCCTGTTGCGACGACTTTGCTCATTTTGACTTTTTGGCTCCCTTCGATGCTTTACTGCCGCCTTTGCTCTTCACAGCAGTTGAGTCATCTGTACTTTTCACAGCACTTGCGATTGCCAATTTATGTTTATCGTTGTTGCGATATAAGAAATAGTTCTGAACAATAGTGTAAATGTTACTGTAAACCCAGTATAGCGGCAAGGCTGCTGGGAAGTTGTAGGACATAACGAAAATCAGAACTGGATAGATCATCATCATGAACTGCATTGGCCCTTGTTGTTGCATCGGGTTCATTTTAGTCATCATTCTAGTTTGTATAAATGTTGTTAATGCTGCAAGCACTGGTAAGATAAACAGATGATCCGGCTTACCTAGCTCCAGCCATAAGAAGGAGTGCTCCCGTAGATGTGGATTATAGTAGATCGAGTTGTAGAGAGCGATAAAGATAGGCATTTGTACGATCAGCGGTAAACAACCCGCCATTGGATTAACCTTATTCTCTTGGAACAAACGCATCGTTTCTTGCTGCACCTTTTCAGGTGTGTCTTTATATTTTTTCTGGATCTTTTGGAGTTCCGGTTGAATGGCTTGCATTGCCCGCGAGCTCTTCACCTGTTTAATCGTAAGCGGAAGAATCAACGTGCGGACAATAATAACCATCACAAGTACGGCTAAACCATATTCTCCGTTAAACCAATCAGCAAACTTGTCCAAGGCAATGGCGAAATAATACACTACATTACTTTGCCAGAAGCCTCCATTCTTTAAATCCTCCGTAGTGTGCGTAACAGCAGCTGACGGAGCGCATCCCGACAGAACAGCTAACGACAACACCATCACTGTGATGAGGAGAAACCATTTTCCCCGTCTAGTCTTCATTAGAGACACTTCAAAACCCCTCTCTTGAACATTCCATTCCACCGTAAATCATACCATAATTATGAATACAAATAAACAAGCCTCTTATGCGTCCTTTATTTGCGGGAAGCCTTGAGTAGCTTGGCTTTGCGCAGTACATGCAGCACGCTTTTTTCGAGCTCTGCGTATTCCATGGAAAGCGCTCCTTTTCTTACGATAAACACCATATCGAGTCCACCTGCAATTTCAGGTTCATGATGACGGACGATTTCCTTCACCAATCTTCTCATTCGGTTACGGACAACCGCGTTTCCAACCTTTTTACTGACCGATACCCCAACTCTAAATCGCTCTACCTCTTTTTTGCTAAACCAATACACTACAAATTGATGATTCGCAAATGACTTCCCATGGCGATATACACGACTGAAGTCGGCACGGTTTCGTAATCGTAACTTTTTGTGCACGGGAATCTCCTTCATAAATCCGGTTAAAAGTATCCTTCCGAATTTTTTTCTTCTAATAGTATAGTCATTTGGATGTCGCCATAAACGACCGCGACTACAACGCCGAAATTTCCCTTCTATATTATAGAAAGAAAAATATTCTCAACTTCTCACAAAATAATTCTGTATATACGTTAAATAGCCCCGCAAAGTGTAGCTAGCGCATTAAGCGAGATCCTAGTCGTTTGCAGAGCAAATAATAATAAAAAGCAGTAAAAAAAGACCACCGGAGTGGTCCCTTAGTGGCCTAACTTACGCACTCAAAACTTTTCTGCCTTTCAAGCGGCGAGCTGCCAGCACTTTACGGCCGTTTTTCGTGC
This sequence comes from Paenibacillus sp. FSL F4-0243, assembly GCF_037963295.1. Lineage (NCBI taxonomy): Bacteria > Bacillati > Bacillota > Bacilli > Caryophanales > Paenibacillaceae > Paenibacillus > Paenibacillus sp. FSL F4-0243. Next base: position 6,964,762 of record NZ_CP150151.1, read on the forward strand.
TCATTCTTTTACGGAAACCGTGAACCTTCTTGCGTTTGCTCACATTTGGTCTAAATGTCGGTCTCATAATTGCACCTCCCTTACAGGAACTTAATTACTGTCATATAAGCAGAAACGGTCTAAGCCGTCCTTATAGTAGGGACAGTATCTACATGAATCATCATTTAATTATCGAGACATATCCTTACAGAAAACACCTTTATATATTTAAACATATTTTATGCGCAAAAGTCAACCTACTGCTGGCTCCAGACCCTCCCTCTAATTCAAGCCGCTTATCCACAACTCCCATTAGAAAAAAAGTAATCCACAAGATATGACAGTTATCCACCTGTGATCAAAAAATAAAGTCGACTACTCACAGATGAGCACAACCTGTGTATAAAATTATCGAAGCTTTGGCGTAAAGTGTCGAACCGTAAACAAATTATCAACAATATGTAGTGGTGTTCCTAATAATTGTACACAAGTGCTTGAATTTGTGGATAAAATAGCCCTGCTCATTGAAAAATAAGGGGCGTTTTGCTATGATGGTATTACTTTTGAATGTGAATAGATTTGTTTGTTCTCTTAATTATCAACAAGCTGTGGATAAAGTTGTGAACAAATCAAATTTATCCATATTTTTTTGTCTCTTCATATTGCCTACTGGGGATAAATATCAGCACCAACCTATTTTCTTCGACATTTCCACTTCATGGCTGATGCCACATTTGGAAGATTTAAAGGAGTGACAGTCT